>JAUIES010000004.1 GCA_030429705.1 Phycisphaerae bacterium | reverse complement strand
ATGAAGCAACGCGATCTTTGCAACGGCCCGGCCAAACTCTGCAAGGCCCTCGCCATCGACAAAGCGTTCACCGGGATCGACATGTGCCAAAGCCAACACCTCTTCCTCGAGCGCGGACGAACCATATCGGACGATCAAGTCGCAACCGACGCGCGAATCGGTATCGCCAATGCCGGCGAATGGACCGAGAAGCATCTGCGCTGGCTTATCCCCCACAATGAGCATGTCAGCAAAGGCTTGCGCGCGCACGATTCTGCGCGCTGAACCCGAATTCGTTGGGCAAACACCGATTCACCCGATACAGTTCACAGCATCATCAATGATGATCGGTGGAGTGTGTCCGTGAGCGAACAGATCGAACTCAAATCAATCCTCGATGACGCAGGTGGATACGCCATCGAGGCATATCGATTCCTCTCCGACGGACTCGCCCACACCGTGAGCCAGATCCACGGCGAAGATGCCATCAACACCGCATCCGGTGACCCGGATGATGACTCCCTCCATGTCTCGGGACAAGAACTCTGCCTCGGACTCCGCGACTACGCGATCAACCGATACGGTCTCCTTGCCCGAACAGTCCTCCGTCGATGGAACATCAACACGACCGACGACTTCGGCAAAATCGTCTTTGCACTCGTCGATGCCGGTCTGATGCGAAAAACCGACCGCGATCACTTCGAAGACTTCCAGGGCGTTTTCGATTTCGACGAAGAGTTCATCGAGCCCAAGCACACGCCGATCGAACCCGACCACGCCGACACTTCGACCGCAAACTAAGAGAACATCCCGGTCCTAACCAACGACACACCCGCCGAGTCATTGCCATGAGCATCCATCGCCGCGCCAACGCCGACCAACAGCCTTTGATAGACTCCGCCCATGGCGGACGAAAAACTCAACCAGAACCAAGACCCGGAACACACTCCAGATCCAGCGACCGATACAACAGCCGCTGAGGAAAAACTCCCCGCTTGGGCCGCGCTCCACCTTTGGCAGATTCAACCAATCCGCGATGTCCTCGTCGTCCTCGTCATCATCGGGCTGCTTCTGCTCGGGCAAAAAATCTCCGTCGTCACCGTCCCGGTCCTCCTCGCGATTCTCCTCGCCTACCTGTTTGAGCCCGTCATCAAGTGGATCACCGCCCGCTCGCGCCTCGAACGCCGCGGAGCCGTCATCGCCATCATCGCAACCTGCATCATCACCATCGTCGGCCCGATCGGATTCGGACTCACCTACGGCATCATTCAGGGCGTGGGCACCGTCGGGCGAACAGCAGAAAACATCACCCTCGTCAACAACTACGCAGATGCCATCGAAGAGCCTCAGGTCGAACTCGCCCGCACACGCCTGCAAAATGCTGGCGGCAATGCCTGGGTCTGGATTGGTGACAAAATCCGCGGCGAAGACAACAGCAATCTCGCCATCATGTTCGACAATATTCATCGCTGGGCAGAAGCCAACGCCGAACGCATCGCAAAATCCGCAGCCGGTGTCAGCACCAGTGTGTTCCGAACTGCGCTGGCCCTCTTTACCGGCACCTTCAGCCTCCTCTTCATGGCCTTCCTCACAGCGTTCTTTTTCTTCTTCATCTCAACCGAATGGGTCGGATTCCGAGGCTTCACACAAAAACTCATCCCAGATAAACATCATGACACCATCATCGATCTCGCCATCAAATTCGACCGCGTGATCTCCGGCTTCGTGAGAGGCCGACTCACCATCGCCTTCATACAGGCTGTGGTCTTCACCATCGGCTACTGGATCATCGGCGTGCCCGCAGCCTTCATCCTCGGCCCGGTCGTCGCCATCCTCTCCATCGTCCCCTACATGGCTCTCATCGGCGTGCCCATCTCCATCATCCTGCTCTGGCTCGAAGCGCACACCGGCATGCGAGGACATTGGATCTGGATCGTCGCTGCACCCACAGCCCTTTACTTCATGGGTCAAGCCCTCGATGACTATGTCCTCACACCCGTCATCCAGGGTAAGGAAACCGGCATGTCCACGCCCATGATCCTCTTCGCCTCACTTGCAGGGGGGGTCCTCTTCGGTGTCTTCGGCCTGCTCATCGCCATCCCGATCGCAGCATGCCTCAAGATCCTGATCGAAGAAATCCTCTGGCCCCGCTTCAAAGCATGGGCAGAAGGCGAAGCCGACGACTTCCTCCCGCTCAGCAAAACTTGATCAAGCCATTTTGAACCGGTAGCACAAGCCTCCAGCCTGCGCGCTTCGACAGTGCCACTGACCTGTCCTCAGGTCAGTGCTCGCTGCATGGTCACCGTCAACAAAGTCAAAGGTCTCACATCGAAACCAGCATCCCCGATGCATGCGCCAGTGTCACCTGCGCGCCCGCCGCAACGATGGGGAAAAACGAAACGACCACCGCAAGTTGAGCCACCCGCAGCCCCGTCACCCGCTTGGATCGACCAACATACTCACACACCAAAAGGACCAAAATCACGGTCGCAAACTTCAGCGGGATCAACCCACCGAACCCGAACCGCTCGATGACCGCCGATGCCACGCCGTTGACTTCCACAGCCCCGTAGTACGCCATCACGATCGCAGTGACCAAAATGTCCAGTGAGGCCGCCAGCACATACCAGCAATACAAATCAGGGTACAACACGCCCCGTTCGGCCTTGGCAGACATTTCGATCACTCCTTTCGAATCAGTTCCTCGTGCACCACACGGGCAAAAAGCCCCTTCGGCCCGGGCTTCCCAACCCATGCCTCGTGTTGGCCCGCCGCCTGGCGGACGAACATCTCCAGTCCACCAAACGCGCGCACCCCACAGTTTGTTGCCAACTTCACAAGCGCAGTTTCAGGCGGGTTGTACACGGTGTCTTCCACAACTTTCAATCCGGCCATCTCGCGAAGACGCTCCTCGGTCACCGGTGACCCCTCAGGACCGCCATCCATGCCCACAGGCGTGCAATTCACCAACGCGTCGGCCTGCGTCACGCCTTCAATAGCAAATGCGCGAACAGAAGCCGCCTCACCGCTCAGTTGTCGCAGCCTCACACACACTTCTTCTGCCAGTCTCTCCGCTCGATCCGTCGAACGGTTGCACACCGTCACAATTGCACCGCGACGCGCCAGTTCGCATACCACCGCCCTTGCCGCACCGCCAGCACCCAGCACCACGACCGATCGCCCGCCAAGATCGCCCAGTTCCTCTTCAAGTGGATCAACCGCCGCTGGTCCATCCGTGTTCGATACCCGCCAACGCCCATCCGCATCACGACTCAAAGTGTTCGCAGCCCCGCACAGTTGCGAGAGTTCATCGATCCCCCACCCCTGTTCAATCGCGAGCCGAACCAGATTCTCCTTGTGAGGCAGTGTCACGCTCGCCCCGGCAAATCCAAACCCATCGTCACCGACCATCGCCGCGACCGTCGCCTTGAAACTCACCCAGGCATCGTCAGCGTCATCCCCCGCAGACACCGACAACGGCAGATACACGCCGTCGTGCTCATTCGCCTCAAACCCGGCATTATGAATCGCAGGCGACATCGAATGCTCAATCGGCCAACCGATCACGCCATACACCCGCGTGGAACGACCAATCGAACGAAACCGGTACTTGTCCTTCAGTTCACCAAGTGTCGGCTGCCCGGGTGCCGTCGCCGAGTTATCACGCAACGAAGCAAAGGTCAGAAATCCGCCAAACTTCGCAGCAAACACGCGACTTGCCAGCCCGAACTGCCCCATCCCGATCGCTATGGTCGGCTGCGGACTCGCACGCATGATCTCAAACAACTCAAGGTTGTCCCGCACGCTTCGCAACCGATACGCAATCTTGACCACTTCGCCGAGCCCCAGCCCATACATCGCCGCCATGCGCCGCGACAGGTCCGTCGGCCGTCCGTCAAAATCGTGCATCGAGACAATCAGCCCGCTCCCGTCGGCTCGCTTCGCCCCCCCGAGTCGCTCACACAAACCCGGCGTCCGATCAAACGCAGCGAACTCGAAATCGACATACCGTGGCCCAGCATCGGCCGCCAGCAGCGATTCAATCAGCTCGAGCCGCGCGTCTTCGTCACCTGCATAATCGCCCCCCTCCCAATCCGGACGGCAAGTCACGATACACGGCAGTTCGCTCCGCTCGACCAGGTCCAGCACCGCCGCAAGCCCATCGGCCGACTGCGCCAGCAGGCTCTCAAACCATGCGTCGATCCGAAACTCGACAAGATCCGCGCCAGCATCACGAGCCGCCTGCACATCATCCAGAGCAGCGTGCAAATCATGAACAGCAATCGGAACACAAAGAAGTGTGGGCATAACGCGAGTGTAGAGGAGGATTGAACAACCTGCCGACACCGAGTCGCAGCCGCGTCGACTTACGCCGCGTCCGCGACCGCCATCGTGTCAAGCCTCAGCGTCGCCAACGTCTCGGGCGAACACATTTCGATCAACCGTTGCTGGTCCTGTTGAGAGACGCCCTTTTCCCAGCGGCGCACACTTGCCGCGTGCGGCTTGGTGTGGTCCCGCGTGTTCTCGTCGCCATACCCCTCGTGGTGGGCTGCCGAACCGTACTGCACCATCGCCGGGTCATACCGCAACCCAAAAGCCTCGCACAACGGCTTCATCACCTCGGCTGGCCCCGCACACAACTGCTCATACCCGACCAGTGTGCTTCGCGACTTATTGTTCTCATAGAACGACGCAAGCCGGCGCACATCGCCCGCAACACCCTTGATCCGCCCAGCAAGCGGCGTGTCATCCGAATGGCGCCATGTATGCCTCGACCACAAGATCCCCCGTGGATCACGCGCCAACACGATGAACTTCGCCTCAGGGAACAGCCGAGGAAGTGCGCCCGCGATATTCAGATAAGGCGGTGTCTTGTCCACAAACACCCGGGCCCCGCTCGGCATGTTCGCTGCAAAAAACCGACCCGCAAACGCTCGACAGCAATCCAGAAACTGATCTTCAGACAAATGCTGCCGAATCGCAGCCGCCGCCTGCGCCGGGCGATATCGCGGGCTTTCACCTACACCCTCCCACAAGTTCACCAAAGGCAGCAAAAACCAGGTCTCCGCCGGGCTGTAAATCTGCGGATGCGAGTCCAGCACCTTCCGCACCAGCGTCGTCCCACTCCGAAACGCCCCCAGCAGGAACACAAGCCCCTTCCCTTGGGCAAACTCTTCCGATGTCGGCGCACGGCTCTCGCTCATAGACCGGTCATCGTCGCCCCGGCTCACATCACTCAAACATCAGCCTCTCGGACGCAAACAGCGCAAGACCTGCGCGTGTCTCAAAAAACACCGACTCGGTCAGGTCATCAAGACCAGTTTCCGGTTTCTAAGCCCGCATCAAGTCGCACAGCACATCAAGCCCCGCCTCAACCTTGGTTGGTGGTGCTGCAAAACTCAACCTGAAATGCGTGTCCCGCGACGAAAACACCCCGCCCGGAATCACCAGCAAACTCTGCTCGATGCACCGTTCGACAAACTGGCTCCCGGTCAACCCTAGACGCTCGGGCACCTTGGGGAACGCATAAAAAGCCCCCCCTGGGACCGCCAGTTCCGTCACCTGACTCAGCCGCTCGACCACCATATCTCGCCGCTTTTCATACGCATCGATCAATGGCTGTATATCCGCCCGCAGCGCCGCAATCCCCGCGTGTTGAAACGCCGAAGGAGCGCACACATAGGTGTACTGCTGCAACTTCGCCATCTGCGTCATCAACGCCGTAGGCCCGGCCGCATACCCAAGCCGCCAACCCGTACACCCGTAAGTCTTCCCAAACCCGCGGACCAGCAACACATCGTCCTGCGCCCCCGCAAAACGCGCCGGCGATGGACACATCGTCTGCCCCGCAGCCGTCGCCTGCGTCCGCGCCTCCGAATAAGTAAACGCATCGTAAATCTCGTCCGAGATCAACAACACCCCCCGCGATCGACACAACTCGAGCAGATCATGACAGTCCTGTTCCGTCCCTACAACACCCGAAGGATTCGAAGGCGAGTTGTACAGCACAATCTTCGTCCGAGGCGTCATGAGCGCCTCGACACGCTCAGCTGTCATCCGAAAATCCGGATAGGTATCACACAGCACCGGCGTCGCGCCGCACAACTTCGCCATCGACGGATACACCAGAAAATACGGGTCCGGCAGAATGACCTCATCACCCTCTTCGAGCAGTGCCAAAAAAGCAAGCGTCAACGCACCCGATGTCCCAGATGTCACCAGCGCACTCGTCTCGGCCCCAAACGACCACCCGAGTTCCGCCGAAACCGTCGATTCAATCTCCGCGCGCAGCTCCGCAATCCCCTGCGTCAGCGTGTATCCATTGCGGTCCGATTGAATCGCCTCGATCGCCGCAGCCTTGATCGCATCGGGCACCGGAAAGTCAGGCTGACCAATCGACAGATTGATCGGATCCTTCAGCGACGCACCGAGTTCAAAAATACGACGAATGCCCGATGCATCGAGATTTCGAGCACGACGGGCAAGCAGGGACGCAATATCCATAAGTCGTTACTTCTCGACCGACTTGGTCTTGGGAAGACCGAGCACCTGATCCTGCTTCGGATCAAACCGCTTGTCGTTGGTCAACTTGGCCATGCGCTCCGCCCGTGTCATCACACTGCGAACGCCGTCCAACTTCCCTTTGCTCTTCAATGAACTATCAAGACTCATGCCGCACGCTCCAGTCAGGGGTATCGCTTCCACAGGGGCTGCGCGAAATCCGACGCCCCGTCTCGTTCTCGTTGCCATTCCTTCCCAAGCCGTTGAATCAACCGTTCATGGTCAAGCCTTTGCGTCCGCATCGCGCGGAACTGCTCACCAGGAATCGCCACTTCAATCGACACGAGTCGGTATCGAGCAGGATTGTTGGCCGATCCACGCCCCGATTCCACCACAGGCACCGCAATCGCCGACACACCCTCGCTATTCAAAAATACCAATGCAGATTCCGTCTGCGCCCGCGAAAGCGTCGCCAGTTCCAAATAATTGAACCCATCTTGCCGCGGATCTCGGTCAATCTCGCCCCGGGGGCTCAAAATCCCCGATCCTTGGCCCGCAACCGGCACTGCAGGCGTGATCGGCCCATCGTCCTCGTCGTCCGGCCCGCTGGCAACACCATCCGATGCCCCATCATCCGGACGCCCGCCAACATCCAGGCTCCCGCCATTGCCCAGCGGGTCCACCGGAAAAACCCGGTTCGCGTCCTGCTCCTCCGCGAGCCAAGCATCTTCGCCAGCCTGATACCCAACCTTATACCCAACAGACCAACACCCCACCGCCAGCAGCAGCGCCCCGGCAATCAATCCATACAGCGACACCCAGGTCATCGATACCCGCCCCGCACGCGGATGCGCAGGGCTCCTCGAACTCGATATCTCATCCCCCGTCGCCACCCGACGAGGCACAGACTCATCAAGCCCTTTCGCCAAATGCTCAAACAACGGCTTATGCGATCGACCAGGAGGCATGCCACAAGTCTATTGCCATTGACCTCCCAAAGCATGGGTGCCATGGCCTTGGCTCTGCAAGGCCATGATCCGCACTCGGCGAGGTGGCACGGAAGTTACCTTGACTCTTATCAACTCGTTCACTGTGCCGGGTGCCATGGTCTTGGCTCTGCAAGGCCATGATCCCACTTCAATGACGGTCCCTCATGGCCATGAAGACATGACCATGCCACCCGACCCATGAATCCACAATGCGGGCACTTTGGCCATGACCCCCCTCTCATCCTCCATCGATCAACCTCTTTCGCAGCCATACCCCAGTATACACGAACTCCGACCATCTCCTCATCGCCCAAGCCGCGGCGGAATCCGTCCCCGATCAATCGTCAGTGGCCCCGCGTTCAAATCGCGATAACTCCGCGCACTCGACCACCACCAATCCTCCGGCCGATCACACAGCCCCCGTCGCACCGGGTTCTCATGGATGTAGTCGATCTTCTCCCATATCTCCTTCGCACTCCACAAGTTTCGGTCGTACCCACCTCCCCGCTGCCAGAACCGGTGGACGATCGACCCATCGGGCTGAGCGTCCTCAAACAATGCCAGGGTCCGGGGTGCGTTTATCCGAACCCAGTTCAAAGCCCGCTTGGCCACTGACTGCTTGATGGATTGCAGTATCGGACCAAGTTTCGGCCCACCCGGCTCAGGAAAGAGCAACACATGAACATGCTCGGGCATGGTGACCCAAGCCCAGAGGTCAAACTCATGTTTCTCGCGGGCCCGTTCGATCCCTTCGACCAGCCACTGCCGGGTTCGTTCTCGGTCCAGGAAAGGCCGTCGATGAAAACACGAGCAGGTGATGTACCGCGCCTGATTTCGACCCTCAAATCGGCGGCGATGCGGGCTGCGTGACATACTCAAACGAGTGTATCGTTGCAGTCACCACGATGGGTGCCATGATCATGTCTTCATGGCCATGACGGGTAGCCACGGACGCTCGATCATGGCCTTGCAGAGCCAAGACCATGCCACCCAACTCCAACTCCCCTCTCCTCTCCCCTCACCCAGTCTACACTACCCCCATGGCCATCAGAGACGACGAAATCATCCAGATCGACATCGCACCAATGAACCGGGCAGAGTCCGCATATCTCCCCGCAACATTCGCGGGCTTTGCCACAACCATGCGGCACTTCTTCACCTCCTTCGGCCAGGGACGCACCAGCCGAACCATGCAATACCCCGAAGAACGCCGTGAAGACATGCCCATCGAACAAGGCGGCATGAACTACGGCAACTTCCGAGGCGTCCACCGCCTCAATCGCGACTCGTCAGGCCGCGTCCGCTGCGTCGCCTGCATGATGTGCCCCACCATCTGCCCCGCCAACTGCATTCATATAGAAGCAGCCGAAAGCCCCTGGGATGACCGCGAGAAGTACCCCGCCAAGTTCGAGATCGACGAACTCCGCTGCATCTTTTGCGGCATGTGCGAGGAAGCCTGCCCGGTCGATGCCATCGAATTGACCATCGAGTACTCACTCGTCGGCCTCACGCGCCAGGAAATGGTCTTCGACAAAGAGAAACTACTCAGCATCTACGACGCAACCGTCGAACGCAAGCCTATGTGAGCCCAGGGTACCAAACCCCCTGATTCGGCGATACCACTGCGATCATTTTTCATTCGTTCGCATTGTGTTCGCAATTCTCTCAAAAATCTTTTCAATCAAACCCATGAGGATGACCGCGATCCGGGTCGGCCAGATGTGGCCAACCCTTTTCAATTCAGAAGCCTCGATCGGCCTTCGCCAGCGATCCCATTCAATCGGCCTGACAATTGCCGCTTTCGGTGATCTGAAGGCGAATTTGGGTCTCATTTCGAGCATCAAATCGAATCACTTTCGACACTTGTTCAAGGGCTAAGTGATGCGATAAACAGGCATTTACGAGAGTACCCCCAGTTATAGGGTCCGAGTCGTCAGCGCCATTCCCAAGAAATTCGAACAGATAGTCGCAAAAACGACCGAGGCAACTTGCACATCGCTGGATCTGGTGTACATCTGTCTGTGGAGCAGGTTTTCTTCCCGTCTGTGCGGCGGGAGACATGAGATATGAGAGTTTAGAGAGATCGTCTAGATTAGAAAAGGAGGGCCCTATGGTCCGCAAGGCTCTTTTGGTAGGTTTGGTCGGGTTCGCTGGTACTGCAGCCAACGCCGACATCGCGTCCTTCGGGTTTACAGACCTCAGTGGTAGCTTCGACACCGGAAGCATGATCTTCGCAGCTGTTTCAGCAAACGGCGGCCAAGGCTCAACCGGTGGCGATGTCACTCGCTTCGCTGAAGGTGGCGGCAGCACCGCTAACTTCGACTCCGGCTTCGCCGGTGGCGGTTCAAGCGCTGCTGTTGATATCCAGATCACGGTCAGCAATGTCAACGCTGGTATGGCCGACGGTGCAGGCACCTTCGCCATCACCGACGCCGACGGCGACATGATCACCGGTGATGTGACCGGTCAGTGGTTCTCAGGTGCCTTCGGGTTCACCTTTATGAACGCCGCTGCTGAGAACATCCTCTTTACCCGTGGCAACACAGGTAATGGCACTTTCGACGGCCCCAGCGGTGGCTCGTTCGACAGTGACTCACTCGCCGATACATACTTCGGCGCGGTCAGCATCCTTCTCCGGACACCCGGAAACGGATTCTTCAACGCAGACTTCGCTGAAGTCTCGACCGAAGCTGACGGCCTCATCGTCCCGACGCCCGCAACCATCGCCCTCGCCGGCCTTGGTCTCGGCTTCGCCGGTCGCCGTCGCCGCTAATATGCTGTGAGTCGTTTCTGACTGAGACTCTAAAGATCACCGGCCTGATTGTCAGGCCGGTGATTCTTTTTTTGTACTCCCAAAAACAGAACGCATCAGCGCCCAGGTCACAACCACACTGTTCGCTGTCACCTACCCAACAAGTGGCCGGGTCAACGCGCCAAACGCGATCGCCGCGTCCCGAACTCGCGACCGCCAGTCCACGCCATCACCACCCGCAGGATAAATCACAGACCGCGAAGCATTGACCAAGACCCCCGCGTCTCCAGCCCCGACAGCTGTCGCTCGGCAAAGCGGACGAATCTGCTCGATCGTCCCGCCTTGTGCCCCGACACCCGGCACCAGAATCGGTGCCGCGGGCATCGCAGCACGCACCGCAACGCACTCACCTTGCCCCTTCGTCGCGCCAACGACCGCTCCCACGCTTGAGAGACCTTGCATGCCAATCCAGGCCTCACCAAGCCTGCTCAGATGTGTTGCCACCATCTCGGCCACCGTACCGCCATCGCTCAACCTCGCCGCCTGCAACGCATCTGACCCGGGGTTCGAGGTCCGCACCAACGCAAAAACGCCCAGCCCTGATTCCAGATACGGCTCGATCGTCTCCATCCCCAGATAAGGATTCACCGTAATGAACTGTGCACCAAGACTGGTGGCCATCGCCGCATAATGCCGCGCAGAAACACCGATATCCCCACGCTTCGCATCCAGCACCACCACAAGACCGGCCGCTCGTGCTTTCGCGCACACCCGCTCGAGCACACCAAATCCGGCAGCCCCGAATCGCTCAAAACACGCTGATTGAGGCTTCACCGCCGGCACCACATCCGCTACGGCCTCGAGCACACCAAGGCAAAACGCCTCAACGCCCACCAGTCCCGCGTGGTCCAATCCATCGGGCAATCGTTCCTGATCGGGATCAAGCCCGACGCACGCTGGTACACCAATCGCATCTACCCGATTGATCAGCGTATCAATCGCATGTTCATTCGTCATCATGACCCGAGTCCCTCCATGCCAGCGCTATCCTAGCAAGGTCCCCACTCGCCAAGGTAAACACCATGAACCCCCGCGCCCCAGAACACATCGACCTCAAGAAAGACCGAGGCCTCACCATCCTCTGGAAGGACGGGTCCTCCTCCTACTTCTCCATCCGCTACCTCCGCCAGATGTCGCCCTCCGCAGACATGCGCGAACTCCGCAAACACGCCCAGCGTGACCCGCTGACCGTCCTCCCCAATGCACCAACCAGCGCCAACCTCGTCGCGACCGATGCAGAACTCGTCGGCAACTACGGGCTCCGCGTCACCTTTTCAGACGGACATGGTTCCGGCATCTACTCCTGGGAGTATCTCCGCTCACTCGACCCCGAGCAAGAGAACCCAGACGGCATCGCACCGGGCGATGACGGACCTTCACATAACAACCCCCTCGGACTCGGCGGGTGAACACGCCAGCATCACAGCCGGAACCGCGGCCGCTCACCACAAGCGTGCGCTACCTCGCCGGGGTCGGACCCGCTCGCGCGCAAGCACTCGCAAGCCTCGGGCTCACCAACATCGGTCGCCTCGTCGCCCACCTGCCATTCCGCTACGAACACGAGCGGGCAGAGTCATCGATCGCCGAACTGGAGCCCGGTGTCATGTCGTCCGTTCGAGGCGAAATCACCGCGACCCGGCTCGCAGGTCGCGGCCGAAAACAACGATTTGAAGCCGTCCTCATGGACGAGACCGGCCGCCTCGACCTCGTCTGGTTCGGGCAACCCTACCTCTCGACCACGATCCTGCCCGGCATGCGCATCTGGGTACAGGGCAAGGCCGCTCGCCGAGGGGGGATGCTCCAAATGCCGCATCCGCTCTTCGAACTCCTCGATGCCGACGAGCCAGACGAACGCCGAGAACGACTGCGGCCCATCTACCCCGCTTCAGAATCCATCACGAGCCGCCAGATCGAACGCCTCATCGAAGACATCTTGCCTGAAGCCGTCGCTCAAATCGACGACCACTTCGAAGCAGCGTATGTGCGTGAGCGCGAGTTACCCCCCCTCCGCGCCGCGTATCACATGATGCATGCTCCAGACAGTCCACAACAGATCGCCGAAGCCCGGCGACGACTCGCCTATGACGAGTTGTTCATGCTCCAACTCGCGGTCCATCTCAAGCGAAGACATGTCCACGAAGTGCTCCGCGCTCCAGTCCTCGAGACCTCGAATGAACTTGCAGCCCGCATCCGGTGTCGGTTCCCCTATCAGTTGACCGCCGCACAAGAACGCGTCGTCAGCGAGATCACCCGCGATCTCGCTCGCGCCATACCGACCAGCCGACTCGTCCAGGGCGATGTCGGTTCAGGCAAAACCGCGGTCGCGGCCATCGCGATGCTCATCGCGGTCGCGAACGGACATCAGGCAGCCATCATGGCTCCGACAGAAATCCTCGCAGAACAGCACCACGCAGCACTCACTGAGTTACTCCTCGGCTCCCGCGTGCGGATCGGCCTGCTAACCGGATCGTTGTCCGCAGACAACCGCATTGCCCTGCTCGCACAACTCGCAGCCGGCGACATCGATGTCCTCATCGGGACGCACGCCTTGCTCACAGAGACGGTCGAGTTTGCTTCACTCGCAGTTGTCGTGATCGACGAGCAACACCGGTTCGGTGTTCATCAACGAGCGGCCCTGCGGACCAAAACGCAAGACCAACATTCTTCGCCGCACATCCTCGTGATGACCGCGACACCCATTCCGCGCACCGTGGCCATGACCTTGTTCGGCGATCTCGATGTGTCAATCATCGACGAACTCCCCCCCGGGCGAAAGCCCGTCGAAACGCGAGTCCTGCGAACCGCCCAGCGGGCCGACGCAGATGCACTCATCGCCGAACGCGTTGCGCTTGGGCAGCAGGCATTTGTCGTCGTCCCCACCATCGAAGGAGAGACGGCAATCGGCGTTCACGATGTCGTCAAGAGACTCTCGCAGGGTGCACTGACTGACGCGCGAATCGCCACGCTGCATGGCAAACTCGCCAGAACCGATCGCGAAGTCATCATGGCCGATTTTCGCCGCGGCGCCATCGATGTCGTGGTCGCGACCACCGTCATCGAAGTCGGCGTCGATATCCCGGGCGCAACGGTCATGGTCATCGAAGATGCCGACCGATTCGGACTTGCACAACTGCACCAACTGCGAGGCCGCGTCGGGCGAGGTTCCCAAGCCTCAATCTGTCTGTTGATCGCAGACCCAAAAACACCAGACGCGCAGCGCCGACTCGAAGCGATGGCCTCACTCTCAAGCGGGTTCGATCTCGCCGAACGCGACTTCGAGATTCGCGGCCCGGGCGAACTCATCGGTGCACGCCAGGCGGGCGATATGGCGCTCAAAGTCGCAGACTTGTCGCGCGATCTTGAACTGCTCAAACTTGCAAGCAAAGACGCAGCAAGTTGGGTGAAGCGGTCACCAAGACTCGATTCGCCCGCCGATGTCATCCTGCGTCGTCGACTGCGACACACCTACGGCGATGCACTCGGGCTCGTTGATATCGGCTGAGAGCCCCCCCTACCAGAGCATAAAACGACGGTGCGGGCAGCATGCATGACATAAAAAAGGGACGACGCATGTGCGTCGTCCCTGAGAAATCAAGTCACAATCGATTCATCCACCAGGGCCGATTGGTGTGCCATTGCCGGTACCACCCGGGATCGGGCGCCCGCCAGGGCCGTCGTTATCCGGGCTCGGGCAGAAGCCGGGCACGAACGAACCAAAGAACTGCAGCAGGTCATCATAGTTGACCGTGCCGTCGCCATTGATGTCCGCGAATGGATCACCCCTGTTGTACAGTTCGAGGAACATCGCAAGGTCAGCCGGCGAGACGATGCCGTCGCCATTGATATCGCCCGGGCAGTTCTGGTTGTTCGGATCGCAGAGATATGCTTCGGGATTCGGGACATCCGTGCCATACATCTTCACCCGGAACGCCGGGAAACCCTTCTGCCCGGCACCGGGGATGCCGTCAAGCATGAACGGCGCGAGGTTCACAATACCCATCGTCGGGTCAAACGGGCCATCCGGGATGAAGTCCGTCACACGCAGGGTCCACTCACCGGGGCTGCGTTCATCCCAGTGCTTGAGTGTCGTGAGAATGTAATTCGAATAATCTCCCGAGTCTGCACGCGGAATCGCCAGTGGCGACACCGAACCGTGCGGGCTGATCAACACGATTTCAAGATCGCCGCCGTACCCGCCGGTCGACGATACTTCGACTTCGATCGCTTCGAGTTTGATGTCAGGCTTCACGCAGAAGGTCGTCGTGAAGGAAGCACCGGGATAGAACGCCGCAGTGTTGATCACAAACATACCGCTGCCCGCTGGCAACTCGATAAACTCGGCTGCAGGCACCGTCTCACCAATGATCAACGGATAGGTATCAAGAACACGCTGATTGGGAACACCCGTCCAACTCATCGCAGCGGTCACCGCCGCTTCAGCGTCGATCACACCAAACCCGTACTCATCGCTGTGACGCGTGAATGCACCATTGACCTGCCACCAGGTTTCACCCATCAACGGCCCAGGACCGAAGAAGTAGATCGACTGGTTCACATAGTTCACAGGAATCGCTGTATCAGCGATGATGTGCTGAATGTCGCGGTAAGTCAGGAACTCGTTGGCATCAAGCATCAAGGCAAATACACCGGCTGCAATCGGAGCCGACGCACTCGTGCCATTGAACCCAGCACCATTGCCGTTCACATCCGGGATGTATGTCTCATCAACGCCGAGCGGTCCGGGAGGCTCAGGAATGTCGTTACCCGTCGTCTGAATCGAGCGGAACGGACTCACACCCGTCGGTCCAGAATATGAAGCAGCGAGCAGACTCGTCCCGCCCTGGCTGTAAGGCAAGATGTCCATATTCTCGTCAACTGCACCAATCGCCATCGTCCAACGATGCGATGCGAGTGGCGAGTAGTCAACGCGATCTGCAGGACCGTCGTTGCCCGATGAGAACACATGAATCACACCGCTTCCGTGTCGGCCATAGCGAACACTGCGCTCAAGCGCGTCCAACACATAATCCGCTTCCGTATGCGCCGGAAGCATCCCAGGAGGATTGGCCGGGCCCCACGAGTGATTCTTGATCTGAATACCGTTGTAGTACCACTGCAACGCACGGCCACGAATCAACATCGTCCCGTTGCGAAGGCGTGCCAACTTCGAGTCGTACGCAACACCCGCAATACCAATACCGTTGTTCGCAACACCCGCAATCAGACCCGCAACCGAAGTCCCGTGAGTCTGGCTGTCCCAAGTCGAGAATGGAACCGTCTCCATCGAGATGCCTTGAGCCCAGTTTGCAGCCAGATCAGGGTGATCCTGCTGGAAGTTGTCGTCGTTGAACTCGAGAATACCGACGGTGACACCGCGGCCCGTGATACCCATGTCGTACACGGCTGACGCATTGATATCGCCCACATTCACCGTGTTTTCAAGGTGCCACTGATTGGCAACCAACGGATCGGTCGGAAGGTCATGCGGAATACGGGGCTCATCGGTTTCCACCGAAACAGAATCGAACTGTCCGCTCAAACGAAGCCCGCGGGCGATCGCAACCGCTTCACGAACCGTATCGACTTCAACAATCACCCAACCCGGGACATCCTGCGACATCTCAAGCCGAGGCGCACGCATCGAAAGCGTCTGCAGCGTCTGCTGAAACGCGTTCTGAACACGCTTCATACTGTCGCTACGCACAACAACGCGATTGAAGATGGTGTACCCCTCTTCTTCAATCCCGCTCGCACCCCACGAGCGCTTCGCCGGGCTCGATGCAGCGTCAGCATGATCGACAATAAAGTCGCTCGCCAACCCGTTGTACATCACTTCCAGCCTCACAGGAGGTGCAGCTTCGCCGCCAACACCAGGCTGCGTCGCCTGTCCGTATGACACCGATGTCAGACTTAACGCCGCACCAGCGATAGCAATAACGCTTGTCACGCTCAGGCGGCTCATTTTCCGTCCACGCATATTCATCTCCATCGGTTGCTCAAGGTCTAGCACTCGCTCGTTCGCCGTCGTGCGACAAACGCTCTTCAGGCGGGTTCTACTCACACCGCGCTTTCACGCGATGCCCCCACAAGTGCCTCTAGTCTACAGCATTTCCAAGCCGCAGGCGAGCCAGCAGCCATCGATTCGTCCCCAACTTCACAAGGTTCCCAACAATTCCTACTCCAACACACCATTCGGCACAAATCACGCTCACACGCCAATCCGCCCACACTTCCGCCAAACACCCCAAAATCACACGCCCAACACGCAAAAACAGCCCGCAATCCAACTCATACCAACCGCCCAAACACGCTATCATCGCCCTCACCAAGGCAACATGCCCAACTTGTACACAAAACAACCTCCACGATCTCAATGAGGAAAAACCGATGACCACCGCAGCCGCCGCACCCATCACCAAGACCGAATCAGGCCTCAATGTCCCAAACCACCCAATCATCCCCTTCATCGAGGGTGACGGCATCGGACCAGACATCTGGGCAGCATCCGTCCGCGTCTTCGATGCCGCAGTCGAAAAGGCATACAACGGCGAACGAAAAATCGCGTGGCACGAGACCTACGCCGGTGAAAAAGCCAAAAACAAAACCGGTGAATGGCTTCCAGAGCAAACACTCGAAGACTTCCGCACCTACCTCGTCGGCATCAAAGGCCCGCTCACGACCCCGACCGGCGGCGGCATGCGATCCCTCAATGTCGCCCTCCGCCAGATCCTCGATCTCTATACCTGCCTCCGCCCCGTCCGCTGGTTCAAGGGCGTTCCCAGCCCCGTCAAACGCCCCGACCTCACCGACATGGTCATCTTCCGCGAAAACTCCGAAGACATCTACGCCGGCATCGAGTTTGAAGCCGGCACCGACGACTGCGAAGAGTTCCGCAAACTCCTCAAGAAGAACTTCGAAGCACGCTACAAGAAGGTCCGCTTCCCCAAGACCACCGGTTTCGGCATCAAGCCCATCAGTCAAAAGGGCACCGAGCGCCTCGTCAAAGCCGCCATCCAATACGCCATCGACCACAACCGCGATTCCGTCACCCTTGTCCACAAGGGCAACATCATGAAGTACACCGAAGGGGCCTTCATGAAGTGGGGCTACGAAGTCGCCGCCAAGCACTTCGGCGCCACCCCCCTCGACGGCGGCCCATGGCACACCCTCCAAAACCCCAAGACCGGCAAGACCATCACCATCAAGGATGTCATCGCCGACGCCTTCCTCCAGCAGATCCTCACCCGGCCCGCCGAGTACTCGGTCGTCGCAACCATGAACCTCAACGGCGACTACATCTCAGACGCCCTCGCCGCCTGCGTCGGCGGCATCGGCATCGCACCCGGTGCCAACATCAACTACGACACCGGCCACGCCATCTTCGAAGCCACCCACGGCACCGCCCCCAAGTACGCCGGTCAGGACAAGGTCAACCCCGGCTCCGTCATCCTCTCCGGCGTCCTCATGCTCGAACACATGGGCTGGCAGGAAGCCGCCGACCTCATCGTCAAGGGCATCGAAGGTGCGATCTCAGCCAAACTGGTAACCTACGACTTCGAACGCCAAATGGAAGGCGCCACCCTCCGCAAGTGCTCGGAGTTCGGGGATGACATCATCAAGTACATGGGGTAGTTGTGTCTAACCACACCTTTGCTGGCCTTTCAGCTGCAGATTTCGAAGACCTCTGTTGCGATTTGCTCACCAAGGCTCTAGAACTACGGTTTCAGTCATTCCCTCAAGGCCCCGACCGGGGCATTGATCTTCTACATGGGCAATCCGCGAACGGCGGCACGATTGTTCAATGCAAGCATTTCGCGAAGTCTGGTTACAGCAAGCTGTCAAGCGCACTGAAGAATCAAGAACTCCCGAAACTTCAGCAGCTCAATCCGTCACGGTATATCGTTTGCACCTCGGTGGAGTTGACATACTCCAAGAAAGAATCACTCGCGCGTCTTTTAGATCCTTATTGTCGATCAATATCCGACATTTACGGTGCTGATGAAATCAGAGCGCTTCTTCGCCAAAATCCAGACATTGAGCGACAACACTACAAACTGTGGCTCACGAGTGCGGAAGTGCTAAATTCGATTTTTGCAACAGCAAGTGTCATTTGGAACGCAATGACGAAGAGGGATATTGAGCAGAAGCTATCCCTATTCGTCCAGTCCGAAGCCTTTTCTCGCGCCATTCAGCTCTTGAAAAATGAACATGTCTGCATCATATCTGGCATACCGGGTATCGGGAAGACTACGCTTGCCCAAATTATTGCTCTACGCCACCTTGAAGATGGGTATCAACTCGTCGCAGTTCGCGATGACATACGCGAAGCTTTTCGCTCTCTTGATGCTTCAAAGAAGCAACTACTTTACTACGATGATTTCTTAGGCCGCACAAGTCTCGGTGATCGCCTTGGTAAGAACGAAGACTCTAGCATTGCACGACTTATTCAAGAAGCTCGGAAGTCTCGACATCTTCGAGTCCTTTTCACAACTCGCGAGTACATTCTAAAAGATGCCCAACGCCTTCATGAGCCTCTTGACGCACATTCCGTTGGCTTATCCAAATGCATACTCGCTTTAGACGATTATTCGCGGGCTCAAAAAGCGAGATTGTTATATAATCATCTCTATTTTTCCGGGGTCGACTCGGAATCAATTTCTCAGCTAGTCCGTTCCCGGACGCATCGTCAAATAATTGATCACGACAACTTTAGCCCGCGCATCGTGGAGTGGATGACGACCGGCGCCGGTCCCTCCGGAGTATTGCCTTCAGAATATGGTCCAGCATTTCTTGAAAAACTCAGATTCCCGCACACGATCTGGGAACATGCGTTTGATAATCAAATAGACAGTGACTCGAGAGCACTACTTTACTGCCTTGCTACATTATCACCTAGCACAAGTGTTACTGTCCTACAATCCGCTTGGGCTCGCTTTTTGTTGAAGAACAATGAACCAGTGACTTATGAAACGAGAAGTCGTTTTCAAGCGGCGCTCCGTCAATGCGAAGGAACGTTCACGCTCACGGATAGCACCGGGTCGGGGCCGGCTGAAGAGACGGCCATTTCATTCCACAATCCTTCTATCCAAGATTATTTGAACAATCGGATCGCCGAAGACCCATACATTATCAATCAACTCTTGATGAAGTGTGAGTATTTTCAGCAGCTTGAATTTTTGATTCACTTGTCGACAGACGGGAAAAAATCTGGCAGCGCGCAAGAGCGTATTCTCAACCGTCCTGAATTCGTAAATACAATTGAACGAGTAATCCGATCCAAACCTTCGCAATTATATTTGAGTTCGGGGGGATGGTCTAGTGCCAGTCGCTATCGATTCCCACCCAGGGATATTGGACTCAGATTAGCTCGGGCGTGCAGTTGGGCTCTGGATGTGAACTCAACAGAAGTTTTTTCAACAATACTATCACTGGCTCAGAATCTTTGGCAAACATGCGACGAGAACGATTTTCGACCTGAAGGGCTTGCTCGATTCTTGTCGGCTGTGCTGATTGCTGATCCCGCTCAATATTCTGAACACCTGAAATTCATCTCGCAAATCATTGAATGGGTGGCCTCGCAAGTTGCCTTACAGAATGACGTTGATGCTTGGACTGCTTGGAGCGAGTTAATTTTTGACACTGAGATTCTGTTTAAGTTTGACGATGAGTTGATCGACAGGTCGCGAATCGAAGTTGATGATTTTTGCTCCTGTGAGCTAGACGCTATCTTGGACCAGTCAGATTCAGCTGAAGAGTTGATCGACTCCTTTGCGGTTCTGGAAGACATTCTGCGTTGGTGGGACCTGGACCGAGAAGACGCACACCAAATGTTTGAGCAGAGACTCGATGAGTTAAACGGCGATGAACCAGATTTCGATTGCGAATACCCGACGGGCGGACTTAGTGGGGGCGACTTGGTCGGTAGCGATTCCGAGATTGATCGACTATTTGATACCCTTGATTCACCTGAGGAAAACTAGGCCGGGTGCCCCTGTCCCGTGCCACTGACCCGTCTTCGGGTCAGTGTGTTCGCCGTGTTCCGTCTCACTGACCTGCCGACAAGTCAGTGGCACAATCTCCCACCTACCTCCCACCCGCGCGCGCAGCCTTGCGCCCCTCCCCCGCTTCCCCCTTGCAATCGGCAGGGCGGCACCGATCTCTCCTACACCCGTGCCACCGCAAGTCCGTCTTCGGACTTCGGTGCTCCCTCAGTCAACCACAATCTCCGTCTCATCTGCCACACCCGCGCGCAGCCTCGCGCCCCTCCCCTGCTTCCCCCTTGCAATCGCCCGCCCACCGCGCATGATGGCTTCATGATCGCAACGCCACACCACCTCGCTGCACCGCCCAACAAACTCAACAATCCCAACAATCCCAACGCCCCCAACGAGCCCGCAGCACAAGCAACGGCAATTCCTCCCTCCCCCGTTCCGACGGGGGAGGTGGCCGAGTCCCCGAGGCCGGAGGGGGCTCCCCCTCATGCATCCGTGTCACCCAACCCGTGCGACACCTCGAACCCTGTTCCAGATTCTCCATCCATCCTCCCCGGCACCGACGAACGCCACCTCCTCGGCACCATCCTCGGTTCGCACCGCGACCTCGGCGATATCGCCGCCCAATTCAACACCACCATCCTCGCCATCGCCGAATGGATGGAAACGCCGCACATTCAGGCTCAACTCGCCCTCATCGAGCGCGTCGCCACCACCCGGGCCCGCGTGCAAGCCGCCGAACTCCGCACCGCCGCCGTCGAAACCTTGAACAACATCCTCAATGCCAGCCGCCTCAACACCGACCGCGACCGTTCCACCGCCCAACGAGCCGTCACCGCCCTGCTCCTAGCCGTGTGCTTCGCCAGACCAACAGCACCCACACCCATTCCCGATAAAGGGGTCGCCGGGGACCCTTCCCCAGCATGAGCGCGATCACGCCACCTTCAAGATGACACGCCAAACTGTGGAGGACCCGACCGTCAATCTGACTCGGTCTCATCACGCTCTGCGCTTGCGCGATCGACATCCCCCAGCCTTGGGATCGCGAGCTGTTCCCCAAGGAGGATCAGCGTTCAAGCAGTCGCTCGATCTTAGCCAGCCGTGCCTCCAACTCCGCGTTTTGTTGACGCAGCTCTGACAGCTCGTCGCGCTGGTCCTTGAGCACCTCGTTGAGATAGAGGACGGTCTTCTCGTAGTTCACGCCGTCGGGGCGGCCTTGCTGGTCGTACTCGACGAGTCGCGTCAGCCCGAGGTCGTGCACATCCTCTGCGATGTAGCCAATCTCCCAGCGGCCCGGGTGCTCGGTGTTCTTCCGCGTGTAGATCTGCGGCTGGAGGTCGAGGACGCGATGGAAGTCGTCCAACAGCGTCTGGATGTTTTCTTTATAGCGCCGGCTCGAGGTGTCCCAACCGATTCTGCCGGTGGCTTCGTCGTACTGCATGTTGCGGAAATCGCCGATGTTGGGAAGATTGTCGGCTCTCAAAGTGTCGCACGCGATTCGGCCCTGTCCGCTTTCAGTCACCCACATCGAGATTTTGGCGTTGCCGCCGCTATTGAATAAGTAAATCGCTCCATGATTCAGATTGCTTGCCCACTGACCGACACTGACATTGAGAGAACCGTTTGGACCACTCTGTAAGAAGTTGCCGCCGCTGAGCTCTACCTCTCCGTTCTGGGTCAGATTTCCATTCAAGGTCAGATTACCCGCCTGTGTGAGCTGCAGGCGAGGATGCCAATCCCCCCCGCTGTTCGGACTCGTGGCGACCGTGATGATGGGCTGAGTTGAGCTCCCGTCGGTCAACATGATCATCTGCTGATAACCGCCCGATGTGCTGCCAATTCCGATGCCTCCGAAGTCGATCAGGTCGCCCCACGGATCGGACGGCGTGACTTCCCGAATCCGGAAGTCGCGCAGCCCGTCGCCGAGCGCCAGTTGCCCCGCGACATGCATGTCGGCCGCCGGCGAGGTCGTCCCGACGCCCACTTTGCCGGCATCGTCCACGAAGATCCCCCGCGTCTGCAGCGCGTAGGGGGTGGTCGTGAGCGGCTGACGAGGGTCGAGCGTGGTGAACGCTCCGCCACCAGCCGGGCTGCGGACCGCGATCTCAAGCCAGCGGTCTTCGCCGTTGAACGCCGCCGCGCCGAAGTCCAGCTCGACCGCGAACAGCCCATCGACGACGGTTACATTGTCGACCGGGACAACCGAGCCCACCATGTTCCCGCCGGTCGCGGCGTCCCATAAGGTGTACTGAAAGTCTGCGGTGCCATCCAACGACCCGCCCGTAAAGTCGAGCTTGCCCTGGTAGGTCCACTCGGTGCCGAGGGGCGTCTGGGCCGATGCCAAGGCTGGCAGGAAAGCAAAGCACATCAAAGCCTTGGTGAACACTCGACGCATGGTCTCTCTCCTTCTTTTAATCTCCACAGCGGACCCCTGAGATTGCAACTCAGAGCTGATCTTGGAAACATGGTAACAACCAGGACTCCATCCACCTAGCGAAATCCGGCCGGGTGCCCACGAGCCGGACCATCGCCATGATTCTCTCGACCTGACCATTGTCTGCCATCCCCCACCCGCTCGCCTTGGGACAGCAGGTGCGGCAACTGAACGCCCGTCCCCTTGGCCGCCTGCCGCCTCCTCGACTCAAGGCATGTCCACACCCGCGGCGGGGTGGCACCGAAATCTCCTTCCCCCGTGCCACCAAAGCCCGTCTGCGAACCTCGCCCGCTCCCAAAATAGGGGTCGCAGGGAGCCCTTCCCTTGCATCAGACCGATCGGGCAAACGCAAGTGCCATGCACAGTTCAACTGGTTTCGAATCGATGGCACTCTATTACGGGCAGCCCGATGCAAACGCGGCGAGGAACGCCTGCACATCAAAGAAGTCGAACGCACCATCGACATTGATGTCTGCAAACGGGTCCATGCTCGTGTACGCGTTCAAGAACGCCAGCACATCAAAGAAGTCGAGCACATCATCGCGGTTGAAGTCAGCGGCGCACACGATCTGTGTGAGCGCAACCGCATCCAGCGCTGGCCCGCGCGCATTGCCGCCGCTCGCCGCCCGGAACATCAGCCGGTTCGTCCCCTCCACCGCGATGACCGGGATCGCACGCGTCTGCCAGTTCATGTTGTTCCCGTCGAAACCGCCATGCGTCTGTGTGTTGGAAGCAACAACCTGTCCGTTCCAGACGACTTCCATCGTGAACGCGGCATCCGGTCCCCACACATTGCCAGCCTGGGCCCAGTCAATCTGGTACAGACCCCCCCCAACCAGACCATTGACATCCTGAAAAATCGCACTGGGCAAGTTGGCCCCGACAAGATCGATCCAGTATTGCCCTTCGAACGCCGAAAAGAGCAACCCGGGTAACGCGGGACGATCTTCTGCGAGCACAAACTCGATATCTGTCGGCCCGGCACAGGTCCAGTCGCCATAGGTCTGGCCGTTCAGGACCGTCCGAAAGCCAAGGTTCGGCTCTTCAAACCCACCGTTCAGGACATCCCCCAGACTGCCAGCCGCAAGCCCGCAAACCAAGCCACACATCAATCCCGTCTTCATAGCATCTCTCCTCCTCAGCTCACAGTGCAGAAATCGCGAGATCCGTGGGGAGCCAGTGTAATGCACATCGCTCGACACGCCAAGCACAATTGCCGCTTGCTCTTCTGATTCGCGACAGACCGCCCTCATTGACTCAAGGCCGTCTTTCAAGTAACCTCTCGATTGTCCGTGCGGCTTGATGCAAGACATTGTCTTCGTCAGGATGGTTCATCCTCGCGATAAAAGCGAGCGCAGACGGTGTGATGCAGTCTGCGCTCGCTTTCATCTGGAGGAGATTCGCCATGTATACCCGTCTTCGTCGTCATCCACTGGTCGCGTTGTCTCTTGGCGCGCTGCTGGCATGTGCCAGCCTTGCTCAGGCTCAATCCGTCAATACCTTCAACTACCAAGGCCGGATTGATGTCGCGGGCGCACCGCTGAGCGACACCGCTGACTTCGAGTTCACACTTTGGGACGCGCCAGTCGATGGCAGTATGATCGGTTCAGTCGTCGCGCTCAATAATGTCGATGTCGTCAACGGCCTGTTCGCTGTCGACCTGAACACAGCAGATGAGTTCGGACCGAGCCCGTTCGATGGCGTCAATCTGAATATGGGCGGTTCCCGTTGGCTGGAGATCGCCGTCCGCTCGCCGGCGGGCGCTGGCGCGTTCACCACGCTCGCCCCGCGTCAGAAGATTGACGCGGCACCCTTCGCGCTCCAGACTCGCGGCATGTTCTTTGACCAGTCAAGCTCGGCGAACTTCGGTCCAAGTTCGCTGACCGGATTCAAAGTCAATATCGATTCGCAGAGCGGACAAGGCTCGCTGCTGCTCCAATCATCGAGCACGATTGGGACCCGCTTCCGTTTGAACAACACGAGTGACGAAGGACGGGTGTACGACCTGATCTCCACGGGACCCGGGAATGCCAACGGCTCTGGCAAACTGCTGTTTGTGGACAGCTCGGGCGGGGGGCCCCGCATAGCCATCGATGAGTTCGGCCGTGTTGGGATCAACACGACCACACCAACCAACTTGTTGTCGGTCAACGGCAATTCTTCGTTCGTCGACAGCGTCGGTATCGGCGTCATTGCGACAGATCCAAACTGGCGTCTCGATGTTCAAGGGCTGGGCGCCGCGGCACGATTCAATTCAGGTAACACATATGGAACAACGCTCAGGATGTTCAACGCGTCGTCGAACCAGGGATACGACGTAGTCACGAGCGGCTTAGGAAACCCCGATGGCTCTGGCCAACTGCTGATTCGCAACGTCAACAACAACACGACCTTGTTCAGGGTCGATCAGTCGGGCGTCATCTATTCAAATGGCTCTTATCGGCAAAACGCCAACGGCTTCTTCCAGATCGACGCCCCAAATGTCATCGGCGGAAGAGTCTCCGTTCTTCTAGATGGTCGCGTCGGCATCGGCACGGCCAATCCGAAGGAGCGCCTTCATGTCAACGGCGCCTATTACGGCTGGGGCGACTTCCGCCTGCACGCCTTGGAAGGCGACGGAGCCAACGGAACCGCGTATATCCAGGCTCGCGACACCTCTGGTGCATCCAACATCGGGATGATCCTGCGATCGCAACAAGCGGGAACAGTCGTCAACGCGATCCAAATCGCCTCCAACGGCATCATTGGCATCGGCGGCCCCCCCGCGACCGACGGATTCAACATGGTCGCCTACCAGCCCGCCGGGCAGACCTGGGCGTTCTACGCGGCCGGCCTCGCGGGCGGGAATCAACCCTGGAATAACACATCCGATGCCCGTTACAAGACCAACGTCACGCCCATGGACGGCGCTCTCGACACGCTGCTCGAACTCCGCGGCGTCACCTTCGACTGGGACCGGGCTGGCTTCCCAGACAAGCAGTTCCCAGATGGAAACCAGGTAGGTTTCATCGCACAGGAAGTCCAGAATATCTTGCCGCAGGTTGTGCAGGCGCGACCCGACGGCGACCTCGGCATCGCCTACTCGGCCATCGTTCCCGTGATCGTCCAGGGTGTCCAAGAGCAGCAGAGTCAGATCGATGCGCTTGCGATCGAGAACCGGATGCTCCGAGCCGAGCTCGAGGAGCTTCGCGCCGTCGTCAAAGGGATCCTGGCACGGGACTGACCGGAGCCAGTCATTCAACATTCGTACACCTGACCCGTCTGCCAAGGTTGCATGGCTATGGCTCTGTCTAGCCACGACGCTCTCGACTCCACCCATCTCCTCCGATCCCCCACCTGAGAATGGTGGTACAGCGGACGCGGTCTCATGCCTTCCGTTCCCTTGACCGCCTGCCCATGGCAGCCAGCCGTCCGCTACACTCAGGGCATGCCCAGACCCACGCTCACTATCTTGCTGCTGCTCGCTGTCCTCCCCGCCTGCTCTGCCGTGCCCGCCGAATCGACCACCAAGCCCGACCAGTTCACCGCGGCGACCGACGCGTGGCACGCCGAACGCATCGACAAACTCACCGCACCCGATGGCTGGCTCTCGCTCGTCGGCCTCCTCTGGCTCGAAGAAGGCACCAACACCGTTGGCCGCTCGCGCGACGCCCAGATCCACTACGCCGGTTTCCCGCGCGACATCGTGGGCACCATGCAGGTGCGCGGCCGCGTCGTCACCTTCGAACCCGCCGCCGGCCTCACCTTTGAAGGCCTGCCCGTTGACCGCCGCCTCCGCATCGATGCCGAAGGCTCACCGACCATCCTCATGCTCGGCGATATCCGCTTCTATGTCATCGTCCGTGGCGGCCGCCTCGCCGTACGCATCAAAGATGCCGCCGCCCAGACGCGCACCACCTTCACCGGCATCGACCGCTACCCCGCCGACCCCGCGTGGCGCATCACCGCCCGGTTCGTCCCCGAGACCAGCACCACCACCGTCGACACCGTCATCAACACCCAGGAAACCACAACCATCGTCGGCCGCGCCCAGTTCGAGTACGCGAGTCATCAGGTCAACGCCGCCCTCTATCAAGGCGGCACCAACACCTGCTACCTCCGCTTCGCCGACGCCACGAGCGGCGACACCACCTACCCCGTCGGCCGATACCTCTTGATCGACCTGCCCCCCCAGGATGGCACCATCACGCTCGACTTCAACCGCGCCTACAGCCCGCCCTGCGCCTTCACACCCTTCGCCACCTGCGACATCCCCATCGCATCCAACCGATTCTCCTTCCCTGTCACCGCTGGCGAACAATGGCAAGGCGACCACTAGGGTTGCCCCAACGAGCCCAAAGCGCCAGCGAGGGAGTCCCCAGCACCTCAATCTGGACAATGAAAAACACCCGCGGCTTCCCGCGGGTGTCGATTCAACAGACATTGTCTGATTGTGCCGTCTTAGCGACGACGACGGATGGCGAACCCACCCAGTCCGAGCAGCGCGAGCGATGCCGGAGCCGGGACGCGGGTGATGGTCATCGATTCATAAATGTACTCAGCCCCATGGTTGCCGAAGCGACCAACGCCCCAGCCAAAGACGCTGATACCCGTGAAGTCGTAGGAACCCACCGCATCAAGAATGTTGAGCGAGGACAGCGTGGTGGTGTTGCCATAAGTGGCGAGGAAGTCGAGTTCATGGGCTTGTGTCAGGCCGTTGACATGCACACCGACCGGCTGCGGAAAGTCAACATTGCGGGAGATGAGGAACCCATCGACCGCGGGGTCATTGTCACGGAGGACGAAGTACGCAGGTCCGAATGGCTGCGGATCGTCCATGGTGATTCCAGCGCCGCCGACGGTCATCACGAAGGACGAGAGAATGATGGAATACCCGCGCGTCGGGAATGACCCGCTATCGACAAAGTCATCTGAGTCCAGATCAAACGCCATCATGACGGGTGCGCCGCTTGGGATGCCCGCGTGGTCGCCACCGATGACATTGAAATCGACCGAACCAAGGATTTCGACTCGGACGATGTCAGCCTGGGCGCCGGAAGCGATCAGAAGTCCTGATGCCAGTAACGCAATACGAGCACTTTTCATGATTCTCTCCTGTTTCAATAGATCTTTGAGCCCACCGATACCGCCCGAACAGAGGGGTTCGTCCCAATAAAGTACAACCGGATCAATGTTCTGCAAGGAATTCCCTGCAGATCTTTTCACTGCCTGTGACCGCAGACTCGGGGAGCCCGTTTCGATACTTGATAAAATATGGCCACCCAAAAGGGTGACCATATCAATCTGATTTACTCGACGGGTTTGCTCGCCATGTCGATTTTAACTGACACCGTCTGCGACATCTCACCCATCTGGGCTGCCGACATGACGACGGTGGTGGTGCTCGTTCCGGCCGTCTCCAACGGGACCAACCACCCAAGGTTGATCGTCGATGTCCCCTTGCCCGTTCCTTTGAGACTCTTCAGGTCAAGCGTCATGCCGGGGGGCAGTTGATCGTTGGTCACTGACTGCGGCTCGGCGGACTGGGTCATCTTCACTTCCAGTTTTGCCACGCCATCGTTGAATGAACCGAGCGTGTACTCCATCGTCTGCTTCATGTTGATGCCGTCAGCATCCATCGTGTAAACTGCTTGCCACTTGGCTCCCACCCCTACTTTTTCCTGTGGCAGGAATGTGGCTGCGTTCCGCAGTGTGTCTTCCATTGACGACATGGACTGAGCCATCATCGGATTCTGGCCGGCTGGGGCTTCGAATTGCATCGATCGATTCTCGCCGCGGTCGCTCATGATGCCCGTGCCCTTGACACCCTTTATCGACTTGAGCATGCCGTTGAGCATTTCGGCCATCGGACCCCCCTCTGCCCTCATGCTTTCAACCACCATTGCGTAGTGAATCGCGTCACCTTCGATCTTTGTGGTTGTTATACGAATGGTTGAGGTCGTTGTCGGAATGTCTTGTGCCGGCATTTGTTGCCCGGCCATCGACAACTCCATCGATGTGTCCATCGACATGGTTAGAAGAAACGACTGTCCAATTTTTGGTGCATATCGCAGTTCAAACTTGTCGCCTTTGCCTGCGTCAAGTAACTTGATGGCAGGTTTGTCCTCAGTCGGTTGTTGCGCGACGGGCTGAGCCTGATCGACCGGAGCGGCGTCCTGCGCCCACGCTGTACCGGTCGCGGTGATAAGGAGAGCAAACATCGTCTTCACATTGATTCGTTGAGCCATAGAGCGATCCTTTCGGGTATATTCCATCTTTATTCAGTGCACGACAATAGCCGCGGCGTGCGCATCTTCCCACTTACGCTCGGCTGTTGCGGATCTCGAAGAGGACTGTACACTGATCCGCATGACCACAATCACCACTTTTCTGACTTTCAATGATCAGGCAGAGGAAGCCGTCGCGTTTTATACCGGGATTTTTCCCAACAGTCGCATTGTGGATACCACGCATTTTCCTGCATCCGTGCCTGGTATGGCTGGGAAAGTCATGACGATTTCGTTTGAGTTGGACGGGCAGCCGTATGTCGCGCTCAACGGCGGGCCGGATTTTTCGTTTTCGATGGGTGTCTCGCTGATGATCTACTGTGAGACACAGGATGAGATCGACCACTATTGGTCGCGGCTTGGCGAGGGTGGGCAGGAGCATGCCTGCGGGTGGCTCGCGGACAAGTTCGGACTCTCGTGGCAGATTACCCCCACCATGCTGATGGACCTGATGAATGATCCGGCGACGGTGGATCGGGCGTTTGCGGCTATGACGACGATGGTGAAGATTGATATCGCGGCGTTGAGAGAGGCGTGTGGTGTTGATTGAGTTGGAGAGACCGCCTCCCTGACGGTCGGGGCTCGTTGGGAGAGATCGTTTGTGGTCGTGCATAGTCTTGGCCATGTGACTCGGTTGGCTGTACACTTTGGCATGCAACCCTTACGCACCTATGACTACCTCATCAAGTCGCGGGCTCATCTGTTTGGGTGGGTCCGGCCGCTTGCGGATGAGCAGTACCGCACGGAGCACCCGATCGGGCTGGGCTCTTTGGCGCGGACGATTCACCACATGATGGCGGCCGAGTGGTGCTACATGCAGCGGATCATCGGGCGCACGGAGCCGCTCGGGACACTCCCCCCCGAGCGTGATCCTGAAGTGACCACCGCGTCAGCCTTGCCGTTTGCCGAGGTCGAACGGGTATGGACCGCTCAGGCGACGCAGATTCGGCGGGATCTTGACGGCGTTGCGGATTGGCTGACGGAGATGACTTGTACGACGGAGCACGAGGGCCGAGCGTTCGTGTACCGGGCATCACCGGCGGATGTGTTCACGCAGTTGGCGTTTCACGAGATCCATCACCGGGCCCAGGCAATGCACATGCTGCGCCGACTCGGGGTCGAGACGGGCGAGATTGATTTTAATACGCTGATGTACACAATGATTGATGGCGCGTGAAGATCTCTCCTACTCACACGGCATTTCTTCGAATGGCGCTACTTCTCCAGATTCGTGGATCAGTAGGACCAATGTTGCAGTATGGTTAATCGGAACGCGTGGTTTGACCTCGGTTCGGATTTTTTCCGCCCGCTGATCACCCGCTATGAGCCTTTCGCATTTGAAGGCCATTGGAGTAAATAATGCACCGACGACCGTTCTGTATTTCCGCGTTGGTTTTGATCGTTCAGAATTCTCTTGCTGCGCAAACGCAAGACAGCATGATCGACACGATTCATGTCTGCTATCCAGGTGAGAATGGCCATCTCGCTGGCGATGTCATTCACATGCCAATCGACCCCCCCACACTCGAATCTCTCGACGCCGCCGAACAAGCCCAATCGCGCGGGGCGTACAACATCGAGACACTTATTGATAGCGGACGCTCGGACAACCGGGTTGACATTGTGTTCATGGGTGATGGGTATACGGAAGACGAACTTGACCTATTCCATGCCCAGGTCAATGAGCAAATCGCGTTCATGTTCGACAAAGAACCATTTAAGACATACCGATCTCACTTCAATGTTCACCGAATTGATGTCATTTCAAATGAGTCAGGTATCGACAACGACCCTGTTGAAGGTATCGATCGTGACACTGCGCTCGACACCGGCTATTGGTGCAGCGGCATCGAACGGGCTATTTGTGGCGACTGGTCAAAGATTCGATCGATATCGTCGCTCGCACCTGGGGACGAGCAAGTGATTGTGCTGTGTAACTCGACCAGATACGGAGGAGCAGCTTCATTCGGCCAACTCATTTCTTATGTGGCGGCAGGACACAGCGCCGCTGACTGGGTTCTTTTGCACGAGTTTGGACATGCGTTCGGCCATCTTGCCGACGAGTACCAAACGGGAGGCCCGACAACCTATACCGGACCGGAGACGATTCGTACCAATGCTTCGATTTACGATGCCGAAGACCAACTTGCACTCGAAACGAAGTGGCATGACTGGATCGGCGAGTCTTTTCCAGAGTTTGATGGTCTCGTCGGTTCATGGGAAGGGGCAATGTACTCGTCTTTTGGACTTTTCCGCCCAAGCGTGAACTCACTCATGCGATCGCTCGGGCGGCAGTTCAACATGCCATCGGTCGAAGAACTTGTGTATTTTTCGCATATCGGTGCTCGTGTGATTGACTCTCACTCTCCGCAAGGCGAGTTTCATGGACACGGCCACAGTTTCAGCTTCGATGTTGTTCAACCTGTTGGTCATGATCTCAATGTGTGGTGGCAACTTGGATTCGATGTCATCCCCGGGTCTGAAGGTCGATTCATTTACGACCTCTGTGAGTTGCAATTACAGCCGGGCGAGTATGTGCTGATTGCCAAGGCTCAGGATGACACACCCTGGGTCCGCGATGAGCAAAAGCGAATGGCTCTTTTCGGTAATGTGTGGTGGAACATAGTGATTGACACCCCGCCCGCCGATCGGACTGCTGATGGCATCATCGACTTTGCCGATCTCATTCACTTCCTGAACGACTACTCGAATGAAGACCCGATGGCAGACCTCGCGGAGCCTTTCGGAGAGTTCGACTTCTGGGATGTCTCCGAATACCTACGGCTGTTTACGGAGGTCTGTCCAACTCATGGTGACGGCTGAACCTGGCGAGTACCGACCAGTGAAGGCATTCTCGATCGCGCGTTCTCGCGCATCGAGACTCCGTTGGTTTGATGACGCTTTGCCGTTTTCCTACAGGCACCATCTATAGTCTATGGATGACGAGACTACTCAACCATATATTGAGCGTGATCTTCGTTCTGGTCTTGGTGTCGATTGCCCGGACCGAGCCGCCTCCAGTTCTTTGGGCCGTCGATGTTTCGCCAGATGGTTCCCTGCTTGCGACGAGCGGCCTACCCACACAGTGGCTCTATGACACAGACGGTCTCGAACCGAATACACGAGGGCGTGTTCTCCCCCCGATCGTTGGATCGGCAGCAGTATTCTCACCTGATGGAAATTGGCTCGGCGTCACAGGGCCACCTGAATCAACAGGACTCTATCATCTCGATACCGGGCGGTTTGTTCACTTTGAAACGGACGAGGGTGCTCGAGGCATAGCTTGGAATCATGACGGCTCCATGGTTGCGATCTCAGGTCATGACGGTGCGATTCGAGTGTGGAATGTGGCCGACGATGTGGCCAAACCGAAACTGGTTTACAAGCACAGGATTGAGAACGGCAAAAGCCTCACTGGGGTCGCATGGCACCCAAGCGAGAACAAGGTCATCGCCATTGGCGAGTTTGTGCTTCTCTATGACTTCTCGCAGGAAGAGCCCATTGAACCGACCACAATCGTTCACCGTCCGAACTCACGCGGGCCGTGTTTGCTGCTCTGCGCTGCGTGGCACCCGAGTGGCGCGTATTTCGTCATTGGTGACTACGGTAACCATGACTTTGGCGATGCGCCTGAGATTCAGTTTCGCGCTGATGATGGTTCGTTGAAACACCGATTCGAACGACCGGGCGCTGAGTTTCGTCAGATTCAATGGAATCCGGACGGCACACGGTTCGCAGCGACCTCTGACGCACTTCTTATTTACGACGCAAAGGGCGCCCTCCTTCACGAATCGAAAGTTGATTCAAAACTCTGGGGATTGGCGTGGTCGCCAGACGGCACGACCATTTATACCACCAACATGTTGGGCGAGTTCATGCGTTGGGAATCCGATGCAACGAATCCAACTTGGATAGAGCCTTAGAGAGCCAAGGGCTCAGAATCCGCTACTGGCACTCGTTGGTTCGGTCATTGACTTCCGTTGGGTCGTCACTTGAATCATTGGTCGCGCGGCCCTCTCCGGCTCCTATGAAACTATCGAGCACTCTCGAGACGGCGATGGTTGTGCAAACAGCCGTCACTGACGAGATGACCACAAGGTTTGGTTTGAAACCAAAAAGCAGCGTCACGCCGACAGTCGCCAGTGCGACAGGTATCGCGACAAGAATGGCAACCAGGAGGATCTGCAATGATCACCCCCCCTCATCGCTCAGAACCGGGTCCCATTTGAGCCAGTCAGAGTCGGGTTCGTCGGCGACATCAAAGACATCGCCATCTCGGGCGCGTTCGCCGGTTTTTTCGGGCGTTGCGAACCCGATCGCACCGCTGACCAGTGCTTCGAGGGATTCGGCGCGGACGCTGAGGCCTCCGAACCAACCGAAGTCGATCCCGATGCCGCTGGCTTTGAAGAACCTTGTTCGCGAACGAACGAGGTGTGCAAACTCATCGATGATCACCGCGTCGATCTCGATCCACCGGGCATCTTGTGCAAGGCGAACCTCCTCGACACGACCGACCGCGACATCGCGATAGAGCACCGGCGAACCGACGGAGACGGTGCCGCGTCTCGCGGCACGCAGGACCACCCGAAGCCCTTTTTGCTGATCGCTGAGATCTGCGGGTTTTTCTGGCAGGCCGTCAAAGACAAATGCCTCTGCATTCTCTGCCCGCCCTGGTGAGACATTGAGGTAGGTCGGCCCGATGAGCGTTTCGAGCCCTGTGACTCCCGCCAGACTGACTGATGGTTTGGCGATCCAGAAGCGTGAGCCCTCGACAGCGAGTGGCGCGGCTTCGGGGCGGAGCATGGCTTCGACCATGACTCGCTTTCCCTGTGGTGCGAGGCGTACATCACGAATGGTGCCGACTGAAATACCGCGATAGATCACATCGTTGCCAACACGGAGCCCGGCAGCATCTGGGAAAGTGACCCAGACAGAAACCCCTCGTTGCTGCCAAGCCTGCCACCCGAGTACGCCGGCAACGACAATCGCGATGACTGGCAAGAGCCACGCTGCGCTGAATCGCCGCGCACCGCGAACGATGACCGCATCGGGCACTTCTGGTGTAACTGACTGGGTTGGTGGTTCCTGCGTCAACGGTCATCCTCCCATATCGCGTGCGGCTCGAACACCGCTGACGATAACACACTTAGCACCACAACACTCGCAAACGCCATGAGCCCCGGTCCGGGCGCGACCTCGGCCCAGCTGCCAAGTTTGACCAGCGCGACCAGCACGGCTACCAAGAGTACATCCACCATCCCCCACCGGCCGATCCACTCGACAAACCGATAGGTCATCGCCCGGTGCCTGCGCCCCAGGAGCGAGCGGGGCATCGACAACGCCAGCATCGCCAGGAGTTTCAGGACTGGCGCGACGATGGAACAAAGGAACACCACAACCCCCACTGCCAGTTCACCGCCGCTAAGAAGCCCGATCGCACCTGACCAGATGTTCGTTGCATTCACCTGTCCGAACTGTTCGATGCGCATGATCGGCAGCCCGACCGCGAGTGGATAGAGGACCAGCCCCGCTGCTGCGAATGCCGCAGCTCGTGATCGCGACCGTGGATGAGCCTTGACCGCGAGGCGGGTCGCACATCGCACGCAAAACGCTTCGTCACGCACCCCAATCGGCGGAACACGATGGACAAGCCCGCAACAATGGCACGCTCTGAGTATGGACGCGTTTGACATGGACACCAGAATACTGTTCGTCAACGATCGTGCCTACTTTCAGCCGATAGATCCTCTTCAAGGAGTGCTTCATGCTACGAACCGGTCAGGATATTGCCTATTTTTCGCTCGAAATCGGCCTGGAAGGGTCCATTCCGACTTATTCGGGTGGTCTCGGCGTGCTCGCGGGCGACACCATTAAAGCAGCAGCCGATCTTGGACTGCCGATGGTCGGCGTCACGCTGCTGTACCGGCAAGGGTACTTCCGCCAATCGCTCGACGAACAAGGAGCACAGACGGAAGTTCCCGTCGAGTGGCAACCCGAGCAGATGCTTCAGCTCATGAGCCAGCGCATCGTGGTTCCTATCGAAGGGCGCGAAGTCGTGCTTCGCGCCTACCGCCAGAACATCGTGGGCGTGACCGGCCATGTGGTCCCTGTGTATTACCTGGATACAGATCTGCCCGAGAACACCGCCGATGATCGCGCCATTGCCCAGCGGCTGTATGCCGGCGATACAGATCACCGCATCAAGCAGGAGGCGATTCTCGGTATCGGAGGCCGGCGGATGGTTCGTGCGATCGGACACGACATCGGTTGCTTCCACATGAACGAAGGGCACGCGTGCTTTCTGACGGTCGATTTGCTCAGTGAGTACTTGTGCCGAAACGAAACGACCGAGATTCATGCCGACGCGATGATTGATGTCCAGCGCAAGTGCGTCTTCACCACGCACACGCCCGTGCCGGCGGGGCACGATCGATTTGACATCGAGCGGGTGCGAGCAATCATCGGCGATCATCCTATTTTTCATCGCCCCGACCTGTACGGCGAACCTGGTGTCTTGAACACAACGCTGATGGCGTTGAATCTGAGCAAGTTTGCCAACGGCGTTGCTCGACGACACGGCGAAGTCTCGCGCGATATGTTCCCAGGCTATGACATCGCAGGTATCACCAACGGGATTCACGCGACAACATGGGCCTGCGACCACATGCGAGCGCTCTTCGATGAATTCACGCCAGCATGGCGCACCAATAACACCGAACTTCGTCTGGCGGGTCGGATCCCGCCTGAATCTTTGTTTCAAGCGCATATGTCCGCAAAGAACGAATTGATTCAGGAGGTTCTCGCAAGGACAGAAGGCAAGACGCTGCTCGATCCTGAGGCGTTTACGATTGTTTTTGCACGCCGGGCAACTGAGTACAAGCGTATGGGCATGCTGGTGGCTGACACGGACCGCTTGCAGCAGATCGCTGAGCGTGTCGGACCAATCCAGATCATCTACGCCGGCAAGGCGCATCCTCACGACGGCACCGGCCGCGAGATTATGCGACAAGTGCACAACGCATTGGCTCGGCTAAAAAGCCCGGCAACCGGCGTATTCCTCGAAAACTACAATATCGATCTCGCACGCAAACTCGTCGCAGGTTGTGATGTATGGCTCAATAACCCGAGGCCCCCCCTTGAAGCATCCGGCACAAGCGGCATGAAGGCTGCGATCAATGGCGTGCCCTCACTGTCCACACTCGATGGGTGGTGGCTTGAAGGATGGGTCGAGGGCAAGACAGGCTGGGGCATCGGCAAACTCGCCGATGACATTCGCACGCAACCCGCTGATGAAATGGACGCAGCCCACGCTGAAGACATGTATAGCAAACTCGAACACGCGATCCTGCCTCGTTACTACAATGACCGTGCCGCATGGATTGAAATGATGCAGGCGTGTATCGCGCTCAACGCGTCGCACTTCACGACCGAACGCATGGTGCGAGAATACGCCCAACGGGCGTACGCTTTGTAGAAGAAATCGTCAGGAACCCACGAATCGACGAAAGCGTGCCTCGTAGGCGATTGAAATCTCGCGCCCACGATCCGTTCGATCTTCTTCTTCGTAACACCACAGTGTCATGTCGTTCCAGGTCCGTCCGTGCGCATCAATCAGGGTCCCAGCGATGGGCGAGAATGTCGCTTGCGCCGTAATCGCATCGCGTAGCGTCCAGAGTGCCGACTCGGTCGCTGCAATGAGCCGACCGCGCACGATGACTTCAAGTTCGACATCACCGAACGCGGCAGATCCTGGGATGGATGGATCTGCGAAAGCGCGTAACGCCACGATGTACAGACCTTGCTTGGCCATATGAAACCGGTGTGGTCCGGAGCCAAACAAATCGAGTCCTTTGAATGAACTACTCATGCGAGACCCTCCACCGTCACCGGGTCTGTTGCACCATCGACTGACACCGCCCAAAGGACCATCGACCTGACCCCCCCATTGCGTGTGAGATCGTGCCGCACTTCCCCGATCGTGGCCTCCATTTCGACACTGACGCGCCCAGCATCGCTGCTCGATCGCGCCGCTTCAAATCGAAGCAATCCCGCGTCTCCAGGTGTCGGGCTCGAAAGCGCCCCTTCATCAACGCGCTGTCGCAGCACAACGCGAAGGCGCTGTTCAGGAACATCAACAAACACCATCCATGGGCCTTCATCACTCCACTCCTGCACCAGTCGATGACCAAGCCGGTCGACGGCTATTGACTCAACCTCACGCCAGTCAACGCCATCAAAAGTGACTTGCTGGGGATTCAAGATCAACATGACATCACCCCCTCATAAACTGAACGATGTTCAGCCTTCGCGTCGCATCTGGTTTGCCATCGCCATCCAGATCCAGCACGCCAACGGTTCGATGTCGCTCGCTCGCAAACCGCTCGCGATAAAATGTGCTCTTCAGCCCCAGGGGGCTATCACTTCCAAGCGTAGAACTGGCTGCAGCATAAACTTGATGAATCGCACCGAGCGCCACCAGCCGTGCAACCGCGGTTCGATTCATAATCGATGCTTCACTCGCATCACCGTCTTCTGGCGCGATGTCCGGCTCGATCCCCAGCATACGCATGACCTGTCGATGCACGGTTTCTATTTGCGGCGCAAATGTTGATATGACAACCTCAACACCGATCGCTCCGGTCACAGGAATGGCTGCATCGTCCGCAGTACCTCGCAGTCGAGAAATCGTCAGGACCGTGCCTGATACTCGATCAACCACCTCGTAAGCAGCGCCATCGACGAGAACCACGCGACCAGTTCCAACTTCGGCTGCATCAAACAACACATCCTGTGCGGTCATGGTGAGTGCGGTACCGGATGCTGTCCCCGTCCCACTCACCAATCGCTGCCCAACCCACATGACTTCTCGAAAGAGCCCTGGTTCGAGAATGAGTAAGTCTCTATCTTGTGTAAATGCCATTGCGTCCCCCCGGGTGATTCCGACGACCCAGTTTGTTTCCCGTCAACTAAAACTCCAGGCGGGGGCAGTGCCCCCGCCCGAAGCGCACGCGAGCCCCCCGACCCCGCGACAACCAGTGATATCACACAGCGAGTTCATCCAACAGGCCGTGCGCACTCTCGTTCTTGATTTCCAGGGTGTACTCTCCAATGACCTGCCCGCTGACTGCGTCGCCGGTCGAAGCAAGTGGCTTGTAGTGGAAACTGCGCCCCTGCAACGGCATTACCTGCAGGCGTGACGAATCAAGCAACAGCACCTTGTTCGTCGGCATCCATCGACTGAGGATTACCTTGCAGACACCGAAGTCGCTCTCGTAGGTGCTGACCATGTTGCGATACGAAGTATCCTCAGGCAGATACGCCCGCGAGCCAGTGGCAAACGAGTTGATGCGGCGTTTCTGTGCTCCGTTGACCAGAATCGTGTCAATCGCGCCGGACGAACTGTCCCAGATTTCTTTCAACGCTGCGTTGAGAACAACTTCATCGAGTTCATCGCCCGCGCCGCCGCCTGACGGAATGGTCCCCACGCCCGGCTCAAACACATTGGAAAGCAGCGAGTGAATGATTCCGTTCATCGAACGCCGCGTACTCGAGGAACCTTGTTGATCGGCCGTCGGTGCAACGCCGTTAATCACGCAGTTTTCGAGATCGCGCAACATCTCACGCATGCGCTCCTGCTTCTGATAGTCAACTTCATCCGCAATCCCGACCGCGCGTGATGCCTGCATGGACCCACTGACTTCAATCCCGGCTGTAAAAATTTGTGTGTAGTTCTGTCGGCGCGTACGCAGCGTAAACCGAGCGTCCGGAGCATCCGCCCCCTCTAGAGCAGCATTTCCCAAAATGTGAAGTATCATGTTGTTCGCGAGCGTTGCTGGTGAAGTCCCCCCGTATGAACGCACCACGGTCAGCGTGTTCGTACCACTTGTGATGGCGGTAACGAACATGACCTCGCTCGATGCCGCTGGCCGCACCAGGTCACCGATCTGGAAAATGGACGAGTCATCCACCTTCACACTCGTATCCGTCTCCGGATCGGGTGCGAAGGTATTCTGGTTGATCTGCCCAATATTGGTCAACAGTGAATCCTCAATCCACTCGTGAACCGTGCTCGTCGCCGATCGTTTTGGGTCGCCGATATGGTCGAGCAATGGTGTCTCGAACGGGCTGACGATGCCGATGATGTCAGAAACATCTTCCGCGAGTTCGTCAAGACCCACGCCGCTGTCATATGTTGCTTTGCCTGTAAATGTCATTGATTCGATCTCCTTCTAACCAGACTTGTTTGCTTCACAATCAGTTCGAACGACGAGCCCGCAGGTACTTCAAGAGTGCTCCCCGATCACCGGAGACTCGTGCTTCATCCGCCAGTTCATCGAGAATCGTGCTCGCACCGGCGGTCGACACGCGCGCACCCAACGCGCTCGGTGCCTTCTTGGCACGAAACAGAAACGGCTTGGTTCGTCGCATCTGAGCAACCGCAGCATGGACATCGGGCTCCTCCATCTGCCCGAGCACACTCTCGCCGACGAGTGCAGCAGTTTCAATATCCACTGCCTCGGCGAGTGCGAGTTCAAGTTCGAGCGTTCGACGCTGGTCCGTTCGCCCGGCTTCGCGGCGAGTCATCTCCAACTCCCCTTCGATCTCCTGCACGCGAGCGGTGAGTTCTTCAACCTGCGCTTCTGCACGAGCTGCTCGCGCTCGCCAGATCAGGTCCTCATTGACACTCGGAACAGATCCGACCACGCCGATGACTTCACCTCCCGGCACCGGGCCGCCCCCCTCAGGCTCTCCGACGCCACTACCTTCAACACCCATATGGAACCCCCTTCGATATTGCGAGCGAACAAACTTCGCCCTGGTTGCTTGATTCGATCACTCGATCCCTGGATCCGTCGGTGCGTATCCCAGTTCGCTGAGCACGCGCTCGCTCGGGACACCGAGTTCAAGTTTGCGTTTTGCAGTCTCGGCCTCTTCACTTGCTTCTGTGGGTAATGGATCCGGCCACACCAATCGCGTATCTCGATCGCGCTCGGCAGTCTCAAGAATCCCCGCAGCGTCAAGAGATCGCAGGACGAGCTCGTGAACACGCTGCATACCGCGCCCATAGGTCACACGCTTACGAGCGGTCTTTGCGAGAATGCCCATCAGCGTGATCTTGAGCGCATTGGCGCTTGACAGATTGCCGATCTTCGCCCGCACAACCCCCCCGGCGAGCGGCGGAACGCCACTGATCTTGTCGAGCGCTTCTCGCACTTCGTCGATGTGCGCCGACTCACCCGGCGATTCGGCATCGCCGCCAAATGCCTCGATCGATGCATCCGGGTTGTCTGTTGTCCACACCTGCCCGGGTCCAACCGGCACACGGTCAAAGCCATCGAGACCACGCGCAAGGTACATTTTGAAACTCTGCATCGTCACGCGGTTTGCCCGATCTGACAGCCGTGTGTTCAACTCATCCTGCAGCGGAATCAACGGCTCGACCTCGCTCACACCTTCATAACGAAACGGCTGCGCGAGATTCTGAATATGCACAATCGGGACGACATCGGGCAACAATCGGCTGATCGATTCGTCGACCAGTTCCTGCTCGTGGTATCGCTGCCACACGCCCTTCCCAAAGATCTCAGTCACGGTTGCGACGCGACGACGAGGCCCATCGTCTCGGCGCGTCGCGCGCCCGATGACTGATCGTCGCCGCTTCGGCTTCGTCGTCACTTCGTTGATCTCACGCTCGAAGTGCACGAGGTAAGCATCGAGCGAACGGTAATCATCCGGGCTCACAAGCGGGATGCCGCGAGTCGGTTCGATGACCTCGATCCGGAATGCCCGAGCAACATCGGCAATCGCATCTGTCGATTCGTCCAGTGATCGAACGGTGCGCAGTGCTGTTTCGTCAATACGAATAGCGAGATCAACATAGCCATAGATATGCGCAAGGAGCGCCATGTCTTGCAGCAGCCCGATGCCGCCTGATGATTCCCACACCGCATCCAGAACTCGCTCGATTGTCCGCCGAGTTGGTTCATCTTGTGCAGTCGAAAGGATCTGGACCGGCTTCCCGAACATGAAGTCGACCATCGTTTCGATACGCCACCCGATATCATTCTCGATAACGACTTCACGGCTGTGGCGCGCTCGGTCATCGATCGAAGCATCGGGTGTCCCAATCAAACGCTGGGGCAACCCCTGCTGCTGCGCCGGCCTGTAGGTGGGGCTGTGTGCAAGACCACGACCAACCGGCTCGAGCGAATTCCGAAAGTACGCCCACAGTTTCTCAAGGCGGGGTACACGCCCCGCGATATGCTCGTCGATGACGAGCGTGATGAGTGCCTCATCGAGGCCGACGCTGGAAAACGCTTCGAGCCGGTAAGACATGGTCCGGGTCTCCTTCCGAGCCGACTGTCTCTCGCGGCTCTACCCTTGCGACCAATCCCTTCGCCGTGCGCTCAATCACCGCCCTTGACACACTCCATGCGGCGCGCAAGTCGTTGCAAACATCAGGTTTAAAATTTTCTCGTTTTTGAACCAGCCGCCGTTTGTCCGCCGTGCATGCGCGCGCGCGAACATGGCGTTCGATACGATCAAGCAGCGTGCAACCCCGCATAGACACACGCAGCCTGATTCAATTTGCCTTCGGGCTATGCGGTCTACATCAACAGCACAACTTAGGTATCGGTGCACCCCCCATAAGTAGTGCGCACTCTCTAGTGCACACCGGCTGCATTCACCACCCGCGATCATCGCAAACAGATCGATCGCGCACATCACTGCAGGTATCCTGTTTCCACCTGCACAACACTGCTGACGCATCAGCCCGAGCAACCGAAGACAAACGGCACGCAGGAAACTGGCCGATGACTCATCTTTCTGGTCGCTCCAGGACACCGATTCGTTCCATTCGTTTGATGCGGTGCAACAATCAGCCATGGCTAAACGACCCGACCTCTCCAGCACGCAAAAAAAGATCGTTGACCGCTACTACCAGAACAAGGAGAGCCTCAACGCCAACAAACTCGGCGAACTCGTCAGTGATCTCTATCTCGCACTCGATGATGACAAGAAATCGACTCGACTCTGGAAACAGGCAGCAACCGCACTCAAGAACCTGGGTGTGCAGCCGGCCGAGGTGGAACGCGTTGTGCAAAATCGTGACCTGACAGCACTCTCGCACCACGCCAAGTAAACTGGTGGCATGACCACTCAACCATCGCGATTCAGTTCTCGCACCAAAGCACTCGGTGCAGCAGCCGCATCATTCCTCGTCGGCTGCTCATCGCACCAAGTCTCGACCGATCGCGTTGCACATGCGATCGACGCATATCACGATGCAGCATCACACGCATCACTCGAAGACTACATCGGGCGCATGGCCCCCACTGGTGTGTTCCTCGGGACCGACGCAACCGAACGATGGACCAGAGACGAGTTCCGAGCGTTCTGCGAGCCCTATTTTTCCGAGGGCCGAGGCTGGACCTATGTACCCACGCAGCGCCATATCCAGATCAGTCGAGGCGGAAAAACCGCATGGTTTGATGAGACTCTCACCAACGAATCCTACGGCACACTTCGTGGTACTGGTGTACTCACCCGGAAGAATGGTGATTGGTTCATCGAACAGTACAGTTTGACATTTCTCGTCCCCAATGTCATCGCTAAAGAAGTCGTCAGTTCAATCCGCGAGTTTGAACGCAGCGATAACAACGCGGAAGAACCTGACGGAGACTGATTCACCCGCCAAAAAAAAGCGATCGCATCAACGAGTGATGCGATCGCACAAATTCAGGAATGCGTTATTCGATCAACGACGACGGCGAATCGCCAAGCCGCCAAGACCAAGCACTGCCAGGGCACCCGGTGCTGGCACGGTCACATTGGTGGTCCAAATGCTCTGACTACCAAACGAGATTGCGTGCTGCGCGATACGAAACCCATTATCGCCACTCGGGTCTTCGAGTGCGTTGAACAGATCACCAAACGAACCGGCCAGATCAAATCGAATGGTCAGTGTTTCGCCCGGGTTGATTCCATTGGTCGGAGCAGGATTGTCGGCAGACGCACTAAACATGTTGCCGCCCCATGCACCAATCGTGCCTGGGGGTGTACCGGGCGAACCCCCCTCTGCAAATGCGACCGTACCCGTCACGCCGTTGATGGAGCCGTTCGACAAGAACAAGTTGTTCTCGAAGTAGATATTGGCGACCGACCCATCTGTTGAGTCATTGTGAAAGATGAAATCCACATTCGACCCGGCGTCGACTACATCCACCCATAAATCGACAATCGCAGGATCGACGCCGTTGTCCTCAAACATCAACAGGTCAATTCTGTTGACCGTTCCAGCATTTGCAGCGGCCGCGCACCCAACAATGCTCAAGCACATCAACTTTTTCATATCTCTCTCCAGTAGCCAGAATCAAATACTGGCAATCTCTATCGACCTCATAACCAGACCTCGGCCCTCCTCATCGGAGTTCGAGCCCACGGTCGCTTCAGCGTACCCCGCAATCACCGACTCAAACACTCTGTCTGAGATATTGCAAGCTATATCACGATTTTATTCGCGGCACAGCACAATTATGATGCCCAAATTATCAAAACAATTTGAGCAAATGTCCGTTAACCATCGCACACAGTGCGTCCGATCACCAACTCAATCGAAGCCATCCGAGGCGCAGGCTGTTTTGATCAATCTACCTCAGGGCTTGAATTCCCAATCGGGCAAGCGGCCGGGTGTCCAAGGAGCACCCGCCTCTTCCAGATCCTGCTCGAGCGAAGGAATATCCCACTCGATCAGAGTCCGCAACTTGGCAAGGACTGCAACATACCCCTCGGCGGCGTATCCGTATTGATCACGATCGCTCTGCGATGGAACCAGATTCGAATCCCAAAGTCGGCCAACAATAGTTCTCACACGCCCGGAGATCGAGGGGGGGCTGGGCTCGAACAACTGCCCGAAGACCGGATCGCCACGCATCTCGATGGACAACTCATTCATGCGAGACCGCAGAACTTCCTCGCGCTCGAGCCAACTCGGATCGGCGTTCGGTGTATCGAGAATGGCCTGTCGAAGGCTCGCGATGCGTGTGTCTGCATCCGACATCACGCGCATGGTGGCCATGATCTCGCCCTGCAAGACACCCACCTTCTCCTGGAACGCGCGGATCGTCTGTCGATCCGCAGCCGTCAGATCGTGGTACCCGATCGGACGAAGCTCAAACGCGGTTGGTCCCGCGAGCGCCTCGACCACGCCTTCAAACTCTTTCATCACTTCAACGGTGTACTTGCCGGGTGCCGCGTACGGCCCGCTCGATCGGCCCGACCACGAATTCACCGACTGTGGCGAAGCCTCAATCGGACGATGCGAAGTCAGACGAAGATCCCAGGTTGTTCGGTGAACGCCTTTATGTCGACTGCCGGCGATGCGCCGCACCACGCGGCCTTCCGCATCGCGCACGACCAGCAAGACACGCGGCTCACGATCAAAGTTCTCCTCGCGGATCTCGTCGATCGTCGGATATTCCCACACGCCATCGTCCCTCGAATCTTCCTTGATCTTCTCCTTACGCACCTCTTCGGGCGTCTTGATCTTGTCTTTGAGATAGTATGTCAGACTTGCACCGTATCCCGGATTGGGTGCGGTATACAGCGTCGCGCCCTGCCATCCCTTACCACCCGAGCCGCCGTACTGCGACCTTTGTTGATACAGAACCGGATCGCGTACTTCAAAGATCACAGCCTCGCGTTCGAACAGCGATTCATCGAGTGAACGCAGCATCGAATAGTCATCGAGTACATAAAAACCGCGACCAAAGGTCGCGATCACGAGGTCATTCTCGCGCCGTTGGATCTCGACATCGCGGACCGCAATCGTCGGTGTGCCGCTCAGTTTGATCCAGGTTTCGCCGCCGTCGATCGTGCAATAGGCACCGAATTCCGTACCACAGAACAGCAGATCGGCGTTCTCGTGATCCTGCACGATCGCGTACGCAATGTTGCGTTCGGGCAGATCCCCCTTGATCGACACCCATGTGCGCCCGCGATCATCGGACCTGAACACATATGGGTTGAAGTCGCCCATTTTGTGATTGTCGAGCGTCAAAAAGACGACATCGCCATCTGTCTCTGACGCGCGCAGGCATGACACATAAGTCAGTTCGGGCACACCTTCGATTGCTTCAACCTCGAGTTTCCGCCAGGTGTCCCCCCCGTCTTCGCTAACCTGGATCAACCCGTCATCGGTCCCGACATAGAGAAGCCCTTCGACGATAGGCGATTCTGAAAATGCGACGATGCTGCCCCAGATGGATGTCGAGTTGTGCTTGGCGATCGCTTCGGGTTTCTGAATCTTGCCCATGATCTCAAGTTGATTGCGATCGAGACCTCGTGTGAGATCCCCGCTGACAGCGACCCAATCCTCGCCACGATTCTCTGACCGCCACACGCGTCGATCTGCAAAATACAAACGCTCATGAGCGTGCGGACTGATCAAAAGCGGCGAATCCCAGTTGAACTTCGTCGGATCCTCCCCGGGTGCCGGGCGTGGTTGAATGGACACATTCTGACCTGTCCTGCGATCATGCCTGACGAGCCCGCCGTGCTGCCACTGTCCATACACAATGTTGTGATCCGTCGGATCGATCTGCGGCTCAAACCCATCTCCCCCAACAACAACGAACCAGTCCGCATTCGCCGCCCCACGGCTCTCAAAGGTACGACTGGGTCCGCCAAGTGTTGAGTTATCCTGCGTGCCGCCATAGATGTTGTAGAACGGCTCGGCGTTGTCGACCGCGACACGATAGAACTGGGTGACCGGCAGATTTGGAACATACCGCCAGTCACCACCGCGATCCCACGACTCGTAAATGCCTCCATCACATCCGACAAGCAGATGATCTTCATCATGCGGATTGATCCATAAAGCGTGATCATCCACATGTCGATTTCTGCCGGGCACCCGTGACCATGTTCGGCCGCCATCATCTGAAACATGCAAGTAGGTATCAAGCGAATAGACCCGATCGACATTATGCGGGTCTGCAACCAACTCGTTGTAGTACTGCGGACTCGTCGTCATATGGCTTGACTGCCTGGACCAACGCTCACCACGATCGACCGAGCGGTACACCCCCCCAGACCCGCCCGCAGCCTCTACGATCGCATACAACACATCAGGGTTGACCGGTGACATCGCCATGCCGATGCGACCTTTGTCACCACCGGGCAACCCCCTGTTGATCTTGCGCCAGGTGTCCCCGCCATCGGTCGATTTCCATATCCCCGACTCCGGGCCGCCATTGACCAGCGTCCACACCCGCCGTTGGCGTTGGTACGACGAGGCGTACATGGTGTCCGGATCGCGCGGGTCCATGAACACCTCGTTGACACCGGTGTGTTCTGAGATCTCAAGCACTTTCTCCCAGTTCGCCCCGCCATCCGTCGTGCGATACAACCCCCGGTCGCCGCCCGAGTTCCACAGCGGCCCTTGCGCCGCCACAAACACCCGATCGCCATCACGCGGATCGACCGCGATCATGCCGATGTGCTGTGAATCTTTAAGACCCATGTTCTTCCAACTCGAGCCGCCATCAGCCGAGCGATACACACCATCGCCAAACGAAACGCTGCGCTGGCTGTTGTTCTCACCCGATCCCACCCACACAATGTTGGGGTTTGACGGGTCGAGCGTGATACATCCGATCGAGTACGATCCCTGGCTGTCGAAAATCGGTTGCCAGGTCACACCCGCATCGGTGGTCTTCCACACGCCGCCAGAACTGACCACCGCGTAGCGGATGCTGAAATTCTCCGGGTGAATCGCGAAATCACCGACGCGGCCGGACATCAGTGCCGGGCCGATGCCGCGAAACCGAAGCCCCTTGATCGCCGCGATCATGGCATCGCGAGCTGGGTTCTTTTCCTCTGCCTCCTCTTCGGCTTCATCCTCACTGGTTTCGTCTGCTGGCTGCTGAGCATCTGAAGACTCCTCGACAGGCTCAGACTCGTCCTGCGCATAAGCCGCGGGTGTCATGATGAGCGTGCACAAAAGAAGCGATACAAGAATTCGAACGAGCATGGTGTGTTTCCTCAAACTGCTGCAGCGGATGTCGAAGTCGATAGCCTGTTTCAAACCGTGACGACCGATCTTCGCACCATCAGTCTCGGATTGAAACTACACCATATCGGATTTGTCGCCCAGGTGAGACACGCGATCAGAGCAACCCCATTTCCCGCCTTCATCAGCGAAATGCCCTAGACTCGATCATGAACCAGTTGCACCCAGGCACGCACCTCAGATCGCTCATGAAATCGGGCTGCATCGCGGCTCCCGGAGCCTTCAACGCACTCGTCGGAAAAGCCGTCAAACAAGCCGGTTTCGAGGCCTGTTATGTATCCGGCGGGGCGACAAGCGTGGCTGCAGGGGTCCCAGATGTCGGACTGCTCGGGCTCGAGCACTTCTGCAGGCTGATCCGCGAGGTTGCCGACGCATCGCAACTGCCTGTTCTCGCCGATGCCGACACCGGGTTCGGTGAAGAAGAAATGGTCCGCCGAACGGTCATCGAATACCACCGGTCAGGAGCCGCCGGCTTGCATCTCGAAGATCAGGTCTTCCCGAAACGGTGCGGTCACCTCGATGGCAAAAAACTGATCTCCGCCGACCAGAGTCAAAGCCGAATCAACTGGGCTGCCAAAGCCGCGTCCGATTGCTCCGATGGGGCGTTCATTGTCTGTGCACGAACTGACGCCGCCGGTGTCGAGGGGTTCGATGCAGCCGTCGAGCGAGCCGATCTCTACATGCAGGCAGGCGCAAGCATGATTTTTCCAGAAGGCCTCCACAGTGAAGACGAGTTCGCTCGATTCGCCGACCGCCTGCGCGACGCACACCCGGACGCCTTCCTGCTCGCCAACATGACCGAGTTCGGCAAGACACCCATGATCGCTCTCGATCGATTTGCCGCGTTGGGGTACAACATCGTGATCTATCCAGTCACCATGCTGCGCGTGGCGATGGGCGCAGTCACACAGGCACTGGCCGAACTAAAAGAGACGGGTTCGCCTGAGGTTTTGCTCGACCGCATGCAAACACGCGCACAACTGTACGACTTGGTCGGCTACACCCCGGGCGAGCCGTTTGAAGTGCACGCCAATCCCTGAATCCAGACCGTAAAACCACCAGACCACCAACCCGCCGAGGACACAACCATGGCATCGACCGCGAACGCTGCGAACGCAATTCAATGGCTCAACGACAACGAAGATGCCTGCATCGGCAGGCTCATGGATTGGCTCAAAATACCGAGCATCAGCACCGACCCCGCCTACAAAGCAGATGTCCAAACCGCAGCCGAGTTCGCTCGGGATCACCTCGCCGAAAGCGGGCTCGATGTCGAGATCATGCCCACCGGCGACCCCGCCGGAGCAGGTCACCCCGTCGTCCTCGCACAGTGCCCCGGCTCACCAGACTACGCCGGGCCGCATGTGCTCTTCTATGGCCATTACGATGTGCAGCCGGTTGATCCGGTCGATCTATGGGACAACCCCCCCTTCGAACCGGTTTTGCAAGGCGAAGCCGACACCAGACGAATTGTGGCACGCGGCGCCTGCGACGACAAGGGACAGGTCTCCATGTTCCTCGAAGCATTGCGGGCATGGAAAGAGAGCGGCGGACCCGTCGCAGGCGGCGTTCGAATGACGGTCCTGCTCGAAGGCGAAGAAGAATCCGGCTCGGTCAATCTCGAACGATTTGTTACACAAAACGCAGCGATGCTCGGCAAGTGCGATGTCTGCGTGATTTCTGATACCGGCATGCTCCGTCGAGGACGACCTGCGATCACCTATGGCGTGCGCGGCCTCGCATACACCGAAGTCACACTCCACGGACCATCACATGATCTCCATTCCGGCATGTGGGGAGGCAAGATCCCCAACCCCATCAACGAACTCTCGAAAATCCTGGCTCAACTCTGGGACGACGATCGCAAAATCACAATCCCGAATTTCTACGATGGCGTTCGAACCCTGACCGCCGAAGAACGCGCCGAATGGAAAGGTCTCGGTATCGACGACGAAGCCGCCCTCAAAGGCATCGGCTTCCCGCCGGAAGCCTCGGTCGGCGAAGCAGGATTCAGCATGACTGAACGCGAATGGGCACGCCCCACCGCCGAAATCAACGGCATCTTTGGTGGCTATACCGGCCATGGAGCGAAAACCGTCATCCCCGCGCACGCCACCGCCAAGGTGTCGTTCCGCCTTGTTGACGATCAGGATCATGTCAAGATTCGTGATTTGTTCTTCGCCTGGCTCGACGAAAGAACCCCCCCAGGATGCCGCTGGGAAAAGACCGACCACGGCGGCGGATCACCCGCAACCTGCGCCACCGACTCGGCGCCCCTCGATGCCGCCCGCAAAGCCGTCGCACAAGCGTGTGGCATCGAACCCGCCATGATCAAAACCGGAGGCTCGATCCCCGTCGCAGGACTCCTCAAGCAAGATCTCGGACTCGAAACCATCTTTATGGGCTACGGCCTCGAAGACGACCGCGTGCATTCACCCAACGAAAAATTCGAGATTCAGTGCTGGCGTTTGGGCGCTCACAGCCACGCCCAACTCCTCGAACAACTCTGGACAATCAACGCGTAACCTGGTCACGCGACCAACTCGTGCGCATATTCAGTTAGAAAGAGGAGCGGGAGGCGTCTTCTCTCGAAGAACAGCCTCCCGCCGATGCGTCAGAAAGGACGAACCAGGTTTCGCCTCAAGGGCACCCTGCTGAGAATGCACTCAAGTATCCAGCAACATCGAAGAAATCGAGTACCGAGTCATTGTTGAAATCTGCCGCAGGATCCCCAGCACTGAACTGTCCAAGAAACGCGGCGACATCGAAGAAATCAAGCACACCAAACGGCTCGGCACGGTCCGCCGGACCACAACCGATCGTGCTTCGCCACATCAGCGCCTCATGACGCCCTGTGGTTTGGTTGTACCCAGACCCCACAACCACGATCGTGCCGTCAGGCTCGATATCCATCCCGTTAATACTGGTACCCGTGATGTTGGGATCTGCAAACGACCCCACATCAACGCCTTCATCCGCGTAACCACGCCATAGATATGCACTCGTCGTGCCATCAAGATGCTGCACAGCCCCGAACTGCATGCCCGCCATGCACCCATTCAGCGCGAGCGATGTCACACCTGACATGACGAATGGCGTGAAACTGTCCGCCGTGCCACTCCAAACGCCCGGAACCGGATTGTTCCATCGATTGATAACACCGACCTGCTGTCCGTCACCCGCGCCAGTGATGCCACTATTGACCGCGCCATCCGGGTGCAAGGACACAAACGAGTCGCGTGTTCCAGACCACTTGGCAGCTCGCGGCGACGGCGCAGGATACGGCGTATTGACCGAGCCAAACTGATCATCACCATCCATCGCACTCAGGAAACTCGAGGAATATCCGGTTGGATGAAGATCAATCGGCCCCAATGTTGGCTCACGCCAGATCACCGCATGTGTCCAGTAATTGCCCGATGCGTCGTGGTTGGTCTGGCTGCCAACATGCCAGGTACCGTCGGTGTCGCTCATCGAGTGGTATTCCCACCCAGTCGCGGTTGGATACCGGTGATTGCCAACCGTATCCCAGATTCCGGCGCGACGATAATACTCTGTTCCGCCGACCACATTGAACGGCCTCCACCACCAACCGACCAAGGTATCGCCAGAGATGGCATTGATCGCCCCCCCTTGTGAGCCTGCCGGCGTGGCGTTGATACCCGATGCCGCCGAACCTCGCCAGATCATCGGGTGGTCGATATTGTTGTATTCGGGCGTGTCAAACACGGCCTTTCCAACCTGCACGCGGTTATCAACATCATATGCGTAAGAGGTTTCAGCATAACTCGGATGCAAACTTGTCACGGTCCAGTGCGTGGGCAAGGCCACCTGAACTCGAACACTCACTTCGGCGATATCTGATATCGAGGTGCCACACGCGTTCTGCGCGACAACCACATAATTACCCGAGTCATCCGCCTGCGCATTGGCGATTGACAAACTGTCGGTATCCACGCCAGAGATCACACTGCCGTGGGCTGTCGGGCCGTTGGCGAGATCGACCCCATTGCGCCGCCATTGAAGCGAAATAGGCGATGACCCGACCACGGCCGCCTGAAGCCGCAGCGTTGAACCTCTCCATGGCTGAGTTGATGCCGGTTGTTGATTGAACACAGGGCAGTCTGTGGGATGCAGCTTTTCGACGGTGTTCGTTCCACCCGTACTGTTCGCCCCGCCGATGGCGTAAATGAAGTCATCACTACCGAGGACCGCACCAAAGTGGTAACGCGGCGTTGACATTGAAGGTCCATTTTTCCAGGCACCAATGCCCGGGTCGTAGATCAACACTTCATCTCGTGCCTGCCCGTTGCCGGTCGGTCCATCGCGACCACCGATCAGGTAGATCTTGCCATTGGTATCACGAACCGCTTTGGCGGCCGAAACAGCGACCGGCAGATCGGGCACATTTGTCGTGCTCCATGTACCACTCGCAATGTTGTATTGTTGCACTTCGGTAAGTCGATCGTTGCCATTGGCGGACACCCCGCCGATGACAAGAATGTGCCCTGTTCCGTCATCGACCGCTGCTGCATCTCCTGCAGCCACAGGCATTGGCGCGAGTACCTGCCATGAGTCACTTGACGCAATGTATCGTTCGACGCGTGTCTGGTTCGAGCCGCTTTCTCCCCCACCACCGCCGAACGAATACAAGCGACCTGTGTTATCCGTGCAATAGGCGAAATAGTTGGCCGGCGCCGAACTCGAACGCATGGCGAGATCAAACCATGGGCCTTCTTCTGGAGTCCAATGGAACGACGCTGCGGGTTCGATGGCCTCTGTGTTCGTGCCGCCGAAAATGACGATGCGCCCAAGCGAATCGATCCCGCCACCTTGCGAGATGACCGGTCCGAACCCATCAAAGCTGGTCTCTTCAACCCAACTGAGCGATCCGAGATTCAACGAGTACACAGACCCGTCTTCGCCGTTGATCCACGGCGCTCCACCCATGGCATAAATGGTCCCACCATCGTTGATTCCGACGGCATAGATTTTCGCGACACCGCCCGTTGGGAGGGCTGGAGCCGACTCCCACGCCTGCCCGAATGCTGAACCCGAGAGCAGAACCATCGTATAAAGCGCGATTCGGTGCATTCCATTCCCCTGTCTTGCGCGAAGTTCAGACGATGGGGCAGCCTGACAGACTGACCCTCCAAAAGAATTCGTTGCAAGTGTCGTGCCATCCGCTCTGTACTTCATTCGCTCCCTTAAAAAGGATGTCAAAGTCCGCAATTTGGCCAACAGAGACCATTGCATCAGCGAGCAATGGCCTCTCGTGGCCACGGATCCATCACGCCGACATCCGATTGCTCATGCTGGCAATCTGAATCTCCACTCGTTTGACTTCTCGAACGACGGCGTTTCGTTCCATTTCGAGCCACAGAAACAGCTTGAGGAACGACACGATGAACATGAGCATAAACGAGCCGAAACCCCAGCTCATCATGCCGCGAAGTTCGTCGGCCTGGAAAAATCGGATAGTGCAAAACACCGCACCGACCAGACCAATCAGCATGATGAAACTCATGATGACTTTCAACCACATCAGTTGACCTTGAAACCCGCCAATCATCATGCCGATCAGGGACTGATCCGCACCCATTTTTTCAAACTGCTCAGCGGCGTCGCGTTCGAGAGCTTCTGCGATTTTCTTTTCAAAAGCATCCATCATGAACCTCCTTTAGTCGTTCTGTTTCGATTCGTTTGTGCGTTCCAATCGCTCAAGTCGCTCGCGCAACGCCTCGCGGGCGGCGTACAGGCGAGACTTGACCGTTCCTTGTTGAATACCCAGCACATACGCGATCGCCCGCACCGACAACCCGTCGCCATGGTGCATCGAGAGCAGCATGCGTTGCTCTGAGTTGATATCCGCCAGCGCCACACGAAGCAGTTCAATGTCGTCATCGTGTTGGCGCGCTTCTACCGGCTGCGCGACAGGGTGTTTGCGAACACGCGAAACCCGCCGAATCTCGTCGGCGCATCGACGGTCAATGATCTGGTACATCCATGGGCCAAACCGGGCGGCGTCATCGAGCCGACGCAGACACCGGGCCATCGACACCCACACATCTTGCACAACATCGGCATTGGGCGTACCCAAGTGCCGAACGACGCGACCGGCGATCCGTCGCTCCCATAACTGGATGAGCATGGCCCAAGCATCGGCATCGCCGCATTGGGCCTCAATGACCAGCCATTCTTCCGAGATGTCGCGCTGTGTGCGTTCCATGTGGGTTCTGAGAACACCAGTCGCACGAACCGAGCATTGGTTCACCAATCAACGCGATTTAATTCTCACCGCTGGATGAACGCCGTCTCATTCGCAGTATTTCTTATACGCCTCGATGATGTTGACCAGCGAGTCGCCGAATGCAAACATGCCGTTATTGAAATGAACCCCGGCGACCTGCCCGTCTTCATCGAGCGCTCGAAGATACTCGATCGCGTCCGGTACTTCCATATGCAGAATCGCTGCAGGCATGCCCGTCTGTTTCTCGGTTTCTTCCGCCATCGCCTCAGCCCGCTCTTCTTCGGTAAACGCGAGCAAGTGCGTCTTGCCTTCATGCTTGGCAAACATGGGCGAAAGATCGTCACCTTCACCCACGCCGAGCATGTACCACTGTTCAAGCATCACCGCCGCTTGCCACAAAGCGTGGTCGCCCGACTTGTTCTGACCCATCTGTGAGCCAAGCACCAACGAATCGAACTCGATCGTCATGGCATTCCTTTCATGGAGCGAAGTTGCTCTTTCGTTTACACCAGGTCACACGCTTCAGCAGGCATCCAATGGGCATCTTTCCCGTCCCATTTCACATTGCACCCGATCGGATTCGTCACCGGCAACCGAACCGGTCGACCCGCCAACACATCGTCGATCGCATCTGCAAGTTCCGCCGTGGTTGCTTTGCTCGTGTCGCGCGGGCTGTCGTTCGATCGCCCGGTGTACACCAGTTTCCGGTCTCGATCAAACACAAAGAAGTGAGGCGTGCGGAGCGCCCCATACGCCTTGGCGACATCCTGCAACTCGTCATGGAGATAGACCCACGGAAAGCCGTGCTCTTCCATGCGAGTGACCATGTGCTCGAAGTCGTCTTCCTTGTAGGTGTTCGCGCTGTTCGAGTTGATCGCGACGAACTGCACGCCTCGGCCCGCCAATGACGCAACCAGCGCTCGTGTGTGCTCATCCGAGTTCACCACATACGGGCAATGGTTGCAGGTAAAAAACACAACCAGCACTGATGCCTCAGCAAAGTCAGCGAGCGAACGCTGGTTGCCATCAGTCGCTGGGAGTGAAAACGGGGGTGCCTGATCACCGATTGAGAGTGTAAATGCCATGCCCCATGCTATCGCAGCCTGAACCGGAACCGCACCAGAACCCAGTTCTCAAAATTTCGCATCCAAACGACCACGACTATTGAGATTGATTCTCAATCGCACTATGATTGGCCCCTCGTCAGGAGCCACTATGCGGAACGCTTTCACGCTCATCGAATTGTTAGTCGTCATCGCCATCATCGCGTTGTTGATCGGGATCCTCCTCCCGGCGCTGGGTTCGGCCCGGGCCGCAGCACGCACGACCGCCAACCTCGCCAACTTACGCTCGCTCGGCCAAGGCAACGCGCTGTACCTCAACGATCATCAGATGTTCCCCGCGCTGCGGTTGCCAAGCGGACAGGTCCATACCGAGACCTCCCGCCCGCGGGCCCGATGGCACTGGGCAATCGGCGATTATGTCGGACGACCCTACAGCCCGCGAAACGCTGAAGAACATCAGGACTTCCTGTCAACGAGCGACTTCGAACGACTCGATGCCGATGTCTTTCGAGATCCCACACAATCACCTGAAGACATGCGAGCCCTCAACGGCCAGATTCAGGTCCTCAGATGCGGTTCGTTCGGGTACAACTACCAATACCTCGGGAACAGCCGAACGACCGAGGGCGGCTACTTTAACTACCCCGTCCGCGATCACCAGGTCCGCATGACCGATCGCACGATTGTTTTCGCCGACAGCGGAGGCTCGCAAGCGACGCGCATCGAGCAAGGTGTGCGCGAACACGCCTACTCGCTCGACCCGCCACGGCTCGATGTTCAGCGCAACGGCGGCGCGACCGAATGGGGTCACAGCACCGGACCCGTCACAGCCGCAACTCGCCACAATGGTCGAGCGACCACCTCGTTCGCCGACGGTCACGCCTCACGCCTCACGCTCGCCGAACTCGGCTACGCCGTCATCAACGAACGCGACGGAACAGTCGAGATCGACGCTGGCGACAACAGCCTGTGGAACGGTCTTGGGTACGACCCCGACTCCACAATCGACTAACAACTGTCTCAATAAAAAGATCGCCGCAGCGGATTAATCAAACACCGTTGCCGCTTCCACATGTTTGGCGGTCGTCCCGTCATGCACAGCAAACCGGACGCCCTTGCCTCGCAAATTGGCGGCGCCGTACGCACCATCTTTGCGCAGTGCATAGAGCGTCAGCCCAAAGTTCGGCTCGCCGCGATCATTGAGCAGCCGCTTCTGCCGCGTATTCGTCACAACACGCCGCAATGCGCTCAGACATGCTTCCGTCGGCGACATCCCTTCGCCCATCGCCCGCACAACCTCATACGAACAGCAGTTCTGAATCGCAGCCTCGCCGCGACCGGTCGCCCCCCCGGCACCAATCGCATTGTCGACGAACATCCCCGCACCAATGATCGGCGAGTCACCCACACGACCCGGCAATTTGTAACTGAGACCACTCGTCGTCGTACAACTCGCAAGTGAGCCGTCATCCGTTACGCCCGAGCAGTTAATCGTGCCATAGGTAAAAGGCTGATCAGGATCGACCCGTGCATGTGAAGGCGGCGGAAAATCGTTCTGATCTTCATCAAGCCAATCGTCGTTCGGATTCTGATTCTGCTTCCATCTGAGCCAGATCTTGCGGGCTTCTTCCGTCAGCAGATTCTCTTCCTTGAACCCCATCTGCAGCGCAAACCGCTTCGCGCCTGCACCAACCAGCAACGCATGGTCCGTGTACTTGAGCACCTTGAGCGCCACCGCCGCCGGATTCTTGATGTCTTCGATCGCAGCCACAGCACCGGCTTTATGCGTCGGACCATGCATGACCGAAGAATCGAGTTGCACAACCCCGAGTTCATTCGGGAGCCCTCCATACCCGACCGAGTGATCGTCAGGATCATTTTCGACCAGCGCCACGCCCGCGACCACCGCATCCGCCGGGTCGTCGCCGTTGTTGATCCGGTGCATCGCTTCAACGACACAACCTGTGCCGTCCTGCCACAGCCCGTTCGCCGAGGCAATCACACACTTGCCGCGATGATCATCACCGGGCGCACGCACGCGTCCCGAACTGGTGCTCGCAAGAACCGTCGGAGCGATCGCTGCGCCGCTGACAGCCGCAAGAAATCCGCGTCGATCTGGTTTCATTGGTCGTCTCCTTCAGCATCATGTGTCAAGCTTGGTTCAGGAATCTGCTCGAACGGTGCATCCCCCAGACGCATGCGAACGCGAAGCGCCGAACCGCCCGTGGCATTGAAATACTCAACGACGATATCGTGCCCACCCGCCATCAATGGAGCCGTCCCAACCTTTGCGGTCGCGCCATGCGGGCCATCGTGATCAATGACGAGTCGGCCATCGATCCACAACTTCCCGCCGTCGTCACTCACCAGTTCAAACGCATAAATACCCGTATTCGGCACACTCACAATGCCGCGCTGCCGAAGCCCGGTCTCACCCGGTGTTGTGCCACTCGGGAAACCGAACTGCGGCTTCGTTCGCACCGCTTTCGGTTTCATATCATCAAACTTGGGCATGCGGCTCCAGAGACCGCCATATTCTTCTTCAACCAATCCGGGCAGTGTCCCCACCTTTCGTGCAGGCCACGCTTCTTCAAGTCGCTCGAATCGCTGCTTCACAACGCCACTGACAGGTCGCCCGTTGTAATATGACCGAGCCCGCACTTCGGTCGTCGCGTTCAACTCGATCGGCGATTCAAAAAGAGCTGATCGCTGCGTCGGATCTGTGCCATCTGTCGTGAACCGAATCGCCAGCCCCGATCTTGTATCAAGACTCAGTCGCGCCGAATCAATAAACGCCGGCTCAACCCCAACCATGCGCGGCTGCTCAAAAACCACAGCCCCACCCCGACACGAAACCGCGATCACTTCAAATGACCCGCTTGCTTGATCGTCCGCAACCCCGACGAGTAAGCCATCATCAACCAGCCGCCAGGGTCTGCGGTCGCCCTCGACCGAACCGAGTGCAACCGCTGCGATATCGCCGCCTACATCAGGCGCAAACAGCACGCGGCCTTTCGGCCAATCAAACACGAACAGGTATACGACCGCGTCACCGTTCGACTCAACCGCCCGGATCTCGCCCCACGATGGCGATTTGTACATACGCGACTCATACCGCGAGCCCTCAGCATGCTCATCGAGCCATCGATCAACCGCTTCGGCACGCGAAGCCGTTGGTTGTATGGATGCATCGGCAGGCGCATCGAGAGAGCCCGCCGACACAATCAAACATGCCAGCAATACCGCGAGACGCGTGCCACGCCACCGCATCAAAAACCGATTACATGTATCCATGCCACGAGTCTAGCAAAAAGACCGTGCGCGTGGTACACACTCGCGTCTCGGCGAATGTCCGTCGGCCTACGACAGCAGCGGCGTGAGCACCTCACCCGCAACATCGGTCAATCGGAATCGTCGTCCCTGGAATTTGTAAGTCATCCGCTCGTGATCAATGCCGAGTTGATGCAGCATCGTCGCATGCAAATCGTTCACACTCACCGGGTTCTCGACGATGTTGTACCCGAAGTCATCCGTCTTGCCCCAGGTCACACCCGGCTTCACGCCGCCGCCAGCCATCCACATGGTAAAGCACTTGGGGTGGTGATCACGACCATAGTTTTCTTTGCTCAGCGCCCCTTGGCAATACACCGTTCGGCCGAATTCGCCACCCCAGATCACGAGCGTTTCGTCAAGCAACCCGCGCCGCCGCAGATCTTTGATCAACGCGGCCTGAGGCTGATCGGTCATGCGACATTGTTCGCGAATCTCTCTTGGCAGATTGCCGTGTGCATCCCACCCGCGGTGATACAACTGCGTGAATCGAACACCACGCTCGGCCAAACGGCGCGCGAGCAAACAGTTGGCTGCGAAGGTCCCGGGCGTCTTCGCGTCAGGACCATACAACTCAAAAGTCTCTTCGGGTTCATCACTCATATCCGTCAGTTCGGGGACAGACATCTGCATGCGGTACGCCATTTCGTATTGTGAAATTCGCGTCAACACCTCAGAGTCACCAGTGCGACCGAACTGCTTCTGATTCAGTGCCGCCACCGCGTCGAGCATGCGACGGCGATCATCGCGCTTCATGCCCTTCGGATCTTTGAGAAACAACACCGGATCGCCAGCCGACCGGAACTGCACACCCTGATGCTCGCTCGGAAGGAACCCGCTCCCCCAAAGCCTCGAATACAACGCCTGCATATTGCCAAAGCCTTGGCTGATGAGCACAACAAAAGTCGGCAGACTGTTGTTTTCGCTTCCCAGACCATAACTCAACCACGAGCCCATACTCGGTCGGCCTGGCTGCTGATGTCCCGTCTGGAAGAATGTAATGCCCGGGTCGTGATTGATGGCATCCGTATGCAACGAATACATCACACACAGTTCCTTGGCAACGGAACCCGTGTGCGGGTACAACTCACTCACCCACAGACCGTCCTGATTGTTCGCGTACTTCTTGAACTTGAACATGGACGGCGCAACCGGCAGCCTCGCCTGGCCACTTGTCATCGTTGTGATGCGCTGACCCTGCCTGATCGAATCCGGCAAGTCCTTGTCAAATTGCTCATGCAAGTCCGGCTTGTAATCAAAAAGATCTAGCTGGCTCGGAGCGCCACACATATGCAAGAAGATCACACGCTTGGCTTTGGGAGCGAAATGCGGCAAGTTCTGCATCGTCAGCCCGCCGGGCAACGCACCCCCCTGTGGCTCCATCCCCGCCAGCGCCGAAGGCACCAGCAAAGATCCCAATGCCGCAGAACCAACCCCGCGGGCAGATTTCGCAAAGAACTGCCGACGCGTCAAATTCCGTAAGTAATTCTCAAACTGATCCATCGTGTCGCCCCTGTCGAACCGCTTCTGGTCTTACTCTCGTGTAATCGTCTCATCAAGATTCAAAACGATGCTCGCAACCATCATCAGTGCCGCGTGCTCCGATGCGCGAATCTGCTCACTTCGCGGCGAATCGCCATAAGCAAGCACAGCCTCGGCATCACCCGGTGATCGCTCGAAATCACGCAACGACATGCGATACGATGCATCGAGCACATCAAGTTCATCCATGTCCGGCTCGCGAGCCGTAGCCAACTTGAACATATACCCAAGTCGCGTACGAACAGCGTCCTCTCCCGGCACCTCAAGTGCTGCACGCTGAGCCAGGGCACGGGCAATCTCCAAATAAGTTTCGTCGTTCATCAGCGTCAGCGCCTGCATGGGAGTGTTCGTCAGGCTTCGCTTGGCTACGCAATACTCACGCGCCGGTGCGTCGAAGTTGGCCATCTGAGGCGGCGGTGCCGATCGTTTCCAGAATGTGTACATGCCGCGCCGATAAAGGTCTGCTCCTGAATCGCGTGCAAAAATACGGGTGTTCGAGTTTGGCATCGATCGCTCACGCCACAAGCCATCAGGCTGGTACGGCCGCACGCTCGGACCCCCCACCTTCATATCCAAAAGCCCGGACATCGCCAGCGCCGAATCTCGAACGACCTCCGCAGGCAGTCGCATTCGTGATGACCGCCCGAGCAACTGATTCTCCGGGTCGGCTTCGGCAAGATCATCGCGCCAGGCCGACGACTGCCGATAGGTCGAACTCATGACGATCTGCTTGATCAGTCGTTTGACATCCCACCCGTTCTCGCGGAAATCAACCGCAAGCCAATCAAGCAACGCAGGATGACTCGGCCACGCACCCTGCACGCCAAAATCATCCACCGTTTTGACTATGCCCAATCCGAACACCGTCTGCCAGAAGCGATTCACCGCCACTCGGGATGTCAACGGATTCGAAGCGTCCACCAACCACAAACCAAGCCCGTGACGATCACGCGGCGCCTCCTCAGGCCATGCATTCAAGACAAGCGGCGAAGTCCGTTCAACCGGCCTCGATTCATCGGGCAAGTCGTACAGCCCTCGAGCCAACACATAGGTCTGCCTCGGCTCGGGCAACTCTTCCATGACCATCACATTCGGAATCGATGCCTCGGCTTCGACCAACTCGGCTTCAAGCGCCGCACGCTCTTCACGCAGCGCGCGATACGCTGGCGAAAGTCGTTCGCGGTACCCCTGCCGCAACGCATCGTTCAAGGACGATGATCGCCACGCCTCATCAACCAAAGCGATCGGTTCGATGTGCAGCGGCTCTTCATCGAGTCGACCAGCATAAAAACCACCCGGTCCGCCTTCGTTGACCACCTTCACAACAACAGCGCTCTCGCCCGCAGGCAGGTCAACCGTGACGGTTTCCTGATCCGGAGCCACGCCTCGCCGTGTGTTGTTCCCGAGCAACTCCGCACCATTCAAGAAGACGCGAATGGCGTCATCCGACCCGAGCCCGAGCGTGATCTGGCGCGGCTCGGGCGAGAAATAACTCCGCCCGAGATAAAACGCACGCCGCTCACCATTCAGTGCGACAGCAGCACCATTCCTGATGTCACCGCGGTGAGCCCATCTGACCTTATTCTCTTTACCGAATGTCTGCGCCAGACTGATGGTGGTCACTGACTCCGGTCCAAATGCCGTTTCGTAAGCAGCATCGCCCGACTCCGCCGGAAATGGAGCCGCGATAAACCAATCGCGTTCGACAATTGGCATGACCGATCGAACCGACTCGCCCGCACCCGCCCGCAGGCGAACACGCCCGAGCACATGCTGCCCGTACTGCGTCTCGTAGCGAAGACGAACGCGCAGGTCCGTGCCGCCTTCAAAACCCACCGGTTCGTCAGCAACAAACATTGCGATGCGGCCCCCACCCTGCAGGTGCCCCGCAACCGCCCACCCGAGTGGATCGTCCGCCCGAAGCGCGTTCATCACATCAAAATCGCCGTTCCGCTGCTCAATGTCAGCCCAGGCATACTGCATGACCATTGTCTGCACCTGCGAAGGATCGGAGACAGATACCGCCTCAACCTCGATCCCGCTCAACACAGCATTCCCATTGGGTGCGCGCCCAACCCGACCCTCAAAAAGACTCGGATCACCCATCGCTTCAACCACGATCATGTTCACTTGTGTCGCGTCTGTGCGCAGCGTGATCGTGTGAATATCCGTCGCAGGATTCTCACCCGTCGCAAGCACTGACCCATCGTCGAGCACCTCGAGTGTTGAGCCGCTCGATGAGGCGGCTGCGACGACCTCACCTGTCGCCCAGGCAATATTGTGACTTGTGCGCAGCGTGGATTCCCAGATGCCTTGCTGTTCATCAAGCCCTTCGAGCGGCCCTTCCATCTTTGCAGCAACTTCGGCGATATGTTCTTCGATCGTTGCGAGTGTCTCCTGCTGCTCGACCGTCGGAGCCTTGATGAACGGCGGGAACGCTTTATCACGATCGCCCTGCCCTCGGTCGTACAACCCGCGTTCATTTGAACTGTTAAAAAACGCAAACAGGCTGAAGTAGTCGTCCTGCGTCACCGGGTCGTATTTGTGATCGTGACAACGCGTGCATTGCATCGTCAACGCAAGAAACGCGTTCGACATGGTTTCAACACGATCGGCGGCATACTCGACACGATACTCCGCGTCGATCGCCCCCCCTTCATCAGTCATCGGGTGGTTTCGATTAAACCCCGTCGCGATGATCTGGTCGCGCGCCGCATCTGGCAACAGATCGCCACCGATCTGCTCAACAACAAAGTCGTCATACGGCTTGTTGCTGTTGAACGCTTCGATCACCCAGTCTCGCCAAGGCCACATCGAACGCTCGTTGTCATGGTGATACCCATTGGTATCCGCATACCGCGCCACATCGAGCCACATCAACGCCATGCGCTCGCCATAGTGCGGCGATGCCAGCAATCGATCCACAACCCGCTCGTACGCACCGGGTGCATCGTCAGCCAGGAATGCATCGACCTCTTCGACCGTCGGCGGTAATCCGGTCAGATCGAGACTCAATCGCCGAATCAAACTCGAACGATCCGCCTCAGGCGACGGCTCAAAACCCGCCCGATCGAGCCTCTCCAAAATGAATGCGTCGATCTCGTTGCGACTCCACGAATCATCATCAGCCAAAGGCACGGGCGGCCGCTCAGGAGCGACAAATGACCAATGCTTGGTGTACGCCCCACCATCCGCGATCCACCGTTCGATGAGTTTGATCTCTTCATCACTCATCGTCAGATTTGAATCGGCCGGCGGCATGCGCTTGCGTTCATCCGCCGCCGTCAATCGTTGCATGATCAGGCTGCCCGCAGGGTCACCAGGAACCAATGCCTGCGCCCCGCCATCAAGTTCCGCTGTCGCGCCTTCAAACGAGTCAAACCGCAGCCCGCCCGTTTGCTCGCGGGCCGCCTCGTCCGGACCATGGCACTTGAAACATCGGTCCGAAAGCAAAGGCTGAATATCGCGATTAAAATCGACGGGCTCTTCAACCTGACCGCTCATCGCAACACCCACGATTCGATCAATCGGCACCGGCCCGACACCAATCGCAGCAACGACGCCAGCAGCAATCACCAACACAAACCAAATTCGACACGTACCCATCGCGAGCGATCTCCTTCTGGACCTACACACAGGCTAGCAGAATTCGCACCTCACTCCGAGCAGATTGCATCTCGTTTGACAGAATGTGTATCGAGTTATGGCTGATCGTCGAAAAGTCCGTACACCTGACTCGCACCTGGTGAAGACTCATTCAACTCGCCAAATCGCGTCATAACCCCGTTCTCACGCCCGGACGAATACGAGTCTTCGCCGCCAAAATCGAACAACCCACTAAAACTGAACACTTTCTGCGCGTCATAGTGGTAGGTGTTCGACCCGCCTCGGCCCTGAATCGATGCCCCTTTGGCCCGATAGGTATCGTCCCCTCGCAAATCGATCAACAGACCGATTGCCTGCATCGCAGCAGAACCCTGCGCCAGCCCGTCCGCCTCGTAGGTGTCGTTGCCATCTCGATCGATCAGATACCCGATTGTTTGATCCCAGGTACCACCCTGCGAAGCCGCGGTCATGGACCGATACACATCATCGCCGCGCACATCGAGCAGAATCCCGACCGCCTGATGTGCCCCGGTGCCCTGGCCGTAGCGGTTGCCCACATACTCATCGGCACCGTCGAAATCATGCACAAGACCGATGCCGAAGTAGTACCCGCACGCCTGGCTGAACTCACCCGCTTCGTATCGATCATCGCCGCCCAGGTCCCAGAGGGCGCCAAGCCCGCCCGCTGCGTATCCGCGGATACCCATGCCAAACCCCTGACTCATGCCCACAAACACATCGGCGGTCCCGTACACCGAACCAAAGTTCGGCCCGTTCGCGGTGTACCGATCGTCACCCGAAGCATCGATCACCGCACCAAACCCACGCGCACCCGCAGCACCCTGCACGAGTTTTTCACCCGCATACACATCCGCGCCATTCCGGTCGATCACAAGCCCGACACCATAAAACCCGGATCCAATCGACCAACCTGAATCAGGACCAAGATTCGAATAGTGATCATCGCCAGCATGATCGATGATCATCCCGACGCCAAACAGCCCAAACCCGAGCGACCCGATATGGGCCGATTCATACACATCGTCACCACCATAGTCTTCAACAACCGACAGCCCGAACGAGCCAACACCCGGACCAACGAAAGCAGCCGTCGATACATATCGATCATCCCCCCCACGATCAACAACAAATGACCGTGTCCGGGCTCGGACCGGCGGCTTTGACCATCGATACTCGTCGTTCCCGCCGACATCAAGCACATGATCAATCCCCGCCATGTCATACACATTCGGCCCAGGCCCACCGACCACAGCAATCGTCCCGTCCGCCTCAATGCGCATCGCGACCAGATCACCCTCGACCAGCGCCCGCACTTCGTCCGTCGGTGTGACCCAGTCGGCCTCATTGGCGTCATACGCGCGGTGCAGCCCGAGCGCCTCCAGACCTCGAATCGACGAACCAATCCACAAACTCGTCTTCGTCGGACTCTCACGAATCACCGCAATGTGATCCGCAGCATGTTCGTTATAGATATACACGCTGTCACGCATCGTCCGCACCAGGTTCTCGGCCTGCTCGCGGTACAGTGCTTCATCGTCCGGTGACGGCTCGTCCATTGACATCGAAACACCCAGCGCCGTCTCGATCAACTCGCGCACATTCGCGGCTGTCGGGCTTCGACCGACGCGCCGCGCAAGACCGCCAAGATCCGCACTGATCTCGTCCAGACTGAACGGACGATGAAATGCCTGTACAACGCTGGGCACCATGTTGGGGTCGCGCGAACCGTCGACCGTCCTTTTCAGAAGATCAAGCAACGCATCCACGCCGCCAGGTTCATCATTCAGTCCTGCAGTATCGATCTCTGAAAGGATAAACGCTTCAAACTCGCCTTCATCGAGTTCATCAAACGCTTCATCACCCGAACTGCGACCGATTGTGCCCATCCAGGAATCTCGATCGGCAACGGTCACCGTGATCGTCTCCCGCTCGCCGCCCTCGCCGCCGATCGGAACCGATGCGTTCATGTTCGCGTCAGGTGACCGTCGAATCTCAATCGAAAAAGTGTCACCAACAGCAAGCGATTCGACAATCGCATCGAACGCAGCCACCGTCTTGATCTCCTGACGCGTTTCAGGTGCAATCGTGTCGCCGACATAGACAGCGTCAACATTGTCCGATCGTTGCACACCGGTCGAAGACCCGAAACCTGTGCCTCCGAACGGCCCCGGATACACCCAACTGACAATCGGCCCATGGACCGAGTCACGCAGGCCAAGACCAAGAAAAGCCTGTTCAGACAGCGTCTGACCAAAAGCCACACCCGTAAGCATCGCGACGAACATCAAGAACTTGTGCATGCCCCGATCGTATCAACGCCAATCAGCACCCGCCCGATGACCCGGTATCGACCAGGCAACGATCACGCCGGTGCAGGCTCAGGCGCTGCTTTCGGCTTCTTCCGAGACCACAGGAGCAGCTGCGAACCCGTCCCCACCAACGCTGTCACCGCCCACACGAGTGCCCACCCACGGGCACCAAAGTCGAGCGATGAAACCCATGGCGCAGACTCCGAAACCGAAAGCCAAGCGAAACAATACAGCCACAGCCCCGAACCCAGTGCCGCTGTCACCACAGCACTCGCTCGTTCCGGTGCCGCAAGCCCCAGAATCAATCCGAACATCAACGCGCCAAGCGTCGAACCCAGAACGATCAACTTCGCATCGTTCGCAAGCCCAGCCCAATGAGACCGCAACGCAGATCCGGTTGTACCAATAAACACCATCGCTCGATCAATCGCGACTTGTTCGATCGTTTCGCCGTGGCGAGATTCGTCCGGTGATTCGTTGGTAACGGGCGAGTCTTCCTGCATCAGCGTCAACGCAACCGCGTCAATCGTGGCGCGGTCGCCGACCAAAGCCGCGAACGGCTCGCTCGCTACCGACTCCTCAGAGTCAACAACCATTGGTGTAAACACCGCCAGACTCGTCATGAGCCCTGCCGCTCCAAACACCAATCCGGTCGAAAAAGTCAACACCGCCCGATAGAGCGCAAGCGCAATGAGCATCCCAAGCACGGCACCGGCTCCAAGCCCGAACAGCGAAGCCGGAACGCCTGCAATTTCCATAATGCCCAGCGAAGTCGGCGCGATCACCCCAAACGCCGAACCAATCGCCCCGCCCAACACCGCAGCCGCCGGACGAAGCACCTTTGACCCGAGCAGCCACAACAACAGCCCGCACGCCAGACCCACGCCAACAATGGTCGGCAGCGTCGCCGCACTCGCCGCCGGGTCAAATGCCATCAGGGCGCCCGCAATATCTGCCGTCTCTGGGTTCATATCCACCTGATTGGGAGCCCAACCCCCGAAATTACCTGAATCACCCGATGCCACACCCCTATCTTCGTCGAAGAATACTCATTCCATCGGCCGATTGAATCTGCACACGAGAACACCAATGGCAAAACAACCGTCCAAAAAATCCGCCAACACCAAGCCCAAGCGGTCGACCGCACCATCAAAACCCAGAACCCGAAAAGCGACGACCGATCAGTCCGCCACCGAAACCGACGCCCAGTCCAAAGCCCTCAACAATCTCCGTACCAAAATTGACGCGATTGACACCGCCCTCGTCAAAATGCTCAACGACCGGGCCAAACTCGTCGTGCAGATCGGCAAACGCAAGCAATCCTCAGATACACCAATCTACGCCCCGCACCGCGAAGCCCAGGTCCTCGGGCGGGCACTTCAAACAAACAAAGGACCACTCCCAGACCGCACCATCGAAGGCGTCTTCCGCGAACTCATGTCCGGCTCATTCGCACTCGAACACCCACTCCGCATCGGCTACCTCGGGCCTCCAGGCTCATATTCGCACCTCGCCTCCGTTCGCCAGTTCGGCAACTCCGTCAGTTTCGAGGATCTCCACGAGATCGGAGGGGTCGTCACCGAAGTTCGACGCGGACATGTTCATTACGGCCTGGTCCCCATCGAAAACTCGACCGGTGGCGGTATCGCAGAAACGCTCGCTGCTCTACAAGCCAACGCCGGGCACATTCAGGTCTACGCCGAAATCCAGATCGCAATTCACCACGCCCTCCTCGCCAATTGTGAGCCCAGTCAGGTCCGTCGCATCCACTCCAAGCCCGAAGTCTTCAGCCAGTGCCGCACATGGCTCGCAACCCAGTACCCAAAGGCTGAACTCATTGCCGCCCCAAGTTCAAGCCGCGCCGTCCAGACCGCAGTCGAAGAAGATCGCATCGCGGAAAGTATTGGAGCCCCCCCTGGCACCGCCGCCATCGGGTCCGTTCTTGCCGGCCAACTCTACGGCCTGTCCGCCTTGTTCGAAGAAATCGAAGACAACGCCAGCAACATCACCCGCTTCTATGTCCTCAGTCGACAAAAGGCCAAGCGATCCGGCGACGACAAGACCGCGCTCCTCTTCAACACCGCCGACGAACCGGGCGCTCTGGTCAGCGTCCTCCGTGTCTTTGAAGATGCCAGCATCAATCTCACCCATATCGACAAACGCCCGAGCGGACGCGAAAACTGGCAATACACATTCTTCATCGATGCCCAAGGCCATCGCGATGACCCGGTCATGAAAAAAGCCATCAAAAGCGCAGAACAACACTGCCGCGAACTCATCGTCCTGGGCAGTTTCCCACGCTCAACACGCATCCTCTAATAACCCAAAACAAGCCCGAATCGCAAGCGAGGGTGTCACCCATTCAAAGAACCCCGATCGTCAGGGAGGGGCTCTCCACACACACGGCGCACAAAAAACCCCTTCCTCACGGTCGGGGCTCGTTCAATCAACAAGACTTCAACTCATTCATCCCGAAACGCACGCATCGGTCTCGGCCCGCCGCAACACATCGGCCGACCCTCGTCGTCGCACGCGCACGCCCGCTGCTTCTTTCGTGTCTGCTCGGCTTCATATGATCCCATGATCGTCCCGACCAGAATCACGATGAACCCAAGCACCGGAATCATCGGCGGCAGGTACACGCCCCACTTGGGCAAGAGCACAAAACTCAGCACCGCCAGAAACACACTCAAGATAAACGCAACCATCACACGCCGTGTCGTGCCGGTCCCTTCGCGATCGTCATCGTCCGCCTCGCGCACCTTCTGACGAGCGTCTTCCAGCAGATCGTGCGCAGATCCGCGGTCCGCGATGCTCGGTCCAATCAGCAATCGATCATCGTCGCCGTACATGTGAGAGTTCCCGGTCACATCACCAGTATACAAGCCCAAGCGGAAATCTATTCCAAATTCAGCAAAACTCGCCCTGAATCGTCACCAACTCAGTCCGCAAACCGCCATTGAGCCTGCCAATCCGGTTCCACCGATATCCCGAGCAACTGCGCCCGGATCATCTCAACCGGTATCGAGTTCTGCTGCAACAACGCATCGTGATACGCCAACAGCGTCATTCGCCCGCTGTCCACAGTCTCACCGCGAAGCGCCCGCAGCTGCAAGCCGCCGATCATGTACGCCACCTGATAGAGCGGGCTGTACATCCCGTTGATATACCGCCGCACCTCGCTGGTCGCGCTGTCGCGTTCGTGCCCGACCTCATCGATCAGAAACTCGATCATCTCCTCCGGGGGCATCTCGCCGAGGTGGAACTTCAGGCTCACGATGATTCGTGCCGCCCGATGCGATCGCCAGAACAACATCCCCACCCGGTCCTCCGGACTCCGCGCATACCCCTCGTCCCAGAGCAGCATCTCCCAGTACAGCGCCCACCCTTCACCAAAGAACGGCGTCGAAAAAATCTGCCGATAGGTCCGGATACGGTCCGCCATGAACCCCTGCAGGTGATGCCCTGGTATCAATTCGTGCGGCACCACGATCCGCGTGAAATGCTCGTTGTTCCCACGCATCGACATCATCTTCGCTTCCGTGTCCATTTCGTCGGTCGCATACCCCACCATCACCGCGTTGTTGTTGTACGCTGCAAACGGCCAGATCCGTTGGTCGCGCGTCGAAATCATCGTCGTCCGCCACAACTCGGCGCAAAGCGGCGGCACCGTCACCCAGCCTCGATCACGCATCAACTCGATCGCATCTTCCGCCTGCTTGGTCACAAGGACAGCCTGTTCACCCGGCGGCACATGCCGTTCCTTGACCCGCTCGATCGCAGCCGCGGTGTCATCACCAAGCCCCATCTCGCGGGCTGCCTTGCGCAACTCCTCCTGACACCACGCGAGTTCGCGCTCACCGATCTCGATCAACGCCTCAGGTGAGTACGCAATCATTTCGCGATTGAGCGCTTCCATCAAACGATCGCGCCCCTCCGGGTCCCCCACCAACGGGTCATCATCGTCACCCGTCTGCCCGGCAAGATCGCGACGAAGAAACTGCCCATACTCACGCATCGCTCGACTCGCTTCACGAAACGGCGAATCCATCCACCAAGAAAACTCGGGCATGTACACCGCGTAGTGCGAGTTCCACCGCTCAAAGATCCGCAGCGTGTCACCGACAGCGCCCGCCGTTCGTAGCGCCAGCGTCGGCGACACTTCAAGCGAATCGTCGTTCAAGTCGCCACCCGATTTGACCAGCCTCTTTCGAAGCGCCCCAATCTCCGCAGGCATCTGCCCGATCTCTTTCGCCAATGCTTCCAGATCCATTGGCAACATGTTGGCCCGTGAACGCTCAAGCCGCTCGATCAACGGAAGCATTGGCATCAGCGGCAACATCTCCGCCCGCCGCGCCCGCGACTGATCGACATCATGCAACGCACCCTCAAGATGATGCCGAAGCAGAACTGCATCAATCCGTCCCGTCACATCGAGGGCGCCCCAGTCGATTTCTTGCCATCGGCCCATCGCTTCTCGGGCTAACTGCTCCTGCGCATCCAGCCGATCGCTCGACCATCGCAGGTCAAAGTAACTCGACACTGTTTGTTCATCAGAAGCCGCCGAACGAATCATCGGCGCCATCGCACTATCTGGCGAAATCACCTGACCAACAGCGATTGGCGTGAGCCCCAGTACACAAAAAACGAGCGCGCGCAGCCGCCGAGACACCGTGTTCATCATTTCCATGTCAACCCCTCATGTAGTGTATTGAAGTTTGCACATCCGTCTTTCTCGACCGCCACCATGTCCTCGATGCGAATCCCGCCCAGCGACGCATGATACAGCCCCGGCTCAATCGTCACCACATCGCCAACAACGAGCGCCGGCCCCCCCTCGTCGACCAATGGCGCCTCGTGAACTTCAAGCCCAATCCCGTGCCCAAGCCCGTGCTGTATCGAACAGAAATCTGCAGGCGGGTTCTCAGGCAAGAGCGCCCTGTCATACCCGTGCGCTCGAATCACTTCAATACACACGCCATAGAGCCCGCTGCCGTCGATCCCAGCCTTGGTCGCCTCAATCGCAGCCTTCTTACTTGCCACGACAGCCGCATGCATGCGTGCGACTTCATCGGGCACATCGCCGTGTACAACAGTCCGCGTGCAATCGCCGTTGTAGTGCGTCGCATTGTTCTGCGGAAAGATATCCACGATCACCGGTTCGCCCGTCCGCAGCGGGCCCATCCCTCGATTGTGACAATCCGCACCCTCGACACCGCCCGCCACGATGCAACTCGGGTTCACATACCCCTGCTGTAACAGAAAGACATCAATCGCCGAGCGCACGCGTTCAGCCGTCAGCACATCGCCTCCCACTTGCAGCACGCCCCTCGCATCGGCATCAGCACCGGCAATCATCTCGCACCCAAGCGTCATCGCCCGCTCGGTCATTGCCTGCGCTTCACGAAGGGCCGCCAACTCCTGCTCATCTTTCGACCGACGATCAACGACGCCGAGATCGGGGTCATACACGATTGAGATCCCGCGTCCGCGTAAACACTCCGCATAGACAAGTCCAAAGGTCCGATCGGCCCGCGCTTCAGTCACCCCCTCACGGACCAACAACTCCGCGAGCGCCTGACCGGTCTGCGTCGCTCGGTCCGCGCTGAGCCCGCCCGCGGGTGCATATGCGTCCGGCCCGACCGCGATATCGACACGCGCTTCCTTATTCGCCCGATGCAGCTCGATGTCGCGACAAATGAACACGCTTCGCCCGCTCGGCAGATCAACAACCGCTGCCGGGTCGCCCATCATGAATCGCACGCGGTGAAACAGACTCAGGTTCTTCTCGGGTATCCCCGCCATCACGGTTGCAGTACTCATGATGCAAGTGTACCGCAAAAACACAGCAACGAGCCCCGCCCGTGAGGGAGGGGTCTTCCGAGTGACGCACGCTCTTGAAAGGAAACCAAGCCCTCACGGCCGCGGCTCGTTGTCACACGATCAATCCACCGTTGTCTCGATCGCGAGATCACCCGTCACGGTCCGCTTCACCGGACACTTCCCCGCGATCACCTCAAGCCGTGCCCGCTGATCGTCGTCCAGATCGCCGTCAAAACGAAGCGTCATTCGGATTGTCTCATCGCCCGGTGATCGCCGCTCGTGCGTCAACTCAGCCCGCACGCGTTCAAGCGCCCACCCCTTGCGATCGGCATACATCCGGACCGTAATAACCACGCACGACCCGATCGCACCAAGTAAAAGCCCATACGGCGACGGGCCTCGGTTGCCGCCACCCAGGTCGCCCGGCTCATCCACCGTCAACGCATGACCACCAGCCTTGACGCTCGTCGTGTACGCCTCACGCCCGATCTCAACGATTACCGCTTCAGTATCAGCCATGTAGGACGATACGCACAGATTCCAGCCGCGCGACTGCTCCACCATCCCGGCGTGCCAATGATCTTGCATGATCAAAGCCGCCATCACCATGTGTCTCTACGCCGTCGCCATGCTCATCATCGGCGTGGTCGCTTACCTCGTTGCGCCCTCCGGCGCGAGCGCTGCAACAGCACTCATCATCCCCGCTGTCTGTAGCGGCCTGATGATCACCTGCGCCGTCCTCACCATCATGGGCGCCGCATCTGGTCGCGATGGCAAAGGCATCAGCAAAATCGGTGTCGTCGGCATCCACCTCGGCATCCTGCTCCCATTGCTGTTCACACTTGCCTTTACCTTCCGAGCCTTGCCAGCAACCAGCGCCTACCTCAATGCCAAGAATGCACTCAACTCAGACAGCGCCATCGAGCAAGCAGCCGCCGTTCTCGACGAAGATCAAAGCAAAGCCTATCGCAAGGACTACCTCGTCGTCGCACTCTGGTCACTCACCGCGATCAGTGGCTTCGCATTCGCATCCATGCTCTCCCAACGGCCAAAAATTGAAAAACGGGCCAAAGAGCCCGCTTCGACTGAGTAAGTCGATATTCAACTTCCGCCCCTCTCAACGAGCCCGAAGCGCAAGCGTGGGACTCATTCAATCCCTAATCTTGCTTCGAGCCCCCGTTTCACCTCAGCCCACTCCCCCGCCAGCACCGAGTACATCGCCGTCGACCGGTGGAACCCATCGCGCATGATGACATTCTCGCGGTTAATCCCCTCAAACTTCGCGCCAAGTTTCAGGATCGCCGCTCGGCTCGCGGCATTCCGTTCGTCCGTCTTGAGCGCCACCCGAATCGCTCCAAGCCGTTCGAACGCATGTTCCATTAACAGCAACTTGCACGCCGGGTTCAACTTCGACCCGCGATGACTCGACCCGTACCAGGTCCACCCAATTTCCAGCCCGCGATGCGCATCACGAATGTCAAGATAAGTCGTGATCCCCGCAGCCTTCCCACTCGCCGGGTCAACCACACAAAACGGCACCGTCGCTGGCAACGACAGCAAGTAGCGCACAAATGCGCCCATCCCGCCTTCGGTCAGTTCTTCAGGCCCGCGCGAGAAATACCGCCAGGTCTCCAGCGACCCACCAGCCACAGCTAGTTCCGCTGACCGCGTTTCGGTCAATGGCTCAAGTCGAACATGCGCATTGTCCAACACAACCGGCTCAACCCAGGCACCAGCCATCGCCACCTCAATTCAACAATCATGATTCACGGCAAACCCTACACACGCTCCAACTTCACCGGGTAGGTCTGCGCAGAGTTCCACTGCGGCACATACAGGTTTCCGTCCCGGTCAATGCACACATCATGCGGATGCATGAACACATCCGGCCTCGCCTGACTCATCGCCTGCACCTGGCCGTCAACATATTTGGGCTCATGCCCACCAGGACACGACACAACCTTGTTGTTCTCATCGAGAATCAAAACAAATCCAGATCGATCAGACTTCCATGACTGATGGCCCGAGATGATCACCGCGCACGCAAGGTTCTTGCCCACAATCACCGGTCGGCACACCCAAGCACCCGGCAGGTCAATCGTCTCGATGTAATCACCATCCAGACTGAATCGCTTGAACTTGTTCTGGGCACGCGCGGTCAAAAGCAGCGTCGGGTTCGCAGCATCTCGGCTATCCACAGCCACGCCATGCATGTTGTTGAACCGATCCTCGTCGCCGCCCGGCCCCGCGTACACACCGAGAAGTTCTCCTGTCGATGAGTACCGGACAAGGTACTGGCTGCCATATCCGTCAGCGACGAAAATATCGCCATTCGGCGCGATCGCTGTCTCTGTCGGCTTGTACCGACCGGCATCGCTGTACTGCTCCGCATCGAGAGGAGGATCGAGCGTCATCACCACTTTGCCATCCAGCGTCGTTTTGAACACCTGGTGCCGATCAGGATCGGTCAGGAACAGAAACTCTTCGCCGTTCTCATCCGCGATCGAACACCCGTGGCCACCAGGAAACGCCGTTCCCCAGGTGCCCATGACCTTGCCATCCTTGTTATAGATGATGGCGTTGTTCTTCGTGTGATTTCCGAACATGATCAGCCGACCATCTCGTGTCATCACCATCTCGTGGCAGTCCTTGACCGGAATCTTGGCCGGATCCTGCACACCCCAGTCCTTGACGACCCTAAATCGGTGTTCGCCGTGACCCAGGATCTGGTCGTCGTCCCGGAACACGCGTGCAGACGCCGCCAGAGAAATGCCCGATGCGATACCCACACCCACAAATGTTCGACGATTGATCAACGGGTCCATGTCCTCATTCTCCTTCGCATGCTCAAACTATCTGTACACGAATCCACACATCCTATCGAGACCCCGTCCTGAATGCATGACGCAACCCTATCCTCAGCCATGCTCAGCATGATCGCAGCCATGGGACGCAATCGCGTCATAGGAGTGGAAGGCCGCCTCCCCTGGAGGCTCCGTGACGATCTGCGTCTTTTCAAACAACACACGACCGGCCATGCCGTCATCATGGGGCGCAAGACTTATGACACACTCAACGCACCTCTGCCAGACCGAACGAATATCGTACTAACACGACAAACATCCCTTGCGGCGCCAAAAAGCGTCATCGTCGTGTCCACGGTTACACAAGCGATCGCGCTCTGTGAAAATGACCTCGAGCCATTTGTAGTTGGTGGCGGCGAGATTTACAGGCTCTTCCTGCCGCTCGCGAGCCGAATCTATCTCACCACGGTCGATCTCGAGCCCGTCGGCGATGCCACATTCCCCGATCTGAGTCCGGATTGGACCTGTGTCCACAAGGAGCGTTTCGAGGCGAACGATCGCAATGAAGCCCCGTTCGTGTTTCAAATTCTGGATCGAGCCCCTTCACTCTCACACAACGACTGAGTCGATTGACTCAGGACCGTCGCCCGTTCTCTCCCAGGCTTTGACTTGATGATCATCAGCAAACTTCCGGTGTCATCGGCGGCATCTCCTCAGATTTGAGCACTCACTGGTTTCGATCACCTGTGATCTGCCTCCGCCCTCAATCGAGGTTCATTGCCATCTCATATATATGAAGCGTACTTGATGAGCATCCTGTCGATTGACCACCAATTTCATTGGCCACATCTGGCCGTTCCGGGCCAAAGCACACCACGATGAGCCTGTCCGATTGTCAAACCTGCCATGCAATATTCAATGAGTGGCCCAACGGCGTGCTCTGTTGAGCCGAATTACGATTTTTATTGGTCCACAGGCTTTGGCGATCGCCAGTGGCTGTTTTTGGTCTCTCAAGGGCCTCGATTGAGGTCCCAGAACTCCCAAGTTCCGGGGTGTCTTCCGATCTAGAGATGGGAATTCGCAAGAACATTGCAAAAACATTGATGATGTTCCTGAAACGAGTTGCCAGTTTGCTGGGCGCGTGTACTTTCGTTGCAGGTCAGGAACGAATCGTTCGTTTCACAATGTAAAGTTACTGTTAGGTTCACTACCTGAGAGAAGATGTGAGGAGATTTCCCATGAAGAATGCAGTTGCACTCGTTGTTGTCGCCGGCGTCGCCGCCGCCGCTTCCGCCCAAGACTTTTCAATCGATATGGTTGCCCCGGCAACCGTCGCCCAAGGCGGCACCTACACCGTCGAAGTGTGGGGCTCCGTTTCAGGCGGTAGCTTCGTCGATGGCGTGAGCGCCATGGCTGGCTTCGGTATCGACGCACTCGCCACCGGCGGTGCAGGCCTCGTCGCTGGCACATCCGCTGGCGTCGTCTCCGGCTGGGCTGCCGGCTTCGGTAACGAAGGTGTCGTCAACGGCGCCGACATCAACGGCGTTTCAGGCGGCCAGATCGCCAATATCTTTAACCTGAACCCCGGCATCGATCTGAGCAACCCAATCCTGCTCTTCACCTTCGATGTCACCGCCGGCAATGAAGTTGGCGACATCACCTACACCCCGGGCAACCCCAATGTCAACGGTGCCCTCTCATACTACCCCTCAAGCACTGACGGTGCGTCAGTCATCGCCCCGAACGACGATGGCACCACCATCACCTACAACGGTGCGACCACCAGCGTCGTCCCGGCACCCGCCTCATTGGCCCTCCTCGGCCTCGGCGGCCTCGTCGCCCGTCGTCGTCGCTAATAGCGATCGCCGACTCGATTGATTCTCAATGGCCTCGGTCTCACGACCGAGGCCATTCTCGTTTTGTCTCGCCCCAGGACCGCTGTCAAATCGATTCCTGCACTCACATCCCGACGCGCCTCATCCGACTTGAACCCGAAACCGAGTCGCCAACTACTTTCAACACACCCCTCAAGCACACTTCTGGGCCATTTCAACATTTATTCTCACATTTTATTGGCATAATCCAAAACACATGTTGCACATTTCGCCCTCGCTGTCTAATCTGATACAGAGACATAGTTTGCATACCGATGCGATGCCCATCGAATGGGCAGCTTGGATCGGTAGCCATATATTGAGGAGAGACAACATGGTTCGTTTTTGTGCAATCGCCACTGTCACAGGGCTTGCTGCTGCAGCCTCCGCCCAAGATTTCACCATTTCCGCGTCGGCACCCGCCACCGTCAATGCTGGTGACACTTTCACGGTCGAGTTCTGGGGCTCAGTCACCGGAACCGAATGGGTCCAGGGAACCAGCGCCATGTCCGGATTCGGCATCGATGCCATCGGGTCCGGCTCGGTCGCATCAGTCTCATCCGCAAATGTTGCGTCATATCTCGCGGTCGGCGTGCTCACAGGCACAGTCAACGGCGCGAGCGTTGAGGGAATCGTCGCTGGCCAGATCGCCAATGTGTTCAATCTCAACCCGGGCATCAACATGGACAACCCCATGTTCCTGTTCTCACTCGAAGTCACCGCTGGAGGTCTCGGCTCGATCACCTACATCGGTGGAAACCCGAACCCGAACGGTGGCCTGAGTTTCTACCCCGATTCAACCGATGGCGGCTCGATTTCCGCCGGTGTCGATGCCGGAACCACCATGAACTTCACAGGCGCGACCACCCAGGTCATTCCAGCACCTGCATCGACTCTTGCCTTGATCGGGCTGGGCGGGCTCGTGAGCCGTCGTCGCCGATAGACAACTGATCGGTCATCCACAAATTAGAACACCCTGGTCCTCGAACCAGGGTCTTTTTCTGCGCACGCACTGCCAAAATCCAGTTCGCGATGACGCACCCTTTGCTCTCATGATCGCTTCAGGCTTCACACAAACCCTCGCATTCGCTGGCTCATGCCCCCACTCGTCGTATGTTTGAATAGCACGCCCGCGTCATGACTCTGTTCGCCGGGCCAATCGGCTGCAACACGGGGTACAAACATGGGCATCAAACTGACTCTCAGCAGCCTGGCGTTGGGCGCGGTCATCGTGCCCGCGAGCAGCCAGGTCTGCACAATCCGGGCTGAAGCGCCCGCGACGGTCCAGCCGGGCGAGACCTTTGAACTGCACCTCTGGGCATCATTCGCAGGCGAAAGCTGGGTCGAAGGCGAAAGCGTGATCGCTGGATTCGGATTCGATGTGCTCGGCTCTGGATCGATCGAAGCAGTCTCGGCTGCGATCATCGATCCGTGGGCAGCCCAATTCGGAAACAGCGGCGTGGCAGACGGCACCAATGTCCACGGCATATCCGGAGGCCAACTTCCTCTCCATGTCGTTTTGCCCCCACCTGAAACTTATAACTATGACCATCCTGCTCACATGTTCATCATCGAGGTCGTCGCTGGAAACGAAGGCACCATGGTGTTTGAGCCGGGCAATCCAAATGTGAATGGTGCATTGTCGTTCTATCCAAATTTATTTGAAGGCGCGCCTGTCATCGCACCAAACGATCCCGGCACCATCCTCGAGATGATTGGCACGACCACACGCATCGTCCCCGCCCCGTCGGGAGCGCTGCTGTCGGCCTTTTTCGCCGGTCGCTGGCAAAGGAGACGCAGATGAGCCTGCGATTGAGCGTCGTGTTGAACACATTGACCATCAGTCTGGCTGGTGCCCAAGCCACGCACAACGGCTACATCTGGATCGAGGGGCCGGAAGAAGTGCTGCAACCGAACACGACCTACGCACTCGAAGTGTGGGGCCGGTGGGAGAGCCCGTTGTTTGTCGAAGGTTATTCAGCAATGGCCGGTTTCGGCATTGACATCATCAACGCCGCTGGTCAATCAAGTGTTGGCAGCGTTGATCAAGTTCGGTTCCCGTCGTGGTCAGAGCTGTTCGGGCAGTTTTCAGGCGTGTCGGGCACCGACATCCTCGGCGTATCGGGTGGTCAACTTCCTCGCAACCCCATCAATCCAGTTGAGCCAAACCCCAACACCGACAACCCGATCATGTTGTTCATGTTTGAAATGACGACATCAAACGCTGTTCTCGCACCAATACAGTTTTTACCCAGCAACCCCAGCATCCATGGCGGGTTGTCGTTCTACCCATCGATCGATGACTTCTTATCCATCGTCGCCCCCAACGACCATGATACCGCCTTACACCTGACTGGCTGGACGAGCGTGCCAGCGCCATTCAGCGTGGTGCCAATGATTGGTGTGTTGGGCATGATCCGCCGAAGGCGTTGAGCGTCGCTCTCATACGCTCGGCCAATCGCCCCGTCCCACAGGGGGGGGGTGTTACTTCCCGTCGTACTTGATCACCGAATGCAGTTCGCCGTATTCACGCAACCGGTCGCGGCCGTTGAGGAACGACAACTCAATCAACACCGCGATGCCGGCGATTTCGGCTCCGCACATGCCGGTCAGCATGCAGGATGCCTGCATCGTTCCGCCGGTCGCCATGAGGTCATCGACAAGCAGGACGCGTTGTCCCTTGCCGAGCGCGTCGGAGTGAATCTCGAGCCGATCAGAGCCGTACTCAAGGGCGTAATCCACACCATGGACAGATCTTGGCAGTTTGCCCGGCTTGCGAATGGGGACGAACCCCGCGGAGAGTGCCTGCGCAATCGCTGTCCCAAAGATAAACCCGCGACTCTCAGCACCGATGACGAGGTCGATGCCGGTCCCGCGGTAGGGATTGGCCATCAGTTCGACCGCAAGTGCGAGCGCGCCCGGGTTCGCAAGCAAGGGCGTGAAGTCCTTGTACGAAATGCCCGGTTTGGGGAAGTCCTCGACTTCACGGATAAGACTGCGCAGGTCAATCATGCTTGAAGCATATCGCTCGCGGGGACACCACGCCCGCACACCTTTCAAGATCACTCAATCAGAAGCCGGCTCTTCTTCTGGTGATTCCCATCGCGGGACTAGCCCCGTCTCGGCGGTTTGAAGCGTCAACATCGCCATCGCGGTGCCATAGTTGGCCGAACGACTGAAGACGCGATCGTTCCAGGTGCCATCGGGATCGCGAGTCTTCATGAGTAGATTGACGACCCGGCGACGATACTCGGCCCGTTCGCGGCGTGGCAGACATTCGATCGCCTGAGCCGCTGCGAGATGGGCGTAGTAGAAGTAGTACGGCGCGACGCCATAGGGCGCGACATGGGTGCCGTTCTGCTTACGGCGTTTTTCGAGCCACTCCCAATGCACAATGAATGCATCGATCGAGCCACGAACCTGAGCCGCGGTCGAACGACCGGCAAGGAACAGCGTGGTCTCGGCGTTGGTCATGCGCCCCACCGCTCCTGGTACACCACCCGGGCGACGCTGGGCTGCATTGCCCGAATAGACGAACTCACCGCTCGACGCGCGGGCCGCTTCGAGCGTGTCGAGCCCGCGTTCAACGACCGCTGCGTCAACTTCATACCCGAGCGAATGGGCAAGAAATAGAGTCTGGAGCGTTACGCTGGTCATAAACGGCGAAGGGGGCGAGACCGCCTCCTTACCCTGGCCGCGAGCGTAGTTCCAACCGCCCACTTTGGGTATGTCGGTCTCCTGAATGGCTTTGACATATGCAGCGGCTGCTGCGCGGGCTTCGTCGGCGATGGGTTCGGGCAAACGGTCGTACCGCTCAAGTTGGAGCAGGAGCATGGCGCCGTAGGTATACCCCCACCCACGCACATCGTACCCGCCGTCATAGTCGGGGTTCATCAATGGGTGGTTCACCGAGTCGATGATAAACTGCACGCCGCGGGCCACCGCCTGCTGCTGCGCTTCGTCGTCAAGATACGAAGGCGAAGTCGCCATCGCGAGGCAGGTAATGCCAGTGCCACCGACGCGATACCCGATCGGGATCTGCCCACGAACGCGGTAGACGCCTTCATACGGCCATTGCCCGCTCTGCGCGTTCTTGCCTTCCTGTTCTTCCATACCCACGAGACGCTGAGCGCCGAGGTTGACGATTTCTTCGAGCGTCGGCTCGGGTGCAGCCTCGTCTGCCGATTGTGACCATGCGACAGGTGTCATCAGGGTCAGCAAACCGCACGCGGTCATTACGAAGAATCGTTTCATGGGCGAGGCTCCTTTGGTCGGATACGCACTGTAACCGATGTGCCGACGGGAGGCACGGCTTTTTCATCCGCGATCCAAACCTGATCGGCATACGCCGACTCCGGGCTGAAGGCATCCGCGTACGCAATGGTCTCCGTCCCGAATGCCGCAAGACCGATCAGCGTGCCATCGCGATCGGCGTGGTATTCAACACCACTCTTGACCCCGCGCGTGAAGCCGGAACCGGCAAAGACCCAGCCGACTTCATCGCTCGAAGGCAAGTGTGTGCCGCTCTCAGGGTCGATGACCCACGACGAAGGACGGGCAGATTGCGGTTGTCCCAGCTCGTCAACCCAATGCAGCGTGACCACCAGCCGAGGGCCGATCGGATCAATCGCGACCAGTCGACCACCAACAAAGTCAAAATGGGCAGGCGCACCGGGGTGCAAGCCGATTTGCAGCAACGCCTGATGAACCTCTGACGGCCGAACACGCGCCATGAGCAAACTTTCGTGCTCGCGCGTGTCCGGTATGCACACGACACTTTCGAGCAGGACGCCTTCTGGTTGGGCAGCGTCAATTGGAACAACTGACAAGAACTCGACCGTCCGAGCCTCTCGATCGACCCAGATGCCGGGGAATGACTCGACGAGATGCTCGCTCGGCTCTGCTCGTTCTGACTTGTCGATCGCTGCAGATTGACAACCCACAGCCGCGGCCACACTCATGACGGTGAGGCCGACTCGCATCAAACTTCGCAATCCTGAGAATCGCTGGGTAAAAATCATGCGGGGTCAATGTAGCCGGTTCTCGCGCAGAGCACCAATGCTGCGATCGGGTGCTGCGGTTCGCGGGCAGATCGGCGGGAGAGCCCCTATCGTCTGTCATGCCCCAGAAACGCGCAGCCACTCCCGAACTGGAAACCGTCGAGCCGATCGGTGCCCGCGTCCTCATCCGTAAAGATGAAGATAAAAAGCAGACCAAGACCGGCATCCATCTCCCCGACAAGATGGAGATTCCGACGCTTACCGGTCGCGTCGTCGCAATCTCGGCCCAGGTGGCCAACGACGCAGACTACCCGATCAAACAATATGACCGCGTGCTCTTCAACCCAAAACACAGCATCCCCGTCGACTTTGAAGGCGACAACCGCCTCTTCGTCATCCCGGTCGAAGATATCGTGGCGGTGTTTCGCAAGGACGCAAACGCCTGAACACACATCGACGGGAAGAATCCGGCGACTCGAAGAGGTAGACTCGGCCCGTGACTTGCGACCCCGTCCAGCTCCTGACACAGCCTCTCGACGAGTTACCCAACCCGCTACCGATACCGGTTTTGCAGCGGCGTCGGGGACAGGCGGCTGTCGATGTCGCGGTTCGGCCTCCGGGGTCGAAGAGTCTGACGAATCGGGCGCTCCTATTGGCTGCTCTGGCAGAAGGGACCAGCACCATCACCGACCCGTTGCTCGGAGCGGATGACGCTGAGCGGATGCTGACCGCCATTCAAACGCTCGGAGCGATTGTTGATCAACCGGATGACACCACGCTGCATATCACCGGCGTCGGCGGCAAGTGGCGTATTCCTCCCGAAGGCGTCACGCTCAATCTGAACAACGCGGGGACCGCGACCCGATTCCTGGCGGCTTCAGCGCTCCTCTCGCCCGCCCCCATCACCATCGATGGCAACGATCGCATGCGCCAGCGCCCGATCGGCGAACTGCTCGACGCGCTCACTCAACTCGGGGCCGATGTCGAAGAACTCGGGTCGATGGATTGCCCGCCGGTGCGCATAACCCCCCCAGAGAGCGGCGTCCCCAGGATCAACCTGCTCCGTTTCGGGCAGACGCAATCAAGCCAGTTCATTAGCGCGCTCGCCATGACCGGCGCGTGCCTGCCTGATGGCATCACGCTTGATCTTGGTCCAGAGCCGACCAGTGCGTCGTATGTCAACATGACCGTTCGCCTGCTCGACCAGATCGGTGTGCGTGTGCGCACGAGTGAACAGAACCGGGTGATCCGTGTGTTACCCGGACTCAAGTCATTTCATGTCGATATTGAACCAGACGCGAGCGGAGCGACCTACTTCTGGGCAGCAGCTGCCCTTTTGCCCGGCGCAACGGTCAAGGTCACCGGACTCGACGGCAGGAGCCTGCAGGGGGATGTCGGGTTTGTCGACCTGCTCGGCCGTATGGGCGCAATCGTGCGTCGCAGCGACAGTCGACGAGATAAGTGGATTGAATGCCGCGGCTCAGAATCACTTGGTCCGACCATGGCGGACATGTCGAATATGCCCGATGCTGCGATGTCGCTCGCGGTGTGCTGCGCGTTCGCGAGCGGCACTTCAATCCTGCGTGGCGTGCGCACACTTCGCGTCAAAGAATGCGACCGGATTGCAGCGTTGCAGACCGAACTATCCAAGATCGGTGTTCATGTCGATGCCGATGTCAACGACGACGAAGACACCATGCGCATCACCGGGCTCGACGCGGCAACAGCCGGCGAACCAGATCCTGACCCGGTCCTTTTTGATACCTACGACGACCATCGGATGGCGATGTCGCTCGCTTTGATCGGCCTGCGGCGACCGAATGTGTCCATTCGAGACCCGCAGTGCGTCGCAAAGACCTATCCCTCGTTCTGGCGCGATCTTGCGATGCTGTATGCCTAGCGATTTTCCGCTACGCTCTAGGCGTGATGAACCAAACAAATATGCTGGCACGATTCTTAACCCTGGTCGTTGTGGCACTCGCGATACTCGTTGTCGCGCTCGTCGGGCGAGATCTCCGCTCGCACGCGGACGAAGACTTGCACGCTGCGTCACCCAACCTTCATCGAACCAACGCAGAACCATCGGCAACGCCGAAGCCGTCACATGCACCAGGCGAACTAACGAATGACGCACAGCCTCGACATAATCCGCGGATCGACCCTTCGATCGACACGCTCGAAGGCTACGAAGCCGAGTTGCTCTATCGCCCAAACCTCGAACAGGAAGGCTCGTGGGTCGCGCTGTGCAACGGGCCTCGCGGCGTGCTCTACGCAGCCGATCAATATGGAAGGCTCTACGAGATCACGCCGCCGCCGATTGATGACTTCACCTCACCCATCGCCGTTCGGCCGCTCGATCTTGAGATCAGCGGCGCACAAGGGTTGTGTTACGCCTTCGATTCACTCTATGTCATGGCGACCGGACGCGGACTCCTCCGCGTCGTCGATACAACCGGCGACGGCACCCCCGATTCAGAATCGCTCCTCGTGGAAGTAACCGGTGTCGGCGAACACGGATCACACGGCGTGGTCGTCGCACCCGATGGCAAGTCACTCCTCTTCGCCTGTGGCAACCACACGCCATTGCCTGATAACATCGTGTTCAGTCATGTACCAACCGTGTGGGGGGAAGACCAGTTGCTCCCACGCGACCCTGATCCGCGCGGACACGCCAACAATGTCAAAGCGCCCGGTGGGTACATCTGCCGCGTGCAACCGGACGGCTCGGACATCGAACTCATCGCGATCGGTTTCCGCAATGAATACGACATCGCCGTCAGTCCGGCAGGCGATGTCTTCGCATTCGATTCAGACATGGAGTGGGATCTTGGTCTCCCCTGGTACCGACCAACACGACTCGTGCATGTCGTCTCGGGAGCCGACTTTGGATGGCGACACGGCAGCGGCAAGTGGGCTGCCTCATTCCCCGATACCAGCCCCCCCGTCGTTGACATCGGACCCGGTTCACCAACCGGTGTGGTTTTTGGAACCGGCGCGCAGTTCCCCGCAATCGACCAGCAATCGCTCTTCATGATGGACTGGACCTATGGCGTGATGTACGCCGTCAGGCTCAACAACCGCGGCGGTTCGTTCGGCGGTGAGGTCGTCAAATTCTTGAGCGCCAAGGCGCTCCCACTCACCGATGTCGTCATCGCTGAAGATGGTGCGATGTATTTCACCACCGGTGGACGGCGCGTGCAGAGCGCCCTCCACCGAGTCGTCTATCGCGGGCACGAACCGACCGATCTCGTGACCACCGTTGCCAAACCCACCTATGACCAAGCCCGCCGGCGCAACCAACTGGAGCCTCTGCATCGCCCGGATGCACCTGCTCGGGCGATCTCGACCATCTGGACTCAACTCGACGACGATGACCATTTCGTCCGGCAAGCCGCACGCGTGGCGCTCGAGTTACAACCCGTCGAGCGCTGGCGCGAGCGCGCGCTCAGCGAGACATCACCCACCAAGTCGATCATGGCACTCATCGCGCTCGCTCGGCACACCCAAGACACCGATCGCGGAGCGATGATCGAATCCCTCAGCGCCATCGACACCACGACGCTCAGCCCGACCATGCGCGATGCCTGGGCACGAGCATGGACGCTCGTCTTTACGCGGCTCGGCAGACCGACAGATACCGAGCGAGAGCGTGCGCTCGCTGCACTCAGTTCGGTCTATCCGACGATGGACGATGCGACCGATGCGCAGTTGGTCGACCTGCTGGTCTTCCTGCACGCTCCAGGCGTTATTCGGCAGACGCTCGACCGGATGGACGGTCTCGCCAACGGCACCCCGCCCTCTTGGGCCGACCTGGTCAGACGCAATGATCGTTACGGCTCAGCCATTCGCGACATGCTCGACAACCCCCCTCCCACCGCACAGCTGCACTTCGCGCGATCGTTGTCGTTCGTCGACACAGGCTGGTCGTTCGCCGATCGCCAGCGATATCTCGCATTCCTCAATCGAGCAGTCGTTGCCGGTGGCGGCTTGAGCCTGAGCGGCTATGTCGATCGCATGCGTGAACGGCATCTGGCAACCTGTACCGATCAAGAACTCAGCCTGCTCGCGACGCTGGCGCAGCCGCCCGAACCAAGCGCCGGCCCGCCCATCGTTCAGCCGACCGGACCAGGGCGCATCTGGACTGCAGAGAATGCAGAATCGGTCATCGCTGCACTGCGCGGGCGCGTCAACCTCGATCGCGGCGCCGGTCTTTTCCGAGCAGCAAGTTGTGACAGTTGCCACCAGATCAATGGCTACGGCGCCAACGCCGGACCGGACCTCACCAGTGCCGGCAATACCTACGCGCGACCTGACCTTTTACGAGCGATCATCGACCCAAGTGCAGCCATCACCGATCAATATGCGCTCTCGGATGTACGCCTCACCGATGGCCGAACCGTTCGAGGACTCATCCTCTCATCAACCGATGCCGCGATTCGCCTGACCACAAACTTTTTGAACCCCGACGACGCTGTCGAAATCGAGCGCAACACAATTGCGTCGATCGAACAAAGCCCGGTTTCGGCCATGCCCAACGGCTTGATCAACGCCTTGAGCCCGGCCGAACTTCGAGATCTGGTCGCCTACATCCTCGCGGGCGGCGAAACGAAGCGTGATTGACTCACCAGGCCTTCAGAAAGCCGGTAGACTGATACATCCGCACCACAGGGTGCACTCGTTATTTTCGCGCTCATGGGAGGTTTTCATGTTGCTGTCATTGCTTGCCTGTCTCGCTGCCTGTTCATTCCTGGCTGGAACCGGGTCAACCGCAGCCGCTTCACTCGACCAACCTGAAGATGCGACCTGGGTTGACTACGCACCTGCTGAAAACTTGCCCGGAACCGGCAAGCGCATCGTGCTCGTCTCCGGCGATGAAGAGTATCGGTCCGAAGAAGCCCTCCCGCAACTTGGCAAGATCCTCTCACAGCGACACGGGTTTCACTGCCGAGTCGTCTTTGCGATTGACCCCGACACAGGCGAGATCAACCCGGACAATCGACGCAACATTCCCGGCCTCGAAGCGCTCGATCAGGCCGACCTCATGATCATCGCAACCCGATTCCGCGATTTGCCCGACGATCAGATGGCGTTTATCGATCGGTATATTCGCAGCGGCAAGCCCATCATCGGCATGCGCACCGCCACGCACGCCTTCGATATCAAAACCAGCCCCACCTACAAACGCTACACCTGGAACGGGAAAACAGAAGGCTACGAACAGGGCTTCGGCCGACAGGTGCTTGGTGAAACCTGGGTCGCCCACCACGGCCATCATGGTGTCGAATCAACCGGAGGCATCATCGCTGATGACGCACGCGACCACCCGATCGCTCGAGGCATCAAAGACAGAGACATCTGGGGTCCGACCGATGTGTACCGTGTTCGGCTCCCGCTGCCCGGCGATTCGCAACCGATCATCCTCGGGCAGGTCCTTGCAGGCATGAACCCCGACGACGAACCGGTGACGAATGAAAAGAACAACCCGCTTATGCCCGTAGGCTGGACACGAACCTACACCGGCGACCAAGGCACGATCGGTCGCGTGTTTACAACCACCATGGGGTCGTCGACTGATCTCGCCAGTGCCGGAACCAGACGCATGATCGTCAACGGGGCCTACTGGACGCTCGGCCTTGAAGACAAGATTCCGGCTGAAGGAACCAATGTCGACCTGGTCGGTGCATTCAAACCCACACCATTTGGCTTCGGTGCATTCACCAAGGGCATTCGCCCGTCGGCGCATTTCCTCAGCACATACGAACAGGACATCGCCGTTCCGAGCGATCCTGAGTAACGCAACCAATCCCCGTGAAAGTACGCACCATGAACCTGACGAAGTCTTTGTTCGCAGCCCTCGCATCGATCTTGCTCACGCTCCATCCGTCGGCTCTGGCTCAGCCGATGCCGATGGAATCGGGCGACACGGTTGTTGTGATCGGCGGCACTTACGCCAAGCGCATCGCTGAAAGTGGGTACCTCGATGCCGCTTTGCAGGCTGCCTACCCCGACGCAGAGTTAACCATCTGGCAACTCGGTTGGGCGGGCGATGAAGTCGGTTTCCGCCCACGCGAAACAGCCGTTCCAACGAACGAAGATTATGTACGAAACCTGCAGCCGAGCGTGCTCGTGATGTGCTTTGGCATGAGTGAGTCGTTTGCGGGTGAAGCAGGTCTCGAACAGTTCAAATCGAGACTCACTGCAGACATCACCAACCTGCAATCACTCGCCCGCGAAGGCGCCCGTGTCGTGCTCGTCTCCCCAATCGCGCATGAAGACTTTGGTGCGCCGATGCCGACGGGCAATGTCATCACGAGTCGAAATCGTGACATTCGCCTGTACGCCGAGGCGATGCGCGAAGTCGCCGCTCAACACGATGCTTCGTTTGTCGATCTCACCGCCGTTTCAGGCGATGGCACGCCACTCACAACGAACGGTATTCACCCGTCCGAAACCGGCAGTGCTGTCTTCGTTCAAGAAATGGGCGAGCAACTCGGCTGGTGGACTGATGAAGAGATCGCTCCGAACCCGCAAGAGCAGGAAACCGCCCGCGAACTGCGCGAACTGGCGTGTGACAAGACCTGGCTCGAACGCCTGTGGTATCACCCGACCAACACCGCGTATGTCTGGGGGGGTCGATTCAGGCCGTTCGGCATTGTCAACTTCCCGCCGGAGATCATCCAACTCAAGCGCATGATCGATGCCCGCACGGCGCTCATGCAGACGATGGACAAGCCCGGCCCGCTCGCTGTGCTCTCAGACACAAACGAAGTCCCGCTGTGGGAATCCACACCGACCCATCGAACCCTGCCCGAAGATGAGTGGACCCCCGGCGAAGTCGTCGCCAAAGGAACCGAGACCTCGCTGGGAAGTCTGGACATTCTCCCTCCCGATGAGTTTGCCAAATCGTTCACTCTGCCTGAGGGGTACGCCATTGAAAACTTCGCTTCCGAGCAGGAGTTTCCGGCACTTGGCAATGCGATTAACATGGCGTTCGACAATCAGCATCGCCTTTGGGTCATGGCTGCCCCCACCTATCCGCACCTGCTGCCGGGCGAGCGGCCTCGATGCAAACTGGTGATCCTCGAAGACACCGACAATGACGGGCGTGCGGACAAGAGCACAATCTGGGCTGACGAACTCTACATCCCGACCGGCTTCGCCGTCGACGCCGACGGCAGCGTCTATGTCGGGCAAGCGCCAGACCTGCTCAAACTGCGCGACACCGATGGTGACGGCCTGGCCGATCGACGCGAGATCGTCGCGAGCGGCTTTGCCATGCCCGATTCACATCACACACTGGGCGCCTTCGAGTGGGATCCTTCAGGCGGACTCATCTTCCACGAGGGTGTATTCTGTCGCTCGGCTGTCGAAACCCCGTGGGGCACACGCCGCACACGCGATGCTGCCGTCTGGCGCTTCGAGCCGCGCACCGGTCGCCTCGATATTCTCAGCCACAGCGGATACGCCAACCCGTGGGGACACGCGTTCGACGACTACGGCCAGAGTGTCCTCGCCGATGCGTCTGGTGGGGCGAACTTTGATTTCTCGCATGTCATCAGCCCGTTCAACTACCCCAACAAACCCGCCAAACCTGCACAGATCCTCAATCGAGGCCGCCCCACCGCCGGTTGCGACATCATCTCCAGCCGTCATTTCCCTGACGATGTCCAAGGCTCATTCCTCATCAATCAGTGCATCGGGTTCCACGGCACACGCTGGGACATGCTCTCACGCTCGGGCTCAACATGGGCGACCAAGTCAATGCCCATGGACCTCGTCAGCAGCAGCGACACAAACTTCCGCCCCGTCGGTATGGAGATCGGACCCGATGGCGCGCTCTACCTCGTCGATTGGTGCAACCCGCTCATCGGACACATGCAGTATTCCGTGCGCGACCCACGACGCGACCACGACCATGGCCGCATCTGGCGCATCCGTCACACCGAACGACCGTTCGTTGACCCCCCCGTGATCGCAAGCGCCAGCGTTCCCGCACTGCTTGAGTCACTCCGTATCCCGGAGGGCAACACACGCCAACTCGTCCGCCGGCGCTTGCAGACCATGCCCGCATCTCAGGTCGAGTCAGCCGTGCGTGATTGGATCGGTCTCATCCCCACAACCGACCCGCTCCGTGACCGCCTCGCACTGGAAGTCGTGTGGATTCTCAACGGGCTCGGCATCGTCGACCTCAATGCGCTCGAACGCGTGCTCAACGCCCAAACAGCCGAAGCACGAGCCGGCGCGGTCCGCATGATTCGGTATTGGCTTGTTGAAGAACGCATCACCACGCAAGACGCGAGCGCCATCCTGCGCCGAACCATCGACGACAGCAATCAACTCGTCCGACTCGAGTCTCTCGTGGCGTGCGGGTTCCTTGGCACCCCCGAAGCCGTCGAAATCGCCGCCCGTGCATCTGGTCAAGAGATGGACAACGCGATGCGCGTTGTCTTCGGCGAAGTCATTTCGTTCCTTGGTGCTGAAAGCGGCGTCGTCTCCGAGGTTGTCGAACGCGTCCGATTTGAACGCATGCCCGCCGAACAACTCGAAGCAGTTCAGATCACCGAATCCGTGGCCGGCGTGATGTTGACGCGTGCCGATGTCTCAATCGAATCTCGACTTCGCGCCCTCGACCGTGTGTCTGGATTGAACACCGGTGATCGAAGCCGAACTCTCGTCGATCTCCTGCGCTTTGCTCGAACGGATGACGCAGCCGTCGCTGCTGGCGAGTTGCTTCTTGCCATTCCCGTTGACGACATCGAGAGTCGAACACAAGACCTTGCCCGCTTGGCAAGTGACACCGATGTTCGCAGCGCCGCCCGATCGGCTGCATTTACAGCACTGCTCATGCGTGCACCGGCCGCCGCTGAAGAAGCACAGGTCGCCCCGCAAGCACTGCTTGAGTCACTCGCCGCCCTTCCCGACGATCAGGCACCAACATGGGTCGAAGAGCGTTTGCGCTCGGCAATCGAAGAAGGGCAGGTCAACGCACTTCACGGGATCACACAGGCTGCTCGGTTTCAAGGCGAAGACAGCGATTTTACCGCATGGCTCACCGGCCTTGTCGATCGTGCGGGCGATGTCAGTTTCGATCAATGGGGGCAATCGCACGACACCGCGATGGCAGCACTGCAAACGCTCAACCAGCAGGCAGCGCATGGATCAATCGTTCTCGACGATGCATACGCCGTGGTCATGCCGAGTACGGCAACCCTCGAACTCGGCGAGCAGATCTACCACGATGAAGCCATCGGCTGCGCCCGTTGTCACGGCCACGACGGACTCGGGCTGGAAGGGTTCCCCCCGCTGGTCGGTTCACCATGGGTCTTGGGAAACCCTGAACGAGCAGCCGCGATCGTCGTGGGCGGCCTGAACGGCAAGATCACCATGCCCGATGGCCGACAATTCAACTCGGCGATGGAACCGCTCGGCGGCGTGCTTGACGACGAACAAGTCGCCGCGGTTGTCACCTTCGTGCGTAACGAATGGGGCAACTTCGCAGAACCCGTCACCACCGAAGCCGTCGCGCGAGCGCGGGCCGCATCGCAGTCACAATCGTGGAGTGTCCCCGCGCTCACACTCACCTACCCGCTAACGGGTGATCGCTTGTTGAGTTCATATGAGGAGATGAAGGCATCTCGACCCAAAGCGACCATACGCGGGCCAATCCCCGTGGTTCTCGCCGGCCTCGGGCTTTTGCTCGTCCCCACCCTTGTCGCAGTCTTGCTCGCTGTGATGATGGGCAACAAAAAGGCTACGCCCGGCTGAGTGCATGCATCGTCGGCGACAACGCCGCATACAGACCGCGATACTCCGAATGAACTGTCTGATAGCCGTTCACTTCGGACCCGGGTTCTGTGCATTGCAATGGCTGAACGACCGCATCGCAGGCTTCTTGAATCGTTGCAAACGCGCCTTGCGAGACAGCCGCCAAAAGGGCGGCGCCGTGCGCCGGCCCTTCTTCCACACGCATCGACACCAGTTCGCGACCGAGGACATCGGCCAGAATCTGCCGCCACAAATTCGATTTCGCCCCCCCGCCGCCAAGCCGGATCTCAGCAACATCAGGCACCACAGTCTCCACCAACTCGAGGACATCTGCAAGCCCAAAGCACACACCTTCAAGCACCGATCGCACCAGATGCCCACGCGTGTGACTGCGCGTCAGACCGACCCACCCGCCCCGTGCGACAGGGTCTGGATACGGACACCGTTCGCCGGTCAGGTAGGGCAGGAACACCAACCCATCGCAACCGGCCGGGGCTCGGGCCGCCTCGTTCATCAACTCCTCAAAAGCCACACCGGGCGCAAGCACGCTCCGTGCCCATTCCAGTGATCCCGCCGCTGACAGCATACAACCGGTAATTGTCCACGCACCTCGCGCCGCACCATCACCCGTTGCACTGCACATCGTGTGGACGCGCCCGGGTGAAGTTTCATCAAGATCGCGCACGCATGAAGCCGTGTGTGCGAACACCACCCCACTCGTACCAAGCGTCAACGCGACTCGACCTTGCGAAACCACGCCAGCGCCGATCCCGCCGCACTGGTTGTCACCCGAGCCCACCACGATGGGAGTCCCCTTTGCCAATCCGGTCTCGCTCGATGCCCACGATGTCACCCGCCCGGCGATCGCGCCCGACTCGAGCACCGGCGGCAGGATCGAACGATCAAGATCCATCGCTTCAACAACCGTGGCGCTCCAGTCTCGCTTCTCAACATCGAGCAGCAGCGTCCCCGCAGCATCGCCCACATCCGTCGCCAACGCACCCGACAAACACAGCCGCACAAAGTCCTTGGGCAAACACACTGCCTTCAACGCGTCGAATGCCTCGGGCTCGTGCGCACGGAACCACAAAATTTTTGGAAGCGTAAACCCCGTCAATGGTGCATTGCCGACCTGTTCGACCAATGCACGAACACCTCCGATCCGATCAACGATCTCTTCGCACGCTGCCGCTGTGCGTTGGTCGTTCCACATCAGCGCCGGACGAATCGCTCGAGGCTCAGCACCGCCCGCAACTTCGATCGCCTTTTGATCGAGAAACACGCTGCCGTGCATTTGCCCGCTCAAACCCACAGCCTTGATTTCGTCAGCGCCGACCGCCGCAGTCAACGACTGTAAAACCAATCGCGTCGCACCCCACCACACCGCCGGATCTTGTTCCGCCCAGCCGGGCTGCGGCCGATCGAAGTCGTGCGCTTCGCTATGCGATGCAACGACCACGCCAGCGCCATCGATGACGATCCCCTTCGTCGAGCTCGTCCCAACATCCAAGCCAATAAACATCCTCTACCCCCCCGCTGATTCGCGTTGACCACCGATACGGTCCGCGAGCGTCATCCCGATCGACAGCGAACTTGTCGCTGCGGGCGAAGGCGCATTGCACACGCTGATGACATGATCGCCTTCAAAGATCGCGAAATCATCGTGCAGCGCCCCGTCACGCAAGAGGGCTTGCGCTCGAATGCCGGCCGGCGCTGGCACCAGATGCTCACTTCGGATCGCAGGCATCAATCGCTGCAGAGCCCGCACAAACGCAGCCTTGGAAACTGAACGGTGAATCTCACCGAGCCCCGTCCGCCAGTGCCGCGCGGACAACTTCCAGAACGCCGGATACCCGAGCGACTCGGCAAGGTCATTGATATTCATCGAAGACTTGTCGTACGCCTCTCGACCGAGCGCGAGGACCGCATTAGGCCCGCACTCAACCGCACCGTCAATCATCCGCGTAAAGTGCACGCCGAGAAACGGGAAATTGCCATCGGGCACCGGGTAGATCAAGTGCCGGCACAGATGCCGCGCAGCGGGTACCAACTCGTAATACTCGCCGCGAAATGGAACAATCTTTAACCCCGGTTCGGCGCCGAGTTCTCGGGCGACCCGGTCAGACTGCAACCCGGCGCAATTGACGACCAGCCCCCCCGAGAAGCGACCCGCTCCTGACGCGACCACACGCGAGCCGCCCGCTCGATATGAAGCATGCACCCCAGCGCCGCAGACAATCCGCCCGCCCATCCGTTCAATCTCAGCAGCCAGCGCTCGACAAACCGCTGGGTACGACACGATCCCCGCATCATGAACCCGAATCGCTCGGATCCCGGCAGCATGCGGCTCGATCTCGCGTAGTGCGTCGCCATCAATGACCTCACACGAAACCCCATTCGCCTGGCCGCGCTCAAATATCCGGCCGAGCGCGGGCAACTCCCCTTCCTCTGTCGCGACGATGACCTTGCCACACATGTCGTGCGGCACATCGTGCTCCTGACAAAAGTCAAGAAGCAGCGATTTTCCGCGTCGGCAGTTCTCCGCCTTGAGAGACCCCGGCTTGTAATAAATTCCAGAGTGAATCACGCCCGAGTTGTGCCCGGTCTGATGACACGCCAGTGTCGATTCTTTCTCGAGCAAGACCAACGACAAACCGGGATTGGCGCAGAGCGTCTGATACGCTGTCGCCAACCCGACGATGCCGCCGCCGATGATGATGATGTCTGCTGTATCCACGCCTGCGCTCCGATGGGGACCGAAGCGGCAGTGTAGCGGTCACACCCGAATCGTGTTACCCGCCATAGCGACGAACAAGTTCCAGAATACGAGGTTGGCCAGGCTCGATCTGCAGCGATCGACGCAACGATGCGACCGCAGCCTCGCGAGCGCGAACATCCTGCTGTTCTGACCACAGGTACTTGTTCAAGAGGCACACTCCGACGCCGTTGTACGCCGGGTAATAGGTCGCATCCATCTCGACTGACTTGTTAAACGCTTCGAGTGAACTGTCATACTGGCGCAGTTTGAACTTGGCTTTGCCCATGCGTTCCCAGGCCGCGGGTGACGCCTCGATACGCAGCAGTTGTTCAAGCGTCGCCGACATCTCCGCATAGCGTTCGAGATACCCGAGTGCGTCGGCCATATTCAGCAAAATGTCCGGACCGAGTTCCATGAGATCGGCAGCCTGCTGATACTCGCTCACTGCCAGTTCGTGCCGACCGATCGCGGCATACACCGCAGCCAGATTGGCATGCGCAGGACCTGAATCGGGTCGCAGAGCAATGCTCCGCTGCGCGTACGGCAGCGACTGCGTCGGTTCATCAAGATCCAGATAGGACATCGCCAGATTCAGATTGGCATCAAAATCGTTCGGCCGAATCGAAAGCGCACGCAGATACGCACGAATCGCATCCTGGAATCGATTGAGCATCTGCAACGCAAAACCGTGGTAATACTGTGCGTCAAAGTTGCGAGGCTCGATCTTCGCGGCTGTTCCGTAGCGCTGCTCCGCCGAGGCAAAGTCGCCCTGCTCGCGGTAAATGTCCCCCGCTCCCATATAAGCAACGGTCATCAGCGGATTGGTCTCGATGACCCGCTCGAACTCGGCCAGGGCTTCGTCCAGATTCCCGCTATGCCGAAGTCCTTCCGCCGTGACCAGTGCCTCGGTCGTCGCTGAATCCTGCGTCGATCTCGTCCCTTGCACACCGACGGGGCTCGACCCGGTCAGGACGCCGCGTTGTTGATTGTCCGGGTTGCTGCAGCCAGAGAGTATGACTATGGCAGTTCCGCAAATAGCGAGAGTTGAACGCGTGGATCGGGGCATGCGAGAGGCTCCTGATGAGTCGGGCTGAGACGGCTACGGCGGGAGATCCACCAGAGTTCGCCCGGAACAAGGGTATCGGCATCCCGGACCCCAAAAGCCAGAAATGCGCGCCCAAGTTTTGGGGAGAGGTTTCACAGGCCCCCTCAGTCATGGGGGAGCCCGCGGATACCATACGCCATGAGCGCACATTTGACCAAGAGAACCGCCATCGTCACCGGTGCCAGTGCCGGAATTGGGGAGGCCGTAGCCAGAACCCTCGCCACTGACGGGGCAACCGTCGTCCTCAACGCCCGCCGAGAGACAACGCTGTCCGAAGTCGTTGGCTCGATCAACGCTCAAATTGGTCAGGAGGTCTCCACATACGCAGCCGGCGACTGTGCCGACCTCGTTGTGATCGAGTCCATGTTCACCGCTGCCGAATCGACATTTGGTCGTCAGGCGGACCTGGTCGTCGTCAATGCGGGCCGAGGGCTCGATGGGTCCGTCCTCACGAGTGACCCAGAGCAATGGGAAGAGATGATCCGCACCAACCTGCTCGGAGCCGCCCGACTCATGCGGGCAGCCGCCGAACGCATGCTGGCTGCCGTCCCTGATAGCGAACACTGGCAGGACCATCCGCGCGACATCGTCGTCATCGGATCGGTCGTCGGCCGAAATGTCAGCCCGTTCAGTTCGGCCTACGGAGCCACCAAATTCGCGATCCATGGCCTCACCGAAGGGCTCCGCCGCGAAGTCGCGTCCAGAGGCATCCGCGTCACCCTCATCGAACCCGCGTTCGTCGAGTCAGAGTTTCAGGATGTGGCCGGGTATGACCGCGACTGGGTCAAAGGCGTTTTCGACAAGATCGGCCCCGTCCTCGCGCCCGCCGACATCGCCCGGACGATCTCATTCGTCGCCAGTCAGCCAGCCCATGTGCACCTAAGCGATGTGCTGGTGAGACCGACAAGGCAGGAATATCCGTGATTCAGCCGCAATGGCGACTCGATCATGAAGAAATCTTTGTTTTCCAGACCGCTCCCTCACGGTCGCGGCTCGTTGAGGCGGGGATACCTGCGGGAAATCGCATAGAGAAACCCGCTCGATTGTCGGAAACTACACTTTGAGCGTGATCCATCCCGCCGAACACATCTTTGACCACACCCCCACCACATTGGCTGCGTGGTGCGTCGCGGTCGGTATGCCCAAGTTCCGGGCCAAGCAGATCCTTGAATGGGTGTACGCCCGAGGGGTGATCGACCCCGACGAGATGACGAATTTGTCCAAGCGCGACCGCGATCTGCTGCACGCTGAAATGACCTTCCTGTCAGGCCCCACCGTCGCTCACCAACGAGCAACCGATGGCACACAAAAACTCCTGATCGACTGGACCGACGGGCTCGTCGGAGCCGGAGTCTCGGGGGCTGAAGCCGTGGTCGATCACGCAACGCGCCTGCCGATTCTGGGTGACGCGATGCCGTACTCGGATACCAGTCGGCAGACCGAGTGCGTGATGATCCCGGCGAAAAAATTTGAGGGCATCGCGTCGGACGGGCGGGACGCGCGTGCCACCGGGGGACCTGGTGCCGTCCGCCGCACGGCGTGCATCTCCAGTCAGGTCGGGTGCCCGGTCGGGTGCAAGTTCTGCGCATCCGGGCTCGGCGGGCTCGATGGCAACCTGTCAGCTGGCCGAATCGTCGAGCAGGTCTGGCGACTCGCCCAACTGCCGGGTGTGGATCGCATCTCAAACATCGTGTTCATGGGCATGGGTGAACCGCTCGCCAACTTCAAGCCGGTGACGCAGGCTGTGCGCACGCTGGCAGCCGACTGGGGCATGGGCATCAGCGCCCGCAAGATCACGGTCTCGACCGTCGGCATGCACAAAGCCATCGAGAAGCTCGCAGACGAACTTGACCTCCCGATCACCCTCGCACTCTCGCTGCACGCGCCAAATGATGACCTTCGCCGACAACTCATTCCCTGGGCAGAGTTCACGAGTATCGAACAGTTGCTCTCAGCCTGTCAGGCGTGGTTCGCCAAGACCGGCCGCGAGATTACGCTCGAATACATCCTGCTCAAAGGGGTCAACGATCGCCCCGAGCACGCCCGCGAACTCGCCGGCGTTGCCAAGTCCTTGCGTGCCAATGTCAACCTGATCCGATACAACGAGGTCGCCGGCATGCCGTTTGAACGCCCGCAAACGGAAGATGTCGCCCTGTTTCAGGAGATTTTGCGCGAGCGTGATGTCAACACACACATCCGCGCGAGCCGCGGCCGCGATATCGCAGCCGCCTGCGGGCAGTTGCGACACGAACACACCGGAACCAGCAGCCCATGACCCCCCCCGTTCTGACAACCAACACAGATTGGATGCATCAGTTCGAGCCAAACTCGACCTTCCACCTCGTGTCGGTTGCCGGGTGCCTGCTCTATGTCGCAGTGTGTGCTGCGCTCGGTCGATGGTGGCGCGACCGTCCGGAAGCACGCTCGCTCGATTTGTTCCTCGGCTGGTCGCTGATATTCGTTCAGCTCTATGCGTTCGCATGGCGCTGGCTGCCCGACAACTTTGAACTGCACGAAGCCCTCCCGCTGCAACTCTGCCGCATTGTGTCGTGGATCTGTGCGATTGCGTTGATCACACGAGCACAATGGGCTATCGGCATCGCGTTTTTCTGGGGTTTCGGGTTGTCGACGATGGGCTTTTTTACTCCCGTGATTCGGACCGGGCTCGCATCCCCCGAATATTGGCTGTTCTGGATGGCTCACGCGCAGATCGTCGGCACTTCGGTCTATTTCATCGTCGTCGACGGGTGGACCCCAAGACGACGCGACTGGGTCATCGGTCTCTTAGTCAGTCTCGCGTATGTCCTGTTCATCGTGCCGGTGAACCTGCTTTTGCGCACCGACTACGGGTTCCTCGGTGCCGGCCATTCGATCGCATACGACAAGTCAACCCTCGCCGGGCACCTCGGTGAGTTTCCGCTTCGAGCACTGTGGATTCTGCTCCTCGCTGAAGTGTGGTTGACCTTCCTGTTCCTGATGGCTCGGCTTGTCCAACTGATCAAGCGGGCTCGAAAGCGTGCCGTGCCAGCATGATCCTCGCAGTGATTCAAGATGCGGGTATGCCCGAGACGCTCGGCCAGGACGGTTTGGTTCACGCCATCACCGCTGGAAGTCTCGTCGCGTCGATGATTGCATCGGTCCTGCTCGGGCGATGGTGGCGCAACACGCGGCGTGAGCGCGTCCTGCGATTCGGCTGGGCAGGATTCACATTCGTCTGGCAGATCGGAGCCACCATCTGGTGGTTCCTCCCATCAAACTTCGATCTCTACGAGAGTCTCCCATTCCACCTCTGTGACATCGCCGCGTGGATCGCCCCGTTCGCACTGGTCTTTCAGAACCGTTTGCTGCGAGCGTTGCTGTTCTTTTGGGGGCTCGGACTTTCAACGCAAGCGTTCGTAAGCCCGGTTGTGGCTGACGGCGTTGATTCGGTGGAGTTCTGGCTCTTTTGGGTCGGTCACACGCAAATCGTCGGCTCGGCGCTCTATGACACCGCGGTGCTCGCGTTTCGACCGCGCCGCCGCGATTTCTTTGTCGCGTCTGGTGTCAGCATCGCCATCGCGGGTTTGATGATGGTGTTCAATGTCGTGTTTGATGTAAACTACTGGTTCGTCGGCAATGCTTCGCCATCCGCGCCGACTGTCGTCGACTTCCTGGGCCCATGGCCGCTTCGGGTTGTGTGGATGGCGTGCCTCGGCATCGGGATCATGGCGCTCTTGTGGGGGCTCTTCGCAGGGTGCGGCGCGGTCTTTGGCAAAAAACGAAACACCGTCGATTCGCGTTCCGCGCACTAAACCGGTCAGATGCAACACAGACCCGATACACTCGGATTCATGATCGCGGGCATCCTGAGTTTGATTGTCATCGCATTTCTCGTGGCCCTGTTCGCGACCATCGCGGTCTTGCGGATCAGTCATCGAGTCCGGGCGTTCGATTCGGCCCCGATCGAAGGACAAGTCAAAGCCGCACAACGCAGCATTCCCAACACGGGCGGCATCGGGATCGCCGTGGGCGTGCTGCTCCCGATGATCGCCGGGCTCACGGTCCTTTCAACCCATGCGATGGGCTTGGTTGATCTATCGGTCAGATTGCCAAGTCATCTGACTGAACATCTCTCCGGCATGATCGACACACTCGCGCTCGGATGGGGGCTCGTTGTCGCAGCGGCCGGACTCCATGTGCTCGGGGTGATTGATGATCGCAAGCCACTCGGTCCGGGCATCAAACTTGTCGCCATGGTCGGCATCGCCGCTTTGCTCGCCCATTTTACCGATACGCGCCTCTTGACCATGCTTGACACCCATGTCGGCGGCTCGTGGCTCAGCGTACTCGTCACAGTCCTCTGGTTTGTCGTCATCACCAACGCGTTCAACTTCATCGACAATATGGACGGCCTGAGCGCCGGGGTTGCAGTCATTGTCGCAGGCTGCTTGCTCGCGACATCGTTGCTCGCCGATCAACTGTTCGTCCCAGCATTGCTCGCACTGGTCGCCGGGTCGGCTGCCGGTTTCCTGGTGCTCAACTTTCCCCCAGCCCGCATCTTCATGGGTGACGGCGGCTCACTCGTTCTCGGGTTCCTGCTCGCGTTTGCTGCTGTTCGTGTGACCTATCTCCCGGAATCTGACGCTCCATTCGCCTTCCACGCTGTATTCACGCCGATCATCATTTTCGCGATTCCGATCTATGACCTTGTGTCGGTTGTGGTGATTCGTCTGAGTCAAGGGAAGAGCCCGTTCGTGGGCGACCTGCAACACTTTTCGCACCGTCTCGTCCAACGCGGACTGAGCAAGCGGACCGCTGTCCTCGTCATCTATGGCTGCACACTTGTCACCGCACTCGGTGGTGTCGCGATGCCAACGCTCGACCGCTGGCAGGCGGTGTTGGTGTTCGTGCAAACGCTGTGCGTGTTGTTCGTACTTGCAGCACTAGAACGGTCGGTTGCAAAAGGGGACCAACGCCATGCATGACGGAGAATCGACGCGCGTGACCGGCTTGGCGGTTGGTGTGATGCTCCTTGCTGCGTTGGCGCGCGTCGTTGTGTCGATTGACCCGATGCCGGTGTGGTCGATGGACCCGTTCACGATGTGGATCCCGAAAACGAGCCTCGGGCCGACCGCTCTGTTCGCACTTGACATGTTCGGGTTGGTCGCTGCCGCCGTCGTTATCTGGAGCATTCGTGCCCGCGTGACGATCGCCCCTGCAGCGCTCCTCACGATTGGCGTTGCTGGTATTGCCTTCCACGCTGCACGATCGCCGAGTCATGCAGAGATCGGCGTGCCCTGGATCAGCGCCATTGCGGGTGCGTTCGCTGTTGCGCATCTACCGAGGACGAGCATGTGGCGGTCGGTTGCGCTGGCATCGATCCTGGCGGTGGCTGTGCTGCTTGTCGGGCGCAGTGCGGTCCAGGTCTTCATTGAACACCCGCAGACCATTGCAGCCTATGAACAGACCCGAGAAGCGTTCTTGCAAAGCCAGGGGTGGGCGACCGATTCGTCCATGGCTCGCAACTATGAACGAAGGCTCTATCAGGCAGAAGCATCCGGTTGGTTCGGGCTTTCCAATGTGTTCGGTTCGGTGATGATGGCGATGGCGTTGGCGTTTGGCGTCTTGTCATGGCGCGCTCTTCGCGCTCGGATCGATGACCGACGCATCACGCTTGTGCTTACCCTGGCCTGCGCGTTGTGCCTCGCTGGGTTGTGGCTTTCGATGTCCAAAGGAGCCGCCGGTGCGGGCATTGTGGCATCGGCTGCGCTCGTCGCCTGTTTGCTACTGCCGAAGCAAACGCGTCTCATCGTCGGACTGGTCCCGGCGATGGTCCTCTCAGGTGTGGTCGCACGAGGACTCATCGGCGAACGCATCGGCGAACTCAGCATCCTTTTTCGATGGTTCTACATCGATGGCGCAACACAGATTTTTCTTGATCACCCGCGCGTGGGTGTCGGGCCGGCTGGTTTTAAAGATGCCTACCTCATCGCGAAGCCTCCCATCAGTCCGGAAGAAGTCACCAGCGCTCACAACTTGCTCTTTGATTGGCTCGCAACACTCGGTGTTTCAGCGATTGCATTGATCGGGTTGCTTGGTTTGGGGTGTCGACAAATCGGTCGTAACCTCAAGTCTGCGGATGATCACCCCGAGCCGTCATGGCCGATGCGTCCGGCGGTGTTTGCAGCTGGCACCATCATGGCACTCCTCGTCGGTTTTTCTGCCTATATCGAACGCACGCTTCTGACCCCCGACATGGGTATTGTCCGCGCCCTCGGGCTCTTGGGGGGGCTTGCCATCGCTGCCAGCACTGTGCAACTTGCCCGCACTCAACCTCGCGCGACCGTTCTTGCGGTGTGTGCAGCCGCCCTCGGGCTGCTGGCCCATATGCAGATTGAAGTCACCGGTGTCTGGGCTGGTGCTGCGCCGATGTGCTTCCTGTTGATCGGACTCGCTTGTAAACCCGTGCAGATCAAGCCCGAAAGTGCTCGCGCCATTGCAGGCAGCGTATGTTCGGTCGCGTTGTTGGTGATCACAGCCATCCTCATCGCAACTTCCGGCAAAGCGCTCTGGCGCTGGGAACAGGCGATGGATGAAGCAACCGCAGCGGTTCAGCCATGGGCAGAAGCGTTCAATCAACTCAATCAATCGCCGCCCGACTCGCTCGAGTTCAGAGACGCTGTGCAGGCATTTGCAACACTTTCCGGCTGGCCGACCGCTCGGTCGAACGAAGACCTGACGCGTCAGATCGATCGCACCCGTTCAGACGCGAATGAAGCGGCGATTGAACACCTCCGCCGAGCGGTTCAACACCGTCCTCAGCACGCCGAGACGCGAGAAGCGGCGATTCAGGCGCTCCTTCGCACGCTGAAGACCGACCCGACTGGCAGACCATCAGCAGCCTTGGATGAAGCGGTCCAGATCGCCCGGGGGGGTGTCGAGTTTGTCCCGGACCGGTCGAGATCGTGGCGACTGCTCTCAAACACGCTGCAAGTGACAGCTGATGCTGGTGATGCGTTTGATGCTCCAGAGTTCATGGCTGAGGCCTACGACGCACTGTTGCACGCAGCAGAGCTCGATCCGTACGGGCTCGGGTTAACCCTTGATCTGGTGGATCTGGCGGACAAACTCGGGCTTCTCGACGATCAACAGGCATGGGCGACCAAAGCACTTGAGATCAATGCCAACCTTCGACTGGACCCATTGCGCGGATTGACCGATGCCGAGCGTGATCGACTCGAACAGATCGCATCTGACGATTGAACCGAGTCGGGTGTGTGTGGCAAGAAGGCGTTGGCTATCGGGCGTTGAACCGTGTGAATCGGGCTTGATTGCGAGCGGGACGGGACTTAGGATTCTTGCGTGCGGTCCCAGTGATGCCGAACGGTCTTCGTTCGGCCAGACTTTGGGGCGTTTCAAGCGGTCTTTGAAACTGAAAGCCGCCGGTGGAGAGTGCGATATGGACGACGAAGACGACACCGCAGCCTGTTGAGATTTCGACCGCGCACGACCCAGATCTGATTTTCAAATTGCCGAGTGATTCGGCGTTCACAATATCTCACTTTCAAGAACCGACGGGGTTCTTGAAGGAAACACAATCACCAGCATCGACGCGTGTCGATCGAACATCTCACCAACCGGTGAGGGGCGATCGAGGCCGACCGAGTTTTCATCACCAACGAAGGACAGTGACCATGGCGACCGACCTTTCCAACATCCGCAACATCGGCATTTGTGCGCACATCGACGCAGGCAAGACCACCGTGACCGAACGCATCTTGTACTACACCGGGAAGAACTACAAACTCGGTGAAGTGCATGAAGGCACCGCAACCATGGACTTCCTCCAGGAAGAACAGGATCGTGGTATCACGATTCAATCGGCAGCCACCACCTGTCCGTGGGTCCACAAGGGAACCGACTACACGATCAACCTGATCGACACCCCAGGCCATGTCGACTTCACCATCGAAGTCGAGCGCTCGCTGCGTGTCCTCGACGGCGCGGTCGCCGTGTTTGACGGCAAGGAAGGTGTCGAAGCCCAGTCTGAAACCGTGTGGCGTCAGGCGGACCGGTACGAAGTTCCCCGCCTGTGCTTCATCAACAAGATGGACAAGATGGGTGCCGATTTCGAGTTCAGTTTCAACTCGATCATCAAACGCCTCGGCGCGAACCCGATCGCTGTCCAGTACCCGATTGGTTCCGGAAACGACCTCGAAGGCATCATCGACCTCCTCGGCATGAAGGCCTACATCTTTGACCAGAGTGACATGGGCGCGACCGTCATCGAGAAAGAAATCCCCGCAGAATACCAGGAAAAGGCTGCCGAATGGCGACACATGCTCATCGAAAACGCGGTTGAGCTCGACGACAATCTCATGGAACGCTACCTCGAAGACGAGAACTCCATCACCGTCGAAGAGATCAAGGCGGCACTGCGTAAAGGCACGATTGAACGCCAGTGCAACCCAGTCTTCTGCGGAGCGGCTCTTCGGAATGTCGGGGTGCAGCGTCTGATCGACGGCGTGATTGACTACCTGCCGAATCCGCAGCAGGTCCCGGCGGTCAAAGGTTCGGATCCGAAAGATATCGACAAAAAAATCAGCCGCCCTCATGAAGACGATGCACCATTCAGCGCACTCGTGTTCAAAGTGGTCGCCGACACGCACGGCGATCTGACTTACGCCCGAATCTATTCAGGTGTGCTCAAGAAGGGTGCCCGCGTTCTGAATCCAGCCAATCAGAAGCGTGAGATCGCAAGCCGTATCTTTGAGATGCATGCAAAGGATCGCAAGGCGCTCGACGAAGCGCGTGCCGGCCAGATTGTCGCGCTCGTGGGCATCAAGGACTCGATCACGGGTGACACGCTGTGTGATTCAGATGAACCGATTGTGCTCGAGCGCATGACATTCCCTGAGCCAGTGATCTCGATGTCGATCGAGCCCAAGACTGCTGACGACAAGAAGAAATTGTCAGACGCATTGGTGCAGATTCGGCGCGAAGATCCGTCGTTCCGTTCTGAATACAACGACGAGACAGGCCAGACGATTATTTCGGGTATGGGCGAACTGCACCTTGAGATCATCAAAAACAAGATCGTTCGTGACCTGAAGGTCAATGTGGAGGTCGGCAAACCCCGCGTTTCCTACCGCGAAGCAATCAGCGGGTCAGCGGAAAACTGCCGTGGTCTGTTCAAGAAGCAGTCCGGTGGTCGCGGTCAGTTCGGCGATGTCACGGTCAACATCGAACCGTGCACGGCCGAGCAGGCGGAAGAGCTCAGTCTCAAGTTCACCGACAATGTCGCGTTCGAGAACAAGATTGTCGGTGGCTCGGTGCCCAAGGAGTTCATCCCGTCGGTCGAGGTGGGCGTGCGACAGACCGCCCGTGGCGGTGTCAGCGCTGGCTATCCGTTGATCAACATCAAGGTCTCGCTCATTGATGGCAAGTCGCACGATGTCGACTCGAGCCAGATCGCATTTGAACAGGCCGGTCGTCTGGCACTCCGTGAAGCCGTCTCCAAAGCGGGCAGCGTGTTGCTCGAACCGATCATGAAGGTTGTGATTACCACGCCCGAGGAGTATGTCGGCAATGTGACCGGCGACCTGTCAAGCCGTCGCGGGATGATCCTCGACAGCGAAGACCGCGCCAATGTCAAGTTGATCACAGCCGAAGTCCCGCTCAGTGAGATGTTCGGCTACACCACAACACTCCGTGGTCTGTCACAGGGCCGTGCCTCGAGCGTGATGGAGTTTGACAAGTACGCTCCCATGCCTGCGAGCATGCAGAAGGAAGTCATCGAAGCCGGCGCATGATTGCGGTGTTTGCTTCGTACCGATTCGTAGAATGAACATCGGCCGCTCACGCATGTGTGCGGCCGATTTCTCGTTTTGAAGTCAGTCCGCAGCATCAATTGCTAAGCCGACCAATGGAAGAACCGAAGGAAGGATTGCGTCGGTTCATTGCCCGGGCGCAGAGGTGCGGATATCGTGGTGAGGACGCAAGAACAGCGTCAGGAGATCGAATCATGCCAGATCGTTATCAGACGATGTTACTGTTCGGGGCCCCTGGTGCTGGCAAGGGTACCCAGGGCAAGATCCTCGGTCAGATTCCTGGGTTCTTCCACCTGTCCTGCGGCGATGTATTCCGCAGCATTGATATCAACTCAGAACTCGGCCGCACCTTCCGCGAATACTCGTCGCGAGGTGAACTGGTCCCTGATGAAGTCACAGTCAAAATGTGGGCGCAGAACATTCGTGCGCAGACCATTTTGAGCATCTACAAGCCGCACGACGATTTGTTGATTCTGGATGGCATCCCGCGCAGCGTCGCGCAGGCCGAACTGATGGATGAATACATCAATGTCCTCGAGGTTATTCATCTGGTGTGTTCTGATAAAGAGAAAATGATCGAACGCCTCCAGAGGCGAGCACTCAAGGAAAACCGAGCAGACGACGCAAAGGAAGAAGTCATTCGTCGTCGCTGGGAGGTCTATGAGCGCGAAACCCACCCGGTCCTCGATTACTACCCAAAGAGCATTATTCGCGAGGTTGATGCGATCGGGTCGCCGGCGAAGGTCCTCGAACATGTGTTGATGGCGGTCGTTCCTGTGCAAGAGACCCACTTCCACAACACACTCGCCTGATTCTGGCGATCAGTGAGAATCTTCGAATTGGAGCGTGCGTGTTTCGCGTGAACCGTGTAGGCTATACCCATGCGAAAAGGCTTCACGCTTATTGAACTGTTGGTGGTGATCTCGATCATTGCTTTGTTGATCTCGATTTTGTTACCATCGCTGAGCGGCGCCAAATTGGCGGCTCAGGGCATTGTGTGTGGTTCTCGACTGAACCAGATCGGTATAGCGCTCGGGCTCTATGAAAATGACTTCCCAAACCAACTGCCTCAGAAAGCCGGACCGATTCCCGGCGGCGGTGGCGATGCCATCATCGGCGCGTTGTTCGCAGGGAAGAAAGGCCAGTTGCCGTTTTATGGCATCAACGAAATCGGCGCTTCCGGTCGGCCGCTCAATGCATACTTGACCGATTTCGTGGTGCCCGATGACTCGGTGCAGGGCGCCAACATGGAGTTGGTTGCGTTTGAATCACCAGCAGACAAGGGTGCCTGGAACACCGGCGTTCCGATCGGCGGGTTCGAGAGCACGAGTTCCATGTATGACCTCATCGGCAACTCATACACACTGAACGATCACGCGCCGGATGCCAATCCATTCGGTGAAGACATTCGCACGCTCGTGCCACCCAGTGGAGGCAAGAAGCCGAATGTGATTGATACGACCAGCGTCGTCGTGGTCGGGTCGCACCCGATTTACAACTTCGACGATGGGTATGACCACGAGATGGAGTGGTACGGCCGCAAACCCAGGCAGGACGGCATCGCCAACATGTTGTTCCTCGATTACCATGTTGAGGTCAGCGTGAAAATTCCACGAACGCTGGATGGCGTGCCGGTGGTGCGGACCGACGACTTTACCTTCCTGCCAACCCCGGACTGGATTACCCGATACCCGTGGTAGTCGAAGCGTGATCGCGGCTTACGCTCGGGCCCACCCCTTGCGCTATGGCCTGCGCGGCGGTGCGCCACGATGAGCATCGGCAGGCAACGGATCGAGCGATGACCGCTGCGGTGAATCCTTTGAAAAGTTAAACCACTGCCCTGCCCACGCCGGGGGGGCTGGCATGACATTCCAAGACCAGAGCGACGGGGCGAAGAACCGCGCCTCACGCGAAATGTCGTAGCGTGAGGTGTAGTACAACCGCGTGCGATCGTTTTCGTAGGCGTATCGACCATATGACACGCCGGAGATCCAGTACGGCGAAAACGAGAACGCGATCGGCACAATCTCCGCAAGATCCTTGTTCGACCCAAAATACCGAATTGGCTTGTCGAACGGCTGACGCCAGACAGCCCGCGATTGCAACTCGATGATGTCAACCGGTACCCATGTCAGCCGCTGCTTTTCATCGGTGATCGCCGGGTCATACAGCGCAAACTCGACCCAGGCGTGCAAGCGTTCAGCATCGGACATGCGCTTGCCTCTGGTCTCGGCAAAGTTGTACCCGATGACCACCCGGGCAGGAATACCCGCCGCTCGATAGGCGGCTGCGAGCAACACGGGTAGGTTAAACCGCGACCCCTGGCCTCGCTCAAGTGCAAATGCAGGACCGTCAACGAGGAACGCTGCAAACAACGAGGTGGACTGTCCGTTCGTCGATGCGCCCGACGGGCCGGCGTACCCCTTGTTGGTCGGCCGATAGGCTTCAGCGACCTTCCATGCGAGCCACTTGGCAGTCACTGCGGGGGGGACGGCCTTGGGGTTGCCTTCCGTCCACTCCATGACTTTTTCTTTGAGGGGGGCGAGGTCATACGGCCCGAACGGGCCGTAGTCGATGTACATTTCAGGCTCGAAGAGTGACTGTGCAATCGGAGGCCATTCCGCCGGCCATGGCACCTTGGCGGCTTCCTCCTCGTTGTAAATCGTCTCCCACGAGCGCCCAAAGGTCGTCAGCAAAAGCGTCATTTCAGACACGCGCTCAAAATCGGGCAGATCAAACTGCGCGAGAAACGCGCCGCCGGGCATGGGCACGCCCTGGCCGCGATCGATGAAGATCGTTGGCGTGTCATCGACAATGACATCGTTGAGCAGAACCTGCCCCTCGGTATGGTCAAAGAAAGTCTGGGCATGACTCGATGCCGGAGCAATCGGGTAGTACACCGTGCCCGACTCGACATTGATGACCTTGGTCGCGTGTTCGACCAGACCGGTCCGGCTGGTGTCTTCGTAGTTGTCCACCTGCAGCCGCACAGAAAACTTCCACTCTTCCGGGTCCGTCAGCGTGAGATACGGACTGACTTGCCAGAACAACTCCTGAGCCGCCGCGGGCGTGGCGACAGCACCAACGAATGTCAATGTAGCAGCAAGGGCAGACATGCTTGTCGTGCGTCGCATGCTGTCGATCTGACGCGTGATCGGGGTCATGAAGAGCATGGGGGGTCGTTCCTTCCTGTTCGCGCCCGTCGGTTGTTCCGCGGGCATGGTGGCAATCGGGGGACTGGAATCATGACCAGTTCTGTCGCGGGCGGGCTGCACCTGGGCAGCGTGTTTCGTTCAACGCGGTTCTGTTTCGTCGGCCCACTCATCGCGTCGCTTCCGGGCCTTTCGAGGCTCGCCGGGTGCCGGTTCCCCTTGAGCATACCGCATTCGGGCGAATCCTCCAAGTGGGCAGCCACCTATCATGGCATTCAACGATATACCGCACCGAAAAGGACCTTCATGACCACCAAACCCGCGAATTCCGACACACGCATCGAAAAAGACACCATGGGCGAGATGACCGTCCCCGCGGACTGCCTCTATGGAGCATCAACACAGCGGGCGGTCGAAAACTTCCCGATTTCGGGCAGACCCGTCCCGGCGGAGGTGATTCGGGCGTTCGGGCTCCTCAAGGCCGCCTGTGCACACACAAATCGGAAACTGAATCGGCTCGATGCCGGTCGGACCAATGCCATCGACGCCGCCTGTAGCCAGATCGTTGAAGGGCTCACCGATCGGGGCGGGCTGGCGCGGCACTTCCCGATCGACATCTTCCAGACCGGCTCGGGTACAAGCACGAACATGAATGTCAACGAGGTCGTCGCCAATCTTGTGTGCTTGGCCAACGACAAACCGATTGGTAGTTCCAAGGACAAATCCTACCTCGAAGCGGGTGGTGTCCACCCCAACGACCATGTCAATATGGGCCAGTCCAGCAACGACACCTTCCCCACCGCCATGAACATCGCCGCAGCAACCGCAATCACGCGCGACCTGCTGCCCGCGCTCGCCAACCTGCGCGGCGCCCTCACCATCAAAGCCCAGCGGTGGGACAAGGTCGTCAAGATCGGGCGCACGCACATGCAGGACGCAACGCCGATCCGCCTCGGCCAGGAGTTCGGCGGGTACGCAGCCCAGGTCATGCACGCTGAAGAACGCATGCACCGATCGCTGCATGTGCTCGGGGAACTCGCGATCGGCGGGACGGCCGTCGGGACCGGCATCAACGGACACCCCAAGTTCGGCTCGATGGTCGCAGCCGAACTGTCGACGAAGACGCATATCCACTTCCGCGAGGCTGCCAACCACTTCGAAGCCCAGCACGCACGCGATGCGATCGTCGGAACGAGCGGCAATCTGCGCACAATCGCGGTCAGTCTGTCGAAGATCGTCAGCGATATCCGGCTCATGGGCTGCGGCCCACGCTGCGGGATCGGGGAACTCAAACTCCCTGCGATTCAACCCGGCTCGAGCATCATGCCCGGCAAGGTCAACCCGGTCATCGTCGAATCAGCCATGATGGTGTGCTGCCAGGTCATCGGCAACGATCAGGCGATCACCATTGGCGGCATGGGGGGGGTCGGGTCGATCCTCGATCTCAATGTCGCCATGCCGATGATGATCGCAAACCTGCTCGACTCGATCAGCCTGCTCGCCAACACCGCGAACACGATGGTGGACAAGTTGCTCGACGGGCTGGAAGCGGACGAAGAGCGATGTGCCGCTCTGATCGAGGGGAGTTTGGCGATGTGTACGAGTTTGGTCCCGGCCATCGGGTATGACAAGTCGGCAGCCCTCGCGTATCAGGCCTATCGGGAAGGGAAGACGATCCGGGAATTGGCGCTCGAACAGAAGTTGCTGGATGCGGATGAACTCAACCGTCTTCTGGACCCGATGGGGATGACGGAGCCAGGTGAGGATTGATACGGCTTCGCCATGTTCGTCGGGAAATTTTTTTAAAGCAGGTCGCGTTTCGGTCTCAACCTGTCTCACTCATCGCCCAGATCCAACTCGGAGCTTGCGGGTTGCCATCCATATACGGCCAATCCTCACCGCAAATCTCTTTGTGCCTTTCACACAGAGGACCAAACTCGCCGGGCCGTGTCGGCCAGATCCGCGCGAGGATTTCAGTGATCGGGCTCACCGCCGGATCGTTCCGAATGGCATTCACAACTTGGCCAACCGAGCGTGGGAAGCAATAACCGGGACCGCCCACCGTGAGGCCGAAGTAACTCACCAACCATGACTCTCCGGTCCTCAGCGTTCCAATCTCGACCGGCTCGATTGAAAGGGCCAATGTATGCGGACAGATAGCCGACTCGTTGACCGAAGAGCGAATGTACAGCCTCTCAATTGAGTCTTTGGGCAAGTCTCCGAGCGAGAGAAAGCAACGGTATATCGGAGTCTCTCCTTGCGACCGAAATACTGCCGCAACCTCCGTCAGAGAAGTTCTCGATTTGAACTTCAGGTCGTACGCGCGATCATGCGACTGTGCGGAGATGACGCCTCCGTACTCTGTCAGGGTTTCTTCACGCAGACCAAGGTCGTCCCGTTCAATCGGTTCGCCGAACATGGCAATAGTGGGCAGAGTGCTTCGCGTGTCGAGACCGACGCGATCGATCTCGTCGAGGAATTTCGCCAGTTGAGTGCAAGTCACACGAGGTGGGAACCCAGGGTAGTAGCAGACAGCATTCGACCAAAAACTCATGATCGGACTCCAAACTTGGCCCATCCAGATGTCAGCACCGCGCATCGTGCGACCTCGATCAACCGGAGTTTAGTCGGAATGACCCAAGCAGCCCGGCGGGTGGCGAGGTCACCACTCTGCATGTCCATGATCAAACGCTCTAAATCCTTCAATCCTCAGCCCGGCGGGCTGGCCGTTCGTAGCCGGGGGTGAAGCGAGTCTTCGAGCGCCACCCCCAGACGAGGTGTTGTTGTACGAATCTGCAGGCTGAAGGTCTGCTCCCTGACTGGAAATTGGCGAGCAGCCCTTCAGGCTGCGTTCGGTTGTGGGCGGCCATATTCCGGGGGTTGTGGCCTTCGGCCTGGACCCCCGGCTACTGACGACAAGGCCTTCGGCCTGAAGAAGCATGCGAGATCGCTGCGCCGCTGTGAGTCGAAGACCGAGGGCTTGCGCCTCTCGACTCGTTGGGAGAAACTCGTTCGTTGACCACCCGACTCACCGCATCATCATGTTCTGCCGCAAGTTGGCCGCAATGAGGACGACAACGAGGTACACGAGCGGGAAGAGCACTGCAGCCGCCCCGCACGCGAACCAGAACTCGCGGAAGTAAGCGGCGCTGGGCGTGTTCGTGATGTTGATAACCTGGTCAGCCATGTGATACGCAAAGGTCGTGACTCCTGCCACCGCACCGGCGGACGCTGGAAGGAGGACGAAGGCATAGTGGGCTGCGAGGTTCAACGGGCCGGTTTTAGTCATGGTTGGCAATGCAAGACGAACTGACCACGAGACCATTAACTGCCAGGCCAATATCGCGAGCCACAATACGCAGCCGGTGGTGCATGCGACACCGAAGAGGTAAAATCCGACTTCCCCCCCCTTTCGGAACAACACCGGAACAGCGAGCACGACGGGTGTCAGTGCCACCACAGCACTGGTGATGAACGCCAGCCGCGGGGCATTACCGGCGGTAAGCCAGACCTTGAGCGCCGAGTCGAACGGGCGAACCATGAGCAGGACCCACGAAAGCCAGAGCGATCGCATGTTCCGCAGCAGTTGCCAAGGCGAGCCGGTGCTCCAGGTCCAGATCGACACCTCGATCGGGAGCCCGCATTCGGGGCATGGAATTTCGAAAGGCAGCCCCGTGAGGTCGTAGCGGCAACGGAAGCAGAGCGTGTGTTCTTTGGTGCCCGTATCACCCATCAAGTGCTCCACGCCTGTTGACCAACTCGCGCTGGACACCCGCCGGTGCTCAGGGGCGATACGAGGCATACGCGATCGTGCCAACGAAGTTCGGCCCGCTGGACATATTTCGTGTCGCACCAGACGACTGGTTACGCCGCTTGAGACACTGGATGAACCGCGTTAAGGCTTCGCTTCGAGCACAATGTTGAACGGCGTCTCCGTCGCGCGACGGACACTCTTGAACCCGGCACCGCGAACATATTCGCTCAATTTCGCTTCGCCCGCCTGTGCACCGAGGGCCGGGCCTTTCATCGCGAGTGAGCACGGCACACAGAACATGGTCGATGCACCGTAGAACACGCGGCCGATTGGGTTGTGGTTATCTTCGGGCTTATCGTTGGCGAAGGGTTCGACAATCATCCAGGTGCCGTCCGAAGCCAGCGTTTCGCGCACACGCTTGGCGGCACCCGCGGGATTGCCCAAATCATGCAAGCAATCGAAGTGTGTGATCAGACCATAATCTTTGCCGGGGAACGACACCGCGTCGGCCACCTCGAAACGAATGCGATTGCCAAGGCCTCGTGCTTTCGCTCTCTCGTTTGCAGTCTTGATCGACGGCTCGTGATAGTCGAAGCCAACGAAAGTGGAGTTTGGAAATGCCTCGGCCATGAGCACCGTTGATGAACCGTGCCCACAGCCGACATCGGCGACCGTGCAGCCTGCTTCAAGCCGTGCTTTCACGCCGTCAAGCGCCGGGATCCAATTCGCAACAAGGTTGCCGATGTAGTTCGAGCGGAAAAATGTTTCCGTGCCGCCAAAGAGGCAATTGTGTTGCTCACCCCATGGTAATCCGGCACCGGTCTTGAAGTTTTCGCGAATGCGCGGCTCAGCGAAAATCGATGCCGCCGCAATATCAAACGCACCCGGCATGAACGCCGGGCTGGATTCATCTGCAAATGCCGCCGCCTGCTCAGGTGTCATGAAATACATGCCTTTGGACGCGTCATAGTTGACATACCCCCCCGCAGCCTGGTTGTTCAACCACTCGCGGATGTACCGCTCGCTGGTGTCCGTCCGGCTTGCGAGGTCGGCTGGTGTCGCGGGCGACTCGGCGAGCGCCCGATAGAGTCCGAGTTTGTTCCCAAGGACAACAAGAGCAGTGCTGAACGACGCGCCCATGTCGCCGACAACTTTCATCAAAAGTTCGTTCAGCTTCGCTTCGTCGATTTGTGCCGTCATGATGTCCTCCATTCCCGATTGACTCTGCTATCTACGGGTTTCATTTATTAGACTACAAAGTGTGCTGCGCATGTGTCAAATTACCTCTACGACCCGCCGCACTCGGGACAGGCCTTGCGGGGGACGCGGCTCATATCGTAGCCGCAGCGCGGGCATTGGCCGGCCATGCGGCGGCGGAGGGAGCGAATAAAGGCGAGGCCGGTAAAGAGAGCGAACCAGAGGCCGCCGAGGACTGTGGTGTTGGCGAAGGCTGCGGGCCAGTTCACGATGTAAGGCAGCGTGAGTGCAACAGGCGAAAGCCATTGTATCGGCTTACGCTTGAGAGATTTGATTTCGATTGCCCCCACCTGCCAAATGTCTGATACATATCCTGTATCTGTAATCGTCCCGTAGTAGCCGTGATAACTGGACACCATCTGATTCGGCCAGCCAACGCGATCATGCGAAATACTCCAACTGTCCGCACTCAGTGATTCTGGTTTGACTTCAACGAATTCATCGGGAAGCGAGACAACTTGATCATCGATTCGGTGAATCGGTGGTTTGATGATGCCCTCCAACATCTTGTCTGTCTGTTTTTGAATCTGAGTCAGTTGGCCATTCGTCATCTCGTCGAGTTCGGGGTAGAGTGCTTCCCATTGATGTTTCTGCTCTTCCGCGAAGGCGGCACCTCCAATTTCTTGTATTCGAGTAGCCCGCTCTTCGAGCCTTTCACGATGTCGCTCGCCGTAGACCACCGGTGGCACACGATCAAAGCGTTCACCATCCCAACTCACTGATCGGCTATGCGACCAACGCCGAGTGTCTTTCTTGACGATCCATGGTTCAACAACTCCGAGGCCTTCACCCATCGTTTCCATCTGAGGCCGATACCACCCGGCCCACATGGCGACCGTGATCCCCCACGCCACCAGCCACGCGGTAACGAAGCCGAGAGCGATGCACCAGAGCGATCGGCGGATCCAGCGTGCCATGGTGAATGGTACGGGAATCAGGTTCCGAATCAACGATCCGAGCCGCTACCCCACCGCCCCGCCGTAGCTGCCGCCATAGAAGAAACTGCCGAGACCGACCGTGAACACCCAGCAGCCGTACAGCGCGTGCTCAAAACTTGCAGCAAACACCGACCGTGTGCGCTCATAGGTGTGCGCAAACAACACCCCCCCGAGCAGGCACAGCACCGGGGCGATCGGGTTCATGAAGACGATGTGCATGAAGCCGAAAGCGAACGCGCTGGCCAGCACCATCGCCATGGGCTTCGTCAAGATGCGCTGATATCGGTGGAAGAAGAACGCACGGTACAGCACTTCTTGCGGCCACACGCTGAAGACCGGGTAGAACACCATGATGATCATCCAGAGCCCGGGGTTGAAGCGCGGGAAACTGAACAATTCCGGGCCGCTGCCGAGCCAGTGGCCGCCATAGTTGTTGGCATCGACCCAGGCACGAAAAGGCGAACCAAGTTGCAGTTGCCAGGTGAACAGCGTCATCAAGGCAGCCAACACGACGAACCGAACCAACATGCTCACGAGCGCCGGCCTGGTCGCGCGAAGGTTCCAGAGATATCGCTTGGGGAACGACTTGTCACACAGCAACAACACCAAACAGCCAAGGGTAAAGAGACCAAGCGTCGGCAGCATGAATCGGCCCGGGTTCGACAGTCGCGTATCGTTGAGGCCGACGCGTTCGAGCAGATCCTGCACCGGCCCAGGGAAGCGTCGCCAGAACCAGAACAGCACCGGCATCACGACGAACAACCCGATGAGCTCGACCCATCGCAGCACAGGGTGTGACCTTCGATCGAGGCTCTTGATCGGCGTGCGTTGTTCGTCGTCGTGGGTCATGACATTGCTCGGCGGAGGGCTCGAAACGCTCGGCGGGTGCATAGGATAGTGGCCCGGGACGACACAATCGCCCTGGCGAAATGACCATCCAATCTGCAAGGGAGAAGCCATGGGCAACCACTCAGTCATCGTCGCCGCCAAACGCACCCCGATCGGGCGCTTCTTCGGCTCATATAGCCGCACGCCGGCGACTACACTCGGATCGATCGCCATCAAGGCTGCCCTTGAGAGCGCGAAGGGCGCGAGCGATGTGGTCGACGAATGTGTGATGGGGTGCGTGCTGCAGGCAGGACTCGGTCAGAACCCGGCGCGGCAAGCAGGGCTCGGAGCCGGGCTCCCCACTTCCCTCTCAGCCAAAACCATCAACAAGGTGTGCGGCTCGGGGCTTGAAGCGGTCATGATGGCTGACCAATCCATCCGTGCGGGCGACAACCACTGCGTCGTCGCGGGCGGGATGGAGAATATGACGCTGGCTCCCCACTTCGGCTACCTGCGCGGGGGCGTGAAGTTTGGTGATCTCGCGCTCAAAGACCACATGCAGATGGACGGGTTGACCTGCGCCCTCGAAAACTGGGGCATGACCAACGCTGCCGACCATACCGCTGAAAAGTGCAGCGTCTCGCGCGAGGAGCAGGACCGGTTCAGCGCCCGGAGCCATCAACTGGCTGCCGCCGCGACCAAGGCCGGGTGGTTCAGCGATGAAATCGTGACCCTCACCGGTGCTGACCTCGGCAACAAGAAAAAACCAGGTGCCGATGGCGGGATCAGCGCCGACGAAGGCATTCGTGCCGACACCACGGCTGAAACACTCGCCGGGCTACGCACCGTGCCCGGACACATCTTCGTCACGGCAGGCAACGCGAGCCAGATCAGTGACGGGGCGGCAGCCGTCGTTGTGATGAGTGAATCCAAAGCCAAGGAAGCCGGGCTCAAGCCACTCGTCAAGATCCTTGCAACGCACACACACGGCGTGGACCCGAAGGACATCTTCGAAGCCCCGATCGGCGGCATCCGAGGCGTGCTCGACAAGGCTGGACTGACCACCGACGATATCGACCTCTTTGAACTCAACGAAGCCTTCGCAGCCCAGGCGCTGTGCAACATCAAGGCCCTCGAACTCAACGAGGACAAGGTCAATATATGCGGCGGCGGGATGGCGCTTGGGCACCCCATCGGTGCCTCAGGAGCCCGAGTGCTGACCACCCTGATCCACCAACTCCGGCGAACGGGCGGCAAGCGCGGCGTGGTCGCACTGTGTCTCGGTGGCGGCAACGCGGTCGCGATGGCTGTGGAAGTCTGCTGATCGTGACGCAACGATTGCGTCATGGACATCAGACCGACCGTCGACGGTGACCTCGAAGCGATTCTCGCGATCATCAACCGCGAGATCATGGAAGGCGTTGCCCACTTTGGTGTCGAGCCTTACACGCTTGACGAAGCGCGGAGCGATCTCGTCGCGGTGCGCGAACGCTATGGGTTTCTCAGCGCCATCATTGACGGGCAGGTCGCCGGGTACGCCAAGGGGGGGCCATGGAAGACGCGCACCTCGTACCAATGGTCTTCGGAAGTGAGCGTGTATGTCAAGCAAGGCATGCAGGGTCGCGGTGTCGGACGGAAACTGTACGAATCGCTCTTCGCCGGGCTCAAGAAGCGCGGATTCCGCACGCTCATCGCCGGCATCACCTTGCCCAATGACCCAAGCGTACGACTCCACGAATCGATGGGCATGACCCACGCGGCGACCTTTCACAAGATCGGATTCAAGCACGGCGCGTGGCGCGATACCGGGTATTGGGAGTTGCACTGGGATGGTGATGAACCACCAAGTGGGCCAACCCAATAAAAAAATCGCCAACCGATGATGCGGTTGGCGATTGGTGTTCGCATTGAAACGCAGATCTGCACCGAATCAATCAGCCTTCATCATCATTCCCGCCGCGAAGTGTGAAATTGTGCCGTTCTTTCAGGGCTTCGAGTGAGAACGGATACGGGATCTCGGCTGCGTTCTCAGAGTACTCACGCGTCGCCAGTGCAGCGATATCGCGCGTGCTCAGGCTATAGCGCTGGTCAGTCGTCGCCGGCCGAAACGCCAGCACATTGGCAATCGCGACTGCTTTGATTTCGGGCAACTCAACTGTGATCACCGTGTCCGCTCGTGGCAAGGTGCCATAGGGAACCATCGGATCAAGCGTTTCAGCCTTCGCCATCACCGCTTCACGGAACGGCTCGACATTTGCCCGTGCATCCACAGTCTTGGCAGCATCAATCCGCGCCAGCCGATTGCGGCTGATGATCGCCCATTGACTTGGCGTGATTTTCTCAGCCTCGTCAGGAATGACCTCTTCAGAATCTTCCTGGGCGGGTGGGTTGAATCTATCTGCAATCGCCGACATGCCCCCCTCTTCGAGTGCGAGTTCGCCAAGTTCCGCCAGTTGTGCTTGCAGCGACTGAAACGCGGTGTACTCACGAACATCGGTCGTGAGTTGCTCTTTGATCTCTTCCCACGAATCCGGAGCAGACTCTTCACGCGTCTCAAACAACACGATGTAGTACCGGCTGCCGGCCCCGTCCTGGGCGTATGGATCGACCACGGGAATACGCTTTTGAAGTGCGATCGTGGTGTCGCCGCCAAGGTCGCGGGCGAATGAAGGGGCTCGCGAAACCGCAACCTGATTCGGACCGATCTGCCAGTAGGCCTGCCCGATGCCGGGCAGTTTCGTGAGGTCTTCTTCTGTGAACCACTTGTCGACGCGGTAGGTGATGCCGGGCATCGGGAAGTCGATGTCGCGCATCGCTTTCATCTCGTCAACGACGGACTGAGCAAGCGTCTCCATCGTGACGCCGCCCCAGTTGTGCGGAATCTCGTAATATGGTCCGCTCTTTGTGACGCCACGCAGCGCGGCACGCAACTGCCCGACGATAATCCGATCCGCTTCGATCATCAGATCTGCCACGGCTTCATCGACGAGTTCCTTGCGCACCGCAGCCCGCTCGGCTTCATATTCACCGGGGAATCGGTCACGATTCTCCGCCCAACGCTTGTGAATCGCAATGCGGTCAGGCTCGACGGTGGCGGCGATTCCGGCGTGGTCGAGCGTCAGCCAACCCATCTGAACTCGGGGGGGAAGGATGTACCCGTATCTGAGTTCGTCTTCACCCGGCTTCTTGTCCTTGAACTCATCAAAGTGTGCGGCAAGTTGCTCGTCGGTCGGCTCGGTTTCTTCGTCGATCAGCATCGATGCTGGCACAAGCACATAGTCGGTGATCGCCGAATCAAACACATCGCGAACCGCTTCGACAATATCGCGCTCAGACTGGCGAATCGTCCGGTCGTGCCGACCGATCATGCGAAGCACACCACGAGCCTTGGCGAGCATCTGAAACACGGTTTCTTCATCGGTCCCCATGCCGGCTGCGACTGATCGCACATTCAACGGGAGCGTCGTACGCAGTTGTACGGCTCGCTCGGCGATCTCGGCTTGCACCTGCGGACTTTGCATCTGCTGATTCACGAACGGCATGTACGGAATCTGCTCATACAACTGGTACTGCTTCTCGGTGAACGCATACACCGACGCAAGTTCCTGGTCGATCCAGACGCGGCCGTCGTCGGCTTCACCGATCAATCCGGCTCGTTCTGCTTCGTAGGTCAGCAAGAGCCAATGGTGAAGATCATCGTCGAGGTTGATCAGTCCCCCCCGACCCTCGTTGCTCTTGCCGAACATGAACGGTATCACGCGCTGGATGACCGCCATCTCGGTGCTCGCCATCTGTTGATCACGCAATGAGATGGTGCCATCACCGCCGTCGAGCGTCGCCACGGTTGTATTGGTGAACGATGGCAGAATCTGCTGGAGAACCGGTCCAACCAGGAACACCACCATGAGCAGTGAACCACCGATCGCGAGCATGATGATTTGATATTTGCGAATGAACTTGAGCATGTGCCTCTCCGGGCAAGAAAAAAGGCGAACCCTCGCTGTCTACGAGGATTCGCCTGGCTCATCCTCGGCGTCAATACCCGACGCGAGGTTGAATGATACTTATCAACGGTAGAACTCGATGATCAGGTTCGTATTCACATCGAACGGCACCTGATCGGAGGTCGGCAACGACTGAATCGCAATCGTCAACTCCGATGGATTGAAGTCAATCCAACCCGGCACTTCGTGCCCGGCCATCGACTCCATGTTTTCACGGCAGATCTTCTGGATCTTGGTCTTGAAGGTGATCTTGTCACCGACTTTGACCTGGAATGACGGACGGTCCGTCTTGCGGCCGTTCACGAGCACATGCCCGTGAGCGACCATCTGACGAGCAGCCCAGATCGTGCGGACCACGCCCGAGCGACGCACGACATTGTCGAGTCGGCGTTCGAGCAGCTGCACGAGCACTTCACCGGAGTTACCCGGGCGACGCTTGGCTTCATCGACCAGACGACGGAACTGCTTCTCCATGATGGAGTAGTGGTACCGGAGTTTCTGCTTTTCCTGCAGACGAATGCCGTAGTCACGCAGCCGACGACCGCGATAGCCGTGCATGCCTGGTGGATTCAACTGACGCTTGCTGGTGTGCTTGGGGGTGTCGGCAATGGGCACACCCACGCGACGAGAGAGACGGACTTTGGGACCGAGGTATCGAGCCATTCTTATTCCTTCCGTCACCGGAGCGTTGTCCGGCGTGCTGACGCATGGTCAGCGATCATGGTCGCCGGGTGGCCACGGCTGCGGTCCGGCATGATTCGGGCAATCAAACGAGGACTATTGAAGGCCCACCGCCCCTTCGGGTCAACTCAAAACACCACGCCCGTGCACACCTGACGCACGAAATGTCGCGCAGGTCTGATCTGTACCACAACGCGCGCCGCTCGCGGGCTACACTCCGAAACACCCAACGGAAGAACCATGCCGAACGACCTCGCGCTGCCCGTCCTGGATCCCCGTCGCCAACCAATCGTGCGCGCGCCGGCGACCGACGCGCCCAAGGAAAAATGCGGGGTCTTTGGCATCTGGAACCACCCGCGCGGTGCCCACTTCACCTATTTAGGGCTATTCGCCCAACAACATCGCGGCCAAGAATCGGCTGGAATTGCCGTCACCGATCGGAATCAGATCATCGCCCACACCGGCATGGGACTTGTGCCTGATGTATTTACCCCAAAGGTGCTCGCAGAACTCGCCCAATCGGGTCATGCTGGCGTTATCGGACATAACCGGTACTCGACCTCAGGCGGTTCACAATCCTGCAACGCCCAGCCTCTCCTCGAATCGTTCATCGACGGCCAGGTCGCTGTCGCGCACAACGGCAACCTGATCAATGCGGACGCGCTGCGCCACCTGTTCGCAGAACGAGGCCACCTTTTTCACACCACCAGCGATACCGAAGTGATGATCCACCTGCTCGCGGCTCCCGAGCAACGACTGACCGCCGACCCGATCGCGGCGACCCTTCGTCGATTGCAGGGTGCGTTCAGTGTCGCTTTCTTGTTTAGCGATCGCATCGAAGCAGCCCGCGACCCGTGGGGCTGGAGACCGCTCGTCCTCGGCGAAATGCCCACCGGTGAACCAGTCGTGGCCAGCGAAACGGTGTCACTCGATGTTGTCGGGGCGAAGTTCATCCGCGAAGTCGAGCCGGGCGAGATCGTCACGCTTTCGGATGATGGTGTCACCAGCCGAAGGTTCGCACCTGAAGCGCCGCAACTCGCCCGCTGCGTCTTTGAACATGTCTACTTCGCGAACCCGGCGAGCATTGTGTTTGGACAGAATGTCCTCACCGCCCGCGAAGCGATGGGAGCAGCCCTCGCGCGCGAAGCACCCGTCAAAGCCGACTATGTCATGCCCATGCCGGACTCCGGTCGATCGGCTGCCAACGGGTATGCCAGTGAGAGCGGCATCCCATACCGCGAAGGCATCGTGCCGAATCGATATGTCGGCCGAACCTTCATCAAACCGACGCAGGAAGAACGGGCGGCTGCGGTCCGTTTGAAACTGAATGTCGTGTCCGAGATCGTCAATGACAAAAAACTCATCATCGTCGATGATTCGATCGTGCGCGGCACAACCACACGCGTGAAGATGAAACAGATCCGCGAGGCCGGGGCGGCCGAAATCCATGTGCGCATCTCATGCCCCCCCATCAAGCACCCCTGCTACTTCGGCGTCGACTTCGCGACGCGCGAGCAACTCATCGCCCACGAACGATCGGTCGAAGAGATTCGAGCGTATCTCGAGGTCGATAGCCTCCATTTCCTCTCGCTCGATGGCTTGCTCAGCACCATGAAACACGATCAACCAAGTTACTGCACCGCATGCTACAGCGGCGACTACCGCATCGATGTCGAGCACCCAACAACCGAACAAGTGGTCTACAAAGAACAGTTGGGGATGTTCTAAGACTCGTCATCCTTGAGTGGAAGTGCCTTTCCAGCTCCAACGAGCCGCGACCATGCGTGCGCGGTTTCTGACACGCCCCGTACCCCATTCCGTGTACACTCGTCGCCATGGTTGGCCGCAAACTCAAAGACGATCGAGGCGTGACGCGCTACGCGATGAGCACGACGCAGACCGATCGAGTCATCAAAGATAGGCAGTTGCAGACGACTGAAGTATTCTGCACGGTGCTCGATATCATGGCGGCGAGGCATAGCCGCCTGCGGTTTGCCAGACATGCCATTCTTGTAATCGCAGGTTTGTTGGTTGTGCTTTTTTTTGTGTCGAGCCTTATGTCATTCTCAAACACATCTCAATCAGCCCGAACACCGATCGAAACAACCGGACCGTTTGTGATTTTGTTGTTGTTTGTCTTCCTTGTTGTTTATAAACGCTTCATGTGGATTCGCAACGACCTGCGCCCATTTGCCCTGTGCAAACTCGGCTACTGCACTTGCTGCGGCTATCCACTCGAAGGGCTCACGCCCGAACCCGATGGCTGTACCGTCTGCCCCGAATGCGGAGCCGCATGGCGACGCGACCGAACGACCTGAGCATGCACTCCTATCATCGGGCCATGGCTGCTGAAACGATCCCGATACGACTGGCCCATTCGCCCGATTCTGACGACCTCGTCATGTGGTGGCCACTCGTCGGACTCGATGGATCGAAGCCGGCGATTGATGTGTTACCGTTCCGGTTTGAACTCGTTGCTCGCGATGTCGAAGAACTCAACAAGTTGGCGGTCGGCGCTCGATCGGATGAAGCCGAGTTGTACGACGCGACCGCGATTAGTTGCGCAGCCTATCCGGCGGTCGCCGATCGGTACGCCATCACCCGCTGCGGCGGGAGTTTTGGCGAAGGGTATGGGCCTCGGATCGTCGCGAGAAATGCCAGCGGCGTGCGCACAATCGAAGACCTCCGCGGCCAGCGCGTCGCCGTGCCCGGCGTGAACACAAGCGCGTTTCTGACACTTTCGTTGTTGATGCTTAGAGAACATGGCGAAAGTGAACTCGGCTCGGAGAGTCGATCTACGCAGACTGCGTTTGAGCCGGTTGAAATGCTGTTTTCTGAGATCCCCGGCGCGGTCGCGCGCGGCGAGGTCGATGCGGGGCTCCTCATTCATGAAGCCCAGTTGACCTTTGCCGACATGGGTCTCGTCGAGGTCGGCAATCTCGGCGTGCTTTGGGCGAAACAGACCGACCTGCCGCTACCACTTGGGCTCAATGTCATCAGGCGTGATCTCGACGATCGATTCGGGGGGGGCACGGTCACGCGGCTCGGTGAGGTGCTTTTTGCCTCGGTGCAGTTTGCGGTCGCTCATCCTGCGGAGTGCCGTGCCCACCTGCAAGCAAACAAAGGCGACCGCACGGAGTGGGATGACCCGGAACTGGTCGATCGATATCTGGCGATGTATGTCAGCGCATTGACGATCGATATGGGCGAACGCGGGCTCGCTGCGATCCGGCATTTGCTCGGCCACGGACATGAAGCGGGCCTGTGCCGCGACCCCGGCGAGATCGCGTTAGTCTGAACTTTCACTCTGAGACTGCACAAGGAGATGGGCGATGGACATTGTCAAGGCTGAACATGGCGTGGTGATCGACACCGATGACGAACTGCTGCCGATTCGTCACATCATCGGCATTGGTCGCAATTATGCAGCCCACGCCAGTGAGCAAGGTGCCAAAACCACCGAACACCCGATGGTGTTCACCAAGAACCCGGCTGCCGCGACCGTGCACGAAGCGGCTGTCGAGATCCCTGCGATTTGCCGCGACCCCGAGACCGGGCGCGGCGAGGTCGATTATGAAGCAGAACTCGCCGTGGTCATCGGTACGGCAGCCCGTGATGTCTCGCGCGAAGACGCGCTGAGCCATGTCCTCGGCTACTGCTGCGGCAACGATGTCTCAGCTCGCTGGTGGCAGAAACTCGGCTCGGGGGGGCAGTTCTGCCGCGGCAAGAGTTTCGATACCTTCTGCCCCCTCGGCCCGACGCTGGTTCCGGCGAGCGAGGTGCCTGATCCTCAGAAACTGCGGGTCATCATGCGTCTCAACGGCGAAGTCATGCAAGATGAACCCACCAGCCACATGATGTTCCCCGTCGCCCGACTCATCAGCGAGTTGAGCCAGGGCACCACGCTCGTTCCTGGCACCGTGATCCTGACCGGCACGCCAGCAGGTGTCGGCATGGCCCGCAAGCCACAGGTGTGGCTCAAGGCGGGCGATGTGATGGAAGTCGATATTGAGGGTGTCGGGGTGCTTCGCAATGCTGTGGTGGATGTCTAATCACGCTCGCGGGTGACACCGCGCGTGAAGATCTTTCAACTGCGATCGATCGACATGGGTGTAGATCTGCGTCGTAACGATATTGGCGTGTCCGAGTAGTTCCTGCACAACACGCAGGTCCGCCCCCCCAGCCAGCAGGTGCGTCGCAAAACTATGACGCAACATGTGCGGGTGCACATGCCCGAGACCGGCTCGTTTTGCATAATGCTTGACGATCGCTTGCAAACGGGCCCGCGTCAGAGGCCTCCCACTCTTGGAAACGAACACGCACCCCTGATCCCGCCGCTCGGCTGCACGCACGATGGTGACAAGCAATGGACGACAGTCGCGCACATACACCGCGAGTGCGTCGGCTGCGGGCACGCCCATCGGGACGAGCCGTTGCTTGTTCCCCTTGCCGGTGACGCGAAGCGACATCGCCCGCTCCATGACATCCGCAAGTTTGAGCGTCAGAACCTCGCTCGCTCGCAGCCCGCTCGCGTACATGAGTTCCAGAATCGCCCGGTCGCGGATCCACAGCGGGAGCACGCCATCAGCCGTTTCATCAGGTTGGGCTGGCGCTTCGATCAATTGCCGTAGTTGTCGTGGCGAGAGCACGCCGGGCAACTTGCGCCACTTGTGGGGTCGATCAAGCAGTTCTGCGAGGTCTGTCTGCACGCGCCCAGTCGCACGCAGCCAGCGGGCGAACACACGAATAGTCGAGATATGCCTCGTGACCGATCCGGCAGCGAGCGATCGCTCTGATGACAATGACGCCACATACGCCGCGACGACGCGCGGCGTCATCGACGCTGGCGATTGAATGCCTTGATCGACGAGCGAGTTGATGAGATCACGTAGGTCGCGGCCGTACGCCTCGATTGTGTTGGCTGCCAGCCCGCATTCAATGCGCAGGAAGATCAGAAAGTCACCGAAGACATCGCGCAACTCTGGGGATGTGTCTTCGGGTAGTGTGCGCCAGCCTTGTTCCACAGGATGATTATCGGTCAAACCTCGACCGCGCAACCACCCTCGTCAATCAAAAAGAAAGGACGCCCCGGTCCAAGACCGGGGCGTCCGAAAGAACTGAACTTGACTTCGATTAGCCGAGCAGCTGGAGGACCGACTGCGGCTGGTTGTTGGCCAGCGACAGGGTGTTGGTCGCTGCCTGCTGCAGAATCTGGTTCCGCGTCAGGCTTGCTGTTTCGGAAGCGAAGTCGGTATCGCGGATCACACTCTGTGCCGATGCGGTGTTCTCAAGAGCGACACCCAGGCTACGGATCGTTGCACCAACCACATTTGACTGGAATGCACCGAGACGACCTCGCATGCCTGAGACCTGTGCGATCGACTGGTCGACGATCTTCTGAGCAACCGACAGGTTGTCAGCGTTGGTCACATCGTACGCCTGGCCGCTGCCCAGTGCACTCAGGAAACCATCCGTCGAGTTCCCAAGGTTGCGAACCGCAACATTGCCGACACCGAGCGAGACCTTGCCTGAGATATCGACATCAGGTGAGAGCATGAAGTCTGCCCCGCCGCCATCGATGGTGAAGGCTGCGACTGCTCCAAGTGTCTGCGACCCGGTTGCGTCAAGAGTCATCTTGACATCGAGGAAGTCAGTATTGATACTGATGTCCTTGCCATCGCCCGTCGCTGCAACACCATTGATTGTGCCGCCAATGTTTTGTCCGGCATCCTTGTACCCATTCGCAGCCGAGGTGCTGTTGAAGTCAACATGGCTCGTCGACAGGATCGAGTCGTTGTCAGCGGATTCGAAGTTGTAGATACCGATGTTGCTGCCGGTGCCGATTGAACCGTCATCAGACACTCGGACGGAGACGAACTCATCTGAACCGTACCCGGTCGACTTGAGTGTGATACCACCTGTCGTGCCGCTGCTGCTCGATGATGCGGTGACACCCGTGACATCTGAGAAGGTGTTGATTGCGGCTGCAATCTGAGCAACGGTCTGACCTGAAGCAAAGGTCAACTGGCGTGAGCCGAGTGAACCCGAGATCTCGACGGTGAACGAACTGGTGACTTCTGCGGCCCCGCCGAGGTCAAGTGCACCACCACCAAGTGACAAGTACAGGCCACCTTGCTGGGCTGACTGCGTCACGATGACTGACACATCGAGTGTGTCGGTTTCGAACTTGGCACCATTGATCTGATAGTCACTGACATTGCTTGAAACGCTGGTGACATCGTAATCGAGGCTACCGTTGAGGAGTTTGGTCCCCTGGAAACTAGTCGATCCGGCGACACGGTCAATCGTTTGCAGAATCGAATCGATCTGCAACTGATTGGCTTCGAGTTCTTCATCTGATACACCGGCCTTGTTTGATGACGCGGTGAGCAGGCCTTGCAGTTCGGTCAGGAGGTTACTGACTTCCTGCAGACCGCCTTCTGCAATATTGACGACGGTGTCGGCACGCTCGGCGTTGCCGATCGATGCTTCGATCGCTTTGCCTTGGGCACGAAGTGCTTCAGACGCGATCAACCCTGCAGGGTCGTCCTTACCACGATTGATCCGAAGACCCGTGGACAGACGCTCAAGAGCGTTGGTCAGACCCTTGTTGTTTTGACCAAGGACGCGCTGCGCGACCATTGACTGGACATTTGTGTTAATACGACTCATCGCGAGGTTTCCTCCTTGAACGCTTCCCAGACGAGCGCGGAGCAACGCGCAACCGTCCAACCCTTTGTTGTGAGGTACACCCTCACACCGCAAAACGCAAACCCAGATTGCAGGCGTGATCAAATCCGTTTGAACACGCAAGCAAGGGCAACCCTTTGATGGGCTGTGAGTACATCGACCCTCAACTACAGCCGGTTGAGTGCAGGTACAACACCAATGGGTGAAACGATGCCGGTTTGGCCGGTCGTACCATCTGTTCAGGGGACAAACGAAAACGGGCGTAGGTTTCTAACCCTACGCCCGAGTGCGTTATCGGAGTTGTTTCGGCCTCGTCTGACCTATCCGAGCAACTGAAGCACCGATTGTGATGCCTGGTTCGCAAGCCCGAGCACCGTCGTGCCCGACTGCTGCAGGATCTGCGCCCGCGTCAGTTTGCTGGTCTCAAACGCGAAGTCCGCATCTCGGAGTCGCGATTGACTCGCAGTCAGATTCTCGAATGATGCCTGCAGACTCCGGCGATTGGTGTCGAGCACATTTCGCTCGAATGCACCGAGTCGGCCTCGCAGATTTGACACCTCATCAATGGCGGCATCCAGAATGTCGCTGGCGGTCGAGAAGTCCCCGCTGTCAACATTGGACGCGATGGAGTTCGGCTGCCCCTTCATCAGACTCGAGATGAAGAACATGCTGCCGCTACTGAGGGTACCTCCGAGGTTCTCCGCAGCCATCGATGGCACACCGATACTCACCTGTTGCAAAGCATTGATCTGCGGCCCGAGTTGGAACAGAGATCCACCGCCGGTGATGTCGAAACTCGTGGATGACGAACCCGGACTAATCGCGAATGTCTCGTCAAGGTCAAGTTCGAGACCGAGTGAAGTGCTGTTCACTGAGACCGTGAGCCCTTCGCCGGTCGCGAGATTCCCATTGATCAGAGCCTGAACATCTCTGCCTTCGTCTCGTTTAGCAACGACAAGGTCGCCGCTCGAGATCCTCGAAGCCCAGTTGAACGCAGTCGAAGTGTCCGGCCACGCACCATCGTTTGCGACCTTGTACAGCACGAATGGGTCTTCCGACTCGGGCGGACCGCCAACGCGTTCCACGGAAACGAACTCATCGCCGCCGTAGCCCTCGCTCTTGAACACCATGCCTGAAGAAGCACCACCCGCGACGAGTTCGGCAGTAACCCCAGTGAGCGATGTGCGGCTGTTGATGGCCGTCGCGATCTGCAGGTAGGTCGTGCTTGCGGCGAATGTCAGTTCCTGGACGCCGCGCGATCCAGAGATCCGAAGCGTTGTTGCCGACATGAGTCTGCCATCATGGATTGTTCCGGGGTTGTTACCGTTGAGGAACAATCCACCAGTCTGAGCAGACGCAACGACATCGACATCAACTTGTGCCGCTTGCCCTTGGACAAACTGTGCGCTGAAAATTTGCGCTTTGGTGATGGCGCTCGACGCTACACCACTGGTCACAAAGTCCAGGTTGCCGTTGAGCATCTTCAGTCCGCCGAAACTGGCGGTGTTGCTGATGCGCGTAATCGACTGGATGGCGGAATCGATCTGCAACTGATTGGCGGCACGCTCGTCGGCGGAGTTGCCGCCCGTGTTCGCGGCTTCCACCATCAACGCCTTGATCGAGTTGAGCAACTCGGACACTTCCGCCAGACCGGCTTCGGTCGTGGCAATGACCGATGACGCTCGCTCACCATTCTTGATGCCCTGCTCGATACCGGCGATGTCAGTGGTGATGCGTTCAGAGATAATCATCCCTGCCGGATCGTCCGCACCGCGGTTGATGCGCATGCCCGTAGACAGTCGCTGCAAACGCAGGTTCAGCTCTGATGAACTTCGATTGAGATTCGCCTGGGCGATGACACTTGAAACATTGGTGTTGATCCTAGCCATTGCAATCCTCCATGATTGAGGCTAAGTGCTCTGAGTAACCCCGCACGGCATGTGCCGATGGGCTCGTTCGAAACGCGCGTGTATCCCGTTGATATCGCGCCTGAAAAAAGTCTCGCAATCCGCGTGCCAATCACGCGGTCGGTCGTAACTCCGTTGTCGCCGGTTTGGACACGATGCCCGCGGCCGGCAGTTTCTTGGTGCGGTGGGCCTTGCCCAGGTTGTGCACCAGTTCTGTAATGTCTGTACTCACGATTTGAGAAGCGATCTCGTTTTCTTTCGTGATGGCTGTGTACACCTCTTTGCGGTGCACCGTGATTCGTGATGGGGCGTTGATGCCGAGGCGTACTTTGTCGCCCCGGATGTCGACGATGGTGATTTCCACATCGTCTCCAATCATGATCGCCTCGTCGCGCTGTCTTGATAGGACCAGCATGCGTCGGCTCCTTGCTCTCGATCTCGGCGGCGTTGCCTTCCGATCTCGAGGAAAGTGGTTCGTTCGATTCACGATTCGATTCAGTTGGCATGGGACCGCCGAAGCGCGAAAGCGCTTGCCCATGAGTGCAACATAAAACGGCGAATCGAAGCGTTACGCCGAGGCGAGTTTCGCGCCGATCTGCACGCGAACCAGAGGCTCACGCGTCGTCCAACGCTTATCCGCAAGCACGAACTGGTCGCCGGTGCGACTGACGGTGTCAATCACCACCGGTCCCTGCAAGTTGCCGGTCAGCTGATCGCCCACCTTGTTCACGATGACAAACACCTGGGCATCCTCAAGCTTCGTCAGACCAAGCTCACTGGCTTGCTCCTCTCGAATGGGGACGGTGTAGTCCCGCACGAAGAAACTCGGGTCCGTGACGACGAACGCCAGGTCAGGCTGTTCCATCGACTGCAACCAGAAAAAGCACGCATCGTCACCGGGCTCGAGAAGACAGTACTTCGTTCGACCCGGAAAACCGAGCAAGCCCTTCTCGAAGGTGATGACGCGATCCTCCGCGACATCAATCATTCCAAAGCGAGTCGTCGGCACTTCCATTGTGCGCTCCGATCCAATTCGGCCCCATTCGTACCTGGCCCCGGTGTTCCTCACCGAAGGACCTCCTGTCTTCGTGCGCCGGCCGAGGACGCACGAGCGACAATTCCAATCCACCCCCCCAGCGTTAGCCGAGGAAATCCAAGAGCGACAACTGCGAAAGTTGCGCCGTTGTCTGCAGCCCCGCCTGGAGCTGTGTCTGTAACTGCGAGAACTGACTTGCCGCCTGTGTAAAGTCGAGATCACGCAACCCGCTTCTCATCTGAACATCAAGCACCTGGCGATCCTCCTCACGCAGAACTTCATCTTCAACACGCCTGGCATAACCGGCGACCAACGCTCGAGACTCGACGATCCGCTCCAGCGACTCGTCGAGTTTCCCAGCCGCAAGTTCGATGCCAAACTGGTCGTTGTTCATCAGCGACTCACGCAGATCGAGCAAGTGCGTGAACGCGTTGTCCGGCCGCGCCGTCGCACGATCTTCGCCGCGCAGCATATTTTGCGCAGCATCCCAAACACCATTCATCAGACCCAGATTGCCAGCAGCAAGCGAGTTGTTGTTGCGCGTCACGACGATCGGCTCGGAACTGCCGATATCCTGCACCAATGCGATGCCGTTTTGCGTCGCATCGAGTGTCGCAGTGAACTCGGTCGTGTCTCGCCCGGCGTCCTCAAGCGCAGAATCGGCCTGCTCGTTGATGCGATCGATAATCGTCCCAACCGTCAGGGCATCCTCAGGCCGAAGATCGACAGGGATCTCAAATCCGTCAGCGAGCGTGATCGTGAAGTCCACATTGCGAACCGTGTCATAGAGCCCGGTTTCGGGGTCCATAACTCCATCAACGATGCTCACACCCGCACCATCATTGAACACATCGAGCGAGGTACTCCGCACCATCGAGCGAATGCCGAGCGCTTCTGCCGTTTGCCCGTCGAGTTCTTCTATAGAGAGCGCCTGCCCGCGCGCGGCCGCGACTTCGCTGACGACATTGAATCCGGTTCCGTCCTCATTGAGTTCGACGCGCACGCCGAGACCCGTCCCTTCGATGCGGGTCCGAATATCAGCCATCGTTTCGGTGCCTGAAAGGTCAACCTGTGCAGTTCCTCCGGCATTCTTGATGACAATCGTGCCCAAGTCGTCGGTCAGTGTCTGAAGCGCGGTGATCGGCGTGCTCCAGGTCACGCGAGGCTGAAGGTCGGGTGTCGATGAACGGGTCAGACTGAACGGGTCGGCGGGTGTGTCAACCAAGCCGAGATCCTGCGCGACGATGCCGCCCACGACATCCTCAAACGCGAGTTCGCCATCAGGCACATCGATGGTGATGGTTCGCCCGTCGAGCGAGATGCCGCCTGAGCCAAGGATTGTGACTTCGTTTGCTTCTTCATATGCTGCGATGGACGCTGCGATCTGATCGATGACATCACCGACTGTGTCGGCACCGGCAAGATCAACCTCAAATGCTTCCGCACCGTCGAAACTCGCCTTGATCGTCCCGAGCGTGACCCCCAGGCCGCGGGCACCGCGGAGGTCCGCAATGCGCGTGTCGGGTGTCAAAGCCGGGTCAAGATCGACCGCTCCTTCGACCTGCCCTGAAGTCGCACCGATGACATTGTTTGCGCCAAGTGTGATCGGCACATTGCGCAGCGCGCCAAGGTCCGTATTTAGTCCGCCACGTTGACCAACAAACCGGAAGCCTGTCCCGAACGACTCGATCGGGGGGGTGCCGGGTTGCGAACCACCAAAGACATGCCCGACGATCGACTCACGGCTCGACAACCGATACATGGAATCAATCAACGACTGCACGACAATGGCTTGATTCGAGCGTTCTTCGGCGGTGGTGCCGGTGTTCATCTGCTGAAGCGCGAGACTCTTGGCTTCGTTGAGCAGGCTCGTCCCCTCATCGAGTGCCTGATCGAGAATATTGAGGGAATCTGCTGCGTAGCTGAGGTTATTGATCTGCCGATCGGACCGCTCAAGGCGAGAGTCGAGCAGGCTGATTGCAGCCGACTTGACCGCATCGTCACCAGGTCGATTGATCGCGATGCCCGTCGCCAGTTGCGACGAAAGCCGATAGAGCGACAGATTGGTCTGTTGAATGCGCGACAAGCCTGACTGTGACATCAACAGCGAAGGGGCTCTCGAAATGCCGACCGGGAAACTGGTCATGGTGGTCTCCGTTAGACGAGCGCGAGCAAAGTGCGCATCATTTCGTCCGCGAGCGAAATCAATCGCGCGGCTCCTTCATACTGCTGCTGGTTATTGATCAGGTTGATCGATTCCTCATCCGCGCTGACGCCACTGACTGAAGCCCGTTGCGCTTCGAGGCTTTGCCGAACGACGGTGCTCGCCTGGGCGAGTGTTTCTGCGGAACTTGATGCAACGCCGACGCGCTGCACCGAATCGGACCAGTGTTGCTCGATGGATCGCCCGTTGAGCCCGTCGAGCACGAGATCCTGCAAATCCACGATGCTGAGTGCCGTCGCGTTTTCGACGAATGAATCGCCTGCGATCCCGCCAAGCATGAGACCTGACGGATCGTCAACGAGTGTCGCATTGACTGCAATGTCATCAGCGCCCGTGCCTTCGAAGTATGCGTTTACGCCGAGGACAGCAAGAACTCCTGAACTGTCATCTGCAAACCGAAACTGCACGCCAGCATCTGCACGCACGCGGAGTTGTCCGTTTGCGTTGAACGACGCACTGATACCATCGACAGCATTTAACGCGAGCGCGATGTCATTTGGAGATGTGTCGTCGTCGGTGCCGTTGAGCCCGGCATCCGTCAACCCGTCGAGATCAACATCGATGCGCACACGCGAGTTTGCGCCGGTCTGCGGGTTGGTCACCTCGACGAAAAACCCGCCATTGCTCGGTTCAAACGGCAAACTGGCAAAGGTCGTGTTCGCCGGGTCGTTGAACGCGAGCAGTCGATCGTCCGTCTGGACTTGCAACGAACCTGTGACGCGACGCAGCCCTTCGACACCAGCGCCAGTTGAGTGCCGCTTGTTCACTTCGAAGATGAGTTGCGATGTCAGGGCGTTGAGTCGATCGATCGTTTGATCAACGACACCGTTGCGCGATGAGAGCAACCCACCGATGCTGCCTGACTCGATATCGAGCGGCGTGGCATCATCACGCACGCGTACGCGAACAGACAGTGAATCGCCCGACGGAACGCGTTCGATCTCCAGCCCGCGGCTGAGCCCGCCAAGCACAACCGGTGTCGAGCCGACGAGCACATCGTAGTTGCCTTGCGGGTCTTCAACGACAGACACATCCATCATGCTGGCGAGTTCGTTGATCAGTTCATCGCGGCGATCGCGCAGCGGATTGGCTGAAGCGTTTGAAGGACCCGTGATATTGATCTGAGCGTTGAGCGATGCGACCTCTTCAAGCATCGCGTCTGCCTGTGCGACCGAGGCGTCGATATCGAGTTCGACCTGATCGCGCAGTTCCGTGAGATCGCCGCGCATGTTGCGGATGAACGACGCAAGTCGATCGCCTTGCTCGACGACGGTTGCGTTCGAGTTGACGAGATTCGCTGCATCTGACCACGAACTGAAGAAATCATTGACCTGCGTTGACAAGTCGTAGCCGGTCAGTTCATTCAGAATGTTCTCAAGTTGATTCGCCACGCCCAGTGATCGTGAAGCGGACTGCTCATCGGAGATGCCATTGCGAAGCCTCGCTTGCAGAGCGGTATCAACCTGGCGTTGAATCGCTCTGATCTGGACGCCGCGCCCGGGAAGGAACTTGTCAGATGATGTGCCTCGGACACCTTGCAACAGGGTCGATTGCCGTGTGTATGACGGGTTTGCAATATTGGCGAGGTTCTGTGACGAGACCTGAAGCCCGAGTTGGCTTGCGGTCAACGCACTCTTGGCGATCTGGATGGCACCGGTCAGACTCATGCATTCACCTCGTCAGATCAATTCCGGTCACGACCTGGTGACCCGCTTCAACTCGACCCATTCGGCCATAGGTGCCGGCGTGACTCAATCGGGCGGCAACCTGACGGAAGAGCCCTTCCATGTGCCCCAGGAGCGCGCGGCTCGCCGATTCAACAACTGCCTGTTCCTTGCGCACCGCTTCAATACACGCACGCAGCTTCGAGGCCCGCTCGAGCACGCTCGCTCGAACCGGTTCGTTGAACTCGCGTGCAATGTCCTGTACGGCGGTCGCGTGGCCGAACGCCTCGCGCCGATCTTGATCGAGCGTGCGTATTCGATCGATCAGTTTCGCTTCTTCGCGCATGGCATCGGCAACGGCTTGTCGATCGGCTCGGCTCAACGCTGCACGATGTTCCACCACGACGCTGTGTAGCGTTTCGTGTGCGTCGATCATCGCATCGAGTATGTGCGAGAGCGCGCGAGCGGTATCTGTTGTGGCCGATGTCATGCTGTTGGTTCCCCTTGACCTGTTGCTGCTCGCATGTCGCGTGCCAACCGATCAATCATCGGGAAGTCCCATGATCGGACCATGTTTTTGGCGGTTGCGGTGTCCATGAGCGAGCCGAACTGTTTTTCCGCTTCGGTCATGCCAAACGGGCCGTCGCTGCTGCGCACTTCTCGCGCTTCGCGCAGCATTGGTTCTATGAAGGTGGTTGCGATGAGTTGCTCGGCGGCTTCGCGTTCTTTGTCGACTTCGAGATCTGCTCCTCGTCCACGGCGATCGGTCGCGAGCGCCTGACCGAATGAGCGTTGTCGCTCGGCGAGGTGGGGCTGCGACAATGATGGCATCCATGTCGAGTTGCTTGCTGGTGTGATGTTCATGCGTTACTCCACCACCAGGCGTGCGTGCAGTTTGCCGGCCCGGTGCAACATCTGCAGGATCTCGATCTGGTCCTTAGAAGGCACATCGAGTTGCTCGAACGCGCGGAGCAGGTCTTCGAGCCTCGATTGGCCGCTCTCCGAGGTGTTGGTGCCGACCGCTGCCCAGGTGCTGCTCTCGACGATCGGTTGATTTGGTGTTGGAACCGGAGCGGGTGTCGTTGTCGTGATTGTGAGTCCACGATGTGTTATCACGGCCGGGTCAATCTCAACTTCGCCTGTGACGACAATTCCCCCACTTCGAGTATTCACCACAACCATCGCGGGTAAGCCCAGCATGGACGTATTGACTTCTGTCGAGAGGACATCACCCACAAACGCGGCCGGGTTCGCTCGCTCCTGTTCGGGTACCGTGATTCGAATGGTCCGCTCGTTGAGAACGGTGGCAACCTGATTGCCAAGTTTGCGCGTTGTCAGTAGGTACTGCTGGTTGATCTGCCCTGCGATCTGCGCGGCACTTGACCAACCGGCGTAGTTTTTGCCGACGATCAGATCAAATGCGGACGACACATCGGGTGTCGTCACAATCTCACGCACCATCCGCGCCCCACCCCTGACGCGTGCAACGGTCGGCGTCTCGGGGTCTTCAATCGTTATCGCACCTTGAGCGAACGCGTACAACTCGCCGCCAGGAACGGCCGCGGTGAGCGGCGCTACCCAGAGTTCGCCGCCTTCGAGACTTGTCGCTCCGTTGATGACGGAAAGCCGAATATCGAAACGATCGTCGACTTCGGCGCCCTCTCCCGGAATCACGCAGGTCACCATGACGAGTGCGACAGACTGTGAGTTTCGCAACTCCTCGAAATCGGGGACTGGATTGCCCATGCGCTGCAGAACTTGCGCGAGTGGCCGAGCAACGACGAGATCCTTGCCGGAATCACCTGTCCCGTTGAGACCCCCCACCAATCCGATGCCATGAATGACGGACTCGCCCTGGCCTCGCATGCGCGTGAGTTCTCGGACGGTTGTGGCTTCGGATCGGCTCGCAAACGCGGTCAACAGCACACCAACGCCAAGGACCAGAAGTCTGCGCGGAATCAGTTTCATTCGAACGGTGCTCATCATGCCTGAATGAACGCGAATGGGATGCCACCAGGGACGAACCCGATTCAGACCGAAAAGAAACAAACTCGGCCTCAGTCCAAGCGCATTTTGACCGATTGTCGAAGCGGCATGACCAATATTCAGAGCGGACAATCAGTGAACAGTCCTAGACCGATGCGCGTGGGTCGTTCGATGAGCGCCGTCAACTCGTTGAGTAATGTTGCTCCGCTGTTGCTGGTTCTGGCTGCGTTCGGTGCCGAGGCCTTTCTTCTCTGGAAACAAGGCACGATCTCTTTGGTCGAAAGTGGCGCTATTCACGGCGGGGTCGTGGTCGCACTCGCGTGCGCCAGCGTGATCGGGTTTCGTCGGCAGCGCGTTGCTCATTGCATCACATCATCGCTGGCCGCCTTCTCGCGCGGTCAGCGCTCTCTTGATGCGCTGCGCGTCGCGGAAGACCATGGACCGATCGCACAGGTGTATAACCGCATTCTGGACGAGCGCGATGAAATTGCTCTCAGTGAACTTGAAGATGCCATCGTCGATGACGAAGAGCAGTCGGAGACAGCTTCAGGTGAAGCCCAAACGGCAATCGACGGCATGTGGCACGGGCTTGCATTGTTCGATGCCCAAGGCCGACTGATCGTCGCGAACGGGGCCCTATCCATTTTGCTGGGCTTGGTGCGTGAACAACCGCTCGGCACGCCGTTTGATCGACTGTTCTCAGATTCTTCCATTATCGAGGCGCTCGAGCGTGTCATTCGCAAGAAAGACAGAAAGCGACTGACATTCACTGTCGAGCGTGGCGAAAACGAAGCACTCACAGTGCTTCGTGTGTCTGTGAAACCGAGCGGTGACACCGGTGCAGTGCTCATTGTGGAGGACATCACGCAACAGCATGCTGCTGATGAAGCGCGATTGAACATGGTGGCGCATACGACGCATGAGCTTCGCACACCGCTCTCGAATATTCGGCTGTATGTCGAAGAGGCACTGGATGGACCAGAAGGCGATCAGGAACTCAGAAGCCGGTGCCTGAACATCGTCAATCAGGAAGCCAGGCGACTCGAACGCATGGTCGAAGACATGCTGTCGACCTCCGAGATTGAATCTGGGTCGCTCAAACTGCGCACCGATGATGTTCGCCTCGACGCAGCGTTCAGAGAACTGCGCGAGGACTACGAAGGAGCCGCCCAGGATAAGGGAATCGGCATCAGTTTCGATTTGCCGCCCAAGATCCCCGTGATTCAGGGAGACCGACAAAAACTGGCAGTCGCTATGCACAATCTCATCGGGAATGCGATCAAGTACACACCCGCTGGTGGAGCGGTCAATATCAGTGTTCGCGAAGAAGGCGGCATGCTGGTCTTCGAGGTCGCCGACACCGGCATCGGCATCAGTGCAGCAGAAGCCGACCGCATCTTCGACCGGTTCTATCGAGCCAACGACCCACTTGTCAGCGAAGAAACCGGCACCGGCCTCGGTTTGACGCTCGCCCGCGAAGTCGCCCGTCTCCATGGCGGGGACATCACCGTCGAATCAGAGCAAGGAAGCGGGAGCCGGTTCATTCTCACGATTCCACTGCCCGATCAACTCGCGCAAGCAGCATGAGGTCAGAACGGCATGAAAATAGAGCAACAAAGACATGGTGCCGTGCTCGTCCTCCGTCCTGACGGGCCTCTCGTCGACGATGGTGTCCCTGCGTTTGTTCAGCAGGTGACCGAGTCCGTTCAAAAGCACGCCGGGCGTGTGGTCATCGACGCTGGCACGGTGCCCTACATCGATAGTGACGGGCTGACCGCGCTCGTCGAAGCGGGTGAAGCGATCGCGCAGACGGGACGAGCGCTCAAGTTATGCAGCACCCAGGACACCGTTCGCGAAGTCCTCGAAGTCACCGATGTGTCAGACTTGTTTGAACACTACGAAGATGTCACGACAGCAGTCAGGAGCTTCTTATGACTCCTGAAAAACCAAAACGCATCGGAGAAGTTCTTGTCAATGCAGGCGAGGTCTCTGAAGAACAAATCACGCAAGCGCTCGCCGACCAGCGCAAGTCAGGTCGTCGAATCGGCGAGTTGCTCGTCGAGCAGGGATCGATCTCTTCAACGGTGCTGGTGAATGCGCTCGCGCAATGTCATGGCGTACGCGGGTGCCGACTTCGGCATGGACTGATCGACCCCAATCTACTCAAACTCATCGGCGAAGAAGAAGCCGAGCGATTGAAGTGCATTCCGATGTTTCGGCTTCGAAATGCGCTCACCGTGGCCATGGCAGACCCACAAAGCCTGCCAACCATCGATCGCCTGCGTGGTCTGACCGGCCTCGACATTCGACCGGTGCTGGCGCTCGAATCCGATATTCTTGAGTTCATCAAGAAATACGCTGCAGGCGACATCGATGTTGACGAATTCCTGACTTCACTCTCGGAATCTGATGTCGAAGTCATCGAGCGTGAAAACACCGAGGAACGCACCTCGACGGAGCTCGACAGGCTCGTCGAAGGCAGCCCGATTGTCAATCTCGTCAATATCGCACTGCTTTCCGCAGTGCGTGAGAAAGCAAGCGATATTCACATCGAACCGAGCCGCAACGGCACACTGATTCGATATCGCGTCGACGGGCTGTTGCGTGATCTGATGCGACCTCCGAGTGGGATGCACGCCGCGATTGTGTCGCGCATCAAAGTCATCGGCAAGATGGACATCGCAGAGAAGCGCCTTCCGCAGGAGGGGCGTGTGCGCATTGTCGCGGAAGATCGAGAGATCGATCTGCGCGTGTCGAGCATGCCCACACTGCTCGGTGAAAAACTCGTGGTTCGCATCCTCGACAAACAGAATCTGCATGTGAAACTCGAAGACCTCGGGTTTCGGATGGACGCACTCGATACCTTCAAACGCATCCTGCAACAGCCGCACGGGTTGATCCTCGTCACCGGGCCGACCGGTAGTGGCAAGACCACCACGCTGTATTCGGCACTTGATCTGATGCGCAGCCCTGAGCGCAACATCGTGACAGTCGAAGACCCGGTCGAATATCAACTGGATCTGGTGAACCAGATTCAAGTACAGGAAAACATCGGCATGTCGTTCGTGCGCGCCTTGCGCAGCATCCTGCGACAAGACCCCGATGTGATCATGGTTGGCGAGATTCGAGATGAAGAAACGGCGCGCGTTGCTGTGCAGGCGGCGCTGACCGGGCACGCGGTGCTCGCGACGCTGCACACCAATGACGCACCCGGCGCGGTGGCACGACTTGTCGATATGAATGTCGAACCTTACCTGCTGTCGGCTGCGATCAACGGCGTGGTGGCGCAGCGGCTGGCCCGGACGGTGTGTACTTCGTGCGAAACGAAATATTACCCATCACCCATGCTCATCGAAGACATGGGTATGGAAGCACTGGAAGGCCGAGCGTTTCGCAAGGGTATGGGATGCACGCAGTGTCACGATACCGGATTCAAAGGCCGGCTCGGGATTTATGAAGTCATGGAAGTGACGCCTGTGCTGCGCCGGATGATCTACCGCGGTGCGGCTTCACATGAGTTGCGTGACAAACTTCGCGAGAGCGGCGCACTGTCACTTCGCGATGAAGGGATTGCTGCCGCGGTCGAAGGTCGCACGAGCCTTGAAGAGGTGATCCGAGTGACGCATTCAGACGAGGAAGGATCAGGCGGTCATACGCAACGGGATGCTGCATGAAACTGGCGTACGAAGCATTTGATCGGTCTGGCAAACTTGTTCGAGGAACGATCGAGTGCTCTACGCGCGAAGAGGCTTCGGCCCAACTGCACGAGAAAGGGCTGTATGTCTCTCAGTTTCACACGGACGCAAGCCATGGCGATCATGCAGGCACCAAGACATCACTGCCGTCCATCAAGCGACTCAAAGGCCTGTCCCTCGTTTCACGACAACTGGCACTTTTGATTTCGACAGGCACGCCGGTGGTTGAAGCGCTCGGCGCGATCGAACGGCAGGTCGCAGACGCGCAGTGGCGCAAAGTGCTGGGCGATGTCAGAAGCCGCGTCGAAGACGGCACGCCGCTCTCAGAAGCGATGTCGTTTCATCCGAAGATGTTCGACTCTGTCGCGCGCAGTCTGGTTCACGCCGGTGAAGCGGGCGGCACACTCGAGGACATGCTTCGGCGCCTCGCCACATTGACTCGGCAGCAGGAAAAACTGATCGCATCCGTTCTCGGTTCATTGTTGTATCCGGCGGTGCTCATCGTCGTGTCGATCGGTGTGCTCGTGCTGATGTTGACTTTTGTGTTGCCCAAGTTCACGACCATGTTTGAAACACTCGATGCACCACTTCCTGCGACGACGCAGTTCTTGCTGGTCATCAGCGAAACCATGCGATCGTATTGGTGGGCGTTTCCGCCATTGCTCATACTGGCGGGTCTTGGCGCGTGGCGACTCATGGGCACCACCGGCGGCCGCCAGAAGATCGAATGGATCTTGCTCCATGGACCGATTGTCGGAAAGATCGCACGCGCCCTGATGGTTGCTCGGCTGGTACGCATGCTGGGTGTCCTCCTCGAAGCCAAAGTCCCATTGCTCGAAGCACTGGCACTGACGCAAGAGTCAATCCCAAGTCGGCACTTCAAACAGTTGCTCGCGCGCGCCGAGACACAAGTCGCAGAAGGCGAGTCGCTCAGCAGCTCGTTTGCGCGCGATCCCATGATCTCGTCGTCTGTCGCAGAATCCATGCAGAACGGCGAACGCACCGGCAGGCTGGGCAGCGTCCTTTCCAGCCTCGGTGACTTCATGGATGAGGACAACGAGATGATCGTCCGATCGCTTTCAAGCATTATCGAGCCGGTGATCTTGGTCGGGCTCGGCATCATGGTCGGATTCGTGGCGATCAGCATGTTCCTGCCGCTCTTTGATCTCACGACCATGACACAGGGGGGTGGCTGATGCCAAATCTTTCTCGTCTCGGCGTCGACATTGGTCATGTCCGCACTAAAGCGGCGCAGTGTGATCGCCGCGGCAACTTGACGCACCTCACCAGTTTCCCTCGTCAGCACCCAGGCGGGCCAGTCGACGAGCACGAGGCCTTCGAGATCGCAGAGACCCTCGCTCGCCAGGGGTTCACTGACACTCCGGTTGTGCTTGCAAGTGATTGCACACAAGAGCGCATTGAGGAACTGAGTATCCCTCCGATCGAAGATGCCAACGCGACATCTCGTATCGTCGCATCAGAACTCGCTCGCGTCACCCATTGGGCACCCGGCACTTTCCAGTTTGCAAGTTGGTCGATTCCGAACGCACCGATGCAATCCGGAGCAAACGCCATGCTTGCGGTCGCGAGCACGCATGAACATTGTGAGGCGGTGGTCGAACCGTTCGCGGCTGTCGGTTTCGATATCGAAGCGATCGATGTGAGGCCATCCGCACTCGCCAGGACTTTTCGCAGTACGGACTCCAACGATGCCATGGTCTGTGTTGTTGACATCGGTTGGCAATCAACGAGGCTCAGCGTTTCACAGGGGCACGATGTCCTATTCGTACGAGAACTTCCGGCAACGGGTCTTGGTCAGATTGCCGAATCGCTTGGCGTTGAAGCGCAGCACGCGGCTCCAGTCCTTGAGCGCCTGGCGGCGATGCCTTCTGGTCAGCATTTGGGGTCGGCCTCATTGACTCGCGATTTCCAACGCTGCCTTGAGGACCGAGGTAGCGTGCTCGCAGAAGAACTCAACCGCACCTTTGCGTACATCGCACATCGGTTCCCGAGCGCCGAAACCATGACCACGGCACTGTGCGGCGGGGGGGCTCGCTTCTCACTGATCGCGCAAAAACTTCGTGAGTCGGTGGGCCGTGACATCGTCATTCAATCACCGATGCAGATTGCCTGCGGAAAGGGCACCACCTCTCGCTTTGCTGGCGATCCGAGCCTTGTTTGTGCTGCTGGCCTGGCGCTCTGGCATGGAGACCAGTCATGACAACAATCAATCTCCTTCCACCCCGGTATGCCTCTGTGCGGGCAGTGCGCGCCCGGCGTCGCACCTGGAGTATCGCCTGCACTGCGACCGGCCTTCTGTCAACGATTGCCATCGCGGTCTCATCGGTCTATACACCTATGACTGCATCGATGGAAGCGCAACTCGTGCAAATGAAGGCCGAGCGCTTTGCACTCACAGAGCGAGCCGGACTTGTACAGAGCCAACTGGAGACCCACGAGCCGCGTGTCCATCTTCTCGAGCGCGTCGCACGCCAACCTGACTGGACACCTCTGCTCGAAGAGATCGCCTTCTGGTGTGCTGGTCAAGCACAGCTCGATTCGATCAAGATCACACTTGCACCTCCCGGCCGTTCGTTTTCACTGGACCTCGGTGGCATCAGCGAAAGCCAGGAGTTTGTCGGAACACTCGTTGAACAGCTGCGACAATCCGGGCGATACAGCAAAGTCACACTGTTGGGTACGCAGCGTGTCAATCAAAGCACCCCACAGACTTACCGATTCCAGATCGAGGCGTTTATTGCAGGGTACGAACAGCAAGCGGAGGCGCTCCGATGAGTTCAAACTCCAATCGCACGGCTGTTGATGTTCTCGGGTTCCTCGCATGCGCAACGATGTTATCGGCTGCATATTTCTTCGGTGTCCGCACCTGGATGGAAGGCACGGAACGATCTGAGCATCTGCTCAATGAGACCAATGCGATCAAGGTCCAACTCGAGCAGGAATCCGAAGAGATTGGTCACGCATCGACTTCATTGCAACGCATCGAGGGTCAATTGCGCGCTGAGGGCGTCTCGCTCGATGACGCGACTGCAATCACCAACCGATTAATCAGCCTTGGCACGATCGCTGAGTCAGCAGGCGTTGTTATTGAGACGCTGACGCCGCGACCGCTTGAGAAGGCGGCTGCGTTTGATCGTCAGCCGATCGCGTTCAAGTGTTCCGGTGACTTTGCGGCGTGTTTGCAGATTCTCTCCGAACTGCGACAGGCTGATCGGACGATCGCCTGTCGGAGCGTCTCGTTCCAGCGTGCGAATGCAAACAGCACGATCGTGATGAACCTGGATCTGGTTTGGTTTGTGCGGGCCGGATCGAGCGACGATTGAAACAATCCACTCGAACAGGTTGCATGATCAACTGCTGTTTGGCACATCATCTTCATGGGGTTTACCAAACGGCAACGAACTGCAGTCGGCATCGGAGTCCTGGCGATTGGCGCGCTTGTCGCTGATCGGTTGGTCCTCTTGCCAGGACCTGCGGGGGCTTCGGCAGCGGTGTTATCGGGAGATGGAGCCGAGGCAACAATCGTTGACATGAAAGCGCTGAGCGGACTGGCCGAGAAACTGCTCGGCGTCTGCACATCAAACTCTGGCGTCAATGTCGCGGTGACAAGCACCGAGCCGGTTCCTGATCCCTTTGCATCGCCCTGGGCAAAGGCGACTGCATCGCTGGCGGACGCGGACGAGGCAACTGGACTTACAACCAAGGTCGTCACCCCCACCGCGCTGCCGGCGCTGACTGCGATTGTCTCCGCGAATGGTCGCGGCTATGGCGTCTTGGACGGGCAACCGCTGAGCGTGGGTGCGTCCCGCAATGGTTACACCCTGATCGAACTGACAGACCAAGCCGCCAGGATCATGATCGACAGCGAAGTGCATACGCTGCCCCTCCGAAAATGAACAACTTTGGTTTCTTGCGCGTCGAAGAACTCAACTTGCCTCTGGCAAGGGCCGATGGATGGTTCTGGAGTCAGTCAAACGAATCAGAACCTCGTCTTTCGGAGAAACACATGTCGGCTATGACGCATCGCTCAAACCGGGCATTCAGCCTCATCGAACTCGTTGTTGTGGTGGTGATCCTCGGGATCATCGGCGCGATTGCTATTCCTCGTATGAGCCGCGGTGCTGCAGGTGCTGCCGACTCGGCCCTCATCGCTGACCTTGCGGTTCTTCGCAACGCCATTGCGCTCTATGAGACCGAGCACCAAGGGACCTTCCCCACGCAGGCCGCATTCGCTGCGGAACTGACAACCTACACCGATATTGATGGTAACACCAACGCTACCAAGACTGGTGCATTTATCTATGGCCCGTACCTTCGTGCGGTCCCGAAGTTGAAGGTGGGCTCGAACAAAGGTTCGAGTGCTGTCGCTGCAGCCGGTGGTGGTGCCGAAGGTTGGTTGTATAACGAAACGACCGGCGTGATCGTTGTCAACCTGGCCGGCACCGAGACCGACGCTTCAGGGACTGCATACAACAGTTATTGATAGGACATCGTCCATGTCGAAGATGGTTCGACCATTGAATCACACAGCCACGATCCGCTTTGCGGGTCGTGGTTTTTCGTTGCTCGAACTTGTGCTGGTCGTTGTCGTCATCGGCACGCTGGCAGGAGTTGCGATCCCGCGGTTGAACTCGTCGAACGACCACGCCCGCGCTGACCAGGTGGTCGATCACATCGAGACCATGTATGAGAAGGCGCGCGGGATGGCTCGCGCACGATCGAAACAGGTTGAACTGTTCATTCTCAAATCGACCGATCAAATTCGCATTCGGATAGATGGCGTTATCGTCGAACGCACCTATCTCTCTGAGTCGCCTTACCGGGCAGACATCACCAACATGTTTTTTGCAGGCAACAACAACATCGTGTTTGATGGATATGGGATGCCGAATGTAGATGGCTACCTGATCGTCAAGGTCGGTGGCGTAGAACGCACTATTTCATTCGGAGCAGCGCCAACCAATGACTACAGTGGCCGAATACTTAATCTTGTTCGCACCACACAGTATGAGTCAGACCTTTCGGCGGTCGTCAGTGATCTCAGCCTTGGATTGCTGGATGATTCAACATCGACTGAATCACTGCTCACAACGATCTCGGATCTTCCCATTCTCGACTTCCCGTGAGTTGGCATAACGAGGAATAATGCAATTACGCCGGTTAAACATCACGCCAACTCTATCGCGAAGTCGTCGAGCGTTCTCATTGATCGAGCTCATCACGGCACTTGCGATCTCCAGCATCATTGTGGCTGCCCTCGGATCGGCGGTGATGATCGCCTCGGCCTCCATGCCGACCGCTGAATCTGAACTCGCAGACGCTGTGGGTACAGATATCGACTGGCTATCGATTGAGATGTCCGAAGCGTTGTTTGTCAAGGCAGCCGGTGGTGCCGCGCTCTCTTTGACGATTCCTGATCGTGACGGCGATTTCCAACCCGAACTCGTGGAGTACGCTTGGGATGGAATCACTGGGTCACCTCTCATACGTAATTATAACAACGGACCAGACGAAGCAGTAACCGGAGCGCTCGATGACTTTTCAGTCACAACCGATTCGTCTATTTACACAGTGGGTGTATCACCTGACATCATGCGAGAGCGCGTGGACGCGATTAATCTCAAAGTGATGCCGTCCGGTTCGACGCGTCCGATTGGGCGGTCGATCTCTCTTGCCAATCGGCCCCACAATCTGACCGTGTGGGCGCGGACCGACTTCGATGCCGATCCCACTTTGATCGATCGCGATCGCTCCGGACAAAGTGAATGGTCGACGACGACGCCATTCGACGAGACAACGCTCGAACAGGGTTGGTGGCGAGCCGACAAGAATCTTACCGTAAACAATTTGGGAATGCTTGACACCCCGTTCACAGTGGCCAAGCGTGTCAACCTTGATGCCTACGACCTGACGAGCGTCATTGAAATCGTCTGCGATGTCGACGCGGCTAAAGGAGCAATGCTCTACTTGTCCGTTTGGTCTTCCGATTCCGATCAAACCATTTCATTGAAACACCGATCTCGTGGCTGGACGGAGATTGCGAAGACCATAGAACCATTAGGGCCGGTCGATGTCACATTGGCCGTCGAGCCGAAATCAGATACAGTCACGCTTTTCGTGAACGACAAGTTGATCAACGCGAGCACCTACAACAGCAATTCGGCGGCCACATTTGGCTCCATCGAATTCTCCAAGATCGGTGCGTATGTACTTATTGACTCGATCGATGTGCGCGTCGGGGGGACAAGTCCATGACTCGCCGAGGTCTCACACTCATCGAAACTGTGATCTCGGTCGCCGTAGTTTCGCTTCTGTTGGCAGCCGCACTCAACACGACCGGCGTTGCGAGTGCAACCAGAGCGCTTGCGAACGATCGACGCTTGGCTGAGGAACTTTGCCAATCGATGATGACCGAGATTCTCGCTCATCCGTTTGTTGATCCGGACGACGGCAAGGACGATCTGGCACCGACTTTCGCCGAGTCGGCATTTGCGAGTCGATTGGCATTCGACGATATCGGGGACTATCACGCGTGGAGTGCCTCGCCGCCAGTCAATCGGGACGCATCGGCGATCGCCGGCACCGCCGGCCTTACGCGAACAGTTCACATCTCGCGGTACATCAATGCCTCGCGGACCGACCTCTTTCAGCACGCTGGGCAGGTCAAAGTCGTGCGCGTGCGGGTGCTGCGCAACAGCCGAGTGATTTATGAACTGTCGGCGCTGCGCGCTCCTGATTGGGATGCCCGGGAGAGCAATCGATGAGACACACACAACGCCGCGGCAGTATTTACATTTTCGTTCTGGGGATCACGACGCTGGTGATGACGATCGGCGTGGGTGCGGCCATGTCGTCGCGGATCCTGCTTGAGCGTCAGCGTACATCGGGCCGAATCATGGAAGCCGATGCAGCCGTCCGGTCCGGGCTTGAACTCGCCCTGGCGACACTGAACAACTCACCCAACGCCATCTTGAGCCTGACCCGGCTCGAACTTGCCAAGCCAACAGCCTTCGGCGACTATCAGGTGTCGATCGCAGTCAACGACCCTGACGACGACACCATCGGCGATGACGCTGTGGAACGCATCCGCGTCATCGCACTCGCCGAGCGCGGAGACCTGCGTCAGTACCGGTCGATGATCTTCGAGCCGACCATCAACCCGGCAGCCGGTCAGCCGGCATATCGCATGATTCCTGGCAGTTACCGCATTGAGTTCGAATAGGGCTTCCAAATCCTATTACACAAACAAGACCGCTGGTATTGCCTGCTCGCAACTGAATCAGAAGCGCTGCCGATCTGACTTTTCAGGCGGCCCGGTCTCGCGATCGCCGTTCCTTGCCGTTCATCCTCGAGCGGATCGGCACCCCGGACTCAATCATCTGGTCGTACACACTGAAATCGAGTTCGAGAAACCGATCGACCAGTTCCGGGTCAAAGTGCGTGCCTCGGCATCGGCGGATTTCGTCGAGCACCTCTTCGCGCTTTTGACCCGTTTGATAACTTCGGTTTGAACTCATGGCATCGAAGGCATCGACGAGCGCCAGGATGCGCGCGATCATCGGGGTCTGCTCACCGGTGATTTTGTGCGGATACCCAGACCCATCCCACTTCTCGTGATGATGCAACACGCCGGGAAGCGCTTCCTTAAGCATGGGAATGTTCTTCAGGATCTCATAGCCGATCGTTGGATGACTCCGGATCTGAGCAAACTCCTCATCGGTCAGTTTCTGATCGCCTTGCAGCACGGCTTCGGGCACTCCGATCTTGCCGATATCGTGCACAATGCCAGCGATATGAACGAGGCGGACCTGGTCTTCATCGAGTCCGGATGCACGGGCGAGTTCAGCACCGAGGTATGCCACGCGATCAGAATGACCCCGGGTATAGGTGTCCTTGGCATCGAGCGCTTTCGACAGCCCGCCAAGTGTCCCAACAAACGAGTCCTGCTGTCGCTGGTACGCCAGAATGATCTCAAGAAACGCGGTGATTGACGCCCCGATCGCCCGTACCGGGAGGGTGTCGTAACTGCTCACTGCCCATTCATCGCCTTCGCGTGCACCAAGCAAAAGCATGGCGCGGCACGAACCGTCGATCAGCAACGGCAGCACGATAATCTCGGGACCAAGATCAGGGTCGAGACCTACCGGACAAGGCTCAATCTGTAGGACAGTGGCATCGTTGAAAGCGTCCTGGAATTGACGAGCCGCACCAACGATGGTCGATTCGTCGAATCGACTTGATTCAAACCGCACGATCGATTCTTGAGCAACTATCCGTACCAAGTCTTCGTCGTCCGAACGAACGAACGCTGCCCATGCAAAAGGCAGGGTCGCAAACAGTTCGTCTACGGCTTCTTCGAGGAACGCGACAGGGTCGTCAATGCGACTCATCGATTCGGCGACCGACGACATCATGACTGCGCTCTCATAGGCAAGTGTCAGCTGCGTCGTAAAGTCACCAATGGCAAGTTCATCTGCGCTCGCGTCCACAGCCAGCGCGTGAATTCGACGCAAGAGCGTGGCTGTGTGCTCTGCTTGCGCATCGCCACTGACAAACGCTGGCGATATCCAACGCTCAAAGTTCTCGCTCTCGAAACTCGGGTCTGCTGCAATCTCCGCCATGGATTCACCACACCCGACTGAGGGGAGCATCGTCACAACCCAACCGTGCTTCTGCCTGCGTTCGATCTCACGAATGCAGACCAGCTTCACGCCTGTACGCCAGTCCAGAATGAAAAAGTCCTGGTGCTCGTGTTCGAGTGCACTGGTTTCTCTTGCAATGGCGTTCATGATCTCGGCATGGCACACCAACGATCTGGGCGCATCTTCGCCGGGGGCTCGGCATTCGCGCTTCACCGCATCAACCCGCCACGCGGGCAGGCCAATTTCGGCGGCCGCCTCAGCAAACCGATCAAATGCAGCATCAAGAACTCGATGACTCATGCCGCCTCCCGTTGGCTTTCGGTCAAGAGTGCTTGAACGGCTTCGACTACTTCACGGGCACTGAACGGCTTTTCGATGATCTTCTGAATATTGGTTTTACTGAGTACTGATTCGGAGACATAGTGGCTGCGACCGGTCAACATGATGACCGGTGTTGTGCTTGAACAATCCATTTTCCGAAGTGCGACTGCGAGTTCGAGTCCACTGATCCGTGGCATTTGAAGATCGGTCACAACCGCAGCCGGCAGGATCTCGGGAACGAGGTCGAGAGCCTCTGCACCATCGCGTGCTTCGACGACTGAAAAACCAACGGCTTCGAGCCTCCGTTTCATGATGCTCGTGATATGGCGTTCATCGTCAACGATGAGAATGGTGCTTGCGGTCATTCAAGTCCTTCCGAGTACTGGGTTCTCATAGTCATCGGCGAGGTTCATATGAGGATTCAACCCGGGTAGGTGAACTCGATTTCAATCAGGCGTGTGCGAAACCTGTGTTACCGGTACACTCGTTGCAGATGGCGCACAGCCATCGTATCGAGATGCACCATGGATATGACCCGTACATCAACCGTCCTGCTTGAAGGATTGAAGGATTCGCAAAACGACCAAGTCTGGTCGGCGTTTGCTCGCCGATACGGACCGATTCTTGTCGGGTTCGGACGGCGACTTGGGCTCAACGAGACCGATGCAGCAGAAGTCGCACAAGAAACGCTCGTTCGATTTGTTGAGGAGTATCGAGCGGGCAAGTATGACCGAGAGCGCGGGAGACTGCGATCTTGGATGCTGACCATCGCGCGAACGAGAGCAGCAGCCGTCTTTCGACAGCGATCGGTGCGAGGCGAACGAGAAGGCGTGACCGCACTTGTCAATCTGGGCGACGAACACACACTCACCCAGATTTGGCAAACAGAACGACGGCAAGTCATCCTTCGTGCTGCACTCGAAGAACTTCGTTCAGCAACCAAGACGAACGAAAAAACCATCGAAGCATTTGAGTTGCTCGTGCATGGCGGGTGCCCCCCCGGTGTCGTTGCCGAACAACTCGGCATGAGCATTGAAGATGTATATCGGGCAAAGAGTCGAGTCTCACAAAAACTGCGCGAGATCATCACGCGCCTCGAGGCTGAGTACGACGGCGAATCGTAATGCCTGGTGACGAGACCATCACGACGGCTCATCTCGAGATGATCGCATCCGGTGTTCTCGTTGACAAGGTGATCCTCGAACGGGTGGCTGCAGACCCGACGCTCTCAGCGGAACTCGAGCAGATTCGCCGCGACAACGAGTTGATGAGCGAGTTTGTCAGCCTCGATCCGCACACCCCAGACCATGAGTTTGATCCAATCACCGGGTATGAACTTCTTGAAGAGATTCATCGCGGCGGACAAGGCATCGTACAGCGAGCAAGGCAACGCTCCGCGGACCGCATGGTCGCAATCAAGACGCTCCTGCAGGGCGCGTTTGCATCGGACAGTCAACGGCATCGATTCGAGCGCGAAGTGCGTCTCATCGCTCGACTGAATCACCCGTCGATCGTGACCGTCCACGAAAGTGGTCGAACGCCGATGGGGTCGCACTACATCGTCATGGAACTCGTCGACGGCGTGCCGGTCGATCAATACTGCGAACCCCTGCGCCATGCTGGTGACCTTCGAGGCATTGTGCGTGTATTTACCGCGATCACCGAAGCCGTTCGATATGCTCACCAGCGCGGCGTGATACACCGCGATCTCAAGCCTGGTAACATTCTCGTCAGTGCATCAGGACAGCCACACATTCTTGATTTCGGCATCGCGCGTGCGTTCGGAAACGACACACAGGCAGAGCCGCTCGCGACGAAGACCGGCGAGTTTGTGGGCACACTCTCATTCGCCTCGCCAGAACAGATCGCATCAGATCCTGACCTCGTCGATGTCCGATCCGATGTCTATGCACTCGGCGTGCTGCTATACCAAGCGCTCACCGGCGAACGCCCGATCGATGTCACCGGCGCATTAGCGGAAGTGATCGCACGAATCGCCACCGAACCACCTGCAGCCCCCTCGTCACACAATGCCGCGATTGATACTGACCTCGACACGATCACCTTGACCGCACTCGAAAAGCGTGTGACGGACCGGTATCAGACAGCAGGCGAGTTGCACCGTGACCTCGAAAATTGGTTACAGGGTCGGGCGATCTCCGCCCGCGCTCACGACTTCTGGTATGTCGCACGGAAAACGCTGCGTCGGCATCGCGTTCCGGTTGGTATCGGAGCCGTGTTTCTTGTACTCGTCATCGGCTTCTCTATCACCACCGGCATTCTGTCGTTCAATCTGCAGCGGGAGAACAAGACGCTCAATGGTACTGTACGCGGCCTCGGTGGAGCGCTCCGTGCCATCGACAGCGAAACCACCCCCACCCCCGTGCGCGACCTGAACCAGTTTCTGTCTCAGTTGGTCGAGAACATCCAAAGCGAAGTCGGCGATCGCTCTGATGTTGAGTCGGCGGTACGCGAGGCTGCGGGGATTGCTTATCTGGATGCTCCGTCCTCGAACTATGCAGAGGCAGATTTTCAACTCAATCGAGCGTATGTACTGCGGTTGCAATCGCTGACGGCACCTCACCCTGACCTCGCTGCATCACTTCACAATCTCGGGCGACTTCGATTCAAACAGCGACGATTTACAGAGGCCGAGACCTATTACCGGCAAGCACTCGCCATGCGAGAAGCATTGTTTGGCAAAGAACATGCGGATGTCGCGTGGACCATGCATCATCTGGCGTTCACGCTCCAGATTCAGGGGCGGCGCGACGAGGCACTGCCATTCTGGACTGAGGCGCTGCGCATCCGTCGTGCGGTACTTAACCCCGGTGATATCAACATCGCGAATACGCTCTCAGGTCTCGCGACGAATCACCTTGCCCGCGGCGATAGCGCGAGTGCAGCCGCTGTTCTTCGCGCTGCGCTTGACATCATTCATGACGACCCGGATTACGGGCCTGATTCCCTGCCGGTCGGACGGGTCAAGCACAATCTTGGTGTAGCGTTCGACAACCTCGGCGCTTTTGGTGACAGTGAACAAGTGCTGCAGGATGTGGTGCGTATCAAGAATTTGAGCGAGCCGGGGTCAATGCAACTGGCAAGGTCTCACATCGCGCTCGCTCGGACACTTCTCCATTTGCGTCGATTTGACGATGCCGCACGCGAGTTGCAACTGGCCCTCGCAATTCAGGAGAATCTAGAAATCCCAATCAACCGCGAACCCGACGCCGCAATCTTGCTCGCCCAGATCGGTCTCGCGCAGGGCGACAAGGACGCTGCGAATTCACAGATCGATTCGGTGATTGACGCGCTCGCGTATGCTGACTCACCCGATCCTGGCTCTGTTGGGGAGGCGCAGAGCATCCGCGCGCTCATCGTCGCTGCGGATGGTGACATCAACGGCGCAATCGAAATCGCTGTTGCTGCGGATGCATGGTTTGCGTCTGTTCGCACAGATCGTGATCCGCGGGTCCTTGAAAATCTCAAACGATTGGGTGATTGGTACACACAGCAACAGCGCTCCGCCGAAGCCGCCGAGATCGACGCGCGAATCGAAGCTGCTTCACGACCGCTTGCGATGCCGACCGAGAAGCATCAGCCCTGACAGGCCGAACACGCTTGCGGGTGCCGGGACAACCGAGGACACGCCTTCGAGTGCGATCGAATACAACCCGAATTGGCCTGGCCCGGTCCAGTCTGTGATGGGGTTCGTTCCGCCGCCCAAGCCGTCAGCACCAGAGATCTCGCCGACACCGGGTGTGATATCAAACATTGTTTGCAGCCCGACACCGCCAAGCGGCACGGTCCCAAACCCGGAGATCGCGAGGTAGTACAACCCAGGTGCCGGAATGAAAGCGCCTGAGCCGTCGTTGGAGTTGCCAAGCAAAACGCTTTCATTCATCCCGCCTCCGACATCTTCATTGGCGAGCAGCCCGGTGCCATCGAGGTTGAACAGATAGAGCGCTGGGTCAAACTCTGCGAAGCCGCCGTCTTCGGGCAGGGTCGAAGCACGGAACAAAACAGGGTCTTTGATGAAGATCAGGTACATGTCTTCGAAATCACCGAGACCGGCACCGGGGAGTCCGGGGGGGCCTTCCAGTTCGCCGTTGATCTTGGTGATCAACCCGCCCCCACCGGTGACCGTCTGTGCCGAGCCAGGCAGCCCGCCCGCGTCACCCACTTCGGGCCATTCCGGACCGGCGCACGACAGACTCGCGCACAGACAAACGACGATCGCACCACTTGAACGCACCATGAAGAGCTCCTCGCTCACAAGGCCCGGAACGAGACCTTGTGTCAGGACACAGATTACACGCTACGCCACCATTCGCCAAAATAAATCGGTGAATCTGACGCTATCCGGACCAGAGAATCGCTGGTGAATGCGGTCAAACAGGGGGAAGGACCACCGGTGAGCCTGTTTCGAGGCTTGCCCGTTCGGCAAGAATCAGACCGGTCACAGCCTCCGCGTCCTGCAATGGAGCAACCGGCGTGACCCGTTGACCGAGTGCCAGATCGACCATATGTCGAATTTGCCCGTCATAGCCGCTCTTTCCACTCACTTCGATCGTCTTGGAACACTCGTTGTCATGCAGTTGAAGCGTCGGGTCGCGTGTGATGTCAAAGTCGGCCACCGCACGCTCAAACTCGACGATGTATCGCATCCGAAATGGGAAGGTCGAAGCAGTCAGCCAGCCGCCCTCTGCGACGACTTGGCCGGCAATCCCGGTGTACTCAAAACTGGTGCTCACATGCGAGCGTGTGCCGACGGAATGCAGCCCTTGAGGCTGGCCAAAAAGGTGGTACACGAAATCAACATCATGGACATGGAGATCGAACAGGGCCCCACCGCTGCGGTTTGGGTCGTTGTAAAAACCATCCCCCCACGCTGGCGCCGCGCCAAGTCGCTCAAAACGAGCGGATACAACAGCCCCGTATGCCTTGGTGGCCACCGCTTCTTTCAGCCATGCCCACTCCGGCCAGAACCGCATGCACATCGCAGGCATGCACCATCGCCCCGCTGCTTTGGCAGCTTCCATGATCGTGCGCACACCTTCAACGCTCAGCGCAACGGGTTTCTCGAGCAACACATGCTTGCCCGCGTGTAATGCTTGCACGGCAACTTCAACATGGGAGTCTGTATGTGTACACACGCTGACAAGATCGACCGCGTCGCTCGCAAGCAACTCTTGCAAGTCTGTTGTGGTTGCGGTGACTTCTGGGTCAAAGAGTTGTTCGCGCTTCTCGCCCGGCGCGAGATTGCCACTCGCATCGGCGAAGCCGGACAATCGTTCGGGATTCCGATCGGTCACCGCAACCACGCGACACGGGACTCCATCTTCGCAGGCAGCCTGGTACGCCGCCAGATGCGTCTGACCCATGAACCCGAGTCCGATCACGCCGACGCCGATGGTTTGTTGCTCACCCACGAGTCACCCCCCCGGCCGTCAAGCGAGCGATCAACGCAATCGCTGACCCAATGTCTGCATCGCGATTCTCGCCTGCTTCACGCTCAACGAGCAGATCGACGGTCTGCGGCAGGCGCTCAATTTCTTGAAAAAACGACGGCCAATCAACCATACCCTGTCCCGCGGGTTCTTCAGAACCCCAGTTTCCTGGTGTTGCCGCAGGGTTCGCGTCTTTGACATGAGCTTGGATGATCCGTGACCCAAGGACGCTGACCGCTTCGATGGGATCGCCCATGCCATACAGAATCATATTTGCGGGGTCAAAATTCACGCCTGCAGTGGGACGATCGAGTTGCTCGAGCGCCACCTCAAGCGTGGCTGCGGTCTCTTGTCCTGTTTCAAACCCGACCCGCACACCCTGATCGGCAAAGATGTCAATCACCGTCCGCAGGCGTTCGAGCAGAACCTCCCGCTCAGGGTCGGCTTCATCATGCGGAATAAAGCCTGCATGAAAGGTGACAAGCGAGAGTCCGAGTTCTGCAGCCACGCGGGCATCGCCTTCAGCGATGCCGCGATTGGTTTCCCACTGCGCGTCAGGTCTGACCCCCCCGGTGACACGAATCGTATCAAGCGTCGAGTAATCTTCATCCTCGGTCGCCATCATGCCCGACAACAACGAAATGCCTGCGTCATCAAGAACACGGCGCGTTTCTTCGATTTTCCAATCACCGGCTCGCAATGGTCCGAGCGCAATTTGCACGCATCTCGCGCCAATCGAGGTCAATCGCTCGGCGAGTGACACCGGGCCGTTCGGTTGCAGTGACCATGAACACACACCCACTCGTCCAATCATGATGTCGCTCCTGCGTGTTTCGATTCGGGCTCCATCAATGAGCCATCCGCTTCGCTCGGCCTCCAGAGGACAAACCCTTCGATCGCCTGGTACTCCGGCAAACCGAGCCTGTCGTACACCTCTGCGGTCTCTCGATTGCGGTCTTCCGCCCGCTGCCAGAACTCACGCGCGTCGGCAGCCCCGGGAAACGGCGCCCGGTCTTTCTGGCTCTCGTGCTTGAAGATCGCGATGCGTTTACGATCGACCTCAGCAGGACTCAGGGGTACTGCCATCTCGATTTCGTGCGCTTCCCACTCCTGCCACGCACCTCGATACATCCACACCTCACACGCCTTCATCCACGGTTCATGCATGAGGCGGTGGATCGCTGTGGTCACCGATGCCAAGCACACGCGGTGTGTCCCGTGCGGATCGGTCAGATCGCCTGCAACATACACCATGTGCGGACGCAATCGATCGAGCAGGTCAACAGTGATCTGCACATCGGCTTCACCCATCGGATTCTTCTTCACGCGTCCAGTCTCGTAGAACGGCAGATCGAGGAAGTGAATGCGGTCTTCATGAACACCCGAGTATTTCGCACCCGCTCGGGCCTCACTTCGACGAATGAGCCCTTTCACCAGTTGCAACTCAGGACTATCGACATCGCCCGGCTGCTTCGACCGGATGTACTCGGCTGCAGATCGAGAGATCTGCGCTGATCGTTCGGCGCCGAACTCCATCGCATCACAAAACTCTCGGACGAAATCGAGATGCCGCTCGGCTTCTTCATCAAACACGGCGATGTTGCCAGAAGTCTGGTACGCAACATGCACCTCGTGCTTTTGATCACACAGCCGAATCATCGTGCCACCCATCGATATGACATCGTCATCCGGATGCGGGCTAAAAACGATGATGCGTTTGGGATATTCGTCCGGGCCGTTTGTGCCGTCAACACCCATGCCAGGTACGAATCGAGGTCGGCCGTCTTTACCGCCAGGCCAGCCGGTGATTGTTTTTTGCAGCGCTTTGAAGACCTGAATGTTGATGTCGTACGCCTGGCCTCGCTCGCTGAGTAACTCTTGCAAGCCATGTTCGTTGTAGTCTTCATCCGTGAGTTTCAGGATTGGTTTTTTAAGTTTTTGAGCGAGCCAGATCACGGCTCGTTTGGTATTGAATGCATCCCATTCGAGCCCGAACTCGCGGATGGACCCGACCACCCACGGACTCTTGACCTTGGTCAACTCGGCTGCAGCCGCCTGATCAAGTATGAACTCGGCGTTGGCATGTTCTTGCAAAAAACTCGCGGAAACGGAAGACGAAACTTCGCCTTCGAGCGCGCGCCGAAGGACCGGCGCCTTGTGCTCTCCAAATGCAATGAGTATCACGCGCTTGGCAGACAGAATCGTTCCGACACCCATCGTGATGGCTTTGCGCGGGACATTTGGTTCGCCAAAGAAATCGCTGGCAGCATCCGCGCGGGTGACACGATCGAGTGTGATCAGTCTTGTGCGGCTGTCCCGTGGTGACCCTGGCTCATTGAATCCAATGTGACCTGTCCGGCCAATCCCGAGGATCTGAATATCGATCCCACCAGCATCGACGATCTGCCGCTCATAATCCTGGCAGAACCGCGAGACATCTCCGCGCGAGCATTGCCCATCTGGAATATGAACATTCACCGGGTTGATATCGATGTGATCGAACAGATGCTCGGCCATGAATCGGCGATAACTCTGCAACTCATCCGGGTTCATCGGCCAATACTCGTCGAGATTGAAACTCACGACATTGGCAAACGAAAGCCCCTCGTCCTCATGCAATCGAACGAGTTCCTGATACACACTCTGAGGCGTCGAGCCGGTCGCAAGACCAAGCACCGCCTGCTTGCCCGCCCGTTGGCGCTCTTGAATCAGATCGGCGATCTCACGAGCGACTGACGCAGAAGCCTGAGCACTCGACGCAACAATCCGCACCGGCACGCGCTCGAGCCCGGCTGGCTGAGCGTGTGTACCGGCATCCTCGTTCGACATCGTCATGTCTTGACCCTTGCATTGCTGGAACTTGAAACATCATCAGCGACTGAGCATCAACATCCGATGCCAGTCCATGCATGCAAAGCCTATCCCCGTTGATTCGCTGCTGGCTCGACGATGAGCGATCCTGTGAACAGAAGGTTCAGAATCGAGTCAAAATCGAACCGGTCATCGGCGGCGTCTCGCCCGCAGCACACCAATCGAAGCCAAGACAATCGCTGTTGCTGGCGCGGGGACAATTCGACTGGAAAAAGACTCCAACACCCCAGCAGCGTTCCAGTAGGTCGGTCCGACGAGTACCTCGACCGCGAAGTTCCTGACCTGCCATTGATCGAAATCGAGATCCGCAGGGAGCGCGTCAGAATCGAACGCGTCGCCACCGAAGTTGGTCAGACTGACCGACAGAAAGTCGAGTGGCCCTTGCACAACCGCACCGTACGAATCACCGGCGAACCCATTGTCGAGGACACCGATGTCGCCGGATGTCGCGATGATCCACTCCCAGTCGCCGATCTGCGCATGCGTGTTGGTCATTGCCCCGACATAGGAACCGAAGTTGGTCGCAGGATCTGCATCAAACGCGTCCGTCTCGAACCGGTATCGAACATCGATGTGGGCTCCGACATCAAATGGTGCGGCGATTGAACCACCGGTCGATTCGATCGTGCCCTGAAAACGGAACTCGATGAGGTCGGCGCACGCCACCGTAGTAAGCCCGGCCATGACACCCAAAATAACGCTGTTCATGTTCATGATGTTCTCCCATCTCAAACATACTCTCAAATTTGAATTCACCACAGCGATTTTTTGATTCCGAATGCACGGCTTTGCAGCGATCGCCAAATCCGATATCATCGTGCCCGTGTCACTCTTCACATTGCGTCCAACAGCGTGCCGTATGGTGGATCAACCCGCCCAGGATGTGCTCGCTCAGTTTTCAACCTTCATCGAGCGCTCCGGTGGCCGCTATGAAGGTGAAATTCTCAGTCGGCATGTCACACTCACCATCCCCGATGATCGACGCCACTTCTGGTCGCCTTGGTACAACATTGATGTCGAGAGCGATGAAAGTGACGCTTCACGATCACAGGTCCGCCTCCGGTTCAGCCCGCACCCGAACATCTGGACGAGTGTGGCGCTCACCTATCTCGCACTGTTTACAGCCGGAACACTGGCAGGGCTCTTCGGGTTTTCACAAATGATGGCTGACGCTTCACCGACTGCCTTCTTCATTGTCCCAGTCTGTATTGTGATCGCTGTTGGTGTCCTTATCGCATCGCACATCGGGCAATCGTTGGCTGCTGAACAGATGGCAGAACTGGAATCGGCAGTGAACGCTCTGCTCACCGGGGCGTAGTCTTGCTTGAAAGACATGCGCGTCGGATTGTCCACCCCCTGTCATTTCAGCCGACCAAAGACAGGCTGCTGGCAGTGTGATACTGTGTACGCATGTTCAAGTCACGGCTCGCCCTCCTCGTCCTCCCCCTCTTCCTCATCGGCTGCAAGAGTGCGATACCAGATCGCACTGGGTTTTTGTCAACTTACGATGGGTTGGAGGCATCGGGCAAAATGGCGATGGAAGCACCTGTCCACGCTGACCTTGCACGCTATGGACAGTTCGCTGTTGAGCCCGTCGAAATCAGACTCGATGAACGATCCAACGCAACCGATATCAAAGCCCAGATGCTCGCATCCAAACTGCAGGCGGACATTCAACAAGCGGTGACCTTGCCTTCATCAATCGGCTCGAAGGTCGCGACGGTGCGTATCGCTTTGACGCGCGTACGGCGATCGGCTCCATTGCTCAATATTCACCCCGGCACAAAACTCACCGGTGCCGGGCTCGGTGAAGCAGGCATCGAAGCAGAGATTGTCGACGCGACGACAGGGCAGCAACTCTGGGCCCTCGTCGAAGTGCGCAAAGGTGACCGCATGGAACTCGATACCTTTGCCGAGTACGACGATGCTGAAGATGCCATCGCCTACTTCGCGCAGCGATTCCATGATCTGGTCAACCGACCCGATCAATCTCTCGAAAGCGCTACGCGATAGCGTTGAACCGTCACCTGAAAAACCCCACCAGCCACCGCCGGATCGTCCTGCACCAGTTGCTCGGCGTGCGCTCGTGAAGATGCTTCAAACAACATGATGCCAACAAATGGCGGTTCGAGCGATCGACCCGCGTGGAACAGTACACCAGCTTCGAGCAAGCCCTGATAGTACACGAAATGTGCCTGTACCAGATCGGATTCTGACGCGGTCGGATTCGCGGGCATGTCCGGTCGCGTTGGCTTGAGCAACACCAGGTATATGCCGTCAGGTGAGGTGTCCATCACGCACTACCACAGTCCTTGATCCAACATTGCGTCAGCCACGCGGATGAACCCACCGACATTGGCGCCGCGCACATAGTCCGGTACGCCCTTGGCGGTCGAATGCGCACCGGACCCATGCTCGATACATTTTGCATGAATGTCGCGCATGATGTCTTCGAGTTGGGTTTCGACCTTGTCTGCCGACCACATCAGCCGACCCGCGTTCTGAGCCATCTCCAGACCGGAGACCGCAACCCCACCTGCGTTTGCAGCCTTGCCCGGACCGAACAACACGCCCGCCTGTTGAAACACCGCGACCCCGCCTGCTTCGACCGGCATGTTTGCTCCCTCAGCCACAGCCCGGACGCCGCCCTTGACCAGTCGTCGGGCCTCGTCTTCACTGACTTCATTCTGCGTCGCACATGGGAGCGCCACATCGCATGCAATGTCCCACGGTTCACCGCCCTCACGATACTCGATGCCATCGAACGCATCGGCAGCCTCATGAATACGACCGCGTCGATTGTTCTTCAGGTCTTTGATCCACTCAAGGTGTTCAGTCGTGAGCCCGTCCTCGACATAAATGCACCCCTTTGAATCAGACAACGAAAGCACCTTGGCATCGAGTTTGATCAGTTTCTCCGCTGCGTGCTGGGCAACATTGCCCGAGCCGGACACGACACACTTCTTCCCCGCAAACCCATCGCCCGTGTGTTCAAGCATGTGTCGACAGAACTCAACGCACCCGTAGCCGGTCGCCTCGGTCCGAATGAGACTACCACCCCACCCGATGCCTTTGCCAGTGAGTACACCGACATGTTTGTTGTGCAGTCGGCGATACGCTCCGAACATGTATCCGACCTCGCGTGCTCCGACACCGATATCACCCGCCGGGACATCGGTATCGGGTCCGATGTGCCGACCGAGTTCGAGCATCAACGCCTCACAGAAACGGCGTACTTCCGCATCGCTCTTGCCTTTCGGGTCGAAATCGCTACCGCCCTTGCCGCCGCCCATCAGAAGCCCGGTCAAACTGTTCTTGAACACCTGTTCAAAGCCGAGGAACTTGAGCACGCTTTCGTTGACGGTTGGGTGGAATCGCATCCCCCCCTTGTACGGCCCTAGCACATTCGAGAACTCGACCCGGTATGCACGATTGACATGGACTCGGCCTTGATCATCCTCCCAGGTCACCCGAAACCGAAGCAGCCGATCAGGCTCGACCAGGCGTTCAAGAATATTGGCATCCTGGTAAGTCTTGTTGTCCAGCACGACAGGCATCACCGATTCGACCACCTCGTGGACCGCCTGCAAAAACTCGGGCTGGTGCTCGCTGGATATTTCTACTTGTGCAACGAACGCTGCAACTTCATGGTCTGTCGATGATGCCATTGCATGTCTCCGTACCTATTGACCAACCGGTCTCAAACGGCGCGACAACCAAATCACACCGAACCGACCGGCTGGGTGCGGCAGTGTATCGACTCACTCCGGCCCGCGCAGGACGCTCTTGGAAGTGCTCGTTCGGCTACCGTTGCCCATGACCACGCCTCCTCACATGACCCCGGACGAGTTCCGAGCCATCGGCCACCGCATGATCGATTGGATCGCCGACTACCACACATCGCACGAGGCGCGACCCGTCCGCCCGCCCATCGCACCCGGAGCGGTTCTCGGCCAACTCCCGACCCATCCTCCCGAGCAGCCGGCAGATGCTGGCGAGTGGGATCGCATCTTTGACGATCTTCAGAAAATCATCGTCCCCAATCTCCTGCACTGGCAATCGCCGAACTTCTTCGGGTACTTCCCATGCAACAGCACCGGGCCTGGCATCTTGGGCGAACTCGCCAGCGCCGGGTTCGGGGTCAACGGCATGCTCTGGGCGACAAGCCCGGCAGCAACAGAACTCGAAATGCGCACACTCGACTGGATGGCCGAATTGATTGGCTTGCCAGAACGATTCCAGTTTGGCGACACGCCTCACGCCCGGGGAGGCGGGTGCATTCAATCAACCGCGTCCGACTCAACACTCGTTTCGCTCTTGGCTGCCCGGTCACAAGCACGAGCAGCCGGAGCCGACCCGAGCGCCCTTCGGCTATACGCCTCCAAGCACGCGCACAGTTCCATCGCCAAAGCCGCCATGGTCGCCGGACTTGCTGCCGGTCCTGATGACACCACGCACCTCTGTCTGATCGATGCAGATGACACACACCGGCTCGATGCGAGCGCCCTCGCGGCCGCCATCGACACAGACCTGAAGAACGGCTGGTATCCGGCCTGGGTGTGTGCAACACTCGGCACGACCGGGTCAGAAGCGATTGATCCGCTCGCTGACATCGCAACAGCGATTCCCCCCCACACCTGGCTGCATGTTGACGCTGCATATACAGGAGCGGCTCTGGTCTGTCCGGAGTTTCGATGGATGCTCAACGGCATCGACCGGGTCGATTCGTTCTGCTTTAACCCGCACAAGTCACTCCTGACCAATTTTGACTGCGACTGCTTCTGGGTTGCCGACCAGCAATCGCTGACCCGCGCCCTGTCTATCATGCCCGAGTACCTGCGCAACCAGGCGACCGATGCTGGGGCGGTCATTGACTACCGCGACTGGCAGGTGCCACTGGGCCGAAAGTTTCGAGCGCTCAAACTCTGGTTCGTCCTTCGGCACTACGGACGAGAAGGTCTGCAGGCCCACATCCGTGAGCATGTTCGGCTTGCAACCTGGCTCGAAACGCAGATCAACGGTGACGACCGATTCGTTCTCGTTGCGCCTCGCATCACCGGGCTCGTCTGCTTCCGACTTGCTTCTGGGGACCGCGAGACGCGCCGACTGCTCGAACAAGTCAACGCTTCGGGTGCGGCTTTCCTCAGCCACACAACGCTCCCTGACGAAACCGGCACCGACCGCTATGTCATCCGCGTGGCAATCGGTGGCGTTCTGACACAAGAGCGCCATGTACGCTCGTTGTGGCACGTGTTTGAGGACTTCGCCGGTTCATGAACGGCGCATAAGAAAGCCGCAGGTACCAACCTGCGGCTTCTTGATTGCATGCAACGGGGATCGGTCGCCCCGACACTTGATCAATAGTCGTAGTTGTTGCGATTGCGTTCGTCGCGCTTCTTGTTCTGGTCGCCGATGACCGCGCCGCCAAGGCCGCCCGCCACGGCACCGATGACCGCGCCCTTGCCCATGTCACCAGACAGCGAACCGATTGCCATGCCGCCCAAGGCGCCAGCACCAGCACCAATCGCTGCACCCTGCCCGGCGTTGCGGCAGCCACCGGCTGCGAGTGCGAGTGCACAGAGACTGACCAGACCGATGCGACCGAGTGAATTGCGTTTCATGATAATCTCCTCAAAAACGGGTCTTTGCCCGGATTGCTTGCTTGCCTGAGACTGTGCCGCCCGAATCGCCGGTCGACTGACACATGAATCTTTCAAATTTGTCCATTCGATGATATGAACCAGATCCTTCGGACATTGTTTCATGAGACCTGCTTCGGGAAGACCTAATTCCAGGCGCACCCCTTCGGCCACTCCTCCGCCCGTTGATCTTCCGCCATGCGGATCAAGTCCGCGAGGCTGTGCAACTCCCGTTCGATCAGTTCCGCCCGGCGATCGACATCGCCCTCGGCGAGCAGCCGATAGCGCAGCCGATGATCGGACAGCAGAGCAAACGAGATCAACTCGAGCACCGCAATGTTCGGGACTTCTTCGTTGCGCACATACTCGATCACATGTTCTGCAACCGTCAGGTTCTGGAGCGAACCATCCGCAAGTTCGGACTCGATCCAATGTCGTAACTGATGCAGGTGACCAGCGTCCTGATTGGGTTCGCCAACAGGTTCGAGGATCGCCTGCCGATACAACCGATCACCGCTCGGCAGGTGGTCCTCGACAATCGTGGCCCGGCAGATACCCTGAATCAGAACATTGAATCGGCCGTCGGGGAGCGACTCGTGCTGAACGATCTGCCCGATGCAGACCGCTGGCTTGATCAACGGATCGCCCGAAAGATCCTGCACATTGTCGCAGACCACCGCCATCGCGATCTGACCAGAGCCATCAAGCGCGTGCTCGACCATCTGGATGTATCGAGGTTCAAAGATGTGCAACGGCAAAACCTGTTGCGGCAACAACACCACCGCGTCCAGCGCAAAGACTGGAATTTCGCGGGCGAAGTTGACCGAGATCGCCTGCCCGTCACTGCTCATGCTGCAATGGTATCCGGAAAAAACGCCGGACGGTTGCACACCGTCCGCTCAGGCAAGCGGATCGCGCTTGTACAACTTCGTGTCCAGCGCCCACTGTTTCTCTGTAAAGTTGCCACCGAGATCGGCAGCCGGGGCGATATCAGGCCTCGCCGCATCGAGCGCGATCGTCGTCTTGGCATCGACATTGTCGAGCATGGACACCAGAATCGCTTCAGGTGTGGCCGGGATCTTGGCGGCTCCATAATCCGGAATCCCGTGATGCGACAAGATAATGTGCTGAAGCACCGTCACCACCGCACCGGGCAATCGAATGCCCTGATCGCGCATGACCTGCTCGGCTTTGTCATGCAGCATGATCGCGCCCTCGACAATGTGCCCGACCAACTCACCGCGATCGGTGTACGAGAACCCCGCTTCGTAACTCAGTTCACGGGTCTTGCCCAGATCGTGCAGAAACAGCCCCACCACCACCAGGTCCTGATTAATCTTCGGATACAGCGGGCACACGGCGAACGCGAGTTTCACCAAATTGAGTGTGTGCTCAAGCAGACCGCCCAGATAGGCATGGTGCATCGCTTTGGCTGCCGGGGCAGCCCGGAACTTGTCCATCAAAAACTCGTCATCGAGGTAGGCTTTGACGAGCGCCTTCATGGCTGGATGCTCGATACCTTCGAGAAGACCGGTCAGTTCGCTGAACATCTCTGCAGGATCGCGGACCGAGCACGGCAGTAACTCGCGGAGTTGCTCAGGCGTTGGGTCGATGCCATCCATTCGCTGCACGATGATCTGTAACTCGCCCTGATACGCCTGCGTCTCGCCTTCCAGATAGACGAATCCCTCGCGAGGCACCCGTTCCATGATCGCTTCATCGACCGTCCACATCCGCCCTGGCACCTGCCCGGACTTGTCACCGATCAAACACCGGAGGTACGGCTTATCGTTGCGGGTGCGGCCGAGCTGCGTATTGGAGATCGAGAACGCACCTTCGATGCGTGCCGAAGGTTCGTACTCGCGAAGCGTGCGTCGTGTGGTCATTGCGGAGAATAGGCCAATCCCGGCATCTTCGGACCCTCGAATGAATCACGATTTTCCCGTGATTCGGTGGACACCCCCTCATAGTGGTGTAGTCTCTAATTGAGGAGAGCGACGCGACTCAGTTCGTTGCGTTGCCGAATGTGAAGATGGGATACACGATGATCAAAACTTCGTTGTTTGCCGCGATTGCGGTCACAACCCCCGCGTTCGCCGAACTTGGCTACACCTTTGATACCGACACCCAGGGCTGGGGCATTCACAACGATGCAACCGGTCTGACATGGGATGGCTCAGACGGAAGCCCCGACGCGGGCTTTCTCCGGGCTCGCGACATCGGCGATGGCCGAATCTGGTATTTCGCCGCGCCGGTCGTCGATCTCGGCGACCTGTCCGGGCTCTATGGCGGCAATATCGATTGGAGCATCATCGGGATCACCGGCAACCAATCGTCGTTTAGCGATCGGGCTGATGTCATTCTTGTCGGTGGCGGCCTGTCGATCGGAATCAATGTTGGCACGCAGCCGGTGAACGGGCAATGGACCTCGTGGTCGACGGCTGTCCACGCGTCAAGCGACTGGCGGATGATGAGTTCGCTGTCCAGTGGAGCCCTCTCGGCCACCAGCGCAACCCAGAGCGACATGCTGACTGTGCTCAGTGACCTGCAGGGTTTCTATATCCAAGGCGAGTACACCAATGGCGGCGATGCGGCTGGCATCGACAGCGTCGTGTTCGTGCCTACGCCCGCTTCAGCTGCGCTGCTCACGCTTGCAGGTGTGGCAACCTGTCGTCGCAGGCGATAACCCGTCGCGCAAATCATACTGATCTGGACTGACACTTTGCCAGGTGCCATATGTGGTGCGCTGTTCTAGAACCGCGAGGCTGTCAAGGTGCGGTCTGCAGGTTTAATCCGCAGCCGCGAAGGACTGTTTCATCTACCAAATTGCTCTTTGTGCGCGATGAGTGCTGGATTCACCCCCCCCGCGTGGCGACGCGCGCTGTTCGAAGCGCGTTACATGAAACATCATTCGTCGTGCCGGATCCGGTGCCACTGATGCCGTCTTTCCGACAAACGCGCGAAGTTGAAAACGAGTTAACAAACCGAAAAAGTCGGACCGGCCTCGCGGCTCGGTCCGACCAGGGAACCTGATCTCTCCCCGCTCCAGTGAGAGATACAGGTGTTGGTTCTACATTGACGCTCGATCTACTTCAGGAGCGATGCATCGAACACAAGCGAGGCCCAGAAACTCTCCCAGTCAGCGCCGGTGTTGGCCTTGGTCTCGCTGTCTGTCCGTACCATGTGAATGCTGGTGAGCATGACCGGTCCGCCATTGACGATCGCGGACGCTGCGGGCAGGGTCACGATGCCCTTGGCGTTGGTGGTTGCTTCTTGCCGCATACTCGGGTCATGGCGTGCGACGAAGACGACCCGTGCATCAGCGAGTGGTTGACCGCGGAAGAGCAGCTCGGCCTGCACATGCCGCACTGGCGGGCGCTCCTCTTCACCCGCCAGATTGACATCCGCATCGTCCAAATCCATCGCTTTGTCAACGGTCCCGAGCAGGACTAGTTCTAGTTCAAGCCCCATCGCGCGATCGGTCGGGGGGGTTACGTCTTCCACGGCCACGAGCGCCTTGGCGAAGCGCGCGTAGACCTCGTTCCCGTCATCACCCGACTCGCCACGGGCTGCACGATCTTCAGAAATGAAGCCGAGTCCTTCTTCTGCGAGATATGCCTCGAAACCGGCTGCGTCGAGCGTGTTGACATAGTGATTGGTCTCGTACGCGATGATGCCCGACAGCATCGGCCTCGCGAACGCCTGCGTCATGCCATCAATCAGTCGAATCGGCGAGGTCCCATTCGCGGTAAGATAGGCGTAGCGTTCGATCTGCCCGCCGTCGATCGCGACGGTCTTGCCCGCAAATCGCTCGCCGTGCATCAGTTCGATGCGCAGCAGGTCTTTCTGCTTGACCTCGAACGACGAAGGCATGACCCAGAACTCGTGCGCCGATGCGCTGAGCGTGACGATGGCTGTGATACTCAAACTTGCGATGGTGTGGAGCGGTCGAAACATGATGATGCCCTTTCTGCAACCAGTTGTTGCGTGCTGTTCGAACGAGCGCAGCGATCGCGCGAAATCGCACGCGCCGCCGTCAAGCGGCGCGAGCGGGAAGATGAAGAGTTCAACACTTATGGCTGACTGGCGGCAGAAAACGCGTTGAGGAACGCCTGCACATCGTACCAGTCGAGCACACCGTCACCGTTCACATCGGCAACCTCGAAATCGGTCTGCCCCGAATCCTTGCGATTAAAGGTGCCTGCGTGCGGCGTCGCGGCGTAAGGGAACACCGCGTTGTAGGCCACATCATTCTGCGCGACATTGTCCCCCACCACGGTGATCGTGTCGTAGGACGGGCCGCTCGCGACGGCCGTCAGCGCGATATCGACCACATCATCACCCAATCGACGACCGTTCGGCCACCCGCTCGACACGCCGCCCGTGGTGTCACCGCCGACGAATCCGAATCGGCTGAACGAGGGGTCGCCCGCGAGCGGCACCGGGCCGGTCGTTGTTGCGACACGGAGGACATCGGGAATGAACACCGCTTCAAGATCGGCGCGGCCGGTCGTCACGAACGATGTTGAATACACGAAGTTGATGAGCGCCGCCACCTCAGGATTGGACGCGTACGAGGCGTACTGCGCGTCATCGACCGGGCTCGACGCGTTGTAATTGTCCTTGTCGGCAAGCGCCACCAGCACCTCGTTGAACAGCGGGTTGCCCAAGCGGCTGACCTGGACCCACGGCCCGGACTCAACAAAGTCATTACCCGCGTTGCGAACTGTCTGCTGACGACGACTGACCGAGGCATACACACCGACGCCGGTCTGCTCGCCAAAGAATGCATCGTTGTAAGTGGACGCTGGCAGCAGATCGAGTGGGATCTGGATCGCAAAAGTCAGGACATTGAACCCCTTGAACCCGTCCACGCCATTGCCATCCTGACCCAGCCCGTCGCTGAGCGAGCCGTTGTTGTCGAGGATGCGCACATTGAGCAGGTCAAAGACACCCGGCACATCGGCGAAGAAACTGTCATCACGCGGTCCGGCGAAGATCGCCTCGCCATTGGCACCGGTGTAGATCGCCTGTTGCGTATACGAATCGAGTTCGGCTTCGGTGGTCGCACCGGTCATTGCGCGGCCGTCCGCATCGTTGTAGAGCGGCGTGACATTGGAACCAACATTCGGGGGGGCGACCGGCAACCAGTTCGGGGTCAGTGTCTGTGGCACGCCCGCGACGGTTCGCGTTACATTGAAGGTCTGTGTGTAGTTCTGCCGAGCATCGTCGATCGTCATGATCGGGCCCGCCTCGGTGCCGAGTCCGTACGAGAGAATCGTGTTCGGATTCTTCAGTTCGGCGTTCGCTTCTGAGAATTCGAAGTCGTACTCAATCAGCGTTTCGCCGGTCACGGGGTCAGTGATGTGGATGGTGTACAACGCCGCCGAGTCGAACTTTTCGTAGTGCGGGCCGTCCCCTGGTTCACTGAACGGTGCGACATTGACGATCACCGTCAGGACCTCTTCATCGTTGTCGCCGTAGCGGTCACTGATGAAGGCGTACACATCGGTCAGGTTGGCGAGCCGGTCCATCTTGACAAGCGGCGCATCGCTGTGACTCGACGCGGTGACCTGTTCGGTCGTCGTAAACATCGTCGCCAGACCTGCGGCCGCGATGAGCGCCGTCGCACTCGGGACGAGAATACATCGTTTGATCGTTCGTGATTGCATGACTGTGCCTTTCTTCAGAGAGTCTGCCAACACCGATAGCCCCCGAATCCCGCACGAGCGGGTCAGATCAACGCGATCGGTCTGGTGGTTTCCCTGCCTTCGGACGCAGTCATCGAAGTGTTTTTGGATATCTCAAAAAAGAAGCCACGGCTCAACAACGCGGGCAGACCTCGTCGAGGTTTGGCAGACTCGCAATCGATCAGGCTCGACGCTCACGCATCAGCATCTGACGCACCGACCGTCAACGCTGCTGCGTGCGTGTCGGCTGCTTCTGCGTGCATGCGCTGGGCGCGGTGCTGCGACCAGTCGGTGACGGCTTCATCCGGTGCACGCTCGCCGCTTTTGATGTCGATAATGTCATAGGTGTTGTTTCGCTGAGCCGGCAGGAATCCGGCATCGCGGATCAAACGGCACAACACCGATTCATCAAGGCAATAGGTTGTTCCGGCACTCGACACAACATTTTCTTCGAGCATGACGCTGCCCATGTCGTTCGCACCATAGAGCAACCCCAACTGCCCGATGTGCGGCCCCATCGTGACCCAACTCGCACCGATCGAATAGATGTTGTCGAGGAACAATCGGCTTGTCGCCTGCGTGCGCAGGTATTCGACCGCGCCAGCCATACGAAGCCGACGCCCGAACTCCGGATGCAGGTCCTTCGTGCCGGTGCCATCGAGCCGAGCCGCGACATCACCAGGAAACGCCGGTCCAAACTTTTCAAGATCAGCAGGATCCTGCCCCCAGTCACGCAACCGACCGAGCGGCGTATTCTCGCGCTGGAACGGCCACGAAATGAACGCGGTGTAATGCCCACCGGGGAGCGCCCGAGCACGCATCGGAGCCGGATACTGTTCGTCGAGCGATTTTTGCTCTGTTGTCCGCGGCTCAACGGTCGGCCCGACTGCAGAGTCGGTCATCGACGGCGCACCAAAGTCACGCAACGCCCGGTCCTGCCATTGGCGCACAAGGTGCATGTGGTGAATCCGGTCGGCGTGCCCCTCGATATGCCCAAACATCATCGTGGCGCTTGTAAACATGCCAAGCGAATGAGCGACATACATACAGGTCAGCCACGCTTCGGCGGTGCATTTGCCGAGCCCGATCTTGCTGCGCACAGCCGGCGCGAAAATCTCGCCCCCCCCACCGGGCAAGGAATCCAGACCGGCCTCACGAAGCCGAACCATCACCCAGCGAATCTTGTCTTCGAGCGTCGCACCGGGCGGGTCGAAAAAGTTCACAAACTCAATAAACTCGGGCGGGCTGAACGCGTGGATATGAATCCCTGGGAACCGCTCGTGGATGCCGGAGAGAAGTTCGAGATACCAGTCGAGGGACAACTCCGGATTCATCCCCCCTTGCATGAGAATCTGCGTTCCGCCGAGCGCTTGAATCTCGGCGATTTTGTCATAGATTTTTTCGTGTTCGAGTGTGTACGCGTCGCTGTCGCCCAGACTGCGGCGGAAGGCACAGAAGGTGCACTTCGCGGTACACACATTGGTGTAGTTGATGTTGCGATCAATGACATAGGTGCGCAGCCGATCGCCGTGGATCGATCGGCACCGAGCATCTGCAAAGCGTCCAAGCGTGTGCGTTGACACACCGCGTAGCAGTTCGAGACCTTGCTCCGCTGTCAATCGGGCAGCACCGCGCGCAACATCGCTGAGCAAACCATCATCAGTCGCATCCAGATGACCAAACTCAGGTGGTGGCGTGTAGATCGTTGTCATCGGTCACTCCGTCCAGCGGTGCGCATGGGCCAAATTGAACTCAAGGAGCCATATTTTCAAGAACTATTGAAAGTCTAGGAAGCAACCAAGACAATATCGACCCATTCAGGACCATCTACACCTGAATGTCGGACGATCATTCACAATCGACGACCAGCGTCGCGGATCTCCTCGGCAACACCCTCCAGCCGCGATTGGCCCTGCTTGTCGAACATGCTCACCACGATCGCCGTCGTAAAACCGATCGCAAACGCGGGAGGCAGGACATCGAGCGCACCCAGAATAGTCGGGCCATCGGCAAACCCGACCGCTTCCATCAATGGCGGGGCTGCAAACTTCAGAATCGGCACCGCGAGGAAACCGGCAACCATGGCCCACTTCGCACCCAAAGCCGTCAGTTTCGACCAATACAAACTCAGGATCATCACCGGGCAGAAAGTCGCAGCGATCCCTGACCAACCGAATATCACAATCCAGAAGATCGGGTTGTCCTTGTCATACGCGAGGATCCCCATGCCGACCCCGAATGCGATCAAGGACAACACCACAGTCACCTTGCGGCTGAGCGATACGAGTTGTTGATCAGACATCTCCGGATGGCGGATCTTCTGCCAGTAATCGCGCACGCCTGCGGACGATGCGATGATCAGCAACGAATCGATCGTCGACATGATCGCTGAGAGCACCATCGCGATGAACAACCCGGTGAACAGAGCATGCAAGAGCGTTTCAGCCATGTATGGCAGCACCGCCTCTTTGTCAGCCCCAATCTCGGTATTGAACAACGCCCGCCCAAAAATTCCGATCAACACGGCACCGGAGTCTGCGAGCAGCGTCCAGGTCAAAGCAGTCGCAGCACCGGGCACGATCTCTTTCTCTGACTTGAGTGAGATGAACCGGACGAAGATCTGCGGCGAGCCCCAGAACCCGATCCCAATACCGGCAAGCCCGATCACACTGAAGATGCTCAAGTAGTTCCAGCCTGACAGCGTTGCGCCATCCGCAGTGGTCTGGTCCGGCCCGTGCAAGGTGAGCAGATTCGGGTCGATCGCCCGCAGCGACTCGGTGATTGCCATCAACCCGCCAGCGTGCGCAAGCGCCACGAACGGAAGCACCACCAACCCGAGAAACATCAATGCCCCCTGAAAGACATCAGACCACACTACTGCAGTAAACCCCCCTTGTGTGATGTACACGAGCACGATCACAAAGCCGATCGTCGCGCCGACATAGTGGTTGATCCCGAGGAAATCAAAGAACGCTCCGCCCGCAGCATAAACCTGGGCGCCCGCATAGATCGGGACAAACACCAGCAATGCTCCTGCCGCGATGATGCGAAGCCAATGCCCGGGGTCGCGGAATCGTGACTCCAGATAGTCGGGCACCGTCACCGAGTCATAGCGGTCGGTCAATCGCTTGAATCGACGCGACATGAACAACCAAGCCCCGCCCACCCCCAGCATCTCGCCGAGAACGACCCAGAACGCATGAGCGCCCAAGGCGTACCCCATGCCCGTCAGTCCGAGCAGTAGCCACGCCGATTCACCCGTCGCACGCGCGCTGAACGCGACATGAATGAACCCGAGTTTCTTATTACTCACAAAGTAGTCGCGAATGTTGGTCATCCGCCGCGACGCGATGTATCCGATGGCGAGCAAGACCGCTGCATACAGAGCGATTGCAAGCACCTTCCAGCCAAATCCTGGAATTGAAGACTGTTGCGCTGTTGGTGCGGCGATTGAAAATAGCGTCAAAATAGCGAGACTCCTTGTGCTTCGTGACGAGCAGCATACCGCAACTCGTGGTTGCCCGCAGCCAGCACGATCGAGCGATCAGGAGACCATCAAATACGCATCTTCAAGCAACTAATGCCGGATTTCGGCAGCAAGATCGCCCGGGTCTTGCCCATCGTTCAGTTTGCGAAGTAACAGGTAGAGAACCGACGATGCAGAAGCGAAGTAACTGACGACAAACGAACCAAGAATGAGCGTGGCCGTCGCCTTCCAGAACGAGATAATGCGTGCAGCAACGACCGCAGTTCCTTCTAGATCATCCGTTGCGATGCCTGTCACCACCGCAGCCCGCGATTCATCAAGGAACATTGCCATCGCGCCGGTCGCGAGCGCATCCGCCCCCGCGAGAAGTAACACAAGCACACCCACCAGCACCGCGCCAAGTGCGATGAGGGTCAAGCTGTAAATCACAAACCGGATCGGTCGCCCGAACACGAACGCCATGCCGCGTTGGATGGCTTCAAAAGTGTCCGGCCCTTCGCACATCACCGCAGGTGCAAGCATCGGGAACCCGAGCGCCCACGCCGCCAGAACCGGCACCAACACCAACGCCACGAGCAAAGCCGCACCGAAAAGTAGCGCACCGAGCACATCAAGCACCGGCAGCCCGATGAGCAACCATCCGACGATGCCCATGCCAAGTGCAACAACGCCGACAAACACAGGTAGCCCCAGCACCGCACCCAGTAGCGTCGGCAATCGACGCACCGCGACCGCCAGCAACACCGGTCCGGACTCCGTGACTCCGATGCCGAACTCCCACGCCGCCGAGCGAGCAATCGCTGCCCAGCCGATCAATCCCACCGCCAACATGGGTAAGCCAAGAACAATCGAACTCACCGGGAACGACACCGTCGTCAGCGTCACCGCTTCCTGCCACACCACAGCAAGATTCCCAGCGAGTTCACCCAGGTGAACATCCCAAGGCTGCGCGATCGACAGGCGACCCATCCATGAACCGATTGCTTCGCTCAGAGCCCCCAGCAGCGCTCCGAGCGACTGACCGAATGAAGGTTCGTCACTCCACAAGAGGCTCATGGATCCGAGCAATCCAATCAAAACGACCGTCAACAAGCCAAAAAACATCCGCTCCGGTCGCATCGCCAACCGCCCCGCATCGAACAGCCGAGGCCAAAGAAGGGCATCTGTCAGGTCTGTCAGCGTCAAATCGGGGTGACGCGGCGGGCGTGTTTCGTGATGGTTGCTCGACATGAAGCCTCCCTGCGCTTGCCATTGGCCCCTTTGGGGCGCATGATCTGGCCACATGGTACGAGCCGTTGGACGATGGGTGTTGCCTTGCCTTGCGCTATTCATCATCGGGCCGCTGTTGAGCGGGCTGATCGGTGACCTGCGCGCAGTTGATGGCGGGCCGGATGTCACACTCCTCGTGGGCACAACCCCTCTGCTCGGGCTTGTCCTCGGCGTGATATGCGTGGCTGTGGCCCTCCTCTATGGCGCAATCGCTGGCAAAATGCTCGGCGAACGCACCGGCACCCTTTCCGCCGGGCTCATGCTCGCCTGGGTCGCTTGGGGCACCGGTGACCTGACCAAGGTCTGGCGGTTTTCTGGTTCATCCTCAACCCTGCTCACCGTCGCGGTCGAAGCCGCCCTCCTCGGAGCCGTTTGCCTCGCGGGTGTCATGTTCATCCACAAGATGGCATTGGACACCAAACCCGCGGCTACCAAATCATCGACTAAAAAAGACCTGATGCAGCCGCCCATATTCGTGGGCATCCTCGCCGGAGCAGCCGCAGCGATCGCGCTCGCGTGGATCGTGGGATTCAGCGGTGCTCGGGGGCAGGCGTTGATGGCAGCGGTCGCCGGTGCGATCGGTGCCGGCGTGGTCACGCCCATGGTCATCGCCGCGATGGGTGCTGACCGCCCGGTCTGGTTCGCACCCTTTCTCGCACTGCTCGTGGCGGGAATAGTCGCGCCACTGATCGGGTTTATTGCTCCAGGAGCCGAGCATCTCGAAAAAGCCTTCATCAATGCCACCATGCCGGGAGCACTGGTCGTTCAGCCACTTGACTGGGCAGCCGGGATGCTGCTCGGCGTTCCCATCGGTATGGCATGGACGGCTGCTTCAATCGGAAAAGTCGAAGAGTCTGCATCCAGACCCGCAGCCAGCACGACTTCGTAACAACGAGAGACAGAACTCACGCACACATGCGACCCCAAGGGCCATGCTGTCGGCGACGACGAGAGGATGACTATGCACGCAACGAAAGAAACAACAACTTCGACGCCGTCCCCCACCGACGCGCCGAGCACCATGCCCGATGTCCAGGCATCATCCGACGCACGGCAGGTCGCGATCGACAAAGTCGGTGTCAAGGAAGTCGTCTACCCGATGATCCTGCGAACGCCTGATGGCGGTGAGCAAGCCACCATCGCCACGATTAACATGTTCGTCGCTCTGCCGCACACGCAGAAGGGCACGCACATGAGCCGCTTCCTCGAAGTGCTCAACGATCATGCGGGCAAGCCCGTCACGCCCGACCGCATCCCCGAGATCACGCGCGCGATCAAGGAACGCCTCGAAGCCAAAGAGGCTCACTTTGAAGCGAGTTTCACCTACTTCATCAACAAGGCTGCCCCGGTCACGGGTCAAAAAGGCCTGATGAACTACGAAGTGACTTTCGAATGCACCGCAAACTGCAAGGAAGACTTCGTCGTCCGCGTCTCGGCCCCCGCGACCAGCCTGTGCCCGTGCTCTAAGGAGATCTCGGAGTACGGCGCCCACAACCAGCGCTGCCGCATCGAGGCCGCCGTCCGCTTCAAGGGCAACCTCTGGATTGAAGATCTCGTCACGCACCTTGAGAGCGCCGCTTCATACCCGGTGTGGGCTGTCCTCAAGCGGCCCGACGAGAAGCATGTCACCGAGAAAGCGTTCGACAACCCCAAGTTCGTCGAAGATATCGTCCGCGACCTCGCGCTGCGCCTCGAAGACGACGACCGCATCACCTGGTTCAGCATCAACTCCGAAAACTTTGAGTCAATCCATAGTCACAATGCGTACGCACAACTCACACGCGATAAGCGGGAGCAATAGCGAACTCGGAGACGCGGAGTGGTACGCAGGCGGGTGGTCTGGTCATGTCATTGTGGTCATGGTTCGACTTGGCCGTAAAGGAAAAAGCTTCGCAGTCGCGCGAGCGCTTCATCCGCATGCTCAACAAAACTCCCATAGATTGACTGGTCAGCGTCATACCAGTCTTGCCGTGTTGCAATGTGTCGGAGCGTGTCGGCAACGGCCAAATACAACGATCCGGTTCGAACGATTTCCTCGGCCCGTATCTTCACGAACCCGAAGAAGCAATTTGCCCCATCGCTGTCGTCTTTGCTCGCATCCGAGAGGAGATACGCCATGTATGCTCTCGCATAAAAAGGGAAACAAGCCCGAGGCATGAAACACACATCCTCCTGATAGTGGATGGCGTTTTCTTTGAACAGTTCGATGGCTTCCTCAAACGACTTGCCGCCGAATTGCCGGTGCGCTTGTTGGGTATCCAGGTCCCATGACTCACTCTCCCAGTCGGCTTGCGTCGGGATGGCGTCGTTCATGGCTGTATCCTAGATCAATCCGTCGCCGAGTCTCCACACCCCGTGCCACTGACCTGTCTTCAGGTCAGTGCTCTGACGGACGGAACACTCACTGACCCGAAGACGGATGAGTGGCACTCGTTAACCGGCCAATATTTCCTAGGATGGCTGGGATAAGCCACTCAGTCAATCAACCCAATCGGCAAACAGGTCTGAACCAGTCGAAGGAGGTCTGGCACACCTTTTGCAGCAGTTACTGGACGATTCGGCCTGCCTGTCCATGACGCGATTGGTCAGGCCGCACCACGACAAACAAGCCTGCACACATGCGCATTGAAGACGAACTGAAGAAAGGACACCCATGATTGCCACATCAACCAGATGCTTCCTCATCGGAGCCGCAGCCTGGACAATTGTCGGCTGCGAGGCCCATGGGCAAATGGTCACCGACGAGTGGACTCGTCAGGGTCCTTCACCAACTGACATGAACATCACAGACATCGACTTCGACTCATCCGATCGCGGGTGGGTGACCGCGAGTTATGCATCCTGGGGCGGTCTGTTCGGCACATCAGATGGAGGAGCATCCTGGAAAACCATCATCCTCGATGCCTTTGAGACATTCAACACCATCGACATGCTGGACCAGACGCATGGCTGGGTGGCTGGAAGTGCAATCTACAAAACCGAAAACGCCTGGGATTCGTGGACTCGTTCAAACATCCCGGATGAACCCACAGGCAACCCCAACGCGGTGGGGGCGACTCAAGTTCAGTTTATCGATGGCACTGTCGGATACCTCTCCACACGCCCCTCGCTCACTTTCTCATACTTGTACAGAACTTCGGATGGCGGGAACAGCTGGAACTACCTTGGACGATTCGACCTCGATTCGTGGCGCTTCGCAGACGCCAACATCGGGTGGGCAGCGCTCGAAGATCACACTTTTGTGCGAACCAACGACGGCGGACAAACATGGAGCCCCGTGCCGATGCCACCGACGGTCACGATTCAGTCGGATGTCCTCGAAGTGTTCTCTTACGACCACGCCGTCGTGACCACTTTTCAAGACACTGAGACCCGATTCTCAATTCACCAGACGACCAATGCTGGACAGACTTGGGAGTCCTCTTCGCCCGGAACGCCGCGCGACGCGGTCTTCACCGATCCGCAACATGCATTCGGGTTCATGCAGTTTGGCGCCCCCGCGGTGACGACGGATGGTGGCATGTCCTGGACAGTCAACAACGCGGCACAGATCGACCACGACTACTTCACCGCGATCGATGTCGTCGGTCACAGTATCTTCCTCGGCGGCGAGTTTGGATTTGTAGCCGCATCACATGATTCCGGAGCCTCTTGGTCCCAGATCTCCAGCGGATCAGGCAACGACCTCCGCAGGGTCGGGTTTGCGACCGCCCTTGACGGGTGGGTATCCGGCGGCGGGACGATCCTGCACACAACTGATGGCGGCGATACCTGGAAACATCAGCCCGGACCATCGTTAACGCCGTTCCAGGCCATTTTCTCGACTGGTCCTTCGGATGTATACCCATTTAGTCCGGACCACGCCGCCATGCGATGGAACAGAGGGAACCTCATTATCACCAATGATGGCGGCGAAAACTGGGTGCTCGCTGATCAGAACGAATCCTGGCCCGGTGGGCGTATTTATGTGGGCGATCCCGGTGTCTATTACAAATTCAACCTGGAGGCTGGCGGTCCGAAGATCTACAAGACGGCTGACGGGGGGACTTCGTGGTCCTCAATCAACGCCAACATCCCATATGTTTTCGACGCGGGCGACATCGTGTACGACTTCTACTTTCACGACGATTTGAACGGGTGGATTGTCGGCAGCCCAAATATCGCCTTGCGGACCCAAGATGGCGGGTTGACATGGGACCGAACGCCCAACATTGTTCGTCTTCCACGCCCCGTCTACAGGCGTGTGCGATTCGCCACTCCGGAAACCGGCTGGATCATCGGGAGCTACGGGCTCATCCTTCGAACCACCGATGGCGGCGACACATGGGAAGAACAGACTGTGGCAGATACTTTCGACGCAACTTACACGGACATCGTCGTGGTCAGCGAAAACGAGGCCTACCTTTGCGGCCATGACGAGCTCAACAGGGACATCGTCCGGCGCACGACGGATGGCGGACTAAACTGGACGATCGGGTACACACCCGGCTTGGCACATCCATTTACGGACTTTCAGTCGGCCCACAATGGACTGGCGGTTGTGGACGGCAATGTCTGGGCCGTCGGTATTTGGGGGGGAATCGTGCACAAGCGATCAACAGCCTGCCGAGCAGACCTCGCTGAGCCCTTTGGCGTGCTGGACTTCTTCGATGTCATGGCGTTCCTCGATGCGTTCTTCGAGCAAAATTCAGTTGCCGACTTCACCGGCGACGAGGTGTTCGATGTGTTCGATGTGATCGGTTATCTTGGCGAATTCGAATCTGGCTGCCCGTGATCTGATCACGAGGTTTTTCGCAGCAAGAACGGAGCCCAATATGTTCTTCGACCTCTGGCGTTCCGTCGATCGAGCATCGCCCTGAATCTCGTCGGTGAGGAGCGAAAGTCCTCTCAAGTCCGGCTGGGTGTCCATGACCCGTGCCACTGACCTGTCTTCAGGTCAGTGCTCTGACGGACGGAACACTCACTGACCCGAAGACGGGTCAGTGGCACTCGGCCACGAGGCGACGCATCATCGCAATCACGGACACCCGGCCGTGAACTCCTGCAGGAACGCCAGCACATCGAAGAAGTCGTACACCGTGTCCTGATTGAAATCGCCAGCTGGTTCGCCGTTGGTAAACGCCTGCAAAAACGCCAGCACATCAAAGAAGTCGAGCGCCCCGTCGTCGTTGAAATCAACAACGCAATCTGAGCCGGTCAGCACAATGCCATCCGCGCTCGGCCCGCCGAGGTCCGCGATCATCGTCGGCGTGAGCACGGTATCCACCAGCAGCATGTTCGCCAGATACACCGGTTCGCTACGGCCCCCCCGCAGATCGCTGAACAGGCACATCGTGCTCGCCAGCCCCGCCGGACCGGTCGAACCAGGAGCCGTCCCGCTCGACCGAGCCCAGGGATTCGGGAAGAAACCCCAATCGGCAAGGTCATCCGGGTCAACCGTTTCGCCATCGCCATAGGCCGGTGCGCCCGGGTCCATCGCACAATACACCCAGTCGGCCTCGATCTCGCCGATCGGTATGCCGTCGATATAGATCTGGCTCGTGCTCGCGGTAAAGAAATCGCACGCCATCGTTAGGCGATACCAGGTATCAGGCTGAATCGAAATCGGCAGGTATCCCGAGAAATCGTCGGGGTTGTACCCAATCGTCGGCCCGAGACCCGCATCATTGCGAATGAACACATCCGCTGAGTTGTCGTTGCTGAAGTTGTCTTCAAGCAGCGCCACCGGGAATTCGCGCGGCACCGTGTTGTTCGGAAAATCGGCATACCAACTGCTCGCGGGGATGTAGATATCCCACACCATGGTCCACTGCCCGAAGAACTCTCCCGGGTATGACGGCCGAAGGTTGGGCGCGAGCCCGAGCCCGATGCCTCGTCGATCTTTGTCAACGCCGGTCGTCAGGTTGCGAGCCGGACTGGTCACGAACACCTCGTCGCTCTGGCCGCCCGGGCCGACGATGCCGAGTGCGTCGGTCGTGGTAAACGACGACTGGGCAGCCGTCACTCCGGTCGGGGTGGTCGGGTCGGGCGTTTCCGGATTATCGATCCCGCCGAGGATCATGCCAAATGCTGGGTCATCAAGGAACCGAATGTCAGCACTGGCGCTCCCGTCCGCCGAAGTGAAGTCGCCGTCAAAGTGCCACTCGGTCAATTGGGGGGGGCTCGGTTCCCATGTCTCAATGGTGGCCGATCCACTGACAACCTCGAGTGAGCCCGCGAGCAAGCCGAGCGGGATATCGATGTCGCGAATCTCGAAGACACCGACCCCGCCATCGGTCACACTGACTTTGAGCGCGAGCCCGAGTTCAATGCCCGAGAACTCACCGACATACCGCTGCAGGAACACCTGGTTTGATGGATCGGGCAAACCCCCGGAGAAGTTCCGGCTGTATCCATTGAGCACCCGCGACCCACCCGGCACGATCGAATCCATCGCTTCGGCGAGCGTCGAACCCGACGGAATCGCCACGCTCATCAAACCACTTGACTCGACGAGTCCTTCGAGCAGGTACGAATAGCCCGAGGCCGGCAGGATCAACTGCGGCGGCCCGGCTGGCAGCGGATTCGCCTGACTGTCGCGATACTGGTTTTCAAAACAGGGCCCGAACAATGAACACCGTAACTCGACCCCCGACGCGTCGACGACCACATCGTTGTCAGGTTGGGCAAAGACGGGCGCTGACAAACCGGCGCATCCCGCGAGTACAATGACGGCTGATAGAGACTGACGCATGATAATTCGCTCTCCTGTGTGCCCGGCGGGGCAGGTGAAGCAGTGTATCGAATCTCATGCGGCTGGAACAGTGTTTTTGTGTACACTGTCGCTGCCCGGCGCGCCCCTTGGAGAGCCTGTCCATGACTCGCCCGTTGATTCGAGCCTTCACCCTGATCGAGCTCTTGGTCGTGATTGCGATTATCGCTCTTTTGATCGGGATTCTGCTTCCCGCGCTCGCCAAGGCCCGCGAGACAGCCAAACGGTCGGTGTGCCTTTCCAATGTCCGCCAGTTGACGCTCGCGTGCAACGCCTACGCGGGCGACAATGGCAAAGGGCTTTTCATGCCAACCTTTTTCGGCTGGGAAGACAACATCGGCTGGCTCTTCCCGCAATATATCTCCACATACGATGTCGCGATCTGCCCGAGCACACGCAACACCGTTGACCCCAATCGCATGCTCGGCGACGAACCACTGCTCGGCGGCATCGACATGCTCTACGGCCGCGACTTCCCGTTCGATCTTTTCTTCCCCGCCAACGACGCCAGCGACGATGCGGGCGGTCACAGTTATGAAACGCTCATGTGGTTCACACCCGGCAAGTACCCCGACGGCCAGATCGTTCCCCCACCACCTTTTAACGGTACAATCGGCAGCCAGATCGGATGGCCCGCCCCCACCAATGGTGGCGGTATCGCCATCCTCGGCGAACCCGCACCTTCCCCGATCAAACGCGCCAGTTCGCTCGCGTTTCCTTCGAGCACGATCCTTGTCCTCGACAATGACAACGACGACAACACAAACCCGTTTGGCGTAGCGCTCGATGTCGTCCGTCCTGAGGGCGGGCAAAACAACTGGCCGGAAGCATGGAACAACCATGGCAAGTCCGGTACTCACACCGGATTCGCCGATGGCTCCGGTCGGTTCGTCCGCACGGGCGAAGACCTCGTCGAGACTTACATCGGCTCGCTCGAAGGCTCGGGCACCGGCACCGATGCCAGTTGGCCCAGTACACACCTCGAATCGTTCACCAATCTGCGCGTGCGCCCCTACACCTACCGCGGCCAAACGATCAACGAGTACTACCGCGAACAGTGAGTCGTTTCATCGAGCGGGATCGGCACCCGCTCGACAATCTCAAGCCCGAACGCGCCAAGTTGCGGGTAGTCGGTCGTTGAGTTGGTCATAAGCCGCAACTTTGACAGACCGAGCGAACGCAGGATCTGGCTCCCCACGCCATATTCAAGCATCGATGCCGGCACCGAACTCTGCGGGTTGTCAATTGCGTCGGGATCAACAATCGCCGTCAGCCGAGTCGAGAGATCATCACCCGCATGACTCGGTCGAAGATACACAATCGCACCGCGACCTGTTTCCTGTACCATCCGCATCGATTCACGCAACATGTGCCCGCTCGACGAACCGGATGAGGTCTCAAGTTGATCAAAAATGTCGCCCAGCAAGTCACGCCGATGCACACGCACGAGTGCAGGTTCGGGGCTGCCGGTCACCTGCCCATCCTTATCAAACACACCGATATCACCGAGCGTCAGTGCCAGGTGGGGGAGCGGATCGACCAGCGACCTGAAGACATGCAGTCGGAACTGGCCGTATGGTGTATCGATTGCCTGACCCGTGCGCGGCTCCTGATGCTCGATGACATGCGACTGCGCCAAACGATGCTCGATGATCTGTTTCACAGAGCACGCTTTGACCTTGTGCGCCTTGCAGAACTCTTCGAGCGGCTTCCCGCGGAGCATCTCGCCATCATCGCCCATGATTTCGATGATGCACGCTGCCGGATACAGCCCCGCAAGACGGCACAAATCGAGCGACCCTTCCGTCTGACCAATGCGCACCAACACGCCACCGTCACGGCTGCGCAGCGGATTGATATGCCCCGGCCTTACAAAATCCGTCGGCGTTGAATCGGGATCAAGCATGAGCCGAATTGTCTGCGCCCGCTCCTTCGCCGAAACACCCGTCGTCAATCCGTGCTTCGGATGCCCATCAATCGACACCGTGAAAGGCGTACCGCGCACCGATGTGTTCTCAGCAGCCTGCGGACTCAACTCCAGCCGATCGCAATCTGACTCGGTCATGCTCACACACATGTACCCGCGCGCATGCGTCAAAAGAAAAGTAACCGCTTTGGCATCAACGAATTCGGCGGCAAAAACAAGGTCTCCCTCGTTCTCGCGGTCTTCATCATCGGTCAAAACGATCATGCGACCGGCGCGGAGCTCATCCAGAATGTCTTCGATCGGGCTGAACATGCTTTGATCGTACGCACCGCATCACCGAGCCAGACTAGAACATGTCGACCATCGTCGGATTCCCGACTGGAAAGATTCGATCCATCGCCGCCATATCCGCTGGTTCACCTTCGACCAACCCAAGAGATGCCAACTGCGATGAGGACATGAACCCGGCGTATAGCGAAGCCACTGCACGCACATGCACGCGCAGTCGGCCTTCGCCGCCCGGCCGCGCGGTTAACTTCCCATCTTCAACCGCCAAGACCCACGGAACAGCGTGATCGCCAAGAACCTCGTCTTCGAGGAGCACATGGACAGCCGGTGCATCCGGCCCACGAACACCGCGAGCAACCAAAGCGCCGGGCACATCGACCACCCGCAGCATCCAGTGATCTTTGAGTTCAACGCTGTATCGCCGATCTCCAAGAGCCGTCAAGATTGGATGGGTCATCCCCCCCGTCCAGTTCGCGCGATCGGCAATGGATGAAAATCCTCTGATGAATCCCATGAGCCCGTCGAGCCCTTCACGCGAGGATGCGCCAAAGTCCTTGATATTCAGCACATGCTTCTCTTCGACATCACTGATCGACTTCTGCCTGCAGAAGATGTATGCATCAACTTCGCCTGCGTCGTTGCGCGAGACATACCCGTTCATCTCCTGCCCACGCACATTCTTTACGCGATTCCAACAGTACGGCCCACGATCAAGATGCCCATCATTCGGTGATGCCCACGCGTGATAGCACGCTTTGACCGCATCCATGTCGGCCTCCTCAAACGCCTCGAAACGCCTCGATGAACTGGGCAACAGGTGCAGCGGAACCGATACCCCACAATGCGAGCCGGCGTGTTCAAAACCAACACGGCGATACAGCGGATGCAGCGCCGAATAAAGACCCGCGAGCGGAACGCCGCGATCGCGTGTTTCTTGAAGCGCCCGCTCAAGCATCCAGCGTGCGACGCCATGCCCGCGCACCGCCGGATCGATCGCGACACCGGCGATTCCCATCATCGGTACCGACTGTCCTCCAAAGTAGATCCCCATCGGTGTCAGCAAGATCGTGCCGACGACCCGATCACCATCGGAAACACGCCGAAACAACTCACGGCCTGAGAACTCGATCCAGTGCTCAGCTCCTTCGAGTGGTGAGCTGAACGCTTGCGAGATAATCCGCGTTTCATCGGGCAACGCGCCCGACGAAGGAATCGGTTCGTATCGAAGAGATGTTGTCATGCGTCCCTACTTTGGTTCGAGGAAGCCGAGGTGAAGTGCAGCGTGCTTGAGCTGCATCGTCATCCATTCCTCGTGTGTGAGCGCCTCAAAGAGCGGACTGGGATGGGAAAACTTCTCCCCATGCTGCACCCGCGCGATCTGTTCCTTCAGATAAGCAACCCCATCTTCATCGTTGATACCCGGATCGGGCAGCATGGACGACGCGCTCTTGGGAAGTTTGAATCCAGCTGGCATCGGTTCAGGGCCGAGCGCTTTCTTCTTGAACATCATCTTCGCGGCCTTGCGCACGACCCACGGCGCTTGTCCGTCAAATCCGGACAGCGCCCCGTTTACAAATTTGCCGATGTGCTGAGCGTTCTGACCCAAACTCCAGTTCCCATGAACCGTCAACGCCGATCGCTGCGAAGCCTCGAGGAGAACATCCAACTCCCTTTCGAGGTCCGCCAGCGATGAAAACTGGACTATACGGGGCGGCTGTTTGCTCTCTGAACCCATTTTCGAACCTCCGATTTCCAGAAAAGTATCGCTAAATAACTGATAACAATGACTTTATGTGAATATGACGAAAACTGTCTATCAATTCGTGAGACTTGGCTCCGATTGTCGCTTTTGCTGGTGTTCCCTGCAGCGGATTTGCCCGTCAAATCTACCGCAAGAGAGCAAGAGAGTGGATCCTATTCATTCCGGGTGGGATTCAAACATGGGAAGATCACAATAAAAGGAGATTCATGATGAGCGTACATTCGCGTGTCCGACAAGGGCTTGCCGCTGCAGCAGGCTGCCTTGCGCTGACCAGCATGGCTGGTGCGCAGGTCATCCAGCAGCCGATGCCCGGGCAGACATATTCTGTCTACCCAACAGACGGGTCAAACATTCCAAGTCCGTTTGCACCAAACTTCAATGACGGCATCGAAATGCCCAACCATCCGCCGATCGATGAGATCCCGTGGATGCCCATGCCCAACGCAGACGATTATGTCCCATCAAACGGTGACCTCGGCGGCGTGACATTTCACCACATCGCGACAGGTGAAACATACGAAATGCCGACCAACGACCTCGGCTTGCCGTTCGCTCAGTCTCCGGATGGAGACTATGCGGGGGCATTGGCCATGGAAGAGAACGAACCCTTTGTGGGTCGTAGCTTCGGAAACATGGTCGCAGCGGGTGGTCTCGGTTCATGGCCGCGCAGTGGCAATGTCAAACTCGTCATGCGCTTCGTGGATACAGCAGGCTCAGACCGTTGGTTTGTCTGCTCGGGTTCCATGCAGGATCCCGGCGTTGTGCTCACAGCGGCTCACTGCGTCTATGCCCGTACCGCAACTGGTCCGGACATTTTCGACTGGGCCGAAGAGGTCTATGTCTACCCCGCATGGGACGGTAACGGTTCAGTCACCGGCGGCCCGGGTTCATCAGAAGTCATCCAAAACTTCGGCTGGGCACGCGGTGACGCGTTCCTCGCAGGAACCAACTGGATCAACGACGGGAGTTTCGACAGTGATTGTGGTCTCGTCCGCCTGAACCGTGGTTCCAGCCGCAATGTCGGTATGCTCACCGGTTGGTTCGCCTGGGCCTATGGCGGCTCCTGCGGCTTCCACCAGGGTGAAACATATAACAACTTCAGTTACCCCGCTGAAAACTGCCCCACCGCAGGCCTCCACAACGGCCGCACCATGTATTACTGGGCAGGCACATGGGATAGTTGCCCAGGTAACCAACTCCAGCTCAACACGGGCGGCGGCAACTGCTTCGACACCGTCTGGGGCGGCATGTCTGGCTCAGGAGCGTACTACAACCCGGACGGCACCCGCTACATGCATGCCGTCTGCTCCAACTCAAACCGCACAACGGTTGGTCGTTACGCCCGTCTGTGGGAGTCATTCGTCAATGGAATGAATGACTTCAAAACCGCGACTCGCGGCGCGGCGCTTGATCTCGAACCGCTTCGTTGCCGTGCGACCGGTAGCACAGTCGTTCAAGCAGGCACAGCCATGAATGCTCAGATGCAGGTCCTCGTCTGCAACGCCACCAACAATAACCCCGGGAGTCGTACCTACACGCTTCGTGTGTATCTCTCGACCAACAACGACATCTCGGCCGGCGATACATTGCTCGCCACTTGGAACTACACCGTCGACTTCGGTGCGATGCAGAATATAACTTTCAACATCCCTGCACCGGTCATCCCCGTTTCAACGCCCGCTGGCTCGTACAACATCGGCGTCATCCTCGATTCGGGTACCGATGGCGTCTCAAGCAACAACGACACGGACACCTGGGATGCCCAGCCCGTGACCGTCACCCTTGGTGTGCCCGCAGCACCGACCTATGTCAGCCCGTCCAATGGCTCGACCAACAACAGCATCAACAGCGACATCGACTGGAACTCTGCAGCACGCGCGACCTCATACAGCGTGTACTTCGGTACGGACTCAACCCCCGACGCTGGCGAGTTCCTGGGCAACACCGGTTCAACCATCTGGTTCCTCCCGGCCCTTGCCTATGACACCACCTACTACTGGCAGATCGTTGCAAACAACAGTGCCGGTAGCACCGCAGGCCCGGTGTGGAACTTCCGCACTCAGCCCGCGCCATTCGTGGATCTCACGCCAACCGCAGTGGTCCCCGACCTGGGTACCTATTACCGTGGTGAGATTGTTCCGGTTGATACACGCATCAGCAATATCGGTAATGCAACCGCGTCCGCCGGTTACAATGTTGACATTCGTGCATCATTGAACGACTTCATCTCCGTCGGTGACCCGTTGCTTGCCAACACCGCGTACGGCTCACTCGGTGCCGGATCATCACGCGTTGTGTCAAATCAGCCTGTCCAGTTGCCGCCGAACATGGCGCCGGGCACCTATTACATCGGTGCCATCGTCCACTCGACGCAGGATTCTGTCCCGGGCAACGACTGGCTCGCCAGCGGTGGGACCATTCGTGTGCTCGAATGTGCGGCTGACTTGGTGTCACCATGGGGCGTGCTGAACTTCTTCGATGTCCAACAGTTCCTCGGCCTGTTTGCGGGTAACCACCCAGCAGCCGACATGAACAATGACAACATGTGGGACTTCTTCGATGTGCAGCTCTATCTGCAAGCGTTCGCTGCGGGTTGCCCATAAGTGAGACCATCACTCTCAACCACTGAATCTCACTGAGATTCGGCGTACAAATCTGGAGGTCACGACGAAAGTCGTGGCCTCTATTTTTATGGACCAGTTTCAAGAGGACGCACATGAACACCTTCAAAGTCATAATCGCCCATGCAGGTGATGAACATCTGTTCAAGAGCATGGCTCCAGGTGTGTTCGATCACCCCGTGCGAGCGGACATGCTCACCCGATTCCTCAATGACAAGTCACACCACATCGCAGTTGCCCAGCAAGAGCAGGTCATCGTCGGGTTCTGCTCCGCCAATGAATACCTGCATCCTGACAAACCAGTACAAGTCTGGATCAACGAACTAGGTGTCAGCGAGCAGCACCGCCGCAAGGGCATCGGCCGAGCACTGCTCACCGCGATGCTCACCCACCTCGGCACACTCGGATTCGACAAGGTCTGGCTGGCGACAGAACATGACAACACTCCAGCCATCGAACTCTATCGAACTATGAACGCAGCAGAAACCGACGGCATCGTCATGTTTGAAATGAATCCGAATTCACCGGCCACGCTGTAAATCGAACCCATGCATGTGCCCAACGCGTGCGCAACGCCCACACAGTGAAAAACCCCCGGCATGTGCCGGGGGCTCAATGATGAACGAATAGCCTCGATCTGCTTGATCAGGCGTTCGCTGCAGCGGCTTCCGCCTTTTTGCGGGCGTCGTCCAGAGTACCGACATACATAAACGCGGATTCAGGCAGGTCGTCGCCTTCGCCGTCGCAGAGGCGTTCGAATGAATCGATCGTTTCTTCGAGCGAGGTGTACACGCCGGAGAAGCCGGTAAACACTTCCGCCACATAGAAAGGCTGAGACAGGAAGCGTTCGATACGACGGGCCCTCGCCACGATCTGCTTATCTTCTTCACTCAGTTCGTCAACACCAAGAATGGCGATGATGTCCTGGAGGTCTTTGTACCGCTGAAGCGTCTTTTGGACGCGCTGGGCAACCGCATAGTGGCGTTCGCCGATGATCCCCGGATCGAGGATTCGCGAGGTCGAGGCCAACGGGTCCACAGCCGGGAAGATGCCCTTCTCCGCAATGCTTCGCTCAAGCACGACGAACGCGTCAAGGTGAGCAAACGCTGTCGCAGGCGCAGGGTCGGTCAAGTCGTCCGCCGGCACATAGATAGCCTGCACGGAAGTAATCGCGCCCTTGTTCGTTGAAGTAATGCGTTCCTGCAACTGACCCATTTCGGTCGAAAGCGTGGGCTGATACCCCACTGCCGATGGCATACGACCGAGGAGGGCTGACACTTCCGAACCCGCCTGGGTAAAGCGGAAGATGTTGTCGACGAACATCATGGTTTCCTTACCCGACTTGTCGCGGAAGTGCTCCGCCATTGTCAGGCCGGACAGCGCGACGCGAAGGCGTGATCCGGGAGGCTCGTTCATCTGCCCAAAGACCATGGCCACCTTGTCAATAACATGAGCAGTCTTGCCATCGGCATCGGTGTATTCAGCCTCCTGCATTTCACGCCAGAGGTCGTTTCCTTCGCGGGTTCGTTCACCCACGCCACAGAACACGGAGTACCCACCGAACTCGCGGGCCACACGAGCGATCATTTCCTGAATGATGACCGTCTTGCCCACACCGGCACCGCCGAAGAGACCAATCTTGCCACCACGCACGAACGGGCACAGCATGTCAACAACCTTGATACCGGTCACGAGGATTTCGGTATTGGGGTTCAACTGGCTGAACTCAGGCGGATCACGGTGGATCGGCTCACGTTCAGCGGTCGGTGCTGGCTTGTTGTCGATCGGGTCGCCGACGAGGTTGAACACGCGACCGAGCACGGGCTCACCAACGGGGACGCTGACGGGTCCACCCGTGTCGAGGGTTTCGATACCGCGACGCAGGCCGTCAGTTGAACCGAGAGCGACCGCTCGCACGCGTCCGCCGCCAAGGTGCTGCTGCACTTCGCCAAAGAGTTTCATGGGCTGACCGTTGTCTTCCCATTCGACCGAGATCGCGTTATAGATCCAGGGGAGTTGATCCTCAGGGAACTGTGCGTCAAAGGTAGAACCGATGACCTGTGTAATCGTGCCTTTGGTGCCTTGCGCCATGAATGCGTGTCCTTTCGTGATCCCTGTCAGACAATCGCTGACTCGGGCGGAAAGGATAGGTTCGCGCGTCCCGCGTGGCCACCACGCTCGCGCGATTCACGCCGTCGTTTTTGATCGTCAGGCAGCCGCCCGCAAAGCCGAGAGCCACGACGACTGCGCAATCCGGTCGCACATCTGCAATCGTTCGAGACCAAGAACCCGTGACCCGTCGTCACAGATGCGGACATGATTCACGCACCCAAGCCAGATATCGGGCTGCTCGCCCGTTGGCGATACGACTATCACCCGAACACCCGGATCAAGCGACCCCGGCGTGCGCACAGAAAGCCCGAGGGGACTGGCATCCAGACCGGCGCAAAACCGCTCCGCCATCGGCATGCCTTCCGGATCCAGAATGAACAGGCGAATCGTCTCGCACAGGCGTTGGCGAACCGCACGACGCCGATCTGATGCTTCTTGATAGTGTGGCTGACTCTCTTGCAAAGAACCTCCTCGCGCTCGCGCACCTCATGCAGCAGCGCTAAGTGTTCCAAACGAACGCACCGTTCACCAGCCATTTCACCGCGACTTGAGACGCGCATCCGCACAGTCAGCACACGCCGGACAAGTCGAACCGGCCACGCACCCGAGCAGGCCGAGTCACCCCACGCGATCCGGTCGTCCTTGCCCGCCGTCCGCGATCATGCGTCGATAGGTCTCATATCGGGCTTGCGACAGTTCGCCCGATTCTGCTGCATCGCGCACGCCACAAGCAGGTTCATGAGTATGGGTGCAATCGCGAAACCTGCAAACATCCATGTGTGGTTCAAACTCAACGAAGGCTGCACGAATATCGTCGTCCGAAAGATCCTCAACCGAGAAAGACCGAACGCCGGGTGTGTCGATAATGCGTGTGCCATGACTTGTGTGATGCATCGACGATTGCGTCGTTGTGTGACGGCCTCGGCCGCTTGCCTCGGACACCCCCCCGACCTCGGCATCAACCGTCGGACAGATAGCATTGGCGAGCGAACTCTTGCCCACACCTGAATGCCCAACGAACGCACAGGTCTTGCCCGCGAGCGCGGCTTGCAACTCGGCAATGCCTATGCCTTTGACCGGCGAAGTCTCGATGACCTGCACACCAATACTTCGGTATGGGTCCATGACCGCCATGTCAGCAGCGTCGGGCGCATCACGCAGATCGATCTTGTTCACGCACACAACTGCCTGTGCCCCGCCGCGTTCAACGGCGATGAGAAACCGATCAATCAACCGCGGATGCAACGGCGGCGATGCGATCGACACCACAACCACAATCACATCAACATTGGCAACGACGACGCGCATCCGCCCCGGGCGGCGTGGGTCCGGTCGCGCGAGGAAACTCTTTCGAGGCATCACACGCACCAAACGAGCCTGCCCCTCGCTGCTGTCATCCGTAAAGATGACATGGTCGCCCACCGCCAACTCTTCGTGTTGACGCGATGCCATGTCCGGGCTCAACAGACAATCGACCAGTTCGTCAGCAGGGCGTTCAACTGGCTCAACCGTACATCGACGACGACCGACTTCAACCGCGATGCCGCTGCGTTCGACGCTCGCGGTCTCGTGTGAGATTGCTTGTTTTTGCTCACCAAACTGAGCCGACTGTTCAGCCAGGATACGCAGCGCCAAGTCTTGAATGGCGTCGCCGCCTCGTGCAGAACGCTTTCCGACGACCTCATCATCCCGCGACCGCATCGGTTTCTTGCGTTGTTGTTTCCTTCGGCGATCAGCTGCTTGCTTGAGCAGTGCGGCGCGCTCGGCCTTGGACATGGCATCAAACGCCGCCTGCAACTTTGCCTTCTGGTGCTTGTTCATAAATTTCTTGTTCGTGCAACAAATGCATCGCGTCGCGCCAGCTCAGCATGGTCCCTAAAATATGCCTGCGCGACCCGCTATCGATGATAGTATATCCGTCATGGGCGACAATCTGACACAACTCATGAATCGCGCTCGGCGTGGCGATGATGATGCCAATGCAACGCTCTTTCGACTGATCGAAGCCCAACTTCATCAGATAGCAGCAGCCCAAATGAACCACGAGCGAAGTGGGCACACACTCCAGGCGACCGCGCTGGTCAATGAGGCGTACATACGGATGGCCGGGGCTTCCGCACTTCGATTCGAAGACCGTGCGCATTTTATGCGAACCGTGTCACAAGTGATGAGACATCTGCTCGTCGACCACGCTCGAGCTCGCAAAGCACACAAACGAGGTGGTCAGGCTCGTCGCGACAACCACACGCCGCTCGATCAACTCGTCGACAACAGCACTGTCGATCTGATCGCACTCAATGAAGCCCTCGTGGATCTGGAACGAATGCATCCTCGCCAGTCAAAACTCGTCGAACTTCGATTTTTTGGTGGTATGACAGCTCAAGAAGCAGCAGACCTGCTCGGCATTTCAAAGCGAACCGCCGACAGCGATTGGAATATGGCGCGGGCATGGCTCAGGCTGCAACTGAGTGATGAAGCGGTTGTCCGTGATGATACAAGTTCACGCACATCCAGTTGAATACACATTCAGATATGCCAGGATGTCGAAAAAATCCCAGATCTCGTCCTCGTTCCAATCCCCACTCGGTGCCTGACTCGAGAACGCGGTCAGAAAAAACAGAACATCGAAAAAGTCGAGGATGCCATCATCATTGACATCTGCACGGCAAACGCGTTCAGTTGGGACAAACTGGGCGACACTCGCCCCCCCTCGTCCGATCGGGAATCCGCCAGTTCCAGTGTCAGATATGACGACGAGGTCATCCCCTATGTCGGCATTCAATGAACCGGCCAGGAGCATTCTGGCAATACCCGTCGGCTCAAACTGATCATCTGCTGAAAAGACCAACTGCCCCATTTCTTCCGAGTCGTTACGCAAGACCTGAATGATCTGGTCACCGCTCGGTAAATCGAGCACGACCGCGACATCCAAATCGTCGTCGGGGTCGAACGGCGACAAGACCACCGGTCCGGGAATTCCTGCAAACGGCACCACATTCGGAGCGCCATACTGCGCTTCTTCCTCCTGCAAGATCACCGAAAACGCACCGTTGTCGTTCAAATCCCGGCCGACAAGAAACAAATCCAGTTCCTTATCGTTGTCAAGATCCCCAATGTCCATCCACACAGGTATCAACCCTGTCTCAACTTCTGTGAACAGCCCGAAACCGTTCCAGTCGCCACCGAAGTCATGACCAAGATTGCCCAGGACAACGACCTGCCCCCCTGCAGTCGGATCGCGCAGGGCAGCGATATCGCTGGGAATACTCTTGTCATTGTCAAGATCCCCAATTGCAGCAACTACAAACCCTCCGCCACCTAACCCAAGAACCTGATCGACTGACAACTCGTTCCACTCATCTCCAGTACCGCCTTGGTTGAGGAGTGTCACGGCCTGCGCTTGTTCGCTTTCATTGGTGCCAAGCAAAACGATATCCGGTCGACCATCCTCATCAAAATCGTGCGCGAGTAAGTCATCCGGTTGAACGAGCACACCTGCCAGCACACGCCTCTGAAAGAAAGTTGGGTCTACATCAAGCCCACGATTCAGAATGACATGGAGCGAACCATCCTGCTCGTGGGCAACAACAATGTCGTTGATGCCGTCACCATCAAAATCAGCGATCGCAACCGCGTTCGGATTGGGCGCAATAGGTATTGAGATCTGCTCACCAAACTGATTCTCATTCGTGTCGCCGTTGTTGCGGAAGATCTCAATACTCCCTGGATCACCCTCATTCGGGCCATCAACCACCAGTACCAGATCTAGAAACAACCCGTCGATCTCGCCAAACACATTCGCGAGGGCCGCATCCTGGACGAGTCCTTCGAATCCGTAGGGCTGATCATCACCGAGTTTACTGTCCCGATTCGAATCGAGCGTCTCGACAGTAAGTTGGGCCTTCGGTTCGGCGGAAGGATACTCAAGTTTGAAATACTTCCCATTGGGAAGACCTGGGAATGATGCCACGGAGAATCGCCCGCTGAGTGTGTGCGGCCCATCAGATGTGTTTGCGACGACAATATCGTACGATGCGCCCAAAGTTGGATTGATACCTGGGGGGGCGGTCACTATAAGTGCCCCGCCGAGATCCACCGATCGTCGGACCTGCAGGCTGTCGATCTGCACTTGATCGATGCCGTCGACCATTCGCAGAAGGAGCCGGCCGATGCGGTTGAACGGCTCCTCGTCTTCAAGCTGCTGGTATCGCCCACGAATCTCGATGTCGTGTGGACTCGCCAGTGTCGCTAAGAGCCCCAGATTCTCTACATTTCCCTGCATCGGCGCACTTGCCATGACAAATCCAGCCCGTTCAATGTTCAACTGGTTGAACACCGTGAGCGATCCGTTACTCAGTTCCATTCGACCGCGTTCAACCGTGATTGTGCCCGTCACATCAAGCAACGAATTGGACCCCGTCACCTCCACATGGCCATGACCAGTTGCCATGACCCGCGACCCGATCGTCAGTGTACTGCTTGAAATCAGCCCCTGGTCCTCGACGCGCAGCCTCCCCGTTCCAACCGGACCGACGACGATGTCATCTGTCACAAGGACCGATGCAGCTTGGCCGGTAACACGGAACAGCGCGTCAGTATGTTCATGATCAGCTATTCGCACAGACCCTGGTGCGGTGATCTCTTCACCAACGAGCAGCATGGATCGATCCACTGTCAGGCTCGAAACACCCGCGCGGGTTCCCAATCGCAGCAAATCCCCGTCCAACACTGATCCGGAATCAAGCAGTTGATATGAAGTGCCGAATGGCATCAATAGAACGGGGTCGCCCGCATTTACAATGAGTCCGACCGCCTGTTCATCATCTAGAAAAACGACTTCGATGTCATTATCATCAGGCGCCGGTGTGTTAAAGATTATCTGCCGGTCACTTGCTGGAACTAACGAACACCAGTTGTCGGGATCGGTATAGATCCCTTTGAATCCACCAGCCCAGACAGCGATATTGGGATTCTGACAAGAGTCTGGGATCAGATCGTCGTCGCAGTCCTCTGCCCCGTTTGTTCCAAAAGCGATATCACAAATATCGTTTTGCAGATTGCCGTTGCAGTCAACGTCGGTTTCAGGAAAGAGAAATGCGAACGCCGCGCCATAGCCGCAGTCATTCTTCCCCAGGCACCGACTTGGAACACCGGTCAGCAGAATGGGCATCTGTATGTCCACCACAGCACCAACCTGATCACCTTGCATGGCGCCGTCTACGGTCAGCAGTTCATCCGTCTGCCACAAACCGGTCTCGGTGCCCGCAGCCGGATAGATACCACCGGTTTGTTGCACGCCTTGTCCGCCATCCGGCATCCCAATAACCGCCCGCAATCCCTGTAACGCGATCGACTCCCCGAAGTTATCATCGACATCCGGATCAGGATTATCGAGTCGAAACGGTGTATCAGTTTGCCACGCCCCCCCTGGCTCTTCGCGCGTGAAAAAGAACACTGAACCCGCGCGTGTCACCCCACCAGCATTTGCATTGGGCGCGCCGACAGCAATCTGCGATCCATCTGTACTAACCGCCGAACCAAACCGATCATTGGTTCTGACAGGGCTTGCCTTGAGCAGTCCATTGGACTCCCATTGCCCTGTATCCGTGTCTCTTTGATACACCAATGCAACGCCCGCGTTTCCGAAGATGCCATCGACACGGTGCACTGGTGCACCTATGACGAGCGTGTCGCCGCTCATGCTCACCGATGTACCAAATGCTCCTTCATCAATTGAACCCGGTCCAATCGTCTGCGCATGCTCCCAATCATCGATGCCAGGCTGGATCCTATTGAATACATACGCGATCCCGTCATCGCCATGAGCTGGCACGCCTGCCACGATTTCTCCATCGTGCAACGCGATCACGCTCCCAAGTTTGTCATTGGCAACAGGATTCGGCGATATAACCTCGTCGACCTGGATCCAACTCGTCAGGTCCGAATTCTGTGCACGAAAAACATGGATCGCACCTTCCTTGTTGTTCCCCGTCACATCGTCAAGCGGCGCACCCACGACCAGCAAATCACCCTCCAAAACGACGGTACTTCCGAAAAGACTCTGACTTGTCACAAAATCAGAAGTCACGATCGCGCGAAGCGTCCATTCCCAAGGTTTGAACGCCTCACCTGCATAAATATACACAGCCCCAAAATTCTCGCCACCGGTATCGTCGAGGGGCGAGCCGACAGCCATCGCTGTTGCGGAGAGGCTGATTCCCTCTCCAAATTGATCTTGGTCTATCAAGCCCGACTCAAAGGTACGAACGAGGCACTGGGCGTTGCTACTTGCGGCAATTCCCAAAACAGTGACAAGCCCGGCTACGACGAAATGAAGACAGTTGAACCGACGCGTCGTCATCAGCAGTACTCCATCTTCCCGCGACAACGACTGAAAACACACAGCATCGGGTCGAGATCGCCGGTTTTAAAAAGCTATAGGTACCAGAAACGACGAAACGCATCAACAACGAATCACCATTGGCATGCGAAAAATCAAGGTCGGCCAGAATCAGTCATCTGACGATGAATCGACAAAAGGTCGTCTCGCTCAGCATCTGACAGACCACATAAAGAAGTCGAACCTCCCCAACCATCTAGCAAGACGACCGCATGTTCCAGATCGTCAAAATACCAGGCGTCAATCTCTGAGAAACCGGCGTTTTCGACCCATCGCCCATAGGCGATCACCGATCGCACAAACTGCTGCGCATACGCCGATTGCGCTGTATCCGACGCTGATAACTGGCGGTATCTGCGTACGGCCTCAGCGAGTTGGCCGCGAGATTCGGATCGGTCGGCGAGCGCCAATGCGCGGCCGTCGACAAGCAGCCACTCGGCTTCACGCTTCGACAAGACTTCGTCTGACTTGCGACCGGGATGCGCTTCATAATGGGCGAGATACTCCCCGCATTTGTTGCTCCATTCCAGTGCTAGAAGTGCTTCGCTCGCATCCACCTCGTTGGAAGCCGCCATTAATGCACACGCCAGAACAGATTCTGTCATCCTCGCGTCGTAATACTGTTCGCGCTCCAGCCGTCGCAGTTCTTCATAAGATGCCTCAAACATCGTTCGCGCTTCATCATGCCTGCCTTGTTTTGAGATCGTTTCGCCGAGGATCATGCGACTCACGGCCACATCGCGCCGGAAAGTGCTCAACCACTTGTCGCGCTCGTCTGCTGGCGATTCGTCTGTCTCCCTCCCAAGTGCGTTCAACTGCTCAAACTCATCAAGAATCTGTTCGCGGCCGCGAATGGCCTGATCCCGCAACGACTGACGCAGGGCAAACGCTTCGGCGGCTGCAATCTCGGCAAGATCAAACGCCTGAGCCTCCATCTCCAACTCAGCCTGGGTCGTCAAAGCGACCCCAACCCCGCGTTCGGTCACGAGTTGACGAATCAGGTATTGGTGCTGTTGTTGCGCCAGTTCGCGACGAGTGGCTGTGGACTGCGTCAAAAACAAACTCGCTTCGCGGAACCGACATTGTCGAGCGAGAACAACCGCAAGGTTGCGTTGCTGCGCAACGAGTTGGTTGACGATCTGGTCAAACAACTCTGTGTCATCACCAGCATTCGACAACATCTGATTGTACTGATCCAACGCTTCTCGATAGGCATCCTCCGCCTTCACGATATCGGTATCACGCAAGGTATCACCGAGTCCGGCTCGTGCCCTCGCAATCATGCGTGTCGCCTTCGACTCTGTCGGCGACATCGTCGAAAGAATCGAGAGAACCCGTTGATACGCGGGGCGAGCACGCGAATCACTTCCGAAGCCAGCACGACGCAGGCCAGTCACAATATCGGCAAAAGTGAGCAGTGTCTCGGCTAACTTGTATTTCAGAGCGTTGGACTGCGGAGTTTCAAAATTGACCAGACGGTCGATCTGTCGGGCGATCACCTCGTATCCGTTGCGGGCCTCATCTGCTGTCAACTTTCTTTCTGCTCTTAGCGCTTCAAGAAGCCCATTGAGATCCCGGTCCTCCGAGCGTTGGTTTTCGGATAGAAACGCCACACCTTTCGTACCACCCGAAAAATCACCGATGGAACGAGAAGAACCAAAGATCTTCGATGAAATGCCCAATGCCCCGGTTTGGGCATTCTCCAACTGTTCCATCAGCCGCTCATTGTCCGCAAGCAACTGATTGTTTCGAATGGAAAACCCCACGAGCAACGAGGTGGAGACGCCGACTATGAACAGTGCTGCAATCGCCCATATGAGCGCCACCTTGTGGCGCTTCGAAAACTTGCGAACGCGATAACGCAACTGCGGAGGTCCTGCGAGAACAGGCTCATTTTTGAGGATGCGATGGAGTTCGTCGCCCAGATGTTCCGCCGATTCGTAACGACGATCACGCTCTTTCTCGAGACAACGCATCACCACCCAATCCAGGTCTGTGCGAAGTTGTCTGGTGAGCGCGTGCAACTCCGCCCGCCGGGCCCGCGCAATCAACACAGCCGAATCAGCTCCTTCTTCGGACAGTCCTTGCGTGCTGAGTCGGGTGCTCGGTCGTTGTGGCTCGACCTCTCGAATGATCCGAACCATCTCTTCCCGTCCTGCAGATTGCAGCGATCGCGGATCGAAGGGCGGACGACTCGTTAGAACCTCGTACAACAACACACCAAGGCTGTAGACATCCGATCGCTCATCGATCTCAACGCCTGACATCTCAGCCTGCTCTGGGCTCATGTACGCAGGCGTGCCCATCAGTTGCCCGCGCATCGTGAACAGCGTGTGCTCTGAGAGACCCGCACCGATCGCCTTGGCAATGCCGAAGTCAATCACCTTCGGCGTAATCTCACCATCACGAAAAGACACCAGAATGTTGCTCGGCTTAATGTCCCTGTGAATAATGCCACGCTTGTGCGCATGCTCAACAGCATCGCAAACTTTGCACATCAGTTCGAGACGCTGCGCGATTGTCAAGCGTTCTCGATCGCAAAAGACGGTGATCGGATCGCCACGAACGAGTTCCATCGCAAAGAACGGAAGCCCCTGATGTCCAGACTCCGGCCCGGTGACCCCCCCGTCCAGGATCTGAGCAATGCACGGATGGTCCATCATCGCAAGTGCCTGCCGTTCGGCCTCGAATCGACTCACGACGGCACGAGAATCTTGACCGGGCTTGATGATCTTGACCGCGACACGCCGACGCACAGGTTCGGTCTGCTCGGCTTCATACACAACACCGAACCCCCCCTCACCCAACAGCGAGAGCAGCCGATATCGCCCAACCACCGGACCGATCTGGGCCGGGTCGGTCAACGACGACTTCTCATCTCGAAACTCTGAAGCGATGTCGGGGGCGATGGGATCAAGGAACGCTGTCGGCACTTCAGATTCATCGTCCATCGCGAGGCACGCCGAACGCAAAACCTCATCGTCTGCGAGCTCAGATTCGATAAACGCTGTACGCTCACGCGCTGGAAGTGCGCAAGCCGACTTGTAAACCCGTTGGAGTCGCTCATATTGCGTCGGTGTGAGGTCTGACATGATGACTGTGCTATCGCAACTGAGTATATCAAATGATGCTGACGCGTAGAAACGCTTCAGGAATGTTGATGCCCTGATCGCTGCCACGGAACGCCTTGATGCGGTCCCGTTTCATTCCAATTAATTGGATCATGCCAAGAATGGGTCGATCCGATCACGATCCCAAGCAGGCCGCCTGCCAGATTCGACGGCAGGTAGAGTGGTCCGAGCAACTCCCCTTGCAGCGTGTGTTGTTCCTCGTGGAAGCCGATACTTTGTACTTGATGCGAACCGGGATCCTGATAATTGTGTTTGTGTCCGTCGCTATACAAGATGACATTGCCAAAAGTCGTCGCAGTCAATGTCAGCGGATTATCGTGGAACTGAATCGCATTGTGTCCAAGATTCACATACGGCATGTTTTCGCGAAGTCCTAGTGCGTACCCAGTCGCGCCGAGCACTTGCCCGAGTCCTCCGAGCGCGAGCCCAACCACAGTGTTCGGAAGGTTCCAGACTTTGCGAACACCCTGACGCAAATACTGTGACAATCGGTCGATCAGACTCGGCGTTCGGTCTGTGGATCCAGGCTGATACTCATACATCATCCAACCGCCCAGTTCGACCGCTCCCTGATAAAGCGCCGCGATCACTGGGCTGAACATGCCACCCATCCGATTCATCGGTGGTTCATGCGCGATATTCTCACCAAACGCCGCATCGCACAGAGCGCGATCGTCGGGGGTACCACGAATGCCGTAACAGTCGTCATGCTCGCCGCATGCGTCTTTGGCATAGACACCAACCACTTCGGCCGCGTCACCCACAATCGAGCATTCCCGGGGCGTGTCACCGTCCATGCTCGGATCCGGTGGCTTCGGATTGACCGGATCCGGTGGCGGTGGTGCTTCGCCCGGCCCGAGACCGATGAGCACCGAATCGTCAGATTCAACAATGCTGCAGGTTGCGCCGACGCCATCGCACGAAGCAAGGTGCCCAAATCGGGCTGCCGGCAAGCCTTCGATCTCGATGAGTGCATGGCCTTCGAAGATACCCCCTTGCACATGGTTACTCATGGGACAAAGTTGCTGATCTGTAAACCGGGCGACAGCTTGTTTTTTTACCAAGGTCTGCCCAGCCCCCCCGATGACTGCTCCGCCGTGATCGGTTGGGCTGTTTGTTCTCGCGAGCGGATAGGATGCGTCCGACGGCTCACCTCGAAAAGTACGAACCAACATCTTCTCGATGCCGTTTACTTCTGTCGCCAGACTTGCTGCGTGGAGTCCGAACTTCTGAGTCAGCGCGTGGGCTGCGGTTTCACCCGCCGAACTTTCGGCATCAACACCCCACAACGAACTGAACGCAAGACCGCCGAGCGCGTTTGACGCAAGACCATACAGCAGGTCTCCCGAGAGGACACGGTCGGCAAGGTCGCTAACAGCATCCCCCGTCAGCGAGCCAAGATCACCGAGCAGGGACGATGCCTGGTCCGTGAGATCACTCGACAGTGCCGATGCAACGACATGGGTCGCTGCTTGTGCAGCAAACTGTTCGACTTGTCGGGCAGCCATCGCTTCGAGCGTACTTCCACTGAAGAGACCGCCGATCGCCGAGGAATCGGATGCATGCTCGCTTGCATCTGGAGACCCAAATGGTGGTTCTTCGGTGTGTGTGTCATGCTGCTCGGCTAGAACCGGGCGGTGTTCGCCTGTCATCGGGTTGTACGCAATCTGATTGCCGTGTTCGTCTTCGAGGATCACAACCGAAGAACGCAGGCTTCTGCTTGGGTCTGCTGGCTGAACACGAACGGCTCGCATGGATGCTTGGAACAGTGTCATTGTGATGGCCTCAGTTCATCTTGATTGGTGCGCCCTTGATGACGGTCTCACCCGATGCCACAACATCAACCTTGGCACCGCGTACGCTGGCGACGGTTGCACCGCCGATGTGCGTTGCGACCCCTTCGACGAGCGTGACACCGCCGACCGCTGCGAGCATGACACCGCCCGAGATCTGTGTGAATGGAGCGGCGACCGTTGCGTTCGCGGTTGCAGTCGTCGTCACGATCGTGCCACTGATCGTGATCACACCCGCCTGGTTCATGGTGATCGAACTGGCGCCACACTTGAGCGTGATCGTGGTTCCTGCGTTGATCACCAGGTTTGACCCGACATTGATCACCTTATCAACACCAACAGTCTCCGTTGCGTTGTTCACGATCTCCGCGGTCAGGTTGTTGCCGACTCGTTCCGCCGAGTCGTTGCCGACTTCGCCGCTCCGGTCATGCCCCACCCAGTAGGTGTGGTCATACTGGCTACGAATATGGACACCTTCTTGGCCCGAAGTATCGTCGAGGACGATCTCGTTGTATCCTCCAGTTTTACCCAGACTGTTCGACCGAAGGGCGGTCTGCATGGCCTGGGCTGGCAGGTCCAGTGAACTCTTGTTTGATCCGTTATAGACCCGGCCGGTGATAATCGGCTGATCGGGGTGGCCTTCCAAAAAATCAACGATCACTTCTTGCCCGATGCGTGGCACGGTCACGCCGCCGTACCCCTTTCCCCCCCACGCTTGCGATACGCGTATCCAACACGAACTCTCTTGGTCGTGCGCACCATACCGATCCCAATGAAACTGCACCTTTACCCGACCGTGCTCGTCTGTGTAGATCTCGCGATCTGATGGACCGACGACAATTGCTGTTTGCGGACCGTGCATCTGTGGTGTCGGCACGCTTCTGCTCGGTCGGAACGGCTTCTCCGCTGGTATCGCCACGATCCGGCTCTGAAAAATCAACTCAGGCTCGATTCCGAGCACCGAGTCATATTGATCGAGCGATAGCTGAAATTCGATCTCGGTGATCAGGTAACGCTTAATACCAAATGGGTCGTGTTCGACAGCCACGATGTGGCCGGGAACCAGTGAACGAGCATTCGATCGACCCGTGCATTGGGTCTGTTTCGTGTGCAGTTGCTCCATGCGCACGCTGCTCACACGCTCTCCACGCCGCTGAGCCGTGAACCCGCCGGGGTACTCAAAAATCTCGAAAGTGGTTGTGTGCAACTCGTCAGGAGCCGGAGCGCTCGACAACAGCTGCTTGTTTGGATGCTCGAAGTCATAGTCGTTTGCTGCGAACCGAGACGGACGCAGTTGGCTTTCCATTGTCCAGTCCCACAGTCGTTCACTGTGGTGTTCGCCCGCCTCAGGATCAACGAACGGGATCGACGGACACAACGGCACCGAATCAACTGCGGTTGAATCATCAATCAAGACCAACTCGTGACGGTCGGCGTGGTGGTCGAATCGGTAACAAATTCCTTCTTCTTCCATCAGGCGAGTCACAAAGGCAAGTGCCGTCTCTTGGTACTGCACGCAGTAGTCACGCTCGGGATAGTCGGCGATCAGGGTGTCTCGAATCTCGCTGAAACCATGATCGCGCAACACCTGCTTGATGATTGTTGGTGCGTCCAGATGCTGAAAAATGCGACAGTCCTTGGACTGTTCGAGCAACCTGAACCAAGGCACCAGCACGCCAGAAAACGAGGCTGCACGCCCAGTATCGGCTTCTCGTCGGCAGGACCATACGATGCCGTTGATGTGGCGTACGCCACGCTTGGAGACATCAATGTCGATAGCGACTTGCTGACCGATGAGCGATCCCGGGTCGAACTTGCGGTCCTCCGACAAGAACTGAAACTCGTACTCGAACGGGATGGACAAGCCCTCTCGGCCACGAATCGAACGAAGGAGAAGTGCGTTGTCACCAGTTTGGGTCCGAAGCCGCACTGGACGGTGTTGGGCTGTCCTCGGTGATGCAGTCGCTGAGCATCGGTGCATCGTGGTTTGTGATCGGATCATTATGTTCGCCTTTCATACGCAGCACGCGAGAGTCGGAAACCGACCCCACATCAGGCACAGCGCACTTCAAGACGATCGTGTGCAAGGCAAACGACACAGAATTGACAAAATTCTGTGACTTTTCAAACACAATTGCACCTTGCCTCGCGGTGCATGAGCTCGCTCGATATACAGTTTGATTGCTGTCGATTCACCCAGCCGGATCACGCCGAGAGGAAGCCATGAATCAACTCGATCGCCGAGCCTTTTTGCACGCTGCAAGCGCCGTCTCAGTTGGCTTTCTCGGACTCCGACATGCCACCGCCGCCACCACCAGTGCGCGTGCGACCGGGCTCCTGGGCCCACTCAAGTCCGACCCGCGCGGCATTCTCGATCTACCGGATGGCTTCAACTATCGCATCATCTCACGCACCGGCGACCGCATGAGCGACGGACTGATCGTCCCCGGCGTACCTGATGGCATGGCGGCCTTCCCCGGTCCAAATGGCCTCACGCTGCTCGTTCGAAATCATGAATGCAGCACCGACCCACGATATCGCTCGCCGCTTGGTGATTCGTACAGCCTCAAAAACCGCACAGACCTCAGCAAGTTCTTTGATCAGGGGTTTCGCAATACACCCGCGCACGGCGGCACAACGACCATCGTCTATGACACGCGCACTGGGCAGGTGAAGCGTGAGTTCCTCAGCCTTGGAGGTACATTGCGCAACTGTGCCGGTGGACCGACCCCATGGGGTTCTTGGTTGACCTGCGAAGAGACTGTTCAGAAGCCAGACTCAATTCACGAACAAGAGCACGGCTGGGTGTTCGAAGTTCCCGCGACAGCAGAAGTGAAACTCCACCAGGCAGAGCCGCTCTACGACATGGGTCGGTTCAACCATGAAGCGGTCGCGGTCGAACCAACCTTTGGCATTGTGTACCTCACCGAAGACCGTGGCGACGGCTTGCTCTACCGCTTCATCCCCAATGAAGTCGGCAAGCTCAATAAGGGCGGCCGACTTCAGATGCTTGTTATCATCGACCAACCCGGCGTTGATACACGGAACCACGATCAGCAACGATTCGAGATCGGAGCGACGGTCCCCGTCCGATGGATGGACTGTGAAAATGTGCGCGCGCCCGACGACGACCTGCGCAAACGAGGTGCAGCCGCCGGCGCAGCGGTGTTCGCACGCGGTGAAGGGATCGCGTGGAGCGAGGACGGGATCTACATCGTGTGCACCAGTGGCGGCCGAGCCAAGCGCGGACAGGTCTGGCGCTATCGTCCGAGCCCAAGTGAAGGCACACCCGACGAAGCCAACAAGCCCGCGACCCTCGAATTGTTCATCGAACCCAACGATTCTTCGATCGTCGACATGCCCGACAACTGCGCCATCGCGCCGTGGGGTGATGTCATTCTGTGCGAAGATGGACCAGGGCCAGACTCATTCCTGCTCGGTGTCACGCCGAAGGGCGATGTGTACCGAATCGGGCGCAACGCGATCAGTGCGAGCGAGTTTGCGGGTTCGACTTTCAGCCCGGACGGCTCGACCTTGTTCGTCAACATTCAAAAGGATGGACTGACGCTGGCGATCGAAGGGCCGTGGCCAAAGAGTTGAACCAACCCATCACGCACAGACCGACCGCCTTGCGGTTCAGTTTTCATCGGTTTCAACGAGGGGAAATGGGCCTGACAGGACTCGAACCTGTGACCTCACCCTTATCAGGGGTGCGCTCTAGCCAGCTGAGCTACAGGCCCTCGGAAGCCTGCGAGTATATGGCCCCCGACCCATGACTGGTCAACCGCTTGGCAAAACCAATGTCACGATGGGCGCAACCGAAGCACAAATCGAGCGCCAGGCGACCAACTCGTGTCCAGAACCAGGTCACCCCCGAGTTCTCGCGCAAGCCCGCGACCGAGTGCGAGACCGAGACCCAGCCCCGGCTGAGCATGGGATCGCTGCTCACGACCACGATGAAACGCGGAAAACACCTTGGTAGCGTCCGCTGGGTCGATTCCCGGGCCATGATCACTCACCGCAATCGCAATCGCGTCGCGATCTCGTGATGCGTGCACTTCGATCTGAGGCTGCGTGTCCTCAGTGTGGCCGTACTTGACCGCATTCTCGACGAGGTTCATGACGATCCGTTCTACGCTCTCGATCGCGGCGAAGACTGTGACATCAGACACTTCGGGGTCGATTTCGATCTTGATCTCGGTCCCGGCGGCGTCGCCGCGTTGCCGGATGATGGGCTCGAGCGCTGACACGATCTCGCCGACCGAAATAGTCGATCGACTCGCCGGCTTGGGTCGCCCAAGACGGGCATAGGCGAGCACATTTTCGACGATCCCGGCCAGCCGCTTTGATTCTCCCTTGAGTGTGTCGAGGTACGAGTCGCGTGTTGGTTGATCGGTGATCACGCCGTCTGCCAACATCTCGGTATAGAGACAGAAAGTCGTCAACGGCGTCCTCAATTCATGCGTCACCGCAGACACGAATCGCCCGCGCCGATCACTCAATTTGATCGACGCACGCAACACCAGCCCGATCGCAAGCACCCCGGAGAGCAACGCCACCCAAGTGACGACGAGGACCTGCCTCGTCCACGAAAAACCGATCGGCGGCAGGGGAGGCAACTCGCCGGGGTCAAGTCGAGCGGGCAACGACGCGAGCATCCACACCGTTTCCATTTCGTCTGAACCAGTTCGATTGACGGGTGCCAATTGGGCATCGGGCAACAGATCGAGCACATACGACAAGAGCAACCGACGAAGCATCGGCCAGTCGATCCAGATACCCTGCCGAAAACGGCTTGTTTCGAGTGTCACCGGACGGAAGAACAACAACTCGGTGGCCTCAGGTGATATCTGAGCGTTCCATTCAGGTCGGAAGTTGCCGACCGCGATCATTTCCTCGGTCTGCTGCCCGGCATTCGCTTGCAACTGCAACAACTGCTTGGCAGCGAAGTTCGCGCCGATCGCGCTTCGGGTCGCTTCGCGATCAGGAGCGGGCACGGGCGGTGGGGTCTGTTCATCGGCAAGCCCCAGTGAACGAGCACGCAGGTCGTACTCCTGGTCTTCAGTGCGAACACCCTGCGCATCGACCTGGGCACGCTGAGCGGTCGGAACAACGGTGTCCCCCACTTGCTGCGTCACTTCCACCAACGGACGCAAACTGGCGAGCAATGCCTCGGAGCGCGCAATCTGCGGCGCCATCTGCATTTTGGACTCGGCCAGATCCAGCATGTTGCCGCTCGGAACCTGCGGCGAAGTCATCGTGCCATCGGGCTCAAGTTGAAAGTGCAGCCGAATCAGGTCGCCGTTCGCGCTGCTGTTGCGTGACGCTAGAAACAACGGCGACGGCACGAGCACATCGCCCGGGCGAACCTCTTCCCACATGCGCGTGTACGCCCGTTCGGCCGGGTAGAACGCTCGATAGTGAAAGTACGGTCTCGCCGATTCTTGCGCGATGATCGGAGCCATGAACGAGTCCATGCGCCACAGCGCAAGACGGACGCGCTCCTGCAAATGACTCTCGGCTTCGGCTTCGAGATCGGCGCGTTCAAGACGCAACATGTGCCAGGTCACATACCCGAGCACATCGAGTACGACCACGATACTGACGATGTACACCGCCCAGGCTACCCAGCGACGCGATCTCAAGCACTGACCTCCGAAACCGGTTCGTTGTCTTCACGCACAAGCATGTACCCGCGGCCTCGCACCGTCGCGACAACACACGGTGTGGTTGGGTCGTCCTGCAACTGCTCGCGAATGCGCGCGACCGTCATATCGACTGTGCGGGTCGCCACGCCGCGTGGATCGAAACCCCACACACGGCTGAGCAACTCGTCACGACTGACCGCACGCCCGGGGTTGGCGGCAAGGTACGCCAACACCTCCGCTTCGCGTTGGGGCAACTGCACGACCGAGCCATCGGGCAGCGTTGCTTCGCGTCGATCAAAATCAACCGTCCGCCCTGCGATCTCAAGTTTCGACATCGCCCGCGGACGCTCGGCGGATCGACGCAACACCGCTTCGATCCGCGCCAACAACTCTTGCAGACTGAACGGCTTGGCAATGTAATCATCCGCACCAAGACGCAGCCCCTGCACGCGGTCTGGTTCATCGCCTTTGGCGGTCAGGAAAATCACGGGCAGACTCGGCTTGGCTTTGCGCAACTCGCGCAAGACCGCAAACCCATCCATCCCCGGCATCATGATGTCGAGCAGGACGATGTCGACCTCACACCCGACTGCAAGCGCGAGTCCGCTCTTGCCTTCGGGTGCTTCGAGCACCTCATAACTGTTTACACCCAGCGCATCGACCAATCCACGACGAATGGCTTCATCATCTTCGACTACAAGCACACGACCCAGGGGCATGGCAATCTCCCGGCTTTCGATTCGACTGTCGCTCATCGACCACGACAAGGTCGATCGCATTACACCGAACTCAATCGTTCCTTCAAAAGCCGACGCACGGGCATCTCGCCCGTGCTGTCGGTTCAAACAACGAAGTGCTGCATCACAGCATACTTACTCTGTCGGCCTCTTGAGCAAGACGCGTTGACCATTGACCATCAGGTCAACATCCTGAGCGGTGTTGAGACCCAGAATCGCCTGCAACTGTGCATCGACCAGTTCATCAATGAACTTGTCGTACGCATCCGTTCCAAACTCAATCACACGATCAGGCTCGTCGTCAGCCTTCTCGAGCAGGTCGGCTTCAAGCCAGCGCTCGCCTCGCAGGTAGAACGAACGACCGGCGACATTCTGGACAGAACCGCTGATGCTCCGACCCAGGTTTTCGCCAGCAATACTGAATTGATCTCCAAACCCACGGCCTCGGCCGCCTCCGACCGGAGCTTGACCCGCTGAAGGTCTAATCGCACGCAGGCTGAGCAACATGTCGCCGTCCTCCTGGGACTCGTCCACGCGGGCCAAACTCTGTCTCGCCTGGTTGTCGACTTCTGCCTGCACGCCGCGCCGCCCGGAACGCTCGCGCACGGCTTCAAACCCGAGTTTGTATTGCAGCGCCCCGTCAGCGACGATGTTTTCTCTGTACAGATCTTCGATCGCCAGGAACGAGGTGTATTCGGTCAGGATGCCATACTCCTGCGAGAGAGCAACGACCTCATCGACCAATTCCTTGTACTTCGGATCGTCTTCGAGCAACTGCCCGTCGGCACCGCCCTGGCGGATCGCATCTATGAGCGTGCCGATCTTCCGCTGGGCCCACAGGCGGGCGACGAAACTGTTGGTCGTGCTTGCTTCACTCGGTTTGACGACGGTTGAGAATCGACGCTCCTTGCCGCGATCGTCGCCGACGATCTGCAGCGTCATCTCATCACCCGTCGTGTACTGGCCGAGGATGATCAACTGCTCGCCCGAAAAGACATCGGGCAGGGCGCTGGGCATCAACTCACGAATCGATGAAGGACCAACCGCCAAGTCGGCTGAAACGGTCTTGAGTTCTGGGAGCGCCAACACCGGGCCAGATAGTTTGGTGAACACGCGGCCGACCGCCACTTCGACATCTTCACCGGGTGCAACAAATGCGGGTGCCGCTCGGCTCTGCTGCGCAAGCGCGGTCAAGAGCGGAGCGTTGACATCAAACCCAACGCCAAAGGTAAAGATCCGCCGTTCGTGCGTGTTGGCTTTGCTGATCGCATTGCGAATCTCGATCTCGGAAGTCGGACCAACTGTTGGCAAACCGTCGGTCAGGAACAGCACGATTGGCAGTGTCTCATTGTTCGGCTCGGGGCGAACGGCTTCGAGCAACGCATCGTGGATGTTCGTACCCCCCACCGCTTTGATATTTGCGATGTAGGCCCGCACCTGTTTGACTGTGTCGGCTGATTTCACGACCGACTCTGACGCAAACCGTTCGATTGTGTCCGAGTAATCGACGATGTTGAACCGCTCGCCGTTGTCGAGGGCTTCGATGATCTGCAGTGCTGCAGCCTTGGCTTGCTCGATCTTCTCGCCGCGCATCGAGCCGGATCGATCGATGACGAGTGTCACTTCCCGCTTCGTCGGTGAGCCTTCTGATGCTTCTGGTGCATCGAGGAACAGCATGAAGTATCCGCCGGTGCCGTCACCAACGCGTGCGTCGGGGTACAAGAGTGTGGTCATGCCCGCACCGCCTTCGCCGGCCATCACAAAGTACATGCGGAACGGCCCGGGTTCACTCGCGCCGAGCACCTTCACGGTGGTCTGCTTGTTGTTCACCCGCTTTTCGTCAAGTCCGTGCGTCGGTGAATAGATCAAACCGATCGGCGACGAAGTCTTGAGATTGATCCCCATTGTCCAGGCGACGCCGCTCCTCCCGAGTGACTCACTGCGCGGCAAGACATACTCGAATCGGCCCGACTCGGCTGGCAGTGCGTGTTCGTAGACAATGCGGAAGGTCGCCTCTTCACCCGCGGGGACCGGGAACACACTCGAACGGATCAGGTCGGTCCCGATAAACTCGAGCAGCCCCGGATCGACCATCTTCGCAACGATGTCACGATAGATCTTCTTCGCTTCGTCTTTGGGAAGCAGGATCGCGTTGGGTTCAACACTGATCGCATCGAGCCCGAACGACCGAATCGCAGCACCCGTTGGAACCGGAAGCACCAGTTGCGCCTCACGCGGCGCACCGGTCGGGTTGTGCAGCGTGATCGCCATGCTTGTTGACGCCACGCGGTCGTTGATCGTGACATCCACCTCCACGCTTTGCAGACTCACGACATCGGGTCGAACGATGTGCCTCTGGGGCACAATGATGTCGGGGTGAACTCGATCTTGAGCGTTCGCTTCGGCGACCGGCAGAACCAGCGCCGCCACGAGGACAGCGATTCGAGAGAGGGTGCGACGCATGTTGGATCTCCTTGCGTTAAGGTTTCTCACGCTTTGTTGTACGGTGTAGATCGGCTTGAGGCAGTCACCGCCGTGTAACTGCTTGCATGGCGAGGTCAGTCCGCCGAGCGGCGAAGGAGTTCGGCAGGGAGAAAAAACGCCAGTACAGCCGCAGAACACAGCAAAAGGCCCGCTGCCAGGAAGGCCGATTCGAGACCCAACCAGGTCTGCATGGCGCCCGCAAACTGAGGCCCGAGAAACGCTACCATCCACGCCCCGCCCATCATCATCCCCGAGGCGAGCGATGTTCGGTGCGGCAAAAGCCGCTGGGCAAGCGAAATACTCACCGGGATCAAACTCCCAAACCCCACCCCGGCCAGAACTGTGATACCGAACGCCACAGGCATGATGGCGGGATCTGGCAGCGTGCCGGCGTAGGGCAACACCGCGATCGAAACTGCGCCGAGCCATGGAATTGTACAAAACGCGATCTTTTCAAAACGAACAGGCAGGAGCAAGCCCAGAGCAAGCCCGCCGAGCCCCATCCCGACCTGCTGCGCCCCCTGCAATGGACCGTTGAGTTGTGACGCGAGCAAACCAAGCGCTTCGTCCGTCGTCCCGGCCTCCGCCCGGCGCGCAGCGAGCGCGGTCGTCCACTCAACGATCAGATAGATCAATGCCATATTGACCATGAATCGAATCACATTGCCCGCATACAAAATCCACACTGCCCCCCACCGCGCTGTGCGTTCGACGGCCGACAACTGCGCATGCTGATCGTGCGCCCCATGACTGCGATGTGACACGGTGTGAATCGCCCATGCCAGGAGTCCGACCGCGATGAGGCCCGGGATGAGCAACCAGAGCAATGCCCGCAGGCCCGCTGTGACATTGGGCGCATCAGCCGTCCCGGCTGCCATACTAACGCGATCGATAAACTCGGGAGTGATGGTGTTTCCTGCGACCCCCCCCATCATGCCAGCGAGAAAGAACAGGGCCACAAATCGAGATCGATGCCGTCCGGCCAGTTGCCCCACCGCCGCAGCAGACGCCGGGTGAAATGCGCCGATCCCGGCTGCACCAAACGCCTGGATTACAAGCAACTGCCAGTAGGTCTCGACAAGCCCGACGCAACTGACACATACCACTGCGACCGCCATGCCGATCGTGCCAAAGACACGAGAATCAAACCGATCGCTCACCATCGCGACCAATGGCTGGATCAGTCCGCTCGTGATCGCACCGATCCCGATGAGAATCGCCTTTTCAGGCTTGGTCATGTCAAGACGAACCGCGAGCAACGGCAAGAGCGCGATGATGACAAACGAGAAAAAATCGACCACCGCGTGGATCCCGATCGTCATCCAGGCACGCCGAAGCCGACCGTGAATCGAACGCTCAGATTCTGTATCACCAGTCGGCATGGTCCATCCCCGTCGGTTTGTTCCTGCATCTGATGCACGACCAGGAAAGCGACAAGGATAGGCTTCAGTCCGTTCAATACCCGGCGGGCTGTCCGCCCTTTCGTGGATCAGAACTCGCGTCCCATCCGCCGGGCACACGGCGAATCAACTGTACATTGCCGATCTCGCTGCGTTCGCCGAGCACATGCCCGCGCTGTTCGAGCGCCTCGCGCATGTCCTGTGAAAAGGCATCAGGCTCAAGATCGAGACGATTCGGTAGCCACTGATGATGCACACGCGGCAAACCAACCGCTTGAGAAGCGGACTGGCCCGCGATCGCGCGCAGGATCGCCTGCGCCGTTCCTGTGATGATCCGAGGTCCACCCGAAGCGCCAGCCGTCACCAATAACCCCTGATCATCAAACACCATTGTCGGCGACATGCTCGAAAGCGGCCGCTTGTCGGGCTCTGGCAGATTGCGTTCACTCTGCATCAGTCCAAACGCATTGGGTTCGCCCGGGCGCGTCAGGAAATCATCCATCTCGTCATTGAGCACAAACCCGAATCGATCAACTCCGACCAGCGACCCGAACTCGAGATTGATGGTCTCGGTACAAGCAACCGCGTTGCCAGCCGCATCGACAATCGAAAAATGACTGGTGCCGCTGTCATCGGGCGGGGGTGTGCGAGAACCGTACGCGACCGGTGGCTGCGTATGCAATCGGTCGATCTTGAACGCTTGCTCGACGGCGTATCGATCTGACAGCAGGCGATCGACCGGCACATCGACAAAGTCGGGGTCCCCAAACCACGCAGCGCGGTCAGCAAATGCATGTTTGAGGCTCTCGACGAGCAGGTGCACCGCCAAAGCCGAATCAGCAGGCTGATCAAAATCGTACCCGGCGTGGTGCATGATCTTGAACGCTTCGAACATCGTCACGCCCCCGCTCGACGGCGGCGGCATGCCCACAAAGGTACGCCCGTCAATCGAGACCGAGACCGGCTCGCGCTCGACCGGGCGATAACGACGCAAGTCCTCAAGCGAGAGATCGCCACCGGCCTTTCGTGCGGCGTGCACGATCTGCCGGGCGACTTCACCGTCATAAAACCCATCACGGCCGCGCTCGGCGATGAGCCGCAAAACGCTGGCTTGCTCAGGCAGTCGGATGCGATCGCCGACCTCAACCGCTCCCTCATGGAGTAGCGATGACCAGACCATCGGAAACTGCTCGCGCCAGCCTGTGTTCACTTCATACCCGTTAGCCACACGCTTCGCTGCGGCGACATAGTGCGCGTCGGCGACAAACCCTGACTCTGCCAGCTCGATCGCTGGGGCGCACACCGCTTCGCGCGAAAGCGCGCCAAATCGCTCATGGGCGTGCATGAGACCTGCAACGGTCCCTGGGACCGCAACCGCCGCCCCCCCACGCTGACTGGACCGCGATCCATCCGCAAAATAAGCACGATCCACAGCCGAGGGGCAAGTCTCTCGGTAATCGATTGCAATTCGCAGATCACCATGAGTCGGATGGTCATTGAGTGCAACAATCATGAACCCACCGCCGCCGATGCCGCAGGAATACGGACGCACAACCGAAAGCGCGAGCGATGTGGCCACCGCGGCATCGACCGCGTTGCCGCCCTGCTTAAGAATCGCAAGCCCGGCCTGCGATGCAAGTTCATGATCGGCCGCGACCACCGCTCGATATGCACCCGTCGTCCGTGTGTGCGTCGATACAGACTGACTGCCCGCGCACCCTGCAAGCACAATCGCGACCAATGACAGCAAGAACGCCCGAAAGTTACCGGTCACCATCAAATGCCTCCATTTGTCGGCTTATCAACGGTATCGAGATGGCGTCGTGCGACGATCCAATCGTCTGCCGACTCGCCTCGCAGCATGCTCGATTCGCCGCCTCGGAAAAGCCCTCTGATCATGAACCCGAGCGAACTGCCGATGTGAATCGCTCCAAGTTTCAGGCGTGCAAACAGACCAAGGTGCCGTTCGTGCGTGTGGCAAAGCAGACGATACCCGAGCAGGTGAAACAATGGGCGTTTGCAGATCGCAGCAACGCGCGGCGAGACCAACAATTGACCGTCGTGCCCCGGCCGCATGCGCACACCCGGCAAAAATCTGGGCAAGAACCAGTGCACGAACGCCCGTTGACGAATCCATGCTGACAGTGACAGCCAGACGCGGCCGACCGGCATCACAATGAAATACCCGTCATCGCCAATGCGTTTGCTTTCCTGCCGATTGGGCATCACGATAAGACCTGGTTCGGGAGCGCGGACTTCCCTGCCCGATTCGGTACCAATCAGGTCGCCCGACGAAACGCGATCGAGCGCGTGAACCGATGGCTCAACCTCGAAGTCTTCATCAGCGATGACATGCCGGTATCGCACATCAAAAATGCTTCGGGCGTTGGAGGCTGCTTGTTGTTTCAACAGATCGGCGTGGCCCGGTCTCGCATTCACAAGACCGGTCGACTCGAGCGCTCGCCAGATGATCGATTCGGTCACACGCGCGGTGCTCGCATCCTGATGTTGTCCGGCTTCAACGACCAGCCCGATCCCGTCGAATGCGTGCGTGAAGTAATCAAAAAGCAGGCCCGACAGTTCTTCCTCGACACCAAGAAGGAGTGGCAACCCGAACTGCAGCGCAAACGCCCGGCCGGCGAGCGAGTCTTCTACAGCAACGAAGGGCGGAGACTGCGATGAAACCGTGTGCAAGTCGATGAGATACATCGCACCGCGCGCATGCATCCGTTCCTGCTCAAGAGCATCGACCAACTCAACAAGCTCGCTCGTTTCGGTTTTGAGTTCGTCAACATCGGCTGCGCGAGCCGCATCGATCGATTCTGGCGCGAACATGCGATTCAGATCACAATCGAGATATCGAGCGCCTTCAGCGAATGCGCGTCGATTGCCCATCAGCGTGACAAATCGGCCACAGCGCAACCCTCCACCTGATTCGAGTTGAACCAGTACTTGCCGGCTCGCGTCCAGACCCGCAGGCTCATTTCCATGCAACGCACCAACGACAATCAAGGTCGGACCGGGTTGTTCAGACTCGATACACCCCACCACGCGGCTCGGTATATCCATCGAAACTTCAACTGCTCTCACGCGCGCTCGTCCTGTGAAGATGTACTCGATGCCCGCAGCGATTCTTCCAACAACTGCCCCGCAATGCGCATGAAATCATGCTCAGTCACCACGCCCACGAGTTGTCCGTCCTTCACGATGGGCAGGCATGACAGTCTGTTCGTGCGCATGAGTTCGATCGCTTCGACCGTCGTCATTTCCGGCGACGCGGTGACCAACTCGGTCAACATCACATCGCGAACCGCCGCTCTCTCCAGAGGCTTATCGGTCGGGTTCGCAAGCGCTCGCAACAACCCACGATGCGTCACAAGCCCGACCAATCGGTGCGCGGCATCTTCAACCGGCACATGACGAATCTGCTGCCAGTCCATGATCGAGGCGACCAGTTCCAGCGATTCCTCTTCATCCACCGTGAACAGATTGGTCGTCATGTACTGACCAACGCGTAAATAGTTCGGCCTCCAGTCGCCACTCTCGGTCAGGTCGCCGATCGACCACTCGTGGACTGGATGCCCCAATTTTTGGCGAGAAACAACGCCCGCTGTCAGCGCACACAGACGCTCTGCTCGCGTTCCCATGCCTTTCATCCGATTCACGGTCGACAACATCCACTGCGCGCCGGTCTGTCCACTCTCGACACGCTTTTCAATGATGTTCAGATACTTGTCGATATCGGCCTCATCAACCCCGGCATGTGAGAGCCCGCGTCGTGCAGCAGGAATCAATGACTCCGTCAGTAACGCATGGGCCGGTCGACGCTCGCCATCGAGCCAGGCGAACTGCGCATTCAGTCCCAGTTTCGCTGCTGCAATGAAGTTGCCCTTCGCATCGTCAAAGTCCATGCGTTCGGTGAGGTTGTCGATCTCGGTAGGTAATGAAGCCATCAGCCCAAACCACAGCGCCGCACCAGCCACTTCATCCGTAATCGATGGCCCTGCCGGGAGCAACCTGTTCTCGATGCGCAGGTGCGGCTTCCCATCCGTTATCCCATAGCAAGGACGATTCCATCGATACACCGTGGAGTTGTGCGTTTGCAACGACACAAGTTTCGGCGTGCGACCTGCGTCCAATTCTGCAATGGGGTCTTCCTCAACCGTCGGGCCGAAGAGCAACCGGTACCGCGCAATATCAGATTTGTACAGTTCTGCGACACCTTGCACGCACCAGCCTTCACCAAAGTGAACACGCGCCAGCAAATCCCGTTCGTGGGGCGAGCCTTCCGGTCGTGCGTCCACAGCCTGTTCGAAAATCGCGATTCGTGTCTCATGCCATAACCGCTTGCCAAACAGCACGGGTGAGTTTGCGCTGGCAGCAATCACCGGTCCGGCAATCGCCTGCGCCACATTAAACGCGTTGGCAAACTCCGAAGGATCGACTTGCCAATGCAACTGGAAACTCGTATTGAGCGCTTCGAGCATCAATGTATCGTGGCGCACGGTGAGCTCGTCGATGCCCTTGATATCCAGTTCGTACGACCCGCCGCGCAACTTCGTGAATCGGTCGTTGAGTGCGTAGTACCGCTCGCGCGGCGTGATGTTGTTCCAACCCAAATCCGTCAACTGAAGCGTCGGCAAAATGCCCACCAGCAACGGTGTCGCCTCACTCGGCTTGGCTGCAGTCGCGACCATTTCAAGCAATCCCGTCATCTGCGCTTGCAGATCAGACAGGCATGCTTTTCCAAACACGATCGGGTCACAGTTGAACTCGAGATTAAACCTCGCCAACTCGGTCGTGACCCGATCGTCGTCGAGTCGATCGAGCACATCCGTCGCCACCGGTGCCGGATTCCCGTGCCGATCGACGAGAACCAACTCCTGCTCGGCTCCAATCCGTCGAATGCCAGTTTCGAATCGACCCTCAGCCATCATTCGGTCGAGAGCGCGCAGATCGGCGAGCAATCGACTCATGTACCGCCGGTGTTGCTCGCCTTCATTGTTCTGGCTGACTTGCTGCGTGCCCATGCCCAGTCTCCTGTTCCGCTTCAAGAGCGTAACGAGATTCTGGACAAGAATGACGGATTCCGCAACTCAGCACCCCAAACCAACGAATGACTTGACACAGAGGGGCTTTTTCGACACGCTGATCAGGTACGCTCGCACCAATTTCGTGTGGATCTGGACTTTGTTCGCATAGTTGTGTCGCAACCAGGAGGGGTGTATGAAGAATTTTGGACGATGGAGCATTGCAGTTGTCGTTGCGATGGGTGTCAATGCCGCCAGCGCACAGTTGCTCGCCGATCAGGTCTCACTTGATGAAGATCGCCGCATTCGGTATGACGACGACGATCTCGTCGATGCTCAAATTCTGACCCAAAAACAACTCGCTGCGATCAACGACATCGCGGTCACCATCTGGAGCGAACACCCCGGCATCGGAACCGTGCGCATCCAGATCAACGAAGGCACGCGAGGCCAACTCGACGCGCTCGGCATCCGCTATAGAGTCGTCCACGAAAATGTCCAGGAACTCATCGATGCGGAATGGGCATCCATCCAAGCGGCTGCCAATCTGCGCGGCGGAACCTGGTACGACACCTACCACCAGTACAACCAAATCGTGTCGCGTCTCAACGACCTGGCGGCAGCACACCCCAACCTGACCGTGCGCGAAAGTGCTGGCACCAGCATCGAAGGCCGAGATATCCCCGTTGTGCGCATCACTGGTCCGGGTGACGCATCGAATCGGCCTGTCGTGTTCATCAACGGCGGACAACACGCCCGCGAATGGGTCGGCCCGGCAACCGTCATGTATATCGCCGAACGGCTGATGGAGGACTACGGCTCGAACCCGCGCGTCACCGACCTGCTCAACGCTGCAGAAGTCGTCATCGCACCGATCGTGAACCCTGACGGGTATGTCTATTCATGGACCAACCAACGCCTGTGGCGCAAGAATCGGCGCAACGGTCATGGTGTTGACCTCAATCGCAACTGGGGATGGGAATGGGGCGGACTCGGTTCGAGCGGCGACACCGACAGCGATATCTATCGCGGTTCAGCTCCGTTCTCAGAGCCCGAAACAACGGCCATCCGTGATTATGTCCTGGCCGACTCTGCCCGCATCGTCGCATCAATCGATTACCATAGTTTCAGCCAGTTGATCCTCTGGCCTTGGGGCTATGACGAAGTGGACCCCCCCGCAGCCGAGTTTGACCGCTTCGAGACCATTGGATTCGGCATTCGCGATGAGATCCTCGATGCCGGCGGCCTGCCATATACGCCGCAGCCCTCCTACGACCTCTATCCAGCAGCCGGAAATGCAGTCGACTGGTTTTACGGGGCGACCGGCTCGACCGCATACACGATCGAGTTGCGCGATACCGGCGATTTCGGGTTCATTCTGCCCGCGGACCAGATCCTGCCGACCGCTCAGGAAAACTGGGCTGGGTTTCTATACTTTGCAGAAGAAACGATCAAGCCAATCAGCGTTGTCCTCGCTGACAATGCACCGATGTCGATCGGCGCAACCACCCCCACCACACTGGATCTTTCGGTCCTTGATGGCTCAAGTTACTACCTCATCGGCTCCACACGGTTCCTCACCAGTACCAATGGCGGACCATTCGTCGAATCACAACTCGACACAATCACGCACAACACCTATCACGCCGTCTTCCCAACGACCGCGTGCGGCTCGACCGTCGAGTTCTACTTCACCGCGATGGCTGGCAATGGCGCCACCGTCAGCCTGCCAGCGGGCGGCGCGAACGATCCATTCGTGGCCGTGAGTACAGAGTCAACCTCGGTGTTCTTTGATGCGATGGAATCGGGCACCAACGGCTGGACGGCTGGTGTGAGTGGCGACGATGCCACCACAGGCCAATGGGAACGCGGCAATCCGCAAGCAACCAACGCCCAACCAGCAGACGATGCCTCAGAAAATGGTGTGAACTGTTGGATTACAGGCGCATCTGCGGGTGGCGGTATCGGCACCTTCGATGTCGACGATGGAACAACAACACTGGTCTCCCCGCTGTTTGATGCGTCTGCTGCAGCGGCTGATGGTGTCGATGCCATCTTGTCCTACGCGCGCTGGTACTCAAACGACCAGGGCAACTCACCCAACGCCGACTCGATGCCCGTTGAAATCTCGAACAATGACGGTGCAAGTTGGGTTCAACTCGAACTGGTAACCGAGAATTTGAATCGATGGGAACGCAAAGAGTTCAACATCGCTGACTTTGTCACCCCCACCTCACAGATGCGTGTCCGATTCCTGGCACGCGATCTGGGCGACGGATCCATCGTCGAAGCCGGCGTTGATGATTTCGGTGTCGAAACACGCGGGTGCCCGTGCGCGCCGGCGGACACCAACTGCGATGGCGTCCTCGACTTCTTTGATGTGCAGTTATTCCTCAGTCTTTTCGCAGCCCAAGACCCGGCTGCCGACTTTAATCAGGATGGGTCGTTCGACTTCTTTGATGTCCTCGGTTATCTGGACCTGTTCAGTCAGGGTTGATAACACAGGATCTTGAGAACAAAGCGCGGTTGCACCGGCGGCCGCGCTTTTCATTTTGTGAGTGCGTCGTCCACGCCATAGACCAAGACCCCAATTGTGTCGATGCCGATACTCATGATGCGACTCAATTCTTCATCCGAATCCAGCCAACCCGCCGTTGGCAACGACCGTCAGACCGGCCGACTCGTGTGTGAAGATCTTGAATCGAGCCTGGGACGGGTGGTTGACCTGAGCGGCGACGGCTGCCGCGTTGTGCTCTTCGGCATTGGTCGATATCGACTCGGCCGAGCCATCCATCTCACTCTCAAGTCGTACGAGAGTTCGATCACAGTCGAAGCAATGATCATGCGACGCCGCCGCGTGGGACTGTTTCAGCGTGAGATTGGTCTTCGTTTCGTCAGACTCAAAGACCATGAACGCAAGCAGATCCAACAGATCGCGTTTGCTCATAATCCGCGCTACTTGATCGCTGCAAACGGTGCCCAAGCCGCCTGAGACCGTTCAGGTAAACATCGCACGCAGTTGGGTGTCCATCGCTTGCAATCGCTCTAAAGGGTGCAGAACAAACGAAAATGTCCTGTCTGAAATCGCCTCGCGTGATGCCAGTGCTGCATGAGCGTGCACAGCCTGTCGATCAAGTTCGGCCAGACGATCACCGGCGCCGGATCGTGATTCATCGAGCAACATGTGTAACTGCTGAAACAGTCGGTGCCGCTCATTTGAACCGCGATCCAGAGCGGCAATCGCGTCAACCAACCGTCGTTTGGCTCGTGCACGCTCGTCATCCCCGAGCAATGCCGGGTCGTGCCGAGCACGGTGCGCCGTTGCGATCACCGCTTGTGCCGATGCGTCGGTCGTCAACACGATCCCGCAGTCAAGATACATCGTCGCGGTCACAACAACAGCTGGTGCCAGATTCGCACCAAGCCAATCGCTGAGCCATCGTTCGGTGATGGTGTCATAGACTCCCCCACCCGTGCCATGAATGAACAGATCGCACCCAGCCATCCGCATCATTCCCGTCATCAGCAAACCTTTCGGAGCGTGCAACACGTGGTCAAGGCGCTCCCCAGATTTAAGCACAACAGAACGGCGTGGCTCGCCCGCCGCCACGCGCCAAATAGGCAGTTCCCACCCGCCACCGTCCGCACCAGATTGAAGCATTCGGACGCCCGCTTGTGCATTCGATGCTACAGCCGCGTTGTATGATTCGACGCACGACGCAGGATCGCACGACATCATCTCGAGGACGGCTGCAAACAAATTTGTTGCGTTCAGCGCGCGCGCGAACACGGTGCTCTCCGCTCGTCTCAAGCCAATTGCATCGAGCATGTCCGCAACGACCTCGTGATATTGCTCCGCCAACGACTGCTGTGGCCTGCTCGCCGCTTCGAGCCTCGCTGCCACTTCAGTGAGTGATGCTGGCACTGCCTTCGTTGGATCGATGGATGGCTGCAATCCCGTCGGTACACCAGCCTGATGCTGCGTTGATTCGCATAGATCGATGACCTCGACCCGAATCACACCGTCATCCGAACGCGTTGGCACCCGCACTTTCGTCGGGTCGTTATCGTCAAGATCGGCAACCAGCCAAGCGGACTGACCCAGTGACTTCGCTGCGCCCAGAGCGGCATACTTGGCCACGATTCCGGGATGCCAAAGTCCCGCCTGATGCCCAGACATGACAACAGGCCCGCCTGCAACGAATCCAAGTTCTTCGCGAAAAGTTGTCGCCGATTCAGCCAGGAGACCCGCATCGCTCGGTTGACTGCTCATCATCGCGTGCCAGTGCGAAGGCAATGGATCGGCAAAAACGTTACCGTCTTCGGGAGGGTTGGTCACGAATCAGTCTAGGGGCAGGGCACGCAATCCAGATCACTCGATGCCGGCGCGGGCAACAAGGCAGCACGCCGACGGATCGTGCAATACAACACCCGTCGATAGTGCGCATCGCGCACCGTTGGGTCGTCCAAACCGCCGCCGAAAGAACGATGGGCATCGGTATAGATCAACCGCACCGGGATTTCGCCGATCTCGAGTCCTGCAGCCACCGCTTCCACCCAAAACTCCATCGGGAACGCGTACCCGTCTTCGGTCAGATGGAGCCGACGCACCGACTCCACGCGATAGGCCTTGAAGCCACAGAATGAATCCGTGAGTGACAGCCCGAGACGATCGTTGATCTCTGTCGTGATACACAAATTGATTGATCGACGATCGGCTGGCGGACTGCCCTCAGCATCGTCGAGGGACAAATATCGTGACCCACTGATCACATCGAACCGGCCGGTCTCGGCTTCTCGCATGAAACCGGGGATCCAATCAGGCTCGTGCTGCTCGTCGCAATCCATCGTGATGACCCAGTCGTAGCCTCCACGATCGCCCGCGATGAATGCGTCCTGCATCGCGCGGCCATACCCGGCATTCTCGACCCGGCTGATCAACTCAAAGCCGATCTCGGCTTGCACATCGCGCAGCAACTGAGAAGTGCCATCGGTCGATGCGTCGTCGATGACCAAGATATCCGCTGTAAACGCACGAACCCGACGAAGGACGGAAACGACCGTCTCGACCTCGTTATACACCGGAATGACAACAATTGATCGCATACACACCTCTCAACCGAACGCTCACCTCGTCAGCCACAAAAAACGACCAACAGGCAAATGGTATTCCCCGTCTCTCGAAAAAGACCGATCGACATGGTTCACGACGGCGGAGCGTCGGGAGCATCCTCGCTCTCATCTTCGCCCTCGCGAAACTCGCGTTCAGACTTCGCCAACGAGGTGTAAGCGGCAAATCCGAACGGTCGTCCATCCTTCTCATCGCTGTCATTCATGTTTTCAGCGGCGGCTTCCATCTTGAGCAATAACTCCTCAGACAGCGAATGCACCGCCACGATCTCGTGCAACGGCAGCGTGTACACCTCGCCCGCCGGTGTTCGAATCTGAAAAACCGTGCACTGCACATCGCCTGACAGCATCCGATCACTTTGGGTGTGTTGCACCGAACACGCGAACACCGGGAAGACATCCGCGATCGGTATGCGCTGCCCAAGCCTCGTTATGACAGCCATGCGCCCATCGAACATCTCGTGGTCGGGCGCCGCACTCATGGCGGCACCGCCGGCGGACGATTTCAGTCGCCCGCTCGTCGCCGCAGCAGCAGAAAGCGCGCTGAGAATCTCACGCACGACATTCGACCAGAAGGCCTCGCGTCGCTGCATGACACCCGCAGCAAAATCGCTGCGCCCGGCATGGCCGGCTGGCTTCATCGGGGTGGGTCCATCTGGTATGTTCTGATTGGTCACGGCCGCTCCATCGCTTCAACTTCTGTGCGCAACGCAGTCAAGTCTTCCGACAACGACTCAAACGACTTCGCCCAAACCTTGGCTGACTGAGCAACTGTCATCGATTCGTCAAACATCCAAGGCGGTGACATTCGATACAATTCCGGGTACCGCGAAAATACACCACGCACGGTGTCGATGTGACTGATCGCTTCTTCGAGCCGTGTCCGCAGATGAGCGAGCGGCTCCGGTTGCTCATGATCGCGCAATGAACGAATATCTTTCAACCGCTTCGTCAACCGTACCGATTCTGTCGCCAAGTGTTCGCGCACATCGAGAACAGTTTCGAGCGCCTCGCCCAGACCAGACTGGACCTCGGTCCGTTCTCGGCGAAACGCACGGATATTGTTGGCCCGCAACACCTGACCCAAGCCATTGGCTTCGACAGCCAAGTTCAAGTCGATCAAGACATCATGCGGAATCCCGACATGCCATTCGTCTTCATTGATTCGATCCACGATTCGTACATCCTCTGTCGTTTGTGATTCGCGTGTGAGTTCGAGTGTGCCGTCGCGATCATGAAGGTACACATCGCCAAGTGGCGGCACGAACACATCGAGCAAAAGTTTGTCACGCCCAGCCAGCACCGATCTCGCTAACTGCTCGCTCTGCCCTTTCCACCCGACCGGTTCGTCTGGTATCAGTCGATTCAAGCGGGTTGCATCCGATCCGGACACCGTGACGCCTCGCCCAGCGGTCAGCCGTGACGATGCCAATCCAATTAACACCATCTGCGGCTCAACCAATCCTCGGGCATCCAGATGCACCGCGACCGGTATCGAGCATCGCTGAACAGCGTCCACGATCCGCAAGACGAGGTCGGGCCTCGCTCTGGCGCCATCAAGCGTCAACACCGCCAGCACCTCACCTGTGTTGTCACGCTTGGCGAACCAGTTGACGATCTCATCCGTCATCACGCGTGAATCGAGATCGCCATCAACATCAAGTTGTGCCACGATCCCTTCACGAGGCTCGGCGACTTGAGCGATGCAAGCCATCGGCTCTACCAAGCCCACAAGGCAACCCAACGAAGAAAGCACAATCTTCCGCATCATCGGCGTACCCCTCGCTGCCGATCCGCACAAGAACGCACGCCATCGCGAGCCGCCTGCAAGAAACATGCTTTGTGATGAAGTTGATTTACCATATAGACACCGAATGAATCCGACCCCACAGTCTAACCCGTTCGCATGTTCCCGCCAAACCGCACAGACCGGCAGTTTCGCCATCCTCCAAGACCAGACTCGCCCGTCACCGGAAAGTCGGCGGTTGGACAGACCGATACTTCTGCCAACCACGGAGGGGAATCAGGTTATGAATCAGCCGAAAGATGCGTTCAATCAGGTCAAGTCCATCCTTGGAAAGCTGGACCGATCCATTACCGAAGCTCGCTCGCGTCGTCTGGGCGAAGATTCAGACGACGAGACCACCATTGATGATACCTCAACAGTGTCAAACGCTGCAGACGAGCCCTCGACTGATTCATCTCCGTCCAACGGCGCGACACCCGCAGCACCGGCAGCGGGATATGCCCGCCTCCGTGGACAATTTGGTCGCGCCAAAGCCGTGAAGCCAGGTGTTGATGTACCCAACCCCTAATCGCACGACGATTTCATTGCTCGCAGGCCCATCGAGCATACAATCGACCAATCCCGAGGGGGATTGGTGTAATTGGCAGCACGACGGTTTCTGGTACCGTTAGTACAGGTTCGAGTCCTGTATCCCCTATTCAGGCTGATTTGGAACCGCCTCGTCGTTGACGAGGTTTTTTTGTGGGCACGCCTTTTTGCTTTCCAGCCGTTGAGTCACTCTTCGGCGGCCACGCATGGGCCGGACCTTCCGCCTCTTCATACACACACCACTTTTCAAACCAGTAACTCCGAAAACGATGCGCACCGAACGGCTCATAATGGGCTTGCACCGCTTTGATCACCGCCGTGTCTTCGCCTTCAAACCCCAGCGTCTTTCGGCCATGACTCAATGTCTCACTGTCCACCGCCAACATCGCGTACCGACCGAGCAGTTGCATCATGTTGCTCGCGGCGTAAGGCCCGATGCCGGGCAGCGTCAGCAGAAATCGATAGATCTCATCGTCAGCAACCGTGTTGTCTTCGAGCCACGATTCGTCGATCGCACCGCGCACAAACATCTTCGCGAGTTCGATCATGCGGCTATCGCGATATCCAACCCGACATCGCCCGCGTAGTGTGCCAGGGCGCGTTCTTGCCATGCGATGTGCCGTCGGAAATGCCCCCCCTTTCCCAAGAACCTGACACAGGCGTTCGTTCATCCCAACCGTCCCCGACCAGGTGACATTGCAACTGGTGACCGTGCGGATCATGTCCTGAAACAGCGTGGGTGACCTGAAGATTCGGCCTCGGCCTGAGGATGCCCACCTCGGGTCAACCGCATGAAACGCTGCGAGGTCCGCTTCCGATTCGTGCAGCCGAAGCATGCGGGATATCTGCGCCCGTGCGGTCGCCTGTTCAACGCGTGAAAGCGTCCGCTCAAAGATCACCGAAACGCGACCCGGTTCAGATTGAGCAATGGTGCACGAAGCCGGACCGTCCGCAAGCCCGAGCACGGTGGCCAGTGTTTTCGTGATGGGGTCCCAGCGATCTGGAGCGAGTCGGAAATAGCCGTATGAACACACATCCCGAGCCAACACAAAATCGGCGGGTGCTGCGATATTGAGTCTCGAACCCATGACTCAGCGTGCAAGAAGACCGGCAAACGGAAAGCACAGCGTGGCAAAATTCAACGCGAGGCGATCGCCGAGTCGGGCATATTGCTCGTAATGCCGATCGAGTTGCCGACCGAGATCATCAACACTGATACCTGCTTTGGTAAACAGATCGGTCTCGCTATGCATCGCTTCGATCGAAGAGCGATCGAACTCAGGGTGAAACTGAAACCCGAAGGTTCGCATATCAATTTTAAACCCTTGCACCTTACAGCGAGCGCTCGACATCAGCAATTGCGCGCCCGCTGGCAGTTCCTTGACCTCTTGCCCGTGCGAATGAAATCGAGGCTGAGACCAGGGCAATCCCGCGAGCATCGGCTCGGTCTGACCTGGCACCAGTATCTCGACCGGTAAGAACCCGCACTCGGGCTCATCCATCTCGCCCACAGTTCCACCAAGAGCAGCCGCGATCATCTGGGCTCCAAGACAGATTCCGAGGACCGGGATGCGTCGCCCGTGCGCCTCTCGAATGAACGCCTGTTCCTGCGCAATCCACCCATCCGCATCGCCGACATTCTGCGGGCCGCCCATGGAAATCACGCCATGCACATCATCAAGATCGTCCGGCACTCGGCCACCGCCCTGATCAGGATCCAGATCAAGACGGATCGTTTCAAGACGAAATCCGTGATCGCGCAGCGTCATGCCAAATCGACCCGGTGTCCCAATTCTGTGATGCTGAAAAACAATGATGTTGGCCATAGACCGACATGGTAGGGCCAAATCGAAAAGAGTGCTCAGGGCTTCTGCATCCAAATCGTCGCATCGTGCCCGCGCAAGTAATCATGGCGAAGCTGCACCAACACGGTTTGTCGCAAAGCCCAATCGAGCACGGCAAGCGTGTCGAACCGATACGCCGGGCCGGTATCTGTCAACCCACCCTCAGCAAGCCGATTGCTCAGAAAATTAAACACCAAAACACCCCGCTCAGGCAGATCGTCGAAAGCCCTGCTTAACAAAGACAGTGCTTGCTCTTGTTCGAGCGTATTGAGTGAACCCGAGAATACAAACCCGGTCACGCCAAACTCAGCGACCAAGCGAGCAAACAGGGAGGTCTCCGCTACAAAATCAGCGAGCACCATGGACGCGCGCTTGATGCCGTTTTCGCGTATGACCGATTCACCGGCCCGCACCATGGCAGGAATGCCATCGACACCAATATAACCCGCGGGCTCAACCCCGTTTCGAACGAGAAACGACAACAAATCCGCTCGGCCGCACCCGAGATCAGCGAATACCCGCGATGCTGGTTCAATCAGTTCTTCAACGACACGAAACCGCGTCGTTTGCCCTTCGGTGCTGCGCCACAAGAGCGTTCCAAACCCTTCGCCGTGCACCTCTGCAGCCTCGGCATAGGGCTCAAGATAAACCGGTGCCGGTGTGCGCGACTTTGGTTTCTTTTTGAACACGCCTCGCCTCGATCTACTGCAGGTGCATCATCTTCGCGAACTCGTCATATCGCGCTTCGATCATGACCGGGTTGAGTGCCGAGAGCCGCTCGAGACTGAAAGTCTCGATGGTAAAACTCGCGATGATCGTGCCATGTGCGAGCGAACGCCGAATGGCATCAAACGAAGTTGGATCGTCAATTGCACCCAATTGCAGCTGGTCGGCCAGATAGGCCATCATGCCCCCAGCAAAGGTGTCACCCGCGCCGGTTGGATCCACGACGGTCTCTGTCGGATACGCCGGCAATGCCGACAGTCCATCACGGTGAACGAGAATGCACCCGTGTTCACCCTTTTTAATAACCACAAAGACCGGGCCGTATTCGAGCAACTTCTTGCCCGCCGTCACCGGGTTTTGATGACCCGTAAATAACTCGGCTTCGTCATAGTTCAGGACCAGACCGTCAACCTTGCCCAGGAGCGACTCAAGGTCATCACGGGCAATGTTGATCCAGAGGTCCATCGTGTCGGCAACAACGAGCGCCGGGTGCTCAAACTGTGCAAGCATGTCCGCCTGTACTGCCGGATGACTGTTCGCGAGAAAAACACACGCTGCGCCCCGGTATGCATCAGGGACCTGCGGCGGGGCCTCTTCAAGCACACCCAACTCGGTGTACAGCGTTTCACGATGATCCATATTGTCGAGGTACTTGCCCCCCCACCGGAAGGTCTTGGACCCAGTACGCGTTTCGAGACCGGCTGTATTGATGTTCGTGAATTGCGAAAGTGTGTGGCGGTGTTCGTCGGGGAAATCATCGCCAACCGCAGCCACCAACTGCACCGGACCATATGCCGACGCTGCTGCCGCGAAATAGGCACACGAGCCGCCCAAGACACCTTCTCGGTGTTGGCCGTCCGGCGTGTACACTGTGTCAATACCGATTGTTCCTGTGACCACGAGCGACATGTGTGCGTTCCTCCGTGCGAATGTTCGACCAAGGATAGCGCAGATACACACGCGACGGGCTCAAACCCCCGTTGTGATGCCTGTCGCTTCACCAACCGTTTCACTCACTTGAGCAACCGCGTCAAACATGAATGCTGCACCGTCGAGGATCGCTTGTTCGTCCGCGGGCGAAAGCACCATGTTGTCGATCGCTGCGCGGACGGCAACCCATCTTGCTCGTTGATCCTCGCCGTACGGATCCCAGTACATCAGCCCGGGCTGCCCGGGCTCAAGATCGAGACCCCGTGCGAGCCCACGGGCGATGAAACGATTGCCGTTCATGCTGCCTTCGAGGACATACATCGACCCGACGACGAACGCAGGTTTCGCGTTCGCCTGTTCGAGCAACACATCAATCAACTTTTGAGTGCTCTCAAGCACAGTCGAGGCTTCATCGAGTACTGTCAGATCAGCCTGGATCCGGCGCGAATGCTGGGCACACAATCCAATCAGTTCGCGGTGTGATTCGGTCGAACTTCCCGCCATGATCGATTCGAGCGTCTCGTGAATACGCTTCAACTGAGCGAGATAGAGCGCGAGTTGGTGTTTCGATGCACCGCCTGCCGCAAGTTCTTTCTGCAAAGGTCTTGTTTCTGCATAGCGGTGCTGTTCGGCAGTCTTGGTTTTGAGCGCGTCGGCAATGGGCATTGTGGACTCCGGCCTGGATCAGATCAGGGCTTTGGTCGCCAGTGCGCCCAGCGCAAGCCAAACCAGACCCTTGATCAGGAAAAAGGCGAACCCACCAGCGAGCAAGAATCGAAACCCATTGCTATTGCGATTGAGTCGCAGTTTCATACCACCAGTTTAGGCCACGAGACTAACTCTGTCCGAAACACCAAAAAGAGGGACCATCCCACAAACTTGTGAGCAATTCTCTCTAAAATATTGAAGCTGACATCGTCATTAATGCCTGATTCGCGGCTCATTCTATGTAACTGTTTCATCATTGACAATCAAAGTTCAATCAGGTGGCCGTTCCGTCGATGTAATTCTCCGTACCAACGCCTCGTGCGACGACGGAGCCTCAGCCATACCACCTGCCCAACTGCCAACCAACGAATCGCAACGACTGCAGACGCTCGTCCAGTGCAATATTCTTGACACTGGACCCGAACGAGAGTTTGACGATCTCACACGCCTCGCTGCAAGGTTGTGCGAAGCACCCATTGCACTGGTTTCCCTGGTCGACAAAAATCGCCAGTGGTTTAAGAGTGCCGTTGGCATCGACGCAACGGAAACGCCCCGCGACATGGCATTCTGCGCTCATGCAATCCTCGCGGACGAGCCCATGATCGTTTCGGATGCCTCGAAAGATGATCGTACTAAAGACAACGATCTGGTTACCGGCCCGCTCGGCATTCGCTTCTATGCGGGCATCCCGCTGAAGGTCTCAACTGGCGAATCACTCGGCACACTGTGTGTCATCGATACGGTGCCGCGAACAATCACCCCATCCATGATTGACGATCTGGAGGCTCTTGCTGCACAGGCGACATCTCAGCTCGAATTGCGACTCAAGATCGCTCAACTTGAGCAATCCCAAGAAGAAGCACGCGTAGCGAACGAGTTAAAATCCAGGTTCCTCGCGAACATGAGTCACGAGATTCGTACGCCGATGACCGCGATCATCGGATACGCCGACATCCTGAAGCAAACATTAGACGATGGATTCGATCAATCAGGACTCCCAAACTCAGTAGTTGCTATTCATCGCAACGCGCAACATCTCCTCGTCATCATCAACGACATTCTCGATCTATCCAAGATCGAGGCTGGCGAGTTGGATGTTGAGATTCGACCGACCACACCCAAGACGATTGTCGAGCAAGCGCTGGCGACGATCCAACCGAGTGCTCAACGCAAAAACATCGAAGTCAAGGTCGATTGCGAATCGACGCTTCCCCGGTTCATTCAGACGGATCCGACCAGACTACGACAGATCGTGCTCAACTTCCTCAGTAACGCCGTCAAGTTCACAGCCGAAGGAAGCGTTGCAGTCACCGTCGCGTGTGATCTCGAACGCGAATTGCTCACAATTTCTGTCGCCGACACCGGCATTGGTCTGAGCCAAGAACAGATTCAAGCCTTGTCAGAGTTCAAAGCATTTCATCAGGCAGACCAGTCGACAACACGCCAATATGGTGGCACCGGACTCGGGCTCTGCGTATCAAACATGCTTGCTGAGAAACTCGGGGGTTTCATCGACATCGAGTCGACGCTCGGCCAGGGAAGCGTGTTCAGCATCACCGTACCCACCGGTCCTCTTGCTCATCCAACCGCGAACGACCTAAACCAGTCCGTCGCGCACCCGAGCCACAAAGTCGACCTCACCGGATTGCGTATCCTGCTCGCCGAAGACTGCGAGGATTCGCAACGCCTCATTCGGCATTTTCTCGAACAAGTCGGCGCGAGCATCGAGATTGCTTCCAATGGCCGCGTGGCGGTTGATCGCATTCTGAACAGCCCTGATCAACCGGTGTTCGATGTCATTCTCATGGATATGCAGATGCCGGAACTCGATGGTTATGAAGCGACACAAGTGCTCCGCAACCGCGGCACAACAACACCGATCATCGCACTGACCGCCCATGCCATGCCGACCGATCGGCAACGATGCCTGGATGTCGGTTGCGACGGGTATTGCGCCAAGCCGATCGAACGGGAGGCGCTCATCTCCGTCTGTGCTCAAGTCGCCAACGCGCGTTCTCGCCGCAATGCTGCTTAGGCCATCGCTCGCCGCATGAAACCGACGCACTAGTGTCCACCACTCCGTCGCGTACCGCGATCTGGATGCTGCTGTTCGCTCTTTGCAAATCACGCAAAGTTGTTACCATGCCAATTCATTTATGGCATGTACCAATCCGAATCGAACGACCAAGACTGTCTTGACCCGGTCAGGATGCAAACGCGCGTTACCGAAACGCGCTGATATGCTTTGGATCGGCCTGATCCTGTCAGGCTCCATCCTGGTCGGCTTGTCAGGTCAAACACCGACCAACCTACTTCAGCATGCAGACCAACAGGACGGCGCACCGGCCTGGGCGGCTGTTCGCAAAGTACTCGAGACTCGCTGCCTCGAGTGTCACGGACGGGACGATCGCAAGAGCGGCCTGAGTATGGCAACTGGCGAGACTTTCGCCGCCGGTGGCAGTCGCGGGCCGGTCGTCGACCCGGACGACCTCGAGGCGAGTCGCTTGCTGGCGGTCATCGGCTATTCCAATCCGTCACTCGCCATGCCACCGACCGGCAAACTGCCAGAGTCGGATCTGCAGACGCTGCAAGCGTGGGTTCTTGCGGGTGCACCATGGCCCGACGGCATTGTCGGTCAACTCGCTGACCCGAAAGCCCACCCGCTGCATGAAGACGGCACCCCGCAAGACAACGGCGACTGGTGGGCGTATCAGCCTCTCGACGCCCGCGCGGTACCGCAGGCCGAAGACGACCATGCCATCCACCCGATCGACGCGTTCATCAACGAAGGCATTCGAGATGCCGGTATCCCGGTCGGTGATCGCGCGTCGCCCGAGACCCTCCTTCGCCGCGCCGTCTTTGATCTGACCGGATTGCCCCCCACCCCTGAGCAACGCGCTTCGTTTCTTCGTGCGTACGATCAAGATGCCGAGTCGGCCTGGTCAAAACTCATCGATTCACTCCTCGCGTCACCTGCCTACGGCGAGCACTGGGCTCGGCACTGGCTCGATCAGGTTCGCTATGCAGAAACCAATGGCTATGAACGCGACGGCACCAAAACCAACATCTGGCGATACCGCGACTGGGTGATCCGAGCGCTCAACGATGACATGCCGTACGACCAGTTTGTGATCGAACAACTGGCCGGCGACGAACTGGCATCATTTGCACCAGAACGCCCGAACTCTGATTCATCGCTGATCGCAACGGGGTACTACCGCCTCGGCGTTTGGGACGACGAACCCGCCGACCCTGATCAGGCTCGCGCCGATGAACTTGCCGATATTGTCGATACCACCGCCCAGACATTCATGGGTATAACCATGGGGTGCGCGCGGTGTCACGATCACAAAGCAGACCCGATCTCACAACGCGACTACTACGCGATGACCGCCTATTTCAATAATGTCTCCGGTTATGGCGGCGGCGGCTTCGGGCAACACCTCGGCGGGGGCATGACCAAGTTGATTGCAGACGAGCGATCACCCGGCCAGATCACGACGGCCGAGCGCGACGAACAGATCGCAGACCTCGAATCACAACTCAAGCCATTCATTGACAAAGCCCGCGGCGAAGCAGATGCGACAACCGGGCAGGTTGTCGTCAGCGATGCACGAACCGAGGGGGCGCAGTGGAGATACCTGCTCGGGCCGGCACCTGACAACTGGATGTTGCAGGCATTCGACGACAACGATTGGCAAACCGGACAAGCAGGATTCGGTACTGCTGGTACGCCCGGCGCTCGCATCGGCACAACCTGGCCGAGCAATCAGATCACCATTCGCACCCGATTCCGACTCACTTCGATTCCCGACGGCTTGATCCTCTCCCTGCATCATGATGAGGATGCCGATGTCTACATCAACGGCACACTTGTCGCATCTGTCAGCGGGTACACCGTCGACTATCAAGATCTGCAACTGCCACCCGACGCACAGAAGGCGCTCGTGGTCGGGTCGAACACACTTGCAATCTCGTGCCGACAAACGGGCGGCGGACAGTACATCGACGCAGGGCTGCGCACCGGCTGGCTTGAAGAACCTGCATCATGGATCGATCGATTCGCTGCCGGTGACTATGGCGCACTCGATGAAGCCGATGTCGCGCAAGTCGATGAACGCCTTGCACAGATCGACCGATTGCGCAACATCGTTGTCGCCGATGCCTACCCGGCGCTCGTTGTGTCTGAACGGGGCAGCCAAGCGCCCGAGCAGTTCATCAACCTGCGCGGCAGCGTCCATGCACCAGGCGATGCGGTCGGGCCCGAGATACCTGCAGTATTAGCATGGGCAGGACAAACCGAACCGATAACGGTCAGTTCCGAAAGCAACTCGACAGGTCGTCGTCTCGCGTTTGCCAACTGGCTCGTCCATGAGGGCCAGTTCATCTCTGCTCGCGTCATGGCAAATCGGCTCTGGCAGTTTCATTTCGGCCGCGGCCTGTGCCGATCGGCAGGCGATTTCGGACGACTTGGCGACCGACCGACGCACCCAGCGTTGCTCGATCACCTCGCGACCGAACTCATCGCACGCGATTGGTCGCTCAAAGACATGCATCGGTATCTGATGACGAGCGAGGTCTATCGCCGCACCTCGCGCCAATCGGTGCCTGCACAGGCCAACGATCCCAGAAACGATACATTCTCAAACTTTGACCAGCGCAGGCTCAGCGCCGAAGAATATCGTGATGCCGTGCTCGCGGTCGCGGGTCTCGCCAACGACACCATGTTCGGACCAAGTGTGTACCCCCCCTTACCCGAGGCGGTTCTCGCGACGGCGTCGCGACCGGATCATGCCTGGGGTACCTCCAGCGAAGCCGATGCACGACGCCGATCGATCTATGTGTTCTCCAAGCGATCCCTTCGGCCGCCACTGATGGAGAGCCTCGACCAGCCGGACCCTGACCGCCCGTGCCCGGTCCGGTTCCCGACCAATGTCCCGACGCAGGCACTGATGACGATCAACGGCGACTTCACGAACAACGCGGCAGATGCCTTCGCCGCCCGACTCGACGCGGAAACCGGATCACTCGATGAAGCCGTTCGACGAGGCGTGCTCCTGGCGCTGTGCCGAAGCGCCGACGACGAGGAAGTTGATCGACACTTGGCGTTTATGGGTTCGCTCCGCGAGGACCACAATCTCAATGAACGCGATGCACTTCGTGTTTTCTGCCTGATGCTTTTCAATCTCAACGAATTTATGTGGGTGGATTAAACGATGACCGAACACAATAAGCACTTCTGCGGCCGTACACGGCGTGAGTTCATGTGGGAATCAGCAGGTGGATTCGCATCGGTCGCCCTGGCCGGTCTGCTCGGCCCGACCTGGCTCAGCAGACAGGCACTTGCTGCCGATGGCATCTCGGCAAACCCGGTTCCGCAGGATCTCGGTCGATTCCTCTCCCACGCACCCAAAGCCAAGAGTGTCATCTTCCTCTTCATGTACGGCGGCCCGAGTCAGGTCGACACATTTGACTACAAACCAGCACTCTACAAGTACGACGGCAAAACCATCGATGTCCCGACATTCGGACGACAAGGCAAGCGGCCCGGCGGCCGCGTCGTCGGGCCCAAATGGCGATTCCGCCCTTATGGACAGTCAGGCCGCATGGTCTCCGACCTGTTCCCCCACCTTGGTCAATGCGTTGACGACATGGCGTTTATTCATTCGATGTATGCCGAGAGCCCTATCCACGGCTCCGCGCTGCTGAACATGAACTGCGGACGCATCATCAGCGGCAGCCCGAGCCTCGGGTCGTGGGTCAACTACGGCCTCGGCTCAGAAAACCAGAACCTGCCGGGCTATGTCGTCATGCTCGATGAGAAGGGCGGCCCGATCAACGGAGCCAAAAACTGGACCAGCGGGTTCATGCCCGCGTCCTATCAGGGCGTGCAACTGCGATCAGAAGGTGTCCCCATTCTCGATCTGCAGCCACCCGAACATATGCAAGGCGGCATTCAACGCCAACTGCTCGATCACCTGAACTCGGAAAACTCGATACACGCCCAATCGCGCGCGGGCAACACAGAACTGTCGTCACGCATCGCGCAGTTTGAACTGGCATACAGGATGCAGTCGGCAGCACCAGAAGCGGTCGACCTCTCTGACGAATCGCAAGCCACGATTGACCTCTATGGCATTGATCAGCCCGAAACACGCCGATTTGGACGCAAATGCCTGCTGGCGCGACGCATGGTCGAACGAGGCGTGCGGTTCATTCAGTTGTACTCCGGCGGAGGCCACAACGACGACAACTGGGATGCCCACGGCGACCTCGTTCTCAACCACACTCGCCACGCAGGCAGAACCGATCGACCAATCGCGGGATTGCTCAAAGACCTCAAACAACGCGGCATGCTCGACGAAACCCTTGTCGTGTGGGGGGGCGAGTTCGGTCGTCAGCCGACCGCCGAATACGCCGAGGGCACCGGTCGAGATCACAACTCCTGGGGATTCACCATGTGGATGGCGGGCGGCGGGATCAAAGGCGGGGTCAGCGTCGGACAAACTGACGAACTCGGCGCCAAGGCTGTCCAGGATCGATTCCATGTCAAAAACCTCCACGCCACGATCCTCAGCCTGATGGGCATGGACCCGAACGGCTTGACCTACTTCTTTAACGGACTCGATGAAAAACTGGTCGGGGTCGAAGGCGCGAAACCCATTTCTCAGATCATCGCATGATCCTGCTTGCCCAAAACGCGACAGACTGGCTTTCGTTCATAGGAAGACTGCACCCGCTCATGGTGCACATGCCCATCGGGTTGTTCGCAGCCGTCGTGCTGTTTGAACTGTTCCGCTGCGCGAGACGATCACAAGCTGATGCTGTACCGCTGCGGCTGATGTACTTCGTCGCCGCTGCTTCGGCTGTCGCGTCGGCCATCGCTGGTTGGTTCCTCGCTGTCGGCGATGAATATGCGTCTGACACCCTGTTCTGGCATCGATGGCTGGGCATTGGCGTGGCAGTTACCCTGGCAGCGTGCGCTTTACTCGTTTGGTCGACCGCAAAGAAAGCCGCGCAGATGCGTGCAGTCATGATACTCATCACCATGGGTCTGATCGGGTTCACCGGCCATCTCGGCGGCACACTTACCCACGGCGAAGGATATCTCACCCGCTACGCCCCCCCATGGCTCGGCGGATCAAGCAACAGCGCGCAACCGCCCATCACGATTCAAGGTGCAGCATTGACAGAAGACGCTCAGATCGTCCTGACAATGCTGCAGGACCGGTGCGTCGATTGTCATGGCCCGACCAAGCAAAAAAGCAAACTGCGCCTCGACGAGGTCGACGGCATCCAATCCATGATCGTCGCAGGTGATCCTGCTTCGAGTGAACTTTTCCGCCGCATCAGCCTCTCACACAATGACGACGACTTCATGCCGCCAGATGGCGACCCCATCGAAGAAGGTGTGGTGCACGCTGTCATGCGATGGATTCGCGATGGCGCGGCGATCGGCGGCCTCGCCCAAACGCTGGAGACCGAACTGGCGAGCAAAGCAGAACAAGCAGCGTTGCTTGAACAACTTCGAACCGACACAGGTGCGATCATCATTGAATTGCCCGGCGAAAGCCCGACCGGGCTGCGTGTCGACTTTTCGCTCGTTGGATCGGCACTCACAAGTGAACAACTGAGCGCTCTCAATCCTGTTGCGCCGCGCGTCGAGGTGCTTTCCTTCGCCGGGCGCACGATCGATGCGTCGGCTCTGGCTTCCATCGGTCCGCTCGACCAACTCGATCGACTCGACCTGCAACGGTCCTCGGTTGATGATCATGCACTTGGCATCTTACTTGGCATTGCTCCCAATGTGCAGGTCCTGAATCTGCACTCAACGCGTATCACCGCCGATGCATTCACGGATATCACAAGGCTCAAGTCGCTCCAGCGCGTGGTGTTGTTTGAAACCGACATTGCACCAACCGACTTGACAGCTCTTGCCGATGCCATGCCCTCGACCGAAGTCATTGGGCCGATGGCGTTGGTCGATTCGTTCACGCTGCAGGGGCCTCGCATGGTGCTCGCTGCCGATGCATCCAAGGGACGGATCGCTCTTATGCGAGAGGTCACGATCGGCCGATTCGACACCGTCTGGGAGCACGCCGTTCGAGAGATTCATGATCTGCATGTGCTCGAAAACGGGCACATCCTGTTTCAGGACTCATGGACGCACCTTGTCGAGATTGACCCCGAAACGAAACAAGTCATCTGGGAATATGACGCAGCTACAACCAATCGCGCTGAGCCCGGCGAACGAGTCGAAGTCCACGCTTTTCAGCGCCTCACGAATGGCATAACCATGATCGCTGAATCTGGACCTGCACGCATCATCGAAGTCGATCAGGGTGGCAAACTCATATCCTCGACGCAACTCACGGTCGATCGTCCAGATGCCCATCACGACACCCGACTGGTACGAAAAACGCCGACCGGAACATACCTCGTCGCCCACGAAAACGACGGCGTGGTCCGTGAATACAACGCCGACGGCGAGATCGTCTGGGCGTTCGATGTCCCCCTCTTCGATCGCGAAGCGGCACCGGGTCACAGTTTCAGCGGATATGGCGATCAACTCTTCGCCGCCATCCGACTCAAAGACGGCAACACCCTCATCGGGACCGGCAACGGTCATAGCGTGATCGAGGTCAATCCCGAGGGCGAAATCGTCTGGCGCGTTTCTCAGGATGAACTGGAGGGTGTTCAACTTGCGTGGGTCACGACTGTCCAAGAACTGTCCAACGGTAACATCGTCATCGGCAACTGCCACGCGGGCCCTGATCAACCACAAATCATCGAAATCACGAGAGACAAGGAAGTTGTCTGGAAGTTTCATGATTTCGATCGCTTCGGCGATGCGCTGTCAAACAGCGTGATTATCGAGGACACACATCGTGCCGACTGACCCCGTGCTCCCGTGGCTCGCGAAGCCAAAGCGGCCTATTGGGTGGGGGATTGTCGGCCCGGGCGAAATCGCACAAGTCTTCGCCCGTGCTGTCAACGCGAGCGGTGCAGGACTCATCGCGTACACCGTCAGCCGATCCCTCGACCGTTCTCAGTCATTCGCAGAACAGTTCGGCGGTCACGCAACAACACACCTCGAAGCGATGCTCGATGATGACCAGGTGGAGGCGGTCTATATCGCCACGCCGCACCCGATGCATGCCGCTGCCGTCGAGGCGGCACTTCGATCTCGCAAAGCCGTCCTGTGCGAAAAACCAATGACAACCTCGCTTGCAGGTACACAACGACTCATCCGCCTCAGCCGGTCAACTGGCACGCCACTCGTCGAAGCGTGGATGTATCGCACACACCCCCAGATTGCACGACTGCTCGAACTTGTCTCTACTGGTGCCATTGGACGGGTGCAAGAAGTCGAAGCCGTCTTCGGCTGGGCGAGCGGTGGAAACCTGCGCGAGCGACTCACTTCGCCGGAACTCGGCGGCGGCGTCATCCTCGATATCGGAGGCTATCCGGCATCCTTCGCAACCATGATCGCCCGCGCTGTATGCGGCACAACCCAGGCAGAGCCAGTCGTTACGAGTGCGATCGGCCATCGCATTGACACCGGTGTCGAACTCCATGCCGAATGCTCGGTCAGCTTCGACGATCAACTCATCGCAACACTCAAGGCATCCGCCATGACCAAACTCGGTCTTCGCGCGACCGTTCGAGGCGAACGCGGCGCCATCACGCTGCCACAGGCGTTCCTTCCCGACGAACGGCGCGACGGTCGGCACGCACCCATCATCCTTTCGACAGCTGCCGGAGAACACACCGAAACCGTCTCTTCGCCGTACGACTGCTTCGCGCTCGAAGCGATCGCTGTCGCCCACCTCATTGAAAGCCGAGGCAACGAACCCAAGTGGCCCATGGTCGATCATTCTGATAGTCTGGCGATTGCGGGGCTCCTTGATGCGTGGGCAGCCGCCCTGCCTGCTTGATTGACTCCTGACAAAACGACTCCGCGGAGAGTGCACCATGCTTCACACCATTGATGTCATCATCCTTCTTGTTGCGCTCGCGGCCGTCGCAGTGGTGTCCATCATCGCGTCGCGCGGCGAACGCACGCGCGAAGACTACTTCCTAGCCGGTCGCAAGCTGACCTGGTGGCTCATCGGGTTTTCACTTATCGCATCAAACATCTCAACCGAGCACTTCGTCGGCATGACGGGCAGCGCCGCCAAGAACGGCCTCGCAATCGCCGGGTACGAATGGGTTTCCGCTGTCGCCATGGTCATCGTCGCGTGGTGGCTTCTCCCGACATTTCTCCGCTCCGGCATCTTTACCCTACCCGAGTTTCTTGAATATCGCTTCGACCGCAGTTGTCGTTCAATCATGGCCGGTCTCATGGTTGTGTTCTTCGTCCTCACCGTCCTCGCGACCGTGCTCTACGCGGGTTCGACCTTTCTCATGGGTGTGCTCGATATCCCAGCGTTCCTCATCGAAAGGTTTGAACTTTCCCCCGAAGCCGCTGAGAAAGTCGGGTTCCAGATCTGCGTTTGGGGCATCGGTATCGCAGCGGGCATCTACACCGTCCTCGGTGGACTCAAGGCCGTGGTCTGGTCAGATCTCATTCAGGGTGCCGGGCTCTTGCTCGGGGGGGCGGTCGTCACCGTGCTCGCATTCGTCGCCCTCGGCGACGGCGAGGGATTCTTCGCCGGCACACGCACATTCATGGATGCCAACCGCGAAGGATTACACCTCGTGCAGGAATGGAATGACCCCGATCTGCCCGGGCTGGCGCTGATCTCGGGCATCTGGATCCCCGTCATGTTCTACTGGGGGCTCAACCAGTTCATCACGCAGCGCACGCTTGCCGCCGGCTCACTCGCCGAAGGGCAGAAGGGCTTGTTCTTTGCTGCCGGGATTAAACTTATCCTGCCTCTCATCGTGGTCATCCCCGGCATGATGGCGGTGCAGATTCTCGGCGACAAACTCAGCGCCGACCAGATGGACAGCGCCTACCCGATGCTGCTCCGTGAACTGCTCCCGGTCGGTATCCTCGGTCTCATGATCGCTGCCGTCGCAGGGTCGATCATGAGTACCTTCAACAGCGGCCTCAACTCCGCAGCCACGGTCTTTACGCTCGACCTTTGGGCGGTGTACGCGTCGCCCAACATGACCGAACGACAAGCCGTCAAATGCGGGCGAATCGTGACGACCATCCTCGCAATCGCCGCCTGTCTCTGGGCACCAGTCATTCATGGCTTCGACGGCGTGTTCGCCTACATTCAGGAACTCTGGGGGTTCGTCTCAGCCCCCACCGCGGCCGTGTTCTTTGTCGGGCTCCTGATGCGCCGTGTCCCAGCCAGGGCCGCACGCACCGCTTTGCTCGTCGGCCCGCTCATCTACCTCGCCAGCCGAAGCCCGTCGTGGATCTGGACCGCAGAAGAAGTCGTGAACATGAACGGGCTCGTGCAAGGGTTGCACGCGTACTCAAGCCTCGCGTTCCTCTATCACATGTTCATCCTGTTCGTCATTCTTGTGGTCGGCATGGCACTCTGGGGGCAGATCGCCCCGCTTGCCGAACCGGCGACGCTGCCTGACAAGCCAGTCATCGACATGACTCGATGGAAAGCCGCCAAGCCAGTCGGAGCAGCCATCATCGTCGTCACGCTCATCATTTACATTGTGCTGTGGTAACTCGACACAATTGACCGCCGATTGGCTCAACAGACCGGTCCAACGCAAGGCAGCCGCAGGCAATCACTCGTGGTCAATCGCCTTGAGCACTTCGCGTGTGAGATCCCACTGGCTGAACCCTTGACGACCAAAGTCGAGGCCTCTTCGCACGATCACCACATCATGAGATGGCACAACGACCACATACTGCCCACGATTGCCCGCTGTTGAATAGGCATCGCGTGGTACATCATCACGGCTGTCCGGCACCAACCACCACTGCCCGCCATAGAACCGACCGCGTTCTTTGGTTGATGGTGCTGGCGTGCGCACAAATTGAATCCAATCTTCCGAAAGCAACCGTTCGCCGTTCCACATGCCGTCATTGAGATAGAGCAACCCGAATCGCGCCAAATCGCGTGCGTTTGTATACACCTGGCTGCTGAATATAAAATCGCCAAAACGATCGGTACTCACCAGCGTGTTGCGCATGCCGATGCGTTGGAACAATGCAGTTTGGGGAAAGGCGTGATACCGATCGATGCTGCCGAGCGATTGACGCATCGCGTGCACCGCCAAAAGTGTGTCGTAGTTTTCGTAGTCCCAGTACGAACCCGGTTCGCGCACGAGGCCGCGCCTTCGCGCCCCGTTCACCGAACTCGCACCCGCCCAATACGCCAACCCGGACCCCGTTGCATACTCCATACCAAAACTGTCAACCGGGTCGAGCCCGCTCGACATTTGCAGCACATGCCTGAGTGTGATCGATCGGCGTGGATCCGTCTCGCTCGAGCGAAGTTCGGGCAACCACGCAATATCAAGCGGCGCATCGAGCGACATGAGCCCGCGATCGACAAGCATGCCGATCAGCGTCACCGCAATGCTCTTGGCGGTTGACCAGGTGCGTGTCTTGGTGTCCACCGTCACGCCCGGGGCATACCGCTCGTGCACGATCTGCCCGTTGTAGACAACGATCAAACTCAGCGTCACCTGCTCAGGTGACGCGCGGTCGAACGCCCAGTCTGACACTGCTTGTAGCAACCCCCCGTCCACCTGCATGGGCAGCGGCTCAATCGTGACCAGATCACCATTCGGCCAGGCGATTGCCGATGGGTCGGTCGCTGGCGCAGGCTGTTTGATCTGAGGAAGCGCCTCGATATCGTCAAAGTCCTGATCAGGGGCCAGAATCACAGCACCGATGCCATCTCGAAACGCCGCCCGCATGACCGGGCCGCTCTCACCCCCACCCACAGCCACAGCCCGGCGCTGCCAGTCGATCAGGTAGTCGCCGCCATCGACTGTGCCAACACGATCACGCACATATGCCAGTTCCTGCTCGAAGACCTGTTCGATCGAGCGTTCAGAGGTAAAGAGCCCGTTGCACATCAGGACAGCCTGCACCCCATTGCGGATCATCTCTCGATTGGCAGCAAAATAATCGAATCGCTCGTGCTGGTCCGCCTGAGCCTTTGCAGGCTTGGTCAAGAGGGAGATCGCCAGAGCCACAATAACAATGATCTTGTTCATGAACCCAGTGTACATCAGGTCGAACCAGCACATGTCAGTTCTGACGGCGGACACCTTTCGAATCGGGCCTTTGACCGGCCAACTGCCCAACTTGTTCAGGTCGTCATTCTGAACCACGATTTGACGCGCCGAGACCGGCGGCCTCGCTTTGCGATGATCCAAGATCGCCTATGATCCGGTCGCATTGGTGGCTGGCGATATTGGCGATCTGAATGGGTTCAAAGCCACTTAAGAAAACGAAGTGTGATTGAAACGCCCGACCGCCGACGCCACGACGATGCGTCGGGCGGCGTTGGTCAAGTCGAAGTGTTCGACCGGCCAACTGATTCGAGGAACGACCCAATGCTGGAGAATTCGATGTCCCGAAGTGTTGATCTTGTTGAACGACGCAATCGAGTTGTGTGCTCAGGCGTCGGCAAACTGTCAGACCTGACCGCGGCCACCGCGCAAGGCTCCGAGATCACCGACGCTGACGGTCGGTCGTTCATTGACTTTGCCGGCGGCATCGGAGTCATGAATGTCGGTCACAGCGACGCAGAAGTGGTCCGGGCAATTCAGCAGCAGGCCGAGAAACTTCTGCATGCGTGTATCCATGTCGCCACATACGAACCGTATTTAGAACTTTGTGAAAAGTTGGTTGAACTGTTCCCGCACGGCGAACGCACCAAAGCCATGCTCGTGAACACGGGGGCCGAAGCCGTTGAAAACGCAATCAAAATTGCGCGCCAGGCAACCGGTCGATCTGGCATCATCTGTTTCACAGGTGCCTTCCACGGCCGAACGCTTCTCGCGACGACGCTCACTTCCAAAGTGAACTACAAGCTCGGGTGCGGGCCGTTCGCGCCCGAGGTCTATCGCCTCCCGTACCCGGTCGTCAGACAACACCGCGGCGAAACCGAGCAGGAAGTGTCGGATAGAGAACTCGGGCGACTGCGCGCCGCGCTCCGTGATACCGTGGCCCCCGAAGGTGTCGCTGCCATCATCCTCGAACTCGTGCAAGGTGAGGGTGGATTCAATGTCGTCCCCAAAGCCTACCTGCGGGGCTTGCGTGACATCTGCGACGAACATGGCATCGTCCTGATCGTCGATGAAGTCCAAACAGGGTTTGGTCGCACCGGACGATGGGCAGCCTACGAACACTACGACATCACACCCGACCTCTCGACCTGGGCAAAGTCCATGGGTGGCGGGTTGCCGATCTCCGCTGTCATTGGAAAGGCCGAAGTCATGGACCGCGTCACGCCTGGCACGCTCGGCGGAACCTATGGCGGCAACCCCGTCGCCTGCGCGGGTGCCCTCGCGACTATTCGCCAGTTCCAATCGCTCAATCTGAATCAGCGGGCGGAGCACGCTGGCAATCGCATCCGCGCCAGGTTTGAGACGCTTGCAAACCAAGTTAAGGAAATCACCGACATCAGGGGTCTCGGAGCCATGATGGCGCTCGAGTTTTCAGTCGCCGGCGACCCAACCAAGCCGGCAGCAGATCTCGTCAAGAAAGTCATCACAACCTGCCTTGAGAACGGGCTCATCGTCATCCCTGCGGGAGTCAATGGCGATGTCGTTCGCATACTCGCCCCGTTGGTGATCTCCGATGCCGAACTTGACCGCGGGCTCGATATTCTCGAAGATGCAATTGCATCACACACCAACCAACCGGCACGCGTCGGTTCTGGAGGATAATCCATGCATCCGTTCGCTGTCGCAGGCCTCCAACTCAATATCTCCGGTCGCCAGTCAAATTTGCCGCACATTTGCGATCGCATTGAGATGCTCGTCCATCTGTACCCTTGGGTTCAGATGGTGCTTGTCAGCGAACTCGCCACCTTCGGCGGGTGGACAGGCAACGCGGTCCCGCTCCCGAGCGAGGTCGAAGAGACCTATTGCAGACTCGCCGCCAAACACTCCATCTGGCTGATACCGGGCTCTCTCTATGAGTCCACACCAACCGGCATTTTCAATACGGCACCGGTGATCGACCCGACCGGCCAAGTCATCAGCAGGTGCCGCAAGATGTTTCCGTTCATGCCCTACGAAACCGGTGTGGAATCGGGAACCGAATTTTGCGTGTTCGATGTCCCAGACATCGGCCGGTTCGGACTCAGCATCTGCTATGACATGTGGATGCCCGAAACTTCGCGCACGCTCGCCGCGATGGGTGCTGAGGTCATCTTGCACCCAACACTCACCGGCAGCATCGATCGCGATGTTGAACTCTCGATCGTGCGCGCAACAGCCGCCATGAACCAGTGCTATGTCATCGATATCAATGGCATCGGCGACGGCGGGAACGGACGATCACTTCTTGTCTCCCCCACCGGCGATGTGCTCTATCAGGCAGGCAGCAACGAAGAAATGCTGCCGATCGAGCTCGACCTTGACCGTGTTCGCCGATCACGGGAGGTCGGACTCAAAGGTCTCGGCCAACCGCTCAAGAGTTTTCGAGATCGGGCCGTCGATTTCACGGTCTACGACCGTTCTTCTGGTCAAGCAGCATACCTCGACACACTCGGCCCGCTCGAGAAAATGGCTCGCGGCTCGCGGGCCGGCATCGCCGCCGGTGCCGCACCTATCACAGCAGAAGCACCGATCCAACCTGCGCCAACGCCACCGAGCACGCCCAGCCAGCCTCATTCGGCTCCCTCAACCGCAGGGAACCCATAATGTCACTCAGCCCGACGACAGCGTCACAGCAGCCAGGGCCTTACAGCGCACCGCAGTTGAGGCTGGACACTTGGAACGATCTCCAATCGCGGTGTGCATGGCTTAAAGAGTTCAGCCGCGAAAATCGCGACCTCACAGAGCCCCGGTCACTCGTCGAGCAGAGTCTCAACCGACTTGTGACTTTTGAGTCGTTCTGGGCGTTCCCCGGTCCGAATCGAATGGCGCGACTCGCCGAACTCTTGGCGCATGGCGAATACGCCGACCTCGCATCCGAAACACGCGAACTCGCACGCCTCCTCGTCGGCGATGCCTATCGAAGACGCCACACGGACATCGCGACCAACGACGACGAAGATCATCGCGACGAACGAAAAACACCACATTCAAAACCGCACACCAAAGCCGGCAAACCGTACTTTGAAGTCCTCGTGGTTGATGGCGTCGATGGCTACGACGGCGAAGAACTCCGCGATGGACTGCGATCCTGCCGACGCGATTCCGACGAGTTCGTCTATAGCGTTCTCTCAGTCCCATCGCTCGAAGACGCACTTATCGCGGTGCAGTTCAACTGGACCATTCAAACCGTCTTTCTGCGATACAACTACGCGTTCCGTACCGAACACAAAGACCCGGCGCTCCAACGGTACCTCGACATCCTCACACCTGACTCCATGCCAACCTGCTTCGGGCTGGATCGAAGCGTGGAACTCGCCAAACTCATTAAAAAACTACGGCCTGAGATTGACCTGTTTCTCGTCACCGACGCGCCGCTCGACCGCGTCGCGGGCAACCTTGGTCGCAACTTCCGCCGTGTGTTCTACCGCCTCGAACAGCACATGGAACAACACCTCAGCATTCTCAAGGGCATTCGGTCGAGATTCGAAGCGCCATTCTTTGATGCCTTGCGCAAGTACAGCGCCAAACCGACCGGTGTCTTCCACGCACTGCCGATCGCGCGTGGGAAGTCCATGAGCAGCGGGCACTGGGCCAAAGACCTTCTCGAGTTTTACGGCCCGAACATATTCATGGCTGAAACTTCCGCCACCTCCGGCGGGCTCGATTCGTTGCTCCAGCCGCGCGGCCCGATCAAAAAGGCACAGGACAACACCGCCCGCGCATTCGGGGCACGCCAGTCGTTCTTCGTTACCAATGGCACATCAACAGCAAACAAAATCGTCTCCGAAGCCATGATTCAGCCTGGCGACATCGTGCTCGTGGATCGTGATTGCCATAAATCGCATCACTACGCGCTCGTCCTTGCGGGTGCGATGACCGTCTATCTCGACTCCTACGCATTGCCGCAATACTCGATGTACGGCGCCGTCCCGCTCGAAGAAATCGAACGACAACTGCTCGATCTCAAAGCCAATGGCAAACTCGATCAGGTCAAAATGCTCATCCTGACGAACTGCACCTTTGATGGCCTCACCTACGACCCCGAACGCGTCATGGAGCGCGTCCTCGCCATCAAACCCGACATGATATTCCTGTGGGACGAAGCCTGGTTTGCCTATGCGCGATTCAGCCCAACACTTCGCCGCCGAACCGCGATGGACGCAGCAGCACGACTTCGCCGCAGATTCCGTTCCGAAGAATATCAGACACGATTCGCCGAATCGCAGGAATCCACCGCATCTGCAAGCGATGCAGACGCGCTCGTTGATCCACACAGAGTCCGCATTCGTGTCTACGCGACGCAATCAACGCACAAGACGCTCACTTCCCTTCGACAGGGGTCGATGATTCATGTGTTCGATGAAGACTTCGAGCAAAAAGCAGCGGACTCCTTTCATGAAGCCTTCATGACCCACACATCGACATCACCCAACTATCAAATTGTTGCGTCGCTCGATGTCGGCCGGCGTCAGGTCGAACTCGAAGGATTCGAAATGGTCGAGCAGACCATCGGGCTCGCCATGACGCTCCGCCAGCGTATCAGTGAACACCCTGATATCGCACGATTCTTTACCGTGCTTCGACCTGAAGACATGATCCCTGCCGAGCACCGTCCGTCAGGTCTCAGTTTCTACTACGATCAGGAACACGGGTGGGGGCAACTCGACCGCGCGTACCGCATGGACGAGTTTACGCTCGACCCGACACGGGTGACGCTTTACATTGGCGCAACCGGCATGGATGGCGACACCTTCCGTCATCTGCTCATGGACAAGTACGACATTCAGATCAACAAGACATCACGCAACACCGCTTTGTTCATGCCCAATATCGGCACGACCCGCGGCGACATCGCCTACCTCGTCGAAACCCTCGTCGAGATATCGCTCGATATCGCCGATCGACTTTCTGTCGAAAGCGACTCAGGGCTCGCTCGCCACTCGGCGCGCGTCGATTCACTGATCGAAGGGCCACCGCTCCCAAACTTCAGCCGGTTCCATGCCGCTTTCAAACCTGACGACGCGCCAACGCCCGAGGGCGATCTTCGCCGTGCCTATTTCCTCGCTTACGACGAAGACAACATCGACCTCATCGGACTCGATCACAGCACACTCAATCGCATCGAAAACGGGCACGAATATGTTTCGGCTGCCTTCGTCACCCCCTATCCACCGGGGTTCCCGATTCTCGTGCCCGGTCAAGTCGTCAGCCACGAGATCCTCTCATACCTGCTCGCACTCGATGTCAAAGAGATTCACGGGTATGACCCGGTCAAGGGGCTCCGAGTGTTCACCCCGCAAGCGCTTGAGCAAAGCCCGTCAAACACACGAATGAACGCAACCGCCACAAGGATGAACCCATGAGCACGAGCCAAGCGACCGGAACCGCTGTCAACAAGGCTGAAGAATCGCTTCTCACCGGTGCCAAGCCGCTGGCTTCTGATCAAGCGCACCAGCCAACAGCGAAAGAACTCCGAGGTATCTCCGACCTGCGTCGGTTCTTTTACCGCAACACCGAGCCGGTGTATTTCATCAGTGCAACCCCGTTCAACCTGCTCGGCATGGACGAATGGGTGCGCGGCTTTACCTATATCAACGCGATCGACTGCTTTGATGGCCAACACCCAAATGTCTTCGTCCCGCCGGAAATCGAACACGAACCCTGGACTTCCATCGAAGACATCAACAACTACCTGCTCGCTCACCCGGCTGTCGCCGAGTTCATCCGCAAACGCGGCAAGGGCGGCAAAGCGGTCTTCCTAATGTTCGATGAAAGGACCGAATCGTTGTGCAAGCAACTCGGTCTTGAGGTGTGTTTCCCATCCGCCGCCCTGCGCAATCAGATCGACGACAAAGTCGAGACAACGCGCATCGCCGACCGCGCCGGCGTGCAATCTGTCCCCAATGTGCTCGCCAAAGTCGACTCTTACAAAACACTCCGCGAGGTCACCATGGACCTCGGTGACGACCTCGTCATTCAGACCGCATACGGCGATTCCGGTCACACCACCTTTTTCATCTCGAATGAAGCCGACTTCGAGAAATACGCCGAAGAAATTACCGAAGCGCCCGAAGTCAAAATCATGAAACGCATCCGCTGCAGAGGGGCTGCACTCGAAGCATGTGTCACACGAGAAGGCACAATCGTCGGCCCGCTCATGACCGAACTGGTCGGCTTCAAAGAACTCACCCCGTACCGCGGCGGCTGGTGCGGCAACGAAGTCTTCGCCGGCGCATTTGATGCCGAAACGCGCGAACAAGCCCGAGATGCCGCAATGGCGTTCGGCAACGAACTCGGCGCACTTGGCTACCGCGGCTACTTCGAACTCGACTTCCTCACCGATCTCGACGCTGGCAAGGTCTATCTCGGCGAATGCAACCCTCGTATCACCGGGGCGAGTTCCATGACCAACCTCGCCTCGTTTGCACACGCCGATGCCCCGCTCTTTCTCTTCCATCTGCTTGAGTGGATGGGTGTTGACGCACAGATTGATGTCGCCGAGCTCAACGCGCGCTGGGCCGATCCAGACAATATCGACTCTTGGTCGCAACTCGTCATGAAGTACACCGGCGACGATTTACGGCACATCACACACGCCCCCCCATCGGGTCTTTGGGAGATCAACGACCATGGAGAGATCCAACATGTTCGCATGCAGACGCATCGCCGAACAGTGCAGCACGAAAACCGCGCTTTCTTCCTGCGTATCTCCGGTCAGGGCGACTACCTGTACAACGGCGCAGACCTCGGTATCCTGGTGAGCCCGGGTCGATTCATGACCGACGACTTTGAACTCACCGAACGGGCCAAAACCTGGACGCGCGGCATTCAGGCAGCCTACAAAGGTACCCCTCTCACCCCAGAACACAAACACGAATCAGGTATCGAGCCCGGCGAGTTCAAGTTGCTATGACCGATCACGATGTCCCGTCCACCATCTCATTTCGGGCAATCCGAGACGAACCAACCGGTGCCGCACTCGCACCAATCTTCGCCAAATATTGGCCGGCTTATCGGAAGTGGATGCATCGAACCGGCTCGCCTTCAGCGCAGGTCAGCGTCGGCAAACTCCAGCAGTACATGCCCGAGTTGGTGCCCGTGTTCGAACAACTCATCCATGCGTTTGGCTGCGATGAAGAAATCCAGCAGTTCCTCGCACTCTACAACCCCCCCCGCATCGTCCGAGCGTGCTCGCAGTTTGTGCTCGACGATCAAGGCCCCGTCCTGATCCGCAGTTACGACCACCACCCGAATCTACTCGATGACCTTGTGTTGCACAGCGCCTGGCTCGGCAACAACACCATCGCGCTGGCCGATTGCCTCTGGGGGGCGCTCGATGGCATGAACGACCACGGCCTCGCCATCGCGCTCGCGTTCGGCGGCCGAAACACCGTCGGAGACGGTTTTGCAGCCCCGTTGATCAACCGATACATCCTCGAGACCTGCGCAACCGTCGAGGACGCAACACACGCACTCAAACGCATCCCCGTCTACATGCCCTATACCTTCGTCGTCGTCGATGTGCACGGCTCCTTCGTCACCGCCTATGCGAGCCCCGATTCGCCCACCAGGTTTGTAACCAAGCGAGCCTCGACCAATCATCAAACGACAATCGAATGGCCGGAGTATTGTGCCTCAACAAAAAGCGTCGAACGCCTGAGCACGCTCGAATCACTCCTCGCGACCCCCACCACGGCTACCCAAGCCATTGACACTTTTCTTCAACCGCCGCTCTGGCGTACAAACTACGCTCAGGCATCGGGCACGCTCTATGTCGCTGCGTACAGACCGGGTGATCGATCACTCACGCTGCATTGGCCAGCACACCAGGAGCGCTTCGTGCTCGGCGATTGTTCGAGCCGAGCATTCACAACCCAACTCCCATCCGAGGTCGGCAGTCCATAAAATCGCGAGTGAACGATCTCTGATTGAAACTGCAACCTGTCAGGAGGTTCAGATGACGAATCAATCCGCCGAACTCGCCACCGCATGGGACACCAACTGCACGATCAATCGTCTGATCCTGGATACCGTGTCCGATGAGGGTCTCCACGCAACACTGTCAACCCGTGGCGGCCGAGGTGTCTCGGGCGAACTCGCCCACATGCACAATCTGCGTCTCGCACACCTTGAAAAACGGGCCAAAGACCTCGCAGAGGGCATCGTCAAACTGGACACGACCGCCAAACCTTCACGCTCAATGCTACGGAAGGCCTTCAGACAATCCGATGCCGCCATCCGCACGCTGCTCACCGATGTACTCGCCGAAGCACCCAAACGACGAGGCTTCAAACGCGGCATTTTCACCACGCTGAGTTACTTCATCGCCCACGAAGCCCACCATCGAGGCCGAATCCTGCTCACACTCAAAGTCAGCAAGCACACGCTCGATCGAAATGTTCAAATGCAGATCTGGGGGTGGGATCAACTATGATCAAACATTCGTTCTGCATCAAAGGTACGCAGTTCATCAGGAGGCACTCGTGAACCAAATCCCACGCCCTGATCTGACCAATCGACCGCTGCAAGCGACCTGCAGTCACACAGTCAATGCCAGCATTCAAGATGTATTCGCCGCATGGACTGATCGCTTCGACACATGGTTTGCCCAGCCCGGCACACTCGCCATGGTGCCAGAACTGGGAAGGCCCTACTTTTTCTACAACCGCGACGAATGGGGAAGGCATCCTCACTACGGCCGATTCCTCGAGATCGTCAAACACGAACGCATCGAAATGACCTGGATCACCGGCAATGGCTCGCGCGAAGGTACCGAAGGTGCGGAGACAGTCTTACTGATTCGACTGACTCCAAAGGGTTCAGCCACAGAAGTTCATCTCACCCACTTCGGTTTTGCTTCCGACAAGTCACGCGACGGACACCAAGAGAACTGGCCTCTCGCTCTTAAGGCACTTGATGAGGCACTGTCGTCAAACTCGTAGTGTCCCCACTGAGATACGAACGACCGGCTCTGATGATCTGCGTTCTGTCTTCAGTGCGAGAAGGTAACGATCGACCGGCACGCGTCCAACAACTGCCCGCAGTCAGGTGTTCAAGTTCACCAGTGTCTTGCCAAACCAAAGCACCAAGCGAGCAAGCGACGCGTTTGCCACCGTTGGCTCGCCATGACGCGAGTTGTGAGTGCTGAGTTACATTGCGGTGACGACCGGCTAAGTCCTCAGTTGATACTCTCAAAACTGATCGTTGGATCCAGTCCATGCGCAGTACGCACCTTGAGCACAGTTAAAGGAAAACCAGAATGAAAACTCAGATCGACCGCAATCGCCGCATCCCGTTTCGAGTTGATCAACGAGTATGTTCGCGTGTGCTCTCAGTCATCGGACTGTTCTGTCTGCTGAGTGTGGGCGGTTGTGCGACGACCGCGACGCAGAATCCCACTCCAATGGCGGACGCGGAACTGCATCGGAGCGGGAGGGTGATTCTCTCCGGGCAGGTGTCGCAGTCGCAACTACACGATCTGCAAGCGCAAGGTGTGCAAGCAGTCGTCAACTGCCGTACGCAAGGTGAGATGGACGGGCTTTCGTTCGATGAACCTGGCGTTCTTGATGAATTGAGCATGGGCTACACGCATCTACCATTGGGCGGAGACGACGGATACAGCCCTGCAGATGTTGACGCTTTCGCCGCGGCCCTGAAGGATCACGACGGCGATGTGCTTGTCCATTGCAGCCGTGGCGGACGCGTGCGGACTCTGTACACGGCTTACCTGGTCCGGTACCAAGGCTACTCAGTCGACGACGCGCGCAGGCATGTTCAGGCTCTCGGTGACCAGGGTCCGACGAGTATCGAGCGCCTACTCGGTGAGCGTGTGCGATACGAATTGACCGGCGAGCCCTTACCACCCGAAGATACGGACAGCAGTTCGTAAGGTCGCTGTGCATGATCCATGAACTTGCAACGCACAGTCGTTTCAGTCTAGGTTACGGATGATCGCGATCGGTTCCTTGTAACCCCCCCTATAACACGCAATGACCAGCGACTTTCGACCGCTGGCCAAGTCCTCTCGCCTCAGCGGCGTCTGTCCCGTTGCAAACACGGCCACGAAGAAGCCAGTCTCCCGCACTTTGTTTGGAACCGCCTTGTCGTCACGCACGACGCCATCGATGCCGGAACAGAATCGACTTCACACGACAGGCTCTTCTCGCCTGACCTGCCAAATCTGCATCGAACCATGACCACGCCTTCGAACATTTGCCAATGTCTGCTAGCCACTGGGCGCATTTAAGCTGCGTCCTATCGATGGCCTCAAACGCTGGTCGTGCACCGCCCCGGTGACCGATATTCAGGGACCATCGGCGGGGAGTTCCCAGCCACGATCCCGTACCCAGGCGGACCGACAGGCGGCGCTGAAATCGGCTGAGGCATCGAAAATCTCTTGCGGGACAAGGGCCATCGTGCGGCGCCATCGCAGCTGCAAGTACGGACGGTCATGCGCATCAACCAGTTCAGTGACGGTGCCAGGCATGAAGCCGTCAAAGGCAGCACGCACGGCATCCAGACGCGTCAAGGTGCGGAGATCACAAATGAACTCAAGCGTGACAGTCTCGCCCAGCGCGATCCCATCCGCCCGTTGGTCGGCGAGCAATCGCAGGTCTCGTGCTTCACGCTGCGCTCGGTAGAATGTTTGCACGACACCGTGCAGGTCGGTTGCCGAGAGTCGGAAATCCACATCTCCTCTTCGCCTCACTTTTCTCGCAAGCCACCGGTTTACAGGTGCAAGCGGCGTGAAGTGGTCCTCGTCCTTGAGCGAGACGAAAAGAATGTTCGGATTGTCCGTCGCTTCGTCCATCAGCACAAGGTCTTCTATGTTCGCTCGATCGCCTTCCACAACCAGAGTTGGCGTTCTGATGGCATCGAGGAAGTACAGCGGAGAGCGCAGCCGCACCTCATCGGGGTCGTCGGGATCGAACGGCCAGGTCCGCCCGCCGTAATCGGTGACTCGCGCAACCGGTCCGAACGAGACGACAGCACAAAAAAGATCTGTTGATTCTGCCACGAGCAGGGCCAGCGTGCCCCCGGTGCTGTGACCCGCGAGGATGATGCGATCGGGGTCGACCATCGGCAGCGAACGCAGGTACGCGGCGGCGGCCAACACATCGTCGACTTCGCCGAAAAACGCCTCTTGCACACCCGGGTTGTCGGCGGTGCCTCGTACGGTCGGCACGAGCATCACAACACCTTCATCGCGATAGGCCGATGCGGACTGGTCGTTCTCTACAGCCGCCAGCGTCCAGATTCCTTTGCCACCGCGTGCAGCGGGAAATCCACCCGTCAACCACACGACAGCGGGCCGGCGCTCTCCCGGCTCAATATCGGTGTGAACAGACAGATAGGCTCGCATGGGGCCGGAAGGTGACTCGTATTGGACGAGCGAATAGATGTCCGACGGAGGCGATTCCAACGGACGGTCCTCGTGCCGTTCCTCGATCAGCCGAGTTTGGAAGTCGCGCCTCGCTTCCACGAGCCCGTCCTGCGCAACCACAGATGACACGGCGAAGATGGACATGAAAAACACTGACGTCAACAAGGCAATGGTGTAGCGCCCGCACCCCAATCGCGGCGAATTCGGCCGCAAAGAACGGAGTCGAAGAGCCCCGCGCATCTCGGTGGCGCGGTGAGCCTCGAACACGGTCCAATTCATCCCTTCCTTCACCCGACCTCCAACTCAAAAGCACACTACAGATCGTTGTTGCTGAGTATAACCAGTCGCTCATTCGTCCGGTTTGCTCAGGATGGTCCGTGTAAGTTGAAAGGGATTCAGAGCTTCGACATAGGCATCGTCACTGTTTGGCCCAGAATGAAAACACCTCCGGCGCATTTGCTGAAGGACTTGACCGATCTGCAAAATCAGGGTGGCAGGAAACCACCTGAACTTTTTCTGGCCCAGATCGGTCATTGGGATCTCGAATCGCGAACTCTTGTTGCGCCGCGACATCGGTGCGAGTCGGATTGAACATGACTCGGTTCCGATCAGATCTTGCGGCGGACTTTGCGAACGATTTCTCGCGCGTCTTCGCGATGACACCGATCCAAGTGTTCCGCGACCGATCGCATCAGAACTCGAACTTCTCGAATCTGCTTCCGTTGAATCTGTGGACCCCGTGCTCATGGGTGCCGAGCCACAGTTTGTCCTGTCGGTCTTGATAGATCGAATAAACCCAAATGGGCTTTTCATTATGCACGACCGGGTAATGGGTCCAGTCGGATCCGTCGTACCGAAACACACCGTTACTGAGTGTCGCCATCCACAGAACGCCGCTCTTGTCCCTGACAGTTGACAAGAAGATCGAGTAGGGGTCCGCCTCGGTTGCGACACCCGGCTCTTTGCGATAGCGCGGCAAATCCGGTTCAGCCACGACATTCGGATCCTCGGCAAACTGACTCACCGCGTTGCTGAGCCAGAACTTACCATCCCTATCCTCGACGATGGAACGCACGCCGAAACTACCGTTTTCGCCGTGGCCAACCCAGACAAAGGTTGTTCCGTCATAGCGGCATGCGCCGAGAACTGCTGTGCCAAACCAGATGTGTCCCTTGCTGTCCTTGAAAACAGTGTAAACATCATACGGGCTGTACTTTGCGTTGGGATATTTCGATCGCGGGAACTCAGCAATGTGCGCCTCGCCAGCCTGGGTCTTGGGAAATGAAAGCCTGTGCAGCGATGTGCCGTCCCAGCGGTAAACCACACCTGAATCCTGCCCGCCCGGGAACCACAAATCGTCCGGCCCTAACCCCCACTCGCTCTCAGTCGAGTCCAGAGCGTTGAGCTTGTTGAACACATGGCCATCAAACCTGCTCACCCCACCCTCACCACACACGAAGATATTCCCCGAGCGATCCTCCTGAATGCCGCGGATCCTGTCGCTGCTCAGTCCATGCGCGGTGGTGTACCGAACGAGCTCCTTCCCGTCAAAGCGGTACACACCCTGCCCATCACTCCCAAACCAATAGACCGAGTCCTTAGCCTGATAGATGTAGAAGATGCCTTTATCGAGTTGGTTAACAATGTCACCCGCTTCAGGCGGCGCGGTGCGTTCGCTCGACAGTTCTTCCGACACAGGGGCAGGAACAGCCTCCTGCCGCGTGCAAGCGGGCAAGGTTGCGATCAGGCACACGATGATAAGACGCAGACGCATGGACAAATATATCGCTGCGTACACATCAGAGTTGCACATTTGTAACGGTCTCGACACTGCAGTCAGCCAACCAGCAGTCTGCGAGTTATACGAGTTCTGCTGAAAGAATGGTGCCAAAAACACAAGCGACCTCGGCAAATGCCGAGGTCGTCTGGAGTGCTGAATCGGGGTGAGAGGACACCAGTTGAACTTTTCGCGATCCAGATCGGTCTCTGGGGGCCAGAAACCCGGAATCTGATTTCGCGGTGAAACTCACGCGCTCCAGAGTTTTCTGGCTTGCACTGAGGCGGCGTGCCCGAGAAGACCCTCGATTCCTGCGAGGCGACGGGCATCACTACAGAGATCTCGTGCTTGGCTCGTGTTGTCGATCTGCATCCAACTCCGCAGTCTCAGGAAGTGCATGACGGAAAGGCCTGCCTGAAATCTGGCGGTTCCTCCAGTTGGGAGTGTGTGATTCGGGCCCGCGCCGTAGTCTCCGAACACTTCAGCGCTCGCCGCTCCTATGAACAACGCCCCGGCGTTGCGAACCGCGTCGGCAAACTGCTGAGGATCGTCCGTCAAGATCTCCAAGTGCTCGGCCGCGATCGTATCTGCGGCTGCACGGGCCTCGTCCAGAGACTCAACGACGCAGACAAACCCATTTTCGAGCGCCTCAAGAGCCGTGGCTCGCGACGGGAGCGTTTCCAGCCTGACAGCCAACGCCTCCTCGACGGCGGCCGCGACCGCGCAGGACGTGGTGACGAGCATCGGGACCGCGTCCGTGTCGTGCTCAGCCTGGGCGAGCAGATCGGCTGCGATAAGATCAGTGTCCGCTGAGTCATCGGCGATGACGAGCAGTTCGGACGGCCCAGCGAGCATGTCGATCCCCACGACGCCGTTGACGAGTTGCTTGGCCGCGGTGACCCATTTGTTTCCGGGCCCCACAATCACATCGCAGGCTTGCATTTCCACACAGCCGTAGGCCATCGCGGCGATCGCATGGGCACCGCCGACCGCTAGGAACTCATCCGCTCCAGCAATCGCTGCCGCCGCGAGCATGATGGGCTGCGCACCGGGGGAAGCAACCACGACTCGATCGCACCCCGCGACGCGGGCTGTCACCGCCGTCATGAGCGCCGAGGACGGCAGCGGATACCGCCCCGCTGGCGCGTAGCATCCGGCGGATTCGACCGGCTCGATGGTGTGACCTGCCCGCCCGCCGGGAATCGCGACATCAAGCTCCCTGATAGCATCACGCTGCGACTGTGCGAAGACATGAATCCGCTCGGCGGTCCGTTCTAGAAGTCTGACATTATCTGGAGAAATCGCGTCGAGCGCCGCTCGCATCTCCTTGCGCCCCAGCACGAGCGGATCGCACGGAGCACGCTCCCCGAACCGCTCGGCATAGCTCCTGATGGAAGCCGAACCGTCTGAACGGACGCTCCGCACGATCTCGTCTGTAGCCGCGAGTGTGGTTTGATCCACGGGCGGGCGGAGCTCTCGCGCAATCCGATCAGGCGAAATCTGTTTTAGGAGGGTCATGACTCCACTTCCTTCTTTTGTGCGAGCTTGGCATCGCCGCGCCTCCGGGTCACGCGCAACGAGCGACGGTCGAGACAGCGTTCGACATCAGCGAGCGATGCCCCGCGAGAGTGCGCGGCAACAGCCGCAAAATAGATGACATCCGCCGCTTCGCCTGCGGCACCACTCGGTGTTGAAGACTCGATGAGCTCGGTCGATTCTTCGATCAACTTGCTCTTGAGCAACTCGGGATCGTTGAGCAGTCGCGCCGTATACGAACCGGATGGCGCATCAGCTGTGCGAGAAGCAACGGTCCGGTCGAGAGCACCGAATCCAGCGAGCTGCCCAAAGCAAGTATCTGTCCCGAGGTGGCAGAACCCACGGCCGCGTTGCCGGACTGTGAACCGCAAGGCGTCGCGGTCGCAGTCGGTTGTGACTGCGAGCAGTTCCTGGGTAGCGCCGCTGGTCTCACCTTTCTTCCACACACCCTGACGCGAACGTGAATAGTACACGCCGCGCCGCATTTCAAACGCTGCACGAACTGATTCAATACTCGAATACGTCAACCCGAGTGCTCGCCCCGACGGATCCGTCACGACTGTTGGCCAGAGTCCATCGGGCCGGTCAGATCGAAGGGGAGCACAGAACCCATCAGCCAGATCGAATGCTCTCGTATACAGGGCCATGCCAACCTGGGCGTCTGCACCCGCACGGTCCGCCGCCGTGATGTCATCGGGTGTCCGCACGCCGCCCGCGACGGTCAATCGGGCTGGTCCTGCCAGCCGAACGAGCCGTCCTACGCGGTCCATGGGCAGCCCCTGCATCCGCCCTTCTCGCTCAACAAAGGTCACGAGGAATCCACCGGCATAGTCGCGGAGTTCCGTGATCCGATCCTCGACCGAGGCCCCGGTGCCCTTCGTCCACCCCTCAGTCACGACCTCCCCGTCGCGGGCATCTAGCGCGACGATCACCCGCTCTCGCGGCAGTTCCTTGAGCACCTCTGGGCATGCGGCGGTGCCGAGGATGACCTTCTTCGCCCCGGCGTCGAGCCAGCGAGTTGCCGTTCCCGCATCACGTATCCCGCCTCCTACACGGCAGGGCGCACGCGAGATGAGGTCACGAACGACAGACTCGTTTGAGCCGCGCCCGAGGGCGGCATCAAGGTCAATCACCGCGATTTCTCCGACGAGACCGAAGTGGTCTGCGATCGTGCGTGGATCGCCTGCATCGAGCACCTTCTCCGCACCGCCGATGAGCTGAACCGCATTACCATTCATCAAGTCAATCGAAGGGATAATCACAACCGCACCTCCACATTTTTCGCTGCAAGCGACGCTTTGATATCTGTGACCGTGTTGATTCCATCATGAAATATCGATGCCGCGAGCACTGCATCCGCGCCCGCCTGGAATGCCGCCAGCATGTGGTCAGATCCCGCCGCACCGCCCGACGCGATGATGGGGATATCCACTGCCGCCGACATCGCGCCGAGAAGTTCGAGGTCGTACCCGTCGCCCGTGCCATCGCGATCCCAGCTTGTCAGCAGAACCTCGCCTACGCCGAGCTGCTGGGCATCGCGTGCCCATTGAACGGCATCGAGGCCAGAGCGATTCACGCCGGATCGTGTCACGACCTCCCATCCAGATTGACCCGGTTGGCGAGCCGCGTCGATCGCGAGCACAACACATTGCGAACCGGTGCGTCGCGCCAACTCGGAAAGAATCGCAGGACGCTCGACGGCCGCGGTATTCACAGCGACCTTATCCGCGCCGGCACCCAAAAGTCGCTCCGCATCAGCAACCGAGCGTACCCCGCCACCCACGGTTAATGGGATCGAGAGCACTTCTCTCAAGGCGGCGACAGTCTCGATTCCGGTTGCCCGCCCTTCGGGCGTCGCCGACACATCCAGAATGACAATCTCGTCCGCCCCCTGCGATTGGTAGCGTGCAGCCTGCTCGACCGGATCACCCGCGTCACGGAGCCCCGTAAATCGCACACCCTTAACCACGCGCCCGTCTCGAACATCGAGACACGGAATAATCCGCTTTGTCAGCATGTCGAGCCAACCTCCTCCCGCATCAGCCATCGCCTTATGAGCTGGGAGCCCCAGGTACCAGAGAGTTCGGGGTGAAACTGGCACGCCAGGACTGGGCCTCGCACCAACGCCGCAACGAACTCGCGGCCGTACGTCGATGTCGCGACCGTCCAGCCATCGGGACGGTCAATGATGCAGAAGGAGTTGGCGTAGTAGGCGTACCCGCTTTCCATCGCCGATGCCTCTGATACTTCGACGCGATTCCACCCGAACTGCGGCACACGCATACCAACTGGGACGCGGCGAACGTCCGCCTCAATCGCGCCGATGCCGTCAACTCCCAAAGATTCCTCCGATGATTTGCAAAGAAGTTGCAGCCCAAGGCAGATCGCCAAGAGCGGACGCTGCGCCGCAACGCGATCTCCGATGACGCTGTCAAGCCCGCGGTCGCGAAGACACTCCATCCCAGCTTCAAACGACCCAACACCCGGGAGCACCACACGCTCGGCATCGCTGACGCGTGCCGCTTCATCGGTCAACTCGACATCGAAACCGCACCGGCGGATCGCCGCGGAGACCGATGCGATATTGGCAACACCCGTCGAGACGATCACGATCGGCTCCATCACAGCAGCCCCTTCGTCGATGGAATCACATCGCAGCCAGCGTCGACCACGACTGCTTCGCGCAACGCGAGCGCGAGTGCTTTGAACGCGGCTTCTGCCCTGTGGTGATCGTTCTCGCCGCGCAACACGTCAACGTGCAGCGTGAGTCTCGCTGCCATGGCAAACGATGAAAAGAAATGCCCGATGTTCTCACAACTCACGGCACCGATGGCGTCGCGTTTGAGATCAAGATTGATCCCTGCGAAGGGCCTTCCCGAGATGTCAACGACAACCCGCGCGAGCGATTCATCGAGCGGCGCGTAGGCGGAAGCGAAACGCCGGATGCCTCGCTTCTGGCCGATCGCCTCCAGTACGGCTGCGCCGAGCACGATCGCGCAGTCTTCAATAGTGTGGTGATCGTCAACTTCAAGGTCGCCAGTGCATTCGAGTTCTATGTCGATCCGCGCATGCGTCGCCAACGCGGTCAGCATGTGGTCAAGGAACCCAAGCCTTGTGCTGATGGACGCCTGTCCGGTCCCGTCGAGATCGAGGGCGGCCTCGACCCGTGTTTCGCGCGTGGCTCTCTGAATGGTTGCGGTTCGGTTGCTCATCGGATCATCTCCTCGATCTGACTGATTCTGCTGATAACCGCCGCAGCACCGGCGAGCTGCATCGCGGCTCTCGCATCGCTCCCCTCACCCGGGGCAACCACGCCGATCGGGACGACTCGCGCGGTGCGGGCGGCCATGATGTCATCGGGCGTATCACCGATCATCCAGGCCCGATCGACACCGAGCGCCTTCATCGCAGCCCGCACCGGTTCGGGCGAAGGCTTCGCCGGCGCATCCTCCATGCAAACTAGCGTCGCGAACAGCCCACGCACGCCAGCGCGATTCAGAAACCACTCCGCTTCTTTCCTCGGGCGCCCGGTGACGATTCCCATCACAAAGCGTTCGCCGAATCGGCGCAGCGTCGTTGGATCAGGGATGAGCCTTTCGGACTCGCGCAAGCCCGGCCCGCCGTCCGTCCCTTCATAGAACCGCTGGAACCGACTAATGACCTCGGCCAGCTCACACGTAATGCCGCGATCTTCGACCAGTCGCTTTGTGAGTTCCCAATCGTTGTTCGCGTTGCCGGCACGCTTCGCGGCGGAGATATCGTTGTGTGTCAGCTCAACACCAAACGAGCATGCTGCCTCGATGATCGAGCTTCGATATGAATCACTTACATCCGCAAGTACCCCGTCGAGATCGAACAGAATCGCTTCCGGTGCAAATATGGTCCGTATCGCATGGCGGAGCCTCTCGTAAGCCATACGATCACCGGGCAAGGTGATGCGAAGGAATCCCTTGAGATCTTGGCGAGCCGGGAACGCCCGCACCGCGATTCCCAGCGATTCCAGGCATCGCTGCATAGTCACCGCATCGTTGAACTTTGCGGTCACAAAGTTCGCCTGCGATTCCATTACTTCTCGGCCGTATCCTTGAAGTAGTTCTTTGAGCTCCTCTCGCTCCGAGCGAACCTGATCGATGTACGTTCGCTGAGCTGACTCTCCCGCGAGGGTCCCAGCCGCCAGCGCCGCCGACACGCCCGAGACCGGATAGGGCCCTCCCACGGTCCGCAACCAGCCCGCGACGGCGGGTGACGCCAACGCGTACCCGACCCGCACCCCGGCCAATCCCATGGCTTTGGAGAACGTGCCGATCAGCACGACGTTCGGTTCGTCGAGCAAGTCGAGCGTCGGGTCGTTGTCCGCAAAATCGATATACGCGAGATCGACCATGACGAGTGCACCGGCGTTCCGAGCTGCACCGATGACTTCCTGCATCTCACCGCGTGAGATGACCCCACCCGTCGGGTTGTTGGGCGACACCAACGCAACCAGCGAGGTTTCTGATGAGATCACACCCGCAAACCGTGACGCTGGGAAACGGCCGCCCATCCACTCAACTGAGCGGACCGAACCGCCCGCGAGACGAGCGCTCCGCTCGATCATCTCGAAGGTCGGCGTGTGGATGAGCAGCTCACGCCCCGGCTCGAGCGAAACCCGGCACACACGGTCGATCGCATCGTCGCCACCGTTGGTGACTACGACCCGCTCGGGCGCGATGCCGAACTTGTCGGCCAACACACGTTCAAGATCAATCGTGCTCGGGTAGCGACACAGTTCCGATCCATCGAAGCTCGACAGGGCTTTGCGGAGCGTGCTGCCCGCAGTCCTCCCCTCGTTCGCGTCCAGGAAAAGATCAACAAAGGTGCTCTTTGCCGGCGGCTCGTACGGCGACAACCCACGGAGTCGCTCCGCTGGTCGTAGCACGCATTGCGCAGATTTCGTTTCTGAAGGCATCATGGCACAATCAACTCGGGAGTGGTGACGACGATGTCCGTGCCACCGCTCCGGCGCACGGCTGGGATCACCCGGGTCAGATCCGCCCGCGGGACCGCCGCCTTGACCGCGAACCCAGAATCGGATCGCAACGCCGACACAGTTGGCTCTCGCATGCACGGAAGCGCCTCGACCACCGCATCCAGACAATCCGACGAGACATTGACCTCGACCATTACACGGGTCCTGGCTTCCAGTACAGCGCGCACGAGCAGTGTGAGCCGGTCGATTCGCACTCTCTTCTGAGGATTCTCCATCGCCTTGCGCGACGCGTACAGCCGTGTGGATGAAGTCATCAACTCGTCAATAATCGTGAGGTTGTTTGCCTTTAGAGTCGATCCGGTCGCCGTGTTGTCCACGACACAGTCTGCGTCCTCCGGGGGCAGTACCTCCGTCGCGCCATACGACTTGAGCAGCGTTGCGTCGAGCCCCTGCCTCTCGATCCACCGGCGGGTGAGCTCGGTGTACTCGGACGCGATGACCAACGGACGAGCGGGTAGTTCTCCATCAACGAGCAAGGATTCGGGTGCCGCTGCGATCAGCCGCACCGGGTTCAGCCCGGTGTCGAGAAGTTCGACAAGATCGGCGCCAGCTTCGACCACCCAGTCGGCGCCCGCGAATCCGCAATCCCGAGCACCGACATCCAGCATCTCAACGATCGCACGCGGCTTAAGCACCTTGAGTTCGAAGCCATCGAGCGAAATCGACGGCCTGTAGTTGCGCGCGGTTGCGGACATACCAATTCCCGCTTCGCGCAGGAGTCGGAGTACATCGTTCTGCATCCGGCCTTTGGGAAGGGCGAACCGGACCATGTTTGCAGTGACAAGCGGTGTCATCGTTCGGGGCTCCTCAGGCCCCGGGCGCGGCGCTCGATTTGGAATGGACCCAAAACGACAAACGCCGGCTCGGGGCCGGCGTTTTCATCTGAGATCACGGATCCATCAGACCAAAGTCACAACCGGCACCCACGCGGGTGGTTCAGATGAGCTTGGTGATGATGGACCGGGGACGAGTTCATGAGCAGAAGAATAGCCGGTCACCAGGCTTCGTCAACAGCCAGACAGAAAAACCACATGTGCTACCTGCCCCTGCCGCGTCATGGCACTCGCTCAGAGCGGGCGAGTCTCGCAAGAGCAAGTACCGCTTACGGCAGAACCCGAGAGCATCGGTTCGCCGTGGTACCCAATGGAGCGCAAGCGGTCCCGCGTGAGTTCAATCACGATGTGGCACTCCTGGGTTGACAGGACAAGATTGAACTACGCATAAACACAGAAGGATTCGGCAGTTGCCGAAGCCTTCCCGTGATCCAATCGGGGTGACAGGACACCAGTTGAACTCTTTATGGCTCGAATCAGGCTCTGGGGTCTCGAAACGCGGAAAATTCTCTCTTCGCACAGTTTCGGCAATACTCTTGGTGCATGAACGATCTCGACCTGCTCATCGACTTACACCTTCGGAATGATCGACAGGGGCCGGGCAGCGATGCAGAGACGCGTCGCGCAATCGACCTCACCCGACTCAATCCCAACAAGCAACTCGCCATCGCCGACATCGGAAGCGGAACGGGTGCATCCAGCTTCGTCTTGGCAGAGACGCTCAATGGGCACATCACTGCCGTTGACTTCGCTGAGCCTTTCGTTGAACGCTTGCGAGAGGAGGCTACCGCCAGGGGAATCTCTGATCGCATCGAGCCGATGGTCGGGCAGATGGAGTCGCTGCCGTTCAGTGATGCAGAGTTTGATTTGGTCTGGTCCGAAGGCGCGATTTACAACATGGGGTTCGTGGAGGGATTTCGCGCGTGGCGTCGGCACCTTCGGCAAGACGGCGTCATAGCCGTCTCGGAGATCACTTGGACGACCGCCCATCGCCCCGCTGAAGTCGAGTCGTATTGGAACAACGAGTACCCTGGAATCGCAACCGCTTCGGCCAAGCTCCAACTCGTTGAGCAAGAGGGGTACGAACCGCTCGGGATCTTCTTCTTACCGTGCGGCTGCTGGGAGCAGCACTACTACGAGCCGCTGCGTTCAGCCTTCCCGGCGTTCTTGGAGCGGAACGGAAACACCGGTGCTGCACGAAACATCATCAAGGCGGAAGAGACAGAAATGTCTCTCTACCACGACTACGGCCGGTGGTACAGCTACGCATTTTACATCGCCCGCAAAATCTAGTTCAACCTACAGATCCTGCTCTGAGGGTGACAGGACACGTTTGGACTCGCCTTAAACGCAGAAGGCTCCGGCACTTGCCGAAGCCCTCCAAAACCAAAGTCGGGGTGAGAGGACACCAGTTGAACTTTTTGCAGCCCAGATCAGCTTCTGGGCCCTGGAAACGAGGATCCTGATTCAGGGATGAGCCCCAGAGTTCCACGCGGACTCGATGCCCGCCGACTCGTGCGTGGGGTCGCCAAGAAGGTCGTTCGTTAGCCAAGCTCCTCGGCAAGCCCGATGAGAAGGCCATCGGGAGCACGGACATAGCAAAGTCGATACGACTCTTGGTATTGGACCACTTTGTCCACGATTTCCGTCCCGTATTTTTGAAGCCGGGCGAGCGTCTCGTCAAGATCCTCCACTGTGAACATGACGCGCAGGTAGCCCAGCGCGTTCACAGGTGCAGCTCGGTGATCGGCGACGACCTGAGGCGCGAGGAAACGTGAGAGTTCGAGTCGACCATGACCGTCCGGGGTACGCATCATCGCGATCTCAACCCGCATGTCCCGCAATCCGGTGACACCATCCGCCCATTCCCCTTCGATTGGCGCTCGGCCCTCAAGCTCAAGCCCCAGCTCAGTGAAGAACTCAATCGCAGCATCGAGATTCTCCACCACAATGCCGACATTGTCCATTCGCTTTATCGTCATGCTCCCTCCGATTTCTGTTGATGAGTGCAGCGATTGACTTCCGGTGACTGCACAACACCGTCGAGTGTGACGCGGGTGATGTTCGTGATCAGTCTCATTTCCTTACTCTACGAATCCTTGGCGAAGAGATCGCCGAACGCATCGAGTACACCTCCCCAGCCGTCACGATGCTGGTGTCCGAAGTCGTCGTCAGGAACGCCCGCGTGTTGCAGCATGACGAGTGCCTTGTCGCCCTTGTGTTCAAAGGTAAGCGTGACGAGAGACTCCAGTCCTCGGGTCGCTTCTGAGACCCATGTGTACTCGATCCGACGTGGTCGGTCCAGGACTGTGAAACGCCCATAGTGCGCCCATTCGCGCCCCTCGTGATCGACGCAGAGATAGAACAATCCATCCACTTGCGTTTGCAAGATAGCTCGCCCGGGGCCAGCCCACGGGCCTCCTGGCGTGCTCGGGTCGAGCCATGCGTCGTAGACCTCTTCTGTGCTCGCGGGGATCGTGCGAGTGAGGGTCAGTTCAGTTGTCTTGGGTTGCGTGTAGGCCATCAGCTCCTCTTCCTGTTCGTGCTGAAGTGCTCTTCAAGCGAGTCCAGCCGGTCGTTCCAGTACCGCGCGTAGCGGTGCGTCCAACTCACGACTTCCTGAAGCGGAGCGGCATCCAGTACAAGCCTGTGCTCCTTACCTACTCGCCGACGCCGCACCAATCCCGCTCGTTCGAGCACCTTGATGTGCTTCGATACCGCATTGAGTGACATCGTGAACGGCTCGGCCACATCCGTGACACACGCGGCTCCTCGTGACAGGCGATCGATGATCGCTCGTCTTGTTGGGTCTGAAACCGCCACGAGCACTTGATTGAGTTGATCGCCCATCATTTCATTCAACCTTTAGGTTGAATGTATCGACCGTCAATCATGATGTCAAGCCCGTCGAAGAAGATGGTGGATTGTGGTGGCGAACGGTCAGAGGGAGTTCAACGCTGCGACCCGACACACGTGGTAACGGGACGTGATTGAACTCTTCGCTAAATACTGATGGCCCCGACATTTGCCGAGGCCATCCAGTCTGGTGAATCGGGGTGACAGAACTCCAATTGAACTTTTTGTGGAGTCGATCGCTGCCTCATTGTCAGTCGCCCGGGTTCACGAGTTCGTCTGGCTCATGTAAGAGTTCCGAACACAGCTTCACCATCCTCGATCGTTTTCCGAATTAGCCGCCTGACTTTCGTCTACTTGCCCTTGACATAGCGAGAGGAATTCAATATATTGACTCTAAAGTCATTGACTTTGGAGTCATATTGTCACCTGCAAGAACCCCACCGACAACCCGACAGCATCGCAAACGGGACACCTTCGAGCGTCTGGTCAGGAGTGCCCACGCGCAGTTCTGTGAGCACGGGATCGCAGCTGCTCGCGTCACCGACATCGCGAAAGCAGCCTCAGTGGCGCACGGAACTGCATTCTCGCACTTCCCGACCCGTGAAGCCTTGGTCTCAACGGTGATCAGCAGGTATGCAGGTCAAATCGCGTTGCGCCTTCACGCTCTCGCAGCCAGCGACACGGATTTACGCACAATCTTGGAGGCACATCTTCAAGGCCTCTGTGAACACGAGGCCTTCTATGCACGCCTCGTTGCGGAAACACCATCGATGGATGCGGACACGAGGAGCACGGTCACCGGCATCCAATCCGCGATCGCCTCGCATATTGCGAGCGCGTATCGGCGTGGCGTTCAGGATGGACGATTCCGCGCGATGCCCGAGGCATTCGTGTTCAACCTCTGGATCGGAATGATCCATCATTATCTTGTCAATCGAGACCTCTTTGCACCGAACGATTCCGTGCTCCAGCAGCATGGGCCGCAACTGATGGAACGCTTTGTTTCACTCTTGTACGTACACCCAAAGGAGACACCCCAATGACCACGAAATGCATTGCGTGCGGTATGCCGATGACCAACTCTGCAGACCACGCGAACAACGATACAGCAACCGCCTATTGCACACACTGCGCCCGCCCCGATGGCTCGATGAAATCCCATGACGAAGTACTCGATGGCATGGCAGCATTTATGGTGCAGACCCAGGGCATCGATAAGTCAGCGGCCCGACAAATGGCTCGGCAGGCGATAAAAAATCTCCCCGCATGGAGCGCCCATTGAGCGTCCGTAACCCACCGGCCGGAACGAGCAAGCAACATTCGGTTTCGGCGCTCCGTCGCGAGCTCCGCAGTCGCTTGGAGCACCATATCGAACCGGAGTATGCCGTTCGTATCACAGAGCTTGTTCCGACCAGCATGGAGATGCTCGGCGTGCGGGTTCCTGCCATCCGCTTGCTCGCACGTGAGTTTGTGGCGGATTATCCAACGATCGATGCCGAGAAGGCGTGCGATCTGTACGAGCATTGTCTCAAGAATCCCTGCCGGGAAGAGCTCCTCTTCACGCAAGGGATTCTTGAGCGGTTCCGCCGAAAACTGGACCCGGCGATGTGGGACCGGGTGGACACCTGGGTTGACCATATCGAAAACTGGGAGGTCTGCGACCAGCTCTCCAAGCATGTTGTGTCCACATTGGTACACAAACAACCCAGCCTTTCGGTCCAACTCACGCGCTGGGTAGATTCGTCAAATCCTTGGAGGCGACGGTTTGCGCTCGCGACCGCGGTCGCGCTCAATCAGGGCGGGAAGAGCAATGTCCAGCTTGTGCTCGATCTCTGCGAACCGTTGATGCAGGAGGACGATCCGGTTGTCCAGAAGGCGATTGGGTGGGCTCTGCGAGAAGCGGCCAAGCATGACCCAAAGCGCATCGAGGTATTCCTTTTGAATCAGCAAGATTCCGCCCTGCCTCGAATCATCAAAGATGCACGACGGTAACCAACAACGAAGCCTGCCTTGTCGTGGTGGATCAAGATCTCTGATGCAGATCAGGAGACCTCTGTCCCCTCGCTTTCGCGAAGAAGAAATCGGGGTGAGAGGATTCGAACCTCCGACCTTCTCGTCCCGAACGCCAACCGGCTCCAGAGCGGGTCACTAAACGACGATACGACGGAGGGTTGTAGATTGCAACTGTTGCGAACATTGCGTGGTTTATCATACGATTGCGCGGGTTTGCGCGGTGTACACCGCGCTCAGAATCAAGTCGAGGTACATCGGTGAACTCGAATACAGAGCCGCAACATCATCGAGACTGAAGCGGGCGGTCATTGATTAATACAGTGGACTGCGGGAGCCGCCTCTGGATGACATCCCCGGGGGCAAGGACTCCGCGAAGATCGAACGCACCCGCAGTTCCGCGCTGCCCGGTAAGGCCCGCTTTGAGCCAGAGTTTTCCTCTGGCCATGTCTGTAGTCGCCAAACTATTCCTGTCGCATCCGCTGATCGTTGATTGAGTGCGTCCCTTCTCCGACGAATTCGACAGATCGCAAACGCAGCCGCTTCACTGTCATGTGGTTGATGGCTTCGACTGCTTGTCAATTTTTTCCGTCATGAGGTGCCTTCTCCTAAACCATCTCGAGGCGTTGACAGCCAAGGACAAATACGGCTGGCACTCTGGGAAATTCAAGTGTTGCCGGCGAGGAATCAGGCAATGAATTGCCATTTGACGTGTGGGACGACATCGGCCCCACCAGCCCTGTCGTAAGCGTCTGGACCTGTACCGTTTGTGGATTAGGGGTATCATCGGGAATCAGTGAGCGGCGCGTCCGTGCCATTGGTCAGTGCTCGTGCAATGGGCCTCACACATATGCATCTGCACGTTGTGGAGATTAGTCGCGCCTGTTCGTCGAAGATCTCCTGCAGTCGTTGCGAGGTTCTGATACGCTCGCTACCCGACAGTCACGCATCTTGATCTGCTTCTCCGACGAACGACTATGGCGAGTGACCACGACTACTGGCAAGCCCGGTCGAAGTGACGCTGCTGTCAGCCCGATAGAATAAAGACGCATATGGCTACCTCTCCCGAACTAATCCGATTGCTGGTCGATTCGTTTGCTGAGCGGGATGATGAACGCTTTCGTACGGTCGCACTTGATATCGCAGCCGCAGCGGCAAAAGCGGGGGATCAAAAGCTGGCAAGTTCTGTCCGGGCCATGGTTGATCGATCCCGAAGATCCGCGCTGCCATCGGTCGGCCCGAAGGCCGTGCCGATATCCCGACCGGCGGGCGAGTTAGCGCCTCTGTTGACTATCTCATATCCGAAGACTCGGTTCGTAGACATGGTCTTACCGAACCAGTCGAAGGCCATCCTTGACCGGATTCTCGAAGAGAACCGGTCAGCTAACACGCTGCGCGCCCATGGATTCGAGCCAAGAAGAAGAGTCCTGCTCGCTGGCCCTCCTGGCTGTGGCAAGACCATGACGGCAAGAGCGATCGCAGGGGAAACGGGACTGCCGCTTCTCGTGGTCCAATTTCATGCCCTCATCACCAAGTACATGGGCGAGACGGGCGCGAAGCTCCATGCCATCTTTGAGTCGATGTCATCGACCAGAGGCGTGTACCTCTTCGACGAGTTCGACGTTGTCGGCACCAGCCGATCAGCGAGCAACGATGTTGGTGAAGCCCGACGAGTGGTCAACTCTTTTCTCCAACTGCTCGAACACGACGACTCAGAGAGCATCGTCATCGCAGCGACCAATATGGCAGGCAAGCTCGATGTGGCTTTGTTTCGCCGATTTGATGACATCGTCCAGTTCGGCAAGCCGCGCGCTGCTGACGTTCGGAGACTTGTCGAGAACAGGCTTGCTGCCTTCGCTCCTCTGAGACTTCGTTGGACGGATATTTCTACTGCGGCGAAGGGCCTGAGCCATGCCGAAGTTGTAAAGGCCTGCGAGGATGCTGCCAAGGCGGTGGTGCTGGGGCACAAATCTGTGGTAGCAACGGCCCAGATTGTCAGCGCTCTCATGGCCCGAAAGCGCCCCTCCGTTCGGGCGAACCGCTCCCGAACGACATAACATGGTTGCATGTCGCAACTGCCGCATCTACAACTTATTGGTGGCGTCAGCGGGGTTCCGTTTACAAGACCCGGCAAGCCTCGTGACAAGTTCAAGCCCCCACAGCGCGATCGCCTTACGCATGCGCATTCAGTGCGTCAGAGCATCGAGTTCGCTCTTGAGGCGGGTGAACGGGAGATCGCTGCGCAACCTGTTCCGACCGATGTGCTGGGCTTGCAGTTCGTGATGGAAAGCCAGAGTGGCTTCGAGCTTCGCCTTCAGAGCCTTGAGAATCGGCAAAAGGGGATCAAGCTCCTCTTCGTAAGTCAACAAGGAGATATCCAGAAAGCAGTCGTGTTCGTACCTCGCAGCTCGTTTGGATACTTCGCGGTTCGTGTGAAGGAATACGAGAGCTTGGACACGAAGTCAGGGAAACCTCGGAATGCCAAGCTGATCGACAGCATCGAGAAGGTCCGATTGGCCATGGCCAAGGATCTGTGGTCTGACCCCTCGCCGTTCCCTGAAATCGATGCCCCGAATTGGTGGGAGGCTTGGATTCCCTTAGACGGCAAACAGCCGTCCGTCCTCCACGGTGAGTTGTCGGAGATAACCGCAAACCTTGGGCTCGATATCGGTGGAAGATGGCTCAAGTTCTCTGAACGCCTCGTCACCCTCGTAAAGGCACGCCCTTCTGATTGGGCTCGATCGCGTCAGTTGCTCGAAACAGTGGCAGAATTGCGAGCCCCCATTGAGCCGGCTGCTCCATACCTGAATCTTTCGCCTGTTGAACTGGCCGATTGGGTCAACAACCTCAAGACTCGCATCCGAGTTGCGCATCCCAATGCGCCGGCCGTTTGCTTGCTTGACACCGGGGTGAATCGAGGGCATCCGCTTCTCGAAGACTCGCTTCTGGAAGCCGACTGGCAAGCCGTCGATAAAATCTGGGGATCTGCTGACAACGCTGAAAATGAGGGGCATGGGCCGCATGGAACGCTGATGGCGGGGACTGCGCTCTTCGGCGATCTTGGTGAACGCCTTCGAGAGTCTGGGACTCTCAGCTTGAGCCACCGACTTGAGTCCATCCGAATTCTTCCGAGGCGAGGCAACAACGACCCTGAGCTTTATGGACAGATCACGCAGCAGGCGGTCTATCTTGCTGAGGTAGCTGCGCCCGCTCGCAGTAGGGCCGTTTGCCTCGCCGTCACTGCAAAGGACGCATCTGGGCAAGGCGCACCGAGTTCGTGGTCTGCCGCCGTTGACCAGTTGGCATTTGGAGACGGGGAGTCAACTCGGATGGTTCTCGTATCAGCGGGAAACATTCGGGAGTACACACATGGGTACGCATACCCGCAGTCGAATCTCGATGCAGTGGGTATGCTCGACGATCCCGCCCAAGCGTCAAATGCTCTAGTCGTCGGAGCATTCACTCAACGAACGCAGCTATCGCCTGAGTACGCAGGATGGAATGCGATTGCCCCCACTGGTGGCCTTGCTCCCATGAGCCGAACAAGCGCCGCATGGGATCAAGGGAATCGCTCTCCGTGGCCACTCAAACCCGACATCGTTCTCGAGGGCGGCAATTTAATCACTGACGCATCATCAGCGGTGTCTCCATGCGCCGAAACAGAACTGCTGACGACATCGGTCGCAACTACTGGCGCGCTCTTTGACACGAACTCAGGAACCAGCGCAGGGGTCGCTCAGGCCTCTCGATTGGCCGCCAGAATCATGGCGAAGTACCCCTCGTTGAGACCCGAGACCATACGGGCACTTCTTGTTCACTCAGCCGAATGGACGGATGCGATGCGGGAGCAAGTTCCGGGCTCGACTAAGGAGGTGGTTCGCCGTCGAGTTCGCACCTTCGGGTACGGCGTCCCGAACGAGGTGCGAGCCATGTCGAGCTTGTCGAATGCTGTATCGCTCGTCTCGGAAGCAGCGATCACGCCATACACGACCGGCAGCAATGGAGCTAAGGCAAACCAGATGGGACTTCACGAGTTGCCATGGCCAAGCGAGGCTCTGTATGCCCTCGGTGATGTCCAAGTGCGTATGCGAATTACTTTGTCGTACTTCATCGAACCCAATCCCGGGCGTCGAGGCCAGATCCCTCGGACTCGCTATGCATCGCATGGCCTCCGATTTGATGTGCTTCGTCCTGGCGAGACCGTCGAGGAGTTTCGGCAGCGGGTCTCCGCCGCAGAGCGGGACGGCCCTGATGCAGACATCGACACGACAGGCGAGTCGAGAGACTGGGTCATCGGAGTCGATGGTCGTGCCAGAGGGTCGCTTCAGGGGGATTGGTGGGAAGGAACGGCAACTCAGCTTGCAGGAAGCCACGCTATCGCCGTCTATCCAGTCACAGGCTGGTGGAAGGAACGGGCGTTTCTTGGCAAAGTCGAGTCGCCGGCTCGATACAGTCTGGTTGTCTCGATCGAGACTCCCCCTGAGGCTATCGATCTTTATAATCTGTTGACTACTCAAACAGACATCGAGGTTGGGATAGTCGCCGAGGGATGAGGGACGACTATCAGTTGTCGGCTGGAAAACCAAGTCTCATGCGCAGCGACTTGGCGGCACTCTCGGCATCTTTGAACGAATTGAACGAACCGCCCCAATAGTCCTTGCCGTCTTTATGGCAGTGAACACGCCATTTCCCACTCGTGCTGTCACGACTGACGTTTCGGATTCCTGATGAGCCGTTGTTGCAATTTGCTCCATGACGGTTGCGACCATTTTCAGCAGCCGTCACCGCTCGCAGGTTCGATCGTCTATTGTCGATCTTGTTGCCGTTGATATGGTCGATGACCAGATGCCTTGGCTGGCCCCACATCAGCCAGCGATGCATGCTGACGAGTCGCCTGCCGCCGATCTTGGTGCGGGCATACCCGTCTTTGCGGTTCTTAAACCAGGCGAACCTTGACACCCGATCAGCGTCTCACGGATCAACAATCGCCCAAGCTCTCTGCCCTTCGTTGTACAGTGGCACAAAGACCACAGCGCGGTTCACAGTAAGTGCTACAAGACATGATGACATACAGGTCTATCGGCGATGAAGTGGAACCAATGTCCGTCATCCACGGAAGCTCGTTAAGATATAGTTGTGTTGTGCAGTACGAATGATGCTCGCACCAAGAAAAGGAGTGTCATGGGTGGCGTCAAGGACCGCATGATGCAGCAAGAGTCGCTTGGCTATTCATCTTGGAATGACAGATCGATTTGCACCAAGTGTGTCGAAGACAATGCTCTTGCTGCTGTAGTGCGATCGCATCCAGAACAAGCCATGTGCTCCTTTTGCGGCAAACGGAGGAAGCATGTCGGTTGCTTCGATGCAGTGTTGGAGCGAATAGCTCATGCCTTGTACCTGGACTACTCGACGCCAGAGAACGAACTCTTTCTTGACAAGGAGTCCGACACGAGCTGGGCAGGTGTCGTGATGGACATTTACGACGTAATGGGCGATATCGGGTACGAGGCCTCCAATTGGTCAGTCATGGAGGCGATTCACTCGGCATTTTCGGATCGAAGGTTCTGCGACCGAGACTATGGGATCATGCGGCCAACCGAGCGGCGGGTGTATGGGTGGCATCGGTTCAAGGAGGCGGTCAAGCATCAACGGCGATTCACGTTCTGGTCAATGGGCGATGAGTCGAACGACTTCGGGCATCCTGACTACATGGCCGTGGGCGAAACACTGGAAGAGATCGGGTCATTGGTGCGGGCTTCTGATCTGCTCAAGGAAATCGGGATAGGGACTGAATACTGGCGGGTTCGTGTGCATGAAATCAATGAGCCGTTGCGCTTCGACCACGAGTTGAGCCCGCCCCCAGCAGATCGGACTCGCCAGCCAAACAGAATGAGCCCTTCAGGCATTCCGATGTTCTATGGGGCGGAAGACTACGAGACAGCATGCGCAGAGACGGTCGATCTCAAGCGAGCAAAGAAAAAGGCGGTATATGCAGGCCGATTCCGTACCCTCAAACCGCTGCGAGTGCTTGATCTTGTCAACCTGCCGAAGCAGCCCAGCTACTTTGATATCGATCGAAGAGATGAGCGACTCGCAGTCATATTCCTCAGGCAGTTCGTCAAGGATCTGGCTGAGCCAATACTACGTGACGGAAGAGAGCACATCGAGTACGTTCCCACGCAAGCATTCACTGAGTATGTGCGGTTTCAACTGACCGGGTCAGAACCTCAAGCCGTTCACGGTATTCGCTATTCAAGCGCTCGAAACAGAAGGCCCTGCGTTGTGCTGTTTTGTAGTCAGGATCAGTGCATCAACGAACCGGACGGCTACGAAGTTGATCGATGGCTCAGCTTTGACAATAGATCGTTGCGAGCCACACCAGCCAGCGAAGTGCAAGTCTGATTCCCACAGCCATTCGCCGCCAAGCCGCTGCCGGAGTTGCCGCGGTGGGGCCATGTTGCCCCCAGGCTTCAAGCGGGCTTGTTCCTGCGACGGCTACTCCCTAAAGTGTGAAGTTCCGAAGGGAGTAGTCGGTAGCTATAAACATCTCTCTATACAGAGCCTGCGGCCGGGTTAGGGGGTTCGATTCCCCCCGGCTCCATTTGACGCCACCCTCGCAAGGGGTGGCGTTTTCGTTTGGGTAACGAATCGAGATACTCGAAGTCCAAGTACTCAAAACAGAGTTTCGTTGATGTGGAGATGGACTCGGTGATGGACGCTATGAGTCCTGTTGGTGGAATCTCCTGTTTGAATCTGAAGTTGACAATTATTAACGCGACCATCTTGAGCTGTGGCCTCGTGAAAATGGGCTCAGGACATCGCCAACGAGTCAGCCACCTTAGCTGCGGTGTCCATATTTCCTGCGTGCCCGATTGCAATTGTCCCATTCAAGTCGGACGATCTCGATCCGTGAGTGGTTCTCCGGTTCATCAGCGTTTTGAGTATTGCGCGGCTTGCCTTCACTTGTTGAGAGTTTGGGTGTTTGCCCATTCCCGCCATTGCTCATCTCCGCGCAGAGCGATGAATTCGAGGTGGCGTGCGGTGTGTGCGTCGGTTCGGTTATTGCGGAGTTGACATCGCACAAGCGCCTGGACGGTTGGCAGGTGCTCGGGGTAGACCTCGAGTGCTGCGTGGTAGCCTGCGATTGCTTCGTCGATCTGGCCGGCGCGTTCGAGTGTGATGGCCATGTTGAGACGCGGGTCGGGGTGGCCTGGCAGGAGTTTACGGGCCCATTCGAATTCTCCAGCGGCTTCGTAGAGTTTGCCTTGTTTGAGGTACAACACACCGAGGTTGTTGTGGGCGGGGCCGTGATAGAGGTCGGCGGTGAGCGCTTCGCGGAGGAGGCTCTCTGCTTTGGCTGGGTCCACATCGCTGATGGCGGCGGCTTCAAGCGTGAGCCGTTGCGCTTTGATGGGGTCGCGAGCAAATTCAGTGGATGCGGTATAGGGGCTCGTGGAGCGGCTTTGGCTACACGCACCAAGGGCGAATGACATCACTGACACGCTCAGGACTGTAACGACGACGAAAGCAGGCCGACCCATCATGGTGATTCTCCTCGGACGCGGATCGACTCGATGGTCACAATGACCCGCAGCGGCAGGTCGCCCCCCCGGTCAGTGGTCGCCCGGCGATTCGGCGTGATGTCGATCGAGGCAACAGTCCAGCGCGGCTCTTCCACTCGCCAAGTGGCGAGGAATCGACCGAGCTCGGTAAGCGTGATCGGTGAGAGCGTGAGCGTGGCACCTGTGCGGACGACGGTGACGTCTGATTGGGCAGTGATGACTCGTTCAGATTCTGGTGAGAGACCTTCAAGTGTTGAATGTGGCAGGCCGGTCTGAGCCATCGCATCAGCGATCCGCGAGGCCAGTGTCGTTCGTTCGGAGGCGCTGTCTACTCTGAGCAGGCTTGGTGCGGCTTCGACCTGCGCAATCTTCGTGGCCGCCTGGATGTACGCCGATTGCTCTGTTGTTGAGCGAGCTCGGCTGGCTTTGAAGGCGCTCAGTGACCAGCCGATCAATCCGGCACAGAGCACCACCGTCCCGACCCACAGTGCCGCGAGTGAGAGTCTCATGGTTGGGCTTTCGTGAGTTGCAGCAAAAGTCGGGTGAGGCCACGGGTGCTTGAGAGGCGAGGTTCCTCGAGCTGCCAGCCAGACGGAGGTGTGAAAGCACTCAGGAAGCCTGAAGGGTCCGATGTGAGTGAGATGGAAGCCAGTATTTTGCCGTCGGTGACTGACATGGACTCGACAGTCATATCAGATGAAGGCGGCCAGGCGTTGAGCAGGGCCGCGAGGTGGTTGCTCGCGTCAGTCGAAACTGTCGGTTCAATGGTAAGTTCATCGAGTGCGTTGGCTCGTTCGACGAGGCCATCGAGTGAGTCAGGTTCGATATCAGCGGCTGCGAAGAGGCCTGCCCGGGCTTCAGACAGAGCGTGTGCAAAACTGCTGTATATGTCGATGCGGCGCTGCAGGCCGGTGATGACAAGTCCTGTGCACAAGATACAGGTCGCAGCCGAGGTGAGATGGCCACGCAGCCGTCTTCGACGCGTGGCGACCGGCTCAAATGACCCAGTCATCAGTTCCAGTTGCGACACATCGACATCGAGGGCGGGCGGCGCACTCGACGGCTTCACGGAGACGACATCTTTGTCGAGTGCTGCGAGCATCTCTCGGCAAGCCGCACAGACAATGAGTGAGCCATGCTCGTCGGGGATGGTCACGATATGGAGCGATTCGACATCGACGGGAAAGTCATCAGCCACATCAGCGACCAGCCCGGGGGGGAGTACACCGCGACCGGCGTATGCGGTATGTTCAACCACAGACCAATAGAATTGCTCTGGCGGCCAGACCAGGTGTGATGAATCTGTTCTCGGAGGGAACGCATTCATGGCTCACCTTGGACCAGTTTGACCGTGCGGAGTCCAGTTGTCTCGCGGACGACGACCGTGATGCCCTCGATGGACTCGACAGACCGATCGGCTGAGAGCGATTCGCCGGGAGCCACTTCGAGTATCGCATCACGCGCCGGGTCGTAGAAGACGGCTGTGGGTTGCCCTTGCATGTGGACGATCGCAATGAGTTCCAGTTCGAAGGGCGGCACGATGCGAGGCTTCTTGGCGATTTCGGCGTTTGGCTCAGGTTCAGGCGGGGGGGCATACCAGATCGGGGCGGCGAAGGCGGACTGGTCGAGTGCAATCGAATCGACTTCATCTGTAGAGGTGGTCGTTGAAGTTGTGAAGTTCGGTACGGACTCGCCGTCAAGCGGCCAAAGCGCCCAAACAGCACACGCGCCGATGACCAGTGGGCTCACTGTCCAGCGAACAGCAGATTGCCTTGGGTCGCGACTCATGTCTGCAGCTCCTCGACAGCATCGATGACTCGTGTGAGTTCCTCGATCGTGGTCTGCCCGGACTCGACGAGGTCCATGCCCATTTGTCGCAGGGTGGCCATGCCGCGCGATCGGGCTTCATTGGATATCGCCACCGCCGATGTGCGTTCGCCGATCATCTCACGCAGTCGGCCGTCGATCACGAGCAGTTCAAAGACCCCCACCCGCCCGAAGAAGCCGGTTTCCATGCACGCTTTGCATCCTTGTCCTTTGCATTCCGTGTGGATCTTCCGCACAAGCCGCTGGGCCAACACCGCACTGAGCGACGACGACACCAAGAATGGCTCGACGCCAAGGTCGAGCAGGCGCGCAACCGCACTCGCAGAGTCGCTCGTATGCAGCGTCGACAAGACCAAGTGCCCTGTCAGACTCGCTTGCACCGCGATGCGTGCCGTCTCTTCGTCTCGGATTTCACCGACCATGATGACATCAGGGTCTTGCCGCAGGATGTGACGCAAGCCAGTCGCAAAGGTCACTTTCTTCTTCACATCGACCTGTGTCTGACTGATGGCCAGACCAGTACTTGACAGGTCGAATTCCACCGGGTCTTCGACGGTCACGATGTTGAGTTCGCAGCCACGCACCGAGCCGCCCGCGTTGGTTGCACTGACCCACGCGAGACTCGCGTAGAGCGTGGTCGTCTTGCCGCTGCCGGTTGGACCGGTCGAGAGCACGATGCCGCTGGTGCGCGAAATCTGCTTCAGATAGTCTTGCTCAAGTGCCGGCGGCATCCCGAGCGCTGCAAAACTTGATAAATGCGGCGATCGCGAAGGATCAAGCAG
>JAUIES010000002.1 GCA_030429705.1 Phycisphaerae bacterium | reverse complement strand
CACTGCCCGCCTGGGTCCGTCGACTCGAACGCGTCGACCGCTGGGTCACCGCCAAAGTCGCCCTCTACAACGCCAGAGTCCTCCTCAAAAACACCCCTTCATGAGAAATCCTCCATGGCACCCGGCCTCAATCAAGAACTGGCAGCCATACAATGACCTTGTGCCGATCACCCGAGACAATCTTCGCATCACAAGAAGTGTGGGTGTGGGGGAAACTTCCCCCGCATGTGTGCGTCCAGACTCGCACAGTCGATTGCTTCATACGAGAGATCAAGGCCATGCAGAGCCGTGACCACGCCACCCGCCCGTTCGTGGTTTTTGATTGACGAATGTGCCTGCAACCAGAACAGCACCGCACACTGGTGACAACACAATCGTGATTAGTGAAACTAAGATTGTTTTGACCCTGCACCACTCATCTGTTGACAACAAGAAAAACAATGCCGATTTCAAAAGCATGGACAGGTAGATGGCAGTGTTTCGCTAGGTCGCAAGTGCCGGTTGCGGCGAACGATCAATGTGGGCAAAAAGAGTCCGCATTTGAATACGGCGACACAAGTGCCTATAGTATAAAGACTTTGCTGCGTCAAGCGGCACTGTTTATATGAAATGAATCGTGAAGAAAGAGCACATGAAACTTGAGAATCAGAATCGTTTACAGTCGCTTCTATCTATCGTTGTCCTGTGTGCAGCCTGTATGATCATCGCTGGATGCAACACCATCGAAGGCGCAGGTCGTGATATTGAAGCCGCCGGCGACGGCATCCAAGACGCTGCTGACTAACACAACCGTTCCGACATCAGACTCCATTCGTGTTGAGTTTGATCGTCGATTGATTTGTTCAAATTGAGATCGCGCCATCAAGCCTCTTTGCTTGCAGTGGTCTCACTGAGTCTCGATTCATAGAAAGGGGCGTTTCACTTGTTACGCTGGGCACTCGGGTTTTTTGTCATCGCGATCATCGCTGCCATCTTTGGGTATACCGGAATCGCTGCCGGTGCGGCTTCGATTGCGAAGATCCTGTTTTTCGTATTTGTTATCTTGTTCCTACTCTCTTTGGTCTTCGGTCTGTTCAGCCGTGGAAAAACCAACATCAGGATCTGATCCTTGAACGACCACACCACACCATTTTGCAACATGCCGCTGGTATGTGTGCTGAAAAGGAGCTTCAAATGTCAGTCCACAAATGGAAGAGTCGACTTGTAACCGGTCTCGCTGCGATCAGCATTGGCGTGATGCCAATTGCATTGACGGGCTGCGATGACGGGCCGGATGACATCGAAGATGTCGTTGACGACATCGGCGATTCGGCTGAAGATGCCGCCGACGCTGTTGATGACGCGATTGACGACATCGACGGGTGAGCATACGCAAAACCACCTTTTAACGAATTGATGAGCCGGGACTTGAGCCCGGTTTTTTCATGGACTGTCACCGGTTTGAAAGCGCCGACGCACCAAGACCTCGCGAGCAGGCGGTACGGCGGCGAGATCGAGCGTGCGGATACGATCTTCCCATGTCAGATCAAGAAGTCAGATCGTCATGTTCCAGGTCAATGTCGCCGCTCGTTCAGCTGCGCCCTGTCCAAACTGATGATCTGCCTGCTCTCTTCGAGCACCAAGCCGACCCAGCGTCGGTCAATATGGCGGTGGTCTTCCCGCGCGATGCCGAGGCGTTCGCCGCGCATTGGACGAAGATCCTCGCCGATCCGTCCGTCATCGCGCGGGCCGTCATCGCTGACGATGAACTCGCAGGCTCGGCCTCCTGTTTCGAGATGGACGGCTTGCGATCGGTTGGGTACTGGATCGCACGCGAGCACTGGGGCCGGGGCATCGCCACCCGAGCCGTGGCACTGCTACTGGCCGAGATTCCCAAACGCCCGCTGCACGCCCGCGTCGCCCGGAGCAACGCTGCATCGATCCGCGTGCTGGAGAAGAACGGCTTCGTCGTTACCGCGTATCGTGTCTCGCCGGCAGATGGTCGATTTCCTGAATGCGAAGAAGCGATACTCGTGTTACTGTGACACGAATGTGTGCAACGCTCGACTATTCTGGACACATTTGTGACTGACTCTTGCAGGAGATGATGATGACTCGATACTTGACTTTGGCGACCGTTCTGGCGATCTCAGGCTCGCTCGGTGGCTGCGGCACATTGAACTGCCGAACGGCTGAATGCAGCTCCACCGATCGCAGCGCAACCAGTTGCTGCGCCGCTGATCGTCTGACAACGGAGGCTGCGACACTACAGGAGGCGGACACGATGCAACTTGGCAACTTTTCGGTGAGCCTGTCGGTCAAAGACCTGGCGGCCTCACGAGCGTTCTATGAAACACTTGGCTTCAAGCAGGTGGGGGGCGATGGCACCGGCTACCTCATCATGCAGAATCAGACCGCGACCATCGGGCTGTTCTACGGCATGTTCGAGGGCAATATCATGACCTTCAACCCCGGCTGGGACCGCAACTCAAACACGCTGCCCGCGTTTGACGATGTCCGCGATATTCAACGACATCTCAAGTCGCAAGGCATCGCCATGATGATGGAGGCGGATGAAGCAACGACCGGTCCGGCGAGTCTGGTGTTTGTCGATCCTGATGGCAATCAGATTCTGATCGATCAGCATGTGCCGCGAGCCGGCTCAGACAAATAGGCTACTCATTGGCCCGATTGTCGCGAGCGTCTTTTTCGCCCGTTGCGTTTGGCGAGGATGGGCAGCAGCCACAAGTACATCCCCGTCGCCCAGAGTCCGAGCAGGAGAATGGCTGCCGGGAGAAACACGCCGAGTTTGGCGAACTGACCAAAGAACGAGCCGTCGTGGAGCGACTCGATGAAGTCTGATCGTCGGACCGCCGACTGAAGCACTTCGCCGGTCTGGGCATCGATCTGAATCTCGTATCCGCTTTCCGCCCTGACTTTGATGAGCCCCTTGCTCGGCCGAACATCGAGCCGATCAATGTCGTCCCATGATTCGACACTGGCCTCGTCGACCGAACGGGCAGCAGCAAGAACGGCCGACATATCGATTGAAGGCACGGTGCCGGTGCCCCGTTGTTCGGGTGGCTGAACCCAGGCGAGTTGTTTCTTGAGTTGCAGCAGAAGACCGGTACAGATTACCAGCAACAACGGGAGCATCGCAGCAATAGCCGCCCAACGATGTAGTCGACGCGACCAAATATTGCACCATCGGCGCAAAGGGCGGCGGTGCGTTGATGCGGCGTGCTCGGGCATGGTCCTAGCCTATCGCGTTCGCGGGCGGCGTGTCGAGGCCTTCGGTAGGGGGTCAAGGTCGTCGCCATGCGGTGCAACCGATTTCGACCAGACGCGGAAAGGCTTGATGCATGGGCATCTGGAGACGCACAACTCATCTTGTTGGATATTGCGTGATGATGTCGTGTGTCGCGATCGCATTCGGACAGACCCGCAGCCTCGTCGAACCAACCGAGACGCGAATGGACGCGGTGTTCGGTCGCCCGGTTGTGTTTCGTGTGCAGCCGACCGGCGAGCGGATGCCTGCGACGATCGAAGTCAAACTGGACGACGGCCGAACTGTCGTCGGCGAGATTCAATGGGTGCGGGTTCTCTCTGGGGCCGAGCGAGATTGCACCGCGCCGTTGTGGTTGCCAGTACCGCCCGGTTTCGAAGCGATCGACCCCGGTGAGCCGGGTGCGGGCTCGGGCGTTGGTTCGTGGATGATGCGTCTGGAGTATCCGCTGACAAGTTCGGGTCAGGGGTTCTGGATGGGGGGGGTCCGGTACGATCCCAACTGGTTGCCAGACCCCCGGCGGCTCGTGGCGCAAGGTGTCGTTGGTCGTGCGTGGAGTTCGCCGTTAACCGAAGATCAAAAAGTCGATCCGTTGTACACGCGGTTGATCGAACCGTATCGAGACCACCCGTTATACGGATGGCGGTTTGACCTTGCGATGGATGTCTTTGAGCCTGGGGTCGAGTTCAGTCAGCCGGAAGACGGCGGACCGATACTAGACCTCGACGCTCTTGCTGCTGAGATCGACAAGCCGGATCCATTTGACCCAATCACCCGCGAACTCGGGCGACTCGAGCGGGCGCGATGGCAGGTTGCGCTGGCTCGTCTCTGGAATGCGGAACCAACGCTCTCATTGCCAATCCGTGAAAGGCTCGTCGGTGCGGTCCTCACGCCGGGCGGGTACCTGCCGGCGTGGGCGACGGATCAATATGACTATGACGACCTGCTCGATGCGCTACTCGACCCACGCGGGACTGACGAGCGCCGCGCTGCCCATGCGAAGGCGTGGCTCGAAGGCTTTGACGATGCGATCGCATGGGTGGTTGACGACACCGGTCGGCAACACGCGATCTCGGGCGAGTACATACCGACGATCGGGGTTGTCAATATTGCGCAGCGGTCGGTTCTGGCGTGGGCCCGGGCGTCGGATGCGTCGACACCATCTGATTTGGCGCCGCTGCCCCCACGCCGCGTGCAGCGATTGCGCGGCGAAGTCCTGCCCGCTGATCTGCGTCGCCCGGCATCTGGAGCCGGTGTTGAGGTACAGGTGGGGGATTGGTCAGGCTATCTGCCTTCGGTCGGGGTTGCGATACCGGCATCGCCGCCCGGGTTTGCACTCGGCCCGTTGCGAGCCTCGTGGACACTCGATGCGTGGCAGTCACACGATGAAGCGCAGCAAGCCGATGTTGCATCCGATCGAGCGGCTGCTGTTTTGCTGTACCGTCGCCCGATCGGCGATGAGGAAGGCGCCGCGTTCAACTGGGCTGGCGGCGAAGTCATCGATCGCGAAGCTTGGACACTTTATATCGAAGCAAAATCCGTCTCGCAGTTTGATCAAGATGACTTTGTCGAACTCTGGTTCGGTCCCTTCGGCGAACCTTCCAAAGCGTTGCGTGTGCATCGTGACGGTCGGTTGGTCAGTGTTTTGACGGGCGAGATCGCTGCGGGCGAATCGATCGAAGTGGTCCGTCTTGCCGACCGCTGGATTGCCCGGCTGAACCTCCCGACGAGTGTGATCGAACCCGGCCAACTGGTGCGTCTGGGTGTCTTGAGGCAAGATTCGTGTGGGCAGCGCTCGGCCTGGCCTCGCCGATTGCTGCCGGGGCAACGCGAACCCGGTCGGGTGGCGATCAGGCTCGATGCGTGGCCTGGGTACGCAAATCGTTAGGTATTCACGCTGGACTTTTGCACTTTTCTGTGTCATGATATGACACGCTGTCGGAGACGCTCAGGGTGGGTGCCTCACGGGCAGATACCTCATTCAGGAGAACTTGGCATGTCAATCAAACAAACGATTCTGGTTTCGCTGGCGGGTGGAGCAATGTGCGCGGTCGGCGTTGTTGGTTTCGCAGTTGGTCATCACAGTGCACCAATGCAGTCATCCATTGCGACGGTTGCACAACCTGAAGGTGCAGCGCCCACACAGGACATGATGAAGCAGATGATGGCTGAACAAGCCAAACTCGCACCAGAACACAAACACCTGCTGCCCATGGTGGGAACCTGGGATGCCGAGTTGAGTTTTCTGATGGAGCCGGGCGGCGAGCCCGAAGTCTCAAAGGGCGTGTGTGTCAACACCATGATCCTCGGCGGCCGATTCATGAAATCAGACTTCAAAGCTGAAATCAACATGTTCGGTGACAAGGTGGCATTCAGCGGGTTCGGCCTCATGGGCTATGGCAAGGAAAAGGGTGAGTTCGTCTCGACATGGTGTGACTCGATGTCCACCAACCTGCTTGTCAGCACAGGAAAACCAGGCGACGATGCCAAACGCCTGTCGCTGACAGGTATGTCTTCGTCACCGATGGGTGAAGTGCCCATGAAGAATGTGTACATCATTGAAAGTGACAAGGCTCATACGATGGAGTTCTGGCAGGGCATGCCCGGCACTGACGAACTGATGAAGATCGGCTGGATCAAATACACCAAGAAGGGGTAAATCATGGGATGCGGAAAAGACGAATGTGGTTGTGACGGCGGCAATGCCCAGGCAACCATCGAAGCATCGACTGATCATGATGAATGCATGGCAGCGATGGCTGAAATGAGCAAACCCGCTTCGGAGCACGCCAATCTGGCACCGCTTGTCGGCACTTGGGATTCCGTCGTCAAAATGTGGATGGGTCCGGGTGAACCAATGGTGTCCGGTGGCGTGATGGTCAACGAACTCACGCTGGGCAACAAGTGGCTCCGCCATGAGTTTGACGGCGACAACGGGTTCACCGGCTCTGGATTCATGGGTTTCAACAAGACCATCGGCAAGTATGAAGGCTTCTGGATTGACACCATGAGCACATTCATGCAGACCGAGGTCGGTGACTATGACGAGGCGACGAAGACATTCAACATGACGAGCGAGATGCTCTGCCCGATGTCCAAGGAGCCGATGGCCAAGCGGACGGTCTTGCGCATCGATAGTCTCGATCAGCATGTTATGGAGATGTACTTCAAAGCCGAGGGCCAACCCGAGTCCAAGGCGATGGAAATCACCTACACCCGCAAGAAGTAATCGGACCTGTCCAACAAGTGAATCGATTTCAAGCCCCGTGAAGTCGGGGCTTTTTTTTGTTTTGGCGTGAGTGTTCGCTCTTTCCGCTCGCTCGGATGGTTGGATGCTGGGTTCGATCTACACACCGGTATCCTGACCGATTGCGGTCGATCACTTCAAGCGATGAACTGATGTCATCGCGATCTACATCTCGCGGGCTTCAGCCTGCCTTTCTACAGGAGACGCACCATGCGTTCGATGTCTCAATTGACCCGTTTTTCGTCCATCATCCCTGCTCTGACGGTGGCTGCCGGTCTGGCTGCGCATGCCCACGCGCTCGACACCTGGCAGATCAACATGACGGTGGACAATCAGTACGCTGCCTATGTCGGGACGAGTTCGGCGACGGTGGGGGCGGCGGTGCAGGCCGACACCAACTGGACCAATGTCGAGAGTTTCACCGTGAGCGGTATGTCGGCGAGCGACTACTTCTATGTTGCCACCGCCAGCGATTTCAGCGGGGCTCAAGGCTTCCTCGGCGAGTTTAACAATGTGACCCAGTCGCTTAATTTCAACACCGGTAGCGCCGCGTGGGAAGTCCTCCCGGTGGGGGCTTATCTGCAGCAGATCGATGCGAGTTGGCCCACGACCTGGCCGTACCTCACAATGCCGACCCAGTCGCAGGTTGATCAGACGCTCGCATGGGCCTCGACCAATACTTCGGCGTGGGTCACACCATCGCAGTATCTCAACTGGGATAACCGCGTGACAGGCAACATCACCACCTGGGGACACTTTGCAGGGATCGACGCCAACGCCGAGTGGATCTGGCACAACACCGGATCAGGGAATCCGTTCTATGGTGCGAATCATGACGAGTTCCTGATCTTCCGCGTCAAGGGCGTGCCTGCACCGGGCGGGGCGGCGGTCCTCGGCCTCGCAGGACTCGTCGCGGTGCGTCGTCGCCGTGAGCGTTGATTGATGTCAATCGACCGATGTTTGATTCAAGGCCGATCCCACAGGGGTCGGCCTTGATCATTTAAACAAGTGCTCCACACGAGGTCTCTCAATGCGTTTGTTCGGATTAATCGTCTGTGTCAATGGTCCAAACCTCCTCTGTCGGAACATGACCAATTCGGTGAGCCCGAAGCCACACTCGAGCATGAGCCGGTACGCGCAGGGGCTTGGTATAGAGGTGCCAGCGTTCGCTCTCTTCAAATCGGTACCCGATCGAAGCCGATGGATCACTCGCCGTGACCATCAGGTCAATAAATCCATTTTGCCGCTCACCCCCCCGAGTGGTGATGGATAGTTGCCCGCTGTCTGGCTGTAGGCCGTCCGGTGGCCAGAGCCGGGTGCGCACCATCTCGCCTTCCGGGATCAATCCAAGATCGTTCGTTGATGCCATCCATTCGTGGAGCGCGGTCTTCATGCGCGCGATGCGTTCAGCATGGTCAGATTCACTCGCAAGATTGACGACCTCATGCGGGTCGGTCAGTGTGTCATAGAATTCGACCGGCGGCTTATGTCGTGCGACGATTTGCCATTGCTCGGGTGTCGCGTTCTCCGGACGCATCGATTGAAGATCGGTGGTCATCGGTATGTTCTCTGCGTAAGCGACGGGGTAGATGTGCGGCCGATCCGGCATGAAATTGAGAATCAACTTGTACCGGCCATCCGTGACGGATCGTGTTCGATCGAGCACGCTGTCCATGCGGTCGGCGTGACCAAAGACCCACGCGCGAGCGGGTTCCGGTCGATCAGCAAGAAACGGCACGCCAGGCATAGCATCGAGGGTTGCCTGGATGCGAGCATCCGCTGGGCTTGATGCCAGTGACAACACCGTTGGCGCGAAGTCGATGAAACTGACGAGCTGATCTGAAACTCCACCCGGCTCGATACCAGGACCAGCAACGATCAACGGCACGCGCGTCCCCGAGTCGTACAGACACCGTTTGCCGCGCGGCAAGCCGACGCCGTGATCGCTATAAAAAAAGATGTAGGTCGATGCGAGCAGGTCGGCTTGTCGCAACTCGTCAAGTAGTCGACCGACTTGTGAATCGAGAGCCGCGATGTTGTCATAGGTGCGTGCGATGTCCTGACGAACGGTTGGCGTATCGGGGTAATAGGGCGGTATCGGCACGGCGCTTGGGTTTGCAACCTGCGCGGGCGGCTTGCGGCTGGCAAAGGTGCCGCTCTCGTGCGTCACGCCAAAATTGAAGACAGCGAAGAACGGTTGCCCATCGGTCCGGTTCTTCCAGTGGGCCCTCCCGGAACTGTCATCCCACACCGTGACCGGCACTTTGAACTGGTAGTCTTCCTTTGATCGATTGCTGGTGTAGTAGCCGGCGGCGCGAAGGTGTTCAGGAAAGCAGCGAACGCCGAGCGGACCGCCAAGCCCATCCGGGGGGGATGCTTCGTAGGTTGGAATGTTCTGGTAGGCTTCGGGATTCCTCTCTATTGCTGCTTTCGACGGGTTGCCGGTACGCATATGCATCGATCCGATGGCTGTGGCGTACTGCCCAGTAATCAGCGTCGATCGTGCAGGGGCGCACACAGGCGAGGTCGCGAAGGCGTTCGTGTATCGTCTGCCGCTCGCAGCGAGTCGATCAATGTTGGGCGTGCGAACGGTGGTGTCGCCGTAGCAACCAAGCCACGGGCTCATGTCTTCCGCGACAATCCACACGATGTTGGGTCGGGCAGGTTGGCGAACTGGCTGATCAGTTTGGGCGTGTGCGCACGAATGCAAACACAAGAGCACGACGCAGACAGCGATGACAGCAAACGAATGATGTTTGATCATCACACAATCGTATCAGAATCGCTGTTGCTCGCTCGTTGTCTGGGCCTTTGGCTACTCGACGATCTTGTACACGGCTCCGCCCTTGAGGTCGAGCATATACAATTCGCCGTCGTTTCCGCGTCCGAACGAGGACACGCGTTGTTTTGCGCTTTGTCCGGCAAGTGCTGACTTGAACGCCGCTGTATGCTCGGCGAGGTCATCAACTTTGCCATTCTTCAAGCGGAATGACCAGACATTGCCCTGCTGGAACTCGGCGCAGATATAGCGATTGGTCAGCGATGGCACAGCGGTGCCCTCATAGAAAAACCCGCCAGTGACACTTCCATCCGGATCCTGGCGATAGGACCACAGGGGGGGCTCAAAGCCGCGTTCTTTGTGCTCGGCAGGCTTCAGTTCCTTGGGGTCGTCACTCTGCTTTCGGCCTGGGCGAAACTCGCCCGGCCCTTCCATGATGGCCCAGCCATAGTTTTCGCCGCCGGTCGAGCCCTCTTCCTGCAGGTGGATCTCTTCGTGTCGATTCTGTCCGACATCACCGATCCACATGCGGCCCTTTGAATCGAAACTGAACCGCCACGGATTGCGCAGGCCGTATGACCAGATCTCCGGGCGTGCGCCCTCGGTATCGACAAACGGGTTGTCGTCGGGGATGGCATACGCCTTGCCTTCATCGGGCTTCCCAGATACATCAATGCGCAGCATCGCACCGAGCAACGTGTCGAGGTTTTGGCCATGCTTGTAAGGGTCGTTGGCAGCGCCGCCGTCACCCATACCGATGTACAGCATGCCATCCGGACCGAACGCGATACCGCCACCATTGTGGTTGCCGAAAGGTTGATCAATCGTGATGATCACTTCTTCGCTGCGCAGATCGGCCTTGTCGGGTGTGGTGGCTGTGAATCGGCTGACATGGGTCGTCCCGCCTTCGCCGGTGTAGTTTACATAGAAGTACTTGTTGTCCGCATAGTTCGGATCGAACGCGAGTCCGAGCAGTCCTTGTTCCCAATTCTTGTCGGTGAAGTTATCAACGGGGGCTTTGAAGAACGGAGAGAGTTTGAGTTCGCCGTTTTCAACAATGCGAATGGTCCCCGTTTGTTCAACGATGTAGAAGCGGTCATCGTCGTTCGGGTCAGCCGCAAAGTCGACCGGCTTGGTGAGGCCTTTGGTGACAAGTTGGAAAGACTGCGCCGTGGCCATCGAACAGGTCGCGAGGCCGAGGACGAGTCCACACAAGACGGAGCGTGAGCAAATAGTCATGCCGGTAGGATATCAGGTTGACCTGCGACAATCTGTCGGAGACCCGGGATTGATTCAACTTCCGGCGACTGGTTTGAGGCCTCGAATGACAAAATATGGACTTGCCAAAGGCCGACCGACTTGCAGGTAGGACGCACCCACCCGTTCGATCATGTCGAGGATGCGTTGTTTGGTGAGCCCTTGCGAACCGGCCCGTTCGATCCATACGACCCCACTGAGCGCGAGTCGATCCACAACACGCAGCCAGGTCAATCGTGGAACCTCACGCAAGTTGGCGACTCGGAATTGCGTCAGAACGAAATCAAACGAACCCGGTCCAAACTGCTCGACAAGTGCAAATGGATCTGCCCGCACCAATTCCATCGCCTCAAGGTCATTGGGGATTTCTGGGTCCGGTGCACCGGGTTCGACAATCGTCACGACGCGCAGAGCGTGCCCACGGGTGCGGGCTGCCCGAAGCAGATCCGCGCACGCATTGCAAGAACCAAGACCGGTGTCCAGAAGTGTGACCGGCTCACCAATCGGTCGGTCCTTCAGCCATCGATCCAGCCTTCGCACGGCCAGCGCAGCAGCATACGGGGTACCAGGATCTGGGACGGCGTGAGTCACAAGGACATGGTACTCGGCTCGCGGGATTCCGGCTCGGGCGGTTCGCACCTCTATAGTCTGTGCATGAGCGCCCATGTCGAACCGACCTCTCCCAAGCGTGTGACGATCCGGACATTGCGGAGTATGGCTTCGCGCGGTGAGCCGTTTGCCTGTCTCGCGGCCTACGACGCGACCACCGCTCGGTGGCTGGATCGAGCCGGTGTGCATGTCCTGCTTGCCGGCGATTCGGCTGCTCAGGTCGTCCTCGGGTATGAACGAACAATCGATATGCCGCTCGAGTACGCGATCGAAATGACAGCTGCGTTGCGTCGCGGCGCACAATCCGCACTCATCATGGCGGACATGCCGTTTCTGTCCTATCAGGCAGATGACGCGGAAGCGATTCGAAACGCCGGACGCTTCATGACAGACGGGCTTGCGGATGTCGTCAAAATCGAAGTTGATAAGACCCAGGCAGGACTCGTCGAAAAAATGTCTCGAGCGGGGATACCGGTCTGTGCGCATATTGGGCTCAAGCCACAGAGTGTGGGGCTCGATGGGACCTATCTCGCAGCAGGACGAACCGTTGATGATGCGATTCGGGTGATCACTGACGCGGTGGAACTCGCGAGGGCTGGTGCGATCATGATCTTGATCGAAGCGGTCCCGGCTCAAGTCGCTGAAGCGGTGGTCGAACGCGTGTCCGTTCCCGTTATCGGCATCGGAGCCGGTCCCGCGTGCCACGGGCAGATCTTGGTCGTTGACGACTTGCTTGGGTTGACCGATGCACCGCCCCGGTTTGCTGCTCCTGTGGCGAAATTGGGTGAGTCCATCCAGGAGGCCGGATCGGCTTGGATCAAAGCGGTCGCAGCCCGGGATATCGGCGGTCGTGGTTACGCGATGAGTGAAGGGGACGCCGAACAACTCGCCCGTGCGCTGGATGCCGACCGGTGCGACGGGAAACCCATCGGATCTTGAGCGGACAAACAATACCCTCGAATCTGGAATCATTTGTTGGTACAGTGCGTTGAACCGATGAGTGGGGAGACGCGAACCATGAGTTCGCCTCGGAGGTGTCTATGAGACGATTTGTCACGCTTGCTCCGGCCTTTGTTGTGATGGCGACGACGGTGACCGTTCTGTTGGTTGCGCCCGCAGCAGTGCGGCGTATTGGTCACGCCAATACGGCTGTCGAAGTTGCGTTCGCACGCCAGACGATTGAAGAAGACGATATTCTCGCTCGCCTCGATCGTGCGGTCGGTGCGATTGCTCAAGCGGTCGAGCCTTCGGTTGTCCATATCGATGTGCGCACGCCCGATGCAGGTCGTTCGACGACGGGCTCGGGGTGGATCTTCGATACCAATGGGCACATCGTGACGAACTCGCATGTGGTGCGCGGCGCTGAGCAGGTTCGCGTCGAGTTTTATGACGGTCGGGTCGAACGCGCGGTCGTCGTCGGTGCGGATCCATTTACCGATATTGCGGTCTTGAAAGTCGCTGTGACAGATGGCTTGTTCCCCGTGAACATGGCAATCGGAACCTTGCCACACAAGGGCGAGCGCGTCTTTGCGTTCGGCTCGCCATTCGGGTTCAAATTTTCCATGAGTGAAGGCATCGTGTCAGGGCTGGGCCGAAACCCGCAGGGTTCACTCGGGCTCGGCGGCTACACAAATTTCATTCAGACCGATGCCGCGGTCAACCCGGGCAATTCCGGTGGACCACTCGTCAACATTCGCGGCGAGTTGGTCGGCATGAATGTCGCCATTGCAACGGGGAAGGACTCACAAGGCACGCAAGAAACAGGCGATTCGGCGGGCATCAGCTTTGCAATCCCCGTGGGCACGATCGGTCCGATTGTGGACCAGTTGATCGAAACCGGCGGCATCTCGCGCGGGTTCGTTGGTGTGCGTTTTCAAGAAGGTGCCGACTGGCTTTCGCTGCCGGATGGCCGAGAGTTGCGAGGCGTGCGCGTGACCGAGGTGATCGCTGAAGGACCCGCATCAAAGGCTGGTCTTCAGTCAGGGGACACCATCGTGCGCATTCAGGGTTACCCGGTGACGGGGTCTGACGCACTGTCATCCCTGATCAGTTCAGGACGAGCCGGAGATGAAATTGGCATCGAAGCAATGCGAGCGGGTGAGTTGCTGCCCATTACGATTCGGCTCGGCGAAATGCCCATCGAAAACATGCTCGAACGAATTGCTGGTCAACTTGATCGGCAACTCGGTATCCGTGTTCACACTGTGTACAAAGACGATGGCGGTCGTGGTGTGGCGATAATGAGTGTTCGCGATGGATCAATTGGTGATCGCGCTGGCTTGCGGCCGGGCCAGTTGGTTGAGCGCGTTGGTTCGCAGCGGGTTTCATCCGGCATCGATCTCTACGAAGCGGTGTACGGACAAGGGCTCTTGAGTCGGGGCGAATTGGGGTTCGTTGTTTCCAATCTTGATAACCCCGGTCGATCGCGGCAAACGGTTCCGGTGCGCATCTACCCATAGACAGCGACCGCTGCGCATCGGGGTTCTCGTAGATCGGCTAGGCTGACGACATGCGAATCGCTGTCATCGGGAGTGGGCCTTGCGGACAGGTGTGCGCGGCGCGGCTTGCACAAACAGGACACGATGTCGTTTTGTTCGAGCGGGCAGATGCGCTCGGGGCTGTCGGTGCGGGCATCCTGATTCAACCAACCGGTCAACGCGTGCTTGCAGACCTTGGTGTCGCGGATGCGTTTTCTTCAATATCCGCTCCGGTTGAACGACTGCTGGGCACCAATCATCGCAATAGAGTGGTGCTCGACCTGCACTATCGCGATCTCCACAGTGCAGCGGTCGGACGGGGTGTCCACCGGGCGGCCCTTGCTGAATTGCTGGCACGAGCGGTGAACGCAGGCGGCGTCGATGTCCAGTTTGGGATCGAGATCATCCGATTCGAAGAGCACACCAATGGCATCGTGTTGACTGACAGCGAAGGCAATCATCACGGAGCATTCGATCTGGCGGTCGCTGCGAACGGAGCGCGTAGCAAGTTACGCCAGCAGTCCGGTCTTGTGAAACGCGACCGGGCGTACCCGTGGGGTGCGTTGTGGTTTGTCGGCTCTGATCATGATGGAGCGTTGAGCGGGACCCTTCGACAGGTCTATCACAGCACGCAATCCATGATCGGGTTCCTTCCAACTGGTGTGATAGCTCCAGGATCAGAGCCGTTGGTCAACATGTTCTGGAGCCTCAAAACGGTCCAGTGGACCGGTCCTGCTGATTTTGATGTCCGCGCTTGGAAGGAGCGGGCGATCAGGCTCGCTCCGTTCGCCGAGTGCTTTCTTGCACAAATCACGACAGCGGACCAACTGATCTTTGCTGCATATGCGGATGTCGTACTACATCGGTCCTCGGTCGGACGCATTGTTTTTGTCGGTGATGCTGCCCACGCGATGAGTCCGCAACTGGGGCAGGGGGCGAACCTGGGCATGATGGATGGCTGGGCGCTCGCCGAATCGATCGACAGCCATTCGTCGCTTGAGGTTGCGCTGCGATCGTTCGAACGGGCTCGCCGAAGACACATCTGGCTGTATCAGTTCGCATCGCGATGGCTGACACCGGTGTTTCAAAGCGATTGGCCGTTGGTAGGGGGGGTTCGCGATCTTCTACTCGGCCCGGCATGTCGATTCGGGCCGACCAGGCGGCTTGGGCTTGAAATGCTCGCCGGTGTCAAGGCTGGGCCATTTCGTCGTCTTCCGGGGTATTTCGACGATCACTAGTTGCGACATGTGTCGTCATTCGGCTATGCTGACGCACCATGGAATCGTTTTTACTTGCTGTTGTTGAAGTCGCCCCTGAAACTGTCGCATTCTGGAGCATGACAGGTTTAATCGCGCTGGGCACGCTGACGATGCTCGAGATTGTGCTGGGCATTGACAATGTGATCTTCATTGCCATTCTCAGCGGGCGACTCCCGGAAGAACAACAGGCACGCACGCGGACGATTGGCTTGCTTGGGGCGATGATCATGCGGCTCGTGCTTCTAGCGCTCGCTTGGCTCGTCATGAAGTTGCAAAAGCCGCTCTTTGAATTGCCCTTTCTCACCGAGCAGGTCACCAATCCAGAAACGCATGAGGTTACGACGATTCCAATTGGTATCAGCGGGAAAGATCTGCTTCTCTTGGTCGGCGGTCTCTTTTTGATCGCGAAAGCGACTTATGAGATTCACCACCTGGTGGAAAATAACAACCACGAAAAGAGCGATGGCGTGGGGAAGAAGGTGGTCACAGTCGCGGCCGTCTTGACACAGGTCTTGCTGCTTGATCTGGTTTTCAGCCTCGACAGCGTGATTACGGCTGTGGGTATGACGAGTAACTACTGGATCATGGCGACAGCTGTGATCATTGCCGTGACTGTCATGATGGTTTTTGCCGGTCCGATCGCACGGTTCGTCGAAAAGCACCCGTCACTCAAAACTTTGGCCTTGGCCTTTCTTGTACTTATCGGTGTCTTGCTGGTGGCTGACGGGTTACATCAACATCTCAGCCGAGGATATGTCTACTTCGCGATGGCGTTCGCATTGGGTGTCGAACTTATCAACCTCAAAGCGGGCGCTCGTCGAAAAGTAGCACGCGCAAGCCACTCTGCATAGCGTCGCCCGATGCGGTTTCAGACTGCCTTGGTTCGAAAGAGTCTGCTCAATTGTGGAGACATGCATCAGTTGTCTGAATGTATCTGCGCAAACTTGAAAGTTCAGTATTGAGTGACATTTCGACTTGCAGTACGCTCGCAGCGTGGATGGACTTCGAGCCACCACGCCTTGGAGTCAATAATTGTAACTGCGAATCTGAAGAGGTGAAGTGCATTGGTGTCAGAACGACTCTGTCAAGTCGTCGGTGGGTGTCTTGGTGCGGTGCTTGCAACGGCGGCATCTGCCCAGTTGTCGATTGCCTACGCCAGCACCATCGAATTGCCAGCATCGGCCGTCGATCAACATGGTGTTTCGTTTGCGATCTCAGGTCTCAGTGGCATCACCCGGATCGAAGACGAGACCTACGCCGCTGTCATGGATCGAAGCGACAAGGTGGTCTTCTTCGATCTCGTACTGCATGAAGATGGGTCGATTCAAGCATTGTCCGATGTTCGTGGTTTGACTTTGAGCCGGACGGGTGATCATGAAGGGATTGCGACAGCGGGGGGGAATATTGTTTATATCAGCCATGAAGGCGCGATGGATATTCGAGCATTTTTGATGACTGACGGTTCATGGCTGAGTACCGTGACGGTGCCTTCTGTGTTTGACACGCGTCGAAACAATCTCGGTCTCGAGTCACTGGCGTTCGACGCGCAGTATTCATGGACAGCCAACGAAGAAGCACTCACTGTGGATGGCGGGCGTTCATCACCAAAACAAGGGGCGCTGGTGAGGTTGCAGCAGTTCGATCTATTGGCAGCAACCATGTGCAGTCAGTTCGCCTATCGGGTCGAGCCCATGCACGGACCCGAGATCCCCTTCGGTAACCCAGGTCAGAGCGGCTTGTCAGATCTGGTCGCGCTCCCTGACGGAACACTGCTCGCAGTCGAACGGTCGCTCGCCTTTGTCGATCCACTATTCCTGACGCGGATTTACGCGATCAACGCAACCGCTGCAACGGATGTGTCTGCGTTGAAGGCACTCGATGGAGTTGATGTCGAGCCTGTCGAAAAGGAACTTCTGTATCAGGGTGGGCATGCCAATCTTGAAGGGCTTTGTCTTGGTGCACGACTCACGCCGACGCAGTTTGCGCTGGTTGGCGTGGTCGATGACGGCGATCCGGTCAGTTCAAACGCAATCGTTGTCTTTCGCTTGAGTGGGCTGAATGCTCAAGCGGTCGATGCGAATGTCGATGGCTCGGTTGATGTGGATGATCTCCACCAGTTGTACCGTCAACCGATCGATATCGATGCAGACGGCGCGACCGATTATCTCGATCGGAGATTGTTGGAGTCATATCTGCGCCGACATGAACGCTTTGATCGGGCGCGTTCAGCGATAGACGGACAGACACAATAAATCGACCGGGCGACGGATCGGCCGCCCGGTCGTTCGGGGAAACTTGCGGACCGATGCCGGATTGCCCTTGTGGGAACAAATCGACGGCGCGGGGTGGCCCGCAAGGGCGTGGACGGGGGCCTTGGAAGGCCCCGATGGACGCACTCAGCCAATCTCTCCTCAGGCCGGCCAAGTGTGTCCATTGACAAGCGTGAACGCGTCCTGCCACTCACTCAGTTTTGTGCATTATCTTGCTAAATGGACCATGAGTCCGTTGTCAACACCCTTTGCAGGCTTGATTCGTAAATGCGTGTCCTGCCAGTACGAGCCGAGCCACTACTCCCATTCGATCGTGGCGGGTGGCTTCGACGAGATGTCGTAGACCACGCGATTCACGCCTCGCACCTCGTTGATGATGCGATTCGAGATTGTGGCCAGCACATCAAAGGGGAGCCTCGCCCAGTCGGCTGTCATGAAATCTTGCGATTCGACCGCTCGGATCGCCACCACACTTTCGTAGGTCCGGCCGTCGCCCATGACCCCGACCGACTGCACGGGAAGAAGGACCGCAAAGACCTGGCTCGTTCGTCGGTACAGTTGGTTGGCCACGATCTCTTCGAGGAGAATCTCATCGCAATCACGGAGCAGGTCGAGTTTGGTGCGCGTGATGTCGCCGAGGACGCGGACCGCGAGCCCGGGTCCGGGGAACGGGTGGCGCCAGATGATCTGGTCGGGCAGGCCGAGCACTTCGCCGAGTTTCCTGACCTCATCTTTGAACAGGTCACGGAGCGGCTCGATGAGGTCGAATCCGAGGTCTTCAGGCAAGCCGCCCACATTATGATGCAACTTGATATTGGCGCTGTTGCCAGCGTGTCCATGCCCTGATTCGATGACATCCGGGTACAGCGTCCCCTGGGCGAGAAACTTTGCATCGACGAGGTCACTCGTTGTTGATTTGAACACATCGATGAAACGGTGACCGATCAGGCGGCGCTTCTCTTGAGGATCGACAACGCCGGCGAGGTCACCGAGGAACTCTTCCTCAGCGTTGACCACGCGCAGGTCGATGGAGAACGAGTCGCGAAAGGTTGATTCGACGAGGTCGCGTTCTTTTTTACGAAGCAAGCCGTTGTCGACGAAGACGCATGTCAGTTGATCGCCGATCGCCTTGTGGAGCAGGACGGCAGCGACTGATGAATCCACGCCCCCCGATAGGCCGCACACGACGCGGTCGGTGCCGACTTGCTCTCGAATTCGTTCGATGGCTGTCTGAGCAAAACTGGCCATGCGCCAAGTCCCGCTGCAGTTGCACACTTCGTACAGGAAATTGCGAATGATGTCGATGCCGTGTGGCGTATGGGTGACTTCCGGGTGAAACAACACGCCGAAGAATCGTTGTCCACCGTGTTCATATCGCACGACGGCATGCGGGCAGGTGTCAGTCGTTGCGAGTGTTTCAAATCGTTCCGGGTCGAGTTTCTCGACCTGATCACCATGCGACATCCAGACGGCGGTTCGTTCAGGTATCGCGTTGAGAAATTGCGCGTGATTGATGATGTGCAGATTGGCTCGACCGAACTCACGCCTGCTCGATGGCTGAATTGTCGCACCGAGCATGCTGCATGCGAGTTGCATGCCATAGCAAATGCCGAGGACGGGGATGCCCATATGCAGAATCTCGGGGTCGCATCGCGGTGCGCCTTCTTCGAGCGTGCTGGACGGGCCGCCTGAAAAGATGATCCCCTTAGGGTTCATGGCGCGGAGTTCGGCGGGTGTGATGTCCGGGCTCACAAGCACGCTATAGGCACCGGCCTCGCGCACACGCCTGGCAATCAGTTGAGCGGTCTGCGATCCGAAGTCGAGAATGGGGACGACTTCCTGGTCTGGTCTTTGGTCCATAGCGGCATCCTGTGAGGGCCAAACGGGAGTGTAGGCGGGGAGAGCCCAGCCTCCCACGCGACCGGTCGACCTGCGCGGGGCTGCCCGGTTCGCTAGAGTAGTGTCGTGCGAACGATCGTCATTCTCATGTTGGCGTGTCTGGTTGGGTGCAAACCGGTCCCCATCGGGTTCGATGCCCCGTCGGAGTTTCGCCGAATGGACGCTGTGGTCGAGGCTGCGGCCAAGAACGATCAAAGCCCCGCAACGATCCGGAGCCTCATCGAGCAACTCGACAGTTTTGACCCGGCGATGCGAATGCTGTCAATCCGCACGCTCGAACGGCTGACAGGACAAACACTTGGATACGATACAACAGCACCGGACTGGGATCGCAACCTTGCGGTCGAGCGATGGGTAGCGTGGTATCACGAGACTTACCCGGCTGAAGGCAATCCGTCTTCAGCGCACGCGGGGACTGTTGATGAGTGACAAGCCAGATATTCGGATCGAACTTTCGAGCAACCCGGCGTATCTCAGTGGTGCGCGCGAACTCATCAGTTCGGTGTGCAAGAGGCTCGGATTTGACGATCTGACCTGCTCCAAAGTGGCGCTCGCGGTTGATGAAGCGCTCTGCAATGTGATTCGTCATGGGTACAAGTATGAAGAGGGGAAACCGATCTGGATGAGCCTCTGGCCGCTGATGAGTGATGGTGAGGTCGATGGCATTCGGCTTGTCATCGAAGACGAGGCAGACCAGGTCGATCCGACGCACATGAAGGGTCGCGAACTGGAAGATGTCAAACCCGGCGGGTTGGGCGTTCACATCATTCGTGATGTCATGGATGAAGTTTCGTATGAGGCACGGGAAGGGAAGGGGATGCGGTTGACACTGGTCAAGCGCATTCCGAGGCCGGCGATGCCGGCACGGTTGGCAAAAGAGGCCACAGAGTAGGCCCAGCAGGGAGCGTGGATGGCGGATGATCTGATTCAGATCGAGCGAGGGGATTCGGGCGAGACGGTGATCGTGCGCCCGATGGCCGATGTCGACATGAGCCGAAGCCCGCAGTTGCGATCGGCGCTGCGCGATTCACAGTCAAAGAAGTTGCAGCGACTGATTGTTGACCTGAGTGAAGTCGGGTACATGGACAGTTCCGGACTTGCGACGCTGGTCGAAGCGATGCGATCGGCGAAACGAACCGGGACGCGCATGGTTCTGTGCGCAATGAACGAAAAGGTGCGCGCAATTTTTGAGATTGCGCGGCTCGATCAGTTCTTTGTCATTGTTGATGAGCTAGAAGCCGCTCGGTCGGCGTGATGCGATTGAGCGACGGGCAGGTGTAGAAGGCCAATCGGGCGAGTTGGCGTCCGTGATGAGCGCGAGTGATGGGGCAACGGCATGGCTGACACAACCGGCGAACAACCGACGCGTGGTGGTCTGCTGTCATCACTGTTGTGGCCGATCGATTTTGTCGGTCGGCGTTCGATCGAAGCCCTCGCGCATGTTGGCTCTTTGCTCTACTTGTTCCTCGAAGCAGCGGGTTGGGTCTGGCGGGCCGCCACCAATCGAAAGATTCGGCTTGGGCGATCGGCGATCGTGTCGCAGCTCGTGCGCGTTGGCGTGCGGAGCATGTTCATCGTGTCGCTGGTGTCGGGCTCGGTCGGGTTGATTTTGTCGCTCCAACTTGCGCCGCCGCTCGATCAGTTCGGTCAGCGGGCCCTGATTGCCAACATCATCGGGGTCGCGGTCTTGCGTGAGCTCGGGCCACTCATCGGCGCGATTGTGCTCACGGGTTTTGCCGGAGCAGCCATCGCTGCTGAGATCGGGACGATGGTGGTCAGTGAAGAGATCGAAGCCCTCGAAGCGTCGGCCCTGAACCCGGTGCGGTTTCTGGTGGTGCCTCGGCTCGCCGCCACGATCGTGGCCATGACCGGGCTGGGCGTGCTGTCGAGTTTCGTGGCGATCTCGGCCTCAATCGGGATCAGTGTCGTCATTCTCGACATCCCGTTCGAGACCTACTTTGCCAATATGGAATCGCAGACCAAGATGGTCGATTTTTTAACCGGCCTTTCAAAGGGCACGATCTTCGGCATGCTCATCGGCGTGATTGCCTGCGGCAATGGTTTGAAGGTCACGGGCGGTGCGGCGGGTGTGGGTTTGGCGACGACACGCACCGTTGTTCAGTGCGTGGTTGCGATTGTGCTGGCCGACCTCGTGTTTACCGCGATCTTCTACGCACTCGATCTGGTGTGATGATCTTGCAATGAGAGAACGCCCGGCATGCCAGGCGATTCCTGTCATGGACATGAAGAAGCACTGATGTCGAAGACGACATCAGTGGCACGGGTCAATGAGTCATTGGGTACCAATGGAAATCGATGCCACCCCGCCATAGACGGAGAGTCTGGGGTGTTCGATCATGGCCATGCAGAGCCATGACCATGGCACCCGGCTGGCATCGACTCACTTGCTATTCCTCACAAAATGCGAATTTACGACTTTGCAACGCAATAGCAGATATTTTTCACGAAATAATGAAATAAGCCTCCATATTTCAGCGGAAATCTGTAAAGTGCATGCCAGAGAGAGTTCGGGCTCCGTGTTCCTCACACGAATCCAACGGGAGAAAGACACCATGAAGAACATCATCCTCGCAACAGCACTCGCGGCCATCGCATCACCATCCTCCGCCGGCGTCGTCCTCAACGCTGTGGAGACCGGCGGCAACGTCGTCATCTCGGGCGGCGGCACGCTCGACATCTCGCTGGCCAACTACTGGAGCACGTCTCCCAACCAGAACAGCGGCGTTACGCCCAATCAGTGGATCCAGTTCGGACCGGTTGCAACGCAAGATCTATACCAGTTCACTTCCGGATTCTCAGGGCCGCCTGGCATCGGCCCGGGCGGTACAACGACGTTCTCGACCAGCTCTTCGGGCGATCATTTCGGATTGAACTTCTTGAACGCACTCGTCTTTGTTCCCGGCGGCTACAGCTCCGGCGACCCGCTCACGCAGTCGGGGACGTTCGCGGGGCACACCTTCGCGTCGATCGGACTGGCCGAGGGCAGCTACACCTGGACCTGGGATACCGCGAGCGGGGGCACCGACTTCTTCACGATCAACGTGCCCGCGCCCGGCGTGATGGCGATGGCCGGTTTCGCGGCCCTCGCAGCCGCTCGGCGGCGGCGCGCGTGATCCCATCGAACCACTTTCCAACACACACAAGCACAAGAAAGAGCTGGAACCATGAAGCGGATCATCCTCGGAACAGCCGTCACCCTCGCCTCATCCGCCTCGGGCGACGTCGTCATCAACGTCAGTGAGACGGGGGGAAACGTCGTCATGACCGGTGCCGGCACGCTCGATACCTCCGCGTGGACGCTGGCCGCAACCCTCCCGATGACACCCAGGATGTTGCCCTCAGGGCACATGGTCGTCGGGCCGGCGGTGAACGTGGACCTCTACGACAGTCCGTCCGGCTTTGCCGGCCCGGCGTCGGTCGGCTCCGGCGCGTCGTTCTTTGCCGATATCGGTTTCACGGATGCTTTCGGACTGGATTGGGACTTCGCCGTCCTGGTCACGCCCGCGGGCTACGCCTCGGGCGACGCGCTCGCCGGGTCCGCGACGTATGTCGGGCATAGCTTCGCATCCCTCGGCCTCGCCGAGGGCACATACACCTGGACGTGGGATACCGCGAGCGGGGGCACCGACTCCTTCACGATCAACATCCCGACCCCGGGCGCGCTGGCGCTGGCGGGCGTGGCCGGGTTCGCGGCGGTGCGCCGCAGGCGTGCGTAGTCCATCAGATCACGCATTCAGGAGACAGACACCATGAAGAAGACCGTCCTTGCAAATGCACTCGGGCGGGGTGGCACCAAAGTTCCCTGAGTCTCGTATGGCTCGGGCTCCCGTGCCGGGTGCCCGTGACATGTGCCACTGACCCCGTCTTCGCGTCACTGTGTTCACTATCCGCCTGAGCACTGTCCTGAAGACAGGTCAGTGGCACGGCAGACCGGGCTCCGAACGCCCCATGTCAAGTGCCTGAACCCTGGTCTCTTCTGTCCCCTTCCAACAAGGTCCGCATTGGAGCAAGGCGGCGGGCCATGCGGTTATTGCGCAGGCCTGATTGGTGGGGGGGGACGGCAGGGGCGCAATTGGCCAAGGCCCGTTTGCTTGGTCAGATAAGTCGCACAAACGCGCGTCAACTGCTTTCAGACGCTTGCAGCGGGGTTCGAGGTGCATAATTGCGCTCCTGATCCGCACGAATGTGCTCTCCAAGTGCGCGGATGGAGGCTCGACACGCGCGGAGGAACACTCGACTCGCGCGAATGAAGAGCGCACGCGCGCGGATGAACGCTCCACTCGCGCGAGTGCAGAGCTCATCCGCGCGGATGAAGAGTACAGGCGCACGCTGGCAAGGCCCGAACACATGAAAGCGGACCTCTGAGAATAACTTGGCGATGGTAAAACAAGTCGGGTGCCTAGTGCCGGTATCCCACCGGATGTTCGACCAGGCCGTAGAGTTCACGCAGCACCACCATCCCGACAATGCCAGTCGTGGCAAGACCCGCCATGATGAACCCGGGGCCCGTCAGCCCTGCACCAAAGAGCCACGCGCACGCATACAGGCTCAGCCAGATCGAGCCGTACCGTTTGATCTTCTCGTCAAGCCGCGGCCCGCGCCCGACCGCCCGCGCCCGGCGCACCACGATGGTTGTGTAGATCGCGATGAGCACCACGCATGCGATCGGGCCGACCGCGCCGTGGGCGAATGGGCTCAGGCCACGCATCCCGGTCTCCATCGATGCCAATGAAAACAGGCCGATCGTGGCAAGCACCCAGCCGCCCGCGGCAAAGGCAATCGCCCGGCGCGTCAGCGGGGGGGTCTTGCGACCGAGCACATGCGCGAGCCCGGCCACCACCAATGCGTGGGTCATGACCAGCCACACCGGCCACACAAACACAAGGTTGATGTTGGGGACAAACATGTGCCCCGCATAGATCAGGCTCAGCAGGACCAGGCCGATCCCGGGAATGAACTTGCCCGTTGCAGAAAGCACAAGAATCGCCAGGAGCAGCGTCAGCGTCAGAACGACACCGACCGTCCCGAAGGTCGCCGCGCCCAGGACGGCTGCGATCATGGTGACCGCGGTCGCAACAACCGCGGTTTCATATTGCAGATGCCCGGACGCGAGCGGTCGGCCCGGCCGGAGCTGCGCATCGCGGTGCTGGTCAAAGATATCGTTCAGGCAGGTGCCGAAGGCGTACAGCCCGGCAGCAGCCAAGGCTCCGCCGCCGAGCAGAATCCAGAGGTTGGTGTCGGCGAGCGCCGGCGACGGCAATTCACCCTGCCCGTGCCGCGACCACAGGATCACAAACCACACATCGGCAACCGCCGCGAAGGCCGTGGATACCCGCGTGAGACGAAGGACGGACGCGATGCGCAGCACATTGGTTCGCACGGGCGGATGGTAGAGCACCAAGCCGCCCAACAGCGGGGCGGTTTGTGCAGACATTGCCAGCGCGGGGCACTACCATCGCGGACCGATGATGACCAATCAACCCATGCCGCCCATCGCGATCGTTGTGAGCCGTTACAACGACTCGATCACGCGCGCCCTCGAAGAGGGAGCCGTGCGGGCTTATGCCGAGGCCGGCGGCGATGCCTCGACCCTCGGGATCTTCGAGACAGCGGGCGCGTACGAGTTGACCGCGATCAGTCATGCAGCCGCCCAAAGCGGGTTGTATCGCGGCGTGGTCGCACTCGGCTGTGTTATTCGAGGGAACACGAGTCACGATCGATACATCAACGAAGCGGTTGCTCGCGGACTGACGAGTGTGACTGGTTCGACAGGAGTCCCGGTCGCCTTTGGGCTGCTAACCGTTGACACGCGGGCCCAGGCAGAAGAGCGTGCGGGCGGCACCAAAGGCAACAAGGGCGCCGACGCCATGCTCGCCGTCATCGAGTCGATCCGGGCGATCGACCTGATCGAAGCCGGAGCCCAGTCGCCGCAGACCGCGGCAGGACTCGTTCACCGACTTTCGATTCATCCCAACGACAAGACCGGAGCGCAAGGCTGATGGCATCACCCCGTGATATTCGTCGGCTGGCCCTTCTGGCGTTGTATCAACTGGATGCACGCGGCGAGAGCGATCTCGAGTCGATACGAGCGTCGATCGAAGATGCGCCTCGGCTCGAAGACTATGACCCGCAGTTTGATCAGAAGAATGGTTCGTTCAAGGACAAGGAGTACGCCAAAGCCATCGATCTGGCGCTGGCTGCCTATGCGGGCCGCGACGAGGCGGATCGTATGATGCAGGAACTGGCACCCGAGTGGCCGGCCCATCGGCAGGCGGCGATTGATCGGGCGATTCTGCGCCTCGGGTTTCACGAGTTGATCGAAGGCAAAACCCCCCCTCGGGCTGCGATCAATGAGGCTGTGGAACTCGCCAAGGCATTCAGCACCGACAAGTCGCCAAGTTTCGTGAACGGCCTGCTCTCGGCTATTCACAAGCGCGTGGCAGCATCTCTGGCGAAAGACAGCGAGGCCTGATTCGTGATCAAATCCGTGTTCTCAAAACTGAAGAAGGGGCTCGGGCGAACGCGCGAGAGTTTCGTCGGGCAACTGCGGTCACTCTTGACCGGGCGCAAACTCGACGAAGCCCTCATCGGTGAACTTGAACAACGATTGATTGAATCAGATGTGGGAGTTCAGGCGACGGCCCGCCTGATCGATGGCGTTCGGACTGACTTTCGAGCGGGCAAACTGACCAAGGGTGAAGATGTTCTCGATTATCTGAAGCGTGAGTTGAAGTCCATGTGGCCGCACGCCGACCGGGCACTCCATCTCGCCGAACAAGGGCCGACGGTCATATTGGTGACCGGTGTAAACGGCGTGGGCAAGACCACGAGCATCGCCAAACTCTGTGGCGCGATGCGAGACGAGGGCAAGACGGTTATGCTCGGTGCGTGTGACACCTTCCGAGCAGGAGCCGTCCGCCAACTGGAGATCTGGGCTGAACGCCTCGGTGTCGAAGTGGTGAAAGGCATGCAGGGCGGTGACCCCGCGGCCGTCGCATTTGATGCGTGTGCAGCCGCCAAAGCCCGCGGCGTTGATGTCCTCATTCTCGATACCGCCGGTCGATTGCACACACAAGACCCACTCATGCGGCAACTGAGCAAACTGCGGAGCGTCGTTGCCAAGCAGATCGAGGGGGCGCCACACGAAGTATTGCTTGTGCTGGATGCAACCAGCGGCCAAAACGCGCTGCGTCAGGCGGAAGAGTTTGGCAAGTCTGCTGGTGTCACCGGGATCTTTCTGAGCAAACTCGACGGGACCGCCAAGGGTGGCATCGTGATCGCTGTTCGCGAATCGTGCGATCTGCCGGTCAAGTTTGTAGGTGTCGGCGAAACGCCAGCCGATGTTCAGCCGTTCGATCCTGATCAGTTCATTGACGCGATGTTCGCTGAAGACGAGTGAGTCAGTCGTCGGTTGTCGCGGGTTGTTGATCCCTCTCTTCGGGTCCACCAAGTCGAGCAATACCGAGTGTCAGACCGATGCCGACAATGACCAAGCCAAAGGCACCTGCCAATTGGCCAGCACCTGGGCTGAACCGTTCAGTGTTCCAGTCTTTGGCTTCAAACGCAGCCAGATTTTCTTCAGTGACCAGTTCACCTTGAACAGTCTGACCGATCTCGGGAGGCACACCACGCACGAACGGATAAAGACCGAGGGGGGCAGCCAGCAACAACCCGAGCAGAAACGCGAGGGTTGCCTGTTCATAGCGGTGCAGGACGATTCGAAGAAAGTTGCTCACGCCGACGACACCGATCAAAACGCCGATGCCGATCGGGATCACGACACCGAGTTGTGCGGTCATGCCCTCCAGATCAAGCGCGGCTGCTGCTTTGACGGTCTCCTTGATCGCGTTGATGACTGTTTCGTAGACCCCGAGCAAGAGGAGCAGGTAGGCGCCGCTGACTCCGGGCAATATCATGGCTGAAGCCGCAGCCGCACCGGCAAGTGACAGTCGAAAAGCGCCCGCATCAACCGGGCCAGTTGCGGTATTGCTGGTTTGGAAAAAAACCAATGCACCCATCGCGGCGAATCCAAGCAACAGAGCGAGCCCGCTGCGGGCGTTCAAAGGCCGAAGCATGGCCCACAGGATTGGTGCCCCGCCCAAGGTCAAGCCGATGAAGACGCTGAACGCAACCCAGCGGGCGTGTTCAAGAGCGAGGCTGATGAGCCCTGATCCGGCACCGATCGCGACTACAGCACCGAACACGACTGAACCGAGCACCATCAGCGTGTCGAGACGAAACCGGAGCCTCGAAACATCCGAAACAGCATCAATGAACCGGCGATATACACCTGCTGCGACCAACATCGTCCCGCCGCTGATGCCGGGGACGAGGTTGGCGAGACCCATGAGCACGCCGCCGAGCAAACAACGCAGCAGCGTGGGTATGCTGGGCATGGAGGGGTTCGAGTTTGGTGCGGGTTCAGTTTTCACGAGAGATGAATCGGTTCAGTGTCGCCGCCACTATACGATCTTCGCAATGAATGCGTCCCAACGCCTGGTCAGGTTGTCGTTGTTATTGGTCGTCGCTGTGGCGTCCGCCGGTTGCTTGCGGATCGAAACCGCGAGTCCGCAACGATTCGTTCAGCCAGATGCAACGCCATCGAGTCGTGAGCACGATGCGGTTCCGTCGGGGTCAATCTGGCCCGTAAGGTGGTCCGACGGCGAAGCGATGGGCGCGATCGTCCCGATCGAGGGACCACTGAGTGCGTGGGCTGGCGTTCGGCTGGGCGCTGATCACTTTTTGCGTGGAGATCCGGACGATCGGGCTGATGCGCAGGCAGTTGCTCGTATCGCCGGTGCAGAAGAAGGGTATCAGTATGTGCTCGAAGGGCCGGGTTGCTTCATCTTGCAACGGTCCGATGACGGCCGTTCGGCGCGATCGACCAGTTCGACGCCGAACGAGATGTTCAAGTTCGTCTCGGGACGAGAGGTTCGCGAAAAACAAGGTTTCACGGTTGTCAAGATCGAGCGCAGTTGGTTTGCGTATTACGACGCGACGACCGATGAATCGCGAGGGCTTCTCGTCGTTGCGCCGGGGTTGTTCGGCGTGCCAGAACCGGTCAACGATCGTTTCGTCGAGATCAGCCAACAGCATGGCTGGTCGGTCTTGCGGCTCTTGGCACCCCCGAGCCGATTCACCGAGCACACCAAGTTCGAGATTGATCGTCAAGACCTGTCGATCGCAGCCCAGGCGATCGCTCATGAACTCGGTGATCGAGCCGCAGAAACAGCGTATGCAATCGAAGCCGGTGTTCAGCGCGTGCACGCACTGCGTCCGGAGCTCGCTGAGCGGCAACATGTTCTGGTCGGCATGAGCGGGGGGGCGATTGCTGCAACAACAATCGCCACGAGAACGCCCGATCTGTACGACGCGATTGTCTATATCGCTGGCGGGTCAAACTTTCTTATGACCAATGAAGAAAGCAACTACGCATCGTGGGTGAAGGCGATTCAGTTTGACTGGGGCAACGATATTCCAGACCGAGCAGAGCGAGAAGAGTTCATGGCTGCACTCAACGAGGCCTATCTCGAACACGCTCATCTGGATGCGTACAACCTTGCGCCGCAGATGCGTGATAAGAAGATCTTGATGCTGCACGGTTCGACAGACAAGGCTGTGCCTGCACAATACGGCGACCAATTGTGGAGCCGCCTGGGAGAACCAGAACGATGGGTGTTCCCGGTCGGTCATGAGTTGCTCTTCATCACGCTCAACGCACAAACGGTGCGTGTCATGCGCTGGCTCGATGAACATCTCGTCGAGCCGGACCATTCGGTCGATTCAGAGCCGGAACCAAAGCCTGATGCAGCGTCGGTGACGCGGCCATGAGTCTTGACCTCGTCGTCAGCCCCTATCACATGACCACCCGCGAGGCGCCAGCGATGGTCGCCTTGTTGCTTGCCGATCGCGCGGTCACGATGGCGCCTGCACCCGTCGGTCCGCGAGCGCGTTCGCGCGCCGAGCAACTCGTCGAACATGCTCCGCGATATGCTTCGCTGGTCGATCAGTGGCGTTGGTCGATTCCGCTTTGGACGGCGGGCATAATCGGGGCAGATCTCGACGGCGATGTACCGACCACAGATGTTTCAGAAGCACACGCCGAGATTTTCTCGTCTCCATTGTGGTCCACGCTGAGGATTCTGCTCGAGCAGGGTCAGCACGAGTCGGAGTCCGCCTATCTCGAAGCGCTCGCGCATGACCTTTTGCGCGGCGGGCCTGATCCGGCGCTGACCATTCCCGTCGCAGCAGGCATGGACCGATTCGCTGCACGGCATGACGCCATGGTTGTGCGGTCTGCGCCCAGTTCGATTGCTCAGAAACATGAAATGCGGTCGGTCCGCCCGCTCGCTGGCGTCACGATACCGGTGCTACTGCAGGGACGAAGCGAGCGCATCCTCGACGCGCGTGAATCGCTTGAGAGCGAACTGAATGGTGTTCGTGACGCGATTAACTCGGCAGCAATCGACGATTCAGTCGACAGCCTGCGCAATGCAGCGTCAACCTATCGACAGGCGTTTGATGCAAATCGACACGCATTTGAGGAAGATGATGTCGATGAAATGCGCGTCGTGACCGGCGAGGTGTCCGTGCGACTCGTCGAGCTTTCGAGTGATGCTGTCTTGCTTGCAAGTGAACAGGCAACGCATTCGCTGGCTCGCGTGCGAACACAAAGCACTTTGACCGGTCTTCGCGTTGCAGCAGGGCGGACGAGATCGCTCGTCGTCCGGGTCATCGGCACGCACTAGGATTTTGTGGATGCTGCCACAGATGCATAACCATCTGGATGCTGCTGCATCCAATGCCAGACCGATTCAACCACGGTTTCAAGATCGTTGACTGTGGTGTTCCACTCAAGTTCGTTGCGTGCTCGATCGGCACACGCGAACAGCCGAGCAGGGTCGCCCGCTCGGCGTGGTTCCTCGCGGACTGGAAACGAAACATTCGTCACACGCTTGACTGCTGCCAAGACCTCTCGGACAGAGAATCCGCGTCCCATACCGATGTTGTAGGCTCGTGGTGTTCCCAGTTGCATGCGATCCATCGCACGAACATGGGCATCCACGAGATCCTCGACATGCACATAGTCGCGAATGCAGGTGCCATCTGGGGTGGGGTAATCGGTGCCGAAGACCGCCATGCCGTCTCGCTTGCCAAGAGCGGCTTCAATCGCGACAGGGATGAGATGCGTCTCAGGCGCATGGTCCTCGCCGAGTGTTCCTGAACGATCGGCACCTGCGACATTGAAGTATCGAAGCATGGCAACAGCTACCGGTTCATTCGCGATCTGACGAGATGTCGACCATGCTGCGAGGATGCGTTCGAAGTCCAGTTTCGTCTGGCCGTACGGACTGACCGGTGACTGGGGGCACTCTTCGGTCAGCGGTATGTGTTCGTCGCCCGGTTCGCCGTAGGTCGCGCAACTTGAACTGAATACAAATCGGCTTACAGCCGCGCGGTCGCAGGCAGCAAGCAACTCGATGCCACACGAAACATTGTTGTGGTAATAGCGCAACGGCTGCTCGACACTCTCACCGACATAGGCCAGGGCGGCGAAGTGCATGACCGTATCGATGTCATGGTCGAGCATGAGCCGCTCCATGCGCGTCCCATCGCCGACCGAGGATTCATAGAAGTAGAGCCGACCGTCAGCGTGCGCGTCGAGCTGATTGACAGCCTCACGGTGGCCGCGTGAAAGGTCGTCGACAACGATTGCTGTGTGCCCTTCTCGGAGGAGTCGTTGAACCGCATGCGAGCCGATGTAGCCTGCGCCACCGGTGATCAGAATGTTCATCGAGGGGCCTCCAAATCTCCGGATCAGGTGGTCGTCAAGTCCGGTTCAGGTTCAGGACGATAGGTCAATGTCGGCACTCTGCGGGTGCGATGAGATTGACTTGGTGCGTTTGAGCGTCTTCGATGCCGCGTGAGCGAATCACCTGCGATTCTGTTGACCGGATTCGAGCCCTCAGGCGACGACCATGCTGCAGCGGTTATCGCCGAGTTGCGTCGTCGTCATCCTGATCTGGCGATGTATGCGTGGGGCGGCCCGAATATGGGAGCCGCCGGCGCAACAATCGTCGAAGAAACCGGTCGTGATGCGGTCATGGGCGTGCCCGGCATTGACAAAATTCGCGAGCACAAGAAGATCAACGCCCGCATCGCCGCGTGGCTTGATGAACACCCCATTACGGTGCATGTGCCAGTCGATTCACCAGCAGCGAACTTCCCGATCTGCAAAATGGCCCGTGAACGAGGAGCCAAGGTCGTGCACCTGGTCGCGCCGCAGGTCTGGGCATGGGCGAGTTGGCGCGTAAAGAAATTGCGCCGGCTGAGCAATTTCGTCTGTTGTGTTCTGCCGTTCGAGGAAGATTGGTTTCGCGAGCACAATGTGCGGTCACGGTTCGTCGGTCATCCGCTCTTCGATCAGCCTCTCGACCTCAGTGTGCTCGATGAACAGATTGCCGATTGGCCGAACGGGTCGCCGCAGATTGCTCTTCTGCCGGGATCGCGCCCGGCTGAGATCAGGAAGAATTTCCCGCTCCTTATGGCGGCGTATCGCCGGCTTGCAGCGGAGCACCCACACATCGCCGGTGTCGTCGCGGCAACCAGGCCTGATCTCGAATCGACCATTCGCGAACTTGCCGGTGAACCCTGGCCGGAATCGCTCCGGTTTGTCAGCAAGCAGACGGATGCTGCCATTCGCTGGGCCGATCTGTGTCTGGTTGTGTCGGGTACGGTCACGTTGCAGATCGCTCGTCAAGCCAAGCCGATGGTGATCGTGTACAAACTCAGTCGCTTGATGTACAACCTGCTGGGGCGTTGGTTGGTCAAGACCAAGTTCTTCAGCCTGCCGAATCTCATCGCAGGTCAACAGATCGTCCCGGAACTCATTCCGCACTTCGGGGGGGCGGACCGCATCGTCGATGAAGCGGTCGGTCTGCTCGAACGCCCCGAACTCGCGGAGAAACAACGCGAGGCCTTGAGGCAGATCGCCAAGCTCTTCGAGGGCAAGAACGCCGCTGAAGGTGCAGCCGATGTGATCGAGAGCATCGCCGGACTGACGCAGAAAGAACCGTTCACCCCCGTCCCGGTACCCAGTTCGACTTAGTCGGCCTTGTTGACGAATCCGACCGGTTCTAACTCCAAGGCTCGCCTTCCCAGCCGAGCAGGTCCCAGAGTTGCTGATTGAATTCAGCGTAATACTCGCTGAGATACTGACGGGTTTCAGGCGAGATGACATCGGTCTCGACACTTTTGCCTTTGACCTCGGAGACTCGCTCGAATGTGTGTGGCTTGAGATCAAGCCACTCGCAAACGCGGTTCAACTCGGCGTTGGGATCGGCTTTGAAATCTTCAAACTTGATGATGTGGATCTGCTCGCGGGGGAAGATGTCAAAGATCCGTTTCATGCAGGGGGCGTAGATACCGCGGTCAATGACGGCATTGGTTTCCCCGCCTGGTTTGAACAGATTCTTCCATTGGCCGCGATTCACAAACTTCGCCTGCTCTTGGGCATCGGCCTGTTCGAGTCGAATGAGCTCGTCGAAAGTCTTCTTCCGTTTCTCAGGCGCCAGGTATGTGTAAGACGACCGCGCGCGATCGATCGGATTCCGTAAGATAAACAGCAATTTCGCGCCCGGCAGATGGTCCTTGAGATTGTGCATGAGATGCGGGTAGTACAACGCGTATCGCACCGACAGACCAATGTAGTCATACTTGCCTGCAGCGCGCGTGCAGACCTTGTCATAGGCATCGAGCGTTGCTGCTCGATGGGTGTGGGCAACGAACGGGCTGTTAAATGGCAGCCCGACCTCTTCCCCGCCGATCGGTTCAAAGTCCTTGCCGCCGATGAATTCGAGATCGGGGTGTTCGCGCATGTAGTACCGCAGTGAAGAGGTGCCGCTTCGCGGGGCGCCGCAGATGACAAAGTTGGGACGCGTCGCTTTTCCCGTTTTGGATATTGGTTTGGCTTCCACTTGTTCGTTGCGCCCTGTCAGTTTGCTCAAGATGCCCATGGTCTCTCCGATGACGAGTCGTGCCCGGACGGTTGTTCCAAACAAGTCTAGCCGGGCGCGGTTCAGCCCAACTGATTGAGTGAATGGAAGGTCAGAGCCGTTTGATTCCAGGCCGACTCAACCGCTTCACCGCCCAGCGGAGCGATCCGTTCACCAGTGTCAGTTTCCGCCCAGACTCTGCAGCGTGAATGATCGACCCCGCTGAATGCAAACCACCCGATCGGGTCGGGCGATGTCGATCGCGGCTCCTTCTCGGCTTCATCCTGCAACCAGACGGTCCAGCGCGGATTCGGGACCCGGCCAGCCACAACTGTTCCATTCGCTGGCACATCAGACTGGGCAGCACTGGGCCGGATGAATGACGCCTGCATCACGCTCACGCGGCCTCGCACCAGCATGCTCATGCGTTTGACGGCTCGGTTTGGGAGCGGTCCTCCGGGGCTCGCATCCGCCGACCACACCATATCCCAGAAGGGCACTGTGATCTGGCCGCTCGCTGGCATCACCTCATGCCGCCACGCGGTCAGGTCGTCGAGCGAATCGACAATCGCTGCATCGCCCCAGGCGAATCGCCCGCGGTCGTTCGTTTCGACGAGCCATGCGAGACCGTCGCCTTCCCCATGAGCCTCAGCATGATAAGTAAACCCTTGCATGCCGGCCGGGTTGATCCAAGAGACTTTGAATGCCGCTGTTCCGATGGCATCGTCTTCGCTTTCCAAACGAAGAAACGCAAGATCGTCAGGCGCAATCACTCGAACACTTGTCGTGCTCGCTTGCGAGTCTGCTCGCTCGAATGGGTTCACACGATTGAACACAACTTCACGAATGATCGACGGCATCAGCGTGACCCATCGCCCGTCCGGATGATCAAATCGCGCAAGTTCCAGGACTGTCTTGTCTTCAAGCATGACCTGAGCCTTCGACAAGTTATCGACGAGAAAGGTCAGGCCATAAGTCTGGTTGATGCTGACCGGCAGGTCTGTACCGAGTACATCATCGTGCCATTTGCGGATGATGATCGAGTCTGCATCGGGTTGATCGATGTGCGAGGCGATGCGTTGCATGAGGAGCGCATGTTCACAAAGCCCCGTGCCACGCGTGAACCAGCACCGGCTCGAAGGATTGTGGGTGCCAGTGATGCCATAGACACGATCCTGTAGTTCGCGGATTGGATCCTGATCGAGATAGGGCTCGGGTAACTCGGTCATTGGCTGAACGCTACCGAGGTGCGTGTAGATCGGCCAGATGCGTCGCTCGTGGTCTGCCATGAGTTCGTACAAGCGGCGGAGACGGTGCCCAAAACTCGGGGCGCGGTTCGGTTTGAGGACACGATCCTGATGATCAACATCATCGGGCAGATTTGGCATGGTGCGCCGGCAGATATAGAGACCTGCGTCGCTGCGTGTGCGAGAAGGAGCAACGATATCAGACGCATCATAGCTGTAATCGGGCGAGCCCGTCAGCCCCCCCGCATTGACGAACCGGAAACCAATTTCGTTCGTCAGTTCGGGCAAGAAGCAGGCAAACGAGCCAGGATCATCAGCGATCGCCACGAAGTGGTCTGGTCCTTCAGCGTTGCCGATCCGTGTGGCTGCAACGGTGTCTGGTTTGTCGGTGCACGCTTTGGCCCATTGTTCGCCAGCCAGTCTCGTGTGGTATTCGAGTGATCTCTCGTTGAAGAAACAATACCCCGAGTGCTCGGTGATCAGGCTCGTTTCGATGTTCCAGGTCTGGCGCAGTTCGCGTAGCGTGTCGAGCACCATCGATCGATTGACATTGGCGACCGCGAGCGCTCGGACCTGAGCCGCCGCTTCGGGCGTTTCGCACACAATGCGAATCTCGTCGGTCAGCCAGAGATGATTGAGCGTGTTGGTCGCACCGATGCTTCGCGCGGGTGTCAACCAGACACTTTGTTCGCTCTCATCGCCAAATGTGGGTTGTGCCCCGTCGTCGCTACCAGGGGCAAAGTCCATCACATGCCTCGGGGGGGTCGTATCAAAAGTCGAAGGGTCGCGCCCCGTGACCGACGCACAGCGGACGGCTCGGGTCGCAGCCAGGGTGCCAACCACACCCAGGCCGGCGACGCGCATCTCGGCCGTCGTGCCGAGCCCTTCGTGTTCGAGTGCGCCGGGTGTGAACACCGCGTCAGCCCCGCAGACGGTCGGATTCCTGAGCCAGGCGATCCGCGAGCCCGCGGGCAGGAACGCGTGGAAATGATCGTACTGGCCGCGCAGACACCCGGCGATCATCTCGCGGTACGAGCGGATGACGCTCAGGTCGGATTTGGTCCAGGCATCAGGGTCACCGCTCGGATGGATGATGCCGAGTCCTGGGATCGTGTGCAGCGGCTGCGTCCGAGCCGGATTCGATTCTTCGAGTGCATAGGTCCGTCCGTACAGCCACATCGAGTCGCCAAAGTCGAGCCCGTGCTCGGTGACGAGTTGCGTGTGATAGGCGTCGGTCCGCGTCCGGTCGGCATCGTCGATATCGCTGAGGATGGCGACCGCATGGCCGAAGGGGGGTGGGAACAGCCGCACACCCATCTCGTCAAGTTGGCTGAGCCACGCGGCCCGCTGCTCGGGGTTTGGCACATTGAGGTGCGTAAATGGAAGGTCGCTGAGCAGATTGCAGCGTGAGAAGTCGAAAGCGGGCTTGGGTCGGCGGTCGCGGCCCACGATGCGGGCAAATGCAGAAATGGACAAATCGACCTCCTCGACCAATCGCGCGGGCTTCAGGCCCGGCGTGTGAGTTTAGTCGGTCGGCGGGCGGGGCTGGGCGCCCAGGCGATCGATTTGAGGCGGTGTCTGGTTGTTCAACAACAAAAAGCCCGAGGGCGGCGTCACCTCCTGACACCGCCCTCATGGCCACCGTGCTTTGTGTTATGACAGACTCAGGCGGCCAGCGCGATGCTCGTCGCACCGGTCGCGCCGAACGACACCTGGAACCAGTTTGAGTCGACGCGGAACTCATCGCGGCGAGCCTGGATGTAATAGACGACCGTGTTCGCCCCGGCGGGGATCGAGGAGTCTTCAAAGAACTTCTCGTCGGTCGAGTCGAGCATGGTGAACGAGGTTTCGCCCTCGGCCTTGCGGAAGATGCTGAAGTAGGCCGACTGGCTCACCGTGCCCTTCCAGCCGAGGCGGAGCGAGCCGCCGGGCATGAGCGTCGCGGTCAGTTCGGTCGGTTGCGGCGGGGCGCCGGCCGGGGTCGGGGGGGCCGGCGGCGGGACCGAGGCCGTCGCGTACACGCTCGGGTCGTCGGACGACTCGGCGAACGCTTTGATGACCTTGATCAGGTCGGCCCCGTAGCTTTTGAGATCGTCGGTGTCGTTGTAGAAGTTGACGGTTGCGTTTTTGGAGGCGATGCGGCTGGCGACCGCGGTATCGAACGAGGCTTCGGCGGCGGCGAGGCGGGTGGCAAGTTCCGTGACCTGGGCTGCGGTGAGGCCGATGGCCGAGGCTTTGGCGGCCCATTCGTCGATGCGTTCGGTGAACCATGAGATGGTTTGTTCGCGTGAGTTCGGAAGAACACTGGCCATAACGGCTCCTTGTTTGATGGTGTTGCCTGCCGGGCTTTTGCAGCGGCCGCCAGCAACAGTGACTGCGATACAACACACAGCGCCCCCGCCAGCCACGATGGCCGAGCGCTCAGACGCCGGGTGGAGGTATCGGCCCACAATGATTGAGCGTTGAAAATATGAACGTTCATCGAGGAAAGAAGTGCTCTCGCGCAGATTCCGCGCTATTTTGGAGCCGTCTTCTCATTTATACTAACGATCCTCAGTGGCTACAAATCAGTCTTAAGGCCGCCCATGGATGTCGTAGCGAGTAAGGATGTCCTCGCTAAAGCGACCTTCGTGGGATTCAGCGTCAGCAACGTGTGGCGCAGGAAGCTGCGATGCCACAGATTGTGCTGTATGACGGTACTTGCATTTGATGGAGAGTCTGATCATCATCGGAGCGGTAGCATGACAGGCTCATGCTTGGCATGGCGAGGTTCACGCCCTGTGATGCCCTACTAAGTGTAAGTCGATACGCAGCGATATTTTCGATCAATACACTTGATTGCCAAAATTCAACAATGCTTAAGATGACAGTTACTTTGTATGAGATATACGATGAATGGGTAGAACACATACTTCAAAAATGAGTTCGATTTCTACTCTATTCGAGCACTTTTCAGAAGGTTGTGCCTGGCACATAGCAGTTGAATATTTTCAACTTTGAGCGATGTACCTCCTTTGGAGTATGGCAAAATGTGATCGAAATGAAGTTCGTTCGTAGAGCCACACATAGTACACTTACCACCATCTCGTTGCCAAACCTCCAACTTGACATGAGTTGGAATTATACGTCGATGCTTCACTTCGCGGTACAAAGTATCCACCGCTGCAGATTCATCCTGGGCTTCCTCGATTGCCTCCAATCGAAATCTAAAGACCTGACGTGAGCCGTCGGATTGAAGCCACGAATCGACGAGGTGAAAAAACCCGTTGTAGCTCCAGATGCCTTTTCGGAGTTTCTCATACACACGGATCAGGTCCGGCGCTTTACGCCCGGCTTTGAATTCCTGAGCTGCATGATGGAACTTTCCATTCTCCGTGGGGCCGCCACCTGGCAAAAACTCAGGCTGATCCAGAATCTTTGGATTTGGTGTTTCAGGTGTCCGAGGATGATCATGGCCTTCGTAAATCAGAACTGCACCATCATCTCGCACTTTATCTTGATAAGGCGCATTTCGCCGAACTGACATCAGCAAGACGGAATGCCCGCCATGGAGTCGGAAATTCATGCCGCGTTGGAGTGAAGTGCCTTCCCTCTGGCACATATCGAAGTATGAAAGGATCTCGTTCTCAGCGGCCACGATTCACCTCAAGTCACTTAACGTATTACTGAACAGGATTTCCTGTATCCAAGGCTCTGGACCGCGCTGGGCGAGATTCAGTATAGCGAGAGAATTGACGTGCGCACCGGTGTGGGCGATGACCACCCGGCAGTGGCGGTTCGGTTACCGACTACTTGACTCATAACTGGATCAAATGCCAGAGTTTGTAGATTGGCTGCACTACACCACCCACCACAATCGGTGTGGTCTCGAATAAAAACTTGCGTGATGACGCGTGAGCCACGATCGGGCCGGGCGGCGCAAGCGATGGGGGGGCCGATGTTGCATGTTGATCGCTCGATGACAGAGCAGAATTGATCGATGCAACACCACAATTGGCCAATTCAGAAGCACAATTGACCAATTCAGGAACAGAATTGGCCAATTCAAGAGCAGAATTGATCGATGCAAGAACAGAATTGATCAATTCAACAACAGAATTGATCGATGCAGAAGCACAATTGGCCAATTCCAGAGCAGAATTGATCCATTCAAGACCAGAATTGACCTGTTCAAGACCAGATTTGATCGACGCAAGAACAGGTGTCGCCCCTTCAAGAGCCGATTCGATCAACGCCGAATCAGCATCGATCCAAACGATCGCCGATCGGGCCGCCACCTCCAGAAGTCGAGCACCACGCAAGTCTCGAACGCGACCGAACCCCCTCCGCCCTCGCGGACTCGGGCACCTCCCCCGCGGGCGCGGGGGAGGGGGCTCATGGAGCACCATCCCTGCCATCCAATCTCCGCCATCCAGTCCCTGCCATCACTCCGCGGCCTCCGCGCCTCTCCGCGTGCTCCGCGTACGCTCCCCATCAGGCCAGAGCGCGTCAACCAACGCCTCACCCGCACCGGTCGCACAGGCCGTGCAAGACCAGCGTGTGCTCTTCGACCGTAAAACCCGGCGGGGTCATCTTCTTCAGACCCGTCGGGCAGCCATCAATGTCATAGACACGCCCGCACTTTCGGCAATGAAAATGGTGATGGTGGTGCTCGGCCACATGCGCCAGTTCGTAGCGGGGGGGTTCATCAGGCACGGTGACCGGAGCGATCACGCCTTCGTCTTCGAGCCGGCGCAGCGTGCGATACACGGTCGAGAGCCCGAGGTTCTCGATCTGCTTGACCGCGGAAGCATGGATCTCGGTCGGGCTCAACGGCCGACCGGCGGTCTTGAACGCCGCTTCGATCGCCGCGCGCTGTCGGGTCATCCGGCTCAACGGGGTGCCTCCTGACCGATTCGTCCGCCCGGCTGCCGCATGACTCAGTCCTTCTCCAGCCGCAGACGGTGCACCAGGCGGCAGGTGCCGATCGGCTGCGGCGCATCACTCGCCAGCGCTGCCAGTTCGCCCGTCCGCATGCCAACGGGCATCCCCGCGACCCCGCCGAGGAGCGCGCTGACCACCACCGAGACCTGCGGGTTGTGCCCGACAAGGCACGGCACCACGCCGAGCGAGGTGTATTCAGCAATCAAGTCAATCGCCGCGTCCGGGGGGGCGTCACAAATCAACCGTTCGTCGACGAGCGCTTCGAGGTCGAGCGCATCCGCGATGATGGTCGCGGTCTCAACCGTACGAACGAACGGGCTCATGAGGACGGCACCCGGCCGTTCGACCAGTGCCGCGAGTTGTTCACCCAGAAACGCCGCCTGCCGCCGGCCGCGCGGCTTGAGCGCCCGGTCGCGGTCCGTCCCGCTCGCCGAGTCGCGGTGCGCCTTGCCGTGCCGGGCAATAAAGACCATCATGATGCCGCTCCTTCTGAGCCTGCCATTGAACCGGCAACGAGCAGCCCGAGCCCGGCCGCAGCCAAGCCGCCGATGTTGCTCGCAAGAACATAGCCAATCGCCCGCGCCTGGTGCCCGTCATTCCACATCGACACGGTCTCGTAGCCGAAACTCGAAAAGGTGGTCAGCCCGCCGAGCAGACCGACAATCAGCGCCAGCCGCAACTCCTCGCGCACGCCCCAGCCGGTCAGCGCCGCGTGCGCAATGAGCCCGATCGTAAAGCACCCGATCAGATTGACCGCCAGCGTCGCCGTGGGAAACGACCCGCTGGACCACCCGAGGCTGCGCAGACCAACCGAAGTCCCGTACCGGGCCAGGGTCCCCGTGCCGCCGCCGAGAAAGATCAGGATGGTCGCAAGAATTGGGCTCGACATGGGGCTCGACATGGGTCTGAACAGCGCGTGCTGGGGCGAAAAACAAGGGTGGCGTGATCAGGAAAGCGTGCCGCAACAGTGCGTACGCCTGCCAAACGAGTCTAGCATCCGCCCCCGCTGCGGGCACGAAAGGAATCACTCGCCTCTTGCCAACACGCTCGTTCCAACTGGTCGGCATCGCGTGCGCGATCCTCACCCTCGGCGGCTGGTCGGTCACGCCGGTCTTCATCGGCATGCTCGTCGACCACATCGACGCGTGGACCAGCAACGGCTGGCGCTACGGCCTGGCCGCACTGACCTGGCTGCCGTTCCTGCTCATCGCCAGAAGACGCGGCAAACTGCCCGAGGGCATCATGAAAAAAGCGTTCGTGCCCGCGTGCATCAACGCCATCAGCCAGTCGGCGTTCACCTACGCCTTCTACCTGATCGATCCGACACTGGTGGTGATCGCGCTGCGGTTCCAGATCGTCGCCGTCGCGATCGGGGCCGCCATCATGTTCGCGAGCGAACGCCTGATCATCCGCACGCGGTTCTTCATCATCGGCGCGACACTCGCCACGCTCGGCATCATGGGTGTCCTGATCCTCAAGCTCATCGACCGCGGTGCGGGCGAGAGCGAGCATCTGGTCGGGGGCGTTCTCCTCGCCATGGCCGCCGGCGTGGGCTACGGCGGCTACGCCCTGTCTGTCCGCAAGTACATGCGCGGCATCTCGTCGCCCCTCGCCTTTGCCGCGATCAGCCAATACACCGCCGTCGCGATGATCATCATGATGGTGACGCTGAGCAGTTCACGGGGCATGACCGTGCCCTCGCTTTCGGGGGGGCTGCTGTTCATCCTGTTCATCTCGACCTACACCGGCATTGCCGGCAGCCATGTGCTCTACTACATCGCCATCCAGCGCATCGGCGTCGCGGTCAGCACAGCGGTCCTGCAGCTCCAGCCGCTCGGCGTCGGGATCATCGCGTATTTCGCGCTCGGCGAGGTGCTGACCATCCCGCAATGGGCGTGCGGCTTCGTCGCGATCGCGGGTGCCGCCATGTGTATCTGGGTGCAGCACAAGATGCGCGAACGCCCCGGCACGCCGCCGCTTGAAGCCAAACCAGAAGAGTTCGCCGACCTGCCGGTCGACGCGGTCGTGGCCTCGGTGGTGGATGAACGCGAAACGCCCGACAATCAGCCCGCGCCGAGCGATCGTTAGGTGATCACACCGACATCGCGCAGGGCTGACTCAAGCTGTTCCCACCGCTGTTCGACCGAACCGGTGTATCCGATCGACATGCGGACCAGCCCGGGCGCGATGCCCGCCCGCCGCAGGTCGTCATCGTCGAGTTCACTCGATGTGCTGCTCGCCGAACAACTCATCAGCGTGTCAAAATAGCCAAGACTGACCGCCATGTAGCCGAATCGGTACTCGTTCTGCAGCAAGGTCATCAGTTCGCTCGCGGTCTCGCTGGACCCGACATCGAGCGTGAGCAAGCCCCCGGCGCCAAAGCCGTCGTTGCGAATGCGGTCGAAAGTCGCTCGGTGCCCAAAGCCGGGCAGGCCGGGATAATCGACCTTGACACCGTGCTCGGCGAGCCGCTCGGCCATGAACTGAGCCCGCCGGCTGTGCTCGGCCATCCGAAGCCCCAGGTGCGGCAGCCGAAGCGACAGTTGAAACGCCGTTTGTGGGTCCATGGTCGGCCCGAGCAACATCACGGACCCCATATGCAGATCCATCAGGCTCGAAATGAAGTCGTTACTCGCGCACACAGCACCCGCGATGATGTCGCTCGCCCCCCCGAGAAACTTCGTGATCGAGTGCACGACCACATCCGCTCCGTGTTGGGCCGGCGAAACAATCAATGGGCTGAAGGTATTGTCAACCACCAGCATCGCCCCGGCTTCATGAGCGATCTCGGCCAAAGCAGGGATATCCGCAATCGCCAGCGTCGGGTTGGACAGAGTCTCGCAGTAGATGACTTTGGTTCGTTCGTTGACCGCCGCCTTGACCGCGTCAAGATCGGTGATATCAACGAACCGGGTGTTGATGGTGCATTTGGCCGGGAGGTATTCTTTGAGCAGAGCAAAGGTCCCGCCATAGACCGCAGCCGCACTGACGATCTCATCGCCGGGGTGGCAGATCTGCATGAGTGTTGTCGCGATCGCCGCCATCCCAGACGCTGTGCAATACCCCGCTTCGGTCCCCTCGATCGCGGCGATGGCTCGCCCGAGTGTGTAGACCGTCGGGTTGAAGTGCCGTGAATAGAGATAGCACCCGCCGCCGCCGGTCTTCTGGTCGCCGGGCCCGAGCCTGCCCTGAAAGATCTCGGGCATCAATTCGGCTTCCATGACGGTAAAAGTCGTCGATGCCTCGATCGACATGTTCACACCGCCATGTTCTCCAAACTCATGTCGGCTGTTGGCGTACGACTCGATCGGATCAAATGGCATGGTGATGCTCCTTGAATCGAAACAGGTGAATGGATGATTCTACATCGCAGGCTCGATCCATGCGTATCGCAAATCACCAGTTCACATCTTGCCCGGCACGAAGTCATGTTCAGTGCGGGCAGACCGTGTAAAGTTCACACACGCCGCTTCGTTAATCAATGACAAAGTGTCCTGAAATCAGCCCGCGCTCGTCAGGCAATTCGAGCCAGATCGTGCCGGCGGGCACATCAAGCAGCATCCGGTATCCTTCTGTGTACGCGGCCGGGGGGGCGTCGCGGCCAGGCTTCACATAGATATGCGGCGAACCGAATGGGATGACATCGTCGATGAGCCGCATGGCATCCGTTGTCGATCCGAAGATCGCCACCGTCACAACACGCCCTGTCGAATCGGTAAACGCCAGCGTCGTATCGTTGAGTGACGCTTGGGCAAGATCGAAGCGTTGGCCGTCGAGGTCACCCGCCACCGGTCCATCAGCGACCTGCGGCTCGGCGGGCTTGTCAGGAGAAGTTGACTCATCCGCCAACGCCGGTTCGACAGCGACCGGTTTCGGCTCGACAACCGGGGTTTCATCCACATCTGGTTGGTCTGTCGTCCCTATTTCGTCTGTGTCGGTTTGCGAAGATTCCTGCGGCGGGACCGTCTCCGTCGGCGTGGAAGGTCCGCAGCCGAGACCAAAGGCAACCACGCCGAACACGAGCCCTGCAGACCCATGCCGGTCGGTCAATCGCCATCTGTGCAGCCAGTCGGACTGTCTCATATCATCACTCCGTCCGAATCACTCTATCAGGAAGCTGCACACCACATGAGCGTTCACTGGCCCATCATTCGAAGACTCATCACGCATCCAACCAAAACCACGGTCGTCGACGACAGGCGATCGTACCGGGGGATCGAGATTCTGGTTGCAGCCATGAATCTCGCCGATGCCATCGAGGCCAGGTCCAAGACCCCTCATGTCGGGGTGATGCTGCCGACAAGTGGGGCGTTCCCCATCGCGGCTCTGGCCTGCTGGATGCTGGGCCGAACATTGGTACCACTCAACTACCTGCTCAAGCCCGATGAACTGCAATATGTCGTCGATGATTGTGAGACCGACATCATCCTGACTGCAGAACCGATGCTCGAGTTTCTCTCCGAGCCGCCGAGGGTCGATCATCTCGTCACGCTTGAGTCATTGAAACTCGATGGCATCCCCAGCCCGCGTTGGCCGGCATCTGCAGAGCCCGGTGACCTCGCTGTTATCCTCTACACCTCAGGAACCAGCGGCAAGCCCAAAGGCGTCATGCTCACGCACGGCAATCTGGCAGCCAATATCAATCAAGTGCTTAACTGGGTCCACTTCGAACAATCAGATGTGTTCTGTGGTGTGTTGCCGCAGTTCCACTCGTTCGGCCTCACCGTGTTGACACTCCTGCCGTTGACAGCCGGGCTCAAGGTTGTCTACACCGCACGATTCGTTCCCACACGCATCGTCGACCTGTTTCGCACGCATCGCCCGGCAATGTTCGTTGCGATTCCGTCGATGTATGCAGCGATACTGCAGGTCAAGAGTGCGAAGCCTGACGACTTCTCGTCACTGCGCTTCGCAGTTTCCGGCGGCGAACCCCTGCCCGCCGATGTGGCCAGGCGGTTCCAAGAACGCTTCGGTGTGTCAATCGCTGAAGGGTATGGTTTGACGGAAACCTCACCGGTGACCAACTGGTGCAGGCCGCAAGAGTACAAACACAAATCGGTCGGCAAACCACTGCCCGGTGTCGTTCAACACATCGTGCATGAACAGACGGGCGAAGAAGTCGGTCTCGGTCATGAAGGTGAACTGCGCATCGCCGGGCCGAATGTCATGCGTGGGTATTACAAACTGCCTTCAGAGTCGGCAGCCGCATTCGACGAGATCGGGCGATTCCGCACGGGAGACATGGCTCGGTTCGATGAAGACGGGCACCTCTATATCACCGGACGCATCAAGGAGATGCTCATCATCGGTGGCGAAAATGTGTTTCCCCGTGAGATTGAAGAAGTGCTCAACGAACATCCTTCGGTCACCGCATCGGCTGTGATTGCGCAACCTGATCCCGTCCGCGGCGAGGTGCCAATCGCGTTTATCGAGTTAGAAGCCGATGCGGTGTTCGACGACAAGTCGATCATCGCCCACTGTCGAACGAAACTCGCAGGCTACAAGGTCCCAAAACGGGCAATACACATCGAATCGCTTCCTCGCAACGGCACTGGCAAAATCCTGCGTCGAGCGCTGAAACCGCCGCAGTCATGAGTGGTGTTTTGTCTCGGTCTTTGTCGCAGTCACTTCCGAATTCGAAGAACCAGTTTCAAGATCTTGTCGATTTCGCTACACTGAACCGTCGCAGTGCAGGCGATACGTACGCCAGCGATGTGTAAAGGGGAGATCTGTATGTTCAAGTTGTGTCTGTTGAGTGTGGTTGTGTTCTGTGCGTCATTGGCAACCGCAAATGTTCCGCCTGCGATCCCCGTGATCAATGAACCCGAGTTCGACGGCCAATTGGTCAACCCGTCTGATGTCCATATGGAGTGCGGCCCGTTCATGGACGCAGACCCCGGCGACACACACCTGTGTTCAAACTGGGAGGTCTGGACCGAGTTCCCCGCTGAACGCATCTGGACCATCAACTGTATCGGAGGCGTCGAACGCGTGCATACGCACCTGGGTGACGGGGTCTTCATGGGTTCGCACGCCGGACGATCCGAGTTGCTCCATGACACCGATTATCTGCTGCGTGTTCGGCACCGAGACTCAAGCGGCGATGGCGCGACCGAGTGGAGCAACTGGGCAAATCGGTTTTTCACCACCACTTCGCCGACAGCCATCAATCCGCTCGAACTCGATGACATCGTCGACAGTCCGTCGCCCACCTGGAACGACACGACCGGCTTGCCCTACATCCTGCCGACCGCATCAACGCAACCGAGCCTCACCATCGAATCACCGGTTGGCGAGACAATCTTGCGTATCGACGGCTTTGACGGGTCGAGCAACTTTTTGACGAACCCAGCATCGATCGGTTCACACGAGCCCGCTCGTGTGCGCCTCTCCCCAGGAAGTTTCAGCAAAGACCTGGTGATGCCGGAGACGGACCTCACCTTTACCACGGACGAAGGCAACGAAGTGACGGTCTACATCCCGTCAGTGCGCATCGCACCGGGAACTGATCGGCTGTATTGGATCGCAGAATCGGGTGCAACCTACACCGCGACAGAAGGACAGACCGAGCCAGACTTTTCGGATCTGGTTCGAGGGGCACCCGTCCCGTGGGCTGTTCGACAGAGCGGGTATGTCGTTGAAGTCGTTGCTTCTGGTTTTCAACTGCCGGTCAACATCGCTTTTGTGCCCAACCCAGGGCCCAACCCCGAAGACCCACTTTACTATGTCACCGAACTCTATGGCACAATCAAAGTCGTCACCAACGCAGGCGTGGTGTCTGACTATGTCACGGGTTTGCTCAACTTTAACCCGACGGGTAACTTCCCTGGATCAGGTGAGCAGGGGCTGACCGGCATCGTTGTTGATCCCGTCACGGGTGATGTCTTTGCCGGGTACTTGCGCGATCCGGGCGGACCGCACTACCCGCGCATCTCACGGTTTTCGAGTTCCGATGGCGGGCTCACCGCTGACAATGAAACCGTCCTCCTCGACATGTTCGGCGAAACGCAAGGGCAGTCACACCAGATATCAAACTTCTCGTTCGGTCCGGATGGGAAGCTGTATGTTCACATGGGCGACGGATTCGATGCCTCGACGGGTCAGAACCTGAACTCATATCGAGGCAAAGTGCTGCGGCTGAATCTCGATGGTTCGGCTCCTACCGACAATCCGTTCTACAACGCTGGCAATGGGATCGACTCACGCGACTACATCTTTGCATATGGCCTGCGCAATCCGTTCGGGGGGGCATGGCGACCCTCGACCAACGAACACTACGCTGTCGAGAATGGGCCAAGCGTTGATCGCATGATGGTCATCGATGAAGGCATCAACTATCTGTGGGACGGTTCAAATGAGAGCATGTTCAACTTCGCGCTCTACAACTGGGACCCCGCCCACGCGCCGACCAACATGACCTTTGTCGACCCATCCATCTTCGATGGATCAGGGTTCCCGGCATGGGCACAGGACCGCGCTTTCGTCACAGAGAGTGGTCCGACCTACGCAACCGGGCCGCAGTCCCGCGGAAAGCGCGTCATCGAGTTTGAACTCGCACCGGACGGCACCGTCATCTCAGGACCGAACACGCTTGTCGAGTATGTCAGTAATGGCAAAGCAACCGCCGTCGGGATCGCCGCAGGACCGGACGGTCTCTACTTCACAGACCTCTACAAAGATCAGGATTACGCAAGCCCGATTGATCGTGGCGCTCAGGTGCTTCGCATTCGATTCGTAGGCGATGCCGATTTCGCAGCCACACCCACCACGGGCGCGGCGCCGTTGTTGGTTGATTTCACCGATCTATCAACGGTGCCAAATCCGACAGCGTGGCTTTGGGAGTTTGGTGATGGCACCACCAGTACCGCTCAACACCCATCTCACACCTATGCCAACGACGGAATTTACGATGTCCGCCTGACCGTCACCGGCGACCATGGTATCCGTGTGACACAAAAACCCGGGTTCGTGCGTGTTGGTGTACCGGTGCGCGTCGCAATCATCGGTGGGAATGCCAGCCCATCTGCATCCGATGCTGCTATCGCGACACACCTCGGTCAACTTGGTTTTGAAGTCTTGGTTTATGACGATGAACCTGGCAATCGTCCAAATGCCACAACGCTCGCAGCCGAATATGACATCGTTGTGATTTCATCAACCACCAACTCGGGCAATGTCGCAGGTGAGTTCGTCGGTGTTCCGGTCCCGGTCGTCTTCTGGGAGCAGGCCCTGCTCCGTGCTGATCGGATGGGTCTCGCAGAGAGTGGGAACACCGTCGGCGATGTCACCGCCATCTCTATCCTCGAGAACACGCACCCGATCACAACCGGTCACGGGGTGGGGGCGTTGAGTGTCTTTAGTGCACCATCGACGATGAGTGTGGGGTTCTCGCAGTACGCTCCCGGTGCCACCGTCCTCGCGACGCGCGCCGGTGCAACAGGTGATGCCACCATCATTGCTGCTGAAGTGGGGGCACAGTTGCTCGGCGGGCAGACCGCTCCTGACAGGCGCGTGTTCTTGTTCTTTGAAGACAACAGTTGGCTTACCGCGACCCATCACGGGCAACATTTGCTCGAGAACGCCGTCTGTTGGGCAGCGGGTTTGGTCGCGCCGTCTGTTGTTGATCACCCACTTGATCAGACGGTGTCTATTGGTGCGACGGTCGAGTTTGCCGTCACCGCCAGTGGTTCCTCGCCACTTGCTTATACCTGGCGACGCAACGGCATCACAATCCCCAACGCAGGGAGTCCGACGCTGACTTTGACTGATGTCCAGACGGCCGACGCTGGCATGTACGATGTGGTCGTGTCGAACCCATGCGGCGAGGTCATCAGTCAGTCAGCCACACTAACCGTGAACGCGTGCCTTGCCGACTTCAACGGCGATACCCAGGTCGACTTCTTCGATGTACAGTCATTCCTGCAGGCCTTCGCCGCTGAGGATCCATCAGCCAATATCGTGCCAGATGGGGTGTTCGATTTCTTCGATGTGCAGGCGTTCCTTGGCATTTTCTCCGCCGGGTGCCCCTGATCGCAGTTTTCGACCGGGTTGAACTGACCGGAGTCGGAGCCAACAATCCGTTTCACGGTGATCACCGGGTCCGCAGCGTTGCGGGTTGCCTGGTCGATCGGCCGCGTGCACAAGCGCGCGGCGTGGCCGGCGTCTCAACTCAGGCAACGCCTGCGTTGAACGCACATCCTCTGGAGGACCAATGGTCCGACTTCGTATGCAGCGCCTTGGGCGCACCCATCGTCCCTTTTATCGTATTTGTGCCATCGACCAACGCACCCGCCGCAACGGTGCCGTTATTGAGCGCCTGGGCTGGTACAACCCCGTCGAGAAGGATGAATCCAAGCAACTCGAACTGAACACCGAGCGTGTGCAATACTGGCTCAGCCAAGGTGCCCAGCCGAGCGAAACCGTCGAGAACATGCTCGGTCGCCTCGATCTTCTGCCCGAAAAGCGCAAAGCGGACTGGGAGCGTCGTCGCGCTGCAGCCCGCGCTCGTGTCGAAGCCAAGTCATCTTTGAAGACGGCAGAAGCAGCGGTCGCCACGATCGGTGAACTCGCCGGTTCCTCAGAAGCCGATGTGTCGTCATTCCTGAGCGATGCCAATGACGCATTGAAAAGTGTGAAGTCGGCCGTCGCTGCAGCGAATGTTGCAGAGGCAACGAAGGCAGCTGAATCGGCAACCGCAGCAGTTGCCGCCGCAACCAAAGCAGACGAAGATGCCAAGGCAGCCAAAGCGGCTGCTGAAGCCAAAGCCAAGGCTGAAGAAGAAGCCGCAGCTGCAGCAGAAGCACCGGCTGAAGAAGAAGCCGCCTCAGAATAAATCTGTAATAAAAAAAAGAAGTAGCCCCCAAGTCAATGACTCGGGGGCTTCTTTGATTTTGGGACCCTTGATGGAGTTCGAGACTACGCAGGTTTGCGGCCACGAATGGCAATGTTGCGGATCTTGTCATCGAGCAACTCGATGTCCTCATACCCAAGTTCCTGCATCATCAGATGCATCTGCTCAAAGGTGTAGTGGTCTTCGACGCGCGGTGCCGTCGCGTCGTACCAGCCTCGCGCATCGCCCTTCATCGCTCCAGCGTCGAGCAGGTCCTGAATGTACGCAATCGCCTGGTCACCGGTCATATGCCGGATCGCTTGACGTACGCGCTCCTTCCGCACCATGTGCAGGAAGTCGTTTGGTTTCTCCGGCCTCGGATAGCCGTACACCATCAACGCGAGGTACCCGCCCGGCTTGACCAGCGATGACAGATTCGCCATTGCCTTGCGCGTATCGCCCGTGCAGTGCACGACGCCGAAACTGAGCACGAGGTCAAAACTCTCTGGCTCTTCTGTATACCTGTCGAGCAGGTTCCACACGATACCGCGATGCCCTGGGAACTCTTTGCAGTAGCCGACGGTTCGTTCGACGCCCTTGGTCGATTGATCCATCGAGGTCACCGTCGCACCAAGTTCGCACAGACCATAACTCAGCCGCCCGTCGCCGCAACCAGCATCGAGAGCACGCTTGCCCTGAAACCATTCTGCAGGCAATCCGGTCCAACGCATGACGGTGTCCGCAACCACGGCTTTATGTTCCGGGTTTTCAAGCCCGCTGACACCTTTGTTGAGTTTCTGCCATTTGATCTCGAAAATGCTTCGCGTGTCCTTCTCGGCTTCAGGCAGGCCGCCGATCTTCGAGATGACATCACGCATATTCTCATCGCTGCGAATCGTCCAATAGTGCAGATATTCGAGCATGGTGCTCAGTTCACTGTTGCGCTTTTCGAGAGATTCGATCCGTTCGGTGAGGGCTTCGATCTGATGTTCTTGGTCCAGCGTTTGCTCGATCATGCGGTTGACCCTCTTCCTTCGTGTTGGTGCTGCATGCTGCTTGGCGCGATTCACACTTCCAAAAAGCGCGAACAGAGCGAATCATAGGAGCAACACCCGCGCCCGGTGGAATCAATCGGCTAGGGTTTCCTGTCCATGCGAATAGATATTCTGACAACATTTCCCGAGATATTCAGTGCAGATCCACCCGGTGTTCTCGGCGTGTCCATTCCCGCCCGCGCAGCTGCAGCCGGGGCAGTCTCCTACCACCCGACCAACATCCGTGATTTCACGCACAACAAACACGACAAGACCGACGATCGACCGTTTGGCGGCGGCCCGGGCATGGTGATGACTTGTCAACCGATCTGGGATGCAGTCCAGGCGGTCGAACGGCAGCACGAAGCACCAGCAACACGGATCCTGCTGACACCGCAGGGCACTCCATTGACCCAGCCACTGGTCGAACGGCTTTCGACGCAGCCTCGGTTGCTCCTGATTGCAGGGCATTACGAGGGCATCGACCAACGAGCGATCGATCGGCTTGAACCTCTCGAGATTAGTGTCGGCGATTTCGTTCTCTCCAGCGGCGAGTTGGCTGCGCTCGTCCTTATTGACGCCGTGGTTCGGCTCCTCCCCGGTGTGCTCGGTGATGAGGCGTCCGCCGTGCAAGACTCGTTCTCGCCAGTACCGTCCGATAACCCGGATGGCTCACCCATCAACTCCAAGCACTTGCGCAAGTGGTGCCGAGACCTGGGTATCACCCCTGATGCCCGTTTGCTCGATTGCCCGCACTACACACGCCCACGCGAATGGAAGGGCATGTCAGTGCCCGATGTGCTGCTGAGCGGCGATCACGACGCTGTTGCCCGCTGGCGACTCGAGCAAATGGTCAGCCGCACCCGCGCCAGAAGACCGGATTTGTTGGGGGGCTCACCGGGTTCCTCAGTGGACACTGACCTGTGCCCACGCCTATCCTAGAAGTCACTCCGATTCAACCCTTAACGAGGTGCGCCATGAGCACGCAACAACTCATCGAAAGCCTGAACGCCGATGCACTCAAGACCGATCTGCCGGTCATGGGCGTTGGCGACACGATCAATGTCCACGCACGCATTATCGAAGGTGCCAAAGAACGCGTTCAGATCTTCCAAGGCGTGCTGATCAGCCGCAAGGGCCGAGGCATGAACGAGATGATCTGCGTTCGTCGCATCGTTGACAACCAGGGCGTTGAACGCATCTGGCCGATCAACAGCCCGATGATCGCCAAGATCGAAGTCGTTCGCCGGGGCGACGCTCGACGCAGCAAACTGTACTACCTCCGCGATCGCGTCGGGAAGAGCCGTCGTCTCCGCGATCAGCGTCGTGGCCTCAAGCACACCGCTGGTCAGCCGACCGTTCAGAAGTAAACGCGAGCATCAGAAACCTCACCAAGCCCCTGGTTTCGGCCAGGGGTTTTTCATGCGCAGAAGCGCCCGCGTGTGGCTTGACTCATAAACTCGTGCATGAAAGCAATTGTCGTCACAGAACAAGGCAATCCGGTCGCACCCAATATCGCGCTGCGTGATGATTGGGAGCCGTCAATCGAGACCAAACCCGGCGAAGTCGTGATCCGCACGCTTGCGTCCGCGTTGAACCACATGGACCTCTGGGTCGGCCGCGGCGTGCCGGGGCTCGACCTCGCGTACCCGCGTGTCTCCGGGTGTGATGGCTGCGGCATTGTCGAGTCCATCGGTCCCGGTGTCGACTCGGCATGGATCGGGCGACAAGTGATTTACAATGCGGCCGTGCAAATCAACCGTGGTATCGGTCCGGATGAAGCGCCCCGATCGACGCTTGCGCCTGAATATGAACTAATCGGCGAACACCATTTTGGCGCTCACGCCGAACGGTTCGTGTGCCCTGCAGACAACCTCGCAGCGGTCGATGGGGCCGACCCTGTCCAAGCCGCGGCATTCGGCTTGTGCGCCCTGACAGCATACTCCATGATGGTCACCAAAGGCGATCTCCGCCCGGGTCAGACCGTGCTCATCCCGGGCATCGGTGGGGGGGTTGCGACGGCCGCCCTCTCAATTGCCCGATACCTGGGCTGCCCGACCTGTGTCACGAGCCGTCATCAGTGGAAACTTGATCAGGCTCGAGAACTCGGTGCTGAACTCGGCATCCTCGACGAGGGGCAGGACTGGTCACGCGATATCCGCAGCTGGACCGGTCGGCGCGGCGTTGATATGGCTGTGGACTCCGTCGGCAAAGTCACGCACCTCAACTGCATCAAATCGCTCGGCAGAGGCGGTGCCTATGTCACGCCGGGTTGCACCACCGGCCCGAATGCGACGACCGACCTGGCTCGCATTTTCTGGAACCAACTTCGCATCCTCGGCTCGACCATGGGAACCAACGAAGAGTTTCGAGAGGTGACCAGCCTCTTCCGATCAGGACGGCTCGCCCCGGTTGTCGACAAAGTCTACAAATCGAGCGCGTGCGTCGCAGCATACGAACGACTCGAAGCAGGCGATCAGTTCGGTAAGATTGTGATCGATTGGCGGGAGTGAGGTGCGCTTCCTTCACGCCGTTTGACGCCATGGTCGTTCAAGACACGCCGGGTACACACACTGCTCGCCCGGTCTGACGAACCACGCTGATCGATACGACCGCTCGCGTCCGTGGACATCGTCCGGCGCATACCACACCTGCTCAACTTGATCGAGCCAGATCAGCGTTGCGAACCGTGATTGGCCCTTGGAAACCCAGTACAGTTCATCGGCACCGATTGCACTGCCATGGTCGCGACGAATTTGCTCGATTGCGCTCGGGCATAGTGCTTCATGTGACTCCACCCGACCGATGATTGCGGTGACCAGGAAATCGATCCGCCGCGCGAGAAAATACACCCGTTCACCAGCGGTAACCTGTCCGAACGGCACGCGACGCGTGATCGTCAATCGAGATTCAATCGTTTTCGTTCCCGTCAGGATTGCTCGAGCGTACTTGGGTGCAATCACAGCCAGATGAATGTTCTTGGTTGCGCCAGTCGCTTCGGGTTGTTTCGGAGGGACATGGATTCGCGTTGGGTGGTTGGTCATGGTGCGTTGCGCATGCGTTCGATCGTGCCGGTGGTGCTCTTGCCTTCGACCAGGTCGATCAGTTGCACCCGACCGCCGTGGCTCTTGACAAGATCGGCCCCGACCACCTCGTGCTCTGCATAATCGGCGCCCTTGATCAGCACATCAGGCCTGATCACTTCGATCAACCTCAAAGGTGTGTCTTCGTCAAACAGCACGACCGCCCCGACACCCGAAATCGAGGACAGCACGCGACCCCGGTCAAGTTCAGTATTGACCGGTCGCTCTTCTCCCTTGAGCCGACGGACCGAGGCATCGGAGTTCAGACCGACGATCAACAGGTCGGCGTGGGCGGCGCTCCGTTCCAGCAGCGATATATGCCCCGCATGGATGACATCGAAGCAGCCGTTCGTAAACGCAACCGTACCGCCGTCCGCTCGAACGGCTCGCACCTGAACCATGACTTCATCAAGCGAGCGGAGCCCACCGGTTTGCGAGACCGTTGCTTCCAACAATGCGTGATGGATGCGTTCAAGCGGGATCGGGCGTGCGCCAAAGACCTCGACTTCAAGCCCGGCCGCTGCGTTGGCAAACCGCACGGCATCGGCCCAGGGTACGCCATTCGCGCGGGCAGCCGCGAGCGCCGCAAGCATCATATCACCCGCCCCGGTGACATCGTACACCTCGCGGGCAACAGTCGGTATCAGCGACGGCACACCCCCCCCAGACTCAAGCAGTAGCGCTCCGTGACGGTCCAGCGTCAGGACAACCGCATCAAGATCAAGCGCTTCAAGCAGTTGTTGCGACAACTGCGCATTGTGTTCGCCATCACCAAGGTCGTCCGTTTGCAACCCCGTCGCTTTCTCAGCCTCGGATCGATTCGGTGTGATGGCGGTCGCACCGCGATATCGGGCATAATCGGCCATATTCGCCGGGTCAACCAGGACAGGCTTGTTCGCACGGCGTGAACGATCGATGACAGCCTGGCACAGGGCCTCCGTGCAGACACCTTTGCCATAGTCTTCGATACAAACGACATCGACCTCGTCGATGGCACGATCGATATGAACCAGCAAATCACGCTGAATTGTCTCACCAATCGGCTCGCGCGATTCAATATCGACGCGAAACATCTTCTGCGGATGCCTCGCCTGTGCGAGACCGATGAAGTTGCGCTTGACGGTGGTGGGTCGAGTTGGGTCGGTGACGAGTGCTGTTGTCTCGATGCCTTGCTCGGTGATTGCAATCGAGAGCGCTGAGCCATCAGCGTCATGCCCGATGACACCGCACGCGATGACACGGCCTTTCATCGCGACGAGATCGGCGCAAAGATTCGCGGCCCCCCCAGGATTGCTCTCCTGATGCTGCACTTGCAAGATCGGGACCGGTGCGTCCGCACTGAGTCTCTCGGCGTTGCCGTAGACCAACTGGTCGAGCATGAAATCGCCCACCACCAGCGCGGTGAAAGGCTTCCAGTCGTTCAAGTGTGAGAGCAGCGCATCCATATGATCATCGTACCCGGTCGGATCGGGCGGCTGCGAGAACAGCATCTCGCAGGGCTTGTCCGCCCGAAGTCAGTGTGAGCTCCAATTTGGCTGCTGCGATAGGAACGCCAATCGTCGAAGCCCATTTTCGCATTTTTACGAGATCCTTCCCCGTCGTCACGATCGCTGATGCTTCGGTTGTCCTTGCCAATTGCTTGATCCGGTCCGCCTGAGCCTGGTCGATTGTCGCGTGGTCGCGAAGCACCAACCGGCCCGCAAGATGACCACCTGCCGATTTCTCCGCGGTTGTGAGAAAGGGCTCCGGGTTTCCGAGTCCACACACCGCCAGACACGATTGCCCGGTCAGCCAACTGATCGGTTCGTCTCGTTCGGCCGCAGAACATTCGACCACACGCAAGCCGGACCAGTCATGTTGTGCGACCGCACAAAGTAATGCAGCGTTGACATCACGCGTTTCCTCAAGAATCCGCTCGACAGTCGGGGGGCTCACCCGTTCGGCATGTGTGACGACGATCGCGTGTGCTCTTGACAGGGCGGTTGGTCGTTCGCGCAGCCACCCGGCCGGCAATGCGTCATCATCAAAAGGACTGCGCGTAGCGTCGAGCAGGACGATATCGAGATCCCGGGCCAACTGGCGATGCTGGAACCCATCGTCAAGAACAACCGCTCGTACACCCGTCCCCTCGTCGCTATGAAACAGCCGTTGCAGACCCGTCTTTCGATCGGCTTGCGCCACGATCGGAACGCCGGGCAGCGTCTCCCGATATTCCCGCGCTTCGTCGCTTCCTTCAGGACCGGCGCGATACCCGCGCATGCCGATACACGGTTTGATATCGGCATCGACGAGCCACTCACAAACACGCCGAACCATGGGCGTCTTGCCCGTACCGCCGACAGACAGATTGCCAACACTGATAACAGGGCGATCAAGTTGCGTGACCCCGATGCCTCGATCAAACCGGCGGTTGCGGCGTCCGAGTTCGGTCAGATACAGACGCGAGAACGCCTTGCCGATGAAACCGGGAAGGGGGGGTGAGCGATCTTGCCTGTGATCTCGGTGCACGCCGCAAGGATAGCGACATTGACTGTCCGATGTGATCGAAGACGCGTTCAGAGATCTGGATCAAGGCTTACGATGAATGCTGGCGTTCGGCCATGAGCGTCTTGAACTCGGACTCCAGACGCCGAATCTGCGACCGCAGGTGACGCCGTTCCGCTGCATGGAGTCGGAAACTATTCAACATGTCGATCCCGGCCAGCAAGATGATAATCCCAAGCAGGCTCATGGCGAGAAACCAGACTCCAACGAAGAGCCTGTGGTCACCCGGGCTAATGAGCCCGAATCCGGTCGCAAACAACGGAATAGCGAGCAGACTGACCATGTTTGACGCTGTCCTGATGCGTCGTCGTGAGCCCGGCATCGAAACGCGATGCATCCATTGGATATGGAATCCCACCACAATCATGGTCAGGACCGCCAGCGGGAGGACAAACCACGCCGGAAGGATCGGATCTGGTGCGAAGAGCATCACGATGCTCTAGCCTACTCGAAAAACCCTGATCACACCACCGAATGTGGTGAGATTGGGATGGGTTGTGCGGTTCGGGGAAGGTAGAGAGGGTGTTTTGGGTGTCCTTCGCGGGTCAAGCCGAGGCATCGGACATCGTGATCGGGGCACAGCCGTCGCAGGACAGCGTCTCCGCGACCACCAATCGCTCCATGGACACCCCAGGCGGCGACGGTGAATTCAGCCCGGCTTGCTGCTCGAACGATGGCCCGGGTGTTCCGCACGCCAATCGGGTCAGACACATTTAAAAGCCCGGCAGGATCGGTTGAACGAAAAGCAAAAATATTGACCACTTCTAGCGCGTCGAAGCCCCAGTCCATGGCGTAGCCGATACATCGCCGAACGGTTGGGTCGTTCTTGGTAGCGTCGGCGGTGCTCGGGTTCAACATACAGAAACACAGTTGGCGCGCGCCTTGGCGCCACCGACGGTGAAGTGTGTATCGGTATCGGTGTGTCTTGTCAAATGCGGCAGAGCCACGCATGGTGGTCAGGATACATGAAAAGTCGAGTCGCTGGATGATGGGGTATTTGCCAAAAAAATAGTGGTTGATATTTGATTCTGTTGTACATTTATCATTCGGACGACTTCGTGCTCTTTAGGGAGGATGGGTGATGTTGAAGAAGTACTTCGTGGCAGGGGCATCAGTCGCCGTTGCCGTCGGCCTGACAGCATTGGCGAGTCAACCCGTGCGGGTCGGTTTGGATGAGAAAGAGATTCAGCCGATTCGTCGTCCGGTTGGGCCTCCGGTTGGCAGCCCGAGTGAAACGCGCAGCCGAACCTTCACGGACGACGCCGATTTCCTCGAGGGCACGCTGATCAATCTCAATCTCGATCAGCCAGGTGCGCTGCAACTCGAAGAGACCCTCACCGCACCATTCCCGCTGTTCAATGTCCCCGCCCGATCACGCGGCACCCTCATTCGAATTAACACACGCACGGGTGAGGTCATCGGCGAGTATCGGTGTTTTCCTGAGGGAATCAATCGGAGCGGGTATTACGGCGTGTGCCGAACGGCTGTTGACTCGGAAGGAGCTGTCTGGGTCTGTGACCGCAACAACTCGACCAATCAGCCAGCAACCATCGTCAAGATCGGTGTTGTGCTTGGGGGGGAACGCGTTCGTAAGGAACCCAATGGTGACATCGTGCCAGACCCCGATGGAGCGTACCTCCGTCCACCGTTCGACTACATCTCATCAGGTGTGGTCGATCGCGATGGTGACGGGCTCATCAAAACCTCGCGCGGGCTCAGCGACCTCATGCCTTGGCCTGCTGTCACAGATCAGGATGGAGGCGGCGCAACATTCGGCCCTGCTCTGGTCGAAGATGCCGAAGACGAGCTCGTTCTCGTGTATATGTTGACCACAGGTACGAACGAGTGGGCAGCCATTGCTGTTGACGGCGAAGACAATCTCTATGCCAGCGCCATGAATCCTCGCAGTGGGTACGCCCTGTTCAAGTACGATGGTTTCGACGGTTCCCGGATTGCCGATCTCGGTAATCAAGGTGAAGGCGGATACTCCGCCATCATCGACAATGTCGGCGTGCTCTGGACCGGCGGCGGCTATACCAACCGCGCACTTCGCTACGACACCAGTTCGGACACGGGTGTTTCCATTGGGGGCTATTCCGGACGAGCGACTTCCTGGGCGCAAGCTCCAAATGGACGCATCTGGTGTGTCAGCATCAACGGCGTGCTTTATGAGCATGATCAAAATTCCGGCGCGATTCTGCGTTCTTTCACATCCAGTGGTTCGAACAATCGCAGCATCGCCTTCAGCGGACCAAACGATCTCTGGACCGGGCTCAATTCGCAATCGCGTGTTGCTCGAATCGATCCGACTGATGGCTCCTTGAAAGCATCAATCGTCGTTGGTTCTGCACCAACGAATGTTGGGGTCGACACCGATGGATTTGTGTGGGCAACCAATCAAGGCAGCAACACCGCCGTGCGCATCGATCCTGCAACCAATGCCGTGGATACGACGGTGGACCTCGGCAGTGGGGCCGGGCCATACAACTATAACGATGGGACCGGGCAAGTCACCGCAGTACTCAATCAGCGTGGATTCTGGCGCGTCGTCCATGACGGCTGCGTACCCGGCTCTGAGTGGTTCGATATCTCGTGGAACGCAGATGTTCCCAGTCAGACTTCGCTCGGTGTCGCGATTCGGGCAGCAGACTCGGTGATTGACTTGACGGGAGAGCCTTGGACACCCGTGACGAACGGGCAATCACTCGACGGAGTCGTGACTGGTCGATTTATTGAAATGCGAGCAACACTCGCCCGAGATCAGGATGCGCCCCCCGCAGTGACACCAGTGCTATACGATCTCACGATTAACGCGAAGCAGTTGCCACAGTTTTTGATTGATGTGTATCCGAACCGCTTTCCGAATCCAATCATACTGTCGAGGGATTATACAGTTTATGTTGCGGTGCTGAACCCGGCAGGCCGTCCCGATGCCGCCGATTTCCTGGACCCCGCAACGGTGAACTGGGCGGCGCTTGCTCCGCGATTCGGGCGCGCCGGAGCGGCAACTGCCACGCCGGTTGCTCCTGCCCGACTTATGGACATTGACGGCGACGGCGACATCGATGCGTTGTTCGGATTCCGCACCATCGATGCAGGGTTTATTCTTGGAGACACGATGGCCGAGTTCCGCGTCACCCGCGAGTGCGAAGATGCGCTGGGTATGGACTCGGTGCTGGTGCAGCCATGAGACACGCCATGGTCAGGAGACAAGACATGCATACGAATATTTTCTTCATCGTTGCTGCGATCGCCGCCACGACGGCAGGAGCCCAAAACATCCTTCCCAATGGTTCGTTTGAGGACGGTCTCACCGGGTGGTCGTCTACAGGTATCGTCAGTGTTGTGGATGCCGAAGTTTCCAGAGACTTCATCGATCCGGTTGCGCCTGACTGGCTGCCGACGCATGGCAATCTGTTTGCTTCGCTTTGGTCGACCGATTCGGCAGGCGTGGGCGCCAGCTCACTCGATACGACATTTGAAGTTGGTGCGGGTTTTGAACTGAGTTTCTGGTATTTCTTCGACTTCGGCGACTTCACCGATTCTCCTGATACGGTTACGATCTCGGTCATTGGTGCGGGCGGGGAAACAGTGCTCGCAGAGCACAACACCCCCGCGGGCGGATTCCTTGCTGACAATGAAAACATCGAGTGGACGCACATTGAACATGTATTCACCGATCCCGGTGAACACACGCTCAGGTTCAATGTGACGGACGCAAACGGCGTGTTTGAGTCGATCCTCGGCATCGACGATGTTCAAGTCGTGCCCGCTCCGGGTGTGATTGCACTTGTTGGATTCGGATTTGCTGGATCGTTCCGATGCCGTCGTGCCTGATGCAGTTCTGAAACGGTCGATCGCCAAGGAAGGAGGACTGGCCGGGCGATCCTCATCTTGGATTGCTCACGATAGACACAGCCGGTGTCGTTCGTGTTTCGCGCTGTCGATGACTAACTCTCAAGCGCGGACTCATCAAGGACAGCGTTCCAGTAGACTTTTTGCACATCATCGTTATCTTCAAGCGCTTCAAAGAACGCCATGAGTTTGCCGACATCTTCACCGGTAAACTCATGCGTGTCGTTCGGAATCTTCGCGATTTGTGCTTCGATGATCTTGAGTTCCGCTTTCTCGAGCGCTTCTTTGACGGTCTGAAACTCGGTCGGGGATGTGAGAACGGTCCAGGCGTCGCCCTCACCTTCGGGTGCGATGACATCCTCTGCGCCGGCTTCGAGCGCCTGCTCCATCACGAGTTCTTCGTCCAGTTCGCCATCGAGGAAAATCTGCCCACGGGTCTGAAACATGTGTGCGACACTTCCTGCAGTCCCGATAGAACAGCCGACTTTCTTGAAGATCGTGCGCATGTCCGTGACGGTGCGATTCTTGTTGTCGGTGAGTGCATCAATCAGCACCGCCACGCCGCACGGCCCAAATCCTTCGTAAGTAATCTCTTCGAAGTTTTCGCCGCTGGCTGCCCCGGCACCCTTGTCGATGGCGCGGTTGATCGTGTCCTTGGGCATATTGGCGTACTTGGCTTCGTCGATTGCGTAGCGAAGCGACAAGTTGGTATCGGGGTCCGGGCCGCCCTGTCGTGCAGCTGCCATGATCGCTTTCGAACACTTCGACCACATCACGCCACGCTTCTTGTCCTGGCGGTCTTTACGATGACGGATGTTTGCCCATTTACTATGACCGGCCATAAGAACACACTCCTCTTTGAAGATGCTGCATTGTTCGCCTGAACAGACCCAGAGTCACTTGTTCGGCTCGACGATCCGTTCGCCCAGTGTCGCCGCGACCTGTGGCTCGATCCCCGGTGACTCAGCGGCTCGAAGTTTTTGACGAACCTGCCCAAGACTGGCTTGCAAACTGTTGTACAGCGGTCCGCCTCGCATTTGCGGCGAGTTGTTATCGCGTACACGCTGCAGATACCGGGCTTCTGCTTTTTCCCAGGCGAGTACTGCGTCATCTTCTCGGCCGACCATCCAGTACGCATCACCCAGATGGTCGTACATCGCCGGACTGGCATCCGCCTGCGCGACTTCGATGGTCCGTTCGAGCATGCCAACCGCGCCAGTGCCGTCCGGCTCGACAAACCGCCCTTGCTTGTATCGAAGCCACCCGACCGTATCGAGTACATTGGCTTGATCTGGTAAAGCCTCGAATGCGATTTCAATCAGTTGTTCAGCCTTAACCAAATCATCACCGCGATCGGCGAGCAGGTAGCCATAGTCATTGCATGTCCAAGGATGCTCAGGCTGGTATCGAAGAGCGAGTTCATAAAGCAACTCGGCCTGCGAACCTCGGTCACGAGATGCAGCTATACCGGCAAGAATATAACTCAACTCCGCACGCGCGTTCAGGTTGTCTCGCTCGTCGCCCGGAGCAAGTGGGGAAAGCACCGCAATCGCATCTAACAGTTTGTCAGCCGACTCGAGTCGGTCCATCGTCACTTCGACCGTGGCCACAGTGCCCAATGAAGCCAATGGAGAGACGATTGATCCGAATCGCATCTCGTTCAAGTCTTCATCGAGCAAGATCGTTTCAACACTCCAATACAGAGCATCCTGTGTGCGGCTTTGTTCGATCAATGTGGTGAATACATCCTCAAAGACATCGTCCGAGATGGCGCCGATTGCACTGTGCAACTGACCGGCTGCCAGGTTGAGATCATCGAGCGTCGTTTCGGGCGAAATCGCCAGCAAACGCATACGAACGCGATGGTACAACTCGGGAATCCAGGCACCATGTTTAATTGCGAAGCCGACAACCGCAATGTACTCACGGCTGCGTGCCTGTTCGACCGCCTGTTCAGCTCTGGAATGGGACAAGACCGACATCAGCCCGTTGCACACATCAAGCACCAAAGGAACATCATGTCTGCTGAGTTGAAATGTCGCTGGGATATCGCTGAGTCGCGCGAGTGGCGCTTCGATTGATTGATTGTGTCGCAGCAGGGCTTGTGCGTGCCGCAGCGTATCATCGACCGAAAGGGTCGGCTGTCGAAACAGGTTGTCGGCCAGCGTGAATGCTTCGTCATGTCGTTCGGCCTGCCGCAACAGCGATGACTCGACCTCAACGAGTCGAGGTGTCTTGACGAGAGCAATACTATTGAGTGCCTGCCGTCCTTCGATGGCGCCAGATCGCATCGCAACAACTTTGGCAATGGTCACACCAATTGCCTGAATCGGTCGACGGTCGTCGTGGAGGGCGTCAAGCCAAGCGGCGGCTGCGTCGAGTGTGGCGGTGTCGCCGCGCTCGGCCGCTCCTTGCCACAGAGTGAGCAGACCAGCAAAGTCGGTCTCTTTGAGTGTGGGCGTTCGTTCCACGATGGACCGCGCGCGGCTTTCGGCTTCCGCAAAAAAACCACGCTTGATCATCTCCGAAACTTCCAATGTCTCCAGTGTGATCGAGCCAGGGACATGGTCGCGCAGCGTGCGAAGCGCAGACTCAAGTTCGGATTTCATGGCGGTGAGCGCCGGATGCGTTACCACTTCGATCATGCGGTGATAGATGCGCTCATCACACGGATCATCTCGCCAGGCGTTGAGCAAAATCTGACCCGCATGGTTTGGGTCGCGAAGATTCATCGCCAGATCGGCAGCGAGCAACTGTTGATCCAAGTCGGCATCTGCGCGAACAGACCGCTTCCAGACATCCAACGCGAGGCTCGGCATGGATGCTGCCGCCAAGACTTGAAAATGAGCAGCATCCCCTATCGGCTCCACACCGGTCAGCAAGGATTTGACAGAATCCCAGCGACCCAGCCGGACAGCCGATTCAATCAAGACCGCAACGCGTTCGGGCGAGTGCCCCGATTCAGTCAGTTCGAGTTCGCGATTGGGCATACCCAAGGCAAGCCGAACTGCGAGGCTGAGAGTTGATTCATCAGTTGTCCAGTCCGCGAGGTTTGGACCAGCAATCAACCCACCCTGCACGAGTGCTGCAGCGATCTCATGGACCGAGGCCGGATGTTGTTTAGCCAAAGCTCGAACGAGCGTCCATCGAACCTCATCGCGATCAACCAACCGCAGCCAATACACGAGGTGCTCCGCTCGGACCGGCAACGCCGAAGAAAAATCGTTGATGCTCGGCTCACGCCAACGAGCAGCAAGTTCTGCGGTCAACAGCCGAGACTTGATGCTTGGATGAGCGGCTGGGAGCGTGAGACGGATCTCACCGATCGCGTCCGCAAGAGACGGCTCGCGCTCACCGAGACGGAGCAGTGTTCGCAGCGCGTCGTCTGGCACATATCCGCCTGCTTGGAGTTGCTTGAGCAGGGCGAGTGATGCTTCGGCGGTTCGGCCGCTCGCAGAAAGGACCGCAAGGCGACGAAGCGCGATCGAATCGGCGATCTCCCCGGTCGCCCCGGATTGAGCCAACTCATACGCGCTCGAGGCGCCTGCCCAGTCGCCGATCAGTGCTTCGGCATCACCCACGCGCAGCCAGAGCTGTGGCGTTCGTCGGATCAGCGTCGCATACTCGTCGCGAAAACTCGATTGAGAAGATTCGGCGATCGGTCGTGTGATGGCGGATCGAATCAACGACGCACCGGATCGATGTTGATTGTCACCGAGCAGCAACTCGCCGAGTGAGAGTTCGATCCAGGAGACCGCGATCGGATCTGCTCCGTCCTTCAAGCCGTCATACGCAGCGACGAGCCATCGTTGCCCGTTCTCGAGATCGCGCCGTCGTATCGCTTCGAGTCCAATCATGGCCCACACACGAACATGATCGAACCCGAGCTCGGCTGCTCGTTGATGAGAGCGCAAGCCCAGATTGCGCAGTCCGCCTGCCATCTGCGCCTTGGCAAGTTCGTGCATGATCTGTGCAGATGTCGGGTCGAGTTTTGCAGCCGCTTCGAGGTCAGTCATCGCCTGACTGATTTCGCCTTGTCCAGCGGCAAGACGACCACGGGTGTACAAACGCAATGCCCGATCAAGATCTTCAGCCGATGGCGAAACAGTGGGGATGTTCGGCTGACGAAAGAGTGGCTGCGAACGAATGGGTTCGAGAACTTCGGCAAGTGGCTGTTGAGCGCGTTCGAGTTCGTCGGGGTCAAGATGCGTCGAAGGAGGTAACCACGCTGGCGCAACGAACTGCGGAGTCGTTGCTTGCATGATCTGTGCCGCCGCCCGCTCACGCAGTTTTACAACGGCCGGTGAGTCAGGCAGGCCGTCGGTCGTTAACTGGTCGTTCGCCGGTTGAGGCGTTTGCGCTGACCGCGTGAGATCGGCTTCTTCGGCTTCTGAGGTGGCTTGTTCATTGGTGTTGGTGTCGTTCGTGGGCATCGCACAACCGAGCAAGCCGCATGTCGCAACCGACATCAACACGCACGATGTGAGGCGTGGATCGAGCAATCGCCGACGATGGGCAACGCGGTGCAACATGATCACTTCGTACGGGACTTCGTCTTGGCAGTGGCCGGTTGGTCGATCGTTCGCTCGAGTGCTGCATGAATGGGTATGACTTCGCCCGCCCGGAATACCCGCTCGAGTTTGGTTGCCAGCGCCGATTCGCTCTCGCTCGAGTAACCGATTCCTTTCAAGACTCCTCGCACGCGACTGTCAACCGGAAAGGCGTGTCCGCCGAGTTCGAGCAAGACAACCCGCGCGCTGACGAACGGAACCATGCCGGGCATGGCATCGAGACGGGATCTTGCATCACGCTTGGACAATGGCACAAGAGAGCCGAGGTCCATACGGTCTTCCTGATCAAAAATGACATTCAAACAGGTTCGAATGCGTTCGCTGCGCTCTCGAGCAAGCGGATACCGCACGCCAAGGATGCCGACGAGCTCGGTCGTCAAGCACACACGCATCTCATTCAGATCAACGAGTTCCGTGCGAACAGACTCCATCGCTCGTTGAGACTTGGTTATGGACGATTCCCAGAGTAAGAAAGACTCGATGAGGCAACGGACGATCCGGCATTCGTCGGTGACCTCGCCGTTTTCAATCACAGGCTGCGTTTCTGTTGGTTCAACGAGCGCAGCAAGCGCGGATCTTATTTCTTCAGGCGTGGTGGTCAACTGGACATCTCCCCTTCGCCTGATTCTTCGATCGCTTCTTCGGGTGCATCATCACGCATCTGCCAACCGGGTCGTTCATTCTTGGCTTGGTTCAGCAACTCAATAATTTTGCGTTGATTTTTGAGCCCCTCATCGACGAAAAACTCAAAGGTTGGCATGGACCGGAGATGGATTTTTTTCATCGCTTCGCGGCGGATATGCCCTGTCGCAGCGCGCAGCCCGTGCATCGTGAGTGCTTCATGTTCTTCCGGCATGATCGACACCCGAATGCGAGCGATCAGGAGGTCATCGGTCATCTCAACTTTCGTCACGGTCACCATGCCACGAATGCGCGGGTCACTCAACCCTCGGGCCAAAACGCTCGTCACAGCCTGCTCGATATTGGATGCGACCTGTTGAGCTCGGCGATTCATGAGCTTTGCTCCCCATCGTCTTCAAAACTCGATAACAACTCGGCGGCGAGAGCATCGGCATCTTCGTCTGTCAGGTTACGATCTGACTGTTCAACCCGTTCCACACCCTGCAATACTTCGCGCGTGATATCGCCCAGTTCGGCATCGTGGAGCGCTCGCAGCTTTTCGAGTATCTGATCCAACACCTGCCCGACGCGACGCCCCTCGTGACCGACGAGCGCCAGACCCAGTATTGCTCGATCCAATCGATCATGCATGGCAACCTCTGCGACGCTGACCTGATGGTCGCGGTGCAACCTGTCCTTGACCGATCGCACGACGCGCCGCTTGTCCTTAAGTGACGACGGATCATGGATGAGCAATTCAAACTGGAGAATGCCAACGACCACGGATACTCGTTCCTGATTCAACACGCTCGCTGGACGCGTCCGCGAATGCGTGCATGTTTCGACTTGAGCGATCATGAAAGCTTGCGTTTCACTTCAATCTGTTTGTAACACTCAAGGATGTCACCTTCCTTGATGTCGTCATACCCATGAATCTTCATGCCGCATTCCATGCCCGAACGAACTTCCTTCGCATCGTCCTTGAATCGTTTGAGTTGTTCGAGTTTCCTGTCATGTTCGATGACGATGTCACTTCGCGTGACACGGATAAGCGCGTCGCGTTGAACCACGCCGTTGGTGACATAACAACCGGCGATCGAACCAACCTTCGAAACTTTGAACACCTGACGAACCTCGGCGTGACCGATGACTTCTTCGCGGATATCCGGTGAGAGCAGACCTTCAGCAGCCTGACGAAGATCGTTCGTGATGTCATAGATCACGCGATAACTACGAATCTCAACGCCCTTGTCCTCCGCCTGGCGGCGGGCTTTCCCTGACGGGATGACATTGAAACCGACGATGATGGCTCGTGATGCTTCTGCGAGAATGACATCGCTTTCCGTGATACCACCGACCGCCGAGTGTAGAACACGGACCTTGATTTCTTCCGTCGAGATTTTCTCGACTTCCTGGCGAATGACATCGACTGACCCTTGCACATCCGCTTTAAGAACAACAAGGATTTCTTTGAGATCCGCTTCAGCGATCTGGCTAAAGAGCGAATCAAGCGTGACGCGCGGCTGGGCAAGTTGTTCGTGGCGTTCCTTGTCGCGTCGTTGTTCGGCTGCCTGTTCCGCCTTCTTCAGTGAGTCAGTCACGAAGAATTTATCGCCAGCGTCAGGCAACGCGTCGATACCCGAAACCTGTACTGGCATGGGGGGGTAGGCTTCACGCAACTTGTTGCCGCGATCATCAGTGATATCGCGAACCCGTCCGAACGCACGCCCGACGACGACAAAGTCGCCAACTTTCAACTTGCCTTCTTGCACGAGGATGTTTGCCACATTACCGCGACCTTCCTCTGGCTTCGACTCGATGACCGACCCTCGGGCAGGGCCGTCAAAGTCGGCTGCGAGTTCGAGAATCTGCGCTTGCAAATCGAGGATCTCGACCAGTTCCGAGATGCCCTCGTTCTTGATCGCACTTGTGCGGACCACTTCCGTCTCGCCGCCCCATTCGGTCGGGTTCAGGCCGTGTTCAGCGAGTTGGCCCAGAATGCGTTGGATGTTGGCATCCGTCGCTTCCACTTTATCAATCTTGTTGAGCGCCACGATGATCGGCACACCGGCTGCCTTTGCGTGACTGATCGATTCGATCGTCTGTGGCATCACCCCGTCGTCGGCTGCCACCACCAGAACGACGATGTCCGTGACATGGGCACCTCGCGCACGCATGGCGGTAAACGCTTCGTGACCGGGTGTATCAATGAACACCACGAACTTCTCGTCATCGCCCAGTTTGAGCGGCACGCGGAAAGCACTCGTTGCCTGTGTGATGCCACCCGCTTCGCCGTCCGCAACATTGGCGCTGCGGATGCGGTCGAGCAGACTCGTCTTTCCGTGGTCGACATGGCCCAGAATCGTCACCACCGGACCACGCGGGCGTTCGTCTACTCGGGTTCGATCTTCAAACGCTTCGGAAACCTGTTTCTCTGCGCTCTTGGCTTCGACAACTTCCAACTCGATGTTGTATTCGAGCATGATCTCCTGAGCCTTTTCAGACTCAATGCCGGAGTTGATCGTCGCCATCACGCCTTGCAAGAACAACTGCTTGACAATCTCAGCGCCCTTGACGCCGGTCACTGCAGAGAGCTCCTTGATCGTGAAAGGCTCAGTAATCGATACTTTGCCACCCGATTGGGCAAGGCTCGCGCTCTGGGTCTGTTCAGACCGCTGCAATTGCTGACGGCGTTGACGAAGGTATCCGCCCGCGTGCTGCAGCCGTTGCTGACGCTCTGCCAGGTCTTGAGGCGACCATGAGCCACCGCCGTCTTGGCCACCACCTTGTCGCGACGGCGCACCTCGTCGTCCGCCTCCTTTGCCGCCGCGGCGTGGGCTGCGTCCTCGATCGTCACCCGTCGGGGGGGCATCCATCGGGCCGCCGTATCCGCCACCGCCACCGCCACCGCCGTATCCGCCACCTTGTCGTGGCGCTCGCCGCGGACGCGTATCAACAGGTTCGGGCGCTTCCACACGAACAACCTTGGGCCCAGAAAGTTTCACAACTTCCTTTTCACCCAGTTGCGGTCCGGCAGGCTTGACAACCTGCGGCCGCGAAGGCACATTCATCGGTGCGGGCGCCGAAGGTGACATCTTGGTCTTCGTTGGTTTGGGTGCTGGTGCACGCGAGGTTGACGGATCCACATTGCTGTCGGGTGCATCTGATTCAGGTTGACGACCTGGACCATCGGAGAGGTCATCGGGCGATGCCGCCGCCGAATCTTCATCAGGCTTTCCAGCGTTTGACCGGCTGACGCGATCGATACCCGCATCGCTCGCTTCTGTTTTCTCTTCAGGTTCAGCAAGACCAACGCTGGTGCCGGACGCCTCGGAGCCCGATTCGGCGTCTGGCGCATCTACGACGATTTTCTTCGCTGGTTTGGCTTTTCGAACCGGTTTAGCGCGCACTGTCTCAATGTCGACATGCTCGGTCGTTTCTACAGCGGTTCCCTCGCCATCTGCAGCACTGAACCACTCGCGGAAGGTTGCTTCAAGACCAGCCGAAGCTGTTGACATGTGGTTCTTGATCACGCTTTCGGGGATTCCCTCTGCGCGACACTTCTCCACGATCGCCTTGGACTTGATGCCCAGTTCTTTTGCGATTTCGAATACCCGCTTGGCCAAGCCTGCCTCCAGTCGACAACACCCGGCAATCGCCGGGCCAACTCATCATTCGTTTCAGTGATCGCCGCCGAGGATGTCCTCAGCCCGAGCGTCAGATTCTGCATCCGGAGCCGACACTGTCGCCTCAGGTTCTTTCGTTTCAGGGGTTGGCGCCATTGCGCCAGCGCCCAGGATGGCGGCTGCCGCCATATCCGGATCCATCGTGCCGACATCTTCACCAGCAAGCAGCCGTTGGGCGGCTGCGGTTTCTTCAGCACGCCGTTGATCTGCTTCTTCCTTGTCTTTCTGTTGCTGCTCGGCGACAACTTTCGACTTCTCAGCGGCGATCGTCATCATGCGTGCAGCCACTTCGTCGTCAATCTCGAGTTCGGTCATGAGCACTTCGGCACCAACCTCTTCGATGTCGAACACGCTGACCATGCCGAGTGCAGCGAGTCGATCGACCATTTCGTCGGAGACACCTTCGATACCCCGCAGCGTTTCAGCCATGATCTCGAGACCCTTGGTGAACTCTTCCGGCGTCAGGATGTCAATATCCCAACCGGTCAGTCGAGCAGCAAGACGAACATTTTGTCCTCGCTTGCCGATCGCCAGACTGAGCTGGTCATCTCGGACGACCACCGTTGCTCGACCGAGTTCAAAGCACAAGTTGATTTCGGAGACTTCTGCCGGTTTGAGCGCGTTCTGAATCAAGATCTGACTTGACTCATTCCATCGGACGATGTCGATCTTCTCGCCGTTGAGTTCGTCAACGATGTTTTTGATTCGGCTTCCGCGAACACCAACGCAAGCACCGACCGCATCGACCTTACTGTCGATCGAACTCACCGCGATCTTCGTGCGGTAGCCGGCCTCGCGGGCCATCGCTTTTACTTCGATGATTCGCTCAGCGACTTCAGGAACTTCCACTTCAAAGAGGCGACGAATGAAGTCCTGGTGGCCGCGGCTGACATAAATCTTGACTTGACTGCCGACATCCTTTACATCAAGGATCAACGCACGCACGCGATCGCCTGGCATGAACTGCTCGCCAGGAATCTGCTCGTTACGAAGCATCACCGCTTCTGCCCGATCGATACTGACAATCAAGACACCCTTGTCATATCGCTGCGCGGTGCCCGTCACGATCGTGCCGACGCGTTTGCCAAACTCATCTTGAATCGATGCGCGTTCATCATCACGGAAACGCTGAATCATGACCTGCTTGAATGTTTGAGCAGCAATGCGCCCGAACGCTTCCGGTGGCATCTCGAGAGGCTCGCCATGCTGGCGCAACTCGAAGGTGCCTTCAAGAGGATCAAGCGTGCAAGTAAACTCTTCCGCGTCGAGCGTGTTGAAGTACTTGCGAGCAGCCGACACCATCGCCTGTTCGAGATCAGAAATCAGAATCGAACGATCAATGCTCCGATCGCGAGCGATTGAATCGATAATGCGCATCATTTCTTGTGTATTCACGATCAAACTCCGCAGGGGATGAACCCCGCACTTTCAAATGCCAAAATGTCGCCCGCGAGGCCTGTTGACCAAATGGACAAAAAGAAACAAACCACGAGCAGACGCAAACTGCGCTCGCGGTTCGGCAACTGGGCAGAGACACGCTCCACCGATCGCCCTGTCTCGGTCAAGGTCAGTTCATCCGGACCCCTCCCGGGACAGCACGCCGAATCGTTTGACGATTCGCGTACCGAGCCGAAGTGCGTAGCACTTCAACGAACATTGGTGATGCTCGCCTGCATGCGTCAACTCCTGCCTGCGACCCGGACCATTCCGTTCGCAGGACTCCAGACAGACTGTAGTGGGGGATGCCGATCAGAATCAAGCAACCGGACCTCAACTGGGCAGTGATCTGCACCCGCTCAGACACGGTCTCCTGTGTTAATCGACCGCTCGATCCGCAGGGCACGATGCCCTTTGTGCTGCCCGACCGACCCGATGAACTTGCGTTCACCCTCAACACAAAGCACCATGGGCTTGTTCGCATCTCGTTCAGTGAGCACGATATCACCCACTTCAAGTGTCGCCAGGTCGCGCACCGTCATCCTCGTTTCCGCCAGAACGGCTGTGACCAGCGTACCCGCACGACCAAGTTTCGTCGAGAGTGTTTTTACAAACTCATTCGAGCCGTCAGATTTGTTGACGCTAAACCAACTCTGAGAGCTCAAAACATCGATAACGGGCTCAATCGCGTTGTATGGGATACACAGGTTCATCGTCCCGGCACGATTCGACATTTTGACTTCGAGCCCGACAATGACCACAACCTCGTTCGGAGGGACAATCTGGACCAGTTGCGGATTGCTTTCAGACGCAGAGATATGAAACTTGATCTCCCGCACGCCTTCCCATGCCTCTGACAAGGCCTCGAGCGCTCGCGTTGTGACATTTTCGATCAACCGCATCTCGATCGCGGTCATCGGACGCTGCGGGATGAACAGATCGTGGCTGGAGCCTCCGAGCAGTCGGTCAATCATTGGGTAGATGATGAGGGGGCTGACCTCAAGACACATTTGCCCTTCCAGTGTCGAGCAATCGACAAGATTAAAACTCGTCGGGTTCGGCAATCCGGAAATGAACTCGCCATAGGTCATCTGCTCACAGGTCGCAACTTTGACCTCGACAATGGTGCGCAAGAACCCCGAAAGCGACGCACCAAAGTTCCGAGCAAAGGCTTCATGCAGTGTGTGCAAGGCACGCATCTGGTCTTTACTCACACGCTCAGGGCGTTTGAAGTCGTAATCTCGAACCTCAACATCTTCATTCGGATCACGGTGTCGGCTGAAAACGACTTGATCCTGTTGCTCGACGACCACCTGTCCAGCATCAACCGCTGCAAGCAATGCATCGACTTCATTTTGATCTAGAACATCTGCCATGGTCCGAATATCTGACGCTGGTCAATCCTTCAGCCACGAGTATCGGAACGAATGACATGCCATCTTGAGAGGTCGACCATGAGCACGAATCGGCGAGTTTTGCGCGTCGCGCCCATATTCAGCATTTGAATCGGGAACAATGCCCCTGCCAGGTCTGTTGGCCTCTCGCGTACACTCCGTCAAGACCAGAACCGTCAACTGCATCGAGGATCATTCATGACCTATCGCATTCAGATTGTGCTGATGTTGCTCGCGACCACCTTGTTCGGCGTGTCGGCGTTTGCCCAATCTCCGTTCGACCAGGTCGGAATCGGTGGCGATACCGTCCGTGTCAGCGTCGTCAAGTCGGCAGAAGCCCTCGCCCCTGGTTCAACCGGAGCAATCGCGGTCATACTCGATCACGAAATCGGTTGGCATGTCCACACCAACGCGCCGCCAGACATTCCGAACTTCGTCGCAATCGCCACCGAGTTGCTCGATCTCAAGGTCACCGGCGCGGACGCAGGTCCGATCCAATGGCCACCCGTTCATGTCATCGAAGTACAGTTCGTCGGCCCACCGATGGACTACCCGGTCTTTGAAGGCAGAGCACCGATTTATGTACCTCTGAAGGTGCCACAAGACGCCCAGGGCGAGATTCACATCGCGTTTGAACTCTCCTACCAGGCGTGCAATGACACCTACTGCGAGATGCCCGAATCGATCCCATTCGAAGTCACCATTCCGATTGATGCCACAGCAGAAGCGTCTTGGGCGGGTGATTTCACAGACTTTGACAGGTCTGTTTTTGATCAGTCCTGGGCGGATGGAAGCGGGACCGATGCCACCGCAGATTCAGACGCCCAACCCGCCGGTTCGAAGTTTTTCGGATTTGTGGTCCCGCGCGGAATCCTCGCGCTGGCTGCGTTTGGTGTCATCGGTGGGCTCGTCCTGAATCTCACGCCGTGTGTGCTGCCGGTCATTCCGCTCAAGGTCATGGCACTCAGTCAGCACGGCGAATCCAAAGGCCGGACACTCGCCCTAGGGCTGTGGATGGCTCTGGGTGTCTTTGCATTCTGGTTCGGTATCGGCTTGCCAGTCGCATTTCTGACGAGTGTGACAGATCCTTCGCAAGTCTTCGGCATCTGGTGGGTCACGCTGGGGATCGGCATCATTATTGCCATCATGGGTGTCGGCATCATGGGGCTCTTCGAGATCAAACTTCCGGACAAGGTCTATGGGATGAACCCCAAAGCCGACTCTGCGGGCGGCTCGTTCATGTTCGGTCTAATGACCGCGGTGCTCGGTCTGCCGTGCTTCGGCTTCATCGCGGGGGGGCTCCTCGCAGGCGCAGCGACGATGCCCGCGGTGGACATCCTGACGGTGTTCGGCTCAATTGGCATCGGCATGGCAGCACCCTACCTCATCCTTGCTGCCAAGCCTTCCTGGGTTGATTTCATCCCACGGACTGGTCCTGCGAGTGAACTTGTGAAGCAGATCATGGGGTTGCTGCTCTTCGCTGCCGCTGCGTTCTTCATCGGTTCAGGCATCATGGCGATTGTGAAAGCCGATCCTGTCCGAGCTGCCCAACTTCCGGTCTGGGTCAAGGTCGCGCAGTGGTGGGCGGTTGCGTTCTTCGCCACCATCGCTGGCGGGTGGTTGATCTGGCGTACTTTCCGCATCTCGCGCAAAGGTGCGCCACGAGGCATCTTCCTCGTGGTGGGCCTCGTGATCTCGCTCGCAGCCGTGGCGTTCGCGGCGCAACAAACAGAAAAGACGATGAACGATATCTGGACTCCATACTCAGACGAAATTTTGGCGGGTGCACTTGAAGATGGCAGCGTGGTCGTGGTCGATTTCACAGCCGACTGGTGCCTCAACTGCCTTGCTCTCAAAGCGAGCGTGCTTGATATCAATCCGGTTCACGACAAGCTCGTGTCGGCCGGCGTGGTCCCCCTGATGGCCGATCTGACCAGTCGAAAGGCACCCGGTTGGGACAAGTTGCGAGCGCTCGGGCAGACAGGTATCCCGCTTCTGATGATCGACGGGCCGGGGTTGGATGAGCCGTGGCTCTCGAACGGCTACACCCCGGGTCAGGTGGTTGATGCCATTGAACGGGCAGCAGGGCGCAAGAAGGCTTCGATCACGCCAACCACACCAACTGGTACAGACGGCTAATTGACTCTACGATGTGTCTGGCCTAACTTCATGCTCGCGTGGGAAAAGTCGATAGACTCCCTCGCAGCGATTCAACACCCTGCGGGTGTAGCTCAGTGGTAGAGCGTCACGTTGCCAACGTGAATGTCGTCGGTTCGAATCCGATCACCCGCTTCACGACACCCGGTGCCAATTGGTGCCGGGTGTTGTTTTGCGCGGTTGACTGGTCGCGGGCCACACCAAAGAGGAACAAGGGACTGGGCGAGTGTGTGATTGGTGAGTGTGCCCATCTGGAAGCGGTCAATCGTCGTTAAAGAATGTCCCGGTGGCTTGCCACAGTGTCTCGAGTTGATCGATGCGATCGCGAGCGCTGTCGCCGAGGTCGCTGACGACCTGTGCGATGAGTAACTCGGCTGCGATGACCGCGGGGACAGAACTGTCAAACGGCCCGACCGCAGGGATGCGAAGTTCACACCAGAGTTTGGTCAACGACGCAAGCGGGGACAACGGTCCATCGGTGATCGCGATGATCGTGACACCTAGGTCAGCAAGTGTTCGAGCCGCGGTCACACAACTGCGACGGTACCGGGCAAAGTCAAAAACGACCGCAGCGTCGCCGGGGGCAGCGCCACTCAGGTCGCGTCCCACGGATTGATCATGAACCAGCAGGACATCTGGCCGAATCATCGAAAGCCCGCTTTGCAATACTCGGGCCCCGCCCGTGGATGTCTCGCCGGAAAGCACCCACACTCGACGAGCGCTGACCAACGGAGCTGCCATCGCGGGCAACCGCTGGGTGTCGAGCGCTTCAAAGACATGTTGCACGGCGGCTTCGATATCCGGCCTGACATTTTCATCTGCGTCTGAGCGTCTGCGAATGCGTTCGCTGGGGCGTGAGAGTCTGCGCGAAACCCCATCGCGGACCCAGCCTTGCAACTCGGCATAGCCCGAGAATCCGAGTTTGGTCGCAAACCGGACGATCGAGGGTCGACTCGTCCTGGCGCGCTCGGCAAGGTCCGAAACGGTCCCGAACGCCAGCAGAGTCGGATCTCCTGACACTGTTTCGGCAATTCTGCGCTCGGTCGGGGTCAGTCGGTCTCCGACATCGGCGATGAGATCCTCAACTGACATTTGATGGCCTCGAAGTGGTCAATTTGTTGCAATCGTCGTCTGGCATTGTACAATCTGTTTCAAGCCCGAACCAGCCAAACCGAAATCAATCACCGGAGTGCGTCATGATCCAGAAACAGCACGAGTATGCCCAGACCGACCGCGAGCGGGTCTTCCTCGAAAAGGTTGAAGAGTCCAAGTATCAGCGAGAAATCATCAATGGGCTGGCGCCATTCATCAACGAAAAGGCGCCGGAGGACATGCTCAGTTTCTACACCAAGGACGAGGTCGTCAGCCTCCGCCAACTCAAGGGCACCGATCGCGATGTCGAGTCGCGCATGCCCGTGAAGATCACGCGACACTACTACAACCTCGCTAAAAACAGCCCCTCCATCCAGCGTCTGGTCAAAGCAAGTCCGGATGAAACAGAAAACCTCGAAGGTTCGGAAGACCCGGGTAACCAGATGGACTACAGCCCGGTCGAAGGGTTGCTGCACAAGTACGAGATGGGCTTGATGTATGTCGTCTCAACCTGCTCGGCTCACTGCCGATTCTGTTACCGCGAGGAACTGATCGCACGGAAAGAGATCGAGCGGCAGGACGGGACGGTCAAAAAGAAAGACCTCGCCAAGATCCCGGAGATCACACAATACATTCGCGAACACAACGAAGCGGTCGAACGCAACGGCGGCTTGCACCCAGAATCAGGTCGAGAAAAACTCCGCGAGATTCTGCTCTCCGGCGGCGATCCGATGGTGCTCAACAACGGCAAGATCGCCGCGTGGCTTGCAGCGCTCGCTGAATCGGGCATCGAAACAATCCGAATTGGAACCAAGGAAATGGCGTTCTATCCGCAAAGGTTCGATCGCACCTTCCTCGAAATGCTCGATCGATTCCATGAGGCATACCCCGAGGTCGGGCTCAACATGATGCTCCACTTCGAGCACCCCGACGAGTTCCTCGCCAAAGATGACAACGGCGAATACATTCGCAATGAGCAGGGGTTCCTGCAGTGGGTTCCCGAAACCGGAGCCGCGATGCGCGGCCTCGTCAACAGAGGTTGGCTGACGGTGCAGAATCAGGCACCCATCATTCGCGGCATCAATGACGATTCGGACGCACTGCGCATTTTGCAGCGTGAGTTCAAGCGGATCGGTGGTGAGAACCACTATTTCTTCTGTGGCCGCGACATCGTCGCATACAAGGCATTCAACATTCCGATCGAGAAAGCGTGGAACATTCTCAATAATTCGCAGAAGGGGCTTTCAGGCGTTGAAAAACACGCGCGATTGTCGATCACGCACTATCGCGGCAAGACTGAAGTCGCCGCTGTCACCAACGAGCCGATCAAGGGTCTCAAGGGTGCTGAGAATGGCGTCGTGATCTTCAAACTGCTCCGCAATGCAGCGGACGCTCCTCATCTCTCGAAGGTGTGCATCGTGGGTCGCAACCCAGATGCCCTGTGGTTTGATGATTACGAAGACCGTGTGTTGTTCGACGAAGCGGGACTGTTTGATTACACCCGCGTCACCAGTTCGGGTAAGCCTGCAGGGATCAGTTCAATGCCGCAAACCGGCGGGATGTGTCGATGATCGACAAGCGGGTCGAAAGCGCCGCAGAAGCGCTCGCGGATATCCGCGACGGCTCGACCGTGATGGTCGGTGGGTTCGGTGAAGCCGGCAGCCCGATCGAACTCATCCATGCGCTCATCGACACCGGTGCAACCAACCTGACCATTATCAGCAATAACTGCGGTTCTGGCGAGGTCGGGCTCGCGGCCCTTCTCAAAGCCGGTCGCGTATCCAAGGTGATCTGTTCATTCCCACGCACCGCCAACTCGACGGTGTTTCCGGAACTCTATCGCAGCGGACGAACGGCTCTCGAACTTGTACCACAGGGCACACTCGCCGAGCGCATTCGAGCGGGGGGGGCGGGGATTCCAGCGTTCTATACGCCGACCGCAGTCGGGACACCGCTCGGCGATGGCAAGGAGTGCCGTGAGTTTGATGGTCGATCCTATGTGCTTGAGTACGGCCTGCGCGCCAATGTGACACTCATCAAGGGACGCCGGGCGGATTCCCACGGTAATGTTGTTTTCAACAAGACCGCACGGAACTTTTCGCCGATCATGGCAATGGCCGGTGAGACAACCATCGTGCAGGTCGAACAGGTCGTTGAACCAGGGTCGATCGATCCTGAAGTGGTCGTGACACCTGGCATTTTCGTCGACCGCATCGTGACGGTGATGTCGCCGGCGCACGAATCCGCGCTCATCGCAGCGGGAGCAACCTACCCATGAGTGACGCACCTTCCAATGTTGGCTGGACACGCGAAGACATGGCAAGACGCGTTGCCCAAGATATTCCTGACGGCTCGTATGTAAACCTGGGCATCGGTATCCCGGAACTCGTGGCCCGGTTTGTACCGCAAGGCCGCGAACTGGTGTACCACACCGAAAACGGACTGCTCGGCATGGGCCCATCACCGGAATCGGACGATGGCGATCCCGAACTGATCAACGCGGGTAAGCGACATGTCACAGCCAATCCTGGCGCGTCGTTTTTCCACCAGTCAGACAGTTTCGCGATGATCCGGGGCGGGCACCTCGATCTGTGCGTGCTCGGAGCGTTGCAAGTTGCTCAGAACGGCGACCTGGCAAACTGGTCAACCGGTGAGCCCGATGCTATTCCCGCGGTGGGGGGAGCGATGGATCTCGTCGCAGGCGTGAAAGCCATTTATGTCATCACCCAGCACACGACAAAGACAGGTGAGCCCAAATTGGTTGAATCGTGCACCTATCCGTTGACGGGTGCTCGAGTTGTCAACCGTGTGTATACAGATCTTGCTGTGATCGATGTCACACCCGAGGGCTTTCGGCTTGTCGAACTGAACCCTGGAATTGATTTAGATTTCGTCCAGAATCGCACGGGTGCACAATTGCTTCCAACGCCGGAATCCACACTTTCGACCTGATGAAAAATCCAGGAACGCTGATATGAAAAATACTGTGACTTCGCGCAGCGCTGATCTCTTTGAGCGTGCCCAGCGTGTCATGCCGGGCGGCGTGAGCCGCAACACCGTCCTTCGCGCCCCGCATCCAGCCTACGCCGATCGTGGCGAAGGATGTCGCGTGATTGATATTGAGGGGGTTGAGCGAATCGACTTCTCGAACAATATGTGCTCACTCATTCACGGGCACGCGCACCCTGCGATCACGCAAGCCGTCAGCGAGCAACTCGCCAAAGGCACCGCTTTCATGATGGCGACCGAGACTGAGGTCAGCTATGCGGAGCATTTGTGTGCACGGTGCCCCGGCTTTGAGAAACTTCGATTTGTCAATTCCGGCACAGAAGCGCTCATGGCTGCACTCAAGGCGGCCCGCGCATTCACCGGCAGACCCAAGGTGGCCAAGGTTGAAGGCGCTTATCATGGCGGTTACGACTATGCCGAGATCAGTCAGGCCCCGGTGCCCGAGACCTGGGGCGATGTCGACCGGCCTCGCAGCGTTCCCCTCGTTCATGGGACCCCTCACTCAGCGCTGGACGAAGTGGTGGTGCTTCCATTCAACAATGTAGAGAAATCGCTCGCAATTCTCGACGAGCACACCGACGATCTCGCTTGTGTACTCATCGATCTCATGCCGCACCGCGTCGGACTGTCGCCTGCGAGCCCCGCATTTGTGAACGCTCTGCGCGACTGGACAACACGCCACGGCGCTTTGCTCGTGCTCGACGAGGTTATAACTTTTCGATCGGCCTACGGCGGTTTGCAGACCCATATCGGTGTCACACCGGATTTGACAGCGCTTGGTAAGATGATCGGTGGCGGTTTTCCCGTCGGCGTGCTGGCCGGCCGCACCGAAGTCATGGATGTCATGAACCCGCGCGGCGACCATTATCTCTTCCCGCATTCGGGAACCTTTTCAGCGAACCCGATCAGTACGACTGCAGGCCTTACGGCAATGGAGCTCTTTGACGAACAAGCGGTGGCACGACTAAACGCGCTCACATCTCGCGCTATGCATGGGATCAATGAAGCAATCGAGTCGACCGGGGCCAAAGCCTGCGTCACTGGAGGGGGGTCGATGTTTCGTGTTCACATGAAGCCCGATCACCCTCGCAACTTTCGCGAGGCGTATGCCAGTGAAGCTGAAAACAGGCGACTCAAAGTGTTACTCGATCATCTGTTCGATGAAGGTTTTATCATGATCAACACCTGCACAGCCGCGCTTTCGACACCGATGACGGAGTCTGAAATCGACCAACTCATTGCAGGCATGGAATCAGGTTTCGCAAAGATTGCTTCGATGGAGTGAGCCCCAGCCGCGACATCATCAATCGCGTGCGAACACTGTTGCCAGCCCTTGTCCGACACCGACGCACAACGATGCGACACCGCGATCGGTCTCGGTCCGCACCATTTCATGGACGAGCGTTGCTGCGAGGCGCGCTCCGCTGCACCCGAGTGGGTGACCAATCGAGATCGCGCCACCGTTGACATTCAGATTCTCATCGTCAATACCGAGTTCGCGCTGACACGCCACCGCCTGGGCGGCAAACGCTTCGTTAATTTCATATCGACCAACATCACCGATCGAGAGCCCTGCCCGTTTGAGCGCTTTCCGAACCGCCGGGATCGGTCCGAGTCCCATGTAGGCCGGGTCAACGCCCGCAGCCGCACTCGGACCGACAAACGCCAGCGGTTTGAGCCCGAGTGCCGCGGCCCGTTCGGCTTCGACCAATAGCAGGGCGGCCGCTCCGTCATTGATCCCGGACGAGTTGCCAGCCGTCACAGTCCCTTGGTCGTCCTTCGCAAATGCCGGGCGGAGTTGAGCAAGTTTTTCGAGCGTTGTGTCCGGGCGGGGGTGTTCATCGATCTCGACGAAGACCGACCCATTTCGGCCCTGTTGTACTTCGACCGGCACGACCTCATCGGCGAATCGCCCGGCTGCGTGTGCTGCCGCCCAGCGCTGTTGGCTGCGAAGGGCAAAATTGTCCTGCGCTTGCCGATCAACGCCGTGCTCTCGCGCCACATTCTCAGCGGTCTCTCCCATCGCGTACGGATAATGCAGCGCAGCGAGTTTCGGGTTCACGAACCGCCAGCCAATCGAAGTGTCGAATATTGCCTGGTCGCGTCCGAACGCCCGGTCGGCCTTGCTCAAGACATACGGCGCTCGGCTCATCGACTCAACGCCGCCCGCGATGATCACATCACCGCAATCGGACTCGATCATCCGGGCTGCGATATTGACCGCTTCCAAACCGGACGCACAAAGCCGGTTGACCGTCGCCCCCGGAACACTTGCCGGTAGCCCTGCCAGAAGCGCCGCCATGCGCGCGACATTACGATTGTCTTCCCCGGCCTGGTTGGCAGCACCGAAATAGACATCGTCGATAAGTGCAGACTCGATGCCCGATCGTTCGACGAGCGAACGGATCACAACGGCCGCAAGATCGTCAGGTCGGACCGCTGCAAGTGCACCACCAAATCGACCGATCGGTGTGCGAACAGCAGCAACAATAGCAGCGCGGCGTCTCATGCTTTGAGTCTAGGTGGCTCCCGTTCATCGAGGGTTGCGATGCGAGGCCAATCGCGCGCCGGAATCACTCGAAAATCGAAGAACATCAGGTAAGATCTGGACAATGACTTTGGTCAAACGAACTGCCGAGATGTCATCACAATGAAAGCAGGCTTTGCACGATCGATGTGACCGAGCCGGCGTAGCCCCGCCCGAACAGGTTGAGATGATTGAGCAAGTGATAGAGTTGGTACACGCGCAGCCGTCGATCGAGATCATCGGGCTCGCGGACGACCTCGGCGTAGGCTCGGAAACAGGCCAAAGGGAATCCGCCGAAGAGTTTCATCATGGCAATGTCAGCCCAGCCATCGCCGATTGAAACCGCCGGGTCAATCACTGCGACGACAGCGCCGCCATCGCGTTGCGTTGATAGTGCATTGCCCGACCACAAATCGCCATGCAGAAGTGAAGGGTGGGGCCGGCGCGGCAAAAACTCGTCGAGACGATCAATCACACGAACGACGAGGTCCGATTCAACTCGCGTAAGAAGTCCTTGACTTCGGGCCAGCCGAGTCTGAAACCCGAGCCGGTGTTCCGCGTTGAACGCCACCCAATCGTCGCACCAACTGTTGATCTGCGCGGTGGCTCCGATGTAGTTGTCGCGCCACCACCCATATTGACCGCCGCAACTGGATTGATGATGCCGAGCCAGTTGCCGCCCAAACTCGGCCCAGGCATCTTCGGGCGAACCCACACCACCGATCGCCGGCATTGCGTCCATGAGAAGCACAGACCAGCCTGTGATCGTGCGAAGCGTGTAAACGCGTGGCACAACGATTTTTCCGTCAGCCCCCAATGCAGCTAGCCCGTCGGCTTCTGCAACCAAACGGTCATGCGCAGATTCACCAACACACTTGGCGACCATCTGGCATCCATCGTCGAGCATGACGCTCAGCACGCATTGCACGCCATCAGATGAAATTTCGCTCATCGACTGCACGCGTCGGCGATCGTCGATATCAGATACCAGGTCTCGAATTCGATCGGGCATCGATTGCGACATGCACTGCTCCACCTTGAGCGTCGTGACATCGACATGACGACACGCTCTCGTTCAACCCATCGCAAACGTCACGACACCACCCCACACTAGAGTGGTTCGAGCGTCGTTGGAATCACTTCGCCGCGACTCTGAATAATCTTGGCATACCAGTGGTACGACTCCTTCGGCAGCCGTTGCATCGTCGTGTAGTCAAGGTACACCAGCCCGAACCGAAGTGCGTATCCCTCCGCCCATTCGTAGTTGTCCATGATGGACCAATGGAAGTACCCCTGGACATCGACACCATCGTCGATGGCGCGTCGAAGTTGGTGCAGGTGCCGGGTCAGGAAGTCAATGCGACCAAGATCGTGGATCTTGCCATCCGCGTGCTTCCAATCCATCGATGCAAGCCCGTTTTCCGTTATGACCACAGGCAACTTGTACCGTTCATGGAGAAACTTCGGTCCCCAGTACAGGGAGTCCGGCTGGATCGGCCAGCGGAACATGGTGATTGGGTACCCGCGTGGTCGCTCAACGCGTTCCGGGCCCTCTGGCCCTGCGCGGACGATGTCAGCGTGATAGATGTTCACGCCAAAGAAGTCGAGGGGTTGACAGATCGTGGCCATGTCTGACTCGGTCCACGCCGGCATGTCATCGCCAAACTGTTCCACGCCATCATCGGGATAGTGCCCGCGCAGCATCGGGTCACACATCCAAGCCAGGTTGAATGTCCAGTTTTCTGTGGGGACTTTGAATGTTGCCGTGCGAGCCGCTTCGACATCTTCAGGGCGATCCGAGGCTGGCACAAACATCTGTCCGACCGGAGCGCAACCGACCCGGGGGGGCTGCTTCGCATGTGCGCGAATGACTTGCACTGATTTGCCGTGCGCGAGGAGGGCATGATGTGAAGCAAGCAACAACTCACGCCGTGATAATTGCAAGCCCGGCGCATGGGTGCCTGACTCGTGCCCGAGCCCTATGAAGATCTGTGGCTCGTTCAGTGTGAACCAGTGGGTCACGCGATCAGAAAGCCGATCAACGACGGCTTGGGTGTACTCAGCAAACCAATCAGAACAGGCGGCATTCAGCCAACCTCCACGCTGTTGAAGACACGAAGGCATGTCCCAATGGAACAGCGTCACCCACGGGTCGATGTTCCTGGCAAGCAAGGCATCGACAAGTCGGTCGTAGTACGCCAACCCGGCTTCATTCCGAGGCCCCGTGCCATCAGGCAAAACGCGAGGCCAGGCGATCGAACACCGATAGGCGGTCGCACCGAGGCCCGCGATAAGATCGGCATCGTCTTCGGGTCGGTCGTAGCTGCCGCAAGCGAGCGAGCCGTCGTGCCCGTCAAAGGTCTTCCCTGGCGTGGCTGCAAAGTCGTCCCAGACGCATGGCGAACGACCATCCCGGTCGGCGGCGCCTTCGACTTGATACGAAGCCGAAGCGGTGCCCCAAACAAATTGACGAGGAAATGACAAAGACAGCCTCCAGGCGAGTCCAGAAAAAGCAGTTCACGAACGGCGAGGACCATGTTACGCAGGCAGATCAGGGAGAGAAACTGTTTCGCTGATTGGCAACCAAAGCCCGCTCTCGGCGTGCTTGCGAGTGACCCCTACACGACCATGTTGCGGCCGGCGTACTCCTCGAGAGCGTGGCAACCGAGGCCAAGAGATGCGTGCCAAACCTGGCAACGGGTCACGCTTACAACGAGAATGCTGCTCTTGGGTCACATGCTTCAACCAGAATTGAGGCGACGCGCGGTGTGGATTCCGCTCAAAGTGTGGGCACGACCGCGCTCGGTGCATCGGCTACCGATGTGGCCAATCTTCCGTTTACACGGGCGACAGATCGCAGATTCCGTGTCGTCGTTCAAATACTGACATCCGCATCGATGCCTGATTGCTGTTCGTTGCGAATCTCATTGAACTTGTTCATGTATTCGATACATGCCACCACATAAGTGGAGTGGCTCCAGGTGAGCGGACTGACACTGATCGGAGCACCCGTGTGCGGATGATATTGCTCCGCCTGAATGCCCGAGATATTCGCTCGCTCGACAGCCCACTCAATCAAAGGCAGCGCCTGACGCAACTCGGGCATGGTCCGTGCGCGCGCGATGAGGTATTGCGCTTGCCACAGTGTGCAGATCACCCACGGATTGCCGGGAACGCGTTCGATGTCATTTGATTCGACCTGGTGGTAATAGTCGTGCTCGTAACGGGCGAAGCCACCAACATCAGTCTGCACCCACAGCCGTTCGCGTAACCGGTCCATTTCCGCCATGACCATGCTGTCGCGTGGATCGAGTCCGGCAATCGCGAACAGTGCGTAATTTGCAGAGTCTGCTGTCAGATCCAGGCGGTATGACCCATCGTCGAGCGGGATTGCCATTCGTGCAAACCGCTGATGGTCTTCGTGCCAGAGGTGTCTGCGCATCGCACCCAACATGCGGTCGGCCGCTTCACGGAACTGGGCTTCGCGGTCGGGCTCACCGAAATCACCGGCGAACAAGCTAGCGGCACGCAACGCTCCAATTGTGGATGCGACGGTGAAAGTGTGGACACCGCGTCGTTCTTCCCACAAGTCCCAGGACTGCTGCGGCAGCCCGTGGTGGTCGCGGTACTTGAGCATCCACTCTGCCGGCCGAGCGATCAGTTTGCTATAGAGCGGCTTGACAAACTCGACATCGCGGAATGTCTCGAAGTGCTTGCGCAGTGCCCACAGCACCAATGCCGTTTCATCCTGCTGAATCGGCAGGACGCGTTGCCCGTCGAGCATCCACGAATGCCAACTGGACGCCAATTGCCCGAGCGGGTTGTACTTGTGCAGGAAGTACCCTTCGTCTTCGATGCAACCGGCAGCAAACCTGAAGAAACTGCGGCTCAACTCACTCTGACCTGCGAGGATCAGTGAATACGCCACAAGTGCGCCGTCGCGCATCCAGCAGTAACTGTAGTTGTCGCCGCCAAACTGCGTGATGTCGCTGTCGTTGGCGGCGATGATGGCGCCACCATTGTCGATCTGTGTGCGCACCACCAGCAAACTTCGGTAAAACTGATCTCGAATGTGTTCAGGGAGGGGGGAAGTGTCGCTCGTTTCCTTGCGCGCCCATAACCTCCAGTAGGCTTCGGTGCGGGCTAGCATGCGCTCAGGTGTCTTCTCACGGATGCGCTGGTTGAGTTTCTTGATGTCGTCGTACGAGTGTCCGCATGCGATCCAACTGGTGACAAATCCCTCGCCATCGGCCTGCAACTGCAGATTGAACCCGACCGTGGCATCGACCGATCCCTGGCTGATCGCGTTGCGACCGAGTTGCCCGTCTTCAGCGTCACGCCAGGTGCCTTCAGCGTCGTTGATTCGCTTTGATCCGATCGCCCAGTGATCGATCCCGCATTTATGCTGGTCGCAGGCATTCACAAGGAAATAGGCGTCTTCTTTGTACAGGACGACCGCGTTCATCTGCGGGTCATAGTTTGCAGTGTCGCCGACCACTGACCCCTTGATCGACAGATCGATGTGATAGAACAGCCGAACATCACGCGGCTTGCCCAACAGGTCGCGGACTGCGCACCGTCGAAAATACACCGGTTCGTGAAAATCCACAGCATCATTGCAGAGGATCTCGAGCCCGAGTTCTTCATTGACAAGACGCACTTCGGTGATCAATGTGTCGGGCAAATAGCGAAGTTCACGCGTCCAGCTGTCATCGTCCACCCAGGCAAACTGCCCGTCCGCCCAGACTCCGAAGCGTTGGATGTGCCCGCCGGTGTGGTTGTGTCTTCCGACATTCGGAAAGTACAAATCACGGACATGGTACTGATCGTCGAAAGTGATCAGCAATGATCCGTTGCCGACCGGAATATCTCTGGGCATGAATCTCTCCGTCCGTTCGAGTGCGCCACAACCGGGCATGAACCTAAGCCTGCGTTCAGCACGCTCGGATAGTATCGGTCCGATTGGCTCTTCAGTGTTGGATGAATGCCTGACACCCGGTCGCAGCGTCGTTAGATATCGCCGATGTCTTCATCCCCGGGCAATTTGCCTTTCCGGACCATCTTCTCCCGATGGGATTCGAGCAGATCGTCCGCATCCTCCCCAAGAGAAGTGAGCAGCCGGTAGAGGTACGGCGCCTGTCCCAGCCAGAGTCGCCACCGAAACGCCGCGTAAAACAGCGTCGGCGGGCAAACCACAGCCGCTGTGATGATGACCGGGCGGGTCTGTACGAACGCAGCGTATATCGCGATCGCAATGCCGATGGCTGCAAGAACGACAGCGAGAATGAACTGGCCGCCGTCCGAGGTCACCGCTTTACGCACGGACTGTTTATTGCGGATGTTCGAATAGTGTGCTTCTGGGTCGTACTCGGTCTCATCCGGCGACTCAAGCGTGCTCTGTCGGGGTGTTTGGGGCGCTGGTTCGTTATCCACCCGATCAAGGGATTCGTCAAGAACCACATCCGCTACGGTCTCGTCGAGTGCGCTCTGATCAACTGGCGTGTCGTCGAGTCCCATGGCCTACCTCTGTCAATACGGTCGGACATTTATAGCCGTTCCGAGCCGTACATGCTGCAAATCATTGAGCAACAGCCTCGTAACGACCCGATGCGATGACCAGTTGAATCAGTGGGGGCGCTATACTTGCCTTCGCGTTTGGCGAACGCCAGAACCAGAACTAGAGGAGTCAGAACATGCGAATGAAGCAGGTATTGCAGATTGGTCTCGGTGCGGTCGTGGGTGTTGCGGGTGTTTCGAACGCCCAGCCCGAAGCAGCACCGGTCACAGCAGCCGTCACACAATGGGCACCATCATGGGGTGATGCCGAGATGACAAGTGTCGCCGAGATGCTCTCGGGCACTTGGCGCACAGCAGATGCTGTCCAGGAAACAAATGCTGACGGCAGTGTGCAGATGGTCATGCAAATCGCACCGGTTGCGGCTGCGGATGGCACAGCGATGCTGTACGCCGAAATCTCCCGCGCGGATCAAATGGAGCAACCATTCCGCCAATCACTCTTTGGGCTGTATCGATACAAGGGACAGATCCGTCTTCGCACCTACGAGATCATGATGCCCAAGTCCGGGCTCGGTGCTCTTGTCGGGTTGTGGGCAGCGCCTGAGTTCTTCCCAGCAATCGGTGCCGATGGCCGCATCGCAACCCTCGATGTCGCACTCACTGCCAAAGATGGTTCTTTTAGCGGTTCAACCCCATATCCGTATCCGACGGCTGTCGGAGGCGCCGTCGAAATGACGAGTCATGTGACCTTCAACGCCGATAGGCTCACCACCGCCGACCGAGGATTCGATGCCGAAGGCAATGTGGTATGGGGTGCAGATCAGGGTGATGCCTGGACTTGGAACAAGGTCGAAAACCCAGTTCGCGTCACTGTCATGGACAAGGGTGTCGTGGCCGTTGACTACGCCCGCCCCGAGGGTGTTGCCACGGTCGCTGGCGACAAGGTATTCGTGCATTACTCTGGTTGGACAGGCAACGGCAATCAGTTTGATTCGAGTCGTCCACGCAACCAGCCTTATGAGTTGACATTCCCGGCTCCCGGTCGGTTGATCGAAGGGTGGGGCATCGGTCTGGCCGACATGACGGTCGGAACCAAGCGTCGCTTGATCATCCCGAGCGATGTTGGCTATGGCGTGAACGGTCAGCCCCGGGCGAAGATCATGCCCAACGAAACGCTGTTCTTTGAGATCGAGTTGATGGCGATGCAAAAGCCTGACGCTGCCGAAGAAGACCACAGCGGACACGATCACGAAGCCAATCCGCATCCCTGAACTCATGTGATTCCAACACGATGTCAATAATCAGGCAGCAGCATCTTCCGGTGCTGCTGCCTTTCGTTTGCATGAGGTCAACGAGGACGGCATGGCGAAGCAGGACTTTTATGAAATTCTCGGTGTCGCTCGCACAGCAAGCGCTGACGAGATCAAACAGGCCTACCGCAAAAAGGCCCGGTTGGTGCATCCTGATGTGAACAAAGAGCCGGATGCGGTCGCTCAGTTTGAACAGTTGCAAGAAGCGTACGATGTGCTCTCTGACCCTGACAAGCGCAAGCAATATGACCTGTACGGGCACGCCGGCCGCGTCGGAGCAGCCGGTCAAGCGACCGGCCCGACCGGATGGCATGGCGGTTGGGCTGGTGGATCACCTGGATTCGAGCACGATGACGATGATCTTGGCTCTGTCTTTGACGCGTTCTTTGGAGGCCAGCGCGGTCCGGGCCGAGCCGCCCGCGGTCGCGCCAAACCCAGACGCGGCGAAGATGTTCGTATTGACCTTGAACTGAGTCTCCATGACATTGTTGCGAATACCACTCGCACCATTCGTTCTGTTGCAAGCGGGCGTGAGATTTCAGTGACGGTGCCAGCCGGAATCGCGCATGGCAAAACGCTGCGCGTCTCGAACGAAGGGAAACCAGCTGCCGGTTCAGGAGGGTCACCGGGCGATCTGCTGGTGACCGTGCGAATCAAGCCGCACCCGCTCCTTCAAAGAGGGAAACCGCAACACCCGGATCCGGAGTCCCTCGATGTGACCCTGCACTTGCCGCTCACGCTGGCCGAAGCGGTCCGAGGCGGCAAGGTTGATATCCCGACGCTCCGCGGCACAGTCGGGCTCACCATACCCCCGGGCACAGGCTGCCTCAAGGTGTTTCGATTGCGTGAGCGCGGGCTGGGCTCGCCGAAGGGCGCGATCGGCGATCTCTACGCCGTCGCACAAGTTGTCGTGCCGTCAGGCGAGGATTTGACGCCAGAGCAGGTCTCGACTCTTGAAGAGATCGCAAATCGAGGAGCGGCCGTCCGCACCGGATCGGCGTGGGAAAGTTCGTCGTAAACAGAATTGCATGCGCAGCGCCGTTTTTCGATGTACCATCATGCCAATGATGACACTCACGCATTCGATGCAACCGTGATCGGGGAATGATTCGTGCTCAAGCAGCGGCATCAAGTATTCGTGGCGTTGTTCGTGGTTGCAGATGCGGTCATGGCCTCCATTGCGTGTTATGCAGCATGGTCCTTGCGGACGATCCGTCGTGGCGATGCGTGGCCGACCGAGTGGGAACAGTACATCAAAGAACCGTTGATCTTGTTTGCCGTTCCGATTGCGCTGTATGTGTATTCGCTGTTCGGGTTGTATCGCCCGATGCGTGATCGAAGTTTGTGGAGTGAACTCAGCCGGGTCTTGCGTGCTTCGCTCGTCGTGGTGGGTGTCGTGATCATTGCTTTGTGGATGCTCGGCAGTGAGTTTCTCACCGCGGGTGGCACGGGTCCAGAGTTCGGCCCGCTCTCGTGGGCCGACACGCCTGCCAAGGTTCAAATGGGTTGGCTTGCGGTTTTCCTCCCGCTCGGTGTCGGCACGCTGCGGTGGGGCATTCGGATGGGTCTTCGGCACATTCGATCGCGGGGCAAAAACCTGCGACATGTCGCCATCATCGGCACCGGGCGATTGGGACAAATTGCCTGCCGCACGCTCGCCAGAAACTCCTGGACGGGTATCCAGGTGTCGTATTTCATCAGCCATCATCCGAAGACAAGTCGACGCATCTGTCTCAATCGCCCGGTTCTCGGCGGCATGGAAGAACTCGAAGAGATCCTCGAGAGACGCCCGCTTGATGCGATTTACCTTGCGATTCCGAGTCGGTTTGCCAGTCAGATTCCCGAGACACTCAAGCGGCTCGAGCGATTTGCCGTCGATGTGCGCATCATTCCGGATGTCAGCCCACGATATCTCCCGGACAGCATGGCTGTCAGCGAACTGGAAGGGATGCCGATCCTCAGTTATCGCGAATGCCCGCTGTACGGTCTTGGCGGATTTACCAAGCGACTGTTGGATCTCGGGGGGGCATTGCTTGCACTCCTGCTCTTTGCGCCGGTTATGGTGGTTGCAGCGATCCTCGTGCGCCTGAGTGGCCCGGGTCCGATCGTGTACAAGCAACGACGCGTCAGCCTCGGCGGTGAACAGTTCGAAATCTACAAGTTTCGTACCATGCAGGAGGTCGTCGATGAATCGGGCGGGTCGACGGCAGACCAGAAATCCCCCACCCAAGGCATGGACGGCTGGACCGAACGCGATGACCCACGCATCACACCCATCGGCCAATGGTTGCGCAAGACGAGTCTGGATGAACTCCCGCAACTGTTCAATGTGCTGCGAGGCGACATGTCACTCGTCGGCCCGCGACCGGAGCGACCCGAGTTGATCGAGCGGTTTCGTGACGATTGGCGCGGATACATGCTCAGGCAGCACGTCAAAGCAGGAATGACCGGCTGGGCCCAGATCAACGGGTTGCGCGGGCAATCGAGCCTGCGCAAGCGATTGCAGTATGACCTGTTCTACATACGTCACTGGTCAGTCTGGTTTGATATTCGGATACTGTTCGTAACCTTCTTCCGAGGCTTCATCAGCCCGAACGCTCATTGAGCGAGGTTTCAATTTTGCTCGTTTGAATCAAGATTCGTGAATCGAGCTGATACATCGCGAATCGACCAGCGAATCCGAGTCGCTTGTCTCCAACCGGTTTGACCCGAGCAATGAACAGACTTGATCTGGATATGTTTGGTGCCCGGATGTAAATGAAGTATTGCGCTAATCTTGCGCACTGGATCGAGGGGTTCATCCGGGTACAATCGCACCGATTTTGATTCAACAACTCTGTTGATCAAGGTCCGGGTCGTGGAACCTCATCGGGTTCTGTCCGTACAATAACGCGTCAAGCAGCGGGTGTTCTTCTCGCGGCATCGGCGTGAACAATCGTGAGCGAGTTCCATCGTTCCTTTATCATCCAAAAGAAGGGGTGACATTTATGGCGAGTAAGCAAGTGTCTCAACGAGGTCCGCAGCGTGTGCTCGGATTCACACTCATCGAACTTCTGGTCGTGATCGCAATTATCGCGCTCCTGATCGGCATCCTCCTCCCTGCGTTGCAGAAGGCTCGCAAAGCCGGCCGTGCCGCTGTGTGTAAGTCAAATCTGAAGCAGCAAGGTGTCGGCATGGCCTCCTATGCCGCCGACTACGAAGACAAGATCACTTCCTATTCATGGCGTCAAGGTATGCAACCGGCCAATGAATTTGTGAATCCGCCAGCACCGTTTGGCGACGACATCACAGCAGCCCAGTGGCAGCAAACTGAGATCCTTCGTCGTATCACGGGCCGCAATGGTGGAGACCATCGCATCCTGAACAATCTCGACACCATGCCGCACCGTCGGTTTAACCATCTCATTCTGTTCGATTACCTTTCAAGTCAGTTGCCCGAAGCGATCGCAGCCTGTCCGGAAGACCGCGCGTTGCTTCTGGCACAGGGTGATCCGCTTGACGAATCGCTCTGGGCGGGTTCAGGCGATTACGGTGCAGACGGCCGATTTGACAACGAACGCGTTGCGATGCGTTATCCGTTCAGTTCGACCTATCAGTCCGTGCCCTACATGTGGGCTCCTGATGGACGAAGTGGCGGTACCGCATATGTCCAGCCTGTGGCCAACACTTCGCACCTGTTCGTGACGCTCAACGCTCCCGGTGCATTCGGTAAGCGGAAGTACAGCCAGGTGGTCTTCGCTGGTCAGAAGGTCATGATGTTTGAGCACAACGATTGGCATGGCAGCAACAAGGCACCGTTCTATGCGTACGCCGAAGCGACCTGTCAGCAGTTGTTCTTTGATTCGTCAGTTCGAGCGGAAAACAGTGGTAGCGCCAACCTCGGTTGGGACCCTGGCAACCCAACCAGCGCTGACACCTTCTACTACCGCTATACACCGATCAGCACCGAACCGGATCCGATCGGCGACTCGAGCGAAATGTTGCCCGTCCGCTACCGCTTCACGCGTGGTGGCCTGTCAGGCAACGACTACGGCGGAGGCGAAGTGAACACCGGTCAGCCCGTCGGACCGTAATCTGTAAGCAAGTCCGAGATCCTGTTTTTTAAGCCCCGGCCCTCAGTCGGGGCTTTTTTTCAAGAAACTTGACATACACTCGCCTTTCGTGTCCAATGGACATCCCCTTTTGGTTGGATTCGACATTCATCCAAATGGCCACATTGTGTCGAAATACAGTACTCGCCCGGCATCGTCGTCAATCCGGGTGCGCATGAAGGAGTTGTAAATGGTAAACACGACAAAACCTCGCCGATTCGGATTCACGCTCATCGAATTGCTGGTCGTGATCGCGATCATCGCGCTCTTGATCGGCATTCTTCTCCCCGCGCTACAGAAAGCACGCAAAGCTGGCCGAGCTGCCGTTTGCAAGTCAAATCTGAAACAGCAAGGTGTGGGGATGGCGTCCTATGCCGCCGACTACGAAGACAAGATCACTTCGTACTCGTGGCGTGCGGGCATGCAGCCAGACACGGAGTTCGTGTCGCCGCCCGTGCCATTTGATAGAGATATCCTGGCCGCGATGTGGCAGCAGACTGAGATCCTCCGTCGCATCACAGGTCGCAATAGCGGTGACCATCGAATTCAAAACAACACCGCGACGATGCCGCATCGCCGGTTCAATCACCTGATCCTCTTCGATTACCTTTCCAGTCAGCTGCCCGAGCAGATCGCGTCTTGCCCGGAAGACCGTGCGTTGCTTCTGGCGCAGGGTGACCCACTTGACGAATCACTCTGGGCTGGGTCTGGCGATTACGGAGCGGACAACCGATTTGATAATCCTCGTGTCGCGGTTCGTTACCCATTCAGTTCCACATATCAGTCAGTGCCTTACATGTGGGCACCGGATGGCCAGGTCGGCTCGACTCCGTATGTTGCACCAGTTGCCAACACATCGCACCTGTTCACCACGCTCGATGTTGACGGTGCATTCGGAAAGCGCAAGTACAGCCAGGTGGTCTTCGCTGGTCAGAAGGTCATGATGTTTGAGCACAACGATTGGCATGGCAGCAACAAGGCGCCGTTCTATGCGTACGCCGAAGCGACCTGTCAGCAGTTGTTCTTTGATTCGTCAGTTCGAGCGGAAAACAGTGGTAGCGCCAACCTCGGCTGGGATCCATCAAATCCGTCAAGCGCCGATACCTTCTATAGCCGCTACACCCCGCTGAGCACGGAACCGGATCCGATCGGCGACTCGAGCGAATTGTTGCCCGTCCGTTATCGTTTCACCCGTGGCGGCCTCGCTGGCAACGACTACGGCGGCGGTGAAGTCAATACAGGTCAGCCCATCGGCCCATAATCGCTTCGACTGACAGTCCAATGCGTCTTTTCAAGCCCCGGCGCCACGCCGGGGCTTTTACTTGGGGTTGACACAGAAGCGTTTTGACGGTCCAATAGGCTGTACGCCAATGCTGGCGATCAACGAGTGGGCGGGGTTCATTCGAGCATGACCTGCCCTGGGCTGTTCCAAGCCCGCAATGCGAAGGGGATTTTGCATGGTTGTTTCGACGAATCGTCGTCGTTTTGGGTTCACGCTGATCGAACTGCTGGTGGTGATTGCGATCATCGCGCTGCTGATTGGCATATTGCTCCCAGCACTGCAGAAGGCCCGCAAAGCCGGACGGGCTGCGGTCTGCAAGTCGAATCTGAAACAGACCGGGGTTGGTACCGCCTCGTATGCCGCCGACTATGAAGACAAGATCACTTCATACTCGTGGCGGCAAGGAATGGTGAAGATCAATGACTTTGTGAGTGGTCCGGCGGGTGGTTTTCCTGACGACATGGAAGCCGCCATGTGGCAGCAGACTGAGATCTTGCGGCGTATCACCGGGCGTGTGAATGGTGAACACAAGATTCTAAACAATCGCACCACGATGCCGCACCGCCGATACAACCACTTGGTTTTGTTCGATTATCTCTCGAGTCAGATGCCCGAACAAATCGCCGCATGCCCTGAAGATCGCGAGTTGCTCTTTTCGCAGGGTGATCCGTTGAATGAATCGCTTTGGGCAACGACCAGCACTTACAACACCGAAGGGTCATTCAGCAACATTCGTGTGCGGATGCGCTACCCGTTCAGTTCATCCTATCAGACGGTCCCAAATGTCTGGGCTCCGGATGGAAGGCTCGGCAACAACGCATATGTTCAGCCCGTCGAGCGTACATCACACCTCTTTGGTGTCATTCGTACGGACGGTGCCCATGGCAAGCGCAAGTACAGCGAAGTCACCTTTGCCGGACAGAAAGTGTTGATGTTCGAACACAACGATTGGCACGGCAGCAACAAGGCGCCGTTCTACGCCTACGCCGAGGCATCATGCCAGCAGTTGTTTTTTGATTCGTCGGTCCGTGCGGAAAACAGCGGCAGTTCGAACCTGGGATGGGATCCTGGCAACCCGTCGAGTGCGGATACTTTCTACTACAAGTACACGCCCTTGAGCACCGAGCCGGACCCGATCGGCGACCCGGAGCAATTGCTTCCGGTGCGTTACCGTTTCACTCGTGGCGGTCTGACCGGTAACGACTACGGCGGCAGCGAAATCAACACCGGCCAACCGACTGGCCCATAAAAGACACGAACGGATACAGAACACAGGTCAGAAGCCCCGGTTTTGCACCGGGGCTTTTTCTTTGCGCTTGACAGCGTCCAGAAATTAGGTTCCAATAGAGGTGCGTCCTGTTCAGGGCGTTTGGGCCGGGTTCTCTGGCTTGATCGGTGATCGCAACAAATATGGACTCGTTCGGGGTTCCATTGCGAGAAGGAGAAGCGCATGGCACATGCCGCGAAATGCCGTAGATTTGGATTTACACTTATCGAGTTGCTGGTCGTCATCGCGATTATCGCGCTGTTGATCGGAATCCTTTTGCCCGCTTTGCAGAAAGCCCGTAAAGCGGGTCGAGCTGCAGTGTGCAAGTCGAACATGAAGCAGCAGGGGGTGGGAACTGCCTCATATGCGGCTGATTACGAGGACAAGATTACTTCGTACTCATGGCGACAGGGCATGACGATCGAGAGCGAGTATGTCAGCCCGCCAGATCCGTTGCCGGATGACATGGATGCTGCGATGTGGCAGCAAACTGAAATTCTGCGTCGCATTACCGGTCGCATCAACGGTGCGAACAAGATTCTCAACAATCTGGTGACCATGCCGCATCGCCGGTACAACCACTTGGTGCTGTTCGACTATCTGTCAAGCCAGATGCCTGAGCAGATCGCATCGTGTCCCGAAGATCGTGAACTCCTGCTCTCGCAGGCGGATCCGTATGACGACACATTGTGGCACGGCCAGAGCGATTACAACAACGAGTCACACTTTGCGAATCCGCGCGTGCGTCAGCGTTATCCGTACAGTTCGTCCTATCAGACGATCCCTTATGTCTGGGCTCCCGATGGTCAGATCAACGGCACCCCGTATGTCTATCCGAACCCGGTCAGTTCGCACACTTTCTATGTCGTGAATGTGTCCGGTGCCCACGGCAAGCGCAAGTACAGCCAGGTGACCTTCGCTGGTCAGAAGGTGCTCATGTTCGAGCACAACGATTGGCATGGCAGCAACAAGTCACCGTTCTACGCCTACGCCGAGGCAAACTGCCAGCAGCTGTTCTTTGACTCATCCGTGCGGGCCGAGAGCAGCGGCGATGCAAACCTTGGTTGGGATCCGCGGAATCCGACGAGTGCCGATACCTCGTACTACCCGTACACACCGTTGAGCACAGAGCCCGATCCGATCGGTGATCCGAATCAGCTTCTGCCGGTTCGCTACCGCTTCACACGCGGCGGCTTGGCGGGCAATGACTACGGCGGGGGCGAAATCAACACCGGTCAGCCCACAGGTCCGTAATCTTTTTTCTACCACTTTGGTTTCCGAGCCCCGGCTTCGTGCCGGGGTTTTTTTGTGGGCATTTGAAGCGTGTGAAACGGTTGAATGTTGACACAGCCATGCAATTCGGGTCCAATGAGATTGCGTCCCGTTCTGGGCGTCTGGCTGACAGAACTCGTTAGTCTGTTTGAAACGCTTACCTTGAGCCTTTCGCGGGCTCACTTCCGGGAAGGAGATCCGGATGACGAGTACACGGATTCATCGTGGATTTACACTGATTGAGTTACTCGTGGTGATTGCGATCATCGCGCTCTTGATCGGCATTTTGCTGCCCGCATTGTCAAAAGCCCGCAGCGCCGGTCGAGCGGCTGTGTGCAAGTCGAACCTGAAGCAACTGGGTGTCGCGACCGCGTCATACGCGACTGATTACGAAGACAAGATCACTTCGTACTCGTGGCGAGCCGGCGTCGAATATGACACCGAATGGCCGGCGATAAATGGCCCGCATAACAGTGATATCCGCGCCGGCATGGCCCAGCAGACTGACCTGCTTCGTCGCCGCACAGGACGGTCGGATGGTGACCACAAAATCGTCAACAACTGGAGCACGATGCCGCATCGCCGCTTCAATCATCTGATCGTGCTCGACTACCTGAGCGCTCAGTTGCCTGAGCAGATCGTGGCATGCCCGGAAGACCGCGGGCTGATCCTCGCTCAGTCTGATCCGCTTGACGAATCGCTCTGGGCGATGGCCGATCCACGATACAGTTCTGCAATCGCAGGCTCATTCAACCGAGCCGAGGTCCGTCAGCGTTGGCCGTTTGCCTCGACCTACCAAACGATCCCGAACGCCTGGGCGCCGGATGGCCCGGACCAGGTCTATGTGTGGCCACACACCACGACGCATCTGTTCTGGGTTCAGAACCGCGACGGCTGGGCCGGCAAGCGCCGATTGAGCGAGGTTCTTTTCGCCGGTGCGAAGGTGTTCATGTTTGAGTTTCACGATCGGCACAGCGGGCGCGACGACGCTTTCTACGCCTATCAGCAAGCCCGATGCAACCAGTTGTTCTTCGATACCTCGGTGCGTGCGGAACTGACCGGCGATGCCAACAACGGTTGGAACCCGACCTCACCGACTGCCACCATGCCTTCGATGTGCCGATATACGCCGCTCGACCTCGAGCCGCCACCTATCGGCGATCCGAACGATCTGCTCCCGGTCAGTTTTCGTTGGACCCGCGGCGGGCTGGCGGGCGTTGACTACGGCTCGACCGAAATCAACACAGGACAGGACACAGGCCCTTGAGGCGGCCTCTGAGGCGATTTGGGGCAATTTGCTCAGAATTTGGCTTTCAGGCAAAAATCTGGTAGAATCTTGTACCTGAAGTCAGTGCGAGCGCACCGACAGGTTGTATCGAAAACAAGCTCGGCTGTTCTGGTTGAGCGTGTACTGAAGGGGTTTAAAGTGAAACGACGCACACGCAGTCATGCGTTTACGCTTATCGAATTGCTGGTTGTGATCGCGATCATCGCGCTGCTTATCGGTATTCTCTTGCCAGCACTGGGCAAAGCACGCAGCACCGCTCGCCGTGCGGTCTGCATCAGCAATCTCAAGCAATACGGGGTGGGGGCAGCCAGTTACTCAACCGATTCGCAGGACAAGATTCCTTCGTACTCTTGGAAGCGGAACGATTTCAGCACCGAATACACTGATCTGCAGAATCCTGGTGATGACATCACCGCGACGATGTTCCAGGCGACCGACATCATTCGCCGCCGCACGGGACGCGATGACTTCCCGGCCCTCATGGACTTGTACCCCCACCGGCGCTACACGCACCTGGTCATGCTCGATTACATCGGTGACACACTTCCCTCAGAAATGGTGGTGTGCCCAGAAGACAAGAACTTGCTGAACTGGCAAGCCAACCCGCTTGATCTGACAGAGATTCCGGATTGGCGTGGTGCTGCTGTTCAGGCGATGTGGCCGTACAGTTCCACCTACCAGGCGGTCCCGGCCTCATGGGCAGAAGACCAGATCAGCAACGGCCCGAATCCGTTGTTAACTGTTGAGCAGTACCCGGTCGACTACAACCTGATGACGGTTGGTTCACAGCCGCTCGGCAAGCGGAAGTTGAGTCAGGTCGCGTTCCCGGGCATGAAGGTGTTCCTGTTCGAGTTCCACGATCGTCACCAGCCAAAGGACCCGTTCTTTGCGTATCCGCAGGCCAAGTCTTCGCAGTTGTTCTTTGATGGCTCAGCGCACGCTCGGTTGACCGCTGATTCAAATAAGGGTTTCCAGCCAAATCTGCCGACACGCAGGGCACCGACACGGATCAGGTACCGCATCACCGACCTGACCTTTGAGCCCGATCCACTGATCGATTCGTCAGGTGATTGGCTTGATGGGCACTATCGCTGGACACGCGGCGGCTTAAAGGGGATCGACTACGGCGGAACTGAGATTCAGACAGGTCAGATTCGGCCATAAAGTCTTCAGATTCGATCGACTGAATCGGTCCAAACGCAAGGCTATGAAAACGGCAGCCCCCTCGATCCTTCGAGGGGGCTGTTTTCTTTGGGACTTCGCCACGGCATCGAAATCTCGGACCTTGGCGGACGCGCTCGCACGCCAATTCAGGCGAAACCGGGTGACTGGGCAGCTCATTTTGCAACTGGTGTCAATGGAAATCCCAAGGAAAAGTCGACTTCATGCAGCACGCACGGCAGAATCTGCGTGAGCCCGATCCAATGTAAGTTCTTGGATGGCAAACTGTTGAGTGAGAAAAACCTGTTGCCGATGCAACCGGTCTCAGTACCGCGGCGTTCAATGTGTGAAGGAGGCTTGGGTGCTGGTGAAGGGGTTGAATATGAAGCTCACAGAGTCTCAAGCGTCAGCACTCGCCCGGGCGTTGCACTTTCTGACCAACGGGCACAGCAGTCGATTCGAGGATGTTCTGTGGCTCGAATTCGGCGATGACTGGTGGCCGGTGCGTGAGAGGCTCGTCAAACGCGGATATGTGCGCATGCTGGGCGGCGTCAAAGACACCCTCGCCGTCACTGAACGCGGACAAGACCTGTACGGGCAACTTGAGGGGAGCCTCAAAGCCGCCGGTTAATCTCGGGCAAAACAACGGGGAGGGTCCATAGACTCCTCCTGTGCGCACACATCAATACAGCGTGATTGTGGTTGGGGGGGGTCATGCCGGCATCGAGGCGGCATGGGCGGCTGCCAACCTGCTCGGGTGCGACGGCGGCATGCCGACCGTTGCGCTGGTCACGCTCGACCCTGCCCGCATCGGGGAAATGAGTTGCAACCCTGCGATTGGTGGCCTTGCGAAAGGGCAACTGGTCCGTGAGGTTGATGCCTTGGGCGGGATGATGGGCCTGGTTGCAGACGCAACCGGGATCATGTTCAAGGTGCTCAATATGTCACGCGGTCCCGCTGTACGCGGGCCGAGATGCCAGAGCGACAAACATGCGTATGCAGCCTGCGCCCGTTCGTTGATTCTCGCGAGACCCGAGATCGAGGTGGTCGGCGCGAGTGTCGAACGGTTGCTCACCTCGTCACGAGCCGGACAAGCATTGAAACAAATCGCAGGTGTTGAAGCGCAGTTGCGCTCGGGTGAACTGGTTCGTCTCGAATCGCCCGCTGTGATCCTGACGACCGGGACTTTCATGCGCGGTCTAATGCACACCGGGCAAGACAAGACGCCGGGTGGGCGATTTGGCGAAGATGCGGCCGTGGGGATTTCGGGGGCGCTGACGCACCTCGGATTTGAACTCGGTCGATTGAAGACGGGTACGCCGCCGCGGCTCGCTCGATCAACAATTGATTGGGAATCACTTCCTGAGCAACTGGGTGATGCCGAGCCTGTTCCGTTTAGCGATCTTGCAGCCCGATGCGACGCGCTGCGAGAGACGGGCGATGAAATGCTCGATGGACTCAGTTCGCGGTTTCCTGTCCTCGAACAGGTCGTCTGTCGTCAGACACGAACGACCGCAGCGTCACATGATGTGATTCGGCAGAATCTTGATCGAGCGCCGCTGTTCTCAGGTCAGATTGAAGGTGCCGGGCCGCGATACTGTCCAAGTATCGAAGACAAAGTCGTTCGTTTTGAGGACCGCGAATCGCACGGCGTTTTTCTCGAGCCAGAGAGCCTGACGACTGACTGGGTCTACTGCAACGGTATCTCGACAAGCCTGCCGAAGGATGTGCAGGACCGCATCGTGCGCGACATGCCGGGATGCGAGCGAGCGGAGATTCTGCGATACGGATACGCGGTGGAGTATGACATGGTGCGCCCGCATCAGATTCATGCGACCGGCATGACCAAACTGGTTGATGGGTTGTTCCTGGCTGGTCAGATCAACGGCACAAGTGGATATGAAGAAGCGGCGGCCCAGGGGCTGGTCGCGGGTGTCAACGCTGTTCGTTGGACAACAGGTGGGGGCGAATTCGTTCTTCGGCGTGATCAGGCGTACATTGGCGTGTTAATGGACGATCTGGTGACCAAGACGCCTGTCGAGCCGTATCGCATGTTCACAAGTCGGGCGGAACATCGGTTGCTCCTGCGACCAGACAATGCTGCCGATCGTCTGACGCCGATCGCCGACGAACTTGGATTACTTGGCACGACCGATCTCGGACGCGCGAGGCGTACGCTGTTTGCAGAACGGACTGCGCAGATCGAACGACTGAGACGGCAGCTCGACGGACTCAAGGTAGAAGGCGAAGATTTTTCGCTCATTATGCGGCGCGCCGGGTACACGCGTGAAGACCTGACCGTATTGGTCGGTGCCGACACTTTTAACCTGGGCGTGCTCGACACTGTCCTCGCTGAGGTTCGGTACGGCCCGTATATCGAACGCGAGCACCGATCGATTCGTCGGCAATCTGAGATGGAGCACAAACGAATCCCCGAGTGGGTTCGATACGATTCCATGCCGACCCTCCGAAACGAAGCACGCGAGGCACTGTCTCGGTTTCGTCCCGATACACTGGGGCAAGCGAGTCGGCTTGAAGGTGTGACACCGGCCGATCTGACGCTGTTGACGGTCTTGATGCGACAAGCTCGCAATGAAGGGGCAAGGAATGCCGGGGATGTCGGCGACACTGGCAGTTGAAGGCATCGGGACAGATCTACTTCTGGTGATTGCGTGCGCTGGTCTGGTCCCGCTGATCCTCGGCAAACTGAAAGTCGCGTTGATCCCGGGGTACCTGATCGCCGGTTTTATCATCGGGCCCATCTTCGGTTTGATTTCCGAACCAGACCATATTGCGGATATCGCAGCGATAGCGAGTGTGTTGCTGATGTTCACCATCGGCCTGCACCTCGATTTTCGATCGATGCGATCTGCGGTTGGATCGATCGTCGCCGTGGGGGTGGGCTCGACCGTTGTGAGCGCCATTGTCCTCGCGTCGATTGCATTGGCTTTCGGGGTTCCCTGGCAGGGTGCTGTGGCATTGGGTCTGGCGCTGGCCATGTCCAGTACTGCAGCCGTCTTGAAATTGCTCCAGGAGCGGCGCGACATGAACAGGCCGCACGGCAGACTCGCGTTCGGCGTGTTGATCATGCAGGACCTTGCGGTCGTCGCGGTGCTTGCGGTGATCCCGCTTCTTGCGGAATCGAGCGTTGGAGAACACGCATTCGGATTCGGACAGGCGGCGCTCCAGTTGCTTGTGGTGGCGTTGCTCATTCTCGTCGGTCGGTTTGGACTGACACGGATGATGGAATTGGCCATGCGTGTGGGTGGCTCTGAGTTGGTGCTCGTCATTGGTGCCGGTGCAGCTCTAGGCGCGGCGGTCGCCTCGACCAGTGTCGGTCTCAGTGGCGAACTCGGGGCATTCGTTGCGGGGTTGGTCCTCGCGGCCTCTCCCGTTCGGCATCAACTCTCCGGACAACTGGCGCCGCTTCGTGATCTGTTCATGGCCCTGTTTTTTACGGCGGTTGGTCTCCGCGTCTCGCCAGGCGATATTGGGGGCTCGTGGTGGGTACTCCTGATCACGCTCCCGTTGCTGATGGTGGTCAAGTCAGTCGTCATTTCAGTATCTAGTTGGTTCGCTGGTGCGAGTCCGGCGGTCGCGGTTCGCACCGGGCTCATTTTGTCTCAAGCCGGTGAGTTCAGTTTGATCGTGCTGGTGCTGATTGCTGAGGTGAACTTGGTCGATGACCGTGTCGGCGCACTGGTGACAGCCACCGTTTTCTTGAGTTTGTTGCTCACGCCTGCGATGATGGGCGTGTCGTCTCGAATCGGCAATCTGGGGGGGTGGGGGATCATGGCACCCTGGATCGGAAAAGCATATTTCGTCGAACGACCGGCGGCACCTGGTGAAGAAGAGGGCGTGCGGGTCGCCTGTCCGGTGATCATCGCGGGTTTTGGTCCGATGGGCCGCGCGTGTGCGGAACGGCTCGAAAAGCACCAACTCAAGTACACGATTATCGAGATGAATGCGAGGACGGTGAAGACGCAGACCAGGCTCGGACGGTCAATTGTGTATGGAGACGCGACGAACCCAATCGTCCTTGAATCTGCTGGCATCCTCGATGCGAGTGCGATCATACTGACGATCCCCGATGAAACCGCCATGTTGCGAGCCTGTCGCGTGGTCAGACAGTTGAATCCGGATATCTACATCGTGGCCCGTGCCGGCATGCTCAGTCAGGCGAATCTGGCAACCGAGTTGGGTGCAGACAAAGTGCTTGTTGATGAAATCGCAGCAGCACGCGGTATGGCCGGCGAGGTCGTCAAACAACTGTCACGATTGGGACATGTTTCAGCAGAAGACCTTGCCTTGAAGTGATCGACCTAATCTCGCAACATGCGCAGCTCGTCACGAAGGATGGCCGCGAGTTCATAGTTCTCCTGGGCAATCGCTTCCTGCATGCGATGGCGCAGTTCTGCCTTTTGACTCACAGGCAATTGCGGCATCAAGGCCCCTCGCATGCTCGAAAGCAACTGTGCCTCACTCGAAGACTCAAACTCGTCGGCTCTATCCTGATCTTCAAAGCACGCGCGAAGAGTCGCTAAACCAGCATCGAGCGCCAAGAGCGCAGCCTTGGGTTCGTCAGCCTGAATGGCATGGCTCGCGAGTGCTCGCGCACGCATCATTAAGATATAGGGTCGAAACTGCTCGAGAGCCGTGCGATCTTCGCTTTCAGCAGCGTGGTCGGCGCACATGTCGAGCACGCGGAGATTTCGATTGGTGTCGCGTACGACTCCTTCATAGTCTTCAAGAACCAGCAGCGCAATGTAGCGGTGATAAAACTGCAGTGACTCGTCACGCAGCGCTTTGCAGTCATCCGGCGTGAGGACTTGCTGTTCGGTGGCTTCCTCGACATCGTCGTCACCCTCGGGCTCGATGTTGTGTTCTTCCAATCTGGATTCAAAATAGTCGAGCAGACTGGGGAAGTTGAATGGCCGTTCCCCATCCGGCCTCCCGTTCACATGCATTTGGATAATGCCGAGGTCGAGGCGGACCTGAACTCGTGCGAGTCCATCGAGGCCTTCGATGAGCCTGACATTGATTTGCCCGGGCTGAAACGCCCAATCGTTGAGTAAAGGTGTGAGATCTTGGTCCATAATTGTGTGTCACTTATCGGTGAACTCCGCTGATGAATGTATGTCGGCCAGATGGCGCACAGGTTCCAGCCGGTTTTCTTGCGCGAGAAATGGCCGTTTTTTGACCCGCGAAGGGGCCTGAAAGTGAAAAAATGACGAAATTTCTCAAAAGTACCTTGAGTTGGTGGAAAAGTGTTGCATGGGTCGAACCGTTTCGAGTATGATGACGGACAGGTAGGTAGTAACCCACTTTGAGGTGATTCGGGGAAATAGGTAGCCCCGAGGAACCGAAGATGAGTGGGCGAGAGAGTTTGTGGTGTTCCGTTCGTTTGACGGTACACCCCCGCTGGGAAACTGGCGGAAGGCGGGTAGGAGTTGAGTGGCATGATTGGAAACACTGTTTCCGCGCGGTCGGGTCTTCAGTCCGATTTGCAGTTGTATTTACGCGAAATCAATCGTTTTAACCTGTTGACCCCCGAAGAAGAGCGCGAGCTCGGCTGGGCGATTATCAATGATAATTGTGAGGTCTCTCGCGAGCGGATGATCCGTTCCAACCTGAGACTGGTGGTTGCTATCGCTAAAAACTACCAGAACAGGGGGCTTGTCCTCAGCGATTTGATCGAAGAAGGCAATATCGGTCTTCTGCGAGCGGTCGAGGGGTTTGACCCGGCGCAAGGTGCTCGATTCAGCACTTACGCGTCGTGGTGGATCAAACAGGCGATCAAGCGAGCCTTGATCAATGCATCGCAGCCGATCCACATTCCGGCCTACATGGTCGAGTTGATCGCTAAGTGGAAAGAACACGCCAGGCGTCTCGAAGCCAATCTTGGGCATCCCCCAAGTATGGAGCAACTTGCAGCCGCGATGGATTTGCCTGTCAAGAAGGTCAAAATCATTCGTCGGGCGGTCAAAGCATTCCGTACACCGGCGCAGGAACCGGCATCCGGTGACAATGATCTGCTCGGTCTGAGTGAGTTGATTGCGGACAGCCGCGACGGCACACCGGACGAAAAAACACTGCGCCGCGAAGAATTGGGAACGCTCAAGCGCCTGCTTGACACGATCGACATTCGTGAAGCCCAGATTCTGCGTATGCGATTCGGTTTGGACGGCCAGGAGTCACTGACACTCAAGCAGATCGCAGAAGAAGTCGGCATCAGCCGCGAACGCGTCCGCCAGATCGTCGACGAATCGCTTGATAAACTCAACACGAGGTTGAACGACGACAAACCGAGTCAGTTCTTCCGTCGCGAAGACGATGAAACCAGCGAGCCGGCACCACGACTTCGATTGAATGCCCCTTCGGATGCATAACTTGATCTGAAGCCCAGAGTCTCGTCTCTTGTCCTTTCTCGCAGCCCGCTCTCATCATGAGAGCGGGCTGTTCGTTTGTCACACACTGGCAGCGGACCCGGGAGTGTCGGACTCTGACGATATGGGTAGGGCGGTGTGGGTGGTGTTGTGCTACCATCCGCGCATGAGGCAAACTGAATCTTCACGAGTGAATGTTATGACCCGCTTCGTCGCCACGGTCGCCTGCGCCGCGATTTCGAGTGTGACAAGTCTGAGTTTCGCTCAAGCAGACCATGTCACCGAGGCCAACTCTCGATATTCATCGATCGAGGAGAGTCGGCGGAGCGATCTGATCCTGCTTCCGGCGATTGCGGCGATGGATCCTTCGCCGGTTGGCGTGAGTGACCACCAACGGGCCATGTTGATCGACCCGAGCAGTTCTCTCTGGCAGGATGCGGAGTCGTGGGCTACGGGCACACCGCAACAACAGGCACTCGACGCGCTGCGGCAGGTGACTGACACAAGCGATCCGAGACGCGCGATGGTCTTTGCCCAGCCCTATGGCGTCGCGGTGTCGCCTGATTTGATCCGGGCTCGCATGTACACAGAACTGGGTGATCCGCCCTTGCTTGCAGGCGCCAACATCGGTTACCTCGATGGCATCGATGAGCTCGTAAAGTTGATTCAAGTCGAAGCGACTCGGCTCGCCAACATTGGCGAACCCGGTGCAGCTGTTGATCTGCTCGTGAGGCAGGTGTACCTCGGTCGTCAGTTGATCGATCGTGCGTTTTTGAAGGAATCGCAAACCGGTTTCAACCTGGTGAACGAAGCGCTCGAACGCATTCGAGACATAGCCTATGTCGATTTCCGCAATGACCAGGAGATAAGCCCGACCGATCTGGCGAAAACGATCGAGGCGCTCGATGGTACCAACCGCGGGTATCTCAACCCGGGTCGACTCATGTTCCCCAGTGCCAACAAGATTGCGGCACAACAGCTGTGGGAACTGCTCTATGAGCCTCGGGGGGGCACACGCCCCGGCTTTGCCACAACAATGGCTCGACTGCGGACTGCCGATCGTCCGTTGCGTCTTTTTGCAGAAGCGTCGCGGTACGAATCGAGCGGCGGCGAACAGGCTGATTGGTTTCAGACACGCGATCAGATCGATTCTGTCTTTGATGGCTGGTCTTCACGCTGGACACTGAACCCATTCGATCGCCAGTTATCCCTGCCATATGCATTTGACGATTTGGACAAGAGTCGGTTTGCGGTTATTACTGCGTCGACTCAAGACATGAGCGTGTTGTATCAACTACGCCGAGTCTATGAAACAGAAATCGTCGGTACGCGTGCTGCGTTGTCACTTCTTGGCTACTACTACGAACTCAACGAGTTCCCCCCGGCGATTAGTTCGATCCGTCCGCGCTGGATGCAGCAGATCGAAGCGGATCCGTTCAACCCGAACCGTGCGGTCGGCCGTATCCCGGCTTTGGAGTATTTCGTGCCGGTGCGTGATGACTATGTCGCCGACGAACATGACACAGCTCAGCCGCACCAGATGAATGTGTACGCTCCGGGCGGCGAGAACTTCTCGATCATGCTTCGCGATGATCAATTCGTCATGTACTCGGTTGGGCGTGATGGCGTGAAGAGCCTGGCGGAAGATGTCTCGATCGATCCTGAAGCCGTCACCGGCGACTACTTGATCTGGCCCCCGATGCTCTCGCTCTATCGCACGCACCTTTCGGAAACCAACCGGCTTCCATAGGGAATAGCCGTTCACATCGCGGCGTTTGCTTTGAAGCCCTCACAGTGGGGGTGTGAGGAGAATTGATTCGTGACGACTGACAAGATTGAGAAAATCGTAATCATCGGGTCCGGCCCGGCCGGGTGGACTGCCGCCATCTACGCCGCTCGCGCTCAAATGGAACCGGTCTGCTACATCGGGGTTCCGAAGCAGAACCCGGCACCAATGTTACCTGGTGGTCAGTTGATGCTCACGACGGATGTCGAAAACTATCCAGGCTTTCCATCCGGCATCGCTGGTCCTGAAATGATGGACGCATTTCAACAGCAGGCCGAGCGGTTCGGGACGAGGGTCGTGGGCGAAGATATCACCAGCGTTGAGTTTAGTGATTCTGGCCCGCATGTACTGCACACATCCAAGGGTGATGTCATTCGAGCGCACACAGTCGTCGTTGCGACGGGTGCGACCGCGAATTGGATGGGGCTTGAGAATGAACTTCGTCTAGCGATGGCAGGTGGGGGCGTCTCCGCTTGTGCCGTCTGCGATGGCGCGCTCCCAGTGTTTCGAGATCAACCGCTCGCCGTCGTGGGTGGCGGCGATTCGGCGATGGAAGAAGCGACCTACCTCACCAAGTTTGCAAGCGAAGTGATCGTTATTCACCGACGAGATGCACTCCGCGCGAGCCGAATCATGCAGGAACGGTTCTTGTCGAAGCCCAACGCCAAGGTGATGTGGAACAAGGTTGTTCGCGATGTCATCGGCGAGACCTCAATCGAAGCTGTGGAACTGGAAGACACTGTGACGGGTGAAGTCAGTCGGTTGGAGGTCAAAGGGCTCTTTGTGGCGATCGGTCACACACCGACGACCGGGTTCCTCAGCGATTCCAACCTTGCGATGGATGACAAAAAATACATCGTGCTGAATGATCGCAGCAGCAAGACCAATATCCCCGGCGTGTTCGCCGCGGGTGATGTGGCGGACCCGCGATATCGACAGGCGATTACAGCCGCTGGCATGGGTTGCCAGGCTGCTCTTGATGCTGAACATTGGCTCGGTGAAGCGGGCTTGATCTGACCAAAGAGCGAGCCCTGTTTTTCTCGTCGTTCTTGAACCACGCCTATCGGCGGGGGTTCATCCGTGTCGATGTTCGCTTTTGAGATCCCGATTCATCAACATGCCGATTGCATCGATCGGGTCCATGTTTTCGAACAGGACAGCGTGGACAGCTTCTGTGATCGGCATTTCGACCTTATATCGCGTTGCGAGATCCATGACGGAGATCGTCGTTGCGACGCCTTCAACGACGAACGGCGACGATGCCAGGTAGTCTTGCAGTTTTGCTCCGCGTCCGAGCGCTTCACCGAGCGATCGATTGCGTCCTTCAGGACTGAAGCAGGTGGTTGCGAGGTCGCCGACACCAGCGATACCGAAAAATGTGTTTGACGAGGCTCCCATTGCCGTTCCGAGTCGTGTGATTTCCGCCAAACCGCGAGCGAGAAGCGCACTCTTCGCGTTTGCGCCAGCTGCGAGGCCGTCGATGATCCCCGCTGCGATAGCGATGACATTCTTGGTTGCACCGGCAAGTTCGACCCCGAGCATGTCATCGTTGGTGTACACCCGCAACCAACTTGTGGAGAAAAGACGCTGCAGGCCGTCGCTCAATTGTGGTTGATCGCTGGCTGCGACCATGGTCGCTGGGAGGCACTTCGCCAGTTCGCCAGCGATCGTCGGGCCGCTGAGAACGCCCATCGGTCTCGGCGCGGCATCGGGGTCGTCTTGCAGAACATCTGCCATGATTTGTGTCGGTCGTAGCAGGGTGTCGTTCTCAATGCCTTTCGAGACGCTGACAATGGCGGCGTTCGAGGGAATGTAGTCTCGAAGCCGCTCAAATGCTGAACGCATGAACTGCACAGGAATGGCTGTCACGATCAGATCCACATCGGCAAGGGCCGCATCATCTGAAATGGCAACCGTGACGGACTCAGGAAGGACAAACCCAGGCAAGCGGTCACTCGACCTCGTTTGTGTGAGTTGACCGGATTCATCTTCGTGATGGCCCCACATTTTGACCTTCGGCGTTGCTTCCCGCAGCGGTCCACCGGCCAAAATTCCGGCGCACACGAGCCCCATCTGACCAAGTCCAAGCACACAGACCGAGTCGAGCGGCAAAGAAGGTAGAGAATTTGGATCAGAAAGGACCATTTTGTCTCCTCAAGGCACAACCATGCTCAGGTTTGGTTCGTAAGCGTATGCGGGTGGATTGACGGCAAGAGCCACGGTGCGAGGCCTACCATCCCGGAACGATGCCCAGACCGCTCGGTCACATGGGCAGGGACACTCTTAATGCAGAGGTAGGCACATGGCTGACGCACATGCACACGAGCCGCACGATCACACTCACGATGACGACGGCATGGTGTGTTGTTCACATCACGAGATGGAAATCGAACGATACCTGCTGATCTATCTGATTGGTGGCGTTCTGGCGGGCGTGAGTTGGATTGCCCAACTGCTCGATTTCACGGACCCGTTGGTGGCTGCACTGCCCGCGCTGATCGGTGCGATTTTGCTCGGCAGCACGCTGTTCAAAGCGGCGTTCCTTGAGATTCTGCGGGCACGGTTCAGTTCTTCGTCACTCGCCGCGCTGGCCATCCTTGCGTCGATGGTGATCGGGGAGTTCGTGACGGCTGCCTTTCTCGCGTTCATCTTGCTCGTTGCGGATCAGATCTTACAGCGGACGGCATTCGGCGCCCAACGCGCCATCGAACAGTTGGTCAATCTGACACCGGATGTTGCCCGAGTTGTAGGTGATGATGGCGAGCAAACGATGTCGATCGCCGATGTCAAAGTCGGCCAGGTCGTTCGTGTTCGACCCGGTGAAAACCTGCCTGTCGATGGCCGAGTTGTGTCTGGCCGATCGACTGTGAACCAGGCTTCGTTGACTGGTGAAGCGATGCCTGTCGAAGTTGAAGTTGGGACAGATGTCTACGCAGGCACAACCAACCTGACGGGTGGCGTGGACATCCGCGTCACCCAGGTGGGTGCTGACACCACGATCGGCAAGGTCTCAGAGTTGATCCGTGAAGCTGAGTCGATGAAAAGCCCACGGCAGTTGTTGATCGAACAGGTCGCCCGATTCTTCGTCCCGGTTGCTGTGTCCGTTGCAGCCCTCGTCTTCTTCCTCGCAGCGAAGAATCCGGCGACGCGTGAATCTGCTGGTTTGACCGCTGTCACGGTTTTGGTCGTGACTTGTCCGACCGCCCTTTTGTTGTCGAGCCCGAGCGCGATGGTTGGGGCCTTTGCCGCGGCTGCTCGACTCGGCATCATGGTCAAACGCCCGGACTACATCGAAGCAGCAGCGTCGGTGGATGCCGTCGTTCTTGACAAGACCGGGACCATCACCACTGGTAAGTTCGGTGTTTCTCGATTGGTGCCCGCTGAAGGCGTGGAAGGATCCACACTGCTTGAAGCAGCCGCGAACGGTGAGCAACATTCCAACCACCCGCTCGCACAGTCAATTCTTGCGACCGCACGAGCGGCACGCGTCAACATAGACGGCAGTGACGATGTCGAAGAACTCCACGGGCGAGGTGTACGCGCACGGACCAGTCTGGGCGAGATTCATGTCGGGCGAGGTAGTTGGATGCGCGAAATCGTCCCTGCGGCGACCAGCGCCATCGAAGAAGCCGAGAAGCGTGTTGATGGCATGTCGACGGTGCATGTTGCGTGCGATGGCAAGTATCTGGGTGCGGTCGGGCTCGAAGACAAGGTGCGACCGAACGCTCGTGGCGTGCTTGAGCGGCTTCGCGAACTCGGTGTGCGGACGGCAGCGATTTTTACCGGCGATCGGTTCGAAGTTGCCCGCCGGGTGGGGGTCAGTGTGGGTGCTGACCTCGTCGAAGCAGAGTGCCTGCCGGAAGAGAAGCACCAGTTGATTCGCGAGATGGTCGGCCAAGGGTACCGCGTGATGATGGTGGGGGACGGCATCAACGATGGTCCAGCGCTTGCCGAGGCCGATGTCGGTGTCGCCATGGGCTTGTCTGGTTCTGACATTGCCACGAATAGTGCTGGTATTGCGCTGATGACGGACGAGTTGAATCGCTTGCCGTTCCTGATCGAACTATCGCGGCGCACGAAGGGCATCATCGCTCAGAACATTGCGGTTTCGATCTTAATGGCCATCATCGGGTTGATACTCGCAGCAACCGGGCAGTTCAGTCGCGCCGGCGAACTCGGTGTTGGGTTTGCAGCCTTGTATCACTTCTTGCCCGATGTCTTTGTCATCGGCAACAGTTTCAGGTTGTTCCGATTTGGTGAAGAGTTCCTCGAAGCCGAGCATGCTGCCAAGACCGAGGCCGGTCGTGTCCGAACAATTCGTGAAGCGAGTGCGCGGAATCTTTCTTCCGTACCCGCATGAAGTTGACGGAGATGGTGGATATCATGCTGCGGAACTTGGTCCGGTTCCGCGTATCGTTTTCCGGGTGTTTGAGTGAGCCATCACTCAGACTGGGACCAGTTGATTTTGTTTCGAGATCAACTCCAATTAAGGCATTAGGTCACTGAATGCTCTCCGGCTCCGCGTAGGCGTGTCTGTCTACCAGATTCGGTTTGGTCGTTCGTGTGTGGAAACAACATGAGTTGTTTCCACTATGGCTTTGTTCGTTCAGTTTTCTGTGATTATGCAAGGAATCGTGTTTTCGTGTAGACTCAGGTGTTCGCTCATATTTTTCCGGGGTAGAGGTATCTGGACGATACCGATAGGAGTACGCCAATGACCGGCATGACTCACAAAGCGACAAGCATTCCGAACGACAACAAAACGACAGTTTCGAGCGATGAGAGCATCCCCGTGCCAATCGAACCAAGCGCGATTTGGCAAGCGCTTTCCGCCACACCTGGAATTGGTGTTTGTGTTTTGACGGCTGAAGGAACCTGCGTGCATTCGAGCCCTGAAGCGTTGCGTATCTATCTGGACGATCCGACTATCGAAACGGTTGGAAGAAGCCTGACAGATCTCTTCCCCAAGGAATGGGCCAACGAGCGGCTTGCGTACATCAAGCAAGTTGTGGAATCGCGCAAACCCATGGCGATTCGCCAGGTATGGCGCGGAGTGCAGATGTGCATGGTCATTCGGCCGATCATCGATTGCAATGACCAGGTCACCAACATCCTCATGCTCACACGCCCGACGCAAACGCTTGATAGCAATGCAGAGTTTCCGATCATGGCTGAGTCAGAGTTTATTGAGTTGGGAAGTTTGAGTGTGCTGACACCTCGCGAGTTGGTCGTCCTGGCGCTGCTCGGTCAAGGTATGACTTTGAAAGAGATCGCTGAACGCCTGCACCGATCATTCAAGACGATCGACAATCATCGCGCATCGATCGGCCGAAAATTGGAAGCAACTGATCGACTCGAACTGGCGCGGCTTGCTTCCATGGCTGGACTTCGTGTGCAGGACGCTGAGTTGAAGCGCGTCGAAGTCAGCCTCGGGGTCAAGAGTTTATCTTCGATTTGATTGAGAAACAACCGACCGACAGGCTGAACCACGAGCAGTCATGTTCTCGCGTTGCGCCGAGTCAAGCATTGATGCCGCTGGTGCGGAGCAGCGTCTTGAACTGTTCGCCAAAGACGAAGTTCCCTTCTGGGAATTCCATGCCGGCCATGTTATTGTCGACATGACTGAACACAAGGTCGATTTCCCCGAACGGTTCTATTGTGCCCGGGCAACATGGGTCGATCCTTTCGACGGTCCCCTTGGTTGCAGCACCCTGTGCACTGAGCCGATCCATCACCGCGGTGTAGCGAAGTGTGTCTCCGGGCACAGCGTCGAGCGCAAGTTCAGCGCGCGAGACTTTTGCCAAGATGACCTTTTCTTGAAAAGCGCCTGCGTGCCCGACGAGGATCCCGGCGGTCTGCGCCATCCCCTCGACGATGAGCGATGCAGGCATGACCGGACACGGCGGATGCCCATCACCTGCCGGAAAGTGGTCCGCCATGTGATCTTCAGATGCGCTGATATGTTTGATTGCAACCAGGCGCTCTTTCGGAACCAGTTCAACGACGCGGTCGATCCACATCCATCGCATCGTTCAATCTCCTCGATGGTCGTTTAATCGGCGTTTCACGCGGACGCTTCTGCCTTCTTCTGTTCCACGAAGTTGACCAGTGAGTTGACCGTGAACATATCGACGAGATTCTGAACAGAACGATTGTCGTTCAGGCCGGAAAAATCGAAGTGAGGCAGTTTTTCGCTGAGTGCTTCGAGACCTTTGTCAGTGATGTTGCCGTCCTGGACATACTCGGGGTCTTGACCGACTCCCTCGGGGAACAACTCGCCTTGGTTGATCTTGATGTCGAAACTGCGTTCGAGCTGGAATGTGATGTCGAGGACATCAATGGATTCCGCGCCAAGATCCCCAAAAAGGGTGGCTTCGGGCGTGACGACATCTTCGTCGACCGCGAGGGCTTCGACGAGGACACCCTGAACTTTTTCGAAGATCTCATCTCGTTGCATATCTGATCCCTGTTGCATCGGCCTGTGGGCCGAAAGTGTAAGTCCGTCGTTGGGTCGATAGTCTAGGCAATTGACGGGACATTATGCCAAGTTTGTCGCCTCGAGTTGCCTTCGAAATGGTCGAAGCGTCAGTTTTCCAGACGCAGATCGGACGAGGTCATCATCCGGCAATGAGCCGGGTGGCATGAGGCGAACCTCCCCCTTGAATGTGGGTTCCTCAGTATTGAGATCTGCAGACGAAACCTCTACGACAATCGAATCCCCAGGTCGCACCATGGCTCCATATTTGAGTGCAGCGACCTTGCCGAGGACGAGTGGCATGGACCGGGCCGGAGCGAGTTCCCGTGCTGCCTGCACCATCGCTTCGAGCATCATCACGCCAGGCAGCACCGGATAGGTCGGAAAATGATCTTGCAGGTACTCTTCTGCAGCCGAGACATGCTTGATCGTTCTGATCAGGTTGTCATCGCGCTCCAAAACACGATCGATGAGTGAAAAGTGCATTGGTCGAGAATAGCGCGAGCAATGGGCGACGGCGCGAACCTCGCGACAGCGTTTCGGCATCGACCGGACCTAATGTGATTCCGTGGCCAACTTGCAGGACGATGGAATCTGTGTTCGTCATTGGGACTGGTCCGAGACCAGCCAAACGGTCTCCGTCCTCACGCAAAACAACGGTCTCATCCGAGGACTCGCGAAAGGCTCACGCCGCGAGAAAGGAGCTTTCAGCGGCGGCATCGAACTCCTGACGCGCGGCGAAATAGTCGGTTTGGTTAAACCTCGATCTGAACTCGTCACACTCACCGCATGGGATTTGCAAGAGCCGTATCGAGGCCTTCGTGGACAACTGGGTTCGTTCTATGCCGGCATGTACCTTGCCGACCTCATCCTCGGTTTGATTTCTGATCAGGATCCGCACCCGCGCGTGTATCAGCAATTGGATGCGAGCCTCTACGCACTTGCCACGGATGAATGCAGTCACAACAGAATCTCGCTCACCGTGGCGACGGCACAGTGGACGCTTCTCGAAGAGACCGGGACAAATCCTGACCTCGATGCAGATATTCGTTCGGGCGGGCCTTTGGCGAACGATGATGTTGTGGCGTTCATACCCGGGCACGGCGGCTTCACACGCGATTGCGGCGATGGCTGGCGCGTGCGGCGAGAGACATTGAAACTAATCCGCATGCTTCGAACTGGGTCCGATATGGACGACGGCGTCGTGACGGGTGATGGGGGTGTTTGCCTAGAACGGTCAATTCGTTTGCTCGGAGCGTACATTGAACACATGACAGGCCGATCGTTTGCGACGCTCGCTCCCTTGTTGCAGGTGATTGGTCGTCGTTCCAACAGCAAATGACTCAATCGGGCGGGTGAATAGGTCGATGTTGAATCAAGTCGAATTCGTGTCAGGCTTGATTCGAGCCGCTGGTTGTCTGTCTTGTGGTCGCAGCGATGAACCCCGATCTATTACAAGAGATATTGGCTTGTCCCACGCTTCCGTCGCTTCCCGCAGTCGCGATGGAAGTGATCGAGTTGACCAGCGATCCCAATGTCTCGATGGATGAACTCGCCGAACGCATTCAACTCGATCAAGCACTGGCTGCGAAGATCGTCCGAACGGTCAACTCCAGCTTCTATGGGCTTCGTCAGCCGTGCGCCAATGTTCGCAAAGCACTTGTCATGCTCGGGCTCGGTCCTGTCAAGACACTCGCGCTCGGGTTTTCACTTGTTGGCAGTTTTGAATCATTGTCCGATGATGGGTTCAACTGGGAAGAGTATTGGCGTCGGGGACTGTACTCGGCGTTGGCAGCACGATGCATGGCAGAAGCGATTGGTCGCGAGTCCGTCGCTGACGAAGCGTTTCTTGCTGCACTGATGCAAGACATCGGGATGGTGGCGATCAAAGAAACACTCGGCGACGAGTACATTGGAATCATCAAATCAACCAACGGCAATCACCATGTCCTGATTCGGCACGAGATCGAAGCGCTCGACCTCAACCACGCGGAAGTTGGTGCCTTGCTCGCGACGAAGTGGAGGCTGCCTGCTCAACTGGTCATTCCAATTCGTTTCCACGAAAAGCCCACGGCCGCACCAGGTTCTGAAGCGGAACTCGCTCGCCTTGCTCACATCGGAACGATGGTGCACGATGTATTGACTGAGACTGAGCCAGCGCAGGCACTGCGTCGCCTCTATGAGAAGGCCAAGTCAATGTGCGGTGCCGAGCCGATGATTTGCGATGAAGTGCTCAAGCATGTTTCGTCGCATGCTCGCGAGATGTCTTCTCTTTTCAGCGTGTCGACAGGGACAACAGTCAGCGCTGAGGACATTTTGGCACAGGCGGCACGCAGCCTCGTCGAACTCTCGAAAGAGGGGGTGGGACCAGGAGCTGCGATTCTTGGCGGCGGCGACGAGGCGTTTGCGACGGTTCCGCACGACCCATTGACGGGTGCTGTGGGTCGAGAAGGATTTATCGTGGCTTCTCGAAGGGCGTTTGAAATCGCAAGCGAAGACGAGTCGCGAATCGCGACCATTGTGCATATTGCGGTCGAAGGACTCGAACAGGTCAGATCCGCGTTCGGCGATGTGGCGCGCGACGAGGCTTTACTCGGACTTGCGACCACTTTTAATCGTTCATTTGAGCCAATGGGCGGTTTGGTCTGTCGAGTTGGTGAAGCCGTGTTCGCGGTCGTACTTCCAGATGTTGGTCGGCGCGATGTCGCTCGAGCGATCGAGAACATGCGTGAACAGATTGTGACTGCATCTGCCATGTGGTCACCTGATACGAACAACGAGCCGATGCCAATCACGATCTGTGCGGGGGTTGCATCGGTCGAGCCAGAGACCCGATCGGTTTTCACAAATGACAAGCTTTTGGTCGGCGCTTCTGCTCGCGCGACACAGGCGGCTCGAGCGTCGGGCGGTAACTGTGTCCGGGCATTTGTACCCAAGGCGAACAAGAAAGCCGCTTGAGTCACGCTGGGACAAGTTGGCCGAGCGTGCGTTGGCCGAGTGGGAATGCGGCTGCGACCTCCTTGAGGTCTTTGACACGAACCGAGCGAATACGATCAAGCTCATCCTCAAGTGAGCGATAGGCGTTGTGTGCGAGCCAATGTCGCCCAACGCGCTGCATGCGATCGTTCGGTCGTTCCCCGCCAAGTGTTGCAGCGGTCGCCATGCGGGCCCTGATGCGTTCAAGATCAGATTCGATGATGGAATCAGCGAGCGTCTCAATTTCCTGATCGATGGTTTTAAGGATGGTGTCCAGCCGATCTGGTTCCCCGGACGCGTAGACAAAGTAATCGCCAACGCCGTGGTGGGGGTCGTATGCAGATTGAGCCTCTTCAGCGATACCTGTTTCGATGAGTGCCCAGTGCAGGCGGGCGTTATCTGAACCCCCGAGGACCTGCATCAGCATGCCGGCAGCATACCGACGCTCATCGGCAAACTCAGGAGCGTCGGAGACCGCGATGAGGTATCCACGATTGACCCGTTCATCTTTGATCGTGAATGCATCGCCGGAATGGGTCGGTTTGACGAGGGTGCGTTGGGTACCGGTCGGTGTCCAGGCCGATGTCTCGTTGTCGATCAATGTGCAGGCTTCGTCGAAGTCAACACGGCCGGCGATACTGACGACGGTGTTATCCGGGGAATAACGCTGTGTGAAGTAGTCGTTCATTTGCGTGCTGGTCATGGCAGCGACAGTTTGATCAGTGCCCAGCACGCGGTGCCCAAGTGGGTGCGAGCCGAAGTGGCGTTCAACCGTTGCTTCGTACAGTACCCAGAACGGATTGTCTTTGTACATCGCGATTTCTTCGAGAATGACATTTTTCTCGAGATCAAAATCGGATTGACGAAGCGCGGGTCGAAGCATTCGCGCCAGTAGTGTGGTGGCATCATCAAAATGTTCTGGTAGCACCTGGGCATGAAAGCAGGTCGATTCGGATGTTGTGTACGCATTGTTGCGCGCGCCCATGGCATCAAACCGACGATTGATTTCTTCAGCCGAGATCTCTTCCGTGCCTTTGAACATCATGTGTTCGAGGTAATGACTGACCCCCATGATCGCCGGATCTTCATCGCGGGCACCGGTATCAACGAAGAACCCAACCGCTGACGAATGCGCATCGGGGTCAATCTCACCGAGAATGCGAAGGCCGTTGGGGAGTGTGTGTTTTTGAAAGGTCACTGGCATGAAGACAGTGTATCGGTTCGATCACGGGCGTGAGAGCCAATCAATCAGTGTCTGATCAAGCTCACGGTCAGAAAGTCCGAACGAACGCTGCAGTGCGTCGCGCTCAGATCGCCCGCGTGAGATATGAGCGAAGAGGAGATTGAGTCGGACATCGCCCGCTGAGAATGGACCGGATCGCAGAAACATGACACCGACGCGAGCCGCGGCGTAGTTTTGACCCTCGCGGCTGTCGGATGATGCACCTGACTGCCATGTCAGGAGTCTGCTGAACAGACCTCGCTCGACAACCTCATCCAACTCCTGATCGCGCAGGTCAGACAGCGTGATGGTGTGATCGTCGGTTTCGATGGATTCGGCAAAGCCCTCCGCCAGCCAACGCGGGGTTTTGTCGAAAACGGCCATATGCAGGACATGTGCCCATTCGTGTCCCATGACCTCAGCCATCGGTCCGTCGCGTGTGATGCGCAGATAGACTCGATTTACTTCTGTCTGCCCACCCATGAACGAGTTACTCGCGAGTGAACTGAACGCACGATCATCGGCCAGATAGACCCGTATTGGTGCGAGATAGATTTTGCCCAGAACGGACTCTGCCCGCTGGGCTGCCTGCGTGGATGCGTTCATCAGTAGGGTCGGAGTGTTTTCTGAGGGCAGTTGATTTCCGAGCGATTGGCTTCGGACGGTGAGATCGAACATGGGGTAGGCGCGAAACTGATCACTCGAATAGGAGATGAAAACCGGATTCCCTTGATCATCTTCAAGCGATCGTTTGCTGACGCGCTGTGCTTCTTCCTTGTCCCGTTCGTAGACATCAAGCCACTCGTCATACTCGCGGCCGGTCGAAGCGCGAAATCCGGTCAGGTGCTTAGCAATCCCGAACTGAGCGCCGAGGATGCGCTCGCGATCGCTCGTGCTCCACGCGTTGGAGGCGACCGGCGAGTTGCTCATCTGGCGCGTGAATGCGCGGAGGACTTCGGGTGTTGCCGAATCGGCAAGGGCATACAGAGCGGCCTGTTGCACGCCGAGGTCGCGTGATTCGAGGAACGGTGCGAGCAGTTGCTCTGGTTCTTCGAGGTCTTCGCCGCCGAGTGCGCGCACAAGAATGGCGATCTCAGGTCCGTCGCGTCGTTCGTCAAGAAGACCGATCGCGTCGAGGATTGTGTCGCGCGCTGCGTGCTCTCTGAGCAGACTGATCGCGAGCGGCCGCTGAATCGTGTTGCGATTAGTGAGGAGGTTCATGGTGACTGGGAGCGCTGCTGCAGGCGCTGAAGTCCAGAAATCATGAAGCAATCGTTCAGCGGACCGCGCGTCGCCCGCGTTCCACGCTTCTTCGAGGTCGGCGGTCATCTGTTCGCCCTGAGCCAACTGCGCTGCAAACGCTGCGAGGGTCATCGTTGGCTGTCGGTTTTCGTCTACGGGTTCTTCCAGCAGTTCGAGGACAAGGGGGCGAACGGCGCTTGGGTCGATACCCGCATACCGGATGATGCCAGCACGGTCAACGATCAAGTTCGCTCCGCGCGTGGTCAGCGCAAGTGGATTTGCATAAGTGTCGGTATCGTCCAGCACCAGGATGCCCGGTAAGGGCTTGCGATCAAGCACGCGTTTGATCTTCTCAAACTCTTCGGGCGCATGAAGCGCGATGACACGCACGCCATCGACACCTTCGAGATCGGTGTTGAGTGTTTCGACGGTACGAGCGGAAGTGATGTCTCGAAAAGACCAAGGTTGCAGAATGACGACATCACCCTTGAATGATTCGATGTCGGTCTGGGTTCCGCCGAGAAGCACGCCGCCGGTTGTGAATCCGGAGAAACTGATGCCGATGCGCTGTTCGAGAGCGTTCCGGTCGTCGGGCTTCATGCGTGCGAGTTGCTGGCGATCAAGTTCAGATTGGCTTGGGGGAACTGCGTGAGCAAGACTCGTCAGTAGAGTGAGACAAATGCAAAAGAGTCGCGTTTTCATGCGTGTTCCTCACCTGTGGGGGTATCAACGGCGGTCTTGTCAATATACGCACGAAGCGCTTTACAGATGCGTTGTGGATCTTCAGCCTTGCAAACGCTCGAACAGACCGCGACACCTCGACAGCCGCGATCGCGCAGATGGGACACATTGTCAGGCGTGATTCCGCCGATCGCCAGATGAGGAGCGTGTGAGAGGAGAGGATCGTTGAGACAATCTGCGATGAGGGTCGGTCCGGCGATATGTGGCTTGTGCTTGGTGGTCGTTTCGAACATCGGACCAAGGCCGAGGTAATCAGCGCCTGCTTTGATCGCGATTCGGGCTTGTTCAACGGACGAACAGGACACACCGACGATGAGATCGCGGCCAAACATTTTGATCACGCCAGAAGCCTCGAGATCGGTCTGACCCAGGTGAACACCAGTCGCACCAGCAAGCAGCGCGATGTCGGGTCGATCGTTGATGATGACGGCTGATTGTTGTTTTGTGATCTTAACGAGTTCTGTCGCACGGTCGAGGAGGGTGCGATCATCGAGGTCTTTTTCGCGCAGTTGAATGCAATCGGCTCCGCCTGCAATGGCTTCGTCAACCACCTGTTGCCAAGGCAGCCTGCATAGTGATGCGGTGATCAGGACGCACAACTTCCAGTCGCAGACGGGGCGACATAGTTGAAGTCGAATCTGTTTTTCGAGCGTGTAGGTGCGATAGCGAAGTTGCTCGAACGGCTGACCGGACACCCCGAGAACCTTGGCGGCTTCTTCGAGCGAACGCAGGGCTTCGGCTGTGCGGCCGGCTGCGGCTGCAGCCACGGCGTCTTGTGATGGTCGCGTGCCCTCGAGTTCGGTCGCGATCACCGTTCCGACATCGCCCGGTGTGTCTCTGGCGTGCAGTCGAGCGGCTGTTGATACAGGCAAGTTCTGTCCCGCCAGAGCCAGTTCGTGCCTTAGATCCTTGGCATCGGCGCTGCTCTTGGGGTCGTCGAGGGCGAATCGAGCGAGGTCTTCGAGGACACGCAAGCCCTCACGGGCTCTGTTGAGCCCTGCATCGACGATTCGCAGTGTTCTTTGCGTCGGGGTGGTCATGGGCGTGGTACATGTCCAGAATAGGCGATGGCCGATCCTTATGATATTGAACCAGATCCGATCAAACCCGACCTTCCTGGCGAAGTGCGGGTGTGCGTTGGGGTCGAGGAGATCGTGGATGCGGTCGCAGCCGACCTGTTCGTGCAGGCCAACGCGTGTGTGCGCGAGTTCGGCGATTTTCACCTGGCTATTGCGGGCGGGGCGATGATCGAGCAGTTGTTTTTGCGTCTGATGGTCGATCCGATCTATCGCGGCTTGCCTTGGACCAGGACACAGCTCTGGGTCGCTGCTGCATCGGCGGATGACACGACGCAGTCGGGTGCGACGATCATCGACGAGGTTCTTCGGCACCACGCCGGCATTCCGTTGACGCAGATCCATACAACCGATGCCGACGCGCCGGATGCGCACGCGTCCTACGAGCGGGAGATTCTTGAGACTCTGGGATGGCGAGAGAAGGGGCACGATCGGCTCGACTTTGTCGTCCTCGGTGTCAACGACGAGGAACCGGCATTCGGCAAGAGTGAAGACCTTGCAGGCGGACGCGTGGTTTCCAAATATCTGACTGCCGGGGGGGCGGGACGCGTATCGATGACCCCTTGGTTTGTCAGTGGGTCTCGATTTGTTGCCTTGCTCGCAAGCGGAGAAGACTGCAAGTCGATCATCCGTGCTGCGACGAATGGTGAAGGATTTCTGGTCGACCCTGTCGGCGGGATTGCAAAATGGTACCTGGACCTCGCGTCCATAGAGGAGAGTGGTTGAATGCAACCGATTCAGCCGAATGCTCGGGTGACATTTCGTATTGCGCATGAAGATGATGCGGTGCTTGTCGTCGAGAAAATGCCACGGGTGGTCAGTATGCCCGGGCTCGGGCACGAACACGACACGCTGCTCAATGGGCTCTTTGCGACCCATGCGTCGCAACTGTCGCGGCTCGGGAAAGACCGTTCGTACGGGTTGATGCACCGACTGGATGCGCAGACAAGTGGGCTCATGATCGTGGCACTCACACAGGACGCGTACGACAGTTTGTATGAACAGTTCAAACAACGCACGATCGGGAAGTACTACTGGGCGTTGTCGTTCAAGGCGCCCAGAGAGCCCAAGGGCGTGATTCGATTCCCGATTGAGGAGTTTCAGAATCGAGTGAGTCGATGGTCGACGATGAAGCAGGCGCGAATTTCAAAATCCGGAGCCGCGTCACTGACCGCATACCGCGTCATCGAAGCCAACGAGATCGCGGCGTTGATCGAAGCGAGGCCGGTGACCGGGCGCTTGCATCAGGTTCGTGTGCATCTTGATGCGATCGGCTGCGGTATTCTGGGTGATCAGATCTATGGCCCGCGAGCGACGAGTGAGGCGGCTCCTCGTCTGGCATTGCATGCACATCGCATTCAGTTTGATCATCCAACCACCGGCGATCGCTTGGATCTGTCGTGTGGATGGCCGAGCGACCTGCGCAAGGTTCTCAATCGACTCAGTCTGCGTCGCCCGGACTTGGCACCGAGGTCAAAGGACGCAGGTCATCAGCCGACCGGCGAGGCCGTCAGCGAAGAGAATCCCACGCTCAGTCAAGACGAGTCGTGATTGCGTGTCAGTGAGCAGGCCTTCCTCGTTCGCTTGGCGAATTTCAGATTCAAGCCGAGCGGCACTACCTGTGAGAGCGTTCTCGGATTGGAGGAGAACGAGACTCTTGTCGAGACCTTCGGCGAGACGAAGTCCGGTCATGATGGACTCACGAACAGCCCGGGCGGGGTCAGGCTCTTCATGATCTGTGATCGGGGCGAAGCCGTTTTGAGTGTTGTTGAGATAGGTGTCGAGGCGACCGATGTTTTTCCATCGATGACCGGCAGCGTGTCCGCTGGCGCTCGGGCCGCATGCCAGCCAATCATGTTGGCGCCAATACGCAAGATTGTGACGACATGCGTGTCCGGGTTGGGCGTAGTTGCTGACTTCGTAACGCTCGAAGTTGTCATTGGCGAGTCGAGCAGCCGCGTGATTGAACATCTCGATTTCGAGTTCTTCCGGGCATGGCGTGAACTGGCCGGTCTCGAGGCGAGCGGTCATCGCGGTCGCCGGTTCGTAGGTGAGGTTGTACGCTGACAAGTGATTGAGACCGAGCGACATTGCTTGATCGAGATCTTGATCCCAGTCATCGAGCGTTTGCCCGGGAATGGCAAAGATCAGATCGCCCGAGATATTCGCGATGCCCACACAGCGAGCCTGTTCGAATGTTCGGGGCACATTTTCAGGATTGTGTTCGCGTTCAAGTGTTTTGAGATGCGTGCGGTTAAAAGACTGCATGCCGACACTGAGCCGATTAACCCCTGCGTGTCGCAGACTATGAAAGAGCGATTCTGACGCAGTCTCGGGGTTGCATTCGACGGTGAATTCGGTCGTTTCGTCACAAATATCGAAGAACTGATGAAGTGCAGCGCCAAGTCGGCCCCACAGATGTGTCGCCAGCAAAGTTGGTGTTCCGCCCCCAACGAACACCGTATCGAGCGGTCCGGCGAGGGGAGCAACTGCACGCAATTCTTCGATCAATCGGTTCAAAAACGCTTCTTGACGGTCCTGACGATCGACGAGGCTATAGAAATCGCAGTAGTGACACTTGTGGGCACAAAAGGGGATATGAAGGTAAAGAGAGTTGATCGTTTTTGGTGCACAATCTGCGAGAGGTTGGCCCGCGAATTGGGTGGGGCGTTGCCGAATCGGTATAGACACTGTATTGTCCGGCATAGAAGGCTTACTGATGAGGGGTGTCCTCGCGGTGTGCGGGCGTGTCGGAATGTGAATCCGAAAGGATAGACAAGGCGTGCAAGTGGAATTGGTTCATATCAGTGTGAGCGGGCGCGTTGAGCCGAAGACCCTCCCAATCGGTGAGCATATTTTGGGTCGAGACCGCGGGTGCGCATTGCGTGTACCCAGCGGTCAGGTGTCTCGCAAACACTGCGTTTTCGAGATTTCGGATGCGCGCGTGTTTGTTCGAGATCTGGGTTCGAGTAACGGAACCTGGGTGAATGCAGAGCGTGTATCCGAATCGAACTTGAAAGCCGGGGACCTGATTTCAGTCGGCCCGATGGTTTTCGTGATTCGCGTGAATAACGAACCCGCGTCGATCGATCCGGTGTTGTTGTATGAGCAGGGTCGGCCGCGCGTCGAAGATACGCCAGGTGTCGATAGTGCAGCCTCGAAGCCTGCGAGCAATTCGAGTGAACCTCTGACGACGAGACCTTCGCTGCTCGATCCGGAAGGCAGTTCGATCATCGAGTTTGATTTTGATATGAGCGACGATGATGACGATCAGCCACCGCTGTAGGGTGGTTGACTCAACCGGCCTTCTTGTTGGGATCTGCGGCGGTCGTTGCAGCCTGTGGAATGAGCACCGTCACGCCGCACGCTTTACAACGCACTGTTTTACCTCGTGCTGACTCAGGGACAGCAAGGACTGTCCGGCAGGTCAGGCTCGGACACATGATGCGCACGGTGTTTTTCGTCGACATGAGTATCTCCGCAATCGCTATCGGCATTGTGCAAGTCGAACTTCATGACGGTCTCGGGCCGACAGCGTGTTGACCGGAGGATTCGGGCGATTTGGGTTCACTATGAGGTGAAGTTGCTATTGTGCAGGGCGTGAACAACACCGAATTATTGTCCGATAAGAGTGAGGAGTTAGGTGTGTCCGATCAAGAACGCGCGTGTGGACTGCCGACGGGCAAGAGTGTTGCCGTTGTAGGGCTGCAATGGGGTGACGAAGGCAAAGGCAAACTCGTTGATGTCCTTGCTGGCGAGCATGACGCGGTCGTCCGCTTCAATGGCGGGGCAAACGCGGGACACTCCATCGTTGTCGGCGACGAGCGCTATGCGGTTCATCTTGTGCCTGTTGGGGTTCTCATCCCCGGTGTCAAGTCGATCATCGGCAACGGCGTCGTGGTTGACCCCGAGCAGTTGCTCAAGGAAATCAGCGATCTCGAATCACGCGGCGTCGATCTTTCTGGTCTCATGATTTCCAGTCGGGCCCATGTGGTGATGCCTTATCACAAACTGGAAGACGCGGTGCGCGAGGAACTCGCTTGTGAAGGTGGAGAAAACTCCATCGGAACGACACGCCGAGGTATCGGGCCGGCGTATGCCGACAAGGCTCAGCGGCGCGGGGCGATACGAATGGGCGACCTGTTGGATGCCGACTTGGTTCGTCGGCGGGTCGCCGAGGCTTGCCGTTTGAAACAACGGTTTCTTGGCAATGTTCCAGAGACAGATGCCGCGGTTCTCGGCGAGCGTTTGGTCGAGTATGGACGCGTGTTGCGTGATCGGATCGTTGATTCAACATACCTGTTGCACGATATACTGGACGATGGCGGCTCGATCTTGTTTGAAGGAGCGAACGCCACGCTGCTCGATGTGGATCACGGAACTTACCCATACGCGACGGCTTCGAATGCGTGTGCGCTTGGCATCGCTGCCGGTTCGGGCGTCCCGATGTCCAATGTTGGCTCGATCATCGGCGTGGCGAAGGCCTACAGCACGCGTGTTGGCGCAGGGCCGATGCCGACCGAACTGTTTGATGAGATAGGCGATGGCATTCGAACGCGCGGACGCGAGTTTGGCACGACGACGGGGCGACCGCGTCGCGTCGGTTGGATTGATCTGGTGGCTCTGCGATATGCTGCGGCGATTAACGGCACCACGCACCTCGCGATAACGCTTCTTGATGTGCTTGCGGGTCTCGATGAACTGAAGGTGTGTATTGGATACCGCTTGAATGGAGAGATCACCGAACGATTCCTGCCGGATGGCCCGTCGCTCGGCCGCGTCGAGCCTGTGTATGAGTCCATGGAAGGTTTTTCAGGCGATATCAGCGGGATTCGCACTTTGAGTGAACTTCCGGCTGCTGCGCAGGCGTATCTCGATCGGATATCGAGTTACTGCGGCGTACCGATCGGGCTTGTCAGTGTCGGGCCGGAACGAAGCCAGATCATTCATGTCAGTGAACGGTGCGGCTGCGCGGCGCGGTGAGAAGTGAAGTCTGCAATTCCTAATCACTGTTGTCCTCGGGAGAGGATGATGCGTGCATTTCGTTTGTGGTGTTGATGAGGTTGGGTGTCAATGGTTGAATCGCAGACAGATAATGGGCGTTCGATGGAGTCCAATGAAGCAGCCACCGCTGCGCTTGAGCGGATTCGTCGTGTTAACCCTGCCGCAGATCCGAAGGGGTTTCTGCCGGAGGTTCACCCGGCGTGTATTCCTAGGCACATTGCGGTCATCATGGACGGCAACGGTCGTTGGGCTGCTGAGCACGGTTTCCCACGCATCTTTGGGCACCGTAATGGCGCGATCGCGCTGCGAACGCTCGTGGAAAACTGTGGGCATCTGGGTGTCGAGTTTTTGACGGTGTTCTCTTTTTCGAGTGAGAACTGGAACCGGCCCAAGGAAGAAATCGAAGCGCTGATGCTGCTGTGCGTTGCCTATTGCGAAGGTGAACAGGAGGCACTTCGACAGCGCAATGTCCGGGTGCGCGTCCTCGGGCGTCGGCAGGGACTCCCGGCCGAAGTGTGCGACGCACTAGATGGACTCGAAGCGCACACGGCTGCATGCACCGGACCGACGCTGTGTCTTGCGATCAACTATGGCTCGCGGGCGGAGATCACCGATGCGATGCGGTCCATAGCAAGCGATGTGGCCGCCGGTCACATTGACCCCGAGCAGATCGATGAAGCGATGATCTCGTCGCGGCTTTACACCGCGGACATGCCCGATCCCGATCTATTGATCCGAACCGCTGGTCAGATGCGCGTGAGCAACTATTTGCTGTGGCAGATCAGTTATGCCGAGTTGCATGTGACCGAGCAGTATTGGCCAGATTTTGACACGGCGTCGTTCAAGAATGCGGTTCGCGATTATGCGACTCGAGACCGCCGATACGGCGGTTTGTCGACATCCGCTCGTCACAAGGATGGCTGATCGGCTATGGTGTCGGCGTGCTGCGACACCGATTGCTTCTAGGGCCGTTTCTCATACTGGGCATCATTCTGGGCTCATGGTTTGATCAATGGCTCGACGCACAAGAGGCATTCGCGTGGTTTACCAACTTGACCGGGCGTTTGACTTGGCCTCCAGGCATGGTGGTGTGGCCGGTTGTGAGCGCTCTTGCAGTGCTCGGCGCGATCGAACTGAAACGGATTTATGATGCTGCGGGCATGGCGGTGTCGCGCCGGGTGGTTGTCACGCTGGTCTTGGTCAGCCTGGCGATGGTCGCGTTTATCCCCAAAGGGCTTGATGGCGTGGCGGGGGCCGCACTGGTCAACTCGGTGTTTACCGTCATTCTCGTCGGGACGCTCATGTTCCATTCGCGTCACAAGCAGGTGGACGGCGCCATCATGCAGGCGGGTGGAGCGCTCTTGGCGATGGTCTATCTCGGGATCATGTTCGGATTTCTTTTGCTCATTCGCCGGGAAAACTCAGCGTGGATCCTGCTGTGGGTCTTGGTGACCACCAAAGCGAGTGACATCGGTGCATATTTCGTCGGTCGAGCGATAGGCAAGCACAAGTTGATTCCATGGCTGAGCCCGGGCAAGACCTGGGAAGGTCTTTTTGGGGGTATGGTTTTTTCAGGACTCGTCGGCGGCGGACTTGCGGTGTTGATGCGCGAAAGTTCTGTGCCTGCACCGGGTTTTGTCATCGCCGCTTTGATGGGCGTTGCGTTCGCAGTCGTCGGAACTGCGGGCGATTTGGTGATGAGCCTGCTCAAGCGCGATGCCGGTGTGAAGGACGCGGGCAAGTCGTTGCCCGGGTTCGGCGGAGTGCTGGATGTGCTCGATTCGGTGCTGTTGGTTGCGCCGGTTGCTTTTTGGTTGCTCCGTTTGGCGGTTCAAGCCACACCGGACGCTTTGAACTTGCTAGAATAGGGTGATGATGATACACGATGGGCTATGGAGTACTGGATGCATGTGACCCGCAAACTGCTCAGGGTGTTCCGAGTGGATCAACAGATCCGCGGACTCCAGAGCCGTCTCCGATCGGCCGAACGGTTCTTTGACGAACAGGTCAAACAACTCGACGGCATTGAAGCGCAGCGAACGAACATTCGCGGACAACTCCGGCAACTGAAGGTCAGCGTCGCCAATCTTGAGGGCGAGTCCGCGCAGGTGAGCGAGCATATTGACGAGTTGCGCGAACGGATGGGGACATCCAAGACCAACAAGGAATACAAGGCGGTGTTGACCGAGGTCAATACCTTCAAAGAGCGCAAGAGCGGCCTGGACGAGTCGGCGATCGAGCATCTTGAAAAGATCGAGACGCTTGAGAAAGAACTCGCTGAACTCGACGAAGCATTTGCAGAGCGCGAGAAGATGCGTAGTGTTGCCGACGGTGATCGTGCAAAGCGGGCTGACGAGATCAAAGAACGACTCGCTGAGTTGCAGAGCGAGCGCGAATCGCTCGTGAGCGATGTGCCAGCCGATGCGTTGGCGATTTACTGCGAACTTCTCGAAGAACGCGGCGAAGACGCAATGGCGCCGCTCGAGATCGTTGACCGCAAGCGACACGAGTACATCTGTGGTTCAACAATGATGTCGGTGCCGATGGAAACAGCGATGTCGCTGATGTCGGGCAAACTGACACTGAGCCCGAACGACGGGTGCATCTTGTATCTGACCGAAGAAATGGAAGAGTCGCTCGCGGTCAAGTCGAAGCGATAACGGTCCAGATTACGCGCCCATTTATCAGTTGCTGCGACCACTCTGCACCGGAGCGGGGAATCTCAAAACACATCGAGCCCTGTCTGCGAAGACGGGGCTTTTTGCTTATCCTTGCATTCGATACATGAACAGTTCGACACGATCAGGCGTTGCGAAACTTGAACAGGGTGCTATGGTCGCTTGTGGTGGGGGAGACGCCCAGATGGGTGTGGGCGGCTGATGTCAGCGATCGTCCGCGCTTGGTGCGCGACAAGAACCCGATCTGCAGCAGGTACGGCTCGACGACATCTTCGATGGTGCCCGCGTCCTCGTTCATCGTGGCGGCAATGGTTTCGAGCCCGACCGGGCCGCCGTCGTAGGTCGTCGCGATGATGCGGAGAAAGGCACGGTCGAGTTCATCGAGCCCGAGTTCATCGACGCCTTCGAGGCTGAGCGCCTGGGCGACTACTTCGCTCGTGCATTTGCCGTCCGCACGAACCTGGGCATAGTCGCGCACGCGGCGAAGCAAACGGTTGGCGATGCGAGGTGTCCCGCGTGAACGATCTGCGATCGCAGTCAGGGCATCACGATCCGGCTTCATGGCGAGCAAGTCGGCGCTGCGCAGGAGGATGGTCAACAGTTCGTCCGTGTTGTAATAGCGCAGATGATGAGCGATGCCGAAGCGAGACCGAAGGGGGGAGGAGAGCAGCCCGGCCCGGGTCGTCGCGCCGATGAGTGTGAACGGCTGACAGTTGATCTGCACCGTGCGAGCGTTGAGTCCGGTGTCGAGGCAGATATCAATACGAAAATCTTCCATCGCGGGATAGATGAACTCTTCCACAGCGACCGGAAGCCGATGAATCTCGTCAATGAACAGGATGTCGCCTTTTTGTAGACGCGTCAACGCCGCGACGAGATCGGTGCCGCGCGCCAGTGCCGGGCCGCTGGTGGTGTGGACCTTTGATTGCATCTCGTTTGAGATGACATGGGCGAGCGTGGTTTTACCGAGACCGGGGGGGCCGTGCAACAGGACATGGTCGAGCGGCTCGTCACGCTGTGTGACGGCCTCGATGGAGATCGAGAGGCGTTCGATCAGGTCGGCCTGACCGATGTACTCGTCGATGCGCTGCGGGCGCAGCGACCAGTTGATGGTCTCTTCCTCGATGTTGGTGCTCGGACCCGGCGAGATAATGCGATCAGTTGCCATACATAGCAGTGTATCGGCTGTGCCGGGCGAGACGGATCAATCCATCGGAAGACCCTTGTTTTTCCAGATGCGAACGAGTTGCTGGAGGGGAACGACCTCCCAGCGGCGACCGTCGGCGAAAGTGGTCCGCAAGATCTGGCCGTCCTGCGAGACCGCTGTGACCTGCGGCTCGGCATCTGCATTGAGTCGTGTCGTGAGATTCCATGCAGCCCGCGATCCCTTCTTGGCGGCATCGAGGCTGTCGGTTCGCATGCGGATGGTGCCCGCGGTGGTCTGGTAGGTATAGAACGCCATATCGCCGGGGATCGCTGCTTGTGCGAGCAGTTGCGGCAGCATGAAGCTCTGCACCATCGAAATGTACCCTTCGCCTTCGATCTGCGGACGGATGCGTGTGGAGGCCGAAGACTGCGGCACAATGCGCACGCTCATGTCGGTGCCGCGGCGGGCCCCGATTTCCTGCCAACGACTGGTCGAACCTGGGGTACCGAACTGATCTGGACCCTTGCGGATAGACATGTTGACGACCCATGCTTCTTCGTTGAAGTCTGGAGTGAGGAAGTAAGTCGCGCGAGTGTCGATGATGCCGCCGAGGTCGAGGATGCGGGCATCAATACGGACGATGTATCCTTCTTCGCGTTCTGCGTCGGACCACAGGTCTTTGGACTTGTTGGGGCTCATTTCGCCGCGTTGGCCGATGTGCGCACGAACACGGCGGTAACCGATTTCTTCGTCATCTGAGGTTGCGCCGCTTGGTGCTTCGGTGTAGAGGCGTTCCCATCGTTCGTCGGTTGATTCGAAGACTTCGCGGTAATCTGATTCGGTCAAACGATCAAGTACGCGAATGCCGGTTGCGATCGCAGCTGCCCGTCGTGATGAGGCTTCACTCGGGTCGGCGATACGAACGGTGGCGAGCATGACTTCGTAGGCCTGCCGCGCCTTTTCAAGCTTGGAGAACGATGTGAAGAGCTCGATGAGAATGAACCGTCCAGGGCCGGTCTTGATGAGTGTTGCTCCGCGGATGGTCATTTCCGGCGTGCCTTCTCTTGGAATCGCGACATACGCGTGATCTGCGATGTATGTGTCGATCTTTTTTGCTTTGTCGCGTTCGAGGACAGCCGCACTTGTGCCGACAATTTTGACATCGCCATCGGTTTCTTTGATGTTGTTCGGGTCTGTCTCGAAGCCGTATTTGGGGGCGAGCGCAAGAAGTTGCGTGATGATGCCATCAGCGACTTCCTCGGTTTCGAGATCGAGCTGTTTGCTTCGGCGTTCCTGTAAAACGACGGCACCCAGGCCGTTTGGAAGTTGGATTTTGGTCGATGCGACCTTCTGGTAAACGGCGTTCTCGGTGATGGACCCAACTGGAATGTGTATCGACACGCCGACGCTTTCGATGTGGATGGGATCGGATGCCAGTTCGACCCCCCAATCTTGAGGGGTCGGAGTCGGCTGTGCGAGGGTGCCGAGTGTGCAGAGCGCCAGTGAGAAGATGGCGGTGAAGCGATGGATCATCGAGGACACTCCAATTCTGGAAACTCGCTTTGTGGCAGGGTGATGAGGCACCCTTCGGTTTTTGCGGTTTCGTGTGTGGGAAGAGACTGAGACATCATTTTTTTCGGTGCAGGGACATTGAAGTATTGACATATGGTGCCCATGTTCTACTCTTCGGGGCTCATGTGCGGGCGGTTCGATGCCTGATCGTGAGTTCGTTTCGATTCGCCGATTGCGTTTCGGAGCGAGGTGGGTTCCGTTCGGGCCGTTCCGACGGACAATTTCTTCGCCAATTATGGGCATTGGGGCATTGGAGTCCCTCTGTTCGGCGGTTTTTTATGGACCCCGCCTGTGTGCGGGCCTAGTGTTGCGGCCCGAACGAATCGGGTGAGCATAAAGGGCGAATTCGCACATGACCGGTGGCAAGATCCGAATCCGAATGGAAGCTTACGACCACATCGCGCTGGATGCGTCCGCGCGTGAAATCGTTGACCACGCCAAGCGAACCAATGCACGCGTCAAAGGGCCGATCCCTTTGCCGACCCGCATTGAGCGTTACACGGTGTTGCGCGGTCCGTTCGTTGATAAGAAGAGTCGTGAACAGTTTGAAATCAGGACGCACAAACGCGTCATTGATATTGTCGAACCCAATGCTCGTACTGTTGAAGCATTGAATCGACTGGTGGTCCCCGCGGGTGTTTTCGTGCGGATCAAGGCGTAGAAGTGATTGGCCGCGTGCTCGAGGAGGCATGCGGCTTTTTCGTTACAGGCTCCGATGGCGGAGCGAGGTAAGACTTCCCCTGCAGCGATGACTGCATGAAGCGGCCCGCGAGTGCGGGAGAATAGGAATGACTCATGGCTCTCCTGATGGGAACCAAACTCGGTATGACTCGCGTCTTCGATGACAACGGTGTCAGTACGCCCGTCACTGTCATCGAAATCGGATCGTGCGTTGTGACGCAGATTCGTGATGAAGACAAGGATGGCTACTCGGCGGTTCAGATTGCATACGGCGATATGAAGCCTCGTAACTCGACCATTCCGATGATCGGTCACGATGCCAAGGCCGGTTCAGATGCCAAGCGATTCCATCGCGAGTTCCGTTGCACCAGCAAAGAGGCTGGCGAGTACGAACTGGGTCAGTCGTTGACCGTCGCAAGTCTTGCTGATGTTGCGTATGTCGATGTCATCGGCACCAGCAAGGGCAAGGGTTTTCAGGGCGGCATCAAGCGGCACAACTTCAAGGGTCAGCAGGCGACGCACGGCGTTGAGCGCAAGCACCGCTCCCCGGGTTCGATTGGTGGCCACGCTTTGAACGCCGGTAAGTCCGGTCGTTTGAAGAAGGGTAAGAAAATGGCCGGGCAGATGGGTAATGTGCGCATTACCACGCGAAGCCTGGATGTGGTTCGTATCGATGAAGAGCGTGGGCTGTTGCTTGTGAAGGGTCCGGTTCCGGGTCACAACAAGGCAATGGTTCAGATTCGGCCGGCGATCCGGTTGAATCGTAGTAAGACGAAGAAGTTGGCTTCGGCCGAGTGATCGTTTTCGAGTGTATCTGAGGTCGCCAGGGACAGTTTTCCTGACGGCCTGCTCGCGAGGTCTGGTAAAGAAACCGGCGAGCGACGACAAGCGTGCCCTTCGGGGCTTTGGACGGCCGAGTCGATTTCGGGTCGCCGCACCGGGAAACCGGGGCCAGGACACTGGCAAGAGCGTGCGGGCCGAATAGGCAAAGCGTTGGATCGGAAATGGTTCCGGTCAGAGCAGAGGCGTCAGGCGAGGTAGTAGACACCATGGATGTCCCCGTCTTCAATATCAAGGGTGAATCGGTCGGCACAATGTCGATCGATGAACAGAGTCTTGGCGGCACGATTAACCCCGTGCTGATCAAGCAGGCGTATGTGCGGTACCATGCCAATCTTCGGCAGGGTTCGGCGCGGACGCTGACGCGTGCCGAAGTGACCGGCACCACCCGCAAGATGTACAAGCAAAAGGGTACTGGTCGTGCTCGTCACGGCAACAAGAAGCCGCCGCACTTCCGTGGTGGTGGACACTCTTTTGCAAAGCGTCGTTCGCGCGAGGACTATCGGCAGGACATGCCGAAGAAGATGCGCCGCAAAGCCAACCGCAATGCATTCCTGGCGAAGTTGATTGACAACGAAGTCAAGATTGTTGATGGGCTGTCGTTTGACACACCCAAGACCAGGCCGTTCGTTGACATGCTGGCCGGTCTGGGCGTTGACAAGTCCGCATTGGTTGCGCTTTCGCCTGATCCTGAGAAAAGCGAGAACGCTCGCTTGAGTGGTCGGAATATCGATAGCGTCGCCATGTGCCGTGCGGATCAGTTGACCTGTTTCGAGATGCTGAACAATCGCTTCTTGGTGATTGATAAAGCGGATCTTGAAGCGTGGCTGAGCGGCCCGAGCTCACAGACGGACAAGGAAGCAAAAGTTGCCCCTATGGGTCGTGACTCGACAGATGGGGAGGGTGCGTAATGGATCACAGTTATGTCATCAAGCGTCCTCTGCTGACTGAAAAGAGCACCGAGGGCATGGAAATCGGCCGGTATGCATTTGAAGTCGATCGTCATGCGACGAAGACGGATATCAAGGCTGCGGTTGAATCGTTGTACGGCGTCAAGGTCGTCGGTCTGGAAACCCAGGTACGCAAGCGTGCCGAACGCCGCACGCGGTATGGGTATGTCAAGCCTGCTCCGACCAAGAAGGCCACTGTCCGTCTTCGTGACGGTGATGTAATCGAACTGTTCTGAGGAAGGACGAGAAACGATGGCGATTCGCGTCTACAAACCGACAAGTCCAGGCCGCCGCAATGCGTCGGTGAACCTGCATGTCGAAGTGACTAAGAAGACTCCGGAAAAAAGCCTCTTGGCGCCGCTCAACCGCAAAGGTGGTCGCAACCACCACGGCAAGATCACGGTGCGTGGTCGCGGCGGAGGTGTCAAGAACCTGTATCGCAAGATCGACTTCCGTCGTAGCGATCGTGATGGCATCAAAGGGACGGTTGTGGGGATCGAGTATGACCCCAATCGCACCTGCCATATTGCTCTGGTTGAGTATGAAGATGGGCAGAAGCGGTACATTCTTGCCCCTGTCGGTCTGACCGACGGTGCGACGGTTGAGTCGAGCAAGGACGAGCCGATCGAGCCGCAGGTAGGCAACATGATGTCATTGCGTCATATCCCGACGGGTATGAACCTGCACTGCATTGAGTTGCTTCCTGGCAAGGGCGGGCAGATGTGTCGTTCAGCCGGTTCTTACGCTCGTTTGACGAACCGTGAAGGTCGTTATGCGACACTCGTGATGCCTTCGGGCGAAACACGCCGTGTTCCGATTGATTGCCGAGCGGTGATTGGGCAAGTCGGCAATGCGGATCATCAGAACCGTCGTGTCGGGAAGGCGGGTCTCAACCGCAAACTTGGTCGCCGGCCCAAGGTTCGTGGTATGGCGATGAGTCACCACGCGCACCCGTTGGGTGGTGGCGAAGGTCGTAGTAAGGGTGGTCGTGCACCGGTGAGTAAATCTGGTGTGTTGTCCAAGGGTGGTGGCACGAGAAATCGCAAGCAGCACTCGCAAGATTTGATCATCCGTCGTCGTAAGAGCAAGCGTTACGGGCAGCTTCGGTAAACAGTCGAGCAATCGAGGACAGTTCCAATGGGAAGAAGTCTGAAAAAAGGTCCGTTCGTGGACGAGAAACTCTACCGGAAGGTTGAGAAGCAGAGTGAGGGTGGTCGGCGCACACCGATCAAGACCTGGGCTCGTGCGTGCACGATCGTTCCGGAGTTCGTTGGCCACACTTTTCAAGTGCACAACGGACGCGTGTTTATGGATGTATTCATCACTGAAGACATGGTGGGGCACAAGCTCGGCGAGTTTTCAGCGACGCGTACCTTCCGCGGGCATACGAACAAGAAAGAAGGCATCCGGTCAGGTCGCTAAGACCGGCTGATGCTTTGGGAGTCACGCTGTGAAGCTGCGACACGAACAAGTAAAGAAGAAACTGGCCGACCAGGGCATGTCAGTCGAACAGTTGGCCGAAGCCGTCGAACGCGACGGGTTGAAGGGTGCGAAGGCCCTCAGCGCTGTCGGCAACTGGGTGCGCGGGAACAACCACCCGCGTTGCTCGATGACCGACATGAACGCGATGGCATCGGCACTTGGATGTTCACTGGGCGAGATTGCCCGGTTCGACAGCCAGGTCCGCCACCACCGCGGCAGCCCGCGCAAGGCTCGCCTGGTCGTTGACATGATTCGAGGTAAATCGTGTCGCGATGCGGACGATATGTTGGCGTTCAGTACGAAGCGTGCTGCGGTCAATGTTCGCAAGGCGCTGAAAGCAGCGATGGCCGATGCCGAGACCGTTGGTGTCAGTGAAGATGCACTTGTCGTCGTTGAAAGCCGGGTTGACGAGGGGCCGCACATCAAGCGGTTCCAGCCGAAAGACCGTGGTCGTGCACATCCGATTTTGAAACGAACCAGCCATATCACCATCGGCGTGGAGGAACGAGCCTGATGGGACAGAAAACACATCCATTTGGATTCCGTCTTGGTATTACTGAAGCGCATCGCAGTCGGTGGTACGCTCCGAAGGCGTTGTACGGTGAGTTGTTGATCGAGGACGAAAAGATTCGTCAGTTCCTCGACCGCCGACTCAATCGCACGCCGCCGAATGCTGCGGTCAGCGAGATCATCATCGAACGAACTCGTGAAGAGTTGAAGGTGATTCTCAAGTCGGCTCGTCCTGGGTTGGTGATCGGTCCGAAGGGTGCCGAAGTCGACCGTATGACGGAAGAGTTGCAGTACATGACCGGTCGTAAGGTTTCGATCTCGATTATCGAGATTCGGAACCCGGACATGAATGCCCAGTTGCTCGCGGAGAGTGTTTCCGAGCAGTTGAACAAGCGTATGAGTTTCCGTCGTGTTGTAAAGAATCGCGCCGAGGCCGTCATGCAGGCGGGCGCTCAGGGCGTAAAGATTCAGATCAGTGGCCGCCTTGGTGGTGCTGAAATGAGCCGTCGTTTGGATGTTCGTTTGGGCTCGCTGCCGTTGAGCACGCTGCAGGCGAACATTGACTACGGGTTTGCCGAAGCGCGGACAACCTATGGCATCATCGGTGTGAAGGCCTGGATTTATAAGGGCGAGTACACCGAGCAAGCGGAAGAAGAACAGTCACGGGCAGCTGGCGCACAGGCGCGTGCTCGCGGGCGTCGGTAAGCGAAACGGATTGAAGACCAGAATAGGGATATTGAGTAATGCCCCCTTATAAGATTCCAAAGCGTGTTAAGCATCGTAAAGAGTTTCGTCGCGCCCGCGACCGCAAAGCCACGAAGGGGAACTTCGTTGCGTTTGGCGAGTTTGGGTTGCAGTCACTCGAGCAGTGCTGGCTGAAGAGCAACTGTATTGAAGCCGGGCGAATTGCCGCCCAGCACTACCTGAAGCGTGAAGGCAAGTTGTTTATCCGCGTTTTCCCGGATAAGCCGGTTTCGAAGAAGCCGCTTGAAACGCGCATGGGTAAGGGCAAGGCCGACATTGATTATTGGGCAGCTCGCGTGCGTGAAGGCACGGTGTTGTTTGAGCTTGCGGGTGTTTCTGAGGCTCGTGCCAAAGAAGCGATGGTTCGAGTTGCGATGAAGATGCCGGTGCGGTGTCGTTTCATCAAGCGTCGTCTTTCAGTGTAAGTGGAGCGTGCAATGACTGGTAAAGAAGTACGAGCGCTGAAGGATGAAGAGATTCAGCACGAGTTAGGCAAGCTTCGTGCAAAGCTGTTCTCGCTTCGCTCATCGAGTGTGACCGAGAAGGTTGAAGATGTATCACGGTTTGAAAAGGTCAAGCGCGACATCGCTCGACTGTTGACAGAGCGTCGCTCGCGTGAGCTGGCGTCGGAGCAGGGCTGAGCGGTTTGCGAGGAACATGAGTCATGACTGAATCATCAGCGGGACATGTGACTGGGACACGGATTGGGGTTGTGGACTCTGACGGGCGTGACAAGACGCGCCGGGTTGTGATCCACTATCGCTCTCCGCATCCGAAGTACGGGAAGTATGTGAGCAAGCGGTCGGTGCTGCATGTTCACGATGAAAACAACGAGTCGCACACTGGCGATGTTGTGGAGGTGGCACCTTGCCGCCCGATCAGCAAGACCAAGTCGTGGCGTCTGATGCGGATCGTGGAACAACGATCGACTGAAGTGGTGTGATTGCATCCGAGGGCACGAACCCTCGGCCAGAAGCAGGACGGTTTGAGCCATGCTCCAACAAGAATCCAGATGTGATGTTGCAGACAACTCGGGTGCCAAAATCGCTTATGTGATCCGCAAGTATGGCGGATCAACCAAGCGAGGTAACTACACACGGCAGAACGCCGGAGTGGGTGATCGTGTGTTGGTGAGCATCAAGAAAGCACTGCCCGGATCGGACATCAAGCCAGGCGAAATGTCCAAGGCTGTGATCGTACGGACGAAGAAGTCAACGCGGCGTCCCGACGGGTCATATGTCAAGTTTGACTCGAACGCGGTGGTGTTGATCAACGACGACGGCAACCCGCGCGGGACACGCATCTTTGGCGCTGTCGCTCGCGAGTTGCGTGACAAGAATTACATGAAGATCGTTTCACTCGCTTCGGAGGTGATCTGACATGCCAAGGCATATTCGAACAGGTGATACGGTGATGGTGCTTTCGGGCGATCACAAGGGCAAAACCGGCGAGGTCACTTCGGTGCTCACCGCGAAAGATGCTGTGATTGTCAAAGGAGTCAACCTGAAGACCAAGCACATCAAGCCGACTCAGCAGAGTCCGCAGGGTGGCAAGATTGAACGAGAAGCCTCCATTCACATGTCAAATGTGAATGTGGTGGTTGACGGGAAGCCGACGCGTGTCCGCTTCGAAACCAAGAAAGACGGATCGAAGGTGCGAGTGGCTGTCAAGACCGGCCAACCGATTCCGACGATGGTTCGCAAGCGCAAGGGTGAGCGGACGAAGACCGACACGCTCTGATCGAGATATCTACATCGAGATCAAACTCATCGAGATCAAGTCATGGCTAAAGACAAGAACAAAAGCAAATCACACGGCAGCGACCCGGCAATCGTCGAGGCGGCACTTCAGCCTTCTGGCACGCCTCGCTTGCAGGCGATGTACCAGGACACGATCTGTGAAAAGGTGGCGAGCGAGTTCGGGATCAAGAACCCGATGCAAATGCCACGCTTGAACAAGATTGTGATCAATGTGAACATGGGGCGTCATCTGGACGGCACGAAGCTGCCTCCGAATGTGAAGTCAACCGTTCTCGATACGCTCTCGACGATCTCAGGGCAAAAGCCTCTGATGATTGCAGCCAAGAAGTCTGTTTCGAACTTCAAGGTTCGTGCTGGCTACGAAACTGCTGCGATGGTCACCCTTCGCCGCGAGCGGATGTGGCATTTCCTTGATCGCCTGATTCACATTGCCACACCTCGTATCAAGGACTTCCGTGGCCTGAGTGACAAGGCATTTGACCGACAGGGGAGTTACTCGATCGGGTTGACCGAACAGGGTGTGTTTCCTGAGATTAATATGGCCGAGGTGAACTTCACCCACGGCATGAACATTAACTTCTGCTTTGCGAATTCGACACCTGATCTGAGCCGTTTCGTGCTTGGTGAATTGGGTATGCCGTTCCGCAAGCCTGAGACTGATCGCAACTGATTGTTTCGACGGAGAGGATTTGAATGGCTACGAAAGCACAGGTCGCCAAGAGCAAGAAGACACCGAAGTATTCTTCGCGCATCGTTCGTCGTTGTGAGTTGACGGGGCGTTCGCGTTCGGTGTATCGCAAGTTCCGCATCAGCCGCATCATGCTTCGCAAGTTGGCGCTCGAGGGGAAGATCCCGGGCATGCGCAAAGCGTCTTGGTAAATCAAACTGCTGCTCGTACGCACTGAGGAATCAGAATGTCATTGAACGACCCTATCGCCGACATGCTTACCCGGATACGCAACGCGGCCCGGAATCGAAGCAAGGAAGTCATCTGCCTGAACTCAAAGGTCTGCCGCGGGATCGCGGAGACGCTTCAGGCGGAGGGCTACATCGCAGGTTTTGAAGTGGTGGAAGACGATCGCCAGGGCAAGATCAATATTTCCCTGCGGTATGGACCGCGGGGTGAAACGATCCTGCACACGCTCAAGCGTGAGAGCAAGCCTGGATGCCGCGTGTATCGAAAGGTTGAAGAACTGGATCCGATCCGCCAGGGGTTGGGCATTTCGATCATCTCGACGAGTAGTGGGGTGATGAGCGACCGTGCGTGCCGCGAGAAGCGGGTTGGTGGCGAGTTACTTTGCACGGTTATCTGACCGCGTTTCGTAGACAGACTTTTGGGGCAATGGAATCCCTGCCGGGTCGCGAAGAGCGGCAGAAGAAGAGGACAGGCCGATGTCAAGAATTGGTAAACAACCCGTCGCCGTACCAGCCGGGGTCAAAGTCTCGCTGAATGGCAACACGATTCAGATCGAAGGCAAACAAGGATCGCTCGACTTTACCTTCAGTCCATCCGTCAAAGTGGTTTGGGATGAAAGTGAGAAGTCGATTGCTGTTTCGATCAACGAAGCAGGCCTTGCCAACCGTCAGGTCCGCGCCTTGTGGGGCACGACTCGCGCGATCATCAATAACATGATCGTGGGCGTAACCGAGGGGTACACGAAGAAACTCGAGATCATCGGTGTGGGTTGGACGGCTGTGCACTCCGGGCAGACACTGAAGTTGAATGTGGGTTTTGCCAACGCTGTCGAAGTGGCGATTCCAACGGGTCTCAATGTTGCGGTTGAAAAGCAGATGATCACGCTAACCGGTGCCGACAAGCAGGCGATTGGTCAACTTGCCGCGAAGATTCGATCGAAGCGTCCGCCGGAACCATACAACGGCAAGGGTATCAAGTATGCGGACGAAGTGATCGTTCGCAAGCAAGGGAAGCAGTTCGGCAGCTAATGGCTTCGGCGTAGAGGAAACGCGATCATGGACAAGCAAAAGAAAAAGGCAGTCAGGCGTTCGCGGCGCGTCACAGGCATTCGCAAGCGTGTCATCGGAACGCCCGATCAACCACGCATGGCGGTCTATCGTTCGCTGCAGCACATCTATGTGCAGGTCATCGACGATCTGGCGGGGCGCACGATCTGTTCTGCATCATCACGCGATAAAGATGTCAGTCTGAGCGCTGGTGGCGACACCAACGCGGCGACCGAAGTGGGCAAGAAGCTCGCCGAGAAAGCCAAGGCTGCCGGGGTATCAAAAGTCGCGTTCGATCGCGGCGGTTTCCGCTATCACGGGCGGGTGAAGGCATTGGCCGACGCCGCACGCGAAGGCGGACTTCAGTTCTGAACACACCACAGACCAAACGAGAAATCTCATGGCAGAAATGCTCGACGAATCCAGTCAACTCGAATCTAACACGGTCAATATCTACCGCACCGCTGCAACGGTGAAGGGTGGACGCCGATTCAGTTTTGGTGCGCTCGTGGTCGTTGGTGACCGGCGTGGCAAGGTTGGTTACGGTTACGGCAAGTCCAACGAAGTGCCGACCGCAATCGAGAAGGCACAGAAGTACGCACGGCGCGACCTGTCAACAATCTTGATGACGGGTAAGACCATCCCGCACGAGGTCGAAGGACGATTTGGTTCTTCGCGTGTGCGGCTCATCCCGGCATCGCCTGGTACGGGTGTTGTTGCAGGCGGCACGGTTCGTACCGTCCTTGAGATGGCAGGGATCACTGACTGCTTGACCAAGTGCTACGGCTCGAACAACAAGATCAATGTAATCAAGGCTGTGTTCGACGGCATTGCCCGCCTGCAAACGCGTGAGCAGATCGCAGAGTTGCGCGGCATTGAAATCACAACAACTGATATCGAAGAACGCACTGAACGCGGTCAGCGATTCATGCCCAAGACCACGGGTGAAAAGATGGCTGCTCCGGTGAACACGATCGGTCAGGAGCGTCGTGGCGGCCGTGGTGGTCGTGGCGGTGGTCGTGGTGGTCGTGGCGGCGGCGGTGGCCGCGGTCGTGGTGGTTTCAGCGAACAACAGGCACCAGCGGCCGCACCGACGACGGATGCACCCCCGGCGGGCGATGCGGAAGCCTCGAAGTAAACACAGACAATTGACCGGAGGACCCCGGACATGATGATTCACGAAGTAACAGCGAAAGCGGGCAAGTACAAGGCCCGGAAGCGCATCGGGCGAGGCCCGGGTAGTGGTGTGGGCAAGCGATCAGGTCGCGGCCAAAAGGGCGCGGGGTCGCGCTCGGGTAATTCAGCTCGGTACGCGTTTGAGGGTGGCCAGATGCCATACTTCCGTCGCCTGCCGAAGATGGGATTTACCAACGCGAACTTCCGTGTGGCATTCTGGACGATCAATCTGTCGGATCTGCTCAAGTCAGAGGCGTTCAAGAACGGTGGCACGGTCAATGCGGAAACGCTGATTGCTGCTGGCTTGGTGCGTGACGAGTCGCGCAATATCAAGATTCTGGGCGCTCTCGAAGAAGGCCAGACCGTCTCCGCCAAGTTTGATGTCACCGTGAACCGGTTGACTGCTTCTGCTCGTCAGGCGATCGAAGCCGCGGGTGGCAGTGTCAACGAAACCGGCACCCGTCGTGACAAGGTGCGCGGGGTTGATCGCAACTCGGATGATCATTCTCCCAAGAGTCAGACCAAGAAGGCCAAGCGTCGTGCATTCCAGGTCGCCAAGGCTGAAGCGTCATCTCGCGGGGAAGTCCTCAAGAAGAAGTCCTGATACCGATCTGGGCGGGAGCATCTGGTTCGTATGCTGATTCAGACCATCACCAATGTGTTCAAAGTCGATGAGCTGCGGAACAAGATCATGTTCACGCTCGGTATGCTCATCGTCTATCGAATCGGTTTTTGGATTCCGCTGCCCGGTGTGAATCAATCCGAGTTGTCTGATTACTTTCAGCAGGTCGCAGCCGAAGGTGGAGCCGCGAGCCGAATTGCGTCTTATGTCGCGATTTTCTCGGGAGGTTCGTTCGGACAGAGTACGATTTTCGGCCTCGGGATCATGCCTTACATTTCGGCAGCGATTGTCTTCCAGTTGCTTGGTGGCGTGGTTCCCGTACTTAAGCAGTTGAAGGAAGAAGGCCCGACTGGTCAACAGAAGATTCAGGAATGGACACGGTATGTGACCATTGCACTTTGTATTGTGCAGGGTGCCGGGTGGTTGGTGTTCATGCGTCAAGCGGGCATGGTGTACCCAGCGTGGGCAACCAATCCGTTGTGGTGGCTCATGGCGATCAGCGCCTTGACCGCTGGCACAGTGTTCCTGATGTGGCTGGGCGAGCAGATCGACCGGTTCGGCATCGGTAACGGTGTTTCTCTCATCATTATGGCCGGCATTCTGACTGGTATGCCGGGCGCCATCATGACGGTGGTCGGCAACTTTGATCCGGGTGACCCTGACAAGATGGGCTGGCTTGGCATTATTCTGCTCGCAGGTGGTTTCGCGCTCGTCGTCGCAGGTTCTGTGGTTATCACCGTCGCACAGCGACGGATACCAATCCAGCAAGCCAAACACACGCGTGGTCGCAAGGTCTTCGGCGGGCAGCGCAGTTATCTGCCTCTACGCGTGAACCACGGCGGCGTCATGCCGATAATCTTTGCCAGTTCACTCATGATGTTCCCGTCGATTGTGTTCTCGACGCTGTACACGAGTCTGAAGGGCCAGGATGTGAGCCCGATGCTTATCAGTACCGTCGGGTGGCTGAATGATGCATTTGCGATGGGTGAGTTTCCGTATGTGATTCTGTACATCATCATGGTGTACTTCTTCAGTTACTTCTGGATTACGGTGCAGTTCAATCCGGAGGAAATGTCCAAGCAGTTGCGCGACCACGGCTCGTTTATCCCCGGGTTGCGTCCTGGGCCTCGGACGGCGGAGTATCTCGAAACGGTCATGGAGCGGATCACCTATGTGGGTGCAGCATTCCTTTCCGTGATCGCGGTCATGCCAATGGTGGTGAACCGAAGCCTGAACATCGACTTCGCGGTGACGCAGTTCCTCGGTGGTACCGGGCTGTTGATCGTTGTTTCTGTGGCACTCGACTTCCTCCAGCGTGTCGAGGCGAGCCTGCTCATGCGGAATTATCAAGGGTTCCTCGGCGGCGGGGATGAGAGTAAGAGCCCGAAACTGCGTGGGCCGGGCGGTTTTTAGTGATTCAGGACACGGTCAGAGGATGACCGTTCGGTCCTTGGTGGATAGGATTCAGACCGGCCCGCAACATAAGCGGCGATCCGGAACAGTTCGTTGAGTGAACGGAAGCCCCCGGAGGTCCGTGATGAAAGTCAAGTCGAGTGTCAAACGAAGAACCAAAGACTGCCAGATCGTGCGTCGGCGCGGCAAGGTCTTTGTGATTAACAAGAAGAACCCCAGGTTTAAGCAGCGCCAGGGCTGAGGAGCGTCAATCGTGCCACGAATTGCGGGTAATGATGTCCCCGATCGCAAGAAGATCCTGTACGCATTGCAGTACATTCACGGGATCGGTCCGAAGTTTGCCGCCGACTTGTTGGCGGAAGCTCAGATTGATGGCGATGTCCGGGCGAACGAACTGACCGAACAGCAGATCGCACAGATCAACCAGATCATTGACACGAATTACATCGTGGAAGGTGGTTTGCGTCGTCAGGTGCAACAGAATATCCAGCGTTTGCGTGATATTCGTGCGTACCGAGGCGAGCGACATCGCCGCGGTCTGCCTGTGCACGGTCAACGCACGCGTTGTAACGCTCGTACGCGCAAGGGTCGTAAGAAGACCGTGGCCGGGAAGAAGGGCGTCAAGGGTTAAATGGAGTCATGGATCGTTTCGTCGATTGGCGAGCGGTCGATGTCGACGACAACTGGAAACCTCGCAAGCATCCAGCCCGGCGACGGGAGCATGTGGATGCGATAGGAGCGAGCCGATATGGCAAAGAAGATCAAGAAAATTCGCAAGAATGTCGTTCGCGGGATCGCCCATGTGAAGGCGACCCAGAACAACACCATCATCACCATCACCGATGCCAATGGCGAAACACTCGCCTGGGATTCGGCGGGCACAATCGGCTTCAAGGGCGCGCGTAAGGCGACCCCATTTGCCGCAACTCGCGCTGGTGAGCAGGTTGGGCATAAAGTCCGCAAGATGGGGCTTTCTGAGGTCGAGGTGCTGATCAAGGGCACCGGCGCTGGTCGCGAGTCGGCGGTGCAGGGGCTCGTTTCGACGGGCATCCGTGTGACGGCGATTGAAGACCACACCCCGGTTCCGCATAATGGCTGCCGCCCGCCGAAGAAGCGTCGCGTGTAGTTCATCGATTCGAGTTGTCCCGTTCGCGTGAAGCAGGCCGGTTGAGGGTTTCGCAGCCTCAGCAAGCCGACAGACGCGAAACGGAAGGTTCTGTTTGAGAACACTGCGAAAAAGGATTTCACCATGCGCGTTCGTTGGAGAGGATTCGAATTACCCGCTCGTGTGTCGCCTGACCCGAAGTTCAAGACCAACACTTTTGGTCGATTTGTGGTTGAGCCGTTTGAGCGTGGGTTTGGAACGACGATTGGCAACTCACTTCGTCGTGTGCTTTTGGGTTCGCTCGAAGGTGCTGCGGTCACTGGTGTGAAGATTAAGGGTGCTGAGCACGAGTTTACGACCCTGCCCGGCGTTCTCGAAGACATGACTGACATTGTTCTGAATGTCAAGAGCCTTGTCGTCGAGATGGAAGGCGATGGGCCTCGGACCATGCATCTTGCAGCCCAGGGACCGGGTGAAGTGACCGCTGATCTCATCGAAGCGGACACCTCAATCACGATCAAGAATCCGGATCTGGTCTTGGCGACTTTGACCGATGAAGTGACGCTTGAGATGGAGTTCCGCGTGGACAAGGGTCGCGGATATGTCCCGGCGTCAGATCAGGTGCAGGACTCCGAAGAACAGGAAATCGGGTTGATTCCGGTTGACTCGATCTACTCGCCTGTGACGCGTGTTCGCTACAAGGTGGAAGACACCCGCGTCGGTCAACGCACCAACTTTGACAAGTTGACGCTCGAAGTCTGGACTGATGCCACTGTGACACCCGAGATGGCGATGGTCGAAGCCGCCAAGATTCTTCGCAAGCACCTCAACCCGTTTGTGCAGTACTTTGATCTTGGTGAAGAGCGTGTATCTGAAGAAGCGGCTGCTGCTGCCGGAGTGGATGAAGAGTTGATTCGCAAGTTGAACATGCCGATCACCGATCTTGATCTTTCAGTTCGTGCGAGCAACTGCCTTGAGTCTGCCCGTATCGACACGGTGGCTCAGTTGGTGACGATGAGTGAGCAGGAGTTGCTCAAACTTCGTTCGTTTGGTCGTACTTCGCTGCGTGAAGTGAAGCGGAAGTTGTTGGACATCAATATGGATCTTGGAACTGAGTTGCCCGAGGGGTACCAGGTTCCGTCGATTTCGTAAGACGGATTAGATATCGCCTGTCTCGCTTTGAGCGGGTGGGCAGTCACGGAGTGAGTCATGCGTCACCGCAAGGCCGGATATAAACTGAATCGTACCTCTGCCCATCGTCAGGCCATGCTGCGCAATATGGCAGCAAGCCTGTTTGAACATGGACAGATCACCACGACACTTCCCAAGGCGAAGGCGCTGCAGCCATTCGTCGAGAAGATCATCACGCACGCTCGGCGGAAGGATTTGCCTGCTCGTCGTCGTGTCGAGTCGATGCTCGGCGGCGATCGGAATGCATTCGCCTGGGCGTACATGCCCAAGAATGTTTCGGATGCAGACCGCGAAGCGATCGAAGAGAAACGCGACTTCGTAGAAGGGTTCTTTGATATTCCTTCATCAGAAGGTGTCGAGCGAAATCGCTATGGCGAACTTCGCAAGGCTCCGCAGTTGATCAAGCATATTTTCGAGAATGTCGCGCCACGATTTGAAGACCGTGCCGGTGGATACACCCGCATCGTCAAGTTGGGTCGTCACCGATTGGGTGATGCAGCCGAGTTGGTCGTGATTCAGTTTGTCGGTAATGAAGAAGGCCCGGAGATTGGTGGCAACCCGAGCACCCGTCGTCGTCAGGCCGATCGTCGTACGGCATATGCAGCCAAACTTCGCAAAGCCAAGAGCAGCGAAGCCGCAGCCCCGGCAGCCGAGGCACCCGCGGAAGAGTCTGAAGACTAGATCAGAGACATGTTTGCAAACAGTTTCCAACAGACCGGCTTGAGCCGGTCTTTTTTTATGGCTGTCGCAGAAATCGTCCGCTTCTTCGGATCGAAGTCGTTAGACTCAGATTCACTTTGATTGGAGAGTACAACCATGTCACACACACGCCGTGAGTTCATTCAGACGACTGCCGCTGTTGCCGGAGCAGCCGGTCTTTCTTCGATGGCCCTTGGAAAAATGAAACCCATCGCACCGGTCGCCGGATCAGACGAGATTCGAGTGGGTGTGGTCGGTGCTGGCGGGCGCGGCAAAGGCGCATGTGTCGATTGTCTTTCGAGTTCTGAGGGTGTCCGGCTTGTTGCGATTGGTGATCTGACTTTCGATATCACCCGGAACGCCCGCGACACGCTGAGTGGGACTGCGGTCGGTACTCAGGTCGATGTGAAGGATGAGAATCTTTTTGCAGGTTTGCAAGCCTACAAACGTGTGATCAATCACCCAGAAGTCGATCTCGTGATTTTGACAACTTCGCCCGGGTTCCGTCCGGCTCATATCGCCGAAGCCATCCGCGCAGGTAAGCATGTGTTCACCGAAAAACCGGTATGCGTTGATCCTGCGGGGTATCGCTCGTGTATGGAGTCTGCTGCCAAGGCCCGCGAGAAGGGGCTTTCGATTGTGACCGGCACCATGTATCGCCGTCAGCCTTCATATATTCAGGCGGTCGAACGGATCCATCGTGGAGATATCGGCCGAATCACTGGTGGATTGGCGTATTACTGTTCGACCGGGATCTGGTATCGCAATCGCCAGCCCGAAATGACGGACATGCAGTACCAGTTGTACAACTGGTATCACTTTACCTGGCTCAGCGGCGATCAGATTGTCGAGCAGGCTGTACACAATATTGACGCGATCAACTGGATCATGGGCGGCCCGCCCAAAGCAGCGTTTGGGTCAGGGGGGGCGATGACCCGTCCTGCCGATTCTGAGATCTATGACCATATTGATGTCGACTATCACTATCCGAACGGCGCCATTGTCAGTTTCAAGTGTCGGCAGATTCCGGGTTCCACCTCGCGGGTGATTAACACCATTGTCGGGACCGAAGGGACCGCGTATGTGAATCCCGGCGGATCGCACATCGCTGACGCGAGCGGAAATGAGACCTTCCGGCTCAAGCATGGCGGGATCAACCCGTATGTCCAAGAACACGCCGAGTTAATCGACTCGATTCGCAGCGGTGCCCCTCGAGCGGAACTTGAGGCGACGGCTGACAGTTCGTTGACAGCCGTAATGGGCCGAATGGCTGCGTATTCGGGCCGCGAGATTACATGGGATTTTGTGACGAATTCACAAGAGGATCTCATGGCTGACGAAGGGGCAATAACGCTCGACACTCCGATTAAGAGCCCGGGTATGCCGCAGCCAGGGCAATACAAATTGTCCTGAACCTTGTGCGTTGGCACACCGGCTTGCATTGTCCGAGAGGTCACCATGTCCATGTTGAGAATGGCGGCGTTGGTGGTGGGGGTGGCATCGTTCGCTGGCATCTTGGGATGTTCCAGAGCAGCGAGTGAGCAACCCGTTGAGTCGCAGGTCGATGAAGCAGAGCCGACTGCTCAGTCTTTCGAATCGCCGCAACTGCTTGTGCGAGCCTCGATTGTGCTGCTTGACGAAGCGGGGGTGCAGTCTGACGAGGGCACAAGGCTGTTAAACCTTGCCGATGCTGCAGCGGGCCGGGTGCTGTCAGATCAGGAATTGCAAAAGATCGCTACTGATCAAGCCGCGTTGATTGCAGCGGGGCAGGCGCAAGTTGTTTCACAGCCGAGCATGATTGTGCTCGCTGGTCAGGCAGGCACAATCGACATCATTCGATCAACGCCCGCCACAGCGACGACGCAGCAGGTGACGCGAACTGACCAGTTTGAAGTCACTTGTGCCGTTGATTCTGATGGCTTTGTGGACGGGCGATATCGCTTGCTTGCAACACAGGAGACCGGCGAACTCGAACATGCAGCTGCGAAAATCGGCTTGCCTGTCGGCGATAGAGCGTTGATCGATCTTTCAGTTCGTTTTGCGTCAGGGGCAACGGTCCTTGGGTCCCGTTCACTCAGTTCATCGAATGATCTTGGGGGAGCGATCTTCATGCAAGTGACGACGACCACGCTTCCGGTGCGCGACGCCGCGGAGGATTGACAAGCAGCAATACTGATCGTGCGTGTTCGGCGCTTCGCTCGAACACAATTGCATCTATGATCCGCTCATGCGTGAAGAACTGGAACAGATACAAGAAGCGGGGCTTGCCGAACTTGCGAGTCTGACATCTGGCGAAGACCTGGAGCGTTGGCGTGTTGCGTACCTCGGGTCGAAGGGGCGGCTGAAGGCGGTCATGGGCGGCATGAAGGATGTGCCCAAGGCTGAAAAGCCTGCGGTCGGGCAGTTGGTCAACGCTGTCAAGCAGGCGCTCGAGTCTGCTTTTGAAGCCAAGCAAGCGAGTGGGGCCGCTTCGAGTGGTGATCGTTTGCTGCTCGACATGACCGAGCCGGGGATTGTGGAATCGCACGCGATTGGACGGCAACATATCATCACGCGTGTGCGCGACGAACTGGTTGATGTCTTCGGGCGGATGGGTTTCGATGTTGCGCACGGTCCTGAGTTGGAAGACGACGAGCATAACTTCGTCAATCTCAACATTCCGCCAGAGCACCCGGCGCGTGAACCGATTGACAATTTTTATGTCGATGATCCGATGACAACGGAGCGGCCTCGCATGCTGCGGACGCAGACCTCGACCGTACAGATTCGGACCATGGTCGATGCCGCGAAGAAGGGGTGGGGGCCCCCGATGAAAATCGTTTCACCGGGGCGTGTCTACCGTCCGGATACGGTCGACGCGACGCACAGTTTTATGTTTCATCAGATCGAGGGGCTGTACATCGATCGAGGCGTGTCCATGATCGATCTCAAGAGCACCCTGATGCAGTTCGCTCGCGCGTTTTTCAGCGAAGATGCAGAGGTTCGTTTGCGTCCCAGTTTTTTCCCGTTTACCGAGCCAAGCGCTGAGTTCGACATGATGATTGCTCTCAAGCCCGATGAACCCGCCAAGTGGATTGAACTCGGTGGGTGCGGCATGGTTGATCCGAGCGTGCTTGAAGCCTGCGGGATCGATGCCGAAGAATGGACCGGTTTCGCTTTCGGGTTTGGGATCGAGCGCATCGCCATGGGTAAATACGGCGTACCTGACATCCGCATGTTGTATGAAAACGACTTGCGATTCCTTGAGCAGATCTGATTCGAGATGGCATCACGCAGCGATGCGCAGCCCCGCCTGATTCGTCGCGGTAAGCATGGATTCGACTCGATTGGTCCAAGCGTGCTCCCGGGTTGCACGCTCTTGCATGTGCTTGGCGAGCGCAGGGCCGCGAGTGTCGTCTGCACAGATATTGTCGATGGTGTGCAGCAGTTCCGGGCCGCGGGAAAATATACAGATTTCGCGATCAGGTACGAACAAGTCGGTGAGTTCGGCGACCGCGTGGTGAATCATGGGAACGCCCGCTGCCGCGATCTGGAACGGCTTGTGTGTGACGCCTGATTCATCGTGCGATTGGTTGATGTTGATGGCGCATCGTCCGCGTGCGTAGACCTCTGATTGGCTCTCATAGTTGACCCATGCAGTAGCGTCATCGGATTGTGGCACTCCAATCGCAGATGCGTCGCAGCCATAGATTCCAAGGTCGACGCGGCGAGCAAGCCATGCGAGCCAGAATGAACGGCGCCAGGCACTGGACTGGCGCAGGCGCCGTTGCGCTGCGTACCAACGCTGGGGATCGGCTCGCAACCATTTGACTGTGTCGGGATAGGATGGCTGCAGTTGCATGGTGTGCTGCCAGACAGTCATGAATGGCTGCGAGGCTTTGGATTCGAGTAGATTGGCGACAAATCGTCGAAGTTCATCGCAGTCTGGTGGGGTATCATCTTGATTGGTGGCGAGCTCTTCGCACAGACCAATGGTTCGTGGAATCATCATGCGGTCGAGCGCCGCCGGATCGGGGTCGCGATGACTCAGCATCGGTACGAGTTCTTCAGGAATCGCTGCGACTGACCCGGCGATGACAACCGCGTCGTGGCGCGGGGTTTCAATTGCTCCATTGACCTCAGTCGTGTCATACGCCTCGGCGACGGGCATGGAAATGATGTTTGGCCATTCCAAGATGTCTCGAGCCTCGGCTGTGGACGCATCCGATTTCAGGTAGTGGAAAACCTGCGGGTGGTTGTAAACGCGGCCGGCCTCGGGATGAAGAGCCAGTCCGAGAGCGGCCCACTCCGGGTGGTCGGTCCACAGGATGTGATGCCGCAAGCCAAGTGCAGCCCAGATCGGGCCGATGCCCTCGTTCGTGTTCCAGATACCGAGTTCCGGACCGCCAACATTGGCGTATGTGATGATGTCGGTGAACGCACCGATTTCGACGGTCTTGCGGAGCCGTTCGAAAACACCGTCGACGGAGAGCGTTCCATCAGACACCCGACCGAGCTGCTCGCGAATCGGACCGATTTCGATATTGCCCGGAGAGAGCCCGAGGGACTGGGCTGCTTTGAGCAGGCCGAGCATGTAGTTTCGGCTCTGTCGGCCTGGATTGAGCAGGATAATCGGGCGCGTTGGTGAATCTGAAGCGGTCATGGTACTGGTCCGATCGACCAAAACAAGCGGAGAACATTGAAACAGAGGTGCCTGTTCAACGGCTCGCTGTGGACTTCTCGTCTCCGTTGGTGCGCACAACTCGGCTGAGGATGGTAGTTTGCCTGCAATGGCGCTGCGGATACTCGAAATTGTGACCCCGACCGAGAAGGCACCGCAGGTCGAATCTGCGCTTGATGAGTTTTCGTTCCATCACCTGTGGTGCACTGAGCGATCTGATGAATTGGTGATCTGGCGGGCGTTGGTTGATGCCGAACGAGTCGAGCCCGTGCTTGACCGTCTTGAGAACCGGTTCGGACATCTCAGTGCTTTCCGCGTCATCATGCAAGCCGTCGAAGCGGTGGTGCCTGCTCCATCTGAGAATGGGGAAGACGACGCGGAGGGTCTGAATAACAAAGGCGAAGTCGCTCAAGGTAAGGCATTTCGCATCAGCCGGTCTGAACTCTATGAAGACATTGCTGCCGAGTCTGCGTTTGACATCCGGTTTGTCGTGATGGTGACCCTGGCGACGGTGGTCGTCACTGTGGGTCTGATTCAAGATTCGAGCGTGATCGTGCTGGCAGCGATGGTGATCGCACCATTGCTCGGTCCCAACATGGCGCTCGCGCTTGGGACCACGCTGGGCGATACCTCCATGATTCGCCGCAGTGCCAAGGCGGCTTCAGCAGGATTTGCTCTGGCGTTGGTGCTGGCGATCGGCTATGGCACCGTTGGATATCTGCCAGACGAGGGCGGCGAGATTATTGCTCGGACCGGATTTGGAGCCAGTGATCTGGTGCTCTCACTGGCGGCAGGTGTTGCGGGGACCTTGGCCTACTCAACGGGCGCTCCGTCGTCTTTGATCGGTGTGATGGTTGCGGTGGCGCTTTTGCCGCCGACCGTGGTCGCGGGATTGATGTTGGGCCGCGGGGAATGGGAATCAGGTCTGGGTGCGCTCATGCTGGTTGTTTCCAATGTGATTTGTGTTCACCTTGCAGCCGTGGGAACATTTGTGATCCAGGGCATCAAACCGTCGAGATGGTGGGAAGCGAAGAAGGCCAGGAAAGCAACGCAACGATCAATCATGATTTGTGTTGTGCTGTTTGTCGGTTTGATCATGCTGGTCTTTTTCCGCACTTTTGTTCGAAGTTCGTAGGTGGTGCGTTCATGATCGAGATTGATCCGGTTGTTGGATGGGTGAACACCGCGAAGCCGCTTCTCTTGAATGGCGAACTGCAAGGGCAAGTTGTGCTGTTGCTTTTTTGGGATGTTGGTCGTGTGTCATGTACAGCAGCGGTTGCTGAAGCGGAGGCTGCGGCGAGGCGCTTTGCCCACGAGCCCGTGGTTCTTGTTGGGGTTCATGACACCCGGTTTCCCAAGTGCGGGGGGGCAGAAGCCACGAGGAGAGCGATCGAACGAGCAGGTTTGACATTTCCAGTCGCAGTCGACCAGGCGTATACCGTATGGCGCAAATACACGATTCGATCGAGTCCAACGGTTGTGGTCGTAGACCCGCGCGGCGAGGTTGCCGCACGAGCCTCTGGCGAAGGGAATCGAGAGTTGCTCGAGCGAACGATCGCACGCGTGCTCGAAGAGCACCGATCGTTGGGGACACTTGCGACGGGCCGAGTAGCGATTCAGAAAGCACCTGTTTCCTTGGGTGCGTCGGGACTGCGCGGCCCGGAGAAAGTGGTCGCCCAGACCCCAAGCATCGGTCGGCCTGGAGTGATGGCGGTTGCGGATACCGCGAACAATCGCGTGCTGGTCACTGGATGGCCGAATGAAAACGGGAGTGCGCCGATTCAGTGTGTTTTTGGAAGTCTCGAGCCTGGTCGAACTGATGGTCCAGCGCTCGAGGCGCGTTTTCGGCAGCCGCGCGGGATGGCCATCGATGCCGAGCGAGGACTCATCTATGTTGCGGATACAGGCAATCACGCTGTTCGATTGCTCGACCTGAATGAGCAGACGGTGCGCACGATCCTTGGACGATCTGAGCGGGGACATGGAACGGTTGGCGGGGCGACGGGGACCAATCAAGCACTGCACACACCGATGGACTTGTCGCTGGATGCCAGGTCTCGTCGATTGTTCATCGCGATGACGGGGGTGCATCAGATCTGGTCCGTTGATCTAAGCACAATGGTGGCTCGGTCCATTGTTGGGTCAGGGCATGAAGGGATCGTCGATGGGCAAGGATCAAATGCCTCATTCGCGCAGCCAGTCGGGATAGCCTTGTCGACCGATCGTCAGACTCTTTATGTCGTTGATGCGGAGGGCTCTGCACTGCGGGCTGTGGAGCTCAAAACGCGAGCCGTTCGCACGGTTGCAGGCGGGAAAGGAGAGGGGGGCGTATCAGCACTTGATGCCTTTGGAGATCGCGACGGGCTTGGGGCACAGTTTGCTCGCCCGCTCGGCATGACGGTACGGCGGCATGTTGATGGGTACGATGAGGTCATCATTGCCGATTATGGCAATGCCAGGCTGCGTGTTGTTGATACGAGGTCGGGTGAAGCAACAACGCTGCAAGTTGATCAGATTTTTGGGGGGGCGTGTGATATCACGCTGGCCGGGGCACTTGCAAGTCGAACGGAAGAGCCGTGCTTGTTTATCGTGGATACGGATCAACATCGTGTCATGCGAATGGACTGCGAAGGGCTGGGCTGGACTGAGATCGGGATTGCAGGTCTCGCCGGTGTATTGCCGCGATCCGCTGAGCGGGCCGCGTTTCATGTCCCGATGCAGCAGGCTTTCGAAATGCGTGTGCCGGGCATTGCCTTGACAGATGGAACACCTCTCCCTGCGGGGATGTCTGCGTGTTTTCGAGTTTCGAGTTGGTCCGATGATCGAGAAAAAGCGGTAGTCTGTCAACGCACGCTGACGGGGTCGGCTGCGGCACGAGAACAGATCTTCAACATCCCCGCTGGGTTTGTCGATGTGCATCACCAACTTCTTGTCGAAGTGTCCAGTGAACTTGGTCCGGCGAACAATCTGTCGTGGCTCGCGCGATTCGGCTCTGATGGCGGTGAACCACGGCTTCGACGCTGAACGGGTGTGTTCATGAGCCGCCAAATCGGTTCATAAACGCTGCGAGATGTGGAGTTCGCGGATCATCCGTATCGCACAGGTTGACCGCTCGCGAGCACGAAGCAAACGCAATTCGTCCGGAGCTGACATTCACGCCGTGCAGAACCGCCGAGATGATGGCACCGAACGCAAAGTCGATGTCGACTGCATCAACGAGTTCTTCGTGGTGATCGACGATAAATTGATCGACATGCCGACGCATTTCGATCATGGCTGTGGCATCATTGCCAACGCGGTGTAAAGACGGGGCATCGGGCATGGCGCCTGCTGCATCGAGCAGAATGAGACCTGGTCGGCGCATCTGTCGAAGTGTGTCACAAGCACGCGTTGCAGCAGCGATCAAGGACGACGGTGTGTCCGCCAACGCCGGTGCGATTGCAAGGGCCCATTCATCGACTTCGATGGTGGCTGCGATCAAACTGTCATGCGGACGGCACGGAATCTTCTTCGATCGACATGTCCCTGCAAATTCGACAAGTGCCATTCTTCGCGGTGCGTTGGGTGAGTCGTTCGAAATCTCGGTGAGGAGTTGGTCAAACTGGTCGGCCCATGCTCTGGGGGCACCCTTGAGATTCTCGACTGCGAGTCGCAAACGCGCGATGAGGAGGCCGGCTCGGTACACCTCTTCGTTGGACGGCGCCACGACTTGGGCTTTGGGGTTATCGAGCAACTGAACGACCGCACTGAGGATGTTGGTCATGTCTCGAACAACACATAGCGCATCTTTGTGCACGCCCAATTTCGAAAGTGAACTGGCTAGAGCCTCGCCTCGGGTGTGCAACTCAGCGTACCCATCACGAGAAAAACCTGTGGTCAGATAGGTTTTCCTCGATTCGGCAGAGGCTGCTCGCAATCGTTGTTCGAGCGGGCCGGGAGAACGGTCAGACGGTTTGTTCGGCGAAGTATCCAAGCTCATGGATGTGCGATCTCCGGTCGTGCCTGCGATCAGGTCGAGACCATGCAGTTTTCGGCTGCAAGCAACGCTCGCTTGAGTTCGAGTCCACCTGCGTAGCCGTGCAGTTTGCCAGCAGAATCGAGCACACGATGGCATGGGATGAAGATCGGTATTGGATTGGTGTTGCATGCCTGACCGACCGCACGAGCCCCGCCCGGATTATCCAGATCGGCTGCGATCTCGCCATAGGTCCGCGTTTGTCCAAAAGGAATTTTTCGCATGGCTTCGAGCACTTTGGCTGTAAACGGCGGGGCGGAATAAGTCAGCGGAACGCCCAAGGTCTCCAGACCCTCGCCCGCGAAATACTGGCGAAGAACACTCCACACGCGTTCAGCGAGTTCGTGGTGCGCGAAAATGCTCGGACCACCGGTCGCTTCCTGGGCTTGAGGCGTGGTGCCGAAGTCAAGCTTGGATAATGCGGGCCCGTCACGCGTATCGGAGATGGTGACGGTGAATGTACCAAACGGCGGACCAAAGTTTTGGGTCAGATGCGTATCCATGGGCTCAGTGTACCAGCAATGGCAATCTGTGGCGCATCCACAACTTCATTGACGGCGACAGGTCGCGATGCTGGCTTCGAATCGAAAAAACCGGGCATCGTGCAGCGTTTTTCGATACGCTGGAGTGCAACGCGTCGTTGCAGCACGCAGCTGATTGATGAGGATGCCAGAAGTATGAACAAGGGTCTCGTTCCAGAAGCCGGGGTTCGTTCGTTCCTCTGGGTAGGCACCATCGCAGCGATTGGCGTGTCGCTCACATTCTTCGTGGATTTTGAAGATGGCGATTCTGTTGCGTCGGCTGTCCCTGCGTCGCATTTCGCAGGCACGCCGCAGGTCAGCCGCAGGTCGATCAGTTACAACCGCGATGTCCGCCCAATTCTTGCTGATGCCTGCTTTCAGTGCCATGGCCCTGATGGTGCCGCTCGTGAGGCGGACTTGAGACTGGATCGATCTGAGGCGGATGAGTCGGTTGATGGAGCGTACGCCGTCATTGTGCCCGGGAGCCCGGACTCGAGTGAACTGATCTCACGCATTGAGTCGACGAATCCCAGGCATGTCATGCCACCGCCAGAATCGAAGTTGGCGCTGACGGCAGCGGAGAAGTCGATCCTGCGGCAGTGGATTTCTGAGGGGGCGGTGTACGAACAGCACTGGTCTTTTGAGCCCCTCCCAAGATCGATTGACCTGCCGGAAGTCGAGCAGTTGAGTTGGGTTCGTGATGCGATTGACCACTTTGTGCTTGCCGATCTCGAATCGCGCGACTTGCACCCAACGCGAGAAGCATCGCGCGAACGATGGCTGCGACGGGTGACCTTTGATCTGACCGGGTTGCCACCAACGATCGAAGAGATCGAGTCGTTCGTCGCTGATGCGTCAACGACGGCGCATGAGCGGGTGGTCGATCGTCTGCTGGCATCGCCTCGTTACGGCGAACGCATGGCGGTGCCATGGCTCGATCTGGCACGCTATGCAGACACCTACGGCTATTCGGTGGACGGGATGCGAGCGGTGTGGCCCTGGCGTGACTGGCTTATCGGGGCACTGAATGACAACATGCCATACGACGAGATGGTCACTCAGATGATCGCGGGTGACCTGTTGCCAGACGCAACACGCGATCAGATTCTGGCCACGACTTTCAACCGTTTACATCGCATGAATGCAGAGGGGGGATCGATCCGCGAAGAGTGGCGAAATGAATATGTGGCCGATCGACTGCACACCTTTGGGACCGCGTTTCTCGGTTTAACACTTGAGTGTGCTCGATGTCACGACCATCGTTACGATCCAATTACGCAACGCAATTACTACGAGATGTTCGCGTTCTTCAACAGCATCGATGAATCGGGCACGACCGAGTTTCAGCGAGCGGACATCGTGCCGCCACCATCGCTGCTTTTGGCGGACGCGGCGCAGACGGATCGAGTGAACGCTCTGCAAGAGGAAGTTGAGCGTGCGGTGCAAACGCTGGCATTGCGGCAGGCCGAAGCAGAACCCGCGTTCAAGGCGTGGATTGGGTCGTCACCTCAGGTTGCGATTGCCGACCTAGTCGGGCGCTATCAGTTGGATGCAATTGGTGAAGATGGCATACTGGTCAATCTGGTCGAGAGTGGGCCGCCCGGGCATGTTGTTCAGCACGAGTCGGCTGTGCTGCCGGTTGTGGAAGCGTTTGAAGGCCGAAGCGGAATCCGGCTGGACGGCGACAACCTCATTCATATACCAGGCGTTTCGGACCTTGACCGATGGACGCCATTCACGATTGCGGTGAGATTCAAAGTTGATGAGGTGGACGATGGGCAAGCGCGCGTCATCGTGCATCGTACCTCGGGGACTGATGTCGGGCCGTTCGGGTTTGATCTTGTTCTTGACGGCTCCCAGTTGGTTGCCCGTGCGTATCGGCATTGGCCGGGTAACGGCATTGGTGTACGAACACACGATGTCATTTCGCCGAAGGAATGGGCGCATGTGGTATGGCGATACGACGGTTCGAGTACAGCAGCAGGGCTCACGCTTTGGGTGAACGGCGAACAGGTCGAACTGCAGACAGAGCGTGATGGTCCGATGGTCAAGAAGATCGGAGGCGGGCACCCGTACGGGCCCGGCGGGCACGATCTGGTCATCGGCCAGCGGTTTCGAGATCGAGGGCTAGCGGGGGGGGTTGTCAGCGAGGTTGCGGTGGTTCGGCGCGCGGTTTCGCCACTCGAAGCCCTGCAACTCTTCAGCGATGACGATCAGTCAAAGGCGGTCACCAGCGCATCAGTTGAAGACATGCGGCGGTACTATTTTTCTGCGGTTAGTGAATCCGTCCGCGCTGCAATGGAGAACCTGAGCGCGAGGCGGAAGGAGCTCATTGAACATGAAGAAAGCATCGCCGAGATTTCTGTGATGCGTGAGATGCGCACGCCGCGAGAGGCTCATGTGCTTGCTCGGGGGTTGTACGATGCTGAACGCCATGATGGCAATCGTGTCGATCGGCGTGTGCCGGATTCGATCCTGGGATGGCCGGCAGATCAGCCGCGTGATCGGTTGGGGTTGAGTGCGTGGCTGATGGAACCCGACCATCCCTTGACCGCACGCGTTGCGGTCAATCGGCTCTGGGCCTTGTGTTTTGGTCGAGGTCTCGTTGCATCGACTGACAACTTTGGTTTGCAAGGTGCTTGGCCGACACACCCTGAACTGCTCGACGCGTTGGCGCGTTCGTTCATCGAAAGCGGGTGGGACACCAAAGCCATGGTTCGACGGATTGTTCTTTCTGCCACCTATCGACAGGATTCTGCAACGACCAGAGCACGCTGGCAGGACGACCCAGATAATGCGCTTCTGGCGCGTGGTCCATCCCGTCGGCTTGATGCCGAGATGATTCGAGATTGCGCTCTGGCTGCGTCCGGGCTCATGGTGGAGAAGATCGGTGGTCGGTCCGTCCATCCGTACCAGCCGTCGCGGCTCTGGGAAGAGGTCAACGGGGCAGCGTATACGGTGGGTACCGGTGAAGACCTGTATCGGCGGTCGATGTACACCGTGTGGAAGCGGTCTGTCCCTGCACCAAACATGATGGCGTTCGATGCCCCCACCCGTGAGTCGTGTACGCCGCAGCGGTCACAAACGAACACGCCATTGCAAGCACTCGTGATATTGAACGATGTCCAGTTTGTCGAGGCGGCCCGGGTTCTGGCAGCCCGCGTCATGACCAGCGAGAATGGAGAAGTGGAACAGATTGCAACCGGGTTTCGGCTTCTGACGGGGCAGCAACCTTCAGCGACCGATCTGGACAGTCTGGTCAAACTCTGGTCGGTGCAGCGTGCAATCTATGCTTCGGGCGAGGCCGATGCGTCTGCATTGCTCGGTCAAGGAGCTTGGACCCATGATGAAGAACTCGATGAGATCGACCACGCAGCAATGACGATTGTGATGCACACGATCATGAATCTTGACGCGACGGTTTGGCTTCGGTAGAGGAGTTGCGATGTCGAATGATCCGATCACACTCGCAGCCATGACCCGGAGGCATTTCTTCGGGAAGTCCGCAGCCGGGCTTGGTGGAGTAGCCCTGGCGTCACTCTTGCCGGGCGTTGGGACGGCGAAGGCGGGCGCGGATGTTCAAGGTGCTTCATTCGGCGTGCCGCACTTCAAGCCGCGGGCGAAACGAATCATTTACCTGTTTCAGTCCGGCGGCCCGGCGCAGCAGGACCTGTTTGACCACAAGCCAAGGCTCAATGCAGAGCACGGCGAGCAGCTGCCGGCATCGATTCGCCAGGGGCAGAGGCTGACCGGCATGTCGGCACACCAGTCGTCGATTCCGGTCGCGGGCTCGCCGTTCAAGTTTGCTCAGCATGGGCAGAGTGGTGGGTGGTTTAGTGATCTGCTTCCGCACACGGCTCAGATTGCGGATGAGTTGTGTGTGGTTCGTTCGCTCTATACCGAAGCCATTAACCATGATCCAGCGATTACCTTTTTTCAAACTGGTTCACAGATCGCGGGCAGGCCCTCGATGGGCGCCTGGATCAACTACGGGCTCGGGAGCAGCAACCAGAACTTGCCAGCGTTTATCGTTTTGGTGACTGCCAACAAGGGGGGGCAGCCGCTCTATGCGAGATTATGGGGATCGGGATTCCTCGATTCCCGCCATCAGGGCGTGCAACTGCGAGCCGGCGCCGAGCCAGTCCTGTATCTGAGCGACCCTGATGGTCTCTGCCGATCTGGGCGACGAGCGATGCTTGATACCATGCGCGAACTGAACCAATCGCAGTTCGAGCATGAACTCGATCCTGAGATCGAATCGCGTATCGCGCAGTACGAGATGGCGTATCGCATGCAGACCTCAGTCCCCGAGGTGACCGATCTGTCGGATGAGCCTGCTTCAACATACGACCTGTATGGCGAAGATGCGAAGAAGCCCGGTACATTTGCTGCCAACTGCCTGTTGGCTCGTCGACTCGCAGAACGCGGCGTGCGTTTCATCCAGTTGTATCATCAGGGGTGGGACCAGCACGGCGGGCTTCTCGGCGGGCTTCGAACACAGTGCGGCGAGACAGACCAGGCTTCGGCAGGGTTGGTCAAAGACCTTCGCCAGCGCGGGTTACTCGATGACACGCTGGTGATATGGGGCGGCGAGTTCGGACGAACCTCTTATTGCCAGGGTCCTCTGACGCCGAACCGATTTGGTCGCGACCACCATCCGCGGTGCTTTACGGTCTGGATGGCAGGCGGCGGTGTCAAGCAGGGGCTGGTTCACGGTCAGACGGACGAATATGGATACAACATCGTCGATGGCGGGATTCATGTGCACGATTTGAACGCCACCATCCTGCATCTCATGGGCATGGACCACGAGCGGCTCTTTGTCAAACACCAGGGCCGTCGCATGAGACTCACCGATGTTCATGGTCGCGTTTGCCACGAGTTGCTGGCCTGAAAAGCCAATTGATTGGCTCAAGGCTGAACATCGCCTCCCATTGCCCACTTGATCGCTCCAAGCAGATGTTGCAGGAACGCCGGTTCGGCGAACGATTCGCTGGTATGGCCGCCGACCGTGTAGAACGCCCGGCCTCCATCAAACTCGTGGCACCACACGATCGGGTGTGGGTCCATGGTGTTGCCGTTGTAGGAGTCGCCGTCCAACTCTGCGAGGACCCGAACACCTTTGGGCTGGTCTCGAAAGTTGTACCACTCGTCGCGTCGCTGCCATGTTTCGTCGAGATGTGCGGTTGACGGATGGTCGCAGTCGATGACATGAATGGTGGCGTTCTGAACGGGGGGGTGACCCTTGAAGTAGGCACCGACGAGGCGGCCGTACCAAGGCCAGTCGTACTCGGTGTCGGTCGCTGAATGAATGCCGACGAATCCGCCGCCGCTGCGAATGTAGCGTTCGAAAGACGCTTGTTGTTCGTCATTGAGCACATCACCGGTGGTGTTGAGGAAAACAACCGCGTCGTATCGGGAGAGGACCGAATCGTTAAAATATGAGGCATCCTCGGTCGCGTGCACATCGAATTCGTGAATGTCGCCGAGTGATTGCACAGCAGCCACACCCGCACCGATCGAGCCGTGCCGAAAGCCGGCGGTCTTTGAAAAAACGAGTACACGCGAGGCGAAATCGGGATGGCTCTCGGCGATCGGCATTTGGTTGAGTGTGTACCACGCTTCGTTGGACCAAAGTTCATCGCCAGTTGCCGACTCAAGATCGAGCGTGATATGGACCACGCGGCCGGGCCTGAGGTCGGGCATGAGCAGCTCGACCGATCGCCCGTCTTGACTGACTGACACCGACTCGACGGCGATGGACTCGAGTTCGCGTTTGGCCCCGCCATATTCTTCAGTCGGGGTTTCGTACCACTGTCGCACGCGATAGGTCTCGGGGTCGCTCAGTTGGTCTGCGTTCGCCGGTTCGGTCATGGTGATGCGGAATCCGCCTGGGATGGCTTCGATGCGGTGCATCTCGAACGGCCAGTCGGCATCAGGCTTGGGGTCGAGTCGTTGCAACCCGTAGGTTGTGCCGCGCCAGTTCCAGTTTCCGTTGGCTCCTGTACCACCGATGTAAATCGTGCCATCGGGCGCGACAACGAGTCGGTTTACGCCGCACTCAAGACCCTGTGTGAAACGGAACACCGCGCCCTGGGTTTCACCATTGACCTGTTCTAGAAAAACGCGTCGAATACCGCCGGCGGTGAGTTCACCGAGATAGACCTGACCCGCGAACGGACCGGTGGGGATGACAGCCGGCGTGGTCGGTGAGTTGGCGACTTCCGACTGCGGCAGGATAATTGCAGGAGGCGACACCGGCTGATCTTCAAACGGGCCTGGATTGCCCCCCTCTGGATACCGTACGCCCTTCTTGGTCGAGTTGTAGTGCCCGTAAAAACGACCGGGTTTGACAGCGTACAGGCTGTTGGACGGATTCCAGGAACCCTGATTGTCAGAAACAAGAATCTCGTCGTTCGGTCCGATGCCGATGCCATTTGGCGTGCGGAAACCGCCTGCCAAATGGTTCACGGCCCCCGTCTTCGGTTCAATCTCAACGAGTGTGCCGCGATTGGGAGGATTCGGGCCATTGAGACCGACATAGCCGTACTTCTGTCGTTCTTGTCCATCGAGTGCGATTGCTGTGGAGAGTGCAGCGTACAACTTGCCGTTGCGAGGCGTGAGGCCGAAAGTGAAATGATGATAGTTGTCCGAGATCCAACCCTGGGCGACGCGAATCCTCGTGTTGAACGAGCCATCGTTGTTGGAGTCAAGCAGCTGTGTGATCTCGTTGCGTGTCGAGAGGAACAGGCTTCCATCCATCCATGCCAGTCCGGCGGGTTCGTAATAGGAACTGCTTGATGCACGCTCAATGACGATCTCATCGCGAGGTGCTTTCGGGTTTTTGACGCGCCACACGACGCCATCAGGCAGCTCGCGCAAGCCGTCCTGCCAACCGTTCTGGTTTGGCTTGAATGTTGTGAAATACAGCGTGCCACCCGGTGACAGTGTCATGCCTCCGACTTGTGGCTTGAATTCTTCTGGACGGATCGTGGTGACCTCGAACGCAGGATGGACCGTGTCAAGCGGCATGCCCCACCCAGGTCGCAGCACGCCCGCTGCGCCAGTGATACGCTTGTATCCAGGTGCGACAACGCGTGTCACGCCCGCTTCGGTGAGTAGCGCTGTCGTCGGAACGATGGAGAATTGGTCTGCGCCTGGCGGTCGCCACTCGAGCCGCAGCATCTCTCCACCCTCGTGTTCAAAGAACTCGATTTTGAACGGATGGGCGCCCGCTTTGAGGTTGACCTTGCCATCAACCCGTTCCGGTGGGTGCACGCCGTCGTTGTCGATGATCTGCTCGCCATTAATGGTGAGCCGCGAACCGTCGTCGCTGGTGAGCGCAAAGGTGTACTGCCCGGGGGTTTCGATCCAGAATGAACCGATGACCTCGGCGAAGAACCGTTGGGCTTGTCCGCCAAAGTCGGCGGCGTTCTGGAAGTTGATGGCATCGACCAACAAGTCCACATTGGGTGTCTGGTCTGGCACGAGTTCAGGAATCGCTTGCAGTGGGAGCCCGATCTCGTACACTCGTAGGGTTGCCCCCTGTTCGTATCCGGGCGGGATCGATGATGCACAAGCGGCTATTGAAAGCAAACACGCAGAAAGAAAGGTCAACATGACCAACAGGATAACCAGTTCCAGGAATCAGTTCAGAGGGTTTGTGAGGAACTGGCAGATTGGATCCACCCGTCATCGATTCGGAGCGGCTGTCCTCGTCCTTTCTTCATTGGTCGTGTCGTCATCGACAACCGCTCAAGTGACGGCGGACGCGGATCTGTCCACAATGCGGGCCGACATGCGTCAGTTCGTCGCCAGTGCCCGCGATGCGGTGTTTCCAGCACTCGTGCATGTCGAGGTCCACACCGCGTCGAACATGTACGGGCAGGAAGTCAAGAGCATGTCAACCGGGTCGGGGACCATCATCGATGCAAGCGGGCATGTCCTGACGAACGCCCATGTCACCGATGAAGGACGCAAGTTTTATTGCATTCTCGCTGACAAGCGGCGGGTCGAAGCGAAACTGATCGGCGAAGACCCGTGGACCGATCTCGCTTTGCTCAAACTTGATCCTGATGAAGGGCCGTACACCACAGCCGTGCTCGGTAACTCTGACGAAGTGCAGACCGGCGACATGGTGCTGGCGATGGGTTCGCCCTTTGCACTTGATCGGTCGGTCACGATGGGGATTGTCTCCAACCCGAATCGCGTGTTCACCGGCGGACGCGAAGGGCAGGTCGAGCAACTGTATCTCGGCTGGTCGATGCAGCGGACGGGGTTATTCACGACATGGATTCAACATGATGCGTTGATCAACCCAGGCAACTCCGGCGGGCCGTTGGTCAATATGGCCGGCGAAGTCATCGGTGTCAACACGCGCGGCGGCGAGGGCAATGGGTTTGCCACGCCAACGAGTATCGCCCGCGGCGTGGCTGAAGAACTGCGCGAACACGGCGAAGTTGCCCGAAGTTGGATCGGTGTCGGGTTCAAGCATCTCGAACGCACCGGGTACGACCAAGGTGTTTTCGTAGACTGGGTCGATACGGATGGCCCGGCGGCTGCGGCTGGCATGCAGGCGGGCGACCTCGTCACCGCTGTCAACGGGCAGTCGCTCACGATCAAGTTTCCTGAGCAGATTCCGCCGCTTCTGCGCACGATCGCTTCGCAGCCGGTCGGTACGCTCGTCAACTTTGCCGTCCGGCGCGGCGACGCTTCGATCACGATCGAGGTCACGACCGATCAACTCCAACTCGATGAATCAGACCCGGTTTCGCTGCGGCAGTGGGGGCTGACCGTGTCTGATATCACGCCTTATGCCGCTCGCATGTACCAGCTCGATTCGAGTGACGGCGTGCGGATCGATTCAACGCGCAGCGGCATGCCGGCCGAACTGGCCGATCCCGCGCTGCAAGGCGGCGACATTATCCACAGTGTGCATGGCACGGCGGTGACCACCGTTCGAGAACTTGTCGAGATCTACACCGCTATTTCGAGCGATGACGACGCACCCGAATACATCGTCGTCGAGTTTGACCGCTGGGGCGATGCGATGGTGACGGCTGTCGATACCACGCCGCCCGAGTCAGCCACGCCGCCGCGTGATCTACCCAAGGCGTGGCTGGGTGTCGAAACGCAGCCGATCATCCCTGAACTTGCCAAACATCTCGGCACCCCGACCGGTTTTCGCGTGACGCGCATCTATCCCCAGACGATGGCGGCCATGTCGGACCTGCAGGTTGGCGACATCATTACTGCGGTTGGTGATATTGAAACCAAGCCGAACGCGATCGAGCAGGCGGGCGCCTTCGAACGGGCTGTGAAACTCCAGACGATTGGCGAGACAGTCGCGCTGGCCGCCCACCGGGATGGCGCAGCGATCGACTTGCCCGTGACATTCGAGCGCAGCCCGCTTTCGCCCGAGCAGGCCCGCCGTGTCCGCAATCGAGACTTCGGGCTGGTCGTACGGTCGCTGACTTTCATCGATCGGGTTAACATGAAACTCGACGATGATTTCAAGGGCGCGTATGTCGAATCGGTCGAAGAAGGCGGCTGGGCATCGGTGGGGGGGATCTCGTATGGCGATATCATCCTCGCAATCGATGAGCACGAGGTGAAAGGGACCAAGAGTTACACCGAAGCGATGGAGGCGGTCACCGAGGCCGCGTCCGAACGCGTGGTGTTCAAGGTTCGTCGCCGCAACCGCGTGTCGTACAAGTTTGTCGAGCCCGAGTGGTCGCCGCAGATCGACACGGACGACCCATCGCCGTAACGGCTTCGTCTGTCTGCGTCGCATTGATTCAAGTACAAACCGGCCTGGCGCTGTGCGGGCCTTCAACAAGGAAGGAATACCATGTTTCTGCAAACACTGACCCTCGCCGCCGCGCTCGTCATGAACAACCAGACCCCGTTCGTTGCGACCGAGGCGGAAACCATTCTCGCGCGGCCGGTGACGCCGTATGAACTCGTAGCGGCCAAAGCCGCCCCCGCCATCGTCAATATCAAGTTCGTCATGAGTATCGATGGCGGCTTTGGCGGCGAAGAAATGAACGAAGAGAACGAAGTGGCCGGTGTGTTGATCGATGCGTCCGGCATCGTGCTTCTGTCCAGTTCCTCCATGTTCGGCTACGAAGGCATGGGGTTTCAGGTGCGCCCGAGTGATATCAAGGTCTTCGTCGGTGACGACACCGAAGGGATGGCTGCCGAAGTGATGGTTCGTGACCGCGATCGCGACCTGGCGTGGCTGCGCATCACGGACGATGTCGAAGAAGACCTCCCGTCGATCGACTTTGCAAGTGGTGCCGAGGCGACGCTCGGCCAGACCATGCTGCAGGTCTGGAAACTCGACAAATTCTTTGACCGGGCCCCATATGTCAGTGAAGCCAAGGTCGCAGCGACCGTCACCAAGCCGCGGCCGCTGTTCGTCGCGTCAGGCGAGGTCAACATGGGGCTGCCCGTATTCAATGAGTCAGGTCAGCCGCTCGGTCTGGTTGTGATGCAACTACCGACGCAGGAAGAGATGGAAGCGATTTCAGCCAATATGTTCGGGCAGATGGTGTTTGGACAGACCGTGCTGCCCGCCGCCGAGGTGCACAAAGCCACCGCTGCGGCTCTCGCCAGTCTGGAAGATGAAGAAGAGTGAGTGCGCCCGTCGCGCTACTGACCAGAGACCCGACGCATGCCACGATCACGACTCATCAAGCGAACCGCCGTGTGCGCGATGCTCGGTCTGGTGACGACCGTGCTTGTGGCGTGGTCGTTCGCAGCCTGGGGGTCGGTGGGGGTGCGATCCACCACGCGCGGGTCGGTGATTTTTACGGTGCCCAAGACCGAGTTGTGGGGCCATGCATTCGTCACCAAGGGCATCGGCGGTGTTCAACGGTTTAACTACTGGCGTGGCACGGCACCGGCCGAACACGCAGCGCTCATGTCGCCCGAGCAGTTCGGGCCTTTGCGTTCGTCGTGGGGCTTGTCCGCGAACGATCGTGCTGAACGGGTCACCAGCGACGCGCATGAACTCACGCGTGAGTGGGCGTTCGGCTTTCCCATGCCGGCGCTCTGGTTGCACCAGGACATTGGCCCCGCGGGCACCATCGAGCAAAGCGGGATACCGGTGCCGATCGCATTCTACAAAGGGACGAAACTGCGGACCATCCCGCCGCGCGCTCTGCCGCTCTCGCCGGCCTGGTTCGGGTTGATCGTCAACACGCTGGTCTTCGGCGGGCTCTGGTGGTTCGTGCTGTTTGGCGTGCCCGCGATCCGGGCCAAACAACGCATGGACAAGGGCCTGTGCCCGAAGTGCACCTACGACCTCATCGGCGATTTGGACAGCGGCTGCCCGGAGTGTGGGTGGGGGCGGGATGGGAAGAAGTCGCTTGGGGCCGATGCCGGCATCGCATAGACTGCATGGATGATGACTCGACGCAAGTTCATCACGCGCATCGCTCTCTGCCTGCTGCTCGGGCTGATCTCGACGGTCGCGGTGGCGTGGGGGTTCGCGGCCCGGGGGTCGGTTGGAGTTTGGTCAGTCCAACTCGTGTTGTATGAAAATCCTGACTCGGGCACATCGACCTGGAATCATGCGTGGAAAAAAGTCGGCATCGCAGGCATCGAGCGTGGGGGTTCATGGATGATGATTCCCGTCGGCTCATATAATCACTCATCTTCACTCACAGCAAAACAGCCGATGGCCTCACATTGGGGACTCTCAGATCAGGCGCGAGCTCGTCGCGTCGATGATCGCGATTGTGCGTTTACGATTGAATGGGCGTTTGGGTGGCCATTCCCAGCGTTGTGGACCTATCAAGATGAAGCTGTGGACGGGACTATCAAGCGAGCCGGCATTGATCTCCCATTTGTCTACAACGAGAATAGTGCGTTTTACACCACGGCCCCTCAAGCTCTACCGATTTATCCCATCTGGCGGGGCCTCCTGCTCGACACCGGGTTCTTTGCAGCGATCTGGGCGATCCCGATGTTTGGTGTTCCGGCCGTGCGAGCCCGCCACCGCCGCAAGCGGGGGCTGTGCCCGAATTGCGCGTACGACCTCGGCGGCGATTTGGCGAGCGGCTGCCCGGAGTGCGGGTGGGGGCGGGATGGGAAGAAGACGCTTGGGACAGATGCCGGCATCGCATAGACTGCATGGATGATGACTCGACGCAAGTTCATCACGCGCATCGCTCTCTGCCTGCTGCTCGGGCTGATCTCGACGGTCGCGGTGGCGTGGGGGTTTGCGGCCTGGGGGTCGGTGGGGCCTGAGATGACCGCATCGGCTCCGCGTAAGTTTGTAGTGCCGGATGAGCGGCTGTTTGTGGTTGTGTACGAAGCACACGGGCTCGTGGGCGTGGAGCGTGAGTCGCTCTGGGTTCCTCGGTTGATCAACCCGTTGCGATCGACACCGCCACCCGATCAGTGGCTGCCAATCGACACATCTTGGGGGTTGTCCGACCAGGATCGAATAAGCCGTAGTAATGCGCGGACTTTCGACAGCACCCGAGAGTGGGCATTCGGCATCCCGGTACCAGCGCTGTGGACTTATGAGGATGAGCACATGGACGGAACGATTACGCGAGCCGGTATCCCGTTGCCGCTCACATGGGGCGGCGAGACGATGCTGAGCACCGTGCCACCTCACGCCCTGCCGGTGCTTCCGATCTGGCGGGGCCTCCTGCTCGACACCGGGTTCTTTGCAGCGATCTGGGCGATCCCTATGTTCGGCGTTCCGTTGGTGCGAGCCCGCCGCCGCCGCAAGCGGGGGTTGTGCCCGAAGTGTGCGTACGACCTCGGGGGCGACCCGGCCTCCGGCTGTCCGGAGTGTGGGTGGGGAAGACCGTTGGTGGTGGCGAGCCAAGGCAGCAAGTCGGTGATACGAGCTTGACCGTGTTCATGTCGCAGTCCCGAATTCGAGGGGGTGCCGGTGCCGTGGGTTGGCCGCTCGAAACCACCCACCGCGCACTTTGTGCCGATCGTCGTTTGGAGGCGGAAAACGACGAATTCAACGATTGAATTGATCAATTCCCTTCCTGAATTGATCAATTCTGTTCTTGCATTGATCAATTCCCTTCCTGAATTGATCAATTCTGTTCTTGCATTGATCAATTCCCTTCCTGAATTGATCAATTCTGTTCTTGCATTGATCAATTCCCTTCCTGAATTGATCAATTCTGTTCCTGCATCGATCAATTCTGTTCTTGCATCGATCAATTCTGTTCCTGAATTGATCGACGCAACGCTTGCTTGGATCAGATTTGCTCTTGCATCGTTCAATTGTGTTCTTGCATCGATCCAATCTGACCGTGCATCGAACGATGCTGCAGTGCAATTGATCGGCTCAGCCGTTGCACGGGTCAGTCACCGGACGCCATGGCTCGACACAACCGGGCCACAGATCCACACGAGTGTCCGAGTGCCCGTGAATCGGCATCGCCCGATCCAAGCGGCGGCCCGAACGATCGTACGAACCAACCGGCTCGCCCTCGCCGAGCCCATGGCGCGCCGCGCATCGTGATCCGTTCCATCTCCACCGAGCAATCGCGGCGCCATCTCGGTGGACGGCCGGTTTGACCTCGGCAACGCAACCCGTGGTCAATAGTCACGCCGGACAAAGATGAACCCGGCCAGACCCAGGATGAACGCTTCGAACGCCAGCGAAGTCCCGACGATCCACGCGACCGAGCGGCTGCGGAACTCACGCTCGATGGCTTCAGGGTCCATGCCCTGCCCGGCATCGTCGGATTCGTCGTCGAGCGTGATCTCAACCGTCGCTTCCGGTTTGGGCGTGGTTTCGTCATCATCGCCATCGGCCGCGTCTGAACGCGCCCGCGTGGCATCAATCTCTTCCTGTGGAATCATCCATCGCCCGAGCAGCCCGATGGTCTCGGCGGTCTTGGGCAGCACGGTCTTGACCGCGTAGATACGCCCCGCCCATTTCTTGAGCGATTCCAGATCTTCCTGCTCCTCCACAAGATCAGTGCGTCGTCGCTCGATAAGAGGCATCGCCGCGATCAGATCGGCATCGGTTGGCTCATAGTTCTCAGTCCCCTCTGACGCCTTCATCTCGATGACCATCTTGCGTGTGTTGGCTTCGAGCCGTTCAAGCGCGAGCGTGTTGCGGTCGACGATCGCCTGATTCCCCTCACGAAAGCCCACCAGTGTGGCATCGCCGACATTCACGATGTACAGCGCGAACCAGAACAACATCGTCAGCAGGAGCGCCGGCATCGCCGAGCGCGTCATCACGCCGATGAGCACGCAAAAGGCGAACAGGTAACTGAAAAACACGATCACAATGGGGATCGCCAGAAACACTGTGGGGATCCACACGCCCCCCCGGATGCCCAGCACAAAGAAGGACGCGGTCGTAAACACCGCCACCTGCAGCGCCACGAACAGCAAGCCGGTCAGGTAGCGCGTGAGGAACAAACGCAATCGGCCAATCGGCTTCGAGAGATGGATCTCAATCGACCCGGCTTGGATGAGGTTGGGGAAGAACCCGGCGGTTGTCACCAATGCCAGAATTGACGCGATCCACGAAAGCCAGATGCCGATCCCGAGCCCTTGGAACAGGTTCTGATAGAAAAACTTCTTGGTCAGGATATCGGTGTTGATACCATCAATGGGCAAGGTGAACCACAGCAGTGTCAGCCCTTCTTTGCTGATTCCGACTGCGGCAAAGATCAACACCACCAGGCCCGAAAGCGCCATCGTGATCCAGAACAACTTGCGGGCGCACAACTCGCGGTACGCATCAATCACCATCGCCCAGGTCTGCATGAGCATTTAGTGCGCCCTCCCGTTGCCAGCATCCGCCGGGGCGGCCTCGTGTTTCGATTTCTTGTGCTTCTTGTCCTTCGATGCGCCGGGCGGCAAGGCCTTGCCCGTCGTCGGATCAACCACCGCTTCGATAAACAAGTCTTCAAGCGACGGCTTGTTGATCGCGCAGCGCGTAATCGTCAGCCCGTGGGCACGCAGCGCGTCAATGACCGGCTGAGCGACTGATGCATCGGTCGTCGGCAACACAAGGCCGCGGCCCGAATCCGCCACCGTTGCGTCCGCCCTGGCTGCAATCTCGACCAGCGTATTCCCAGCGGTGGTCTCTTCAATGTCGATGCAGTAGTTGGCCCGGCTCTCAATGAGTTCGCCCATCGTCCCCTGCGTCCGCACCACCCCCTGGAGCAAAATCGCCACCCGATCGCTGACCATTTCGAGTTCGCTGAGCAGGTGGCTGTTGAGGAAGATCGTCTTGCCTTCGTCTTTCAGCCGCGCGATGATGCCGCGGATATCTCGCCGACCCATGGGGTCGACACCATCGGTCGGTTCGTCAAGCAGGATGAGGTCGGGATCATGTACGAGCGCCTGAGCAAGCCCCACACGCTGCCGCATCCCCTTCGAGAACGAGCCGATGCGCTTGTCACCCCAGTCGGTCATCTCGACGATCTCGAGCAGTTCGTCGATTCGCTTGTTGCGCGCGTTCTTGGGAATCTTGCACATCGCGCCGACATAGTTGAGCAACTGCCGCGCAGTCAGATAGTCTGGAAACTGGTGGTGTTCGGGCAGGTACCCGACCCGTGACAAGGTCTCGGTGTCGCCGACTTTACTTCCGAGCATGGTGCCGGTGCATTTGGTCGGCTTGATGACGGTCATCAAAATCTTGATGAGCGTGCTTTTGCCCGCACCGTTCGGCCCGAGCAGCCCAAAGACCTCCCCCCGCTCGACCCGCATCTCGATCCCGCGCAAGGCGTGCACCTTGCCCTTGTACATCTTCTCGACATGCGACAGATCGATCGCCAGTGCCCCTTCGTGTCCCAATGGTTACACCTTTCGTGCAATGATGTGGAAGACATGCCAGTGCTTGCCCTCGCCGGTGCAGTCTGTTCCGTCGCGTTCCTCTTCGGTCAGCCGCTCAATCGCGAACGGCTTGAGCAATGCTTCAACCTCATCTCTTGTTTGGTGAGATCGGTCCGGCAATTTCGCCCATGAATCGTTGACACCGAACAATTGCCCGGCAAATCGCCCGCCCGGCTCGATGGCCATCGTCATCACCTTCCACAACGCGTCAAACCACTTGGGCTCGCAGAAGGGAAGCGCGAAACTCGCGTTGAGCAATTTGCACGCGGGGATCTGGCAGGCTTCAAACGGTGCCTCACGCATCTCAAGCCTGTCCCACGCCGAGATGTCGTCGCGAGCACGCAGGCACTGGAATGCGTCGGTGTGTCCGTCGATCGCGACGACCCGCCATCCTCGTCTGAGCAGTTCTGCGGTATCGCGACCTTCGCCGCACCCGAGGTCCACCGCCAAGGGCCGCTCAGCCCCGTCGGCAAGAGCCCCTTCTTTCTCGAAACGGTCCAACGCTTCGAGCAGCGTGTCTCGTGGCGGGCGCCCCTTGGCCGCGGCGAAATACCCAGGCCAATCACGGACCTCGGCGTACGAATGCATCGGTTTGGAAGCGGACGACTGTTCTTTGTTCTGTGTATCTGACATAGGCTCCACACAATGTATACCGATTTGCACGCCTTTGTCGCCGCACTCGAAAGATCAGGCGAACTTCGACGAATCTCGGCTCCCGTTTCGCCCGTCCTCGAAATCGCCGAATGCGCCGATCGAGAGAGTCAATCGAAGGCTCCAACACCCGCTTCGGCGTCTGCTCAACGCAACGACCCTCGCTTTCACGACCGTGGCGGGCACGCATTGCTCTTCGAGAATGTCGAAGGGTCAGACTTTCCCGTGCTCATCAATGCTTTCGGGTCCTATCGACGAATGGAAATGGCTCTGGGCTGCGCAGGCCCCGGCAACTCTTCTACCCCCAATAGCACCGGTTTCCAACCGGTGGGTGACAACCCGGTCGGCTTCGAGTCCATCGCAGATCGTATCGCCGAACTTGTCAAGCCTCAGCCGCCCCGATCGCTCGCTGAGGCATTGGCCGCGGCTCGGCGTTTCGCTCCTCTACTGAAGATCGGTCCCAAACGCATGCGTGGAGATGGACCGTGTCAACAGGTCGTCAAGACAGGCGGCGATGTTGACCTGACTCGTCTACCCATCATCAAGTGTTGGCCTGATGATGGCGACCCTGTCGCGATGGGATACCCAGCCGGCACAAACGACGAGGTCGCCGGGCTCGGGCATGCCGACATCTCGCCTGAACAGTGGTTCGAGCAATATCAAGGCCGGTTCATCACACTCGCCGGCATACACACGATCCACGCCGACGACCGGGACGACCCAAAGCCCGCATCACACAATATCGGCATGTATCGCTTGCAACTGCTCGGGCGCAATCGGCTCGCGATGCACTGGCATATGCACCACGACGGCGCGAGCCACTGGCGATCGTGGAAGCGACTCGGCAAGCCCATGCCGGTGGCAGTCGCCTTAGGTGGGGGAAGCGTGCTGCCGTATGCTGCCACTTGCCCACTCCCACCAGGGATCTCGGAACTGCTGATGGCCGGATTCTTGCAAGGGCAGGGCGTACGGCTTTGTCGCGGCAAGACCGTTCCGCTTTGGGTTCCAGCAGATGCCGAGATAGTCATTGAAGGATTCGTACGGACGGATGCAGGCTTGCCCGGGTGGGATCCACGCGATCCTGATGCCGAGCCGCTTGGTCCGGGGGCGGTTTTTGAAGGGCCGTTCGGCGACCACACCGGTTTTTACTCCATGCCGGACCGCTACCCGTTGCTCGAAGTCTCCGCTATCACGCACCGCGAAAACGCGATCTATCCCACGACCATCGTCGGGCTCCCTCCTCAAGAGGATTACTTTCTCGGCAAAGCCACCGAGCGCATCATGAAGCCGCTACTTCAGACGGTGATTCACGACATCGACGACTATGACCTGCCGCTGTTTGGAGCATTCCATAACTGCGCATGTATCAAGATCAACAAGGCGTTTCCCCTGCACGCCCATCGCGTGATCAACGCGGTCTGGGGTGCTGGGCAGATGTCGTGGACAAAGATGATCTTTGTTGTTGACCAGGACATCGATGTGCACGATACCAATGCCGTGTTGCGGGCTGCAGCCGATCGGTGTGATCCATCGCGCGATTTGATTCGGCAGTTTGGTCCGCTCGACATCCTCGATCATGCGGCGCCTTGGCTTGGGGCCGGTGGCAAGATCGGCTTTGACTGCACGCGGAAGATCGTGGGCGAAGACATTGTGAATCAGCCGCGGTCGCCGCTCGAACGAGCAACGCACGAACAGTGTCAGGCGCTCACGAAGGCAGCATCAGTCGTTCAAGGTGTACATCAAGCCGATGTGTCACCCGAATCCGGCTGGCTCTTCATCTCGACCGAACTGCGAGGACCGACAGAAGTGGGAGCGTTGATGAATCGAATCAAACAATGCGTTCTCAGCCTTCAAAGCAGAGTTCGATTCTGCGCGGTGCTTGACCAATCTGTAGATGTTGCCAACATCGATGAATCGATGTTTCATCTGTGCGCAAATGCCGATTTTGCTCGCGACCTGACTGTTGATTCGATGGATGATGGCTGCGCTGTCGCCGTCATTGATGCAACGCCGAAGGTTGAGTCGGCGTCGTACACGCTTCCCACGCGAGCATGGCCGCCCATCATAAAAATGAACCCCGAGACCGTTGAGAAGGTGACGAAACGATATGCGGAACTTGGTTTGTGATGGGATATCGACCGCTCAGTCAACCGCCGAATGCGCCAACCTCGTCAAAGACGCGATCAGCGAGCCACTGGTCGAGCATCTCAACATTGCGCTCAAGGAACACTTTGGCATTCTGATTCGGGCGACCGGCTGGAATGTCGTTCATCAACATGGCAAACACAACGCGGCGTCCGTTCTCGGCGACGATCAAACCTGACAACGAGCGCACGCCGTTGAGATAGCCGCTCTTCGCATGCACACTATTATTCAATTTGGACTCTGAGAATCGTGTGCGAAGTGTCCCTTCGCCAGGTACGGCGAGTGAACGAAGCATGGCATCGCGCAGATCTTCATTTTCATCGATATGCATGAGCCAGGCGACGAGTGTTTCTGCGGAGACCTTATTGTCACGACTCATACCAGAGCCATCCGCGATGCGCGTGCTCATGGCATGATCCGGACCGAGTCGTTCGGTGAGCAACATGCGTATGACCGCGCTGCCGTTGTCCCAACTACCGGGCTCGTTGTTAATCTCGTGGCCGAGTCTTTTGATCATGGCTTCTGCATACAGGTTGTAACTCTTGGTGTTACACCGCGCGAGGATGTCTTCCATGCCGGTGCGTACAACAGCCAGAGGCTGACCCTCAGGAAGATCCTCGTGAGCGTCAACCAATCGAACGGCATCGATACCCGACGGCCCACCGGGCTTTCCGACCTGAATGCCTTCCTGCATCAACCGATCGGCCAGAATCTGCCCGGTCGAAAGTGGAGGGTTGTGAAACGCCACTCGAATGGGCTCTGTGCCGGGGTACCGAACATCACCTCGCAGTTGAAACTCGTTGACCGGTTTTGGGCGTGCGATCCAGACGGTCTGTCGGCCTTTGGTCACAGAATGAGCAAAGTTCTCGAACTCCATCCAAGGGGCGGTTGGTTCGATGGATATGACGGGTTGGCCGCGACCGCCTTCCGCCGGCTTGGGGTACACGCTGAGCACATTGGTGTGCAAGTTGACACCACCGATTTCGGCGCAATACCAGGTGTTGAGTTGGTCAATCGGCCACGAGGGATGAGCGAACTCTCGATCAAACACGCGATCGTCGATGACCAGTTCATCGATCTGGGTAATGCCGCGCCTTTTGACGGATTCAACGAGTTGGTTCAGCAGATCTTCGATACCGATGTCGCCACCCATTTTGAGAATCACGGGGTCGCCAAGCGCCGGATCACCAGACCCGCGAAGGACCAGCCGGTTGCCTGCGTCGATCAGTGTGGTTTCAAACACAAAATCAGGTCCGAGAACCATCAACGCTGCCCCCGAAGTCAGCAATTTTTGATTCGATGCCGGGATCATTGGAGTCTTGGCATCACTCAAAAAGAGGATGCGACCGTCGGTTGCATCAATCGCGACGGCACCAATCGAAGCCGATCCGAGATTTGTGCGGTTCTTCAGAGCTGTAAACGCATTTTGAAGTTCTTGCGCATTCGAGGTCGACACACAGACGACGCTGAGGAAAACAGTGGCAACGACCACCCGAGCAAGTGAATACAACGAACTGATCTGAAAAGGGACCGTGGTCATGCAGCATCCTCACCGAGGTTGAATCGAGCGAACTCCTCTAGCATCGGCAGATTGTGACCCAATACTACATGCAGGAGAAGCAATTCGATGAGCTGAATCTCATGCTCAGGCCATCGATTGAAGGACCTCGCAGCGAACGCGAAGAAGGACGAGAAGCTCGTCGACTTGTGTGTTGGAGGTGAGTTCCCACTCGGGCCAAAGGGTATTTGTCACCGCTCGAGCGCCCAGAATACCCTCACGAACAGCCTTGGAGAGCCGACGCATCGGTATTTTATCAAGATCGGCTGCACTCAGCGGGATTGAAATCTGTGGACGACCGGGCTCTGCAATGAGAAAGGCTATCGGCGGATGATCCTTGACTCCGATCTGTGTGGTCCATCGCCAGGGGATTCCAAACCATCTGATCGATCGGGCATCTGCTCCAAGGTCTTCGCTCTTACTCAGAAGCCGTTCAACGAGTTCTCGTTCTTCTTCGCCGAGTGCGCTGACGAGGTCAATCTCAGTAGGTTCGGTGAATCGGTCATTCCAGATCGTAAATGATGTGGCCATGGTGGACATGCAGGTCGGCTCCAACGAATGAGTCAAATGGTCTGCCGGCGTGTTCGGCCAGCCATACAGTGTATGGGTCAAAAACGAGCAAGGAGACCCTGCATGACCGATCCTGCCTCAGAACCTGTCAATCTGCTTGAACAGATGTCCGGTGAGCCGCCCACCATTCTGCTCGTCGACGACAACGAGCAGAATCTTGAACTGCTGCAGGCCTACCTCGAAACCTTGCCGTGTCGGGTCGAAGTTGCACGCGATGGCATCGAAGCACTCGAACGCGTCCATGCAGTCAACCCAGACATCGTGGTACTCGATGTCATGATGCCTCGTATGAGTGGGTTCCAGGTGTGTGAGAAGATTCGTGCAGACGATGCCCTGCGCGACATTCCTGTCGTGATGGTGACAGCACTCAACGAAGTGGGCGATGTCGAACGAGCTGTGGATGCCGGTGCTGACGATTTCCTCACCAAGCCCGTCAATCGACTGGAACTGATCACCCGCGTCACTTCATTGCTGCGTGTGCGCCAACTCAAGCGGCAACTTGATCAGGCCGTCAATGAAGTCGAGAGAATGAGGCGCGAGTCGAGCAGCGACTGATCAACGCACCCGCAAGACCCAGCACCGGTGAATCTTCCGATTGCGAAAGTCTGCAGGTACCGTTTGAGCACTGATCTCGTGTGCATCAACACAGGCCGGAAACATCGGCTTGAACTTGCGGAAGTTTGTCGAAAAATAGATCAAGCCGTCAGCAACCATGTGCTCGCATAACTTCGCCAGCATCGGCGTGTGTTCAACATGCACATCCCACACACGATCGAGCTGCTTGCTATTTGAAAATGTCGGGGGGTCTACCACCGCGAGGTCGAAGGTCCTCGCGCCATCGAGCGACTGCAGATAAGTCATCGCGTCGGCTTGCACCAACTCGTGTTCGGCTCCGCGAAAGCCGTTGAGAAGCAAATTACGCTCACACCAATCAAGGTATGTGGCTGAAAGGTCAACTGTGGTCGTTGTCTTTGCATCGCCCGCCGCGGCATACACCGTGAACGCGCCGGTGTAGCCGAATAGGTTGAGCACGCGCTGGCCGGCTGATCGTTCACGCACCATCGCGCGCGTCGTTCGATGGTCCAGAAAGAGCCCCGTATCGATGTAGTCGGTCAGGTTCACTTCAAATCGCAAGCCCTGTTCACCCACAACCAAGCGTTTGCCCGAATCTGAAACGCGCTCGTATTGTCCGTGCCCTTCGCGCCGGCCTCGCTGCGGTCCGCGTTTTTTCAGGAATGCGTTTGCTGGTTCCACACCCAGTGTCGAGCACGCCGTCCTCATCATCAGATCGAGCCAATCGGCATGCTGTGTCGGGGTTCGTTCGTGCGGCCTCTCATATTCGGCCACATGCAGGTGCCCTTCGTACCAATCGACTGCGAATGGGACCTCGGCAAAATCACGCTCATACAACCGATAGCAAGACACCCCGCGATCAGGCCAACGCCGCAGGTGTCGAGCCCGCTTGCGCAAGATTGTGGCGAACATCTCTGCCTGTTGATCTGCTTTGGCGTTCGTACCACCAAAAACAGGCATGGCATCATGTGCATCTTCGCCGTGCGTGTGCGAGGTCGTACGGTCGAATTCTGACCCGGGCTTCGGGCCATGAAACTGGTAATAGGTTGTCTCGATATTCGCGGCGTACAACTTGCGGCGTCGGTCGGCAGCCTGACCCACGATCCGCTCGAACTCAGGAAATGCCGTCAAGATGAAGTGTGACCAGGTCGGTAGCCCCTTGAGAACCGTGGGGAACGACTCGTAGAGCCGCTTGACTTCGTCATCAAAACCGAGGCGCTCACCCCAAGGCGGGTTGGTGACCAGGCACCCATATTCAGCCTTGGCTCGCGTGTCAGCAAATGCGCGCTGCTGAAAGTGAATGTCATCCTCAACGCCTGCGAGTTCGGCATGCTTGCGAGCAAGCGACAGCGCATCGCTATCGAAATCAGTTCCAATGATGCGATGTTCGAGCGATGGACGAATGGCATCGGACGCTTCTTGTTTCATTGCGTCCCAGATTTTGGCCTCCACCTGAGGCCAATGTTCAAAACCAAACGATCGGCCAAGCCCGGGTGCAATATTGCGTCCGATCATGGCGGCTTCGATCGGTATGGTCCCGCTTCCGCAGAATGGATCGAGCAGCGGCCGACCCGGTTCCCAGAAGCTCAGCAAAACCAGCGCAGCAGCCATCGTCTCACGCAACTGAGCATCCCCCACCAGTCGACGGTATCCGCGTTTGTGCAGTCCAACACTCGAGGTGTCAATGGTCAATGTCGCTTCATCATGCAGAAGCGAGACTTCGACTTCGTAGGTCGGTCCGGTTTCGGGCAGAGCGCTCACGCGATGTTGATTCATCAACCGCTCAACAAGCGCCTTCTTTGTCGCTCGTTGGACAGCGGGCACACTCGATAGTGTGCTCTTGACAGATCGACCCGACACTGGGAAATGGGCATCAGGACTGATCCACTGTTCCCAAGGGAGCGACCCGACACCATCGAACAGTTGATCAAAATCGTCAGCCGGAAACCGTCCAACTTCAATCAAAATGCGCTCGGCAGTACGAAGCCACAGATTGGCATACATCGCATCGACCAGCGTGCCGGAAAAACCAACACGACCAGTGCCAAATGCCTTGGCATCCGCATAACCCAGACCGATCAACTCGCGAGCGGTGACAGCTTCAATGCCGAACGCCGTAACCGCCACGAGTTTGTGTGTTCGGCTCATGGCTCGCCGTTCTCATCAGTCGCGCTCGCACGCGAGATTCGGTCGGCGATTGCCAGCCACACACCGGGTGGACCATCGCCAGTCGGTGCAACAATGATGATCTCGTCCACCTGCAACTCGTCCGCCGAGCGGAGTGCATCGTATAAACGAGCCGCATACCCATGAGCATCAGTCGGCATCACGATCTTGTGTGGGATGTCGGGGTCGTCAAACTGCGTCAAAACGACCGCCCGGTTCAAATCGACCGTGAGCAGTTCATCGCCGAAAACGATTCGCGTTCGTGTCGTCGGCGCATAGTGCTTTGAAAGCAACCCAGGGCTCTGCAGCGTTCGTTCAAGGCCCTTGTGTGAGAAAAGCGTTGCCTTGAGTCCGGTCGCCTGTTCGATGTTTTCGGCGCAGATCGCGCCGGGTCGCAGTATTTCAATGCCATCGTCTGTGAACCGGACGACCGTTGATTCGATGCCGATCTGACACGGGCCGCCGTCGAGAACAGTGAGATCTGGAAAGGCAGAGCGTACATGAGCAGCGGTGGTGGGCGACACCCCCCCGGAGGGATTGGCGCTCGGACCGACAAGTGGTCGAGCCGTTTCTTCAATGAGTGCAAGAGCGGTCGGGTGCAGGGGGCAGCGGACACAGACGGTCGAGCCGCCTGCTGTTACGACCGGCGGAATCAACTCGGCCTTCTCGACCACGATCGAGAGTGGGCCAGGCCAAAATGATCGCGCAAGAGCCTTGGCGGCTTCCGGCCAATGACCCGCGACGGTGGTCGCCATCGATTCGTCAGCGACATGCACGATCAGCGGATTGTGCGCGGGTCGTCCCTTGAGTGCAAAAACACGCAGAACCGCAGCGTGGTTCGTCACATCTGCCCCCAATCCGTACACCGTTTCTGTCGGGAATGCGACAACACCTCCATTGCGGAGTTCCTCAGCGGCAGAAATGACATCTTGTGAAGGCATGGCCGAGCCTTGCGGCGTGATGATCAAGGAACGAGATCTTCCGCCGACTCGCCGTCAAGCAGCTGGTTGGCATCGGGCACGACGAAGTTGATCCGGTTTCGATCAAGTGCTGTTCCCATCGCCAGGTGGAGCCGGGCAACTGCACGGTTGTAGTCAAGCAGCGCTTGGACCTCGCCGCGTTCAGCTGCCGCCAGTGAAGCCTGTTGACCCAACTCAAGATTCAACCGTTCCACGGTGTACCCACCCTGACCGAGTTCCTTTTTCACAAGAAGCGTTCGGAGCGCTTCGGCGGCCGCGAGTTGCGTCGTTCGCGCCTGATCAATCAATCGGTAGTTGGTGACGACATCGTCAAGTGCGGAACGAACATCGGCGATCGCTTGCTGAACAGCCTTGCGATACGCAACGACCGACTGCATGCGCTCGAGGCGTGAGGCCCGATACCCGGCTTCACCGGCTCGATTGCCGAGCGGCTGACGAAGCAGGAGACCGAGCATGAAGTTATCAATGAACTCACGCTCGAGTTGATCACTCGTCGCGTCATCCATCCCCTCAGCCAGACCCACCATCGTCAGTTGTGCGGTCAGATCGAGTTGCGGTAACTTCGCGTTCTTGGCGATCAACTCGCGGATCGATGCGTCGCTGATCGACAGGATGGCCTCTCGAATGTCAGGCCGATGATCGATCGCAGTCGTCATGGCATCGAGCATGCTGAACGAGATTGGTTGATCAAGCGCGGAATCGGTTGGCTGAAGCACAATGTCCCCGCCCACCGGCATACGCGGGTCATTCATCAGCACTTTCAGCGCGTCGCTCGCGGCTCGTACACGGCGCTGAGCGCGAAGGACATCCGCCCGTCGGCGCTCGACATTGGCAACCGCATCGGCGACTTGAGCCGGGTCGGCATCGAGCACCTGGCGCACGCGAATGTCGTCGCGGACTTCTTCACCGCGTTCGAGGAGTTTCGTCAGAATCACCAGATCGCGATGTGCACCGACGAGATCCCAGTATGCGTTTTCGATGGAAGTCGCGGTCGAAATGAGCGACTGTTCAAGTTGTGCAATCGCTCGGCGTTCGGCGTTCTCACGAATTCGGATATCCGCCCGGCCCACATCAGACCCAAACCCACGCAGCAGTGGTTGATTCAACTCGACGACGAGGCTCGCGGCGGTCGATGGATCGGGCGTGGCCGTGGATCCGAAAAAGGTGGGGCGGGTATCGGTGTACCCATACCGTTGGTTTACGGAGAATCGGCCGCCGGTCAGGAAGGTCCGTTCCAGCCCGACCGAGCCGTTGACACGCTGGTCAGAACTGACGACGACACCGCCTCCACCAAACCCCGGAATGCTGGACGACGAGCGCGGTTGATCGGTGTCATGCCACTCGAGCGATGAGACGAATGCCCAATCGAACGCAGCCTGCGCCGCGACGACATCTGCTTCGCGCAATGCCGGCCCGAACCGGGCAATCTGGATATCAAGATTGTGGCGAATGCTGGCTCGGACAGCGCGTTCGAGGGCAACGCCAACGACGGCCGTCGGTCGATCATTGAGATCTGTGCCGAGGAGAGCCGCGATCTGATCTGAAGGATCCGTTGCATCCGGTGCGAGCCCGGGCAGATAGTGGTCCGGGTTGTAGTCAGAATTGAGTTGTTCAAGAACGCGTTCGGACAAGCCCAACTCACTCGCCGAATCACGGCGAGAAATCTGATGTGAGGCCGGGTTGCGCTGGGCATCAACGAGTTCGCGTTCGACCGCCGACCGGACAGCAGATCGTAATTCCATCGCGGACTGATCGCCCAAGGGTCCGGAACTGCAACCGGACATCCAAAGAACCAATCCTGATGTACAAATGACGCCCGCTCGCGTCCCGAACAATGGTGTGTTCATGCTGCTATGAAAGTAGGATCAAGTCGGAACGCGGTCAAAGACAAGTCAACTTGCCCGGTCGAATTGAAATGCGGAACCGTCGAGCCGGGTACACTCTCTTGATCCGCTTTGCCGGCTAGAACGAGCAGCGGAAAGGAGTGTTCATCATGATCCGAATTCAATCACAGATCGTGTCATTGATCGCGTGTGTCCTGCTTCCGGCATTGTTGTGCTCGCTCACCTTTGCTCAGGGTTTGGTGGAGGGGTATGCGGTCGTCAAATCTGACGGAACAGTCCTGCGGTGCGGCGACATGCCTCGGTTCTACCGCGTCATGGATCTTTCAGCAGGTTCAGTCGTCCGAACGCTGGGCGCAGCCGACGGATGGACCCAGGTCGTCTATCCGAACGGTTCAACCGCCTATGTCGAAGCCGATCGAGTTGAGTCCATCAATAGCAAGACCGTGCGGTTGACGAAAGCATCCGGTCTGTTGGCCCCCAGTGCGTTGCTCGGTGCATCAGGCAGCTGGTGCCCGTTATTCGCCGAACCACTTCCCGTCGGTACGACGCTCAAAGTGGTTGAGGAAATCACTGGAATCGGGGGTACGGTTACAAAATATTTGGTCGAAGCGCCGCAACCGCCCGTTTCGACTTCGCCATCGCGCGGTTTTGTGCGGTCAGACGAACTCCGCGCAGCGACCGCTTCCGAGATTGAAGCCGTCCAACGACTGACCGGGCAAGGTGAAAACGAGTCCGCTGATACCGGTGGAGACATCGATCCTGTTGATCCTGGCGCAGGCAGTGGTGACCCGGCAACCGAGTCGCCGCTGACCGATCCTGAAGATGAAGGGCTCGACACCAGTTTGCTCGACCCGATCGAGACCGGTCCACTCGATCCTGCAACAGAACCAGTCGAGCCTGCCATTGCGACGGGTCCTGAAACGGACCCGGTTGATCAGACAACCCTGGCGACCAATACCGGTGGCACCGCGCAGGTGCCTGTCGTTCCAACGCAGCAGGAAATCATCGCATTGACGGTCAACGAACTGAATGCTGCATTTGCCGATCTGCAGAACATGTCGCGGGACGACGCGGATGCTGCCTTTGAAGAGATGGTGGCAGAGTGTCGTCGTACGGCTGACAAGTTGGCAAGTGAACCGGAACTGGTGCAGGCGGTCAACCAACGCCTGGAATGGCTCCAACTGCGCATCAAACTGCGCGATCAGCGCAGGGCACTTGATCAAACGCTTGAACAAGCCAATCAGCGGCAGCGTGCCATCAGTTTGCAGGTCAGCGAATGGCGTCAAGGGCGTTCCTTCACGGTGATCGGGCGCGTGCTTCGCAGTTCACTCTATAATGGCGAGCGTTTGCCGCTGATGTACCGCATCGAGTCTGTCGAAGGCCCGGGGTTCGGTCGGACGACTGCGTATCTTCGCGGCGACGACGAGCGAGACTTTGCCCGCTTCGTCGGTGGCATCGTTGGCATTGTCGGCAATACGCAATATGACGATGCTCTGGGAGTGCGCATCATCACAGCCGATCGTGTTGAAGCACTTGATCAGCCATAAAAAGCGCCCCGCGAATCGGGGGTTTGTGCCCCCGCATATCCGGCGGAAACCCGATCCTCAAATCGGGTGGTTTCCGATGCACGTGTCCGAGAGCGCACAGTCTGCCGATCGCGAGGCATGAATTGTGCCAATTGTGTGCGAGTGTACGAAAAGTCGCTCAAGTTCTGCGCTTTTCAAGCCGTTGAAAGAGTGGGTCACAATCGCACCGCGATATGAGGCTTCCCAAGGATGGGATCGAACGACCGAGTCGCACATCACTTTGGTGCATGCCGAGTGAACGAACGGCGACGCGGCCCTCCACGGACGAAGGGAAACACACAATACGCGAAGTGGAGGCGGCGATGAATAATCGTTCGAACGGTACAAGTACAGTCTCGTGTCAAATGCATAGAAGAAGTCGGTCACGCCAGGCGGAGATCCAATCTTTTCGGCGTGAACTCGCGCGGCTTGATCATTTGCAGGACCATGTTCTCGATGTCGTCGCAGAACGGTTGCTTGATGTGATCGGTCTGCATGAAGAACCAACGGGTCAGGTCGAAGCTGCTGTCGAGCAACCGGCGGTGCTCGTGCGAATCAATCATGACTGCGTCCAGGACACGATGGGCGGCCGGGGCATTGCGACGACGACTGTGTGAGTACAGTGCCCCGTATGGGGCATGCAAGCGAACAAACAGGTTCGGCGGCGGTGATGACCTGGGGTCTCTCCGGTCATCACGATGCAGCCACAGCCTGCGGGCATGTGCTTGAACAGGTACAGGAAGGCCTCGACGGGCGCACGCCGACCTTCGCTTTTCTTTTTGCCAGTAAGCATCATGGAACGAGCCTCGAGTCGATCGCGGGTCGATGCTCGACCCAGCTGGCGACCGAGAATGTGGTCGGAACGACTGTCTCGGGGGTCATCGGCGGGCGATCAACGATTGAAGATCGTCCGGGAATTGCCATGTTGGTTGGTTCATTTCCATGGGTGCAGGCGAAGGCGGTGGTTTCGCCTGCCCACGCAGAGCCGATTGAGGAAGACGCCGATCTCGATGATTGGGCTACATCTTTGATTCGTCCAACGGATGCCCATCGCGGGACAGTCCTTTTTGCAGACCCTTCTTCGATTGCACTGTCGAGGTTACTCCCAGCGATTCATGCTGCGGGCAAGGGCCAGCCGTTGGTTGGTGCGATCACTTCGAGTTCCAAGTCGAGAAAAAAACAGGACGAGTGCGAGGCGTTGCTGTTCGCCCGTGGTCGCGTGCAGCGCGGCGGACTCGTCGGGCTGACGCTGGCGGGGGCTGTTCATATCGAATCAATCGTGGCTCAAGGGTGCCGACCAGTGGGCCCTCCGATGGTGGTGACCGGTTCGCATCGAAACCTGATACAGGAACTGGGCGGCCGACCTGCTCTCGAAGCGATCAAAGCGGTCGCTCAGCAGTTCGATGATGATGAGCGTGAACGCCTTTTGCCGCGCGGGCTTTTTCTCGGGCTCGCAATTGATGAGTACCGAGAGCGGTTCGGAAGGGGTGATTTCATCGTGCGCCGGGTTCTGGGTGGCCATGGAGCTTCAGGCTCCATCGCTATTGATGAGCCCGTGCGGCGTGGGCGCACAGTGCAAGTTCACCTGCTCGATCCCACCCTTGCTCGTGGTGATCTGGAGTTGTTGCTTGACGCACAGAAACTACACGCCCCGCCCGTCGGTGCACTTCTGTTGAGTGATCGGCTCCGAGGCGATTCGATGTTTGATGGCGAGTGGAGCGATGCGACAGCACTTGCCCGCGCGTTTGATGTAGCTCCGCCGGGTGCCGAATCGGCAAAGGGTGGGTACGAGATCGCGGGTCTGCAAAGCCCGATCCCGGTGAGTGGATGCCTGACAAGTGGTCAAATTGCACCGATTGGAACGACCTGCCGCGTGCACAGCAGCTGTGCGTGCACCTGCTTGTTTCGCGCTCAGATGCAGGAAATAGGGAAACCGTCGCAGCAAGGCTGACGCTCGCGTTCAGAGGCCCTAAAGTCTTGGTCCCGCATGGGGCGGGGCCAGAAAAAGAGGTGAGCATGCTTGGACGGATCTTCAAGGCGTATGACATCCGCGGGACCTATCCCGACCTGCTGAACGACCAAATGGCGTGGCAGATCGGTTTTGGGTGTGCACGGTTTCTCCTGGAAGATGCAGCCGCCGCCGGTGAAACGACACCGATGATGCGCACGCTCGTCGTGGGTCGAGACATGCGTCAGAGCAGCCCGCAATTGGTCGACCGGTTGGTGAACGGCATTCGTTCTCACGGTGCGAGTGTCATCGATCTGGGTCTCTGCGACACCCCGATGGTGTACTTTGCGATCAACTACCTCGATTGTTCGGGTGGTGTGATGGTGACAGCGAGTCACAATCCGCCGCAGTACAACGGATTCAAGGTATCCAAGCGCCTCGCCAAACCGGTCGGCGAGACCACCGGACTTGCGGAAGTCCGCAAGCACGCCGCGATGGTTGACCGCAGTCTCGAGCCGCAAGACGGCACGACGAGCGAACCTCGTGATTTGTGGGAGCCCTATACCAAGCATGTGCTGTCGTTCCTCGACTTGGGCGGGAAGTCACTCAAGATTGTGGTTGATGCGAGCAACGGTTCGGCGGGGACGATGGTTCCCAAGATTTTTGGCCGCAACGGCAAAGCGATCGATGGTCTGCAGATCATCGAAATGAACTTTGAAAACAGCAAAGGCGAGTTTGCTCACGAACCCAACCCGTTGGTCGCCAGCAACCTTGAGCAACTCCAGAAGAGTGTGACACGCAACAGCGCGGATCTGGGCATCTGCTTCGATGGTGATGCCGATCGGTGTGTCGTGGTTGACGAGCAAGGGCAGATCGTCGGGTGTGATCATCTAACCGCGTTACTCGCCAAACGATTCTTGAAGAAGAAGCCGGGTTCTGCAATCGTGTATGACCTGCGTTCGACGAAGGCTGTGTCAGAGGAAGTCAAACAGGCGGGTGGCAAGCCGATCCGTGGCCGCGTCGGTCATGTGTTCATGAAGGCGCTGCTCGGTGAACACAAGGCTGTGTTCGGCGGCGAACTGTCCGGTCACTTCTACTTTGCGAAGAACTTCAACGCCGACTCGGGTGCGATCGCGATGGCGACGGTTTTGTCAACGCTCGCTGAAGCGGATCAACCGATGAGTGCATTGATCGCGCCGATCGCGCGGTATGTGCAATCAGGTGAAGTGAACTTTGAGATTGAAGAGAAAGACGAAGCTCTTGATGCGGTGCGTACACACTTTGCCGATCGTGGCGAGATTGACGAGCTCGATGGCGTCACGATCGACTGCTTCGATGATGAAGGATGGTGGGCGAACATTCGTAAGAGCAACACCGAGCCGTTGCTCCGCCTGAATACCGAAGCGAAGGACACTGAGACGCTTGAAGCAGCGATCGAAGAGATCGCACCAATGCTGGGCGTGCGCGTCGAACACTAACGCGAAACAAATCACTGGAGAATGGCATGGGCATGCTCGATGGAAAAACAGGACTGATCGTCGGCGTTGCAAATGATCGGTCATATGCCTGGCATATCGCACAAGCGATGCATGAACAGGGTGCGACGGTCGCGTTCACGCACTTGCCCGGAGACAAGAACGAGCGGCGAACACGCCGGGCCGTCGAAAAACTCGGCATCGCAGAACCATGGCTTGTGCCACTCGATGCATCGAGTGACGACGATCTTGACGCAGCGTTTGCCAGATACCAGGACGACTTCGACCGTATGGATTTTTTAGTGCACTCGATCGCGTTTGCCGATCGTGACTGTTTGCAGCCGGGCCGGTTTACCGGTACGCCCCGCGAGGCTTATCTGAGCGCTATTGATATCAGCGCCTACACGCTTGCTGCGATGGCGGATCGGTCTCGTGAGTTGATGGCGTCCGGTGGGGGCGGATCGATTATGGCCATGAGTTATTACGGTGCCGAGAAGGTCGTGCCCGGATACAACATCATGGGTGTCGCCAAAGCAGCGCTCGAATGTACCGCTCGGTACCTCGCTTCGGAATTGGGCAAGCAGGGTATCCGGGTGAACACGATTTCTGGTGGATTCCTGCGGACGCTGGCGAGTTCGGCTGTGGGGGGGACTGACACGATGGCCGAGCACAATCTTGAGCGTGCACCACTTCGACGCAATGTGGAGGGGGCGGATGTCGGCGGTACGGCAGCGTGGTTGGCCTCGGATCTGTCTCGTGGCGTGACGGGTGAGACGATTTATGTTGATTGCGGCGTGAACATCATCGGGCTCTGAGCGGCCAATGAACGACCGATAACAACTTTTTCGTACGACCGCGCGCTTTTTCTGCGTGTTTTTCAACTCGTCGTATCCGACAGTTGAGTACATGACAGGCGCGATCTCCAATCTCGCAGGATCTGTGTCAGGTGCTCATGGTGCTTCCAAATTGGCCCAGAGTCAGAAGTCCAAAGAGAAGGACCGAGCTGAAAAAGCCAAACCGAGTCCCCATGAAGCGGAAGATGTCGTCGAAGTTGAACACGCCGATGCCGTGCGAAACTTGAAAGACGAGACACAGGAAGAAGCTCAGGAAGACCATGAGGAGCACCCGGCATATGGCTCCGACGGGCATAAACAACCGCGTGCTGATCGTCCTCGGATCGATCTCAACGGCTGAGTCGCCTGTCATCAAGCCGCTCGTTTGACGGCTCGCTTGGGCGTTCGCTTGGTTGACTTCTTGCGAGCAGGTTTGGCTGGGGTCGTCGTTTGCGTAAAGGGCTTGGGCAATCCGCGTGATTCAGCGCGGCGCACACGATGCAACTCGTTCATGATATTCCGCAGCAGATTGGTGTCTTGATCGCGTCCGACCAACCAACCGACATGGTCGAGTTCTTCGAGTAGATCGTCACGGAGGAATTCGAGGCGTTCAAACTCATGTTGACCGGCGAGGAGGCAGAACCCGGCAGCCACGCGACCGAGGGTCATGCTGCCGGCCCCCCCGAGTTCGAGTTCTGATTGGACGAACTCGGTTTGATCAAATATGAGTTGCTCACGCGTCGCGCGGACAAGGGGCTCGGCCCGGAGGATCGCTTCTATGCCGGCCTTGTCATCGAGATCTGCTATGCGCACCGCTGCGAGGCGTAGCCATGCCTCCGGGCGATCAGGTATGAAAAGACACGACCGTTCCATCATGTCCCGCCGTTCCTCGATATCAATGCGTGCGGAAGGCGTGACGAGCCACGCATTGAGAATACTCGCTGCAGTTCGTTCGATGACCGTCGCATTGGCTGGGTCCGACTGCACAAGCAACTCGTGAATTCGACGCATGGCTTTGGCGCGAAATGCGCCCGGGTCCACCGTGCCTGGCATCTCTTCGCCATCAAGTGGTATTCGGCCACGCAAGCGATCGAACAGTGTTAACCTCGACGGCACCCTCCCTTGCACCGCAGCTGCAACGAGCATCGCGCCGATGAGTGGGTTGGGTTCATCGACGGTGGGCAAAACACCCACAGTGAACTGAGCCGGATCGTTCTGGTGCGGAAAGACACTGGCAAACGAGAGCGGGCGAGGCTTGGCCCAGTCGAACCAGGTTGCGGAGCGGTGATCGTGCTCGGGCAGCGTTGCGATGCCGCCCTGTTCCGCATCAAACTGGAACACCAGATCAAACTCGTGCTCGTTCGTATCGTCGCTTGCTTCAAGAAGTTGCCAACGAACCGGTACGGCTGCATGTTGATCGCGAAGAGGCTCAGCCTGCGATCGCGTGCCTTTGATGGCGATGTGGATTGGATCGGCGAGCTCCGGCCGTCCATCGAGTGCGCGGGTCATGCTGTCGCCGATCTCATCGAACGAAGTGCGATCAAGAGACCAAAGTGATCGCAACACATTGCCGGCTGCAGTCGTTCCGGCGATCCAAGGCCGAAGGAGTGGTGCGATTTTTCGTTCTGTCACCGGTGATAGATCAAGTCGAGGTCGACGAGCACGCAATGGCATCGCGGTGTCGAGGAGATTGAGCCAGCCTCGTCTCCACAGGACGAAGACCAACGCGATGATCCAAAGACCGAACGGTAAACCCAGGAGCGGAGCGCTGAGCCAGCGTGCGCCGAGGAGGTGTGCGGTGATCACGATCGCTGCGGAAGCGCACAAGACGACAGCCGCTGGGGCATGACGCCTGAGACCTTCGCCGCCGGAATCAGAGATTGAGTTTGGAACATTCATGGGTCGTATGAAATCGACCCGATGGGCGATGGCATTCGCCTCGATCTGCAATTGACACCACGATCATGGACCGAGCCCGCCGATCATGCGGTTCATGGTGTTTTCGGACGACAGCCGATCAAAGCAGCCGAGCGATGCGCCGACCGAGTTCGGCTGTTTCTTCAGCATCGGGCGACCCGGGCCGCCATTGCGCTTCGAGTCCCGGGCCATCTGCACGATCGGCAAAGCGCGGGATAATGTGAAAATGGACATGCGGCACACTTTGCATCGCCGATGCGCCGTTGTTCTGCAACACATTGAAATCAGTCGCACCGGTGACCTTGAGAATGGCTCGGCTGATGCGTGGGAGGACACGCCCGACTGCTGCAGCTGCATCGTCTGAAAGTGCGTCCAAAGTGGCAGCGGGCTCCTTTGGGATCACGAGAGCGTGGCCCTGACTGATCGGACCGATATCGAGGATGGCGATGCAATGGTCATCTTCATAGATGCGATGAGCAGCGATCTCGCCGCGGATCATTTTGCTGAATATGGAGTCTGTCATAGCGAGATAATACACCCAATCGGCCAGCCTGTATCCGGGCCGTACAATCGTCCGTGACTGCGCCCGAAACCAACACATCAACAGCGATCATTCGGCGACTAACGCCGTTGTTGGTCAATCAGATTGCTGCAGGCGAAGTCATCGAGCGTCCGGCGAGTGTTGTCAAGGAACTGGTCGAAAACTGCCTCGATGCCGGAGCAACTCGGATCGAAGTCGATCTGGACGACGGCGGGGTCGAACTGATTCGGGTTCGTGACGATGGGCACGGGATACCGAAAGATCAACTGCCGCTCGCGCTCGCGTCGCACGCCACAAGCAAAATCAGTTTGGCTGACGATCTCGATCGGATCGTGACCATGGGTTTCCGCGGCGAAGCGCTCGCGTCGATCGCATCCGTCGCTCGAATGCGGATCGTCTCCAAGCCGACCGACGCTGATGAAGCGTGGGCAATCACTGGTGATGGGGGGGACATCGAAGAGCCAAAGCCGACATCTGGCGCGGTCGGCACAATGATCGAAGTTCGCAACTTGTTTTTCAACACGCCGGCGCGACGCAAGTTCCTGCGCACACCAACGACCGAACGCGGCCGCTGCCTCGATTGGTTGACAGACCTGGCGCTGGCGCACCCTGCGGTGGGGTTCGTTGTTCGGTGTGATGGCAAGTTGAAGATGGAAGCGCCCGCCGGACAGGGCGCATTTGATCGGGCGCTCGCTTTACTCGGGAAAGATCTTCGTCCCGAACTGATTGAAGTCTCGATCGATCAATTCGACGATGCACGGGGGTTGGCGCTGTGGGGATTGGTCGGTCGCCCCGCGATCGCGCGGGCCACGCCGCGCGCTCAGCATGTCTTTCTGAACGGTCGAACCATTCGGGACAGGACGATTCAGCACGCGCTCAAGGAAGCGTATCGCGGCCTTGTCGAACCGGGAAGGCATCCGACAGCCGTGCTGATGATCGAGATGTCGCCCGCGGCGGTGGATGTCAATGTTCACCCAGCCAAACTGGAAGTGCGATTCCGCGATCAGTCGGTTGTGCATCAGGCGGTTTTGCACGCTGTACGCGATGCTTTGCGGGCCGCGGACCTGACACCGGCGGCTCCCAAATGGGGGGGGCGTACGCCAGATCTACCGGGTCACGGTGATAGCCGCGGCCCGGTCGTGCGGCCTGATTCTCTGGTTGAGTTTCTGCGACAAGGCCCGACACCCGCACCCAATGCCATTCGAGATGCCATGGCCGAGTTGGCGGCATCAAACCCGAATCGCACGGATGCAGAGATCGCCTCACTGCCCACAAGCGATAAATCGGCCAGCGCGATCGACGAAAGCACACTTCCCGCACCAAAACGAAGCGATCGCGTGCTGCAGATTCACAACTCGTACATCGTCACGCAGGACGAAACCGGTATCGTGATCATTGATCAGCATGCGTTGCACGAACGGGTGATGTTTGAACGGCTGATTGAACGCGTGCAGGCTGGGCCACTGGAACAGCAACGGCTGCTCACGCCTGTCATCGTTGATGTCTCGCGGCGGCAGGCGGAAACACTCGACAGTCTGCAGCCGCTCCTCGAACGGTGCGGCATCGAGGCCCAGCCTATGACCCCGACCGCGGTGGGGGTGCAGGCGTTCCCGTCGCTGCTGTTTGAACGCGGTGTGGATCCGCTCTCATTCATGACCGGGCTGTTTGAGCGGGCCGAGTCAGAGGACTTTGTGCCGACCGGTGAAGAGGCGCTGCACGAGGTGCTCGACATGATGGCGTGCAAGGCGGCCATCAAGGCAGGAGACGCGATGACCGAGCCCGAACTGGAAGAACTGCTGCGGCTGCGGTCAGCGGTCGAGCGGTCGAGTTCGTGCCCGCATGGAAGGCCTACGACGGTTCGGGTGACCATCGAACAGTTGGAAAAGTTGTTTCATCGAAGGTGAATGAACAGGTGGAACGGGGCTCAGGCCCGTTTGTCATTGTGTAACACATGCGCACGGGCCAGAGGCCCACGCCACCGGGGGAGATTAATCGTCCCCCCGAATCCCCGCCAGCCACTTGGCCCAGATACTCAGGACGAGCAGCATGTACAGGCGTTGGCTATGGTCGCGGCCATGCCACGGGTTCAGGCTCTTCTCCCCGGCCGCATCATGTTCAAGGAGCATCTGCCGCACAAACCCCATGTTGATCTCGACCCCCGCTTCTCCGAGCCCTGGGAATGGGTCTGCAGATTCGAGGTAGTCGTAGAGCAGTTGCCGCATGCCGCCATAGTCGGTGCGGAACCACTCGCCGATGGGAATGGCAAACCCCTGCTTGGGCCGATCGACAATTTTGGGGGGGAGGTACTTTCGGGCGACTTGTTTGAGGAGACCTTTGCGCTCGCCGTTCGGCATGAGAATATCGAGCGGCGTGCGCATGGCGGCTTCTACGAGTTCGCGGGCGAGGAACGGAGCGCGGACTTCGAGACCGACCGACATGGAGGCGGTGTCCGTCTTGCAGAGGATGTCGTCCGGGAGGTAATTGAGAAAATCGTGACGAAGCGGGTCATCGACACGGCGGAATGAGTCGTAGTCCGGCAGGTCGTTATCGTTCGTCTTCACAAGTCGGCGCAGATCGGGTGTCGGGAAGATGGAGAGCAGTTCGTTGTAGCCGCCATATCGGGCAGCCACCGAGAGACGGGCGAGATAGGAACCTCGTCCCTTCGGGTTGCGCTGATTGAGCAGCCTATCCGGGATGAACCGGAGCAGGTGATGCCAGCGATTGAGCGTGCTGTTGATCGTGTGACGGCGGTAGCCACCGAAGAGTTCGTCGCCGCCGTCGCCGGACAGGGCGACTTTAACATGTTCGCGGGCTGCGTTCGAGACCCAGTATGTGGGCAGAAGTGAACTGTCGCCAAACGGCAGCCCGAGTTGTTCGATCAAATGCACGAGGTCGACGGCTGGTTCGGGCTGGCATTCGAGGATGGAATGCTCGATGCCGATGGCGGCGGCTGTCTTTGCCGCAGCGTCGGATTCGTCATACTCGGGGTGAGGCATGCGAACGGTGAACGCGCGGATGTCGGGACGAGTCTTGTGTGCGATGGCCGCGATGAGGGCGGAGTCGAGCCCGCCGGATAGGAAGAGGCCGAGAGGGACATCGGCTTCAAGACGGGATCGAACGGCACTCTCAATAAAACTTGTAGCGGTGACTGACCCGAGCCATTGGATGACTCCGCGTTCTTCTGGCAGAGTCAAATGTCTTTTTGCAGACTGCTGATCGTCAACTGGCACCGAGTTGGAATCACGCGCACCATGAAGCGGTGGAAACGGGAAGACTTGGAATGAGCAAGGTGGTATTTCTGATGCATGAGCGGTGCAACTGTCCGGCGACGCTCCGCTACGCAACCACTCGATTGTGTTGTAAGGTACGATGCCGCTCATGGCATCGGAGAAGCGTTCAAAGTGCAAACGAGAATGTCCGCACACACCTGAAGCAAATGTGAATGTCAGCGGTCCCAACTGTCCTTCCGACAGAGACTTCTCGCCTGCTCGATCCCGGCCCCACGCCAGCTGCCCCGTCCGCCTAACCCAGATCAGCCCCGCGTGCATGCCATCGAGTTCTTCTTGCATGTACATGCCCCATTCTCTCCACCCATGCACCAAAACCTCCGTGTCCGAGTGATCCGTCTCGAACCGGTGGCCGAGGGCTTCGAGTTCTGTGCGCAGTTCGCGGTGGTTGTAGATACACCCGTTGAAGGCGACGGCGACGATGTCTTTGGCCTCGCTGATGCGGTCCGGCACTTCGTCAGTTTCGCCGGTGAGGTCGATGATGCCGATGCCTTCCGGGCGGTCTCCGATGGTGTCGGGGATGAATCGCTGAGGTTTGAGCAGTTCACCTGTCCCGTCCGGGTACCGTACATGGACCATCGGCTGGGCTCCATCGGCGTGGTCGATGATGCTCAGGCGGCGGTGGACGAATGCGACATCGACGACGGTGCCATCCGGGCGGGTTGCCCGATCGCGGAATCGGCCGGCTCCGTCGGGGCCTCGGTGCTTGATGGACTCGTCGAGGATATCGAGCCATGTGTCTGGAATGGCATCATAGTGGGACGGAACGGGGTCACCGGGCCGATGAACTCTCAGGATGCCAGCGATGCCGCACATGCGGGTGAGGGTATCGCGTTTCTGGTCGTCAGGGCGGGAAAGTTCGCTCCGGGCTTGTCTCGAGCGACAAGGCGACCCAGAATGCACACAGACACGGAGGTCTGGATGAAAGTGAGATCGATCGTATGGACAGGTGTGCTCTTGGCGGTGAGTGGAGCCGCGTTCGCGGCGGAGCCTGACCCGGCTACAGAACTGCGTGACAAGATCGCGGCTCTTGAAGCAGAACTCAACGCGCATCGAGCCGAACTCGCAGCGATTTTGAAAGCGGAGAATCCTGAGACGGTGCCTGTGCCGCCGGCGGGTGAACCTGCGCACGCGGCAACGGTCGAACCCGTTGAAACTTCTATTGATGTTGAACTTGAGGAAGAGCCAGCAACTGAGGCTGTCGAGCCCGAGCACTACCTGCCAGCGTTTTTGCGTGGTTGGAAATCTTCAGTCGAGTTCGGACTTAACGGGTCTGCGGGGAATACGGATCGTCAGTCGTTGCGATTTGTGTTCAAGACTCGGCGGAAGACTGAAAAGATCGAAACCAGTTTCAACTCGCTCCTGCGGATGACGCAGCAGGAATCAAGTGACGCCGTTCGCCAACTGACCTTGGACGGCCGCAATGACTGGTTCAATCAGGACATCAAATCACTTCGGTATTTTGCCGAGGGCAAGGTTGAACTGGATGAAGCGAAGCCTTGGGACTATCGCGTTTCCGGATTTGGTGGCATTGGCTACGAGTTCATCAAGAATGAGAAGACATCGCTGGTGGGTCGAAGCGGGTTCGGCGGTTCTCAGCGCATCGGCATCGATGACGACGAGTTTCGGGCTGAGGCATTTCTGGCTGCCAATGTGTCGCACAAGTTGACCGATCAACAGAACATCAAGGCAGCCGTCGAGTACTTGCCTGATACCTCCACATGGCAGGAGTATCGTTTGAACGCAAACGCAGCGTGGGAGGTCAAGATTGACCCCGAAAGTGACATGTATCTGCGGATGGGTGTTGCCAATCGATACGACAGCGACCCTGGCAATGCACGGCCGAACGATTTGGACTACTTTGTCAACATCGGCTGGAGTTTCTGAGCAGTATCAGGACCGGCCGATTGGAGGACGACGGCTGTGGTCGATGCATACACACCCAAACCGAAGCACAAGTTCACATTTGGACTCTGGACCGTGGGCAACCCCGGGCGCGACCCGTTCGGCGAGCCCACACGCTCGGTCCTGACACCAGCAGAAATCGTTGATCTGCTCGGGGAAGTTGGCGGTGTCCACGGCGTGAACTTCCATGACAATGATCTCATCCCGATCGACGCGACCGAAGCAGAGGCAGAGTCCATCAAGGCTGACTTCGCTGCGGCACTCAAGCGGAACAAAATTCGCGTTCCCATGGCGACAACGAATCTGTTTTCTGATCCTGCATTCAAAGATGGCGCGTTCACCAACAATGATGCCGAGGTCCGGGCGTACGCACTTCAGAAAACCATGCGCGGCATGGACCTCGGCGCAGAATTTGGTGCGCAGGTCTATGTGTTTTGGGGGGGAAGAGAAGGGATCGAGACTGATGCAGCAAAAGACCCGGTCCTCGCGGAGCAGCGTTTTCGCAACGCGTTGAATTTCTTGTGCGGCTATTCGAAAGAACGCGGTTACGACTACAAGTTTGCACTGGAAGCCAAGCCGAATGAGCCCCGCGGGCACATGTACTTTCCGACCACCGCCGCCTATCTGGCGTTGATCCCGACGCTTGAGCATCCTGACATGGTGGGGGTGAACCCGGAAGTGGCGCACGAACACATGGCCGGGCTGAACTTCACGCATGCAGTCGCGAGCGCTATCAGTGCGGGCAAGTTGTTCCATATCGACCTCAACGACCAGCAGTTCGGTCGATATGACCAGGACTTCCGGTTTGGGTCGGCGGATATCAAGAGTGCGTTCTTTCTCGTCAAGTTGCTGGAAGACCAGAAATGGGATGGTTTCAAACACTTTGACAGCCACGCATACCGCACCGCCGACCGCGACGATGTCATCGCCTTCGCGAGAGGCTCGATGCGGACCTACATGATGCTCAAGCACAGGGTGAAAGTGTGGAACTCGGATCCTGTCATCAAAAAACTGCTGCGGCAGATCAATCGCGAGAGCCGCGATTTGGAGTCGTTGTGTGCATATTCAAAGAGCCACGCCGAAACGCTGCTTGCCATGGAGTTTGATCGTCGTGAGCTCGCATCAAGACCGTTGCCATACGAGGAACTCGATCAACGGACGATGGACATTCTGCTCGGCTTATGATTCCTGATTGGTCTCGGCATTGTCTGATTGCTCTTCGTTGGCTTGCCGGACATCGTGATCGTGGAAACTCCCCGACTTGAGCCCCCACACAGTGTGAGCGAGTCGCGTACACAAGAGTCCGCACGGAAACGCGATGAGAAACGCACTGGATGGACGCATCCCCTGTATTTGAAGCAGGTGCATGATGCCGCCCGAAACAGCATAGAAGAGCGGGCTGAGCACCGCTCGTTCGATCTGCACAAGAACGGCATCGCGCAGAAACGGGGGCGGCTTGGCTTCGAGCGCTTTTCTTGTGCGTTCGTTGCGAGCCGTACCCGGTCGCCAATGGTTGGCAAACCAGTGCAGGGCGAAATAGATGATCACATCAAAAACAACATCGGCGATGATGGCGATGACAGGAAATGGCCAGTGCGGTTCGGCAGGCAGAACTGATTCGGCATACAGCACGACGAGCCCTGCCGGGATCATGCCCAAGAGCCCCGCGATGATCGCGTTCACATTAATGTTGATGACGCGTTTGCGCTGATAGAGGTGGAACAGACGGATGGGCATTTCAAGACATCGTATGGCGTGGCACCGGCGTTATGGTTCAACCTCCGCCAGCCTCGTGTTGGTTAGCGCAACCGCATCCGGGTTTTGATCACATCCGGCAATCCTGCGCCCGGCTTTCAATGCGGCAACGAGCGAAGTCCCCGATCCACAGCATGGATCAAAAACCAGACCGTCAGGTGGGCAGCATGATCGCACAAGCACATCGAGCAGCGCAAGCGGTTTCTGTGTGGGATAGCCGGTGCGTTCGGCTGCCATATTGTTCAATGAGGGGATATCGAGGACATCCGTTGCTTTTTTCTGTTGCCCTTTCATCCGTCGACTGCGTGCCGGGACCATTGGCGCTTCAAACCAATAGCGATCGGGATCAATCGCGTAGAACAGAATGTCGTCATGTTTGCGGGCAAATCGGCGAGGAGACGACCCGCCGAGCCCGTACGACCAGATCAGGTGGTTGACAAAGTGATCCGGTCCGAGCAAATCATCGAGGACGAGCCGAGCGTGGTGGCTGGTTCGCCAGTCGATATGCAGAAGCAACGATCCGCTTGGTTTCATCAGGGGTAATGTCGCACCAAGTCGTTCGCGCAACCAGCTGACCCAGTCATCAATACTGGCCCACGAGTCGTCATAGGTGCTGACCGATCCTGACTGTGTCCGTCCAGTTGCGAAGGGCGGATCGACATAGAACAAATCGACTGATGTCGGACGCAGATATTTGCAGAATGCAAGCCAATCAGCGCACACGACAGTTGGTTTGTCATCAGGTCCAAGACTACACACTGCGGTCGTCATGAGTTGCTCGGCTTGCTCGATGGACCGAGGCGATCAAATCTCCACGCTGCCTGACACTCCGGACATTGAACGCATCCATCGTCGGCTTTTGGCAGATCATCGAGGCTATAGCCACACGAAGCGCACTTTCGATGAGCGAGGTAAATGCTGATGATGCGCCCCGATCGTTTCATGCGGATGGAGTTCAGGAAAAAATACCACGCGAGCATAGCAAAGATGACAGGGATGACGACCCATCCGGTGTACAGCCCGAGATTGCCGAAGGGAATGGGCACAGCCGGGATGACAATCTTTGCATAAACAACCGCCCCAACGACAGCACCTGCAAGTGCAGCGAGGGTCTCTCCAACAACCGTGAATGCTTGCTCCTCTCTGGTTTGATCATCAGGAGTGACACTTGGGAGGCCAAGCGCACGCCACGCAATCTGCCTTCGCGACAGCATCGCCAGAGAACAGGGCTGCCCACGATCGTCAACGGGTGATTTTGATGATGACTCATCCACCATCGTTGGTCGATTCCACGGGTTCCTCGATTGGAACCACGGTCACTTTCGGTGCCCGCCATGCGTTCGGTGTTCGGCCCTGGGCTTTGAGACTCTCCTCCATGCTGATGTATCCAAATGCCGCAAGGAGGTCTTGCGCCTCAATCGCAGCAGCATCATCGTTCAGGCGGACTTTCCGTCCGACGAGAGGTGTCGCCATGGATAGATACTCAAGCATCGTCTGCGGTTTGGGAAACGGAATGTCTTGCGACTCGAGAAGTGTGACGAGTTGGTCCGGGGTTTTCACTGCTGACGCGCGAAGCAATTGAACCGTTGGTACCAGTGTCGGTGGGGGGGCGTGCATGCCATTCGACCAGGCGGCGACCCAGTTGAGTTCGATCGTCGTGCGATGATCTTCTTTGACCTCGACGGTGCCCTGACCAAACCCAGGATTGTTGTCTGCTGAGAAGATGGCGGCGTGGTAGGTCCCGTCGGGAAGTCCGATGAAAGTCGTTTCGCCGCTAGGCATGCGATTCCAGGCGATGCCCTTTTTCATGAACGGCCCGCTCCAACCGGCAAAACTGAGAATTGGATCGGCGCGCGTGGCTCCTGTGCTCAGGACAAGGAGCGTCTCGTTGTTTGCAGATTCACACCGCACAGTCAGTGTGCCTTTGCCCTCAGGGCGCAGCGCCATGTCAACGATATCTACATCGGTGACACTGAACGCTTTGGTTTGGCCGAGCATCTCGACCGTCGCCGTGTGTTCTGCGAGTGGCGCGAGCGCCGCTTTGTCGCTCGGCCAACGCTGGGCGATCAGTCGATACCGACCTGGGGGGACATCCTTGAACACAAACTGACCCTGATCATCGGTTTGGGCATACACGATCGTCTGCACTGGGTCGCGTGTTTCATCGCGCGATGCTTCGGCAAAGGTCACCCAACCTGGTGAGCAGAGCGGTAGCCCCGATTCGGCATCAACGATCACCACCACAGCCTGACCGATCGCGGCGCCATCGATGGATGTGACAGTGCCACGAATATTCGGTCGATCGAGCTGTTTGACTCCGTTCGGTTGATCAGCGACAACGGCTGCTATCGCACTCGCACAGAAAACCATGACTGAACTCAGCATGGTTCAAGCATACTGGCAATTGAGGGTGGAATGCCAGTCAGGACGGCACAACCGGCGCTCGGCCTACCGAGTGATACCAGAACCCGAGTTGACCAAGATGTTGTCTGCGGTACAGGTTTCGGCCATCAAAGATTGTTTGCTCTCTCATCAGGTCGGCCAAACGCCCGAAATCGGGACTTTTGAAGTCATCCCAGTCGGTGGAGATCACGACCGCATCAGCGCCGCGGGCGGCCTCATACATGTTGTTCGCCAGCGTCAGACTGTCCCCGAGTTCGGCTTTGGCGTTCGGACCTGCGACCGGATCGAACCCGATCGCTGTCGCACCTGCCGCCGTCACACGCTCTACGAGTGTCAGGGCAGGCGCTTTGCGAATGTCGTCGGTTCGAGGCTTGAACGCCAACCCCCAAAAAGCGATTCGTTTGCCCTGGAGCCCGCCGCGAGATTCGAAGTGACCGACGATCTTTTCAAAGAAACGCTCGCGTTGCAGTTCGTTGGTCTTGTTGACCGCGACGGAAACATGAGCGGGCGTGCCGCTGGTCTCACCCATGGCGATGCAGGCGAGAGTGTCTTTTGGAAAGCAGCTGCCGCCATAGCCGAGGCCGGGGTAGAGAAACTGTCGGCCGATGCGTTTGTCGGAGCACATGCCGTCGCGAACGCGATTGATGTTTGCGCCGAATGCTTCGCACAAGTTGGCGATCTCATTGATGAAACTGATTTTGGTTGCAAGGAAGTTGTTTGAAGCGTACTTCACCATTTCCGATGACAGGATGTCCATGACATAGATTGGGTGGCCGTTGCGCACAAATGGGTCATAGAGGTCACGAAAGAACTCGCCTGTGGGTTCGTCTTCGACACCGACGACCACACGATCAGGCCGATTGAAGTCGCTGACCGCATCGCCTTCTTTGAGAAACTCTGGGTTGTTGGCGATGTGGAATGGTCGATCGCCGACCGCCTTTCGAATGCGGTCGCGCACAGCGAGTGTCGTCCCGACTGGAACTGTGCTTTTGACGACCACTGTTTTTGGTTGGCTCCCGACAGGCTGCGCAGCGATGACGGCTGCAATGTCATCGGCTGCCGATTCGATGAAGCTGAGATCGGTATGACCATCCGGCGCGGTCGGCGTTCCTACGCAGATGAAGACTGCATCGGCGTTCGCGTAGCCCTCGTCGCGATCCGTGGTGAATTTCAATCGGCCTGCAGCGATGTTCTTGCGGATGATCTCCTCAAGCCCGGGCTCATAGATTGGGCATTCGCCGTTGCGCAGTCGCTCGATTTTGGACGCATCGAGATCAAGACACACCACATCATTGCCTGTGTTGGCAAAGCAGGTCCCCGTGACGAGCCCGACATATCCGGTTCCAACCATTGTCAATCGCATGAGTCGCGTCTCCTGAGCCGGCCAGAGTTTAGGCCCTCCCCACACACCTCTCGAAGATCGCTACACTCACCGCCGTATGAGCAAGAAGCCCAAACGAAAGAAGAGTGCCCTGACCGCTAAAACCGCTGACAAGCACAATCTGTACGAACGAAGCGTGCAGAATGTCGAAGCAGAGATCGACTTTGTTGATCGAGTTTTCAAGAAACTGAGAGGTCGACGGGCAGACCGACTCAGAGAGGACTTCTGCGGGACCGGGAATTCGTGTGCCGAATGGGTACGCCGTCGGTCAACCAACCAAGCGTGGGGGCTGGACATCGACCAGCCAACGCTCGAATGGGGCATGAAGCGCCATGTGAGTGAACTCTCAGCCGAACAGCAGGAACGCATCCATCTGCTCAGTCGCGATGTGCTGGATTCAACCGCTGCTCGGGATATGGACTGCATCCTGGCGATGAACTTCAGTTACTGGATCTTCCAGGAGCGAGCGAAACTCGCGCAGTATTTCCGTGCGGTTCGAGAGAGTCTCGCGGCTGGCGGTGTTTTTTTCCTTGATTTCTACGGCGGTTCAGAGGCATTTCTTGATGTCGAAGAAGAACGCCCGCTCGATGGATTTACTTATGTGTGGGAGCAGGACAAATTCAACCCAATCACAGGCCGCGTGCAGTGCTACATCCACTTCGATTTTGAAGATGGCACGCGTATGAAGCGTGCGTTCCACTATGACTGGAGAGTCTGGACGCTTCCGGAATTGCGTGACCTGCTCGCGGAATGCGGGTTTGGACCCGTGACGGTGTACTGGGAAGGCGATGACGGCAAGGGCGGGGGTAACGGAGTCTTCAAGCCCACTCTCAAAGGTGAAGCCTGCGAGACTTTCGTGTGCTACATCGTCGCTGAACGAGCCGAGTAGTCGCATACTATTCCAGCATGCACGCACTCCTCGAATTGCCCGAGAACCTCTTGAGCGTCCAGTCTTTCCTTGCTGACAAGATTGTCGAAGTTGAATCAAGGTTTGACGAGCAGCTCGTCTCGGCGCTTCCTCCGGTAAGTGCGTTATGTGCGCACATCGAGCGATATCGTGGCAAAATGCTCCGACCAACGCTTGTGCTCTTGTGCGGGCTCGCAACCAGAGCAGATGCAAGCCAAACCCTCGATGCCGATCACATCACGCTGGCAGCCGTGACAGAGATGGTGCATATGGCAACGCTTGTCCACGACGATGTGCTCGATGAAGCAGAAGTGCGCCGACGAGGGCTGACGGTCAACAAGTTGCGAGGTAATGAGGCAGCGGTGATTCTCGGTGATTTCCTGATTGCTTCGTCGTACCACCTCTGTTCGCAGACGCGGCGACCCGAAGCGGCACTCGTCATCGGGCGCGCCAGTATGGACATGTGTGAGGGCGAGTTGCTCCAACTTCATCATCGCGAGAACTTTTCGATCGATGAGACGACTTATGAAGCGATCGTCCGCCGAAAGACAGGCGCATTGATCGGGGCTTCGTGCCGTCTTGGGGGGCTCGCATCCGGCGCGGCTGCAGAGGTCTGTGATGCGCTCGACGCGTTTGGGTTGCATCTCGGGGCGGCGTTTCAGATTCAGGATGATCTGCTCGACCTGACCGGGAGGGAACGCGTGGTCGGGAAGAGTGTTGGTCAAGATGCGAAAACCGGCAAACTGACGCTTCCAGTGATTCATCATCTTGTGAACGCTGACAATGCGCAGCGACTCGAAACGGTCCGCCTGCTCGACTTGCTTGCCGAGCAGGCAGACGGCGTTGATGCACGAGACCTCGCTGGGGCGTTGGACACGACAGGCTCGATCGAGCACGCTCGCCGCGAGGCAGTCGATCGAGTTGAGCAAGCAAAATCGTGTCTGGCGTGTCTTGGTAAAAGTGATGCGAAGTCATTGCTCGAGTTTTTGACCAAAGCCGTCGTTGATCGGGCCTTCTGAAGCCAACACCCGTCGTCCGAGAACCTTGACGACGCACGCCACCACGCGGCGTACAATAAACACCATGTCATCGGCCGGACATTCGAAGAAAACGCCCGACATTGACGCCACGCGGCGGCTGTTCCAGTCGCACGGGCTTCGATTCACAGCCAAGCGTGCGCGGGTGTATCAGGCGCTTGCGCAAACTGAAACCCATCCGACCGCTCTGGAGTTACTCCACATCCTCGATGATGCAAAGCCGACCATTAGTCTTGCGACGGTGTACAACTCGCTGGATTCATTTGTCGAGAGTGGGCTTTGTCGGCGGATATCGAGTGCGCGAGGCACCATGCCTTGTCGGTTTGACGCAGACCTCGCAGCCCATGTGCATGTCATGACACCGGAAGGGCAGGTCATGGATGTCCCAGAAGATTTGAGCGCTGAGATTCTCGGGCAAGTCTCTGATGAGACGCTCACAGAACTCGGTCGCCGATTGGGTCTGAAGATCACGGGCGTTGAGGTGAAAATCTCGGCAAACGCTGTGGATTCGCTAGAATCTACCTGAAATCGGGTGGTCTGAACACCAAAATCTGGATGAATGGGTGTAACGGGGTGATCAGGTTGACCCGGCACCGTCGGTTCGGCCGATGGATGTCGTTGAAGACCCGATAGCAGGAGGCTGAACCTGATGAACCAACCAATCGACCGTCGCAAGTTTGAACGATTTTCCACATCTCCGATGTACACGACACTCTCTGTCCGAACGATGGATGAGACCGTGTTCACGCGGCATGGCCACGCGTACGACCTGAGTGAGGGTGGTGCTCGATTCGAATTGGATGTGCCGATCGAGCCGGGGACACAGATCGCCATTCAGATCCAGCTCCCTGAATCGGCGATCGAGGGCGGGGATGTTGGCCCGGGTCGAGCGGTGTTTGTCATCGGCAATGTCGTATGGTGCGATATCGCAGAGCCCGGACCGGCAAAAATGGCTGTGGCGTTCACGCGATTTGCCAGGACCGGCGACCGCGATCGGCTGCTCAAGCCGTTCCAAAATGGGTTTATGCGCCGAGTTGCGTGATTCGACCCCAACCGCGTGCATCTGAATCTCGACGGCGTATCCTTGTAGCGTGTTTATTGACCGCGCCATAATTGATGTTCGAGCAGGCAAAGGCGGCGATGGCTGTCTGTCTTTTCACCGTGGAGCATTCCTTCCAAAGGGTGGCCCGAACGGTGGTGACGGCGGACGCGGCGGTGATGTCATATTTGTCGCAGACCCAGGGCTCAACACGCTCATCGATTTCAAGGGTGTCAGGCTCTGGAAAGCCAAGAGCGGCGATCAGGGACGCGGCAAACAACAGTTCGGTAAGGCGGCAGATGATCTGATCATTCGCGTACCCGCTGGCACAATGGTCTATGACGAAGAGACACGCGAACTCCTGCACGACATCGGGCCGGGCGACAGAGTGGTGGTGTGCAAAGGTGGGCGCGGCGGTTTCGGCAACGAACACTTCAAGAGTTCAACCAACCAGGCACCTCGAAAGACGACTCCCGGCGAACCCGGTGAAGAGCGTCTTCTTCGACTCGAACTGAAACTGATCGCCGATGTTGGACTTGTCGGGTTGCCCAACGCTGGTAAGTCGACTTTGCTCAGTCGACTGACGAAGGCCCAGCCCAAAATCGCGGACTATCCATTCACCACGCTATCGCCTCAACTCGGCATCGCGATTCTTGACGATATGCGACGAATCATCATCGCCGACATTCCAGGGTTGATCGAGGGTGCGGCTGACGGCGCCGGGCTCGGCCATTCATTCCTGAGACATACCGAACGAACACGCGCGATTGTCCATCTGATTGACCCCCTGCCAGAGGTGGGGACACCGGTTGACAACTATCGGCTCATACGCAAGGAACTGGAAGCCTATTCGGCAGATCTCGCGGAAAAGCCCGAGATCATTGCGATGAACAAGGCAGACCTGTTTCCGGATATCGCCGAGCTTGATGAGATTGTGCGCGCGTTTCGCAGCGAACTGCGCCTCGGTGCAGATGTACCGGTTTTTTCTATATCCGCGGCTGCCGGACATGGGTTGCCAGATCTTCTGGACACACTCTGGACCTCATTGCACGCGAAGGTGGAAACAACTTCGGGTTGGCCTGCACCCAAGCCGGTGTGAGTGTGGTCAATTTGTTGGTGTCAGATGAACCAACCACTCGCGGTTGCCTTTGCTCGCTTTTTTCCCGCCACGAATCGGGCTTTCGACGAGGCCCTGAACGGACCAATCGCTTTGTGCGATTTCGGCTGCAACCCGATCAACGATCTGTTCGGCTTCCGCGTCATCGAGAATGCCGCGCGGCGAGCGACGATCGGATGACTGTGCTTGTTCGTAGTGGGGCTTGATGAGCGAAATCACGCGACCTTCGTCGTGAATCCACTGTCTGGCGGCCGGCAGGGCGTGCTGTTGCCTCGTCCAACCCAGGTCAATGACGACGAGGTCGAGCCCGCCAAGTCTCACGACCTCTGGTGGGGGACAAGTGTGAATCGCGTTCGATCGTTCCATAACATGGACGCGATCGTCGTTGCGCAGTGACCACGCGAGAATGCCGTACCCAGTATCGACCGCGTACACCTCGCTGGCTCCGGCTTTGAGCAAGCAGTCGGTAAACCCGCCTGTGCTCGCACCAAGGTCAGCACAACGCCACCCTGTCGGGTCGATATCAAAAGAACTCAGCGCGTGTTGAAGTTTGAGTCCGCCTCGACTGACGAATGATTCAATCATCGAATCGGAGCCACAACTGTTGAGGTCTTGGGCTCACGCAATGAGGCATCGACGGTTCCGCTGAGAATGGTTGCGAGATTTTCGTTTGCGACAGGGACACCGACAATTGAAACGCCCAATCGATCGGCAGCATCCACCATGCGTTCTCGTTCAAGCATGATGACATTACCGGCGGAGACAGCCAGCGTTCGCCCACCATTCTCGTAGAGTTTTTCAATGGTGCGCAGGCCGACCGTTGGCACATCGCTTCTTCGGTCGTGACCGACTCGTGCGCCTTTGCACAAGACCCAGCCGCGGGCTTTGCACAAAACGCCGGAGCGTTCGATCATCCGATCTGTGCCTTCGACCGCTTCGACCGCGATGACATCGCGATCACGCACGGAGATGGCCTGCCCGATATCGAGTCGCAGCATGTCATTGAGAATGGGCCAGACAAACTGAATGTCAGCGATCTGCTGTGGTGTTGGTCGCTTTTGAGTCATCAACCCCGCGACGGCCATCTGGTCCGGGATCGGATAAGTCGAGTCAATCAGCGACACCCCATCGTGATCGAGTTCACTGGCGATAGCGCCAAGAAGGGCGTGCGACCGTCGGTCGTGGCGCAAGTGGCGATACCACGCTCTGGCCGTCCGCATATCAGGGATGTACTTGAGCACACGCCACGGATCGTGCATCAACTTTGCTTTGTCGACGTAACCGACCATGATGGCGTGGTGAACATTGAGCCTGCGAAGGACGCGCGCCCAACTGCCGATGCGCATCAGGCCCACCTCGCGAAATGTCGTACACAACCGAGGGAGATCACGATCAAACTGTCTGCTCAGGCCAAGCCCGTGGACTGCGTGCCCTGCTTCACGCAAACCTCGGACGACCGCGATCGGCAATTGCCCACCACCCGCAATGACCCCGATTGGTGTCGGTGGGTCTGGCGGGTCCGGCAGGACCGTCAGTGAAGCTGCGGTTGAGGTCGGCTTCGAGATCATCGGGACGGGTGTTCTCCAACAGGAACGACTCAGATGAGCATACAAAAAGTCGATTGCACAAATGTCAGCGATAGCGGGAATCATAAGCCCAAAACTCGTCGCAGGTGCGAGAATTGTCCGAACATCGGCTTGTGAGACCCGAAAGTGGTTTCGCCGCCAAATTCTATCGGGCCAGCGTGTCCGTTCGCCACAGTCAATGCTCGTGGCGTGGGCTTCGCGGTGACGATAGATACGACGAATCGAGGGTGATCGTTGCACAGAAAACAAGCAATCCAACCACAGACCAACGCGAACTGGATCGGTGTACGGTTTTTGTGCGCCGGCGCCTATCGCCGGGTGGCTCGGAGTCGGGATGGTGCAGCGTATGTCGCCCGATGTCCCAAGTGCGCATCATGCGTTCGATTTCGCGTCGGGGAGGGCGGTTCGAAGGAACGGTTCTACGAGGTCACTTGCGACGACAACTGGGGCAACTCGAGCGAATAGACTGTATCAATGTCTATCGCCGGACCGTCGTATCTCGTTGCTCGACCCACTCGCCAATGCGCCCAATCCGGGCGTGTGCTGGAAACGGGCGAACGCTATGTCGCCACCCTCGTCGAAGTGCCTGAGCAGGAAGATCTCGCCAGGCTTGATTTTGCGGAAGATGCCTGGCAATCCGGAGCACGGCCGCAACCACCCCTCGCGTTGTTTGGTTTCTGGCGTGGCGTGATCGGAGATGAGACGAGCACACCAAAACAACTTCTGGATGATGAAGAACTGCTGGACCTGTTCGAGCAGTTGCACGAGACCGTCGAACCACGCCGAATTGCATTCCGTTTCGTGCTTGCTCTTGCTTTGATTCGCAAGCGGCTCTTGATCTACGAGGGGGGAGTCCCAGCCGACGCCAAACGCGGTGTGCAAGGATCGATGCAGGTGCGACGGCGCGGCGATCAAGACAAGACGCTCAGTGAGGTCATTGATCCGGGCATGGACGATGAAGCGATCGAAGCGGCAACTGATCAGATCGGCAACATCATGAATATGGATGCAGGATCACCCAGAAAGGGAAGCTGATGTCTTGGATCCATTCGAGTGGTTGGTTTGCTGTAGTCGTCCTTGTTGTCGGGTTTTGTGGCGGGTGTCAGACAACCCCGCGCGGCCCAGACCCGATCCGCGACATCGGACTGACTGAACTGGTCGAATCGCACAACATGCGAGCCGACGCTCTGAGCGAGGTGTGGGCACGCGCGAGTGTGCAGGTCACGGGGACTCAAGCCGACGGCAGCACGCTGCGCGAACAGGCCCAAGGTCATTTGCAGATCCAGCAACCTGGCAAGGTCGCACTTTCATTAGGCAAACTGGGCAAGGTGCAGTTGTACCTCGGTTCAAACGACGCTGTGTACTGGTGGATCGATATGGTTGATCCGAACGCCAAATCAGTCGTGGTCGGGCGGCATGAACTCGTCTCCCTCGATAAGGCAGGCGTACTCGGTGTCCCGATATATCCACGCGATCTCATTGGTTTGCTTGGAATCACGCCGATCGACCCGTTGAAGGTCATCGGAGGCGTCGAACAAATCGATGGCCGATATCAGATTGAATCAACTGTCGAAGGCGGGCGCTTTCGATATCAGTTTGATGCGGCAACGCTTGAACCGATATTCGTCGCTTTCGTCACCGAACAAGGCACCACGCAGGTTGAGTCGACGCTGGACCGGTATGGATATGTGACCGTCGTGGGCGATGCGCGATCCAAGCCTCGCATCGCTGAAAAGGTCACGCTGTCGCTTGCTGATGGAACGGTCGTTCGGATGTCGCTCTATGACCCGCAGCGGAAACCACTACGGCCCGCTGCGTTCGATCTCGAACGGCTCGTCCGCGGCTATCGAATAGAAATGATCTATGATCTCGATGCTCCGTCGGGTGCCGAGACAAGGCCGTGAAGTCACCCCGGCGGTTGATGCAGTTGCTTCTGTTGATTTGGTTTGTTGTCCTGCCTGCTGTTGCAACGGCGCAGGTTTCACATGCCGCGATTAGTCCACCGAGTGTGCTCGGCGGACAGACGCACGCGTGGCTCATCATGCCTGATCACAGCAGTCGACCCGGGAGCGGGCTGAATGTTCTGGTTCATTTCCCCCCTCAGGACGATGCTTCGCAAGACCTGCTCGCTTCGGCGCAACTCGCACGAACCATCAACGACCGGCCGATGGCGATCACAGCTCGCGACAGCGAAGTGCTCATCGCGTTACGAGGTGTCGGGCCTGATCAATCTGAAGTGATTCGCGTGCAGGGCTTGCGAGCGGTGCAACGGGGCATTGGGTGGGCATACAAGCCGACGAGTCGATTCGACCCTTACACGGTTCTTGCGAGCGACGGGATTGTGACTTCGATGGCGGCCTCAGCACAACTGGTTGTGGTCGTCGTGGAGGATGACGACGGTCGTGCTGCCGTCCATGTATTGCTGAGAGGAGCGTGGACCGAGTTTACTGGCATTGCTCAATCGGCTTCATCTGTGCATCGCGTGTGGTCCAGTTCAGAGGGCATCATGGTCGCAACAACCGATCGCGAGCAGACGACCCTGAGCACGCTGCGGTTGATTGATGGTGACCTCGTCCTGGATGGAAGTTCCGTGATGGAGGTCCTGCCTGCCGCTTCGGAGGTCTGGTCGGTCGGCTCTGGCAACTATGTGTTCGAACGAGGGGATGGTGTCGGTCGAGTATCTGCTCTTGATGCCGGTCAGCTTGCGGTGCTGGTCGACCTGCCACTGGGCGATCGAACTGGTGTGGTACCGGTTTTCGCACAAGGACCGAGGGTTGTGACACTTCAGTGGGAGCGGCAGGAGGTCGACGGACGCCCGGCTGCGATGGCGACACTGCACGCGCGGGATGTCTCACTCGGCACCGGCGCGGTGTTGTTTGAAGGACCATTGCCGAGTCGTGATGTGTTCACGCGAGACGAGTTTCGGCTCTTGGCACTGATTGTCACAGCTGTCGTGATCGCGGTGCTCGTCGTCGTTCTGAAGGGTGATCTGGACGATGATGCGATCTCGATCCCCCCGTTGTATGTGCTTGCGGAACCATCACGCCGTTTCGCAGCGACGGGTGTCGATTTTGCGGTCGCGGTCGCGATCGTCTCGGCTCTCTACGGGATCAATTACCGAACGCTGTTGAGTCTGCAGGTGCTGATCATGCCTGGCGATGCGTGGACTTCAATCCCCGCGGTGTTCCTCTGCGGGGGGGTTATTGGGACGGTGTCTGAATGGTGGGCAGCCAGAACGATCGGAAAATGGATGACAGGCGCTCGAATTGTGCGGGTTGGGATTCCACCTGAACAGGCTTTTTCGATCGGTCTGCGCCGGGCTCTGATTCGCAACACGATCAAGTGGCTTATGCCACCTGTCGCTGCGCTCGCAATGGTCGATCGCAACGGTCGGCACCGGGGTGATCAACTGGCGAAGGTCGCCGTGGTCGTGCGGGTCGAGCCTGAAGGTCCGGAAACTGAGTCATAAAGCGCAGTTTTGGCCGAAGACGGTGTTGCTTCATGCGCATAACGCTCTAGTTCGATTGTGAGTCATTGGCTGTTCCGATACCTCTCGAAAGAGTGTCTTGTGCACGCTGTCGGGAGTCCGGATTTGTCTGAAGAGACAATGTCAACAGAAGATCAACCAACCGAACCTACGGTTGACGCAACGCTTGATCCTGTCGAACAGGTTCGCGCTGGGTGGCGTGAGTTGTGGCAGGTCCCCGCACTGGTTGGGGCGGCGGCGATTCTGGTCGCGGGGTTGGCGTATGCCGTGGCCACCAAACCAGATCCCGATTTTGAACCGGCGTTCAAGCATGTGACCACCCTGATGGAGCGTGAAGAATACGCCGGCGCGATCGAAGCGCTCAATACGCGCATTCTGCCCTACATCGGGCGTTCCGAACTTTCTCAGGAACAAACAGCTCGGTTTCATCAACTGCTGGCGCGTTCCATTTATAGCGGACAGAACTCGCTCGGTCTAGATCAGGAAGTCAACTACCGCAACGCACTGGCGGCCATGCGACTGGCAGAAGAAACAGGTGCGCGGCTGACCGATGACGATCAATCGCTCATCGCCAATTGCTATCTCTCATTAGGCGAAATTGAATCGGCGAGCGCTCGAATCGAACAGATCACCGGAGACGGCGACGGGCTCAAGGTCCGTCTGACACGACAAATAGTCGATAAGCATCTTCGCGCGAATCCCCCTCGTTTTGAAGAAGCGGAAGAATTGCTCGCGCGGATGCTGTCGGATCCGGCGCTACCTGTTGACGATCGAGCGTGGGTCATCGGTAAACAGAGTGAATCGGAACTTGAGCAAGGTCTGCCTGAAGCGGCCATCACGCGATTGTTGCGGGCGATGCCTCGTATTGCCAGTGCGTCTGCGCTGCCTCGTTCCCAGTTGCAGTTATTGCTCGCTCGGGCCTATCTGGATGGGCTCGCCACAGACCAGGCACAGCTGCAACTTGATTTGGCACAAAGGCTGATCCCCGAAGGTTCGCCTGAACAAGCTCAGGAACAACTCCTTCGGGCTCGTCTTTACGAACAGCAGGAAGACTACGCGAGCGCGCGAGACGAGTACATGGGTGTTCTGGATCGCTTCCAGCCCGACGATGTTCGAGTCCACGCTCAGCATGGCATGGCGCTTATGGAAGCGACACTCGGACAGCATGAATCCGCGCAGCAGATCTTTGGTGATCTCGGCGCACAAGTACGCGCGAATGAACCGGCTGCGATCGACAAGCGTGATGTCATTCTCGATAGCCTGTTGAGTATCTTCCGCGATCAGTTGGCGCAGCAGGATATTGAAGTATCGTTCCGATACGCCGAACTCGCCGGACATTTGTATCCAATTGAGTCCGCACCGCCGCGCGTCTTGGAAGCGTTGGCGATTGCGCACCGCGTCATGGCCGATCGCGTTGTTGCCCTTGCGCAGAAGATCGAAGGGCCGCTTGGTCCAGAACTTGACCCGTCGACAGAGCGCGAAGTGCAGCGACTTCGTATCCAGGCGGCGACTTTCTACCGGATGCACGCCCGCGCGTTCATCGTGAGCAATCTGAAGACCTATGCCGATTCGCTGTGGGAAGCGGGGACGCTGTACGACCGGGCAGGAGATCAAGACGAGGCAGCCGATGTTTTTCGCCAGTTCATGACCGATCTGCCCACGGATGCGAGGCAACCTGAAGCCCGATTCCATTTGGCCCAGACAATGGGTGCCCGCGGGCACTATCGCGAAGCCGGCCAACTCTACAAGGAACTGATTGACGATCGTGATCGTGGGCTGAGTGCTTCGGGTCTTGGTCGATTTGCCGACATGAGCCATGTGCCGCTCGCACAGGTCTACCTGCTTGATGACGATCCAGAAAACGATGATGATGCCGAGTTGCTTCTTGAGCGTGTGATTGCTGGTGATATTGGAGGTCCGAACAACCAGAACTATGTCCCTGCACTCTCCGCTCTTGCAGAGTTTCGGTTCAGGCGTGGTGAACACGCGCGGGCTATCGAGGGGTTTGAAGAAGCGCTGGCGAGAGCGGGTGGCGTTGGAACGCCGAGGCTGCGGTTTAACCTGGCGGAGTCGTACAGACTCAATGCGCACAGCATCGACAAGCAACTCGAAAACTCGCTGACAGATCAGGATCGCAAACTGCTTACGACAACGCGGCAGGACAACCTGACCCGCGCGATGGAACTGTATGAATCAGCACGGACCGATCTTGAAGCCACGCACCCTCAGCGGCGCGATGCGCTCGCGAATCTGCACCTGCGCAACGCGTATTTCTACCTCGGTGACTGCGCATTTGATCTTGGCGATAGCGAACGAGCTGTTCGGCTGTACAACGCTGCACGCGAGCGGTACCCGAGCGATCCGGCATCACTGGTTGCGTTGGTGCAGATTGTCAATGCGTATGTCCGCGAGGGCAATCTGTCAGCAGCCAAGACCGCGAACGAACGGGCGCGACTGTTTTATGAGAGTCTGCCCGCCGAAGTGTGGGACGATCCAAATCTGCCAATGACCCAGCGTGACTGGGAGCGTTGGCTCGAATCGAGTTCAGTGTTGTATGCAGCCGGGGACGGTTGAAAAAAGAGGAGGTCAGGATGACCCACGAGCAAGCCGGAGGATCCGGCAAATGGTGCGAAGAGTTTGAGCACACGCTTGACGAAATGACCGAGGCGTACAACCGTCTCGAAGCGCTCGGACAACAACAGCAGAACCTGATGGACGCAGGCGCGGTCGAGCCCATGTTGGGGTTGCTCGAACAACGCACGGTGTTCATTGATCAACTGGAACAACTCGCTCCTCGATTTGAATCGGGTGTTGCTCGTTGGACTCAGTTGTCAGCCACGCTCGCCGAACCCACCCAACAGATGCTCATGCGTCGGTTGTCAGCGATCGAGAAGGCGGCCGAATCGATCGCTCAGCGTGACGAGCAAACAAGCGCTTGGCTGGAGCAGGCGCGAACCGATATTGCGGACGAGATCAACGGTCTCGGTCGTCAATCGGCTGCTGCCAATGCGTATCAGGGCGTATCAACCACCACGCCTCGCCCGATCTTTCAAGACAGAGAGGGGTGAGTGATGTCGACCGCGACCCACGCCGAAATAGATGTCAAAGTACCAAGTGTGAATGCAGGCGATCTTGCGGACCTGATGGAGTCCTTCAATCAGGTGACGAGTCGCCTTGAGCAGACCCACTGCAAGCTGCGCGAGGAAGTTGTCCGGCTGAAGGGAGAGTTGCATGATGCCAACAGGGAGTTGGAGCGATCGCGCCGGCTTGCGGCTCTGGGTGAAATGGCGGCTGGCATCGCGCACGAAGTACGCAATCCACTCGGGTCGATCGGGCTTTATGCGGGGATGTTGGTTTCTGATCTGGTCGGGCAATCCGAGCAGCAAGCACTGGCAGAACGAATCGGAAGCGCCGTCCGCGGGCTGGATGCGATCGTGAACGATGTCCTTGTCTGCAGCCGGGAGCTACGCGTTCATGTGGAGGATGTCCCGGTCGCGATGGTGCTCGATGAGGCGATCGCCCGTTGTGCGGATCTCTGTGCGGGTGATGAATCGCCCTCCATCACGGTTACCGACGCGGGAGAATCGCTGATCGTCGCTGCCGATTCAAGCTTACTGGTGCAGGCGTTGACGAATGTTGTTCGCAATGCGGTCGAGGCAGCGGGTGAACAGGCCCCTGAAGGCGGGGGTCGAGTGGCGCTTGATGTGCGCACGAGCGCGGAATTTGCGGATGACTCGGGATTGGGTCCGATGGTGTTGATTCGTGTGGAGGACAGTGGCCCGGGTGTAACGGAAGAGGTAACCGAACGCATGTTCAACCCGTTCTTTACAACCAGAGCCACTGGCACGGGATTGGGTCTCCCGATCGTCCATCGCATCGTTGAGGCCCATCGTGGACGCGTGAGCGTCTCGCCGGGCGGGCAGTTTGGAGGAACGCGGTTTGATATCGCGATCCCTCAGGCGTGTGTCGATCGGGCTGGTTGTCCGGAGGCGTGTGGGGTTGAGTGAACGCATGACGCGAACACCTGAAAAAGTGACTGGAGTCAGTACGATGAGCACAGTTCTGGTTGTTGATGACAAAGAAATGATGCGTGACAGCGTGGGGACCACGCTACGCCGCGCCGGGTTTGATGTGGTGGTCGCCGAAAGCGGACGGGCCGCACTCGAAAAGATTCGCCTGAAGAGACCCGACGCTGTTGTCAGCGATCTGAAAATGCCTGGCATGACCGGCGTTCAATTGCTCGAAAGCATCCGCTCGATTGACGAAGAGTTGCCGGTGGTCCTGATGACGGCGTTTGGCGCGATCGAGACAGCCGTCGAAGCCATCAAGCATGGTGCATTTGATTACCTCACCAAGCCATTTGAAGGCGATGAACTGATCATCGCTGTCAAGCGAGCACTCCAACACACCAAGTTGGTCAAAGAAAACAACTTGCTCCGTCGTTCCACAGGACCAGCCAAGCCTGAGGGAGGTGTTCGCGGACTTGATCGGATAGTCGGCAGTTCTCCCGCGATGCGGCGTGTCAAAGCACAAATCGAAGCCGTCGCCGGGTCGCAAGGGACCGTCTTGATCACCGGAGAGTCTGGATCAGGCAAAGAAGTGGTTGCTCAAGCAGTCCACGAACTGAGCCAGCGTGCCGAAACGCCATTCCTTGCTGTGAACTGTGCCGCCTTGAGCGAGTCTCTCCTTGAGAGTGAATTGTTTGGGCATGAACGGGGTGCGTTTACCGGTGCTGACAAGTTGCGCAAGGGTCGATTTGAACTTGCTGACGGCGGGACGCTGCTCCTCGACGAAGTTTCGGAGGTTTCGCCACAGATCCAGGCAAAGTTGCTGCGTGTGCTGCAAGAGCGGGCATTCGAGCGGGTTGGTTCGAGTCAGACGATCGGTGTCGATGTGCGTGTGATTGCGACCAGTAATCGCGACCTGCCGCAGTCGGCCGCGCGTGGAGATTTCCGGCAGGACTTGTTCTTCCGTTTGAATGTGTTGCCGATTCATCTGCCGCCGCTGCGCGAGCGTCTGGCAGATGTGCCGGAACTGGCGGCGTTGTTCGTGCGTCAGATCTGTGAGCGTGAAGGTCTCGGCACGATCGAGATGAGTTCTGATGCTGTAAAACTGTTCACGAACTACCAATGGCCTGGCAATGTCCGAGAGTTGCAGAACATCTGTGAGCGTGCGGTCGTGTTGTGTGGCGTTCGTCGGTCGTCCGGAGGGGATAGCCGTCAGATTACGCGTGAGTTGATCGAACCTTGGTTGATCCCAACGCGCGTGCTCGCCAAGCCACTCGCGCAAGCAGTCGCCGGGCAATCGCCGTCACGGCTTGATGGTTCGCTCGGTCGTGAAACGCAGTTGGGTTCCATGCATGAACCCAAGGTCACGGTGGGGGGTCATCGGAAACTGGCGGACATTGAACGCGATGCCATTCTGGATGCACTCGAACGATTTAGCGGGCATCGGCAAAAGACCGCCGAGGCTCTGGGCATTGGTGTTCGGACGCTTGGCTTGAAGTTGAAGAAGTGGAAAGAAGACAATCTGGTCGCCCAGTCGCTCTAGCGCCTTGGCATAAGAGTTGCGGAGGGCGCAAGAATGTTCATTGATCAACTGTCCAACGCGGGCTCGCTGCCGGCTCTCGAAGCCGCCATGCGGTATGCCTCGCAGCGACAACAGTTGATCGCGCACAACATTGCCAACTTTGAAACACCGAACTTTGTACCGGTCGATGTGAAGCCGCAGGCGTTTCAAGAAGTCCTCGGCAAAGCAGTGCAGGATCGACGCGAGCGCAACGGCGGCATGCACGGCGAGTTGAAGATGGGGTCGTCGCGTGAGATCGGTCAATCTAAAGGGGGAGGGCTGGTTCTTCGTCCTCGTACACCCACAGGTGGCGTGCTCGCGCATGATCGCAACGCGAGTGATTTGGAGCGCACCATGCAGTCATTGGTCGAGAATGCCGCCATGTTCCGTGTGGCAGCAGACCTCCATCGCGCCCGAGCAGGTATCGTCAAGAACGCGATCAGTGAGCGCGTCGGCTGATTGAGTGAAGGGAAAACAGCATGTATGGCACACTCGATATCTCGACAAGCGGCATGATCGCACAACGGACGCGCATGGCGGCGATCGCTGCGAACATTGCGAACGCAGAAACCGTGCTCGATGCCCAGGGCAATGTGAACCCGTTTCGCAAACGGATGGTGATGTTCACGCCAGGTGACCCTGGCGCAAGTACGCGCGCTGGTCAGACGATGGGTGTCCATGTATCGTCCATCGAGGGCGATCCGAATGCGATTCGGTTGCGTTATATGCCGGGAAGTGAGTACGCGGACGAAAATGGGTATGTGCCTTATCCGGACATCAGCCCGGCGATGGAACAGATCAATGCCATGCAGGCCGCTCGGTCGTACGAAGCCAATGTTGTGGCAGCCGAGACAACGAAACAAATGATGGCACAGGCTTTGCGGTTGCTTGCATAGACAGAGACCTGCGGGAGCGGGCGAGCATCGCGCGGAGCGCGGCAACGAGTTCGACCAGCGCAACGGCGCGGAGATGAACCATGAGCGATCCTATAGGACTCATCAGCACAGGCGGAACCGGTCCTGTGCGCCCCAATCCAGTGCAACGAACATCGGGCGGCAATGAACCTGCTTCATTCAAGCAAGCGATGCTGAAGAGCCTCGAACAGGTCAATGCGGCGCAGCAGGATGCAGATCGCGCGGTCGAAGACCTGGTTACAGGCGAACGCAAAGATGTTGAAGGCGTGATTCTGGCGACTGAAAAGGCCGACATGGCCTTTCAGATGTTGCAGTCCGTCCGCAACAAGGTCATGGGCGCCTACGAAGAGGTCAAGTCAATTCGCGTCTGATCTCGGCGGTTCTTGCGCGGCAGTTTCTGCGCTCGACGCGCAGCACTCGTACCACGCGATTGAACATCCAGCAAGTGACACCAGCGTGCCGACTTTGTGAGCGACAACGACCGAGGATCGGTCCTAGCCGCGGCACGGAGGCCGGAACATGGAAAAGCTGCGTATCGCACTTGCACAAATTCAGGCGCAACTCAAGAACCTGAGTGCATCGCAAAAACTGCTCATCACCAGCCTCTCGGTGATCGTGCTCATGGCGATGTTTCTCGTGGTGCAATACACGAGTCAGCCCGGCATGGTCGAACTGATGACGGATGATCCGCAACAGGATATCTACGCACAGTTGCACGCTGCCGGCTTCGATGTTCAATCGAAGGGTGGCAAGGTGTTGATACCGCCATCCGAACGCACGGCTGCACTTGCGACGCTCGGGCAGAACGGCGCGTTGCCCTCCGACTCGACGCTGCTCTTTAACAATCTGATTGGCGTCCAGGATTGGCGCAATAGTGCAGCCAAAGACCGGCAGCAGTACATGTTCGCACTGCAGAACGAACTCGGGCAGGTCATCAGTCAGTTCAAGGACATCGACAAGGCGAAGGTCATTATTCACGCACCCGAATCGCCCGGGCTCGGTCGCGCGTCACGCGCACCAACTGCTTCGATCTCAATTGCCACACAAAGCGGAACGCCGCTCTCACAAGCGACGGTCGATGCGGCAGCTCGGCTGGTTGCCGGTGCACGGGCGGGTCTCGAAGTTAAGAATGTGAGTGTTGTTGACGCAACAACAGGTCGGCCGCGCAAGCCAACCGATGAGGGTGATCTAGCATCATCAAGTTACCTCGAGCACCAGTCGCTCGTCGAGCGGGAGACACGAGAGAAACTCGAATCGCTGCTTTCGTACATCCCCGGCGTGATGGTTGCGGTGACCGCGCAGGTTGATATCACCAAGGTCAATTCCCAGATTCAAAAGCACCTCCCAAAGAACGAAGGCACGCTGTCGATGCCAAAGCGAAGCGAGACTTCGAGTTCGACGCAGTCTGATGCATCTCGTGGCGCTGAGCCCGGCGTGCGATCGAATGCCACGCTGGACATCAATCAGGGTGCGGGCGGCACCGGCTCGAAGTTTGAACAGGAGGAAACGACGGAAGAGTTTGAGAATGCGGTTGGGACCGAAGTGACGCAGCGCGTCGATCCTCGTGGGATGCCGACCTCGCTTGTCGCCTCTGTCAATGTGCCCGAGGGATATGTCGAGCAGTTGATTCGCCGGGAAAAAGGCGAAGACGAGTCTGCCGAACCAACGCCGATTCCATACGACGAGTTGACGACTCGATTCGCCGAGATCGAGAAGCAGATCAGCGACACGGTGTCGCCGCATCTTCGGACGAATCTGACCGACGGAACAGCCGTGCAAGGCGATGTCAAAATCGCGATGGTGCCGATCGAGTTCGGACCGGTTGCGGGGTTTAGTGAAGCAGGGTTATTCGGTTCACTCGGCGGCGGCGGATTGGCTGCAGGTGGGGGGCTGATTGACAAGGTCGTCCTGGGGGCGCTTGCGATGGTTGCGGTCGGCATGATGTTGATGATGGTCAAGCGCTCCGGCAAGAAGATCGACTTGCCGACACCGGCAGAACTCGTGGGTGTCCCGCCAGCACTGGCGATGGATGCGGACATCATTGGTGAAGCCGGATCGGGCGAGTCGCCACTCGCGGGCATTGAAATCGAAGACGACGAGGTGCGAGTGCAGAACATGCTCGATCAGGTCGCGGAGTTGGTGGGTCAGAATCCGGACGGGGCTGCCAGTCTGCTCAAGCGTTGGATTGAGGACGAATAGGAGATCTGATGCCACGCCATCCGAATGAGAAAATACCGAGCGATTTCTCCAAGGTCACGCCGTTGACCAAGGCAGCCGTGATACTGCTTTCTTTGAAAGCGGAAGAAGCGACGCTCATGTTGAAAACACTGCCAGCTGAAGCGGTCGAAGAAGTGACACGCGAGTTGGCCAGTCTTGGACGCGTCGATAAATCGATTCGAGCCGCAATCATTGAGGAGTTCTATCACACCGTCATCGCGACAGGTGCCGCCAATGAAGGCAACCTCGACTATGCGATGTCTCTGCTGAAGGAGTCGCTCGATCCGAGTGTTGCCGAGCGGGTGATGAGCCAGATTCAGACGCAGGTGCAGAAGACCCCATTCAGTTTTCTTCAGCGAGCGGAGAGTGAGAACCTCCTGACATTTATTCAGGACGAACACCCACAAACAATCGCGTTGATCACTTGTCACTTGCCCCATCACAAGGCGGCGGAGATCCTCGTCGGCTTGCCGATGCAGAAGCAGGTCGAGGTCATCAAACGCATGGCGAATATGGAGCAGACGAACCCTGCTGTGATTCGAGAAGTTGAAAAGGGCCTCGAAAGCCGGTTGAGCAACATGTTGATGCAAAGTATGGAGAAGGCAGGTGGGGTGCCGACGGTCGCAGAGATCCTCAACCTGGCCGATCGAGCGACCGAAAAGTCAATCATGGAGGGGCTCGAAAGCGAAGACCCCGATCTGGTTGAACAGATTCGGCGTTTGATGTTCGTATTTGAAGACATCATGCTGGTCAATGACAAGGGAATTCAATCTGTTCTCAAGGAAGTTGAGAATGACGAACTGGCCCTTGCACTCAAGACAGCATCGCCCGATCTACAAGAGAAGATCCTCGGCAATATGTCCGAACGAGCCTCGGCATTGATCAAGGAAGACATGGAGTTCATGGGGCCGGTGCGTGTGAGCGATGTCGAGTCTGCTCAGCAGCGCGTCGTCGACATTGTTCGGCGACTCGAAGAAGCCGGCGAGGTCATCATTCAAGGGCGTGGCGGCGATAACGATCTGATCGTGTAAGGAGCGTTCTGGTGACTGTCATTCGACGAGCCGATGCCGATGAGTTTTCACGCGATGCCATTGTGCTTGATCTGGGCAATCTTGAAGCCCGAGGCGAGGCGCTGATCAATCAGGCTCGAGCGCAGGCTGCGGCGCTCATCGCCGAAGGCCAAGCCGAGCGTGCACGCCTGATCAAAGACGCACACAAGACGGGTTTCGAGGCTGGCCTGGAGGAAGGTCGGCAGCAGGGATTGGAGGAAGGGCGACGCGACGGCCGATCAGAAGCATTTGAATCGGTCAGCGCTGCGGTCGATTCGCTCACCGCATCATGGTCGAACGCGCTTGAAGTCTTTGAAGGCGCTCGTGCGTCTTTGGTTGCGGATGCCCACGAGCAGTTGATTCGACTCGCGTGTGACATCGCCGGGCGTGCAACGGCGCGGTTGATCGAGTTTGAGCCTCAACTGGTGGTCAACCAACTTGCTGAGATTCTGAGCATTGCTCTGCAATCAAGCCGGCTCACTGTTCGAGTGCATCCCGAAGATCAGGTGTTTCTCGAAGAAGCCATGCCAAAACTGTTGACACAGTTTTCAAGCAACGCCGATGTTGCGCTTGAGAGTGACGGCGCTCTGCCTCGCGGATCATGTGTGGCGGTGACAGATACACAAGGTGTGCTCGACGCGTCCATCGACACCAAACTCGATCGACTGGTCAGCGCGGTGCTTCCAGAATCTGGCGGCGACGCATGAGTGCATTTGCAGGAGAACGCGACGCGCTGTCCGGAGCGGAAGCCATGCGCATCGAAGGCCGCGTCACCGAGTTGCGAGGATTGACCATTCTGGTCGATGACCTTCCTGCAGCAGTAGGATCGCTTGTTGCGGTTCACTCACCGGGACTTGGAGCCGCGCCAGGTGAAGTTGTCGGGTTCTCCGGCTCTCGGTCGGTCGTGATGACGCTTGGTCAAAGTCTCGGTATTCGGCCGGGTGATCGCGTGGTGGTCCAGCAACGCGAACAGTCTGTGCGTGTGAGCGATGACATGCTCGGGCGCGTGATTGATGGGCTTGGTCGACCGATCGACAAAGGACCTGCGTTGCGAGGTGGTCGCCCGCGGCCCTTGAATCCTGAGCCGCATAGTTCGATGGAGCGTGCCCGCGTCGATCAGCCAATACGCACCGGTGTTCGTGCGATTGACTTGATGACACCGCTCGGCAAGGGTCAGCGGCTCGGGATTTTTGCCGGTCCGGGTGTGGGCAAATCGACGCTGCTCAGTCAGATCGCTCGTGGCACGGAAGCAGATGTCAATGTCATTGCGCTTATCGGCGAACGCGGCCGAGAGGTTCGGGAGTTTTTGGAAGAGGCGCTCGGCGCGGAAGGGTTGGCTCGATCAATCGTGGTTGTTGCGACCAGTGATGAATCACCACTCATGCGATTGCGTGCTGCCAGATTGGCTTGCTCGATCTCGGAGTATCACCGTGATGCCGGGCGTGATGTCATGTTGATGATGGACTCGGTCACTCGATTCGCGCATGCTCAGCGACAAGTGGGGCTGTCCAACGGCGAGCCGCCGGCAACACGCGGTTACACACCGAGTGTGTTCTCCACGCTGGCCGTCATGCTCGAGCGTGCTGGTGGGTGCGAGACTGGTGGGGGGTCTGTGACGGGGCTCTACACGATCCTTGTGGAGGGCGACGACATGACCGAGCCGATCGCCGACGCTGCACGGGGGATTCTGGATGGTCATCTTGTGCTTTCTCGGCGACTGGCCCATCGCGGGCACTTTCCCGCGATCGATGTGCTCGACTCGGTTAGCCGTGTTGCCGACCAGGTTTCAGATCCAACACATCTCGCTGCTCGTCAACAGTTGCTGCGGCTTGAGGCACGCTACAACGAGATTGAGGAACTGTTGCAGGTTGGTGCATACACGCGAGGTGTCGATCTTGAGACCGACATTGCTGTCGATCGTCACGCGGACATTGCCCGCCTGCTTGTGCAGAGCACGAACGATGACGCAGATTTTGTGACCAGTCGTCAGCATCTCGTGATGCTGGCAGGAGAGATCGAAGCGCAACTGGCGGCTGCGACGCAAGGTCCCCTTGAGCGGAAGGCGGCGTAAAACGAGATGGCACGCTTTCGCTTTACGCTCCAACCCGTCCTCGATATGCGCGAACGCGAAGAGCAGACGCAACAGCGTGTCGTTGCCGAGATCCAGCATCATCGCGTGGAACTCGAGCGTCAGATTCGATCGTACCACGCTCAAATCGAGGATGAACGAACCGCACTGCGCGAGCAACTCGTCGGAGGAACCAACTTTGCAGGTGCACGCTTGCAAGCGAATGCCACCGTGTTTCTGACGCATCAGGCAGATGCGTGTGTGGTCGAACTTGCCGGTGTGTACGCAAGACTGGATCGAGCAAAACAGGACTTGGCGCACGCGACCGGCCGCAGACGAGCCATTGAGTCATTGCGAGATCGGCAGCGTGCTGCTTGGCAGGCCGCAGCAATGAAGCGAGAGCAAAACGAACTAGACGAAATCGCAAGCACGAGTTGTGGCATGCCGAATCGATCACGGTTGGAGGCACAAAGATGAAGCGTATCTGGACAATCATCGTGGTCCTGGGTTTAGCCAATGTTGTGGCCTTGGGCGGATTTGTTGGCTGGCTCGGTTCGAGCGGTCGACTCAGTGTCGATCGTCTGCGTGAGATTCGAGCGATGTTGACTGAGACGGTCGCCGATGAGCAAAAGCGACTTGATGCCGAGGCAGAGCAGGCAGCCGCAGAAGCCGCAGCTGCCGATGATGGCATGCCCGATGGTCCGCCGCGCTCCGCGTCCGAACTCGTGGCGATGCGGTTGGCGGCGACCGAAGTGGACATGCAACGGATCGAGCGGCTCCGGCGCGAAGTCGAGGACCTGCAGCGCAAACTCCGTCGCGATCAGGCCATGCTCGACGAGCAATCGGCAGCATTTGCGCAAGAGCGGGAGGAGTTTCGCTTGATGCGTGAACGGCTTGCCGAGATCGAAGGGGCCGAGCAGTTTCGTAAGTCTGTCGGTGTGCTCGAGAGTCTCAAGTCTGCCGATGCCAAGGAGATGCTCGATGTGCTGCTCACCGACGGGCAGAACGAGCAGGTCGTTTCGTATCTCAACGCAATGGAAGAGCGGACGCGGTCACGCGTCATGACCGAGTTTGTAAAAGACGGCCAGGCAGATCTGGCAGCGGATTTGCTGGAGTCACTTCGTCAGCGAGGGCTTGAAGCCGTCGCGACGGGAGTGACGCCGGATGAACCAGGCGGTTGAGTTAACGCAAGCAAGCAGAGGCACGCCGGATGTGCGTGAACGCGCCAAAGTTGCGGGCGCACAAACAGCCGATGTCGCACAGTTGTTCTCAAGTGTCTTCGCATCTGTGACGCATACGCCGATCAAGCCGCAGGGCATGCGTGATGCGGTTTCAAGCGAACTGCATCAAAGCAATGCCTACGAGCTTGACGATATTGCCGCTGCGGAAATGCGCAGCCCGAGCGAAGAAAAAATCGAAACGCTTCGCGATCGGCAGCCACGCGGAACGCGAGAGCAAGGATCGGTCAGGCAGTCACCGGCTGCGCCGCCACGGCCGCCATCGTCTAACACGGTGGCGCCCCAACGAGAAGTCGGTACCGAACAATCCGGCATACAGACACAACCGGAGTCGAAGACCGATTCAAAGCAATTGAATCAAAGCGTGTTTGGGCGCGAATCTGCCAGATCGACGATCGCGGCAAGTCAGCTCGCGCCGGTCGGGCTCACCCGTTCCGGGCATCAGGAGTCGATTTCTGCTTCAAAAACCGGTGGGAGCAGGTCTGTTTCAGCGGTGACTTCGGCGGCTGCGGGGGGCAAGGCGATGCTCTCGAAGTTGGCGCAGAAGCCGCAGGCACAGATGCTTCGCGCAACAAAGGAGCAAGTTCCTGCGCAAGTATCGCGGGCGCTGGCACGGGTTGTTACCAATGGTGGTGGCCGACTCACGCTCAAGCTGAATCCGCATGCACTGGGCGAAGTGCGTATTGATGTGGAAGTGACGAAGGGTGTCGCGCGAGCGTCACTCGAAACCCAATCGGCCGCGGCACGCGACTTGCTGGTGCATGATATCGAAGCATTGCGATCCGCCCTCGAGCGGCGAGGAGTTGCAGTCGCACACCTCGATGTTTCACTTGCATCAGATAGTGCAGATTCAGGACGCTCGAATGAAGGGCTCGGACACCAGGGTCACCCGGCGGAGCGAGGGCATGACCGAAGTTGGCGAACGACAAGAAACAGGAATCAGTCGTCGGTGGAAACCGAAGGGCAGGGCAGTCGAAATGCGGAGCATGAGGCTGGGGGACTGGAATCAGTGATGCCTGTTCGCACGGATGCGAGCGGTGTCGTACGGATCGACGCGCTCGCATGAGCGCCTATCAATCGCGGGAGAAAAAATGCCAACAGTTGACGCGCTCGGAGGAATCGCTGGGGCAACACCCACCAAGCCGAACGGGTTCAGTGAACTGACGAGCGAACAGTTCGTCGAGATCATGTTCGCTGAACTCGCGAATCAGGATCCGCTCGAGCCGAGCGACTCGCAGGCGATGCTCGATCAACTGTCAAGTTTGCGTTCGATAGAATCGGATATCAAACTCGGAGACCAGCTTGAACAAATGGTCGATCGAACAGACTTCGCAGCGGCTTCCGGGCTCATCGGGCAGATCATCAGCGGCATCACCGTTGAGAACGAGCAGACCATCGATGTTGTTTTCTCGGTCAGCCGAACGGACGACGGCCCGATTCTCAATCTCCTTGGCGGACAGCGGGTCAAGATGGACGATGTGATTGAGGTTGCAAAGCCGGTTGACACGGACGCCGATGACTCGGAGTCAGATGATGAGTGAGGTGGGGGCAACAGATTTGCTGCGGGCCCTCGGCTCGGGGGTAACGCCCATAGAGGCGCCGAGCCGCGTTTCGAACATGCCAGGGCTCGACTTTGGTAAACTGCTCGATCGCGCTCGAACAGGCGAGATACGCAGCGGCCTGACGGTCACCCCCGATGTTGACGCTGGCATTGAGTTGAATCAGGAACAAACCGAACTGATGAGCCGCATCGCGGATATCGCGCAGGCGCAGGGCATTCAACAGGTCCTCGTGTCAGTTGGCGACGCGCAGTACCTGCTCGATGTTGAGCGGCGTGTGTTGACGAACGCACCGATCGGGCCGGATGGGTTGGTTACGGGTATCGATGCCGCTGTTCGAATTGACGGGAAACTGACAGGCATCACCCATGCCAACCAGGACAGCCTATCAGTCGATGCGATTCTGCGTGGGCTTGGTGGTATCGACCGTTCTGTACATTGACGCGTTTGCGAGACGAGGAGACTTCATGGCATCGATGACCGCACTGCTGACTGGTTTGCAAGGGCTCAATGTTCACTCACGCCGACTTGATGTCATCGGGAACAACATAGCAAATGTGAATACGACTTCATTCAAGTCGAGCCGCATGATGTTTGAGAATGCGTTTAGCCGAGATATCAAAATCGGTTCTGAGCCCGACGAGAACACAGGCGGTACCAACCCGATGCAGATCGGACTCGGCGTCACGATCGGTGCGGTTCAACGCGACTTCCGGACCGGCGCAATCAACAGCACCGGCGATCCGCGCGACCTGGCGATTGACGGACAGGGTTTTTTCGTCGTCGAACGAGAGGGTGACACACTCTACACACGCGCCGGTGCATTTCGTCAGGATCTGAACGACAATCTCGTCACGCCGACCGGTGAGTTGTTGATGGGTTATGGCGTTGATGCCGACTTCAATGTGCAGGAAGGGTCATTGGTGCCGGTGAATCTGCCGCTCGGCAAGATCCGCATCGCCGAGGCCACGGAAAACGCAACCATCGCCGGGAACCTGAACACGGATGGAGCGGAGCCGACCACCGGCGGGCTTGTCAATCTCATGGCGACCGCAACCGAAGGCTTTGTGGCGATGGATACGGCCTCGCCTGCGCCGGCGGGAACAGATCGGTTGTCAACTGCGACCCGGCTTGTTGATATTCAAGACCCCTCGGACGCAACCGGCGCAACACCACGGTTTGCAGCCGGGCAGACTCTTTCGATGACTGGTGCTGAGAAAGGATTGGGCGTGATACCCGATCGTTCGCTTCCGATCACCGCGACGACAACCGTCCAGGAGTTGATGAACTTCCTCGCGGTCTCGCTCGGCATTCAGACAACAGGTATCACCAACCCGGATGGCGCAACGCCGGGTGTCACACTCGATTCGGCAACCGGGGTGATGTCAATCGTCGGGAATGTCGGCACTGTCAATGACCTGACGATCGACGCTGCTGACCTTCGGTTGCTCGATGAAAGCGGCACTTACGCGGGCGCCCCGTTTGTACCGAGCAAGGAAGCGGCAGCCGATGGTGAAGCCGTTCGCACGACCATCGTCGTGTACGACTCGCTCGGGAGTCCGGTCAGTGCCGATGTTTCTCTCACACTCGAAGACAAGTCGGATACGGGGACGACCTGGCGGTACTTTGTGGATGCAAACGATGCGCTCGGCGCGAGCCTGAATGTCGGAAGCGGAACAATCGCGTTTGATAGTTTTGGTCGCCTCATCACAGAAGACCCGGCGACCATCAGCCTGACACGAACGGGGACCGGTGCGGTGAGCCCGCTGACTTTTGATCTGTCATTTACCGGACCGTCCGGGCGATTGACAGCCCTCGCCGATCGGCCGTCTGAAATGGCCGGTGTGTTCCGAGACGGATTACCCGCCGGGACGCTCGAAGCGTTCAGCATCGTCGACAACGGCGATATCCTCGGTGCGTTCGATAACGGTGCCCTCCGGACGCTTGGTCGGGTTGTGGTGGCAAAGGCCCCGAACGAGGGGGGGATGGTTGATATGGGCGGGAATGCGTGGCAGGTCGGACCCAATAGCGGGCCTGTCAGCATCGTCTCACCCGGTGAAATAGGGTCCGGCACAGTTATCTCGGGTGCGCTCGAGTTATCCAATGTTGACCTCGGGCAGGAGTTTATTGACCTCATTACGACCTCAACCGGATACTCCGCCTCATCACGCATCATCCGAACGGCCGATGAGTTGATGCAGCAACTTCTCGTCCTCGGACGGTGAGAAAGGCGGGTCCGCATGATCGAGGTCACCAGATTGAATGGAAAGGCGTTCATTATCAACGCCGATCTCATTCGCACGATCGAAGAAAAACCCGATACGATTATCACACTCACCAACGGCGATCATTTCGTCATCCGTGAAACCATGCGTGAAGTCGTCCAGCGAGCGATCGAATACGGCCGCCATCTGCGCCAGATGTTCCCTCCAACCTGAAGTTCACACGAAGTCCGTCAAGTGTGTGCATGACCCGACCGATCCCCATGATGGAGTGCGTCGGAACGAGGTCAGCAAGTCCGATGACTGAGCGCGGGAGGTCGGCTGGTGGACATTGGAACTGTGGCAGGTTTGGGTATCGCAGTGGTTGCGATCTTCGTCGGGATCCTTCTCGGCGGCGGCAATCCTGCATCTCTGATTGATGCGCCATCGATCGCCGTGGTGTTCGGCGGGACGACCGGGGCGATCATCTGCTCGTTTCCCCTTGCCCGCGTTCTCAAGATTCACTCAGTTGTCCTGCAGAGTGTTTTCTCGAAGCCGACCGATCCTGCTGAGACCATCAAGAACCTCGTGCAATATGCCGAGGTCGCTCGCCGCGAAGGCATCCTCGCTCTCGAAAACCACATCGCCGACATGAACGACGAGTTCATCGTGCGCGGCGTGAAGATGGCGGTGGATGGCACAGACCCCGAGTTGATCAATCAGATCATGGAGATCGAACTCGAAGCGGTGATCGATCGGCATGGGCAGGGAAAGCAGATCCTCGATACGACCGGCCGATATGCACCGGCGTTCGGCATGATCGGTACGCTCATGGGTCTCATCTTCATGCTCAGCAATATGGATGACCCATCGAAGATCGGCCCAGGTATGGCTGTGGCGCTCATCACCACGCTGTATGGCGCGATGATCGCCAATGTCGTGTGCGGGCCGCTCGCCGACAAACTGCAGGCACGCGATGCTGAAGAAGTCATGGCGAAAACCATCATTATTGCTGGCGTCATGGCGATTCAGTCAGGCGACAATCCACGCGTCGTTGAGAGCAAACTCATGACCTATCTCCCCCCCAGCAAGCGCATGGAACTGGAGAAGGCGGCGGCCTGACGCGGAGATTGAATCATGCCAAAACGCAAGGCACCAGAGGCACCCGGCATCCCAGAGTGGGTGCTCACCTACGGCGATCTCATGTCGCTCTTGCTGTGCTTTTTCATCCTCCTCGCCGCGTTCAGTGAGATCAAGCAGCCTCGTGAGTACCGCAAGGTACTCGAAGCAATCAAGGAGGCTCTTGGATCGAGTGGGGGGCTTGGCTTGTCCGAGATTGATGCGGACATCACGAATTCTATCAACTCTCTGATGCCGGAACTTGCCAAACGCGACGACCAACAGAAGAACACAAACCAGCAGCCCATTCCCAATATCTCTGGCCGGAACGATCGGGCGAATGTTGTCCATCAGTCCGATCGCACCGCGATTGGTAGCTCAATGCCATTCGATCCGGGTGACTTCCAGTTGAGCACCAGCACCGAGCGCAAACTCAAGTTTGAAATCGCGCCGATGATCGCGGATCAGAAGTACATTGTGCAGATCACCGGACACGCGTGGGGTCAGCCTGACCGAGCCCGGTCCGGTCTGAGCCATGTCGAATTGTCGTTCCGGCGAGCCGAAGCGGTCCGCGAATACCTCGTCCGAGAATGCGGTGTGAATCCACAGATCCTGCGGGTCGTTGCGGCGGCGGATCAGGAGCCGATGACTTCATCCCTTGATATAGGTGATGGTTCGATGGCAAACCGCCGAGTCCAGTTGTACCAGACCGGGCAAACGGTTGAGGAGATGCACCCCGATCCGAACTTCACGGGCCGCGGCGGTTGAGGAGAGCGACTCATGGCAGACGAAGCAGCAGCGGCAACCGAACAAGGTGACGAAGAAAAGGCGCCGAAGAAGGGTCTCGGTATCAAGATGCTGGGCATCATGGCGGCGCTCATGATCGCGGAGGGTGCAGGGGTCTACTTCCTCGTCTCGATGACCGCGGGCTCAAACTCGTCTGCGATGTCGATCGAGGGCACCGAAGATCAGGAACGGCAGCAGACCAAAGAGGTCTTGCTGATCGAAGATCGATTCCAGAATGTCAGTTCAGGGACGGTTTGGCTCTGGGATACCAGCATTTACTTGCAGATCCGCAACAAGAACGCTGAACGGGTTGAAAAGATCATGCTTCAACGCGAAGCCGAGATCAAAGAAGGTGTTGCGAAGATCTTCCGACGGGCTGAAGATCGACATCTGCGCGATGATCCGGGACTCGACACCATCGTTCGCCAATTGACAGCGTATCTCAACGATGTGTTTGGAACTGACAAGGATGAACTGCCGTTGATTGAGCGCATCATCATTCCCAAGTGCACCGGCATCAACGCCGGCGGCTAATGCACCGACGACGCGCAGATTATGCGCTTCAATCGGGTCATGCGTGCGCCTTGTGTTCCGACAGTTGACAATGCACCGTGCCAAGGGGATCGGACCGATGCCCTGATTACGAGCGAGAAAGGACTCTCGCCGGAATCGGAGTACGCATGGCCGACCAGGAACCGATCGACACGCCGAACGAAGACAACGCGCCTGATTCGGCGGCCCCGAATCCCGCTGAGGATGCACTTGACGCTGCCCAGGATGCCATGAACCAGGCGCAGGATGCGGTCGGTGGTGGTGAGGAGCAGCCGACACCCGAAGAGCAGGCGATGCTCGATATGGCCAAAGCCGCCATCGCCCAGGCCAACGGTGACACATCAGAAACCGATGAAAAGCCAACACCTGAAGAACAAGCGATGCTCGACATGGCCTCGCAGGCTGTGGGGACTGCCCAGGCCTCAGTCAACTCAGTCGCTGCGCCGCCAACCGGCGCGACACCGATGGATCTACCGCAGTTTCTTCCTGAAGTTGAAGCGCATGCACCCGAAGAAATTGCGCTCCTCAGTGATGTCAATCTCAATGTCAAAATCGAACTTGGTCGCACGCGCATGCTCGTAGAGGATGTGCTTCGACTCGGGTCTGGTGCGGTTGTCGAACTCGACAAACTCGCAGGCGATCCGGTGGATGTATTTGTCAACGAGCGACTCGTCGCACGCGGCGAGGTCCTGGTTCTCAATGACAGTTTCTGTGTTCGTATCAGTGAAATCGTGAGTGTCACGACCAAAGAACCCGGCTCGTAAGCCGTCAGCACACGCATCGTGACACGCCGGATAGTGTCATCTGTCATTGTGCATCTCATCGCCAGGAGGGCGTATGCAATTGCGGAGGATCCGCACAGTTCTGATTGTCGCTTCGGCGATCACATGCAGCGCTCTCGCCGAGCCGAATGTGGTTGATCAACCGACGCCTGCGTTGTTGAGCAACAGCGATGTCTCTCAACGACAATTGGCGACGAACACGGAGTCGTCTGCACTCGGACTTCCCGATGCCGAGGGAACGAGCACGAGTCGCGAACGCTCAGCCATCGGCGAAGCGACGGGGACAGGGAACATCGGATTCAGCAGAACACTCGGTGCGCTGGTCGGCGTTGTCGGGCTCCTTTTTCTGCTTTCGTTTCTGCTCAAGTGGGTCAGCCGTCGCAAGGGTGGGCTGATGTCCTCGCTTGGTGCAGCTGGGCGTGCTCCATCCGGCGTGATCGAAGTGCTCGCTCGTTACCCGGTCGCACGCACCCAGCGACTCGTACTGCTGCGCATCGGTCGTCGTGTCGTTTTGTGCAACCAGTCGGTGGGGGTTCGAGCCTCCGCGGGCAGCATGACCACGCTGACCGAGTTCACCGATCCTGAAGAAGTCGCCTCCATTCTCAGAAGTGTTCGTGAGGCAGATGGGACAAGTCACTCAACATTGTTTCGTGAAGCGCTCAAAGGCGCCGAAGCAGATCCGGAAACATCGGCAGCGTCTCCAGAGCGAAGCCTTCGATATGAGTCGCCCGAGGGAGACAGCGTGTCGTGGCAGGATGAACGGGTTCAGATGCCGACCCGGCCTGCGGCTTCGTCGGCTGTTGATCCATCCATTGGTCGGTTGCGTGCAAGGCTTGCAGCGATGCGCGTCGAAGGAGATGCCGCATGAAGTTGGTCGCGTCTCTCATTTTGATTGTGCTGACTTCATCGGCATCGGCGCAGTTGATCGGTCCTCCCATTCCGGGAACGACATCTGAACAGCCTCGAGAATCGTTTTCGACACCAAGCGTCATTGAGTTGCCGACGAGCCCTGGTCAGATCAACCCCATTCGCGTACTTGCCGGGGCGTCGCATGTGATGGACAAGGGTTCAAACTCGAGTTCAGGAGACGGCGAAGAACCAGGACTGTCGGTTGCCGTCAACATCATGCTGCTGCTGACCGTGATCACGCTTGTGCCGTCGATCATGTTGATGACGACTTGCTTTGTGCGCATTTTGATCGTTCTTGCTCTTCTGAGGCAAGCCATGGGCGCTCAGTCACTCCCACCCCCACAGGTTGTCACCGGGCTCGCGATGTTCATGACGCTCCTGGTCATGAGCCCGACAATCGACCGAATCTGGGAAGAAGCGGTTGTTCCCTATCAGCAAGGCGAGATCCGCGACTATGACGAACTCTGGCTCGCCGCTCGGCAACCCGTTCGCGACTATATGTTTGACCAGATCGAAGCAACAGGAAACTGGGGCAGTGTCTACACCATTCTGAATTACCGCGGCATCGATACTTCAAAGCCGGAAGAAATGACCCGCGCCGATGTTGACATGGTGTCGCTGATCCCTGCGTACATGCTCAGTGAACTCAAGGTCGGGTTTCTGCTTGGCTTTCGCGTGTATCTGCCGTTCCTGGTGATCGACATGGTGATTGCAAGCCTGTTGATCTCGATGAGCATGATGATGCTTCCGCCCGTCCTGATTTCGCTTCCGTTCAAACTCCTGCTGTTTGTGCTCGTCGATGGTTGGACGCTTGTTGTCAGTAGTTTGCTCGAAACATTCGTGCAAGATGGCATGAGTCAACGCATGAGTGCGCAGGCGGCTGCGTTACCACTTCTGATTCTGTTCTGCCGGGTTCAGAAGCCGAAGCCGCCGCCACTGCTCGGAGAGAAACCATGATCTATGACGAGAGCGCCGTGTATCTTGTTCGTGAAACGCTGCTGACGGTCTTGAAGATCGCCGCACCGATTCTCCTTGCAGGTATGTCGGTGGGGTTGCTGATCAGTTTGATTCAATCGGTGACGAGTATTCAGGACCAGACGCTGACTTTTGTTCCCAAGATCACGATCATGATTCTCGTGGCAGCCCTGCTTTTGCCTTGGGTTACGATTCAACTCGTCGAGTTTGCAGCCTCGCGTCTCACGCTGTTCTGAGAAACCCCGTGGAAGTCGTCACCTACCTCACACCCCTCGCTCTTCCGTACATGCTGGTGCTCACACGCATCACCGGCATCTTCATCTTCACGCCATTGATCTCGAGTGCGAGTATCCCAAGACGGTACAAAGCACTTCTCGCGGTCACACTCGCTGCCGCTGTCTTCCCTATGGCGGAACAAGCAACGATTCCTGCGCAGTCCATGCTTGATCTGCCCACACTCGGCATCATCATGTTCTCTGAGTTGCTCGTCGGGGTGGTGATCGGATTGATCGCATCGATGCCGATCATCGCCGTGCAAATGGCCGGGTTTCTCATGGGTTACCAGATGGGTCTTGGGCTCGCACAGACCTTCAACCCCGAGATGGAAGGCAGCGATGGCGTTGTCAACCAACTCATGTTCACCCTTGGGATCTCGGTGTATCTCATCGCGGGCGGGCTCGAGTTGATTCTCGTCGCACTCCTCAGCACATTTGAAAATGTACCCACCGGGTCCTTCTCGTCTCAGGACATTCCGCTTGATCTTGTCGTGGGCATGATCAACTCGGGCATCGATCTCGCGATTCGTCTCGCTGCGCCCGTGATGGGGGTCATCATGCTTTCACTCATCGCGATGGGCTTTGTCATGAAGACCATGCCGCAGATCAACATTCTGTCGGTCGGATTCGCTGCGAAGATTCTGAGCGGCCTGTCCATCATGACTGTCGCACTTGGAGCGATCAACATCGTCATTCACGATGAAATCCTCGCCGGGCTCGAAATGCTGATTCTGTGGGCCCAATCCATCGGGCAGACGGGAGGCTTCATTGGCTGAGGATATGGGCGAGAAGACTGAAAATGCGACACCCAAGCGTTTGCAAGACGCTCGCAATCGAGGTCAGGTGCCGAAGAGCCAGGATGTCAACGCGGCCGTGGGTCTGGCGGCCGCGATTATTATCCTGCTCGTGTTCGGTACAGGGGTGGGGTCCGGCCTCGCGCGCATCATTCGCGATTCGCTCATGTTCAATACATATGGGCATCCGTTGACAACGGACACGCTCTTTCCCACAGCCAAGAACTTCGCTTTCTCAGCCGCAATTCTGGTTGCGCCGCTTTTCATCGCGGTCTTTCTCGTCGCGTATGTCACACAGTTGGCGCAGGTCGGATTGTTGTTCACGCTTCAGCCCTTGCGCCCGAAGATCAGTCAGTTGAACCCGATCGCGGGTGCCAAAAAACTGCTTGGCATACGCAGTCTGGTCAAGTCCGGTGTCAACATCTTAAAACTCATCGTTGTGATTGGTGTCGCGTATCTCATCACCATCAAGCGGCTTCCAATCCTCATTGTCCTGCCTCGCATGAACAGTATGTCGGCCGTCGCTGCCATAGGCAGAATGGCGCTCGAACTCGCATTGTGGTTGGTCGTTCTCCTGCTCTTTCTCGCGTTCATTGACTTCATGTATCAGAAATGGCAGCACAAGAAAGACCTGAAGATGACCAAGCATGAGGTCAAGGATGAACGGCGATCGATGGAAGGGGACCCCGCGGTCAAGGGAAAGCGTTTGCGGATGGCCCGCGAAATCGCCATGCAGCGCATCGCGCAAGATGTGCCGCAGGCCGATGTCGTTATTGCCAACCCGACGCACTTCAGTGTGGCGATTCGATATGACGAGAACAACATGGATGCGCCCGTCGTGGTTGCAAAGGGAGCCGACTTCTTGGCACTTCGTATTCGACAACTCGCACGATTTGCCGGTGTCCCCGTGATCGCCAAACCGCCGTTGGCACGCGCGCTGTACTGGGGGACCGAGGTGGGAGACGCCATCGCACCTGCTCATTATGAAGCCGTTGCCGAGTTGCTTGCGTATGTGTACCGCGTCGATTCCAAGTCAAACAAGCCGAAGCCCCAGCCGTCGGTTGCGTAGTGCAGGAGTGTATTGACTCGTGACGACCGAACTGCACAATCCGAGAGAGCCGGGCTTGAATGGGTGGCTCGAACGCATCGGCAAACACCGCGGGTTTATCGTCCCGATCGGCTTTGTCATGTTGTTGGTGGTGTTGCTCGTGCCACTACCACCTGCGGTTCTGGACATCCTCATCTCAGTCAATATCTCGCTGGGTGTGATTGTTCTTTTGACCACACTCTATCTTGATCGCGCGTTAGACTTTTCGGTGTTTCCGTCGTTGTTGCTGGGAACCACTTTGTTTCGGCTGGTCCTCAACATCGCTTCGACGCGATTGATCTTGACCGCCGATGCGTCCACACCCGAAGAAGCCATGGGCGTGGCCGGTCATGTCATCAGCGCATTCGGCACCTTCGTCGCCGGTGACTCGTTGTTTGTTGGTGTCATTCTGTTTTCGATTCTGATGATCGTGCAGTTCATGGTGATCACCAAAGGCGCCGGTCGAATCAGCGAAGTCGCTGCGCGGTTTACCTTGGATGCGATGCCGGGCAAGCAGATGGCGATCGACTCTGACTTGTCTGCCGGTCTCATCGATGAAGAGGAAGCCAAGCAGCGTCGAACAGATGTCTCGCGCGAAGCCGACTTCTTCGGTGCGATGGATGGTGCCAGCAAGTTTGTCAAGGGCGACGCGACCGCAGGCATGATCATCACCGCGATCAACATCCTCGGCGGTTTTGCCGTAGGTGCGATCGAACGCGGATGGCCGGCCGGGCAAACAGCACAAGTGTTCACCAAGTTGACCATCGGTGATGGGCTGACCAGCCAGATACCGTCGTTTGTCATCGCAATTGCATCAGCGTTGATCGTGACGCGATCAGGTTCAAAGCAGGATCTGGGGACAGAACTCACCGGCCAACTCATTAGTCAGCCGAAGGGACTCGTCATCACCGCGGTGTTCCTCACCATTCTCTCGATGACCCCGCTCCCGACGATTCCACTTTTGACGACTGCAGCGGCGCTTGCGCTACTTTCGTACGCCCTCCGTCGATTGCGTTTGCGGGATGTTGCTGTGGCTACCGATGCTGCCGAACAAAGTTCAGAACAGCAGGTTGATGCGCCGCCTCCGGTCGAGAATCTGCTTCGCGTCGATGTGCTTGAACTTGAGGTCGGGTACGGCCTGGTGCCACTTATTGATGTTCATCAGGGGGGAACGCTCCTTGATCGAGTCAGTGCCGTGCGACGACAGTTGGCTGTCGAACTCGGGCTGGTGATGCCGCCTCTGCGCATTCGCGACAACATGCAGTTGAGACCGGGCGAGTATCGTGTCAAGATTCGCAGCAACGCGGTCGCCGCGGGCGAGTTGTATCCGGATCACATGCTCGCCATGGACTCAGGAATCACACTTGGGAAGATCGATGGTGTGCCAACACACGAGCCGGCGTTCGGCCTGGACGCATGGTGGATCGATCAAGATCAGCAAGCCCGCGCTGAAGCCTTGAACTACACCGTCGTCGATCCGACCAGCGTGCTCGCGACGCACATCACAGAAATCGTCCGTGACCACGCCGACGAACTGCTGACGCGTGAAGAAGTGAACAATCTGCTTGAGGGCCTCAAGGAGAAATCACCCAAACTGGTCGAAGAGACTATTCCAACGGTGATGAAGGTCGGCGAGTTGCAGAAGATCCTCCAATCCCTCTTGCGCGAGCGCGTTCCTGTGCGTGACCTTGAGTCTGTGCTCGAGGTGCTCGCCGATTGGGCACCCAAGACGAAGGATGTTGATGTCTTGACGGAGTATGTCCGCAACGGGCTGAAGCGCACCATTTGCCAGATGTTCACCCAGGTGAGCGACACCGGCAAACCGCGGTTGGTCTGTGTCACGCTTGATCCCGATTTCGAAGACGAGATCGAGAGTTTCATCGACCGGTCCGGCGGCATGACCACGGTCACGATGCCTGCCCGTGTTGCTCAGGACTTTGGTTCTCGGATCTGTCAGGCTATCGAACGGGCTGCATCATCGAGTGGTGCAACCCCGGTCGTGATCACTTCGCCACGCGTTCGTGCGGTTGTTCGGCAAGTGGTCGAGCCATTCTCGGCGACAACGGGCGTGCTTGGTTACAACGAGGTCGTCTCTGGGGTCGAGATCGAATCGCTTGAACTGGTTGGTAGGGCCGAGAACGCGCAAGCCGCGTAATTTTGTGGATATTGATTCAGTCTGCTTTGGCAGCAGCCGATGTTGACCCCGTGTCAATCCCGGCGTGACCCCCACCAGACTGGACCCGATCGTGACCACCCCCCAACTGACGAAGACGATTTCCACATTGATCGCGCTGAGCTTCTTCGTCGTTGCGTTAATCAGTGGATTGGCTGTGGAAAACTCTGGTGTAACGATTTTAACGCGGTCGATCTTCGCACTCGTTGTCGGACAAGCAGTAGGGTTGATTGTCGCGTCAGCCGCCAGAGTGACCATTGCCGAGTATTTGCAGCAATATCGGGACGCACATCCTGTGGACGAGACGCACATGAACGAATTGGAAGCCCGCCTGAACTCGCCGCGATAGTTCAAGATTCCGTTTGTACTGAACTTTCCGGCCGATGAAGCATTTTCTTTTCAATCATGTGCGAGAACTTTGGTTATACTGGATTGTGTAGCCAGGACGGCTCATTCATCATGGAAGATGAAAAGGCATTCAGCCTTTTCGCCGAGGGTCAAGGAGAAGACCGATGGCAGCATCAGAAGCCTCAATGAGGCAAACCGCTCGAAATCAAGGTCGACATGTAGCCCGTCAGGCTGCCAAAGTTGCCGAATCTTCGGAACTTGCTGATCGACCAATCGAGGAAATCTGGACCGAATACGCGAAAACGCATTCGGAAGAGATTCGCAGTTTCCTCATCCACAAGTACCTGCATCTGGTCCGTCTCACCGCCGAACGGGTGTACGCCAGGCTTCCTGATGAAGTCGATATTGATGACCTCATGTCTGCCGGTCAGTTTGGGCTCATGGGTGCGATCGATGCCTATGACCTGAGCCGAGAGGTCAAGTTTGAGACCTACTCAGCCAACCGGATTCGGGGTGCGATTCTTGACGAACTCCGTCATATGGACTGGGTGCCTCGCCTTGTTCGGTACAGAACGGCCAAGGTCGAAACCGTGCGAACGCGAATCCAGATGGAAACCGGTCTCGCCCCATCGACCGATGAAGTGGCGTCGCAACTGAACCTCGCTCCAGACGAGATCGAGAAGTATGAACGCGATTCACGATCCGTCGCGATGACCAGTATCACACGCAAAGCATTTCCGAGTGACAGTTCACGCGATATGCGCGAGATCGATGTCATCAAGGACGATGCGCAGATCAATCCGCTTCGGCAACTTCACCAGCGTGATCTGAAAGACTTGATTACCAAAGGGCTCAGCCGCGCCGAGCGATTGATCGTCGTCTTGTACTACTACGAAGGCATGACGATGAAAGAGATCGGTGCAACACTCGATCTTTCCGAGTCACGCGTAAGTCAGATGCACAGTTCAATCCTGCAACGACTCAAAGCGCAAATGCAGCACCGAGCCCGTGAACTCGAACCCGTCGAGTAACGAACGGTCCTCGCAGTCAACCAGCAACACGCCTTTCAGACCCAGTCGAGTGAATCGGCTGGGTTTTTTCTTCGCTTCGAGGATCGATCTTCATACAATCAAACCATGGCGACGCATCAGGCGTTTATAGGAATCGGTTCCAACATCGAACCGCGAACCGACTATCTGCACGCAGCCGTCGAAGCACTCGCGGATACGCCCAATGTCACCATTCAAGCCGTGTCTGAGATTCGTGAAACGGCGCCCGTGGGGCCGATCTGCAATCAACCCGCGTACTTGAACGCAGCCGTAGAACTTGAGACGGTGATGCAGCCGCATGATCTGCTTGTTGCGTTGCTCGACATCGAGAGAGCGCACGGACGCAATCGCGATGACGAAACAAGGTGGGGGCCTCGAACCCTCGACCTCGATCTCTTGCTGTATGGGGATCTGGTGCTCGATGAGCCTGGGCTGCAGATACCACATCCAAGGCTGGCCGAGCGTCGTTTCGTGCTTGAACCATTGAGCGATTTGGCTCCTGACCTCGTTGTGCCAGGGACGGACGAATCCGTCGCGGTGTTGCTCGATCGTGCGATTGCTGCGGAGTCGCAAATTTGAAACACGCGCTCTGCTTCATGTTGACGGTGTGTTTCTGCTATGCCTCATTCGGTCAGGATGATGATCGGGTAGAGATCGCAGAAACTCGACCTCAGGTCGCTCAAGCTTGGGCGGTCACACTGAAGCTGGAGAAAGAATCAAACGGACAGATTCAAGACCGCCGTGGAGCGATGACACTCCAGCTCGCAACCGATACTGTTCTCATCGAACTTGGGGCTATTCGAGTTTTCGGCCGCCGAGCACCAGACGGCGTGGTCGTCGTTGCGTGGCACACCCATGACCCATCGACCTATTTTACGACCACGGGGCATGATCTCGGATTACTCCTGCGCCAAGTGTTGCCACCGCTCTGGTCCGGACCGCTGGCCCGATGGTTGACGGACAATGACGATGCGTATCCACTTGTCGGGCACGATTGGCCGGCACGCCCGAGCGTGACCGCAGACGAATCAAATCATCTGCGGTCATTCACTGTCGGCGATCTGACCGTGCAGACACCCGCGATTGATGCTTGGGGAGGGGATCATGGTCAGGTATTGACGGAGTCAGTGACAACAGGTCAAGTTGACGGCACGGCTCGGCTTCGGCTGACTTATCAACCCATTGAACCACTCGATGTTGATTCGTGGTGCATCGAGACCGAGGGGCGCTCCCGCGTTTCACAAATTCGGGCACTGCGGGCTCAGCCTGCACAGGTTCAACCCGGCCAGCAGATCGAGGAGTTTCGTCTGTTTGATCAGGACCGGGCGCAAGTCGAGTTTCAACGCGCGTTTGAGCCAGAACGCACGCCGCGTGGCGACCGTTTTGCGACGGCACTCATGCTCGTGCTCGAACGCTCGGTAACGAACACGAGCCAATCTGCTGCACGCAGCAAGGCGATCATTGAGCAGATCGCGCAAGCCCGCGAGCAACTGGCGATTCAGGCAGCGACTCACGATCGGCCTCGGCCGTTGCTGGTTGTACGCGCGGTTCAGGTGGTGCAGGTCAGCGAGTTTTCACAGGCTGGGCTCGATGACTTCGTTGGTCGATGGTCTCAGATCAAATCTGACGCACTGCTCGAACAAACGGAACTTGGCATGCCAAAGGTCCTTTGGACACATCCGCCGCGTGAAACGATCGACCTGTTCGCACCTGGTGCTCATCGGGTGGCGATCTTGATTGACCGGTCAGGGCAACTCGTCGCAGTTCACCGATTCGACGATGCGAAAAACGATCTCACGCAGTGGGTGATTGAAGCAGTCGCCGCACTCGACCAGTTCCGGTTTCAACCGTAGTGAGTTTTGCCGGATTAGCACGAGTCGACAAATTGACGAGGTCTGATCAGCCAGCTTCGGCACGCGGATGAGCTTGCTTGTACGAGTCTTGCAGGCGTTCAGCTGTCAGATGGGTGTAGACCTGAGTTGTGCTAAGTGATTGATGACCGAGCAACTCCTGTACGCTCCGCAGGTCGGCACCATTGTCGAGCAAGTGCGTTGCGAAACTGTGTCGCAAAGTGTGCGGACTGATGGATGGATCAAGGCCGACGCTGCGCAGGTACTTATCGAGCTTGCGACGCACAGAGCGCGAACTGAGCCGTGACCCGTGCTTGTTGAGAAACAGCGGACCATTTCCACCGGCTTGTAGACATTGTGTCCACTTCGCGGCAAACTTGCTGTCGCCTTCGACTGCCTCGATGTACTTGGCAATCGCGCCCAGCGCGTGTGAGCCGAGCGGGACGATTCGTTCTTTCTTGCCCTTGCCTCGGACGAGCAACGATTCACCCTGTGCATCGAGATCGGCAATATCGAGCCCGACCAGCTCGCTGACGCGGATACCTGTTGAATACAGCGTTTCGAGCATGGCGCGGTCGCGCCGGCCGAGGACATCGCTGTCACTCGGTGCGGCAAGCAACTGCTCGACTTGCTCGACCGTAATCGCCTTGGGAAGGCGCTTGTTCTGTCGTGGCGTGCGGATGAGCGTCATCGGGTTGGCGACGACCAGTCGGCGGCGGTCTGCCCACTTGTAGAACGACCGGAGAGTGGCGATCTTCCGTGCCATCGTGGCTGCGGAGTACTCCTTTTCACCCAAGTACGCCAAGAACGACCGAATGGTGTCAGCCGAACCTTCGCAGATGATCTCGGTCAGAGAGCGAGGCGTGATTGCACCGGCCACACTCTCGACCTTGGGGAGCGGCTCGCCCACGCGGGCTTCGGCGGTCGCCATTGCTTTCTGCTCGATCGCTGCGTCAGGTTCGATACCGAACTCGTCGGTCAGGAACTCGACAAACTGGCGAAGATCGGCTCCGTAGCAGCGGGCGGTGTACGGACTGAACCGCCGTTCGTCTGTCAGGTATCCGGCGAATGCTTGAATGATCGGAAGTGTCGTCATGATTGGCTCCTCTGGCACCAGATCTATCGGTCGATCCAGAGTCCGAATGTGTATCTTTCAGGTTGTGTAACGCAACTTGGGCGTTTGTTTTTCTGACATCCCCAATTGCAGGTTGTCGATGACGCTCCTCATCGCGAACTGACCACTCGTTCCGGGTCTACTGGCTCGCAACCCGAGCGGTTCGAAGCCATTCATCCTGAACCACCTGCCGCACGAGATGGTATGCGGCAAAGTCGGTGTATAAGTCCATGCTGGCAAGATAGATACGCCAGTTGAGCGCCGACCCCGAATCACTCCTCCCGTGTGCATAATCCTGTACGAGCAGTTGCACCTGATGGTTGCGAGCGTCGAGATGTTCAATCTTGGCAACAACCGGGCGATCGAGGAAGTTGCTATGCGCAAGAAACCGCTCGTCGCTGGCTGCCGTGCTCAGCGCTTTGGGGTCGAGTCCGAGACTGCCCTGGCTACCCGAGCGTGAATACAGCGCCAGCGAGAGCCCGATGACCGGCGGGTCATATGGGTCCCACGCCGAGACACTCGGCACGATGACACCATCAACACCCATCGCTTCAGCGAGTGCGCGGACTTGTTGCGGGCTCGTGATGCGTTCGATCTTGAGCGCGCGCATCGCTTGAATGGTTCGGTTCAATGGGAGCGCGGCAACCCCACGCACTTCGGTGACCGCCGCGACGAGCGCGTCGCCAACTTCGAGCGGGTCCATCAACGATGTACCTGCCTCATTGACCGGTGGCACGACCGCCCACATGACCTCGCCCGCGAGCGCGTCGTATGGCGCGGTGATCGTGTTCGGAGCTACGAGCGACGATTGAGGGGCTGCGCATCCACCGAGCAAGAGTGCTGCAGCGAATACCAACTTCAGTCCCGTGTTCCATCCTGGAGTACTTCGGGGCATCCTGCCCTCCTTGTCATGCGATTCTGAAAATGAACAGCAGCCCCTCTCCATGGTCAGGGCTTGCCCGGGTTCAGTTACCTTCCTCTGTGGGTGCGGTTGTGAACGCTTGGTTGGTCGGTTGTTCGCCGGTCGCGGCGAGAATGGCCGGCGCGATCTCGAGGCCCCAAAGGTTTTCGATGCCGCTGCGGTCTGACACGAAGAACACTTTGCCATTCGAACCCCAGGTCGGCATCAGATCAATCGAAGAGCCGCTGGTCAGATTGACCTGACCGCGACCATCGGTGCCGATCATCCAGAGTGATGCCATAGTTGGGCGCGACTCTTCGGTCCATTGGTCGGGGTTCGGAACCGCAGCGTACACAATGCGCTGCGCATCCGGGCTCCACGATGGGTTGATGAGTGCATACTCGGGGCTCGAGACAAGTTCTGTCTCATTGCTTGCTTGCTGCGTGGAGGGGTGGTAATCGAGTGTCCACACACTGAATGTGCGCTGGCCGCGTTGGCGACTGCGTTGGAACAGGATCTGGTTCGCTCCGGCGTAGCCTGTGCCAGCGACCGGGCTCCACTCTGGGAACAGGCCGTACCCGATGAACTGTGTTTGCGCGGTGTTGAACACATCGACAATCCAGAGTTCCCACCGACCCGAAGTTTCGCCGAGTCGGCAGAACACAAGTGATTGGCCGTCCGGACTCCAACTCGGATGCAGATCGTTCGCCGATTCGCTTGAGATCTGAACAGCCTTCCCGCCGGTGACGGGCATGATGTAGATATCCCAACTGCCAGCGCGGTTGCTTGCGAATGCGACGCGTTGGCCGTCAGGGCTGAGCGCGGGCATCACATCTTGATCAGGGTCATCGGTCAATCGTGTGATGACCTTGCTGCCCACTTTCTGGACATAGATGTCGGAGGTGGGGCGGTGTTGCGTGCTGGAGAAGAGCAGCGTCTTGCCATCGCTGCTGACCATCGGATCAAAGTTCGACCCGTCATGTGCGAATGAGATCTGGCGGATGTTGACGGTGTGCTCGGTCTGTTCGCCCGAGCCGGTCGTCATGGGAAGGTCGAGCGACAATACGCCCGAGTAGATCTGCGACGACATGTCAGGTCCGGCGTTCTCCGGGTTGGTATCAGCGACTGTGGTTGCTTCGACCGCACGCTCGGCGCTCCCTGCAGCATCGACAAAGTCCCAGCCGTTGTCGGCTGAGTCCCACGAAGGCGAGGTGTTTGAGGTCAGTTCCGCGTTGGAGAAGGTCGTGGTACCGGTGTGTGTATTGGTGTAGGACTCGGTGTTGTTGGTGTAATCGTAGGAAGCGCTTGCCCAATCCTGTTCGGGGTACAGCGTCGGCGATTGTGTGTTGGTTGCCCAGGGCGAACTCGTCGCACAACCGCCGAGTGTGGCCGCGAGGCCGCTGATGGTGAGCAAGGTGATGGTTGAGCGATTGGTGATGTTCTGCATGTTGTTTTTCTCCTGGCGGTCCGTTTGGCCGCGAGCCCTCCGTGGCAAACGCCGCTGTTTCTCGGATCGGCGGATCTTGCTTGTCAATTCACCAAGGGTTGCGCACCTCGGTAAAACGACAGGCAGCGTCAGTCGATCCTCGCACCTGCGGCTCCGATGAGCCCGCTGACGCAACAGACATGCCAGCGCATGAAAAAGGGACACCCCACCACGGGTGCCCCTCTCGATTCGTCATCGCCGCACGCCGACGATGGGCCAAGAGACTCAATATGTGCGCGTTCGCGCGAGAACTGCGGGTGAATCGCCCGGGCGGACCCATGCGGCTTCCCCGGTTCTGGGTTGTTCGAGCCAGAGGAGATGATTGAGATATTGGTTCAACTCAGAAGCGGAGAACGCACTGAGGAACTCAAGCGAAGCGCCCGGATTGATCTCCATGATGTGTTCGATGAGTTGGCCTTGCGAGAGCACTTCGGCGTCCTGCCACTTGCGTTCGGGCAGGCGGTCACCGGTTCGAGGTGCGGGCTCTTGCGAACTGGTCTTGCGAAGGTCGAACTGCAGTTGCATGGGGCTATCCTCGTCTTGGTGGCTTTGGTTTCTGGTGCCCAATTCTCGGGCGGCGAAGATTGGTATCGGACACATCCGGTCCATCGCTCGAAGGTGTAACAGAATCGGACCCATTTCCTGCATCGAGCCACCGAGACTGGGGGGACAGTGACCGAAAGAGCACGATGGCAACAATCGGCGACCGGCGAGGAGACCATCGCGCTCGACGATGGCACAATCCTCGCTCGGGTCTGGGCGGGCAATCCCGTTCGTGAGCCTCTTCCTTTCTATGAACGCGATGACCGTTCACCGGAGCCCCTGGTCTGTTGGTCTGGTTGGCTCGACGACGCGAGGCCGGCGGATGGGTGGTTTGAGCGGAGCGCATCGGCGTGGTTGCCATCGGCGGCGACCGAGCGGGATCGGGTGGTTGAGACGCTCGTCGAAGCGGGCGCGATCATTCGGCCGCACGCCCGGCACTTGATCAGTGACATCCCGGCGTGTTTGAATTTGCTGCGTCAGCAGCCGGAGGCGAAGTTGCTGATCGAGCCGGCGTTGTTCTTTGAGCCATCGATGGTCGCGACAAGCGATGAGCAGTTGGTGCGGATCGTCGAGTCGCTCGCGGGCTCGGCGTGGGGCGTCGTGCTCAGTGATGTGGCGATTCGAGGCGATGGCGATGAGGCAGGGTGCGTGTCGGTGGCAGCGGGGCAGGGGCGGTTGGATATGGCGGCATTGCGGGCGCTGGTCGCCGAGCACGCGGGACCCAACACACGCCTCATCGAGCGAACTTGAAGGCGCTACGATCGGGCTGAACCCTACGCGGATTTCGAGGAGCGATTGCGCATGACCGACAGCAGCGACAAGACAGCGAATCCGAACCCAGTGAATCTGGACCATCCGACCTTTGCTCGGGTGAAGGAAGCGTTTCGCGATCATCAGTTCTCAGCGACCGAGTTTCGTGGTCAGTCGACGCTGATCGTCCAGCCTGACGATCTGCTTGAGGTCATGCGGTTCATGCGTGACGACGAGCAGTGCCAGTACAACTTTCTGTCCGATGTCATCGGCGTCGACTACGAGGGGTACGAGGCGGACATGCCGGGTCGGTTCGCGGTGATTTACAACCTGTGTGCGTACGGGCGTGATGACCGGTTCTTTGTCAAAGTGTTTTTAAGTCCGTCGCTGCCGACGGATGGGATTGAGGAAGACCCGGCGCTGTGGGTTGAGAGCGTGACGAGTCTGTGGCCGGGTGCCGAGTGGACCGAACGCGAGGTGTTCGACATGTTCGGCATTCGCTTCCGCAACCATCCTGACCTGCGACGGATCCTGACCTGGGGCGAGTTCCCGGCCCACCCGCTGCGGAAGGATTACCCGTTGCGTGGCCGCGGCGAGCGTGAGCAGTACCGGGTGGTTGACCGGACTTCGTCGTAACGCGTTCTGGTGAGATGGATAAATAGAAAGAACGCCCGGCTGCCCGGGCGTTCTTTGTTATGTTGATTGGTTTGGTTGTTGGATCAGGCGGCCATGCTGATCGACGAACTCATTGAGCCGCCACCGATGTTGATCGAGAGTGCGGCCGAGTTGACCTGGTACTCGTCGCGGTAGGCGGCGATGTAATATTCGACGCTATTCACGGTGCCACTGAGTGTGCGGTCTTCAAAGGCTTTGGCTTTGGTGGTGTCGATGAGGCTGAAGTTGGCCTCGCCTTCGACGCGTCGCCAGATGCCGAAGTAGGCGCCCTGGCTGACGCTGCCCTTCCACTTGAGGCTGATGCCGAAGGGGAGGAGGAGGTCGGCGTCGAGTTCGGTGGGTTTGACGGGCGGGCCGGCCGGCGACGGTGCGGCGGGCGGGGGGATCGACGCGGTGGCGTAGACGGACGGGTCGTTGGTTGATTCGGCGTAGGCCTTGATGACTTTGATCAGGTCGGCTCCGACATCGCGGAGTGCGTCTGCATCGGCGTAGTAGAGGACGGTGGCGTCCTTTGAGGCTGTGCGTGCAGCGATGGCGCCATTGAGCGAGTTGTCGGCTGAGGAGAGGAGGGCGGCAATGTCTGCGACCTGCTGCGCGGTGATGCCGATCTTGTCTGCGTTGGCGCCCCAGTCGGCGATGCGTTCAGCGAACCACGCAATCATCTGCTCGCGCGAGTTTGGCAGTACTGCCATGGTTGAATCCTCCTTGCTTGGGACCGGTGGCGCTCTCAAAGAGATGAGAATGCGTGATCCCGAAAGTTTGTAGCCATGACCGAGCCACCCTGCGTGGCTCGTTGTGCCTGGCTGATTTTGGGGGTATCGGTGGAGGGAGAATGTCACTTAAGCAACAGTACGAGAAATATATGAAAGTTAGTGATATTTGCAGGGGGGAGGCTCAGTTTGCGCTACGGTACTGTCAAACTCGTGGCCAGCGTTTCTGCTTGCGCTAGAACCAGTTCTGTGGCGGCCTCCTGAAGATCAGGGGGGTATTTATACTTGCGTAACAATCTGCGGACCATGGCTCGCATTTCGGCTCGCACAGTTTCTTTAATAGTCCAGTCAATGGTGGCGCTCTTGCGGATACGGTCGGCAAGTTCGCGGGCGATCTGTTTGAGTGTTTCGTCGCCAAGGAGCGTCGAAGCACTCTCATTATCAGCAAGAGCATCGTAGAACGCGATCTCGGATTCATTGAGTCCGAGGCTGTCGCCGCGTTGCTGGGCTTCGCGAAGTCGCTTGGCTAACTCGATCAGTTCCTGAATGACCTCTGCTGTTTCGATGCTTCGGTTCTGATATTTGAGAATGGACTCTTGCAGACGGGTGCTGAACGAGCGGGCCTCGACGATGTTCTTCGTGCCGCGCACTTTGATTTCGTCGTTGATAAGCTTTCGCAGCATCTCGAAGGCGAGGTTCTTCTGTGGCATGCCCTGCACATCTTCGAGGAACTCATCGGAGAGGATGGACAGGTCGGGGCTCTTGAGACCGGCAGCCTTGAAGATGTCGAGGACACCTTCAGACGCGACCGCCTTCGAGACGATCTGCCGAACGGCCAGATCGAGGTCTTCGGGCGATGGGCCGCCGCTGACCGTGCTTTTGACGATGCCTGCTCGGACCGCTTGAAAGAAGCCGACATCTTCGCGGATCTCGAGTGCTTTGTCGTGAGGCACGGCCAACGCAAAGGCCTTGGCGAGTTCAAGGACGACTTGCAGATAGCGTTTCTTGCCGTCGTCAAGCGCCAGCACATGCTCGATCGCCGCCGGGATGACCGCCACTCGATCGGCTGCGGATGCCGAGAAGAAGCGGCTGTAGTCAAAACCATGATACATGTCTTTGACTCGCTCAAACTTCTCTTTCATCACCGCGACGGCCTGCTCTTGATCAATCGTGGTCGCGCCTTGGCCGCCGCTTTGTGTGTATGTTTTCAGTGCTTTCTTGAGGTTGAAGGCAATCCCGATGTAATCGACGATCAACCCGCCGGGTTTGTCATGGAAGACACGGTTCACGCGGGCGATGGCCTGCATGAGATTGTGACCCGCCATCGGCTTGTCAACATACAGCGTGTGCAGACAAGGACAATCGAACCCGGTCAGCCACATATCGCGGACAATGACCATCCGGAGCGGGTCGGCGGGGTTCTTGAACCGCTTGGCCAGTTCACCGCGCCTCGCCTTGTTGCGAGCATGCTTGGCAAACGCCGGCCCGTCGCTCGCATTCCCGGTCATGACGACCTTGAGAGCGCCTTTGTCATCGTCTTCATGGAACCACTCGGGGCGGAGTTTGACAATGGCGTCGTGCAGGTCCACACATATCCTTCGAGACATGCCGACGATCATCGCTTTGCCATCCATGCCGGACAGACGATCCTCGAAGTGGTTGACGATGTCCTCGGCCACTTGTTCGATGCGTTCGTCGGCACCGACAATCGCTTCGATGGCGGCCCACTTGGTCTTGAGTTTCTCTTTTTCGGAGAGCTCTTGGCCTTCGGTCAGTTCGTCAATATCGTCATCGATGGTTTCGGTGATCGCTGCATCGAGCCCGAGTTTGACGAGCCGCGCTTCGTAATAGATCGGCACGGTGGCTTTGTCTTCGATGGCTCGCTGGATGTCATAGACATCGATTTCGTTACCAAAGACGCCGCGTGTGCTGACATCGGTGCTTTCAACGGGCGTTCCGGTAAAGGCGATGAAGGTCGCGTTGGGCAGCGCGTCTCGGCAATACTTGGCAAAGCCGTAACTTTTCTGGCCGGTCTCTTTGTCGATTTTGGCTTTGAGTCCGTATTGGCTCCGATGGGCTTCGTCGGTGATGACGATGATGTTGTGACGATCGGAGAGCAGCGGGTGTTCGTTCCCGCGCACGCCGTCAATGTCATCGGGCAGGAACTTCTGAATCGTGGTAAACACCACGCCGCCGCTGGCTCGCTTGAGGAGTTCACGCAAGTTGTCGCGGTCGTCAGCCTGCTCGGGTGTTTGTCTCAGCAGGGCTCGGCCGCCAGAGAAAGTGGCGAAGAGTTGCTGGTCGAGATCGTTGCGATCGGTGAGGACGACGATGGTCGGGTTCTCGAGTTCGGCCTGTTCGACGAGTCGCCCGGCGTAGAAGAGCATGGTCAGGCTCTTGCCCGAGCCCTGCGTGTGCCAGATGACACCCGCGCGCTGGTCACCATCGGGCCGGGCGGCGGTGATGGTGGTGTCGATGGCTTTGCGGACCGCGTGGAACTGGTGGTAGGCCGCGATCTTCTTGACGATGTGCTCGTCGGTTGCTTCAAAGACGGTGTAGTTGCGAACATAGTCGAGCAGCCAGCGGCGGTCGAAGATGCCTTTGATGGCGACATCGAGCTGTGGCTGCGAGACGGCGGCGACGGTTTCGCCGTCGGTGGTCCGCCACGGGGTGAAGCGGTCCTTGCCCGCGGTGAGCGAGCCGACGAGGGCTTCGTTGCCATCGCTCACGAGCAGGAGGGCGTTGGTATTGAGCAGGCTCGGGATCTCGGCCTTGTAGGTTTGCAGTTGCTTGTGCGCGCTCCAGACGGTGGCGTTCTCGTCGGCGGCGTTCTTGAGTTCGATGACGGCCAGGGGGATGCCATTGACGAAGACGACGATGTCGGGCCGACGGTTGTGCTGGTTGGTGCCGCGCGATTCGACCACGGTGAACTGATTGACGGCGAGCCAGTCATTGCGATCGGGGTCGGTGAAGTCAAAGAGCCAGACCTTGTCGCCTTTGGCCGAGCCATCGGGGAGTCGGTACTCGACATCGACGCCGTCGCGGAGGAGCGTGTGGAAGGCGCGGTTGTTTTCTATGAGGGTGGGGGCCTCGGGCCGCTGGAGGTGCTTGATGACTTCGTCGATGGTCGCGACGGGGATATCGGGGTTGATGGTGAGGAGGGCGCTGCGGAGCCGATCGACGAGGATGATGTCGCTGTAGGTGGCTCGTTCAGCACCGGCGGCACCAGGCGAGAACTCGGGACCGTGACGCAGCGCGTATCCCAAGTCTTGAAACCACTTCAATGCAGCCAGTTCAATATCTGCCTCTTGCACGGTCTTACTGTACCGCTGTTCGGCTGCCATTGCTGGAGCCGATCGGTCGAAACTCGCGACCAGAACAGGGTTGAAAACCATCGGGCCAACACGCATTCATGCGACAAAGCACCCGCTGTTGCAAGGGAGCACTTGGGTTAACGCGCTGGACTCGCAATGATAAAAACTCGGGGTCGCAGTATTCGTGCAGCCGTCGGATGTCTCGTGCCAGGTAACGAGGCACATAGCCGATTCGATACTCCTCGGCCCCGTTCGTCCAGACAGCGACCGCATATCGATCATACTGGTTGTCGGGTTCCGGCACGATCCGAAGTTCTTCATCAGGTTGAAGTTGATTGACTCTCGCGATCGCTTCGGGCCGTGCGTGCCGAAGACCGTGCAGGAAGAACTTCGCTACGAAGCACCCATCCGAGTCCGGCTGCGGGCACAGAAACACTTCGAGCGAGTCGGTCTGTCGCCGTCCCTCGGTCACGCCGAGGAGTTGGATCGGGTCGGGGGGGTTGTCGGGGTCGAACCCACTCCACACCAGCGAGGGCCGATACTCGGGTCGGCTCTGATTGAGCAGCCGGTTGGCGAACATTGGAAACAGTTCGTCGGATTCATAGACTTCGTCGAAGCGTGACATGCCCGGGAATGCGTGAAACCCTGCGAGAGATTGGGCACCGTGCGTATAGGTAAATCGATAGCCACCGCTCGGCGTTCGTTCCAACACACCGACCGGTCCCCAAGTGCTCTCGCTCGGATTACCCGAACGCCATGCTACGAAAAGGTTGCTGGTCATTCCTCTGTTTCTCGCGATTCCAGTATCCGTCTGCGGTTCTCCAGAAGCAACTGTAGCGTAAAATCTCGACCCACGGCTGACAATCGATTCGGGGGCACTTCCGCGAGGACTTTCGTGATGGTCGTTTCCTTGATGCGTTGAAGCCGATCCCGCCAGATGGTCGCTGCCTCCGGCACTTGCCGAGAGAACGCCAGAAACGCGTCGAGGGTCCGTAGCGGTCGTTCGTCCTCGGCTGATGCGAAAAGTTTGGAACGGGCACGCCGGGCGAAGGTAACGATGCGGTAGCCAGAGTCAGTCGATCGGAGCCGTCGCGCCTTTTCCTTGTCGCTCACATTTCGAGCCAGGCTGGAGCCATGGTCGTACGACGGCGCAAGCCGAAACTGGTCTCGCTGCGGCGCATTGATATCCCAGATTGCGGCCCAGTTCTCATGATGGCGGTCCTGATTGGCGACCCAGGCATCGAGCAGGAGGTAGCCGCAAAACACCTCGGCCCCATTGGTCATCTCGGCTGGCGAGTCCTTGTTCCAGCGTAGTTCCGGCGGCGCGAGCCATCGAAGGATTTCGTACACAGCATCGATCGTGTGCGAGGCAACACGGAGCGTGTTTTTAGGATATTTCGGGTCTTGCACTTGAAGCAGGGTGTTGCCGTGGACCAACTGTTGACCTTCCATTTGGAAGTCGGCACAGACGACACCTGGCACTTTGGTGGCGATATCGAGGGCCATGTCGTAGTGGACACGAGGGATGCCCAGCGGTCCGGCCAGCTCACACACGATCTTCTCTGACCAATCTTCGCCGTATCCGCGCTCTTCGGCTTTAAAGAGTTTCAACCGGCCTTCATCATCTTCGTACCAGAATTTCTTCTTGGTGCCAAGTTGCTCGTAGGAGATCGCACGTTGAGAATCGACGGTTTCAATGGGATACATGACTACACCATCACTGCTTTGTCACTGAGGACCCGCACCTCACCTGACAGCAACTTCGGAAGCAGGGCATCCCGAGCCTCAGCAAGCGTCGTGGACTCCTGCATATTGAGCCGTACCTGATCGTACAGCGGTCCGACGATCGACTGGAAGTCATCGGTAACTTCGGGCGAAGGAACGATCGCCCTCAGCGGTCTGAAGTTCTTCTTGCTGATCTCTTGGAACGTCGTGCCGTTGGCGTTGCCCTTGATGTCATCCAGGTAGTACGAGGCCCAGTTCAACAGGTACGACGGTGGAAGACTTCCGCCGGGCAGCATGGCGATAAAGCCCTGATTGATGGCAGTTTCGATCGCAGTGATTGCCAGATAGCCGATCGGGGCCCGAGAGGACAGCAGCACGGTTCCTCGTGGCAGAAGGCCCGAACTGACCTTGGCGAGCCCCGCATCCGTCAGACACCGAGAAGTGTCGAGCAGGATGGGATCACTCAGACCTGACAGGTCCTTCGGCGTAACCCAATGATGTGGGCCGTCCCAGAAGTCGGGCGTCTTTGTGCTTGGCGTCCCACCACCCTTGATCTGGACGGCGTCACCGATGGGCATGACCTCCCACCCGTCCGGAATCGGCCCAAGCTCGGAATCGGCGAAGGTGGTTGGGAGGGCGTCGAAGGTGGGCTGGGGCATGCTGGGGAAGGAGGTGGCCCCGCTGGCCTTGGCCCGGACTGGCTCGAAGTCCACGAACCACGCCTTGAAGATCGCCGCCGCCATCTGCTCCAGCGTGCGGTTCATCCGCCGGTTCAACTCAATCTTGTCGTCGAGATCAGACAGTATATCCGCAATTGCTTTCTGCTCATCCAACTTGGGAGCGCAGAGATGAAATGCCTTGACTTCGGGAAAGTAGATCGTTTGATGGGTAGTCCCATGGGAGAAACGGGCGTAACTTGTCTGTTCAGCGAGCAAAGCGTACTTGAGATACCGGTAGTCGAGACGTTCCGGATTGCACACCCAGTTGACAAAGTCTTGACTGGTCGACATTGGTTTGCCCATGACGACGACATAGCCGACTGATGCGGTCCTTGAGAGGCAGACAGAGTTCGCAGGTAGCACCCGAGCTGACGAGTTGTCGATGCCCTCCTGTGAAACATGCTGGATGGTGTCATCCAGTACGCACCCATGATTCCCCGTTGCATCTCGGATTCCGATCCACGGGATTCCACCATCCCAATACTCGGGGTGTTTGCGGCTCGGTGTGTGGCCTGTCTCAAGGCGGGCGAGGTCAGTGAGGCGATGCCATTCCCAGCCAGGCGAAGGTTCGTTTGGTGGCTTGCCGACAGCGAGCACGCAATCGCCCGCGATGTGGCCAGTCGTCGCTAAGCGCCCCCCGGTCTTAGTAACTGGGTGAGCCCTACTCATCCCCGCCCCCCTCCATCCGCTTCGCCTTCTCCACCACCTTGTCAAAGTCGCTCGTGGGCTCGCTCGCTTCACGCAGCCGCCGGGCCTCTTCGTGTTGATCGAACTGTCGCTCGGCGTGCCGCCTGGCCAGTTCCGCCGACACCGTGCCCGCGTGGGTCAGGATGTTCCGCTCGTTGAACTGGAGGAAGGCATCGAGTTTCGCCGCCCAGTCGGCCATGTGCATCGGATGGCGTCGGCTGGCCTGATCTTCGGCGTAGTCGAGATACATCGTGACAATGCGGTTGAGGGCATCGATCTCTTCAGCCGAGAGGTAGTTCTTGGCCACGGTGATGTCGCCCTTGCGGATCGGGCCCGCCGGGGCGTTCTTCCAGGTGGTCAGGCCCATGTTGGGCTTGGCCGCACTCGCTCGCCCTTTGATGATCTCGGCGGCGGTGTGGCCGGTGATGGCCCAGTGGAGCTTGTTCTGGACCGTGGCGTAGAACGCCTTGGTGAGCGAATCATCCTTGGCGTAGTCAATGCTCGTGGCGTAGATGTCGGTGATCTTCTGGTAGAAGCGGCGTTCGGAGGCCCGGATGTCGCGGATCCGCGCCAGCAACTCGTCGAAGTAGTCCTTGCCGAGGGTGCGGCCCGCCTTGAGCCGCTCGTCGTCCATGGCGAAGCCCTTGACGAGGTACTCGCCCAGGGTGGCGGTGGCCCACTGGCGGAACTGGGTGCCGCGGCTGGAGCGGACGCGGAAACCGACGGCGAGGATGGCATCGAGGTTGTAGTGGTCAAGAAGCCGTTCGACCCGTCGGGAACCCTCGGTTTGAACAATTCGGAATTTCCGAATAGTTGGGGTTGGGTCGAGTTCCTCATCGGAATAGATGTTTTTCAGGTGTTCGTGGACGGTTGGCGGTGAGATCTGGAACAACGCGCCGATCTGATGCCGATTGAGCCAGACCGTCTCACCCTCGATCCGAACCCGCAAGGCATCGCCTCCATCATTGGGCTGAAAGAGCAGGATGCCCGAATCTGGTGCAGGTTCCGCCATCAGTCGACCTCCGGCGTTGAAGCGGCGGCCACCAATGCGAGATTCGCCTCGATTTGGGTTTGGAGTGTGTTGGACTCGGCAAACTGGTCCCGGAGCGTTGCCGTCAACCGGGCCATCTTCTCCTCGAACGGCTCGCCGTCGTCCTCGATATCCTCAGCCCCGACATACCGCCCGGGGGTCAACACGAAGCCGTGGCCTTCGATTTCTTTGGTGGTGGTCGATTTGCAGAACCCGGCGATGTCTTCGTACTTGGGTTGCCCCTTCGGAGCCTCGCCCCGCCAGGCGTGGTAGGTGTCGGCGATGCGGGTGATCTCCTCGGCGGAGAGTTCCCGCAGCGTTCGGTTGACGAGTGTTCCGAGTTTGCGGGCGTCGATAAACAGTGTCTGCTTGCGGCGGTCACGCAAGGTCTTGCCCGCCAGTTTGACTCCGGCTTTGCTGCGCGTCACGAACCACAGACAGACCGGGATACCCGTGGTAAAGAACAACTGACCCGGTAGGGCGATCATGCAATCGACGAGGTCGGCTTCCACCATTGCCTTGCGGATATCACCCTCGCCGCTCGAGTTCGACGACATCGACCCATTGGCCATGACGAAGCCCGCGATGCCGTTCGGGGCGAGGTGATGCACGAAGTGCTGAATCCACGCGTAGTTCGCATTGCCGACCGGGGGCGTGCCGTACTTCCAGCGGACATCGTCGCGCAGGCTCGCCCCGCCCCAGTCCGAGATATTGAAGGGCGGATTGGCGAGGATGAAGTCGGCCTTGAGGTCGCGGTGCAGGTCGCGCTTAAAACTGTCGGCGTGTGATTCGCCGAGGTGGGCCTCGATGCCGCGCAGGGCGAGATTCATGTTGCACAGTTTCCAGGTGGTCGGGTTCGATTCCTGACCATAAATGGAAATGTCGGTCGCCTTGCCGCCGTGGGCTTCGACGAACCGCTCACTCTGGACAAACATCCCCCCCGATCCGCAGCATGGGTCATAGACCCGCCCCTTGTACGGCTCGATCATCTCGACGAGCAGCGTGACCACGGACTTGGGCGTGAAGAACTCGCCGCCGAGTTTTCCTTCGGCGGCGGCAAACTTGCCGAGGAAGTATTCATACACTCGCCCGAGGATGTCTTTGGCCCGGGACTCGGCATCACCAAGCCCGATGCCGGAGATCAGGTCGATCAGTTCGCCGAGCCGCTCGGCGGGGATGCCGCGCCGGGCGTAGTCGCGCGGCAGCACGCCTTTGAGCCTCGGGTTGTCTCGCTCGATCGAGAACATGCCGTCATCAAGCAGTTTGGCAATGTCGGGCCGCTTGGCCTGGGCCCGCAGTTGCGACCACCGGGCTTCGGGCGGCACCCAGAAGACATTCTTGGAGGCGTACTCATCGCGGTCTTCGAGGGTCTGGTTGGTCCAGTCTTCGTCACCGTCGGTGAAGTAGTCGGACTTCGGGGTCTTGCAGAGTTTCTCCAGCTCCTCGCGCCGCCCTTGGAAGGCATCCGAGATGTATTTGAGGAACAGGAGACCAAGGACCACATGCTTGTACTCGGCGGCGTCGATCGAGCCACGCAACTTGTCGGCGGCCGTCCAGAGTTTCTCTTCAAACCCGATGGCCCCGCCGTTGCCGTTCGAGGTGGTCGTGGTTTTCGTCTCGGTCTTCTTCGTTCGCTTCTTCGCCACCGCTCGCCGATCTCAGGCGCTGACCGCCTGTCTGGAGACCCTGCCTCTGCCCAACTGGACAGGCTCATCCCCATTGTAGTGGGTTTGTGGATTCGCGGTTCATGGTTCGTTCGGAGAGGGTGGAAGGTGCTTCGAGTCTGGGTACCGATGACAGCCACTACCCGAAATTGGGCGGGTTGTCGGAGCATGGGCATCGAACAATCTCCCCAACCCCGGTGCGTTCCGAGAAGATCGGGGCTCTCGGGGGCGGGAGGTCTGATCGAGGCCAATTCGCACGCGGGCGAAGGTCCGGATGTGTTGAATTCTATTCCAAAAGACGCGTCTGCTGCTGTGCGCGATGCGTCTGCTGCTCTGCGCGATGCGTGTGAAACGATTTCGTATGCGTGCGAAACGCTGCGCGACGCATCTGAAACTGTGCGCGATGCATATGAAACGGTGCGCGACGCATGCGAAACGATTTCACATGCATCAAAAACGCTGCGCGATGCATGCGAAACGCCTTCACACGCATGCGAAACGCTTTCGCATGCGTCAAAAGTCCTGAGCGACGCATCACCAATCATTTCGCACGCATCAAAAGTGCCGCGCGACGCATCACCAATGATGTCAAACGCACCATCAACGCCGCGCGACGAAACACAAACAAAGCGTGACGCATCAGAAACAGTGCGCGACCAGCCTTGTGCTCCGCGCGACATGAAAGGAATACGCGCACAGACACCTCGAACGGCGCGCCCGGCATTTCTTGCCCGCTCGCAAGCACCATCAACCGGGCGCGACCCGTGCGATCTGCCGGGCCGTCCTTGGTCGGTTCCGCTATCTCGCCACGCGTTATTCCGCGAACGCGCCCGTGTGCAAGTCGAATCGGACGCAGGAAACACCGCGGCCAAGCAGAGTCACCACCACGGCACCCGGCCTGGTGATCCGCCATGCTCCAGCCGGTGCGCGACGACTACGGACCTATGCGCCGCAGCACTTCCATGCAGAGGCCGTCCACTTCGTACACCCACCAGCCGGCACGAGCAGTCGCTCCGCTGCCATCGAGAACGAACCGTTGCCGGATGCGCGGTTTGTCGTGTTGGCGAAAGTCCAGATCGCCGACCCAGATCAGTTCCTCAACCACCTCGCCATCACGAAACACCTGCAGCGTATTGCCCTTGAACCGAGCCTCAAACACGCGGCCGTCCGAATACATCCCCTCGACCTGATGGCGGATCTCGTCTGGAACCAGCGGCGTCGGTGTCGATGGCGCCGCGTGCTCCATGCCGAGGATCAACCGCGCGATCTTCCCCTCGATCGACAACGCGTGCGGCACGCCCGCACCGTTGGTGTTCGTGACCACGGCAATCGAAAGCCCCGTCTCGGGATAGTGCGTCAGTGCCGCCGACCCCCCCTCATAAGTTCCCGTATGCCCGACCTTGCGGTGCCCGCCAAGATCACCCAGCCGCTGGGCCGCGCCGTAGGGCATGTCCGCCTCGCCGGCGACGCCGCGTACACGGCCGGGCGATCGAAACTGCCGAAATGACGCTTCGTTGATGATGCGGTACTCTTCGAGCGCGTGCTCCCAGCGGATCATGTCGACCGCACTGCTGCAGATCGACCCCTGACCTGCATACACCGACATGTGAATGAACGGCACCCGCGACACCTGTCGCGGTTCATCACCATCTGGTGTGCCTGACAGGTGAAGGGAATCCGCCATGATCGGCCCCTCGGGTCGCTGACTCACCGTGATCTTGGTCAACCCTGCCGGCCGAAGGAACTCGTCCGTGATGTAGGAGGCATACGACCGGCCCGATGCCGCCTCGACCGCCAAGCCTAGCAGCAGATAGCCCGAGTTGGAATAAATGAAAGATGCAGATGGCTCGAACACAATCCGGCCCTCGGTGAGTCCGACATCATCCAGGACGGCCAGTCCTTCACGCAGTTGATCGAGACCGGGCGGCGGGTTCAGTTCATCAAGACTCGCCGATCGAAACCCCGAAAGGTGGTGCAACAGTTCTTCAATCGTGGCATTGGGAAAGTGGGGGGGCGTCGCGGGCACGATGTCATGGATGCGATCATCGAGCGTTAACTTGCCGTCTTCGATCAAACGCAGCACCGCCGCTGCCGTGAACTGTTTGCCGACCGACGCGATGTCATAGATCGTCTCCGCCGTTGCCGGGCGGCTTTTCTCGAGATCTGCATGACCAAAGCCGTCGGCAAAGACGAGTTCACCATCGAGCGAGACCGCAACAGAGAGCCCGACGATGCCGTCTGCATCGATGGCATGCTGACCAATCGCTCGGATCGACGCCGTCTCCTTGCTGTCCAAAGCTTGATCAACGCGTCCCGATGACACGCAGCCGACCAATACCACCAGCATTGCCAACCCGAGACCCATCATGCACCGCGTCATCATGGAACCATGATACACAGCGAGACGCCAGGCCGGCAGACGGCAAGGGGCAGGCACATCCATCGCGTGATTCATGATGGCTTTGCGAAGCCATGACCTCGGCACCCAACCCGCTCGCTGGAGACCCGCGCCACCCACGCGCATGCACCACCAAACCCACATCATCGCTCAGCGCCCTCCGCGACCCTTCGCACCTCCGTGTTCTCATATGTTCAGGTCGAGCGACCGAGACCCGCCCATTGCGGCGATGTTGAACCGTGGGGCTGGGCAATTGGCACACGGCAAGCGGTTAGCGGCAAGCGGCAAATGGGGATTGGGGAGCCGGTTGGATAGACCCCTGCATGCTCGACGAGATCCGATACACTGACCACACGATGAGGTCATCACGCGGCGTGTCGAGTGAGCAGGCCGGACATCTGTTCAGTTTCAATCGAGGAGAACATCACATGCACTATCAAACCGCCGCCCGCTTTCAATCTCGCCAGGGCCTTGCCGCCGTTGCCCTGTCAACGCTGTGTGCCGCCGCGAGCATCTGCCATGGCGAGACCATCCCGTATGGCGACTTTGCCGGCGACCATGTCAACTTCTTTGGTGTGACAGAGACCCACGGCCAGACCGGCGTGGCTTTCTTCGGTGTCCCCTCAGTCGCCGGCGACTCGCTGAGCACGCAGAATGCGAACTTCTCGCTGCTCGGCGAAGATGGCGATTTCTTGTTCCTTGAGAGCCGCCTGACGATGGAGGTGCGGGCGCACCCGGGCGAAATGATCAACTCGGTGACGATCAGTGAATCGGGCTCGTTTGCCGCCATTGGTGCGGACGCGGTCTCCTCGGTCGTCGCGCTCGCGTGGGTGGATGCGGGTGGGGGGCTCCTCTCGGAGACCTTCGATCGAACGCACAACGGGTCCGGATCAGGCACCTGGAACGGCAGCATGACCTTCAGTTTCGCACCTGCGACCTCAGTCCTGATCACACTCGACAATCAACTGTTTGTCTCGTCCGAAATCGATGGCATGGCGTCCATCAACAAGGCGCCGCTCTCGATCGATATCGGCATCGTGCCCGCTCCGGGGACGCTCGCGATCCTTGGCTTGGGCACACTTGGCATGCGTCGACGCGTGCGGTAAGTGACGCAGCCAACCGCTGGCTGAACCGCCGATTGAAACCGCCGACAGTACACATGACTCCGCCACGCGGAACGGCTGTCGTGTGCGCATTGCTTACGAAGGGCGCTCACCAAGCAACGACATCTCGACGCGATCAAGCCGCAAGCGAAGCAGGCCGAGGGCGCTGGTGATGGACCAGCCTCGAACAGCCTCGCGATTGCCGAGGAACTGAAACAGGCGTGCGTCCGTCGGGCAGACGTCTGAGGCGAGCGCGATCCAGACGGTGCCGACTGGTTTGGATGCTGTCCCCCCGTCAGGGCCGGCGACACCGGTGATGGCCAGAGCATGCGTCGTGCCCAGTTTTGCTCTGCCCCCCTCGGCCATGGCAACCGCGCAGGCTTTGCTCACCGCGCCGTATTCTTCGATCACAGCGGCCGGCACACCCGCGAGCGCAGTCTTCATCGCGTTGGAATAGGTGACCAGGCCGCCCATGACGACGGCTGACGAGCCCGGGATCGCGGTGAGTGCACCGGCCACCAGGCCCCCGGTGCAACTCTCGACCGTGCCGACGGTCTGTCCCAATGCAGCCAAGCGTTCGAGCAGATACGGCGCGAGGTCTTGCTCTTCGCTGAACACACAGTCACCGAGCCGAGCGCGCACTTCGGTCGCATCGCAGTCGACGGCGACCATGGCCCGCTCGCGCGGCTGTTCGCTGCGAATGCGAACGGAGACCACGCCCTGGCTTGCGGTGGTGCCGACCAGCGGGTCTCGATCGCGATCCATGAGTTCGCCGAGCAGCCCGGCGATATCCGACTCGCCTTTGCCGAGCGTGTAGAGGATCTTCGTCGATACGGGGGAGGTGACTGATGACGCAATCGGCCCGAGGATGTCTCGCTCGAACATCGGCACCATCTCACGCGGCGGGCCGGGCAGGCAATAGACCGCACACCCCCCAACTGTTGCAGCCAACCCCGGCGCGGTGCCGTTGGGGTTGGACAGCATGCGTGCGGAAGCCGGTCGCATGGCCTGTACGCGATTGGCGGGGGGCATGGCTCGGCCTCGGCCCCGGTACCACGATTCAATCTCGGCAAGCGCAGCAGCATCTTCGACAAGTGATTCATCGAGGGCTGCCGCCAGGGCTTGTCGCGTCAGGTCGTCCGCCGTTGGGCCGAGCCCCCCGGTGATGATGAGCAGATCTGTGTCTCGTGCGAGGCGACCGAGGCAAGCAACCATGCGCTGCAGGTCGTCAGGCTCGGTCGCGTGCTCCTGCACGACCACGCCAAAATCTGTGAGGGCTGCCGCGATGCGCTGTGAGTTGGTATCGAGTTTCTGACCGATGGTCAGTTCGTCACCGATGGCGAGGATGGCAGCAGTGCGGCGCGTGGTCATAGCTGGATGATGCGTTCGTACTGTTCGTGTTTGTTATCTAAGGCTTGATCGAATCGGGATCAACCTTGAGATCGAGGTCAAGATTCTCGGGCACACCAAGGTCGTTGAGGCGATTCATACAGTCAAGCCGGGCTGCCATGTCGGGAACCATGCCCCGGATTTTGACGCCTGTGACTTCGCCTTTGCGTTTGATCTCTTCGATAGAAACATCGGCGAATGCAGGTTCGTCGGCAAGGGCTTCGCGGGCCTTGGCGACCCAGCCATCCGGTGTCACCTCGTTGACCCTGGCTTGCGTGACGCCCTTCGGGCCTTCCGGCGTCGGGCCGAGCCAACGACTGAGTTGCGCGATCACAAGCACGATCAATGCAATCGAGAGCACGCCCGCGATCGCGAGACGGATTCGGCCTTTCGGTTCTGCTGCGAGTTCCTGAATCTTGTACTTCAGGTCGCTGAACGCGTGTGAGCCACGGTACTTGATATCTTCAAAAATCGGATGCATTGTGCGTTCTTGTCAGGACCGAAACAGTTGATCGAAAGAAAAAACGGACGGCTGATGCCGCCCGTCATGGTATGCGATTGAGGTTGTCCGGTCAGGCGTCCTTCCGAGCCATGAAACGGAGCATGTCGATGCATCGATTTGCGTAACCGGCCTCGTTGTCGTACCAACTGACGACCTTGAAGAACCGATCGTTGAGTTCGATGCCAGCATTGGCATCAAAGATGGAGGAGTGCGGATCGCCGATGAAGTCGCTGCTGGCGACCTGTTCTTCGGTATAGCCGAGAACGCCCTGCATCTCGCCTTCCGCGGCCGCCTTCATGGCTGCGTTGATCTCGCTCAGGCTCGTCGCCTTGCTTGTGCGGAATGTGAGATCGACACAGGACACATCGGCTGTTGGAACGCGGAACGCCATCCCAGTGATCTTGCCCTTGAGTGAGGGGATGCACAGCGTGACGGCTTTGGCAGCGCCGGTGCTGGCCGGAATGATGTTCTGGTAGGCGTTTCGACCGCCGCGCCAGTCCTTCTTGGAGGGCCCGTCCTGCGTCGGTTGCGTCGCGGTTGCGGCGTGGACTGTGGTCATCAGCGCTTCATCAATACCGAACTGATCGTTGATGACCTTGGAAATGGGTGCGAGACAGTTGGTGGTGCAGCTCGCGTTTGAGACCACAACATCGGTCGCGGGGTCGTAAATCTCATGGTTGACTTTGTAGCACACGGTCTTGACGGATTCGGGGCTTTTCGTCGGCGCACTGATGAGGACGCGTTTGCACCCGTTGTTATCGATGTGCTTGTGGGCATCTTCCAGTGTGGTAAAGAAGCCGGTCGATTCGAGGACATAGTCAACACCCCAATCGCCCCATGGCAACGCGCCTGGGTCGCGTTCCGCCTTGGTTTGTGTGGTGTAGCCATTGACGGTGAATGAGGTGTCGGTCGCCGAGATGTCAGCGGGTTTGCCGTTGACGAGGAACCGCCCGTGCATGGTGTCATACTTGAGGAGGTACGCGAGATTGTCAGCCGGGACGAGGTCATTGACGGCGACGACTTCGATATCACCCGCTTGCACAGCAGCGCGATAGACGAGCCGACCGATTCGTCCAAAACCATTGATGCCGATACGAAGAGCCATCACGATTCCTTTCAACTCAGATTCGGTCTGAGATTATTGGGCAAGTTGTCTGTCAGGTGTGCTACCGCTTCTTTTTACGTGTGGTTCGCTTCGCGGTTTTCTTGGCTGTCTTTTTCGCTGCTTTTTTGGCAGTCTTTTTCTTGGTTGTTCGCTTGGCGACCTTCTTGGTCGTCTTCTTGGCGGTCTTCCGCTTTGCAGTTTTCTTCGCGGCGGCCTTCTTTACGGTCTTGGGAGCAGTCTTCTTCTTGGCAGCCTTCTTCGTTGTCTTCTTCTTTGTGGTCTTCTTTGTAGCGGCCTTCTTGGCAGTCTTTTTCTTGGCAGCCTTCTTGGCAGCGGGCATCACCGGAGCCTTCATTGATGGGACGAACCATTCGACAGCTGCGAAGCCATAGATCGGAACGGCGAATCCAGACCCCTTGGCAAACGGCTTGCCAGGGTTGAGACCAACCGCCTGGATCATCTTGACCACGCGTCCGGCTTCGGCTTTGGAATCGCACGGCAAGCGGACTTCATAGCCCTTGCGGTATGACGCGCTGCCTTCGGCTTCGCGGCGCTTGATATCAGGCATGCGGCAGTAGCCTCGGTCCTTAAAGTGCTTGCGCAGTGCTTTTCTGGCTTCAGCAGGTGAGATCGAGGACGATGATTTCTTTTTTCCAGCCATTCGGATTCTCCGCAGGTTTCAATGGGCGGCGGATGCCGCGAGATCATTCAGGGTGAACTGAGGTTTACCGTGCACGATGGTAGCGACCGCTCGGCCGCGCAGTGACCGACCAAAGAACGGGGAGTTGTGGCTTTTACCGGCCACATCGTTCATTGAAAAGGTCCATTCAAGATTCGGATCAATCAGGGTGATGTCTGCAGCCCCACCTACAAAGATTTCGCCCAAGCCGTCATTTTTGCGCGAGGCGCGGTCCAGATTGCACAGGCGAGCGGGGTTGATGGTCAGCATGGCGATCAGGTGGGGCCAGTCAATGTGCCCGGGCTCGACCAATGCCTGGGCGTAGATGCCCAATGCCGACTCGAGCCCGATGATGCCGAATGGAGCAGTTTCGAAAGGCTGTCCCTTCTCCTCGGCGGTGTGTGGGGCGTGATCGGTGGCAAGCACCTCGATCGTTCCATCGACCACCCCAGCGATGATGGCATCAATATCGGATTGTTCGCGTAAGGGGGGGTTCATTTTGCCACTGGTGTTATAGCCTTGTCCATCAAGCCCGGCGCAAAATTCATCGGTCAATGTGAGATGGTGGGGGGAGGCTTCAGCACTGACGAACTGTCCGTCGGCCTTGGCGCGACGGATAATCTCTACGGACCCCCCGGAACTGAGGTGTTGCACATGGTATCGGCAGCCGACGGTACGGTTCAGACGAATGTCTCGCTCAATGATGATTTCTTCCGCTTCGCGGGGCCAACCGACGAGCCCGAGACGGGCAGAAACCGCCCCGTCATGCATAACTGCACCAACCGTAAGTGATGATTCCTGGCAATGTTGCATGAAGGCGAGACCCGCGTGGTGACATGCCTGCAGGATGTGTTTCATCATCCGCGGGTTCTCAACCACATCGCCGTCATCACTGATCGCAACGGCACCGGCTGCCGAAAGCAGATCGATCTCGGTGATCTGCTCGCCTGCTCGACCGACTGTCGCAGCGGCGACCGGGAAGACTCGGCAACGGGCTGATTGTTTGGATTTCATTAGGGCCCACTCGATCATCTCGGGCGAATCGAGTGCTGGATTCGTATTCGGCATGCAGCAGACGGTGGTGAACCCGCCGGCGACTGCTGCCCGGGTGCCCGATGCGATCTCTTCCTTGGCGACCTGCCCAGGCTCACGCAGGTGAACATGAGGATCGATGAGCCCTGGGCACGCGATGAGGCCATCCGCGTCAACGATTTGATCCGCTTCGGTTGGCGAAAGACCTGCTCCGATGGCCGCAATTCGACCGTTTTGGATGGCGATGTCGGCCACTTGGTCGAAGTTACTCGCGGGGTTGAGAACACGGGCTTGTCGAATGAGCAGGTTCACCTTGCAGGATAGGGGGGCAATCGCGACCCGGCGCGTCGATTCGGGGTCGCTCCGGTCGGATGGTGGTCCTTTTTGACTTTCGGCCCCCCCTCATTTCTTGAGCGGTGGGCAGCCCGCCTACACGCGCCTATGCTGGATCTGGTCCCATGGGCCCAAATCCTGACGGGGTGTAGCGCAGCTTGGTTAGCGCGTTTGACTGGGGGTCAAAAGGTCGGAGGTTCGAATCCTCTCACCCCGATTTGAGTCGTTTTGAGCCCTTCGATACACATCGGAGGGCTTTTTCGTGGCTGTCAATCAACCAAGTTGGACGATTCGTCGCGTCCATTCGACGATCGCCACGGCTGCTTAGGCGACCAAACGAAGTTACTGATCGTGTATTTTGGTGCCATTGCGGGCTTTTTGGTCTTCGAGGCCTGAATCGTACAAGAAAACGCTTCCAAATTGAGCACGAGTTGCGAATCAATGCGTATGTGGTATTGTTCCATTGGCTCACCTGTGGCTCGGGTGGTCTATGTTTGTTTGGAGGGGTTTGGACATGGCGAATTGTGTACGGCGTTTGTGGAGCAGTGCGATAACTCTGGTGGCGATCGCCGGGTCAGCAACAGCCGGTGGATCAGGTGAGTCTGTGCTCATCATCGCAAACCCGTCAAGTCACGACGCGCTGGCGGCTGCCAACTACTACAAGGCTGCTCGCAATATTCCCGATGCCAATGTGCTCTATATTGATCCTGCAGCCATTGATTTTGCATCGTTTGTCGATGTCAATCTGCCTGCTTTCCTTGGTACCCTTGAACAACGGGTGATTGCTGACCACATCGATCAGGTGCTGATCATGCCCGGGACAGCGTACTCGATCGACGCGCCAAATCTTGTCCCCGATTCGTGCCCGTCTCCGATTCGAGAGTTTTCGACGGCGAGTTGCTACACCATGGCGTTTATCGCGGACGATGTGTTGAACAACGCGTACACCTTCAGCGAAACGAATCGATACTCAGCCGGTGCAAACAACCCTGTCCATTTCGACAGTGAAACAAGTTACCTGTCCGGGCAACCGAGCACCGATGCAGATGCTCGGCGATACTTCATCGGGTCGATGCTCGGGTACACCGGCAACAACGGAAATACGCTGCAAGAAATCTACGACATGGTTGATCGCTCCGTCGGTGCGGATGGAACGCGACCGAATGGCACTTTCTACTTCATGAATTTTGAAGCCGACCCAGCCCGCAATGTTCGCGCGGGGACCTATCCAAATGCAATCACGAAACTCGCTCAGTTTGGAGGGTCCGGACTGTTGCTGGATGGGAAAGTCCCTGTGGGTCAGCATGATTGTCTTGGTATCATGACAGGATTTGCGAACATCAATTTGCCCAATCAGAATCTGACGCTGATTCCCGGGGCATTCACCGATCACCTGACGAGCTGGGCTGCGACTTTTGATATCGATGCACAACTCAAGGTTTCGGATTGGATTCGCAAAGGTGCATCTGGGTCATTTGGTGCAATCGAAGAGCCGTGCAATATCGTCGGAAAGTTCCCGAAAGCCAACACGCACGGCACCTACTTTCAAGGTCTGTCACTTGGCGAGGCCGTGTTTCGTGGGCTGCTGTATGTGCCGTTTCAGGGCTTGATCTATGGCGATCCATTGACCCGACCGTTCGCACACATTCCGACGGTCGATGTGCCGGACGCACCGACTTCAGCGGTCTCGGGAACGATTGTGCTTTCGCCCGTAGCTTCGACCACCCACCCCTCCGGGTCAATTGAATCCCTCGACCTTGTCATCGATGGCGTGGTCGTCGATTCGATCGCAGACGGGGGGGTGTTTAATATCGATACAACCGACCTCGATGAAGGCCATCACACCGTCAGGATTCTTGCGGCTGATGACACCGGTGTGCGGTCGGTGGGGCGGTGGATCGGGTCGTTGGATGTTGACAATACAAGCCACGGTGCTGCTGCAAGCGCGTCGAGTTCGACGGGTGATTTGAGTTCGGCATTTCAAATCAGTGTCAGTGGTGCTGGCGGGCTGACTGATGGCGCGCGCATCTGGAGCAACGGACGAGTTGTGGCGAGTCTTGACGCCGTCCCCGGGTCGGCGACGGTTCACGGTCGGTTGCTCGGGGCTGGTCTTGTCGATGTGCGCGTCGAAGTCTTGTTTGATGACGGCACGCGTGCGTGGGCCGAGCCGTTTTCATTGATTATCGACGATGTTGATCCGGGTTCGAGCACGGTCACGCCGGAGGCGTTTGGTTACACTCGAGCCGTGAATCCGGCGCACCCATTTGTTCTCGAGTTGCCGTCCAATTTTTCTGAGTCTTTGGAAGATGCTGCGTGGACTGTTGTGAGCCCGTTGACGCAATCGACGATGCACGCTGGAACAGGCCCATACCGTGTGTGTGAGCCGAACGAGGGTGCAAGTGGTCTCGACACGATGACCTTCAGTGTGACGACGACAGCGGGCACATCAGCATTGGCAACGATCACGGTTGACTACGGCTCAGACGAGTGCGTGGCAGATCTTGCTGCACCCTTCGGCGTGCTCGATTTCTTTGATGTACAGGCTTTTTTGGGTGCGTTTTCTTCGATGGATCCAAGCGCGGATCTGGCACCGCCCATGGGTGTCTTCGATTTCTTTGATGTTGCTGCATTCCTGAGCGCGTTCAGCGAAGGCTGCCCTTAGTCGCTGATTGGCTTGCACGAATCTCAAGTTCGACTAAGGGGTCTCTGCGTCTTCGCCGAGATCTGACTCATCATCATCATCATCGCCTTTGTTCGGCCATTCCAGATCCATCCACGATTCAAACGCAGCGATCTGTTCTGGCGTGGGCTCTTTGGTCAGCCTCAACTTGAGCGATGTGTTGTCTTGTGATCCCACGACGACTGACTGTGTGCGAAGTGTTTCTCTGCGGAAGAATGTGATGTTGACGGTTTCGCCGACTTCCAAATCAGATTCGAGCGTTTTGAAGTTCGAACTGGTCACGCGTTGACCGTTGATTGCGAGCAGTTCATCGTCAGCATTGAACCCTGCCAGTGAAGCCGGGCCGTCGTCGAGCACCGCACTCACGCGTGTGCCACTCATTTTGAGACCGAGATACGGGCGTGTTGACGCGCCATCGAGTTTCTCTTCCTTCTGCCATGCTGACTTGACCGGCGTTCGCGTCATCTCGATACCAAAGTACTCGAGTGCGGATTCGAGCGGTAGAAGATCGGTGCCGGTGATGATGGATTCAAACAGTGGACCGAGATCTTCACCGGCAGCATGACTTGCGATCTGGATCACATCTTCAGGTGTATAGCCGGCACTGCCGTAGGGGAACTGCTCATAGAGTGCTTTCATAACCGTATCGAACGAGTTTCGATTGTTTGACAGCCGTCGAATTTCTGCATCGAGAATGAGGCTGGCAAGCGAACCCTTGCGGTAAAAACTGACCGTTGTGTTATCGCGGTCAGGTCCGCTGCGGTTGTACTTGATCCAGGCATCGTGACTCGACTCGGCGAGGCTCTGTACATGCTTGCCGGGACGCGCCTCGTAGCCGTTGATTGAACTTGTGATCCGAGAAAGATACTCATCGAAGTCGATCAAGCCGACGCGCGCAAGTGTGACATCGTCGTAGTACGAAGTTGAACCCTCGACCAGCCAGAACGACGGTGAGTAGTTTTCATAGAGATAGTTGTACGGGCTGATTCCTGCTGGTCGAAATCGCTTGACATTCCAAGTGTGAAACATCTCATGCGACGCGAGTCCGAGCAAACTTCGATAACTGCTCGGTGAATCGAACGCAGTCGGTCGCAGGCTCATGACTGTTGAGTTGTAGTGTTCGGTCCCGCCACTGAGGCCAGGCTGTACATGCAGCAGGAAGACATAGCGTTCATACGGCATCGATCCGAAAATGGCAGTCTGTTCGCGCACGATATCGGCAAAGTCTCGGCGCAACCGCTCTGCGTCGTAGTTGCTTGAGCCCCATAAAACGATTTCATGCGGAACACCGTCAACGGCGAACTGCAACCGATCATGAATACCGACCTCGATCGGAGAATCGACAAGGATGTCATAATTCGGTGCGACGATGGTGTGTGCATCGACGATTTTCAATCCGGTCGCGATATCCCATCCAGGTGGCATGGGGTCAAACCGAATGGTCGTTGCTTGATCGCGGGCTTCGGGCCAGAGCATGAACACAGAGGATCCAGACAGGAAAGCATGGGTGTCATCGACATGTCGCGTGCGGTCACGGATACTGTTGGCGTACAGGTCATATGAGACCGTGATACTTTCCGCCCCCCCAGTTGTGACGCGCCACTCGGATTTGCTTGTTTTTACAATCTTGAGTGGCTGACCCTGATCGTTGTGCGCGTTATATTGACGGATTTCACTTGCAGGGTCCAGGATCAGGTACTTCCCCGGTCGCCAGGTGGGCAGAAGGAGGTTGACCGTGTCGGTGCTGATGCCGGAGAGGTGGACTTCGACGGTGATGATCTGCGTGTGCGGTCGATCGAGTCGTACGAGAAATTCTACGCTTGGCTCGTCTGCCTGAGCACAACGAGCGAGCGAGGACACCACGAGCGCAATGAGAAAAAAGAATCTGGTCATGGACCCAGTGTAGCGGGATTGAGAACGACAATATCAGCAGCGTTTCGGTACCCGTCAGCGAATCGATTGAAGGTCGGTTCTGCGACACGCTCGAAGTATGTCCGGGCGGCTTTGACACCCCATCCACGCTCGCCAGATTCTTCGAGTTGTTTCCAGCGCTGCCAACGATCGTTTGTCGGTGCCTCGACAAATACCTTGACATCGAAAGTTGCTCGGAGGGTCTCATGTAGCGTGTGAATGCCTTCACAAATGATGCTGTCGCGCGGGTCAACCAATCGTGTTCCAACTCGACGATGTGACTGAAAACACCAAACTGGAACTTGAGCGGATCGGCCCGCACGCAGCGACTGCAGATCACCGCGTAGACCGGCAAGGTCGGCATGCTCGGGTCGATCGCGCTCTGATTCATTCAGCGTGTGGTAATCTGGCAAGTAGTCGTCGGTCGAGAGCACGATGCCTTCGAGCAGACCTGCGATAATCTGCGCGAGCGTGCTCTTTCCCGCTCCTACGGGACCCGTGATACCGATGACAGGTCGCTCGGTGGCTGCTGCACGCGCGATTCGTTCGATGATAACGGGTGCGTCCGTCCAGGAAACGGTTTTCGATTGATCGGTTGACATGGCCGATCACACAATATGCGCCCGAATGCTGTACCATGCGGCGAAAGCGGAGGGCGGTGCGTGATACCAGTACAACTTCAGGGATTGATCGGTGTTGGCGTACTCATCGGCTTCGCGTTTTTGCTTAGCGAGCGACGCGACAGGATTGATTGGAGGCTTGTCGCCGGTGGGCTTGGTCTTCAGATTGTGCTCGGGTTGTTCCTATTGAAGGTTCCCGGTCCTGCTGATGCAGTCGACACGGTCTCAAGAGTGATCGCAGGCATCATCAGTCGATCTGACGCAGGGATTGCATTTGTCTTTTCACGCGAGATGCTCGCTCCGGATGCGCCGTGGGGATTTATCTTTGCGGTCCGCGTGCTCCCGATCATCATCTTTTTCGCTTCGCTGATGAGTGTGTTGTACTACCTCGGCGTGATGCAGCGACTGGTCGCGGTACTCGCTTGGGTGTTGCGCAAGTCATTGGGAGTGACCGGGGCCGAAGCCCTCGCGATGGCGAGCAATGTGTTTGTCGGTCAGACCGAGGCTCCATTGTGTATCAAACCACTGCTCGATCGCATGACGCGAGCGCAACTGATGACACTTATGGTGGGTGGGTTTGCAACCGTTGCTGGTAGTGTGCTTGCTGCATATGTCGGGTTCATTGTTGTGGCGGCTCCTGCCGATGCCTCGCAAGAAGTCATCGACGCAGTGCTCAGTGAAAAGGCGGTGTGGATCAAACACCTGATCACAGCCAGTGTGATGTCTGCACCGGCGGCGTTCGTGATGGCTCGCATGATGGTGCCAGAAACCGAGGTGCCGCCCGATGAAGCGGTTGAAAGTATGAAGGTCGAAGACCCACCGGCCAATCTGTTCGATGCCGCTGCCCTCGGTGCGACCGACGGGTTGAAGTTGGCGCTGAATGTCGCAGCCATGTTGATCGCGTTTGTTTCGCTGCTTGCTCTGATTTCCTGGCCGCTCGAAGCGATCGGTGAGCATGTGCCTGCGGTCGCCGCGTGGTTGAAAGAGAAGAACATCGAGACGCTGAACCTGCAGGTTGTCGTCGGTTGGGTGCTGGCCCCCCTTGCCTGGACCATGGGCGTGCCGTGGGCCGAATGTGGGTTTTTCGGTACTTTGCTTGGTGAAAAAGTCATTGTGACAGAGTTCATCGCGTATATGGATCTGGCGAATGACATCAACGCCGAGAACCCGAAACTTTCACCACGATCATCGATCATCGCAGCGTATGCGCTGTGTGGCTTTGCGAATTTTGCCTCGATAGGTATTCAGATTGGCGGGCTCAGCGCGATCGCTCCGAGCCGCCGCAAACAGTTTGTGCAACTGGCGATGCGGGCGATGCTCGGGGGGGCGTTTGCGTCTTGGATGACCGCCTGCATCGCGGGGGTGCTGGTGTGACTGATTCAGGGCCAACCCTCCATTGGGAAGGAAAAGCCGCGCCATCGGCTGATGACCTGGCAAGCAAAATTCGACCGTTGCGAGAAATGCCCAACGGAGTTGCAACAGACAGCGGCGGGCTCTTGATTCGCGCTGACGCTCGTGATGCTGCAGCCTGGCTCTTGCGCGATCTTGAAGGGCAGGTCGACCTGATCTATATCGACCCGCCTTTCCTTGTTGGCAACGACTTTCTGGCGCGCGTGGGTGTCGGAGCGCCGTCAGAAGCCCAGTTCGCTTACTGTGATCGCTGGCCATCTCCAGACGACTATCTCTGTTTTATTCACCATCTCGTCGCGCTGTCGCATCGCCTGCTCGCGCATGACGGCTCGATGTATCTGCATGTCGATCGGCGAACTTCACATTGGGCGAAGTGCATTCTTGCAGAAGTGTTCGGCCCGGAGCAAGATCGAGGGACCATCGCGTGGCAACTCGGCAACGGTGTCAAATCCAAACAAGCGTGGGGGTGCTCACACAACGACATTCTTGTGTTCAGCAAAGGGGATGCGTTCAAGTTCCGCTCAGATCGCCCATCGCAGCGTGAGCCGTATGCACAGGCCAGTCTTGAAACGCATTTCAGATCGACGGACGAGCAGGGCAGACGCTATCGAGACCGCACTGTCAATGACAAGACCTATCGCTACTTTGCAGATGAGGGGAGGCAAGTTGGCTCCGTCTGGACCGATTGCCCATCGATGAGTGCCCGGTCGCCGATCATGGGTGAGTCGACCGGATACCCGACGCAAAAGCCGGAGAAACTGCTTGAGCGGATTATCGAGGCATCGAGCGATACCGGCGACCTTGTGGTCGATCTGTGCTGTGGCAGCGGGACCACGCCCGCCGTTGCTCAACGACTGGGTCGCCGCTGGATCGCTGCCGACATCGGGCAACTAGCAATCTCACGCACCCGGTCACGCGTCGATCGCTTGATGTGCGGTCAACGGTCCTGCGTGATTGATCTCGTGCCGATCGCTCTCGAGCCGGCGAATGACCTGATGCGCTTACTCGGGTGCGAGGCTGTTCGTCGTGTCGGGCGATCGGGTCTTGTTGGTCAGGTGGGGAGTCGTGTGCTCGCGGTCTGGCCGCATGGAGTCGTGCCTTCGACCGAAGATTGTGCCGACGCATTTGAACATGCTCCAGATGGTGTGACGCGCGTCGCGTTTGCGACGGCTTTTGAGCCATCAAGGCTGAGCGATCAGAAACAACAACCCGTCGAGTGCTATCGGTATCATCCGGAAGCCGCGTACGCAGCCTCTCTGCGGTCACAGGTCTTTGCGACCGAGCATGGGGGTATCCTTCGAATTACGCCTTCATCGGGTGGTGGGGATGCGTGTTGGACCGTGAGGCAACTGGCGCTATCAGAAATCATCGATTGGCGTGACAGCGAGGCTGATGATTCGATTGTGAACGACCTTGAAGTGGAACCAACGGTGAAGGATGTATTCGGCTTTCGGCATACGATGACGGCCATCGCAGGTCTGCATGAGACCGATGTGCATGCCAGGACATCAGGAGTCGACTTATGAACGAATGGTTGTTTGAACGCAAAGCCCTCATCGGGATGGTGCATGTCGGCGCATTGCCCGGCACACCGAGAGCGCAGGCAAGCGCAGCAGACTTGGTCAATCAGGCAGTTGCCGAGGCGAAAACGATTGTCGATGCCGGCTTTGATGCATTGATCATCGAAAACATGCACGACGCGCCGTATGTGCATGGTGATCGGCTTGGGCCTGAGATCACAGCCATGATGACGCGCGTCGCCGCCGCTGTGCGAGCGTCCATATCAGTCCCGATCGGTGTTCAGATCCTCAGCGGCGGTAACCGGCATGCGCTCGCTGTGGCGCAGGCGGTGGGGGGTGCTTTTGTTCGCTGTGAGAACTTCGTATTCAGTCATGTTGCGGACGAGGGGTTACTCGTCGAGGCCGAGGCAGGGCCTCTGCTTCGCTATCGGCGATCGATCAGTGCAAGCGATATCAGCGTGTTCTGTGATATCAAGAAGAAGCACGCATCGCACGCGGTCACTGCCGACTTGTCGATCGGTGAGTGCTGCGAAGCAGCAGCATTTTTTGGTGCCGATGGCGTTATCATCACCGGCGGAGCGACCGGTCAACCAACCTCTGTCAACGATGTCGCTGAGGCTCGTCGTGCGGTTTCTTTGCCGGTCCTCGTCGGCAGTGGTGTCGAGCCGGCGTCGATCGGTCCGCTGTTTGAGCACGCGGACGCACTCATCGTTGGCTCGTACATTAAGAGTGACGGACACTGGTCAAACGCGGTCGATGCTGTCCGAAGTGAACAGGCTGTTCGCGCCGCGGTTGCTGCTCGAGGCTCATAGGTGCTCTCACAAATCTGCGTGCCTCATGGGCACCCCGCGCTGAATGCTGCCAGGAAGAGCGACACATCGAAGAAACTGAACAGCCCGTCCTCGGTCAGATCTGCCGCTGGCTCTTGAGCGGCAAAGTCATCGAGGTAACCGATGACATCAAAGAAGTCGAGCGAGTCGTCGTTGTTCCAGTCAGGTAGGCAATCATCAACCGGTGCAAGCGGCAGCATGAAATCGACCACAACGGGTTTGTGATCAGATGCGATGCTGCTGCATGAAAGAGGCTGAACCGGAAACACATCGACAGGTGAAGGCAGTTTGCTCTGACTCATGCCGGTGCCGCTCGAGTAGAAAATGAACTGTCGGCGAACGGGTGCGACGGAGTCCTGCCAGATGAGATAGTCCAGCTTGTTCGTGCTGCTCGAGCCAAAGGTTCCGGTCTGTCCGTTGATTGGGTGGGCAGCCGCGTCATAGACCGAATCAGACCGATTTCGATCGGTGCCGTCCGTGCCACCCGTTTGTTCGGCTCGCGCGAGCCATTCGGCTGGTCCCTTGCGACCATTGGTCGATTCGTTCTCGTTGAGGTCGCCCCCCCAGATGACCGGCGTGTGCTCATCCAGCAGTGATGGTGAAGACGACGGGAAGGCAATCTTTGCATTTGGGTCAGCGATACCAGAACCCGCACCGTTGAAGAAATAATCGAGGAAATAGGCGATATTCTTGGAGGCACGCAGTCTTTGGTCGAGATCGCCTGAACTTCCGCCTGACTTCAGGTGAGCGTTGCCCACGACCATGTCGCCCAGATAGACTTCGTCAGGCAGGTCGATTTCAGCGTGCATGAAGTCTCGGATGCCGCCGTTTCCGCCATTCTGATAAGCATCTGGAATCAGGACAAAGTTACTGAACTGTGATTGTCCGTCTCCGTTGATGTCTGCAATCGGATAGCGTGACATGATCACATTGCGGTTAAAGCCATCAGAGATATTGGAGACGAACACATACGGCAGGTCGTATGTCGCATCGAACATTTGCACATAACTTGTCACGGTTCCGCCGACAAACGGGTCGGTTCCGCCGTACATGAACAGATCGAGTGCACCTTCGAGTTCACCGACACTGTCGGCTCCGCTACCGCTGCCATTGCCGCTCTGGTCGCCGACTTCCTGCAGGATAAGGACATCCGGTTTGAGTGCTGCGACGACATGAACGAGTGCGTTCCAGTTGGTGAATCCATTGTTCTTTCGTGTCGATGTGGACACAATGCCGTCCCGGATATTCCAAGTCATCACGCGAAGGTCGGTCGATTCCGTTTTACCCCATTCACCGTTGTTCGGATCCCACTGTGCATGTGCAGCACAAGTTATTGAACAGGTCAACGCCGCGATACTGATGAGCCGTGCAAACATGGTGCATTCTCCCGGTGCGTCCAGTGCATTCGTCGAGTCGTCTTTGCAAAGATCGCCCGTGCCTTTCGACACGGGCGATCGTGAGTCATTCAGTCACATGATCTCATGTGAGCATTCGATTACGGACAACCGGCAGAGAACTGGCCGAGGAAGTACAGCACATCAGCAAACTCCCAAACGCCGTCGCCGCCAGCGGGGACGAGGTCTGCAGCCGGATCCATCGCTGAGAACGCACCGAGGAAGGCGAGCACATCAGCAAACTCGAGAACGCCGTATGGTTCAACCAGGTCAGCGTCGTTACACGGGCCGTTGCCTTCGGGGATCGCGCCGATGTAGAGCAGGGCGTTGTACGCTTCGTCCACGCCGCCTGCGGTGTCGAACGAGCCGTCGCCGTCGACATCGTAAGTGATGCCGGCATTGAGCACGATGCCGCCGTTGGTACGGGGGTCGGCGTTGTCAAGATCGGCGACCGGCATGCCGTTGAAGGCATTCGACGAACCGTTGCCGCTGAAGAATGTACCCGAGTCAACCGAGTTCGAGTCAGCGATTCCGGTGAAGCGGATGTTCCAAGCGACGCCTGAGTTCATGCCGGTAAACACCGAGCCGAGTTCGACGATGAGTTCCAGTTCGTATGAGAATGTCGTTTCGTCGTACACGGCGCGAATGAGTGCGCTGTCGAAGTCACTGCCGCCGCCGGGGAGGCGATCGAACAGTTCCACAGCACCTACGAACCAGATATTGCCAGCAGCGTCGATGACTGGGGGTGACATCGATGGGCCGAGAGGCGTGCCACCGGTGACATTGAAGAGCGGCGTTAACACGCCGATCGCTGCACCACCGGGTCCATCAAGGATTTCCTTACCGCTTCGGCCGGTGATAAATGCCTGGTCGATGTAGGCAGCCATTGCCCACTCGGTCGCACCGGTTGCTGCGTTGTGGCGGGCGACGACGATCTGAGTTGAGAAGTCGTCGTTGAGGCCGTTTTCGCTGATCGTGCCCGCTGCAAGAGCCAGCCCGTTACGGTCTTTTCCGACCGCCATTTGACCAACGCCGCCACGGAAGGACGCCTGGCTGGCGTACTGACGGAATTCCTGCACGCCGGAGTAGCTCAGCGTAAATCCGTCATCGTTGTCTGTGATTGAACTTGGGACAAACACCGCCGCAGTGTCGATCACATTGCCGCTGGCATCGACGCTGAACATGTTCATTCCAGTTGTATTCGAACTGGCATCTTGCACGAGCAGACCGAAGGTGGTGACACCTGAACCCAGCGGATCGCGAAGCGTGGAACCAAGCGATCCACGAGACGATGTGACACCCGTATCGAACTGGGTGGTGTCGGCGGTCAAGGGTGATGTTGAGCCGCGAACATATTCAGCACTGAAGTTAGCGGTTGCAACAGCAGGAGCTGCCGCGACACTCTCAGCGATGTGGTTCGGGGTCGCGTGAGCCGTACCGGAACCGGTCAACAAAGCCGTTGTCGCGTCCAGAAGAGCGACATTGCCATTGATCTGATTCACCACCGCACCGCGTGCGTCGAGATCAACGCGATACAGGTTGTTGCCTGTCACACTCGGAGCGAACGGGCTACCGGAAAGACCGAAGTCGTCTGCACGGAGGTATGTATTGCCATTGGCATCGATCGAGCCGAAGCCCAACTGGGCTGAATCGCCGGTCAGGTCGTCTCCGGTATTACCACCTGCGACGACGCGTGTGACATACAGACGACCGGGCTCGTTCGGGCGGAAGTTGACGATCGCGCCGAGCACGCCGTTATAACTAAACCCGCCGGTGGTCGTTGAAAACTCAGCAAAGGCTGCAGCAAACTGCGTCGATGCACCATTGGGTGAGATCGAGCCTGGCGCGATGTTCTGCTGCGGGTTGATGCCTGCACCTGGTGTGTTTTCCCACAAGGCGTATGTGTCTGAAGCGAACTCGGCGTTATTCAGCAAGTCGTTGCTGAGGTACTGGGCGCTGCCGAGTGAACCGCTGAAGGCAGCGGAAGTCCGCGAGGTTTTGATGAGCGGGGCGATGCCGAAACCGGTACCCCACGAAGTGGAGAACGGCGATAGATCGACCACATAGGCGGTGCGCTGGGCACCCGCGGCCCATGGGCTCAGACCGTCACCGGGAAGGGTGGTTCCGTTGCTACTCACGCTGTCCTGCGCGGCAGCCGTTCCGGCGATTGAGACAAGGGCAGCGACGACGATTTGACTCTTCATGTTCACCTGTGATCTCCTCAACACTTTGGTTCTGCCGGAACGATCAACGACGGGGCAACGATCGCGCGCCCTTTGCTCCGGTGTTCTGCTCGTTGACAGGCAGACGATGTTTGGACTGATCCACACACCTTCCGCGAACAACTCATCCTCTGCCATAGTTTAGACGATTGCGCCCTCGGAGCAATTCACCGATTTGTCAATTGGCTGGTTCTGCGTCGAATTCACCGATTCTTGTTCCAGATCAGGTCCGAGATTGAGCAATCTGCGCGGCAATTTGAGCAGCCAGTGCCGCATTTGACTTCACCAGGGCGATATTTGCTTCCAATGTCTGGCCATTGGAGAGATCGTGGACAAGCCCGAGAACCCGCGGTGTCACCGCCCGTCCGACGCACCCTTCGGCTTTCGCTTGGGTAAGCGCTGCTTCGAGCCAGCCGTTCCATTCGTGGGCATCGAGTTCTGATTCCGTCGGAATGGGGTTTGCGATGACTACGCCGCGGCCTGTCCTGTTCATCTCAAACGAAACAAAATCGGCCAGATCGGTCGCGCTGTCAAACCGTGCATCCACGCTGCATCTACCGTCGCGGAGATAGAACGCCGGGAATGTGTCTGTCTGGAAACCGACGACGGGAACGCCCAGTGTTTCGAGGGCTTCGCGCGTGCTGACGACATCGAGCAGGTTCTTGACACCGCTGGTCACAACCGCGACCGGGAATCGTGTGAACGCTGCCAGGTCGCTTGAGATATCGAGGTGTTCCCCGTATTCACGATGAACGCCCCCGATGCCCCCCGTTGCAAAAACGCGTATGCCCGCCAACGCTGCGAGTTCCATGGTTGTCGCGACCGTCGTCGCAGCGTGTGATCCTCGATGCATAGCCACGCCGATGTTCGCAGTGTTCACTTTGACAACAGACTCAGCGGCAAGCATGGCCGCTAGTTCTTCATCGGTCAGCCCAACCGTCGGCGTGCCATCAACGATGCCCACGAGCGCAGGCGAGGCACCATGACGAATCACGATCTCGTCGAGTTCTCGCGCGAGTACTGGCGCTGATGCGCTCGGTACGCCATGGCACAACAGCGTCGTCTCGAGTGCGACGGCGTTTGATTTCGCTCGATTGACAAGTCCGGGCAGTGTGCTCATCGTTCCTCGCTCTCAATGGGGCTTGTGCAAACGCTCGCTCTTGCGGTACGCTCATGGTTTAGTTCACCATTACGGACCACTTTATGCTCACCATCACCATCGCCTTCGGCTCCATGATCCTCTATCTGGTCGCGTACCACACTTATGGTCGATTTCTCGCCCATCGCATCTTCAGAATCGACCCAGAGCGGCTGGCGCCTTCGGTCGAACACAACGATGGTGTTGATTATGTCCCCAGCCGCCGAAGCCTTGTGTTTGGGCACCATTTCACAAGCATTGCGGGCACCGGTCCGATTGTCGGCCCGGCGGTCGCTGTCGTGTGGGGATGGGTGCCGGCCCTCATCTGGGTCATTGTCGGCTCGATCGTCATGGGTGCGATCCACGACTTCGGCTCGCTGATTATCTCGATGCGCCATCAGGGGCGAACCATCGCTGATCTCTCGAAAGACATCGTGAGTTCGCGTGTCCGGATCTTGTTTCTGTTGGTCGTGGTGGTGGGGCTGTGGATCGTGCTCGCTGTCTTCGGGCTCGTCATCGCCGCGATTTTTCAGTTGTACCCGTCGAGCGTGCTGCCGGTCTTTCTGCAGATCCCGATTGCGATTGGCCTCGGCATGTGGATGCGTCGTGGGGGCGGCCTCCTGATTGGGTCAATCGTCAGTATCATCCTGATGTACGGCTCGATTGTCGTCGCAGCCAACTACGGCTGGGCCCAGATCACATTGCCAACCGCCATCACCGACTCGATCTCGCCCATCGCATTCTGGACGCTCATCCTGCTGGTCTATGTGTTCATTGCCAGCGTATTGCCGGTGCAGACATTGCTTCAGCCGCGCGATTTTATCAATAGCCAGCAATTGCTCATCGCGATGGTCCTGCTCATGCTCGGCCTGTTGATCGCCCATCCGCCGATCGTGGCCGACGCGGTTCGCCTTCGACCCGAGCCTGCGAGCCCCGGCGGGTTCGTCCCCCCCTTCCTGCCGTTTCTGTTCGTGACGATTGCGTGCGGTGCGATCAGCGGCTTCCATTGTCTCGTGGCCTCGGGTTGCTCCAGCCGACAACTGAAGTCTGAGAGCGATGCCCAGTTCGTCGGCTACGGCTCCATGCTGACGGAGGGGTTTCTGGCGGTGCTGGTGATTCTCGCGTGTTGCGCTGGGATCGGGATCGGGACTTTCGATCCCCAACTGCTCATGCCTGTGATACAGTCTTTTGCCGCCGGAACTGAACCCATGCTCGGTGGATCGATTCACGGTACCGCCGCCTGGCAACACCACTACGCCACATGGGGCGGCGACGCCGGCCTCGGCTCCATGCTCGCCCCCTTCGTCACCGGTTCAGCAAACATGATCGAAGCCATTGGCCTCAGTCACGCACTCGCGGTCGCCATCATGGGCGTCTTCGTCGCCTCCTTCGCCGCCACCACACTCGACTCGGCCACCCGGCTGCAACGCTACATCATCGCCGAACTCGCCGGGCATCGCCCGATCAATCTCCCCGCCTCCGCCATCTGCGATGCCTGCGGCCATGACCTCTATGGGCTGCCCGGAGACTCCAGTTGTCCCGAATGCGACAGCGGCGATCGGCGACATGCCCACCAACCTCGCACTGGCATTGCGGGCTTCGTCGGCAACCGCTTCGTCGCGACCGCGATCGCTGTCGTCACCGCGGGCATTCTCGCACTTTCTGATGCACCTTCGGTCGGCCTTGCCAACGCGGGCAAAGGCGGGCTGATCTTGTGGCCAATTTTCGGGGCGACCAACCAACTCCTCGGCGGGCTCGCCCTCCTTGTCATCACCGTCTGGCTCGCTCGCCGCAAGGTCACGCCATGGCTGACCGGCATCCCGATGATCTTCATGCTCATCGTGACCGGCTGGGCGATCACGAGTCTGGTGGTCCAGTTCCTTCGTCCACTCAGCGACGGCAACCCGGTGCAATGGCACCTGATCGTGATCGGCATCATCATGCTGATCTTCGAGGTGTGGATTGTGATCGAGGCGCTCGGCGTGATGCGCACAATCCGTCGGAGCGAACCTACCCTCTCGGCATGAATGTTCAATTCCTCGCTCGTGCCGTTGTCGCATCCACCATGTATCTTGTGAGTTCTGCGGTCGCCCAGATCGACGGTACGAAAGGACCAGCCCAGTACGCCGACGCAGCGTTCGAGTTGGCAGATCCTGACAACCTTGCAACCTATCACAAGATGCTCGCATCCGAACCGCATCTTGCGGGCACGCCAGGCGATGCACGGACCATTGATCGGCTTGAACAACTCATGCGTGCGTTCGGACTCAGCGTCGAACGCCAGAACCTCTGGGTCTATCTCTCGTCGCCGATTGAGGCATCGGTGACTGTACTGCCTGCCGGTGAAGACCCAATCGAGTTGTCACTTCGCGAGGAGCCCTTGCAAGAAGACAAATGGACCCATCGCGGCGATTTGCCCATCGGGTTTAACGGGTACGCCGGGACGGGTGAGACAACGGCTGAAGTTGTGTACGCCAACTATGGTCGCCTCGAAGACTTCGACCGACTGAAAGAACTAGGGGTCGATTGCACCGGGAAGATCGTGATCGCGCGATATGGCGGTAACTTCAGAGGATACAAGGCCAAGTTCGCGCAAGAAGCCGGTGCATCGGGGTTGATCATCTACACCGATCCAGCAGACTCCGGTTTTGTGAAAGGCATCGTGTATCCTGAGGGGGGATACAACAATGGAAGCAGTATTCAACGCGGGTCGCTCGCGACGCTTGACTATAAAGGTGATCCGCTCACACCCTTTGTCGAGGCGACTGAGAATGCGAAACGGTTGGAGCCAGATGCGGTGGCGTTGCCTCGTATCCCGGTCCAACCGATTGGTTGGGATGCAGCGAACGAGATCATCTCGCGTATGAACGGCCAACGCGTCGTCGATGATGCATGGCAAGGAGGCTTGTCAGCGGCATACCGTCTGACCGGTGGACCGGACCTTCGTGTCAGGCTGAGTGTGACGCAGGAACGGAGCATCAAACAGACAGCCAATGTCATCGGTGAACTCCGTGGCTCTACCTTTCCTGACGAAGTGATCATCATCGGTGGTCACCATGACTCGTGGGGGTATGGCGCTGCAGACCCGATGGCAGGTTTGATTTGCCTGCTCGAAGCCGCCCGGTGTTTCGGGGAACTCGCGCAGCAAGGATGGCAACCGGCGCGCACCATTCGATTTGCAGCGTGGGCTGCCGAAGAACATGGCATCATCGGTTCGACGGAATACGCCGAAGCAAACGCAGATGAGTTGCGACGAAACGGCGTTGCGTACATCAATCTCGACGCGGCCGCGCTGGGCACGACATTCGGCGCATCGGGTACGCCCTCATTGGCCTCGGTTGTTGCAGACGCCGCACGAGGGGTTCCGCAGCCGGGTATGGAAGGCAAGTCCGTCCTCGAAGAATGGCTCAGCCGAAAGCCAGCGACTGATGGCAACGGCAACCCGAGGCTTGGCGACTTGGGTGGAGGGTCAGACCATGTGTCATTCAACTGTCATCTCGCGGTGCCCTGTGTCGGATTGAACGGCCGAGGGGCACCTGGTACTTCATATCACACCAACTATGATAATCTTCATTGGTATACACAGGTGGTGGGGGATGACTATCAGTCTGCAATGATGATTACCGGCATGACCATTGGCATTGCAGCCCGGCTTTCGGAGACCACCATTCTGCCTCTCGATCCGTCGACCTATGCGTCACACACAGGTCGCCATCTGGATGGTCTTGAGCGTCGCGTTTCGTTGGAAGGACTGGCATCGCTCACGCAGGTGCGTGCCGCTGCTGTTGCGTTCGGTCAGGTCGCCGATCCGGTCATGAGACGATTGGCTGCAGCGAACTTGACAGCGGACGAATCCCGTGAAGTCAACGCTCGACTGATGATGATTGAGCGGGCATGGGCCGACGGCTTTGACACCGGCCGCAGTTGGTTCCGCAGCGGATTCGCGTCTTCAGACCAGTCGTCCGGTTATGCAGCCTGGATGCTGCCCGCGCTGCGGCATGCGATCGAGTTGAACGATGACGATCTGCTCAGCGAGCGCGTTGAGTCTTATCGACGATACTTCAAGCAGGCATCGGATCACATGCGGGCTATTGAACAACTGCTCGATTAAGTGGTCGTTTGTTCATCATCAGTTGCGTCGGCTTTGCCTTTGATCTGGTAGCCGAGCGGACGGAACACTTCGACAAACAAGGTGTCGTCTTCGATCGGGCTTCCGCCGCGGTAGGTCGCGATCGCCGTCAGCAGTTGGTTCGGCCATTCGCCAGGAGACGGTCGCTCGGCTGCGATCCACGAACGCAAGCCGGAAATCCGGAGCATCATGCCGTCTTCCTTGCGTGCTTCGATTGCGCCGTCTGTATATGCGAGCACACGATCGCCGGGGTGAAATGGCAGCGATGACTCGTTCGGCTCAAAGTCTTCTGCTCGGCAGGCACCCAGAACAAAAGTCGTTGGCGGAACATCTTCGATCGTTCCATCGACGCCGGTCAGAAAGGCGGGGGGGTGACCACCGCTGGCCCACTCGATGACATTGCGCGAGGTATCAACCCGCATGCACAACGCCGTTGCATAGATCGAATGCTTCGCGAGCGTCAGGTGGATATATCGATTCAGAGCGGAAAGGACCTGCCCCGGTGAGGCGTCGGGTTGATCTGCGAAGAGTAACTCCACCTCGCCGTGCAGTCGATTGACGGTCAGAGCAGCGGGAACGCCGTGACCCGTGACATCGAGCACGACGACACTGAGGTATTCCGACCCGTCTTCACGCTGATGTCGATCAACATGCAGGTAGTCACCTCCGATGTGGCGCATGGGTTCATACTGATAAGTCAGCCTGATCGGCCCATCGACGCATGGTTGAGGGAACAACGCCTCGTGGATACGCCGAGCCGAAGCAAGTTCGCTCCGCAACATGCCGTAGCGACTGCTCAGTTGCTTGTACCCAAAGTTCCTCTCGCGCCACTCGTGTTGGACAGAACAGACGATGATGCCCGGAGCGCCAATCAGCATGCCAAACACGGCGGCCAAGGCATCGACAGACAGCGGGGTGTCCGTGTCCGTGAGGTTGTAGACAAACCGCACGAGGACAAATACAAAGATCGGAACGATTGCCTGGTAAGTCGTCCATGGGAAATGAATGGAAGACAACAGGTGCAATGCGGCAAACATCAGCCAAGCGATCTCATACGGCGATTGCAAATCGTACTGCGAGACGATTAGGTGCACGCCGTAAAGCGCGACAAGACCGATGCTCGCGAGTTCCGCCTGACGATTGGTCGTGCTGCGACGACGGGCGATGTGCCAAGCACCGATGAACCCGAGCGCCAACAACAGATCGTTCACACCGATCCATGTCAACAGCGAGAACGGCTTCGCATCGTCGTGGTCATTGACGACAAATCGAATGCGGACGAACCACTCCAGACAGGTCGTCACCAGCCAGAAACCGCCGATGAAATACACAAAGTGCAGCAGGCGACGCTGCAGCAGACTGAATGTCTCCTGCACAAACTCGTGCCGAAACTCCATTGTTTCCTGACCGGCCACACCCGAACCTTTCCTCAATCAGCACACCGGCAACCTTGCCCTTGGTCATACGGTAGCCGATTCTGAGGAGGATTGAGGCGTTGTCGTCTCGACATGTTGCGATTGTGAATCAGTCGTGCTTGCAGGCGGCTTGGATTCCGCAGTTTCAAGTCCGATGACCGGTGGTTGCATCTCGCCCATGATGCGGTACGCCTCAACGACCAGTACATCGTCGTCAGGCAGTCCATGACGGAATCGGTGCACCGCTCGCGCGATTGTCTGAGGCCAACGCTGTGTGTGATCCGCCCATTGCTCTTCAATCACTCGCCGGAGCCCTTCGACTTCCAGCCGATCGCCGGATCGCGCCTGCGCTTCGGTCGCGCCATCGGTGTAGGCGATCAGGCTGTCACCGGGCATAAATCTGCGGCGTATGGGTTCCGGGTCAAACTCATCGGCATCGAAAGCCCCAAGCACGGTTGCTGTGGCCGGAAGTTCTTCAATATTGCCCCGCGAGTCGCGCAGGAACGCTGGCGGATGCCCGGCACTCGCGAATTCGAGTTCGCTGGTGGTCGGATCGATGCGAAGCACGATCCCGGTCACAAACACGGAGTGATCCGCGAGCGTGAGGTACACATACCGATTGAGCGCAGAGAGCACGGCGCCAGGCGCCATGTGCGGGTTTTCGGCGTAGAGACGCGTGAGTTCGCCGTGCAATCGGTTGACCGTCAGAGCGGCCGGGATGCCGTGTCCGGTCACATCGAGAATGGCCAGACTCAACGCGTCATCCTTGCCCTGCCGGCCACGCGAAGTATGTGCGTGCAAATAGTCGCCCCCGATCTGGCTCATCGGCTCGTAGGCATAGGCAAACCGAACCACACCGGTCTCACTTGGGGGCGGAAATGCGGCTTCATGAATCAGCCTCGCATCAACCAACTCCTGACGCATCTCCTGATATCGACCTCGAAAAAACTCGATCATCTCGGCTGCCTGCTCACGCCAGTTTCGTACCACCGAAATGCCCAGACCAGGCAGACACACGCCCAGTCCCGTCAAAAGCAAGCCCACCCGACCAAGCCCAACTGGTGGGCTTTTACTGGCGACGACTGCTATGACCGCAATCACGCCCGCACCGAGCGCGGGCAAGAGCGCTCGAAGCGGCGTCCAAGGTAAAAGCAGGGCCCCGGCTGCGTGAGACACCTGCACGCCGACAAGCAACGATGCGCCGCGCGTATCAAATCCGAAGGTGAGTCGAAGCACGCCAAACGCGGCTTCAATTACGACGATCATGACGGACAGTCGGAGAAAGGCGTTCCCTCTGGGTCGGCTCCATGCAGCCCAGCCAAAGAGAATGAAGTAACCGATGGCCCAGATGCATTCAATCACGATTCCGGCTGGTGGATACCCAATCCCTCGAACAGAGATCATCCGCGCGACGAGCAGGACCAGCCCCGCGGCAAAAGTGATCGCCGCTTGTATCAATAACTGTCGTCGAACCTCAGGCGCACGCTCGTCCGAGATTGGCGGATCGAGTAGTCGCCACACGCTCTTCGCGATCGGGTTATCCTGCACCCTTTCCGGGCTCATCGTGCTGCCTGTCTGCTATTCCTGCGTGCTGTGCACTTATCAATGGTAGGAAAATGTACGGATCTTATCGATTTGCGCCGGGCTTCCACAGCACATCTTTTCGGCCATTGTCGTTGGCAACCCGAGCCATCACGAACAGAAGGTCGCTCAAACGGTTCAGAAACTGCACTGTCAATCGATTGGTTCGTTCTTCATCTTCCGAGAACAAGGTCACGGTTCGTCGCTCTGCCAATCGCACAGCGGTGCGGGCGTGGTGCAGAGCCGCCGCCGCTTCCGTCCCGCCGGGGAGAACAAAACTCTGAAGCGGCTCGAGATGATCGTTGAGATCGTCGATCATGGGCTCGAGGCGATCGACCTGAGACTGTTGAATTCGTAGGCCTCCGTCGTCAGGCGATCCCGGAACACACAAATCGGCACCGACATCGAAGAGGTCATGTTGGATGTTTCGGAGGATGTCGGCGAGTTTGTTGTGCTCATCACGAACGCACGCCACGACCGCCAGACCGAGCGCCGAGTTGGCTTCGTCGACCGCGCCGTACGCTTCGACGCGAATGTCATCTTTGGAGACTCGAGATCCGGTTCCAAGCCCGGTCGAGCCATCATCACCTGTTCGGGTATAGATCTTGTTGAGTTTGACCATGGTATTCTCCAGCCTTGCCGGGTGCCGTTCGTGTAGTCATGCTAGATTGTCTCATTGTTCGGAAAGGCGGAATGTGACACAAACGGAAGAAATCACGCGCGGCCTGACCCGAAGGTGGTTGGGACGGACCGAGGCAAACGAATACGACATGCACTTGGTGGGCCGCGTTCTTGCGAGCCGAGGCTTGCTCGATGAGCAAGTCGCCTCATCTTTTCTCAATCCGTCGATGAGTCACCTGCATCCGCCAGAAGCGCTCCCAGACATGGATCGGGCGGTGAGCCGAATCATCGAAGCGTTTGAGGGCGACGAAGTGATTGCTATCTATGGCGATTACGATGTGGACGGCATCACCGCCACCGCCATTCTCGTGCGCATGATTCGCGCGTTGAATCCGGATGCCCGTGTGCTGACATATGTGCCACATCGATTGGATGAGGGGTACGGCCTGAACCCACAGGCGATCGAATCTCTGGCAGATCAGGGGGCATCGCTGATCGTGTCGGTCGATTGCGGCATAACTGCAGTCGCAGAGGCAGATGTCGCAGCGCAGCGTGGAGTCGATCTCATTATCACTGATCATCACACGCCCCCGACCGAGCGTGCTGCGTGTCCGCGTGCGCACAGCATCGTTCATCCGGGGCTGCCTTGGCAACCTGCGCCATTCACCGAGTTGTGCGGCGCGGGTGTTGCCTACAAGGTCGCCTGGAAACTCGCGACCGTTTCCTGTGGTTCAGACCGAGTCGATGAAACGACTCGTCGATTGCTGCTCGATTTACTGGGGCTTGCGGCGATGGGTGCTGTCGCAGATGTTGTCCCTTTGGTTGACGAAAACCGCGTGATGACCAGGTGGGGGCTCGGCCGGGTGAAGCATTCGCCGTTTGTCGGTGTGCGGGCGCTTGTTGAGGCCGCCGGGCTCGGTGGTGACGATATTGACACGGAGCGCGTCGGATTCCGGCTTGCGCCGCAAATCAACGCGTGCGGCCGAATGGGGCACGCGGCTGCGGCGGTCGAACTGATGCTGACCGATGACCCTGTGCGTGCAGAACAGATCGCAGCAGAGTTTGTCAAACTCAACAGGCATCGTCAGGAAACTGAAAGGCTGATCGTCGCGCAGGCGTGCGAAATGGCCGAGGCAGAAGGGATGACCGGGACTGATCGACGAGCCATTGTGCTCGCACATCCGGATTGGCATCCTGGCGTTGTTGGTATCGCGTGTTCTCGATTGGTTGATCGATATGCGAGACCCACCATTTTGATGCAGAATCAGGGTGAAATCTGTGTCGGCTCGGGGCGATCAATCGACGGGTACAACATGCACGCGGGCCTTGCCTCATGTGGTCATCTGCTGGATCGTTTTGGCGGGCACACCATGGCTGCAGGATTGAGAGTCGAACCGAGCAATGTACGCGCGTTGACCGACTCGCTCATCAAACACGCCAATGAGAACCTCACGCCGGACGATCTCGTTCGTACCGTCCATTACGATTGCGAAGCGAGGCTTGAAGAGTTCGACCGCCGATCGATCGATGCCTTGGAGAAACTTGCACCGTTCGGGCGAGAGAACCCTCGTGTGCAGATTCGAGTTCGCGGCCTCCGATTGAACGGCGCGCCGCGCACCATGGGGCAGCAAGCCAAACACCTGTCATTGGATCTCGTCGGGCGTGATGCTGGGAGCGGGCGAGGTGTCCGCGCCGTTGCCTGGGGGTGGGGAGAGCATGTTGGTCAGATCCCGCCGGGCGCACCCGTCGAAGCCATCGTGACGCCAAAACTGAATACATGGAACGGCGCGACCAAGGTCGAAGTCGAGTTGCACGATCTGATGATTCTCAGTTCGTGATTGATCGATCGACTGTAGAAAAACACGGGCTCGTGAGCCCGTGTTCTCTCGTCAATGGATTGTTATTGTGCGACTCAGCGATCAGTTTCAACACCGGCAACGGCTTCATCGATCAAAGACATGACCGTTGCAGCCGAGATATTGGTGGGGTCGAGCGTGAGTGCTTGTGTGAGCGCGATGCGTGCTTCAGACGGACGATTGAGCTCGACAAGTCCGAGTGCGAGCATGGTGTGAAGCATGGGATCCTGTGGATCTCGTACGATGGCATCGCGCAGGCTCTTCACGCTGGCTTCCATATTGCCCTGATTGCGATGCAGCAATGACCACAGGACATAGCCGTCCTTGCGATTGGGCGCGAGAGCGACGGTACGGGTGGCAGCGTGTCGTACGGTCGCAAAATCGCCGACGGTGTAGCTGACATTTCCGAGACCGATCCAGGCTTCAACATCACTGGCACCGGCGGCGCTCGATGTCAGTTCCTTGTAGATCTTGCGTGCTTCCATTGGTCGGTCGATACGAATCAGGCAATCGGCGTACATGCGCTGCAGATCTCGCCGATCGGCAGTCTCCGGGCGTTCGAGCAACTGAGAGAAACCGTACGAGGCATCAGCAAAGGCACCTGTGTCGAACTGCGCTCGCGTCAAGTCTTCAAGAATGCCTGTGTCGTCGGGTGCGAGCAACTGAGCTGAGCGAAACTCTGTGACGGCTGTGGACAGATCACCTTGCAATCGTGCGAGATGTCCGAGCGTTTGCCGGACACCAGCACTGTGCCCGTGCGTTGGTGTCGCGTGCAGATAGGCCGATGCGTCATCGTACCGGTTCATATCGATGAGCATCTCGGCAGCAGCCACCGCGTACTGATCGTTGTATTCGTCGAGGGTCGCTGCCTGATCGTAATGGTCGAACGCTTCTTGTGTGTGCGCGAGGCGCTCAGAGACGATGCCCATGTAGTAGTGGGCTTCGACATGATTGGGGTCAGTTGCGATCGCAGTTTCGAGCGAACGCTGGGCTTGCCCGATCTCACCCATTTCGAGCAGGATTCTTCCGCGCAGCACATGGCTCTTTGCGACACTCGGGTTGATGCCGATGGACACATCGACCTTGCGAAGTGCTTTGTCGAGGTCGCCGGCGAGAAACGCCTGACGGGCCATTTCCCATTCGGTTGCGCTCTTGATGACATTCATCTTTTCCTTGGCCAGACTCGTTCCCTCGCGGGTGTACGCGCCTGTTCCGCCGCAGCCCAACGAGGCTGTCATACCAGCGATCGCTACGAGCCCAAGGATCGTCCGCATCATATCTGATTTCTGCATTGTCAAGTCTCCATGTTCAGTTGAAACATCAGCAGCGCGCTTTCGCGCGCTGCCGATCATGTGTTACTCGTCGATTTCGCCTGATTCCGTCGGGACAGTCGTGATCTCTTGTTCGGTCTCGCCGAAGAAACTGTCAGCCTGCTCGGCAGGGAAGAACCCGCGCGGGATCGGGACCCAGACCAGCCCGCCATGGATCGGGAAGAACCAAGGCTGTTGTTCAACATCATCACCGAAGGCAGCGGTGAACTCGTCTTCGCCCCAACCAGTCGAGAAGTCGTCCGGTTCGGTGGTTTCGTTCATCGACAGGCTTTCATCTTCGACCTCGGCGAACTCGGTGTCAAAGAACACACCCTCCGGGTCGTTGTCAGTGTCGGTCGGTTCGGCTGGCTCAACGACTTGAGCAGTCTCGTTTGATTCTGCGTCGCCAGCAAACTCGACGAGTTGCCCCTGGTCGTTGACGAAGTAATCGCCAGGCTTCGGCTTCCACTGTGCCTGATCGGGCAGCCATTCCTGCTCAGGCATGAAGACCTGCGGCGAACTCTGACGAAGTTCCAACTCTTCCGGTGACAGATCGCGAATCTCGCTTGCGAACTCGGAATTAACCGTAGAAGAGTCAAACGATGTTGAACCTGCGTTCGTCGTATACGAGTCTGTGTTTGAGGACTGGTCAGCAACAAACGCCTCTTCCTGGTAGGAATCAACGAACGGCGTGCCGAACGAATCGTCATCGGTCCCACTGTCATCCGAAGCCGTTGATTCGCCTTCAGAGAGCAGCCAGTCGGTCACCTGGCCAGTCTCGCCGCCTTCACCAGTATTGATGCTCATCGCTTGCGGGTTGATAAACTGGGCGTTGGTGTTCGGTGCGAGCACCGACCCCGCTGGCAGATCAAGTTCGTGATGCAGAATGTCCTCGAGCGAACTGCCACTGTTTCCTGGACGGTACTGCGAGAGTTGGTCGAGTAAACGACGAGCGCTGGTGTTCTGTGGGTGCAGCTCGAGCGCCCAACGAGCCTTCGACAGCGCCAGTTCGCGGTCGCCGGCAATCACAGCATCTTCGGCTTCCTGGAGCAGGCGACTGATACGACGCTCCCGACCCCAGATCAGCGTTCCCTTGCGGGCACCGCTGCGGGTGTAGTTCATGTAATCGGTCGCACGATTACCAGCATCGGCCATCATCGTGTCATTGACGATCGAAGGCGTGATCATGAAGATGATCTCACTGCGACGGGTTTCATCGTCGTGCCCGCGGAATGCGGCACCAATGACTGGGATGTCGCCAAGACCCGGCACTTGCCTGCGTGACGCACTGGTTGTTTCTGTGAACAAGCCACCCAGCACGACGGTCTGGCCGTCACGCACCATAACATTGGTCACGAGTTCGCTGGTGTCTTCATCCGGAATCGTCACGGTCGAACCGGTCGCATCGGTCACATTACGAAGGCGGAAACTCGAAACCTGTGGCATCAGTTCCATGCGGATCACACCGTCCGCCGAAACGAATGGGCGGACATTGAGCTGCGTACCGGTATCGAGGAACTCAACACTCTGTGTAGTGCTCGTTTCGGTTGAGGTGGTGTTCAAGTAGCCGACCTTGGTACCCACGAGCACGCGTGCGGGCTGGCGATTGAGTGTGAGCAGTTTTGGATTGCTGACGACTGTCACATCAGTGACTTCATCGAGCAGACGCAGGAACACCGCGACATCTTCACGGATCACGCCGGCCTTGATGCCGCCAGCATCCGCGACTTTCCCGACCGAGGTATTGACTGCAGCACCGTTGCCACGCACAGGCACCGAAACATCGCTCGGGCTTCCGCCGGAAAGTGATGACCCGATGCCACCGATGAGGTCATCGACCACACCAAGCGGCCCGGAGCCTGCAAAGTCGATGAAGTCCATGTTGTTCAGGATCGAGAAGTCAACACCGAAGGCGTTTGCTTCATTGAGGCTGGTCTGCAGTATGGTTGCTTCGACGAGCACCTGCACGGGCTTGGTATCCAGTTGATCAATCAACTGGGCGACTTGTTCAATGTTCTCTTCAAAGTCGAACAACACAAGCATCGCGCTCGACGCGTAGTCCTCGCCGCCGACCGGCGTGCCGGATCCGATCGAGTACGGTCCCGCTTGATTGGTGGCGGTGATGGTGCCCTGCTCACTCAAGAGCGGCTGAACGAATGCCGCAGCATCAGCAGCGTTGAGGTAGTCAAGCGTGATCGTCCGAGTCATACGGACCCGGTTACCCTGCTCGATTTCGCCGAGTTCGGCGGCAGTGTACACATAGATGAAGTTGCCTTTGTTGATGTAGCCGAAGCCATTCACATGCAAAATGGCATCAAGTGCTTCTTCGAAGGTCACATCGTAGAGATCGGCGGTGACGGTCGCACTGACATTGTTTGACGCGACGATGTTGCGTTGGCTCTGCAGACTCAAGAGCTGCAACACATTCCCCAGGTCTTCGTTGTTGACATGCAGGTCGACGATGTCGTATTCATTGACTCGGACCTTGTCTTCAAGATACGAGAGATCGACAGGCTCACCTGACTCCTCTGCTTCAAACGAGTCGTCATAGCCTGAGTCATCGCCGTCCAGGCCGGAGATTTCATCGAACATCTCTTCGACAAGATTGTTCAGACCCGCCTCCTGCGCCCATCCGACTGAGGTTCCGGCGAGTGCCACGAGCAGAGCGGTCAGTGTGCCGAGTCGGCGTCCAGGTGTCCGAGCAATCATGGTCGAGTTCATATCCAGGCGATTCAACATCAGTGAGCCCTCGTGTTTCACGAACCGGGTTACACACGCCTCCAATGCGTCGTGGGTCCGGCTCCGCGCTGTGTTCATTTTGAGTCAACGACTGCTCATTCGTCGTCAAGCGCCTCGCTTGACTTTGCGGCGACACGCTGTAATCACGCAAGAACCTGTGACCTCATGGTGATTTGCGATCGAGCAGCGCAATTCCTGCCGAATCGGCCACAGCAGCGCAGAAAAAACCCCCGCAAGAGCGGGGGTTGGTGACACAGGTGACAGATGGTCTGTCAGTCTTTGAGGATCGATCCCAACGGATCATGCCCCAAATGAGTGGGGGGGATTGGAGCGATACCTTGGGTTTCATTCTGTTTGACCCCATCAACTTCCGATTCGGGCGGGTCGGCTTGGACTGTGCGCGGAAAGTCAGTCACCAACCTGAGTTTCGCCCAGATCAACAAGCCGGCGAGCGCGGTCAGCGCAACCACATTGACCCCAGACAGCCGCTTGTGAATCAGTTTCTTGCTCATCGTGCCCTGCTTCCTCTCATTGTCTTTTTACGGCTCTGGGTCGTCCCCAGCGTCGTCATCATCCACAACACCATCGAGCGGCACTTCCGCCACAGTCACATGTCCGGTAAACGGCTCAATCGTAATGCGCAAGCGAGACTGTGAACCGAGAATGTCAACGGTTCCGCCGGTTCCGGGTTCATCCGAACCAGGAGCAATGACAGGTCCACCCAACTCATCAAATATGAGTGTGGTCGAATCGCCGAAAATTGGCGATGCGAGTTGCACATTGCCCCAGCGGTCGTCATCGAAGTCAACGACATGCCGCTGATCAGGGCCGCGAGGGTCGAACAGCGCGTCGTTCTCTGCATCGACAGCGTTGCCTGTGACCTCGACCAGCGTGTACTGGTTGAGCGCGGTGTCAAACACGATCGCGCGTTGTTCCTGATACGCGAGCGCATCAGACTGGGCGTAGGTAATATCGGCGACGATGGCGCGAACCGCGCCCTGTACTCGCAGAATATCGGTCTGCCCAAGCGCGGGTAGAACAACCATGCCTGCGATGCCCATGATGGCGACGACGATCAATATCTCGACCAGCGTGTAACCACGAACTGTATGAAGCGTGCGATGCGAGATTGGCATTAAATACTCCGTGTGTGTCATGCCCCTGCACGCCCGAAATCAGTTTCCGATTGGTAAGTCGTTCTGATCGAAACTCCCAGCCCAAACCTGGCCACTGGTTGTGTCAAAGATCCATCCATAATCGCTCTGCTGTGCGACATCAGGTGAGTTTCTGAAGATGATCACGCCCGCATTCGCGCCGCCAACATAGGGGTTCACTGGTGGGCCTTTCAGATACTGGTTGCCGGATGTCAGCGCCCCCCAAGTGCCGTCGCCTTCGGTGACATCGGGCAACAGGTTGTTGTTCTCGATCCGATAGACCTCAATCGCGCGTCTCAGCTTTGCGAGTTCGTGGGAAGTCGTTCCCACCGATGCATCGGTGACCGCGCCGACAAAGTGCGGGGTCACGATGGCCGCCAGAACCCCAAGGATGATGACGACGATCAGTATCTCCACCAGTGTGAACGCACGACAACGCCTCTGGTTTGGGAGGACTCGAAATTGATTGCGAAGTTTCATGTCATTGAGATCGGTTGATTCGATGGGCACCCTGAGTCAGGGACAAAATGACGACCGATCCCTGTTCGGGATCGGCCGCCTGGAGAACATGGACTGTATATTCGTCCTGAGACGATTCTGACGGCCCGATTACGGGGTGGTGGTGATGGTGCCAGTTGACTCGTCAAAGTATGACGCGCCGAACACACCGGTACCGACAACCCAGGTCCATCCAACATCGGCAGCTGCTGCAACAGCGCAATCCTGCTCGCCGTTGACGGGGTTGGTCGGGCTGGCCTTGAGGTAATCATTGTCGACCAATGCACCGAATGAGGTGCCGAGCGTACCGTCCGTGGGCGCAGCATTGAGCTGAGCGAGCGTCGGATACGCGCCGGTGCGGGCACGGAACAGTTCGATCTGATTCGAGATCGTACTGATCTGTGTTTGCAGGTTGCCTGCACGGGCATCGTTTGCTGCATTCGTGAACTGAGGCACGACGATCGCGGCGAGAATGCCGAGAATGACGACCACGATCAAAATTTCCACGAGCGTGAAGCCCGCACGACTTTTACGACTGTACTGCATTGTGAACACTCCTTCAGGAACTCAGTTCAGGATGGCGTCACCCACGCCATCCTGTCGTACGATTCGGATTCGCCCGAGCCCCTCCTCCGCGGCTCGGACGGCAGACGACACTTGCCGCTGCACACCACACATCGGGAGATATCACATTCAAATTGACTTCCTGCAAGGAACCCGAAGTCGACTTCGCGCCGGTTGTACGCTCTGAGGGGTCCGGGTATCCAGAAAGATCGTTTATCCGGACGAATTGCGGCAAATCGGACCAGCGTGCGCGCACTGTGCACCCCAGAAATGAGTGACCAATGTCCAAAAGAAAGCACGCCGCACTTGCGTGCGGCGTGCCAGAATCGAGTTGATGATCCGTTTGCGATTGGGTTATCGGCGATCGGCACGCGCTGGGGCGGCATCGCTTTGTTCCAGAATCACTGGCGTGATGGCAAAGTTGGGCAATTCGAGTGCACCAACAACTGCTGCAGCCGATGTGGCGAGGGCTGCATCGTCAGCGCGAGCCAACTCGAGCAGACGACGAACCTGGCGTTCTGGAAGGAGATTGCCAAAGCGCTTGGCCGAATCGCCAACCTTGGCGAGCAGGTCGATCTGCTCCGATCCATTCGTGCGGATCGCAGAATCCATCAGCGCCATTTGTGACTCTTCACGGTCCACATGAGCAAGCACCTCAGCGATTTCCAGACGCGTGCGACCGCTACGCTCACCAAGTGCGGTCGCCAACGAGGTGCGGGCATCTTCGACGAGCAGGACCGCGTTACCACTCACAGCCAGATCACGGAGCACAGACAAGGCGCGGTCGGCATAGTCCTGGGCTTCCGCGGTCGAAATCAACCCGCCTGAGCCGATATTAATGGCCAATTCTGCTGCGTTTCGCATCTGAGCATCACTGATTGAGTTTCGACGGACGACGACCAAGCGGTCGCGGCCGTAGATGCGATCGAGATTCGGGAAATCTTCCGCACTGCCGAACGCGAGGATCGGTGAAACAGCGAGTTTCTGACTTGCCTTGGCTGCATCAATCACGGCACGGGCATCATCTTCACCGAGAGCCACGATCACGAGGTCGATCGCGGGGGCTTCGGCGATGGGGCCGGCGATGTCATCCAAACCGTTTGGAGCAGCTGGCAGCACAGTGAACCCATCCTGCTCAAGCATGCCGCGGTAACCGTCGTAGGCTTCGCGATCGGAACCAGTCATCACCACTGCGGTTCTGGTTCCTGCGTTACGAACGGCACTCGCCAGCGTGGGGACCACGCGTTGCGAACCTTCAAAGCCTTCCGCGGGTTGTGACTTGCCCAGAGCGAGTGCGGCTTCATATTGCACACGACGATCGGGATAGCGCAGCGCTTCGAGCAACGGGCTGCGAGCCTCTGTCCCGAGTCCAACCGAGATCAATGAATCGCTGCCAGCGGTTTGTTCGATCGACGCGATCGCCCGACGCGCGAGCGGCGTGTCTCGGTCATCAAGACCGCGAGCGAGGACCATTTGTCCAATCTGCGGGCCGGCGCTGACGGCGTAGTACATCGCCTCTGGTCTGGTCGCGGGATAGACCGGATTCTGGTATTCAGCAGGCGAATCAATCTCGCGTGAGAAATTGGCAGCGAGCCACAGACCGACTGTGACAGGGTTTGATGCGTCGAGCGCCAACGCCTGCTCACACAGCGACATCGCCATCGCCTCATGGAAAACTTCTGTCACGATCGGGACCATGACCAAGCCGAGGCCCGGGTCATAATTCCAAAGCAGTTGGAAGTCTTCGCCGGAAAAACTGGTGAGTTCGACGCGTTCGTCGTAGTACCCTTCGCCCAATGCAAGGAACAGATCCGCCGGGCGTGCGTCGAGGCGGCCTTCCAATCGGTTGACGGCGCGACGCGTGGCTTCACGCACGGCATTGCTATCCGTTGTCTGATTCAACAACACAAGAAACGGCAGGCTTGTGCGGTACGGAATCTGACCGAGCACATCGACGATGGTTTCTTGACGAGCGGCATCGAGGGCGGGCAACGCTGTGACGAGCGGCATGACCGCTTGACGACCGAGATCGCGCATGACCATGGTGGCCCTTGCACGAAGTTCGGAGTTCTGACCTTGCAGCACGGCATCGAGGAGTTGCGGCATCGCGTACTCACCAGCTGCAACAAGTCGTTCGCGGGCCAACTGCTGCTGACGAAGCGTGCCGGAAAGCAACTGGATGTTTCGAGCAACTTCAGAAGGATCGCGTGCGCGATTCAGTTTGCCTTGTCGGTAGGTGCGATCCATGACCGCTGCGAGGTCTTCGAGTTCAGCCACATTCATGGCCCGAGCGAGCGCCTGTTCATACCGACGCGTGTTTCGGCTGGACTCAACCAGGGAGACGAACTCAACCGGATCGAGGTTACGATCCATCAGTTCGCTACCTTCGGCCGCCGCCAAATCGTAGTTGGCGATGAGAATGAAGTGCTCAAAGTTTTTCAGTAACTGCTCATTGGTTTTTTCCTCGCCCGCCTGCGCGTTGGCACTGGGCGCAGGCCCGAATGTCAGCGGCAAAGTGATGAGAGCAGCGACCAAAAACGACCATCTGTTCGATCGTGGCACGATCTTCTCCTGAACTACGAACGATCCAACAAGACCCGTGTCTCATTGGAGGAACCCCTTCTCACGGTCACCACCTATACGAGGTGATCACACCTTACCGGACGAACCGGATCGAAAACCCTCACCCATGAGGGTGCAACACTGTAACGACTCCACCGGTGAACCGTCAATCGGAAGCCGAGCATGGTAGCGCCTTGTCCGATTCGCGGTCGGCTCCATTCGGATCCAAAGTCATCTGTTTGCTTCCCCAGGTACTTGTATCGGGGATGAGATTCGTGCCTGATCCGCTCCAACTGGCCGGTTTGAACGCCCTATTTCGATTGAATCGAGAGGATCGGTTAACCCGGGCTTGTGCAATGCCGATCCGCTTATCACAGGTCGCGGAGCGCTGCGACCAACCCACTCTGTTGTGCAGGGGCATCCCTATGAGCATCGAAAAAGATGTACTGACGACCGGCGAAGTGGCCAAGATTTGCAATGTGGCACCCCGGACCGTCTCAAAATGGTTCGATAACGGCCAACTTGGCGGCTACCGGATCCCCGGTTCCAAAGACCGCAGAATCCCCGTTTCCGAGCTCTACCGGTTCATGAAGGCACACGGCATCCCCATGGAAGGGATCAGTTATGCCGAAACCCGGGTCCTGATCATCGATAGCCAACCGGAAATTGTGGATGCGCTCGAACGAGCGCTGAGTGGATCGACAGACTACGAAGTGCGATCAGCGACATCAGCCTTCCAGGCCGGGCTCGAGTGCGAACGGTTCAGACCGCTGGTTGTGCTCATGGATATCCACATTGCTGACACCGAAGGACAGTCGCTCGCCAAGATGATTCGCGAGAGCGAACACATGCAGATGGCGCGCGTGATCGCCATGAGCGGCAAACTCACCGATGGGCAGGCTCAAAGTTTGCGTTCCGTGGGATACGACGCGTTCCTCAAGAAGCCGTTCGCCGTTCGTGACGCGGTCAAAGCGATCGAAGATGTGACCAGCCTGGTCCACTGAATCTTGCCTCAACGCCCTATGACGCGAGCCCGGAGGATGAACCTCCGGGCTCGTGCTTTTTGGGCATCGTTGATTCAGGCCGGTTTATTTGATCGTGCCGAGCATCGCCGCGAGGATGTCACAAGCGGCTGCAAGGTCTTTCTGATCGATCATTTCAGTCACCGTGTGGATATATCTGGTGCCAACCGTGATACCGACCGCTCGCGCACCCGCGGCTGCCTGCTGTGCGGCTGCACCGTCCTGACCACCTGCAGCCAGGATGGTGCGCTGGTAGGGGATGCGTTTTGACTTGGCAACCTTTTCAACCTGATCGGTCAACGACTTGTCTGATATGAAACTGCCATCCTTGATGTGCAGCCCAAAGCCCTTGCCGTGTGTCGTCACCGATTCTGATGCGGGGACGCCCGGTGTGTCGCATGCGAGCGTGACATCGATGCCGAATCCGATATCCGGTTGGACCGCGAACGATGCTGTCTTTGCACCTCGCAAACCGACTTCTTCCTGCGTGGTGAATGCAACGACCACTTCGCAGGCGTGCCCGGTCTTGGAAGCGGCGAGTTTGCGCACCGCCTCGATACCAAGCCAGCAGGCAACGCGGTTATCGAGCGCTTTACTGACGAACTTGTCGCCCATTACGCGGAAGGGTTCATCCATGACGATGAAGTCGCCGACCTGGACGGTCTTCTTGACCTTGGTCGCGCTCATTCCGAGGTCAACGAAGAATTCTTTGACTTCAGGTACTTTTTTACGGTCTTCTGCACTGGAGATGTGGATGGGGCGCCCGCCGGGATTCATCACGCCATGGAAATCGCCCTTTTCGGTGCACACCAGGACTCGGCGGCTGAACAGGTTGCGTGGGTCGAAGCCACCAGCAGGATTGATCCACAGAAATCCATTTTCATCGATCGATGAGACATAGAAACCGATCTCGTCCATGTGGCACAACAGCATCGCGGTCTTGGTGTCGAGCGTGTTTTTCCGAGTTGTCGTTTTTTTTCCTGCGGCTGAACGCGGTTTGCGTCGGCAAATGAGCGAGCCCATGGCATCGGTCTCAACTTCGTCAAACAGCCCTTTGATCTCTTTTTGAATGAGTTCGCGGACGCGTTCTTCGCGGCCAGGAATTCCTGGGGTCTCGCACAGTCGTTTAAGCAGGTCCGTGTTCACTGGTGATCTCCTGAATGAGAGGGTTGTTGTTTGTCGCGTAGGATGCGCCCGATCATATGGAGAGTGTATCGCATGACCACCCTGAGCCCCATTGTGAACCACTTATCCGCGTCTGAGCCTGACTTGATGCCATGGGGGAATGGTGATGCTGCGCCGCTCGTCATCAGTACATTCGGTGAGTTGGAGTTTGAATATGCGGCGCTTCGTCGTTCGTGTGTGCTCATTGATCAGCCTCATCGACATGTGATCGAAGTCAAGGGCACAGACGCAGTGTCATTTCTGGATCGCATGTTGACGCAGAAACTGAGCGACCTGATGCCTGGTCAATCGCGGGCATCTTTCTGGCTCAACAGGAAGGGACGCCTCGTAGCCGATCTGCGTGTGCTCGCGACCGAAGCAGGTGTGTTGCTTGATGTTGATGCCGCCACTTCGACAGAACTAATGAACACACTGGGTGCATTTGTGTTTGCTGAAGACCTCGAACTGGTCGCATCTCAAGATCAATGGCATCGGATCGCGGCGCATGGCCCGGATGCAGAGAAACTCATGCAAGCGGCGAGTGGTGCATCGGATGCTCTACTTCCCGGACAGGTACGAACGGTCGAGATCGATCGTGTCGCTGTGGTTGTCGAGAGGCTTGATACAACCGGCGAGCCGGGGATCGAGTTCTTTGTGCCCGAATCGGAGTCAGTGCGCGTATGGGTGGCGCTTGCTTCGGCTGCCGAGGCGCATTCGATTCGGCTGCGCCCTGCGGGATGGCACGCGTACAACATTGCTCGCATTGAGAGCGGCGTCCCAATGTTCCACCTCGACTTCAGTGGCGAGTCACTGCCCGCTGAAACGGGTGTCGAGGATTCACGCGTGAGTTTTGCCAAGGGCTGTTATCTAGGGCAGGAAATTGTCGCTCGCATGCACAATCTCGGCAACCCGAAGCAGCGATTGGTTGGGCTTCGGCTCAATGCTCCCGATGATTCTGAGTCATGGCAACCCGTCACGGGGACACCGCTGTATGCATCAAGCGACGAAGGGCAGGTGGGGGTGGTCACAAGTTCGACACCCAGCCCGATGCTGGGCGGCGAGCCGATTTGTTTTGCGATGGTTCGATGGGCACAATCGAATCCTTCAACGGTGCTGACCATGCGTGATGGTGCGCATGAACATGCGTGCACGGTTCAGGCCAGCCTCCGTTTCTGGCCTCGTCGATCTCAGGCGTAGCAGCCTGTCGAGACTTCTTGTTGCCTCAAAACGAGGAGACCGAGCCGGTCTCATCGAGATGAGGGTCCGGCTCGGTCTGGGGGTCGGGAGGGGAGTCCGCCACCCCCTGGGAAGAGGAGTTTTTTCCGAGACTGCTGCCCCACGAGTGAGCAGCAGCCTCGGATATTGAATGGGCTGGCGATTCCCGGAAAGAGAACGCCGCCCAGAGGGAAGAGAGTTTTCGATGGGGAATCAGATACGATGGGGTGACATCAGAAATTGCTGCCCGCGTTCGGTTAATCGGGGGTAGATGGCGTGCGTGGGGAGTTCGATCAGGCCCTTTTTCAGGAGCGCCGATCGGAGAGGCCACCAGGCATCACCCAGACCGAGCCAGAGTTCATCTTCGAACCCGCGATCATCACCAGATTGAAGTCTTTCGAGCGCACCGATCACTGTGCGCCGCCATGCTTTGGGCAGCTTGCTCATCACGACATTTCTCCCCGTCGGCGCACCGGAACCGTGGCCGACAACTGTCAGGACTTGTGATCAGAGACTGCGACATCCAAGAGTCTGCTACTCAAATCACGGAACGGGTTGTTGTCTTCAGGGGAGCTCGCCAGCCCGCGAATGCGGAATGGAAAATGAATGAGTGCTGTGTTTGACCAGCTCCCCGCCCGGAGAATCCCGGACGACAGAGTGTCATACGGACCGGCAGCGCAGCGGTTTCCACAAAGAGCAATAAAAACAGCGATACCGAAAAATACTAGTGTAAGGACAGCGTGGTTTTGTGACATCGACGCGTCACGAACAGTCGTTGTTCACGATCAAAACGCTGTATAAACAAGGTATATCGTTCCTCACCCGTGCCACGAAGTTCACGCTGAAGTCGGTCGGGGTCGACGATGCCTCCGCGCGTCTTGATTTCCACAATACCTGCATTCAACTGGCGCATGAGTCTTCGCGCTCGCTTTGGCTGCCACACGACATCGGCAATCAGTTCGAATGGTGTGAGGAAACCGGATTCATGCGGCTGATCGCCACACAAGAGGCCACTCGAAGGATGCGGGGATGTCAATCCGGTTTGCTCAGCAAGCACGCCCATCAGTTCTGCCCTTTCAACGGCGGGATCCACCGTGTGAAGAAACGGCCCAACGATGCCAAGGTCTGCGGGACCGGGCGAACCGGAGATTGACATGCGATGCGTAAGCGATGTGGCGGTTCGCGCGTGTTCTGCAAGACAGCCGGACCAATGAAGTGCCTGGCGAAGCCGTCCTCGTTCGCTGACGAGTTCGACTTCCCCCGGCGGCAAGGCATCAAACGCGACTCCGGGGAATAGTTTGATACATGCTCCGGTCCGGTTCTCAATGAGTGTTCGCACCCAGTCAAACGAAGGTATGAGGTCGGTGAGTCTCGGCAAGTGGCGTGAACCCTCGACGGCGCGTCGCTGCGGATCGATGTGAGCAAGTCCGTCCGGCAGGTCGGCGCGCGTGACATCGCCGACGCTGGTATCGCAGCCAGCGTTTTGCTGTGTCATCCATGCGCGCACGGGGTCGATATCGATCGCTGTGACCAGAATCCCGGCTTGGGTGAAGGCGAGGGCATCCGCACCGATGCCACAGCACAGATCGAGGACTGGTTGACCGAGACCTTTGAATCGTTGTGCTTTGTGCTGCGCGGACTTGAGCGATGAAGCCATTTGCAGACCTTGTCGATCTGCGAAGATGGTCTGAGCGAGTGAACCAAACTTTGGTACTGCCTGTTTGCGGGCCAGCGTCAGTTCGATCGCGGCCGCCACCAATTCTGGTGGGTGGGTTCGTCTGAGCACTTCAGCAGCACCCGGGTGTCCCAGATCGAGTGCGGAACAGCGTTCGAGGAGTGCTGAACCGGCATCGGTCAGGAGTTGCTGCCATGTGTCGAGCGATTGCATCAACCGAGGATACTGCGACCGATCGTCAGCAGATGTGCGCCGATATGCAGTTTTTTGTATTCATGTGTTGAATAAACATACATTTCGTCGATAGACTCTCCACTTATGGGAAAAGGTGTCCGTAGACGAGAGTTGATTGTGGCAGCCTTGCAGCAGGGTACGGTTGCGAGCCAAGCGGAGGTGTGCGCCCTGCTTGAATCGCACGGCGTCGAAGCGACCCAGGCGACGGTGTCCCGCGACCTGCGTGAGTTGGGTGCGATCAAATCTGCTGACGGATATCGACTCATCGGTCAAGCGTCAAATGGGTCCGCGGGTCTGTACAGCAACTCCGAGAAGTCGATGCGGCAGGCGCTCGAGACTTTTCTTGTATCGGCTGAGGTCGCGGGCAATCTGCTCGTACTTAAAACCGGTCCCGGACAGGCGCAGGTGGTGGCGGTCGAGTTTGATCGCCATCCGCAGCCTCAGGTCGTTGGAGTCATCGCTGGAGATGACACGATCTTTTTGGCGCTCAAGAACGAGAAGTGTGCGAATGCGATGCGTGACCGTGTGATCGACCTCGCGGGCCTGTCGCGATCGGGGGGCGGGTCATGACGCGCGTTGCGATCTACGGCGCGGGTGGGTACACCGGTGCGGAGCTGGTGCGGCTGCTGTGCGGTCATCCTGCGTTTGATGTCGTCAGTGTCCACGGGTCGGCTGATTCGACGGGCATCGCGGTCGCGGATCGCTTGCCCGCGTTGCGTGGTGTGTGTGATCTCATATTCTCGTCGCCAGAGACTGCGACCGATGCTGAGGTGGTTTTGCTTGCGACCCCTCACGAGGTCAGCGCCCGGCTGGGCGCGCAGTTCATGTCCATGGGTCGGCGTGTTGTGGATCTTTCGGGTGCGTTTCGGTTGCCGACCAACGATGCGGTGGAGTCGGTCTATGGGTTTCGCCATGCTGATGATGCGATACTTCGAGATCGTGTCTACGGGCTGCCGGAACTTGTCGAAGTCGATTGGCGTTCCGCAGCGCTGGTATCGTGTGCCGGTTGCTATGTGACAGCGGCGAGTGTGCCATTGGCGGCACTTGTCCGCGCGGGCATTGTGAATGTCGAAGAACCGGTCCTGATCGATGCGATCAGTGGAGTAAGTGGCGCAGGGCGCGTACCAAGCGCCACAACAAGTTTCTGTGAGGTCTCTGCGACCCCTTATAAGGTCTGGTCCCATCGGCATGAGCCCGAGATCGCGATGGCGACGGGTGCGACGGTGATGTTCACGCCAACACTCGGGCCTTGGAAACGAGGGATTTTGGCGACGGTTCATGCGTCTCTTGTCGACGGCAAGGGGCGTCACGATGTTGAGCAGGCGCTGCAGGGCTGTTATGGAGATGCGCCCTTCGTTCGATTGCTCCCTCGTGGCGTGTGGCCGAGTGTGGGGGCTGTCGAGGGGACAAACTTTATTGACATTGCATTTGAAGTGCACGAAACACTGGGTCGGGTGGTGCTCTTTGGTGCCTTGGACAATCTGCTGAAGGGCGCGAGCGGGCAAGCGGTGCAGTGCCTCAATCTCATGCACGGGCTCGATCAGCGGCTTGGGTTGGTCGATTGTTGTTCCAACGAGGTGGTGCTGTGAGCGGACCAATCGTGATCAAGATCGGTGGCTCCCTGCTCGAATCGATGGAGCGCAAAACAGCGCTCTGGCGTGAAATCAGTCACGCCAATGCGTGCGGCGCAGCCGAATCTGGTTTGATTATCTGTCATGGGGGCGGGGGGGCTGTTGACAAGCACCTCAAGGCGCAAGGACTCACATCTGAAAAGCGCGATGGCATTCGCGTGACGCCGAAAGAACACCTTGAAACGGTCACGGGTGTACTGGCTGGGGTTGTGAACACCCAACTCGTGGCGTCGCTGCGTGCGAACGGCGTGCCTGCGGTCGGGCTGACGCTGGCCGATGCTGGTACGGTTGTCATGACGACTGACAATCGACATGGAACTGATCTCGGGTGCGTCGGTCGAGTGGTGTCGCATGATGGGTCGGTGTTTCATGCGCTGTTATCTGCCGGATTTGTACCTGTCGTGGCTTCGATTGGTGTCGATGATCAGGGGCAGATTCTGAATGTGAACGCCGATGACGCAGCCGAGGGCGTGGCGGCAAGCGTCAACGCCGAATCGCTCCTCTTGCTTACCGATGTGCCCGGCGTGCTGGATGCGAATGGTCAGTTGCTGTCGCGCCTTGGCGTGGACGAGATTCCGGGGCTCGTCTCGTCAGGCGTTGTCGTCGGCGGTATGGCTGCGAAGGTGAACGCTGCTGCAGCGTGCGCGCAGCGGCTCGAACGGGCGGTGATTATTGCCCACGAGCGTGATGTCGGTGCCATTTTGGATGGTGACCAGTCCGTCGGGACGCGCGTCAGTGATTCGCGCGTGCGAACGCAGCCGATCGGGGTTCAGCCGATCGGCGAATGAGATTTGATTCTTTTCGTATTCCCGTACCCACACAAACCATCGAAGCCAATGTGTATCGCATCGGCTTGGAGTATCCACCATGAGTCTTGTTATGAAACAAATACCACTCGGCGTTCAAACAGAGACCAAGCCGATCGCTTTTCACGGGCATATCGGCAAAGACCTGCTGACGATTTCCGGCCTGTCAACCGGGCTTGTTGAGACGATCTTTGAGACGGCTGCCGCCTGGAAAGCCGAGCCCGCTGCTTATCATGGAGTCTTGTCGGGGAAGAGTGTTGTCATGCTCTTTGAGAAGCCATCACTTCGGACGCGGGTCACTTTTGACATTGGTCTTTCCAAACTCGGGGCCCATGTCGTGTATCTGGATCACGGTCAGCAACGGCTGGGTGAGCGTGAGAGTGTAAAGGACTACGCAAAGAACCTCGAACGCTGGGCGGATGCGATTGTTGCACGCGTGTTTTCGCACGATGTGCTTGATGAACTTGCAGAAAACGCGTCAATCCCGGTCGTGAATGCGCTCAGCGATCTTGAGCACCCGTGCCAGGCGTTGGCAGACCTGTTTACGCTTCAGGAACGACTCGGGACGCTTGCCGGTCGGAAACTTGCCTATGTCGGTGATGGGAACAATGTCTGCCATTCGTTGTTGTTGTGCTCAGCGATGCTGGGTGTCAACATGTCCGTCGTGACACCAAAGGGTTTTGAGCCGAAGTATCATGTTGTACGGCAAGCATTGCGTCTTGCCGAGCAGTCGGGCGCGACGATTACACTTTCCAACACTCTCGATGCGATCGCCGGTCACGATGCGGTGTATACGGATACCTGGGTTTCGATGGGGCAGGGGCATCAGGAGGGGCTTCGGAAGGACAGTTTCGTCGGTTTTCAGATCGACGACGAAGTCATGGCGATGGCGAGCAATGGGATTGACGGCGGGGCTGTGTTCCTGCATTGCCTGCCAGCGCATCGCGGCGAAGAAGTCGTGGATACCGTGATTGACGCGTCGTACTCATTGGTGTACGAACAGGCGGAAAATCGGATGCATGTGCAGAACGCGTTGATGATGATGCTGCTGAGTGAAACGGGTCGTTGAAGTGCCTGCGGGCGCAGAGGGGTCGATTGATGAGCGGTGTGAACAAGATAGTCCTGGCGTATTCTGGCGGGCTTGATACCTCGGCAATTGTCCCATGGCTTGTTGAGAACAAAGGCTGTGAAGTTGTGGCATTTGTCGCCGATGTCGGGCAAGGAGCCGACGAACTGGAAGGCGTAGAAGAAAAAGCCCGCGCGAGTGGAGCGAGTTCGTGTCACATCGTCGATCTGCGTCAGTCATTTGTCGAGGATTATGTCTATCCGACGCTGCTCACAGGTGCTGTTTACGAGGGGCGCTATCTGCTTGGTACATCAATGGCGCGGCCGGTGATTGCGAAGGCACAGGTTGAACTTGCCCGCGAGGTTGGCGCTGATGCGGTGTCGCATGGTTGTACCGGCAAGGGCAATGATCAGGTTCGATTTGAGGCGACATTTGCAGCCCTTGCTCCGGACCTTGCTGTGGTCGCACCGTGGCGTGAGTGGGACCTGCGCAGCCGAGAGCAGTTGCTTGCTTATCTGGATGAGCGGGGCATTCCGTGTTCATCGAGCCTGACCAAGATCTATAGCCGAGATCGCAATCTGTGGCATATCAGTCATGAAGGGGGGGCGATCGAAGATCCATGGACCGAGCCGCCGGAAGACGCGTGGATGCTGACCACATCGCCGATTGACGCGCCGAATCAGGCGACCGATGTGTGCATCGGTTTTGAGCAGGGCCGACCGGTCTCTGTGGATGGCGAGCGTCTCCGTGGGCATGCGTTGGTTGAGAAGTTGAACAGTCTGGCCGGCCCGAACGGTGTCGGGCGAGTTGATCTCGTGGAGAACCGGTGTGTGGGCATGAAGAGCCGCGGGCTGTATGAGACGCCAGGTGGCACCATCATTGTTGAAGCACTGCGGGCGCTCGAAGAGTTGACACTGGACCGCGATTCGTTGCATTTCCGGCAGGAGCTGGGGTTGAAGTTTGCGAAACTTGTGTATGACGGCAGGTGGTTTACTTCGCAGCGTGATGCGATTTCGCATTGCTGTGAACGGATTGCTGCCCGGACGACTGGCGAGGTTGTGGTGAGGCTGTACAAGGGGTTGGCGACCGCGATCAAGCGGCGAAGTCCATTTAGTTTGTACAGTGAAGACTTTGCGACTTTTGGTGCTGATGAGGTGTACAACCAGCAGCATGCGGAGGGGTTCATTCGACTGTTGACGCTGCCGGAGCGCATCGCTGCCTTGAACGGGATGAACCTGATATCGGAGTCGAAGGATGTTGAGGCCGGTGACCCCGGTGTCGCACCCTTCATCGGCCCGCGAACGGGTCCGATTGCAGAACCTGCGTTTGCTCCGGTCGAGGATCCATTTATCAAAGAAGGCAACGCTGTCTGAGTGAGTTGATATGACAATCGAGGGTGTAATTGTGGAATCGAAGTCAGGCGATGGCATGTGGGGGGGACGGTTTGAGCAAGGTGCCGATCCGTTGTTCTGCGCGATCAATGACTCGCTGCCCATCGATTGGAGACTCGTGCAGCAGGATATTCGAGGGTCAATCGTCTGGGCACAAGCGCTTGGGCAAGTGGGCGTGCTTCAATCGGATGAAGTTTCGAGTCTGACGCGCGGCCTCGAGTCGCTGTCGGCTGAAGCGTTCGAACGATCGGCACCTCCGATTGAATCTGGCGCCGAAGATGTGCACACATGGGTCGAACAGCGACTCGTTGAGAATCTCGGCCCGGTCGGAAAGAAACTCCACACCGGGCGCAGCCGAAACGATCAGGTCGCCACTGATCTTCGCCTGTGGACGATGGAGGTGTTGGATCAATTTTGTTTGACGATTTGTGAGGTGCAGGCATCGCTGATCGAACTCGGCGAACGCACGCTCGGCTTCATACTTCCAGGGTATACGCATTTGCAGCGAGCACAGCCTGTGCTGTTCGCGCACTGGTGTCTCGCGTATGTGGAGATGCTTGAACGCGATCTGGGTCGATTTGCCGGTGCTCGGGCGACGGCGAGTCAGTGCCCGCTCGGGTGTGGGGCATTGGCTGGGACCGCGTATCCGATCGATCGAGACTGGATTGCCACACAACTCGGTTTTGACGGCCCGTGTCTGAACAGTCTGGATGCGGTCAGTGATCGAGATTTCGTGCTTGATGCACTTGCAGCGTGTGCGTCGTGTTCCATGCATTTGTCGAGAATGGCTGAAGACTTGATTGTTTATACGAGTCAGGAGTTTGGGTTTGTTGAACCGGATGACGGGGTTTCGAGCGGGTCGTCGCTCATGCCGCAGAAGAAGAATCCGGATGCTCTTGAGTTGCTCCGCGGAAAGTGTGGATCAATCGGCTCGGCCCACGCCGCGATGCTGATGACGCTGAAGGGCCTGCCACTGGCTTACAACAAGGACTTGCAGGAAGACAAGTCGCTTCTCTTTAGTGCGATCGATGACCTGGGCCTGTGTTTGCGGATTGCAGCCCGCGTTGTCGGTGGTCTTCGGGTGAATGAATCTGCATGCCGTCGGTCAGCAGTGCGCGGCGGGACACTCGCCACAGAACTTGCCGATTATCTTGTGACCAAAGGTGTGCCATTTCGAGATGCCCATGAACAGGTGGGGCGTGTGGTGCGTGCGTCCATCGAGACTGGTGTCGAGTTGGATCAAATGCCGATCGAATCAATACAGGCGATCGCGTCAGAAGCGGGCGCTGATGTCGCCGAGTGGTTGACGATTGATGGTGCAGTTGAAAGAAGAAGTGCACTTGGCGGAACAAGTCAGGAACGCGTGCGAGAGGCGCTCGTGGCAGCACGAGAACGGCTGGGTACGCATAGGCAGCCGTACGCCAAACCCGAGGTTATAGCATGATCATGGCAAGTTTGAATGACTACCAACCAGGCGAGGTCGCGATTGCTATGCATGGAAGCCCGATCCATGCGGCTGCGATTTGTCGTTTGATTGGCTACTGGGCTGACCAGGGTCTCACGATTCGGCGTGACCTGCGATCGGTCGTGCGTTCGATTGATGACTTTTCTGTGGCGATGTATCACCAACGCGTCGTTGGCTGTGGCGCGATTGAGACTTTTGCAGGGCCTGATGGTCTACTCGGTGAGATTCGCTCGATCGCAGTTGACCCGGGCGCCCGAACCGTCAAAGCCGGGCGTGCGGTGATGGATGCGTTGATGGCCAAAGCGCAGGCGCGTGGCATCGAGCGTGTGGTGTTGTTGACCAAGACACCCGGCTTTTTTGAGCGGTTTGGTTTTCAGGCGATCGACGAGGCTGCAATCCCGCAGGCTTACGAACAGAAAATTGCTGGTGAGCATGGAAGGACGCGTGACGGGAAAGTCGCGATGCAGCGTGTGACGACGCGGATCGGTGTGGATGAGACCGTCGTCAGTTCGTTGTCCTGAAGAAACGCCATATTGGTCGTGTTGACCCGGTGAGCTGACAGCATGACGCGTGCGGTGCGTGTGGTCAGCATGAGGTCTTTGACTGATGTGCGCTGAATGCGCCATTCTTCAACAACATGCTTGCAGAATTTTACTATTCCGATATCCTCTGAGAGCGTTTCATAGCGTCAAAAAGAGTCTCACATGCGCGAGACCAGATGAGTGAGAAGGAGAAAACAATGTCATTGATGCAATCGTCGTTGGGATTCGGCGTGTTGGCTTGCTGTGCATGTGGTGTGCATGCACAGACGCTGTCCTATTCAAACACACTTGGTACGCCTGGGTTCAACGGGTCATATGTCGCTGCGTTTGTCGTCCATGATGACGGGACCGGCGAGTCGCTGTACGCAACCGGCTCTTTTCAAGCGGCTGGTGTGGCAGGCGGTGGACTGATTGCCCGCTGGGACGGGTCGAGTTGGCAATCCGTCGGCGGTGGGCTGCAGAACCAGTACTCGAGCACCCTCGCATCGTTTCAGGGCGATCTGATTGTTGGTGGATACTTTGATACCGCTGGCGGCGTCTCGGGGTCGGCAAAACTCGCTCGGTGGGACGGCACAAACTGGAACTCGATGAATGCACAGTCGGAGATTTTTCTCAACTCGATCTGGGATCTGGAAGTCCATGACGATGGAACGGGTGAACAACTGTACATCGCAGGGAACTATGGTGATCTCGCGGGCGATCCGGCGCTGGATCACATTGCCAGGTGGGATGGGGCCAACTATTCCGCTGTGGGGGGGACCATCGGCGGGGCCGGTATTCCGCTGATTGTACTCGATATTCACTCGACTGATCTGGGTGGCGGGCCCACGCTCTACGCAGCAGGGCGATTCCTGACGATTGGCGGCACTGCGGCACTCAACATCGGTGCGTGGGATGGGGCGGGTTGGAATGCTCTCGGACTGGGTTTGACCCGCACTTCGGGCATTGCGCAGGTTTTCCATATGACAACATTCGATGATGGCAATGGGCCGGCGTTGTATGTCGGTGGATCGTTCAACCTCGCAGGAGGCCAACCGGTCGCCAATGTCGCCAAATGGGATGGCACCTCATGGTCAGCGGTTGGCGATGGCTTCGATTCGGCGGTGCAGGAACTCATTGTGTTCGATGATGGATCTGGCGATGCGTTGTATGCTCTTGGAAATTTCAGCAACTCAGGCGCGACACCGGCAGCCCACATCGCCAAATGGAACGGCACTTCGTGGGAGGCTGTCGGATCAGGGACCGATGCCAATCTCTTCGGGGCGATCGTCTATGACATCGGGGAGGGTGAGTCATTGATCATCGGCGGCAGTATCACACAAGCAGACTGCACCATGAGCAATCGCGTGGCGTCCATCAATGCCCGATCGTGTGTGCCTGACTTTGTCACCGATGGCGTGTTGAACTTCTTTGATGTCCAATCGTTCCTTGGCGCATTTGTCGGTCAGTGCCATTCGGCGGACCTGGTCGATGATGACACCTGGGACTTCTTTGATGTGCAGGCGTTCTTGTCTGCATTCAGCAGCGGCTGCCCGTAGTTCGACCGGCGACGGTTTTAGATTTGATCTTTGCGTTTTTCACGAGCGGGGTAAGCCCCGCTTGTTTTTTTACCAACATGGTCTACTGCATTCCCTTGAGGTGCCGACGGTGGCGTAAACGCATGCGTTGGAGCACGAGCGCCGCTGCGGCGTATCCGATTGTGCCGGCGGTGACGACTGTCTGCGGATGGAAGGTCAGGTTGTCGTCGGTCGGCAAGAATCGTTGACTCGAAACATCACCGCCCGACACAGGGGTGGTGGATTCGAGCAGCCAGCCGAGTGCGAGTCCCATCGACACGGGGGGGAACGGTTGACCGACATAGAACCCAACTTCATACGCTTCAAAGGCAGCCATGAAGATGACCATGGTGAAGAAGGGGATCATCCATAGCAGGAATGCTGCCACACCAAAGGCCCGCAACGCGATGCGTTCAGTAAGCGCCTGAATGCTGAGACCGATGGCGAACAGCAGAACGAGCACTGTCAGGATTGATTGTGCACTTGGGCTGGAGGCTATGTAGTCGCCCTTGCTGTGTGCGAGCATCAGGATGGCGGCGCCAGCGAGTGCTGTGATCGTGAGCATGATCATGGCGAGCGGGAAACTGCTGGCCGCATCCGCCGCGAGCGGGATATTGGACCGGCCGAGCCTCCGCATCTGACGGAACCCGACGAGTGTCCGATTGCGTGAGGGTGTGGTTGCACAGATCAGGAACAGATAGGTCCCGCCCAAGATCATCAACCCGATCATCATGAGTGCGTAGAGCGTTTGGGGTATACGGCTTGACGAATCCATGGAGCCGAACGGATTGAACAACTGGTGGTACGCTTCATCCTGTGCAACGACTGACCAGATGCTGGCGAGTGTGAATGTGGTCACACCACCGAACACGACGAGCGCGCCGGTCTTTGAAAACAAGTGGTTGGCTTGATCGCGCCACTTGCGATAGACGATGCTGAACATGACGGCGATTAGAAAGCCCTGCACCATGATTGTGTACAGGGTGGGGCGAACCGTACCGTTGAAAAAGGGGACCGGACGAAAAGTGTCAATGCCGTTGAGTTCTGCCCGGGCTCGCAGACCATCGGGCAGTTCCTGCTGCAGGAGGCCGAGGAAAGTCGGGCGAATGGTGAGGAACTCAAAGAAGGTGATTCCCACGCGTGAGAGATTTGGCAATGCGAAGTAGAGGATGACGACGAGCCCCATGGACATCATCGATGCCAGTCGTGGTTTAGGCGAAACCGTGCCGACAACGAGCGCGGTCATGTGATAGACGAGCACTGATGTAAAGAAGACGAGGTAAAAGTGTGCGAGGGTGAGCAGGCTGAACCCGCTGATAATGACGATGATCGCGACCAGCGGGAGTGTGAAGGCGAAGAGAATGTACTCACGAATCGGCAGGCCGAACAGATACCCAAGCACCTTTGCGGTGGGGGACATGGGTGTCATGCGGATGTAGTCGAGCAGCCCTTCGTCTCGTTCCTGGGCGACCCCCGATGCGACGGTGCTGGTGCCGAAAAGCATGAGGATGATCGATTGAATCACCAGAATGCCGGGCAGCGCGGCTTTGGCGGCGTCGGCTTTGGAGGAAAGTTCCTGTTCGACCAGCGTGAGATAGGTCGAGAGAAACACGAAGGTCGAGATGGTCAACCAGATCACGCCCCAACTGATGAGAAACTTGAGCCGACAGCGTGAGCGCAGGCCTTTCACGCACAGGGGATTGATCTCAAATCGCGATGCCGCTTGGCTCATGTGATTGCTTTCGTTGTGTTTTCGTCAAGAGACTTCAGAGGCCCCGACCTGCATCATGACATCTTCAACGCCGCGTCGTCGCTCGAAGAATGCGCGGACCACGATCCCGCCTTGGATCAGTTCTGCAAGCACTGCTGCGGTCTCCGCGTCGGTCAATGTTGACTCGAATGTGCAGCGATCGCCTTGCGGTTCGATATTGGAAATGCCACTGTGTGTTGCGAGTCGGTCGGCGGCAGCCGCGACCGGCCCGATGGTTTCGACGGTGTAGCGTCGGTGTGTGTTGATATTGGCGATGATGGTGTCGATGTTGCCCGAGAGGACGAGCCGGCCCTTTTCCATGATGCCGATCGAGGTACAGAATTCGCTGAGTTCGTTGAGGATGTGCGAACTGATCAGAATGGTCTTGCCGTCCGCTGCCAGGTCGCGGAGAATGTTGCGCAGGTCAACGCGTGCGATCGGGTCGAGGCCGCTCGCGGGCTCATCGAGCAGGAGCACCGCCGGGTCGTGGAGCATGGTCTTGGCGAGGACAAGCCGTTGCGTCATGCCGCGGCTGAGCGTACCGGCCATGGCGGTTCGTTTGCCGGTGAGATTCACGCGTTCGAGTGCGTATTCAATGCGGCGACGGCGATCGGCCCGCGGGATGCCATGCGACGCTGCAAACAGGTCGAGGAACTCCCAGCAGCGAAGGTCTTTGAAGACCGGCGCGAGATCTGGCATGTACCCGATCTGCCTGCGGGCATCGGCCCGGTTGTCGGCGACATCAAACCCGGCAACGACCGCTTCGCCGTAGGTCGGTTCGCTAAGTGTGGCGAGGACCCGGATGAGACTGGTCTTGCCAGCACCATTGGGTCCAATGAGTCCGAACACTTCGCCGCTGTCGATGGAGAGCGTGAGGTCATGGACGGCTGTGACATCGCCGTAGTCGACTCGGATATCAGTTGTTTCGATCAAAGACGATCCCCGTCGGGTGTTGGTGTTGTGTGTATGGGATTTGGGTGCAACTGGTTTCAGAAGAAGATAGAGAACCGAATCTACTCATCTTCATCGGTGGCTGGAGCTGGAGTGAAGTCAACATCGACGACGCGGTCAGGTTTGACGCCACGCATGATATCCGTTTGGCCGTTTGGCCAGTGGACGACCATACGCACCGGGCCGGCAATCGATCCGAGTCCGAAGTGGAGGATCGGGCTGTTGGCGTTGCCTTCACCTGTGCCGACTTCAACTTGACGGGTGAGTGTTCGGCCATCAGGAAGTGTGATGCGAACCTGAGCACCGATCGCGTGCGTGTTGATCGCCAGGCCATCGCCAATGAGACGAATCTGGAGCCAATGGGCATCCTTGGCCGTCGTATTCATATAAAGTCGGCCACCCGTCACCAGATCGATTCGGCCATCTCGATCGACATCCGCCCAGGCGGCTTGATAGGTCGCCGGGCGTTGTTCAAGGCCAGACCCGGCGGTGATGTCTTCGAAGACCCAGGCATCCGTGGTGGATTGGTTGCGGTAGAGCACCGGGTGGTTCTTCTTGCCAAAGCTGGCATTGGCGTAGACGATGGTGAAGTACAGATCGAGGTGGCCGTCGTTGTCAAAGTCTGCACTGGCGGGGCTGGCATAACTTTCCTGATACCACACGCCGCATTCGCCGAGGTCTTCAAAGACGAATTCGTGCTCGTTTCCCATGTTCCGAAGGAACCGACTCTTCGGCTGGTCACCGCGCGAGTCGTTGTGGGCGAAGCTGCCGGCGAAGAGGTCGATATGGCCGTCGCTGTCAAAGTCGCCCCAGCAGGCCCCGATGGAGTGCCCGCCGCCGAAGCCTTGGCTGGTGGCGATCGCATTGCTTTGTTCGGCGGAGTCGGTGAACGATGCGTGACCGTCGTTCACCCACAGCAAGTTTGGCTGCAGCCGGTAGTTGGAAACATAAATGTCGACATCCGCATCTTCGTCGAAGTCGCAGGCAGTGACGCCGCGCGCCCGGAACGACTTGGGGAGTTGCACGACAACAAAGCCCGTGCCTTGTTGATTGATCAGCAGCAGATCGGGGTAGGTGATCTGCTTTTCCCAGGCCTCGTAGCCGCCAATATAAAGATCGACAAAGCCGTCGTTGTTGAAGTCGGCTGCGGCGGCTCCGCGGCAGACCGTGCTCGGGAGTTCGGGCAGCGGTATGGGATTGAATCGAATGACCCCTTCATGGCGTTCGGCGAACGCAATGGCCGGGGGGGAAATGGAGACCAGATCGCCAAGGCCGTCGTTATTGAGGTCGGCGATGAGCCCGTAGCCTTGCGCGTCGATGCGGGTGAAGGCGGTGCCTTTGTTGTTCAGCCAGACGGCCCCGCCGGCGTAGAGGTCCGGCCAGCCGTCGCCGTTGACATCACCAAAGGCAGCCGGTCCGTTGCCGATGGCGAGCCCGAGGTCGTCGGTGCGATCGACGAAGGTTTGAGCGTGCGAATACGACGCACTGAGCGTGAAGACGAGGATGTAGACTGCGGCCTGACACGGCACGGCAACATGGCGGAGACTGCACATGGCCCCAGTGTAGCGAGCCACTTACAGGCTGCGGCTCTGCGCGCACACCCAGTCCTCTCACACCAACTGCGCACCATCGGTTTAACTGTCTCTTTGCTTTTGCCGCAATGCCGTTCGAGAGCGTTTTGCGACAAACACGGCAACACACGAACGAGGCCGCTTCAATGCGGGACTCTTCCATATCGAAGCGCGATCCGCACACACCGCTGCGGGAGATGTACGGATCAAGCTTTGGTTTTGGATTGGCGCGGATCAAGCACGCAAAAGAGAATCAAAGCCAGAGGGGTCCCTTCCAGAGGACGGACCAGGACGGATCGAGGCGCCGAGAATCGCGACAAAGACACTTTGAGGGCCGAAAAGCGATAATTGGTGGGCAAATTGTGAATCTGAACGGTCCTGGTTACGAACTCGGCATCGACTCGGCTGCCTCTGGCAGAGAATATCGTGCTTTCGTCCGGAAAAATCACGATTTATCGTTGACAGAGTTTTCGTAACTGTTACGCTTTGGATGATTGAGATGTAACAGTTACATCTCGTGCCATTGGAGATCTCATCCAATCCGCCTTCCGTGAGATCATCTGTTCCAATGGTGTTTATTGGAGTGTGCGACCAAGGCGGTCGCCTAGCAGAGAGGAATCTGACCATGAAGAACAAGACAATGATCGTCGTATCGCTCGTCGCCGCAGCCGCGGCCACAGCCACAGCGGGTACCGATTTCGCCGTCAACGGCGGTTTCGAAACTGGTGACACCTCAGGCTGGGTTTCGTTCCCGACAGCCAGTTCAACATTTAATGTGACCATCGACGCGAATAGCGGCAACTTTGGTGCTGAGCTGTTCAATGACACACTTGCCTCAGGTGCGGTGGTGAAACAGGCCAACCTCGGTGCAGGCGTGATTAGCGCAGGGGACACAGTCGATATTTCGTTCGCTGCCAAGGGCTCAGGCGCGGCCGGCGGTGTCGCATTTGCAGAGTTTTTCTCGGAGATTGACGGCGGTGGTGTGTCGGACAGTGTCCTTCTGGGCGGTACGCCGCTGGCCTTGACTGATCAATGGCAGGTTTTTAACTTCTCACTCGCAGCCGGCCCTGATGTGAGCGGCGGTGTGACGCTGCAGTTCGCATCCGTGACTGGTGCCGATCCCAGTAGCGTTATGGTTCTCTTCATTGATGATGTATCGGTTTCATTCATCCCGGCACCTGGCAGCCTGGCGATGCTCGGGCTCGGTGGGCTCGTCGCTGTGCGTCGTCGCCGCTAAGGCAACAATCGTCTTCAATCCATATCCTCCCATGGAAACGGCCGCATCGATGCGGCCGTTTTCGTCTGGCTGAATAGTCGAATCGTCTGCTATTTCTTGGGGTCGGACTGGATGCAGCGAATCTCGCGGTACGCGATGTACACCATCCCGATCACGATCACAGCGATGATCGCGGCAAAGTACACATCAGCCATGCCACACCTCGTGATTGACCCATGACCGATGGTGGTTCGTCAGCCTCGGCGCAACGATGAGCCACATCACACGGCCGTGATTTCGTCCGCTTTCTTGTTGATCATCTCGTCCATCATCGCTTCGTACTTTTTGAGCAACTCCTGAATCTCTTCCTTGAGCGTCTTGACCTCGTCTTCCGAGATGTGTCCGTCGCCCTTGCCAATGGCATCGGCGTGCTTGTTGGCATCGCGGCGAGCGTTGCGCATCACGACCTTCTGCTCTTCGCCCATTTTCTTGGCCTGCGAGACGAGTTGCTGACGACGCTCGCTCGAAAGACTGGGAATATTGAGCCTGATCTGCTTGGCTTCGACATTCGGATTCAAGCCGAGGCCGGAGGTCTCGATCGCGGTCTTGATCGCTGCCAGTGATGTCGCATCGAACGGCTTGATGAGAATCTGCGTGGGCTCGGGGATACTGATCGCGGCGATCGACTTGAGGTCAGACATGCTGCCGTAGTAATCGACTTTGATGTAATCGACGAGCGCTGTCGAGGCGCGCCCGGCCCGCAGGCCGAGGTACTCCTGCTTCAAGTAGTCGTGAGCCTTGATCATCGCTTCTTCGGCTTCGAGCAAGATTGTGTCGGGGTCGGTCGTCATGGCTAGGTCTCCGTACATTGCCGCCGAATGAAACGCATGATGAAACGCTGGATGAAAAACCGAATCATTGAGCGGATAACTGACTCGAACATCATAGAACCAACAAGCCCATTCAGGCACAGGTAACGAGTGTGCCGATCGGCTCGCCGTCGATCACCTTGCGAATGTTGTGAGGCTTCTTGAAATCAAACACCAGGACCGGCAGGTCGCGTTCCTGACACATGGCAAGCGCGGTCATGTCCATGACACCCAGCCGCTTGTTGAGCGCCTCTGCGAAGGTCAGGTGCTCGTAGCGGGTGGCTGCCGGGTCTTTCTCGGGGTCAGCGGTGTAGATGCCATCGACCTTGGTGGCTTTGAGCAGGACATCGCAATCGAGTTCGCTGGCGCGCAGGGCTGCGCAGGTGTCAGTCGTAAAAAAAGGATTGCCAGTCCCCGCTGCGAGAATCACCACGCGACCCTTTTCGAGATGTCGAATGGCTCGGCCTCGAATGAACGGCTCGGCCAGCGCCTTGATCTCGAGAGCGGATTGCACGCGACTCTCGACACCGAGGGTCAGCAGTTTTTCTTTGAGGGCTGCCGCGTTCATCACCGTGCCGAGCATGCCCATATAGTCTGCGGTGGCCTGGTGGATATCGCCGGCGGCCGCCAAAGCCGCACCTCGGATGATGTTGCCGCCCCCGACGACGACCGCGATCTGGCAGTTCGCCGAAGCCGCCTCACGAATCTCCTCGGCGATGACCGATAGTTCATGCGAATCGATCCCGAATCCTCCGGGTGCAGCGAAGGCTTCACCGCTGATCTTGAGCAGGACGCGGGTTGGTGGATGTCCGAGCCGTGAGACCAATGTTGGTGCTGATTCGGGTTTGGTGGCCGAGGATGAGGGCATGGGGGCTCCATCGGGAGTTGTTGAGCGACGAAAACAACCGTTCAAGCCATCATATCGCCGAAACAGTGAAAGTCTTGCCACCGATCGTGGGGGTCTCGGTAGAACCGCACGGGTCGGCGTGCGAACCGTCACTTGACGCGGCGGACCCGCAAGCCGAAACTGGGTGCAGACCAGACCTGCAGTCGCGTCAACAATCAACTGAACCATGCACGATCACACGGAAACCGCAAGTCGAACGAGCGAAAAGGGCGCCCAGGGCTGGCTCTGGTTTCGCCGAGCAACTTTCGTGGGAATCGGTGCCAGCGTCATGGTTCATGTCGTGGCGCTGCTGATCGCCGCGGTGTTCACGGTGACATATGAAGGTGGCGACGCAGGGGGCAGTGGGGCAGAAACGGTTGATTTCGCAGTCATGAGCGAAGCCGAACTCGCCGAAATGACCGACGATGCCGCCCGGGTCAGCGCAACCCATGCTCCGGAACTCGCCTCGCCAAGCCTTGAAGACATCGAGTTGGTCAGCGAGCAGGATGGCGGCGAAATAGACGCGTTGATGCAGGAGATGGTCGATCTCGATGTCTCATCGGGCGGCGGCGATATCTCGACGGGTTCACTCAACGACGGAACATCGGGTGGTGGAGGACTCAGTGGCGACGGCGCGAGTTTCTTCGGCGTCGAAGCGCAGGGGAGCCGATTTGCATACATCGTCGACCGGTCCAGTTCGATGAACTCGGGCGGCAAGATGGATCAGACCAAGGCCGAACTCGCTCGGTCCATTTCAGCGATGAGTGAGAGCGGCGAGGTCTGTGTGGTGCTGTATTCGAACGGCCCGTCGCCATTGACTGGTCGTGTCAAGTGGTATCAGACTGACAAGCGCACGAAGATCAGCCTGCGCCGCGACATCATGGATGTCACAGCCAATGGCAGCACGCAGCCCCTGGGCGCATTTGAGATGATTTTCAAGATGAGGCCGAGGCCGGACGCAATCTACTTCATGACCGACGGCGAGTTTTCAGACGAGGTGGTTGGCGCGGTGCGGCAACTGAACGGCCGAACCAAGGTTCCCGTCCATTGCATCATGTTTGGTGACATCGGTAACGCCGCGATCCGGGCGCAAGTCGAGAACAGGCTGCGCGATATTGCGCGGGACTCGGGGGGGCTGTACAAGCATGTAAGGGCGAGCCCGTGAGTCTCCGCTGGTTTGCGTCGTTTGTGTGCCTGGTCATGTGTGTTGCTTACGCACAAGACGCGACCCCGGATGACGCAGCGGTGCCCGAGGTGCAGTTATGGAGCGGCCGCGAAGTGCCGGATGGCGAGATCCTCGATTTGGATTATGGCGGAATCGTGTTCGAGGACCCGTTCGGGGTTCAACGAACTGTTCGATGGGACTTCGTACGATCACTGACCGGCGCGCATGCAGAAGAGGCGGAGCCGTTCCTGCGACTCGGTCGACTCGCATGGCGAGCGCGGACGAGACTCGAACGAGGCGACGCGGTCACAGCGGAACCAATCTTTGAAGAGTTGTACCCGGTCTATGAAGGTCTGAGCAGCGACATGGCATCGATGGTCGCGGAAGGACTCATGCGATGTCGATTGCGTCGAAGCGCACAGACCGCGGCGATACGCCCGTGGCTCGCGTATCTGGTTTCGGCTCAGGCGGGTCCGTATCAGTCACGCATGGTCGGGGCTCTGCGACCGGCGTGTGATCAGGAGACCGGGTTGGTCCCCTCGCTCGCTCCTGTCTGGATGAAGACCCCAGCGGTCGAAGTCTTTGCCCGATCCGAACCGATCGTCGTGTGGGATCAATCGCAAGACATCGGCCCCAAGCGTGCGGAAATTCTTGAGCGTCTCTATCGACACGCTGCCCGATTTGAGTGTGGTTTGACGATTGGCTCGCCGGACTTGTCACTGACCAAGACTGATCTTGCTGACGACGGCGTGCGACTGGTGCACGCGATTGTTCTTGCCCGAGTTGGTGATGCTGAACAGCGACAAGCGGCTCGAAGCACGCTCGAATCAGAGATGGCCGGAACCCGTCGAGAAAGTGCCGATCACGCGTGGATCGAAGCCTGGTGTCGGCTTGGTATCGGCCGTTCGCTCTTGCGCGAGTCTGATCGAGAATCACAACGCCGGGGTGTGATTCAGTTACTGCATTTGCCTGCGCGTTTTGGCAAGAGTCAACCATATCTCGCGGGGATCGCCTTGGCAGAGTCGGCCCTGGCGCTCGATGCATTGGGTGATGCTGCGGGTGCGAACTCATTGTTTACCGAATTGCGCGATGCCTATAGCACCCACGCCGCCACCAATCTGGATGCGGTACGCTCTCATTTGAATAGTCTGCAAGCGACATCCATACGAACGACACGAACCATTGAGAGGTGATATGCATCACGATTTGATTACCTTGGCAGCTCCTGCGAGCAGTGCAACCAGCAAGAGCCTGCTAACCTATGTGGCGCAGGGTGGACCGGTGGGGCTGGTCATCATCATGCTCTCGTTCGTTGCTGTTGTTCTGATCGTCGCACAGTTGATTCGGGTCCGGCGAGCCGCGCTCGCCCCCCCGGAATCAATCGATACGCTCGACCGGCACCTGCGAGAGGGGCAGGTCGAACAGGCGATCGCCTTTTGCCAGAGCCCGGACCACGGGTCGTTCCTGACCAGGATTGTGGGTTCGGCGCTGATTCGTTGCAGCCGAAGTCCGTTCGGCTTTCTCGAACTCAAAGCAGCCCTCGAGGAAGTCGGGCAATTGCAGGTGGCCCGTTTGTATCGTTTGACAGATGGGATCAATCTGATCGCTGCGATCGCGCCGATGCTCGGGCTGCTTGGAACCGTCATCGGCATGGTTGGTGCATTCGATGCCATTCAGGCGGCAGACGGGCCGGTTCGTCCTGATGCACTCGCCGGCAATATCTCGCAGGCTTTGATTACCACAGTGCTCGGTCTGATCGTTGCGATTCCAGCGACTGCAGCGTACACCTTCCTGAGGAATCGAATCGACACGCTCGCTGACGAAGTCGGGCAGATCATCGAAGACCTGGCGGCACATCTCGAGTCTGGCGCTGGTGCGCCAAGCAACGGCCCGGGGCGGAACACCTGACATGCAACTCGCGCGTCCATCCCGTCCCAAGGTTCTCAGTTTCAATCTCACCCCGATGATTGATGTGGTCTTGCAACTCATCATCTTTTTCATGTTTACATCACAGTTTGGACAGATCACACAGACCGAGGTGGCGTTACCTCTCGAGGCTGGCGAGAAGTCGCCGGTGGAAGAACCGCCTTCATTTGCTGTTGATCTGGCTGACGACGGTTCGCTCATTGTCGATGGCCGAACCATGAGCCGGGCTCAGTTTCTGCGGCTGGTCGATACAGAGATCGGGCGCAGCGGAGGACCTGATCAAGTCACGATTCTGGTTCGTCCCGATCGTTCACTGGCGGCGCGGCATCTCAACGGTCTGGCGCTCGATCTGCGCGAGCGAGGCGTTCGCCGCTGGCGCATCGGGACGACTGATCCGAGCGGGGGGGCGCCATGAGAATGTCACCGGCACGCTTGCAAGCATCCGCACTCGGGTCCGTCCCCATGACGAGCATGATCGATGTTGTTTTTCTGTTGCTCATCTTCTTTCTGCTCACGGCAAACTTCAGCCAGAGTGAAGACCGACTCCAGGCGACGATCCAAAGTGAGCAGTCTGGTTCGAGCATTTCTGAGTTGCAGCCTCAGGTGGTGTCTGTCGAAATGATCCAGGGTCGTGTCGGGTTTCGCATCGGCGAACGAGCGGTGTTTACCGGTCAAGCGCTCGAGGCCATCTTGACGCAACTGCCCAAGGAGGCCGGCGTGGCCGTGAAGGTGGATGATCGAGTACCGATTCAAGCGGCTGCGACCGCGCTGCAAGCAGCCCATGATGCGGGTTTTACGAAGAGGACCTATGTGCCGTCGAGTGGTTCCAATTAGAGCGATTGTGTCAGTGGTTGCAGTCGTATTTGCGTTTCATGACGCGCGGGCGCAGGATGAGTTGGTGAACCCCGATTCGCCGGATGCGATCGTCGAACGCTACATGCAGATGCATCAGTTGGAGGAACTGCAGGCGACCCAGTTGCGTTCGCGTCTCGGTCGTGCATCCGGTGACGATCGGCTTGAGATGGCTGAACGATTGGCGGACATCTACGCCAGCATGCTCGGCGAGAACATATCGAATGAACGAAGGCGCGAACTCGAAGATCTGAGCGCTCATTTGTTTCAGTTCGTGCCCGACATCGATTCGTTCGGCCTGCGCATCAAACTTGCCAAAGCGCGCTATGCACCAGCGGAGTCAATCGCGGAGCACTGGCGACTGGGGTCATCCACGCCGGAAGATGTGGCTGAAGCCAAACGGGTGCTTCGCGAGGTGCGAGAAGCGTTCGATGATTTAGGGCAAGCGCTCGTCCGTCGCGTTGACATGCTCAAGCGTCAACAGTCACGAGGAAACGATTCGATTCAGGGTGAGATCGCAACACGGTTGCAACAGGCGACCGCAGAACGATCTGCGGCATTCTATTACGCTGGTTGGTCGGGGTATTACTTGGCTTTGCTCGATGGGGGGGCAAACGATGCCCATCGTGCACAAGGCGATCTTGGTTGGATGTTGAACGCTGAAGGCCGATCGCCGTCCATCGAGCAATTGGGGTCAGCGCTTGTCCGATACGAACATGTTGCGCGGGCTGCGATGGCGATCGCCCTTTCAAAGTCGCTCGAAGATGATCATGGCGGTGCGCTGACCTGGATGCGCCAGTTGCGACAGTCGACCGAACTCCATCCGACCGTCCGCGATGAGTTGTTTGGGCGCAATATGGAGTTGCTCGCGAACGCTGGTCGGTGGGACGATCTGGCTTCTGAGGTCGCGACGCGCCGCGGGGATGAGTCGTTGAATACGCACGATGCACGATTGCTCGCGGTTCTTGCGATGCGCGAGGGCGTGCAGTCTGGTGCCACCCGAGGCGGCCCGGCAGAACGGCTGGCTGGGATCGGTGTCGGTGATCTGGTTGCGCGCGGCGAGGTGAATCAGGTGCTCTCGTTGCTCAAGCAGTTCGGTACGCTCCCGCTGGGCGGCGATGGGTTTATCGTTGGATATGTGCGTGGGCTTCTCGCCTATGACGAAGCGAGGAAGGCGCATCAGTCTGCGGACGGTACCAACAAGAAGCCGACAACAACGATTGAAATCGCGCAAATGTATGCGTCGAGCAGCGACTTGCTTCGCGGTGCATTTGAAGCCGAAGATGCTCGTTCCTATCCGATGGATCGCGCGCGTGCGGGGCTCAGTTGGGGGCTGAGCGATTACTATCGTGGTCGAATGCTGGATGCGGCCGAGGCACTCGAAAAGTGTGCGGCTGTCGCGACCGATGATCGCATTCGTGAAGAAGCCCTCTGGATGGCGGTGGTGGCGCTCGACCGAGCAGCTGAAGCCGGTAGCGAAGAAGCCCGTCAATGGTCCGAGCGTCTCAGCGGGTTGTACATTGCTGAGTTCCCGAGTGTCGAACGAGCGGCACTCCTTCTTTTGCGTCAGGCAGACTCAAGTACGGCTGATACGGATCATGCTATCGAAGTGTTGTTTGCGGTCGATCCTTCGAGTCCGATTTACGCGACTGCCCGTCGTCATCTGATCCGGTTGTTGTATCGGGCTTATCGCGGGTCGCCGGCATCACGCAAAGACGCGGAAGCGTCACGATTTTTGACAGTTGCGGAAGAACTGCTGCGCATTGATGAAGCAGCGGTTTCAGAAGGTGAGCCCGAGGACAAGGTGAAGGCATCGCAATCTGTCGTCGTCCTGGTTCGCCAGATTCTCGATGTTGTGCTTTCAAGTCGAGCACCCGAACTGGATCGTGCCGATCGTGCGATCACAACGCTTGAGCGCATTGCCAACGAAATGGGCATGGGGCTTGGCGAACTCGAAGGTGAACTCGCCTATCGCCGATTGCAGATTGCTCTGGCGCGTGGACAGATGGACGAAGTGGAATCGCAACTGACGCGGCTGACTCGAATCGGAGGACGATTCGCCAGGCACGCGGACCGAACGCTCTATCGCACGGCAACACAGGCGTGGTCGATGCCAGATGCCGGCGTGGCAGAGGCAACGGCACTCGTCCGATTTGGTGGACGGATCCTGGCGAATCCGGATGACCCGGGTGATCGGTTGTCGCAGCAGGCGCTGTTGGGTGTCGTCAATCATGTGGTGGAGGCTGCCGCATGGCTTTGGGATGAACATCAGGACGAGAACATGCGTTCGCTTGCGCTTCGATTGTCCAAGGACTGGTTTGAACGCGACATTTGGACCGAAGACATGCTTCGAGTTCTCGCACGATTCAGTGAGTTGGTCAGCGATCCGCAGGCCTCGCTCGAAGCGTGGACGGCGCTCTCAGCAACTTACCACGCTGGTGAAGAGCCATGGTTTGAAGCGCGGTACAACGCGATTCGGTTGATGATCAACTTGAACCCGCAGGGTGCTCGTGATGCGATGGTGCAACATCGTGTCATGTACCCGAGTTACGGCCCTGATCCGTACGGCCCAAAATTGCGAGCGCTGGAGGCCAGGCTTGAGTTGCAGCCCGCGGTCCCCCTTCCCGGAGGGTCAGACCCATGACCACCGGGCGGCGCCATGCTGTGAGTTTTGTGGAGCAGTTTTTAGGGGCCGAGGCTGCGCGCGGTGGTCCTTGCGCCCTACTGGGGTTGCCACCGGATGGCTTTTCGGATCTCGATATCATCTCGGCCCGCGACCGACGCATGCAGGCAATCGATGCCCACCCCCAGGGACAATCGCCAGCCTCTGACGAAGTCAGACTGGCACTGCACGCGGCGACGGCTCAGTTACTCAACCCGGCCATTCGGTCACACCTGCGCAGGGGGCAGTCTTCGAGTGCACGCGCTGCTGCGATGGTCGGCTTGGAACAAGATGTCATCCTCACGCTCGCCATGTTTGGCGGGTGGACACGCAAAAGTCTGCCAAGGCTCATGGCGCTCGCGCACTCACGCGGGCTGCGCGCCTCAGATGTGGCCGAAACACTTCGGCACATGTCCACGCGGCGTCGAAATACCAGCGCCGCTCAAGGTGCATCTCCCGACGACGCATTTCCCTCTCGTTCCGCAGTCTCCAGGAACCACTGGTCGATCGTCATCGGTTTAGTCGCAATTCTTATGATTGTCGGCACAGTATGGACGGTGCTCGTTGTGACGGGTGACCGAGCATTGGTCAAAGATACCGGGACGCAATCAGCACTCATGGATGCGGCGCCGCCGTCTCAACCAGGCTTACTTCCGACTGATGGGGATGCAGCATCAGCCAAGCCTCAGACAACAACGGTTCCAAGGATGGTTGTCGAGCGTGACGCGATCCTTGATACTCTGCTTCACGCGGTCTCGATTGCTGAGTCGGATCTCGATGGGGCTCATCAGTCAGCGGTCGCCGCGACGGAGGCGCTCTCTGCCGATTGGCTCGAGTTGCCCGCTCCGGTTCGGACGCGTGCGATGGATGCCATTGTCGAGTTGATGTACCGATTGGGCGGCCCGACCGGCGATGCGCGAGCACTCCTCAACACCGTCGGCCGAGGCTCGATTGTGCTGCGATCGCGTCGAGGCACATTCGATCAGGAAGAGGTCGAGCGTGCAGTGTGGTCCATCGGTGCATTGACGCGGATTCGCCGCGAACGCGATCTGTCTGCACAGTCTCATGCGCTGATTGATCGTTGGCTTGGGGCTTCACTCGATGGCAGCCGACCGGCCCAACTCAGCTTTGCCGGAGGTGCGCTGGCTTGCCTGCAGTCGATCATGGACGGGTTGGCCACCCAACCCGACGAACGAGGATCGGCGTGGACCGGGTGGGCTCGGGCCGCCGCCGCGGTCACGGCATCGGATGCCGAGCGTAGAGTCAGTCTGTTGTCGAGGGGGGCGGAACGACTACTTGTGCAATCCATCGACCCCGAAGCGCGCAATGACATGTACGAAGCGATCGAGGCGGTGATTCGCGCGATGCCATGGCGCAACAACGATGACAGCAAACGCTGGATGGTTCGGCAGTTCGACAATCGCAATGTGCCCGCGTCCTCATTGAGTGCAGCCACGCGGACACTCGTCGCAGCGACCGACGCAGACAACATCGATCCAACGATGGTGTTGTCCGCATCGGCGAACGACCTTGATCGACGAAGTCTGCGTGACCAGTACCTGCTCGCGTGGGGGCTCGAATCACCGGGGAGCGATATCGCGATCCTCGATGCGTTGACCAACGCAACAGGTCAACTCGATGCCGAACTCAAGTCTGTGCGAGATTCGAACGACGCTCTCGGAATCGCAGTCAGTTACGCTCGGATCAGTGCTGCAGCATCGGCACATTGGCAGGGTGATGCCGTAGCCGCCAACCTCATTCTGAGCAACTATGCGGTCCAACCGGGTGCGTCTCCAAACGGGTCTGGCGCTGACATGGGCAGTGAGTCACAAGACGGCAGGTGGGGCGAGCAGTTTTTGCTGGCAGGTGTGAATACCGAGGAACGAATGCGACTCCTTGCTCAGCTTCGATCGAGCACTCGCCGTCAACTGGGCTCCGTCGATGCCGAAGTCCTCGTCGAAGCGGCGCTACGCGGTGGTGGTCGCGCCGTGCGCGACGCTGCGCGCGACATCGTCGAGTTGTTCGGTTCGTCGCCGGCGATTGTCAACGCGCTGCTCGAAGAATCGCCGCGTATGGCGCCGACCCCCATGATCAGTGAGTTGATCGTCAGTGTCACCGGGCAGCCCTTACCCGATTGGACCAATCCTGAATGGCGTCTGGCTGTTCGCCGGGCGCTCGTCGAACGACTGCTCGAACTCATCGCTGCAGACAGTATCGTTGCTGGTGTGGATGAACTTGCTCGTCTTCTGGATGAGGCGTATGACCAGCGCACGAGTTCGGCGCTATCGATGACAGACTCGGGTGATGTCATTGTTGCTTCTGCCGAACGATCTGTTCGAGAACTGCGGGCTCGATGGACTCGGGCGGCGCAGCGGGGAATTCCTGCAGCGGGATTCGCGTTGACCATCAACGAAGTGGCGCGGCGACTCGAAGGTCGACGCAGTTTGGCGGTCGGGATGGTGCAAGAGTTTGCCGTCGAACAACTGGCGCTCGCCGAGACAATGGCGGTGGTGGTCGTCAGTGAACAGTCAAGCCATCGTGCGGCTGTTGAAACTGTCCTGGAGGACCTGAGTCAATCTCGGCGAGATGCATCACATATCTTCTATCAAATCGCGGCTGCAGAACGGGCCATGGCCAAACTCTGGGAGATCCGGTTGGGAGTGAACGGATTATGAGCTGCGTTCCATACCTCACATTGGTACTCGTTGTCATTATGTCGTTGCCGATTGGTCCGGCTTATGGGGGGGCATCTGTTCAACCAACGGGGCTCCTTGACATCGAAGAACAACTTGAAGTACTCGACCCGAGCATGCCTGAAGCATACTTCACGCTCGGTGAGGAGTTGGCAGCCGAAGCGAGGACTGAGCAAGACTACAAGTTGGTGCAGCGTCTCTATCTCATCACCATTTTGCAGTCACACGATCAACCGAACGGTGCGACGCTGGCGGCCAGCGCGTGCATCGCGCTGGCGGATACGGCGCGTGCCGATGCTGATCGACGGGTGCTGTGGGCGATTGCTCGCATGCTTGATCCGCGTTACAGCATCCGCGATTGGAGCCGGTCGACGGATGTGGTCGTGACGGACGATGTCGCCTTTGAAACGGCGACGGCTCTTGGACATATACGCTCTGGTTGGGGGTCACGCGCGGTTGCCGACCTGCGACGGGACGATGTCCAACGATTGATCAGGCGATATTCAGCACTGATCACTGGCACCATTCAGCAGAACATTCTCCCCGAACTTGAACGGCAGGCAAAGGAATGGCCATGCCCGGAGTGCCGGAACGATCGCGTGGTGACCAAACGACACACCGGGCGCATCGAGCGTCGATTGTGTTATACCTGTGGTGGCAATCCGGGACCTGAAATGACACCAGACGAACTGATCGGACAACTCCGATTCGAGTCTTTTCTGCTGAACAGTCGTCAAAGGTCCTGGGGCGCTCAGGTCGCAGCTGATCTCGGTGAGCCCATGCGCGACCCTGAGATTGGCGACCTCGCATTGCGTTTTGGTGTTGACCCCAAGCGGGTGTTGTATCGAAATGGCCAATGGGTAGAGCCGCTGCCTACTGAATCGCATGAGGATGCAGACGACAACGGGGAATCAGATTCGACCACGCCAGAAGATGCTCCCTAGAGTCTTCGCCCATGACGGGTGGATTCATAGACAGGGGTACACGATGACAGAATCAGGTGCAGCGTCAGGTGTTGAACAAGCCGCATTCAAGCCGGAAGTCACTTACGACGATTTCGTAAAACTGGACCTCCGCGTGGCCCGCATTACTGCAGCCGAGCCACATCCCAATGCAGACCGTTTGCTTCGGTTGCAACTTGAAGACGGGTCGGACACGCCTCGGCAGATTTGTGCCGGTATCAAGGGGCACTACGAACCGGCAGACTTGGTCGGCCGAAGCATTGTCATCGTGGCCAATCTCGCGCCCCGGAAGATTCGCGGCGAAGAGTCACGAGGGATGTTGCTCGCAGGAAGTGATGCACCAAAGGGAGACGGCGATCGAAGTGTTGTGTTGATGACACCGATGGGTGATATCGCACCCGGCTCGACAGTCTCATAGCAGGTTCTACGGGCGGTCATTATTGCGAGGTCGCTGCCGATCGTTCGGCGGTCGGTTCCCGCGGTCGCCCATGCGTGACCAGCGCGACATCATTCGCTCTGTGACTTCATCGATCATTGCTTCGCGTGTCTCGACATCGTGGGCGAGCTGCGCTTCGAGTTCGGCAAGACTTGCCCGACCTCGATCGACTTCCAGTTGGGTGAGCTGAATGCGCAAGTTGAAGTGCCGTTCGGCAAAACCGCGGACAGTGATTCGAAGATCCGATTCTGAGATTTCGCCCGATTCAAGATTGTGCCGCATCTTGCGGATCGCGTCGACGATATCTGATCCGAGTCGGAACTGCTCGATTTGAATCGCAGCCTGCTCAGGATCAGTCTCAAACTTGTGCATGAGTTCGATGATGCGGGGCTGTGTCTTCCGAAGCATCATCTCGCTTGAACCGGGTCGTTCAGCATCGACACGCGAAAGGCGTTCGGCAAGCCACGGCAATTTTTCAGCCACAAAAGCCCGGATTTCTTCAATTGATGGCGGTGCTTCGTTTTCGGGCGAGCGATCGCTGAGCAATTCATCGCGACTCGATCCGTCAGGTCTCGCTCGATGGCCTCCGAACTGGCGAGGTCCATCACTGAGCGGCCTGTCAAATTCCTGCGCAAATGAAGGATCAGGAGACTTCCCTTCATCAAGATCACGAAGGGCCTGTTCACATCGGTCTGCGTGGGCCCGCGCTCGTTCGAGTTGGGCTTCCAGCCGTTCACGCCATTGGTCGTTTGTCTGGAGACGCTCGGGCTGCGCATCATCAGATGCACTGTCGGATTGCGGGACCGGAGTTGGCTGGCAGGTCGCTGATGCTTGCGCACTGATGGCAGCCGACAATGCGAGTAACGCTGTACCCACTTTGGTGCGATGAGTGTTCGTCATTAGCCAGTCTCCTCGGTTCCTTGCAATGACTCTTGAACATCGGTGAACAAGGCATCGAGCGAGTCGAGTTCGGTGGTGCCACCGTTCGACGAGTCGTCAATGAACTGGGGCATTGACTCACTGAGCCATGCCACCGTTTCGATGTATTCTTCAAACTCTTCGGCTGCTGTGTTCACAGCCAGGGTTGGTTGCGGCTGCATCGGCGACGGACGATTGACCATGAACACCATCGCGACGGTGAAGCCAAGCATGATGGTCGCAGCCATACCAAGCGCGACGCGCTCATGACGCCACCACGGCGATGCCCGTGTGATTGATAAAGGTTCACTACGCCTATCGAGAACTTGCGTCTGTATTGCATGTAACGCATCACGCTCAAGCGTGACGGGTGCGGCATCCCGCTCGTGTTGACCCAGGCGATCAAGGTCCGATGCAATGGCTTTGATGGAATCATCAAACTGTTCAAGATTCTCGTTCATGTGGACCTCTTCGTTTCACACTCAGTTGCATCGGCCTCGATCAGCGAGCGAATTTTACGCAATGCGCGATGGTGTCGAGCCAGCAATGTGCCCAACGGTTCGTCTGTCAAAATAGCGATCTCTTTGAAACTCATTTGCCCGTGATGTCGCAACTCGATGACTTCGCGATCCGCGTCAGGAATCTCCTGGAGTGCACGGCGGAGCGAATCGATTCGATCGTCAGTGTCTTCAGCGCGACTGTCAATCGCGATTTCAGGAACATGCCCATTCGTCTGGGCAAGGCTACGCCTTTGACGACGGATCTCATCGCGAATGCGATTCATCGCGACGCGAAACAGCCACGGCTCGAACCGTCCACTTTCCGCATACGCCCCGCCCGTCATTTTTGTCGCAACCGTGACAAGCACCGACTGAACCACCTCTTCTGCAAGTTCGACCGATCCGAGTCGACTTCGCGCCAGAGCGAAGAGCCGCTTGGAGTACAATTGCACCAACTCCGTCCATGCAGCATCTTCACCCGACGCTGCCCGCGCGAGCACATCGGTCAGGTCGTCGCTTTGACGAGCTTCCGCTTCACGCTGACCGTCATCCAACCAGGCCTCCTTGCTCATGGGGCGTAACGAACATGTTGCCCGAACATTGCACAGATTGACGATATCCTCTCCACCATGCAACCCTTGATCTATACCGTCCACGCAGACTGTGCCTCTGAAGAGGTCTGTGAGGCGTTCATCCGCTGGCTCGTAGACACGCATGCAGCCCAGGTCGTGGCAGCCGGCGCAGAGTCTGCGGAGATTGTCCTTCTCGACCACGGCTCGGAATCACCGGGTCGTGCGGTTGAAGTTCGGTATCGCTTCCGAAACAGAGCGGTATTCGAACGATATATCGAAGAATCGGCACCCGCACTTCGGCAGGAAGGACTGGCGCTGTTTCCACCTCATCGAGGTGTGTCGATGTCGAGGCGGATCGGCGAACTCGAAAGTTTTGTTTCGTAGAGGCAAGCGGGTGCAATGGCTGGCGGAAGTGATCCTCGCGATCAGTCCGATAGCATCAGTGTCGTCAAGCAATCCTGAATTCGCATCGACCCCAAGCCTTCGTGGCGGCGTAACTGAATCGAGACTTGCTCTGCGAGGAGTATCACCTGCCAGACCCCGACACCATGTCTGATGAAAAGCTGCTCGATGCGTACCGGTCCGGGAACGCAGCGTGCTTGCGTCCTCTGATGGAAAGGCATGAGGGCGATCTGATGCGGTTTTTGACGAGACTTGTTGGTGATCGGTCCTCGGCTGAAGATGTATTTCAGGAAACCTTTCTCCAGATTCACAGGTCAGCGGGGACATTTGACACTTCCCGCAAATTTCGACCATGGCTCTTCACAATTGCAGCGAACAAAGCGCGGGACCACCTTCGTAAGAGAAACAGACAACGCTCGATGGAGGTTTCTGCTCCAGTGGGCGGCGACGGTGAGAGGCTCACGATCGTGGACCTCATGGAGATCGATATCCCCACACCTGATTCGGCGATGGATGAACGCGAGAGGGATCACAAAGTTCAGCGAGCATTGAGTAACTTGTCGCCGACGATGCGCGAGATTCTCCTGTTGGCCTACTTCCAACGACTGAGTTACGCACAAATGGCAGAAGACCTCAACATTCCGCTCGGCACCGTGAAATCGAGACTCCACGCAGCGGTGGCGGGCTTTGCGAAGCAATGGCAAGCGGTTGCTGAAACCGGTAGGTAAAACGGAGCACGAATTTGTCAACCAATCATGGACATGAGACGACGGATTCATCTCATCTCGGGCCTGACGATGCGGCGGCTTTGGAAGCGCTGATCGATGCGGGCTACGACCTGAACCAAGTGCGCGAACCGCTCCGGCAACGGGCAGCCCGGATTGCGGATCTGCTTGGTTTAATCGATACGCCAATCGAACAGTCTCAGACAGATCTTGTCAACCGGACCGCTGATTTGATTGGCAGGGCGGAACGAACAAGCCTGGTTTCAGATTCGATGAACGCGCAACTTAGTCCGGCGGATGAAGACGCGTTGGATGCGTGGGTCATGGCTGGCGCCAGACGATCATCCATCCCAGGGTCGCTTCGAGATCGCGCCCAGCAGCACGAACATCTTGCCCAACTGATCAAGGACACGCCAGTCGCGGAGCGTGGTCGAACATCGGCAGATTTGATTGAAGCAACGCTTCATCGCGTTTCACAAACCGAAGTGGATCAGCGAGATCGCATGAGCATCGGGCGCATTCGAGGGCTGCAACTTGCCGATATTGTGTCGGTGGCTGCCATTCTGTTATTGGCTGTTTCGGTGGCGTTCCCGCTGTTCGGGTCGATGCGTCATCAGTCGCGTCTTTCGGCTTGTGATGCCAATCTGGGTCGTGTTGCGTCGGCACTTGGTATCTATGCCGGGGCGAATGAATCGTCACTTCCAGTGATGACGGCCGGATTTGGTGGCGGGTCCTGGATGCGTGTAGGGCAAGAACCGAAAAACTCGAACTCAGCGAATCTTTATGTTCTCGTGCGGAATCGATACGCTGAAATGTCTGACCTTGCGTGCCCTGGCAACCCAAATGCCCCGACTCGCGAGACTCGATCAGATGCCCACGACTGGCAGCAACTTGAGGATGTGTCGTACAGCTACCAGGTGCAAGATGGGCAAACGGCTCGTCGGTTCTGGGAGACGGCTTTACCTACGCCAACGATTGCTGATCGGTCGCCGGTTGTGCTCCGCATCGTTCGCGGCGAGCCGATTCAACCCGAAGCCAACTCACCAAATCATGGTTCCAGAGGTCAGCATTTGATCTGGACCGACGGGTCGGTGACCTGGGCAACCTCGCCGGTGCTGGAAAACAAGGACAACATTTGGCTGCCTCGCTCGATCGAGCAGGTTGTGAGTGAAGTCAAAAGGTACTACGGCATGAAGGGGAATGAAGTTCCAGCGTCCGGGCAGGATGCTCTGCTTGGTCCCTGATGGATTCACGAATGTTCCCGCCTAGAATCGTTGCTCGGGGCCGATCTGGGCCCTACGCTAGCAGGCACGGTTTTTTGGACCGTGCCATTGGTTTCTGTTCGGCGACCTGACCTTGTCAGGACGCATTGGAGTTGTCTTATGCCCAAGCTCAAGACCCACAAGGGCTTGCTCAAACGAGTACGCATTAGTCGAACCGGCAAAGTTCGCCACCGTTCCGCGAACCACAAGCACTTGAGTTCGCACAAGAGTGGTAAGCGGCTGCGCCGTTTGCGGAAGGATCCGTACGCAGCGAACCCCGATGCAAAGAAGTTCGAGAAACTTCTCTATCGTCGTTTGCGTGGTCGGACCGGGCCGTTGTCAGGTCGCAAACGCAGCCCATCGCCTGCGGAGCGCGCCGAGATGCGTGCCGAGCGTGCGAAGAACGAATCTTGAATCAGTCATTTTGAGTCATTGATCGATGTTCGCCGGGTGACCAAGTCGGGTGTTACCCGCTCCGTCGAACGCGAAGGAGTGTGAATCATGCCGCGTGTACGCAAGGGTGCAGCCAGAAATCAGGCTCGCCGCAAAATTCGTCGTCAGGCCCGTGGATACTTTGGGTCTAATCGCAGTTCACCATATCGCGCCAAGGATGCGATTATTCGCGCGGGCTGTTATGCCTATCGCGACCGTCGTCAGCGCAAGCGCGATATTCGTGCGCTGTGGATCACGCGTATCACGGCGGCGTGCCGCATGCGTGGAACACGCTATAGCCTGTTCATGAACGGGCTTCGCATGGCGGGCATTAAACTCAATCGCAAGATGCTCAGCCAACTTGCGATCGAAGATCCGAAGTTATTTGATCAGTTGGTTTCGACCGCGAAAGAAAACACGACCGCTCAAGCGGCCAGTGCCTGACTCGCTCGGCTGAATAACGATTTGATCTCTTCACCCGCAACCTTGCACGGTTGCGGGTTTTTTCATGCCCTCTGCGCGGCGTGAGAGGTTTCGGACGCTGGCACATCGAAGCACTGGTGACCCTACAGTGTGCCCGATGAGTGGATGGTGGATTTCCAATTGGCAAGCAAGCATGGGGACAGCGTTTGTTGTCTCGTGGATCGTGTGGGTGATCGTCTCGATCGTCTTGCATGAACTCAGCCACGGCTGGGCTGCGATGTGGCTCGGCGATGACACGCCACGAGTGACAGGCCACATGACTTGGAACCCGATGGTGCACATGGGCGGCTTCAGCCTGCTCGTTCTGGTACTCATTGGTATCGCGTGGGGAGCGATGCCGATCAATCCGTCGCGTATTCGCGGGCGGCACGGCGAGGCCATCGTCGCGGCAGCCGGACCTGGGATGAACATCCTGCTGGCGCTGTTTTCGTGTGTCGGCTGTGTCGCGTGGGTTGTGCTGGCTGACAAGTATCAGGTGAGTGACCCGCTGTACACGAATCTGTCCCAGTTTTTCTTCGTCGGAGTCTTCCTGAACATCGCGCTGGCTCTTTTCAACCTTTTACCGGCACCGCCACTCGATGGCAGTCGGATTGTCGGGTCCTTCGTACCCGCGTACGAGCGCATGATGAATAGTCCGAACGGCCAGTGGATCGGGCTCGGCATTTTCGTGCTGGCGTTCTGGACCGTCGGCGGATTTCTCTTCGGTTTTTCGATTGATGTGACGGTGAATGTGATTCAGCCAGTGCTGGGGATCTGGAATCAGGATCTGGCATCCGCGATCGGTTGGCCTTGATCGAAGCATTGGATCATGGTTTCGAGGCCAAGTTTGCACCACATGCCGATCGAGTGGCATAGCATGTGTCCCACGCCGAAGTGGCGGAATTGGCAGACGCGGCGGATTCAAAATCCGCTGCCCGAAAGGGCTTGGGGGTTCGAGTCCCCCCTTCGGTATTCAACAACCGTCTCGGTCTCGCAGAGCGTCCAATGCTGGATGATCCCGAGACATCTGTGTAGCCAAGTCTCTGGCACACGCGCGATGACCGCGAGCCATCTCCACAACCGAAGAGCGTAACTCGCTTCCGATTGGCAGGCAGCGGTCGATGAAGCTTTACAGATGCCAGTCCTGGCTGTCTTCGCGCTCAGCATCAAGGAATCGTTGAGACGGGGCGACTATTCTCCCGGATGCCGGGCCCGTGGCGGAATTGGCAGACGCGGCGGACTTAAAATCCGCTTCCCGTAACGGGAGTGGGGGTTCGAGTCCCCCCGGGCCCATTTCTGGGTTGATTGATCCGGAATTCGAGTGTGGCAACACGGGTCGTGATGATTCGCTAAACTGCTCGCCGCGTCCCAGACGGTTGGGACGGGTTTTGAGGACCAGGTCGGCGACAGGGGACCCAGTATGAGTGAACCGGCGTTGAACAAGGGCGGGGCCATCGGAGCCCGCTTGAGCATCATGATGTTTCTGGAGTTCTTCCTGTGGGGCGCGTGGTATGTCACGATGGGCCCATATCTGGGCAACAAGAACATGGAGCCGGGCTACATCGGATGGGCCTATTCGCTCGGACCGATCGCGGCGATCGTGAGTCCGTTCTTCCTGGGGATGATTGCTGACCGGTTCTTTGCGACTGAGCGGGTTCTTGGTGTCATGCAGTTGCTCGGGGGGGCGTTCCTCATCGCTGCTCCGCACGCGATGGAGATCGACAAAAACCTGTTCCTGGTCGCCATCCTCCTGCACATGCTCTGCTACATGCCGACGCTCGGGCTGACCAACACGCTTGCATTCCACAACATGACGAATCAGGAGAAGCAATTCCCGCTGATTCGTGTGTGGGGAACGATCGGCTGGATCGCTGCAAACTGGGCGGTCTCGCAGTTTGGATATGACACAAGCGCCGGGATGTTCTACCTCGGTGGTGGTGCTGCCGTAGCGCTTGGTTTGTACAGTTTTTCGATGCCGCACACGCCACCGCCCGCCAAGGGTACAGCGTTCAGCGCCCGTGAAGCGCTCGGGCTCGATGCGATCGCCTTGATGAAAGAACGGTCGTTCGCCATCTTCGTGATCTGTTCGTTCCTCCTGTGCATTCCGCTGGCGGCGTACTACTCGTTCGGCGGGCAGTTTGTTGGCGAGGTCGGCTTTGTCAAGATTGCACAGTCCATGTCCTATGGACAAATGTCAGAGATCTTGTTCATGATCGTCATGCCGTTGTTCTTCGCAAGGCTCGGCGTGAAATGGATGTTGCTGGTCGGTATGGGTGCATGGGTTTTGCGATATGGCCTGTTCGCCGGGGCTGCGGACACGCAAGTCCGATGGATGGTGCTTGCTGGGATCGTGCTGCACGGCATCTGCTACGACTTCTTCTTCGTGACCGGTCAGATCTATGTCGATAAAAAGGCCGACCCAAAGATTCGCGGCGCCGCCCAAGGTTTCCTTGTGCTCGTGACGCAAGGGCTCGGCATGTTCCTTGGTGCCAAGATCGCCGGTTGGCTTGTTGGTCTGTATCGGCATGAGGATTTTGCCGAGTTGTCTGAACGCGCTGGGGCGCTCAAGGCGCAGGGTATCGAAATGGGCGGTGAAGCCGGTGCACTGCTGATCGCCGATGCGAGCGAACTATACATGCAAGCGACCGATTGGAAGATGGTGTGGCTCGTCCCGGCTGTTTTCGCGGGCGTTATCATGATCATCTTCTTCGCTCTGTTCAGTGGCAAGAGTGTCGATGACGCGGCGTTGAGCGATCTTGATATCGCCAAGGCAGCCGAAGATGTTGAAGGAACGCCCTGATCGGACTTGAACCGGGGCGAGAATCGTGTATTCTGAATTTTGCGTTCGGCGTGTTGATGCCGATTTCACAATCCAACCACGGGGATCGAACATGTCATCAGACCAAACCCGCCGTACATTTCTTGCTCAGGCCGCTGCGGCCGCGGGCGTAGCCGCGATCGCTGGCAGCGCCAGTGCCTCGGTGAAGCCCAACTTTACGGCGACACGCTCGAAGGTAGCCGTCAAACCGCCCAAAGCCGGTGAGACCCTGCGAATCGGCTGCATCGGGCCGGGCGGCATGGGCACCGGGCACTGCCTGAACACCATCGGCCTGAACAAGGCGGGCAAAGAAGATGTGCAGATGGTCGCCATTTGTGATGTCAATCAGGTGCGCATGGGCAGCACCGCACAGCGGATTAACTCGGAACAGGGCGGCGAAGTTGCCCAGTACACCGATTACCGCGAGTTGCTCGCCCGTGATGACATCCACGGTGTGTATGTCGCCAGCCCTGAACATTGGCATGCCAAGCACGCCATCGCCGCTTTGATGGCGGGCAAAGATGTCTATTGCGAAAAGCCGATGACACTTCGTCTGCCAGAAGCGCTCGCTCTTCGCGAAGTTGTGCATGCCAACCCGGACCGAATCTTCCAGGTCGGTACGCAGAAGATGATGCTGCCCAAGTACATTGAAGCGAAGAAGGTCGTTGAAGCGGGAACGATCGGGAAGCCGATTTTCAGCCAGACCAGTTACTGCCGCAACACACCGTCTGGTGAATGGAACTACTACGGCCTCGACGACAAGTGGAAGCCAGGCGAAAATGTGGACTGGAAGGCATGGCTAGGGGACATTCCGTATCGCGAATGGGATCCGAAGATTTATGCCCGCTGGCGCCGATACCGCGATTTCTCGACGGGCATCATCGGTGACTTGCTTGTCCACGAGATCACGCCGCTGTTGATGGTGATGGAAAATCAAGGATGGCCGACCAAGGTGTGTGCATCGGGCGGGCATTACATCGACAAGGACATGGAGAACCATGACCAGGTCAATCTGACGATCAATCTCGAAGGCGAACACACGATGATCGTCGCCGGCTCGACCAACAACGAAGTCGGTTTCGAGAACATGATCCGCGGCAACAAGGGCAACATTTATCTCAACAGTCGCCACTGCGTCATTCGCCCTACCCGTCCGTATGTTGACGAAGTTGAGCAAGAGACGATCGAGTGTGCTGACATCGGGAACGATCAAGATCAGTTGCGCCTGAACTGGATGTCGTGCATGCGTAGCCGCGAGAAAGCGCTGAGCAGCGTCGATCATGCGACGAAGGTCATGGTTATTGTTGATCTCGCCACCCGTTCGATGTGGGAAGGTTCGTCATTCGAGTTTGACCGCAAGACGCTTTCGGTCCACAAACTCTGATGAAATCATGCATCCGGTAACAAGGACGGCGGCATGATCGTTCGTCTGGCGACCGAGGCAATGGGTACACGTTTTGAACTCGTTCTTGATGGCAAGGACGAGTTCTTTCTGCGCGCGGTCGGTGAAGAAGCGATTCAGGAGATTCAGGAGCATCATCGAAGGTTGAGTGTGTTCGAACGCGGGAGCCTCCTGAGTCAGGTGAATGCCAAAGCACCGCATCGGCCGGTGCCGGTGGACGATGACCTCTTTGACCTGTTGAAACTGTGCCAATCGTTGTGGAAAGAGACTCGGGGGGCATTCGACCCTGCAGTGGGGCATCTGATGAAGGCGTGGGGTTTCCGCGATAAACCTGTGGTCACGAGTCAGCGTGCTGGGTGGAAGTGTGGTTTCGGCTCTGTGATTCTTGATGAAACAGGAAGAACAGTCCAGTACGATCACCCCGATACCGCGCTCGACTTTGGTGGTGTGGCAAAGGGGTGGGCGCTTGATCAGGCATCACGATTGATGCGCGAATCGGGAGTCGAGCGTGCATTGATTCACGGCGGGACGAGTTCGGCTGTCGCGATCGGCGCACCGCCAGGTTGTGAAGGATGGCGAGTCGAGATCCCGAGCCATCGATCCGGAGTGGCTGCGATTCACTGTGATCTATGCGATCAGGCGCTCGCGGTGTCTTCACCGAGTGGGCGCATTGCGACGGTGGACGGCGAATCGGTGGGTCATGTGATTGACCCGCGCCAAGGTCGACCTGTGCATGGAATGCTCGTCGCGGCGGTGGTTGCCGGGTCGGCGACGGCTGCGGATGCGTGGTCGACCGCCCGCATTGTGCTTTGTGAATCAGACGCTACCATGCCGGTTGATATCGCATGTGCATCGATTGCTTGCGCTGATGAGGGTTGGATGTTTTCACCGGGTGCGGAAGATGTGTTCGCCATCCGATGTGACTGATGCGGACAAGGAGATTTTGAGATGACCGACAATGATCGCCGAACTTTTCTTGGGCAGGGTGCCGGGCTTATGGCTGGTCTTGCTTTGATGCCGACCAATGTGTTTGCGTACGACTTCAGTTCGGCTGCGGTTCGCGTTGCCATAATTGGGGCGGGTCGTCAGGGGCGAACGATACTCGGTGAACTCCAGAAGATGGACGGCGTTTCAGTCGTCGGCATTTGTGACGAAGATGAACGGCGACTGAGTTCCGGTGTCCGCCGAGCACGAGACACCAAGGGGTTTGGTTCGGTCGACGAACTGCTCAAAGCCGGTCAGGAGTTTGATGCGGTTTGCATCGCAACCCCGACGCATACTCATCGAGTCGTCGCTGAAGCATGCATTGCTGCTGGCAAGCATGTGTTCTGTGAAGCGCCGCTGGCGCACAAGGTCGAAGATGCAGCCGCCATTGTGCGGGCTGCACGCGGTGCAAAGGTTATCGTGCAGGTCGGGTTGATGGCGCGGTCAAATCCTGTGTATCAACTCGCACGGAGTTTTTATCGATCAGACGCAGTCCGCGATCTTGTTTCCGTGTACGGGCAGAACCACGAGAAGACTTCATGGCGTGTGCCCGCGGGCGATCCGGCGCGCGAGAAAGCACTCAACTGGAAACTCAACCCCGAGGTCTCGCTCGGGCTTGCTGGCGAACTCGGAACGCATCAGTTTGATTCGGTCGCGTATTTTACCGGCCGATATCCGACTTCGGTGCGAGGCGTAGGTTCGATCCGGTTGCATAACGACGGGCGAGAAATGGCAGACACCGTTGCCTGCCATCTGGTCTATAAGAACAAAGTTGTGATGTCGTACGACGCGACACTTGCCAACTCCTATGGCGGCGCGTTCGAAACACTCTTTGGTACCAATGCTGCTATCAAGATTGCAGAGACGCATGCCTGGATGTTCAAAGAGGCAGATGCTCCGACACAGGGGTGGGAAGTGTACGCCAACCGGCAACAGTTCCACAACGACGAAGGCATCACGCTCATCTCGGGAGCCACCAAACTCGCCGAGCAAGGCAAGTTGCAGGAAGGGATCGGGCTTCCTCACCCCGGCACCTACTACGCGCTCGGCGATTTCTTGAAGAGCGTGACAGACGATGCGGATGTCGTGTGTAGCGCTGAAGAAGGGTATCGCTCGACCATCGTTGGCATAGCAGCCGCCCAGGCGGTCAGGACAGGTGAAGAGGTTGCAATCACCGAAGACATGCTCCGCGTGAGTTGAACCCATGAGCACACAACAGATGCGAATCAGAGATTTTGGGTTCGGGATGCGCTTGGCGCTGACGCTCCTCGCGTTGACGGTTCTTGCCGGGAGCGGCGTGTCGGGCTATTTCATGAAGATTCATCATGACGGCCGCGACGAGGTTGATGGGTTCACGATTGACGACATTCGTGCGCACTATCACGGCATTCAGTCGCGGGCACCGATGCTGCAGGCGTTGGAAGACAATCACCCAGCCGACCTCGAAGAGGCCAGTCGAACAGCGCTGATCGAATGGCTGAAGAGTGACACGCTGAAGGATGACTACGACAACTTTGACCTGGGTGATATGGCGCCAGAGACGATCATCGCGGACAACTGCATCAGTTGCCATTCATCCGATGCGACTGGTGATGATGCCTATCCATCACTCAGCCTTCGGTACTTTGACGAGGTGATGGATGTTTCCGTTTCACGCAAAGTGAATCCGATGAACGAAAAGGTCATGTACCAATCGTTGCATGCCCACTCGCTCGGATTGGCATCGTTGACCATTGTGACCGTGCTGCTGCTCGCCTGGACCAGATTGCCAAGGCCATTGATTGGACTGATCGCGTTCGTCACCGCGCTCGGGCTCCTGATGGATCTCGGGATGTGGGTCGGAGCGCGGTATTGGGAACCCGGCGTCTATCTGATCGTCGCGGGGGGGTTCATGTATCAAGTTGGCGTTGTGCTTTCACTCTTGGCTGTCATTGCTGATCTGTGGCTACCAAAGTTCAAGCCGCGTGATGACTGACGCGCGACGGTTTGGAACTGGTTGTTCAAGACGCTGGCAATCTGGCGGTGACATCGAGACTTGTGAGATAGTCGCTGGCTTGGGCACCATCAGGGAGTCTCGACAGAATGTTTTGATAGAGCGGGTCTTGCCAGTCGGTCATGGCTTCGATGTACTCCGGCTTGGAGTCGAGTTTGATCTCGGTCAGGCCGGCAGCCTCGATCTGCGAGCGCATTTCGTCAATCAGAACAGCGCCAGCGACACAGCCGATCAACGCTTCGACATCGGCAAGGATGTCTTCGGGGAGCGGCTTGAGCAGGGCGAGGTCGGATATCGCCACCCAACCGCCAGGCTTGAGCACACGAGCGATCTCACGCCAGACCTGAGGCTTATCCGGGGACAGGTTCAGCACACAATTGGATATGACCACATCGACCGAAGAATCGGCAAGTGGAAGATGTTCGATCTCTCCAAGACGAAACTCGATATTGTCGAGATTGCTATGGCGTGCGTACGCCGGCAAGTTCTGTCTTGCTCGCATGAGCATGTCGGGTGTCATATCAACACCGATTACACGGCCGGTCTCTCCTACTTTTGGTCCTGCGACGAAGCAGTCGAACCCGGCACCGCAGCCAAGATCGACGACGACCTGTCCCGGTTTGAGAGCCGCGATCGCGGTGGGGTTTCCGCAAGAGAGTCCAAGGTTGGAGCCCTCAGGAACAGACGATAGATCGCTTGATCCGTAGCCGATTGCTTCGGCCACCTGTGTCGGGGACAGCGTGGTCGGGCCGCAACAACCGCCACCGCTCTCCAACTGATCGCCGCTGCAGCAGCCGGACTGGGCTGCGGCTCCTTTGACCGATGACCATTGGCCTGTGCGAGCAATTGCAGCGTAGCCTGTGCGTACGGTGTCTCGCACGAGCGCATCGGTGGTGGCCGGCGAGGCATGATTCAGGTCGCTCGCTTCACAGCAGTTTTCGTCACAGCCACACGGGCGGTTCGTATTGGTTGTCATCGTTGAATGCCTTTCTTTGATGAAAGATAGTATGTTTGCACGAACATGCAAGTATATAGTCCCATCGTTGTTCGGTCAAATGCTTCCTGATCAAGATTTTCATGAATCACATGCAGCTTGCCTGACCGGGCTGACTTGCTACACCTGCAACACGCCCGTCCGGAACGGCCTCGTGACATCCCACCCTTGCATCGCGGCTTCGACGGCATTGATCAACTCGTCGCGCGTCTCGGCGGGGTCGATGATCCGATCGATCCAGCCGCGAGAAGCCGCGTGGCGAATGTCCTGCTGCTCGTTGTAACTTGCTCGCACCGCATCGAGGATTGATTCGCGTGTCTCAGGGTCGATCTCTTCGCCCTTTCGTTGGCGGCTGCGTTCTTCGATCATGGCGAGGACTCCCGTTGCCTGGGCTGCACCCATGACGGCACACTTTGAGCCCGGCCACGCGAGCGAAATGAACGGCTCGAACGCCCGCCCGCACATGGCGTAGTTGCCTGCGCCATAACTCCCGCCCATGATGAGAACGATTTTTGGCACGATGGAGTTGCACATGGCATTGACCATTTTCGCGCCCGCCCGGATGATGCCCGCTTGTTCGCTGTCTCGCCCGACCATGAACCCGGTCGTGTCGTGCAGAAACACCAATGGGATCTTGCGTTGGTTGCAGTCCATGATGAATCGAGCCGCCTTCTCCGCCGATTCGTCATAGATCACGCGCGGCATGTTCGTTGACTTGTGCGGCCCGGCTTTACCGCCCGCTTCGACCTGCTCGGTCAGTTTGCCCTGGTTGGCGACGATCCCGACAGGACGACCACCCAGCCTCGCATAGCCACACACGAGACTTCGTCCGTATTCGGCTTTGTATTCGTCAAAATCTGGTGCGAGTGTTTCGCGGCCGTCGTTGTCTGCTTCGGCTCGCGAATCCACAATGCACGCAATCAGATCGAGAACATCGTACTGTTGACCGGCTTCAGACTTGAAGAGTTTGTAGATCTCTCCGCCAGCCGTCATTGGGCGAGGCAGCGATTTCGGTTCCCGGGTTGCCAGGTCCCAATCCTGATGTCGCTTGCTGACGAGTTCGCGGATCCGACGGATACACGATTCATCGTCCGGCTCGCGGAAGTCGATTGTGCCGGAGATGGCAGCGTGCATTTGGGCGCCGCCAAGTTCTTCATCATCGACATCCTGCCCGATTGCCGCCTTGACGAGTGCTGGGCCGGCAAGGTACAAGCCACTCCCCTCCGTCATGAGAAGTGTGTCGCACAACACCGGCAGGTAGCCTCCTCCCGCGACGCAGAAACCCATGATGGCTGCGATCTGTGGCACGCCTTCGGCGCTGAGCACGCTGTTGAGATAAAAGATGCGACCAAAGTCATCGGTGTCGGGGAAGACATCTTCCTGTAGCGGCAGAAACACGCCTGCCGAATCAACGAGATAGATCAATGGGAGCCGCGCCATCCGCGCCATGTGCTGAGCGCGAATGATCTTCTTGCAGGTCATGGGAAAAAACGCACCGGCTTTGACGGTGGCATCGTTGGCGATGATCATGTGTCGTTGGCCATGGATCTGACCGATCCCGGTCACCACGCCCGCTGCCGGCGCTCCGCCGTGCTCAAGGTACATGTTGTGCGCGTCCCAAAGCCCGAGTTCCTGAAACCCGGCGATGGGGTCGCTGTGGGGGTCGAAGTCGTTGTTGGTACTTGCGCTCGGATCGATCAGCAGCGCGACGCGCTCGCGAGCGGTCAGCCTGCTTTTCTTATGCTGGCGTTCGATGGCCTTGGCTCCGCCACCCGCGCGAATCGTTGATTCTGTCGAAAGAAACTCAGTTGTGAAGGAGGCCAGGGGGCTCGTCATGGGCGATTCTCACTCGGGGTTATCCTGCGTGACACAACCACGCATGGACCCAAGGGTAGTCGCCTGGCTCTTGAACGGTCTGTGAAAGTTGCCGGTCTTCCGCTTATGGCAGGTGGTGAGCCCGGCGCATCAGGAAGACCCAGTCCTGTTCACTCTGATCAACCTCTAGCAGTTCCCAGCCGGCTGCGGTGAGCCCGTCAAGATAATACAGTTTCGATCGAACTGCCGAACGGCAGATTTCATCAGGCGGATACAAGACTTCTGAGCCGTCGGCGCGTGTGAACCGGACATGGACACCCGTTTGTGCAACCCGTAGTTCGCCGTGCTCCCAGACGGGGATGATGGGCGGCTGAGCAGCCCAGGCAGCCAAGATGCCGACCCCGCAGGCGCCGACAAGAGTGAGACCAATGACGCGGGTCGTTTTTTGCGAGATCATGCTGTTCTCCTTCTGCACAGAAATTACGGTCTGTGTGGAAGAGCCGCGTGCAGTCGCAGCGTCCTGACAAAAAGGAACAGTTGAAGTCAGAAAATATGGGTCACCATCCGCCGCCGCCACCACCGCCTCCGCCTCCTCCGCCACCGGAAGAACCTCCGCTGAACCCGCTGGATGATCCAGGAGCGGATGAGGAAGTCGACAGTGCCGATGTCATGGATGAACCCAAGGCATTGGAAAACTGTGAAACCTGAAAGCCGTCAGATACGCCGTGATACCACAGCGGAAAGTAGTGCGGATGAGCAGCGTCGTTGTTGTCCGGCTGCGCATCAGACGGAAGCAGAGATTCAAAGTAGGCACTCCATTCGCGGTCGCAGTCCAGAGCCACGGCGTATGGCAACAGGTGCTCGAACGCTTCAGAATCGATCACCCCAGATGCCGCTGCATCACGCTGAAAGAACTGTCGCATGCCTTCAATGTGGTCGAGGATTCGTCGCCCTTCATGGGTGGGGGCCTTGAGCAGATGGGCATAGACGGCAACGAGCACGCCGGTCATGACGAGCACCGGTATGAGCAGGACACTCGTCGATGATGCCAGAAACCAGGCTGCTGCACCTTCAGCGATACAGAAGGGAATAGCGAATGCGGAGAGAAAAATGGCGGGAATGATCTGGCTCGGTTTACCGATCGCACCACGCCATGTTTTGAAGACTGCGAACAGCAGGACGGAAAGAAACGCCGACCAGACCGAAAGCCACAGACTGAGAAACAGGAACACGGGAATGGCGTGGCCGGGCAAGAAGAAAATGCCGACGATTCCTGTGATCAGAATCACGATCAAACCGAGGGCCCATTCCTTTCGGTTCTTTGAAAACAGATGTTTGAGTTGTGACTTCAAGGCATCTTCGTGCGATGAGAGTGCCGCGCTGATTTGGGCATGGTTGGCCTGCTCGAGCTCAATGGCCGATTCTTTAGAAAGCAGTTTGTTGGCAGCGACGCGTTCATCCTGATACGACGCGCTGTCAGTCTCGCCTGAACGATGGAGCGTAAAGGAACTCTTTCCGAAAAGACCCTTATCGGCATCGATGGACACGATGCCTCCGACAGCAAGATTGAAGATCGCAGCCGAGAAGCAGGTCTTGTCATACCCCATGCGTTCGAGGTATCGGCAAGCCGCGGGCGACATGCCATCGGGCGGCGTGCTTCGGGGTTGAATTACACCTTTGGGTGGATCGCGTCCGACACGCACCCACTGGATGTGAAAGTACGCCCACAAGCCGATGAACCCGATGATTGCCACGATGCCGAACGCGTTGCCTCGAGCCACGCTGCTGATTTTCTGCATGGTTGTCGGCGGATCGATGATGCCCCTTTGCCAACCGACGACGATGCTCATATTGCCGCCGGGCGATTGGGGTGTCGTTGATTCGAAAACAATCTGTCCGGTCTCATCGACGGCTGTGGTGTAGTCTTGTGCCTTCGATCCCTTCGGCCCGGTATACGCCTGCAACTTGGTGCTCTCGGGAACGATGCCAGCGGGCAGAGAGACGCGGGCGACGATGGCATCGATAGGAAAGCCCCAGTCGTTACCGGTGACATGCCAATACAACTCGTCGTGGTCATCAAAGAAACCGAGTTGCTCGCCGATCTCGTACTGGATGGTGTAGGTGTGCTCGCCCTTCGACACGAATCGGTCGGCGTCACCGACACGAATGCGTACACCTCGGTCGAGGTGCTCGATCACAAAGGGAGCGGGGGCACCGTCGAGCAGAACCTGTTTGACTTCAAACGGCACTTCAACACGAACCAGCCAGGGCCCCTCGTAGATGAGCGGAAGATCGCGGTAAATGCCGTGTTTGATCTTCTGGCCATCTGCGGTGAGCGCGATTGTTTCGGTCACGCGCAGTGAGCGGTCGGCTCGAACTTCGATCTCGCTCTCAAATCGTGTGATGCGTTCGGTCTGAGCAGTCGCGATCTGGCCTAAAACTGTGGAGCAGACCAATACGGCGAGGTGCAGAATCTTGCGAGTCGTCATGGAGCAAATAGTATCGAATCATTCCATCGGTCGCATGGTTTTGATCACGATCGACTCCTGCGGCTGCTACTTCTGTGCCGTTCCGAGAGCCAGAGCTCGTCGCTCGCGTGTCAGCAGATCATCCTGCTTGGCGCGCACGATGACCGTGGCATCGCCTGCAGCAGCGCCGAGGCGGACGCTGCGCATCGCATAGAAGTCGCGTTTGGTCGTGTTTGCTGTACACCCGGCCAGGTGCGACGAAGTGATCATCACGGTGACGATGGCCACGGTGTGTATGGTCGTTCGGCGTGTGGGTTGGTTGGTACGCATTGGGTGGCCTTTCATTCGCCAGAAACACTGAACGGGACCCAACTGCGAACAACAGAAGTTGCTATCCAAACCATGCCAATCGAACCGGCTTGTGTCCATGCGACAGCACGCCTCTGCCGAGGTTTGCAGCCTCATCTCCGGTTTTTTCCGCACAATCTCTCGCTCTGGTCGATGAAACGACCGAAGATCGGACCTTGCACAGACGCTGACCTGACAGGTCGTTGCTGTTCGCGGTGTCTGTCCTACTATCATGCCGTCCAGAATCATCAATTGCTGACAATGGAGACCAGCCTTATGAAGCCCGCGATCAGCACTGTCGCGTTTCCCGACCGCACGCTCACCGACGCGATTGATTTTGTGCGCACACTCGATGTCAATGGCATCGAGTTGCGGACATTCGGTGACGACACCGCCCAGTTTGCTGCCGATCCATGCCTGTCGTCTTTTGCGAAAACGAAACTGCAAGTCGCAGATGCTGGTCTCGAACTGGCTGGACTGGCGACTTCGATTCGGTACGACGCACCGATCTTTCCGCACGTCGTCGGGCGTGTGATTTCTGAGACCGACCTGTCTGTACGGGCAACGCGGCGCATGATTGAGATTGCCGCAGCGTTCGAGTGCCCATTTGTGCGTGTGTTTGCCTTCGAGATGCAGGGTAAAGAATCGAGGCGATCCGGTATGCGTCGCATCGTCGAGCGGCTTGCACTCGCAGCGGCGTGTGCGCGCAACACGGGTGTGCGATTGCTTCTTGAAAATGGCGGATCGTTCGCGACGGCTGAAGACATTGGTGAGATCATCGATCGCGTTGGTAGTCCGCTGGTTGCATCCGCATACAACCCGGCGGTTGCGCAAGCAGTCGGCGAAGACCCGATCAGTGGCATTCGCACGCTGCGCAATTCACTGGAGTCTGTCAAGTTGAAGGACTTCCAGGGTACGAGTGCAGTCATGATTGGTGATGGCGAGATGCGATGCCAGGAAACAGTTTCTGAACTTGAGCGAGCGGACTATCAAGGTTGGGTTGTGCTCGAATGGGATCGAATCTGGCTGAAAGACCTCGCATCGGCCGAAGAAGTCATGCCCGAGATGGTCCGGCGATTCTTCAATTGGCGAGCGGAGGCGAAGAGCCCATCGCGCGAACCTGTTACTGCCTGATGTGACGCGATCTGCTCTACAACGAACGACTTGGGTTTTGGATCGGTGCCGACAACTTGGCTTCGCTTCGGCTGGTGTATGCCCAGCGCTTCCCAGTGAGCAGAGCGAGCAACTCAAAGCGTGGCTTGCGAGCGGTGCGCATGCGTCGATGAAATGGATGGCGGAGCGCGTCGATGTCCGGACGGATATTAGAACAATGCTCGAGGGTGCGAAGTCGGTGATCATGGTCGCCGATCTGTACGCGAATCGCGGCGATACTCGGGATATTGCTGTCGGGCATGGTCGCATCGCCCGTTACGCTCAAGGGCGAGACTACCACAAGATTATCAAAAAGCGATTACACCAACTGTGCGACGAACTTGCGTCGGCTCACCCAGATGCAGCGTTTCGTGCGTTTGTCGATACCGCTCCTGTGATGGAGCGTGAACTCGCAGCCCGGTGTGGCATCGGGTGGCAGGGCAAACACACCCTCACGATCAATCCAACGCTGGGTAGTTGGTTCCTCCTCGGCGGGATCGTGACCACACTCGAGTTGCCCGTTCCAGATGATCAGGCAGTGAGCACGGACCATTGCGGGACATGTACCCGATGCATCGATGCGTGCCCGACGCAAGCGATTACGCCTTACCGGGTCGATGCCAATCGATGTATCAGTTACCTGTCGATCGAACATCGAGAGGCGATTGATTCTGCGTTTCATGAACCGATGGGCGATTGGATTTTTGGCTGCGATATCTGCCAGGAAGTTTGCCCACATAACTCGGCGCGCATGACGAGTTCAAGAGTCGAGCCATATCCGGCGTACGAATCGTCGGTGCATAGTTTTGACCTACTCGAGGTGCTGGGCTGGTCAGAAAACGATCGGCGAGAGGCGTTTACTGGTTCATCCATGAAGCGTGCGAAACTGGGTATGATGAAGAGAAATGCCGTGATCGCTGCGGGTCATGACCTGAAACACCATGCATCGCCGGCGCTTCGTGATAGACTGACGAGCCTGGCGGCCGATGAAAGCGAGACGGATATGGTGCGTCAAGCAGCGAGGGACGCACTTGGTCTTGACCGTTGCGAATCATCGGCTTCAGGCGAACAAACCCGACAGCAGACCACACGACACCACACACCACACGACCGAACAGCAGAAGAGTAGGAGGGGGTTACGCCATGTCTCAGTCACACGCGAACGACAACGAAGGTTCTTCGTCCAGTGGATGCCCGCTCGGTCATGGTGGCGATGGCACGGGCGAGGGTGTGAACTACGGCAGTTACCTACATCTCAATTCGCTGCTCAACGCACAACACCCGCTCAGTGAACCGGCGCATCATGACGAGATGTTGTTCATTATCCAACACCAAACGACAGAACTCTGGTTCAAACTTGTCATTCATGAGATGCGCCTGGCGATGGAGGCGATCCGACGCGATGAGTTGCAGCCATGTTTCAAGGTGCTCGCACGCGTCAAACAGATTCAAACGACTGTGGCTCAGCAATGGAGCGTACTCGCAACATTGACTCCAAGCGAGTACCTCGAGTTTCGCGGCGTGTTCGGGTCTGCGAGCGGATTTCAGAGTTACCAGTATCGTCTCGTTGAGTTCATGCTGGGCAATAAGAACGCGGGCATGCTTCGGCTGCATGAAATGAATGCCGAGGCGCACGCCGACCTGCAAGCAGCACTCATATCGCCCAGTATTTATGAGGAGTTTTTGCTCTATCTCTCGCGTCGCGGGCTGCCGATTCCATCGGATGCCATCGACCGAGACTTTTCCAAACCACACCAGCAGGACCCTCGTATCACCCAAGTGTTCAAGACGATCTACACCAATCGGCACGATCACTGGGATGCGTATCAGATGTGCGAGTGTCTTGTTGATGTCGAGGAAGCGTTCAGCATTTGGCGGTTTCGGCATTTGAAAGTGGTTCAACGAATCATCGGGTTCAAGCAGGGGACGGGGGGGACGCCGGGCGTGCCGTTCCTCAAGAAAATTGTCGATCAAACGATGTTCCCGGAACTTTGGGATGTACGGACGGAACTTTGAGATGACTGCGATACAACAACACGCGTGCCCAGCGTTTCTGACATCGATCATCGATCAAATTGGCAGCGGCCCATTGACCGAAGAGCGTGTCGTCCGCTCGTTGCATCCATTGTTTTCGCGTGTGTTGCAGCGAGAGGGCATCTACCTCGCCAATCACTCGCTTGGCCGACCGATGGATCAGGCTGCGGTTGATGTTGCTGAGGCGATGGATCTTTGGTATCAAGATCTGGATGGAGCGTGGGGGCCGTGGCTCGAAGAAATGCAGGCGTTCCGCGCACGGACCGCATCCATCGTCGGGTGGCCGGACGGACGGGCTGTGGTGCCGAAGACGAGCGCCGGGCAAGGGCTGCGTGCAGTCCTGAACGCACTTCCAACGACGCAGCCAAATATTGTCGCAACGCAAGGTGAGTTTGACTCCATTGATTTCATTCTGCGAAGTTATGCTGCGCAGGATCGGGCACGCTTAACTTGGGTCAAGCCCGGCTCAACCGGCCTTTTTGATAGTGCTGCAATCACTAAAGAGATAACTGACGAAACAGATATTGTCGTCGTCAGCCTTGTGTTCTACGCAACTGGGCAAAGCCTCACCGGACTCGATGAGATTATCACACGAGCAAACGAGTGTGGCACGCTTGTTGTTCTGGATGCGTATCACGCGGCGGGTGCGGTGCCGATCGAATCGGTCGCTGCGGATGCTGACTTCATGATAGGTGGTTCTTACAAGTACGCGCGCGGGGGAACTGGTGCGTGCTGGCTGGCGATTCACCCGAGGCACCTGGGGGCTGATAGTCGATTGATGACACTTGATACAGGGTGGTTTGCTCGCAAAGACCCTTTTGGTTTTGCGCGCGGCGAATCAGTCCGTCGCGGTGCTGAGGGCGATGCGTGGTTGGAATCAACGCCCGCAATCTTGCCGTTCTATCAGGCGCGATCGGGGCAGCAGTTGCTCTTGGCGATTGGCGTTGATCGACTTGCAGCGTACAACGATGAACAGCAAGCGTACCTCGCGACGGAACTTGACCGGGTTGGTGTGCCGACGCGACTGATCGAGCCACGCGGGGCATTCCTGCTTGTGCTGACTGAAGATGTCAAGCGTGACTGCCGTCGGCTGGCGGATGTTGGCGTGATCGCGGACGGCCGTCCTTGTCCATCTGGACAGGGGGGGTACATTCGGCTGTGTCCGGATGTGCTGATGACGCGAGCGGAGATGCGATCGGCGGCTGAACAAATCGGCGATGTTATCCGTTCTTGATGGCGACACCGATCGCAACAGCGGCAATAATGGCGAGGATGGTCAAGACCAAACCGGTGATTTTGACCCAAGAATAGGGTCGATCACCGATGACTTCGCCGGTGCGGGCGTTCACGATGACCTGGAATGTCTTTGATCGATACTGATACGCCATGATCCAGACCGGAAGCAAGATGTGCTTGAAGGTGATGTCGTTGTAGTGCGGGGTCATGTGGCTGATGCGTTGTTCGTCGCCACCGATATCGGCGCAGATGGTGTTACGGATAATGGGCTCCATGAGTTGTTGGGCGCGACCAAACCCGTCAATGACATCAATGGTGTAACTCTCTGAGCGGAACCCGGCGAGATATTCGTCGCGGTAGGGTTCGATGTCGCCAATGTCCCATGGTTCAAGTTTGGCGAGTTTCTTGCGTTCAAGCGTCTGCGAAGCAATGACGAGCAGGTCGTCGAAGGTGTCGTACACGCGACCCGAGGCCGGGTACCAACGGGTCTTGCGAACCTGGCGGGACTGGCGGTTGCCGTTGCTGTCGGTGTAGTGCTCGGTCACCCAGTAGTGTTCGCCGCGCTGTCCGCGGTAGTCGGTGGTGACATTGCTGTCGTAGGTCCAGTAGGGGATGTACACACCGGTCAGGCGGGCATCGACTCGGGCTTTCTTCTTCAGATCATTTGGGGCAAACCATCGGGCCTTGATCCATGTCTGGTAGGCTTCGAGCGTGCCATTGCGGTCGATGCGGAACGGGAGCAGCCCTTTTGGTCGAAAGTGTTTGGTGGACTTGCCGACCGCGACGATGTTCGAGTTGCAGAACGGGCACGCGTGACTTGTGACATTGTCCGGGAACTGGACATTGGCGCCGCAGGTATTGCAATGTGAGGAGATCTGGTCGACAGTCTCCTCGCGGTCGGCGAGGGCTGCGACCTGAGCGCGGAAGTCGAGTTCGACGAGCGGCTCGGTGGCGACATCGGGCAGGTCGGTCTCGGCGCCGCAGTAGGGGCACTTGAGGCGAGAGACACCGGGCGCAAAAGCCACATCGGCCCCGCAACTGACGCACGGGAACTTGCGATCGGTGGCCGAGGGTTGCTCGATGGGTGATTCCGACATGGCTTCCGACTGGGCTTCCGACATAGATTTTGATCAGGAACCACTGGGCGGAACGGGCGGCGGTGCGTCTGAACCTTCCGGCGGGGTGCTGAGGACCGCGATGAGTTCGGCGACTTGCGATGCCGGTGCCCATGCCGCCATGCCGGGCTTCCACACGAGCGAGTCGGGCTTCATCGTGCCCTTGGCAACATGCGAGCGGAGTTGGTCGACGGTGAACGGCCCGGCTTGCTGGCCGTTGATCGCGATGTGGTACTGCGACGCGTGCGGCAGCGGCGGAGGGGCACCGATCGGCCCGGCGGTTGCGGCTCCGGTGGCGCCGGGTGCCATCGTCGCCGCCATCTGCGATGCCATGGCGAAGCCGGCACCGAGACCCATCGCATCGCCCATGCCCCCACCTGGATTCTGAGCGGCGTCGCCGATGGCTTCGGCGGTCTGGAACTGCGTGTACTTGCCGAGGTCGCCGATGATCCCCATGCTCGAGCGTTTGTCGAGTGCTTCTTCGACGGCGGGCGGCAGCGAGATGTTCTCGACGAGGATGTTCTTGAGTGCGAGCCCGTATTCGCCGATCGACGGAGCGATGCGTTCCGAAAGGAACTTGCCGAGTTCGTCGTAACTGGCCGCGAGGTCGAGAATCGGAATCTTGCTCTCGCCGAGCACATCGACGAAGCGGGCGACGACGATGTTGCGCATCTGGTCGATGATGCCATCGACCGTGAACTCGGCCCCGGCGCCAGCGACTTCTGAGATGAGTGAACTCGGGTGGGTGACCTGCATCGCGTAGGTGCCGAACGCACGGAGGCGGACCGGGCCGAACTCGGGGTCACGGATCATGACCGGGTTCATAGTGCCCCATTTGAGGTCGGTGAATCGGTTGGTCGCGACGAAGTAGACATCGGCCTTGAACGGGCTTTCGAATCCGTACTTCCAGCCCTTGAGCGTGGAGAGGATCGGGATGTTGTCGGTCGAGAGTTTGTACTGGCCCGGTTCAAAGACATCGGCGACGCGGCCCTGATCGACGAAGACCGCGGCCTGGCCGGGGCGGACGATCAGTTGGGCGCCGTTCTTGATTTCGTTGTTATCGCGTGGGAACTTCCACACGAGGGTGTCTGGTCGTTCGACCGGCCACTCGATGATATCGATGAGCTCGCCTTTGAGCTTTTTCCAAAAGTCCATGTTGTCCCCTTTCGACATTGGGTTCTTCGGAGTTTAGCCGGTGTGGTTTCATGGTGCAGCCCACAGCAGTCATGTTTCGGAGCGGCCCTAGCATTCGCGATCCTCTTTCTTGGAGATACCGTCATGCAATGGCAGTACAAGACCGTTCGAATCGAGTTTTCCGGCATCATCAACAACCGGGTGGATGTCCTCGAGATGGATGCGGTGCTGAACCGTCTCGGCGATGAGGGGTGGGAGTTGGTGTCGACATTCATGGATGTCGGCGAGTTGAAGAAGTCAGGCTTGGTCGCCATGTTCAAGCGGCCGAATCCGAACCAGACGATTGATCTGGCGACGCGCGGCGTGTGCCCTCAGTGCGGCTATGACCTTCGTGGGGCGGCGCACGAGGTGTGTCCTGAATGCGGCTGGTCGATGGGCGTGGTGGATCAAACTTCGAGGTGACTGATGATCCAATGAGAGATCGGGTCGTTCGGTTCTACGGTATCGTGGGGCGCACGAAAAAACCCCGGCGAACAGCCCGGGGCTCATGTCTGCATTCATTGCCGAAAGCCAGTTGCCGTTTGCCGTCTTCTACGCCGCGAGGTTCAGGTTGCTGGCCGTTTGGCCGGACCCGGCACTGGCCGTACCGAAGAGCACCTGGCCGGGTTCGCTGGCGACGCTCGTGCCGCCGGCGCGTTGGGCTTTGATACGGTAGAGGGCGGAGGCGAGCCCTTGCGGGACGGCGGTGTCGATGAAGTCGCGTTCTTCGACGCTGGCGAGCAGGGTCCATGCGCCGGTTGAGCCGCCGACGGGTGTGACGGTTCGTTCGACGAGGAAAGAGGTGCCGCCGGCTCGGCTGCCGCTCCAATTGAGTTCGACATGACCTTCGTTGTTGATCGAGGCGGTCACATCGGTGGGGGTGGCCGGCGGTCCGAGGGGGGCCGGGGGGGCCGGCGGCGGGATGGAGGCGTCCGAGTAGACATTGGGGTTGTCGGTCGCGTCGGCATAGGCCTTGATGGTCTTGACGAGCCCGGCCCCGAAATCGCGGAGGACTTCGGCTTCGTTGTGATAGACAACCGTTGCGTCTTTTGAGGCGGCTCTGGCTGCAAACGCGGCGGCTTCGGTGGTTTGTGCAGTATTGACAAAGCCAGCGAGTGCGGTGATTTGTTCTGGTGTGAGTCCGATCTTGGCGCCGTTGGCGGCCCAGATGGGTGCGCGCTGGGCGAACCATGCGATCATGTCTGTCCGGCTATCCGGTACCACTTTGGCCATGCTGGCCCTCCTTCTATTGGTCAGCGGGTTCGAGGCCGCCGCCATGAGGTGTGATGGGTCGCCAGCCACCCGTCCATGAGCGGCCATGTCGCCATCGCTTCATTCGACCGTGCATATCGAACGGCGAGGGCAAGAAACTTTGAAATTTCCGGTGATGTGCGCCCGGTCAATGTTGCGCGTGACCAGTCGAGCGGCAGTGACCGTTTCTTATCTAGAAGAGCGGGCACGGGATGCAAAACTCGAAGCAATTGTGAAATGCACGATCATTGCCCTGTATGACCATGGTCGGACTGCGCACGACCCGTTTTCGTGGTCATGCAAAGCCACGGTTACGGCAATCTGCAATATCACCCCTGCGGCGTGTCAGGGGCAGCCTGAAGCGAACGCATTCAGGAATGCTTGAACATCAAAGAAGTCAAACTCGCCATCCGGAGTGAAATCGGCTCGTGGATCTCCCGCCGCGAACCAGTTCAGGAACGTCTGGATATCAAAGAAGTCGAGTACACCGTCATTGTTGAGGTCTGCATCACAGAGCGGCGGTGGCGGTGGGATCTGTTCGTTGATCTCGAACTCCGTGAGGTCGAACTCATCGTCGATCGTCGTCTCGTCTCGGCCGTCGCCGAAGTTTGGATTCCCGGTCAGCGCGTACCGCAGGTTGGCCCAATCGTTGAAACCCGTCAACGAGGTCAGTGCGCCCGGCGAATCAATGGGTGACTGTCGATTGATGTCGGCCGCGACGACTGGCTGGCCCGCCGGCGTCATACCGTCGCCGTTCCAATCCACCATGAACCCTCCTGCCAGGTTTGCCCAAGCCCAAGTATTGGCTGTTGTGGTGAAGGGGACCTGCACGGCCGCGTACTCGGGTCGTGTTGCGCCAAGGCTGGCCGACTCGTCGAGCGCGGTCTCGTTGAGTGGTGCGAGTGCCTCGCGCGAGTAGTCAAGACGCCACAAGCTGGCGTAGCTCGACTGTGGAGTCTGCCAACGGTAGTTCATGACCGAGTAGTAGTTCGGTTTGTAGTGCGTGCGGTCCGAGCCGCCGTGGCCCAGCCCCAGCGTGTGGCCGAGTTCGTGCATGAAGGTGCCCGCCCGCTGGTCGGCGGTTCCGCCCGCAGGCGTCCACCCGCCGAGCGTCACCATAAAGTCATTGCCGGGATACTCGGCCAGCCCTGAACTATTCGAGCCGCTGTATGTGTCGGCAAAGATGCAGTAGCGGAAGGATTTGTCTCGAGCTGCTTTGATATTCGCCCAGTTTGGGTTGGCACGCTCGGCGGCGGTACCGTATCGGACTGCCTTGATGGCGTCGAAGTCGGTGAACGCGCCAGGGAAAGGCGCGCGTGCGATGTTGGTTTCGTCGATCAGGATATGGAGAGCGATCCCGCCCTGGCCGCCGCTCGAGGGCGCTGGCACAGGTGCCTGATCGAACGCGTTGGTGACCCCTTGCAGTTCAGCCAAGGTGGGCGCACGGCCGACCATGGCATCAACCTCGACGAAGATGTCCTTGCGGTCTACCCGTGCGCCCATCGCGGGCAGATCGAGGTCGATGATGCCGTCAGCATTGATGTCGATACCGTTGGTCTCCCAGCAGTCGAGCAGCCCGTCGCCGTCTGAGTCGCTGCCCCAGCGAACGGCGTGGAATGTGCCCGAATCGGTATCCGAACCCCCAACCACGACGAATCCGTCGGCCGAGACACCATGAGCCCAGGAGTTATCTCCCTCGAGCGTGCCGAGGTCCTGCATACCCCCGCTCGCGGTCCAGCGGAAGGCGTGGTAATCGCCCGATGCGGTATATGAGCGACCAACCACCACGGATCCGCTAGCCGAAACAGCACGAGCATCTGTCCAGAATCCAACCAGCGTGCCGAGGTCCTCCATACCCCCGCCCGCCGTCCAGCGAAAGGCGTTGTATGTCGGCGAGACGAACGAGCGACCAACCACGACGGATCCGTCAGCCGAAACAGCATTCGCCCACGAGTTGGCTCCCCCCAGCGTGCCGAGGTCCTGCATGCCCCCTGCCGTCGTCCATCGGAAGGCATGCTCGTAGCCCGATGCGGGTTTCGAGTACCCAACCACGACAGATCCGTCGGCCGAAATAGCATGACTGTCCGATACGGATCCCCCCGCCAACGTGCCGAGGTCCTGCATGCCCCCTGCCGTCGTCCATCGGAAGGCATGCCCGGGGCCTGACGCTGTGTTCGAGGACCCAACCACGATGGATCCGTCAGCCGAAACACCACGGGCTACCGAGTGTAATCCCCCCAGCGTGCCGAGGTCCTGCATACCCCCGCCCGCCGTCCAGCGGAAGGCGTGTTCGTGTCCCGATGCGGAGTTCGAGGACCCAACCACGACAGATCCATCAGCCGAAACAGCATTCGCCCACGAGTTGGCTCCCCCCAGCGTGCCGAGGTCCTGCACGCCCTCGTTCGCCGTCCAACGAAAGGCGTGCCTATCGCCCGACGTGGTGATCACATGCCCAACCACGACGAATCCGTCGGCCGAGACAGCATGAGCTTCAGAGTGAAATCCCCCCATCGTGCCCATGTCCACGATGCCAAAACAGTCCTGAGCCGACGTGGCGGAGACTGTGAACCCCGTAAACCACATCACGAGCCAAACTCCACACGACGCGACTTTCTGTCCCCAAGTCCGAGTCATCAATCTCTCCTCGCAAACCTATGGCAGGACTGGTTGTCCTTCGCGTTTCTACCGCTTTGAGAGCCCTCGATTGTATCAACCCTGCTCGCTCGCTCACAATTAAAATCCGGGGTACGATACGAACACGACAATTGGGACTGGACTCCGACCCCTTATGACTTACCAGTCCGTGCCACAGCGTCAGAAGGCAGCTGCAGTGGTACAAGGCTCAGGTACGAACGCAGAATCGGCCGATTGGTCGATTCAGGTGCGAATTGCATCGAACATGGCTCGATCATGTGCGGATATTGCGGCAGTTTCGAGGGGGAGACCCGCTGCTGGGTCCGTGATAACGCGAGCGGCGATGAGAAAAGCTTTCGCTTTTGCGCTGTCGGCTCGAGCTTTTGCTTGGTCGGCTCAAGCTTTTGGAGCCGCCGCGTCAGCATTTGCTTCCTCATCGCGAGCTTTTATCGTGGCATCACAAGCTCTTGCTCGGTCGGCTCGAGTGTTGATGATTTCATCGCAAACAAACATGGCGCCCGCTTCAGCAGTGTCCGTGTCAGTTCAAGCGGCGCGGGTGCCAACGCGGACCAAACTCTGCTGAATCTGCCATCCGTTATTCTTTCGTCAATGGCATGACCAAATCCGCAAGTGGTGGCAATGTTGAGCACGACCGAGGGACGCTGCAGAACCACAAAAGGGGTCTTGAATGCCCGCCGAGGGTCTGTATACTGGGTCGAAACCCCCCGGCAACGGTGCCGGATGGATGCTGGGACTTTGCCCGCTGATGCTGGCCAGCGTGGAGGATTGAAAGATGAAGTATGTTTGTGCGATCGTGGCGGCAGCCGCTCTGACAGTGTGTACAGCGGCGATGCCCGCCCGAGCTTCAGCCGGAATGTCCGCAGGCATGGTCGACGAGATCTCGTACCAGGGCGAGTTGCTCATGAACGACGAGCCGCTCAATGGCACCGCCGATTTCGCCTTCCGGCTCTATGACGCAGCAGCCGGGGGGACGCTGATTGGTACGCCGGTTTCGATCAACAATCACACCGTCGTCGATGGCCGATTCACCGTGGGGCTCGACTTCGGCATTGACGCGTTTGACGGCGACCCGCGCTGGATCGAGATTGATGTTCCTTCACCCGCTGGTGCTGGCTCGTTCACCACACTGACGACACGGTAGCCCGTCACGGCCGCTCCGGTGGCGCTGTTTGCGATCAATGGGAATGTTGGTTCGGCCGGACCCGAAGGACCGCAAGGCGAAGAAGGACCACAAGGTCCGCAGGGCGACACAGGACCGATCGGGCCCGAAGGGCCACAAGGCGAACAAGGACCGCAAGGCAACATGGGCCCCCCCGGGACGACGAGTTGGAATGGGCTGACGAATGTGCCGTCGGGGTTCGCCGATGGCATCGACAATGTTAACACATATTTAGCGGGTGGGGGACTCCATCTCTTTGATAGTACTTTTGCGTTGGCCAATGAAGCCTCGAGTCTCCTCCGCGTCTCTGGCGGGGCGATGAACTCGGACGGGAATTGGATCGGTATCGGAGGCGTGCCGACGGGCAGTTTGCATATCTTTGGCGGTCAAGATGCCGGGCAGAACCAACAGGGGTACCTTGTGCTTGGTTCACCGACAGACGACAACCTGGCGTTCGACAATAACGAGATCATGGCTCGTTTTAATAGTGAACTGGCAACGCTGTTTCTCAATGTTGAGGGTGGCAATGTGATCTTGGGTCGTAATGGTGTCGAGGGACGAGTTGGAATTGGTCAAGACGGACCGACCGATCGTTTGCATGTTTCGTCAAATGCAGGCGAATCGGCGTTCCGTGTGCAAGTGGGTGGAACCACACGATTTCGCGTGAACGCAAACGGTGGCGTCGCGGTGGGGAGCAATAACTCTTCAGTCGGATCGGGTGACTTGGCGGTGGCTGGTGATATCACTGCGGCAAGCGTGACCGTTGACCCAACGACTCGATGGTACACACTTTCCGCCGCAGACTTTTTGGGGGCAACGCTCTACGAAGACAACTCAGGTAATCTGAGCATTCATACAATCAGCCCAAATAGAATCATTGCCTGGGCGCCCGTGCATCTCCCACACGGTGCGGAAGTGGTTGCCTTGTATGCGACCGGATACAATCTTTCTGATGCCGACCAACTTGTTGTTCAGCTGTACAGACAAGAGCTGGACCCTGATGGCCGCGAAACAATGGCAATCGTCAGTTCAGGCTTGGATGCAGACGGGCGTTGGAGTGACTCAACGCCGAACACATTCAATCCAATCATCGATAATGTAAACTATGTGTATTATGTACGCGTGAGTTTCGAAGCAATATCACATGCGATTTATTCAGTGCGCATTTCCTATCAGACGCAGTCAGTCTTGCCATAACCGAATGACGGCAACAGGAAACTCCGTGCACTGCTCCGCGACCAAGGATCAGACGACGCCGCCAACTTCCACTATGGCGTTGTCGAAACTGTCGATTCACGAGCGACGGTCGATGTGATGCTCGCGAGCATGTCGCACTGGAAACGGCTTCTACTCACACTCCCGTTTGGACTCGAACAGAATTGATTCCACAGGATGAACCAAGCTCAGATCTTCAAGTTGGCCATGGACAGGACAACAACGAGCGGTATCTGGATCGACTTGCCATTCAAGGCTCGGACCGGGCCCAATGCGGCGGCCTCACAATGGTTGCGCTCCCTCGATCGATCGTCCGGCTCGTCGCTCGTCGGACGGGGGTTCCATGAAAAGCGGGCACCCTCGTGGGTGCCCGCGTGATTGTGCTCAGTTGTTACGATCAGTGAAACGACGGTCTATGGCGAATCATCGGCCGTCGAGTTCGATGTCGAGCGTGACTTCCTTGCCATCACGCAGCACGCCGATCTTGATCTTGTCGCCCGGGTTGGCTTTACCGAGCATGTCCATCCAGGCGTAGATGTCTTCGATCTTCTGCCCGTCCCAGCGGATCAACTTGTCGCCGGCAACGACGCCCGCACGCGCAGCTGAACTCTCGGGCGTGACCTCTTCGATCGGCACGCCTTCGCCCTCGGCGTTGTAGCCGGGCATGACACCGACGCGGACCTTGATGCCGCTCTCGCCGCCGCGCTGCTGACCGCCCTGTCGTGCGTTGTCGCCGCGATCTGTACTTGCCCAGGTCAGTCGTTCGGGCCGCGTCGCAACGCCGGTGACGATGTTCGAGAACAGATCAATGGTCTCGACCGCACCGACGCGGTTGATGAGCGAACTCACATCGCTCGGGGTGTGATAATCGGCGTGGAAATCGGCACAGATACCAAAGAGCACGGGAACCTGCTTCTGCATGAATGGCGTGTGATCACTCGCGCCATTGATCCGGTCGTTCTGCACGACTGTCAACGGCGTGTCGGCAAAGTAAGGCTGAAGCCATTCCTTGAAACCTTCCGCAGTTGTGTAACCAGACACACTCAGTCGTTTGTTCTCCAGGCGACCGATCATGTCAAAGTTGACCATGAAGATGTGATCGTCAATCGGGACGATCGGGTTGTTGGTGTAGTAACGCGAGCCGTTGAGCCCCGATTCTTCCGCATCAAAGCACATGAAGATAATCGACCGGGCGTCGGCATCCGCGGGCAATGCGTCATAGGTCCGCTTCATGTTGTCAGCGAAGATCAGAATGCCAGCAGCACCCGAGGCGTTGTCGTCAGCGCCGGGGTGCAGTTCGCCCGGGCCGCTGCGGGAACCGAAGTAACCCATGCCGAGGTGGTCGAGGTGGCCACCGACGACGATGTATTCATCGGCAAGGTCGCCCTTGCCAGGGAGGATACCTGCAACATTTTCCGCGATGAGTGATTCGCGTTCGATCTTGGCTTCAAGCGACATCGAGCCGTTGAGCGGAACAATCGCGCGGCCTTCGTCGGCGAGTTGACGCAGCTGGAGCAGTGAGCGGCCTTCAGCATCAGCCTGTGAGACCAACTTGTCGCCCGCTTCGGTTGACATCATCAGGACAGGGCAATCAAGGGTTCGCCCCCCCGCACTGTTGGCACCCATCAACTGGCCGGCTCGAGGGTCATTGGTGCCGGGTGTGTTGACGATGATCACCGCTGCCGGGTTGCGGTCGCGGATAGCCGCCATCTTCGTTGCAAACGAAGCGCGGTTGGACCAGCCGTTGCCATCTGCCCACCGGCTCGAGCCGTCGTCATCGACCGGTTCAAACCGCAGCATGACAGCGATCTTGCCCGTCAGGTCATCGTCGTCATTGAAACTGGAGTAACCGTCCGGCCCGTCGTTGACTGAATAACCAACAAACACGAGTCCGCCTTGCGCCGCGCCGTTTGAACCGAGACCGAGTACCGAGAAGTCGGTGCCCGCGACGAGTTCGGACTGCTTGCCGTTGATGTTGGTGGTTATCGACTCGGCGGTGACCTTGCTGGTGCCACCAAGGGGGAACTGTTGGCGGTAGGTCGCGTTGGGTGTGATGACCTCTGACCCATCAGCACCGGTTGCGGTCTCCGGGAACGCCGGGAGCAGACCGGTCTGCATCATGTGCACTTCGACATATTCGCGCGCAAGTTCCATGCCGCGCGAGCCGGGTACACGACCCTCCATCCACGGACTGGCGAGGATTGTCAGGTGGTCGTTATAGATTCGAACCTGCTCAGAGACCGAGGCGAGCGCATCCGCGATGGGCGCGTCGCCGGGTTCGTTGGCGTGAGCGGTGAAAGCCGAGCAAACGGCCAGACATGCAGCCCAACCGGGCATTGACGATTTCTTCATGGGTTCTCCTTGGCATGTTCTCTTCGTGAGTCCTGACCCGAATAGTGTAGCGACTCTATGATGAATCGCCTACAACTCGTCGGATTGAATGCGGCCGAATACCGCCCCTGACGAGCCGTTGATAGAAAAGGATACCGCCCGTGCGACAGTTGGTGCTCGTCAAACTCATGGTGCTGCTGGTGGTGTTCGGTCTTTCGGTGGGGTCTGCGGGCGAAGTAGTTCACCCTCAGGACGGACCTCACGCGGATATTCGGGCAGAGATTGACGAATCAGGCGTTCAGTTCGGGATGATGATCAATCTGGCGTTCGTCGATGAGATTGTCGAGATCAATCGTGAGTCGCCCGACGCACTTGATGTGATCGAAGAGCCCATGCTGAAGGATGCACTCGAGGCGTTCTTCCGCAATCAGTTTCTTGTCGAGATCGATGGCGTCGAGGTTGAGCCAGTCTTCGACGCGTTTGAGATGATTCGACCGGGGCTTGAGAACTTGCCGCTGTTCCCGAACTCGGGCATGCGTGGGCTCCTTCGCGCCAAACTCGAGATCACCTACCCAGGCAAGTCGCTGCCTCGCAATGTGCGGTTCGTGTGGAGCGTGTTTCCACCGGATGTCTTGGCGTTGCCTGACAGCGAGGGTAACTTCCCTCCGATGACCATCCAAGCCCAGTTGAGCGCGGAGGGTCGTGTGTCGATCCTCAGTTTTACACCAACCGAGCCCGAGCAGATCTGGCACGGGACTGGTAAGACACGCGAAGAACGATTCGAGCCGGTACCGGACGGTGCGTTCGCCAGTACAACCGGCACCGTGCGATTGCCGATGTTTGCGTTCAGTCTTGCCATCACCGGCTTGGCGTTGCTGGCCAGCGGGATCGCCAAGTCAGGCAAGCGGTTCGGCTGGATAGCGGGCGGCGTGTTTCTGTTTGCCGTTGCTCCCGCATTTCGAACGGTGGGGGTCGTCGAACTGGCTCCGATCGGCGGCGGGCAGTTGACAGAAGCAGAGGCCCGAGCCATCTTTGAACCGTTGCACGCCAATATCTATCGAGCGTTTGACTACGAACAGCGAGGCGAGATATATGACGCACTCGCCCGCAGTGTCTCGGGTGATCTGCTGGAGACGCTGTACGATGAGATCTATCGCAGCCTGATCATGTACGACGAAGGTGGCGCGGTCAGCCGGGTGTCTGCTGTACGCTTGATGGAAGTCGAGGTCCTCTCGACAGGCATGATCGGTGAAGATGATGTTCCGGCATTTTCCGTTCGAGCCAAGTGGCAAGTCGATGGCGTTGTCTATCACTACGGCCATTCACATGAACGATCGAATGAGTACACCGCTGAGTACACGGTCGCCCAACTGACCGACGGCTGGCGTATCACCGGCAATCGAATGCTCAGCCAGGTTCGCCTGGACCCTGAGACCAAGGCACCGCCTCAGTTTTTGGATGGGGAGATATGACAGCACCGGCTGCGTCCTTTGCCGATGTTGCATTCACATACCCCGAGCGAGACGGGTTCGCGTTGGCCGTTCCATCACTCGAGATTGCGCCGAGTGAACGCGTGGCGTGTGTCGGTCACAGCGGATGTGGCAAGACAACGCTCATCAACCTGCTGTCGGGCGTGCTCGTGCCGCAGCGCGGTGAGGTTCGCGTCGGTGATGTGGTCATGAGCAGACTGAGTGAGCCCGAGCGGCGCGCTCAACGCATCCGGCGCATCGGCATGGTGTTTCAGGAGTTCGAGTTGCTCGATTACTTGAGCGCTCTGGACAACATCCTGTTGCCGTACCGGCTTTCTCCAGCCACCGGCGACATGGTGGCAGCCCGAAGGCGAAGTCGTGCGTTGGCTTCAACACTGGGTGTCGGTCATCTTCTCAATCGAAAACCGACTCGGTTGTCGCAAGGTGAACGCCAGCGGGTGGCGGTGTGCCGTGCACTTGTGACCCAGCCGGAACTTGTTATTGCCGACGAACCAACCGGAAATCTTGATCCGAAGAATGCATCTGGTGTCATCGAACTTTTGCTTGAGCATGTGACGACATCCGGTGCCGCCATGCTGGTTGTGACGCACAATCATGAGTTACTCAAGTTGTTTGATCGGGTGATCCACCTGGACACTTTGAATCAGCAAAGCGTTGCGGAGCCCAGCCCATGATCGTTGGGCCGATTTATCTTGCGTTCATGCATGCGCGCTCGCATGGCGTACAGAGTGTGATTCTCACGCTGTGTTTATTGATTGCAACGGCGTTGCCGCTCACGACCTCGATGTTGATGAGCCGCTATGACCAGTCACTGCGCGACCGGGCCGAACGCACGCCATTGGTGGCGGGGTCACGCGGGTCGCGGTTCGACCTTGTGCTGGCGACGACGCACTTTCGGCAGGCTTCGGTGGTGCCGACAACAATGGGCTTCGCGATGGATGTGCAGGATCAGGGGCTCGGCATAGCGATTCCGATGCACATCCGGCACACGGCACGCGGCTCTGTCGTCGTCGGAACCGGATATGAATATACCACCTTGCGATCATTCGAATATGCGGAGGGGGGATGGCCTACGGGGCTGGGTGCGTGCGTGCTCGGGTCGCGTGTCGCTCAGAAGGAAGGTCTTGCTGTCGGCGAATCCATCTTCTCAGATCAAGAGGATTTGTACGATATCTCGAAAGCGCCCGCGATTCGTTTAAAGATTGTCGGTGTACTCGAAACAACGGACAGCCCTGATGACGATGTCGTTTTTGTCGACATCTCGACGGCGTGGCTGCTTGACGGTATTGTGCATGGACATGATGAGGCTGCTGCGATCGCTCAAGATGATCCATCCATGGTCTTGAACAGACAAGGAGCAGATACGGCACTCAGTGGTGCCGTGATCGAATATCAGGAAGTCGAGCAGGGGGCGCTTAATGCGTACCACTTGCATGATGATCCACGGTCGTTGCCGCTGACCAGTGTGCTGATCATCCCTGATGATCAGCGGGCAGAGACACTCCTCAAAACCGAGATCAATTTGTCGAAGTTGAACCAGGTGGTCTCACCGTCGCGAGTGACGGATGAACTATTGGCGTATGTCGTGCGCATCAAGTCGGTGATCGATGCGGTGTCGGTCGCGTTTGTTGCGACAAATCTCATGCTTGCACTCCTCATTCTGGCGTTGTCGTATCGTATGAGAGCCCGCGAACGGCAGACCATGACTAGAATAGGGTGTGCTCAGTGGACGATACCGTGCATGTTCGCAGCCGAGTTTGGCGGTTTAGCGTGTGTCGGTATCGTGCTTGCGATTGCACTGTCATTCGCAGCACGAGCGCTGGCGCCTGAGTTGATGGCTTTGATCTAATGAATTTGGAGGATTGTGCGTGCTCGCTTTGAAGAGATCACTTGGTATAGCCCTGTTGGGAGTCGTTGTCGGAATGGCGTTGGTGTCGTGTGGGCACAGCGAAGGACCGGACGCAGACAAACCAGAGCAGTCCGCCGAGTCGCAGACGGCCGTCACTTCGTTTTACCCCCTCACATACTTTGCCGAACGCATTGGAGGCGGGCAGGTTGATGTCGTCTGCCCGGTTTCAAATGATGCAGACCCGGCGACCTGGCATCCTTCTTCCAACGATATTCGGCTGATGCAACAGGCGACCGTTGTGTTTGTAAACGGCGCATCTTTTGAGTCGTGGGTTGTCACGGCCCCGTTAACAAGGAGTCGACTGGTCGATACCTCGCGTTCGTTTGCGGACAAATACCTGAAGTATGAAACCGCGACAACGCACAGCCACGGCCCTGCGGGGAGTCACTCGCACGAAGGCATTGATGGCCACACCTGGCTCGACCCGGTGTTGGCGCTGCAACAGGCTCATGCAGTTCATGAAGGACTTAAGCGTGCGTTCCCTCAGTCTGCATCGCAGTTTGATACCGGTTTCGCTCAACTCGAACGCGACTTGCGGGATCTCGATCAAGACTTGCGCAAGCTGAACGACGAGATGCAAAAGGTCATCTTGATGGCGAACCATCCGGCGTACAACTATCTCGCAAGACGGTATGACTGGTCGCTCAAAAACTTTGACTTTGCTCCCGACGAGCCGATCAGTGCAGAACAGACAGAGCAGTTGCGTTCGATCGATTCGGATGAACTGGCGGGCCGAACACGCATCATGTTGTGGGAGTCGATGCCCATTGTTGCAAACATCGAGGCAGTTCGCGAGCAAGTCGGAGCGGAGAGCATCGTTTTTGATCCGTGCGAATCGGGCTCGGACCAAGGTGACTTCATTACACGAATGCAGCAGAATATCGAACGCCTGCGGGCAGCGATCGCTGACGGGGGGTAAGAGCACCTTTTGTGCCTGCTAGTTGTTCGTATCGACCGCGTTTTTCTGAACATCGCGATTGGCGTGGATCATCCCGTCTTCACCCTTTGATTGAATTGAGAACTTCGGCCTCTTGGGGTTGAACTTGCCTTCAACCCATCCATCAACGAGCAGAACTTCGAGCGTGGCCATCGCCTGCTGCACATTGACCGCCGCCCGGTCGGCGGTCTTGCCGCGCCGCGAGGTGTAGAACTTGCGCAAACCATCAATGAGGTCATGCACATCGTTGTGTTTTTGGAGAAGTTCAACGAGAATGGCATTGTGCGTGACAAGTGGCAACCACTTCACGCCACGACGATAGCCGACTGCTTCCTCGATACGACCGTCGTAAAAGAGCGGGAACTTCTCTTTGGTTGCCCGCGAGAGGTTCAGTCTGAACGAGTTGAAATCGTTGAGTTTCCAGCCAGCCGAGGTCTGCTCACCGGTGAAGAGACCGGTGATTTCTTTGGTCGCAGCAATATCGAGTCCACCGACACCCGCGCGACCGGGCACATCATCGAGGAACCCACCATTGGCGAGCCACTGGAAGGCGGATTTTGCGTTCATCTTGATTCCCGCCTTGCGTGCGATGGCTTTGGTGTGTTCTTCGAGGTCGGTAAACTGCCCGTTGCCCGCGTACCAGAAATCAGCGAACTGGATGTGCTGGTTGATGCGGCGCGTTTGCACATGCTCATAGTGCTGGCGAAGCCACTTGGCATCGTGATTGCCACGATGTTCTTCGAGAATGATATATGCCAGTTCACGGGCGCCAGCGTGGGCCAGCATCATCCCCCCCGCGAGGATCGGGTCTGCAAATCCGGCGGCTTCACCAACGATGTACCAGTTGTCGCCCGTCATTCGTTTTGAGAGGAATGACCAATCCTTGGTTGCGTGAACGGTGCCGTCTCGCGAGGCGTTCTGAATGTGCTGCTGGACAAAAGGCTCTTGCTCGATGGCCCAGTTGTAGATTTCCTCCGGGCTTTTGCCACTGTCTTTATAGAATTGGCTTGGGCAGATATACCCGATCGACACGCGGTCCTTACGAATCGGAATGAACCAGATCCAGCCGCTCCCGATCGAGAGCACGAACACACGCGTACCGCCGGTGCCGATTGATACGGCCCACTCGGCGTTGTCCCAATAATCCCAGAACGCGACATTCTTGATATTGCCCGGATAGGTCACATCAACATCCATCGCACGGCGGATGATGCCAACATGTCCAGAAGCATCGACAAAAGTGGTCGCGGTTACAGACCGGCCGTCGCTCAGCGTCAGGCTTTCGATTCGATCGGCGTTGACTTCGTTTCGATTGACCGAAGTGACGAGTGTTTCTTCAAAGACTTCAGTTCCGAGTTCGGCAGCGTGGTCTAGAAGAATCTTGTCATAGATGGATCGGTCGACCTGGAATGCGGTCCATTGGCGTTGCCCGCTGAAAGTGGCGGGGCGCGGGTCATCTCGGAATTCGCTGAACGGGATAAACTCGAAATCCCACATCTCCGGGCTCGAGCCCCAGCGGTAGGTCGCGCCGAGCTTCACCGGAAAGTCAGCGGCTTCGACCTTGTCCCAGCAGCCCATCTCGTTGAGGATGGTGCCAATGAGAGGCAACTGGCTCTCGCCGACATGTTCGCGCGGAAACTTCTCTTTCTCGAAGATACCGACGCGAAGTTCGGGGTTGTATTTGCGGAGGAGTGACGCGCAGGTCGTGCCCGCTGGTCCGCCGCCGACGATGGCAACATCGAAAAAATCTGACATGGACGAGCCCTCGTGAGCTGGAGAACAGTCTGGAATGGACCGTGAATCGGTCTCATGGTCATCGTAGCCGAAGACGGAGTGATTCGGCTTCTGTCACCAGAGGGCTTGAGAAACTCCGTTGTCTCCAAAACGCTCAGTCTTCGTTCGAATTTCGAGAGGGTCGAGACACAGGTTTGCACAAGGTTCTCGGTCGTTTTGTGATTCATCCTTGGTGGTCGATAAACTGCCTGCTAGTCTCAATAACCATCTGTTTTTTGAGTGATTGTTGGTCGCGGCTGTCCCGTGGCTCGGCAGTGGAAGTTGAAGTCAGTTTTTTGAAAGAGAGAGGTGATCCATGAAACAACGAAGTGTGATGACGACTGCCGTGATGATGACGGCTGTGGCCGGTCTGAGTGCGGCGAGTGCCTCCGCCCAGGTCTTCGCGTTCGGCGACCCGATCCTGGCGGTCGATTCGGATGTATCGGTCGCCAGCAATTACCCCGGCGGCGAAGCTCCTGGATCTGCACTTGACCAGAACGCCGGATCCAAATACCTCAACTTCGGTAAAGAAGGCACCGGTTTGATCATGACGCCAAGCTTCGGCTCATCGACGGTGCAGAGCATGCGCATGACGACGGCGAACGATTCTCCAGAGCGTGATCCCGGCTCTTGGGAGCTTTATGGCACGAACGATGCGATCGCCAGCGGCGACAACAGTGATGGTTTTGCTGAGAACTGGACGCTCATTGCAACGGGCGACGGCAATCTGCCTGACGATCGTCAGGTCGAAGGCCCGGTGTACGATTTCGCCAACGGCAATTCGTACACCTCGTACAAAGTTTTGTTCCCGACACTCAAGAACGGCCCTGCGGCTAATTCGATGCAGGTCGCCGACATCAGTCTGTTCACCGGTTCAGCAGGAAGCGGCGACCAGATTCTTGCGAGTGGCGATCCGGCGCTCGCGGTGGGGCGTTTGCAGTCAGAAAGTAGTTACCCCGGCGGCGAAGCACCCGGGTTTGCGCTTGATGACGATTCAAACTCCAAGTACCTCAATTTTGGCCGGGCGAATACTGGTTTCATCGTGTGGCGTGCAGATGGCCAGAGCCCCATCATCGAGTCATTCAGAATGACCACAGCAAACGATTCACCCGAGCGTGACCCGAGCAGTTGGGAGCTCTATGGCACGAATGACGCAATCGTCAGCGAAGACAACAGCCCCGGCGACGGCGAGAATTGGACGCTGGTTGACAGTGACATCATTGATCTGCCCGTCGATCGCCAGACCATGGCACCGTCAGTCGCTGTTGACAATGCAACCGCCTATGCCGCATACAAGATGGTGTTCCCGACTCTTCGTGACGAGGGGGCGGCCAACTCGATGCAGATTGCCGACATCATCTTTAGTGGCTCGTGCATTGTGGACTGTCCTGCAGATCTGAACACCGATGACATGTTGGACTTCTTCGATGTCCAGATCTTCCTCGGGTACTTCGCTGCGGGTGATCTGCGAGCCGACTTCATTGATGACGATGTGCTCGACTTTGCCGATGTGCTTCAGTATCTCGGTCTTTTCTCGGCTGGCTGCCCGTAAGGGTTCGCGCTGAAATTGCTACGCGTTATTGATCGACCTCGATCGATCTCGCTAATCATGAAGTGGTACGGTGATTCAGTTATCAAACTCATTGACACGGGGTTGGCCGCAAGGCTGACCCCGTTTTCATTGTTGGATTGAACCTTCCCAAAATTCGAATCACAAGCCGTGTACGAGAACCCGCCTTTAATCTGGGTCGTTCGCTGGATCGTTCTGAGGAAGGCGGAATGCTGCGGGTTTAAGACCTTCGACGCAGGCAACATCGATTCCGTCAACCGTTCCTCGTTCGAGCACTTCCGCCATAATCGAATCGATACAGCCGCCGCTCTGCCCGTGCGAACCCGGGCCCACAACATGCAGGCTGCTCGGGAGATGTTGTGCAGCCTCTTCCCCCCATCGCGGAGGCGTCACTGGGTCGTACCGACCACTCAGCAGCAGGACGGGTACATCACGCGTCACCGGATCGGCTGCGTCAGCGGGCAGTTTGGATCTTGGCCAGAACGCGCACACCGCCATTTGCCGCCGGATGCGTCCGTCGCCAAGGAATGTGTTCGCCGTCTCCGCAACGATCATCTCTTCGGTGATTCGATCGACATCTTCAGCGCAGGTCACGCACAGCAGCATTCCAAACGAAAGTATGCCACGGATGCCACGCGAAACCTGGATCGCACGCTCAGCGAACGGGGTGTAGTCGCCCTGGTATGCTCGATGGAGCAGGAACGGGATCTGCGAACGATCAAAGTACATCATCACGCGAAGCCCTTCGCCGAATGATTCTTTATCGAGCGCAATGGTGACCCGTTCGCCTGTTTGCGGGTGTGTCACGGCCGTAGTCACCGGTCCCTTTTCAAGCCGCGCTTGTAGTTCAGCGAAGTTCGCACGCAGATCGCCGTACGCGTTTGCACACGCCGGGTCTGCCGCGCAGTCTGCGAGGATCATGTCGAGCGCATGCTGCGCCCCCCATGCGTGATACAGCGGATTGATGAAGGACACGGGCGCGACGCTGTTGAGGATGGCGGTCCGCACGGTGGACGGATGGCGCCGAATGTATTCGAGTTCAGCCCGTGAGCCATATGACCCGCCGTACAGGTTGATCTGTTCATACCCGAGTGCCGCGCGTACATCGTTAATGTCGTCCATCGCGATGGCGGTGCCATATTGCGTCAGGTCAAACTGTTTTGCCAGTTGCTCGAGACAGTCTCGAAACGGTTCTTCCTGAAAGAGCGGTTCGAGATAGCATTGCAGATTGTCGTCCGAACCAGGCAGGTCACACGACAGGCGGTTGTCGCCGCCCGTGCCTCGCTGACTGATGAGCACGATGTCGCGTTGATCGCGCATCCAGTGGTTTCGCCAGACACTGGCCGTGGTCGCCGCACTCTGGCCGGGCCCCCCCGTGAACACGAACACGGGGTCGGGCACACGCTTGTCGCCGGTGGCCGGAAGGACAATGACATCCAGCGAAATGATCTTGCCTTCGCGGGCCGCCCGGTCTTCCCACACGCGCATTGTGCCGGCGCGAACGGTTGTGTTGTTCGCGGAATCGAGCACATCGCGCATCGTGAGCCCGATTTCTGGCTCGATCGTCTGGGCGGGCGCAAGTACACACAGTACGCTTGCGAGCATCATGGGCAAAAAGTTGGCGTTCATGGGCCCGATGATACCGCAAAATCCAGTCGAGTGTCTGTTCTGATCACCGGTCGGCAATCCCGAGTGAGGCTGAACGGGTGACTGTCCCCCCCGATTGAGCCGCTGCACACACTTCGGGTCGAGCGCTGTGACACACTCGTGACGGCCGAAGATCGATTTGAATGGTACAAGTAAATAGAAGGAGACTCATCATGATGAACACTCGTCGACTCGCTGTGTGCTCGCTTGCTCTGCTGTCCGGATTCGCGTCTGGCGAGACTGATCTGCCCATTCGCGAAGTCACCGTCTTCAAGGACGGCCACGCGATGGTGATTCGATCCGGTGTCGCTGCAACAAATGAAGCAGGCGATGTTGTGCTCGAAGAGCTGCCTTTGCCCGTGCTCGGAACCTTTTGGGCATTTGAGAATACGGATCGAGCGTCTCTCCGCAGCGTACGAGCCGGACGAGTTGAAGAGGTATCGCAGGTCGAGCCTGGCTCGGTGCAGGATTTGCTGCTCCTTGCGATTGGCGAGCAGGTCGCTTTGCAACTGTCGGGTGGAACGGAACTGAGCGGCGCGTTGACCAAAGTCGTCGGCGGCGGGGGCGGTACCGCACTTGTCTCGAACGAAGACGGGCTCGTGGCGGTACCCATGGGTCACATTCAACGCGTGAATTTCCAGAACACCGAAGTTGCCGAGCGGACTCGCGAAGTCATCCGCCAGGAAGAGAGATTGACGATCGATCTCGGTTGGGAGACCGCACCTGCGGCGGAAGCAGATGTCGGCATGGCTTACATACAGAAAGGGTTGCGTTGGATCCCGTCGTATCGTGTGACGCTGCTTGATGACAACACGGCGCGCATCGAGTTGCAGGCCACTCTTGTCAACGAACTGGCCGATCTGGAAGATGTCAGCACACATCTGGTCGTCGGCGTGCCGATGTTCGCGTTCGAACACACGCTTGACCCGATCGGGCTGCAGGATCAGATCGCCGAACTTGGTCAGTATTTCCGCCGTCAGGACCAGGCTGCGGGGATGTTCTCGAACGCGCTTATGGCCCAGAGTGCCCGCATGAACGAGTCGCGCGACTGGTCGGGGCCGGCTCACAGCGGCAATCAGCCAGACATCGAGGTCGGCGGGTCAGAGAGCAATGAAGATCTGTATGTGTTTCATGTCGACCATGTCACACTTGCCAAGGGAGAGCGGCTTGTCGTGCCGATCGCCGTCGCCGAGGTGCCGTATGAACCCGTCTACACGCTTGAACTGCCCATTGCCCCCCCGACCGAGACATGGCGGCACTTCAACACTGATCAGCAGCGGCAGATCGCCCAGATGCTCAGCCAACCGAGCGCGACGCATGTGCTCCGCATCACCAACACGAGTGAGCATCCGTTCACCACGGCTCCTGCTTTAATCATGCGCGATGGCCGACCGCTGGCGCAGAACATGATGCGGTACACCGCCAAGAAAGCGGAGGTAGATCTTGAGGTGACCAAGGCGGTCGATATTCGCGTCGAGGCAAGTTCAAAAGAAGGCGGGCGCGATGAGCGGTCACTCGAATGGAACGGCCATACCTACGCCCGCATCGACCTGACCGGGCTGGCCGAGATCACGAACTACAAGACCAAGTCCATCACGCTGGAAGTCACGCGATTTGTGCTCGGTCTGGCGGATGGCGCAAGTCACGACGGTGAGGTGAGTCAGATCGATTTCTTTACTGATCTCGATTGGACGGATCCGACCTTTCAGTGGTATCGCTGGTACGGCTGGCCGTGGTGGTGGAGCCAACTCAACGGAGCCGCCAAGTTTGAATGGGAGATTGAGTTGGAGCCGGGCGAGAAGATCGAGCTCGAGTCAAACTGGCATTACATGTGGGGCTGATGGTTCACGCGCGCGATCTAGTGGTCAGTCGGTGACCTGATGCGTCATCTTCGGCGCATCGGGTAATCCGCCCGTACCATTTCGTCATGACTGGGTCTGTGCCACGATCAAGAAACGGCAAATTGATGCTGCTCGCTGCGTGTGTCGCGGCGGCCTTGGTTATGGACCGGGCGATCATATGGTTGGCGTCTGAGCAAGCTCCACCAATCATCACGCCGATTGCCGCTCCCGCGTGGCCATCAGGCGTGCCGGACTGGTGGCCGCCCCCGAAAAACGGTATGCTCCAGCAATCGGTGTTCGGCTCCATCGAAATGACCGATTGGTTCGGCGAGCTCGATCAGACCCACTACTGTATGACGGGCGAGTATCGATCGGGATTTCCGTTTCGTTCCGGGTCCTGCGTGTTCGCGCTTTATGGTGGTTCACGCATGTCGCCCGATGATCAACAGCATCGGTCTGGGTTCTTTCGGCCTGCCGCTTTCGAATCAATCTGGGTACGCGGCGTGAGCGGTACGAACGGTCGGATACCTCTCAAGCCGATTCTGTCTGGGCTGTTCGGCAATCTGGTCGTGTGGACGATCGTGTTCCTCTTGGCGTGGTGCGCGGCGTGCGTTGGAGTGCAGCGGCTGACGCGGCGCTGGCGGCGAGCGCGGGGGAACCAGTGCATCGGCTGCGGCTATGACCTGACGGGGATTGCGATTGGCGTGTGCCCCGAGTGTGGGCGATGCACAAACCTCGCTGACTAGCGTGTGAACGCTCTGCCCAGGGATGGAGCGTGAAGACAGACCGGCTGCCGAGCCGTGGCGAGCTGAGCAAACAGGTCAACATCGTGGCATCGAGCTCTTGCGGTGCCGCCAGATCTGCTTGTGCCGCGTGTACGCTTCTGGTAAGTTCCATCTTGATTGCTAAAGCACGGAGCACCATCAGGGCCAAGAAGGCGGGGTGTGGACGCGGAGGGTGATCATCGGCGCGTCTGTCCGCGTATGCGCGCCGAGACTTTTCCAAACGCGATCAACATCGGAGTACTCGATATGCCCGTGTCAAAGACCCTCATCGTTGCGGCGATTTCCGCGATTGCCGGTTCTGCTTCTGCCCAGTGGACCGCGGCGAGCGGCCGGATCTATTACGCCTCGGGCAATGTCGGCATCGGGACCGCCTCCAACCCCGTTGGCAGACTCGATGTCCGCTCGAACGGCACGCGCACCATCAGCGCGTTCAACAACGCGACCACCGGCTACAACTACGCCGTCCACGGCACCAGCCTCAGCAACAACGGACGCGGTGTCTACGGCATCGCCCAGAATGTCCAGGGCAACGGCTCGGGGGTCTTCGGGGTCTCCAACGGCTATATCGGCCGCGGGGTCTATGGCTTCGCCACCGACAACCGCGACGGTGCCAGTTACGGTGTTTATGGCAAGGCCAACAGCAGCGGGGGGGCAGGCATTTACGGCCAGAACACCCACGCCAACGGCTACGCAGGGTACTTCGTTGGAGGCCGCAACTACTTCGAGGGCAATATTGGTGTCGGCACCACGATATCCGACGCCATGGTCACGATCGGCAATGTCGGAGGCTTGAATGGGGTCGAGATGCTCGGCTTCGGCGAGGGTGCCACCAGCGAGTTCTACTTCGGCAGCATCTTTGCCCCTACCGGCTCGAACAATGCAGTGACCTTTTCATCCAGCATCAGCGGGCAGCGCGACATCATGACCTGGGAAGCGGGTGGAAATGTGGGCATTGGCACCTCAGATCCGGCCTACACGCTCGATGTCGCGGGCGATATGAAACTGCGTACCGGCGACAACCTCTACTTCGGGGCCGTAGGCGAAAACACGGATACAGTCTACATCGAACGGATCAACAACTCGACCAACGGTACATTTCTCGATGTGGTGATCGGTGATGATCCATCATCAAGCCTCGATTACTTCCGTATCCGAAACTCTGCCAGCGCAAACCAGACCTTCTGGTTCGCAAGCGACGGTGTCGCATATAAAACCGGCGGGGGGAGTTGGGCAAACTCGTCCGATCGCCGCATCAAGCGCGACATCAAGACCCTTTCGGGCTCGCTCGACCGCCTCCTGCAATTGCGCGGCGTTCACTTCTACTACACCAACTTGACCGCGCCCGGAACATCCCCCGGACTCAAGACCGGGTTTGTTGCCCAGGAGGTTGAGAGCATCTTTCCCGAGTGGATTACAAAAATCCCTGGCACAGACACACACGAAGATCTGAAGGGTTTGAGCATATCCGGCTTTGAAGCCCTGACCGTCGAGGCTCTGCGAGAGTTACGGGCCGAGCAAGATGCCGAGATCGCGTCAGTCCGTTCCGAGAAAGATGAGCAGATCGCGTCGTTACGCGCTGACAACGACGAACTGCGCGACCGGATGGCGCGGCTCGAAGCCCTGGTCGAGCAGATGGCCAATCGGTAGGACGCGCAGAGCGAACGATGGTTCATCAAGACACCACAGGCCCGGTCGCTCGGGCCTGTGTGCTTTTGTACGACTGTCCATCGGGTTCAACTGTGTTGGCAGTTTCACACATTCTTACCGATGACCATCATGGCGCCCAGTGCGGCCTGCGCAAAGGCAAAGACACACTGGCTGCCGAGCAAGGCCAGCCAGGTGTTTCGTTGGCGCAATCGACGCCGGAGCACCATTGGCGGCACCAACCAGGCCAGTCCCCAGGTGAGCGCGATCAGCACGATGAATGCGTCTCCCCAGTCTCCGCCGATGATGGCCGCGGGGATGATCAGTACCAGCATGGTCACGCCGCCAAAGGAGATCGCGGCTTCTTCGGGCTCATCAAACTGCGATTGCGTCAACAGGATGCCGAGCACTGGCCACGGCAGCATGACGACCAGCGAACACACGAGCGTCACCATCGTGCGACGCACGGTCTGTGTCGCCGCGGTCGGACCTGCTCCATCTTTCCGGGCCGGCGCGTCTGATGGCGAGGGCTTCATGACCATGATGGTATGCTTCGTGAAAACAAGCAAGGCTCACGCTGGACAGCCGCACCGACGAGCGTATGAAACAGGCCCGGTCGCCCGGGCCTGTGTGCTTTTGTCTGCACAAGCGTCATGTTCCTTCCAGTCAGGTTGACGCACCGTGCCTAAACAGCCCAGTATCACACGCCATCCAGGTCGCGTAGTACAACAACAGGAATTTGCCACTTATTTTTCAAAATAACCGTTGAATCTGGTCGTCGAAGTCGCTCTAATAGAGACACAGCGGCTATTCCAGCCGTTGCAGAGGCTTTGGGTTTGTATTCAAGAAAGAGAGACAGATCATGAACACGCAATTGGGAATCGCATTGGTGTTGGGTGCGGGTGTCGCCGCGGCCAACGGTAATGTTGTGGACTTTGAGAACGCGCCGGGCTCCGGCAACCCGCAGTACCAGAATGTGTCGTATCTTGACTCCAGTGGATTTGAGTTCATTGGTGAGCATTTTCATACGATGGATAACTTTGCAATCGCGAATGGGTTGGCAGAGAACGGTTCACGCGTGTATATCGGTCACGAGGGAGGCAACCTTGGTCGTGCGATCACCATGACCAAGACGGGCGGTGGAACATTCAGTGTGTATTCGCTCGACGCTGCTGAGACATGGATTGGTGACAACACGACATACCCGAACGCTTGGGGCGTAAGCGTCACTGGCTATTTTGATGGTGGCGGGTCGATCAATGCGGTCCTTCAACTCGATGGGCTGCTCGACGGTGCTGGCGGCATTGCGGATTTCGAGACCTTCAACCTGACGGGCTTCACAAACCTCATTGCCTTTGAGTTCAATGGCGTTGAGGCGACCGGTGCGCCGAATCGGGCATTCGGTGTGGACAACATCAATACGGTTCCGGCTCCGGGCGCGATGGCACTCCTGGGCCTTGGCGGACTGATGATGCGTCGTCGTCGCTGATTTGGCTTTGGCCAACTGACTCAGTTTTGCGAGATGAATAGAAGGGGCTGGCCGCAAGGCTGGCCCCTTGTTCATTGGGTGTTCAACCCAGTAGACGAAGCGCATGAAAACGACCCGGGGTCGCCGGGCCGTGAGGGGGATATATTATCTGATCACTCACGCAGCCAGCGCGATGTTATCGCCACTACCGCTGCTTGCCTGTTGCCCGCTGCCCTCGGTGCCAAAGGTGAGGGTGGTGGGGGTCGAGGCGTCGCTTGCGCCCGACGAACGCTGGGCGTAGACGCGGTAACTGGCGGACGCGTAGCCGGTGGGCAGGGCATTGTCGGTGTAGTCGTTGGTCGCGCTACTGCCGGCATAAGTCCATGCGGTCGGTGAGCCACCGACCGGGACCAGTTGACGCTGCAGGATGAACTGCGTGTTGAAGGCACGCGAGCCTTTCCATTCGACCTTGACCTGCCCGAAGTTGTCGAGCGTAGCCGTCACATCGGTCGGCATGTCGGGCGGGCCGGCCGGGGTGGGGGGCGCTGGCGCCGGGATCTCGGCGGCGGCGTACACGCCCGGGTCGTCGGTTGATTCAGCGAAAGCCTTGATGACCTTGACCAGATCGCTGCCAAAGCCGCGCAGGTCCGAGGTCTGCGTGTGCATGACTTCGGTGGCTGCGAGTTTGGTGTTGATTGCCGCGGTCTGCGCGGTCAGGGCCGCGCGGGCCGCGGTGATTCTTGAATCCAGATCAACGATCTGGGCTGCGGTGAGTCCGATGGACGGCGGGTCTTTGGCCCAGACGGGGATATGGGCCTCGAAGAACTGAACCATCTGTTCGCGTGAGTCAGGCAAGATTGCCATGGTGCACCTCCGTGTGCTGGCTGCTGCGCCGGCTCACCCACGGCGCCAGGGTTGTCTGGGCGTGCACAGCGCACGCCGCTCGGGGGGGATATCGTCGAGTGCGGGGGTGGTGGTGCAGAGGAGAAGCATGTGTGCAGGCTTCCCCCCTGAGCGGCAGGATCTGCGCGATGGGGGGGTTATTCTCACCTGTTCGGGTGTGAAAACATGGTTATGGGGCTAACGAACGCGGCGTTCTGGCGGCAGCGCGCCACAATTTGGCGGCATAACGCGGCGTTCTGCCTGCAGCGCGCCACAATTTGGCTGCACAACGGTGGGTTTTGGCTGCACAACGGCAGGTTCTGGCTGCAGAACGCGAGGTTCTGCCTGCAGTGCGCGACAATTTGCAGGCAGATCGCCGGCGATCGGCTGCGTGTGGTCGCGTTTGGCGCGGAAGCGGTGGTCCATCTGGTCGGCCGCTCGACTGATCGGTGCATCCATATATTGGTCCGGCGTTGAGATTTGCCCGGCTGCCGTCATCTCTTGGGTCTGTTCCCTTTTGCGGCCGTTGATCGCTTTCGCCGAACCTGCATCGCCAGCGCGTCAGCAGCGACGCAGTGTGCGACCCGCCCCGGCTGAGAGCCTGGCCGTGCGTTCGTGACGGAGCGGACGGTGACCTCACTGGTTTGCATGCGGGTTTCTGGCCTCTCCGTAGGGGAAAGTCCCCCAATTGTGGGCATGTTATGGACCAGTCAGGTCCTCAATCGGGTGGTGGCCCAATACTGCCTTAAAAACATCAGGAAAAACCGTAAATCCGTTTGCACAACCTGATGTTCTGGTTTATAAAGGGTTCTTGTGTGGGGATACACACACCAGTTTGGGCGTGGGAGCGGTCTATAGGAGGACGCTCGCATGCATTCAACCAGCGTCCGGCCCACGGCCGAGCGAGAGGAGACTCGATGATGAAATATTCGACTGCCATCCTGTTCACAGCCGCACTCACCGCCGCTTCAGCAGCAGGCCCTGTCCTGACCGAAGCCGACTGGCTTGCCGCCGGTGACGGCCTGCTCACCACCGACGCAATCTCCGGCCTGCAATGGCTCGATTGGGAATACACAATCAATCGTTCATACGACGATGTGTCGAGCCAACTTGGCGCGGGCGGCGAGTTCGAAGGGTTTCGCTACGCGACTTATGCAGAGGTGTTCGACCTTTATGACCATGCTGGGGTTGTGTCCATCGGTGAGCCATCGACGCACGATACCGCCAACAATCCGGCTCTTCTCTTCTTGGCGGATTTGCTCGGGACGACATTCGCCACTGGTGCAGAAGCCATCTACGACCATGCACATACCGCGGGCAACCATATGGTGACAGCCTTCAACTTCAATGACGGGCACAGCGCGATGGAGTGGTTTGAGTTGGTGGATTCAAGTGCATTTTTTGCTGCTGGGAGCGCCCTCGTCCGGGTCCCCGCACCGGGCTCGGTCGCCCTGCTCGGCATTGGCGGCCTGATCGCTTCTCGCCGTCACCGCACCAACTGAGTTCTCTCATTCACGCGTCAAGTACTGACGGCCGCCCCCCAAGGCGGCGGCCGGTTTGGTTCAAATCACCCCGAGCATTTCCGTGCTCATCTGTTCACACTCATCCCAATCAAGAGAAAGAGACATCATGAACAAGACAACTGCCGCTATCACACTCATCACCTTCGCCGGAGTGGCTTCCATCGCAGCAGCGGCGGTCAGCACCTACGCTGATCGAACCGCCTTCGACCTCGCCAACCCCACCGCATCATTCGAAGACTTTGAAGAGGCTCGAGTGCTCGACGGACAAGCCTCTGCGATGGAAAATGTGCTCAATGCCGCGACGAGCAACGCGATCTTCTTGCCCGGCGAAATCGTGGCTGGCCTTGAAGTCCGCGTCGCGGAAGATACCAATAACCCTGGCGACAATATGTTTGTGAGCGGTCCCGGGTTTGCCAACTACACATCGCACGCCATTTCATTCAACCAGCCCGGTACTGACTTGCCGCAGATCACCATCGCCTTCACCAATGGGAACGCTCAGGCCGTTGCCTTCGATGTGACCTCCAACCCCAATGGGAACACCGTGAACATTGAACTGTTCAATGGTGCAGTCTCACTCGGCAACTATGCGGTTGTTGGCAGCGGCGGGGGCACCTTCTTCGGTGCCTTCTCAGATTCCGATGTCATCACTCATGCCACTTTGTCCAACGGCGCCTACTTTGGCATCGACAATGTGGCCTTCGCCGTCCCCGCGCCAGGTGCCGCCGCTCTCCTCGGCCTCGGCGGCCTCTTCGCCACACGCCGTCGCCGTAACTGACATCTCTTTCAAGCGTCATGTGCTGACCGCCGCCCCACCCGGGCGGCCGTCGGTTTGAATCACAGGCTCACAGTCGTTTCCGATTCGTTCACACTGTTCACACACACGGAGAGATTCATGAGAACCAAGACACTGACCGCCGTCCTTCTGACCGCCGCCATCACCACAGTTTCTTCGGCCGGCCTTGCAGGGTTTAGCAGCGCCGACTGGCAGTCTGCAGGCGACGGCCTGCTCACTGTCGATGCCAACGGCAACACCTGGCTCGACTGGGCGCACACCGAGAACCGTTCGTACAACGATGTTTCAAGCCAATTGGGCGTGGGTGGTGAATTTGAAGGCTTTCGCTACGCCACAGAAGCGGAGTTGAGCCAACTGTATGCCAACGCCGGGGCGCCCGTCGTGAATCCGTTGTTCACCATCGATGCTGCGTATATTGGTCCACTGACAGCACTTGGCTCATTGCTTGGGATCGCCAGTGGGTTCCAAGCCAATGCCCTGTATGACCTGCCTGGTTCGGCGAGTGATGTCCCATCGGCGAATGGCGAACTTGGCGGTCCCGGTCCGTTTCATATGATGACAGCATTTGCGGGTCCTGGCGGCGCTGTATCGATGCGTTGGCACAATGCTGATGACAACGCAACAATCGCCAGTACTGGCCACGCGCTCATTCTGATCCCCGCCCCCGGCTCGGCTGCCCTCCTCGGCCTCAGCGGCCTGATCGCTGCTCGCCGCCGCCGTAACTGACATCTCTTTCAAGCGTCATGTGCTGACGGCCGCCCCACCCGGGCGACCGTCGGTTTGCATCACAATCGCAGTTTCGTTTCCGATTCGTTCACACTGTTCACAAGCCAAGAGAGAACCACAATGACCAAGACAACAACCGCCGTGCTTCTGACCGCCGCACTCACCGCAGCCGCATCAGCCGGCCTGACTGGCTTCACCAATGCGGACTGGCAGTCCGCGGGCGACAACCTGCTGACGGTCGACGCCAACGGCAACACCTGGCTCGATTGGACCGTGACCACCAGCCGTTCTTTCAACGACATCTCCAGCCAGTTCGGCGCGGGCGGCGAGTTTGAGGGCTTCCGTTACGCGACGGAAGCAGAGATGATCCAGTTGTACGCCAACGCCGGAACGCCGGTGGTGGATCCACTGGATACGACCGATCCGGCATACGCAAGCCCGCTGGCCGACCTCATGAGTTTCATTGGTGATACCAATGGTTCTGGCAGTACACTCGCATTTTACGACCTTGCTGGATCAAATGCTGATACGCCATCTCTCATTGGCGATTTACAACAAGGGCCTCACCACATGGTGACTCTTTTTACTCAAGCGGGATTGGTCTCCTTGCGCTATGCCAATGCTTCGGATGAAGTTTCCTACAGCAATGCTGGGCACGCTCTGGTCCTCATCCCCGCCCCCGGCTCGGCAGCCTTACTCGGCCTCGGCGGCCTGATCGCCGCCCGCCGTCGCCGTCACTGATCTCTTTTACAAGCGTCATGTGCTGACGGCCGCCCCACCCGGGCGGCCGTCGGTTTGAGTCACAATCGCAGTTTCATTTCCGATTCGGACATGCTCTTCGCAAGACAAGAGAGAAACAAGATGACCAAGACAACAACCGCCGTCCTCCTGACCGCCGCACTGACAGCCGTTGCAACAGCCGGTCCGGTCCTGACCGAAGCCGACTGGCTTGCCGCCGGTGACGGCCTGCTCACCAACGACGCAATCTCCGGCCTGCAATGGCTCGATTGGAGCCACACCGCGAATCGTTCATACAACGATGTCTCCAGCCAACTTGGCGCGGGCGGTGAGTTCGAAGGGTTTCGGTACGCGACCGAAGCCGAGGTGAGTCAGTTGTACGCCAACGCCGGAGCTCCGGTCGTGGACCCGCTGGTCACCACCAATCCGGCCTACGGAAACCCGTTGACCGACCTGATCAGTTTTCTTGGATCGGTATACCCTGGACAAACCAACGCAATTTATGAGCAAGTCGGATCGAACGCTGAAATCCCGACGTTATATGGTGACTTTGGTTCAGGGCCGCATCACCTGGGGACTGCATTTACGACCTCCGGCTCAATCAGTCTGAGGTACCAGAATGTGGGTGACGCAACTGAAAGTTCCTTTTTTGGTCACGCACTGGTTCTCATTCCCACCCCCAGCTCGGCCGCCCTGCTCGGCTTCGGCGGCCTGATCGCCGCTCGCCGTCGCCGCAACTGATCTCTCTTTCAAGCGTCATGTGCTGACGGCCGCCCCACCCGGGCGGCCGTCGGTTTGATTTACATCGTTCCGAGCATTTCCGTGCTCATCTGTTCAAGTTCGTTTAGAGAGAAAGAAAGACTCACCATGATAAAGACATCAATCGCCGTTCTTCTGACCGCCGCCATCACCACCGCAGCATCTGCGAACTTCACCGTCGAGGCGGCCGAGGTGGGCGGTGATGTCATCCTGACCGGAGCAGGCTCACTCGATGTTTCGCTGTGGACTCTCGATTCCTCGTCTTCATCGAGTGTCAATCTTACAGGAATCTCTAACGATTACATCGCGGTCGGCCCGACGGGGGGAGGTTTTGCTTACTATACAGCGCCTGTCGGGTGGGCCGGACCAGATGCGCCACTGGGCTTGGGACATCACGGCACCACGACCGGAGCGGGCGATACAGTCATGTTTATATTCGCAACTGCATACGCGGGGATACATATGCAAAGTGGGTATGCTTCGGGCGACCCGCTCGCGGGCTCTTCGACACTTGCTGGCAAATCTTTCGGCGATATGGGTGCCTCGGTCGGTGACACTTATATCTGGTCGTGGGATACGGCCAGCAGCGAACGCGACACCTTCACACTGACATTCGTCCCCGCCCCTGGCTCGGCCGCGCTGCTCGGCCTCAGCGGCTTGATGGTCGTCCGCCGTCGCCGCACGATGTGATTTGGTGCCCAAAACAGTTCGCCAGCCACCAGCGGCGAGAATCCTGATCGCACGCCCACAGGCGGCTACAATGGGCATCGCTGCGGGCGTAGCTCAATGGTAGAGCGTCAGCCTTCCAAGCTGAATGTTGACGGTTCGAGTCCGTTCGCCCGCTTTTGATGACGACCAGCGGCCCGTTTACGGGCCGCTTGTTCGTGGGGCGGTGAGTCCCGGTCAGCCCGCAATGCGTTGCACGGCGATTGTCACTGGCTGATGACGCGAACCTGACAGAACTGCCGATGACCCATCGGACCGCCGTGGAATCCGATGCCGCTGTGCCGAGCGCCAACCCAGGGCGTGCCCGGCGCCCCGCCGATCCCTCGATTGACACCAATCATCCCTGCTGTCAGTTGGCTCGCAACGCGCGCTGCCTCGCTGGGCTCACCGAACACAACCGCGCCGAGTCCATATTCGGATTCGTTCGCCAGGTGGACGGCTTCGTCGGCGTTCGCGACACCCGCGACACATGCGACCGGGCCGAATGTTTCGGTGCGCATGATGTCCATGTCATGTGTTACGCCATCGAGGATGGTGGGGGACAGAAACGCACCGTCATCGCTTTTGCCATTGAAGATCAGCTTTGCACCCGCGCGGGTTGCGTCTGCGATCTGTGCGACCACATGGGATTTCTGTTGTGTGTGGATCATCGGGCCAAGCGTCGAACACTCGTCCATGCCATCACCGACGCAATAGCCCTTGGTGTGCTCGATCAGTTTGTTGAGGAAGGTCTCCTTGACCGAGTCCTGCACATAGATGCGTTCGGTCGAGACACACACCTGTCCGCAGTTGCGGAACGAGTTGCGTGCTGCAAACTGAGCGGCTTCATCGAGGTCGGCGCCTTCGAGCACGATCAGCGGATCCTTGGAACCCAGTTCGAGAATAAGTCGCTTGAGCCCGCTCGCAGCCGCAGCCATGATCTTCTGACCGACCGCTTTCGATCCGGTAAATGCAATCAGTTGAACATCGGCATCGACGAGGGCTTTTCCCTGTTCATCTTCGCCGTGGATAACTTGCAGCACATCCGGCGGTAAGAACGCATTAAGCACATCGGCATACGCTTGCGCGATCAACGGCGTCTGTTCACTTGGCTTGAGTACAACCGTATTCCCAGTCACGAGAGCGGGTAACACCATCCAGTGAGGCATCAGGATCGGAAAGTTCCACGGGGTGATCGCTGCGCAGACACCCAACGGGTCATATCGAACGGTGCTCGTGACTCCGTCGCCTTCGAGTGTGACGGGCTGGATGGCTTGGGCGATCTCATCGACCTCGTCGCTCAGTCTTGCTCCACAGCCATTCACCTCGCCGATCCCCTCCGCAAGCGGCTTGCCCTGCTCCTTGGTTAACAGCGTGCCGAGTTCTTCGGATCGATCCTGAAGTGCTTGCCCGGCGGGGCGAAGTACATCCGCTCGTTGCTCGGGACTAAATCGCCTCCACTTGGCTTGCGCATCTGCGGCGCGTGCGACGATCTGAGGAATATCTTCAACAGGTGTGACCGGAACAACGCCAACGGTTTCGTTGGTCGATGGATTGATAGACGCGAGCGCATGCGATGTCGTGGTACTCATAGAAGGAGGGTATGCCCCAATCGAACGCTTCGAGTTGTACTTCACGATTGACTTCAGCCCGAGTCAAAGTGCTTTGAAGGCATCGATTGCCTTCTTTCTACTCACAGACAGATCGACCAACGGCTCAGGATAATCTAACCGAGATCGAACGAGCGACGGCAAGCAACTCGGATCATGAATCTCTGAGTCATCCAGATCAGCAAGTTCTGGCACGAATTGCCGAATGAACGCGCCTTCAGGGTCAAGTCGTTTCGATTGCGAGACGGGATTGAAGATCCGGAAATACGGGGCTGCATCGGTTCCCGTCGAGGCCGCCCATTGCCATCCGCCGTTGTTCGCCGCAAGGTCGCCGTCGATCAAGTGCTGCATGAAGAACCGCTCGCCGCGCCGCCAATCGATAAACAGGTTCTTCGAGAGATACATGGCGGTGATCATGCGCAGTCGATTGTGCATCCAGCCTGTTGTTGTCAGTTGACGCATTGCCGCATCGACAATGGGAACGCCAGTTTGACCATGGCACCATGCCTCAAATTGCGAATCGTTGTCGGTCCACACAAGCCGTTCGGTTTCCAACTTGAATGCCCGATGCATTGAAACACGCGGAAATCCGACGAGGATGTGTTTGTAGAACTCACGCCAAACGAGTTCATCAATCCACTGAACGATTCCTTCGTGACCTCCATCGAGTTGTCCGTCGTTGGCTTCGATAGCAGCGGCAGCACATTGTCGAACGGAAAGCACACCCGCAGTCAGGTACGGCGAGAGCATGCTTGTGCCTTCGATACTCGGGATGTCACGATCTCGCTTGTACGCATGAATACGCGTATCGATGAAGGTCGTCAATCGAGTCTGAGCTGCCGACTCACCTGCAGCCCAATCTCTACTCGCATTCGCGATTGGCGTGTCCAACGGGTTCGATGGAATCGAGTCGGGCATTCCGACGATCTGCAGCTGCCGACGAGGCGAACGGAGTGCGGCCATCGCACGAACATTTGTCGCAACTTGATTGCGCCAGTTGTTCTTGAACGGTGTGAACACGGTGTAGTAGGAGCCCTTGCCCGTGCGGATCGCTCCCGGTTCAAAAATACACTGATCGGTCGAACGAAAACACGGAATTTGCGCGTTCTCAAATGTATCGACGACCTGTTCGTCTCGCCGTTGCTCGTTAAACTCGTACTGATCGTTGAAGAACAACGCATTACACTTTTGGCTCTTGGCAAATTTGAGGAGTGCATCAGGCACATGCTCGAAGAGGTCCGCCGTCAGGATGCGCAACGCAATGTTAACTTCCTGGAGTGAAGCAGACAACGCACGCAGATTGCGGGCGAGAAAGTCAATCTTGACTGGGGCATCATCATGCAGTTTCCACTGCGCGGGGCACATCACGAAGACAGCGACGACACCGTTCTCAGAGCGTCGAGTAGCTTCGTGCAACGCCGGATTATCTCCGAGCCGAAGATCAGCCCGGAACCACATCAGTGCGCGCATGTCCGAGTCGACTCCAACTTACTGTCCCACAGATTGATCAACACTTGATTCGCGTTTGGGCTGCAGACTAAAAAGACGAGCGGCCAAGACTACGAAGAGTCCGATCGCAAGCCACAACTCTTGCCGCTCGACAAAGCCCATCCAGAACATCGGCGTTGCTAAACCGACCGAAGCCGCCCAGATGCGAATCAGTTTCTTATGGTCATGGATCGTGTGCCGTGCAGGGATCATGACCAACCACACATAGGCCGGAAACGCAAGGCCATAGAAACCGAGAAACGCGCGATAGCCAATTTCTCCGGCATCGAGTCCAGCGTGCATCGGCACAAATCGAGTGCCGACGGCAGCCGCCGCCGCGACCAATAGAAAGCCGCACAAGATCGGTGCCGGGACGGCTCGCAGAGGCGACAGACGACGATGGACGGTGATACTGAACGCTGCTTGAATCAGAAGATGGCATAGCAAAAAACCACCGATCCACTGTGCAGCGACCTTTCCGTCAAAGGCTGTCGATAGGAGCGGAGCATAAAGAACAGTCCCGACAATCATGCACAGAAACAGAACGCCGAATCCGAACCCAAATGCGAATCGTGCCTGTTTCGCATTGAGCGATGCTCGCGCCGTGAGGAATGTCCCATCCAGATAAGGACACAGCGCAAAACCGAACACCATGACCGGTGCGAGCAGTGCGAGGCCGTTGTTGTCAGGCGTGGTTGGTATCGAGCCGTCCACAGTTCCTGTCCCAAGTAAAGTGCCAAAGAGCGTGGCAGAAAGCAACCACAGCGGCACACTCGCCGCAACCAGGCTGCGGTTTGCGACGAGATTGAATGCAGCCAACAGGAGGACCGCGAGACCAAGCATGAGCGCAACAACCGATCGTTCGAGCCCGAGGACGCCGGGTACCCAAGTCCCGATCCATGCGAGCCAGTACACATGAAATGCAATGGTTACAGCCGAAAAGAGACCGATGGCGAGCGCATGCTTTTGAAGTAGATTTTTCGCTGAGTTCTGCGTTCGAATTACCCAGCCGACACTCGCTGCTCCGATGACATTTGGAACAGCGAACGCAATAAAACCCCAGATGCCAAAATCGCGCAGCAGCACGATCGGCAGGAACATCCCGATGCACCATGTCCATGAACACGCGAGGAAGGCTGCCCAGACTCCCGCAGGAGCACCAAACGCAGGCGACGATGATTCCGGTCGTGACATCTCTTACTTGACGGCGCTACGCAGGGCTTCGACCTTGTCGGTCTTTTCCCATGTAAACAAGTCGCCATGTGGCCGACGACCGAAGTGCCCGTGTGATGCAGTCTTGCGGTAGATCGGCTTGCGGAGAGCGAGTGATTCGATGATGCCTTTGGGGGTCAACGAAAACACTTCGCGGACCGCCTGGCTGATCTTGACAGGATCGACCCGGTCTGTCCCGGCGCAATCAACATAGACGCTTGTGGGCTCTGCGACACCGATCGCATACGACAACTGAATCTCACACTGGTCAGCGAGTTCGGCTGCGACAATGTTCTTTGCGATGTATCGAGCCATGTACGCTGCCGAGCGGTCGACTTTGGTCGGATCCTTGCCCGAGAATGCACCGCCGCCGTGACGCCCTCGGCCGCCATAGGTGTCAACGATGATCTTGCGTCCGGTCAGTCCACAATCGCCATGTGGTCCACCGATTTCAAAGATGCCTGTTGGATTGATGTGTGTCTGAATGCTCTGGTTCCACCGATCGCCGAGGACAGGCTTGATGATGTGTTCAATCACTTCTCGGTGGAGTTCGCCCTGTCGTTCGTTCCAGGTTTTGTCATGCTGAGTTGACAGGACGACGGTGTCGATCGCCGTGGGTGATCGGCCGTCATATTCGACCGAGACCTGGCTCTTGGCATCGGGTCGCAAACCGGGAATGATGCCTTGTCGGCGGACTTCGGCCTGCCGAGCGACCAACTCGTGGGCAAGTTGAATGGGAAGTGGCATGAGGTCGTCGGTCTCGCGGCAGGCGAAACCAAACATCATGCCCTGGTCGCCTGCGCCTTCGCGGTCCACGCCTTGTGCGATGTCGCCGGATTGCTGGTCGAGTGTCACAAGGACGGCACATGAGTCAGAATCGAACCGCATTTCTGCGTCGGTGTAGCCGATCTCTTCGATCGTTTCGCGGACAACTTTGGGAATCTCGACATACGCCTTGGTCGTGACTTCGCCGGCGATCACGACGAGTCCTGTCGAAACGAGCGTTTCGCAGGCCACGCGGCTGAAGGGGTCCTGCGCGAGCATCTCATCGAGGATTGCATCGGAGATCTGGTCGGCGACTTTGTCAGGGTGGCCCATTGACACGGATTCGCTGGTGAATAGCTGCGTTTGCGACATGGAAACCTCTCAAAGAGACGAGCGTTGATGGCATGAACCGATGCGAACTTCGGTCGATGCCGCGAGAGCGGACCGATTGTATACCGGCTGACCCTGCCCGTCGGCTCGGTCAGTTCATCCCCAATTATCGAAGCAACGCTGCACGCTGTCTGCTGTTGACTTATCCTCCCGGCATGGCATCCAAACGCAATAAATCGAGTGCTCGATCGAAGGGGCTGACCTACGCCGACGCCGGTGTCAATATCGAGGCCGGTGATCGATTTGTCGGTGCCATCGGGTCGCTCCTGCGCCGCACGCAAGGCCAGCGCGTCATCGACAACCCCGGCGGGTTTGCGGGCATGTTTCGGCTTGACTACAACGAAGCCCTCTTTCGGCACAACTACCGCGAGCCCGTGCTCGTGGCGTGTACGGACGGCGTCGGCACAAAAGTGCACCTTGCGCGCGATATGAGTCGGTTCGACACCGTTGGCATCGACCTCGTGGCGATGAGTGTCAATGACCTGATCGTGCAGGGCGCCGAGCCCTTGATTTTTCTTGATTACATCGCTGTCAACAAAGTTGAGCAAGCCATGCTTCTCGATATCGTCAAAGGCATCAGCAGGGGATGCGAGTTGTCTCGATGTGCGCTCCTCGGCGGCGAAACGGCAGAAATGAGCGACCTGTATCAACCGGGTGACTTCGATCTCGCAGGATTCGCAGTCGGTGTGGTCGAGTTGTCCCGAGCGACCGACACGACCCGCGTCGAACCGGGCGATGTCGTGCTCGGGCTCGCATCGAGCGGTGTTCATTCAAATGGGTACACGCTGGTCCGAAAGATCGTCAAGCGTGCTCGGCTGAAGCTCGACAAGATCTACCCGCAGGTGTGCTCGCAACGAACACTCGGCGAAGTCCTGCTCGAACCTACACGCATCTATGTTGATTCAATTGTGCGACTACAACGAGCCTACAAGGTCAAAAAAGTTGTGACGGGTATGGCCCACATCACGGGTGGGGGGCTTGAAGGGAATCTGAATCGTGCTCTTCACAATGAAGTGGACGCAGTCGTCGATCGGCGCGTCTGGGATGTACCGCCGGTGTTTCGATTCCTTCAATCGAAGGGGGGCGTCGATGAAGCCGAGATGTGGCGTGTGTTTAACATGGGCATTGGCTATTGTCTAATCGTCCGTCCGTCGTTTGCTGAGTCAGTCGCTCGCAGACTGCGTAAAGCGGGCGAGACGGTGTACACCTTGGGCAAAGTCACCCGCGGCAGGGGACGCGTTCGATTCCGATGAAGTCCGGTGCGGATCGTGGACGGATCCGTGGACGGGGCTGGAGTGCAAACTGTGATCAAGAAATGTGCACTGCTCTCGTTGGTGATCTTCATGGCTGCAGCTGGAGCGATCATGGCGTTTCAGCGCGCATATTTCGGTCCGCCTGATAGGACCATTCTTCCCGCGCATGCCGAGATCGAACACTTGCTCGATTCGGTCGAAGGAGTTGGACTTGAGCACCATGTCCGCCTGGCGCCGGTGGGTGAACCAGGCCAAACGCTCTGGGTAATCGGGCGACTCATCCGATCTGAGGACGGTCAACCGATCGCCGACAAGGCAATCGAGGTGTATCAAGCAGACGACACGGGATCTTACGATGAACAGATTGCCGGTGACGAATCATCTGCTCGTTTGTCGGGTGTTGTGGTGACCGATGCGCAGGGTCGTTTCATTGTGCAAACAGTCTTGCCCGGGGACTATGGGTCAACATCTGACAATCGACATATGCACACCAAGATCGAGGGCGCCGCACCAGATGCCTATGACCTTTTTTTCAAGCAATACATGAACGCCGGTCTGGCGCGGTGGGCGAAGAGAAGTTCCCAAGCGATGGTCATTGACCTCCAACAGAGGCAGGATGGAACGCTCGTTGGTTCGGTCGATCTCGTCGTGAAGGGTTATTCGTCTTCTGATGAACCTTAGTCTGAATCCCATCGATCCTGTTGGGAGTCAGTGGTTCGCAAAGCCGAACACGAGTCACTCACGGACAACCGGAACTGAACGCCTGCAGGAAAAGTTGCACATCGAAGAAGTCGAATACGCCGTTGCTGTTGAAATCGGCAGCGGCTTCTTGATCCGTGAACGCCTGAAGGAATGCCGCGACATCAAAGAAGTCGAGCACTTCATCGCTATTCATGTCTGCCGGGCAGGCTGGTTCTGAGCAATCACCACAGATCAATGTCACGCGAGCAACGCGTGAGAGCGCTTCGCCGCTGATGCCTGCCGGATCTTCAACGATCCACTGCATGAAGTATCGCTCGCCGTCCATTGCGGCGCCTGCAGGGATCGGCCAACGCATGGTGCCAAACCCTTCACCGGTGAGCAGGCCGCCCAGCGTGATCGGGCCGAGCATTTCGTCACGAGCGACCACGCCATTGACCGGGGCCGACTGAGACACCGCGAGCCAGGCGTTTGCGCCAGGCAGACCAAAGTCGATGCCGACCTTGAATGTCTCGTCGCCGATAAGGGGGGGCATGTTGGCGACCATCGCCGGGATGAATCCGCCGGAACCGGGCGTGCCACCGTTCTGAAGCCTCGGGTTGCCGGGTGTGCGTTCTGAGTGCAGGCTCGGGCGGTCGAACGGGAACTGCTCATTCGCCACACGCGCGTCGGTGAGCGCGTTGTTCAGAAAATCGATGACATCGGTGTTGACATTGGGCGGGAAGGCGATCGGGTTGTTGAGCAATGGGTCGCGGTTGGGCGGGAACTGTTGGCCGCCCGCATTGCGATAGAACGCAAGCACCTGTCCGATCGAGTTAAACTGCCCGTTGTGCATATACCCGCTCTCGAGCCCGACATTGCGCAGTGATGGCACCTTGAACTTGCCTCGGTCATTGAAGTTCCCGGTGACTTCCTGTCGGCCGGAGTCTTCGTTGATCGGACGCAAGCCGACATTGCGGAACGAAAGATCGGTGAAGAGCGGAGCCGTATGACACTGGTTACATCGCGAGCCCTGGAACGCGTTCCAGCCTCGGACTTGTGCGGCCGTCATTGCGGTGTTGTCACCTTGCATGAATGCATCCCAAGGCGTCTGATCTGGCACGAGTGTGCGCTCATAAGTGGCGATCGCCATGGCGATGCGGGCAGCGGTGATTTCACCATCCCCGAAAGCCGCTTCGAACAACGCTGGGTAGTCGCCCGCTTCATCGACTGCGGTTTGCAGATCGGCTGGCAGGTTGAATGCAAGGTTGAGCGGTATCGCGGTTGACAGTTTTTCGGTGACATGGTCCCAGTCTCGGTTTTGATGTGCCATTTCGACATCGCTGAGAACTGGTCCGGCGGCCTGACTTTCGAGCGCGCCACCAACCGCGATGACGACTTCGCCGGTCTGCGGATCGCGGAACTCCGAGGTCGCGCGTCCATCCCAGAACAGATTGGGTGCGTACATCGCCATGACTGACGGATTGGCGCGTCGGCTGGTGACCTGCGGCGAAAGACCAAAGAAGTCCATGCTGGCGTAGTTGAGGGAGCTGTCCTGACCGATCATGCCGGGTGACGCTCGTTTGTCGTCAGCGGACGGGGTGATGCCGTCGAGGCCGGGGTTGATCGCGATGCGTGGGTCGGTGCCGCCGCTGCCGGGGATGTGGCAGGTACCGCACGCCATGGTGTTGTCGGTGGAGAGTTGTTCGTCCCAGAACAGTGCTTTGCCGAGCACCCGTTTGGCTTCTGAGAACTGATTCTCGGAGGGGAATGGCACGGGCGGCAGGTTGCTGCCGCCGCCGAAGAACGCGAAGGCTCCGGCAGTACCGGCTGCAATACATACGAGGGCACCGAGGGCCGAACGAATAGCGACGCCGCGGCGAGTGCGGCTTGCAGTACGCATGATCTTCATCTGTTGATACTCCCCTGTCTTTGACTGTCCGTCCGCGAAACGACGGGTCGAGCGGCGTATTGCAACGGCGTTGTAAAAAAGACGAGCGGGGTGCGAATCTGGATGAGGACTCGCGTGTGGCCGAGTCGGCGCATGAAAAAGGACCCGGTCGCCCGAGCCCATGTGGTGATTGATTGCAAAGCAAGATCAGACCAACGCCTAGTCCCTGATCCCTATTGCCCAATCCCTTTCTATGCAGCCATGGACAGGGCGGTCGTGCTGACGCCATCGGGTCCGAACTGGAGGCCGATGCCATTTGAGTTGACCTGGAACGAATCGCGGATGGCGGCGATGTAGTACTCGACGCTGGCGACGCCCGCGGGGAGGCTGGTGTCTTCCCAGAACTTGTCGCGGGTGGTTTCGATGAACGAGAACGCTGACTCGCCGGGCAGTTTGCGATAGATGCCGAACGAGGCGTTTTGCGAGACGGTACCCTTCCAGGTCAGTTTGATGCCGAATGGGAGGAGGAGGTTCGCTTCGAGTTCGGTCGGCTTTTCGGGCGGGCCTGCGGGGGTGGGGGCCTGCGGCGCCGGGATCTCGGCGAGGACATAGACATTGGGGTCGTTGGTTTTTTCGGCGAAGGCCCGGATGGTTTTGATGAAGGATGAGCCGATGTCGTACATCTCGGCGACACTGTTGTGCTGCGCTTCGGTGAGTGCTTGTGCGGTGACGCGAATATTGACGACAGCGTCGTAGTCAGATCTTGCTTGAGCGGTGGCGTTGGCCAATGAAACGAGTTCGGGTGCGGTCAACCCGATGGCGACTGGATCTTTGGCCCAAGTTGGCAGGTGCTGCTCAAAGAACTGGAGTCTGCCGGCGATTGTTTTGGGAACGGTGGTCGTAGTGCAGTCCTTTCTGCATGTCGACATGCAGGGCGCATTGCTGTTGCGTGTCGAGCCACCCTTTGTGGCCGATGAGCCGGGTATCGGGGGGTTGGGGGAGGTGCTGCAGGAAAATGGAAGACTTTTCATAAATCGTGCTATTGCGATCGCTGAGGCGGTGCAGTTTTTGCGCGTCTTCTTGAATTTCACCACAGACGGCTCAGAGAGCACCAAGTTGTGGCTGGTCTGGGAGTGTCTGCGCAGAAGTCTTGCTTGCTTACTTTCCAAACCCACATAAGAGACATCCCCCCGCACGAGCAGATGCTCGTGCGGGGGGATGATGGCGCCAACACGCAACAAGGTGCGTGCCGGCTCTCGAGAAGAGCCAGCGGTCTAGTTAGGAGCAGCCAACGCTGAACGCTTCGAGGAACGACAACACATCGAAGAAGTCCACGAGGCTGTCGCTGTTGAAATCGGCACGGTCGCTGATCGCCGACCAATCGCTCAGGAATGCGAGCACATCAAAGAAGTCGAGCGTGCAGTCGCCGTTGACATCGGCGGGGCACTCGCCCGTGCGGTTGCGGATGATCGCGACATCCTGATTGTCTTCATCGAGGTTGGCCAGCGCGACATCCAGATCGCCGTCGCCATCGATATCGGCCATCGCCATCTGGATCGGCGAGTCAATCGTTGGGCCGAATGAACGGGGTGCATGGAACGATCCATCGCCCACGCCCGGCAGCACCGTCAGGAAGCCCTCCGCGGTACTCCCTTTCTTACTGGCACTGATGATGTCCAGATCACCATCGCCATCGACATCCGCCGCCATCAGGTCGAGGGGACTCAGGTTTGCACCGAGATCAAACTCTTCGGCCGGCATGAAGGCTCCGGTCGCCAGTTGCCGGCGAACCCGCACGAACCGATCATCGCCGCCTGCAATCATGTCGAGGTCGCCATCACCATCGATATCGGCAAAGGTGAACGAATCGTCTTCACCAAAGGTCCCGCCGGGGGAGTACCACTGCGGAAGCGTGCCATCGCCAAGGCCGTACAAGATCCTCACGCCACCGTTTCGCAGGACGCTCACATCGAGAAAGCCATCGCCGTTGATATCTGCGACCTCGATGTCTCTTCCATCGTTCACACCTCCGCTATAGGTTTGCAGAGCGGCAAATGTACCATCGCCGTTTCCAAGCCACACAGCGACATATCTGATGATCCCGCCGCCACCGGTCGTGTGACCTGCGCCGATGAGGTCGGCGAAACCGTCTTCATTCAGATCACCCAATGCGATCTGGGTCGCGAAAAAACTTCCAAGATCGTGGACAGGCGCGGCGGAGAAGTTGCCACCGCCATCATTGAGCAAGACGATGACCTCATCCGCAGGATCAAGGGCTGCAATGTCGAGGTCACCATCGTCGTCCATATCAGCAACCGACACTGTTGAAACGCCTCTTGACGAGAGCAGTTCAAACGCCTGGAACGAACCGTCGCCGTTGCCGCGAAGGAGTGAAACGCCGCGGCCATCATTGCTATTGCCACCTGCGATGACATCCATGTTGCCATCGTCATCAACATCAGCAAAGACGACATCTCGTGCAGAGCGGCCGACTGTATCAAGCACAGTTGACTGTCCGAAGCAAGCCACATCAGTTTCCAACTCAAAGACCGCCCGGCGCTCAACCGAGCCCGGCAGGTCGTTCCAACTGCCTGTGCCGGCCCAGTTCATCACGGCGAAGTCTTCGCCGATGCCATCGTCGTTTGGTTCGCCGTCGAGCCAGTTCGTGTAGCCAACCGGGTCACCATTGCTCCAGACGAAATCTCCTTCGACATCGGCATCATTGAAGCCTATCCACCAGTTGTCGGCACCCAGCCCGATCAGGTACGACTCTTCGGCCGCGCTGTTGAGCGAAGCCAATGAAAGGTGGTCGCCAGCGGTCATCCCGCGATCCGACGCAAATGACCCGAGCAGCGCGGTGGTGGTCGGCATGTCGAGCGGAACGATCGTGGTAAAGTAGTCCCTGCCTTCGAACGAGCCAAGGTATTGCACGCATTCGCCCGTCGAGTTGATGACCGTGCTTGTCGAGTCGCCATCACGGTTCGCCGTTGCAATGTCGAGGTCGCCATCACCATCGAGATCGCCAGTTGCGATCGCGATGGGCTCGGAACCGACGGATTTGGTCTGCACGAGTGAGAACTGGTTGAGGCTGAAAGCGTAGATCGAGGCCGTGTTGTCGTCCCGGTTGGCAACGACCACTTCGGCATGGCCATTCTCATCAAGGTCAGCCATAGCGATACCGCTCGGAGCGGTACCGACAGCAAAGGTATCAAAGACACCAAACGAACCACCGCCGTTGTTGGCAAGCACACTGACCGTGCCATCCGCGGTGTTGGCTGTGACAAGATCAAGCAAACCATCGTTGTTGTAATCGCCAGCCGCAATGTCTCTGGGCAGATCACCAACAGCCACATGCGTCGCCGCGGCGTAGGTCCCATCGCCATTGTTGAGGAGCACACTCGCGGTATCGTCGGATTGATTGGCGGTCGCTATGTCAAGATCACCGTCGTTATCCAGATCATCGAGAACGAGGCGGTTCGGTCCTGCTCCCGTACTCACAACCTGTTGAGCCGCGAAGGTCCCGTCGCCGTTGCCCAGAAGCACGCTGACGGTGTCTTGAAAAACGTTCGAGGCCACGATGTCAAGATCGCCGTCGCCATTGACATCGCCTAGTTTGACGCAGCGCGTGCCATCGCCGGTTCCGAACGAGGTGGGGTTGGTGTAACCGCCGCCTTGATACAGGAGGACATTCACCTGATCTGGAGCAGCGGTTCGCAGGTTCGCGGTTACGATGTCAAGGAACCCATCGCCATTGAGATCTCCAAGCGCGACACTCTGAGGATCACTGTTGGCCGGCTCCGTCGTCCACGCGAAGAATGTGCCATCGCCAATGCCCAGTAGAATCATCACTTCCCCATTGGCGGAGTCCGCTGTCACCTGATCGATATAGCCGTCGTTGTTCAAATCGCCGATTGCAATTCCCAGAGGTGAAGTACCGACAGCCCAAGAATTGCTCGCTTCGAAGCAATACACATCGTCGATACCGGTTCGCGCATTAGTCGATCCCGCTGCGAGGGCGAGCAGGATGCACGCGGATCGCATGTTGCCGTTTGTTAAAGACTTCAAATAAGTGCGATTCTTCAACATTTTGGTCTCCTCTATTCTCGAAATTGCCATTGGTTCACAGGTGTTTGGGCGGGTAACCACCCGCAGGCCCGCGCACATCCAGATGCTCAACGGGCTCCCGCCTCAGAGCGACGGATTTGGGTGAGGCCGACACACGCTCGGGAAAAATGTGGAATCTCGCCGAAATCGATTGCGACGCGCCGAACAACTTGGGCCTGGCGAGAGTGCCGCGAGACACGCAGGAAACGGGCTCTCGTGCAGTGAACTGGTCTAATCTCGATTAGTCGGAAGTAGCGAAACGAGTGAGCAGCGCACCTTTAAGAAGTAACTCGCCGATGTCGTGTTCTTCCGCCTGCAGGTCTAGAGCCTCAAACGCGGTCCAGGCATCAGAGGCGTCTTCAAACACGGACTCCAAAGCGATGCGTTCCGTCGTCGGACGAATTTGATCGGCGATGGCTCGGCGGCGCTCGGTCTCCGCTGCTTGTTCCCATGGCGTGCGGTCGTTCCAGACTCGGAAGGTGCCGTCCGCAGATATCGTGAACAGCGATTTGCCATCGGGTGAAAACTCGATAGCACGCACATACGCGTCGTGGCCGCAGAGCACGCCGATCAGATCAAGCGAGTTTGCATCCCAAAGGCGAATGACCGCGTCTTCACCAGCTGTCGCGATGGTTGTGCCGTCAGGACTCCACGCGGTCGCCATTGTATCGGTAATCGCGTCTGGCAGAGTGCCGATTCGCTCACCGGTGACGAGGTCGAATACACCAACGGTACCTGCTCGTTCTGGTGCAATCAATCGTGTGGAGTCCGGTGACACTGCCGTTGAATTCACGCCATTGAATGGACGCGAGCTGAAAAGGGAAGTTGTCTCACCCCCGGAGGCGCGATCGAGAACCGTGATGGTCTGGCTTCGTGGTCCCGAAAATCTGATGACTGTCCGTATGTCGGGCGTCACCAAGTCGTCCGGATCGGTTTCGACAGATTCGTCCGCGATCAATCCGCTCAACACATCAAATGTTGTGAAGCCAGCATGGAGGCGCTGACCGTCCTGACTGAATCGAAGTTGGTCTTTTGCGTGAGGTCGACTGACTTCCCAGAGCAACCGACCTGAGCGCAAGGACCACGCACGCACCGTTCGGGATGTATCTCTTCGACTCGGGATGAAACTCGACACCGCCAACAGATCGCCGTCTCCGCTCAGTGCAACAGAGCCGACAATTCGCCCCGGTTCAAGCAGACGGGCGATTTCCAGACCAGTGGCAGTATCGACGAGTCTGAGCGAACCGGCGGAGCCTTCAAAGTAACCGTCCCAGTTTGAGATTGCAGCCAAAGAGGCATCAGCCGACAAGCTCAGCGTCCTACACGAAGTTCTTGCGACCGGCACAGCGTACGGGAATGTCCAGTCAGCAATCGAGAACAGTCTCGACTCAGTTTTATTACTCAACTCAGCAATGAGTTTGTTGCGATCAAGATCGATCGACGCTGCGCTGCAGTTACCGCCGACATCCATTGGCATGGTCAGTGGTGTGCCGTCGTTGACAGAAAACAGAATAATATGTCGGCCGGCACGAACGCACACGAGGTCTTGCGCTTGGTGGACTCCGTGAATACGGCCTGAGACCGATTGGCTCCACGCAAATGACAGATGACCAGAATCGTCAATCTGCCAGCACTCGATGGTTTGCTCTTCGTATCGAAACACAGCACTCTGTGTTGACGCTTGATCGGGTTCGTGTCTTTGCGTTCGTTGATCCAGAATCACCTGCTTTTCGAGATCTGGCACAGACACGATGAGTTTCTCGGCACCTTCTCTGGAAAAACTCGCCCAGCGATTGCCAACAGGCCTCCCAGCTGACAGAAATCGAGAAGCTCCCTCGAATCGTCGTTCAGAGATGATGTCGCCGGTGTGAAGGTTGAACACTCGAACAAACGCATCATCTTGTTCGAGATGCATGCGAACAATGAAGGAATCGCCAACGGGACGAGAATTTTCGCCCCCAGTCTCAATCAGTGGGCCAGCGGGTTTCATGTCCGGTGCACTGAACAGTTGAGCCCCGCCTCCAAGCGCGACGAAGAGATTCGGATCGCTCGTCCATTTCAGTCGCCCATACGCACGATGATCACCCCCGCTGGGTCGCGAGTTGATGACTTCGAGTGTTTCTCCATCTCGAATCTGTATCTCACTTGTGAGATTGGCCATCAGCAATGATCGATCGCTGTTCCATGTGAATCGTCCTGTCCCTGAAAGGACTTCGTATCGTGTCGAGGCCATCGCTCGCGCGACCGCCCACCAATGCGTGCGGTCCGCCGGATTGATTCGGTCGAGGAGCGCCGCCGTCTCTTCAAGTTTGCGATCTCGCATCGTTTGACCGGCGGAAATCATGAGCGCTTCAAAGGCGGCTTCGCGGGCAATCCCCTCACTCTCGACCGCATTGTCGCGAGCTATTCGGGCTGTTGAGCGTTCGCCGAGCGCCCAGAACATGGCTGATGTTGTGCTCGAGACGCCTAACACAAGCAGGAGGAGAATGACCACAGCAGCTGAAACCACGCCTCGATTCCGCTTGATAAACTTGCGCGTCAAATACAGAGGCGACGGCGGCGTTGCTTCGACGGTTTCATCGGCCAGATAGCGTTTGATATCGCGCGCGAACGCGTCCGCAGTTTCATACCGCCGACTGCGATCTTTCTCAAGCGATTTCATAACGATCCAGTCGAGATCGCCGCGAACGAGCGTGCCGAGTCGCTCGGGTTGAACGCGTCGGTGGCGTGCAACCTCCGCGAGCTCATCGCCCATCGAACTGAGTCGCGTTGACGGCTTTTGTGGTTCGGTCTCTCGAATCAGCCGAATCATTTCACCGAAGCCAGCTTCACGCAGTTGCCGCGCTGTAAATGGCGGCCCCCCCGTGAGAAGCTCATAAAGCACGACCCCGAGCGCGTACACATCGGTCCTGGTGTCGATATCCACGCATGAAGATGTATCGGCTTGCTCGGGGCTCATGTACTCGGGCGTGCCGATCAGTTGAAATGACTCCGTGACCATGGTGTGATCGGTCAATGGCTCATCGGTCGCTTTGGCGACGCCGAAATCGATGATCTTCGGCAATGGTTTTCCATCGTTCATCCCAACGAGAATGTTGGTCGGCTTGAGATCGCGGTGGATGACACCTCGCCCGTGCGCGTGCTGCACAGCTGCACAGACGACTCTGAAGATCTCGAGTCGGTCTTTGGTGGTCAGATTCATCCGATCACAGAAGTCAGTAATCGGTTCGCCGTCGACGAGCTCCATGCAAAAGTACGGACTCCCAGATGAAGTCGTCCCGGCGTCGAAAACAGAAGCGATGTTTGGATGATCCATCATGGCGAGGGCCTGCCGCTCGGCCGAGAAGCGCGCCAAGACCTGCTTGGTATCAACCCCTGGTTTGATGACTTTCAGTGCGACTTGGCGGCGAACCGGATGCGTCTGCTCGGCCAGATACACCACGCCGAATCCGCCAACACCGATCTGCTTGAGCAGGGTGTACGGTCCGATGGTGTCACCTGAAAGAAGAGGCGAATCGGTTGAGGGGCCAGCTTCATGAAGCCCATCGATCGACGGCGCGTCGAAAAATCCTGACGCTCGTTCACCCACATCCAACAAGCTCTTGACTTCGCGCAAAACGGACTCATCGTCTGCGCAGGCTGTCTCTACAAACGACTGCTGATCATGAGTCGGCCGCTGCAACGCCTCATCGAGAACAGTTTTGATCCTGTCCCAATCCATCCTCGGGTTCGATCTCCAGTAAAGCCCTGGCCATGAAGCGTCTGGCAAACGCCCAATCTCGTTCAACAGTTCTCGTGCTCAGATCGAGCATTCGACCGACATCGCCGTTGGTCAACCCAGCAAACACGCGCAGCCGAGCGATGACAGCGGCGCGATCGTCAACGCTCTCCAAGCGACGGAACGCATCATCAACCGACAGCATGGTGTCCGAGTTCGTCTCAGAAAGTTCGGCAATGTTTGAAAAATCGAGCGAGACCCGATTCACTCCTCCTCCGCGTTTGATTCGGCCTTTCGACTTGGCGTGATCGAGCAGGATCTGGCGTATGGCTTCAGCCGCGGCTACATAGAAATGAGCGCGGCTTCCCCATGGAATCTGGCGGTTGCCGGTCAATTTGATGAAAGCTTCATGCACCAGGGCAGTCGCCTGGAGAGTATGACCGGCGTCTTCTGCGGCCATGGCTCGCTGGGCTGCTCCACGCAGTTGAGCATACACATGAGGCAGGATCAACTCTGCACGCGCATCTGAACTCAGCGCGGGGTCATCCAGTATCTTGGTTACCTCCGTCGAACTCATGCGGTCGAGTTTACCGAGGATTTGAGATGCCGTGTATCAAATCTGCACAATCGCGGGTTATCGGCCAGCCGAACGGTGTCGATACCGCGCCGGCCATAAGATCTTGGCAACCATGCTGTTTGCGATTTCTTCGAAGTGTTCGGCGAAATTCAAGCCAGTTCAGGCGAGTGCCCGTCTCATTGCAGACAAAAGAATGAGCCATTGACAGACGGCAACTCAAGTTGGGTTGGAGGGAGCTGTGTAAAAGCCTACGGCCCTGGTCCATTTGTGAGGACGGAAAAAGGCCTGACAAAAAAGTAGGGATATTCAGGTCCGAGGGCGTTACGCGTCCAGGAGCAGCAGTGCCGCGCGGACGGGCAGCCGAACGGCTCAGCACCGCGTCCGCGCGGCGAGCCGCGCCCGTTCGGGGCTGCGTGCGACATCGGTTCGAGCTGCAGGATGTGCTTTGCGCCGCCGATCTCAACGGCGACGGTCTGCTCGACTTCTTCGATGTACTTGAGTTCCTCAACGCCTTTACGGCGGGATGCCCGTAGTCGTGCAGGCGGCCGCAACGCGTAAGTTGGGTTGAGTTGTCAGGGTGCCATGAAGGGCATGATTTGTCCTTGCGTCGCGGGCGGGAGTTTTGTATGGTGGGTTCGCCCGATTGCGGTCGCGTCAGGTTCAATCCGGTTGCATCGTGGTGGGGAAGTGCCTCGCCCGGCCTTCTTCGCGCGGCGCCACACCGCGCTCGCGCCGCGCACAACCGCGTTCGCGCGACGAATGACCGCGCTCGCGCCGCGCGGAAGCCCTCTCACGCGGCGCAAGACCGCGCTGGCGTCGCATCATGGCTCTAACCGATCAACCCGTCGGCCGCGTCCGAGAAAACGACCGTCGATCACACCTCGCTCCAATGGGGTGGATGGCGTGTGCAATGGTTGGCATGATGAACCGCGACGAATGCGGACCGAGACACTCCACATTCCAGCCATTCGTCAACACAACGACCCATGACGAACCGGGAGCCTCTATGCCCTCAGAAGTATTCAATAAGACAGTCCTGCAGGCGATCGCCGCTCATGGTCAATCTAAAGAGGCTTGTGCCGTAGCGGTCGAAGCGATACTCTGTGTGAATCAAAAGCGGCAGGCTCACGATGCCGGATGCATGTAATCGGGAGCAGGGCATGGGGTTCATTCGAAGACGGAACAACGGGGGGGATGTCACCCGCGGAGCAATGCTTCGAGCGGTGTTTTGGCTGGGTATTGCTGCCGCAGTTGTGCATGCCCAGACCGATGGCACGACGGAGGATCTGGGGACTCTCGGTGGATCTGAGTCGGAAGCGCTTGCCGTGTCGTCCGATGGGCAAGTGGTCGTCGGGCGTTCAGAGGTCGCCACGGGTGAAACGCATGCGTTCCGCTGGGTCTTGGGAGAAGGCATGCAGGATCTTGGGACGCTGGGCGGCGGGTATGCGGAGGCGCTCGATGTTTCAGCGGATGGGCTCATCATTGTCGGGCACAGCGCGAATGAAGTTGGGCGCACCCGTGCGTTTCGCTGGAGCCAGGCCAGCGGCATGATCGATTTGGAGACTTTGGGGGGGCTCCACGCCGAGGCCTTCGGCGTGTCGGCCGATGGTTCGGTTATTGTCGGCAAATCGAACGACGCCTCAGGATTCACTCGAGCCTTTCGCTGGACGCTGGGCGGCGGGATGCAGGACCTGGGTACGCTGGGCGGGCCGAGTGCGGAAGCGATAGATGTTTCTGCCGACGGATCAGTTGTGGTCGGAAGTTCGTTTACGGCGACATCCCAAAACCATGCTTTTCACTGGACACAAGCGGGCGGGATGCAAGACCTTGGTGCGATGGGTGGACTGCTTTCGATCGCCACCGGCATTTCTGCCGACGGGTCAGTTGTGGTGGGTTGGCTGATCAATGGATCTGGGTTGACTCGAGCCTTTCGCTGGACGGCAGCCGATGGTATGGCAGACCTCGGTACCCTCGGCGGAGGCATGGCCATCGCACATGGTGTGTCCGCGGATGGACTGGTCGTCACTGGTTATTCAGCCTTGCCGTCAGGGCTGACCACCGCGTTTCGCTGGACCGAGATGGACGGCATGACCGAACTGGGCGTGACGAGCGGCAGCACGAATCCAATCATCGGGTACGGACTCTCTGCAGACGGATACACCGCTGTCGGCACTGGTGTCAACGCGGCGAACCAGGCGCATGCATTCCGATGGCAGTGCAGCGACTGTGGTCCGATCGATACGGATGGCGACGGCCTGCTCGATGACTGGGAGAAGAACGGGATTCCCTATGTGGATATCAACGGTGCGTCGCAGCGCTACACACTGCCGGGTGCCGACCCGCTGCACAAGGATCTGTATGTCGAAGTTGACGCGATGGCGGGGTTCAGTCTGAGTGACGGTGCGGTTGACATGCTGGTCGCGGCCTTCGATGACGCGCCGCTTGCAGTTGATGGTGTACCAAACTCTGACGGTATTCGACTGCACATCCTGCGCGACGATGCAACGGTGGATCATGTCGAGTTCTGGGAACTCCGAGCGGATCGGTGCTGGCCATGGGGATTCGAAGCCGGACGCGATGCGTTCTTTGGCACCGAGACCGAACGCAATCAACCGAGTCACACTGCCCTGCTCGTGGCCAAGGCACTGGCCTATCGCTATTGCATCATTGCTGATTCATCTGCACCCTGCTCAATTGGCGGGTGCGGACAGCTCAACGGTGATAATTTCGTGTTGTTCTTTGGCCGTGGTCTCAATGATGCCGAGCAAGCGGGCATCTTCATGCATGAACTTGGGCACAATCTCGGCTTGCAGCACGGCGGCGGAGATGACATGAACTACAAGCCCAACTACCCAAGCGTGATGAACTACGCGTTGCAGAACCCGGCCGATTGGAGTATGGGGTTTCGTGAACTGGACTACGCAAGAGCAGATGCTGCGACATTTCCGATTCTCGACGAAGGAAACCTCAATGAGAATCAGGGGGTCGCTTCCGCAGGCGGACAATACAGCAGTTTTAAATTGCCATTTGGTGTGACCGTATATAATTGGTGGGTGGGTCGAGAAGAACGGGAGATCAGGTATGTCTATCTGGATGGTCGGCCGACCGATTTTGGACATCAGGACGGCTCGTTGTATCAGGATGGTCGTGACCACGATGCGGGTATTGAACAGGACCTCAACTACTTGAACGCCCATTCAACGGATCCTTGTTTTCCGAGCGTCCTCTTGCCATATCAGTTGCTTCGACCGCACGATGACTGGGGAGCGATCCGATTGCAGTTACATGCCGCCGCTGGTGCGGGCGCGCCCGGTATCAGTTATCCGCCGGGAGAACTGACTTGGGCAGAACAAGCGTGGATGGATGAGAACTTCCCCCCGCCCGGCGGCTGGTGTCTTGCAGACCTGAACGACGACAACGCGCTTGACTTCTTCGATGTGCAGGCTTTTCTGAACTTGTATGCAGGCGTTGATCAACGGGCAGATTTCGTCGCCGATGGCATTCTCGACTTCTTCGATGTCCAAGCGTTCCTGCAGGCGTTTGCTGAAGGCTGTTCGTAGTGCTCAGGTTCAACTGTTTTGTTTTTGTCGTTGAAACTGTCTTCAGATCGCTTTGCTGAACGAATCCGTCTAGTTCTCGGCCCTGGTCCGTCTGTGCGGGCGGGTAGCGTCCGGATACAAAGGTCAGTTTGTGCGGGTCCGATCGCGTTACCTGGCTCTGAGCAGCGATGCCGCGCGGGAATTGCGCGCTGCAGCGTCATTCGGGAGCGCTCCCGCGTGACTCGGCACCGCTCCCGCGCCGCGCGGACGGGCGTCCGAGCGGCTGAGCACCACTTCCGCGCGGCGCAAACGCGGTTCGAAGCGGCGCAGCACCGCTTCCGAACGGCTCAGACGCGTGGCAGAACGACGCAGACGAGCGTCCTAGCGGTTCGGAACGGCTTCCGCGCGACCCAAACTCACGCTCGCGCGGCTCGATCGCCGTCTTCGTGCACCTTGTTGGCCACGCTCGAGAATGTGAAGGGCTACCCAGCATCGCCCAAAGGGGGGGCAACGAACTTGCCAACTTCCGTCTGCCGCTTGCCAAGTGCCGATGACCGTCTGCCGAGTCAGAACTTCACAATTGCGATGTCGGGACAACAATGTCCGAGAAGTTCGAACAATTCCGATCAGGGCCGTGCAGGGTCATGACCATGCCACCCTGCCCCAGAACCCAACCGGCGCACTGACCTCGCCGAAGTGGGGTGGAAGGCTTGCGAAATGAACGACGAGGTGAACCGCAGCGAAAGTGGATCGTGGCTATAGCACATCGAACGACAACCGTGCCCGCTCATCCGACCGTGCAAGCCATTCTGACAAAGAAAAATTGCATTGCCCCCGGGGTGCGCCAGTTTATACTCGGGTTAAAGCAGGCCGCTTGAGGCTGCTGGAGGAGTTGAACATGATTCAAAGAATCTTGTATGCACATCGAACATCACGCCAATCACGCGGGCAGTCACTTGTCATCCTGCTGCTCACAGTTCTGTTCGCTCTGCCCGCGGCCGCGCAGACCGATACCACGCTGACCTACCAGGGGCGACTGGGCGATGGGGGAGCTGCCGCCGACGGGCCGTACGACATGTCGTTTGAGCTCTACGACGCAGCAGAGGGGGGGAAGCAAATTGGTCTGACCGCGAGCATTGCAGATGTGCCGGTGGTGAACGGGCTTTTCAATGTCGCGATCGACTTCGGCCCGACCGCATTCGACAACGGGCCCCGCTGGCTGCGCGTCATCGTCGAAGGGACGGCTCTCACGCCGCTCCAGCCGATCACCCGCACGCCCTATGCGATGCAAACCCGGGGTATCACGGTCGATGAAAACGGCAATGTGAGCATGGGCGCGCCAAAACTGCCGGTCGGGCTGAGTATCTACGGCTCTTTCACATCACAGGGTTTGGGCGGCGGCGCATTCTCCACCCGCAACCCCAACAACGACAACGCATCGTTCTCACTCGGCTGGCTCAACGATGTCGCCCGACTGCGTATTGGCGGCGCTGGCCCGGGTGCCAGCGGCGGGCTCGATATCCAGCGCACGGGCAACGCGTCGTTGCTGCGCATACTCCACGATGGCAGCGTCGGTATCGGCACCACAACCCCCGAGCACCCGCTGCACATTGTCGGCTCAGATGCACACCGCACACTCTGGGTACGCAACATGGGTGCCGGAGGACCAGGTATCGAGGCCGCGATCTATGGCACCGCCGAGTCGGCGCTGGGCACCGGTGTATTTGGCGAGTGCAACGGTCACTCTGGCAATGGAGTCTGGGGGAATACCTATGAAGGAACCGGCGTGTTTGGTCAGGCATTCGCAGATGGTGCGGGTGTGCGGGCATCTGCCGGCACTGCCGGTGGGGGGATCGCGTATGGCGTTCGTTCCAAATGCAACAGCCCGCTTGGATACGATTTCTACGCCGAGGGTGCCGGACAGGATTACGGCTCAGCATCGTCACGCCGCTGGAAGTCCAGCATCGCCAATATCGAAGATCCGCTCGACAAGCTCGCGCGGCTCCGCGGTGTCACCTTTGACTGGGACCAGGATCACGGCGGCGGCCATGACATCGGTTTCATCGCCGAGGAGGTCGGCATGGTGCTGCCCGAGATCGTGATCTACGAAGACAACGGCAAAGACGCGATGGGATTGGACTACAGCAAGATGACGCCACTGCTCGTCGAAGCAGTCAACACGCTGCGCCGCCAGAACAACGAACGCATCGTGCGACTGGAGCGGGATCTTCAAAGCAAGGATGTTCAGATCGGTGAACTGCGAGACGAGATCGCTCAACTCCGGCAGCTGGTCGAGCAACTCGCATTGACGATCGAGCCTGCGGCGAGGTGAGCTGCAGACGAGCAACGATGAACGCAAGCCTCCGTCTGCGTTCGTAGCCAATTCACTCCGCGCGGTCGAGGCACTCGCTGTGTGCCTTTCTGTGAACGACGGGCGGAGAATCATGACCGGCTGGGCATCTTCAATGCCGTCCGCTGGCTACAGAAGGTTGGAGTCGCCCAGCTTCGCTTCGATGCGCCCCAGTGTGTCGCGGATATCCGTAAGAATCTCGGCGACACCAGCATCCGAGAGCGATGCTTCGTGTGAAGGTGTGGGCTGGGCAGCTGACTGAGCGTTCTTTGATCCGCTCGCCAAACGGTCCCGTTGATCGAGCACCGCCTTGCGAAACTTGACCGCATCGACAATCCCGATCATGTTCACCAGCGATCCCGTTGTCGATGACTGGCCCGCGGTTTCGACCTTGAACCCGTGGAGCCCGAAGTGCCGCATGATCGGGCCCTGAAACATCTGCAGATCCGTGATCTTTTCCAGCGGAATCGTCGACTCGGTCTTGTTGAGGATGCCTTTCTTGATCTCCAGCGTCCGCTCGGTCAGCGTGCAGCCGAGATTCGCCAGATGCCGTGTGATGAACCAGTTGCCAATGATCAAATACAAGATGCCAACCGGAATCAGCACAACCGTCACCGTGCAGATCAGCAGCGTGGACCACATCGTGTACGGCTTGATGCGATCGTCAAAGGTCGCTTCCCAGATAATGGCCGGTTCGGTCATGACAGTTCCTCCGGATCAGTTCAGCACAAGCGTGACACCACGATACAAAACTTAAGGCGATCGCGGGTGGATCCACATGAGTGAATCTGAGGGCACCCAGGTCTCGGCTTCAGACGAAAGCCGAATGTGGGTCCAGCCCAGTCGTGATTCGATCTCGTGTGCTTCGACACCGGGTGACAGCGTAGATTCAAACGATGGCTGATAGACCGCGTCGCTCGGGCCGTTGTAGCCAGTGGTTTCGTCGATCACGACAACTGGCATCGACTGTGCAAGTCGCCACTGTTCGCCGATCAGAGCGGTGGCGGTGACACCCGCCACAGCAAACACGGCGACGAGCATCGTTTTCGACGGCCGCACACCCGCGAGCCGGGCACGGACAAGCAATCCCCAGACTGCGATCCACGAGATCGCGAATACGGCAGCCACCAGCACGGGTGATACATACCGCCGCCAGTCAGAGAGCACATCAATCAACGATGCGCCTGGCATCTGCGTCGTCGTCGTACGCACGGACTGCCGCGCCTCGGCGAGTGCATCAATCGTGCGCGTATCACCGGGATCGACTGACAGCGATCGTTGATACGCAACAATCGCCCGGCCGATATCGCCCGCGAAGTACCATGCATTGCCTTGAGCGCGAAGGACCTCGGCGTTGGCCGCTCGCACGCGACGAGCCTCTTCGAAAGTCACCGCCGCATCCGCAAACAGCACACGAGCGGCAGCCGGATCGTCGTCCACCAATCGCATGGCTTCGGCATAACGCTGCGCTGCGTGCGATAGTTGATCACGATGGTCGGTTGCAGATTGCGCGGCGGCGATTGAGGTGCCAACAAACAAGGTGATGAGCATAAACAAAATCTTCATGCCTGACCTCGCAGATTCTTGTGCATCGCCCGAAGGAGCGGCTCGATGTTGACAGGCTTTGAGGTCTGTTGCGAGGTCTGCCCGAACCGAGAAGCCTCATTGGCCCCGAGCAAACTCGCTGCTTGCTGCGCGATGTCTCGATCTTCAATCGCTGCGTGACAATCGGCAGCCGTCACCGCTTCTGGCCGCTGACCAGTCAGGGTGCCCAGGTATGAACGGACCGCGTCTTCCGATCGGCCCGACCGAGCAAGCCGCAACGCACGGCGATATTGTCGTTGATGGATGATGGAAGGGTGTGCGGATCGTGTCGCCCGCCAATCTCGCACGACCAAACCGAGCCACAGCAGCGGGGGGATTGCCACGATGGGCACCATCCACCACGATGACAATGAACGATGAATGGGGTCATTCGCTAACACCTCGATCGGGGCAATCGCCCAGATACCGCCCCGAGCGTCGCCCAGTTCCTGTCGAGCGATCGAAGGTGATGAACCGGGCGAGACGATGGCATCATCCAACGAGACCACGCGCGATGGACGAACGGTCATCGGGATTGGCGCCGACCGAGCGATCTGGTAGACACCGGCATCAGTGTCAAAGTAAGGCAGTTCGACAGGCGGGATCTCGATGATCGACTCGTCGAGCGCTCGCACGGTTGTCTGAAAGACAGCCTGTGTGGTGGTTCCCTGTTCGCGTTCCCAGCCGGCCGGGTCAAACTTGAATTGTTCAGCAAACGCTGGCATGGCCGCGAGATTCGGTCCGTCGTTGACGAGACGCGCGTCCGGGCCATCAATACGAACCACCAGATTGATCGGGTCGCCCACATTTACCGCGGTGGGTGTTGCAGCCGCCGAGATGTCGTAGCGACCAATAAGCCCGTCGAAACCTGCAGGACGACCAACGGACGGAAGAGGAAGCACCTCGACCGAAATCGGACCGGTGCGAGCGACACCCCGCGTGACCGATCGCCCTTCGACAGCGTCAAAAATCATCGCGAGCGGCCCGAGTTCGAGTGTGCCCGCCTGGCTGGCGATGTACTGCACTCGAAAGGTCACCGTTGACACGCGACGGTTGTTGAGCGTTGCTTCGCCGCGCGTGCCATAGATCCGCTGTCCGTACAAGGTTGTCGCCGGATATCGCCCGGCGCGGTCCTGTGGTGCGGACGCACTAAACACAGGCTGCGCACGCACGAAGTTGGGCAGATCCGGTCCTACGAACGAGAAATCCCGGACATCCTGACCAACGAACCAGGTGACAAACAAGGTGAACGGCTCGCCAACATACACCCTCGTTTTGGACAGCCGCGATTCCAGTTCAAAGCCATCGACCGATTGGGGCTCGCGCACATTGACAGTTGTTGCGTCTGATTCGTGTGGTGATCCATCGACGAGTACCCTTGCGGGGGGAATGGAAAACACACCGATGCGGTCGGCTGAGAGTGTATAGTGAAATGACCGACGCATCACCATGTTGAGTTGGAAGGTGCCATCAGGTTGGCGCACCGGGCGGGTGCGCGATTCAAACGAAGTTGAGTTGCCCAGCAAGCGCAATCCAGCGGGCAGATCGAGATCAGGACTTGAGATGTCGTGTTGGCCGATCGTTTGGACGCTGACGGTGTAGGTGAGTGTGCTCCCCAGATAAGCATTCGGCGGCTCGATCTGAGCCTGCACCTGAATCTCGGTTTGAGCGCGCACCACTGGAGCAAGTGTCAGCACGACCAGGACCGCACATTGAATAAAGCGTTCGATGCTGTTCACCAGTCTCTCTCCACGGGGACCGGGCGCGCCAGCATCCGTCGCATGCGATCGCGGGCTTCGCGTTGGTCTTGTTCCATATCGATGATGCGTTCGGCCAGTTGCTCGTCTTGCGATTTTTCAGGTTCTTGCTCTCCCGATTCGTTGGCTTCCTGTGGTTCGCTGTTCTCTGGCGGCGTGTCCTGCGATTCACCTTGCTGGGGCTCACCCTTCCCGGCTGCTTCTCGGAGTTTTGATGCAGCCTCTCGAAGTTGATCCGTGGCTTCCCTTTGATCTTCACTGGCTTTATCTGGTCGCTGCTGATTCAGGTCATCGAGTGCTTCTGCCTGCTCTTTCATTGCTTGACGAACCTGCTCTTGTGCTTCCTGCGTCTCGGGCGAATTTTCGAGTTGCTCGGCCATCTCGCTGAGTTGTTCTGCGGTTTCTTCGAGAAGTTCCTGTTGCTCTTCGCGGCTTTGCTCGGCCCGACTCGGAGGTGTCGATTGACTCTGTTCTGCTTGCCGTTCCTGTTCGTCGGCAAGTTGATCGAGCTTGTCTGCAGCCTCATTGAGCTGCTGCTGCCGTCGGGCTTGCTCTTCCTGTTGTTGCTGGAGTTGTTGGATCATCCTGCGCACGAGTTCAGTGTTTCTGGCCGCATCAAGATCGCTCGGTTCGACGCGCAAGACGGATTGAAATGCCGAAGCGCTCTGACGCAACAGCCCCATGACATCCGGTGGCGGCGGCGGGTTCTCGTCTTCGGCGACCGCAGCGGGGGGTGCTTGTGCCTTTCGCATTAACGCATGCCCGAGATTGAACCGGGCAGCGGCCGCGTACTCAGGGAACCTGCGATCGACCGCACGGAATCCATCAATCGAAGCATCGAACTCACCGGCTTCGAACAGCGCACAGGCTCGATTGAACTGCGCCAAACCGCTCGTGTCATGCGCCGCAAAAACCTCGGCGGCTTCCGGATACATGCCCTCCGAATAGAGACGCAACCCGTCATCGATCGAGAGCGCGGGTGGCGATGCAATGAACGCCACGATGAATAATGGAGTAATCATGCCGTCATCCTCCTGCGGTCTTCCAGCAGCGACTCAGCCATCAAACAAGCAATGGACCCTGCCAGGAAGACCCAGAACATTTCGTCGTATCGTACGGATGCTTCAGTTTCAAGATCCGCTTGATCGGCAGACGCAATCAAGTCTCGATACACATCATCGAGATTGAGATCGCCGGTACCGACATTGAGAAACACGCCGCCAGGGGATGCCTGTGCGACCTGGACGAGCGTGGCCGCATCGAGCTTCGAGCGAACCTGCTGCCCGTCAAATGTCACGAAATCCTGCTCATTTTCATTCGTGGGGACCAGCGAACCGTCAGTCTCTGAGCCGATGCCAATCGCAAGAATCCGAATACCTGCGTCGGCTGCCGCTTTGGCTGCTTCGATCGGCAGACTGCCCTGGTCTTCGCCATCCGTAATCAAAATGATATCTCGAAACAGATTCTGGTCAGCGTCGTCATCGGGTGAGCGCTCGAACACCTGACTGACAGCCTTGCGAATGGCGTCACCGATCATCGTACCACCACGCGGAACCGCATCCGGACCGAGTTCTTCAACCGCCATTTCAAAGAACCCGAGGTCGCGTGTGAGCGGACTCTTGACGACGGCGACACCAGCGAACGCGACCAGACCAACGCTATCACCGTGCAACGAAGCAGCCAGATCACGAATCCACAACTTTGATCGCTCGAGTCTGTTGGGTGCCAGATCGCGGGCCAGCATGCTTCGCGATACATCAATCACGAACACGATCTCTCGTCCTCGACGCGTGAGTGGAATTTCGCGTTCGTTCCATTGCGGCCGCATCAACGAAAGGACCAATCCTGCAATGCCTGCCGTCAACAAGACGATTTTTGCGATACCGATGAACGGGCGGCGTCTGGGCGTGAGAGCGAACATCGCCGAGTCTTCAGCAAAACGCATCAAGAGGCGACGCCGTGCATCATGCGCATAGACGCACAAGCAGGCAACGATCGGGACGAGCCAGAGTGCATGCATCCATTGGGCTGAGCCGAAGTGCATTATGCGGTCCTCCGCAAGACCACGGTCCGTAGTGCAATATCAAACATCAGCAGGATCAACCCCCACATGGCAAAGGGGGTAAACAGGTCTCGGTAGTCTGTCAAGTCCTGAGTCTCAATTCGTGTTTTCTCCATTTCATCGATTCGTTCGTACACACGGCGAAGAGCGTCTGCATCATCTGCACCAAAGTATTGCCCCCCCGTCAGGCGGGCAATTCGCGTGAGCAGATCCCTGTCCACCCCCTGCCGCGAGAAGATCGAAGGAAACACGTTTGCGTTGGCTGCTCCGTCACCGATCCCGATGGTATAGATGCGAATACCCCAATCGCTCGCGAGTTGGGCTGCCTGCATGGGGTCGCGTTCGCCATTGTTCTGGCCGTCTGTGAGCAGGATAATCACCTTGCTCGCGATCGTGAAATCAGGCAAGCGATCGCCCGGTCTGATGCTTCGCTGAATGCCTTCCTCAGCGTCTTTCAGGCGAGCCGCCGCCAGGAGCAATGCGTCGCCGATCGCGGTGCCGTCTTCGCCTCGAAACTGGGCGGTTTGTATCTGCCCCAGCAGATTGTCGAGTGCTGCGTGTCCACGGACCAAAGGGCAGATGGTGTCTGCAAATCCTGCGAATGCGACCAGCCCGACCAGGTCGCCGGTTCGGCCCGGCAGAGGCGGCGACGATTCGTCGTTGCCGAGAACAAACTCTCGAGCGACGCGTTTGACAACCTCAAGGCGACTGAGTTGTTGCCGATCGAACGCCATGGGTTGTTCCATGCTCGACGAACGATCCACCACGATTTCAATGGCGACCCCCTCGGTGCTCGTGCGTGTGTCACCCATGATCTCTTGCGGCCGGGCGAGCGCAACGATGAGTAACGCGCACGAGGCCGACCGAGCGAGTGCCGGTAGAAATTGGAGCCGTGTGCGCCACGATTGGCCTGGGCCCTTCAATAGTGTTGTCCTCGTGTACACCAGCCCTCCCCGCCTGCGCGACCAGGGCTTCCAGACCATCAGAGGGATCAACAACATAAGCGCAAACACCCAAGGCCACGCAAATCGTTCGATCATCCCGAACCCTCCGTTTTGGCTTGAGAAGGTTCGAGTGATTGCAGTGCCTGTGCGACCAGCCCTTTGAGGTCTGCCATCGCGGAGTCGTCGATTTCGTTCGGCCCATACAGTGTGGCATCGAGTTTATGAAGAAGATTCAGTATGGGGGCTGGCTGTTTGATAGCGTCGTGTGTTTGGAGCACCGGTACGAGTTCATCCGTCAGCCACTGACGGTCGTCAAGCTCACAGCGGTTGGCGATCGTCGAAACCAACTGCTGACGCAATTGTCCGATTGTCTCGCGCGGCGACGGCGGGGTCGCGTCGATTGCTTCAAGTCGCTCGGCTCGACGGATTCGGCTCGTCACAACCAACGCAACGACCACCAGCACAAAGATGCTGGCAAGTGCACCCGCAAAAGCCCAGGGCCGATTGTCAGTTGGTGGTGGCGGCTTGACGACGGGTCTCGGCTCGGCCAACGCTTGTTCGTCGTCGGCAGTAAAGACCGAGCGGACTTCGACAGACAGCGGTTCGGTCGAGAGCGTGACGGGCTCACCTCCTATGGGTGTGAGGTTGATGGAAGCCGAGGGGACAGCGTATGCACCATCCAGGAATGGTTCGAGCTTGTACACCCATGTTGAGATGGTCGAACCAGCATGATCGAGTGACATGATTGCCGGCGTTCGCTGATACTCTGTCCAGCCATGTGCGGTGGGGGTAAACACGAAATTCCCGTCCGTGACACCCTCATTTCGAATGACTCGAATCGTGACGGTGAGCGTGTCGACCGTGCGCATCGTTGTCTGATCAAGTATGACCTCGAGAGAACCGAGGGGTGACTCGGCGCGCGCAGTTGCTGCAAGTGTTTGATCAGGATCGGATGGATCACGCTGGCTGCAACCGATGAGCAAACCTGCAGTCAAGAGTAGTCCGAACAGCAGACCGAACGAGCGGCTCATCGTCGCTGCTCCCTCGCGTGAAAATAGCGGAGCAGGTCCGTCCCGATCGCACGATCCGTTGACACATCAACGAGGTCCGTTTTTGCTCGACGCAAGACATGTTCAAAAGACTCGCGCTCGCCTTGCGCTGCTTCTTCAAATCGCTGCCTTGCGCGTGCGGACGAAGTATCGACGATGGTTCGACGGCCCGTTTCCGGGTCGAGCATTTCGACGAGGCCCATCTTTGGGATCTGCAGTTCTCGAGGATCACTCGTCCGAATCGCGATCATCTCATGCTTGTGCGACGCCATGCGAAGCGCCTGTGTAAAGGCGTCGTGTTCGCTGGTACTGATTTGAAAGTCGCTGAGCATGAATATGATCGAGTGCTTGCGCACAGCAGTGCGCACAACTTCGAGCATTTGCAGCGCACCAATGTCGGTTCCTCGAGGCTTGGTATCGAGGCACTCTCGTATCACACGCTGCAGATGCGATCGCCCTTTGCGTGGTGGCAGGAACAGATCGACTTGTTCGGTATACCGCACCAGACCGACACGGTCGTTGTTCCGTGAAGCCACCATAGCCAGGACGGATGCGACTTCGGCGGCGAGTCGGGCTTTGGTTCGGCCGGTCGTTCCAAATCGTGTGGAAGCGCTGGCATCGATGCACAGCAGGACGGTCAGTTGTCGTTCTTCGATAAATCGTTTGACGAAGGGGCGTCCGGCCCGTGCGGTGACATTCCAGTCGATCGATCGAATGTCGTCACCCGGCTCATACTCGCGGACTTCTGCAAACTCGACACCCTGACCCTTGAATGCTGCGTGATATTCGCCGCTGAACAAATCGTCAACGCGGCGTTTGGCACGAATCTCAAGTCTGCGGACCTCGCGCATGAGTTCTTCGGTGAGCATTGTTTGCTGAACGCCTCGCTACAGGGATCAAGGAATCGGCAACTGATCCAGAATCCGCTTGACGATCTGGTCGCTGGTCATGTCTTCGGCCTCTGCCTCGTAACTGACGAGTACGCGGTGCCGCAGAACATCGATGGCAATTCCCTTCACATCACTCGGTGTGACGAACGCCCGGCCTTGCATGAACGCATGAGCCCGTGACGCCAGCGCCAATGCGATCGACGCACGCGGTGAGCCGCCGAACTCGATGAGCCGAGAGAGTTGTCCGTCCACCAACTCAGGATGTCGCGTTGCCTGGACAATGTCAACGATGTATGACTTGATCTTGTCATCCATGTACACACGGTTCACCATGGCGCGAGCATCGCGGAGTTGGTCGAGCGTGACGACGGGTTCGACGGTTACATCAGGAAGACTCGTTGCCATGCGGTTGACGATTTCGAGTTCATCTTCGCGCGTCGGGTACTCGACGCGAATCTTGAGCATGAATCGGTCCATCTGTGCTTCGGGCAGCGGATAGGTGCCTTCCTGTTCGATTGGGTTCTGGGTCGCGAGGACCAGAAACGGGTCGTCTAGTTTATGGGTTTCGTCGCCGATGGTGACCGCTCGTTCCTGCATCGCTTGCAGCAAGGCACTCTGCACTTTTGCAGGGGCTCGGTTGATCTCATCGGCGAGCACGATGTTTGCGAAGATCGGGCCCTTGCGGACTTGAAACTCACCAGTATTCTGGCGATAGATCAGTGTTCCGATGAGATCGGCGGGCAAGAGATCGGGTGTGAACTGAAGCCTCGCGTACCGCGCATGAATGGCGCTGGCAAGGGTCGAAACGGTCAAGGTCTTGGCAAGACCAGGGACGCCTTCGAGCAGAATGTGTCCATTGGTCAACAAACCGATGAGCAGTCGTTCGACCATGTTGCGTTGACCCACAACAACACGGGACACCGACTCTGTCAGTGTCTGCAGCGTGTGCGCATGGGCTTCAACCTGTGCAGCCTCGATTGAGGCTTCCTGCAAGCCGTTGTCGGGCATCGATACCTCCACTGTTCCGGATGCGCCCGGATGTGTCAGCCGTCACCCCTCGACGAGAAAATAGCGTGATTGTGCGATCCGAAGTTGATCATTCCGCCGGGGGTGCCGGATTGCCTCGCTGGATCTGGATTTCACCGTTTTGCTCTTCGTACTGCCGAATCAACTGGCCGAGCGACATCGCGAGACGCTTGGCGCCTGACCAGTTCATGACCACGCGGCTGCCCACATTGAACACAACGGTTGGCTGCTGATTGGGAGCCTGCATCGGGATGTTGAGCCCGAAGTCAAGCACCACTTCGTCCATGGTGGTTGTCGTCCGGATCGTGTTGGCGTACGAGTTGTGCATCTTGGATTCGTCGATGCGGAGTTGAATTTGCTGTTGTCCTTCGTTTTCTGCCATTGGTGTGTCCTGCCTTTCTAGGTGTACTATCAGAATCTGTGTTTCTGATTTGTTCGGTCAGTACCCCTCGATGTCAAATTCACGGGGGAGTGAACCTTAGTCGCCTGACCCGTTCAGGGACACCCAGAGTTGCCCGGGTCGAGGGCTTTGAAAGTTTTGGCACGCAAATCGATCGATGCCAGGCGGATCGCAAGAGGTCGCGCCTTCGGTCGGAGTACGACAATTCGGCCATCGATAAACTCTGCCGATTCCACCTCAAGACATCAGCCCTGTGTTGTAGTTGGGTGTGCGGGACACTCAGGAAAACTCCGGCGTTTACCCCATCCAAGCAGCGATGGGCAGGGCGAGGGTGGTTCTCCTTTAGACATTGACCCCTGTGAGGTGGGGGTGGGATAGCCCTAAAAAATGAGTGGTCGAACGGAGAAAACGCTCCCAAATGCCCAGCAATCGAGGCACGAGACTCATTGACGGTTTTGCCTGATAAACAAGAGATCTTGGGTGGATTTGAATGACCTGCGAAACCGATCTCAAGGTGACGAACGGGGCGAGATAGACAGGGCCGCGTGTAGGGGAATCGCCTATAGGAGATCGCGATGACACGAGTGCCAAAAAAGGCAACGCCAGAGCCACCTGCGTTTGAGCGGGATGACATGCAGCCCGGAGCATCAACCAACTGCCCGGTGTTTCACTTTGGTCCGGTGGTCTCTTTGATCGAGTCTTCGCCATTCGTCGGATTGATCGTCACCAGCGGCAACGATCACATCGTGTACGCCGATCACGCAGCTGCCGAGATGCTGACGCATACGGAAGCAGAGCATCTCGAAGAGCACAAACTTGAGGAAGTTTTGCCTCAGACACTCGCGGATGTGCTGTCGAGTCCATTGTCGCCGGATGTGTGTGAGGTGAATCGTGTCGTTCTGTTCGGCTGGCAGTTGCTGATAACGAGATCTTCTCGAGGACCTGACGCGGGCTTTCTGAGCATTGTTCAGAGGCAGCCAGGCATGATTCCCGAGAACTGGGCCGGCATGCCGGTTCAGTTCGTGCCAATGGTGGGGCTCGGCCCGTTGTCGCTTTTGACCCCTCGTGAAATCGAGGTCACCGCGTGGCTTGGGATGGGCATGAGTGTTCGGCAGATCAGCGAGCAATTAAATCGGTCCATCAAAACGATTGAAAACCACCGCATCGCGATCGGCAAAAAACTCGGTGTTCGAGACCGGATGGACATCGGGCTGATCGCGTTTCAGGCGGGACTCCGCCCTGAAGACTGCTTGCTCGCTCGGGCGGCATAGAGCAAACAGCGCAGGTTCGTCAGCAACTGCAGCGTTGAAGATTCAGTGAGCATCTGTCATTGCTCGTTGTCTAGAACAAACTCGTTGCGTTTTTGGCGGCGTTGTGAATGGCTTCAGAACGCTGACGCGCTTTTTGAATCCACGAGCCGAGTTCAACCAGCACAACAAATGCAGCGAGGAGCGTGGCGACGAGCAGAACGGCGATCCCGATTGGCAGAAGACCAAGAAGCACGCCCAGACCCATCGCTGCACTCGGCGGCACAAGCGCGAGCATCCCGATGATCAGCCAAAAGAAACACGCAAGACCGAAACTCAAGAACAGCGAAACCGAAACGAAGTCAGCCCATTGCGCGAGGCGCCGGACACGCCCCCTTCGATAGAGGTTGCCGACACACTTGAACATCAGTGCCCAGCCGAACACACTCGTGGTCAGCGTGAACATGATGATCGTCCCCCCGATTCCACCGCCACCAGTGCTGGCGAAGAACATCAGAACTGACAGTTCCTGAATAACATACCCTGGGAGCATGATCCAACGGGTGGCGGGTTTCAACCAGCGCCGATGGTGTGTATGTGGGTCTGTTTCATCTTCGCTCGTGACGATGCAGACTCCGAAACAGAGAACTGACACAACAGCGACATGCACAATCAATACAAGAGCTGTCGCGAAAAATGGGTCGCTTGGGATGAGCATGGACAGGAACGCTCGGATCGCCCAACCCAGAAATGCCAAAAAGACCCAGGCGAACCCGCCCCAGGCAAGGCACTCGGCACCCAATCGGAGCCTGCGCAACCGCTGCGGGTCAGCAAAGATCAACGCATCGCCACGCAACGATTGTTCAATTGGCGTGGCGCATTCGGGACAGCACGAATGACGATTGAGTCCTTGCAGTTCATAGCCACAGTGGGCGCAGTTGACACCCGCTGGAAGCAATAGTGATGCACCGATGGCAGCCGGCGGTTCTGGTTGTGCCGCGTTTGGGTTGGTCTGCGATGGTTCGGGTGGTCCCTGAATAGTCGGTCCTCGGGCAGACGGGCACATAGGCTAGACTTTCGCGATCGCACGATCATACTTGGACGCGAAGGAGCGAGCATGAACGCAGCGAACAAGACCGACGGATTTCTGAGATTCGATCTGGTTGCGCGGGTTCTATCGCTGCAGTGCAGGCAACTTACAAGGGTGGCTGTGTAGCGAATGGCGACCTCCTCGACGAACACCAAGCGTGAGTGTGCCGGGCCAGTGATTCGGGCGTGCCGACTGTTTCGACAACGATTTGGATCGGCCCCGACGCACGCAGCCAGCGCTCCGGGGCGTGTCAACTTGATCGGCGACCATACCGACTACAACGGTGGGTATGTGCTCCCGATGGCGATCGAGCACCGAACGGCTGTCGTCGTTGGACCCAGTTCCGATCAACAGTGGCATTTTGTGAGTGAGCACGCCGATGCCGCGCAGATATCGGTTGATGCGAAGAAGATCAATGATCCGCTGCGAAGAGAATGGACATCGTACATTCGTGGCGTGATTACGGGCTTCGTCGAGGCTGGTTTCACAGTTGATCCGCTGTGTGTGGCGGTTGCGAGTGATGTTCCTGTTGGCGCGGGGCTGTCGAGTTCGGCGGCTCTGGAGGTCGCGGCGGCGACAACGATCGAGGCGGTCGTGGGCGCTCGACTTGAACCATGGAGCATAGTCTTGTTGTGCCAGCGGGCTGAGCAGAGGTTTGCCCATGTTCCCTGTGGTTTCATGGATCAGGCGATCAGCGTGTTCGCGCAATCCGGCAAGGCGATGTTGCTGAGATGCAAGGACAAATCAACATCGCAGGTGGAATTGCAGCCAGACGACGCCGTGGTTCTGGTGGTGAACTCGATGGTTCGGCACAACCTTGCTTCGAGTGCCTACGCCGATCGGCGGTCATCGTGCGAGCGTGCTCTCGCCCTTATGCAGCGTACTGGACTTGAGGATCCTGCGTGCCTTGCTGATGTCGGCGATCCCGCGCAACTCGATGCGCTTTGTAATGAGCCGGGCGGTGAACGATTGCGGGCGCGCGCGTTGCATGTTGTGCAGGAGAGCGCGCGAGCGGCGGCTGTCAAAGAGATGATCGAATCCGGTTCTGTTGATCTGGTCGGCCTGGCATTGAATGCTTCTCACGACAGTCTTCGTGATCTCTTCGAAGTGAGTTGCGCAGAACTCGACACGCTGGTATCCATAACTCAGGCAAGCCGGGGTGTGTTTGGTGCCCGCATGACCGGCGGTGGATTTGGTGGATGCATGGTGGCGTTTGTTGATCCGGAGTACGCCGACCAATGTTGCCGTGAGATTGCCGACGAATACGCCGCGAGAACGGGTTTGATTCCTGCCTGGTTTATCACCAGCGGTGCCCGGGGGGCGCACGCCGAGCCAGTCTGAAGTAGAATGAGACCTTGTCAGCGTGCAAGGTATGATTGAGCACCAAATTTGGAGTATGTGATTATGAAAAAACAAGTTGTTCGTCACTGTGGCTGGATCGCAATTTTGTGCATCGGTTGTGCCATGCTCAATGGCTGTAACACCGTCGAAGGCGTGGGCAAAGATATCAAAGCGACCGGGCAAGCCATAGAGCGGGCGGGCGATACCGACGACTGAGTGTTCCGAATTGCAAACCGTGATCAATGGCGATGTTCCAGCCGGGAGAAGGTTCAGTCGGGTGAAGTATCGGTCGACTCATCCCAGTCGCGTCGACCAGTCAAGGAGCCTCGAAACTTGGCTTCGAGTTGGGTCGTGCGGATCTGCTCCGGATCAAGTTTGAGCGGCACAATGAGGCTGAACATGGACCCGTGCCCCTCTTCGCTGACGAGTTGGAGGTCGCCCTGAATCACGACCGCGAGTTCGCGTGAAATGGCGAGCCCGAGCCCGGTGCCCGGCTGGCTTCCGTCACGATCACGATCGAGGCGGCTGAATTTTTCAAAGAGTTTCTTCTGGTCATCGCCCGAGATGCCCGGGCCGTTGTCGATCACACTGACCCGGACGCGTGCGTCGGAGCTGTCGAGCCCGCTTGGTGCGAGTCGCTCGGCGCGCAGTGTAACACGGCTCCGCTCTTCGGCCCCCCCAGGCGTGAATTTCACTGCGTTGGAGAGTAGATTGAACACGATCTGGCTGAACTTTTTCGAGTCGGTCTCGATGATCGGTACATCAGTGCGAACATCGAGGCGGATCTCGACGCCCTTGCGACGAGCGAGCGGATCGATCAGAGCGGCCAATCCCTCGCAGGTTTGCCCGACGCTTATTGGCTCGACCTTGATATCGACTCGACCGGCCTCAAGTTTTGCCATTTCAAGCAGACTCTCAATCATCTCGAGGAGTGTTCGTCCGGCCCCGATGATGTTCTCGAGGTAGCGTTCACGCTTGGCAAGAGCAACGGGCGTGCTCTGGTGTTCTTCATGCAACCGCTCTCGTTCAGCCCGTGAGATTTCCTGCAGAAGTTCCGCAAACCCGAGAATGGAGTTCATCGGTGTTCGTAACTCGTGGCTGACATTGGCGACAAACTCACCTTTGATTTCTGCTGCGCGGGCAAGCCCTTTGTTGACCTCAGCCATCTCCGCGAGGCGTCCGTCAAGGGCGGCATTGATCGAGCGCAACTGGTCCTGACGAATCTGCAGTTCGGACAACATGAGGTTGAAGGTTTCAGCGAGTTCTTCGAATTCGTCGCCGGTTTGAATATCTGACCGGACGGCGAGATCACCGTCGCGCACGCTGTCAGCGGTCTGTCGAAGTGAGCGAACAGGCGATAAAATGATGCGGGTGAGTATGCCCTGAAACAGCAGGACGGCGACGGCGAGGACGACGAATCCGGCTGCCAGCAGATAGATGCCGTTGACGAACAATTGGATCGCTGCGCCGCCCGATCGGCGTTCGAGGTACACCACCCGTTCGATCGCACCTTCCGGCCCTCGCTCGGCTCGAATGTACTGAAAGCGCTTCGTGCCGCCTTCCCAAGAGGCTCGAAACTTTTCTGTGAGTGAAGGCGTGCGATCGAACGCACTGAGAGCTCGCTCCAGAAACCTGTCTTCAGATGAGGCCATCGATGCTTCGTCGGGTGTGTATGCTCGAATGGACGCGCCTGCGAGAAGCGAGAATTCTTCATCCAACCGATCAAACTGGACCCAGGCGCGAGCCAGGTCGCGGCAGACCTCAAGCTGCCCCGCGCGAACCAAGCCGTTCATCCTGAAGAATGGCAGGGTAAACGCAAGCAGCATGAGAATGGTAATGGCACCGCCAAAGAGCAACAGGCACTTGTTGGAGAGCGATAAATTTCGTATCCAGTGTCGCCGCATTCGGCAGAGTCTATCAATGCGTCGCGCTCTTTGGTGAATGTATGGCTCGATTCATGGCGATGAGGCCGGTGGGTGGCGTAAAGTCTTGCTCATGCCTACGAAAACGGTCTATCTCGAAACCTTTGGCTGTCAGATGAACGAGTTGGATTCTGAACTCGTTGCCGGGCGACTTGCTTCACTCGGCTATCGGTTCACGAACCAATCGGATCAGGCGGACATCGTGTTGTATAACACCTGCTCGGTCCGCGAGCGAGCCGAGCAGAAAGTCTGGAGCCGACTGGGTGATTTGAAAGATCGCAAGCGAGAGCAACCGGCACTTGTCGTTGGTGTTCTCGGATGCATGGCCGAACGCGACGGACAAGACCTGATGAATCGCATGCCGGTGGTGGATGTGATGTGCGGTCCGGCGGAGCTTGACAAACTGCCAGATCTTTTGGACAACGCTCTGCGCACGCGAATGGCGATGATCGGTGACGATGGACAGCCGAAGCAGTCGGCGATGAAGTCTGCGCGCGTGGCGGCATTGCAGGGTGGTGCATCACGCCGGAGCTCGACGCTTGCAGCGGCTGCAGATTCACTCGAAATGCTCGACCTGTCACGGTCGGTGTCTCCCATCGATGGTGTGAACAAGCGGTCTGCCTATGTGCGCATTACACGCGGGTGTAACAAGTTCTGTACCTACTGCGTCGTGCCATTCACGCGCGGGGCCGAGATCCATCGCCCCCCGGCACACATCATCGATGAGTGCAAACGACTCGCAGATACCGGTGTTCTCGAGATCACATTGCTCGGTCAGACGGTGAATCATTATCGGTTTGAGCACGAGGCGGCACAGCAGGTTGAAGGCATCACGCAGCCTCAAAAAGGGCGCAGTTTCAAAGGCGGACATCGGCGCGATCCATTTGAAGGATCTGGTGTAACAACCTTTGCCGATTTGTTGTATGAGATCCATGAACAGGTTCCAGCGATTCAGCGGTTGCGATTTGTCACCAGTTATCCGCGCGATTTTGGCGACGATGTGCTTTCGGTGATTCGTGACTGTCCACGCATCTGCCGTTACATTCATGTGCCTGCCCAGACGGGCTCTGACCGGTTGCTCAAGATGATGAATCGAGGATACACGGTTGGTGAATACGATGAGTTCATCGAGCGGTGTCGGTCGTATCTCGACCAACCGGAAATCGGTCGTCCGTTGATGCTGTCCGGCGATATCATCGTCGGATTCCCAACGGAAACTGATGCCGATTTTGACAATACGATCGAACTCGTACAACGAAGTCGATACAAGAACTGCTTCATCTTCAAGTACTCGCAGCGACCGGGAACAATTGCGTACGACAAGATCCCGGATGATGTACCGGAGTCGATTAAACGCGTCCGAAACAACGCGTTACTTGCGGTGCAAGCGGAGGTTTCTGATGAGATCTCGCGAGAGCAAATCGGTCGGTCGTTTGATGTATTGGTTGAAGGATTGAGCCGACGCGAGAAAAAAAGCCGTGGAGCCGATATCAAGCCAGGTCGAGGCATGATCGAACTCACGGTTGGCGGCCGAGCGTCACGGGTGGCTTTGAGCGACGAAGCCCACATCAATTGTGTCTCACAAGTCGAGAGTCAGCCGGAAGGTCCTGTTCAGATGACTGGTCGCACGGATGGGGATCAGATCGTTCTGTTTGAATCGACTGATCAAACCAATCCCGAGGACCTTGTAGGATCGATCGTGCGCGTGCGGATTCACGCTGGCGAACGGCTGGCATTGCACGGAACGCTTGAGCCCGCCGCCGCACCAGCGTAGCGGAGGCAGCGAAGATCATCAGCGTTATTCGTCTGATGGCATTGCTGGTTCACAGAGGAACATTTGCGTTCTGTATCGGAAGGTGACCAATCCGTCATCTTCAGCGAATGCCGCGTGCAGTTTTTCGATTTCATCAACCAGTTGGTCATAAGCCGGCCCTTCGGCAGGGCAGTAGGACGCACTTCGTGCTCGACCGATAAGGCCAGCGACGGACAGACGCTGTTCATGGGGGAATACGAACTCACGAAAGTCCTCAAAGTGGTCGCTCTCGCGAACGCTTTCGACCGGGACAGATCGTCTGGCAGCAGGATGATCGCCTGACGCGACTCGAAGCGCCGCAGCGTATCCGCACGACAGTTCGTCATTGTGATCGCGCATGTTCCAGATCAGCGCGAGACGGCCGAGACCTTTGAGAATGCGGCGAAACTCCGGAAGCGCGCGCCTGGAATCGAACCAATGGAATGACTGCCCACAGACCACGAGGTGTACGGATTCATCCTTGAGTCCGCAAGATTCGGCTGTTCCGTCCTGGGTCAGAATTCGATCATGCTTCTCGATAACACGCCGCATGTGTTCGTTTGGTTCGACAGCCACCACCAGAGCGCCACGGGTCGCGAGTTGCATGGACAAGATACCCGTACCGGCACCGATGTCGGCGATTGTGAGCATACCGGGAAACCCGAGGCCGCTCAGCATGGTGTCAATCGCAGCATCGGGGTAGTCAGGGCGGAACCGAACATAGTCAGCGACGCGATCGTCAAACCGTGTGAGCGGCTTCATCTCGTAGAGCGGTTGATCATGCATCGTGATTCTCCTCGAATCGTTCTCTCGCTCGTCGTTTTGCTGCCATGAGCGAGGACTCTTCCTTTGACTCATCTTGATCTGCGGACTCGACGGATTTCGATGGCTGGCTGGCTGGACTTGATTGAACAACCGATGGAGCCGGCGTTGATTGTGCCGACCAGCGTGCCCGCTTGGCTTCCGCAGCAACCCTCTTTGCATCTTGCTCATTGAGTTTGTCGGTCGAATCGGGCGTATTTCCAGTTCTTCGTGCAGCCATCAACTCGGCGATTGATTGCGGCTGATTCTGTGCTGTCGCTCGACGCAGATCATCCGCAATCGAAGCTCCGAATTGACGGCTTATGAAACGATCCCACGCCACTCGCCTCGTGCCGACATCGAGGAGAAAGACCACAACAGCCCACGCGATCAATGCGGGCCACAGCGGAGATGAAGTGCGGTGGGGGCGAACCGTCGATCGATCGAACATCAAGGTTGGGTCTGGTTGATTGATATCCAGAACGCGCCCATCGCCGTACGACGCGATGGCATTGAGTAGAGCGGTGTTGGGTTCTAGTCGAGCGAGTTCAGTGCTTGCACCTGTTGTTGCTCCTGCGAGTAATGGTGGCAGGCGCGTGTTTTGTCGCATCGGTTTGGCAACGACGATGTACGGTCCCGCATCAGGGGCGTTGATCGTTGACTCATATTGCCCTGGGCCGACTTGCAACAGATCAAGTTCCTGGATCTGTCCGGACGGTCCAAACACGGAGACGGGAACATCGAGTAAGTCTAATGGACGGTTGGATTTATCCAAGGCGTTAAATTTCATATGGAGCACGCCGCTCGATTCGACAACCATCAGTTCTGAGTTTGTCTCTTGTCGCACTCGACTTGCTGTCCGAGCGAGTTGTAGCCAGAACGCACGATAAATGGTCGTATCCAGCCATGGGCTTGCCCATGCGTGTGCATCGGAGGTAAACGCGACGACCTGTCCAAGACCGATGTTCCAATGAGCCAGCAGTGGCTCTCCATTCTGCGTGCGAAGTGCGTTGATGATGCCGGGTTCATCACGCTCGCGCGTCAAGACAAGTCCATGCACAGGAGGCATGGATTCAAATCCTGCGACAAATGGTGATTCAAGAGCATCGATGCGAACGGGTTCGATCTGTTCACGGACAAGCGGTGATCGCACAATGCGGACCGCTTTGAGAAAAATGCGAGGAAGCAGGTTCGGATTGATGACGCTGTAGAAAGAGCCGCCGCCTGCCCGAGCGACCGCTGCGAGAGAGCCGGAATCGGCAGCATCACCGATACCTATTGCGGTGACGCGAATATCCTGGGCCGCCATGGTCGCAGCAACTTGCTCAAGAATCTCAGCATCGCTCGATCGGCCGTCGGACAGGACGATCACTTGCTTGAGTTTCGCATCGGCGTTGGCGAGTTGTTGTGCGGCCACGCGGAGTGCCGGGCCGAGCGTGGTTCCCCCACCGGATGCAATTGAGCGAATCCGCGAAGCCGTCTGGTCTGGATCAGTGTTTAGGCTCAGTTCTTTGACCACGCGGTGCGATTCATTGAATGAAATGACGCCGACGAGATCGGTGCGGTCGAGCGACTGTACGGCCATCGCAGCAGCCTCGTTGGCAATCTGCTGTTGCGAGCGAACAGACCCAAGCACTGATGCCGCCATGGAACCGGAATTGTCGAGGACAAAGACGATGGCTGCTTCGGGTACGATGATTCGATCAGGCAGATCGAGTCGAACGGGCAAGACATCCGCCACGCGTGATCCGTGCCACCCGCCCGCGCCGAATGAATCCGGGCCACCAATCATGACAAGCCCTGTCCCCAGGTCACGCACCTGAGCCACCAGCATGTCTTGCTGCTGATCATCGAGCGATTCGGCAGGCACATTCTGCAACATGATGAGGTCGTAGCGTTGCAGATCGAGCATTTGCGTCGGGAATCCTGCCGGAGCGACGGTCTGCACTTCCATACCAGCATCGATCAGAACGCGAGCGAGCGTAGCCCCCGTGGCTGTCAATGAGCCGTTCGAAACGCCATCGACGATGAGCACCGATCCACGACCCGGTGTCAGGGTAAACGCGGTGGCTCGATTGTTTGCGAGAACCGCATCGCCCACGAAAGCGTCGTCGACCTGGTCGGGCACGAAGACGGCTTCGAATCGATGCACCGGGCCGGGTTCGAGGACGAGCTGAACGAGTTCGACATTGCGGCCTGGGTTCAGTGCGATGCGCCGCCCGGATGCTGTGCCGGCTGTCTCGTTGATCCGGATCGGGGAGCCCTCGCGCAGCAGTTGCAATGTGCCACTGGTTGCCGTGGTGCTTCGCAAGACGACGCGAACCGTGATGGTTGATTCAGACGCGGCCCGGGGTGGTGCATCGAGCGATTCGACGACGACTTCTCGGTCAATGTTGTAGGTGATGGGGACAACATCAATTGCCATGCCGCTGGTGTTGAGCCCCCGAGCCATGTTGCCGATGGCGGCCGCCGCGGCATCGGCTTGTCCGACGGTCTGATTGCCATCTGAGAACAAGACGATGCGACCTGTTGCGTCGGGTGGCACAAGCCCCCCGGCCAGTCGCAACGCCGATTCGATGTTTGATCCATCCAGGCCCAATGATCCGAATGGTCGAGAGAGAACATCAGCGCGGCTCGGCGTGCCGATCGCGATCGCATTGCGGTCGAACACAACGACACCCAGCAAGTCATCTGCTTCACGATTTCGCGTTGATGCTTGAAGAAAAGTTCGAACGGTTTCTTCGATACTCGTCTGCGTGGAACCAAACAGTCGCGTCGATTCGGAAAGATCAATGACAGCCACCGTGGCGAGAATCTTCGACTCCTGCACTTTTCGTGTTCCGGCAAGAGCGCCTGCGATGAGTATGAAGAGCAAGGCCCGCAAGACGACTGCAGTGACGCGCCGCATTGGAATCATCGCTCGGAACCAGAACAACCCAAGCAGTCCGAGGGGGAGAGCAATCGCCGCCAGCCAGAGCACCTGCGGATCATCGAAACTGACGATCATGTTCCGGATCCGGTTGTGGGTGGTTCAGATCGGTCTGCATCGGTGCCTTCAGGTGCGGGAGACTGATTCGATTTCTCCTGAAATCGACGGTACACGCTCCGAACATAATCTCGGTACCTGCTCGGAATGGCTTGACCTTCAATGGCTCGCTCGGCGGCTTGAGCTGCGTCGCGCACTTGAGCAGCATTTGCCGGCGAACGATCGACAGCCGCATTTCGGTCCGGTGGTGCGGTAGGTTCTGTTGTGCCAGCCTGACGCGTCGCATTCGATGCGTCAGCGTCAGAATCGCTTGCATCGACCAACTCGGTGTCGGGGTTCCAGTCATCAACGGGCTGTTGATTGCCAGTATCCTGGCGGAGTCGCTCGGCAAGGTCAGCGAGTCGTTGACGCTGTTCGGGCGACGCGCTATTGAGCAGTTCTTCTGCCTGCTCACGAAGTTCGTTTGATTGAGCCATCTTTCTCAGCGATTCGCGTTGTCGCTGATTCATCTTTTCGAACTGATCGATAGCACGATCGAGTGCTTTGGTATCATCGTTTGATTGTTCATCGTTCGATTGGCTCTGATTGTTGCTTGCGTCATCGATCGACGAGGGTCGGTCGCCCTGTTGCTGTGCATCCGCGTCCTCATCGGTTGTTCGTCCACGATCGCCAGGTGTCGGTGTATCTGCGGATTCGCCCGGTGTGCCTTGGGCCGGCGAGTCTGAATCTGTCTTTGCCCCTTGGTCCGAGCCCGGATCGCTGGTGTTGTCGTCCGATCGAGAGCCCTCTTGACCTTCCGAGTTTTCCGGCGATGTGTCGCTCGAATCGCTCGCGGTGTTTTGTGTATCACCCGTCCGTCCAGGATCGGACTGCGGCGGGCTGTCGCCGCCTTCAGTCTCCTGAGCATTCTGTTCGTTGGGTTCACCCTGATTGCCTTGCGAATCGGTCGATGGCTTTGATTCCTGCGGATTCGATTCTGCAGGTCCTGGCGTCGATTGATCAGCTGGGTCTGTCGTTGGTTGTTCTTGCGTGCCGTTCGCGGGTTGCGGGCGATCTTGATTGTCTGGCACGGTGCCACTGTTTTGATCTGCCCCAGGCTCTCGATCTTGCGTTGGCCGATCCTGCTGATCACCCCGGCTGGGCTCGTCTTGACGATCAAGTGAATCCGCAACATCTTGTAGTCGATCTGCAAGATCATTTGCGTCTTGTTTGCCTGCTTCTCGTTCGGCTTGATCGCGAGCGGTTTGCTCGGCTTCGTCACGAGTCGCCTGATCAGGTGTACTCGACGGATCTTGATCGTCTGGAACATCTGAGTCCGTTGACGACTCAGGGGCCTGTTGACCTTGCTCGCTCTGCGGCGTTGTCGGCTCTGTAACGGGGGGCTGAGTTGTTTCGGCCGATTCGCCCGTTGAAAGTGAATCTTCTGATGTCGGTGTGGGAGGGCTGTTCTCTTCCTGCTGTCGCAGCTGGGCTGCCAACTTGCGAAGGTCGTCGGCGAGTTGTTGTCGGTCCTGATCGCTTCCCCGTTGTGCGCGATCAGTCAGTTCTTTCAGCGTGCGCTTTGCCGAATCAAAATTGCTATCGCGAAGGGCTTCAGCCAATTCTCTGGCTTCGGCTGCCTCGGCAGGATTGATCTGCTCGAGTTGCTCGGCGAGGGAAGCCGTTCGTTCCCGTTCGGCGTTCTCGTCGAGTTGTTGAGCGGTTCGCTCGGCAACGGCGGCGGCCTCGAGTGCAGCATCTTCAGGCGTGCTTCTTCCTTGGGCCAATTCACGCTCAATGTCGTCCATCCGATCCAGAAAAGCCTGCTCGGCGGCGTCCGGCTCGGTCACTTCATCGAGTCCCGATTGGATGGTGTCCGCCAGTGCATTGAGTGCGGCCTGAGTTGATGCGATGTGCGTTGGGTCGGCTTGCGAATCGATACTCGCTGTCCACCGCGGCACCAGCAGAGCGGCACCCACGGCTGCTGCACCGAGCAACGGCCAATAGACCCAGTTGCGATCAGGTTTGAGAGAAACGACTTGCCGGGCATCAACCTCAGCAGCCAATCGTTCGCCATTTTGAATGGCCAGCGTGACAAATGCATCATCGTGCGGTTGTCTTGACTGACTCAGTTCAATCGAAGTCGAGATCTGGTCGCGCAACTGGTGAGTTCGATCGACCTGCGCAGCAGCCGCGACGAGTGAACACCGTTTGCCGAGTTCAACAGCGATCGCAACCGTGATGGCTAGCACAAGGAACGCGACCGCGACCAGTATGCCCGCCTGAGCGTTCAAGAAGAATGCCGTGATGCCGGCCGCCACGACCGAAGCGGCTGCCGAGACCACCAGAAATCGGCCCGAAGTCTTCACGACCCGCGACATGCTCAAGCGGGCCGAGGCTCTGCGTGCGATTCTTACCGACCTGTCAGCCGAAGCAGTCATGACACTATTGTATTCGGCTCATTCACGCATGGAAAATAAACGCTATCGTCACACATATGAACATGACAGAAGCACTCCAGGAACTTGTGAGCGGGAAGACGCTGACAGCACCTCAGTCCGAGGCTGTGTTCTCGTCGTTACTTGCTGGTGACCTTGACGCAGCACAGATTGGTGCTCTACTCGCTCTGATTCAGAGCCGCCAAGCAACCGTTCCTGAGTTGGTGGGTGCTGCGGGTGTGATGCGCTTTCATGTGACACCCGTGCCTGTCCGGGTAGGAGTTGATCAAGTCTTGATTGATACCTGCGGGACCGGGGGGGCTCCAAAGATGTTCAATGTATCGACTGCGGCAGCCATCATCGCCGCTGCCGCAGGTGGAGCACCAGATCACCCTCGCATACTCGTCGCGAAACACGGCAATCGCAGTCGTACCGGTCGAGGTTCAGCCGAAGCACTGGGTGCGCTTGGCGTGCATGTTGATGCCGGACCTGAGGTGCAGGCTGCGTGCCTCGCCCAGGCTGGCGTGTGTTTCTGTTTTGCAATACATCACCACCCGGCGATGCGGCACGCATCAGGACCCCGGCGTGCGCTCGGATTTCACACGATTTTCAATCTGCTCGGCCCGCTCACAAACCCAGCGAACGCCAAGCGTCAACTCATCGGTGTTTATGCGCACCATCTGGTTGAGCCCATGGCTCGAACGCTTGCAGAACTGGGCACAGAACACGCCATCGTCGCGCACGGCCTTGATGGACTCGATGAACTGACCACGACCGCGCCGACGAAGATCGCGCGTGTACAGAACGGGAGTGTTGCACTTGAGACAATTGATGCCCTTGATTTTGGGCTCGCTCGAAGTACACATGCTGATCTGCAAGCGGATGGACTTGACGCGGCTGCTGAAGTTGTTCGATCGATCGTGAACGGAGAGCACGGGCCGAAACGTGACATCGCCGTGTTCAACGCGGCAGCAGCACTCGTTGTTGCAGACCACGCTCCATCGTTCGGGGCAGGCATCGAACAAGCAGCTCAGGCAATTGACTCGGGTGCCGCTCGAAAGACGCTTGATCGCCTGTGCGAAGTATCGAACGGTTAGAGGCCGCTGGCGGTCTCACGGATTGTGCGTGCGATGTTGACAGCGTAGTTGGTTTCGATGTGGCTGCGGACCATCGTCTGTTTGGTGATGGTGGCATATGCAAGTCCGGGTGCCTTGTCCTTTGCGGGCGCCAGCCAAAGCACCATATCGACCGCGTCCTGATCGGCGAGCCAGTTGCGAACAACTGAAGCGAAATCGGATGAGTCGAGCGCTCTTTGGCCTCGAACGGCTTCGAGTTCGGCCATCAGACCGACCTGCGTATCCGCGTCGGCTATCTCGGGGTGAATCAGGACGGCACCATCACCGACGATGTGCATCCCAGCGGCTTCGAGTTCGTTGAGGAGTTGAACCAGTTCTTGCCGGGTTCCCGGCTCCATGGGCGTTCCCAGGTCTGATGCAACAAGAATGGTCTTGTCAACGAGATCAGGAAGTGTTGCCAGATTGAAATCGGGCGAGTCTGGCAGTCCGGGCATTGAGGGTTGAACGACTGCCAGCGCTTCCGTCGGCGTTGGTGCGGCGGGGTGCTCAGTCACGATGTGGCTGTTCGTATAACTGGTCATGCTGCTTGTACCGGCAGAGAGCAGCAGCGTGCCGCCGACGAGGAGGACAAGGAAGACAAGTGCGACCGCGAGACCAGCGACCAGCCCGGCGTTCATATCCGCAGGACCACCACGACGGCGTGATGCCTTGGCGCGATACTTGGAAACACGCTGATGTGCAGCGCGTCGCTTGGCCGCAGCGCGAGCTCGGGCCGACCGGATCTGATCGGCAGCCTTGGCGCGTTGAGCAGGCGGCACAATCTTCTTTGCAACCTTCTTCGCAGGTTGAACAAATGGGACCACAGGTGGCTCGGGTGGCGCCTTGGGCGCTTTTTTCTCTTTCGCAGAACCACCAATCACAACGCCAGCGACCGCATACTTGCCACTCCACCAGTGATTGACTTTCAGGTTGGGTCGACTGGCTGGTCCGGCAGCCACAGCCTCTTCAAACTCAGCGCGGGCTTCAGCGACTTCAGGAGTCGGGATCGGCGGCGGCACCGGCGAACCTGCACGGGCAGCGAACATTGGTTCTGGTGCTTCATCCAGCTCAACGACGACACCCGACATACTTGGCAGGTCGACTGGGCGCACTTTGAACGGATCATCAGCAGCCAAGACCACTTCGAGATCGGTGAGCATCGCAGCAGCAGATTCGTAGCGTTTGTCATAGTCGGTCATCGCGCGGCGCACGATCCAACGGACAGCATCGGGGCAACGCTTGGTAATCTGGCTCAGGCCGCCGTGCGCCGGGAATGAGTTTTCCAAGATCGAAAAGAGCACTGCACCGGCTGCGTAGAGATCAAATTTGGTGCCATCGATCTGGTGCACTTTGACCCCGCGCAGCGCCTGGCGGACGAGCTCCGGATCGCGGAAATACTCGGTCCCGTGTGTGGTCAGCGTCATCGCAGAACGCAGCGGCGTGACAAGTCCAAAGTCGACCAAGTGAGCGGACTGACCATCCACGATGATGTTGTCAGGCTTGACATCCTTGTGCCACAGTCCGCCACGGTGGTAGTCGTTCAGTGACCGCAAGAGGTCCGTGGCGTAACCCAGAGCAGACCGGAGATAGTGATTGTTCAGTCCCTCGGTGGGGCTCGCGCCGTGCATGCGGGTCGTCACCGCAGTGAGTGACTCGCCCGGTACATACGGCATGGCGTAGAAGAAACGCTCGTCGGTCAGTTCGTGTTCGAGTACAAGACCAAGTTTCTTGGCAGCATCGAGCGCACGACTTTCACGCACAATCTGTGGCAAGCTCGAACCATCGGTCAGACTGAAACTCTTGATCACGACCTGGTCAATGTCTTTGACACCCTGGCGTTCAAACCCGGCTCGTTTGAGTTCATCTGGGTCGGCGACATACAGACGACCGCCAGACCCACCGCCTGGCAGACTCCCGACGATGGTGTACCCATCAAACATGCCGACGCGAGACTTGCTCGGCTTGTCTGCTCCGGGCGCTTCGGCGATCACTTGCGGAAGTCTGTTTTCCAATCCTTCGGTGACATGCGCGAGACCGATCAGTCGGAAGGGGTGTCCGACGACGACTCGGTACAGGCATAGACCACAAGTTTTGATTTCATTGCTGAACGCACGCCCAAAGTGAGCCGAAGCAGACCAGCGACCGATCACGACATTGAGCAGGATCAGCGGTATCAGAACGACGGCGAGCACGATGGAGCCGACCGCACGAAGGGTGTCGCCGATCATATTGAGGACAAATCGGATGACATGAGCGATCAACTTACCGAACAGCGTCAGTGCTTTGACGAGGACGATGGCACCGAATATAGCCACGATCACACCCGCGACGAGTATGCCAAGGGCTGCCAGAATTCCGAGTGGTGTTGAAAGCATCGTGTGGCTCCTGTGAGCGTCGAACCATTATGAATCGAGCATGGCCGCCTCGTCCTGACGGCGAAGTTCGAGTTGGCGGTGGTAGATTTCAGCAACCGCTTCGTCGAACGGGCCGTCAGTGGCCTTGTCACTCTCAGCGTTCGGATTTAGGTCCAGCCCATTTCGCGCCGCTTCTTCTTGTTCTTCTTTTGTGAACGAATATGTGGTGATGACCTCGGCCAGTTTGATTCGCAACAAAGCACGGACCTTTGCGAGGCGCCGGCTGACGGTCGGTTCGCTGATACCAAGAGCCTCGGCCACTTCCTTGCCTGGTTTGCCGTCGAACACGCGCATCCGGTAGATAGAAAAGTCGGTGAAATCGGACTCGCGTTCAGCCATTCTGATGGCGGCTTCCACTTTTGAGCGAAAAACGCCATCTTCATAGGCTCGATCGACGGATCGGCCGTCGCAAGCGGCCATCCAGGTTTCGTCGAGTTCGGTCGCTGCTCGTCCGCCGCCTCGTTTGAGCGCCATCCGTCGGTCGATTTCATCACCCAGAACATGCTTGGCGATTGCGAGCATCCAGGTTGAGAACCGGGCACCTCGCGCCGGGTCGTAGCGATCAATCGAATTTGAAAGTGCTGCGAGGGTCTCTTGAGAGAGGTCTCGTACGGTTTCGACACCGATTCGGCCTCGACCCCATTTGGTGAGTTGAGCTCTGGTCACCGGTCCAAAGACCTCCCAAAGTTCGTACCACGCTGCTTCGTCATTGGCGCGAAGTCGCGCAATGAAACTCGTCGTGACTTGCATAAGCATCGTTTTTGATCCACCCTTTCGGCGGCCGACGGCGCGGCCACGAGACCTTCTTCCGAGCAGGGTTGCTCGGGTTTCATTTTGCTTCAGCATACCCGCATCGTGTCGATTCACCCAGCCTGACACACGGGATGTACGCCAATAGTTCGGTAAACGGTGATTTTTCGGGCGAATCTCAGAAAATTCATCGGCTTTCTCGGTCCAATCGTGAAAACGCAGCGAGTCGCTTCGGAACCAGTTGTTCAGAGCCAGTTCATGCGAACAGGCACACAAGCAACACAACGAAGAGCCAAGCGGTTCTTCATTCGAAGCATTTTTCAGTTCAGGAGGTTCCAAATGGCACTCATCAAAGGCATCGTTCGGTTCGGTATCATCGGCGCTTTGGCGCTCGGAACAGGTGTCGTGGTCGCCGAATGGGCAAGCCCCGGCTCAGTCCACGCGATGGCAGGACAAGCAAAGAACACGATCACGCACGCCATCGATAGCAACATCGACGATCCGGTTGCTCTGCGGGCACAGATTCGGGCTCTCGAATCTGAATACCCGAAGAAGATCACCGAAGTTCGTCGTGATCTGAACGATGTGCAGGACCAGATCGCACAACTGCGACATCAATACGCGGTGAGTGAAAAAGTCGTGACTCTGACTCGTCATGATCTCTCACAACTCGATGGCATGATCGAACAGGCAAGAAGCGTGCAAGCGCAGCATTCAGGTGCAATCGTCCAAGTCAGTTTCCAACAGAACTCGATCGACCTGAGCGATGCCTACGGCAAGCGGGCACAGATCGAGCAAACCAGCAAGTTCCATACCGAGCGTGTGCTCGAGCTGCAACGGGATCTCGGTTATCTCGAACAGCAGGAGCAGCAACTGAGCGACCTGCACAATCGTCTTGAAACCGAGCAAGCCGAGTTCCAGGCACAGTTGTTCCAACTCGATGCACAGATCGACTCAATCGATCGTAACGACCGCCTCATCGCGATGATGGAGAAGCGTCAGAAGACCATCGATGAACAGTCGCGGTATCACACCGACAGCCTCGACCAGTTGCATCAGCAACTCGCTTCGATTCGCGGCGAACAGCAGGCTCGTCTGGCGAACATCACCAAGAAGAATCAGGCAAGGGACTATGAGACCGAGGCTGAGTACCTGATCCAGCAGGGTGAAGAGCCTCTGGCGTTGCCCACCTCCGGGTTCACGATCGAGCCGGAAGTGATTGAAATCACCCCGGATTGTGCGGACTCGTCAAATCCGATGGCATCGCGCGACTGATTCGTGCGTGCGAGAATCCCCCTTCGGCAGTGTGGCCGTCGGGGCAGGGGCGTTCAACCGCCTCGGCCCGGGCGGCCGCGCTCATTTTTGTATGAATAGGATGCACCAGCGAAAGGCCGTCGACGCGTCTGGCGGCCTCGAGTAATTGACGAGTTGTACCCAATCGAGACCTGCTGGTGGCCAAGGCGACCGATATCCGATAACTTCTTGTCTATATAGAGAACACACCCGGCGGGCCAGGGATCGGCCCGAGAGGATATCAATCGCGTGATTCTTGACCGCCTCATCGGAATATTCAGCGTTGACATGGGCATCGACCTTGGCACTTGCAACACGCTCGTCGCTGTGCGTGGGCAAGGCATTGTGCTCAACGAGCCCAGTGTGGTGGCTGTCAAGAAGGGGACCAATCAGGTACTCAAAAATGGACAGGCGGTCGGTTGGGTTGCCAAAGAGATGCTCGGAAAGACTCCCGGCTCGATTACGGCGATCCGCCCGCTCAAAGATGGCGTGATTTCAGATTTTGAGATCACTGAGGCCATGCTCAGTTACTTCATCCGCAAAGTCTCGGGGAAGAGTTGGATTTTTCATCCACGCGTTGTGATTTCGATTCCTTCAGGCATTACGGCCGTTGAAAAGCGAGCGGTGTTCGATTCTGCGGAACGAGCTGGCGCACGCCGAACCTATCTGCTCGAAGAACCGATTGCTGCAGCGATTGGTGCCGGCCTTCCGTTCGGCGAGGCGACCGCGTCGATGATTGTTGATATCGGCGGGGGGACGACTGAAGTTGCGATCATGTCACTGGGTGATATTGCGACCTGTGAATCCGTTCGTGTCGCCGGCGACGATCTGGATGAAGCGATCATCGCTCACATGCGTCGTTCGTACAACCTGATGATCGGCGAGCAGACAGCAGAACGAGTGAAAATCGAGATCGGGTCGGCTGCACAAGTCGAAGATGAAACTTCGATGGATGTTCGTGGCCGGGACATGATTTCCGGATTGCCTCGCAAGACAAGCATCACGAGCACAGAAGTTCGCGAAGCGTTGCAGGAACCACTCAATGCGATTATTGAAACGGTGACACGCACGCTGGAGCGCGTCGAGCCCGAGTTGGCTGCCGATCTTGTTGAAAACGGAATCATGCTCGCAGGCGGTGGCGCGTTGCTTCGTGGACTGCCGGTCGTTCTGCAGAAGGCGACCGGGCTCGATGTTCGGCTTGCTGAAGATCCGTTAACCTGTGTGGCGCGCGGAACGGCGATCTATCTGGAAAACATCGAAGAATGGCGTGACACACTCGAAAGCGACATGGATCTGTAGCGGACAAACGCGAAAGTCGAGAGCATGCCAAGTGCGAGGGCCCAATCACATCCAGTACCAGGTCAACGAGCGATTGCGCTCGCCATCGTGTTACTGTGTCTGTTTGGGTTGATTCCTGTTCGCTACATGACCTGGGTTGAGTCATTCGGGGCGCTGACGCAAACCTTGATGACGCCGGCGAGCCATCCCGTCAAGATGTTGGCTCACTGGCTTTCGCCGCCTCGCGTTGATGCGCTGTCTGAAGATCGTGAAGAAGTCGTCCGAGAGGAACTGGAACGAACGACACAAGCGCTGTTGCGGGTCCAGATGGAAAATAAACAGCTCCGTCGGCTGATTGAAGACTTGCAGCGAGGATACGCATTGCAAGGAGCGACATCGGTTCGGCCGCTCGCCAGACCTGTGGTTGGCAATCCCAGTGATCTGTCGGGTGGGTCACTCACCGTGCGAGGGGGTCAACGGGACGGCGTCACCTTGAACACAGTTGCCACTTACGACGGGATGCAACTCGTTGGTCGCGTTACACGGGTTTCGGATCGATTCTGTGATGTCAAGCCGATTACCGCACGGAACGCTGATCGATTGGATGCTGTCGTTATGTTTGGTGCCGATGACGAGGAGATGGTGCCGTGTTCATTGACTCCGGACGGACAAGGGCGGCTGGCCGGTCCGGTGACCGATCCCGAAACCAATGACCCTCGGGCCACGCTGGAGGTCGGTCAGGATGTTCGTCTGCGTGTCACCGATGGTTCATGGCCTGAGAGTTCGCAGATGTTGCTCATCGGCAGGATTGTCGAGATCGGTCCAGCACCAGATCAACCGCTCAGAAGATACATCACGGTTCAGCCGCTCGTCGATCTGCGACGCATCAGTAAAGTTGTGCTCCGCATACCGGTGGACGCGCCGTCGGAGGCGCAACCGTGAACTGGCTGACTGCTGCAATTGCCACCTGGATTTGCTTCGGGCTTGAATTGGGGTTGCGAGACACGCTTCAACTCGGGCCACACGCCATCGCGCCGAGTTTTGTGGTCGCGTTGGTGATTTTCATCGCACTCAACGCTTCGCAAAGATCAACGGTGTGGGCTGCGATCACCCTCGGGATTCTTGTCGATCTGACAGGGTCGATTGAACTGAAGAGCGGATCCTCGACTGTGCTGGTTGGTCCTCATGCAATCGGGTTCTTTCTAGCAGTGCAAATCGTGCTGGCGATGCGAGGCATGATCGTGAGCCGGAACCCGCTGAGCATGGGTGTGTTGTCACTTCTCGCTGCAGCGGTTTCAGAGATTATCGTTGTTGCGTTTCTGACGATTCACATGTTGATGGACGACCCAATCGTGTGGGATGCGAGTGAGCGATTGTTCGCGGGCTTGGCGTCATCGGTTTACACCGGCATCGTGGCGGTTTTTCTATCGTTGATCTTGATTCCGGTGACGCCGTTGTTCGGTTTTGCGACCGCGAGAAGGTTTGGGCATTGATGACCGGCAACGAAGTGACCAAACGCCCGTGTGTGTTCTTTGACGATGCCCGAGGCGACCTGGGGCCGTTGACTGACCTGCGAGCAAGTTTCGAGATCCGAACGGGAGCATTGACCACGCAGGAACGGCTCACGCGTGCGCTATCGCTGGACACGATTGCGGTGTACGCACCGACGGGGATTGCAGAAGTTGTATCTTGTCGTTGGAACGGCCCGGTGAACGCGCTGCCTGAAATGGATAGCGAAGTGCCAATTCTGGTCGTGAACGGACGGTGCGTTTTGCCACTCGATGTACTCGCGGAACTTGAACCAGGTCAGGCCGCAGTCGAAGGTGCTTCTGGTGATCTTGTTGGTGCTTGCTTGTTCGCAACCGACATTGTCCGACTGATGGCGGGCGAAGACCCAACGACTGAGAAGATTACGATTCATGATCAGGTTCTGTTGGCAAAGCCTTGGGATGTCATCGTCCATCGCAACAGGGCGATCGATATCGATCTGCACCTGCTAGCGCACGGCTCGGGCTTGGTTTCTGAAGAGACGGTGTGCATTATGGGTGACGGTGGGGTGTGCATCGAACCCGATGCATCGATCGCGCCCGGCGTGGTCTTCGATGCTTCGTCTGGTCCGATCTATATCGGCCGGCGTGCGATCATCCGACCCGGCGCGGTCATTGTCGGGCCGACCAGTGTCGGCGAGGCAAGTGTCATAACGGAACAGGCGATTCTTCGGGCGCACACGGCGATCGGGCCCGTGTGCAAGGTGGGCGGCGAGGTCAGTGGCGTGATCTTCCAAGGCTACGCAAACAAGGCACACGCAGGGTATCTGGGCGACTCGTTCGTCGGTGAATGGGTCAATCTGGGTGCAGGAACAACCGGTAGTAATCTACTCAATACCTATGCCAACATTTCTGCGGTAGCGCAGCCCGGTGGCGGTCGCGAGCGGACGGGGCTTCAGTTCTTCGGCTGCGTTCTTGGTGATCACACCAAGACTGCAATCTCGACGCGGATCATGACCGGGGCGATTGCTCATACCGGTGTGATGTGGGCTGCAAATGATGCGTTGGCGGGTTGTGTCGAGCCATTTGCCTGGGTGACTGATGGTGGACGCCGATTGACCCGTCTTGGCAAATTCGAAGAGGTTGCTGCCACGGTGATGCGCCGCCGCGAAGTCGCTCTGGATGGGGCATATCTGAATCGACTCAGAATGCTGCACAAGCGTGCTGCGACCTGAACGCCGTCGATCGAACGATCGCTCCTGCGGGCTGGTGCGAGAGCGGGCGCGGTGGTTGGTCTCTACAGTGTTTTTACGGGTGGAGGATCTGTCGTTGATGCCGACTCATGAACAGACAACCGATGAACAGACACTGGCGGTCGTTCGCCGCGTTTGGGGTCATGAGGCGTTGCGTCCATTGCAGGCGGATGCGATTCAATGTGCGCTCGCAGGTCAGGATGCGCTCGTCGTTCTACCGACCGGTGGCGGCAAGAGTCTGTGTTATCAGGTGCCGGCGTTGGTGGATGACGGACTTACCATCGTGGTCAGTCCGTTGATTGCTCTGATCAAGGACCAGGTCGACGGGCTGCTGCTCAATGGATACCCGGCAGGGGGGTTGTATTCGGGGCTCTCACGAGAAGAGCGTGATGCGGTCACAGACGGCGTCGAAGCCGGACAGACCAAGTTGCTCTTCGTTTCGCCCGAGCGTTTACTTGCAGCGGATTTTTTGAACTGGCTGAAATCGTTGCCGTCAAGACACAACGGTGCAGGGGTGCGTCGGTTTGCGATCGATGAAGCGCACTGTATCAGTCAGTGGGGCCATGACTTTCGGCCGGAGTATCGTCAACTTGCGACTCTTCGACGACACTTTCCGGATGCGAGTTTTCAGGCGTTCACAGCGACTGCAACCGAGCGTGTGCGTCAGGATATTGTTGAACAGTTACAACTTGATGATGGAAAAGTGCTTGTTGGGACTTTTGATCGCCCCAATCTGGTCTACCGCGTTGTGCCTCGGAATGACCGGGAGGCTCAGATCTGTGAGATTGCCGAGCGCCATGCTGGTGAAGCGATCATCGTGTACTGCATCAGCCGGAAAGATACAGAACGAATCGCGACGATTTTGAGTCGTCGCGGGGTCAAGGCTGCAGCGTATCACGCGGGCATGACCCACCTGCAACGAACAAAAGTGCAAGACAAGTTCAGTCGAGAGAAGATCGACATCGTGGTGGCAACGGTGGCATTTGGAATGGGGATCGACCGGTCGAATGTGCGATGTGTGATACACGCGGGGTTGCCCAAGTCGGTCGAGGCGTACCAACAAGAAACAGGTCGAGCAGGCCGCGATGGACTTGAGTCAGAGTGCGTTCTGCTCTATTCCGCCGGTGATGTCAGTCGTTGGGCCGGGTTGTACCAGCGATCGGCAGAGGAAAACGGTTCGAGCCCGGAGTTTGTGCAAGTGCAACTGGACCTGCTTGGCGAAATGCAGCGATTTGCTGCCGGGATGCGCTGCCGTCACAAGTACTTGTCAGAACACTTTGGGCAGGCCTACGAGCGTGAAAATTGCACCGCATGTGATGTGTGTCTGGGCGAAACTGAGACCGTGCCCGACGCTCAGACGATTGCCCAGAAAATCCTCTCCTGCGTCGCGCGAATTCAAAAGCACTCAGGGACCGGGTTTGGTATCAACCATGTTGTCGATGTTTTGCGAGGGTCAAAGTCGGTCAAGATTTTGCATCGCCAGCATGACACATTGAGCACCTATGGGCTGCTCAGCACGACGGCTAAGCCGTTGCTTGTGAGTTATCTGAACCAACTCATTGAACAGGGTGTGCTTGAGCAGAATCATGCTGCATATCAGACACTCGCGTTGAATGAAGCATCGCTCAGGGTTCTCAAGGGCGAGCGGGAAGTCACGCTGCTCCGGGCGAAGCAGCCTGTGCAGCGTTCGGCGAGCGGCGAGGGCGTACGCCTTTCTACAGAAGAGCAGGCGTTGTTTGATGCATTGCGTGAAGTCAGGCGTGAACTTGCCGACGAGCGCGGCGTGCCGCCGTATGTCGTGTTCGCCGATGTCACGCTCAAGGAACTGGCAGCCGTGCGTCCATCGACCATCCAGGCGATGCTGAAGATTCACGGGATCGGTTCTGTCAAGGCGGAAACATTCGGCGAAGCATTCCTGACCGCAATCGCAACATGGTGTCAATCGCACGAGTTGTCGCACGATGCGTCGGTGTCGGATCGCTCGGTTTCAGAACCCGCCAAGATGCCTTCGGTCATGAGCGGTCTTCTGACAAAGAGCGCAAAGCACTTTGACGAGGGCGAGCCGTTCGATCGCGTGGTTGAGTTGACAGGACTTGCTTCGAGTACGGTTTGGGGTCACCTCACGCGGTGGATTGCTGCTGCGGAACCGGCATCTATCGAGCCGTGGGTTGCGTCATCGGTTTATGAGCGTGTGGCTGCAGCTGCCGCGTCATCGGCTGACAGCCGACTCAAATCGATCTTTGAGGTGATGGATGGTGAAGTTGACTACAACACCATTCGTGCCGTCATGACTCACTTGAAGGCGACGCATGCGTCTGGTGTGGCCGCGGGCGACGAAGCCTCCGTTCCACTACCATAAGCCCATATGCAGACGCTCTACCTGATTGACGGCTACGCCCAGTTCTTTCGTGCCTACCACGCGATTCGGACGCCGATGACGAGTCCGGTGACGGGCGAACCGACCAACATGACCTTCGGGTTTGTCGGCATGCTGCTCAAGTTGCTGCGCGGGGAAGGGCAGATTGGTGCACCGCCCGACTTTGTTGCGGTTGCGCTCGATGTCGGTGGCGACCACGGGACATTTCGTTCGCAGTTGTACCCGGCGTATAAGGCCAACCGCGACGCACCGCCCGAAGACTTGCAGCCTCAGGTCGAGCGGTCGCTGTCGCTACTCAAGGCGATCGGCGTGCCGGTCATCGGTGCTGAAGGGTTTGAAGCGGACGATGTGATCGCGACGATCGCCACGCAGCTGCGCGACGCTGATCCGGCGGTCGCGATGCGGATCGTGAGCAAGGACAAGGATCTCAAGCAGTTGCTACGAACCGGTGAGAAGCCGGTCGAAATGTACGATGTGCATCATGACACGCTCATCACGGTGGGGGACCTGGCAGACGACCTGGGTATCACACCAGAGCAAGTGATCGACTTTCTCGCGCTCATGGGCGATACGAGCGACAACATTCCCGGCGCGAGCGGGGTCGGGCCGAAGACGGCGGCCCAGTTGATCGCTGAGTTTGGCACGCTCGACGCGGTGCTTGCCGAGGCGACTGAAGACAAGCCGAAGAAAGAGTGGATCATCAAGGGCAAGCGACGCGAGCGAATCGCCGAGGCGGCGGCTCATTTGCCGCTGTCGAGGCAATTGGTGACACTGCGACACGATGTGCCGATGGCGTTTGAACTCGCCCATGCGAAGACGAGCACGATCAAACTCGATGCGCTCGTGCCGATTTTGCGTGAACTGGGGTTCAACCGGTACCAGGACGAGGTCAAGGTGATGCTCGGCATGACCGTCGCACCTGCCGAGGTGGCTTCGCCGCGCGGCAAGGCGTCTGATGGCCCGGGTCTGTTTGATGTGGTTGATCCAGAGCCACCGCGCGAGGTGGATGGGTCGTACCGGTGCGTACACACGAAGGCTGACCTTGCTTCGTTGGTGAAAGAACTGGAGGCGGCTTCACTCATCGCGGTCGACACCGAGACGACCGGACTTCGGCCGATGTGGGTGGAGTTATGCGGGCTGTCGTTCTCAATCAAGGGGGGGACAGGCTGGTATGTCCCCGTGCGAGCACCCGAGGGTGAGGTATTTCTCTCGCCCGAGGTCGTGCTCGAGGCCCTGCGGCCCGTGCTCGAAGACGCAAGCAAGCCGAAGGTCGGGCACAATATCAAGTATGACCTGTTGGTCCTGCGCAAGGCGGGCGTGCGGCTGGCGGGGCACCTGCCGACCAAGGCGCAGCCGCACGCAGGCGACACGATGATCGGCAGTTACCTCATTGACGCGTCGCGTTCGTCGCACTCGATGGATGCTCTGTCACAGGCCTTGCTCGGGCGGCAGAACATCTCCATCCGTGATCTCATCGGCTCGGGCAAGAATCAAAAGACTTTCGACCAGGTGCCGCTATCGCTCGCAGCGGACTATGCCGCTGAGGATGCGGATGTCACGCTGCAACTGGCCGAGATATCGTTCAAGCAGCTCAAGGCGATGGGGCTCGACGAACTGTATCGATCCGTCGAGATGCCGCTGGTTGATGTGCTCGCCGAACTCGAATACAACGGCATCAAGGTTGACCCGGCTGAGCTTGAAACCCAACGGCTGCGGCTCGACAAGCGCATCACCGGGTTGCGTGAAGAAATCGCCATCGCATCAGAAGAAGCGATCGGTCGGGGCTTTGATCCCGACTCACCCAAGCAACTGTCCAAGGTGCTCTTCAACGCGCCCGACGCTGCCGAGCCGGGGCTTGGCATCAAGCCTATTCGCAAGACCAAGACCGGTTATTCGACGGATGCGGAGACACTGGAAAAATTGGTGCAAGATGCCTCGGTCGAGAGTCCGATCCCGACGCTGATCCTCGAGTTTCGTCAACTGACGAAGTTGGTCAACACCTATCTGGTCAATCTTGGTGAAGAAATCCACCCGGACACCGGCCGCATCCACGCGAGTTTCAATCAGACGGTCGCGTCCACAGGTCGACTGTCGTCGAGTGACCCGAATCTGCAGAATATTCCGATCCGGACCGACATCGGGCGTGAGATTCGTCGGGCCTTTGTCGCGCCGCTGGGGCGGGTGTTGATTACAGCGGACTACTCTCAGGTCGAACTGCGGCTGCTCGCGCATCTGTCGAGCGACCCGGCCCTGGTCGCGGCCTTTGAAGGGGGGGAGGATATCCATCGTGCTGTCGCCGCCCAGATCCACGGGGTGCCGCTGGCCGAGGTCACGCGCGAGCAGCGGTCGGGCGCGAAGATGGTCAACTTCGGGATCGTCTATGGCGTGACGCCCTTTGGTCTGGCGCGACGGCTCGGGATCGGGGTCACCGAGGCCGGCGAAATCATCGACGATTACAAGCGGCGCTTTGCGGGCATCACGACTTTTCTCGAGGAGTGCATCCAGCAAGCCCGGCGATACGGCTATGTCGAGACCATGCTCAAGCGGCGTCGCCCGATCGACGGCATCGATGACCGCAACGGACAGCGGCGAGCGCTGGCGGAACGAATCGCAATCAACTCGGTGGTCCAAGGTTCGGCGGCTGACCTGATCAAACTCGCAATGATCGACCTGCACGAGCGGCTCCAGGCGGCGACAGCGAACACGGACGCGCTGTGTGACACGCTGATGCTGCTTCAGATCCACGACGAACTCGTGTTCGAGTCGCCCGAAGATTCTGCGGAGGCGGCCCGGGCGATCATCGTCGAGCGGATGGAGGCGGCGATGGACCTGTGCGTGCCGCTGGTGGTCGATTCCGCGGTGGCGGCGACCTGGTTTGATGGGAAGTAGGGGGGAGGCATTGGGGATTGGGCGCTGGGCATTGGGGGATGACCGATCGGCGTGTGGGAATGACTGCATGGTGCGGTTGTTGGGTGGGCGCGTCGCTCTGCCACGGCGATTGGCATGCTGTGGTAGACTTGGTCAACCATGACTTCATCGATGACGATGCCTGATGCGCCGCCACCCGGTGTGTCGGTGTGCGACTGCGGCTACGACCTGACCGGGTTGCCTCGGGGTGCGGACGCCTTGTGCCCTGAGTGCGGGGTGGCGTTGCGATCGCTCAAGCCGCGCAAGCCGTGGTTCGTGCATGGGTGGATCGCGTCCGTGGCGTTTTTCCTGCCGGCGATGGTATTGATCGGGGCGATGGTGGTCGGCAGCTTGCTACCGGGCTCGTTTGTCGGTGATCTCAGCGTGATGGCGCTGGTGTTGCTCGGCGGCGGGCTGTTCTGGTTCGTGTCGGTCCCGGCGTGTTACTTGTTGATTGCGGACCGGTCCGAGGCGAAGGGGTTCTTCAACCGTTTGATGATCGCGGTCTCCGTTGTGTTGCTGCTTGGCATGGGCAACGGGCTGGTGCTTGCGGTGATCACGGCGATGCGGAACAGTTTTTGAACGGGTTTGGCTTGGTGGAGATTGCGGCGAGGATTCACGATGTCGTGATACACTGTTATTCCGATGCCCCCCTCACCGACTGAACCCAAACCCCCGAACGACGCGGTGACGACTTGCACCTGCGGCTATGACCTGACGGGTTTGCCGTCGGATGCGGCCGCTAAGTGTCCGGAATGCGGGGTGGTCATCAGTGATTTGCCGACCAGACCACCGTTGTACGACCAGCCCAGCTTTATGATCATGATGTGTTTCACACCATTGATGCTGGGTCTGTCAGGTGTTCTATTGTCAGCCCTGGCACAGCCCTGGCAAGTGAATATTTGGGTCGATCTCGTGTTATATCTGCTCGCTGCACTCTCACAGTGGGTGCTTGCGATCCCTGCCGCGAACCGATTTGTTCGCCTCACGATGTCAACAAGTACTCGGCGGCACCAAAAACTCATGCAGTTTCTCTTGCTTTCCGTCGCCTGCCTCATTCCATGGCCGGTCATTTTGTTGATTGGCTGGCTCGTCCTGTGAAGCGAGGTTTCGTGTGTTGCGATGACAGTGAGAGTGGCGAACCCATTTCGAGCTGGTGGCTCGGTCGCCCCGCGATAGACTTCTTTGACCATGCCCCCCGCTCCGGCCAAATCCGACCTGCCTCTCCCAGCGGTGACCACTTGCACTTGCGGCTACGACCTGACGGGGTTGCCCGCAGACGCGGCGGCCAAGTGTCCTGAGTGCGGGTTGGTGGTGGCGGATCTTGAACCGAAGACGCCGTGGCTGCAGCGGTGGTGGGTGATGGTGCTGATCGGCGTCTCGCCGGTGCCGGTCTTCTGGTTCATCTGCCTGATCGTTCGTGTGGTCGACATCCTCACCAGCACGGTCGTCATGCAACTTCCGCCGGTTGATGTGGTTGGTTTTGTGATGATCGGATTCATCATTGTTTCATCGGCGACATCCATTCTGGCGAGTGTGCTTCTGACCCGCGAACACCTGCGGCCAGCGTCAGGGTTTGCCCGGTTCGGCCTGGGCATCGTGCTCACTGTGGGCTTCTGGTTCGTGAACAACAAGGTGTTCTTCCTCGGGGCATTTCGGCTCCTCGAAATCAAGTTCTAGCGTTTCGTGGCTCGAGCAAAACGCGGCGATTCAGTTCATCGCGCGGTGGTCGCTTCCGCCCCAGCCCCACGGGCCGCCGACCTGTTGGCTGTTCGCTGATGGTTAGAACCTGCTTACGCCGCGCGTTGGCGTGCGGCGTGGGTAGCCGACAAGGTTGATGAAGACTGGGGGACCGTTCCGAAGGTCAGGGTGGTCGAGGTTGACGCATCGCTGCGGCCGCTGGCTCGTTGGGCGTAGACGCGGTAGGTGACCGATGCGGAACCGATCGGCAGGCTGGTGTCGTCGATCGAGCGTGCGGCCGCCACCGCCACAAATGTCCAGTCGCCGGCGACGCCATCGAGTCCGACCAGTTGTCGTTCGACGACGAACTGTGTGCCGGTGCTGCGGCTGGCTCGCCACGACACGCGGACCGGGCCCGAATTGGTGATGGTCGCTGCGATATCGCGCGGTTGCTCGGGCGGACCGACGGGGGTCGGGGGCGACACGGGGGGGATACCGCTTCGCGTGTAGACCGCCGGATCGTCATTCGTCTCGGCGTAGGTGCGGATGGTCTTGACGAGGTCGCCGCCGAGGCCGCGCAGGTCGGCCATGGCCTGCGAGAGTGCGAGCGTCGCGGTCTTGGCGGCTATTCTTGCGGCCTGCGCCTCGGCCAGCCGAGTTTCGGCCTCGGCGACACGAGCCGTGATGGCATCGACCTGCTCGCTCGAAAGACCGATCGCGGCGGGCGACGCCGCCCAGTCATCGAGCCGATTGGCAAAGAAGTCAATTGCGTCCTGCTGCGTCTCGGGCACGGTGCGGGCCATGGCTGGTCTCCTGCTGGCCCCCTTTGGGGGGGCTCTGGCGGTGTTCGTGATGGTGCAATCGGCCAACAATGCAACAGAACGCAAGAAATCTGCCCCGTGCGCACCCGCGATCGCACCATAAACGCTTGATATCACGCTCCACACACTTGCGAACGAGCCCGAAGCGCGAGCGAGGGTCCGATACACGCCCGCGATCGGCACGCACGCGTCCGCGAACGAGCCTTTCTTGCCTGCGATCGCCTCGCCCGCGCGTGTGATCAGAGCAATCACACACACCTGTTGAGCCTGTACGCTGGATTCTGTTGCGTGATCGCGTAAGAGCAGAGGGTGTGCCGACGGCTTTGGGCTAAACCGAGCAGGATTGTGTAGTTCGGGCGTTGCGTATGCGGGGGAGGGTTCCCCCGCACCCCCTCAGGAGACGGCGGAAAACGGCCATTGGCCGACGGGCGGGGCTCTGGTAGACTCATCCCATGCGGTCACGGCGATCGCTCATCATCCGGCTCGGGCTTTGCGTTCTGCTCGGAGCGATCACGACATGGATGGTCGCGTGGGGACTGGAAATAGCGGCGTGGGCCGAGTTGCTCAAGCCGAGAGTGTCAACGCCGTCGGTTTCTTTTACTATTGATGAGCCGTATTTCATAGAGCTTACGCGAGGAGAAAACGGTATTCGAGCTTTCGAGACTTGGCGGCTCTTGCGGCTCGATGTCGACGGTTCACTAGGCGATTGGGCAAGGGGCTTGGCCGACGAATACTTGGCGCAGGAAGAATGGCAACACGCTACTCAACCAGACAGACCTCCGGTTCGACTCGATGCGGAGATCATCTCGGGCCCGTTACGCGATGGGCGAGCCACGGTGACCATCAAAGGACACGGGCTGCCGTCAGTTCTAGACACCTCGACAGAGTCCAGGATCTATCGAACGGGCGTCGGCTGGCCCCTGCGAAGTTTTCTCAGCGATGTGGTCATCGATACGAGCAATGGACCGCAGTATCATTCCTTGAGTTGGGTAACCTTCTCGCGCACAGCCAACACCTGGAAAGGCCCAATGTCGGTGGCGCTCGTATTGCCACTTCAACCGGCCTGGACTGGCTTTGCGTTGAACACCGGCTTCTACGGCGCGTTCTGGACTCTCCCCTTCATCGGCCTGCCGCTGTTCAAGCAACACCGCCGCCGCCGCAAAGGCCACTGCCCGCACTGCAACTACGACCTCAAACGCGACCTCGAACACGGCTGCCCGGAGTGTGGGTGGGGGCGTGGTGCTCGGGCATCGAGCGAATCGCTGCATACGCCTGTCGATTGATGCGTTCAAGACCGCGTCTGCCGCTCATGAAAGCACATCAGCCGATCAAGTATAAGGTCATCATGGTCAGCACGAGGTTGGCCGCGATCGCGATCGGAACTATGCAGACCGACAGCACCGCATGGGCGAGGCCGCCGATCTTGCCGGTCAGGCTGATCGCAAGCGAGATGCACACCGGGAGCGACACCACCAGCAGCAGCAAGATCCAAACCAGCACAATCAATACGAACGGGCTCCACGGCATCCCCGCCGCCCACGACACCCCGCTCGCCAGCCCAAACAGCAGCGACGACAGCCCGGGCGACAGGATCATCGCCGCCACCACCCACGGATTGGCGAAGATCGAACGAGACCCCACAATCTGCCGGACCAACAACCCGCACTCCGGACACTTGGACTCATGATCGAGCACAAGACCCGTCAGTTCATAGCCGCAATCGCAGACTGTTGGGCTGGCTGGGGGGGTGACAAGTTTGGAAGGCGGTGTCGTCATTCCAGATACATCGTACGATGAGACTCCGGACGCGGCTCAAGAACTGAGTATGGCACCGAGGATGGCGGAAGCAACCAGAAAAGCCTCCGAAACGACGAGTACAGCCATGCTCAGCCCCACGGCGATCAGGATCCGCAGGAGCAGCGGCTTATGCCTCCAACTGCAGCACGCATATATCAAGCACGACGGCAGCGCACCCAGCACGGCCCATGCAAAGGCCAAGAACATCAACACATTCAGGATGCTCTTGAAGTTCGCGTTGATCGATAGCATGGATGCGACGACCATCACAAAAGGAAGTGCGAACGGCGGCGTGAAAGCCACGACCAGCCAGATCCAAGCACACTTTGCCCGTGACGCACTCCCTGTCGATCTCGCGACGCTCGCCTCGCACCCCGGACACTTCGTCCCTTCGCCCGTCGGTAACCCCGTCAGGTCATAGCCGCACACACATACCGTCGGCCCGGTCGGGGGGGTGTCAGGTTGTGCAGTCGGCTCTGGCATGTCACCGTGATGGTAGGGGGACACAGACAACGCTGAATGTGCCGGTTATGGCCACATGAGGCCAGCACATCTTGGCACAAACGCCCTTCTCGAGGGTGACACAGCCACCGACGAAACCGGCTTGGAACCGTTCGCGACTTCTGGTACACTCGGGCACCTGACCCTGTGTGCCGTTCGGGCCAGCCAAGGAGGTCAACCATGTCAAACCGTCGTTCTCTCGTCACACGAACCGTCTCTGCGGTCGTCGCACTCGTGGTGCTTGCTCCGATTGGGGCTGCACAGGTCACCGATCTCGTCAAGACCGATGCTGCTGCAAGCGATGGCGTGCGGCTGCACCGACTCGACTTCGCTTCAAATTACCTCGAAGCCGCGGAAGCGTGCGATATCCTCGATGCTCTCAGTGAAGCCGTCCGAGGCACGATGTTCATCGGCGCTACGAGCAGCGACAGCGACCATCGCGCCTTTGCCATCCGCAATATCAACTGGCTCGTCACCAGCCCGCATGGTGGCGGCGTGACTGACGAGATCTTCGTGACCGGCACCGGCCGATACACATTCGCTCGGTCCGGCGATGGCACGCCCATGCATCGCATGGTGCTCCATGTGCGCGTTGACGATGAACTCGTCGAGTTTGACAGCGGCCTGGTCGAACGCCGTCCGTCAGACTCGGCTATCGATATCACCGTCCGCGAGGTCAGCGATGAGTATCTGTGTTTTCGCAGGTACCTTCGCGTCGCCTCGTCGCGCGTCAGCCCTGACGATGTCCACCGGTATGTCTTCGGTAATGCCGCGTACTTTGCTTATCAGCACACACCCCATGGCGATCTGCTCATCAGCCCCATCGGAGGCCACTTCGGCTTTGTCGAGTTGCCGGTTGAACCGGATGTTCCGAACCCAATCGGACTCACCGAGTGGGCATTGGTGCGACTGGCGGCAGGCGGCGGCGGTTCATCTGACCAGGACCCACCCGTGCGGCTTCGCGGCGGCGGCATCTATCAGCATTTCACCGGTACCTTCACCGGGGTCCCCATCGAACGCATGCACGCCGAACTCGCGATCGGTGGCCCGCTCGCCCCCCCGGATGGACACCGCGTCCGATTTGACAGCGGGCTCCACGACGGCGTCTGGATCGGCCCGGACAGCCCCGACCCGCTGCCGTTCTTCCACATCCCGATCGACGACACCGACCCGGCGTTCCCGTTGCGGCGTGTCAACATGGTCGCAGGTCCGGTGCCCGGCGGCGGTTGAGACCTTGGTCGAATCGCTTGTCATGTACATCAATCCAGCGGCTGTCGCACTGCGGCAGCCGCTGTCGTTGCTTTAGGTGATCGTCCGCACCAACATCATGAACGCTAGAAACACACCGACATTCAAGGCGGCGCACACGACAAAGCCCAGCAGATCGAGCGCCACGCGTCTTCCGAGTGGTATCTTGGGCTCGATCCCCTCGACCACCATGATGCAGGCCGGGAACGAACCGAGCGCCAAACAGATGAACGCAACGACGAACAGCATATTGGCGAACTCGGGCTTGACTATTTCGCCGCCCAGAATCAGGTACGCCAGGAAACCTCCGATCATCAACATCGAAGGAACCATCGCGATGGTGTACATAAGCCAGTTGTGCGTGTAGCGCGATCGGCGAACCCTCAGACTCGACAGCAGCACGCCACACTCAGGGCACTTGGCGCTGTGGTCGCGCGCGATCCCCGTCAGGTCGTACCCGCATACGCAGGAAGTGAGCCCCTTGGTCGTGATGTCCAGTTTCCGCGGCGCGGTCGGCATGTGAGCGACAGTGTAGAGCAAACTGGCAAGTGCTGAAATGTACCGGTGTACGATCCCAACAAGCGGGCTGGAGGTCATTTCGATGCGATGTTGCGGACAACGAGGACAAGGCGTGCTGGCCGGGGCACTGATGATGGCGGGTTTGCATCTGGTGCTGACCGTGACCACGGTAGCCGATGCGAGGTATGACAAACGCAAAGCCGAGAACGCGATGGTCGCCATCAACGCAGCACTTGCTGAAGACGGCCGATTTCCCGATGTCAGTACATCGCTCGGCTACAAAGAATCGGTGCTCGTGCATGGCTTCGTCGATGAAGCCGCTGCGTGGGAAGACGAAGTGTCGAAGATCGACATGCTCTACGCCATTGTCGAAACGACCGCTCCGAAAGCAACGATCGAGTACCTCGTGACACGGTCCAGCGACCTTGTCGCAGTCGCTGAACCCGCAACTGACGAATGAGCCCACTCGGACAAGCGCATGAAACAGGGCGGCCGCTCCCGACCGCCCTGCAGAAGTTCCCTCAGGTTGTCACGCCGACCTGGCGTTCTAGCTCAAGGGCAGCCGAGCGTGAACGCGTTGAGGAACGCCAGCACATCGAAGAAGTCATAGATGCCGTCTTCATTGAAGTCGCCGATTGGTGTTTCGTTGGTGAAGGCATCGAGGAAGAACAACACATCGAAGAAGTCGAGCAGTCCGTCGAGATTGAGGTCCGGCCCGCAGGTGATGCGGATCTCGACGAAGGTCGGGTCGTACTTGATGCCGTAGACAAGACCATCGGTCAGAACAGGGCCATTGACTTCGGCGAACTGCCCCGTGATCGATGAGCCCTCGAGAATGCGGAAGATGTGATTCTTGACGGGTGTGTAGTCGAGGAACGAAATGTCGAGTGCACCGTCGAGTTCAAATGAACCCGTGCCGATGATGCGATCGTTCTGGTTGTTGATCGGTGAGGTCAATTCGATCGCAAGGTTTGCTGGCGGTCGCATGCTGATCATGCCCTCATTGACCATCGTGCCAATGCTGAAACCAGGTGAAAGAGTCCCGCGCCAGGCCCAGCCGCCATACACAGTGCCAATGCCTGTCACGAGTTGCCCATTGCCCAGCGTGGAGACACCAAGCGAGGTCAAGCGGGCATCATGAGCACCCCTGAGCAAATTGATGACTCCAACACCTCCGATGGCATCGCCGTCTGCGACATCGATTGTCGCGTGAGCAGACGATCCATTGCTGTTGATATTGATGATGCCGTTGTTCGTCAGCGCACCCTCAACAATGACGACACCGTTGCCTTCGACATTCATGGTTCCGTCGAAAAGGACATCTTCAAGCGTTGGAGCACCACCGCTGACAACACGAACATGCCCAGTGTCCGTGGTCACGATTGACCCGCCGGTCACGCGGGTTTGCGCAACAGTTGCTTGAACCTGTATGCGCCCACCGTCTGTGGCTTCCATCGTGCCGCCGCCAGATTGGTCAGTTGTAACACCGGTGATGTTGAGCGTGCCGAGCGAAGCTCGCATGATGCCGTTGTTGACTTTATCTTCGTCGGCAAACTGAATGACTGCTCCAGTGACATCAGAATCAATCAATCCATTGTTAATGATCGCAGCGTTGATGACACCGCCTCCGAGCACCGACTGACCCGCACCCAGCGTCATGGTCTCACCTTCGGGTGTGGTGAGGCGTGCATCGGTGTTGCGAGCAAGGGTGATCGTGCCGGTACCATCAATCGACGCGCTGCCGATGGTCGTCACAAAGGCATCTGCTGAACTATTGTTCGAATCGACAACGATCGTGCCGTTGTTGGTGAGCGTGGTGTCCACAGTCAGCGTTGCGTTGCCTTCAATATACATGTCGCCATTGAACACGACATTGAATACTTCGAAGTTGCCAGATGAGATGATGCGGACTGCGCCGGCATTCGCGGTGGTCAGTTGGCCTTGCTCAAGTCGTGTGTCGCCGGAGCCATTGACGAGAATCGTGCCCCCGTCCGCTTCCAGTGTGGCGGTGGGGGACTGAGTCGTCGTCACGCTGGAGATATTGAGCGTAGCGTTGTTGGTCGCTCGCATGGTGGCGTTGTTGGTTTTAGGCTCAGTCTGGAAGTCCATGATGACCCCATTGCCCGAAGTTTCAACGAGGCCGTTGTTGATCAATGCCGCATGGACAATTCCGCTGCCGACGAGTGACTGACTGGAACCAAGCGTGAGCGTGGTGGCTGGTGTGGTTTCCAGTCGTGCGTCGGGGTACCGGTTGAGCACGACCGAGCCTGTGCCGTCAATCACGATATCGGAGAGTGTGGTCAAGATTGCATCGGCGGTACTGCCGTTGGAATCGACGGTGACGGTGCCGTTATTGGTGAAATCGGTGTCGAGGAAGACCATCGCGCCGCCTTCGATGTTCATCGGGCCATTAAGATTCACACCGTCAAGTGTGAGATCGGCGGGAGATGCGACACGAATGAGTCCGCCATTGACCGCTTCGATGAGACCGCCGTCGATAGTGGTCACACCAGTGTTGACCAGTAGTATGCCGTTGTCGGCTCGCAGGATGCCCGCGGCTGACTGGGTCGTCGTCACACCAGAAAGGTTGATCAATCCACTATTGATCGCCCGCACCAGGTTATTGTTGACTTTGTCTTCGGTTTGGAAATCGATGATCGCGCCCCCCACGACGCTTTCGACGGTTCCGTTGTTGACGATGGCGGCTTGCAGGAGGCCCGCACCGTCGAGGGTCTGATCAGGGCCGATGGTGACGACAACGCCAGGGTCCGAAGTCATGCGTGCATCGGGGTAGCGGAAGAGGCGGAGGGTGCCGGATCCACTGACGGTGCCACTTTGCGAGAAGTGAAGGATACCGTCCGCGGTGCTGCCGTTGGAGTCGACCACGATGAGATTACTGTTGGGCAGATCACCCGCGATGGACAGCGTGCTGCCGCCTTCGAGATTGATCAGAGCGTCATTGGTAACACCATCCAAGACGAGTGTCGATGAGCCGGTGACATTGACCTGACCAGCGCCTGTCGAGAGCAGCGTGCCGTTGAGCACAGTACTCGTACCAGCATTGAACCGCACGATGGACTCGTCACCATGGATGAGTCCGCCAGTATTGTCAATCTCAATGCCCTGTATCAACAAGAGTCCGTTGTTCACAGATCTGAAAGTGCCAGAATTTGATTTGTCGTTGGTCTGCAACTCGATGATGGCGCCTGAAACATTACTCTCGACGATTCCCATATTGTTCATCGCCGCATTGATGAGTCCGCCACCATCAATGGTCGAGTTGTTGGTGAGTGTGGCACCGACACCCGAGTCGATGCGCGCATCGGTGTTTCGATTCAGGCGGACGATCCCTGACCCGTTCAGCGTGGTGTTGCTGTCGATCAACAGCACACCGTCAGCAGTGCTGCCATTGCTGTCGATGCGGATGAGCCCGTTGTTGATGAATAAACCTCCGTTGAGCGAAAGGGTGTACCCCCCCTGGATATCGAGCGTGGCATCTGGGTTAGACAGGACGAGCCCCTCAACCGGAATGAAAGTGGAGGTTCCCGTGCCCAGGAGCACGGAGTAAGTTCCAGCCACAGCGATGGTGGCGGTCTCTGTCGTCAGGTCAGGCACATCGGCGGGGTTCCAGTTGCTCGCGAGTCCCCAATTGCCATTCACAGCAGCAGCCCATTCTGAATCGGCGTGCGCGACTGCAGCAAGGGCCAGCCCTGCGGCGGCCACGATCATGGTGGTCTTTTTCATCTCTACTCCTTCTTCCCAGGTAGGTGCCCGTCTTGCGGGCTGTTTCCTTCATTAAACACGAATTTGGTTGACGAATCTACAAGAAATCGCATCCTCACTGACACTTTGAGCGTCATTCTGGGCGTTTGGAACCAGTCTGCCCATGCTCTATCCGTGCGGAGGATGTTATTGGGACGCAAAGGTCGCGAATAACAGTTCAGCAACAGATTAAAGTCGACGGTCTAGCGCGGTGTATTGTGATTCGGTTTGAGTGTTGCCAGTGCCTTCGCAACCAATCAGTGGTGGGGTGAACACATATCAACGAGCCGTGAAGGAGGCATTGTGTCTCAATTCAACCTGATGGCCGTGTGCTCGAGTTTTCTCGCAGTTGATCAGTTCGGTATCGGCGGTGAAATCCCGTGTGAAGCCTATTGATCAAGCGATGATGCTCTGGACCACATTGCCCGCAACATCGGTCAATCGGAAATCGCGGCCCTGGAATCGGTAGGTGAGCCGTTCATGATCGATCCCCATGAGATGCAGGATGGTCGCGTGTAGATCATGCACATCCATCGCGCCGTCCGTGATGCGATAACCAAGTTCGTCAGTCGCGCCGTGGACATGACCGGCCTTGATGCCTCCCCCCGCCATCCAGATGCTGAAACAGTGGGGGTGGTGATCACGGCCGAGATAGGTGGAGCCGTTTCGTTTTTCGTTCATCGCAGTTCGGCCGAATTCACCGCTCCAGATCACGAGTGTGTCTTCGAGGAGGCCGCGCTGCTTGAGGTCGGTCAGCAGCGCCGCAATCGGCTTGTCAGTCTGACGACACTTGAGCGGCAACTGGTTGATGATGTCATCGCTCGGGTTGGTGCCATGCGTGTCCCACCCCCAGTCAAAGAGTTGTACGAATCGAACACCCTGCTCGACCAATCGACGAGCGAGCAGGCAGTTATTGGCAAAGCTGCTCCCTCCCGGCTCGGCTCCATACGCTTCGAGCGTGCTCTGGCTTTCCAGTGCCAGGTCGCTGACCTCGGGTACGGACATCTGCATCCGGAACGCGAGTTCGTACTGCTGGATGCGGCTGAGCGTCTCCGGGTCGCCGTGCTGTTCGTGCGCCAGTTCGTTGAGTTTGCCGAGCGCATCGAGTGAACGCCGACGGGACGGGCGACTCACGCCAACGGGGTTACTGACATACAGGATTGGATCGCCGCTCGATCGGCACTGCACGCCTTGGTGCACACTTGGCAAGAACCCCGAGCCCCACACGCTTTTGCCCGCGCTCGGATTGCTATTGCCCGACACGAGTACGACGAATCCGGGCAGGTTCTGGTTCTCGCTGCCAAGTCCGTAGGTGAGCCATGACCCCATCGAAGGTCGGCCGAGTTGTGGTAGTCCCGTATACAGAAACAACTGGGCCGGAGCATGGTTGAACTGATCAGTGTGCATGGAACGAATAACCGTAATGTCGTCCGCCATGCCGGCGAGACCTGGCATGAGTTCCGAGATTTCGATGCCGCTCTTGCCTCGCTTCTTGAAAGCGTATGGGCTTGCGAGGATCGTAGGGTGACCCTTGATGAACGCGAACCGTTCGCCTTCGAGCAGTTCATCGGGGCAGGGTTGGCCGTCGAGTTCGGTCAGTTTTGGTTTAGGATCAAGCAAGTCCTGTTGCGGGGGGGAACCGGCCATGTGCAGGTAGATCACCCGCTTGGCTTTGGGAGCAAAGTGCGGGGCCGGCGGACTGCCAGGCAGAAGCGAACCCATCGCTGTACTGGCGGTGGTTTTTCCACCCAGAGCGGCCAGTGCGATCGCACCGACTCCCAACGACCCTTTGCTGAGAAAATGACGACGCGTGAGCAAGCGTTGGTATTGGTGATAGGGGTGCATGTGTACTTCCAATCAATCAGCCGCGACGGCGTTCAAGGGCGTGTGAGAAACTCATCCAGGTTCAACAAGACTAATGCGACCGATGTCCAGGCGGCTATGTCGACCGTGGTCGCATCGGGCGGAGAATCTACCGGCGGAGCGCCCGCCAGAGCGGCTGCAGCCTCGGCATCGTTCTCAAGTCGCTCCTGTTCAGACTCAAATAGTCTGACAAGTTCATCCACTTCAGCGTCGGAGGCTGTTCTCATGAGACTGAGCGAAAAGCCCGAAGCAGCGATCTGCCGAAGATTGTCAGGACGATCGGCGGTCAGCATCATCCGCCGGGCAAGTGCCTGCGCTGCTTCAACGAAAACCGGGTCATTCAGCGTGACCAATGCTTGAAGAGGCGTGTTGGTGCGGATACGCCGCGCGACACAGATTTCCCGCGAAACCGCATCAAAAGTCATCATGCTTGGGTACGGGCTTGTGCGTCTCCAGAATGTGTACAGCCCGCGACGATATCGATCCTCGCCTTTGCTTGTGGTCCATTTATCACCAGAATACACCACACTCCACACTCCCTCGGGCTGCGGAGGAAACACGGGCGGGCCGCCGAGTTTGGGTGAAAGCAATCCAGCAACGGCGAGTGCCGAATCTCGCACAAACTCGGCATCAAGGCGAAAGCGAGGCGCTCGAGCCAACAGGGTATTGGTGGGGTCAATCGACCGTTTCTCGGAACTGGCTCTGGACGACTGGCGATAGGTGGCGCTGGTGACGATTGTGCGGCACAACTCCTTCATGCTCCAACCTGAATCCACGAACCGTAGCGCGAGCCAGTCCAGCAACTCCGGGTTGGTCGGCAAAACGCCTTGTGTCCCAAAGTCGTCAGTGGTTTCAACAATGCCGACTCCAAAGAAGCACTCCCAAAGTCGATTGACCGTGACGCGTGCTGTCAAAGGGTTTTCTTCGTTGACAAGCCAATCGGCAAGTTCCAGCCTGTTTGTGGGGCTGTCACTTGTGACATCTGCGAACACTGCGGGTACACCAGGCGAAACTTCATGCGCCGGACTGAGATAGCTGCCTTTTTCTAACACGCGCGTTGTGCGTCGGTTATCGCCCATGAGTTCACGCATGATCGGCATCTTTGGTCCGGCATTTTCAATGGCCGCAATCTGGGCCGACACAGCATTGATTTGTTCACGCGACTTGGCGAGTTCGACGCGTGTCGGTTCGTGAACTTGCTGCAAGTAGTGCCGCACAATTCGCTCATCGGATGGTTCGGTGTCTGCGATCTTTTGAAGCGACTCGTCGAGTCCAGCGAAGTCTCGAGTCGCTTCGAGATCGAGCCACGCACGCAATGAAGTCTTCCAATCTTGCGTGATCGGAGCCTCCGAGACAATGCCAGTCCGATCCCATGAAACGCGACCCGCATACTGAGAGAACGCGACCCCGTCGATCTGCATGCCCGGCGCCAATCCGATGGTGGCTACCGGTATATCGAGCACAACCCATTGTCCGGCCTCAGGAAGATCACCGAGCCGCAAGCGTTCGGTTGTCCCTTCAGCACCAAACTCGATGAGATTCTCACCCCAGTACGCTCGGTGCAACCATCGGCCGTCAGATCTGCGAACCTGAATCATGATCTCGCGCGTTGGATGGTCAGGATCGAGCAAAACTGCAGTTGTGATTCTGTCACCTTCGACGATCGTGTACGACGGAAACATCTCTGTGAAGAATCGCTGCAGAAATGCCTCGCCTGCATCGATGGTCCAAGACCAACTGCCCGAGTTGGGGGTTTCATGTTTGACCCAGGGCCACGGTGTCTCGATGTCCTGCTTGTATGAACTTGGTAACAGATCATCAATGAACGGTACAAATCCTGCTTCAGAATCTCCGTTCGACCTCCCCGGGTCGGTGTACGCCGAAGGATTCACCGCGGCTAGCCGAGCGGCTTCGATCTGATTGCGTTGTCTGCGCAATTCATCGAGCTTCGCCCGATGTCTTTCATCGATGACGGTCAGTTTTGGCTCTTCATCCATGCGGTCCGCATCCGCCGTGTTGTTGAAGATGGCATAGAAGCGGTAGTAATCGTCGTGGGTGATTGGGTCGTACTTATGGGTGTGGCATTGCGCGCAGCCCATCGTCAGACCCATCCAGGTTGTCATGGTCGTGTTGGTTCGGTCGATGACAGCAGCAGCCCGAAACTCTTCGTCATCTGTCCCCCCCTCGTCATTCGTCATCGTGTTCCGATGAAAACCGGTGGCGATCAGATCATCCTGCGTGGGGTCGGGCAACAGGTCGCCAGCGAGTTGCCGCCGGGCAAACGCATCGAACGGCATGTCGGCGTTGAAAGCATCGATGACCCAATCGCGGTACGGCCACATCGTGCGCCTGCGATCCGCTTCGTACCCTTTCGTGTCGGCGTATCGCGCAAGGTCGAGCCACAGCCGGGCGAATCGCTCGCCAAAGTGCGGTGAATCGAGCAACCGATCGACCATCCGCTCGTAGGCTCCGTTGGCACTGTCGTTCAGAAAGTCTGCCAGTTGTTCGGGCGTCGGAGGCAAGCCGGTCAGGTCGAGCGAAACCCGCCTGATAAGCGTGGCTCTGTCCGCCTCCGGGTTCGGTGTTAGTCCAGCGTCCTCAATCCGGCTCAGGACCAGACGATCAAGATCCGAACGCGCCCAGCCGATCTGATTGACAGTCGGCATCGTTGGCTTCGTTGGGGGCGAGAACGACCAATGGTCTTCCCACGGTGCGCCTGCCGAAATCCATCCCTTCATCAACTCAATCTCATGTTGACTCAGGCTGAGCCCGGAATCGGGCGGCGGCATGCGATCCTCCGGAAAAGGCTCGGTCAGGCGCAGATAAATCTCAGAGTCTTCAGGATCACCCGGCACGACAGGTCGAACGCCGGGGACAATCTCACCAAACAAGTCTTGTTTGCGGTCAAGGCGGAAATCACCTTCACGAGTCGCCTCGTCTGGGCCATGGCAGGTAAAGCACTTATTGGAGAGGATCGGGCGAATATCACGCGCAAAATCAACCGTTTCGGAGCCGGAACTAGACTCGATGGAGACGACATCGTCGTGCGTCCATGAAGACAGTGGGAGCGCAACTGCGGCAGTCGCTATGCTCAGACCGATGAGTGCGAGTGAGATTCTCATGATTTCAGGATACAGACCTTTGGTGGATTCATCTATGCCCTACACGAAAAGAACAAATTATCGGTTCTCACACGCGGGACTGGCGAGTTTCACCTGTGCCTTCGCTGCATCGTCCGCCGGGGCTGCGGATGCAGCAGACTGGCTCGAAACAGTCGGACGATTGCACCCATCCATGATTCATTTCGCCATAGCTTTGATCCTGACGGCTGTATTCTTCGAGTTCATCCGCATTGTCACTCGAAGAGATCGTCCCTCACCGGCGGCGCTCGGTTGTTTGCTCGTTTCGATCGGCGGTGCGGCTGCAGCCATATCGACGGGTTGGATTCATGCCGAGGCCGCGGGATTCGCCGGCGACGATTCCGTTGAGTTGCACCGATGGTTTGGTATCGCTGCGTCATCTCTGGCTCTGCTGAGCCTGCTTTTCGGAGCGTTTGCAGCCCGCGGTGATCGACCGCGATCGCGCCGCGGCTATGTTTTGCTGCTGGTTCTGGCTGCTGCTTCCGTCGGCTTCACCGGACACGAAGGAGGCGAGATTACGCATGGGAAGGGCTGGGTGTTCGAACCGATCCTCGGCACAGCCGCGTCAAATGAGCCAGTCGTAGCACTCGACCAACCTGAAGTCATGCCGGAGGTCGTCAGTTTTGAGCGGGACCTGCTTCCGATTTTTGAACAGACCTGCTTCAAATGCCACGGTGAAGAAAAGCAGAACGGCAAACTGCGGCTCGATTCACTTGCCGCATTGCAAGCAAGCCCGTACTACGACGAAGTTGTGATTGCAGGTCAGCCCGAGGTGAGTCCGCTATATGAGCGACTCATTCTGCCTCCGAGTGACCGCGACTTCATGCCAAAACGAGGCGAGCCGCTCCCGGATTGGCAAATCGACATGATCCGCAAGTGGATTGAAGGTCAGGCCGAAAACGCAGGGTCTGCACCGAATCAGCCCTTCTCCACCGATCCAGCGCCGGTAGAGCCGATTGAAGACCCAGATGATCAGGCCGAACAGGCGCAGGCGCATCGGGCTGTCATCGATGCGGTGATGGCGCTCGGCGGGCACGCGAGTTTTGAGTCCGCACAGTCGTTCGATCTGGTTGTCAATTTTGGTGTCCTCTCTCGGCCGATCCAACTTGGTGATATCGAGGCTCTGCTTCCGGTAGCGGGGTCGATCGTCGAGTTGAACATCGGTGGCCTTGATGCGACCGATGAAATCCTCGTTGCGGTTGGTCGATTGGTCGGACTTGAGCGATTGAACATCAGTCGTGCAGATATTTCAGATGCCGGACTTGCGTCACTCGAGCCACTTGAAGATCTTGCCGTACTCAACATGTACGGCACGCCAATCACCAATGCAGCTGTAGAGCACTTGGTCAACATGCCAGCACTCAAGAGGGTGTATATTTGGCAGACCTCGATTGACGAATCTGGAGTTGCACAGTTGCAGGCCAGCGATCCTGATCTGCGCGTGATAACGGGGACAGAAATTTCGTCACCAAGCGAAGACGAGCCGCCCGAAGCGACACCGGAGGATGGCGAAGAAGATGACGAGAGCCCACAGACCTCGCCAGAATCGACCGACGGTGACGGCTAAATCGCCAAGAATTATCAGTTCGTCGAGACGGCATTCTGATGGTGGCGAATGACGGGCTGACTGTTTTGTTGCACAAAGTCAACGGCCACGACATCGATCCGGATGGGTCGGTTGTTCCAGCCGTTCGCTCGCCGCAGGCACTGCGCGATACCAATCAGTCGCCTTCTCTTGTCTCGTGTGATTTGTCGTTCGGGCTCGTTGCGATCACGGTCTGCTGTGTCACGCCGGCGAGTTTTGACCTCAACCAGAATCACGGCGTTCGTCTGACGGTCTTCGAGCAACAGGTCGGCTTCGCCAGCGAGCGTGTGCAAGTTTCGCCCCAAGACGCGCAGCCCGGACTTCTTCAAGTACCGTTCAGCGGCTCGCTCACCCTGCCGCCCGAGATCGCCGTTGGATAATCGCTGTAAGCGTGCTCGCAACCGGTGAACGATCATGGCTGATTGAGTTGTGGTGTCGGTGCTGAGCGGCCGTACCGACGGTCGGCAACAGCGAAAATGCGATCACGCATCTCCTGAAGCGATGAGAAACTCGCGCGATTTTGCAAGCGTTTCATAAACCGTTGCAACTCCTTGGACCTGCGTTCTGTCGTTATCTGATCATAAATGACAAGTTGCGCATCGTACAGCGAGATCGACTCCTGACGAATCTCTTCGAAACTGAGCCAACCCGTGTAACTGCCCAGTTCGAACGGACCCGCAATCTCACCTGGCGCGACTGAATGCGCCTGCTCGTTGAGAATACGACCGCCAAAAAGTTCGGTCTCTTCGAGTGAATCCTGAATCGGGATCTCATCGAGACCCCCTTCGTCTGGCTTGTAGTTAGACTTCGATTCGCTGATTATCTCTGCGAACGGGCGGCCGTCGGCGATCGCGTCATTGACAAATGCGACTGCATCAACATCATCCGTTGGAACGCGAATAAAACGGAAGACCGCAGTTGCAGGCGGGTTGTAGTTTTCAAAATCACGCTGATAGCGTTGTTCGATGTCACGCCACGAGACATTGACGCGATTGTCAATATCCCGGAAGAGCGTCGTGCGAATCAACGCCTCTTGCTCTTTCGAGCGGATGAACTCGTCTTCGGTCATCCCTTCCTCTTCGGCCAGTCGTTTCGCGGCAAGCGATCGACTACCAGCTGCACCACTTGCAAGATCGCCACGAATGTTGGTCAGAAACGCGCGAAGCCCCTGTTTTTGTTCAGGCGATAACCTTGAAAGCGCCTCCGCCCGGAGCAACTCATCGGTGATGATTTCTTGCAACCCGCGTTCGATTTGTTCATAAGCCCAGGGAACCCATTGAGGTCGAGGCATGCGTTCTGCTTCGGCTGTCATGCGAGCAGCCATGGGCTCAAGAAACTCAGTCGCAAAAATCGGTTTGCCGTTCACATCGCCGACCTTGGATTCGATCAGCACAGGTCTTTCAACCGGCGAGGCTGAAACTTCACTGACTTGCGGCGCACCTTCTCGAACGGACAGAACCGCCTCGGGCGACGAATCGACAAACTCAGTCGAACGAGCAGGCAAGGTGCGCGAGGGTGCAGATGCTTGCTCGGTGGTGACCTCTGGTGCGAAATCCTCTGGCTGGAGAACGGTGGCGACCGCACCATCGTTGAGGATCGGTATTCGGCTGCATCCGCCAGGCGCGACGGCGATCACGCTGATGGCGAGATGAGTCCAGAATGCCCGAGTCGGTTTGGGTGAGTTGATCGATCCGAAGCGAAAATTGGTGAAGTTCATCGTGCTCTCAGTGTCCACGGCGGTGATTGATCACGCTACGATGCGTTTCAAGACGATACTACTCTAGCGGAAGGAACGCAGCGGCATGTCCGAAGACCAAGCACCGAAGATCATCGTGGACGACGACTGGAAATCTCAAGCCAAAGCTGAGAAAGAAAAACTGAAGGAAGCCGCCCCAGCCCAACCGGCTGCAGGTGAGGCCGGTCAAGGTCGCATGCCCGAGCATGTTGAGTTTGATCACCTGCTGGAAGTGCTTGTGACGCAATCACTCATGTACATGGGCGGTTTCCCTGATCCGCAGACCGGGCAGGCGATGGTCGCCCTTGATCTGGCCAAATTCCACATCGATCTGCTCGGAGTCGTCGAAGAAAAGACCAAGGGGAATTTGTCAGAAGACGAAAAGACCAAACTTGAGGGTGTACTCCACGAGTTGAGGCTTCGGTTCGTCGAAATCAGCCAGGCCGTGACCAAAGCAGCAGCCGAAGGCACGCTCGAGCAGGCGACGGGTGGGTCGGTCCCCGGTGCGCCCAGCTGAGTCTCGGGTACATCAATTCCCATGATTGCAAGGAGAGCCCGTGAGTGGCGAACAGACCTTCTTTGAACGCAATTACTTCCTGCTTCGCAGGCTTCATTCGCTGAGCGGGATCGTGCCGATTGGCATGTTCCTAATTATGCACCTGACGACGAACTCGTCCGTGGTGTGGGGTGCGATCAATAGTCGTGAACTACATGACACGGCAATGGATCGCGGTGTTGCGACTTTTCAGCACGAAGTGAGTTTCATCAACAACTTGCCGTTGCTGTTGTTGATTGAGATCTTCGGGCTGTGGTTACCGATCGCATTTCATGCAATCTTCGGCGTGTATTTCGCGATGAGTGGTTCAAACAATGTCGCGCGGTACGCCTATCAGGGCAACAAGCGATATGCGCTACAGCGTCTGACGGGGTATGTCGGATTTGTTTTCATTCTGTACCATGTCGCGACGCTTCGCTGGGGTTGGTCGTGGCTGACACCAGGCGGAACGCAGTGGAGCCATTACTTCGCGTCGTCAACACTCGCAGCGGCTCTCAAGGGCAGCGGCGGTGAATGGTCCTTTGCAGGTGTGATCGTTTCGCTGGGCTACTTCGTTGGTGTGACCAGTTTGGTGTTCCACTTTGCCAACGGTTTGTGGACGGCAGCCATTACTTGGGGCCTCACGGTATCTGAGAAATCACAACAGCAGTGGGGGCGGGTTTGTGCTGCCCTCGGTGCCGGCGTGATGCTCGCGGGTTGGTCTGCTCTGTTCGGTTTCGTCTTCCTTGTGGATCACGATCGAGCGGTTGCTGTTGAAGAGCAGATGGTTGTTGAAAAGTACGGCCCCGAGTACCTCGAGAAACTGCGTGAGAAGTACGACCTCGAACCAGAGATGCAGGCCAGCGCCATACGCGATGCTGCAGATCGGCCCTACCCAGGACCGGCACCAAAACTGGACGACTGAGTTATCAAAGAGCACCAAGCACCCATAGGAGCATGTGGTGGCAGGAAACAACAAACGAGTCATTGTAGTTGGGGGCGGTTTGGCCGGGCTTGCTGCCTCCATCCGTGTCGCAGAGGGCGGGGTCCCCGTCGACCTGTTCAGCATGGTGCCCGTTAAACGATCGCACAGCGTGTGCGCACAAGGTGGCATCAACGCATGCAACGAAGTCGCACGCCAACAGGGTTACAGCGAGTACCAGCACTTCGACGAAACGCTTTATGGCGGTGACTATCTCGCCGATCAGGGGCCGGTGCTCGAAATGGCGAACTGGGCACCACGGATTATTGATCTGCTCGATCGCATGGGCGTGCCGTTCAATCGCACCAGCGAAGGGTTCCGCGATCTGCGTCTCTTCGGCGGTTCGCTGTTCAAACGAACGCACTTTGCAGGAGCAACCACTGGGCAGCAACTGCTTTATGGCCTCGACGAACAGACACGGCGGTTTGCCTCAGAAGGCAAGATCAACAAACGCGAGTTCTGGGAGTTCCTCTGGCCGATCATCGATGGTGAGGGAGAAGACCGCCGATGTGTCGGCATTGTCGCACAAGACATGCGCACGATGCAGATTCAGGCGTTTCGCGCTGATGCCGTCGTGATGGCGACCGGTGGCTGCGGAATCGTGTTTGGGAAGAGCACCAACAGCGTCATCTGCACAGGTGGGGCTGCAAGCCGATGTTATCAGGCAGGAGCCTGGTACGGCAATGGCGAGATGATTCAGGTGCATCCGACCGCCATCCCCGGCGCAGACAAGTGTCGACTGATGAGTGAGTCGGCCCGCGGCGAAGGTGGCCGAGTGTGGGTGCCACGCAAAAAGGGTGACACACGCGACCCGACATCGATCGCAGAGAACGAACGCTGGTACTTCCTCGAGGAAAAATACCCGAAGTACGGTAACCTTGTGCCTCGCGACATTGCCACACGCGAAATCTTCGATGTGTGTGTCAATGAACACATGGGGATCGGTGGCGAGAACATGGTGTATCTCGACCTCACCCACATGGATCCTCACTACCTGACCGAAAAACTCGGTGGTATCCTCGAGATTTACGAGAAGTTCGCGGGTGCTGACCCTCGATTCACGCCGATGAAGATCTTTCCAGCGGTGCATTATTCCATGGGGGGGCTGTGGACGACCTACACACCAGGTGACTATCAACCGGAATCGCCGGCTGGAATCCACAACCCGGGTGACGAATCGCCAGCATCGACGGCCGTCGGCCAAGGCATGGAGTTCGGGGCTCACAACAACATGATGACCAACATTCGCGGGCTGTACGCCTTTGGCGAGGTCAACTTCGCTTACCACGGCGCGACGCGCCTCGGAGCGAATGCCCTGTTGAGTTGTATCTTTGATGGTCTCTTCAATGGCGTTTCCGTTACGAATTATGTGCTTGATGGCGTTGCAGAAGATCAGGGCGCAGCAACGGTCTCGGCAGCCGTATTTGACCACGCGGTTGAGCAAGAGCAGGCGAAACAGGCGCAACTACTCGCCACGGTGAGCGACAGCGGATCGACCGACCCGCAGTTCAATCCGTACACGATCGCAGGCGAGCTTGGAGTAGAAATGACTGCTGCTTCGACAGTCGTCAAAACCGGGCCTCGGCTTGAACAGTGTCTTGAGAAGATCAAGGAACTGCGCGAACGCTATAGCCAGGTGAAACTTGGGGATGCGGCAGCGTGGACCAACCAATCGCTCAGTTTCACCAGGGCGCTCGGCGACATGCTGATCATGGGCGAGGTCATTGCCAAGGGGGGCTTGCTTCGCGAAGAAAGCCGCGGTTCGCACTATCGTCTCGACTTCCCTGACCGTGATGACGATCGATTCCTCAAAGCGAGTGTTGCTGAGTACAACGCAACAAGCGGTGAGTCCACCATCATGTGGAAGGATGTTCAGACTGCTTTGGTCAAACCGAAACCGCGCACCTATGGCAAGGTTGAAGAGAAAGAACCGGCACGCGAAGAAGCCGTCGCCGCATCAGGCTCGTAATTGCAGGAGATGACAGTGAGCAATACCGCGACCAATGGACAGCCGTCGAGTGCTGCACCGGTTCCTACTCGAACAGTGACCTTCCGCATCAAACGATGCGATGGCCCAGGACAGCCAACGCGATGGGAAGATTTCAAAGTGCCCGTCGTTCCGAGTTCGAATGTCATTAGTTGTCTCAACTGGATTGCTGAACATCCGGTAACGGCTTCGGGTCAGCAAACCACACCTGTCGTCTGGGACTGCAGTTGCCTCGAAGAAGTCTGTGGCGCGTGCACCATGGTCATCAACGGCAAGGCTCGCCAGAGTTGCTCCTGTTTGATTGATCAGGAGGCGCCGCGCGAAGGCGATGTCATCACACTCGAACCGATGTCCAAATTCCCGGTCGTTCGCGATCTCTGGGTAGATCGGCAACGCCTGTTCAAGGGTCTTGAAAAGATCAAAGCATGGGTACCAATTGACGGGACTTACAACCTTGGTGCCGGCCCGAAGGAAGAGCCGGACGATCAGCAGATGCGGTACACGCTGTCAACCTGCATGAGTTGCGGCTGCTGCCTCGAAGCTTGCCCGCAGTATCACAAAGAAGAGCAAGAAGCAGATTGGGAGAACGCATTTGTCGGTGCAGCCGTCCTAAGTCAGGCGAGACTCTTCAACGCCCACCCGAACGGCAAAGTGTTGGAGGGTGAACGGCTGGACGCGTTGCTTGGTGTTGGCGGTGTCAACGACTGCGGAAATGCTCAGAACTGTGTCAAGGTGTGCCCGAAAGAGATTCCTCTGACCGAGTCGATTGCGGCGATCGGTCGGGCGGCAACAGTTCACGCCATCGGCCGATTCTTTCGCGGGAAATAGTGTGCGCTGTTCTCGCGCGTGAACGGGTGCTCCATGCCTGAGACAAATCAAGACGAGTTGTCGCAGTTGTATCAAACTCTGAGCGCTACCGGGTTGCCAGAGCGATTGTTTGCACTCGCGCGTGACGAAGATCTCGGGACGCATTCAATCGATCTCACCGGCACACACTTTGTCGATGATCGCACGACGATGCAAGCGAGAATTGTGGCACGAGAAGCCGGTGTCATTGCCGGTTTGGCTGCAATTCCAGATCTGATCGCATGCTTCGGCTTTGAAAACGCAATCACATGCCGACAGCATGTCGCGGATGGTGCGATCGTTCAACGCGGCGATTCGATCACGACTTTCAGCGGCTCTGCCAGGGCCATCGTGACGATTGAACGAACTGTGTTAAATCTGATCGGCCGCCTCTCGGGTGTCGCAACAATCACGAAACGATATGTCGATGCGATGGGGAGGGAAACCAGCGCACGGCTGTATGACACGCGCAAAACGACACCCGGCTTGCGTGTTCTGGAAAAATACGCTGTGCGTTGCGGCGGGGGGTGTTCTCACCGACTCGGTTTGTATGACGCGATCATGGTCAAGGACAACCACATCGCCGGCCTCACGCCTGATGAATTTGCACGCACCATCGATCACGCCAGCCAAGCCGTTCGTGCACTGAAGGATCAGCCCGGGTTTGTCGAAGTCGAGGTGGATTCGTTGGAACAGTTCGATCGTCTTTTACAACTCGAACCGGGGTTGATTGATTTCGTCCTGCTCGATAACTTCACGACTGACCAACTTGTGCTCGCCGTTAACCGACGAGACGCAGCAGGATCACCCTTTCAACTTGAGGCTTCGGGTGGCATCACACTTGAGACGATCGGTAAGGTCGCCCGGACCGGAGTTGATCGGATTAGCGTGGGTGCACTCACTCACGCCGCCATCAGCCTTGATATCGGCATGGACGCAGCGTGATGGATGAACTGCATCGTTGGGCAGAAGGCCTTGAGGCGGAACTCGATCAGGTGCCGTCGGGTCTGATCAATCGCATTCGTGTGATTGCGGAGACCGCTTCTACTCAGGATGCTGCATTGGCTACATCGGGGGGGCAACCTGGTCTGCTTGTCGTAGCAGGCCGACAATCCGGCGGACGCGGTCGGCTCGGCAGGGCTTGGTGCGACGATCAAGGCAAAGGCATCGCCATGAGTCTGGTTCTCGATGCTGAGGCTGCCCAGGATCAGTTGCTCCCGATGCGAATGGGTGTCGCAACGATGCGTGCATGTGAGCAGGCGACTGGGTTGCCATTCCGGCTTCGTTGGCCGAATGATGTTCTCGAACCAGGTGAGAGGGGGCGCAAGGTTGCAGGCGTGTTGATCGAAGTCAGGTCCGACCTGTCGGTGATTGGTATCGGTATCAATGTGCATCAGAATACAATCGATTGGCCGAACGAAATTCAAGACAGGGCAGTCTCACTCAAAGTCTTGGGGTACAAAGGTCCGCGGCTGACAGTTGCACAACTGTTGCTTCGGTCGTTTCTCGAAGTCATCGTGGCATCGAAAGACGACATACTCAGTTCGTGGCGGCGGCGTGAGTGGCTCATCGGCAAGCACTGCGTTTTCAACTATCAAGGCCAACGCATTGAAGGGTGCGTGTTGGATATTGTGGCGGGGGGCGATATCGTCCTGCAACAGCCGAACGGCTTACCAATACACCTCGCGAGTGCGCAGGCGTCACTCTGCCATGATGAATGCAGATGACAGGCGGCCCGTCGTTCTCTAATGTGTCGCTGTGCTCGGTCCGACAACACCCACCATTCGTCCCAGGAAACGAAGGTAATCACCAACACCCATTGGCGGCGGTTCGGCAGCGTTGTGATGCAAAACCATGACCGTTTGATCGTCATCGGCGGACGAACCCGCACGGTACGAATCGACGGCTGCCAGAATACGATCGGCGAGATCCATCGGTTCTGACCCATCCGCCTGCTCGCACAGATCGAGCAGCCCTTCAGTCCCTAGCAGGCGATTGTTCGCATCGCTGGCTTCGGGGAGCGCATCGGTGTAGAGCACAACGACATCGTCAGGTTCGAGTTTGATTGCAAACTGGTCGTATCCAGTTGGTTCGATGATGCCGAGCGGTAAGTTGCGAACACCGATTTCGTCATCGGACGCAGCCTGCACGCCTGCTGCAGAGTGCGTCACGGTGTGCCATTTCTGTTCGGCATATCTGTAGAGCAGCGGCGGCGGATGCCCTGCATTGACCAGGATGAGATGATCAGTCGGTGCCCAGTAAGTCGCCAGCACGGCTGTCGCAAAAGTACCATCGCGTGAGTCTGCGAGGAACTTCTCATTCAACGACCGTGCAAATCGAGCCTGATCAGGTGTATTGATGTACTTACGCATGAGCTTGCGCAGCCCGGTCGAAACCTGAGCAACCGCTTCCCCGTGTCCTGAGACATCTGCGACAGCCAACCTGGCTACTCGCCCCGAGCCACACATGGAGATGTAATAGATGTCGCCCCCCTGCAGATCTCCTTGATATGGGGCGCTCACGATGTGAACATCGAGCCCTGGAACGGAGAACGAACGATCGACCGCTTCGGTTCCTCCCCAGATATCCATGCACTGAAGGGCTTGGGATTCGGGTTTGGTTGTCGTTGGTGTCGTAACGCCAGTTGCGGTCATGTGTTGATCATCTTTCGCGTTGTTTTGGTGCGACCGCCCAGTGCATCTTGCCCATGAGTGTGCGCCAATAGCTGACATCTGGGTCAACAACCAACTCGACGAATTGTTCCGTACTGAAGTAACGAATTCGATCACCAGCGTGAATTCGGTGAGAAATCTGCCCATCGGCAACCAATGTCGTACCACCGCCCTGCTCCGAATTCACATGTTCAATCTGGAGTTCAATGACGCAGTCGTCAGGAACCACAATGGGCCGAAACGACAAAGAGTGGGCGGCGATCGGGGTCATGACAAATGCGTTTGCACCAGGTGCAACGATCGGTCCGCCTGCACTCACATTGTAAGCGGTCGAGCCCATGGGCGAAGACACGATCATGCCGTCACCACTGACCGCGGGTCCGGGTTCGCCGTCGATTGTGAGCGCGAGCGATATCATGCGAAACGGGGGTCCGGCTGTGATGACAAACTCGTTGAAAGCAATCGCAGAAAAGCGGACATCGGTTTGGTCTGCACCGCGTACTTCGACGCCGAGCATCGGCAATCGCCGCGTTGTCAGCAGGCCATCACCGAATATCTGAGCGGCGCACTCGCGCAATCGATCGAGTTCAAATCCGGACATGAATCCGACTCGGCCCACATTGACACCAAGAACGGGCAGCCCCAGAGCGCGTGTGCGGTGAGCGACCGAGAGCAGCGAGCCATCCCCGCCCAACACAAGCAAGAGGTCAACATCATCCGCTGCAGGAAGTGATGTCGAATCAGTCAAGTCGATGACACCGGCGACACGACCGTACTCGGCGATCAATGCCAATACTTCGTCGAGCACGCCCAGGGCATCTGGTTTGGTGCGATTGATGAAGACCAGGACTGATCGAGACACGCGTGCTCCTTAGGTGAGCGAACCCGAGTTCGAGTGGTCCGATTTGGCCGGCGTGGCTTTGGATTCAAATGCCTGATCGCAAGATCGGCCACAAGCGAGTCGTATTGCCCGTTCAATACCTCGTTGATCGATTCCGACCTCGGCAAGTTGTGCGGATCGAGAGTTTTGCAACACCCACGAGTCGGGCAGGCCGAGTCGAACCAATCGAGATGCATCCAGACTTTGCTCGGCTGCGCATTCGAGCACCGCCGAGCCGAAGCCACCGACAACACTGTGATCTTCAATTGTCAGAACCGGCTTGTTCGTTTTCAGGGCAGCCGCGATTAATGCAGCATCAACTGGCTTTGCGAACCGAGCGTCATAAACCGCGATCGAGTATTCTTGTTCGAGGTCTCGCGAGGCATCCAATGCGGTCAGGGCCGGCGTGCCGTAGGCGATGACGATCGCATCCGCGACCGCGCCATCTAAAACATCACACGATGGTGTGAGACAACGGGCCTTTCCCATCTCAAACGGAGGACAATTATTGACAAGATGTTCTTCCACACGCACATCATCGCGTGGGTAGCGGATCGCTGAAAGACCTTCGTCATAGTCGAGCATGAACGAAAGCGCCGCTTTGAGACTCGGTTCGTCAATCGGGGCCACCAAGACCGCATCGGGCAGCGTTCGCAACAATGAGATGTCACAGAAACCGTGATGTACCGCGCCGTCGCCTCCAACGAGTCCGGCGCGGTCGAGACACAGCCGCACAGGGAGACCTTGCAGTGCGATCTCCTGAAACGCTTGATCGAAGGCTCGTTGCACAAAGGTTGAGTAGACGGCGAAGAACGGTTTCCAGCCGGTTTTGGCGAGACCGGCCATCATGTCGGCAGCGTGCGATTCGCATATGCCCACATCCCAGGTTCGATCGGGAAAAGCTCGGAGAGCATCGGTCACACCTGTGCCGTCAGGCATCGCAGCGGTGCATGCAACGACTTTGTCATCATCATGCATTAATGCGACCAGGGCTTCTCCAAAGGCGGAGGTGAATGATCGACCGCTTGACGCAATCTCAACTCGACAGGCGGCAGCCGGATCAGGGTTTTCATTGTCGGTTTGCACGACCGAGCGGTTCACCTTGAAAGGCTTGGGCGAATGGAATGTCGTGGCATCATGTTCAGCGATATCGAGCCCTTTGCCCTTGGTCGTTTTCACATGGAGCACCACCGGGCGGTCAATGTCGCGCACTTCGGTGAGAAACTCGATGAGCGTCGGAAGATCGTGCCCATCGATTGGTCCCACGGTGACGATGCCGAATTTCTCAAACCAGGAATCTTCTGAGATCAGTGCTTTGGTTGCTTCACCGGCGCGGTGATACACCTCTTCAAGAACCGAGCCACCTGGGATGCGATTAAGGACGCGGCGTGCGCCTTTCTTGAAATCGGCATAGGTATGGCTGACCCTGACGCGATCAAAGTAACCGGCGACTGCACCTTGTGGTTTCGAGATCGACATGCCGTTGTCATTGAGGACGATAAGGAACTGTCTTTTCAGCGTGCCGGCGTTGTTCAGGCCTTCCATCGCGACACCATTGACGATGGAAGCATCACCGATCAGCGTTGCGATACATCTTCCATCCGGATTTTCGCGTGGGTGAAATGCTTCGCCGTTGAGTTGATCGCCGCGTGCCATACCGACCGCTGTCGAGATACCCGTGCCAGCATGTCCCACACGAAACAGGTCGTATTGGCTTTCGAGGGGTTCTGGGAAACCAGCCATTCCTTCACGCGTTCGAAGATTCTTGAGTAGTGGCGCCCGCCCCGTGAGCAACTTGTGAGGATAACACTGGTGCCCGACATCGAAGAGGAGCCGATCGTGAGCAAGATCGAAGACGCGATGCAGAGCGATCGACAGTTCGACCACGCCAAGATTTGGAGCGAGATGGCCTCCGGTTTTCTGGACCTGACCGATGATCGATTCGCGTATGTCCGCAGCCAACTCTTCGAGTTCACCGACTGTCATTGACCGCAGGTCAGCGGGGCTTTTGAGTTGTTCGAGTCGGTTCATCGTGTTTGGTCCTGACTGGCTGTCCAAATACATGATTCTGAAGCAGCCCGAAACTTTCAAAAACTCTTGAAAGTAGTGTAGATTGTCTGTCTGGTTCGTGCCACCCTGACTTACTGAGTTCGGTTTGCCATGTACTCGGCTAACTCGATCAGAGGCATCCCCTTTTCACCAAAAGTACTGGCTGCTTCGTGCGCTTCTTGGGCAAGTCGATCGACTTCTTTCCAGGATGCATCGACTCCGATGACAGCCGGATAGGTCAACTTCCCAGCATCCTCGTCCTTACCCGTTCGTTTGCCGGCGTGTTCACTCGTTTGCTCAACATCCATCAAATCGTCAACGATCTGAAACATCAGCCCAACGGCTTCGGCGTAACAAGTGACGACTGAGAGATCCTTTTCGGACCCAGCGGCGCTGAGCACGCCGATTCTGCAGGAAGCACGCAGCAGTGCCCCGGTCTTGTTCCGATGAATCGAAGCGAGTTGTGCTTCGGGAGAGAGCGTTTCATCGAGGCCCCCGAGTGTGTCGTACACCTGCCCCGCGATCATGCAGGTCGCGCCCGTCGTCAATTCGTTGATAATTGCAAGTTTGCTCTCTGAAGACAGGGTTCGATCCCGCAGGATGATGTCGAATGCAAAGGTCAGCATGGCATCTCCGGCGAGAATTGCCATGGGCTCTCCAGCGTGGATGTGGAGGGTGGGTTGGCCGCGCCGTAAGTCGTCGTCATCCATCGCGGGCAGGTCGTCATGAACGAGGCTGAATGCATGGATCAACTCGACCGCGCCACCTCCTGCCAGCGATTGCGATCCATCACCACCAGCTGCCTGAGCGCAATACCAGGCAAGCACGGGCCGAAGACGTTTCCCGCCGCTGAGAAGCGCGTAACGGATCGAGTCAGACAGGCGTGGAGGCAGATTCAACGATTGCAGGTATTTCTCGAGCGTGCCATCAATTGCCTGCCGAGGTGCTTCTATCAGGTCTGTATGGCGTGTTTCTGTCAAGAATCGTACTTTCCGCTACGCTGCGATGGCTCGTGCGATTGATGAGCCGGATTGTTGTTCGAGCGTTTCAGTATAGTGTTCGATTTCACTTTGATTGCTGCCGAATCACAACCGTTCGGGATGCGATACCATCTGGACCTGATGTCACTGAATCTTATCGACATTTTCGAAACGGGCGGCTGGGCGATGTATCCGCTCGCAGCACTCAGCGTGGTTTCTGTTGCGCTCTCGATCGAACGAGCGTTGTTCTGGCTTGGATTGCGAAGGACGAACGGCCGCGGCGGGTTCGTCAAACTCCTGACCAAGGCTCGATCCACGCCTCCACGAGAACTCGCAGCGACACTGGGCAAGCGACCTGGTTTCTATCGCCGATTTGCCAGAGACCTTTGCTCGCGACTTGACGGCGCGTCGCCAACGGAGACGCGGCTCAACGCCATTGCTCAGGAACTGATCGAGCGCGATCGAACCGCGATCGAGCGGTTCAGCGTCACTCTCTCCACCATTATTACTGCTGCGCCGATGATCGGTATTCTTGGCACCGTCACCGGCATCATTCGTAGCTTTGAACTTCTTGGAGACGGTGGCGGCGTGACCGATCCCACGGCTGTCGCTGGAGGAGTCGCTGAAGCACTGTTGACGACCGCGTTCGGACTGATGGTCGCACTGCTCACACTGTTTCCGTTTGTCTGGTCTAAAGGGCAGGGTGATCGTTGTTTGGGCCGCCTCGAAGCGGTCGTTGCCGCAGTGGCTGCAGGTGGCGAGGATTCGGTTTCACAAATGAGCGACCCATGAAACGAAATCTAATCGGACCGCTTGAACCCTGCCTTGTTTAGCGTCTCGATCATTATTGGGTCATCCGATAAGTGGTCGTTCTGGCTGTGAGGCCAGACCTCGCAGTTCGTGCATTGTCTGTGCCATAACTCTTGTAATGGCAAGGGTTTTTATGTATAATTAGATCGGCATTCAAGATGCACGATTCCTGTGTATCTATTCGAATCGCGCCCATCGACTTTTCGCAGGGAGAAAACAAATGAAAACTGCAGCCAAATCCACAATGTTGATCGCGTGTCTTTCAATCGCTGTCCCGGCAGCTGCCCAGTGGTCGTCGGTTGGAAACATCGCTTACTACAACGCCGGTCCGGTCGGAATCGGTACGCAGAATCCGGCAGGCCAACTCGACATTCGTAGCAATGGCGGTCGAACTGTCTCAGCGTTCAACACCGCAGCAACGGGTTACCACTACGCTCTTCATGGCACATCCAGAAGTACGAGCGGACGCGGAGTCTATGGCATCGCTCAAAACCCACAGGGGAACGGCTTTGGTGTCTTTGGTGTCAGTAACGGGTATCTCGGACGCGGTGTCTATGGCTATGCAACAGACACACGCAATGGCGCAGCGTACGGCGTGTACGGCAAAGCAACCGGCACCGGGGGGGCTGGGGTCTATGGCGAGAGCGCCGGAAACACTGGTGTGATTGGTGATGGCATTATCGGTGTCCAAGGGATGGGCACGACGGGTGTCGGGGGTGCATTCTCAAGTACCATGAGTCACGGCGTGACGGGGGAAACGACCGGAACCAATGGCGTTACCTACGGCGTGTATGGCACCAACACTGGCATCATCGGTGCTGGTGTCCATGGACTGGCAAGCAACACGGCGAACAACTCATCTGCAACGGGCGTCTTCGGCCAAACCGAATCGACCGCCAATGGATCTGGTGTACAGGGTCTCGCGACAGGCACCAGTGGTGCTAACTTCGGTGTTTCTGGCTTGAGCGCCAGCGACACAGGCACCGGCGTCTATGGCACGGCGACGAGTTCGACAGGAACAACTTGGGGTGTCTACGGAGAGGCCGCAAGTTCGACCGGTACGGGAATCTCAGGCATCGCGACGAGTACGAGCGGCGTGACCTATGGCGTTTATGGCGAAACAGCAAGCACCAATGGTTTTGGCGTGTTCGGTAACGCGACGAATACTTCAGGTGCGAACTGGGGTGTCTACGGGCTCGCAGCCGCACCTGGTGGTTATGCACTTTACGGCATTGCAACTCACAACTCGGGTGTCAATTACGGCGTATTCGGTCAGAGTAACAGCCCGAGTGGGTATGACTTCTATGCCTCTGGTGCTGGCACCAACTACGGCTCGATTTCGTCCCGTCGTTGGAAGCACAGCGTGGTCAACATTGATAACCCGCTCGAAAAGATCGGCAAACTGCGCGGCGTGTACTACACCTGGGACAAAGAGCACGGCGGACAGCATGATGTCGGGTTCATCGCTGAAGAAGTCGGCGAAGTGATGCCCGAGGTCGTGAACTATGAAGCCAACGGAATCGATGCGAGCGGCATGGACTATTCCAAGATGACACCGCTTCTCGTCGAAGCCTTGAACGCACTGCGGGCCGAGAAGGACGCTCAGCTCGCCGCGATCTCTGCCGAGAAAGACGAGCAGATCGCACAGCGTGACGACCAGATCGACGATTTGCGAGGACGCCTCGAGCGTCTCGAAGCGATGATGGAGCAGATGAGTCGTCGATAAGCCAACCCAGGCGGCGACGCACCTCAAGAGCAGTTATGCTGGGTGCATGACCAGACGACTGCACATCGTTCTTGCGGCGATCACCATGGCCCTTTGTCCGGCGGCCATGGCGGACGAAGCGGATCTTGACGCACTCCTCGATGGTGTCGAAGCGATTGCATCTCCCGGAACACCGGGGCCGCTGCTCGTGTTCGGCCCGCGTGTGTTCCCTGTCGTTCAGGGCGGGCTCGATGGGTCGAGTGGAGTTGTCGTGGCGGCGGGTCGCGTCGGTCGCGGCCGATTCGTTGCGTTCGGCCATACCGGATTTCTCGGCGCCACAGAACATGACACCGCACAGTTGCTCCTGAACAGCGTGCAGTGGGCGAGCGATGCAATCGCGCCGACCGTGTTCGCTCCAGCGTCGCTCGCAGCTCAATTGCGTGATCAGGGGCTGGATGCACGCGACCTGCCGCGCGATTGGCAAGATCATCTCCATGAAGTCGATGTCGTGTGCGTGGGACATGATGCAAATACGGAGGCGAGACAGGCAGCACTCGAATCGCACATGCGCAAGGGTGGGGGCGTGGTGATGGGCGGCCTTGGCTGGGGCTGGCTGCAGGTGTCCGGTGGCAAACCGCTCATTGAACACCCTGGCAATCGTTTGTTTGCCGAACACGGGCTCATGTGGGCTGACGGATACATGAAAGATACGGCCGAAAATGGGTTTCAAGTATTGAGTGAACCGTCACCAGTACTGCATGCACAAAATGCGCTCGACACGATCCAATCGGACGAAGCAGCGCAAAATTTGAAACGACAGGCTTCGAGCACGCTCATGCTCGCTGCACGCACCCTTCCGACGATTGATCGCCTGCTTCGACCCAAGATCCGCCGTTTGATGTCGAGTCAATCGGACACGATCATCCCTTCGAAGCAATCTCCGCTCCGCCAAGGCACCCATGATCTGGAGCGATTTCTGCTGACCTATGCAATTGCTGAGTCAAGGCATGCTGCCGCAGATCGGGTGCGGGCTCATCCTGCTGCGGCGAGTTTCCCTGGATTGCCCGACACGCCCGCGTCGCGTGTGACGAGCACGATCACGATCGATCCGGCGAAACACGGCTGGAAGTCGACCGGGCTCTATGCCGAACCTGGTCGGGTAATTCGTGTGACCGTGCCAGACGAACTCGCCGGAGAAAGACTGGCCGTTCGGATCGGTTGCCACAAGGACAAGTTGTATCACAAAGATCAATGGCACCGAGCGCCAGAGATCACCGTGACGACACCCATTCAGTCTCGCACGACCACAATCGCATCCGCGTTCGGCGGACCTGTGTTCGTGGAACTGCCGAAGGGTGCAGCAGCAGAGCCATTCGAAATCACCGTTCGAGGCGCGATCGAAGCGCCCATGTTTGTATCTGGTCAAACCGATCTAGCTGAATGGAGAGATTCGATCAGGCACCGTCCGGCGCCGTGGGCAGAACTGGTCACCGACAAGGTCATTGTGTCCGTGCCATCAAAGCATGTCCGCGAACTCGATGACCCGGATGCACTGATGGACTTCTGGGACAGTGTGCTCGATGCCGCTGCGGACCTAGCCGCTCGCCCTCGTGAGCGTGACCGCCCGGAGCGCTATCTGGCCGATGTCCAGATCTCTGCCGGGTACATGCACTCGGGGTATCCGATCATGACGCATCTCGATGCGGCGAGCACGATGACGAGCCGAGAGAAACTCGAACGCGGCGCGTGGGGGCTTTACCACGAACTCGGGCACAATCACCAGAACGGCGACTGGACCTTCGCCGGCACTGGCGAGGTGACTTGTAACCTGTTTTCGCTGTACATCATCGATTCACTTTGCTCACCCCCCCAAGGCGAACGCGGGCACGGCGGCGCGACGAACGATGTCGGGCTCGCCTCATATATCGCCGATGGCGCCCCATATGACCGCTGGAAGAGCAAGCCGTTCCTCGCTCTGCGCATGTACATTCAGATGGAAGAAGCGTTCGGCTGGGAGCCCTTCAAGCAGGTCTTCGCCGACTATCGCACGCTTGCCAGGGCCGATCGGCCGAAGAACGACGAAGAAAAGCGCGATCAATGGATGGTGCGATTGAGCCGCGAGGTTGGCCGCAACCTCGGCCCGTTCTTCGAGACCTGGGGCGTCCCGACCTCGCAAGCCGCCCGCGACTCGATCAACGACCTCCCAGTCTGGATGCCCGACGGCTTCCCGCCTGAGGGGTGAGGGATGGGTCGCACGATCGTGTGTCACATATGAATCAATAGTGCGGCGGGTGGCTCGGTTGAGTTCTCCAGATGTGTGCCACGGCCAGCGAGTCTTCGAGTCGGCCGTGCGAACGCCCCAGATGCTGGCAACCGCTGAAGACTTCATGATCTCACGACAGCCCGACGGTCAAACACGCACGACTCGAGGACTCGCTGTGCGTGCCACACATCGGAAAGGGTCCCGGCCACCCGCCGTCTTAGGCGCGTGGTGTCTTGATGTCAGCCCACTTGAGGACACGACGGGCGGAAGACCGCCAGTCGTGGCACCAGGTCCGTTTTTGTGTCGATGCGCCCCCGACGACAACTTATAGCGCCGCCAGTCTCTCCGCCGTCCGTTGCTCGATCAGGGCGTCGAACATCGGCCCGAGGTCCGCACGATCAATGATCTGCGTTTTGTTGAACTTTTCGGTGAGCCGCTCGTCCGCGACAATGTTGTCCTGGTATCGATACACGCGGATCTTCTCGCTCCGCCCGCCGCTGCCGATCTGTTCCTTCCGCTCGGCGGCTCTCTCCGCCTCGATCTTCTGCCGCTCGATCTCAAAGACGCGGGCTGCGAGCAGCCGCTTCGCCTTCTCGCGGTTCTGGGCCTGACTCTTGGTCTCCTGCATCCGCACTTCGACCCCCGTCGGCTTGTGGATCATGTGTACAGCCGTTGCGACTTTGTTGACATTCTGCCCGCCCGGCCCTTGTGAAGTCGTTACATGCTCCTCGACATCGTTGGCCCAGTCGATGTTCACCTGCACCGCGGTTGGCTCTGGCAAGACAGCGACCGTGCAAGTACTTGTGTGGACCCTGCCCTGCGTCTCGGTCGCGGGCACCCGTTTGACCGAGTGCACACCCGCCTCGAAACTCAGTTCGGCCCAGACGCCTTCGCCCCGGACATTGATTACCGCATGCCGCACCCCCCCAAGCGTCGCGTCTCCGGTCATCTCGAGTTCTTCAAACGACCAGCCCTTGCTGGCTCCATATCGCGTATAGACATCGATCAGGTCGCGGGCCCACAGCCCCGCCTCGTCGCCGCCCGTCCCCGCCCGCACCTCGAGCATGACCGAGCCCACCTGTCGATCGTCGCTCGATACCAATGAGGCTTTGACGGCTTCGATGATCTTCTCGGCTTCGGCCTCGATCTCGGGTAACTCGGCCCGGGCCATCTCGACCAGTTCGACATCCTCGGCCGCTTCAATGGTCTCGGCGAGGTCAGCGGCTTCGGCTTCGAGTGCTCGAAATCGCGTGAACCCGGTCACCACCGGCTCGATGGCGCTGCGTTTGATCGAGAGGTCACGCACCTGAATGTGGTCAGCCAGAACCTCGGGCGATTCGAGCGCGGCAGCCAGTTCGGCATCCTGGACCAAAAGATTTTCAAGCTTTTCCCGAACACTGTCTGTCAGAAGGCCGGCGTGCATGGTGCTACGGTATCACGCATAAACGCCCGCCGCGTGGCCGGGGATGGGTTCACAGTCCAGTTGAAGGGAAGAGGCTTGACGAGCGCGATATCACTCGACGGGGTCCGCAAGACATTCGGGCCAAAGATCGCCGTCGCAAACATGAATCTCGAAGTGCCGTCGGGCGCCATCTACGGGTTCATCGGCCCGAACGGTGCTGGCAAGAGCACAACGATTCGTACCATCATGGGGATCCTCTTTCCAGATGAGGGGACGGTCAGCGTGCTCGGCAAACGCAACGCCGTCGAAGCCCGCGAACGCGTCGGTTATCTGCCCGAAGAACGCGGCGTGTATCGCAAGATGAAAGTCGGGGCATTCCTTCGCTACATGGGTCACCTCAAGGGACTCGGCGGGGCGGAACTCGAGAAGGCTGTCCGGTCGTGGCTCGAACGCGTCGAACTCGGCGACACCATCAACAAGAAATGCGAAGAACTCTCGAAGGGCATGCAGCAAAAAGTGCAATTCATCGCGGCGGTCATCAACGAGCCGGAACTGTTGATCCTCGACGAACCGTTCAGCGGTCTCGACCCGGTCAATATGCGGCTGCTGCGCGATCTCATCGATGAACAGCACAGTGCGGGCAAGACGATCATCTTCTCGACGCATGTGATGGCCCAGGCCGAGCAGGTGTGCGAGCACATCGTGATGATCAGCCGCGGGCAGAAGGTGCTCGACGACACGCTTTCGAACATACGCAAGCAGCACGACCCCCGAACGATTCTGTTTGAGCCGATGGATGCCAATGCCGATCTGTCGCCCTTGCATGCGGTGCCGGGTGTCAAACATGTCAGCAAGCAGGAGGTCGGCCCGGCGAGGGAGATCTCCATTTCGGACGACGCGATCCCAGCCGATGTCATGCGTGATCTGACCGGGGCGGTTCCGCCGATGCGAATCGAACTGCGTCGGCCCACGCTCGAAGACATCTTTATCGAGATTGTCGCGGGTGAAGACGAAGTGAGCGATCCTGTCGTCCGCGAGCGGTTGCGAGCGGCTGTGACCGAAGAAGGGGGGGCATACTAAATGCACCGTGTTCTGCATATTGCCCGGCGTGAGTTTGTTTCGACCGCCCTGACGAAAGGGTTTATCTTCGGCGGTATTGTCGTGCCGATCGTGCTCATGATCTTGTTGGCGGTTGTTATGCCGCTCCTGCTCAAAGACAAAGTCCCCGAAGTGAACGGGACCATCGCGCTTGTCGATCGGACCGGGGAGCTATCTGACGACATCGCAGGAAGACTGACCCCTGAGTCGATCGAGTCCTGGCTGAACGGCAGTGCAGCCGAGATGGTCAGCGCGATCGCCGATGCCGCCGGTGCGTCAGACGAAGCAACCGAAGCGATTACCAAAGCCGCTGAAAGTGCGCCAGCGAAGGAACTCAAAGCCGACCTGAAACTCGAATCACTCGCGGCGTCCATGACCGAAGAAGAACTTGAAACCGCCAAAGCCCCGCTGCGCGAAGGCACGAGCATGACCGATGGTGGTCTCATGGCGTTGGTGGTGATCGACGAAGATGCCGTGCGAACCGAGGCTGAAGACGGCACCTATGGCGGCTTTCAAGTCTTCGTCCGCCCCAAGTTGGACGACCGCGTGCAGGATCTCGTTCGTGATCAAGTGCGCAAGAGCATCCGTGAGACGCGTATCGCCAATGCAGGCTTTGAAGCCGATCGGCTCGACGCGCTGACACAAGTCAACCAACGCCGTACGCAGGAAGTGACGGACACCGGCGAGCGGAGCAGCCTCGGCGAACTGAACATGATCATGCAGTTTGCGTTCATGTTCCTGATGATGATGTCGGTCTTTATCAGCGGGCAGTACCTGTTGACGACCACAATTGAAGAGAAATCAAGCCGGGTGATCGAACTGTTGCTTGCGTCTGCGTCGCCGATGAGTTTGATGGCAGGCAAGATCTTCGGGCAGATGTGCGTCGGGCTCTTCCTGATTCTTGTGTACGGGTCGCTGGGGTTCGGCGGGTTGCTCCTCGCGTCCTTTGCCGATCTGATCGACCCGATCATGATTGTCTGGTTCTTCTGTTTTTACTTCATCGCGTACACAATCATCGCATCGATGATGGCGGCCATCGGAAGCGCTGTCAATGACCTTCGAGAAGCCCAAGCCCTGATGACCCCGGTCATGATGATTGTGATGATCCCGTACATGCTGTGGTTCCCGATCGGCCGCGACCCCAACAGTATCTTCGCGACCATCATGAGTTTCGTGCCCGGCGTCGGTCCGTTCGTCATGATCATCCGACTCAGCAGCACCCAGCCGCCGCCCGTGTGGCAGGTGTTGGCTGCTATTGCGGTGGGGGTCGTGAGTGCGTATGTCGCCGTTTGGGCTGCAGCTAAGGTATTCCGCGTCGGACTGCTCATGTTTGGCAAGCCGCCCAACTATGCAACATTGATCCGCTGGATCCGCATGGCTTAGAGGCAGTTCAGTTCATTTGAGCAAGTACATTTCCGAACGCCTGCGCAATCAGCAGCGAAAGGACCAGACGAATGACTATCAACACCGAAAACACTCATCGAGCACGGACAACGCAGTACTTCGCATCGACTTTTGCAGCAGCAGTGTGTATTTGCAGCAGCTCGTTCGCATTCGCTACTGCCCCTCCAACACAAGCGGAACGACTCGAAAGATTGACCGAGCGGCTCGAAGAAGCAAGGGTTGAACAACGCATCCCCGGTGTTGCGATTGCGATCGTGCAAGATGATGCGTTGATCTACGCCAAGGGATTCGGGCTCGCCAATGTAGAGAACAACACCCCCGTTGACACGCACACACAGTTTGCAATAGGGTCGACGACGAAGGCGTTCACCTCGGCTGCGATTGCGATGCTTGTTGATGACGGCGTGATGACCTGGGACGATCCCGCGACCAAATGGCTGCCGGCGTTTCATCCTCCCATCGAAGCGGTTGAAGGCGAGGTTTTGACCATCCGCGACATGCTTTGCCATCGCAGCGGGTTTACCCGAATGAGCATGCTGTGGGCCGGGGGGGCCGTGCCCAGAGCACAAATGCTCGAAATCGCCAACGATGCAGAGCCGTGGGCTCCGTTTCGCGAGCAGTTCCTCTATAACAACATCATGTATATGGCCGCCGGCATGGCGGCGGGTGAAGCAGACGGTTCATCATGGGAATCGCTGATGCGCGAGCGTATCTTTGCGCCTCTTGGAATGGAACGAGCAAACTTGACGATGGCCGAAGCCGAGGCAACCGGTCAACTCGCGCTCGGGTATGCATGGAAGAATGAAGCGTTCGAGCATGTCCCGATGCGAAACATCGACCTGATCGGACCGGCGGGATCAATCAACGCAGATGTGCTCGACATGGCTCAGTGGCTTCGGCTGCAACTCGGGAAAGGTGAGTTCGAGGGGACTCAACTCATTTCAGAGGAGAACCTGTTTGAGACTTGGACGCCGCAGATTACGATTGGTGGCGATTTGAAGTACGGACTCGGCTGGATGCTGCACGACTGGGACGGCCATGAGCTCGTCGAACACGGCGGCAATATCGATGGATTTGCGGCTCAGGTTGCAATGCTACCCGAAGAAAACATCGGGTTTGTTCTGTTGACGAACACAGGCTTCTCGTCGCTTCAGTCGGGTTCGATTGATCTCGTGTTCGAGGCGTTGCTTGGCGACTGGGAAATCGAAACCGATGACGCTCACGAAGAGTTGAACGACGATGAACCTCGTAACGAGACAGATCTCGCGTCTGTTGCGGGCGTGTACATTGCCAACTACGCGACCTTCAACAATGAGAAGTTTACGGTCGCGGTGAGTGATACCAACGAAATTACGATCGACATACCGTCGCAGCAAGTGTTCACGCTTACGGCTCCAGGAGACGATGGCCGTCGACCGTTCGAAGGCGCGCCGCAGATTGCCGCAGCCTTTGAAACAGACGAGGATGGTGAAGTTGTCATGCTCGTCCTGTATCAAGGCGGACTTCGTTTTGAAGTGCCTCGTGAGGGATATGCGTTCCCGATAGAGGTTCCGCTCGCCAAACTCAACACTTATGTTGGTGAGTACTTTTTCGAACCAATGAACGACAACATGACCGTCCTCGTCCGCAACAACCACCTTGCGGTGGATGTGCCAAACCAGATGGTTTTTGAATTGCACACTCCTGATGACGACGGCAAGTGGCAGTTTCGCAGCAACGATGCCATGAAGATCGCGGTTTCCTTTCAGGAGGACGCTTTCGGAGAAGTCGAGTCAATGACGCTCTTCCAAGGCGGGCAAGAGTTCGTGATGCCGCGAGTTGCGACACCCTCAGCGGACGACTTGCCGACGATCGACGAAGTGGTGGCACTCGCACAGTTGAACGAGCGTCAAGCGATTTTGGAATCTATCACACCAATGCGACTGACCGGAACCGCCCGTTTCGCCCAGTCTGGCATCAAGGGAACCTCAAAACTGTCATTTGACAGCGGCGATCGCGCGAGCAGCTTGATCGACCTCGGGCCGTTCGGCACTATTCGTACGGTGCTCGATGGCGACAAGGCCTGGAGTGATTCGAGTATGTCGGGCGTGGAGGAACTGGCCGGTCGCCAGTATGAAGCCGCCCGCCGCGATCATCCGGTCGTGTTCCTCGGTGACTGGCGCAGACTCTACTCGTCATTCCGAGTGACGGGTCGACGGACCGAACGGGACCGTTCGGTAATTCTCGTCGAGGTGGCAACGGACGACGCACCCGGCGCGACGCTTTCTATCGACGAACAGACCGGCGACATCCTTCGATTGGACACGGTCAAGGAAGTGCCAAGCCTCGGCAACGCAAAGATTCCCGTCACAACTCATTTTGATGGCTGGGTCACCCATCGGGGGTTACGCATGCCGACGATCATCACCGCCGAGACACAACAGAACGGCCGATTCATCATCGAAGTGACAGGTCGCGCAACAAAAATAGAGCTTGAGAGTGACGCATTCAACATCGAAGACTGATCACGCTGCAACCGCATGGAAACATCAAAGCGATCAAAACGACCTCAATCGTCGCGTGGATAACGCATGACCCAATATTCGTCGCCAACAGTCTCGAACCCGAGTGAGCCGTACAGCCGCTCGGCGGGCGTGCCCGCATCGACACTGAGTGCAAGCCCTACAGAGCACTGTTCGTCTATGGCAAACCGCATTGCGCAGCTCAGCAGTGCCGACGCATAGCCCTTGCTTCGGAACTCGCTCGCGGTCCCGACCGCCTGGAGGCGGTACAGATTGTCGCAGCGAAAGACACCGAGTCGGCTCAAGATTGTTCGGTCTTCCGGATCGTCGCGCATCAACCGCAACCATTGAACACCTGCTTCATCGGCGACGCGTTGGCGCAGTTCAATGTAGGGTCTCATCTTTTCTGGCGTCGAGTACCACAACTCACCTTTCGTTTCCGCATCGTTGAACTGCAACAAGTCTTCGCGATCCTGGTCCGTCTCGACAGGGCGAACAACCAGCCCAGCCGGGAGCGGCACGCATGCAGCCGTGCTTGACGCGAGTCGATAGATGATGTGCTGCACATCGAGTCGGTCGGGTCGCGTGGTCTGTTCTTCAGCGGCTGCCGTCGCTTTGATCTCGTCGATCAATGATGCACAATCGTCCGGATTCGAAAGGTACAGCGTGATGTGTTTGAAGATGGCCGGGTCAAAATGTTTGCGGAAGACCGTTTCCCAATCGGCGAGCGAACGCACGCCGGGCTTCCGGATCTCGACCATGTTGGCTTGGTACCACGATGCCATGTGTGGAGCGCACAGCACGCGATAGTCGCCAAGATCAACGGTTTCGCCCGCCACCGCCATGATGTGGCGTTCGGTGTTTTGAATGCGTTCGAGCAGTGTCATGCCAGATCGTAGTTTGGGCGGCGCATTGGTGGTTTCATTGGTGCCGAGAATGACCAACGCTCCCCTTGCGAGGAGCGTCGGCCCGTTGTGGTTCAGTGGTCGAGCCCAGCCGTGAAACCGGGCGGGAAAACAGCGTTATCGTTCGAGCAACTCGGCCATCATGGCTTCGACTTGTTCGAGGCGGTCGCGCAGTTCCTCATTATCTTTTTGAGTCGATGCCAATTCAGATTCGAGCTGGGCGATCCGTTCTGCATTGGCGTCACTCTGCGTATCAAGTTCGCGCATCGCTTCGACGGCGAGCGCTTCAAACCCGGAGATGGTCACACCCTTGAGGTTGTTGTGCCGGTCGGTTGCCGGTATTTGGGTGATCCACTCGGGGAAGACGCTTTCAACTTCTTGTGCGATGAAACCGGTGCGCAGTCCGGGTGCTGCACCCATCGCCGTCAGGTCGGTGTATTCAAAGGTCACGCCGCGCAGTTCAAGCAGGCGATCGAGCGAGCCTTCGAGCGTCTGAATGTCTTTCTTGATGCGACGATCCGAAACCGCGGTCCACGAGCCACCACCCGGCTTGTAGCAGTTGCCTTCGTTTCCGAGCCAGACCGTCGCGGAAGCGCCGTCCTTGGACACAGCGAAATACTCCTCAACGCTGTCACCGCTTGATCCAAGCTCGACATACATGTCGGTTCGCTGACTATTGACATTGCGGCGCGAGATCGAGGCTCGGTTGCTGTTGTTCTCGGTGAGGTCGCCGAAGTGGAGTTTGTCACCTGTGCGAATCTTGATGTCGCCCGCGACATCGAGTTCGAAATCGGGTGAAGTCGTGCCGATCCCGACATTTCCACCGAAGAAGTTCATCCCGCCTGAGAAGTATCCAGCGAACCCCGCGGCATCGACCGCCTGCCCGTGGATGGCGTGGCCGCCGGCGCTTTCCACGCGACCGTAGACGCCGTAGCCGCTGCCGGCCTGATACCCGGCGACCCCGACGCCATTGCCACTTGTGCTGTTGTTGATGCCCCAGACCCCTGCCGACCAACCGCCGGGCGCGGTCGAGTTGACGACCCCGCGCACCCCTGCGGCCGAACCGCTTCCCGTGCCCGACCCACCATTAGTTGCATCTGTGGTTCCAATGACACCGGGGGCAATGACGCCCTCACCCAAGATGCCGGCTCCGCCGCTGCTGTTGGCTTTGCCGTAAACACCGTAACTGGTGCCATCGCGGTTGTCGGTTGCATACCCAAAGACCCCGCGACCGATATATCCGTTGGAGACCCCAAAGACGCCCGAGCCATTGCCCTGGACATTCTGGGCGATGCCATAGACGCCGCGTCCGTTGTTCGAGCGCGCCGTTCCGTGGACCGCGTAGGTGTATCCGGTCGAGGCCGGGTTAAATGCCGAGATCACCCTCGTGCCGGTGCCGCGCACATCGAGTGTGCCCGCGGGGTTGTTGGTCCCGATCCCGACTGATCCGTTGTTGTAGGTAATGATGTTCCCAATCGTGCTCCACTGGGCCGAGGCGAGGCTCGCGGGCAAGAGCAGGGCGGCGGCGAGCATGGTCGAACGATGTGTTCGGGTTGTGCGTGTCATGATGTGCATGTTCCTTTTTCTATTGTGGACTTGAATGGCGAGACTGGTTTATCGTTCGAGCAGTTCGGACATCAACGCTTCGAGCTCGGCGACGCGTTCCTCAAGTGACGCGGCGTGCTCCTTGAGGTTGTCGTTTTCGGTTTTGAGTTCGCGCATCGCTTCGACGGCGAGGGCCTCGAAGCCCTGAATGGTGAGCCCCTTGAGACCGTCATGAGTGCCCATGCCTTTGGTCTCGGTGATCCACTCAGGAAAAACGGTTTCGACTTCCTGCGCGATGAAACCGGTCTTGAGTCCGGCGGACGCACCCGGTGCGGTCAGGTCGGTGTAATAGAAGTTCACGCCGCGCAACTCGAGCAGGCGGTCGAGTGAACCGGTCAGGTCGGTAATGTCACGCTTGACGCGGCGATCGGAACTGATGGACCATGAGGAGCCTGTTGGCTTCCACGCTGAGCCGTCACTGCCGAACCAGATGGTCTGCGTGCTCGATGAATCGCGGACTCTGACGTAGTCACGGCTTGACGCGGTCGGATCATCACCAATGACGAAATCGAGATAGGTCGTGTTGCTGCCAGGGTTCGAGCGTTCTATGTAGACGGTGTCCGAGTTTTCGCCGACGGACCCGAAGTAGAGGTTGTCACCCGTGCGCAGTTTCATATCGCCCGCGACATCGAGCTTGTGGACGGGCGTGGTGCCGACGCCGACATTGCCCTGAAAGTAGTTCCGTCCGCCGACGAAGTAGCCTGCGTACCCGGTCGCTCCGGTGACCTGGCCGTAGACGGCCCAGCCGGTCCCGTTTTGGAAACCGCCGACACCGATGCCCGAACCTGTTGTTGAATTGTTGATTCCCCACACACCGGCGGAGAATCCGCCCGGGGTTGTTGACGACACGACACCGCGCACACCTGCCATGCTGGTCGCGGGGCTGTTGCCGCTGGCCGTCGAGTCGGTCACGCCGAGTATGCCGAGCCCGGCGGTGCCCTGTCCATACACGCCGGCCCCCCCTGTGCTGTTGGCTTTGCCATAGACTCCGTAACTGGCGCCATCGCGGCCGTCGGTGGCATAGCCATAGACCCCGCGGCCGATATAGCCGTTGGAGACCCCGAAGACCCCCGAGCCGTTGCCCTGGACATTCTGGGCGATGCCATAGACCCCGCGTCCGTTGTTGCTGAGGCTGGTGCCGTGGACGGCGTAGTTGTAGCCGGTGCTGGCGTTGTTGAAGGCGCTGATGGTGCGTGTGCCGTTCGAGCGGACATCGAGTCTGCCAACCGGGTTGGAGGCGGTCCCGAGGCCGACATTGCCCGAGGCGTAATAGATCCGGCCGCTCGCCGCGGTCCACTGTGCCGAAGCGATCGTCGCCGGCAAGAGCAGGGCGGCGGCGGCGGACAACAGCGTGATGGGGGAGCGATGTGCGGTCTTCTTCGTCTTCATGGTGGTCTCCTGATGTTCTCTCAGTGTTCGTTGTGAGGGCGATGAGCCGGGGTCACACTGCGTCGTCAAGCACAAACTGCAGCCCGAGGCAGGGCTCTTCGGTCACACCGATGTGTCCATTTGTCTGACCCGGTTCACCCACGCGAGCATGCCCAAGGTCTGTTGATAAGCGTGAGGCTACCAGATTTGTCACGCGACTTCACCCATTCTGGTGCGATTGTGTCCGGAAATCGTGCCCCAGGCCCCAAACCGCCGCGATCCGTCCGAGAACGCGGTTCACGCTTCGTGTCTGACGGGTGTGACCACGCCTGCTTGCCGGTCGCCGAACCCGAACGGGTGTTCGGTTTGCTGGGTCGTGCGGGCTGCTGCACTCGTGTGCTGCTCGAACGATGTGAACCTTCGGCTTGCTCGCGAGCCACAGCCTGTGCCCGGCGACAGTGCGATGGTGTCATGCAACGGCGTCATGCGGCCCTCCATCGGCGCGATGTTGTCCAACATCAGAGCAATGCTGCCCTCCAGCAGAGCAATGGAGGCCTGCAGCAGAGCAATGGAGCCCTCCATCAGAGCAATGTAGTACAACATCAGAGCAATGGAGCCCTCCATCAGAGCAATGTAGTCCAACATCAGAGCGCTGCAGGCCGTTATCTGGTCGTTGCGGCGCGTTCTCGGACCGGAAACGCCCCCCCGATGGCCGAAGCACCGCGCATCTTCTGCGCTGATCGCCGATAAAAACGAGCTGAGCGTGCCCTCGCGCAGACTGATCATAATTGACACCACCAGTTTGAGTGGCATCGGTGGGGGACAGATGGACAGATTCTGTGCTGAGCGCATGAAACAGGCCCACGCCGTTCCCGGCGTGGGCCTGTTCAAGTCCATCTCTTCCAGCATCGCGTTCGATGCTGATGTTGAAGCCTGTCGCTACTTCTTTCGCAGCCCGCCATCAAACAGGGTGACAACCCCGACGGACAGGAAAAGCAGGACGAGCCCGGATTCGACCATCACCGGATTGTGAATCGCGGCCCCCCAACAGGTCATGGTTGTGCCTGTCATGGTGATGCTGGTTTTGATGAATGATTCAAGCATGGCATTCTCCTGGGCGGTTCGACCGGCTTGCACGGGATGCGGCCGAAGGGTGGGTTCACTGCACAGACGATGGCGGGCGGCGCAATTCCGCGCGCGGGGATTCCTTTTTTTCTCACGCCGGCTTTGGCCGGGCTCTGAAGACATTTGAATTTTTCTTCGATGACGCGCGGAATCCCGATTGCGGGCTTCGTCATGAGTGCAGACGCCGTGACAGTCGCGGCCAGAACATACGCGGAACAAACCGCAGAAAGCAGGAGACACCATGTTTGCTTCTATGAATAAATCGAAATCGATCGTCAACGCCGCCATTCTCGCCGGCATCGTCGGACTCGGCGTCGGTATCGGCGGATGCACAGCAACCGTGACACAGACCGGCCTGACCGGTACCACGGGGACTGCGACCAACGCATTGACGCTCACCGACACCGTGTTCACAGGCGTCACTTTCACCAATGTCACGATCGATGACACCGTGGACATGACCAATCTGGACTGGACAACGGGCCGCACAACTGGTTCGACGACCAACACCACTGGTTTCACAACCGGTGCCACTGGCACCTCGCCCACCACGATCACCGGTCTGACTTTCGGCACACTGACGCTCACCGATGTGACCTTCACACAGACCGCGTGGCCCGGGATGACCACCACCGGCGGCACACTGACCGGCGCGACATTCACCGATGTCACCTTCACTGGCGGCACGCTCACCGGCGGCACCTGGACAGGCGACACGCTCTCCGGAGCCACCTATTCCGGCGGGACGATGAACACCGGAACACCGACATTGCACACTTGGAGCACAAATCACGCTCCTGATACCGAGGGTACATCCACTTCAACCATGTGGACTGTGACCGACACAACCGAGTCCGAGACCAACGGAACCACGAACACCCTGACCGATGCGCAGACGCGTCCCGGGGGCAATGAGTAGGAGGTGAGAAGGCTGATGGGTCGCGCGGTCACCAAGCGGACCTTCCAAGCCCGGTCTTGATAAACTGATCGCCACGGTGGTGAAGGCCGTCCTCGTTGGGCGGCTTTCGCCAACACCAATGCCACAACGCGCAGCCAGAGGCGCATCACTTCGAATCAATCGCCGGGACACGAAGGACCAGACCATGGCACAACCCAAAAGCCTCCTCACTGTTGATGAACAGCAGGACCCCGATGACGGCCCAGCCGTAGGAGGCAAAAATGACCGATCGACACCTAACAAGAAAATCCCTTCGCTGCCGCCCGACGCGAGTCTCTCGCTCGAGCACGCGAAGGAGCGTTTAACACAGATGATCATGACCGCCCCGCGGGACTGCACCGAGCAGCAAAGCGTGACCCTGATCGTCGAGACGAACACCCTGATCGCCCGTCAACCGAGCGATCAGCACCTGACCCTGCTGAGGCATGTGCAGGAGATCCGCAAGCAGCGCGCAATCGCGACCAGAGCGATCGAAGACGAGTTGATCGCCGAGAAACTGGAAGCGATGTCGAAGATGCGCCGCAACAACAGGAAGCAGCTGCTGTACAACCTGAGGCAACGCGTCGGCAAGAGGGCGGCAGCGCGAGCGAAGGCGCGGCGCAGCTTCCGGCAGAAGACATGAAGTTGGATCGAGGCAATGCTGGCAGCGGCGATACGAACACGCCGCTGCCAGCCGAGGCCTTGGGTGAGGAAGCCCCCCCGGTGCAGGTCGCGCCGGGCGAGGATTTCGCTTCGGTCGTTGCCGAACACGCCGGCCCGTTCTTTGGTATCGCCAAGAGATTGCTCGGCAACCATGCCGATGCCGAAGATGCCGTTCAGGAGAACTTTTCCAAGATTTTTCAGCACTGGGGACGCATTCAGGCATCCGGACGACCGGAGGCGTACATGTATCGCATGTTGTATAACTCCTGTCTCGATGCTGGGCGCCGCAACGGCACGCGTCAAGCGCACATCAACGGAACTGGGTCCGCCATTTTGGAAGCAAAGCCGCCGTCGACAGTAGCGACGGAACCGATAACATTCGGTCGCGCTTACATAAAGAGCCAATTGGGCAAATTGGACGATCGTCATCGTCAAATGCTCGTCGATCGTTTCGTTCGCGGACACAAGTTGCGCGTGATCGCAGAAAACAACGGCATTGCCATTTCAACGATCGGTGCTCAACTAAATCGAATCATTCGTCGATTGAAGATGCCACCTGCGACCGACGGTCCGCACGAACCCACGGATTCCAAGCAATCAGGTGACCAGACACGCTGACCGTACGAGACCGCACGGAAAGCAACCTGATCCTGCTTTCTTCGCGACCTCTGCGTTCTTCGCGTCCTCTGCGTACGCCCCCTCCCCCGTTCGCGCAAAGTCTGCGCAGCCGCCCGTCGCACAGACCACTTTTCTCAAAGTCCGCAGCCGAGCACGCCGAAACCAACTTGCGGCGGACGCATCGGGCGGATCGCCACAAACAGCCCGAGTCTGTGCGGATCGGCGTCCTCTGACAGGAGACTGACCATGTCTGTGATCCCTCGCACACTCGTTGACCGTATCCAGTTCTTTGAAACACACATCCCTGTCTGGGGCAAGGACCCAGCCGCGATCGGGCTGACCGTCGCACAACTCGCTGACCTTGGCACACGCACGCAGCAAGCCAGAGCGGATTACGAGAACGCCCAGGCACTTCGCAGTCAGACCAAAGCCGCGACGAGTACACAGAACGACTCGGTCGACAGCATGTACGACCTGGGCGCGGACCTCGTCAAAACCATCCGGGCCTTCGCCGAAACAACTGACAACGACAGCGTCTACAACCTGGCCGAGATCCCGGCGCCCGCAGCCCCAACACCAACGCCGCCGCCCGAATCACCGACCGAGGTTCAACTCGTCGTCAACGCGTTCGGCTATTGCATCATCAACTGGAAGGGCAGCCGAGCGAACGGGACGCAGTTCTCACTCCGCCGACAAGTCACCGAGGTGGGGGGGACGCCCGGCCCGTGGACCTTTGCGGGGACTTCAACCACCAACGAATACACCGACACCACGGTGCCGACCGGCCTCGCGACCGTGTCCTATGTGGTCGTCGCCCAGCGGGCCAGCGGGGTCAGCGATCCATCCAACATCGCGACCCTGACCTTCGGCACCGGGCTCGTCACGAATACCAGCAGCGAAGGGCTGACCCTCGCGGCATAACAATTCACCGCTTGGGACGGCGGCTATGGCGGCAGCGGAGGGGTGTGTGCCCTCCGCTGTCTTTTTGTGGTGATGGATGAACCCGGCTGCAACCGAACCGCTGCGACGCTGCGGATTCTTGCGACCTGCGCGATCGACTACGGCCGGCTCATGCTGTTGATGAACGCGGTCCAGTCGTCGTACAGATCGTCAACGGCGTACGACGGGCCGGTGAGTTTGATGAACAAACTGCTGCGCCCCTGCGGGATGATGGCTCCGAGCATCGTGTAATCGGGGCGTTCGGTCTTGGGCCCGCGCATCGACCCTTCCATATAAGTCCCGTTGAACTCAACGAGCGTGGTCTCGATCCGGTTGACGGTGCGTTCCTCGACCATCGGGTCGTCGGGCTGGCCGCTCGCATCGAGCACCTGCCCGGCCCAACGGTCGATATTCGCATCAACAGAGCCCGAAGCAATACTCATGACCAGCAGGCACTCGCCGGCGTTGATCTGGGCCGCGCGCATCGAGTTGCTCGGCGCGACCGATTCCCAGCCCTCAGGGATCTCAAAGACAAGCCCGGCGACCTCGATGGTGCCCGAACCAGCGAGGCGATCGGCCAGAGCCGTCGTCTGCCCGTCACGGTTCCGGGCCTTGTTGGCCACATCGCGGGCACTGGCGGCCGATTTACCCAGCATGGACTGGGGCTGATCGGCCAATTCGGCCCCCCCAGACGACGCAGAGCCCGATTCTTCGCATCCGGTCACGAGCAGCAGTGCAGAGATCAGCGTCGAAGCCGCCAGTTGATGTGTTCGTTTCATGCAAAAAGCCTAGCACAGCCCGATGCCCGGCGGCAGGTCGATGGCGGGGTCCACTTGTGTAATCGCTCCGAACTCCCTACCGTGGCAGGTCCAGTGACGCAGAGGAAAACGCATGAGCAAGTATCAACCCCGGACGACCCCCGACCAAAACCTCACCGGCATGCCCAAGGGTGTGCCCTACATCATCGGCAACGAGGTCGCCGAACGATTCTCCTTCTATGGCATGAAGGGGATCCTCACGGTCTTCATGACCCAGCACCTCATCACCGCCAGTGGCGACTCGGCGTACATGTCAGAGGAAAGCGCCAAGAGCGTTTATCACCTGTTCACCGCCGCAGCCTACTTCTTCCCGCTACTCGGGGCGCTCATTGCTGATATCTGGCTGGGCAAATACAAGACGATCCTGTTCATCAGCCTGATGTACTGCCTCGGCCACGGGATGCTGGCGCTGATGGACCTCGGGCCGCACCTCGGCTTGTGGGACATGAAGCCGTTCCTCTTCGCCGGGCTCATCCTGATCGCGATGGGAGCGGGGGGGATCAAGCCGTGTGTCTCAGCCCATGTCGGCGATCAGTTCGGCAAAGGCAACAAGGGGCTGCTCACGCAGGTCTTTAACTGGTTCTATTTTTCCATCAATCTCGGCGCTGCAGCAAGTACTCTGCTCACCCCCGTCCTGCTCGCTTCATATGGCCCGTGGGCGGCATTCGGTCTGCCTGGAATCCTTATGGCGATCGCAACCTTCGTCTTCTGGCTGGGTCGCAAAGAGTTCATCCATGTCCCGCCCGCGGGCTTTGACAAGTGGATGAGCGAGACAATGAGTAAAGCCGGGCGACGCGCCTTGCTGAATCTCTCGCCGCTGTTCCTCATCTTCGTGCCCATGTTCTGGATGCTCTTTGACCAAACCGGGTCGGCATGGGTCCTGCAGGCTGACAAGATGAACCGTGATCTGGGTATCACCTGGCTGCCGTCGCAGATCCAGGCGGTCAACCCGATCTTGATCCTCACAGGGATTCCGATCTTCACCTATGTCATTTATCCGCTCGTGGGCAAGATTGTTGACCCCACACCGCTGCGCAAGATTGGTTTCGGCCTGTTCCTGACCGGTTTTGCGTTCGTGGTCAGCGCGATGATCGAAACCAGCGTGCAAGACAAGCAATCGCCGATCGCCCGCACGATGTTTGTGGATCTCGCGACCGATGCTGAGTCTGTGCCAACTGCGACAGAAGACGAAACAGCCGAAGAGGTCGCGATGCGCTGGACCCGTGGCAGCGTTTCGGCTGCAGAAGTCTCCGGTTGGGAGAAGGCCGAGATCGCCACCTACTTCGGTCTTGCAGATGATGCAACAAGTCGCGATGCCGCCATCGCAGTCGACAGCTCGCTGAGCGGTGATGATCTGCTGATCGCTCAACTCGACCATTATCTCACCACCAATATCCCGCTCGAACAGGCAAGCGTGGTGGCGATGTTCCGAACACTCGCAGAAACCGATCCGGTCGATCATCGAGCAGGATCTCTCAACGCAGCTGTCATCGTGGCACGCAACAACGCGCAGTGGGAAGAAGATCGCATCGTCGGGTATCTCGACACCATGCCCAATGTGTTCTGGCAGTTCCTCGCGTACATCATTTTGACCAGCGCTGAAATTCTGGTCTCGATCGTGTGCCTCGAGTTTGCCTATACGCAGAGCCCGCCCAAGATGAAGAGCATCATCATGGGTGTCTACTTCCTCGGGGTTTCACTCGGCAACTTCTATGTTGCCGGCGTCAATGCCCTCATGGAGCGGTTCAAGAACGAAGACGGCACGACCTTCCTCGAAGGTGCAACTTATTACTGGTTCTTTGCCGGTGTCATGGGTGCGACATTCTTGATCTTCCTGCTGTGGGCTAAGACCTACAAGGGGCAGACCTATATCCAGGGTGATGCTGAGTCCGCGATTGAAGCCGAGGCAGAAGCGATCGGACCTGACGCACATTGATCTTGCGTGAGTGACGGCTGCGGTTGACGCTTGAACCATGGGTCGAGACGACCGCACAGGAGCATCGATATGGGTACACCCGCAGCCCGCGTCGGCGATATGAGCATGACAGGTGATCCCATTGTGGGTCCGGGTGTCGCAACGGTGCTCATTGGAAAAATGCCAGCGTGCGTGATGGGTGATTCCGTCGCTGGTCCTGTCTGCACAGGAGCCGTCACCGTGGGGAGCGCGACCGTTCTCATCCAGAAACGCCCGGCGGGCAAACTCGGCTCTGCAGTCGTCGGTGTCAACACCACATCGGGTGTTCCCTTGTCAACAACACTCGGTACGCCGTGCTGTCCAACGGTCCTCATCGGAGGTTGAATCGACGCCGGTTCGCGTTTTGCATTCATCGGTGATTCGAGGGCAGCCGCGCTGTTCTTCTATCCCAATCCCGGATCCATTGGTTCGACGACTGGCGTCGGCGCAGGACGATCAGCAATCGCACGGTTGGACCATCCATAGATCCAGAGCAGCGTCATCAGCCCGGCGTGCCAAGCGATCACCATGCCGGTTTCCTTTGGCGGTAGGCGGAACAGCAGCCACACGATCGTCGCATACGCAGCCGCTCCGAGTATCCAATCATCGATCGGACCCGGAATCGGTGTACCAATCTGATACATCATCTCGAATGCTGCAGCAGCTGCAACCATGCGCAGCGCAAAGAGTTCAATCGAGATGTCTTTCGCACCCGCCATGCGAGCAGCCAGGAGGACCGCGAGTGTGCCGATGGCGCCGTTCACAGCGACCGCAAGAAGCGTGTTCGCAAGTTTGAGCATGAGCGTTGTCAGATCAGTATCACCCGCGCGAACGCCTGCCATGACCAGAGCGATCAGCAGCAATACACCGGCAACGACCAAGGCGGTCTGTTTGCCGCCGATGCCTCGGCGAAACGGCGCTCTCAGCTCAGCGACTCGTTCGGCTTGCGCTGCGAGTTCTAACTTCGCTTCCCGATCGGGGTCAGCCGATTCGACTGCAGATTCAACATCACCGTTTTCCTCAGACTCCGGTTCGAGTGCATAAATCTCAGTCTCGGTCGAGTCCGTTGCTTCGTTCGGTTTCGGCGTCTCGTCAGGCAAGGTGTCGGCTCCTCGGTCGCGTGCGAGCAAGCCCGCTGCGCAAGAAATACTCAAGCAACTCATGGCCGGGGTCGATCTGCACATCACTCTCCCGCGCATCACGCTCGGTCAGTTTCCGCTGAACCGCTGCCCGGATCCAATCGCCAGCCATTACAAACGGCACCGGGTCAGCGCCATGTTCACCCGTCGAACTGTGTGTGGCGTGATCAACAGCGACCATCATCCGCCATCCTTCTTGTTCGGAATCGGTTTCCTGACTTCCACACTGCTCCAGCCTCTCTCGAAGTGGGCCGATGATCGCTCGATCGATATTCTCGAGCACACCCACTTTCATTTCGTCGTCATTGGCGTGCCCTGCGGCGTCGGGCTCCTGGACATGCACGAAGACACAATCGACATCATCGAGTGCTTCAACGGCACGGCGACCCAAACTCGCAAGATCGTTCCAGGCAGAATCCGCGAGGCAATCGACCCCAATCGCACGGGCGAGACCACGCCCCACCTCGTCGGACGACAGCACGAGTCCTGTCATGCCGAACTGCTCCTGAAAATGTTGCACATCCGGGGTTCGCCCCGGCCCCCAGATCCACGCCAGATTCGCAGCCAGCGCGTCGTTGTCGCGGCGAACCAGATTCACTTCGTGTGCGTCGAGGAAGTCATATGAAAACTCGACGAGTTCGCGCAACAGCCCGCTCACAGCGACATCACCACCAGCCGGCAGGTGATCCTCAGCGGACTCCCCGATCATGAATCGAGGGGGGCACGAAACAACGCCGCTGTAGGCGCGATCACTTTCGTCAAAGAGCAATGACCGGTGATCACGAGCGGGGCTGATCGATATGCCTTCCACGCGGGTACCAAATCGCGTTTTCCAAGCTGCGAGCAAGTCGTTGAAGAGCACATCGGCCTCAACCGTGGTCAAACCGCCGCCGGTGTGATCGCGCACCATCCCGGCATCGTCATCATCCTCACTCCCGATACTGATCAGATCGACGCGGCAGGTTGTCGCGCTCGCACGCTCGAGACCAAGTCCGACCGCTTCGATCGGGCCTCGCTCGATCGCGTGAACAGTTGGGTCGATGCCAAACAAGGTTGCCAGACTCACTTCGCTTGTCGGTCGCCATCCTTCCGGGGTGGTCGTCACCATCCCAACGCGTCCCATTGAGGCAAGGCGTGCGGTTTCGGGCATGGAGGCAACTTCGAGCGGCGTTCTGTCACCCAATGCTGCTATGGGTTCGTCAGCCGCTCCGGACAATATGACGATCGCATATTTCACAACGAAAGGATAGGGTGTACGCGAGTTCTTTGCGGCAATCGAATCGTGCATAAAACGACACGAAGCAGCGTTTGCAAGCACCCCATGCTCATTCTTATCGGTTGCGATCCGTCCAAGCGGGTCTATTCGACGAGTTCTTCAACCCTCGTGCCCGCGGCGGTCACATCAAGGTGTCTTGTTCCGCCTTGTGACCAGGCCGCCAGTCGTTACACTGGAGCCGCAGTTGATTCACTGCATCTGGAAGAGGGGAAAAGCGTCATGAATAAGTTGAACTTTGGTGTCGCGTTGGTGACGGCTGCTTTGTATGGGTTGACCTCGGTGTCGCAAGCCCAGCCGCAAGAGCCAAACAGAGTGGGCAAGTCTTCGGTTGTCCATGCCCATCTCGACGCAACCGAGTCTGACTCGATTGTCGTTTCTCTGGATCGACCACGCCAACACCTGGCGCAAGGCGTTGCCGCGTCTGGTTTCCGTATCGAGGCTTTTCCTTTGACGGCATCATTTCGTGTTTCTCTTGATATCAAGCCGTTCAAGATCACGAATGAGAAGACGCAGTTCGTTCTGGTCGATGCAAACGGTGCCGATCGACCCCTCGATTTCGATCCAGATTCTCTGACGCTGCTCCGGGGAACCGTTGCGGGCGCGGCGGGTTCGAGTGTGTATCTCGCCTTGGGAGAGAATCGCGCGTTTGGAACGATCGACCTCGGCGCATTAGGTGAGTCGTACACCGTGACAAGTGCTGGTGGCGAATCGCTTGCTGTCTCACGAGCGCCACTCAATGCGGTCGGCGGGCTTGATGTCCCCATGTGTGGTCTTGACACTTCAAAGGTTGAGTTGCCCGTGCGAACATCCACAACGCGGCGCGGCGCGTCAGTTTCGACAGCAACACGCATTCAACTCGCGGTCGAGACGGACTATGAGTTGCGCACTCTGTTTGAATCGCTCGACGACGAGGCTGCCTACATCGTGGCGCTCTACGGTGCGGTCAGCGATATCTACTTGCGCGATGTCGACGCACATGTTGTTCTGACCTTTGTTCGACTCTGGGATACACCAAAAGACCTGTTCAATGAGCCCAGCCCGCTTCGCCCGTTCAGGGACTATTGGCTCGAAAACATGGGTGAAGTTGAGCGTGATGTCGCTCAATACCTATCCGGCCGACGCGATCTCCCGTGGGGTGGCGTGGCATATTTCAACACACTCTGTAATCCTAAACGCGGCTATTCCGTTTCTGGGTACACGCTCGGAGATTATCCGGAAGGTGGCGCACCGAGCGTGTTCAATCGAGACATCATCATTGCCGCACACGAAATCGGTCACAGTTGTGGTGCTCCGCACGCTCACTCGATCGGTGTCGATACATGCGCCGATCCGAAAACTGATCCTCGACGGGGCGGCATCATGTCGTATTGTGGACAGACATTTACCGGGGGCGATGCCAATCACGACCTCCGATTTCATACCGCGATTCAGGCTCTGATGGATATCGCTATCGCAGAGTCGGCCTGCCTCGTTGCTGACTGCAACCTCAACGGTATCGATGATGCGATTGATATCGCTGAAGCGACAAGCCTCGATGTCAATGAGAATGGTGTTCCCGACGAATGCGAAGACTGCAACAACAACGGCGTGCTTGACGATCAAGACATAGCCACAGCATTCAGCCTTGACTTGAACTTGAATGGTGTTCCCGACGAATGCGAACCAGACTGCAACAGCAATGGCATTCCAGACGACAAGGACATCGCAGACGAAACGAGCTTTGACGACAACGGCGACGGCGTTCCTGATGAATGCGAGACTGACTGCAATGACAATGGTTTTTCAGATTATCTCGAAATCCAGGCTGACATGAGTCTCGATCTCGATCGAAACGCATTGCTCGATGCTTGCCAGGATTGTGATAATGACGGAACAACCGACCTTGCAGCAATCGATGGTGCGAACGATATCTGGATCGCCACGCTCGAAGGCACGGGCGTGCGTCGATACCTTTCGGTCACGGGGACCCAGGTGCTGCTTTCTGACGATGGTGTGATTGATGAGGGCATGGATGTGCTCGTGCTGCCCGATCGTCGTGTGCTTGTGTCCAGCAAAGGGACGGACAGTGTCGTTGCGTTTGATGCTGACGGCGCATGGCTGGGTGACCTGGTTGCCCCGGGCAGTGGAGGGCTCGACGAACCAGCGGGATTGCTCCTCGCGCCGGACGGCACGCTGCTCGTCGCGAGCCGGGCGACAAACGAAGTGTTGCAGTTTGATACAACGACAGGATCACCACTCGGCGCACTTGTCGCGGCCGGCGACGGCGGACTGATTGCACCGTTCGGCATGACCTTCGGACCGGATGGCGACCTTTTTGTCACCAGTGAGGCAGGAGAAGTGCTTCGATATGATGCGACAACGGGCGCGTTTATCTCCACATTTGTGTCTATGAACGACAACGGTGGGCTTGCAGAACCACGCGGACTGGTATTTCTACCTTCAGGCGAACTCATCGTGGCAAGCCACGGATCGAACGCTGTGCTCAGGTACGACGGCGCAACCGGCGCTTTTATCAACAAGTTCAATCAGAACGGTACCGAAACCGTGATGACGCTCGATCAGCCGTGGGGCGTGCGACTCGGTCCAGATGGCAATGTGTATGTCAGCAGGGCGCATGACCATGTTGATGAACCCAAGCCCGATGGCATGCTGCTTCACCTCACCAATGCTCGAATCTACATCTTCCACCCCGAAAGTGGATTCATGATTCGAGCCTATATCCAGGGTGTGAACTCCGGCATTGAACATGCGACGGGCTTCGATTTCTTGCCCGGCGGTAACGATGACTGTAACCAGAATCTCATTCCGGATTCATGCGATATCGCGGATGGAACGAGCGCCGATTCGAATGACAACGGAGTGCCTGATGAATGTGAAGTGACCGATGAGCCCGGTTGCCCTGCTGACCTCGCGTTGCCATTTGGCATACTCGATTTCTTCGATGTGCAAGCGTTCCTCTCTGCGTTCGCAGCGGAGGAAGTGCCTGGAGATTTCAATAGCGACGGCAAGTTCGATTTCTTTGATGTGCAGTCATTCTTGAATGCCTACGCAATCGGTTGCCCGTAAGGCGGCCCTCACCGACAAGGGTGAGGCAAGTCTGAATCAACTGATTCTCAATGCGTCACGAATCGCGTCAACATTCGTTTTTGCATCGCCAAACAGCATGCGGCTGTTCTCGCGGCTGAAGAGCGGATTTTGAACCCCTGCATAACCACTGGCCATCGATCGTTTCATGATGACCGTCGTTCGAGACTTCCAAACTTCGAGCACAGGCATCCCTGCGATCGGGCTTGCCGGGTCATCTTGTGCGTCAGGATTGACAATGTCGTTGGCACCAATGACAAGCACAACATCGGTCTCATGCAGTTCGCCATTGATTTCATCCATCTCCAGAACAATGTCGTACGGGACGCGCGCCTCGGCAAGCAGGATGTTCATATGCCCAGGCAGTCGCCCGGCAACCGGGTGAATCGCAAACCTGACGATTTTGCCCTGGTCACGAAGTGATTGCGTCACTTCACTGAGCGAGTGCTGTGCCTGTGCGACAGCCATGCCATAACCGGGGACGATGACGATGGACTTCGCATTTCGAATCAGCAATACAGTGTCATCGACTTCGATCTGCTGGACTTCGATGGCGGTGCCGGTTCCAGCGGATCCTGCGCTGGATGAATCGGTCCCGAATCCACCCAGGATGACACTGATGAACGAGCGATTCATGCCACGGCACATGATGATACTCAGAATCGCACCACTCGATCCGACCAATGCACCAGTGATGATGAGCAGGTCATTGCCCAGCATGAATCCTGCTGCTGCGGCTGCCCAGCCTGAGTAACTATTGAGCATCGAGACCACCACGGGCATGTCAGCCCCCCCGATCGCAGCCACCATGTGAGTGCCCAAGACACCGGTGAGGACGGCAGCCGCGACCAGGGGCACAAGACCCGAGTCCGCGGTCATGAACCAATATCCGATTCCAATCGTTGCGATCAGCATCAACAGGTTCAGGAGGTGTCGCCCTGGGAGGGTCAGGGGCTTACCCGAAACCAGACCCTGGAGTTTGGCAAACGCGAGGACAGACCCTGTGAAGGTAATCGCGCCGATACACACGCCGAGATAGATCTCGATGTCATGGATGACGGCTTCAGCCCCGGTGTAAGTGTGGTCAGGGCTCAGATCTGTTGCGATACCGACGAGTACAGCCGCGAGGCCGACAAAACTATGGAGCATCGCAACGAGTTGTGGCATGGAGGTCATCTTGACGCGTTGCGCAACCACAGCCCCGATGACAACAGCCGGAACGATCGCGATCATGAGAATCCCGAATGCACCGACAACACCAGCACCCGCCGTCGTCACGAGCGCGAGAATCATCCCGATGATGCCGTACCAGTTGCCTCGCTTGGCGGTCTCTGGGTGGCTGAGACCACCCAGACTGAGAATGAACAAAACGCCTGCAGTCAGATAGGCGGTTGTGACCAGGTTTGGGTAATCTGCGAGCATGTGAACCTATCTGTGGAACATGGCGAGCATCCGCCGCGTGACCAGAAATCCGCCAGCGATATTGATCGTGGCAATAAACACGGCAATGGATCCGAGCACCATGGCAGCGTTGAACTCGCCGCCGGTCAGCTGCAGCATCCCCCCGATGATGATGATGCCGCTGATGGCGTTTGTCACACTCATGAGTGGCGTGTGTAATGCCGCTGTGACATTCCAGATGACCTGCCAGCCGATGAAGCAGGCGAGAACAAACACGGTGAAGTGCGTCAAGAAAGACTCCGGAGCCTTCCATCCGATTCCGGCCATCGCGAGACCAAGAATCACAAGCCAGACCCATCGAGAGAGATCGTTCTTGACTTGCTTTGGCGCTTCTTGCGGAATTGGAGCAGCGGTATCGGCGCGTTTGGTTGGTGTTGAGTCAGGAACCGGTTCGCTCTTGGGTTTTGGTGGGGGCCAGCGCTTCATTCCACCATGCGCCACCAATGCGCCACGGGTGATCTCATTGTCGTCATCAATCTCAAACCCGTCTGCGCCTCCCAGTTCGGTGAGCAGGTTGACGAGGTTTGTCGCATACAACTGACTCGATTGTGAAGCCATCCGGCTCGGCAAGTTGGTATATCCGATGATCGTCACACCTTTGTGCACGACAACCTTGTCTGCTTCTGTTAATGCGCAATTGCCGCGTTGTTGAGCGGCAAGGTCGACAATTACTGATCCTTCTCGCATGGACTCGACCATGCCGCGTGTGATGAGTTCAGGTGCTCGTCGCCCGGGGATCAACGCGGTGGTCACGATGATGTCAACTTCGAGCGCGTGCTGTGCGAGAAGTGCGACCTCTGCTTGAAGAAAGGCATCGCTCATCGCTTTGGCGTAACCGCCTTCGCCTTCACCTGACTCGTCAAAGTCCAGCTCGATGAACTCCGCGCCCATCGATTGAATCTGATCACGGACTTCTTTGCGAGAATCGAATGCTCGAACCTGTGCGCCAAGGCCGCGTGCAGTACCAATGGCTGCAAGTCCGGCGACCCCCGCGCCCACAACGAGCACCTCGGCAGGCGGCATCTTGCCCGCCGCTGTGACCTGCCCTGCGAAAAACCGCGGGTAGTGATTCGCTGCTTCGATGATGGCGCGATACCCGGCGACATTTGCCATCGCGCTCAGGGCATCCATGCTCTGCGCTCGGGTAATGCGCGGGATGCAGTCCATGGCGAGCACAGTTGCGTTGCGTTCGACGAGCGTTTCGACCAACGATTCGTTCTGTGCTGGCCAGAGAAACGAGATGAGTGTCCCGCCCGGTCGCATAAATGTTGACTCATGGACACCCTGCGTTGGGTGCATGTCAGGCGCACAGACCTTGATCACGATATCGCTCGTGGCCCAGAGCTCAGCCGGATCATGAACGATGGTGGCACCAGCCTCGAGATAGAGCGCATCGGGCGCGTCTGAGGCCTCCCCGGCTCCGGTCTCGATCTGCACTTGGAACCCGAGTTTGCGTAGCCGTTCGACCGATTGCGGTGTTGCCGCAACACGGCACTCGCCTGGCACGATCTCTTTTGGAACTCCGATCTTCACGATCAACTCCTGCTTGGGTGTCTCCAAGGCTAGAACGATACAGCGGCGGAAACTCAATAACAGATCAAAGGATCATGAATTGGAGCCGATCAACAGCATATCAAAGTCCGGGTCGGTCCACCTTCGGACCGCTGACCCTCGCCATTCGAGTCTGGAGAGTCGCCGGTCGACCTGCAATGCGTTCGGCATAACTCGATTATGCGCAGGACTCTGAGGACTGATTGAACTCGAAAGGGAGAAAGCCACCTACTGGACTTGAACCAGCGACCTGAGCTTTACGAAAGCTCCGCTCTACCAACTGAGCTAAGGTGGCGTTGACGCACAACAGAGCCGTGCCCGGAAGTATCGGCGCACCGACACAGCAATTCCACACCCATCCTCAGGGTGCGTCGGACATCCACGGGTCGGCTGCCTCGCCCGCGGGCAGGCCGCTCACGATTTTCATCTGCGTCCCGGCTGACTTGATTTGACTCAAGACGCGTTCACCGACCCGGACGGTCAAAATAGCGGTATCTGCATCGTACTGACGATCAAGCACTTCGCCACGATTCTCGAGCGTGTGGATCGTCTTTGACTCTGCCAAAGGCACCTGCACTTCCAACTCGTGAACCGGCCCCATCATGCGAGCGAGCACAGCATCTTCAAGTGCGGCTGAGCCCATTTGCAGTTTGCCCGGCTCATCGCGATCGGGCAGCGCGCAGATCGGGATAGCACTCGGGATCTTGGATTGCCAAACGAGAAGTTCCTGGTTGTTCGTGAGTCGATCGGCCTTATTCAGAAGTACAAGTCGCTCGGGCGGATTCCAACGCACAAGGCCCGCGCCATCGCGGACGGCTGCTCGTTGGGCACGGGTCTCTTCTGCCTCGACCTCGGCGAACAGGTCATCAAGCGTTTTCATCACCGTTGCATAGTGCAACTCGGCCGCAGGGTCTGAGATATCGAGGACAATGAGCAAGAGATCGGCATGCGTCGCTTCTTCGAGCGTCGCGCGAAATGATGCAACCAGGTTGTGAGGCAAGTCACGCACAAACCCGACGGTGTCGCTGAGGAGCGCAACGCGCCCTCCACCGAGATCCCATTGGCGAGTACGCGTCATGAGTGTCGCAAACAATCGATCGTCGGCATAGGCGCCGCCACTGGTCAGACTGTTGAACAGTGTGCTCTTTCCCGCGTTGGTATATCCAACGAGACCGACGGTGAAGCTCTCGTTGTTCCGGGCTTGCACCGCTCGGCGTTTACGACTCTGAATATCTGCCAGTTCACGCTGCAGGAGGCTCTTTCGCCTCTGGACGAGTCGTCGGTCGATCTCAAGTTGCTGTTCACCCGGGCCGCGTGTGCCCACGCCGCCAATACCACCCGAGCCGACGATGCGTTCGAGGTGATCCCACATGGCGCGCAGGCGTGGATAGGTGTATTCGAGTTGGGCGAGTTCGACCTGTAGCCGCGCTTCATGCGTGGTCGCTCGACTGGCGAAGATATCGAGGATCAGTTCAGACCGATCGAGAACCTTGCGGTCAGTCAGTTGCTCGATCTTTGAAATTTGCTTCGGCGAGAGTTCATGGTCGAAAATGATGGCTGTGGCTTCGACTTCGTCGCACATCAGTTTGAGTTCGTCGATCTTTCCTTTGCCCATGTAGGTCCCGGACTCTGGTCGATCGCGGTGTTGTTCGACCGTACCGACCACGAGCGCCCCGGCCTGCTGGGCGAGTTCGGTCAGTTCGCCAAATGGATCGTCCTTGTTATAGCGATCGGTCGGCAGTCGCATAGCGGCGAGCACGGTCCGTTCGGCCTGTACTTTGATGTTACTTCGTTCCTGGCTTGGTGGCATAGAGACACAAGGGTATGGCACGACACCGGCAAACGCTTGCGGGTGACTCCGGCGATTGATAGGCTGAACACTGATTCACAAACAATCACCCTAGCCCGAGAGGTAGACATGACGACCAAGCCAGTGTCTCGCCGAGCGTTTGTCCAGTCCTCAACCGCCGCCGGATTGGCAGCCCTGACGGTTCCCGCTGGTCTCGCAGCCGCAACTGCAACCAAGCCTCGAAAACGGGCAGTTCGGCAAGATTCCAGTTTGCGTGTCTTGTCGATCGGCGTGATCGGCACGATTGGGGCTGCAGACCGTCGGCAGGTCAATGGGCACCCCGATGCCACCATCGTCGGCTTGTGCGACATTGACGCGAACGCGCTTGCCAAGGCATCCGGTGAACACCCAGACGCATTTACCTGTCGTGATTACCGAGAAGCGTTCGACCAACACGGCGACGAATTCGATGCGGTGATCGTGGCCACGCCGGATCATTCCCATTGCAGCATCATGACCATGGCGCTTGCCAACAACAAGCATGTGTACGGCCAGAAGCCGCTTGTCCAGCAGCTGGAAGAACTCACCATCTTGCAGCAAGCGGCAGCAGCGCGACCACACCTGGCGACGCAAACCGGTGCGCAGCGTATTCAAAGCCCCGCACGCCGGGCAGCGGTCGATATTCTGCGTGGCGGCACACTCGGGAAAGTGATCGAAGTGCATGTCACCTTCGGCGGTGGTGCGCTCAATGGCGGTCATTACTTCGCCGATGGTACACTGGGCGAACCGGTCGCCCCCCCGGACGGGTTTGACTATGACCTGTGGCTTAACGGCGCCCAACATGAGCCGTGCCGACCCAACATGGTCCAGAGGCGTTGGCGGAGTTGGTTCCGGTTTGGCGGCGGCCAGATCGCCGACTGGGTCGTGCACCAGACCGATGTGCTGTTCTACGCCTTCCCAGAACTGACGAGCCCGACGCAGGTGTGCTCGCGAACACCTTCGAGTGATCTTTCATTCTTCCATGCTGACAAGGTGATCTCGACCTTGACATACCCGGTCGAGAGCGACGCTTTTGCAAATACGACCTGCAATATGTATTTCTACGACAGTAACATGTCGCCGAATCGGGCTCAGATCGGTATCGGCGAGGGTGACTGGCCGAGCGGCATCTGCACGATCGTGGTGTGCGAGGGCGGCACGCTGGTCCTCGCACCCGAAGGGCCGCTCGAGATCTGGAGGGAGGGCGAAAAGATCGACGGCATGACATATCCTGGCTTGCCCAAGTACGAATCGTTCAACCACTGGCATGCGTGGGTGGATACGGCTGTCGGCAAGGACACGCCGCACCTGTGGTGCCCGTTTGAGGTTGGGCTCAAGTGCACCGAGCCGGGTTTGCTTGCGGTCAAGGCTGCGATGTTTCCCGGGCAGGTTCTTGATTGGGACCGCGCGTCGTTGTCGTTTACCAACCATGCCGAGGCCACTCGAACGATCGTGAAGCGCGACTATCGTGCCGGTTTCGAACCGGTGCGACTCGGCGGTTGATCGGTCGCGCCGCGATGGTGCGCAACACCGGAAGTCGACTTCGGTGTCTTTCCTGGAGGTGGATGTCGTCGCCTGCCCATGGCTCTGTGATGTTCTGAGAACAATGTGAGCACGCCGGTCATCGTCTGCACGAAGTACCGAAGTCCGATGACGGACTTGCGGTGGCACTGGTTGACCCGTCAACCAGTACTTTTAGACTTCGGTGCCACCCAGCCGGCCACGCCGTATCATTACTCAGCAATCGGAGGCACCCATGTCCACCAGAACGCGCGAGTTCATCCTCATCACGCTGCTGGCGATCGCGGTCATCGGCTCGACCGTGGCGATCGTGCAGAAGACCGGCGACTACGCCTTCTTCGATCCGATGATCGATGTCAAGACCATGATCGATCGGTACGCGGTCACCGAGCCCGATGACGAGGCGCTTCAGCAGGCCGCCATCACGGGCATGGTCAACGCGCTTGATGACCCGTTCACCGTCTATGTCCCACCGCGCGATTCCGAAGACTTCAACAAGGAACTGTCTGGTGAATATGTCGGGATCGGGGCCGAGGTCGGTCTTGTCGATGGCTGGCTCACCATCGTCAACCCGATGGAAGATTCGCCGGCCCTTCTCGCGGGCATCCGGGCTGATGACCGCGTGATCGAGATCGACGGCGACTCCACACGCGGCAAGACCATCGACGACAGCATCGACCTGATCACCGGCGAGCCCGGGACATCAGTCGTGCTCACGATCGAGCGGGGAACAGAGACGATCGAGATCACGGTCGTGCGCGATCACATCAAGACGCGTGAGGTCAAGGGCTTTCACCGCGACCCCGCTGACCCAAACGCGTGGGAGTTCCTGATCGATGCCGAGCGAGCAATCGCGTATGTGCGCGTCGCCCAGTTCACCGGCCAGTGCGCCGAAGAAACCCGCAAAGCCCTCGAAGCCGCCCAGACCAAAGCCAGGCGACCGCTCGAAGGGATTGTGCTGGACCTGCGCGACAATCCGGGGGGGATTCTGGACGAAGCGATCGAGATGGCCGATTTGTTTCTTGGGCAAGGCGTGATCGTCTCGACCAAGGGGCTGCACTATCCCGAGTCCATCGCCGAAGCCAAAGCCGGCGAGGGCTTTGAACAAGCGCCGATGGTCGTCCTGCTCAACGGCCAGAGCGCCTCTGCCAGCGAAGTGGTGGGTGGGGCCCTCGTCGACAACGGCCGGGCGATTATCGTGGGTGAACGCAGTTTCGGTAAGGGTAGTGTGCAGTCCGTACGGCCAGTGCCTTCACAGCCCGGCGCGGTGCTCAAGATCACCGAGCAACTCTACTATCTGCCCAGCGGTCGCTGTCTGCATCGCCTGCCGGGTGAGCCCGTGTGGGGCGTGGACCCATCGCCAGGGTACTTTGTGCCGCTTGATCGCGACGAGCGCATCGCTATGCTGACCGCGCGCCGCGAGCAAGAGATCATCCGTATGGATGCAGCCACGGAAGCAGACAACACCAACTGGTCGGACCCGGCGTGGATTATCGAGACACTCGCTGACACTCAACTCGGTCGCGGTCTGACGGCGCTCCAGACGCGCGTCGATCAAGGTGCGTGGCCCGAGGTCGCAGATGACGCGATTGTTGCCGATGAGGCCGTGTACCTTGAACTCGCCGGGCTCGAAAAGCAACTGATGCGAATGATGCGCGAAGTTGACCGCGTTCGTGATCGCATGATTGCATTGCAAGCGAATGTCACGCCCGATCCAACGCCGACGCCGGATCTGATCCCCGATAGCGCAGTGCTTTCAGGAGGAACGATCAGCATTCTTGATGCCGATGGCAATGAGATTACAAAACTTCGTCTCACTGGCGAAGATCTCGAACGCTGGCTTATCGATGCGGATGTCGCGCCGATCGGAAGCAACTGAACCGTGCGGATTCTCGGGATTGAAACTTCGTGCGATGAAACGGCCGCCGCTGTCGTCGAAGATGGCGAGCGTGTGCTTAGCAACATCGTTGCAAGCCAGTACAGCCTGCACGCCGAGTATGGCGGCGTTGTCCCGGAGATTGCCAGCCGGGCCCACGCCAAACGCATGATGCCGATTCTTCAAGCATCAGTCGATGAAGCGGGCTTACAGTGGGCGGATATCGACGCTGTGGCTGTGGGTCATCAACCCGGTCTGATCGGTTCGCTCTTGGTGGGCGTCGCTGCAGCCAAAGCCCTTGCGTGGTCGTTAGGTCGCCCGCTCATCGGGATCGATCATCTGCACGCTCACCTGTACGCTGCACGCATGTCGGCTGAGCACGAGGATGTCTATCCGGCGCTTGGGCTCCTCGTCAGTGGGGGGCATACAGCCATGTATCGCTGCACGGGCCCGACAGAGTTGGAGCGACTGGGCGGCACGATTGACGATGCCATCGGAGAAGCATTCGACAAGGTGGCGTCGATTCTCGGGCTCGGGCACCCCGGTGGCCCGGCGATCGACCAGTTGGCAGGACAAGACGGAGCCGATGACCGGGCGTACGACTTTCCGATCAGCCGACTCGACAAAGACTCGCTCGACTTTTCGTACAGCGGGCTCAAGACGGCGGTCCTTTACGCAGTGCGCGGGCGACCGCGACCAAAGTCCGACGGCGGTGGATTCGTCAAGGACCACAGTTCATTGACAGATGCTCAACGACGAGACATCGCAGCGTCATTTCAACGAGCAGCCTGCAAAGCCATCATGATCAAACTCGACCGAGCGGTTCAGGTCGCCCGCAACAATCAATTTGAGTACAAATCGGTACTCATTGGTGGCGGGGTCTCAGCGAATACACGACTGCGCAGCGAACTGCTGGCTTTTGGAAAAGCCCGTGGCACCCCGGTCCACATGCCCCCGATGTCACTATGTGTCGACAATGCTGCCATGATCGCGGCATTGGCCTGTCAGGTGTACCAAGATCGAGGGGCAGACGACCTCACACTGACCGCAAGTCCGTCGACGAAGCGGTAGTGGAACAATCAAGTCGTTGTTGTCAGGCGTTGTGTCGGCTGGGCATGACAAAGGCGAGCCCCGCTGGGAGGCTCGCCTGTCTTGTGAATCGATGAAAACTCGAATGGGCGCGGCTGGATTCGAACCAGCGAAGGCTACGCCAGCAGATTTACAGTCTGCCCCCTTTGTCCACTTGGGTACACGCCCGGGGGCGAAACAGTAGGCCTCTTGTTGCACGCGGGAAACCCCGACCGTAAACCAGCTTCCACAAGATTCCATCTATAGATCGACCGACCCTCCAGACTTGGTCGTTCTATGCTCAGCCATGCTCACACTCGACTATGCCAACTGCCTCGCCGAACGCGTCGGAAACCACGGGCTTGATCGTGCACGGCTCGAACCGGGCTCAGAACTCGCCGAGGCGGCAACCGCACTGACAGCACGACTGGACAAGACACGCGGAACCGGCTGGGAGCGATGGCGGGACCTTCCATGCGGCGAGACCAGATCGGCGCACACACAGGCGATTCACGCGTTGGTTCAGGAACGCCAGGGTAAGTTTGAGAATCTCGTCGTACTGGGTATCGGCGGATCGGCACTCGGCAACATCGCACTTCAGAGCGCGCTCAACAGCCCGACCTGGAATCTGATGACCAAAGAACAGCGCGACGGCCACCCTCGTCTGTTCGTCCTCGACAATGTTGACCCAACCGCATTCGCAGCGGTCATGGATGTATGCAAGCCCGAGTCAACCCTGTTCAATGTAGTCAGTAAGTCTGGCGAGACCGCTGAGACCGCTGCGGAGTTCATGTGGGTGCGTGAGGCTCTCAAGACCGCACTTGGCGACAAGGCAAATGATCATGTCGTTGCGATCACTGATCCTGCAAAGGGAACCATGCGGCAGATCTGCGATGCGGAGAGGTACGCGACGCTGCCGGTTCCTGAAGGAGTTGGCGGTCGGTTCAGCGTGCTCAGCCCGGTCGGGTTATTCAGTGCTGCAATGTGTGGGATCGACATCGAACAACTGCTCGACGGTGCGGCTGCGATGGACGAACGCTGCTGCCAGCCCGATCTGGCAACCAACCCGGCGGCGATGCTGGCGAGCCTGCTGTGTGAACTGGCAAGCCGAAAGGGTAAGACATCGCATGTGCTGATGCCGTATGCCAATCAGATGTATCTGATGGCGGACTGGTACCGCCAACTCTGGGCGGAATCACTGGGCAAGGAAAACGATGTGGACGGCGAAACCGTGTACGCCGGGTTTACACCGATCAAAGCACTCGGTGCAACCGACCAGCACTCCCAGATCCAGTTGTATCGCGAAGGGCCGAACGATAAAGTCATCGGCTTTGTCGAAGTCGAGAAGTTTGACCAGGATGTCACCATTCCTGCTGGTCTCGGTGTTGAAGCATTGACTTATCTCGAGGGTCGATCCATGGCCGAGTTGCTGGCCGCAGAAAAGCGAGCGACAGAGTACGCGCTGGTACGCAGCCAGCGTCCAAATTTTACACTCAAGATGCCTCGTCTCGACGCTGAACACATCGGCGAGTTCATTTCGCTTTGGCAGATCGCGACGGCCTATGCCGGTCTCATGCTCGGTATCGATGCCTACAACCAGCCCGCTGTCGAAACCGGCAAGAAGGCGACATTCGGTCTCATGGGGCGTGCGGGTTTTGACGAGTGGCGAGCCAAAGTTGACCAAGTGCTCGCGCCGACTGATTTTGTGATTTGATCGTTTTCGGTTCAATACGCAAAATGTGCGCTCGCGATGGCGCAGGCTGATCTTGCGCTTCAATACGCTTGGTCTTCTGGTTGTCGAGACACAGAGACTGTTTTTCAGATTGGCACGCCGTTTGAGATGCATCCGATGGATCGGTGTTCGATCCGCTGGAGCATCCAATGTACTATGGCACGGACATCTCGGCATCAGGCGTTCTTACGGCGATGCATCGTCTGGATGCCCTTGCCAATAACCTCGCCAATATCGATACCGTCGGGTACAAGCCGGTCTCGGCGATCACCATGCAGCGAGATCCTGTCAGGCGGGAAGACAACCTCGGTTTCATGCCGAGCAATGACCTGATGGAGCGGCTCGGCGCAGGTGTCTTAATGGCACCTTCGCGCGTGCAGTTCAAGCAAGGTGCGGTCGAAACTACCGGGAACGATCTCGATATCGCGATCGAGGGCGATGGTTTTCTCGTCACTCGAACAGGTCTCGACGGCGGTGCTGAATCGCTCGCCCTGACGCGCGACGGGCGCTTCGCACTTGATGCAACGGGAACGCTTGTGCAGGCTGCGAGCGGGCAGCCGTTGCTTGACACACAGAATCGGCCCATTCATCTGCGCGACGATGAACCGATCAACATCGATAATTTCGGCAACATCCATCAACGCGGTTCTGTCGTTGCACAACTGCAGTTCGTCGATGTGGCTGATCGGCACGATCTCAAACCTGAAGGTGAAGGGCTGTATCGCCCGAACGCCTCGGCGGTGAACTCGTTCACGGTCGGAACCGGGCGGATTATCCAGGGGTCGGTCGAAGGGTCGGCTGTCAACGAAGTCGCAGCCCTGTTGGAAATGCAAGGGGCCAGTTCGGCGGTGAGTGCAAACATCGGCGTGATGACCTATCAGGACAGGCTTGCGGAGCGGGCCATCAATAGTTTCGGTCGCATCGGCTAACGCTCGGAGGAGAATAACAAATGGCCATCATCGCACTTCAATCGGCAGCAAGCGGACTGAACGCCCTCAACACGCGTCTCGATGTCATCGCAAACAATCTTGCGAACATCAACACCGAAGGCTACAAGTCGAGTCGAGCAAATTTCCAAGACTTGCTCTACATCGAACGAGCCCAGCCAGGCGTTGAAAACCCGAACGGCGACCAGCGCCCGACAGGCTTGTATGTCGGGCTTGGTGTGAAGGTCAGCGGCACCCAGCAAGACTTCACGCAAGGATCTCCGATCACCACCGGGCAGGAGAATGACCTGATGATCGAAGGTCGAGGGTTCTTCCAGGTGCAGGTCGAAAATGAACTCGGCGGGGGGACTGCATTTACGCGCGCTGGCAACTTTGCACTCAATGCCGATGGGGAGCTCGTCCTGGCGAACGATCAGGGCAGGCGGCTAGAACCTCCGATCACGATCCCAGACGGGACGGTAAAGGTTGATATCGCGACGGATGGCCGAGTGTTTGCGCTCGCAAGTGGCGAGACTGAACCTGCTGAAGTCGGACAGATCCAACTCGCGACTTTCGTCAATCCAGCCGGGCTGCGGCAGATTGGCGAAAATCTATGGGTCGAGTCGATTGCGTCCGGTCAACCCGTGGTCGGTGAGGCCGGCGCAGACGAACGCGGTCGAATTCGCCAGGGCATGCTCGAAGCATCGAATGTCGATCCGGCTCGTGAACTCATCGAACTCATTCGCACGCAGCGTGCCTTCGAGATGAACAGCCAGTCAATCCGGGCGGCCGACCAGGCGCTCCAGAGCATCGGCCAACTTCGCCGGTAAATGAGGAGTCTGCGATGATTCGATCTCTCTTCATTCTACTTCTGTTGGCTTCGTTCGCTGCCGCCGACACGGTGACGGTCACATTGCGCAGCACTGCCCGTGTAATGACATCACAGCCAATCACACTCGGCGATGTCGTCACGGTTTCGGATGCCGGCCTCGTCGACCTGACCCAAGTGTTGATCGATGATCTCGAACGCCGACAGAGCGAGACCGGATGGATCGACCTGACCGCTGACGAAGTAGCCGATGCGATCGCGCTGCCGCGAGCACGGGTGGTCGTACGCGGGCGAGTTTGTCGAGTCAAGGTGATGACGCCCGCTCCTGCACCTGCCCTGACGCGCACAACGACGGGCAGGCTCGTCGAGGCGTTCGACGGTCCGATTCTCCGCGAGGCGATTCGTGCCCGGATCTGCGCCGAACTCGGTGTCGACAGCGATGAAATCAAACTCAACTTTGCCGCCAAGGATGCTCAACTCATTCGAACCAGTGTCGCCGAGATGACTGTTGAAGTGAACCCGCTCGGCATCTCGGCCGATTTTCCGCTCGCAGTGCGCATCTACGATGGTGAACGCGTCGTGATCAACGACACACTCAGGGTGGGCGTGCTCGTCAAGAAAGAAGTTCTGGTTGCCAAGCACCCCGTTGCCCGTCGATCAGAAGTCAGTCAACGGGACTACAGCATTGAATCACGCTGGGTTTCACCGACGCTCATACTGGCGCGAACCGAAGATATGGCCGGCGCGACGGCGCGTGCCGCTCTCAAGATTGACGACATCATTGAATCGCGGCATGTCGAGCCACCGATCGTTGTCAGCCGGGGTGATCTCGTCTCGGTGCGTTGCATCACCGGCTCGATCATTGCGAAGATCAACGCTCGGGCTCTCGCCGATGCGCGCGAAGGCGATCGGATTCAGTTTGAACCAATCACAGGCGGCCGTCGATTCAATGCCACAGTGAACGGCCCGGGACAAGCCGTCCTCTCGCTCATTCGCCAAAAGGAAACCAATCGATGAAGAAGATCAGCAATAGTGCCATCGTCCTCGGTATAGCTACAGGTGTCTCGAGCGGCCAGAGCTTGTTTGTACAGGCTTTGGATCAACCGCGTGCGACCAATGAATATGAACTGAGTGTTTCCGAGAGCGCCATGGCGAGCATGTTGTATGTCACGCCGCCCGAGCCGCGCGAGTTCATGAAGCACGACCTGGTGACGATCATCGTTGATGAAACCAGCAAGCAGACCAGTTCACAGTCGCTTGACACCAAGAAAAGCACTTCGGCCGATGTCGGCATCAATGCTCTGATCGACCCATGGGAACTGCTCGAGTTGCGACTTCGTGAAGGGGGGCTCACAAACCAGACGCTGCTCGATGCCAGCATGAGCCGGGACTTCAAAGGCGAAGGCGACTACGAACGATCAGACAAGTTCAACGCCAGAATTACGGCGCAGATCATCGAGGTCAAGCCAAACGGCACGCTCGTCCTGCAGGCGACGAAGGTCATCACCAAGGACGATGAAGTACAGACACTTGTGCTTGCTGGTGTCGTTCGCCAGGAAGACATCACCAATGGCAATACGGTGTTGTCGTCACAGATGGCAAATTTGAGTATGACACTTGAAAACAAGGGCGATGTCCGTAACGCAGCCAAGAAGGGGCTTCTCACCCGCGTGATGGATGCCGTATTCAACTTCTAGTCGTACGCGAATACTCAAATCCTGATCAGATCAGTCCCAGTCATCCGTTTTGAAACTCGATGCGGGCAAGCCTGCGCCGTTGAACAAGTTGGGTTCATCGGCTGCGCCCCAGCCGTATCGAACAGCGATCGGGGCTTCGACATCCGGGCTTGAAACGACAATCGTGTCACCCTCAATCACAGCATTTGCTGCGACGAATTTCTTGTCAGCGCCCGCGATGGTGAAGTGCGTCAAAGACCCACCTCGACTGACCAATCCTCCGTTCACATGATCGAAGGACACAACCACCGAGTTACCTTTGACGACTGCGGAACTGAAGAGCGGTCCTGAGTACACAACATCTGTTTGCCCGTAGTCTTTGGCGAGTGCCCAACGCGCCAGGCGATCGCCCACATCGCGTTTGTTGCGCGGATGAATGTCGCGCGGATTGCCGATATCCATGGTCACCGCCATGCCTGTTCCTTCGAGGGCGAGCGTCGTGCGCTGACTGTCGCGTAAGCGAGCGGCGTTGCCCGTGTCATTGCCATAGTTGAACGGTGCAATCTGAACGAAGTAGAACGACAGGTCGTCATTGCGGAACGCTCGTCGCCAGTCCTGAATCATCGCTGGAAACAACTCGGCGTACCGAGCCGCATTGCCAACATTCGATTCGCCCTGATACCAGATCGCACCCTTGGCGGTGAAAGGTAGAAGGGGAGTGATCATGCCATGATACAGAGCCGTGGGCGTATTCGGGCCGACATTGAGACCGGTCGGTCGAGGCGGCAGGTCACTCGCCTTCTGACCGACCTGGTATTTCCAATCGCCAGCGATCGTGACCAACATGTCTTCGCGCTGCACATTCATCTGTCCGGCTGAGCCATTGATGCCTCCCGGGCCGGCGGTGTCGAGAATGCGTACAGCAATGGTGTTCTTCCCACCGCGAACGACTTCGCCTGGGACTTCATACTTTCGGACGGCTGCCCACTGATTGTCGCCGTGCGTGCTGCCGATGTGTCGGCCATTGAACCAGACATCGTCGTAATCATCGATCGGCCCGAGGGTCAGCGTCACGGGTTTACCAACCCAACCCGTGGGTAGATCGACCGTCTTGCGGAAGCGCACCACGCCGTCAAAGTTCTCGAGACCGTTGCCCGAGAGCGTCGCGGGGAGTTCCATTGTTTCCCAGCCGCTGTCATCGAATCCGCCGGGGAGTGTCCAACTCTGCGGGCCGTTCTTATCGAGCCCTTCCCACCAGCGCTCGGTCAGCGTTTCGATCATGGTTGAACGGTTGCCCGGGTCGCCAGCCGACAGCCGAACTGTTTCCAGCGTGCCCGCGTACTCGCTAAATGGATCGAGCGCACCCGGGCTCATCCACGCTTCGACGCGTGTGCCGCCCCAGTTCGATTCGATCAAGCCGACAGGCACGCCGAGTTTTTCACGGAGTTCTTTGGCAAAGAAGTACGCGACCGCACTCGATTCGGGCGCTCGTTCACTCGTCATCGGACCCCAGAGCCCGGCTTCACAATCGGCCCGAGGTTGCAGCGACACCTGCCGACGAACTTCAAACAACCGAATCATTGGGTCATTGGCTTCAGCGATGGTGATCTTTGCGTCGTCAGGTGAGATCGCACGGATCGGCCATTCCATGTTCGACTGCCCGCCACAAATCCAGACCTCGCCGATGAGTACATCGTTGAGCGTGATCGTATTCTCGCCGGTGATGGTGACGGTGTGCGGCCCACCCGCGTCCGGCGTGGGCAAACGAACCAACCAGCGTCCGTCGGGGTTCGCTTCGACAGCCCGGTCTTCAGCCATCCACGACCCGCGCACGCGAACGCGCTCACCAGGGACGGCCCAGCCCCAAATGGCGGCATCGGCATTCCGCTGCAACACCATGTGATCGCCGATCACTTTGGGCAGAACAACATCGGCTGCTGCAACGGGCGCAATCGAAGCGAGTGCAAGGACAACAGCGGAAACGACAGGCACATGAATGGGGCGCATAACGGACTCCGTGAGTTCAAAGGACCGCACGAGTGTACAGCATCCGCCGTTGGCTCGCGCGCATGAAAAAGGCGACCGAAGCCGCCCTGTTGATTTGATCCCCTGATCTGCGATCTTTTGACTTCGCAGCGATACGCCGTCGCTGCAGCCTTCGAAGCCGCTCTACACTTCGCTGAGCGCAGAGGAGCAATCTCGGCCAAGGTTGCCGCGGAGGAATCGCCGATGAACAGAAATGTTGTGGTTGCTTTCATCGCTGCGGTCCTTGTGGTCGGGGTGCTCGTCTTGGTCCTCGGGCCCGGCTTCGGTTCTCATGCGAACTCGAGTGCAACGCCCGAAGCCAACACCGGCCGTGACACCGAGAACAATCGTTCGATCATCAACGACGGCGGCGGAGCATCTGACAACATCACAGACAGCAACCAGTCCGGCTCGGCGATCGATCGGCTGCGAGCCCTGATTAGCACAGCCGGGACAAACGCGACGCCGGTCTACGATGCGCACCTCAAAGCAGCGACCGACTGGGTCAATGCCAACAGGCCTGCGGACAGGCCGTACAACGAACTCGAAGCCCGTGTCCTCGCACTGCTTGCAGCAACACACGGCACCGACCGTCAGTCACCCCAGCATGCCATCAACGCCGCCATGATCGAGGTCGAAACCCTCGCAGCCCTCGACACCAATGGCGACGGCGTTCTCGACGAAAACGAAGTCGTCGACTTCCTCGCCGACATTGAGGCTGTCCCCGACCCAGGCACACACCCGTTCTTCGCAGGCGAATCGTTCGACAACGAAGCCGCCCTGACCGCCGTCCTGTCGCGCGCACAACTCGACGCATGGGATACCGACAACGACGGCGTACTCTCCGGCGACGAACAGCAGCGGGGGGCGGCAGCCGAACACGAAGCTCGCATCCAGTTTTTGGTCGATCGAGAACTCGACGCGATGGAGGTTGCCGGCTTGTTTGAAGAGAATCTCGATCGCCATATCCACGAAGAACGCCTGCGGGCCCAGTTCGAAGACTCACTCGTCGGCGTCGATCTGTCTGAGGTCGCCTTGCTGACCGCACAAGATCTGCTTTTCGCGATGCGGTTGCTCGATCTGAGCGAAGACGCGATCCGCACGGACCTGACGGGCAATCTGCCGATGCCGCCCGAGTTTGAGTCATTTGATGCCAACGGCGACGGTGACATCGACCTTGCTGAGAACGCTGCTTTCGCTGCTGCCAATAGAGCGTATGACGAGATGGTGGAGGCGCTTGGTGCGGTGAGCGAAGTGGATTTCTATCTGCGCCGTTGGAACGAAGCCGTCGGCATGGGCGACACCAACGCCGACGAACGACTCGCCCCCGCCGAGTGGACCGCCCTGATGGAACAACTCGCGATCGAACGCGATCAACGCCTGTTCCTCGTCAGTTACGACCTCGACCGCGACGGCTCGGTGAGCGACGGCGAGTTGTTGACGCTCATGGACTGGCACGCCGGGGGGAGCCTGCGAGCCGATGTCAACTACGACGGTCAGATCGATGCCCGTGACCTTGAAGATGCGCTGACACGCTTGAGTCGACAGAACGACTGACTCATCTGCAGCGACGACGCCGGTAGCCGCGACGAAAGTTGGAACTTTCGTCAGTTCTCATGCAGGCTATTCGAACATGTTGACTTGTTCAAGCACCGGCGAGAGCGCCCGATTCCACATGCCATCACCCGTGGCTTCGGTCGATGCTTGCAGGAAAGACGCGTTGGCCGACTCGAACTTTGGTCCGAACGCCTTGAGAAGGTTGGCCCGCTCGTCACCGGTTGTCCCCGCCAAAGTCTGGTAGGCCGACGAGAGTTGGCGCACTGTCGGCTCGATCTTTTCGACAAACGCAAGCACGCCCGACAAACTCGTCAACTCGCCCAAAGACTCAGTCAGGAGTGCCAGATCGTTCAGATAGGTATTGGCTGCTTGTTTCACCAATGGTGAAAGCAGTTCCATCGCTGCAGGAGATCCGAGTAGCCCGCCCAGATTGCTCGACTCACAACCACTCATGGGAGCCACCGCAAGGCTGCCCAGACAGGCGCCGGCAAGACCAACCCCGAGACAACGATTGATGCGATTGAGCATGGCAAGTCCTTTCATGGGCAGACTCGGCGTGAGATCAAAAAGACTATCGAACAAGCGATGGTAGCCGGTTGACTATGAATCTCACCACGCTCGTTCGCATAGGCGTGTCTGGGATTGATTTCTCATCGTGTTCGCAAACATGCGACCACGCCAACCTACACTCCGGTCCCATGACCACTGAGACGCACAACACGAACCAAACGACTGTTCGAGGCGACATCAGCCGATGGACGCAGTCCCTTATCCCAACGACGCGCGAAGCGCCAGCGGATGCCGAGACCCCAAGTCATATCTTCCTTTCGCGGGCTGGGTATATCCGCAAGGTGACCGCTGGCGTCTATGCCTATCTGCCACTCGGATATCGCGTGCTTCGTAAGGTCGAGCAAATCGTGCGTGAAGAGATGAATGCAACGGGCGCGGGCGAATTGTTGTTACCAGCCCTGATGCCGCTCGAACTGCTCAAACCGACCGGACGCGATCAGGACTACGGCGATTTGCTCATCACGCTTGAAGATCGTCACGGGCGAGCACAGTTCCTCGGCCCGACGCACGAAGAAGTCATCACCGACACACTGCGCGCCGCTGTCAGTTCATACAAGGCTTTGCCGCTCAGCGTGTATCAGATCCAGACCAAGTATCGCGACGAGTTTCGCCCGCGTGCTGGTCTGCTCCGCTGCCGCGAGTTCATCATGAAGGATGCGTACTCATTTCATGCCAGCCAACAAGGTGAAGCGGTGCAGGATGGCTGCATTATCACGCATGGAGCGGGGGGACTCGACGAAACCTACGACCGCATGTATCAGGCGTATGTCAATATCTTCACCCGTTGTGGCCTGGACTTCACCGTGGTTGAAGCGGAAGCCGGGCCGATCGGTGGTTCAGCAAGCCACGAGTTCATGGTCAACGCCGAAACGGGTGAAGACACAATACTCGTTTGCCCCAGTACGGGATATGCGGCGAATGTTGAAAAAGCCGAGATTGGCGAACGCCCTGCGCCTGAAGGCGGATATTTCTGTGGCGACCCGACCGGCGACCTCGACACCGTGCATACGCCCGATTGCCCGGGCATCGAGGAAGTTTGCAAGTTGCTGAAGGTCAAACCGGCAAATATGCTCAAAACAGTGGTCTTCAAGGCCAATGGTGGTCAGCACGACGGCAAGTGGATCCTCGCGTGCGTACGCGGCGACCAAGATGTCAACGAAGGCAAGGTCCGTGATGTGGTGGGGGGATCCGTCGCCATCGGTGATATCGCCGCAGCCAAAGCCGCAGGATTCGCCATCGGTTATGTCTCACCCGCGATCGCCGCTGGACGCGATGATGTCGTGCTCCTTGTTGACCCGGATGCCGCCGTCGGTTTCGACGCCGCCAAGAGCAAGCCCATGTTCTGGGTCACCGGGGCAGATAAACCTGATCACCATGTCAAGCATTTCAACTGGCAACGCGACCTGGGCGGCGATCCTGAGAAAACAGCCACGGTCACGAGCATCCGCAATGCTCAGGCCGGCGACCCGTCACCACGCGCGTCGGGTGTTTCGCTTGAAGCCAAGCGCGGCATCGAAGTGGGGCACATATTCAAACTCGGTGACAAATACTCCAAAGCAATGGGATTTGAAATCCTCGGCAAGGACGGTGAACGCAACCCGGTGATCATGGGTTGCTACGGCATCGGTGTGAGCCGCACCGTCGCCGCATGCGTTGAACAGTCGTGCGACGACAACGGCATCATCTGGCCTGCGCCGATCACGCCGTATCACATTCTGGTCACGCTGATCAAGCCCGACGCCGAGACCATCGCAGCCGCGGACGCGCTCGCCGATCAACTTGCTGACAGCGGATTTGATGTTCTCATCGACGACCGTGACGAACGCCCGGGTGTGAAGTTCAATGATGCTGATCTCATCGGCATCCCCATCCGTCTCACGATCGGTGCCAAGGCTCTGGCGCAGAACAGCGTGGAACTCAAAGCCCGTACCGATGCTGGCAAGGGTTCGCTCGTTCCGATCGCCGAAGTGGTGGAGCGGTGTCGAACGCTACTCGATTTGTAGCCGAAACGATGATTTGCGAATTTCGCCGGTGTACTCGAGTCCTGGTTCCACCAAGACCGTCATTACGGTCGTGTTGTTTCTATGGACACCCGGCTGCAAAATCGTTGAGATAGAGCAGAACATCGAAGAAATCGAACAGCCCATCGCCATTCCAGTCCGCGATGACATCGTCATTGGCGAAGAACGACAGGAAAAGTTGGACATCAAAGAAATCCAGTACGCCATTCCCCGTCAAATCGGCTGGGCAATCCGGCTCGATCAGCGCGACGCCATTGAGCACAATCTCATAGACGCCGAACTGCACACCGTCCGTCCAGTCCACGATCGGGTTCATCATGCCGCCGACGCCATCCGGTCCGGATATCTCGCCGGGGAAGCCAAAGTTGAACATAGGACCTGGGCCGATGCCACCGAGCGGAATACTACCGACGCTTGAGATCGCCAGGTAATACAGCCCCGGCTCTTTCACACCGGCGCCCGTTTCGTCCGTCGAGAATCGGAGCAATCGGGCCCCGTTTGGATCGGGGGGGAAGCCGAGTGTTCCGAGGAGTGCCCGTTCATCGGCTTTGATGAGCCACAGGTGCGAATTGAATGCCGCAATCCCGCCGTCATCGATCACCGTCGATGCTCGGAACTGGTTCGGGTTGACGATGTTGATCAAGTACATGTCCTGAAAGTCGTCCTCGCCAAGCGATGGAAGTCCTTGTGGTCCTTCCAGTCGGCCTGTGATCTTCGTCAGTGCTCCCATTCCCTCTGTCGGCTGTGCGCTGCCTGGTAACGAACCAGCATCGCCGACCTCCGGCCACTCAGGTCCAGCAGACGCACTCCAACTCGCAAACACCATCGACATCAAAAAAGCAACTCGCTTCATCTCATCTCTCTCCGTTCCGAAGTCCCCGCGTCAGTACGAACAACCGCGACCGACAGTCACTGAACCTGCAGCGGCACCGCGTACATCGTATCCGAATTCAAGCTGCACACCAAACAACATCCACAAACGACGATTGACTTCGTTTCTCCAACAAGTCTGTTCATAGGACCGAAAACCATCGTGGTTGCTTCTACAGCCTCCAAAAAGGCCTTGTTCAATCGATTCACTTGCGATAACATTGACGACATAAAGTACCGAACGCGTCAGCCCAACCGGTACCTCAACAGAGGAGAGAGAGATGTCGCTTTTGTTTAAACTTGGATGCGCAGCCGTTATCTGTGGAAGTGCCTCGACCGTCGCCACAGCCCAGACCGTCGATCCGTTTTACGCCTGTGCCTATACCTTTACTGATCTGGGAACCCCCCCGGATGTGCCCGGATCACTCGGCGGGCTTGTATTCAAAGCCGATGATCCTGACACGCTCTTGATCGGCGGTTCTGCCAACAGTTCGAGTGGCACTCTGCATGCGGTTCCCGTCATTCGCGATGCTGATGATCATGTCATCGGATTCGGTGAATCGTCAACGGTGTTCGCACCAGCACCCAACATCGATGGCGGGCTCTTTTATGGCCCTGGCGGCGTGCTGTTCTATTCACGCTACAGCAACAACAACATCGGGCAGATCCTTCCCGGTGAGACCGAAACCGCTCGCGACGATAATCTCACAGCACTCGGCTTCACATCATCACTCGGCGCAATGATGGTTGTGCCCGACGGTTTCCAAGGAGCCGGACGACTCAAAGTTGCATCGTTTAATGCCTCCGTCTGGCACGACGCGGAACTGTCACCAGACGGGAATGGCACTTACGATATATCCGCCCCGACAAACGCCATCACCATCGGTGGCGGCCCGGAAGGCATTGTTTATGTGGAAGCCGGCGCAACACTCTTTCCAGTCGAGAGCGTTCTCGTAAGCGGGTATAGCAGCGGGCAGATTGTGACTTACGAAACTGACGCAAACGGCGATCCGATCATCGACACAGAACGAGTCTTCATCACCGGACTGAGCGGCGCAGAAGGTGGAACACGCGACCCGCTCACCGGCGACTTCCTGTTTTCAACCTTCGGCGGAGGGGACCGCGTTCTCGTCGTTCGAGGCTTCACACCCGAATGCGATGTGCCCGCTAACCTCAACCGGGACTGCCTGCTCGACTTCTTCGATGTGCAGATGTTTTTGATCGCCTTCGCGGCTCAAGATCCCATCGGCGACTTCAACAACGACGACATGTTCGACTTCTTCGATGCGCTCGCATTCCTCGCCGGATTCGCTGCTGGCTGCGAGTAACGATTCGCAAAGTCATCTAGAGACGGCGGCACCGGTGACGGGCCGCCGTTTTTCGTGTCCGAAGCCAATTCGCAGCTCCAATCGGTACAGGTAAACCAGGCACCAATCGGTACCGCTCGTATACAATGCGCCATGACCACACCATCGATCCAGGAAGTTGCCGAACGCCTGACTTCGCTTTGCAATGATGGCATGCACCATGAAGCCATGGTCGAGTGCTATGCTGACAACGCACGGCATATCGAGCCTACGGAAATGCCCGGAAGCCCCTACAAACGCGTGACGGAGGGCAAGCAGGAACTGCTCAAGATGAGCGAACACTGGCGCAACACAACCGAAGTCCACAGTGCAAAAGTCAGTGCGCCACTCATCAACGGCAACCAGTTCATCTGCGAAAGTCGAACCGAAGTCACTTTTCAAGATGGTCCGATGGCCGGCCAGAGAACGCTACTCGCTGAGACCTGTCTCTATACGGTAGAAGACAGCAAGATCATCGAAGCAAAGTTCTTCTACGCGTGTGACGACTAAAGACCGCAGCGATCCAGTCCTTTATGGACAACCAACGGCGAAAGCCCCAAGATACGCCTGCACATCAAAGAAGTTGTATACGCCATCGTTGTTCCAGTCGGCGACGGATGATTGCATCGCATACGCATTCAAGAACGCCTGTACATCGAAGAAATCGACCTGATCATCGCCAGTCAGATCGACCGGGCAGAGGGGGGCCTCTGAATGGAACCACGATGATGCAGGGATGACCGTTGGCGTTGTCCCGGAAGTACCGAGTCGAACGATCAGTCCTGCATATCCTGTCGCTTCAAAATACTCGATCTTGACTCGATGAAGCCCGGGATACAGTGCGGCAACGGCGGACTGCGTCGTCATGCGATGGATGCCGTCATTCTCGATCAGCAATGAATCGCCCAAATACAGGCGGCTCCCTTCATCAGACTCAATTTCCAGCGTGTACAGACCCGGAAACGGGATCTGGATAAATCCTTCAAAGACGGCACCAAGGTTGTTTTCGAGTCCACTTGTCCCGAACTGTCCCAATGTGGCGGGGAAGTGCACCTCCGGAATCACAAACTCGTAGTAGGGGGTCATCGAGTCAAAGTCCGGCAGCATGACCGCTGATGGAAGCCAGTAATAGGCAGCCTGCACACCTAGCTGTGGATCGCTCGGTTGGTCGGCCGGCCTGAAGGCGTGAACAACGACCGTGACAGTTGCAGACACCGTATCGTCAACTGCGTAACTGAAGGTATCTTCCCCGACGAATCCGGTCGGGGGGGTGTACCTCACGCGATTGAGCGGCTCGGACGCGATCACCTCGATTGTTCCGCCGGCAACCGAAAAATCGTCGATTGTCGTAATCGATGGCACGCCGCAACTCTGGTCAACATCATTGGCGAGCACATCGATGGTCACCAAAGCATTCACAACAGTATCAGCACGATCGTCGATCGCCGAAACACCGTCTGGCAAAAGCGTAAAGCAATCGCGTCCTGCGACTGTTGCTTCGATGACTTCCTGAACGCGAGGATGAAATGACATGACCATGTTCGCCAGACCACCGGGGCAGGTGTGGCAATAACTCATGATCGTCCCACCCCACGCGTTGCTGCAGTCACCATTTCCGCAGTCATCAATGGTCGGGTCGTAGGAGTCGTGTGTGTGGCCGGTGCCGAAGTTATGTCCCATCTCATGGGCAACCACCATCAGGTCCCAGTTGCCCCCGCGATGATCTTCGATCGGCATCGGGAATGAGCCGCCGAGATTCGCAGAAACGCCGTAGCCCCAATCGTTACTGCAAATCGTGTTCACCCAAGCCAACCCGCCACCGAGGTTGCGACCTGAAAGCCCCTGGACCACGACACGCTCCTGACCGCTCATCGTTGATCGCCAGTGGTTGCGAACCTTTTCCAGGAAACGACCAAGGTCTTCATTGGGTGATCCATACGGATCAACATTCTCACCCCAAACGCGCAGATACCCGAGCGAGAGCGCAACCCGCACATCGCGTTCGTAGATCGTCGAAACACCAGCCAGAAGCGTCACTGCATAATCGGCGGCAGCGGAGACATTGCCGCCAAACAAGTTGGCAGTGAACTCATAGTCTGAGTCAATCGCAATCGGCGCCAGTTCACACGCTGAACCTCCACGATCTGTCGTCAGTCCGGTAGGACCAATCGGATTCACTTCCTCAGCAGGGGGGTAAAACCACGGATCATTGGCATCAACAAGGCACACTCCGGGTCGAATATCCTGGAACTCTTCCGCCGAGGTCACCAAGACCTGCTGATGCGGCCCGAGCAATCCGACATATGGTCCGGAACTGATCGACCATAATGCATCGTGCCGGGAAATGAACCCATGCACGCCATACGCCCCGACTGACAGAAAGACCAAAGAGTCTTCATCGTCGCCAACCACAGTCCCCTTCAGCAACACCAGGTCACGCGGCGGTAGGTTTCGGTCGCCGTCAGCTGTTCCTTCGACGATCTTTGTTTCCGGCGTGTCAACCCGAAACCGCTCAACATCGAGTGTGAAGAGGCCGGTTTGTCCCAGCGAGACATGCTCGATCAGTATTCGCTCGCCGATTTCGAGTGCGTTCAGCCGAGGCTCATCCAACTGCAACGGCTCTGTAGCGATCGCCAGTGTCGTAAGAAAGACCGAAACGAGACCAAAAACAATGGCGGTCACATGCTTGTGCAAGGTGTTCTCCCCTTCAAGGACATTTCGAATCCGGCTGACAATGTCTCAGTCGATCATATCGACCGATCTCAAGACCACAAACGACCAACCTGCGCGTATCGCTGGCAGTTTCACCGTGATTCGACCATTTCGGCTTTATGCTATCCATAATATATATTATAGGACCTATTAAGTGAGTGAGCCCATTCAGCACGATCGACCCATTCGAGTTCGGCCCGTAGGCAAGAGAAGCGTTCAATCACACCGGCCCCGACTTGCTTCCTGCAGCTTGGCACGCCACCATGCGTGACCATGACCAACGCACTCACACTCGACGGTTCGCCACTGACAATCGCACAAGTCGTTCGTGTCGCACGCGAACACGCAGTTGTGTCGATGACGCCACAGACCGTCGAACGCATGATCGGCTCTCGTCGGCGGCTCTTGGCCACCGTCGCTGATGGAAAGCCGTACTACGGCATCAACACTGGCTTCGGTTCGCTCTCGCAAACGCGTATTGACGACGATGCGCTTACCGGGCTACAACTCAATCTGATCCGCTCTCACGCGTCAGGTGTTGGCGAGATCCTGCCCGAGTGTGTTGTTCGAGCCACAATGATTGCTCTCGCCGGATCGCTCAGCCGCGGCTTGTCTGGGGTCCGACCGATTCTGGTCGAAACAATTGTCGCTTTGCTGAACGCGAGAATCACGCCGGAAGTACCCGAAATCGGCTCTGTCGGTGCCTCTGGCGATCTCGCACCGCTTTCACACATTGCGTTGACCATGCTGGGTGAAGGCCACTGCCTTCACAACGGCGTTCAATCGAGCAGCGCCAACGCGTTAAGGGCTGCGAGCATAACCCCCCTTTCGCTTGAGGCAAAAGAGGGCCTCGCACTGATCAATGGCACGCACCTCATGGCGGGTCGCGGCGCGCTCGTCATCCACGATTGCACGCGAGCGTTCAAGATCGCCCTTGGTTCGACGGCACTGGCGATGGATGCCAACAAGACGACCCATCGTTTTCTCGATGCACGAGTTCATGACGCGCGTAAGCACGCCGGCGCGGCTGCCGTCGCCCGGCGGTTACGCCTACTTCTTGATGGCAGCGAAATCGCACACTCGCACTCGGTTGACGACCCGCGTGTGCAAGATCCGTATTCATTCCGATGCGCCCCGGGCGTTCTCGGATCGGCTCACGATCTACTCGATTATGCGCGTGCCGCGATTGAAGCCGAACTCGGTGCCGTCACCGACAATCCGCTCGTGTTTGAAGGCAATGAGAATCTGGCCGACATCGTGAGCGCAGGCAACTTCCATGGCATGCCCATCGCCCTTCCGTTGGACACGCTCGCACTTGCGATCTCACACGCTGCCGGCATCGCCGAACGCCGGCTTTTTCACATGCTCTCAGTCTTTGACAAGGAGACGGGGCTCAAACCGTTCTTGAGCCCCTATCCAGGGCTCCATTCCGGCTACATGATTGTGCAGTATGCTGCCGCAGCAGCCTGCAATGAACTCATCGGACTCTGCACCCCTGCGACCGTCTCAAACATTCCGACCTGCGCCGAGATGGAAGATTACAACTCTTTCGGCCCGCGCGCGGTTGCAAAAGCCGATCGCGCCGTTTCGCTCCTACGACATGTCGTGGCGGCAGAACTGCTCTGCAGTGTGCAGGCCTTGGAGATGCATCGACCTTTGCGTTCGGGTGCAGGTGTTGAGTCAATCGCGGCAATTGTGCGTGATGTCATCCCGCCGCTTGATGCAGATCGGCCGCCGGCGACAGACTTGCGCACGCTCGATTCTCGCATCGCTGAGGGTGCGTTCGACGAAGCCTGTGCTTCCTGATCCACGCTGTTTTTTGCAAAGTCAGTTGTATCTGTCGTTGCTTTGTCGTACAACCAAAGTGAGCATTCTCATTCCATGAAGGCGGGACACACGAATGGCACCTACTGCAACGATCGATCAATCGCAATCAACTGCAAGCAAGCGCACAGTGCGCGCCCCACGAGGGAGCGAGCGAACCTGCAAATCGTGGCAGGCCGAAGCCGCGATGCGAATGCTCATGAACAATCTGGATCCTGAAGTTGCCGAACGCCCTGAAGACCTCGTTGTCTATGGCGGGCGAGGGCGTGCGGCCAGGTCGTGGCAAGCGTTCGATGCGATCGTCGAAACACTTCAACGCATCGAGCCAGACGAGACCTTGCTCGTTCAATCAGGCAAGCCCGTCGGTGTGGTGCAGACGACTGTTGATTCGCCGCGTGTCATGATCGCAAACAGTAACCTGGTCCCCCACTGGGCGACACAGGATTTGTTCGACGATCTCGAAGCGCGCGGGCTCATGATGTACGGCCAGATGACCGCAGGCAGTTGGATCTACATCGGTACGCAAGGCATTTTGCAAGGCACCTACGAGACCTTTGCTGAGTGTGCGCGCGAGCACTTCAACGGCACGCTCGCTGGTCGACTGTGCGTCACGGCCGGATGCGGAGGCATGGGCGGCGCTCAGCCTCTATCAGTCACGCTCAACGGCGGAACTTGTCTGATCGCAGATGTCGATCACGCTCATCTCGAACGCCGACTGACCGACGACTATCTCGATGAGATCGTCACCGGTGTTGACGAGGCAATCGATCGAGCAGTTGAACTCACACAAAGCCAAACCGCTCGCAGCATCGGCGTTCACTGCAACGCCGTCGAACTCCTCGAACGGCTTCTCGAGCGAAACATCACACCCGATGTGCTGACCGACCAGACGAGTGCACATGATCCGCTCGAAGGTTATCTGCCGGTTGAGTTGAGTTGCTGCGAAGCCCCGGAGATGCGCAAGACAGACCCCACCCACTATGTCGAACTCTCGATGGCTTCGATGGATCGACATGTTCGCGCCATGGTGGCGTTGCAAAGCCGTGGGTCGATCACATTTGACTATGGCAACAACCTGCGCCAGCGCGCTTTCGACCACGGTTTTAAAGACGCATTCGATTTCCCCGGATTCGTCCCGGCGTTCATCAGACCACAGTTTTGCGTCGGGCGCGGCCCGTTCCGATGGGTTGCACTTTCGGGTGATCCGACAGATATCTACCGCACCGACCTGGCGTTACTCAAAGCGTTTCCAAAAGAAGACGGCGGCTACAACGAACGGCTTCATCGTTGGCTCCTCAGTTGCCACGCCAATCCCGATGCACTGCTCGCAGGCGATTTCGCGAACTGCGCCCCCCGCTTCTCGTTCCAGGGTTTGCCAGCAAGAATCTGCTGGTTCGGGCTCGGCGAACGAGCCAAGGCGGGCAAAATCCTCAATGACCTTGTTGCAGATGGACAGATCAAGGTGCCGATCGTCATCGGCCGCGACCACCTTGACTGCGGCTCTGTCGCCAGTCCCAATCGAGAAACCGAGTCGATGAAAGATGGCACAGATGCCGTCAGTGATTGGCCGTTACTCAATCTCATGGTCAACATTGCCAGCGGTGCCAGTTGGGTGAGTTTTCATCATGGCGGAGGTGTCGGGATCGGGTTCAGCCAACACGCCGGGCAGGTCATCGTGGCCGATGGCACCCCGGAATCTGCTGCCAGGCTCGATCGGGTTCTGACCAACGACCCCGCGATGGGAATCTTCCGTCATGCCGATGCTGGTTATGACCTGGCAAAGCAATGCGCAGCCGAGCAGGGCACCGACATTCCGATGGACCAGTCGCAATAAGTCACAGGCTCGACCCCCCACTTTCGTGGGTTTTTTACCAGATGAGTACACTCTGACACAATGAAGTCATGCAATGGGGCGTATTTCTCACGCCTTGCGTGCGCAATTCCGATGTACAGAGCAATCGCAACGGGCGATTGGACTGGACCTGACGGAGTACGCCATGACAGCACTCGGATTCACAACCATGCGTCGCTTGATTGATGACCTGCCCGGGGGTGAACGGCATCTGGTGTATCTGCGTTGGGCCGACGGATTGTCCGACCTCGAAATCGCTGAACTCACAGGCGATGACCCCGTTCATATCGCAACACGCCTCGCGGCTCTCGAACAGGTCATGTTCGCTCAACTTGGTACATCAGCGATGGAAGAACTCGAAGAAGGTGAATCGCTCGCAGCCTGACCGTCACTGACCAATAAACGCGGGGCGCCGTCGTTGGCACCCCGCGTTCATTTTTTGACCTCGAGTGAGCCGCGTCTATCGCCGTCGGCTCTTCCAGTTGTACCGAACATCAAAACCAGTGTCACACGAACGGTCCCAACTGCGGGTCGGCCCGTGATCGTATCGAGGGTATTGGCCGTTCCGGCGACCCCAGTCAGGGTCGTCTCGATAGCCCCCCCGAACCGTCACAACACTCGTGTGAATCCGCGGCGAAAAATACACCCCACCTGACTGTTCGCCGCCACGGCTCGTACTGCGTCCATAACGGAAATCTGACGGCGAGATCGTGCCATAGGTCACACGCGGACCAGTCGAACATTCCCAACTCGGCCGCGCCGGCCTCTGATACTGGCGGCGTTGTCCGACTTCGAGGATAAGACAGTCGCCCTTCCACTGCTGGCTGACTCGGAAATCGCATCCGCTCCAACTGAACCTGGGACGGCAGCCATAGTCAAAGTGAACAACAACCGTGTCGCAGTCAACCGTCGCGCGGTATCCCCGACGACAGAATGCAGCCGCAATCTGTTCAGCAACGGGCTGACCGTCAGTAATCGTGTACAAACGACCATCGAGTCGCAACGAACCGATTCGTTGCACCTGCCGATAACCGCGATCATGATCTGCAGCTGCTGTTGACGCCAGCGTCAACGGCGTTGCCAGAGCAGCAGCCACGAGCAATGCCCGCAGCGATCGCGCTGAAGCGCGAGAAAAGCGCATCATAATTCATCTCCTTTTCGTGATGTCCTCGTATCCCGTCCCGCTTTCAAGAGGAACGGGTTCAAGCCGACGGGCCCTGTTCGACCTGTGGCAGGCATGTGCCTGTCAGGTTCAACACCGATTCCGTAACCTCAAACCTGACAAGTTGTTGTAAAAATGCCTTTCAGATACGCAAAACCGACCTCGAAGCAACTTTTTGTTGGTATTTACGAACAACTCTGTCAGAAAACGACCTTGTTTGCGGTTCACTGATATGAACAGCCGGGCGAAGGTCGCACGGTGCGATTTGGAGGGAACACATCATGTCGAGTACATTGATAACCGTGAACGATGCCAGCCTGGTAACTTCTCCGAATCCCGATGACATGTCGCCGATCGAAGCAGCGATCATGGATGGCTGCAACACGCTCCATGCAGCGCGCACCGACAATGACGATGAACTGTGTGAGCAAGTCCGGGCCGAACTGTTCAGCCTGTTGGACAAGTACGACGAGACGGATGGCGAAGACCACCCCAACCCCGCATGGGCAAGGCCGAATCAGCGAGCGCTCGTGCACTCTGCATCCGGTGAACTCGAGAGCGCCATCCGTTTCGAGATCGCAGCGTTGCGATACGCCGACACCGATCGCCGCAAGGAGATCAGTCTCGGCAACCTCGCCGATCGGTGCATCCGTGCTGACCGGACCGAAGAGGCGGTCGAGTGGTTCCTGCTTGCTCAGGAAGTCGCTCCCGATCGTGTGCCGATTCTGCTGACCGGGGTGCAGGCGTTATGGATGGCCGGGTACCACGAAGAAGCCGACGGCATCTGCCAGTTGCTGCTCGAGATGCCCGATTTGCTCCATGAGGGCAGCGAACTGACAGCTTACCTCGATTACGAAACTCGCCTCCGTGAGGTAGCGATTGATGTCCCCACGCTCGCCGAGTTGTTCGCTCGTTGGGACGAACGCAAGCATTGAAAGAGAGGAGCCAAACAATGATGAACGAACAGCATCAAAACGAATTCTGGCGCCTCTATGAACAGGACGCCCGTCAGGCCATCGAGAACGCGTGCACGCGTGCGTCGCGCTCGTTGTCCGACAGCACGATGGATGTCTTCGACATGGTGGCATGGTGTGACGATCGAGTCTGGCGCATGCTTCGCCTCGATCAGGCCCCCACTTTCCATGACAGTCCAACGCCGCAGCAGGCGATCGACCGCGTCGTTGCCAACGCCCGCACCCTTGCACGCTGGGCGTACCTCGCACTCTCGCGGCAACACTGGCGCCGAATGGAACGCACCAAGGATGTCGTCGCTGCTCTCTCACGCACCGAACGACTCGCGTCCGTCAAGGCCGCCGAGGTCGACCTCGAAAAGCGTGAAGAAATCGAAAATAAACTTGCAGCCGTCAGGGCTTCGGTCTCTGAAAAGGTCCGCCGACGGGCTGCAGCATCATGGCACGAAGTTGCCGAGCGTCACCGCGTGGCAGAAGCCCTCGGCGCGACGGATGATCAAGGACAGGAACTTCTGGATAACACCATGCACGGTGAAATGAAACCCAACACCATCGAACAAATGCGATCACGGGCACTCAAGCGGCTGCGTGAAGTCATGGCAGAGTCGGCGCAGGCTGTCAAGACCCTGCTCATCGTCGGCGTGACAGTCATCGCTCTCGGGGCATCCTCAGACGCATTGGCGGGCGAACAGTCCGGAGGCCGTCGAGGCGGCAAGAAGGTCCAGAGCGACCACGCACAGGCCGTTCTCGCAGACCTGGGAATCCGCAGCGATTCTGGCGGCGAACAGTCCGGTGGTCGCGGCGGCTGATCGATACCAGCGGACCTTTGAGCCAGTCACAAAACGAAAAGTCGACTGCAGGAGCGGTCGACTTTTTTCGTCATGCTATCCAAAGCCGCCAGTCGGACTCGAACCGACGACCTGCGGTTTACAAAACCGCTGCTCTACCAACTGAGCTACGGCGGCAAGCCGCGGAATGGGGAGTTGTTTCATCTCCCTCTCCACGAACCAGAAAACTCTCGAGCCATCTGGTCGTGTGAAATCGAATGGGCGATACAGGGCTCGAACCTGTGACCTCCTGCGTGTCATGCAGGCGCGCTAGCCAACTGCGCCAATCGCCCGACTTTCGACCAACTGGTCGAGGACAACAATAGCCCCGGTCATACCCTATCGGCTACTTCGCAGCCATCAATCCGCAAGAATCACGATCTCAACGCGACGACTCGCCGATTTTGACGATCGTGGGTTCGACGCACCGAACGCGGCCGAATAAATCCGGTCTTTGTTCACACCCTTCGATACCAGGTATTCTTCGACAGCCAGTGCTCGTTCAGAACTGAGCCGTTCATTGGTCTTCCAGCCGCTTTTGCGGATCGGATCCGAGTCGGTATACCCCTCAACCCTGACCGTCCGACCCGAGAACTCAGAGTTGATCCGCGAAGCCACCCGGTCAAGGGCTCGCTTGCCTTCCGCTGTGACCACGATCTGGCCGGACTTGAACAACACATCGCCCGCGATTTCAATCACCACTTCGCGTCCCGCGCCAACGCTGCCCTGGTTAAACGCGTTACCGCCGGAATCAGCATTTTGACGAGCATCGGCAGCCGTCTGAGCGAGCCTCCTGTTTTCGTCGGACAGTTGCTGATTCGCTGAGGTCAAAGACCGGTTTCTCTCGTTGACTTCGGTCAACGAAGCCTGAGCTTCTTCCAGCCGATCGCGAAGTTCGGTGTTTTCATCGACCGCTGTGCTGTAATCCGCTTTTTTAACGGTGTTGCATCCACCAAGCAAGAGTGTCGCGCAGAGCCCAGTCGCCAGCAGAGTCAGTCGTCGGTTCATGTCTTTGTCCTTGGATTTTCAAGAGGCCTGTGGATTGTTGTTCGCGCTTCGCCCGTGGTGCCCACGGGTCAAGTCTTGCCAACTCTATCAGCATCGGCCAAAGGACGCTCGACACATCACACGCTTCTTTTCGCAATTCGTCACGGCAGGTTGATTGGCGCATTGAGCAAACGCGACAGGAACCACTCGACACCCGGTTTGCCCAGATAAACGAGCACCGTCGCGATCGCAATGTATGGTCCGTAGGGAAGCGTACGCCCGAGTTTTCCGGAGAATAGTGCTCCGAGCAGTGTCCAAGCCAAGCCGACAAACGCAGCACCAAAGAACCCGAGCACGCCATCGATCCATCCGATGGATGCGCCGATCGCGGCGACAAGGTGTACATCACCGAGCCCGAGTGCCTCTTTCCCGAACGCCAGCGATCCGAAAATGCGGACCGCCCAGACCACGCCGCCACCGATCAGGTAACCCATCAACGAGCCGCCGAGAACACTCAGCCAGAACGGGATCTCGGCCGCGGGAACCATGTTCCCGGTCAATGTGTTCAGCGTCGGCGAGCCGGCGAACTTGGTCACCAGAAACGGCGCGAGCCACATGCCGAGAATGCAGAACGCTGCAGCCGGTGCAAGAAATGCAAGCTCTTTGAACATCTCACGACGGGCGTAGGGATACTGAATCCACAACTCGGCATCTTCAGCAGATGGCTCACGTTCAGCAGATTCGGCATCATTCGTAGATGATTCTGATGAAGCTGGAATGCCTTCAACATCACTGGACGATTCGGCAACGGTTTTTGATTCCGCTTCCGCAATTGCCTGCTTCTCCCACTCTTCATAGTCAGCGAAACTGCGTCGAATCACGCCAAACGCGAGCAGTGCAATCGAAAGCACCAGCCCGATGGTTCCGCCGAATGCGGCACCGAGCATGCGCCAGTTCGTGAGACCAGGTGTAGAAATCGCCCAGATTTCGTTCGGGGCAGCGTGCCAGCGCATGCCATCTTCAAGTCTCCAGCCGCCCCCGGTTGCCGGAACCGCCGGGCCGCCGTGATTGGCTTGAAGCCATATCGCATGGGCGGTGTAGACGATCAGCGCAGTCGCGGTCGGCGTCCACACCAACACCAACGGAATCTGTGCCGTGCGAGCGTCGATGATCGTCATCGCGACCAGTGAGCCCAACAGCACGCAGACCACAAGCAGCTCAGGCCACGCCGAACCAAGACCATTGCGCGCCCACTCAGGCTGAAACAGGCTGGTTCCTAGACCAATCGGTTCCAACTCAGGCAAAACGAAAAACAGCAGAAGCGGCACCAAGAACAAGATTGCTGTAATCGTCTCGACGATCGGATACTCAGGGCTGATCTTGGACTTGCAGAATCGACACTTCCCACGCAACAACAACCAACCAAAAATGGGGATGTTTTCACGCCAGGTCAACTTGTGGTCGCAGGAAGGGCATCGAGAAGCAGGTGTCACGATGCCCAGTCCGCGCGGCAACCGATAGACCAGCACATTGACCAACGAGCCGATGCACGCGCCGTACGCGAAGACGAAGATCGCTGTCGCCACTTTGGGCAGGAGGATCATGAATGTCATCTTGTCCATGTCGCTCGCTTACTCCTGCTCGGTGTCATCGAGCGACGCTGCATCCAGTTCAGTCAGCCTTTGCTGCGCCTGATCCAATATCGAACGACAACGGGCCAAGAGCACACGCCCACGCTCGTACAGCACAATCGATTCTTCAAATCCGGCTTCTCCGGACTCGATACGCTCGAAGATCGATTCGACCGCTTCAAGTGCTTCTTCGTAACGCATGTCGGCAGGATCGCGGTCTGGAACATCAGAATCTGGCATCGTGATCGGCACCTTACGGGTTTTCTTCAAAAAGATCCAACTGAGGCAGCGTATCCGAGTTTGTCCGGCTCCGTCGACGCCGACGGGGTGGAGGTGAACTCGGTTGAGTTATTTCGGTTGGCGTCGGCGCGTCACCCATCCCATCCACAGTCGATCGGATAGTCCCATCTTTGAGGCGTGTCGTGATGTGCTCGCCGGGTTTGACCTCGGTCGCCTCTCGAACCACGCGACCGGTCGCACTCGTTGTGATCGAGTATCCGCGTTCGAGCACCGAGAACGGTGACACCGCATGCAGATGCCGATCGAACTCGTCGATCCAGTCCCGGGACCGCTCGATGCGATGCGTGATAGCACTGTGCAACCGGATCGTGTTTGCTTCCAACGCGGCTCGTCGCTGAGCGTGAATGAAGTGCGGACTCATGCGCGCCAGCGTCCGGTGGGCACTGCGAATCCTTTCACGAGCCTGCTCAATACGACGGCGGACTTCGCGTGCAAGACTCTGCTCGCATCGATCCAATCGTGCTCGCGGCATCGACAGCAACCCGTCCGGGCTAGCGAGTGCGGGTCGTTTTTCATACATGGAGACAATCTGTCGAGCGGCTTCGAGTTGTCGTCGAATGTCACTCTGTAGCCGCCGCTCGATTGAACCAAGTTGCGTCTGCAGTGCGGTTCGATCAGGGATCATCTTCATCGCAGCCTGCGTCGGGGTAGCGCAGCGTTCATCGGCGACGAGCTCTGCGATTGTCGTGTCGGTCTCGTGTCCGATCGCGGCAACAACCGGCACCGGACACGCCACGATCGCTTCAGCGACCACGCGTTCGTTGAACGCCCAGAGATCTTCCATTGAACCGCCGCCACGCGTCACGAGAATCGCGTCAATTTCGAGTTCGTTCCGTTTGCGACTAAGTCCGTTCACCGCTTGAGCGATTTCGTCCGCAGCCTGTGCGCCTTGCACACGCACATCGACGAGCACGAGTTCGACACCAGGCATGCGGCGACGAGCGGTGTCGAGCACATCTTGAAGTGCAGCGCCGGTTCGGCTGGTGACGATGGCGATCCGCCTCGGAAAGATCGGCAGCGGGCGTTTGCGTTCCTGTGCAAACCAACCAAGTGTTTGCAGTTCTGCGCACAACGCCTGGTATCGCTGTTCGAGGACCCCGAGCCCGACTGGTGTGATCGAAGTCGCGATGACCGATGTTCGGCCTCCCGCTGCGTAGAACTCGACTCGGCCTTTGACAACAAACTCCTGTCCGTTGACCGGTTTGGCGCGCGATCGCTTCGCAGCCGATGCGAACATGGTGATGCTCACAACCGCCGACTCGTCCTTGAGATCGAAGTACCAGTGGGTCCGATCGCGAAAGCCACTGATCTCGCCCTGCACCAAAATTGATTTAGGCAGCCCGTTCTGGAGCGCCGAATCAATACGCTGCGCGAGAGCGGACACCGACCAAGGCCCGTCGTCGGGTTTGGATTTGGCAGAAGCCATGCGTCCAGGATCAAAAGGCAATCGGCCGGTCACGACAGGAGTATTCCCCGTCGCCCGGCCGATGTCGCCCAGACACACAAAACCGAGCGCCACGCTCGGTCTTCAACGATTACTGATCAACGGTCGAAGGAGCTGCCTCGTCGTTTTCTGCCAACTCGGTTTCACGAGCAGGGTCTGCGATGATGTTGTCGTTGGCGGCAACCCGATCGCGGACGGCTTTGGAAACACCCAAGTCGGGAAGTGAAATCCGAATCGGTTGATCGCTGGACAGAACGAGAGTCTTGTTCGATGCCGCTCGCACACTTTCAATCGGGCGGGTTCGTGGCATGTCCTCAGGCAGCGCTTTGGGCGTGTTGCGTGTGACCGCCTGACCGGTCGTGCCCTTGACGCTCTTGACACCGCCGATGTACCCCTTTGACTTGAGCCATTGGATGCGCTGTGCTTCGAGAACGCGGAACAGTTCCTCGGTCCGCACAATGCGGCGCCGACCGAGTTGTGATCGATCGGTATCGAGCGTGACGAGCGGCCCATCTGTCCGGTATTTCATTGCTTTGAACAACTGTCGACTGGCTTCCGGTGTGGCTTCGGGCAGAGCGACGAACGGATCGATCGCAAACAGGCCATCACGATGGCGAATGACAATCCAGTCGGCAGCGTCTTGTCCACCCATCGACTCACGGGTTGACCACGGGTCGCTCGACGACTCTTCAGCGGGGATCGTGCTGACAACCTGGGTCGTGGTATTCGAACCCAACTCGTAGTTGTGGACTTCTTGCTGCGGTGCGTAGTATGCCCGCGTGATGTAAGTAATCTGATCATCCGGTACCGACGTACTGAGCGTCAAGGCAGCGGACACGATTGCGGTCAAAAGCATGGCAAATCTCCTGTCTTTGGATTGTCCCGACATCCACCCCAAGTGCGGGGTGTTCGTCTCCATGCAAGATACCGCGCGAATGCCCAAATGCCTTTGAACAATTTGGTTCAATGGGCAAGAGACCGACCACGCTCGCTGCCACATTGCGCACAAGCGTCACAGATGGGCCACCGCGAACATAAATTCATCGCTATCGGACGGACGCGAGCGGGATTGGCTTGGAAGACAACAGCCACTCGTATGCGTCAAGCACACTTCGCACATGGGTCGTCGATCGAAACTCATTGCGAATTCGATCCCTCGCTGAACGCCCAAGATCGCGAGCAATATCAGGATGCGTAATCAGACGATCGATTTCGCTCGCCCATTGCTCTGCGGGCGGATCGGTCAGTACGCGTGCGGTGACATCCGGCACGAGCGACGGGACCATCGGGTCATCGACCGCCACAACAGCCATACCTGCACCCATCGCGTCGAAGAGCACGCTTCGCTGTTCACCTCGGGCTTCTGGATACAGCAGGATGTCACATCGAATCACCAGATCGCGGCGTTCTTCGACTGAATCGATGATGGACACTCGATTGACGAGATCTTCCTGTCGAGCAAGTTTCCAGATCGGACTTCGACGGGCTGCATCGGCATCGACAAAGAGCATGACCTCTTCGTGTTCGCGCAGAACGGCGCATGCGCCAAGAAATGCGGCCGAAACCGCAGCATTGTCACGGCCCGAAGCAATCAGCACAATCGAGGGCGCTCGCCCGGATCGAAGAATCGGATTGGGTGACTTCGTTGTTCGCACGCCCCACTGCGTCAATCGAACCGTCAGTCCCGCGCCTTCGCGCAGCAGCAGGCGTTCGATCCCCGGCGATGGCGCAAAAAACGAAACACGCTGTGATCCGGACCGCATCGCGCGAGCCCGATCTGCAAGCCCGGGCCGCCACACTTCAAACACAGTCAGTGCATCCAGACGACGCCCCACTTCAAGAGCGAAGTTCCAGCACGAACCTCCAAAGGCGTGCACAATGTCAAACTGCGCCTTATCACGATCGGGCGACCGTAACCGCTCAATGAATCGATTCACACGCGGCGTTCGCGATAGGAAAACCCCGGTGTCTTCGTATCCGGCAACAGGACCCACGGGGAAGTCGGCCTGCACCCGTTCGAGGAGTGACAGCGGAAGTGCTGCGGACACGCGCACCCCTTCGTCGGTCAGGCCGATGCTGAGTCTCGAAAGAAGCGCTCGTTCTCGCATGACAAATGCCTGATCTGCGATGATGAGCGAACGCATAGGGGACCTCCAGAAGAACAGATACTATGGAAGTCGGCCGAAAAGAGTTTTTGACGCAAAAATTGGATTGGTCAAAGACCCGCTGCATGTTCTTGCGGTGCAATCATCGGCCGTCGGTCGATCGGTCGCTCGGCGTTCGCCCAGACACCGACCCAGTGATTCGGCGATTGCTCAACGAGTGCGTATTGGTCGCATGGCTCGGGCGACCCATGAGCGGGCCACCAGGGGACGAGTTGCTCATTGCCGCACTCGATGGGCCGTCGCGATGCGGGTGAATCAACATACTCTCGCACGGTTTGCAGGCGCTCGACGCGATTCTTGATTTTGGGTACACATGCCAGTAATCCACGCGTATATGGGTGAGTCGGATTGGACACAATCGTTTGAATGTCTGCGTATTCAACCACACGACCGGCGTACATCACGCACACGACATCGGCCTGCTCGCTGACGACACCAAGATCGTGGGTGATCAGCATCACGGCCAGGTCCCGCTCGGCTTTGAGCGTGGCGATCAGGTCAAGGATCTGCGCCTGAATCGTGACATCGAGTGCTGTGGTCGGTTCGTCGGCCAGGAGGACCGCGGGCTCGCACGCGAGCGCCATCGCAATCATCACCCGTTGCCGCATGCCGCCACTGAACTCGTGCGGGTACGCCTTGAGTCGAGAAGCAGCATCTTTGATGCCGACCTCTTCCATCGCGCGGATGGCGATACTGCGTGCTTCGCGCTTCGAGCGTGTCTGATGGAGCAAGATCGACTCGATGACCTGTTCGCCGACTGTGTACACCGGGTTCAGACTTGTCATCGGTTCCTGAAAGATCATGGCAATCTGCCCGCCGCGAATACGACGCAGTTCTTGAGCATCGAGGGTGAGCAGGTCGCGTTCGTCTTGATCGGGCGGGCTGAACAGAATGCGGCCCCGGTCACATCGCCCTGGTGGCGACGGGATTAGCCGCAGCGTCGAAAGAGCTGTGACTGACTTCCCACAACCAGATTCACCGACGACTGCGAGCGTCTGATTCGGGAACAGTGTCATGTGGACGCCATTGACAGCCTGGATGCGGTCGCCCCCACCGTTGTCAAACGATACCGCAAGGTCTTCGACCGTGAGCACCGGCTTTGGTATCGCAGCGGGTTTGCTGTGCAGAATGCTGGTCATTTGCGTGCTCGCTTGGGATCAAACGCTTCGCGTAGTCCCTCTCCGACGAAGTTCAGCCCGAGCAGCGTCACCCCGAGCAGAAGGCATGGGAAAAACAGCAACCACCAATGGCTTCGGTGACGATTGAGTTCACTCAGCCCGTCGGCAGCCAGATTGCCCCAACTTGGAAGTGGTGGCTTGACACCGATCCCGAGAAAACTGAGAAAACTCTCCTGCAAAATGGCTTGAGGTACCGTCAGGGTGGCGTACACGATGATCGGGCCGAGCAGATTCGGCAACAGGTGCCGAGTGAAGATCCACGGCACCGGCGCACCGATCGCACGAGCAGACTCGACGAACGGTTGCGCCTTGAGACTGAGGACCTGACCACGCACAACGCGCGCCATGGTCAGCCAACTGACACCACCGATCGCGACGAGGAGCGCCAGGACATCAATCGCGGCTCGTTGCCCGCTCGACAGTTCGCCGGTGCTGAACTTCGTTGAGGCTTCGGCTTCGATCTCGGGTCTCGCTCCGGTGGGATCGGCAGCCTGAGCAACTTCCTGCTCGATCCATGCTGCCCGCTGTTCTGATGCCTGTTCAATCTTGGTTCGTTGCCAACGATCAATCGCCCCGTCGGCAGCGACCGCAATCAGGACGACGAGCAGGATGTACGGCAGGCCGTACAAAATGTCGACGATGCGCATCATGACTGCGTCGAGGCGCCCGCCGACATACCCGGCGGTCGCTCCATAGAGCGTGCCGATGAAAACAGAAATGAGAGCAGCCGCAATACCGACACCGATCGAGATGGTGCCTCCAACGAGAATGCGCACGAACAGCGATCGACCGAGTGCATCTGAACCAAGTGCAAATCTGGGCCAGGTCGACTTGACTCCCTCTGCGAGGCGCTTCGTTTGTTCCTCACTTTGGAGCGAAAGCACGGACGACACGGTTGTGTTCGAGTCTCGGGCGATTTCTGCAGCGATCCGGTCGCGTTCTTCAGTCGGGGCGACTTCGATCAGTCGTCGATAGGTGTGCTGATCTTCTGGCCACCACATCGGGGGAATCCGTGCTTGATTTGGCGATCCCGCAACAAATCGTTGAACGGTACTCTTTGTACCATCGTCGTTTACGGGTGTTGCAAAGGTCCAAGGGACAGTCAGAAAGCAGGCTGCAATGATAATCCCGAGCGTGACGAGACCGATGACACCGGCCAAACTTCGCGTGAACGGATTTTCTTTACGACTATTCCGGGGCTGGGGAGTGGATGTTGCTGGTGCGTCGGGCATGAATACGGCAGCATAGCGAGTCTGTGGTCAGAAACGGCGCAGGGTGAATTCCTAATGAGACAAGTGAAGGCTCGTGCCGAAGGGGTTCGCCGAGTAGTCGGCGGTAAATCTGTACCATCGACGGCACGCCATGTCGGAGGTGGTCAACATGTATGACCTGTTTTTAAACGATTACGCGCTCATCTTTACGCTGCCCGCGGTGCTGGGCACGCTCTTGTTCCTGTTGCGCATCGTCATGATGAGCGCAGGGATGGACGATGGCGACGGCGGTGGTGACGCGGGAGGATTTGATGGCGGTGTCGATGGAGCAGACTTCGACGGCATCGAGACCGGCGATTCATCTTCTGACTTTGCGTTCGAGTTCATTTCACTTCAAGCCATCGCTGCATTTTGCATGGGCGCCGGCTGGGGGGGAATCGGTGCATATCGAGGAAGTGACTTGAGTATGCCGGTGAGCCTGGTCATTGCAATGGTCGCCGGCGTGGGCATGGTGTGGCTCCTCTATCAGATCATGAAGTCGGTGTACGGTCTCCGAGCAAGTGGTAACATTTCGATTCGTGATGCCGTCGGGCGCACAGCCAAGGTCTATGTCACGATTCCGGCTGCCGGTCAAGGGTCCGGTCAAGTCCAGATCGTCGTTCGCGGCGCGCTGCGCACGATGACAGCAGTGAGTAACGGCCCTGAGTTGCTGCGGCAGGCAAGCGTCCAGGTTCTCAAGGCAAACGCTGACAACACGCTGGTCGTCGGACCAAGCGAAGGCGAAGGGAGTATCGGATGATTGACAGGATGGGTTTGATTGTACCGGCATCAACGACGACCTCGGGGGGGTTACCTGCAGAATTGATCTGGCTCGGGCTTCCTGTCGCCGCGCTCCTTTTGGTAGTGTTCGGCATTTTGATTGTCAAATCGTTGTACAAGCGGTGCCCATCGAACCGCATCCTCGTAATCTACGGGAAAGTAGGAGGCGGACGGGCTTCGGACTGTAAACACGGAGGTGGTTCATTCATCATCCCGTTGATCCAGTCGTATGCCTATCTGAGCCTTGAGCCTCGCGTGATCGAAATCCCGCTTGAAGGTGCGTTGTCGCTGAACAACATTCGGGTGAATGTTCCTTCAACCTTTACGGTGGGTATTTCGACAGATCCCGTGTTGATGAACAATGCAGCCGAACGCCTGTTGATGCTCACGCCTCAAGAGATCAAGGATCAGGCGCAGGACATCATTCTGGGTCAGTTGCGACTCGTGATTGCCACGCTTTCGATCGAGGAGATCAACAAGGACCGTGAGAAGTTCATGAATCTGATCAACGAGAATGTTGCGCAGGAAGTGAACAAGATCGGGCTGGAACTGATCAATGTGAACATCCGTGACATCACGGATGAGTCTGGGTACATCCAGGCGATCGGGAAGCGGGCCGCTGCTGAGGCGATCAACCGTGCGAAAGTGGATGTAGCCGATCAGGAGCGCGAAGGCGCGATCGGTGAAGCAACGGCGATTCGTGAGCGGAATGTGCGCGTTGCCCAGGAACAGGCTCTGGCTGATCAGGGTCAGAAAGAGGCCGAACGGATGCGGCGTGTGGCGGTCGCTCGATTTGAAGCCGAAGCCCAGGTCGGTGAGGCAGAGAGCAAGCGTGACCAGGAAATCGCGGTCGCAGAGCGGACGGCGGAAATGGTCGCCGCGAGCAAGCGGGCGGAACAGCAACAGCGTGTTGAAGTCGCTGAAGCCGAAGCGATGGCAGTCGGTGGCGAAAACAACTCGAAAGAGAATATCGCAGAGTCTGATGCGAAACTGGCCGAGGTGAAAGCAGAAGCCAAGCGCAGAGCCGATGTTGCCAGCGCCATTGCGAAGCAGAAGATTTACGAGGCCGAACGAGAACAGGAACTTGCCCGGCTTTCGAAGGATGAACTTGCACCTCAGGAAATCGAGAAAACGCGGATTGAGATTCAGGCTGAGGCCGAAGCCGAACGGCAACGCCGTGTGGCTCGCGGTGAAGCGGATGCGGTACTCGCTCGATACGAAGCGGAAGCGGAAGGTCTGCAGAAGGTACTTGAAGCCAAGGCTGAGGGTTACCGACAGTTGGTGGCTGCGTGTGCTGACAACCCGCAGGTCGCCCCGACTCTGTTGATGATCGAGCAGTTGCCGCAGTTGGTTGCCGAGCAGGTGAAGGCAATCCAGAATCTGAAGATTGACAAGATCACGGTCTGGGACAACGGACGCGGCTCACAGATCGAAGGCAAGGGGGGATCGCGCGGAGCGACGGCCGACTTTCTGAGTGGGCTGATCGGATCATTGCCTGCGGTGCACGAACTCGCTGAGCAAGCCGGAATCGAACTGCCCGGCGCCCTTGGGAAGGTCCGCGATCAGATCACCGTCGAGAAGGCGAAGGATTCGTCTGATCGATCGGCTGACCAAGCAGTCACCGACTGACGCTATGGGGTCTGTGTCGCGTTCGGTTCAGACCCTTCTTCATCGATCGGCGTGCAGGGGAGGATGACACAGACATCTGTGCCCTTCCCTGGTTCGCTGAAAATGTCAATTCGGCCGCCATGTGCTTCGATCAATCGCCGGGCGGTAGGCATGCCAAGCCCCGAGCCACCCGATTTCGTTGTGAAGTAAGGCCGAAAGATGTTTTCGCGGACAGCTGCGTCCATCCCCGGTCCTGTGTCGGTCACATGGATCGCAACCGCCTGCGTGCCATCGGGTTCGGTCACAGACTCTGTTCGGATGATGAGGTCACCATGTGAACCGGCCATCGCCTGAACGGCATTGAGCATCAGATTGAGGAGTGCCTGCTTCACATGTTGAGCATCAAATGCTGCTTCAAGCTTCGTCGGTGCCAGCATGGGGCGAACTCGAATGCCCGACTGAGCAGCCTGGGGCGCGAAGAAATCAATGAGTTCGTCCACGATTACATTGACATCCTGACGAACCGGTCGAAGATGAAGCCCCCCCGCGTAATCCAGAAAGTCTGATAGGATGCCGCGGAGTCGATCGACCTCGCGGGCAAGTGTCTGAAACCTTCTGTTCAGTGGTTGCCGACGATCTTCGGGCACTTCCAGTTCGTCAATCGCTTCTTCGAGCAGTTCGACATTGAGCCCGATCGTCGAGAGCGGGTTTTTGATCTCATGTGCGAGACCGCCCGCCATTGAGCCCATCTCGGCCAGGCGTTCGTGTGCGCGTGCTCTTCGTTCGTGTGCGCGTGCGCGTCGCAGGTGGCGACGGGTCAGGACAGCGACAAGAGCGCCGCCTGCAACAGCCCCGAATAAAACACCGATGAATCCGGCGAGAACAGGATTCACAGCGCAACTCTTCGTGTATCAGAGCACATGGACACGCTGAATGATATCGAACAACTATCGGCGAGGAGATCGAGCGTGCGGGTTTCGCTGAACCACAACGACCTCGGGCGACTCGGACTCAGCGTCATCTTCACACCGAACGACGCGTGTTGCTCGCCATCCCTTTTCGCTGTTGTCCGCATCGTACATCACCTTCGACCCATCACGGAGTACGCGAAACCCTTCGCCTTCGATGATCGTAAAGTGTGCGAAGATATCCTGGCCGTCCGGGCCGACTATGAAGCCGAATCCTTTGCGCGGATCGAACCACTTGACGATGCCTTCAGCGTTTCGAATTTCTTGAGGTTGTTCATCCATCATCGCATTCCCCAGCGCGATTCAGTGACCCCCTCCAGGGTGACAACGGTTCTTACGCAACCGCTCTTTCCTTGCGACTGACACACAAGGACCGATATCACAATACCAGATTCTGCGCCAAAATGCACGCGGGCTCGTCAAAATGACGAGCCCGCAGCGTGTGTGACTTGTTGATGAGTCGTTATTCGGTGCCGGCAGGTGCGGCTTCTTCAGCCATTGCCTTCTTGGCACTGAGCTTGATGCGACCTTGATCATCGATTTGAATGACCTTGACGCGAAGAGGTTGACCCACCTTCACAACATCGGCGACTTTCTCGACGAATCCTTCAGCCAACTCTGAGATATGGCACATCCCGTCGGTGCCGGGGATCAATTCGACGAATGCACCGAAGTCCTTGACACTCACAACCTTACCTTCGTAGATCGTGCCAACTTTGACCTCTTCGCACAGGGCTTCGATCTCGGCTTTGCATGCTGCAACGCCCGACCCGTCGGAGGCTGCGAGCGTGACCATTCCGCCGTCGTCGACATCGATGGTGACGCCGTATTTCTCCTGAAGGGCACGGATCGTCTTGCCACCTGGCCCGATGAGTTTGCCAATTTTGTCAGGATCGATATCAATCGAGACCAATCGCGGTGCATACTTGGAAATATCTTCTCGCGGCGCGGGAATGACGGCTTCCATCTGATCGATGATGTCGAGTCGGCCCTTCTTGGCTTGCTCAAAGATCTCGGTGATCTGGCTGAGATTCAGGCCGCGAGCCTTGAGATCGAGCTGGATGCCTGTGATGCCATTGCGGGTACCAGAGACCTTGAAGTCCATATCCCCGAAAAAGTCCTCTTCACCGATGATGTCTGTGACAAAGATCTCTTTGGATCCGTCATCGTTGGTGAATCGACCGACCGAGATACCTGCACAGGTCGCCAGGATCGGAACGCCTGCGTCCATCAACGCGAGACACCCGCCACAGACCGACGCCATGGAACTCGAACCGTTTGATTCGGTGATGTCGCTGACGAGGCGAATGGTGTACGGGAAGTCTTCCGGGCTTGGGAGAATCGCAAGCAACGAGCGCTCCGCGAGTGCGCCGTGCCCCACTTCTCGCCTGCCGGGACCCATGATGCGCTTGGCTTCACCCGTACAGAAGGGGGGGAAGTTGTAGTGCAGCGTGAACTTCTTTGCATACTCAGGAATGAGGCCGTCGATGATCTGCTCATCGCGACCGGTACCGAGCGTACACGAGACGAGACTCTGCGTTTCACCGCGTTGAAAGAATGCTGAGCCGTGCGTGCGAGGGAAGACACTCGTTTCCATCTCGAGTTGACGGATTTCGGTGAATCCGCGTCGATCGGCACGAATGCCCTGCTCAGCGATCAGGCGACGCGTGAGTTTCTTCTCAAGTGTGCGGAATGCTTCGTTGGCTTGGTTGCGGGCTGTCTCGCTCTTCTTGAAGTCGCCAAAAGTCCCGTTGTCATTGAGCGGGAAATGTTCATCGAGCATCGCTGACTTGATTTCGCCGACTCGAACATCACGATCGGCCTTGCCCGGCACTTGCCGTGCTTCAAGAAGTTCCGTTTCGACGAGGCTCTTCACTTTGTCTGCGATCTCCGCTGGCGGCAGTGCCAGTTCACCAACGACTTTCTCCTGCCCGGCCTTACTCACCAGTTCATCGATCAGGTCGAGAACATCGGCGATGTTTGATTCACCAAAGCGAATGGCATCGAGCATGTCGGCTTCGGGCACTTCGGCGGCTCCGACTTCGATCATGTTCATGCCATCGCGGTGACCGGAGAGCACAAGATCAAGATCGGAATACTCAAGTTGTGAAACCGTCGGATTGATCACAAAGGTCGGACCGTCGTCAGAGTGGATTCGCCCGACACGCACAGTGGCGAGCGGGCCATCGAATGGTGCGTTGCTGATCGCAAGTGCTGCCGAGGCTGCGGTTGCCGCCAACACATCGGTATCGTTTTCGCCGTCGTGACTCATGACCCAGCACTGGATCTGCAGTTCATCGATGAACCCATCGGGGAAGAGTGGGCGGATCGGTCGGTCGATCATCCGCATGGTGAGCACTTCTTTTTCGTTCGGTGCGCCTTCACGCTTGCGAAAGCCGCCAGGGAATTTGCCAGCTGCTGATGTCCGCTCGCGGTAGTCGACCTGCATGGGGAAGAAGTCGATACCGGGGCGTGGTTTATCGCGAACAACGGTTGCGAGCACGGTGCTCTCGCCATATGTGGCGATGACGGCAGCGTTGGCGAGTTTGGCGACTTTGCCAGTCTCGAATCGGAGTGTGCGTCCACCGATTTCCTTTTCGACGATGACCTGATTCTGTGTCATACTTGAATCCCTTCTGATTCCGTCCGGAGTCCCGAAAGCCAGGATGCACCGGAGGCCTACACCGTTCCCGCGTGGTGACCGATCCTGTACCGATCACCGATGAACGATGCATCTAGCGTTATTTTGGGTACGCTCAGAACGCTGAGGGGCAGAAGGCATGGCGTGGTCGCAGACTGACCACCCGATGCCCACTGCCACTCCCCGAGCGGACCCGCCCGAAACGAAAAAGGCCTGCAGATTGTGAAATCTGCAGGCCGAAAATTACTTCCGAAGGCCGAGTGCTTGAATCGTCGCAAGATATGAGTCGCGATTGTTGTTCTTCAGATAGCGAAGCAAACGGTTTCGCTTGCCAACCATCATGACAAGTCCGCGACGGTTGTGCATGTCCAGTTTGTGCTCGCGCATGTGCCCAGCGAGTTGCTTGATTCGGGCGGTAAGAAGCGCAATCTGGACTTCTGTCGAACCAGTGTCGGTCGGTGAGTGTCCAAACTGCTTGACAATTTCGGCGGTTTCTTCTGTCGTGAGAGGCATGGTCGTCGTTCTCCATCGAGGTGTCTCGGTCAGGCGTGCACAGCGCACACCCTGACCGTCGAGCCCTAGCCGCAGGGCGGTTTGGTGAACAGTAGGTCACGGAGTGCCGGATCGTCCAGAATCGCGAGCCGAAGACTCGCTATTCTTCATGCATGTCTTCCCATCTCTACATCTCTCGTCGGGTCGGAGCGCTCAAGCCGTCCGTGACCCTAGCCATCACCAATAAAGCCAAAGCGCTGCGAGCGGCGGGCGAAGATGTGCTTGGATTTGCGGCCGGCGAGCCTGATTTTGATACGCCAGCAATCATCAAAAAGGCGGCAATGCAGGCGCTCGAAGCCGGTCAAACCAAGTACATGCCAACGCTCGGCGACATGCAGACCCGTGAAGTTATCGCACAAAAACTACTCGAGGAAAATGGGATCGAGGACCTCGAAGGCGAGAATATCGCCATTTGTGCAGGCGCCAAGCACGCTCTCTTCATCGCCATGCAGTGCCTTCTTGACCCTCCAGAACCGAATCTGCCAGCTCCTGAAGTCATCCTGCCGGTCCCGGCGTGGGTGAGTTATCGCCCGATCGCCGAGATGTGCGGCGGTCGCGTGGTTGAGGTGGAGACAACACCTGAGACGGACTTCAAGATGACAGCCCCCCAGCTGGAAGCCGCCATCACACCGAACAGCCGGATCCTCGTCTTAAATAGCCCGAGCAATCCGTGCGGCACGATGTACAGCGAGGCCGAACTTCGCGCGTTTGCTCGAGTTGTTGCGAAAGCCTCTGGATCAGTCGCACCAAATCTCGTGATTCTGACTGACGAGATCTACGAGAAGATCGTCTATGGCGACAACCCCCATTTTTCGATCGGTTCGGTTTCTGAAGTCGCCGATCGCACCGTGACGCTGAACGGGTTGAGCAAGGCGTATGCGATGACTGGCTGGCGCGTCGGATATGCCGCGATGCCGGGTGAGTTTGGTTCCAAATTCATCAAGGCGATGGGCACGCTGCAAAGTCAGATGACGACCAACATCACGAGTTTTCTGTATCCGGCCATTCGCACAGCGTTGACCGACCCAAGCGTCAAGGACGAAGTCGAGCGCATGCGACAAGCATTCGCCGCGCGGGCGAAGTTGATCTACGATCGTGTGGCAGCGATCGAAGGTGTGCAATGCCCGCAGCCAACCGGTGCGTTCTATGTGTTCCCTGATATCTCGGAACTCGTCGGGCGCATCACACCGGGCGGAAGAGTCATCGGAACGGCGCTGTGCCTGTGTGAATCGCTCCTCGACGAAGCCAAAGTCGCGCTCGTACCTGGGGAGGACTTCGGCGGCTGTGGCGGCGACTGCGTGCGCATTTCATTCGCCTGTAGCGAAGAACAGATTCATGCGGGCATAGATCGAATCGAGTCGTTTATCAATCAAATGAGTTGAGAACGCAGTGATGCTTAACCGTTGATGGTTCACGGTGATTTTGTTGTGATTCGTGACCGGCGAAGTTGACGCAGAGCGTTAAGTACCACGACGACTGTTGATCCCTCGTGAAACACGACGGCTGGACCAAGGTCCGCAATGCCAAAGATCGCGAGAGGGGCTACCACTAGAATTACGGTGAGCGCGATCACCAGGTTTTGACGCATGATTCTCGCGGCAAAGCGAGCCGCTTCGTGCGCATCGAGAATCGCCTGCATTCGTTCGCCCATAAGCACGATGTCGGCATTGTCGGCTGCGACATCTGACGCGGCGCCACCCATTGACAAACTGACGGAGGCGCGGGCGAGTGCCGGTGCGTCGTTCGCGCCATCACCGATCATGGCGACTGGACCCGCTTCTTCTGACAAACGCTCCAAAACATTCATTTTGTCCTGGGGTGACTGGTCGGCGTACACCTCGTCGAGACCGACTTCGTTCGCAATCACCTGCGCAGATTCCTGATGATCGCCAGTCGCCATGATGAGTCGCAACCCGCGCGATCGAAGCGTTTGAAGAGCGTGCGCAGCGTCAGGTCGAACAGCATCACGCACGCCAATCAGACCGATGATGCGACCATCGACCTCAACGACAACGACAGAATCACCAATAGATGCGAGTTCGTGGACAGCGAGTCTTGCTTCGTCTGCGCCAGGTTGGTCGTCGATGGTCTTCGGCGATGACACCCGCACAAATGCCCCCCCGACCCGGGCCTGCACACCAATGCCGGCGATCTGTTCGACAGCCTGAGCTTGTTCAACAACAAGTTCGCGCTCACCGGCTTCATGGACGATCGCGTCAGCCAACGGATGAGAGGCTTGGGACTCAACCGATGCTGCGAACGACAACAGGTCGTCTTCGGATCCACTCAGCGTGATTACTCGATGTACACGGGGCTTACCTGTTGTGATGGTGCCAGTCTTATCGAGAACCATTGTCTTGACTTTTGCAAAAGCCTCGATACTTTCGCCACCTTTGAACACAATGCCACGACGAGCGCCAGCCGCGATGCCACAGAGATAGGTCGCGGGCGCACCAATTGCGAGCGCACACGGCGATGCTGCTGTCAGGAATGCCATTGATCGGTAGAACCACATCGCCGCATCGCCGAACGCGGCCGTGGGTATGGCAAAAACGAGCGATGCAGCCACCAACACACACGGTGCGTACCACTTCTCGATGCGTTCGGTCAGTCGTTCAACGGGGGCGCGGCGAGATCGCGCTTCTGTCACCACCCGGATCACGCGCGCCAACGCACTCTCTGACGCGGCGCGAGTCACCCGAACGGTAATGCCGTTGGTCGTATTGAGTGTCCCCGCGAGGAGTTCGTCTCCGGGCACTTTTGAAACCGGAATGGGTTCGCCGGTCAGAGTGGACTCGTCGATCGCGGTCGATCCTTCGATCAACTCACCATCGCACGGGATTCGATCAAACGGCCGAATTCGAATCAAGTCTCCTACAACCAGTTCCTCTATGGGAACGCTGGTAACCGATTCGTTCTCATCGAGGCGCTCAGCGCTTTCGGGCGCGAGTGACTGGAGGCCCTTGAGCGAACTCTCTGCTCGTTGCAACGACAGATGTTCGCCAACGGCTCCTAGACCGAACAGGAACAGCAGAAACGCCCCCTCGACAGGTCGCTGAATGGCAGCAGCACCGAATGCCGAGACAAACATCAGTACATCAATATCAACCTGCAACGCTCTGACAGCCTGCACCGCACGCAAGAAAGTTCGTGGACTGGTGACAATCGCGCTGGCGGCGCAGAGGGTCCACATGATCCACTCGGGATGGTGCAGTCTCGCGGAACCCCAAGCCGCGACGACGAGCAAGCCGCCAATGAAGACGAAGGCGATTTCCCACCGCGAACCGAAAAACGGCAGCTTCGGAATCGCTTGGTCGTCAACGCTGCGATTGTTGGTTATCCCGTTCTCTGTGGCTTGCGTACTCAATGGACTCCCTTGCAACGAACGCCGACCCGTCGATTAGGTCGATTGTTCGCCGGAAACCTGGCTACCGATCCGAAACGCCAGAACAATCATGACCACGGCAGTCACCGCGCCGAGCGCCAACATGATGCCAGTCAGAGCAACCTGCAGTGCGCCAGCGCGTTTGCTGCCTGCATCGTGACCACCTCCGAGGTCTTGTGCATGCGAAACAGCTGCGACGGCCGGGCCCAGAGCCGGGTCCTGCTGAGCAACAAGGAAAGCTACAACATCGCGAATCTCGTGTGGGGTCAGCAACGAACTCACCGCAGGCATGGCAGAATCTGGTCCGATCTGACTCTGCACATCGTTCTTTGAGATTGTCTTGATCGTGCCCATGGCATCGACGATGTAGGCGCCTGGTTTTTCCTCTTTCAGGATGCCGCCAACGCGTGTGCCATCCTTGAGCCGTAGCGAGATGGTGCCATATCCGGGTGTCACCGTTGCATTGGGATTCAACACCGATTCGATGATCGATGTTCGAGGCAAGCGAGAACCAATTGTTGTCAAGTCTGGGCCTGCCGTACCGCCGGTTCCTTCGATGGTGTGGCAGCGCAAACACTGGGCCGCCTCATGATGATTGAAAATTGACGCTCCTGCGGTCGGGTCTCCGCCGAACGCGAGTGCTTGTGGCGCCAGGACCGGATTCGTTGCGTTGTTTGTAAATGCCGCGACCGCTTCTGCGAATTCCTCGTTGTCATTCGTCTTCGCACTTAAGAGTTCGAGCGCGATGCTCGGGTCGGTCGAGCCGTCGTTGAGCCCTTGCAAGAAACCCGTGATTAAATCGTCGGCATCAGGATGACTCATAGAAACAAGCACCCTCGCTGCATGTTGCTGCTCACGCATTGTGCCGGACCTGATCGCTTGATAGACCAGTTCCGGCGTGGAGTGCGCACCCAGATCCTTCAGGAGATCGAGGCTACGCATACGAAGTCGATCGGCCTCGGGCGATGAATCGCCAAATGCGGCTTGCGCAGCATCGAGTGCCCGGTCAGGCGCGATCGCGATAATCCGATCGACAAGCGCCCGTCGGTATTCAACCGGAACTGACGGGTCTGCAATCGTGGCAATCATCGCTTCGGGCGTGAGATTCGCACCGAAGCGGGCGCGAGCAGCGTTGAGCACGGTGTCGAGATCAGCATCGAGACCGGTGAACGCCTCAAACTGTGCCAGCACCCCCATCACAGCTGACCTGGCATCGGTTTCTGCTCGCGGAGGAAGATCTACCCAATGTCCCCACACGCCCTCTCGCTTGAGAGGTTCGTTCCATGCAAGCAGTGACTCGAGCGTCGTCTTTCGCCATACCAATGGGAGATCTGACCACACCGCGAATCGAGCGAGTCGTTGCGCAGATGCTGCGTCTCCGAGACGGACATTGGCCGCAACAGCACGGCGCAAGACTGGTTCGACACGCCACGCGACAGGTAACTCTGTTTCGAGCAGTTTCGCAACCGCTGGCAGCCCCGCTTCAATGTTTTCGTCATAGATCGCACGGACCGCCTCGGCTGCAACACGCGGGTTGCTATCGCGAACGAATGCGAGCAAGCCGAGGTTCTTCTGACGACGCAATGCAATGATCGCTCCGATTCGACCCCCTTCGCCCTGGTCCAACGCCGCTTCGACCAACTCGTCGGGGCGATTGATCAACGACAGCGCGTAACTAGCACCATGCCGAATGACCGGGTCCTGGTCGTTGTTGTCGTCAAGCAGTTTCAAGAGTGGTTCGATGGCTGTAGCCGAACCGGCTTTGCCCAATGCAAGTGCTGCATAGAACCGTACCTGGTGGTTCTCGTCGTCAAGTAACTCCAGATAGCGTTGCTCAGGTTCAGCATCGCGGAGGTCCGCGAGCATTTTGACGGCCTGCATTCGAATCATCGCGTCTTCGTCGATCAACAATGCTCGAAGAATGGGCACGACACCCGCATCTCGCCGAGCAATTTGTCGCAACAACCAGACCGCATGGACTCGAGCGATCTGAGGTGTCTGTGCAGGATTGTCGGCTGCAACTGATTCTGCCAGTCCGCGAGCATCGCGAGCCTCTTTGGCGAGTTCGTATTGGGCAGCGAGACGCACGCGTTGATCGCGGTGACCCAGCAGCGCCACAAGTCGCGGTGATTCAATCGAATCAAATCCTTCGGCGAAGAGTGACCTGACTTCATCAATCGCTGCTTTGTGCGATTCGTCGGTATGAACCGTTGTGTTCTCTATCGTGAAGACATTGCCATTCGGGTTCGGTTGCCAGCCGCCCCCCCAATCGGTCAGATACAAACGACCGTCATAGCCGAACGAGATGTCGGTGACTGTCTTTCCCTTGTAGTACACACCCTTGTCTTCGAGGGTGAACCATGCACCCTTGTTGTCCATGCGGAATGTGTGGATGGTGGACCCGGAGCCATAGAAATCGACCATGAAGATGTGATTGAGATAGGCATCATTCTCGCCGGTGCCGGGATAGTGCAGAATACCGCTCGGACCAGCCCCGACATGGGCAACCGGCGGGAGGGTCCACGCCGGACGCAAGATGTCCTTTGGTTTGTCATATGTATGCCAGATCTTCTCGCGGTTCCATGGTCCTCGACTGCCCAGACTCTGCACATCCTGCCGCCAGCCGGAGTCAGACCCCTCGACGACATGCACCACTCTGGCTTTGTCGCCTGAATCGCAGTTGTTGTCGCCGGTGAAGAGGTTGCCAAAGTCGTCGAACGCGAGTTCCTGGGGGTTGCGAAGCCCTTGTGCGAAGAGTTCGAGTTCTGACCCGTCCGGCCAGCAGCGAAACACGCCGCCGGTCTGCGGGTTGACGAGGCGTTCGCCCTCCCGGGTTGTGATGTTGAATCCGCGATCACCCATCGAGAAATAGATGCGTCCATCGGGCCCTTGCACGAGTCCGTGCAGGTCATGGCCATAGAAGCACCAACGCACGCCATAGCCATATGACAAACTCTCGCGTTCGTCCGCCTCGCCGTCGTTGTCGGTGTCACGCAGTGCCCACAGGTGCGGAATGTTCGTAAAAAAAAGTGTGTCGTCGAGCCAGAGTGCACCGGAAGCGATGCCATCAAGCGGGTCGTTGAATCCACCTGCGAAGACATTGGATTCGTCTGCTACGCCGTCACCATTGGTATCCAGAAGCCTGACGACGCGATCTTCTGTTCTCGTGAAATAGTCCGGCTCGAAATGCCCGCCCGCGATCCACTTGTTGATCAGAGCAAGACGGTCTTCGACGGTGTGCAACTGCAGGTCTTCTTCGACGCCGTTGAGATGGCCCAGTTGTCTTGTATCTGAGACAGCATTCCCCGCCCGGGCCGACTCGACAATGTAGAGCCGTCCGAACCGATCAATCGTGAACGAAACCGGATTGGTGATCATGCCGGGTTCGGCGAACACGGTTTCGACGCGCGTATCACCATCGGTCGGCTGGGCGATGACAGGCGAAACGAAGATTGTCAGGGACAGCACTGCGGAGGCAAATCTCTTCATGGTGGCAGTGTAGAAGCGAAGATCGACAGGATGTTGCATGAACGAAGCGAGCGTAGACTCTTTGCATGCCCTGGGACCCACATCAGTATCTGCGATTTGCCGATCATCGGCTCAGACCGGGGCTGGAACTGATGGCCAGAATACCTGAGATCAGCCCTCGCTCGATTGTGGACCTCGGTTGCGGCACGGGCTCGTTGACACATTTGCTGGCTCATCGGTTCCCTGATGCCAATGTCGTCGGGCTCGACAACTCACAAGACATGCTCGATCAAACCGAATCCGACTCGATCGAGTGGCGATGTGAAAACATTGGTGCATGGCATCCAGAATCACAAATGGATCTGATCTATTCCAACGCAGCATTGCACTGGCTTGTCGATCACGACCAACTCTTTCCTCGACTCCTGGAGTCACTCTCGCCCGGCGGCGTGCTGGCGGTGCAGATGCCGAATAACTGGCGCGAGCCAACCCACACAATTCCTGCAGCCATCCTCGCTCAACCCGACTGGACGGATGAAGTGAGGCACATACTCCCGCGCGACCGTGTGCAGTCGCCGGTTCACTATCAGCGTTGGCTCGCAGCAGCAGATGCTACTGACTTGTGGGAAACGACCTACTACCAACTGTTGCCGTCCGCCGATCGGCACCCTGTGCTGGAGTGGGTCAAGGGATCGCTGCTTCGGCCCGTCCTGGCTCTGCTGGACGAAGACCCACAGGCGCTCGATCGATTTTTGCGAGCGTGTGAACACGAGTACGAGCGTGCGTACCCGCGCGAAAGTGATGGATCAGTTGTTCTGCCATTTCGTCGCTTGTTCATCGTTGCGATGAAACTTAATGGTTGAGCCAAACTAAAGAACCTGGTGTCAGCCGAATGCCAACCATCAAACTCACCACCAGCATCGACGCCACACCAGACCGGGTTTTCGATCTTGCGCGGAGTATTGAAGTACATGTGGCATCGACTGCACGCACCAGAGAGCGAGCCGTTGCGGGTCGAACCGCCGGGCTCGCGGAGATGAATGACGAGATTACCTGGGAAGCAACACACTTCGGTGTCAAGCAACGACTCACCGTTCGCATCACCGCGTTTGATCGCCCACGATTGTTTACAGATCAGATGATTTCAGGTGCATTTGCGTCGATGTCGCATGTACACCGCTTCGACCCTATTGATAGTGGCACGCTGATGACCGATGAACTCACCTATCGAGCGCCGCTCGGCGTGTTGGGTCGCTTCGCAGAGCGATTGTTCCTCACGAGGTATATGCGTCAGTTCCTTGTTGATCGAAACCAACATCTCAAGCACATCGCTGAATGTCACGACGAGGTCACCGATTGCGCTTGACCGCAACATAGCCCGCGAATCGTGTATCATCGTGTTGGAGGTATCACCCATGCGTCACTTGATGACTGTCGTTTTGACACTGATTGTACTGCAGATTCCCGTCGCAGCCTGTGCCGACCCTGGCGATACCGTCGCTGTCCGACGCTTCGGCGATGACACGGTGCGTATCGAAACGATGTGGGGATTGCGTGTGGTCATCACCTCGCCCGAGACTGCTTTTGCAAACTCGATGCCGCCTGCGATGATCGGCGGCGTGGATCTGCTGATTCGTCATGAACGCCCGGACGGATTTTCCGGCGATCGAACAACCGCCTATGCCTTGGAAGACGGGCAGCCTCTGGATGTCGTAATCGATCGCGTCGCCAACTCATCGCGTGTGAGCGTTGTATATGGCGCAGGCGATTTCATGACGCTTTCGCCGAACAGCCTGCGCGTGCGTTGGTTTGGCGATGGTTCATCAAACGGGTACTACCTCGTCGAAGTTGATGGTGTCAAGATTGTCTATGCACTCACCATGATTCAAGAGCAAATCGGTGAGGCTGATGTCTTCCTCGCACCGGCTGCACTTGGCAAAGGGATTCAATCAGTCGCTGCTCGATATTTCGTACCAATGGATGCAGGCACGCAGACGCCGGTCAATGGCCGCAAGACCGTGAGCAACACGCTCGCGGTATCGATGAGTGAGTCCGTTCGTGATGGGCAGAACGCCGAGACGGTTTTGCTCAAGCCGAAGCCCTGGACGATGCCTAGCGAGTTGGTGTCGTTGTTTGAAAAGAAAGAAGCCCTTGCTGCTGAGAGCATGGCTGTGTTCACGCCCATGTCGGCCGACCAGATGAATCACAAGCCATCAAACGGCACCCATACACCACGCTGGAATGTCGAGCACATGACGGGAGTCGAGTTGGGGTTCTTTTCGAGCGTGTACAACAAGCGAGATAGCGAAGTGACAGCGATCCGTCGTTTTCCGAAGCAGATGCCACCAGACTATGTCGCGCGATATCCAACCTGGACTGGTGCAGAAGAAGCACGGCAGATTGAGCGCACACAAGCGCACAGCCGCCGATTTGCCTATCTGCTCGATGGTTTGCCACTCGATGAACTCCCGGAAGGTGCACCACGCTTTGTGCAGAGCCTCGAAGGGTTGTTTGCCACCATGGGCCGGCACTACCCGGAACACACCGGCCATGTCATCGAGAAAACCAAACAAGCCGATTGGCCGAACGACTAAAGCGAGCCTGCCCTACACCAGCGAAAAGTACGCATCGACGAACGCAGCGATGTCTGGTGCTCTGGTCAGTTTCACCATGTCCAAGAGTCGCATGAGATCGCGCGTGCGTTTATCAGATAGTTCGCTTTCGTCAATTTCGCCGTCGATGAAGGGCCTGACATAGCGATATCGCCCGTCGATGCCGGTGGATTCGATCACACCTCGATCGGCAAGCGCGATCAGCGCGTATTCAACACGAGCGCCAACTTTGGCGTGTCCGATCCCGAACGCATCGCGTCGAATCTCATCAACATCGAAGTCGGCGTGCAGACCCGGTCCGTGGTTGTGTTCGATGGCTTTGACAACCTGTTCGATCACCGGGAGCCCAGGATTCTGCCATTCGGTAAACTCTTGCTGAATCGCGAGATCATCTTCCGCGTAGAGAAGCACACACGCTGAAGGCTTCCCATCGCGACCGGCTCGACCGACTTCCTGGAAATAGGCTTCGACCGAGCCTGGCAACTGAGCGTGAACAATACACCGAATGTCCGGTTTGTCGACGCCCATTCCGAACGCATTCGTTGTAATTAAGAGCAGATTCTCATCTGGCTGCGAAGCGATGAAATTCTTGTAAATGCGTTTTTTCTCTTGCGGATCGAGGCGGCCGTGATAGATCATGACACGACGGTCGGGTAACGCTCGTCTGAGCAGATCAGCGTACCGGTCCAGGTCTTTGATGAGCGCTGTGTACACGATACCCGTTCCCGGATATTGAGCCGCCGTCTCGGCGATCGCGTTGATCTTGTCCGTTTCGTCCCAGACAGAAACGACGGACAGTGCGAGGTTGTCGCGAGCGACCGGCATGGCAAACAACGGCATGGCGGAATCGTCAAGGCCGAGTACCGCCCGTATATCGTCACGAACGGCTTGCGTCGCAGTGGCGGTCAACGCGACTGTGGTCGGGCTCCCAAGTCGTTTGCGAAACTCGCCGACCTGGGCATATGCCGGCCGCAAATCGTGCCCCCACTTGCTGATGCAGTGCGCTTCGTCGATCGCCAACAGATTGACACCACCAGGAACTTTTTCGAGAGCCTCTTGAAATGCGGCTATCTTCATACGCTCGGGTGTAGCATAGATGAGTTCGTATTTGCCGTTTGCCAACGAAGCGTATCGCGACGCGCGTTCTTTCTTCGAAAGCGAACTGTTCACATATGCAGCCCGGATGCCTCGTTTCTTGAGTGCAGAGACCTGATCTTCCATCAGCGCGATGAGCGGGCTGAAAACGAGTGTGACGCCTGCGGGCTGAGCCTGCGCCGCGTGGACGAGTGCTGGAATCTGAAAGCAAAGGCTTTTTCCCGAACCAGTCGGCCAGACCACGAGCGCGTCGCCACCTGTCAATACCCGCTCGATCACTTCAGCCTGTTCTGGGCGGAGCGCTTCGAATCCGAATCTGGATCTCAGGATATCAGTTGCAGTGTCGAGCATGGGCCGATCCTATTCCATCGATCGTCTCGCGGGCCGTCAGGAAGCCCTTGTAGAAACACACTCTATACTGTCCGCATGATTGCACCATTGATTGCTGCTTCGCTGCTTACAGTTCAGCCCGCCGTCACGCCAAAGAACCTGCCCGAGATTGTCGTTGATCGCGACAATGTCCAGATCAACCAGTCATGCGTGGTCAAGATCCCGGAGGGACTCGTGATCGCAGATCTCGATGGCAACGGTGTCATTCAGGTCACGGGCGACGATATTGTCATCGACTTTTCCGGTAGCGTGCTTCGAGGCGCCGATATCGGGACGCCTTGGAACACGCTGTCGGGCACGGGCATCATGATTGATGCGCATCGCGGGGTGGTGCTTCAGAACCTGGCTGTTCATGGCTACAAGATTGGTGTGTTTGCAAGATATGCCGACACGCTCGAAGTGACGGCTGCAGATCTGAGCGACAATTTTCGCCAACGACTCGGTTCCACACCTGATCGTGAAGACAACAGTGACTGGCTGTACCCCCACCACAACGACGAGAACGAATGGGCGACCAAATATGGCGCGGCCCTCTACATCGAGGAATCGGATGATGTGCTGGTTCGTCGTGTGCGTGTCCGGCGCGGTCAGAATGGCATCATCCTTGACAAAGTTCAGGACGCTCTGATCTACGACAACGACTGTTCGTTTCTGTCCGGCTGGGGACTCGCACTCTGGCGTTCATCAAGGAACACTATCACACGAAACCACTTTGATTTCTGCGTGCGAGGGCATGTGGAAGGTGTCTACAACCGAGGGCAAGACTCGGCGGGCATCCTCATGTTCGAGCAATGCAGCGACAATGTCATCGCCGAAAACTCGATCACGCATGGTGGCGATGGCATCTTCGGTTTTGGCGGACTCGACGCACTGGGTCAGTCCGAGCGCGATGCGGAGCGTGCAAGGCTGACTCAAGACCTCGCGGCGCAGGGTGTCGATGATCAAATCGCGTACGAACCGGAGGTCTTGCAAGCCCATGATCGCACCGGCTGTAACGGCAATATCTTTGCCTACAACGATCTCTCTTACGCGCCTGCGCACGGGCTGGAGATGACCTTCAGTTTTGACAATGTGGTCTTGCACAATCGATTCGTCGAAAATGCGATTTGTGGCATCTGGGGTGGGTTCAGTCAAGACACACTCATCATGGAGAATCTGTTCGATTCGAACGGTGGCATGGCGTACGGCCTCGAACGCGGCGGAGTGAATATCGAGCACAGCGCGTCAAATCTGATTCTGTCAAATCGGTTCGTCAACAATCGGGCGGGGGTCCATATCTGGTGGGACGGGCTCGGCGATTTCGCTTCCCTGCCTTGGGCGAAAGCCAACTATCGCGGCGTCTCAGGAAATGTCATCGCGGACAACGCGTTCATCGTTGATGACAAGCCGGCATCGTTTCACAAAATGTCGTCAACCGAACGGCTCGTTGCTGTACAACTCCGAAACGACGGAGGCGCATTCGAGTCAATCTCAATCGCGAACAACACCTACGACATCGAAGACGGCATTGGCGAAGAACAACGCAACACCGGCGCGACACCTATCTCTACGAATGGCCCGATTCCCGGTATCGCTCTGCCGGATTACGAAGTGCGTGGCGATCGTCGACCCGTCACCCTGGCGGATGGCATCCCGGTCAGTGTGCGCACAAGTCTGCAAGGCCGCGAGCAGATCATTATGGACGAATGGGGGCCGTGGGATCATGAGTCACCGTTGTTCCGACCTGTCTCGGTCTCCGGTGGCGAGGCTGTGTACGAATTGCTCGGTGTCGATGAGGTCCAAGTTGAGGCGAAGAACGAGGGCTATTCCGTATCTGTAACCGATGCCCCGACGCATGACGGGAAACGCATTACGATCGCAGCGCGCGAGGGTGTCGTCCCGTTTGAAGTTGACATTTCATCTGGCGCATTTTCGACGACTGTGACGGGCACGCTCTTGCAAGCGAGGTGGATCGGCCGCGTGTTCAGTTGGGCAGATGGCCCGGACCCGCGAGAAGACTTCGAGGGATGGTGGAAACTGGCGCGGGTGTCCGGGTCGAGACCATTCGGCCTCAAATCAGTGACGCTCCCATTTGCGATGGGTGGACCGATCGACCTTGTCAATCAGGGCCTGATCGAGGATACCTCTGGAACACTCGTTGACAGTGGCATCGGTCGGGAGCGCTTCGGTGTCGAAGTCGTGGGACGATTGCGCATGCCTGCGGGACGCTGGCGCGTGCAGACGATCAGTGATGATGGCATCCGCGTGTCGGTCATCAGTTCCACAAACGAAACGCAAACGGTCATCGACAACTGGACCTGGCACGGCCCCACGACGGATGAAGGATTTTTCTCGGTCGGTCAAGACAATGAACTTGTGATGATTCGTGTGTTGTATTTCGAGATTGACGGGTATTCGACACTGAATCTGACGCTCGAAGCCGCCCCGTAGAGTGTTCTCAAAGATATCTTTGGCGAGAGTAACGGAAGGCGATACACTCGCACAGACGGACGAGTTGAGGAGATTCGTCCGATAGCGTCGCGGTGAGATCAAGAAGCATTTTTGCTTCTATCCGTGTGTTTCAGGGAGTGATCGACATGATGCGTTCGGTATTGGCATTTGCTTTTTTGGCAGGTTGTGGTTCAACTGTTTTGGCGCAGGTTGACCCCGGCGCATTCTGGCCGGGATACAAAGGCGGCAACGATCGCAGCGCTTCGGCTGTCGTGACGGGTGCCCCGTCGATCCAACTTGATCAGACCTGGACAACCGATCAGCCCGCCAGCATGGGCGGGTTGACAATCGGTTCTGACGGCAACCTCTACTTCAAGACACGCACCGGCGATGGATCCAGGCCACGCGTGTACAAGATGGACCCGTCAAATGGCACCGTCCTTGCAACCAGCCCGGAGCTTGACGGCGACGGAGGCTCGTACGCGGGACTCTCGCATGGTGTCAACTTTCTCTGGACAAGCGTGTCGAGTTCGGCATCAGGCTCGCGGGTGAGCAAGATCGTGAAACTCAACTACGCCGATCTTTCGATTGCCGACGAGTTTACCAACCCGATCTTTGACACGCCCGCAACATCACTCGGTCTGCGCGGCGAACCCGTGATCGGGTCAGTCGTCAATCAACGCGGCAACATCAATCTCTATGTGCATTCGCGCGGCCGACCAGGCAGCGCTACCCCCGCCGGTCTCATCCACTGCGTCGATTCTGTCACCGGCGATGTCGATTGGTCTTACGACCCGATGATGGCGGTGAGCACCTTCTTTGGTCGACTCGGTCCGGTTTGGGAAAATGGCGGCAGAGATCATATCGCATATTTCGGCAACCAGAACGCCGCATCGGGTGTGTGCATTCGCGACAACGCTGACGGCACCTTTACAGAGGTCTGGCTCGGCGCAGCTGGCCCGGATGGTGCCAATTGGTTCGGGACCGGCGCACTCAACGCGGCACAAGACACAATCTATGTCACGACCTTCAGCGACACCGGGACAGATGCGTTCTGGTCGATCGATGCCATGACAGGTGCCCAGAACTGGTCGGTGCCTTCAATGCAGGGGACCATTCACGAGTACAACTTCTTTGGCAGACCGGCGCTCCTCGGTGACCGTGTTTATGTCGGCGGCTCGTTCGGTGTACTCACCGCCTTTGAGTCTGACGGCGCGGGGGGGTTCATTCAGCCTTGGGAGATCCGACCGGCACCTGCGCCGAATACGGACGACCCCGACCTTTTCGTCGATGATCCTGAGACCCGGGCAGCGTGGTTGACCGAGACCGACTTCTTCAACTCAGGCGATATCACGGCGATCACCGTGGTTGAAGTCGACGAGTCGGGGACTGCGGTCCGGTACATTTACGCTGTGATGGAACAACAGCCACAGGAAGAGGGCGTTGCTGATCCCGAGACGACACAACTCATCGTGCTGCGGGAGGTCGATGACACGATCACCGAGTTAGCCCGTACTACGCTCGGCGACTCCATGAAACCGACACGATGGGGAGCGGGTTCGCCAACGGTTGATGCTGAGGGCAACCTGTATGTTGTCGGCGGCAACGCATCGGTCACCGGGGGCGATCCCGGCGAGATTTACCGATTCGTCCTCGAAGGCTGCCTTGCAGATCGCATTGCAGACGGCCTGTTAGACTTTTTCGATGTTCAGGATTTTCTTTCTGACTTTGCTGCTCAAGATCCATCGGCGGACATGAACAATGACAACGCCTGGGACTTCTTTGATGTCCAAATCTACTTGAACATTTTCGTCGAGGGCTGCCCGCAGCCATAATGGGTGTGGTCAGAAACCAGCACTAGCAAACCAGACTGATGGCTGCGCCCCCAGAGCCGTCGCAATCGTCAGCAGACTTTCAACACTCGGCAGGTGGGTACCTCGTTCGATTGACGAGAGTTGACTCACACTCACGCCGGAACTGGTGCTGAGATCGCGCAGGGTCCACCCTTTTTCTGTGCGTGCCATGCGAATGTGTCGACCTAGTTCTGATCGCAATCGATCCTGAGGTCGCAACCCCAATCCAAACTCGGTCGCTGCTTGTGTGAGCACGCGTCTCAACTCTTCAATGGAAAATGGCTTTGCGATGTAATCGAAGACATCCTTTTTGAATGTCTGTCGCATGCTGTCGAGACTTGGGTAGCCCGTCACGATGATGACGCACAAACGCGACCATCGTGACCGAATCTCAGCGAGCGTTTCTTCGCCTGAAAACCGGCCCATGTTCATATCGAGCAACACAATATCCGGCATCTGAGATTCGCAGGTAGAGAAAAACTCTTCGGGTGTCGCAACCAGTCGGACATCATGCCCTTCGGCTTCAAGCGTTTGCCCGATGAACTCACGAAAATCTGCATCGTCATCGAACGCGACAATTGATAAACGCAGCGGGCTTTCGGTCGGGCTTGTGTCAGACATGGAGTGACTCCAACGAGACTCAGGAAGGAGGGAGCTCGATCGCAGAGGATAACGGCAGCATGATCTCGAAAACGGCTCCAGTCGTGTCCGGTCGATTGCTCGCGAGGATTGTACCATTGTGCTCGCGAACGATACCTTCGCTCACAGCCAGACCGAGTCCGGTCCCACGATCATCGAGGCGTTTAGACACAAACGGCTCGAAGAGATGCCCCAGGATCTCTGGATCGATGCCGGGTCCATCGTCTGTCACCGTGAGCAGCACCCAGCCTTGGCCTTCACGGTCGACCTGCCGCGCCTCGATCAGCACCAGGCCGCCGCGAGACGTGCTGCTGGTGGCATCCATGGCGTTGCGAATGAGATTGACCATGACCTGGACGAGCCGGTCGGCATCACCTTCGAGTGTGATGTGCTGTGCAACTTGGTTGACCACCTCAACCCCAGGATGTCCACGATCCAACCGAGTCAATGTCAACGCGTCATCAACAACTTCACGCAAAACGATCGTTTCATGGTTAGGCGGGCGAACGCGTGCAAAATCGAGTAGCCCTTCAGACAGCCTTTCTATTCGACCAACAACGCGACGCAAAAGAGCCGCTTCCGTTGGCGAAAGTCCTTTTTCAGGATTCTTCTCTAACTTTTCAGTCAGCCCTTTCGCGACCGCCAGCGGCGTGTTGAGTTCATGGGCAATCCCAGCTGCCATCATGCCAAGGCTCACCAAGCGATCCGCATCGGCCAGATTGCGCCGCGCAGTTTCGAGCAGGTGGTTCTTCCGACGAAGGTCGGTCGCGACATGTTCGATTCGTCCGAGCGCATCGGCAAGCGCTGACTCGTGTTGCCGGATAGTTCGTATCGACTCATTCCGCGAGCGCATGATCTCGCCAAGTTCATCGGCCGGCATGTCTTGTTCAGGAACAAACTCGGCTGAGACATCTCCTTCGCGCAGAGCATGGTCAGCCCGCAGCAAACTTGCGATCGGCTGATACACATGCTTGGGCAGGATGAACATCTCAAGTGCCGCCGCTACGAGTGCGTACACGATTAACAACGCGACGATCGTGTAGCCATAGACCCACAGGACTTCTTTACGCGCTTCTTGCAAGGTACTCTCGGCGATCCACAACTCACCTCGTCCGTCACGCTCCGTCCAGGCGAGTGCCACACCGGGGTTCTGCCGACCTGATATCGCTCGTGCACGCTCCGGATTTGCGCGAACATCGTCGACTAGATCATTTGCAAACGCGCGTGGATCGATACCGCGACGAACGCGTTGCCCGCCTATTTCGATCATGACTTCTTCGCCGTCCAGGCTTTCAACCATCGAACCGGCGAGCACGAAATCGAGAAGGTGCGACGCGTCTTCAGCTTCGGCCTGAGCAACGACCCGCATCAGTGCCGGCCGAAGAGCAATCAAGAGGATGAGTGTCATGCTCAAACTGAAGAAGGTGTGCAGAACGAGCAGTTTCTTTCGAATGCGCAAACGAGCAAGAATGCCTCGTCTGGACGATGAGGCCGTCGGCGCGGATTCTCGAGATGGGTTCGCGTGGTCGCTGTTCATTCCTACACTGTTCGAATGGCCAAAGAACCGGACAATACCATTGTTAGACGAGGATCGCCGAGGCGTCGGCCTAAGTCTGACCTTTCAACACCGCTTGATGCACGCAGTGCTGCGATCGCGGTCATCATTGGTCATGCCTCCCGATTTCCTGATTTATTGCCAAGCGAACCAGAAACCAACGGACTGGAGCCGCGAGATGCCGCCTTGGCTCACGCGATTCAAGATGCGGTTGTGCGGCGATGGTTGACACTGATTGCCGTGCTCCGTCCGCACCTGCAACAGCCGTTTGAGGGTCTTGAGCCGCGCATGAAAGCGATTCTCTTGTGCGGCGCGGCTCAGATCGTTTTCCTAGATCGCATCCCGCCTCATGCTGCGGTCAGCGAGTCAGTTGCCTGGGCCAAGCGACGCATTCGACCGGGTGCGGGCGGACTCGTCAACGCGGTGCTGCGGCGCGTTCATGAGTCCATCATCGGTGAATGCGTCTGGACGGACCAATGCGATCAGATCCTGCGCGCCGATGGCCGGGCTCTCCAACTGAATCGACCCGTACTTCCGGAAGAACCTATTGAAAGGCTTTCTGTCCAAGTCTCTTGCCCCGTCGGTTTACTGCGTCGGTGGATTGATCAGCGCGGTGCCGAAGACGCGCGGCAAGCGGCACTTTACACACTCGTCTCGCCACCGATCGTCTTGAATATTGAGCACGCCAGTGAGGAGGTACCCGCGACTTCACCTCATGCCAACTCTGGTCATGCCGTTTTTGAAGGATCGATGGCGGCGCTGCGAACGATGCTCGCAAACCGGGACGATGTGTGGGTTCAGGATGCCGCATCGGGGCACGCGATTCGACGAGCTTCTCGAGAGATACAGCCGAAGTTCATCGTCGATGTGTGTGCGGGTCGGGGAACGAAGACAAGGCAACTTGCAGTGGCTTTTCCGGTAGCACAAATCGTCGCGACGGATGTTGATGCCGCTCGACTCAAAGTCCTCCGCTCCGTTTTTCAGAACCACGATCGCGTGCAGGTCGTGGCTGCGAAAGATCTGGTGTTGACCGTCGCGGGCAAGGCAGATCTGATTCTTCTGGATGTGCCTTGCTCAAATTCGGGTGTCCTCGCTCGTAGGCCTGAAGCCAAGTATCGATTCAGCAAACGGCAGTTGCGCCGACTGGTCGAGATTCAACAGCAGATCATTGCGGATGCCATTCCGCTGCTCGCTCCGCAAGGCGCCATCCTATATTCGACATGTAGCCTCGAAACCGAGGAAGATACGGCGCCCCTCGACTGGGCCGAGCAGTGGCACGGGTTCACACCTCGTTGGACTCAACTGCAATGGCCTGACGGTGGCTCCATTGCTCGGACCGATGAAGACCCTGCCGGGCCGAGTCAGTATATTGACGGTTCGTTCGCTGCGCTCCTGACTCGATAGTCAGTCCTGGAGACTGACCCAGATTGCACGGATTTTGCCAGCCATTCGACTCGCCTCGTCGGACGGGCAACAATCCACCCACAGCAACTCACTTCTCTGTAGATTGGATCTCAATGAACTTGATGGACATTCTCACTCCAGATGGCATTCGCGTACCGCTTGCCTCAACCGAGAAACAAGCAGTGATTGACGAACTCGTCGATCTGCTCGTCGATCAAGGCAAGGTCCGCGACGGAACAGCGCTGAAAGAAGCAGTCTGGTCGCGCGAACAAACAAGAACGACAGGGATCGGGGCAGGGCTCGCGATTCCGCACGGCAAGTGCAGCGGCCTCGATAATCTGGCAATTGCGATCGGCAAACCGGCAGACTCAATTGACTTTGAAGCGCTCGATGGTCAACCCGTTCGCCTGGTCGTTCTGCTTGCGAGTCCCCCGGACCGAACCAGCGACCATATTCAGGCGCTTGCCCGCATCAGCAAACTGATGGCTGACGAATCGTTCCGTGAGCAAATCTACTCGGCATCCACCGAGTCGGCGGTTTTTGAGTTGCTCAAGACCCGCAGCGACACGCTCTAGAGAGCCGGTACCAAGACTGATGCATTCACACCAAGTTGCGCGGGTCTATGCCATTTGGCCCAGCGTTTCGCGAACCCACGCAAGGTCAGGCACAGCGTACGGCCTGAACTTTTCGATCTCGCCCGATTCTTCGTTATAGACCAAGGCGCGTTGCATACCCAGTCGACCGGCAGCCGGCGAATCGATAAGAATCGTTGAGTCCGACGCGTTCATCTGGAACAGGACACGCGTGTCGAACTCACCGATCGCCTGGCGGTCTAATGCCCGCTCAAGATTGGTAACCGTGTCGGCCCACAGCATGACATGCATCCCGAGCGCACTGCCCTCGCGCAGCAGTGATGCGAGATGCTTGTCAGGTGTTTTCTCCGTTGCTTCATCATCCATGTTGAACGAGTAGTCGTCCTCTTTGCGGCGAAGCCCGCGGAAACGATGGACGCCGTGAATGAAAAGGAACACTGCGGACTCGTCGGTCAGGTTCTGGCTTTCGCGCGTTGCGAGTTCTGCGCCCAGTTCTGCCATCACTGCTTCTGTATCGCGCCAAGTGCCAAAGCGCGTTTCATGCGGGATCGCATTGACGACAGACTCGAGGATTCCCGCTCGTGGGTCGTCCGCCGGGGTGCCATCCAGAACGACAAACTTGGCTGCATTCTTCGGGAACTGGGCAGCGAGGCTGACGATACTGGCAATGGTGAGCGCGAGTGTTGGATCATCCTGCTGACCAACCAGCACCGCGTTTGAACCTGTGTGGCGGCGGAAGTTGGCTGCAGTCGGTGGCTTGATCGCGACTGCGTCACCGAACCACGCCGACGCAGAAGCAGGCATGATCTCCGGTCGATGGGCAGCCAGCCGTTTGATGTCCGGATTGTCTTCGATCTTGGCCGGGATATTGCCTTCAAAGACGATCTGTGGTTCCGGCGCAACAAACCCATCTTGCTCAACGCGTTCTGCGACAGCCTGCAGAGCGGCGTCACGGACCGTATCGGGCAGCCACGCGATCTGGAATGGGCTATTGCCCTCAATCATGCCGTTCGCGTCGTTGTAGATCGCTTCGCCCGGGCGTGCGAGTAGTCGAGCTGCCGCGTTGTCTTCAGACAGAATCAGGTACGAGTCGGTCTCGGAACACTGCAGCGCAATGCGAACCGCCATCTGACCCATCGTACTGCGGGCCAATGAATAGGCACCGCTGAGTGTTTGACTCCCGAGCATGACATGCATGCCAAAGGCACGGCCCTGTCTCACAAGCCGATCGAGTAACAACGACGCATCCTGCGCGATCTTGTCATCCTCGGTGAAGAACTCCTGGAACTCGTCGATCATGAGGACGGTGCGTGGCATGTGCACATCGGGCCTGCGGCTGCGGAAGCCGGCAATGTCCTGCGCCCCCACCTCGCGGTACAGATCGCCACGGCGTTTGAGTTCTTCATCCAGTTTGTGCAAGACCGAAAGACCAAACTCGCGGTCTGATTCGACAGCCACCGCGCGAGCGTGCGCGAGGTGGTGCGTGGCGTATGTCTTGAACTCGACCCCCTTTTTGAAGTCGACGAGATAGAACTCAACTTCACGCGGCGAATACCACATCGCGGCAGACGCAAGCAAAACATGCAGCAAGGTAGATTTACCTGAACCCGTCTTCCCTGCAAGCAGGACATGCTGGCTCGTGCCGTGACCGAGAGTCAGATACTGCTGTTTGGTCGCCCCTGCCCGGCCCAGCGGCACACGCAGTTCGTCCGCACATGAAAGACTCCAGATCTTGTCTGGCGTCGGGCCGATGATGCGGAATGGCACCTCGACACGACCGGCATTCTTCGACAATTCACCGACGCGATGGACGATTCGCGACAGGAACGCATCTTCCGGGGGGGCTTCCAACTTGAGCGGAAGGCAAGACAGCGTTTCATCTGCGAGCCGCAAACCATCATCCGTTTCGACAACGCTGACTGCGTTTCGTTCGATGTCTTCGAGCGTGACACCTGCTGGCACCTTTGCTGCCGGGTCGGTCAAAATGAGCGTATACACGCCGCAACGAGCTCCCGATTCAAGAATGCTCTTGAGCCGTTGCGCTGCTGCATCTGTAAACGAGGTCGGGAAGTCTGCAATGACCAGGAACCGGTACGGTTCGGCGATCTCGCCGGCTGCATCGTTGTAAGCCTCGATGCTGTCAAACTCGTTGCGTAGATACTTCTGAATAACCTTTTCCATGTGCTCGGTCAGGTCGGTCAGTCGTTGCTCGATATGTTTGGGATCGGTCCAGATTCGATTGCTGACGAGGGCTTCCTCGTAGTCCGCGAGGTGCATGAATCCCGCAAAACTCTGTCCCAGACCGACCGGGTCGACAATGGTGAATCGCAACTTGCCCGGCGGGATCGAGGTTAGCAGCCGGAGCATGACATTCTGTAGCGTGGCAATGCCTTCCTGCCGATGATCAGGACCAGTTTCGATTAACAGTGAACATGAGCCCGGGAAATCGAGCATGGCGGGGAGCGTCTGCGAAGTCGAGAGTCCTTCGAGAAGTTTGGGTTCTTCAGGCAGTCCGCCCTCGAAGGCTGCTCCATCGGCGGTGAGGCTACCAAACTGAATAGCCGGCGTCGCGGTCGAAGGCGCATGATACTCCGCCCATCGCTCATCGAACCATGCGGGGAAGTAGGTCTGCGATGCGCCGAACATATCTGAACCAGCGCGCCCTACCGCTTGCATGCGTTCAAACCATGTGCGTTCAATGCGTTCAATTGCACTCGCAAATGTCGATTCGATTTCTTCGACAAGTCGAGCATAATCGCGCTCCATTTTGTCGACGGCCGCTGTGTGCGTGGCGGTGAGTTCATCGATCCGTGTTGCACCTTCACTTCGTATGCGTTCACGGTCTGCGTCATACTTCGAGGTCCACGCTTCAAGTCGTGGCTTGTACGCCTTATCGACGGCTGCGACATCCTCGGTCCGCCTTCGTTCGACCTGCTCTCTCGCCGATCGGTGTTCGTCTCGAGCCCCCTGTGTATCGGTGCGCATTTTCTCGCGCAGTTCTGTTGTTTCGGCCTTTGCGTTCCATTCGGCTTGAAGCTGCGCAGCATCGGCTTCCGTGCGGGCTTTTGTCAGGAACTCGTTGACTGGTCGGTAGGCGACACGCATTTGACGCGCCCCAAGTGCTCGCAAACCGACGACAAGCAATCCTACAACAACGATTGCGCCTCCTGCAGCCATCGCCGGGGCCTGCCACCCAGACCGGTCAGTCATCAGCCACGCCGTCGCTGCAGATGCCAAAAGGACAAGCGGTGACAGGAACATCACACCGCTCGATAGTTTGAGGAACCACGCACGCCGTAAACCAACAAGCGCCGCTTTTGCTGACTCAAGTGACTCTTGCACGCTTGCCATGGCTTGGTCAGGATCTTCTGAAAGCGTCTCGACTGTTGGTGTGGGGCTCGCAACCTCTGTCGGGTTGACGAACGAACGAGCGACACGCAGCGCTTCATTCTCAATTTCGGTTGCCTGTTGCTTCGCATTTTCCGCTGCGCGCGTGACGCGTTCGACGAGCAAGCGAGGCTTGGCTTCAGCGGCATCAAAAACAGTCTCAGCAAGCCAGGTTTTCTCCTTGAGCGTTTCGTCGATCGCTCGCTCTTCTTTGTTCAGTTTTTCAATCGCACCGATGCGTTCGCTCTGGTAGGCGCGTTCGATCTCGGTGTGGCGTTCCTTGAAGCGTTCTTCCAACTTGGCCTGCGTTCGCTCGAGCTTGCTGGTGAGTTCTTCACGCTGCGTGTCGTACGATTCCTTCTCATCTCGCATAGTGCGGCGGTGTTCGCTCGTTGCCTGCTCAAGGTCAGTATCGTGCGTCTCGGTTGCTTCGGCGGTCTGCTCGGCTCGTTCTTTGACCGCCAACGCCAGCAAATCGACCAACGCTTTCTCTCGCTGCATGAACGGACCGGTCATCAGATCGGTGCTTGCATCGGCTGAAACAGGGACATTAGGCATAGTCATGTATACTTCAATCTGAGCAGGCCCGTCGGGCGGCAGCGGTTGCTTCGGCGAGTTTTTCCATTCCACCTTGCGTCATGCGAATCTTGGGGGCGAGGGGTTCGAGATAGTTGGCTTCAAATCGGCGGGCCGCTTCGTCGTTCCACTTCTCGCGCGCCCGCGCCCAGGCGGTCATCAACTGTTTATTCGCATCGGCCAGCATCGCTCGCCCGGTTGACGCACTCATGCGGTTTTCCCCTCGCTTGAACCCGAGTCAGGTTCGTACGCCAGTGTATCGTTCGGAGCGGTCACCGATAGCACCAGCGACCCTTCGGCCACAATCAAAGATCCCTCGCACAAACGAAGGCCGGGTTCGAGTCCGGGCCGAAACGCCAGAATGCGGGCGATTGGCACACGCAAGAGTTCTCGACGGTCAGGATCCGGTCCTTTTTCAGTCGCTGCAGCCAGGTACCAACCCGAATCGTTCTCGTCGATCGGTGGGACGCGCTCCAGATAGATGCGGTCATGCTCCAAAGCACCGCGAGAAATGGAAACCGTCGTTTCATGCTCAGGCGGCTGATCCATCAAGAGAGCCGCGATCGCGTCTTCCTGCTTCTTCCGATCTGTCCTGCCAAGGTCGTGCCGAGGCGTATCGTCAGCAAGTTCGTGCATCTCGGCCCGGCGACGACGCCCGGGTGATGGCGTGGCCACTCGATACGAAGCGAAGGGAGAACGAGTCGCAGCCTGATCACCGATCGATGCGACCGCTGCCGAGAAACTGTCACCTTCGCCGAATCCTGGCGGCCTTGGCGCTTCACCCATGTCGCTACTGTTCGGCACGGCCATGGAGACATAGTCTTCAAGCGCTTCAGCCATTCGATCGAGGTCGTGCAGCGCCTTGTCTTCAAGTCGCGTGATCTGCCCGTTGAGAGCCTGCGCCATCCCCTTGTACTGCATTTGCTCTTTTTCAAGTTGTCGTAGCCAATGCTTGGTGTCGGCTTGTTTGCGGACGGCTTCTTCGAGTCTTTGGACGGCGCGATTCAAAGCCTTCCGCTCTTCGACCGCCGAACGAGGATCACCGGTCGCAGAGCGTTGTTTGTTCATCAACTCAGTCTTGCATCGAACGATTTCATCTTCTCGCCTTCGCTTTTCTTTCTTCCAATAGACGGTTCGATCACGGCGAAGCCACTCAAGTGTCCGGTTGCACTCACTCTCCGCGGCGACAAGTGAAGCCCGCGCCTCTTCGACGAATTTGATCAGGGCGGGGCGAAACTCTCGAAGCACCGCGATGGATGTGACTTTTGCACCTTGAGCCATGCGTTATCTTTGCCGCAGATACTCTTCGACCCGGTCGGCTTTTCGAAGAAGAAACGGGATATGCTGTTCGCTCGCCTGCGTAAAACGAGTCAGCGCTCGCAAGGTGTGCTCAAACTCGGCTGTAAACTTGGCTTGTTCCTGATCACGCCATGTCTGGCTGAGCGATTGCATCTGCCCGTTCATCGCGTTGAGTTGTTGCGACAGATTGGCATTGAATCGCTTGAGCGATTGAGCGAATCGACGCAGTTCATCAGGGTCAACAACAGCTTTGGCCATGCGGGGCTCCTTCGTAGCCTACACCTTATCAGGTTTGGTACGGTTCGCAAAGCGACTGAGTTTCGTGATTGACACGAGATTCATCGGCAAACGCATGCCATTGAACACGCCGGGTCTGTCTCATCGCCAAATCATCTCAATTGTCACCAACGCGACCCGCCGAGTCTCCGATAAAACGAGGGTGGATCGACCTCATTCGTCACATCAATTCCGATCCAGCCTTACCGGCTTTCTGCGACGCGCAGCAATGTGTCCGGACTCTCAGGCGAACCGGTTCTGGCGCTCAACAGGGCAGTCTCCGCCATCGCCAGAATCGTCGTCATGAACACCCGCGGTGGAGGTGCGTTGAGCGTTTCGAGAATCGCTGCAGCGATGTGCCGTGCTGCGGGTCGAACCGCCGAGCGAGTGTCGAGCCGATGCTCATCAACAACGGAACCATCGGGTGCTGTCCAGACGAACCCATCATCCCAGACCCGCATTCGGCCACCCTCGCCGAGAATCGTCATACCCCTGTGCCAGGGCTCCGATGATGCACTCACGAGCAGCGTCGCCGCCCGAGCATCGCTGAATCGAATGTTTGCTGTCATGGTCCCACGAAGATGGTGCAGGCGGTCGCCAACATTTGTACGAACCTCGCGAGGATGTGCCAGCGAGGCACTCATCGACTCCGGTTCGCCAGCGATGAGATAAACCAACTCCATCGCACTGAGCAATCGAGCTCCCAATGACCCGGCCTCGGATCCGGCCGAACAGTTGACTGCAAAAGCAGTTACCGCACCGAACTGTGCGAGCGTTTCGAGTGCGTCTCGAATGGCAGGCGTCGTGCGCGCTGAACCGGCGAATCCAATAGAAGCGCTGAGCGAAGCCCCTTCCATATTGACCCCCCACCCCGCTGAAAACGCGTGAACGGTCGATGGGAGCGGCTCAAGTGTCATCACCCGGCCGCCGCGCCGAATGAACCCTTCGACCGCCGCAGCATCGGCCGAGTCTTCGCCGAAATCGGCTGGGTCAGCGATCAATACCAACTCAATATCGGTCGCGCCGGCGATGGAAGCCCGCAAATCGTCTGTGTCGGTGACATCGTCTCCCCACAATACGGCAACTTGCCTGCCCTTTTCCGGGGTTCCCGCGACACGCACCGTCAGCCCCGCCTGAGCGGTCACCTCGCGCATGAGCGGTCCTTGCGCCTCGTTGTGCCAGATCAATGTGCGAACGCCTTCATTTGTCACGCGGCATGGTACGACACGCGAAGCCGAAATCGACCCTAAGATCATGATGAAAGGCATGGCAAGGCGGCCGCACGCGGGATTGGCTCGCGTGAGGAAAGTCCGAGCACGACAGGACACGGTGGTGGGTAACACCCACCCGCCCGAACAACGAGTAGATCGGTTCTCCGAACCGATTCGAGCTGATCTTCGGTTCTCCGAACCGATTCGAACTGATCTTCGGCTCGGAGATCCGATCTACTCGGCGATCGCGGGCGAGGGACAGTGCAGCAGAAAGCAAACCGCCGATGGCGGGTAGGTCGGCTTTCCAAGCCGATGAATCCTTCATCGACTCAGAAAGTCGATCTACTCGTACAGGTAAGGGTGAAAGGGTGCGGTAAGAGCGCACCGCTCGGCTGGTGACAGCCGGGGCATGGCAAACCCCACCGCGTGCAAGCCCAAGCAGAACCCCGGGAGCTTGCTCCCGTCCTTGGTCCGGGGATCGTGGGTTCGGGTAGGGTGCAGGGGAGGCAACTCCCTCACTGTGTCGGCAACGGCACAGGCAGAGAAATGGTCGCCCACGACAGAACTCGGCTTATCAGCCATGCCCGATCGCAAGCACGGGCCTCCGGGACAACCGGGGGCCCGTGGCCTTTTTTGCTCATGATCTGGTCTTTTTCCGCCGCTTTGCGCGTTCCTGAACCGAGGATTTCAATCCTGATCGGTCGCCGCTATGATGGATTCTCCGAGGAGCCCATTGTTCGTGCAGACCACTTCCGCCACAACCTCGCCGATTGAAGACAAACCGGCAGAGCCGGCGGGGCAGCCGTTCGGTGACTCGGGAGGCGGCCAAGGGCCGAAGCAGAAGCAATCGCTCTACGAGCGGATCGAAGCCTTTATCAGTCGTCTTTCGACACGAAACAACTTCTGGCACCGCGTGTGTTCCCTGATCTGGCTCCCCTACGCCTTTCGCAGCGGGATCGTCATGCGCCGGGTCGATGACAAGACCTTCAGCGCGACGCTTCCCTTTACCCGGTTCAACAAGAACTGGTACAACGCCATGGCCGGAGCGGCGCTGCTTGGCAACGCTGAGATTGCAGGAGGGATGTATGTGTTCGGTCTCGCCGGAAGCGACTACACCGTTGTCTGCAAGCATCTCGAGTACAAGTTTCTACGCCCCTGCTTCGGCCCGGCGGAGTATCGCATGTCGCCGCAAGGCTCGCTCGAAGACCTGCTTGCCGAGGGCGGGGAGTTCAACCTGACCATCGACATGGATGTCGTGCAGACGCTCCCCACCAGACGCAAGGGCGACAAGAAAAAGCGCAAGGGACAGCCCCGCCCGAAGTTTGGTGAAAAACGGGTTGGACGCTGTTCAGCGACTTTTCACATCACGCCCAAGGTTCATCAGAAAGCCAAGGGTCGCAGTTAGGCTCGCAGGCTCCTGCTGCGTGACGACGCATTCAAGAACAAGCGGCCGCACCGGCTGCAGCGACCGCGTGGTCATTCTCGACTGACGACCCTGACACGCCGATCGCACCAATGACGGTATCGCCTGATTTGATCGGTACGCCTCCAGGGAAGGTGATGAGTCCGCCATTGGAGTGCTCGATCCCGTAGAGCGGGCCGCCCGGCTGCGAGAGTCCCCCGATGTCGCCGGTCGGCATATCAAAGAAACGCGCGGTGCGAGCCTTTTTGATCGAGATATCGATTGAGCCAATCCACGCATCGTCCATTCGGAAGAAGGCTTTCAAGTTGCCGCCGGCATCGACGACCGCGATGTCCATCTTGGTGTCAATCGCTTTGGCTTTGTCGAGGGCGGCGTGAACGACGGCGTGGGCTTGGTCGAGGCTGATATCGCTGGTTGAAATCGAGGTCATCGTGAGCTCCTGTTCGTGTTCTTTTTTGATTCGTTGGGCATGGTAGCACTGACCCGGAGTTGCCACCGGCGCGTCAGCGCGTGCACGCCCAATGAAACAGGACCCGGAAGAACCGGGCCCTGGTCTGGGTTTTGCATTGTTGCTGGTCGTTCTCGTTACGCAGCCATCGAGAGGCTCATGTTGCCGTTCGCACCAATCTGGATTGAAAGGGCGGAGCCGTTGACAGTGAACGATTCGCGGTGCGCGGAGATGTAGTACGAGACCGAGGCTGCCCCTGCGGGGAGCGTTTGATCGTCGAAGGATTTTTCTTTGCTTGTGGCAACGAGCGTGAACTCGTTTTCGCCATCGAGCCTGCGCCAAATGCCGAAGTAGGCACCTTGCGCGACGGATCCCTTCCATGACAGACCGATGCCGAAGGGGAGGAGGAAGTTTGCAGCCAGTTCGGTTGGCTGCTCGGGCGGACCGGCTGGTGTCGGGGGGGCGGGCGCTGGGATCTCGGCGAGGACGAAGACGGCGGGGTCGTCGTTGGTTTCGGCGAAAGTGCGGATGGTCTTGATCAGGTCGCCGCCGAGATCGTGCATTGCATCGATTGATTGTGCCTGTGACAAAGTCGATGCCTTTGCCGCCGAGCGTGCCGCATGCGCGGCGTCGTACGCTGCCCTGGCGGCTGAGGTACGGTTCGCCAGTTCGACCAGTTGTACTGGGGTCAAGCCGATGGCAGCCGGGTCTTTAGACCAGACGGGCAGGTGCTCTTCATAGAACTCGAGTTTTCCGATGATGGTTTGCGGGACCACTGGCATAGCTGCCTCCTTTGTGTTTTTCAACACAGAGTGATGAACAGATGAGATCAATATTGTGTGCAGGCCGACGCTCGACCCGCGTGTGATGATCGCAATCGGCGGGTTGGGGCTCGTGTGTTGAGAATCGTGCAGCGTGTGCAGAAATAAATGTTCGGCGGGGGTGACAAGGTACCGCAGGCGGTGTCGTTGTGGCTCTCTCTAGATAGAGGGGGCGGGTGTCCCGGGGGTGCGGGGCAGCAAGAAAGGCGGTCCGCAGAGGTCACGGAGGGGCAGAGGACGCGGAGTGTGAATTGGAGAGCATACGAATGAGGAGGCGTGAAGCCCGAAACCCCATCTTTGGGTGGGATGGCATTGGCGAGGAGTCGAGTGCTCAGAATCGCGGATCCGGAGGGAAGCAAGTTCACGCTGTCATCGGGGCGGGCATGAGGAGGACCAGAACAGCAATCGTTGAGTGAAAAAAGCGGTGTGGCCCGCGGCGTGATTGCTGTACAATCAACTCCGTCGGGCGGAGTCGCGCCGTTGTCTTGTATGTGTTGCACGAAGCACCAAGGTCCGCAGACGGACTTCGGTGGCACGGCCGAGAGAAACCGGGAGAATCAATGCCGTACGGTGCCACCCCGCCTATGTGATCGGACTTGGTATAATCCATGGACTGGGGTTGGAGCGGCACCTTCTCCGTCCGGATCTGGTTCTTCCAATTGACATTTTTGATTGTAATTATGAACAATTTTAATCACTTGTTGTTTTTCGCATTGTATTTATTACTTGTTATCAGCACATTGTTTGGTTGCGACGGCGGCAGAACGGACATTGTTCATTGCAGCAGAGATGGGGAGTCGTCCGGAGACATAAGAGTGATGGTTCCTAGAAAGCCAATCAGTCACCATTTGGTATTGCTGTCTGGTGGCCGAGTAATTAATTTATCATCTGGAATTGTTCGCGATGGCATACCGCCGGCTCATCGATCCGAATACGCTTTGTCAACGGGAGCGAGTATGTTTGCATTAGGAGCTGACGACAGACCTGTTTCTATTTTTAATTGGACTAACGAACAGTTTGGATCGACAGAGATACCTGCCGCTACTTTTTCTAAAGAATCAACAGCTGTTTCGTTGTCACCATCAGGTTCAGTTCTCGTCAGCTGGAGTGTCAGCCGGAACCGAGAGTTTGTGTTGGAAGTATGGGATGTCAATACAAATACAGTGCGTAGTACATTTGACTACACATCGCCAGGGAAGACTGTTTGGGAATCTGATGAGGCGTTCGTGACTCGTGAAGCAGGTTCGAATTTTAGAAAGTTTAAACTACAGAACGACAAGTGGAGTGAACACAAATTTGCTCCACTTGACGACATACATGGACGACGCATTGAGTGCTTCCATGATGGCGAGTTGGTCTCATCAACTGTCAAGTCCGAGATAGTAACAAAAAATAGTATTATTGCGTGTTGTCATTTGGCGGATCCGATTGAAGTTGATGATGACCATTTACTTGTCGTTTGCGATGAGGTTGCAGCTGTGTACTCGAGAGGAAAACTGATTAGCAAGTATGAAGACTCAGAAATGGTACCTCTTGCGCTGGTTGCAATCTCTGACGGTTGGGAGTACTACTATATTCAAGATGATAGTGTGTTTAAAGTAGCTCTTAGTCATGATTTTGGATGGGGCGATGCAACTAAAGACACTAGTATTGAATGGTAGAGCGGCAAAGATGTTCCTTGAAGTTCCACGATTTTAATTGGACCGTAGCAGGCTGGCACCGAAGTCTGTTGATGCGACTGGCCCACTGACCCGTGCCACAGCCGGGTGCCATGGTCATGGCTCTGCATGGCCATGATCGAACACCCCGTCATGGCCTTGAAGACATGACGATGGCACCCGCTGCAGCAGACAAAGAATTATCGCTTTGAATCTGACAATCTGGAAGTCTGCCATCTGGTTCCCTCACCTCGGCAGTTATTGCGCCACTGGTTTGGGGGGGTTCGGTTTCGGGCTCTGGAACGGGTCCAACGCGGCCTCGAATGGTCCGATCGCGGTTGCGAGGCTCTTCGCGGTGATATGGCAGGATTCAAGCGTGCGATGGAGCCGTCCCAGCGGGCGATGGCGCTCTCCGATCGAGCGGTCGCGCTCTTCCATCGAGCGATCGAAGCGTTCCATCGAGCGCTTTCATAGTTCCATCGAGCCGTCGCGCTCCTCCATCGAGCGCTTGCGCTCTTCCATCGAGCGCTTGGATCGTTCCATCGAGCGATGGAAGAGCGCCATATCCCGCAATTACCCCCTCGTTGAGTGCCCACAACATCCTCGCGCACAAAAGCGGACCTTGCCGCGATTCATCGCGACCGGCTGCGCGACCGTTCAAGGACCCGCTCCTACAACTCGTTTTCCCTGACGATGAAGGCGGTGGACTTCGAATGATCGACAAAGTTCTGCTCGTCTGCAAGCAGAGCCGCACTCAATGCCTGACCCTCTGGTGTACTCATGGCCGCGACCATGTCGTCCTCAGATTCGAACCAGACCTCCGCGACACCGTCGTAGGCGGGGAGCATCCCTCTGGATTCTCTGAGGGCTTCATTGAGCGGGGTGTCCAGCGTGATCGACTGCACATACCGCTTCGACCGCATATCCCCGGCGTGCTGCTGGAAAAAGGGGCCATGCTTGTTGACCCAGTAATCCTGAAACTGCTCACGCGTCATCTCCGGGTGACGACACAGACACATGACGAACTTGATCATACCTGTTCCTTCCTCGTTGAAATCGACTTCGACCGCACAAACTGATGCAGCATCAATCGGCCCATTGTGCTGACCGCTCACCCCCCCGGATCAATCGCGGGAAGAACCCCCTCGATCGCAGCTTCGGGTTCGACCAGGAAGTCAGTCGAACGCTTCGTCAGATTCGTGGCGGCCCATTTCGGGAGTGCGAACTGCCTTCCAGCGATGCGATCCTGAATCGAGGCTAACTCCGCTTCGTCATATGCATCGCCGCTCGCCGAGATCGACACTGTCGTCCAGCGCACGCCCTCTTCGTCGCCGATGTGCAGCGAGATCACGAGTCCGTCGAAAGTCTCAAAGATGACCGAAACCGTTGACGGATCCTGCGTCGCTTCGCTGATCGGCCGCACATCCTCGAACATGAGATTGGTCAGTGAACGCGTAATAGGGTTGGCGATCGCCGGGTTGCGCAGTTGTTCGGTCGGTCGCATCGGCTCGACTGAGAAATTTTCCTCTTCGGGTGTCGGGCGCGAGATGACAAACTCGTTGCCATCGGGATGCGTGATGACGAGACTCTCGATGCGCGATCCGTCGATGCGCATCAGCGTTCGGTCGACCCACTGTGATACCACCGCAGAAACATCGAAGTTGGCCTCGACCAGCCAGGACTGCGCATCGTCCGCTCGTCGCACGAACCTCGTCCGCCCGGTCGCTCGACTCGGTGCATACAGCCCCACGATGACCTGACCCACAACGGTGCCATCATCCTGACGCAGTGTCACCCGCGTGGCGCGTGAATTCTCTGCGGAAAGATCATCAACGCCGATGCGTGCATAGTTCTCGGGAAGACTGGTCTTTGGCTCGATCCCCTTGAGATCTGACAGGCCAATCAAAATCGCTCGCACTTTGTCTTCGAGAGCAGCCACGCCGGTCTTGTTTGGCAAGATCCAACCGCTCGGCGACCGCTCAATCCGTAGCGATGCCACCTGCGTTTCGATATCAATCGAATCGACATCTTCAACCGCTGCTGCGAGATCAGGCAGTAGTAACGCCGGATCGGTTGAAGCGGAGTTCGAACCGGATTGACTGACAACATACCATCCGACTGCGCCCAAGAAGACGGCCACAAATGCAAATCCGATGATGAGACGGCTGTTCATGCCTTGCCTCCTGCCGAACCCGCTCGGTCGAGCCGGCGGCGAACGCGCGAGTAGCCCGCGAGTCCCACGGCAAACGCAACAACCGCGGCTGGCACCAATGCGATATTGATGAGCCTCATCTGCACATCCAGACGCTCCACATCTTCATTGAGCTTGTGCTGAACTTCACGAAGTTTTTTGCGCGACGCTGCCTGGCTTTCGCGGGCTCGATCGAGTTCGGCTTGAATCTCGGGTGTGAGCATCACCTCGGCATCACCCTGCCCGCGTAACAACGCATTGATGCGTTGCTCGACCGCCTGCAGTTCTGCCTGGATGCGATCGCGTTCGGCAAGGTACTGTTTTTCTGCTGATCGTTGCAGTTCCTCAACCCGCGTGAAGGTCCGGACAGAAGCGGCACTGGCCCGAATCGATGTGAGATCGGATGAGCCGAGCAGGTTCTCTGCCGCATTGAGAATGAGTGAGCCGTTGTCCGCGAAGGGCTGCTGGCCGATGATCTGCCCGCCAATCTGAATCGGGCGAACCCACGCCGAATCAGCAAGCATGTCAACATCGGTCAGGACGATGAACTCGGCGGGCGCATCGGTCGCACCAAGATGCTGCGCCCCGTCGTGTGCAGAACCTGGGGGCGGACCATCCGGGAAGGCCGATGCCAGTGAGCCGGTCAAACGCGTCACAATCGGGAGATGCGAACCGCTCGGGACAAAGTCACGCACCAACGCGTCGGGATCCGGGTACTTGATCTTCTCCACCGGGATGGTCATCGATTCAGCGGTGGTCTGCACAATCCAACTCGAACGCAACTGCGCATCCTCTTCAAAAGCGAGATGCCCGGGTGCCTGGGTTGTCATTGTTCCAAGCGAAGCAACGACGGGATCATCATCTGCAATGCTGTCATCAGTCAGCAGCAGGAACACGACATAACTGACCATGCGTCCAGATCGGTCAGGTGCAGGCACACTGACCGCGCTCACCTGATCGGCAACGACTTCACCGCGTACGAGATTGACACCCCATGCCTGACCAAGCGGCCCGAGATCTGCCGAACGGTCGGCTGCAAAAAGCGCCGACTGATTCTGCGCCGTTTCGGGTGGGAAGTAGTTCATGCAGTGTGGATCAACTGCGAAAATGACGCGCCCGCCGCGCATCACAAACTGATCGATCGCATACCACGCGTAAGCAGAAAAGTTGCGCGGGAAAACAACAAACAGCAATCCGACCTCCGGATTGATCAATGTGCCGTCAGTCGGCGCTTCTTCAACTTCATACATCGCTTGCAGACCGGCGACGACCTGCCATGGCGGCGATGGCTGCTCGCCGGTCAACTGATTGCCTTCGTCACCAAAGATCGGCAACCCACTCATGATCGCAATTTTCGGGCGGTTTGGATGACTCAGGGTATAAAACCGGCGCGCGAGTTCATAGTTGAGTATCCGTTCGTCCGCCGGGTTGAACACGGGGATCACCTCGCGTCCATCGGTCGAGTTGGTTGCGACCATCCCGAAATACAACATTTCGCCCGCGGCGTTTGCCGGTTGCCCGTGCAGGCCGGCGGCAGCAGCCTCGAGTTCTTCGTCGGTGAACGGTTCAGGATCGATGACTTCGAGTCGGATGCCGCCGTTCGAGTTGCGCTCGAACTCGCGCAGCGTATCTTCGACGCGTTGAGCGTAACTCATCAACGCAGGTATGCCGGTCGCCAACTGACGCGAGAAGTACAACTTGACCGTGAGCGGCTCTTCAACATCACGAGCGATGTTGCTTGCACCAACCGGCAGGGTGTACAACTTGTCTTCAGTCAGGTCCAGCCGCACCGATCGTAGGGATGATCCAACCAGGAGATTGATCGCGAAGAACGCAACCACCACAGCGACTAAACCGATGACTGAGAGAATTCGTGTATTCATGCGTGTTCTCCCGTTACGAGCCCTTGCGTAGTTCAAGAAGAATGCCGTTGGCGACGAGCGCCAGACTGATCAGGCTTGCAAAGAAGATCACATCGCGGGCATCGAGCACGCCTTTGCTAATCGCCTGATAGTGCGTGAGAAAACTGAATCCCTCCACCGCACTCACGACAAAGTTTGGTGCCCACGATTGAAAAAACCCAACCACTGGCGAATGACCGGCGAGCAGAAACGCGAAGCAGACCACCACACTTAAAACGAACGCGATGACCTGACTCTTGGTCGCTGCAGAAATACACGATCCGATCGCCAGGAATCCGCCGGCCAGCACAAAACTGCCTATGTAACTGGCAAAAATAACGCCGTTGTCAGGATCCCCGAGAAAGTTGACCGTCATCCACATCGGAAAGGTGAGCGCAAGTGCGATCCCCGCGAACGCCCACGCAGCGGCGAACTTTCCCACAACCGTTGACCACAGCGGAACCGGAAGCGTCATCAACAACTCAATCGTCCCGCTCCTGTGTTCCTCAGCCCAGAGACGCATGGAGATCGCCGGAATCAGGAACAGGTACAGCCACGGATGGAAAGTAAAAAACGACTGCAACGATGCTTGCCGCTGGGCGAAGAATCCGCCGAACGACTCACTGAAAGTGAACACGCCCGTCATCACGAGAAAAATAACGATAAACACATAGGCGACCGGCGTGATGAAGTATCCTCCCAACTCACGCTTGAAGATGGCAAGCAATGCTCTCATGCAGCACCCCCCACCGTCAGGCTTCGGAATACATCATCGAGCCGCCCTGGTTCAACACGAATCTCGTCAATATCGAAACCCTGGCGGTTCAGCACTTCTCGAACCTCTTGCATGATAAATGAGCCGGTCGTTGGTATCACCCGACACCGAAGATGAGCATCACCTTCTTCGATCATCTCGTAGTCTTGTACGGACTTCAGTGATTTGATGGCATTCGCGATGCCGGCAACCTCTCCACGAACCGACAAGACAACAGCATTGTGGTATCTCGAGCGGGCCTGCAACGCACTCGGCGTGTCATCCGCAACAACGCGGCCTTTTGCAATCACAACCGCACGCGAACAGACCGCATCCACTTCTTCAAGAATGTGCGTCGAAAGCACGATCAGTTTTTGGCGTGCGCTATCACGGGCCATCGATCGAATCAACGCACGAACCTCGTGCTTCTGATTTGGGTCCAATCCATCGGTAGGTTCATCAAGGATCAGCACATCCGGGTCATGCAGGATGGCTTGCGCGAGTCCGACGCGCCGCTTGTAGCCTTTACTGAGTGTTTCGATGGGCTGCCGCATCACACCTTCCAGGTGCACGAGCGACTCGACCTCTGCGATTCGTTTCTTGCGATCGCGCCCTTTGATACCGCGGATCTCGGCGATAAACCGCAAGTACCCCTCGGGGGTCATGTCTGGGTATGCCGGTGCCCCTTCAGGCAGGTATCCAATGTGACGCTTGACAGCCATGGGTTCAGCAGAGATCTCATGGCCCGCGACACGAGCAGTGCCCGAACTCGGCCGAAGGAACCCAGTCACCATGCGCATTGTGGTGCTCTTGCCAGCGCCGTTCGGGCCGAGGAATCCGAGAACCTCGCCCGGCGACACATCGAGCGTGATGCCATCCACAGCCTTGATGGCACCAAATGTCTTTGTCAGGGATTTCAACTCAATCATGCACACTCCAAGACTGACATCACAGTATCCGACACAGATGACAGATGAAGACCATACTTTTCCCCGTCAGCGATTTCCTGTACTCTTGCAGCCTGCGGGCGTTCGTCAAGTCAAGTGTTCGATCATCAGCGACTGCAAACCGCTCATCGGTTCATTCTCAGAGGTACAGCCATGCCATCCACCGATCCCGCCGCAATTCTGATCTCGTCAAATCGCTGGGCCAATGAACAACTGCTCGACTCGTGTGCGCCCCTCACGACCGAACAGTTCCATCAAGAGTTTGAAATGGGCTTGGGTTCGTTGCACGCAACCGCGACCCATATTCTGGGTGCGATGCGAGGCTGGAGCGATCTGCTTGCCGGTCGAACGCAACGCGACCGACTCGAAGCGGGTGGCCCTTACACGGTCGCCGATCTCCGATCGCTTCATGCTGACATTGCTGACGATTTCGCCGCGCTCGCAACCGCCTATCCGCACGAAGAATCCGTCTCTGGCGAACGAGGAGGTCGCACCTATACCTTTACCCGGGGTGCTGTCTTGACCCATGTGACCACGCATGGCATGCACCATCGGGCGCAGTGCATCAACATGCTGCGTCAACTGGGTGCTGATTCATTGCCCAAGTCGGCGGTGCTCGAGTGGATGATCGAAGTCGACGGTCAAGGATAATCGATCAGGGGCAGCCACCAGCAAACGCGTTCAGAAATGCCTGGACATCAAAGAAGTTGAAATCACCCTCCCCGGTCAGGTCTGCTGCAAGATCTTCAAACGCAAACAAATTCAAGAACACCTGCACATCGAAGAAATCGAGCGTTCCGAACGGCTTGGCAAAGTCGGCATCATTGCAAGGCCCACCGATTTGATCCGGTATCCAGATCGTCAGATTTTCAGCCACCGTACCCGAATCGACGAAGTCGAAACTCCCAACCACGAACAACTGTGCCTGCTGATTTCCTCGTCGCCCAACATCTGGGACGAGAAAATCCGTTGCATCGACGAAGCCATTGGTATCCAAGATTCCATTGTCGAGCAGTTCAAGATTGACACCATTCCAGTATTGAATCTGGTATTCAAACAGGTTTGGACCGGGGTTCATCATTGCGCCGACGATCGGCTCTGCCGTGCCATCGCCGTCCACATCAAAGGTCGTCACCGCCGAGATACCGCCCCAGGTCCCATTCCCGAATGACTGCCACGAAGTGCCGTCAAAATGAGCTATATTGCCTGCGGGCAAGCCGTCGATCAATATGCCTAGCCCGCCCACGATCAACTGATGTCCATCAGGCGAATCCCAACCGGCAACATCACGCACGACCGTCGTTCCAGTGAGAGCCGATCCCCGGGTACACGGAATCCAATCACTGGCAATATCATCCCAACAGGCGACACCCGGGCAACTCTGCCCCCCCGCTTCTGAGAAAAAACCGCCGATGACGAGCGTCGAATCGCCGTCACACGGGAAAGCCGAGTCGTCGGGCGAACACGGGAGCACCTTCGCCACTTCACAAGTCGAGTTGGGCGGCGTACCGAGTTGGCTCCAGACTCCGCCGTCCAGGACTGCAGAGTTGGCCACCGGCGTCGGTGGATTGCCATCGACTTCATCAAAGATCCCCACCGCGACGAGTTCATCGAGGCCGTCGCCATCGGTGTCATAGCCGGTCATGCTGCGGACATCACTATTGAATCCGCCCAGCGGAACAGGGGGCGCATAGCCGCCAGTTGACAAAAGCGACAATGCGAAAAGGTCGGTTCGCCCGAACATCTCGTTTTGTACAGCCACCACGAGCCCCGCGCTGTTCGGTCCATCGCCATCGTCATCCCAGGTCGTCATTGAAATGACACGCACGCCCTGAAAACCGAACAGGTCGATCTGACGGATCACGCCATCCGACTCTTTCGAAAAGACCCCGGCTTCGGTCGCGATCATGATCCTCGATCCGAGAGGCCCGGAACCATCCGGATCCCACGAAACCACGGCATTAATACGCGCGGAAGTCCCCTCCCAGGGGCAACCAATCCACTCTCCAGCAGGCTGAGCCGCCACGACTGAAACAGTACTCACGCCGATCAGCGCTCCAACGACCTGTGATTTCATCAGTTGCTCCCTGCTCGTGCGTGGAATGCTGCGAGGGCGATCAATCAACTCAAAGTAACGCGATCGCACCCTGTACGCAAGGAATCTCTGCCAATACCCAGTTCGCACGCTCGGTGCGTACATTTTTTGACTTGACAACACGCAGAATATATGGTAACCTATTAGTTACCTATGGTATTTGGCTCGTCCACATCATCTGACCCTCGATGCGACGCTGTGTTTTCAGCCCTCGCCCATGCTGCTCGTCGGCACATTATCGATCTGCTCGTCCAAACGCCGGGTATGACCGTCAAAGCCGTGTCTTCGCATTTCGCTATGAGCCGGATCGCCGTGATGAAACATCTCGCGGTACTCGAAGGGGCCGAGTTGCTGCTGAGCAAAAAAGAAGGCCGAGAGCGAAAACTGTTCTTCAACGCTGTTCCAATACAGCAGATTTATTACCGGTGGACCGACCAGTACAGTTCATTCTGGGCGGGCCACCTCACCGACATCGCAGCCCGCGTCGAACAAGCCGAGGCTGCCAAGGAGACCCGCCGTGCCTAGCCCTGTCACTGTCACCAAAGAAGGCGGCACCCGCGCCATGTTCAAAGTCCATATCAAGGGCACGATTGACGCGGTGTGGCATGAAATCACGCGGACAGACTCGCCCATTCCAGCGTTTTTCAACACGCAGATGCACACCCGTTCGCTCGAAACCGGGTCAAAAATCGCGATGCGGACACGCAATGGCAAATACACCGGCGTGGTGGGTGAGGTGCTCGAGATCGATCCCCCCCATCGCTGGGTCCACACATTCAAATTTACGAACTACGACGATCCGGCCTGTGTCGTGGCGTATGACCTTGTCGAGGCCGATGGCGGCGTCGACTTCACGCTCACGATCTCCGACTTGCCCGTCGGCACCAAGACTGCCAAGCAAATGCTCCAGGGCGGCGTGATGATCGCGGGCACACTCAAGAGTGTCATCGAAACCGGCAAGCCAAGTTTTGGCACGCGCCTGTTGTTCATCCTGTTCAAACTCATGGAACCGATGTCGCCCAAAAAATGTAAGAGTGAGCATTGGCCGATTGATTGATTGTCTGAAGTGAACCCACATCGCGTGATGTGGCATTTCGTGCAAATACAACTTTGAGATTCGCGGAATCAATCCAAAAAGGAGAACGCATATGGTGCGCGCAATCTGTGGAGTGATCGTCGGCTATGCCGTCTGGACAGTCATCTGGCTTGGCGGGGGGGCACTCCTGTTCAAAGACCTGTCAGCAACGGTGGCCGAGGGCGAGCGTGTGGACAGCGTCGGTCCGTTGGCAGGCCTCCTCGTCCTCAGCATCGTGTGCTCGCTCGTCGGCGGACTGGCGTGCGGTGTCATCGCACGACCCAAAGCAAACGGCTCGACCCTCGTTTTGGCTGCCTTACTCCTCCTCACCGGTATCGGCGTGCAAGCAAGCACATGGAGCACCATGCCGGTGTGGTACCACCTGAGTTTCCTGGTCCTGCTGGTGCCGATGACGATGGCCGGGGGGCGAATGGTCACACCAAAGAACAGCCGCAGGCACTGACCCGTGCCACTCATGTCGTCTTCGACATCGGCGTTCTCAACAAGCCCAACATCAGCGACACGATCAGCCATTTTGCGTACGACGCTCGCTGGCAGACAGTGGCCAGGTACGAAGACGCCGACACCGACCCAACAGAGCAATGGGTCCATCACCACGCAGGCCTTGTGGAGAGCGGGTCATTGTCATGACAACATCTCATATGCCGAGCATTGCGGCTGACGGCTGCCGATCCGGCTCGTGATCCCTACACTGTCCCTTCACGCTGGGGCGCCGCTGCGAAATCGGTCGTGGCGGCTGAGATGCACCCATTGAACCTGATCCGGCTTGTACCGGCGGAGGGAGCGACGCTCATGATTCAGAAGAACGACACCAACGGCAGCACCAACGGCACTTCATACCCCACCACCAACCCAGACCATCTGGCTGCCGGTTCGCCTGCCGCCAAAGCCGCTGACCACGCGACCGAAGCGCTACGCGACACCACGACGCTGCGCTCGGCCGCCGATCTGCGGGCCAAGTTCACCGTGACACAAGCCGGACCCGCAACACCAGACGCAGCATTCGCTCTGCCCGTCCACGGTGCGTTCAACCCCGGCACAGAGACCACCGTCACCACGCCCGGCTCGTTCGCACTCGCAGCCGATATCGGTGGCCCGCGGATGTTCGCAAGCCCCGACACCCCTGGCATGCCCGAGCCATCAGACAAGACCGCGTGGGACTTCCTGCCCGACGACTGGTCGGTCGAAGTGCTCGATCGTGAAGCCGCGGACCGCACCTGTGCATCTTCACCGTGCGGCGCGCACGAATCCGTCACCTTCACCGACGCACGCGGCACAACCCGCTGCGTCTCATACCCCACCGGCTTCACCCCCACCACACAACTCGAGCACGCCCGCCTGGGTGTCATCACGCCCGAGATGGTCCGCGTCGCCGAGCGTGAGCCGCATCTGACCGCTGCTCAGGTCCGCGACGAGATTGCGGCGGGTCGCATGATCATTCCTGCGAACATCATCCACCTCGGGCACCAACTCGACCCGATGTGCATCGGCCGTGCGAGCCGCACCAAGGTCAACGCCAACATGGGCGCGAGCCCCGTCAGCAGCAGCACCGACGAAGAGGTCGAAAAACTGCAATGGGCCGAGCACTGGGGCGCCCACACCGTGATGGATCTTTCGACCGGCGGCGACCTCGATGCGACCCGCACCGCGATCATCCGCAACGCCACCGTCCCGATCGGCACCGTGCCGATCTACTCGATGATCATCGGCAAAAAGATCGAAGACCTCAACCGCGAGATGATCCTGGAAACACTCGAACATCAGGCCAAGCAGGGTGTCGATTACTTCACGATCCATGCGGGCGTGCGCAAGGCCCACCTGCCATTCGTCAAAGACCGCCTCATCGGTATCGTCAGCCGGGGGGGCTCGCTGCTCGCCAAGTGGATGCTCGTCCACGATGCTGAGAACCCGATGTACTCCATGTGGGAAGAGATCTGCGACCTGATGCGCAAGTACGATGTGTCGTTCAGCATCGGTGACGGCCTCCGCCCCGGCGGACTTGCAGACGCGACTGACCTCGCCCAACTGGCCGAACTGCAAACCATCGGCGAACTCACCGAGCGTGCCTGGAGGCGCGGCGTGCAGGTCATGGTCGAAGGGCCGGGCCATGTGCCGTTCGACCAGATCGAATATAACGCCAAACTTCAGCGGACGCTCTGCCACGGGGCTCCGTTCTATGTCCTCGGGCCGCTGGTGACCGATGTCTTCCCCGGCTACGACCACATCACCAGTTGCATCGGCGCGACCAGCATCGCGTATCACGGCGCGAGCATGCTGTGTTATGTCACGCCAAAAGAGCACCTCGGTCTCCCGAAGAAGGGCGATGTGAAGGAAGGGTGTATCGCGTACACCATTGCTGCCCACGCAGCCGATGTCGCGCTCGGCATCCCAGGCACGCGCGACTGGGACGACGCACTGACCAAGGCCCGCGCGGCTCTCAACTGGCAGCAGCACTTCGATCTCGCCTTCGATACCGACACCGCCCGCGCGTACCACGACGAAGATCTCGATGTCGATACCGACTTCTGCGCCATGTGCGGCCACGACTGGTGCTCCGTCCGCATCAGCAAGGAGATCCAGGAGTTCCAGTCGGGTAAGGCCGACGGGTTTGTGCGCATCGGTGCCGGCGGTAAGGCGGGGGCTCCGATCCAATCAGATGCGCTGACTCCCGAGCAGCAGACCATCCTCGAACAACGCGGCTACCTGAGCCCGGAGGAGATCCACAAACTCGCCGCCAAGGTGAAGGGCAAGGTCGAAGTCAAAGACGACGGCAAGGCGGCGTGCCACTCAGACTTTGTGGATGATGCCGAGACTGCCAAGCGTGTGCAACAGGTTTGATGTGCGGTCATAGATGAACGCGCCGCTACACACGCACAAATGAAAAACTCCGGGCACACTGGCCCGGGGCTTTGGGTATTTCAAGCGGTTGTTTCGGCGGGTGGCCCGTGTGCGTCTTTTCTGTTGTTTAGCACGCACAGCGGCGGGTGGCACACTCACGTTGTGAGCGGCGCGAGCATGATCAGACTGTCGCGAGGCTCGTCGGCGAGGTCGTCAGTGTCTTGGACAAGCCACTCCGCACGAGGATCACGATTGCGAACACCAGAATCAAGAGCAGCACACTCTGCACAGCCGCAATCCACGGGTTGAACCCATCGCTCTCGGACGCTCCGACCGACATGGGAAGGAGAACCGTTGCGAGTACGCCCCAAGTGTTATTGAGTGCATGACAGGCAACACCGCTCCAGACCGAGCCCGTTCGCCACACCACAACGCCGCACCAGAGCCCGAGTATGAACGCCACCACCATGTGCTGAGGGTCGATGTGCATGATCGCGAAGAGCGATGCCGCGAGAATGATGCCACTCAATGGGCCAAGCCTCTTCACCAGCCGCGTCTGAATGTACCCTCGGAACAGCAACTCCTCGCAGAGCCCCGGTAGCAGGCCGACCGAGAGCACTGTACAGACCAACGCAAGCCCGCGCTGGGCACCGATGAACTCAGTCAGGCTGACCAGATGCGGAGACAACTCATCGGTCGTGTTTGCGAGCAGCAAGCTGCTCATCGATGCGATACCAAGCGTTGCCATCACTACAACCGCGAGGTCCTTCGAACGCATGTTCGGACGGGCCGCGCTGAGCCGTCGTGATATCGGCTCATTCGATCGGCACGCAAACGAGAACACGCACAGCAACATCCCCACTTGCATCGCCACGATCGACAGTATCATGAGCGGGGCCGTCGAGGTACCGTCGGCACGAACCGCGAAGTGGTTGCCAGGGAAAAAAATCACGGCTGCCGTACTGACGATCCCCGAGAAAGTCACGGCTGCCACCAACGCAGTGGGCATTGCCATGATGGAAGGCCAGATTCGTGGCTTCACCGCAGTTGTCGTGCAGGTGGCGGTCTCTTGGTCAGATGCCGTCGGTCCATTCTGGATCGCAGTCATTCGAATTCTCCTCGAGGATGCAAAGCGTCCGCATCCGCGGGCATGCTCCTCTCGCCAGTGCTCTGCGCCTAGCGTCCGAATCTCTCACCAGTGATCGATATTTTTCCGGCAGTCGATTGATGGGCGGGTGGCCCGGTCGAGCCCGTTTCGTGTGGCACGCACAGCGAGTCTTCGAGTCGTGCGAGTTTGACCTTCGGACTGTCGTGAACTCGTGAGAGTCTCAGTCGTGGCTTTTCAGCATCTGGACCATTCGCTCGGCCGACTCGATGACTCGCATGCCTTGGCACACTTGGTGAACGGCCTGGTGCCACCACCGACCGACGGGCCGGGACAAATCAGAACGCCGCTTGACAAACGGCTTGACCTGTGCATGATTGCGCCGATGTTGCATCGTCCGCCGGGCAAGGCGGGTGTGAGCATCCATTGTGCGCCCACCCGCGTCCGCCTTGTGGGGATTCCGTTTCGCCATGACCAGTTCAGCCTACCCGCTTCCTGCGCTCGCTGCTGTTGACATCGACCCGGCATTGTCGCCGATCACGCTGGATGATGCCGATCTGTTCGCAGCCGCTTTCTCGTCGCTTACCGAACCGATCTCTGATACCTCGTTCGCGGCCTCGGTGTGCTGGAGCGAGCCGCTCCACCTTGTTCGCGCTGTCCTCGACGGGTACCTCTGTGTGTTCAGTGCAGCCGACGGGGATCTGTCCATGATGTTACCCCCCCTGCCGGTCGATCCGGCACAGACCGGTCGTCTGAGCGATGCTCTCTCAGCCTGCTTTTCGATCATGAATGCAGCCAACGCGGGTGTGCTGGGTGTCGAACGGTCGCGGATTGAGTATGTCCCCGCCGAATGTCTGGGCCCCATACTGAACGCGACGGGTCTCCGCCTGAATGCCGAGCCTATGCCTGGCGATTATGTGTATGACCGAGCCGAACTGGTCGCCCTGGCCGGTGGCGATCTCAAGAACAAACGCAAACTGCGCAGCCGATTCTTGCGAGAGAACACCGACATCACGATGGGACCGATCACCCCAGCGTGTGTACCAGCGTGCATCTCGCTCCTCGCAAGTTGGCGACGGGCAGCCGATGTCAAACACGAGGGCGAAGCCAACGAAATGCTGCTCGGGGTGGATGTCCTGCGCGAGCGTGACGAACGCTGCACGCGGCGGTATCTCGAACTGATCGAGCCGCTCGGGCTGAAATCCATGGCACTGTTTGTCGGCGGAACGCTGGTGGGCTTTACGATCGGTGAACAACTCAGCGAAACCATGGGTGTGGTCAGCGTTGAGAAAACTGCACCGGGTGTCAATGGCGCACCGCAGTTTATCTATAGCGCGTTCTGTGAATCGGCCTTTGAAAACGCGACCGAGATCAACGCGGGCGATGACTGGGGGATCGCAACACTCCGATACACAAAAGAGAGTTATCGACCGACGCGCATGCTTGGTAAATCGGTCATCACACGCGCAGCTGCCAGCGACCAACAGACACCCGATCGCTCGGTGATTCGTACGCTCACGCACCGTCGCCGCAACAGTCGCCTGGTTGAAGCGGAATCGGTCACCAGAGCTCGCGTTCGGCTGGCGACGCTCGCCGACACCGCAGCAATTGTGGACATCGAAGCGGTTGCTTTCGACAACGCCGGCGACGCGTTCAATCAAAGCCAGATCCGGCGCCTGATCAGCAACCCAAGAGCCCGGGTCGGGCTTGCGGTCGTCGATGGCGCCCCCGCAGGATGGTGCGTCAATCTCATCCGAAGCCACCTGAGGTCACGCTCGGGCCGAGTCTATAGCGTCGCGGTCAAACCTGAGTTCGCCGGGCAGGGGCTCGGGCGACAACTCCTGAATTGGTCGCTCGCCGCGCTCGAGGCCGAAGGCGTACGACGGGTCTACCTCGAAGTTCGCGCAGCCAATATCGCGGCACTCGGGCTGTACCAGTCCGCCGGGTTCACGCCGATCAGGACGCTGCGCGACTATTACGGAACTGGCTTCGATGGCATTCGCATGCGGCGCATTGCCGAATCGAACGGTGCCCCCACCTGAACCCGATGAATCACTCAATCATCCGCTGCGTGCATGTTCAAGATAAACTGACCGCAACCTGTTATTGTCAGATTATGTCGAGCAGCTTTCATGCTGTGTCAGGTAACCGATCGCATTGGAGTCAAAGACATGCCCGAACCCCGGCTCAAGAACAAGGTCGCATTGATCACGGGCGCAGGCCGCGGCATAGGAGCAGCGATTGCACAAGCGTTCGCGAACGAAGGAGCCAAAGTTATCGTCAGTGACCTGGATGACGATCGTGGCGAGTCAGTTGCGAACGCCATTGGTGAAAACAGCACATACCAACACCTTGATGTGCGAGAAGAAGCCGATTGGCAACAAGCCATGGCGATGATTGAAGACCGCTACGGCCAGCTCGATGTGCTCGTGAACAACGCAGGCATCACGGGATTCGACAGCGAGCAACCGCAGCCTCATGACCCGGAACATCTCGATCTCGAAGAGTGGCGACGCGTACATGCGACGAACCTGGATGGTGTCTTTCTTGGCTGCAAGTATGCGATTCGCCTCATGCGACAATCTGGAACGGGCTCCATCATCAATCTTGGGTCGAGGTCTGGCGTTGTTGGGATTCCGCGCGCATCGGCTTACGCATCGAGCAAGTCGGGCGTGCGCAATCACACGAAATCGGTCGCCCTCTATTGCGCCGAAGAAGGCCTGACGATTCGTTGCAATGTCATTCAACCGGCTGCAGTGATGACCCCGATGTGGGAGCCATTGCTTGGCACTGGCGATGACCGCCAACAGCGCATCGCCGAATTCTGCGCCGACACACCGCTGCGGCGCTTCGCAGAACCGTCCGAAGTGGCGGCCCTGGCGCTGTATCTGGCTACCGGCGAAAGTCTGTATTGCACAGGTGCCGAGTTCAACATTGACGGCGGCCTGCTCGCCGGGTCAGGTGCGACGCCGAAAAAGTGACAGCGGGCAGCGTCATTATTCGCCGAACGCTTCTTTGAACTTGACCTCTGACTCACCAGTACCGGCCAGTACCATTTCTCGACCGGCAACAAGTCGGCTTCCCGCTGGCGGGTTAATGTCGATCGAGCCGTCCTCGTTGCGAACAGCCACGATTGTGCAACCGGTTTTCTCGCGGACGCCACACTCGACGAGCGACTTGCCATCCAGTGACAGAGGCACGCTGATCCGGAAAATATCGAAACCCTCGGTGACGGTCGCGATGCGGTCGCCGAGGATTGGATTCAAGACCCCTGACGAACCCATCGAAGCATACGAATGCACGAAGTCGGCACCCGCGCTGTGCAGCGTTTCGGTGTTCTGTTCCAGAGTCGCACGACTCACGATCTGCAGATCGTCACGCAATGATCGACAATAGATTGTCAGGTATATATTGACGCTGTCGTCGTGTGTGGTGATAAGGACCGCGGGGGTATCTTCAATCCCCGCCCGCTTGAGCACATTCGGATCGCGTGCATCGCCGACGATGCCGCGCTCACCGGTGGGCACTTGTTCTGGATCGATGTCGATTATTCGCCAATCCACGCTGCGTTCGGAGAGCGCCCGGGCGGCCGCTGACCCAACGCGTCCGCCGCCGATGATCAACACTGGTTTGGTCGACACATTGTAAATGACAAACGCTTCGTCATAATTGGCGAACTGTTCGGCAGACCCTGCAAGCACAAGAATCGTGTGCTCCCCCACCACGGCATCCGGCGTTGCTGGTTGGTATTCGCCGCGCTGCCAGAGCCCGATGACACTCACACCAAGTTCGCTCATCCGGTTTTCAGCGAGCGTTTTGCCAACCAAGGGCGTGCGATTGGTGTTGGCTTCAGCGATCAACAGTTCGTCGAGTTTGCCGACCACATGCGTTATGGCATCGCCCCCCACCATGCACCGGGCAAGCGACCGACCCATCATGGCTCCGAGTTGCAGAACCCGCGTCGCACCCGCGTGTTTGAGAATGGCGGCCGCGGTCTCACTCGTCGCAGTCGCCACAATCGGGACATCTGGCGAAACACGGCGAACGAGGAACGCGACATTGGTATTGATCACATCTTCTTCGGTTGTTGCCACCAGCCCCGCGTGCTCGGCTTGAGCGAGGCGGTAGGTCTCGGGGCTATCCAGCGGACCGAACATGACAGACAGACCCATGTCATGGTGCGTGGATGCCTGCTCGAAATCGGCCACCAGAAGGACATATTTGATACCCGCTTGATCAAGTTTCCTGATCAACGCCATGGTGACAGGGTTATACCCGGTCAGAATCACATGCCCACGGGTGTCTGATCCGATCTGTCGCGGGGTTCGTGCAGCCGTCTGCGCCTCGACCCACGGGGCGTAGAAAAACTGAATGATGGTGAACGGCAACAGGATCAACAGCATGATGATGCCGGTCGCCAAAACGAGAATCGAAAACACGCGTCCCAGATCACTCTGAAAAGTGATGTCGCCAAAGCCGAGCGTCGACATGACGGTGAGGGTCCAGTAGAAACCCGTCACCCAACTGTGCCGTTGGCCTTCATACGCCATGATGAAGTGGAACAGCACGCTGTACAAAACGATCAACGCCACCAGCACACCGACAAACTTCAGCAACGAACGGATATTCCGCTGCGTTCGGCGTTCACTAAAGAATACGAGGATCTGCGTTGTACTGAACTTCATGCTGATTCAACCTCGACTGATCTCGTTTCGATGCGTCCGGGCACGAGGATAGCACAATCCTGATGCGATCTAGATGAACGACCAACCTGCCACCGGATGATGACGCTCTCTGTGAATGCACAATGTGTTAGAGCTCTGTGGCACCGTACAGGTCGCAAGCCGAGCCTCTATCCCGGTCCACGAAGCAGAGCCTCGATACCGCAGCACGAAACAAACGACAATCGGTTGCTGGGAGTTGTGCATACTCGAGCAGACCCGAGCATGGCCAAATCTACCTCACGAAACGCCAACCACTACGAACGCTGTATCTACAGTTATTTCCAGTACTTAGGGCCATTGCCGATCACACACTTCACTTTCAACGCCGAGCGACAACCGCTGCCAGTGTTAAGAAACTGCCTAATTATCTAGCAAATCCTGAAATTGACTTGCTTTTTGATATACTTCAATTCGAGGACGCGCAGCAGAGGAGCCGAGCGTTTGTAGAAAGATCAAAACTGAGAGAAGGAGACATGAGATGAAGCGTGAATACATGAAGTACGCCGCGGCCATGTGCGCAGCAGCACTGGCACTGACAGCAGGCACAGCAAACGCTGGTGGCGTGCTCTTTGCCGATGACTTCGATGCCTACACGGACGGCAACCTTGTCCCCCAGGGAGGCTGGGCCAACCACAGTGGCACTGGCAATCTGCTTCAGGTCAACTCAGGTCAAATCATGCTGGAACACGGCAGTGGCTCACGGGAAGATGTCAACCACAGCCTCGGAGCAACCATGGGCGCTGGTTCGATCTGGACGGCATCGTTCGATGTTATCGTTGGTGGCTCGTCTGGTGTCGTTGCTGAAACTTCATATTTCGCCCATTTCAGAGACGCGGGCTTTGGCTTCAACTCTCGAATCTTCGTGACCGCTGCCAACGCTTCAGGTGACTTCACATTCGGCATCGGCGAAACTTCGAGTTCAACCCCGGCTGACACCTACGGCACAGACTTCAGTTATGGCACCTCCTATCGCGTGACCGCGTCATACAACTTCGATACCGGCATCAGCGAACTGACCATCGGCGGCTTCGGCAGCATTCTCTCAACGAGCCAGGCCGATCCGGGAGAAGACATCTCGACTTTCGCATTCCGCCAGGCAGGTGGCAACACCACGCAGACGATCGACAATCTCGTCATCGTGCCCGCGCCAACAACACTGGCCATGCTCGGTCTCGGCATACTCAGCAGCGTTTCCCGTCGTCGTCCCACCAACTAAAACGAAACGACGGATCGCCAGTCTGCCTGTGTGTTCTTGCCGAGCACCAAAACATGATCTCGAGAGCCCTGGTCCAGATGGGTCAGGGCTCTTTTTCTTGTTCATCAATCAAGAAACCGACGCTGTACGGCTACCGAGCCGTACGATCCGGCGTGCCGATGCCCACAGAACCAGTTTCTGCGTTTTCGCACCTTGCCGGCGCAGTAGCCATGGCAGCGGCGGGTCTGCTCCTTCTTCGTCGGGCCGATCCTCATTGGCGCCGTTGGCCGCTCGCAATCTTCGCGGTGACCGCAGTTGTGCTTCTGCTGGCATCGTTCACCTTCCACAGCATGCCCGAAGACACCACGGCGCGCGTCGTCGCCCAGCGGCTGGACCACGCAGCTATTTTTACGCTCATCGCTGGCACTTTCACACCGATTCAGGCAATCCTGTTTCGAGGCATGCTGCGTTGGGGCATGCTCTCATTCATCTGGGCAGCTGCCATTGCGGGGCTTACACTCAAAGTCATCTTCTTCGATGATGTGCCTGAGGCGCTGGGCGTGAGCATGTACCTCGCCCTCGGTTGGGTGGGGGCCATCTCGATGGCCGTGATCTACCGTCGCAGCAACGCCCGCTTCGTATCGCCGCTGGTTCTTGGCGGCCTTGCTTATACCGTCGGGGCCGTCTGCGAGTTCACCGGCCAGCCAACCATCATCGCTGGCATCTTCGGTTCACACGAGATGTTTCACATTGCGGTTCTCGTCGGTCTCGGGTGCCACTGGATGTTCATCGAAAGGCTGACAACGGCCGCGCCGCTGCATGCCGTGCCAGAGCAACTCGATCGTCAACAACCACTTGCAACTATGCTCGAATCGAAGCCCACTGGTTCAGCTTCAAACACAATCACCTCACACGCCAACGCTTCGGCAGAAGAACAGCCTGCCGCTCCTGCGTAGTCGACCAAATAGGGCAACCACACACCAATACGAGGCTGCCTTCATTTACGGCGACGACGCGTCACGCAGATCGCACTGAGAGCCAAAACAGCCAGTGATCCACCGCTAGGAATCGTAAAGACAAGATTGTCAATCACCGGATCCGGGTTGCCGTCTGCGGTTGCGGGCGCGAACAACACAACTTCGGTGATGCCAACAAACCCCGTGATGTCAAAAGTCGTAAACACATCTTCGACGATGACCAATGACTGCGTCACGGTCCCACCTGCTTCAAAGTGACCGATCAACTCGATCGTCATGCCGTCGCGATATCCGAGCGGCGTCGAGCGTTGTAAAAGATTCCCTGCATCCAGCGATATCAGATTGAATGCTTCACCTGACACATGACTGGCTGTGATTCGTTGCGCAACGCCATCGCCACATTCTGAGCCGCACCAGGCGTAGGTGTGGGTGCCGTTGGTCGCACCAGGAAAAAAGATTGGTCCATTATTCGGAAAAATGCCATTCTCTGCACGGTCCGCGGTGAACAAAAACCCATCGCTGACCAGCGGCGAATGCGTGCCCACGGTGAGATCTTCGAAGGTCACAACGCCACCAGTTGTTCCTGCAGCCAGTACAAAACTGACGCAGATTGCTATGGAGCGATTCATCAATTTTCTCCAATCTGAAGCCAGAGGACTAGACTCGGACTTCAATCCGGCTGGCACCAAAAACAGTTCTTGATCCGAGTTCCGATCAGGTTCGTGCGTGATGGCTCATCGATCTGAATGCGATTCTTTTGTCAAATCGGGCATGAATGCGATCCGCCATGAATCTCGAGCAATCGGCGTATAACGCAAAGACCTCATGCAGCGGCCGCACAGCGGCCTTGGGCTCCATACAATAATGCGATGACAACTGTTGACACCAAAGCATCAACTCGTTCGGCCGCAGCCCCAAGTCACGCGGTGCCGTGGGACTACGCACCCGCTCCAGAGTCAGTCAAAGTTACAATTCAAGACCGGTACGGCCTCTATATCGGCGGGAAGTGGGTTGCGACCAATGCCACCTTCGACACGGTAAACCCGGCTACGGAGCAGTCACTCTCGCAAGTTGCTCAGGCAGACGCGAGTCATGTTGATCAAGCTGTCGCTGCAGCACGCTCGGCTTTTCCAGTTTGGGCTGCCCTTCCCGGCAAAGAACGCGGTAAGTACCTTTTTCGTATCGCACGCCGTATTCAGGAACGGGCACGCGAACTTGCAGTCCTCGAAACGATGGACGGCGGCAAGCCGATCAAGGAATCTCGAGACATCGACATTCCGCTCGCAGCCGCCCACTTTTTCTATCACGCGGGCTGGGCGGACAAACTCGCCTATGCGTTTCCCGGACAGGCTGCTCCCAAACCCATCGGGGTCTGCGGGCAGATCATCCCGTGGAATTTCCCGCTGCTCATGGCTGCCTGGAAAATCGCGCCCGCACTTGCGTGCGGCAACACGGTCGTTCTTAAGCCTGCCGAAACCACTTCGCTCACGGCGCTACGGCTCGCTGAAATTTGCGACGAGATTGGTCTCCCCCCCGGTGTCGTCAATATTGTGACCGGCGATGGGCGAACGGGCGAAGCAATTGTCAATCATCCTTACATTGACAAGATCGCCTTCACCGGCTCGACAGAAATCGGCAAGCGCATCGCGCGAGCCGTTGCGGAAGAACAGCGACCAACACAATCCGGCCGCACCGATGCCAAGCGACTCACCTTGGAACTTGGCGGCAAGAGCCCGCACATTATCTTTGAAGATGCCAGCCTCGATCAGGCGGTTGAAGGCATCGTGCAAGGGATCTTTTTCAATCAAGGGCATGTGTGCTGCGCCGGTAGCCGACTGTTTGTGCAGGAGTCAGTCCTTGATGAGACACTCGAGCGGCTCAATCGACGAATGAGCACGCTCCGCGTCGGTGACCCACTCGACAAGAACACCGATGTGGGGGCAATCAACTCCAAACAGCAGTTCGACACGATCACGAGATACATCGATGCCGGAATTGCAGAAGGAGCCGAACTCTGCGTACCTGGTTCTGACAATCCGAGCACGGTTTCGTCCGTTACAGGCGGCTTCGATGTCGGACACTTCTGTCGCCCGTGTTTCTTCCGAAATGTTCAACCCAGCCACCGCGTCGCTCGCGAGGAAATCTTCGGGCCAGTACTCGCGGTGCTCAGTTTCCGCACACCCGAAGAAGCCATTCAGCGAGCCAACAACACAAGATTCGGCCTGGCTGCAGGCATCTGGACGGATAAGGGGTCGAAGATCTTCGACATGGCTGCCCGACTCGAAGCCGGTGTCGTCTGGCTCAACACCTACAACCGATTCGACCCGACAAGCCCATTTGGTGGGTACAAGGAATCCGGGTTCGGCCGCGAAGGCGGTCGGCACGGACTGCGCGCCTATGTCACAACTTGAAGGAACACGGCACATGAGCGAACAAACGCAAACATCCTCAAACGAATCCACGGCGACCCCCACCGGCGAAACTTTTACCATTCGACCGACCACGCCTGAAGACCGTTCGTGGATCGTGTCAATCTTGCATCGCTACTGGGCATCTGAGCAAATCTATGCCAAAGGACGCGTCCTTGATGCGAGCACACTTCCCGGCTTCGCCGCTTTCCGTGGCGACACTCCGGTCGGACTCATCACCTACTTCATCGAAGACGACTCATGCGAGATTGTGACTCACAACAGCATGACTGACTCTGGCGGCATCGGCAGTTGCCTCCTCGCAGAGGTCCGTCGCGAAGCCCGGAACAACGGCTGCACCAGACTCTGGCTGATGACCACCAATGACAACACACCTGCCTTGCGGTTCTACCAGCGACGCGACTTTGACTTGGTCGCGCTGCACCATAACTCAGTACATGACGGCCGACAACTCAAACGAAGCATTCCGGATCGCGGTCACGCGGACATTCCGATTCGCCACGAAATCGAACTCGAATACAAACTCTGAGCGATAAGGCACCCCACCCATGAGCGATCGCTTACCAGTCACCAAAACCTATAAACTCGCCATCGGAGGCAAACTCCCGCGGAGCGAATCCGGACGAAGTCTGGTCGTGTGCGACGCTCAGAATGCAATCCTCGCGCATGCCTGTCTCGCCAGTCGTAAGGATATGCGTGCAGCCGTCGAATCTGCACGCAAGGCGCTGCCCACCTGGAGCGGTGCGACCGCCTATCTACGGGGTCAGATCCTGTATCGCATGGCTGAGATGATGGAGGGCAAGCGGGACGAATTTGCTCGTTCGCTCGCTGATGTGGACGGCCGATCACTGGCTGATGCCACTAGCGAGGTCGATGCAGCCATCGATCGACTTGTCTGCTTCGCCGGCTGGACCGACAAGTTCCAGCAGGTCCTCGGGTGCGCGAACCCTGTCGCAGGGCCGTACCACAACTTTACCATTCCGCAGCCGATCGGGGTGGTCTGCTCAATCGTCGATGCCGATCGGCCGCTGCTCGGGCTCGTTTCTGTCATCGCACCGGCGCTTGCTGCCAGCAACGCCGTCGTGGTCATCGCTTCAGAACGCAACCCGCTCCCGGCTTGCGTTCTCGGTGAAGTCGTCGCAACCAGCGATGTTCCCGCCGGGACCATCAACATCCTGACGGGCAATCTTGACGAACTCATTGAGCACGCTGCCGAGCACGCGGGAATCGATGCGGTGGTTGCAGCCGGGTTGACAAACGCACAAGAGAAGATCCTCCGGCTGGGCGTTGCTGGCAATCTCAAACGGGTTTCAATTCTGAATGATTGTGGTCAGTTCGATGATATCAGTCGTTTTGAGGGTCTCACTGCTATTGAACCTCTGGTCGAACTGAAAACCATGTGGCATCCTGCAGCAACCTGAGTCAAATCAGCCACGCTGCCTCTTATGCCGTCGCAAGCGAGAGCACCGGTGTCCCACGCGGCGCCGACTCGATCTGCACAGGCGATGTCGCAACCGACTTGTCCCCTTCGTCCGGCCAGACCCATTCCACCTGCACACCAAACAATCCAAGAAGCGCAGCCAGTTGCCGTTCGATCGCTTCGCGCGCTTGGCTGAGGTAGCGTTCTTCACCATGCTCATAGAGCGCCGAGGCTTGCTCTTGAGCGGTCTTCATCAGCATCGCTTGTCGCTCGGCATTCATCGGAATCACATCCAGCAACCCGAGCACGCGCCCCTGCTGAATGTCGTATGGCGTGACATCAACCAGGCGTAATGAACCAACGATTTGTGGGAGTCGAACACGATAGTGATCAGCGCCAACGCGCTCGACACCGTTGACCTTGACAGATGCAAGGTCCACGCTGTACTGCTTTTCGAAATGGAAGATCATCGCCAGTTTGGCTTGCGACAGCAAGACCGGCGGACACCAAGGCCAACCCGATTTCGCGGTCGCGATCTCCTTCGCAAAGACCTCAAGCCCCACAAGTCTGCCAACTGATCGGACGCGTTCGGCGATGCTTCGCACTTCGACCGTCTGACGCGCGGTTTTACTGGCAAGCAAGCGAAACGCCATGAACGCCAAAGTCAGGCCGACAATGAACGCACCGGTCAAAACGACAGCAAACAGAGCAGTGGTGATCTCCATACCGGCATTCGTCGGAAAGGCCGTTCGCGAATTTCACGCGCGATCAGGATTCGCTTGCCCACGAGGCGGCAGAAATGCTGTGATGAGCAAGTGACCGCTGGCCGAGAGCAACACGATCAAAATGACACCGATCATGAACAGCCCGCCAACGCGCAACAACTCGGCGTTACCTTCGGCCTTACTGGTCAAGAAACCGAGGCGACCAATCTTGGCGGCCAGCCCCAACGCCGCCACAGGCGCAAGAAACATCAGCCCCAAGAAGAACCGACGATAGTTGTGCCGCTCACTTTGAAGTGTCGCAAACCCACCGCACGCAAGAAGCGTGAATGCGAGCAAGACGCGAACGCCCACGACCTGTTTGAGATGTGGTCCGACCCAGGTCTGGGCAAGATTTGACTTTGCGTCGACATACCCGAGCACAATTGCGCCGATCGCGGTCATGCCCAGCACCCCTGCCGCCATACCAAAACCGGGTGCAAATCTGCCTAATCCGAGAAGGACAACCAAAAGCCCGGTAATCACCAAAGTGAATTCAAAACTGAGACTACCCCACAACGGTTGTTCCGTCGCAGCCAAACTCAGGTACACACCAAACAGCGCGCTCAAGAACAAAACGCCCCCGGAAATGGTGGCACCTACGCTGGCGATCTTCGGTACGGTCGACATATCTTGGCTCACATGGCGATTATCGGCAAAACGATGCGCTTCCATGAGCGTACGCCCTTCCAGAATCACAGGTTCAGACCCATCCCCAGATCCTGCACCATTGCCAGGCAACCAACGCACAAGTCTCAATTTGCGCGACAGTTATGCAAGCGCAAGAAAGTCGGTCCGCCCCCGTGCCGATCTTCTCAGGGAGTCCCCACAGCGACCGGCGTCGGGCAAATACTGCCCGGCACGCCATTTGAGGGAGACTCGGTCTCAGGAGGTTTCGCCATGGGTGGTTTCTCAACAGGCATCGGACTCTTCAGCGGCATTGACACCGGAAGTCTCATCGACCAGTTGCTGTCAGTCGCAGCTCGACCGAGACAGCTTGTCGAGCAACGGATGATCCAACTCCAGGTCAGGCAATCCGCCTACCTCGACTTGAACACAGCACTCAACTCGCTGCGCTCAGCATCATCCGTGTTCCGCACCGGGTCCACCTTCGATACCAAGCAGGCGACATCGAGTGATCTCGACGCGCTCGTGGCATCCGCGAGCAAATCGGCAGCCCCCGGCAGTTACAGTTTCGTCGTTGATCGCCTCGTCAGCACCCAACAGATGCTCAGTCGAGGCTTTGCGGACTTTGACACGACCGGGCAAAACGCCGGCACCTGGACCTTTGAACCCGAAGAAGCACGCCTCGATCGTGATGTGGCACTCGCAGCCCTCAACGGCGGCGAAGGCATCGACCGCGGGGTCATCATCATCGAAGATGCCGACGGCGATCAAGCCGAGATTGATCTCTCACGAGTCGCCAGCGTGAACGAAGTGCTCGACGCAATCAACGCGGCGACCGGCATCGATGTCACCGCGACCGTCAATGGCGATCGGTTCGAACTCGAAGGAGCAGTATCCGTCACCAGTGAAGCCGGCGGGAATACGGCCGAGTCGCTCGGTCTCGATTCCGGCAGCGCGACACTCAACGGGTCCACGCTTGAGGGGGGATCTGTCTACGAGATCTCGAGCGACACAGCACTCAGCATACTCAATGATGGTCTCGGTGTGAACTTTGGCACTGATGTCGGTGAAACAAGATTCGACTTTGTGATCTCGGTCGACATGGACGGTGCTGGTGGCGACGACCCGATTGATGTCAATGTCAACATCGGTTCGATGTGGGAGTTTGACGAAGACGACGAACTTATCGAAACAGAAACACGCGTCACAACTGTCGGCGGTGTCGTCGACCGAATCAACGCGGCGCTCGCCGACGCCACAGGTGTGTCTGGTGTGACGGCGTCGATCGATCAGGCGAGCGGCCGACTCGTCATCAGCGCTGGGGGCGGCGTCGATGTGACCGTTTCCGAGAAAAACGCCGGTGAGGTTGATGAGGGAACCACCGCTCGAGACCTTGGTCTCCTCGGCACGGGGACCGGTGGCATCAACGGTTCACGCGTTCTCGCGGGGATGAACACAACGCTCCTCAGCAACATCAATGGCGGTAGTGGAATCTCGGCCGACCAGATCGACTTCACAGCACGCGATGGCGGGTCATTCAGCATCACCGGCCTGTCTTCCGCTACCACTATGGCCGAAGTGATCAACCTCATCAATGACGACGCAACCAATGCTGGCCGTGTTGTGGCTTCGCTTGATACAACCGGCACCAAACTCGTCCTCAACGACACCACGGGTGGGGGCAGCAACTTCATCGTTGATGGACACGCTGCCGATGAACTCGGAGTCGCAACCGGCGCGACTGGGGTCGCCGAAGATTCGGTCACAGGCAGCAATCTCCAACACCGTTACATGAGCGAATCAACCCTGCTCAGCACATTCAACGACGGAAGTGGCATCAGCAACGGCAAGTTCCGAATCACCGACTCAAACGGCGGAACGGCAGATATCACCATCGATTCGAGCACACTCACACTCGGCCACATCATCAACAAGATCAACCAAGCCGGGCTTGATGTCACCGCAAGAATCAATGACAACGGCGACGGCCTCATCATCGAGGAAGACCTCAGCGGCGGCAACCCGGCAGGTGCGTTGAGTATCAAAATCGAAGATGTGTCAGGCTCTGCCGCGAAAAGCCTTCGGATCGCCGGTGAAGCCGATGGTACGGACGCAGAAAATGTCATCGACGGGTCTTTCGAGACTTCGCTCGAGTTCGACGCAACTGACACCCTCAAAGACATCATCAGCAAGGTCAACAACTCAAGCGCAGGCGTCACGATCAGTTCCATCAACGATGGCGGTGGCGTCAACCCGTTCCGACTGAGTATTGTCAGTAAAAACTCAGGTCAGGCGGGCCGATTCCTGCTCGACACCGGGTCATTCAATCTCGGGCTCGACACACTCGACGAAGGCAATGACGCACGCGTCTTCTTCGGTTCAACCGATCCCGCATCCGGTGTGCTCCTTTCGAGCAGTTCCAACACGCTCGACTCCGTCATCTCGGGTGTCACGATCGATTTGAAGAGCGTCTCTGAAGACCCCGTCACCGTGACCGTCACACGCGACACCAAAGCGATCGAAGAAAAGGTCGATGCATTCGTGCAGTCTTTCAATAATGTGCTCTCTCGAATCAACACGCAAACGCGGTTCGTCGAAGAAACAAACTCCAGAGGTCCCCTCCTCGGCGATGGCACAACCATCGCGCTCAAAAACTCCCTGTTCAATGCACTGTTCAATGAGAACAAAGGTTTCAGCGAAACCTTTGAATCACTCGCAGAGGTCGGGCTCAGCGTGGGTACCGGCGGCACCTTGTCCCTCGACAAAGAACAATTCAGAGCAGCACTCGAAGAAGACGCCGAGGCCGTCGAAGCAATGTTTGCTCGAAGGGCAATCGATGAAGATGGTAACGACATCGATCTCGGCGACGGCATTACCGGATCTGACCCTGATGCCAACACCGTCTACTCAGAACTCGGCGTGATCCCCCAAATTGAGGAGTTCATCAACTCATACATCAGTTCAATCGATGGCGTGCTGACGCGCAAAAACCAGTCGCTCAATGATCAGATCGACCTCCAGCGCAAGCGCATATCAAACATGAACCGTTCGCTGGAGACCAAACGGTCGGCATTACAGAATCAGTTCGTGGCCATGGAGAAGGCAATTGCGCAAATGCAGAGTCAGCAGAGCGCACTATCCTCGATTAGTCTGATCGGATGAATGTTGGCTGAACCGACGCTCATGAGAGGTCGATAGATCTGGCGATGGATCAAACTGCGAATAGTTATCTGACGACACGCGTCATGTCTGCAAGTCCACAGGAACTGCGGCTGCTGCTTCTCAATGCGGCTGTCAAACATGCGCAACAAGCGTGTGAAGGGCTGCGAACGAAAAACTTTGAACTCTCGTTCAACGGCTTCTCGCAGGCACGAGCAATCGTTCTGGAGTTGGTCAATGGCATCAGCCCAGATGCCGATCCCGAACTTGCAGAAAATGTCCGCAATGTGTTTCTATTCGTCTATCGCGAGTTGATGGATGCCAGTTTTGAAAAGAGCGTTGAACGGACTGCGAAGGTCGTCGAACTGCTCGAATACGAACGAGACACCTGGATTCTCGCGATGGAACACATTGCCAAAGAACAGCGCGGCGAAATCGCGCCCGGCCGAGAGGCAGGCAAGTCGGCAACGCCTGCGACCGCAGCGACTGGCGCCATGCCCGGTTCGACTTCGCGAACTGAACCATCAAACGCACCGCCCCCGCAGCACAAACCACTCAGCATTCAAGCGTAGAGCAACCGCTCATCATGACCGCGCAGCCGGACGCGTCACAGTCAGATCCGCAGCGAGCGCATCAAACACGAGCGCCGCCTGAACATTGCTCGCCATTTCGCGGCTCGACTGTTCGCATCGCATGATCGCGCGGGCTGACCAATCCGGGTCGACCCCGTCTCGTAACCCACGACTGAAATGACCAGCGAACAGCGAGAGCAGGAGTTGCGCTGCACGGCGATTGCCGACCTCTTTGCTTCGATTCGGCCCGGCAGCGGTCCACGATGTCGCATAACTGTCGATCAGTCCCGCTGCAACCGGACCGAGGTCGAAAACCGGCTGACCACGATCAAAGGCCGCGAGGATCGGATTGAGCGGTTCGGCCCACGAGTCGATCCCCGCCTCGATCGCTTCCACCAGTCGCCCGGGAGAGCCCTGCGCAATGCGCATCAGCCACTCGCGCGATCCGGGAGGGATTTCGATCGATGCTGTCCCGAACCACCGTTCCATGTCTTCATGCGACAGCGAGCCAAAACGCAGACGCTGGCACCTGCTACGAATCGTCGGAAGCAGTCGATCCTCACTCGTCGTCACCAGAATCAAAACCGTTCCCGGCGGCGGCTCTTCCATGGTTTTCAGAAGTGCGTTCTGAACCGGTGCGTTGCTGGCACTCCTGTCCAGCAACTCCGCTTCATCCACGATGAACACCTTGGGTGCCAGACAATCGCGTGCGATCGTCGGTGCTCGATAGGCCGGTTCCAGCAGGTGTTGCCGAACCACATCAATGGGAATCGTCGCCAGTTTCCGTTTACGAACATTCGGGTCACTGCTGTGCAGTGCCAGTTCTTTGCGCACAATGTGCAAGTCCGGGTGAGCGCCGCTGCGCAGTCGCACCTGCGTTGCACTCTCGGGGTCCGGTTCGATGACCCCGCCAAAGTTGGCGGCAGAGGTCGGATCAAGCAAACATGAAGCGAATGCGAGCGCCGTGGTATACTTGCCCACGCCGACCGGCCCTGAAAAGAGCCACGCATGATGTGACCGACCCGACGCCAAAGATGCTTGAAGCACTTCAATCGCGCGATCCTGCCCGACGATCTGATCCCATCGTGGAATCGGTGGGAGCGTCAACTCCGGCAGGGTCTCGACCTCTTCATCAAACGCTCGTCGTGCCATGTCTCAAGCGTAGCCGAAACCAAGTCACCGGGTTACATGCCCCGCAACTTGTTGAGCCCATTGAGCGCTGCGACCTTGTAGCACTCGGCAAGGGTCGGATAGTTGAACACCGCATTCACGAAATAGTCGACCGTGGCGTTGAACGCGATCGCTGCCTGCCCGATGTGAATAAGTTCCGTCGCACCGGTTCCAATCGCGTGCACGCCGAGAATCTGATGACTCTCCTGGTGAATGAGCATCTTGAGTTGGCCCGTCGTGTCGCCCAGCAGGTGCCCACGAGCGATCTCGTCATACTGAGCGATCCCGGCTTCATACGGGATGCCCTCTTTGGTCAGGCGTTCCTCGGTCCAGCCCACCATGCTGATCTCGGGGATCGAGTAAATGCCGTAGGGGATCTCCTGCGGGACCGATCGGCATGACTGGCCGAACATGGAACACGCGACCATGCGACCCTGCTCCATCGAAGTCGAAGCCAGCGCCGGAAACCCGATCACATCGCCGCACGCGTAGATATGCTCAACCTCAGTCTGATACGACTGGTTCACTTTGATGCGACCTCGTTCATCCGCCTTGAGACCGACCTTGTTGAGCCCGAGCCCGTCCGTCGCACCTTGCCGACCGATCGCATAGAGCAGCGCGTCCGCACGCAAAACCTTGTCACTTTCAAGCACCGCCTCGACGATGCGGTTATTGACTGAACGCGCTTGACCAGTTGGTTCTGAAGCACGAATGGACACCACTTTTTCGCCCAGGCGAAGCGTCATCCCGCCGCGGCGAAGGTTGTATTGCAGCGCTTCGGAGATCTCAGCATCCACAAAATCGAGCAGCCTCGACCGTCCTTCGACAAGTGTCACCTTCACACCAAGCGCAGAGAGCATGGAAGCGTACTCCGTACCAATCACGCCGCCACCGACCACGATCATCGAGTGCGGCAAGACACCCATACGGAAGACTTCGTCTGAAGTGATAATGTCCTCGGCATCGAATGCGATTGAGTCAGGTTTCGCCGGCTTCGAGCCCACAGCGATCACAAAATGCTCTGCCTCGATGTGTCGCGTCCCACCATCGGAAATCGCATCGACATGGTGATCATCAATGAACGATCCGAAGCCGTGCACGATTTCGATGCCGTTGCTGCGCAGGTGACGATCGACCATCTGGATCTCGTTGTGCATCACCCCTTGGCATGAGGCGACCAACTCGCTCATCGTGCGATTTCGCGCCTCGTAGAAATCTTGTTCCGATGGCATCGCCGACCGGTTGCCGAGCATCTGCAGGATCGCTTCTCGCAGTGCTTTTGAGGGAATCGTCCCCGTGTTGACCGTGACACCACCCAGCGTCTGCTGCTTTTCGACGATGCAAACTCGCTTACCGAGTTTGGCCGCCTGGATGGCTGCCTTCTGCCCGCCAGGGCCACTTCCGATCACACAGAGGTCATATATCGCCATGAAGTTCCTATCGGTCGATCTGGGGATTGGGCTTTCTCCGAAGCGCATGGTAACGCGAGTCACCGATTCTTGTCGTTTCCCCGAAACGCCCTACTACAATCGTGACCGTTTGACCGATCAAGCCCGCTCACATCATCTGATACCAGAGTGTGGCTCACGAGAAAGCCAGATCAGTAAGGAATCGCCATGGACAGGTGGAGCGCGGCCAGCGTCAGACAGACATTCATCGACTTCTTCCGTGAACACACCCACACGGTCGTCCCATCGTCGCCGGTCGTACCGCATGATGACCCGACGCTGATGTTTGCCAACGCAGGGATGAATCAGTTCAAGCCGATCTTCCTCGGCCAGGTTGACCCGTCCAGTCCGCTCGCCGGCCTCACCCGAGCGACGGATACGCAAAAGTGCATCCGCGCTGGTGGCAAGCACAACGACCTCGAAGATGTCGGCAAAGACACCTATCACCACACCTTCTTCGAAATGCTCGGCAACTGGTCGTTTGGCGATTACTTCAAAGCCGAGTCCATCGAATGGGCTTGGGATCTGTTGACCAAAATCTTCAACTTGCCCGCAGACAGGCTCTACGCGACCTACTTCGGTGGCGACGAATCACAAGGTCTCGAACCCGATACCGAGGCCCGCGATTGCTGGCTTCGGTATCTGCCCCCCGAACGCGTGCTGCCTTGCGACATGAAGGACAACTTCTGGGAAATGGGCGACACCGGTCCGTGCGGACCATGCAGCGAGATCCACTATGACCGCATCGGCGGACGCAATGCAGCCGTGTTCGTGAATCAAGATGACCCGAATGTCATCGAAGTCTGGAACCTCGTCTTCATTCAATACGACCGTCAATCCGACGGCTCGCTACGACCACTCCCGGCAAAGCATGTCGATACCGGCATGGGGCTCGAACGCCTCGTCAGCATCCTGCAGGACAAGCCCTCCAACTACGACACCGATCTGTTCACCCCAATATTCGCAGCCATTGAACGCATTACGGGCGATGCCCGAGGCTATCACGGCAAACTCGGCAAGCACGACCCGGACGGCCACGACATGGCGTACCGCGTCATCGCGGACCACATCCGCACACTCACCTTTGCCATCACCGACGGCGCCATACCGAGCAACGAAGGACGCGGTTATGTGCTGCGGCGCATCCTTCGACGGGCAGTGCGCTACGGCCGCCAGAAACTCGGAGCCAAGAACGGTTTCCTGTCGCAACTCGTGCCGACTGTGGTCGAGCACATGGGCGAGGCGTTCCCCGAATTGCGTCAGGACTCACAACGCGTGGCCGATGTGATCTTTGAAGAAGAAGAAAGTTTTGGGAAAACGCTGGATCGTGGGATCGGGTTGTTCGAGGACATCGCATCGAAGGCAGAATCATCAATTACAGGCGAAGATGCATTCAAACTCTACGACACATTCGGCTTCCCCCTCGATCTCACCCAACTCATGGCTGAGGAGCGCGGTCTCACGGTTGATGTTGTCGGCTTTGAAGCCGCGATGGAAGAGCAGAAAGCGCGCAGTCGCGCCGGTGGCAAGGACACCACAACCGACGCGATCGCGCTCGATACCGAGGCCGTCGCTCGCCTGCAACATCTGAAGGTCGCCGCGACCAACGACGCCGACAAGTTCCGTGGCCGTGACATCCGCGCGACTGTCCGCGCCATCTGGAACGGGCACAACTTCGACGAACACACCGGCACCCGCGCCACCCAGCGTGTCGGCATTGTGCTCGACAAGACCAACTTCTATGCCGAGATGGGCGGGCAGATGTCTGACCATGGCCGCTTGTTGGTGTCGCGCGAATCCCACAACGATCGCTCCGGCCACGGCGGCGAGTTCCGCGTCGAAGAAGTCCGCTCGTTCGGGGGCTATGTCCTGCACATCGGGCACTTGATGCGCGGCGAACTTCGCGTTGGTGACGATGTGCAGTTGCACCTCGAAAAGCAGCGCCGTCAGCAGATCTCGTCCAACCACACCGCTACGCATTTGCTGAATTTTGCCTTGCGTGAAGCTGTGGATCAGGGGATTGACCAAAAGGGATCGCTGGTCGCTCCTGACCGCTTGCGGTTCGACTTCAACAGCAACAAGCCGATTGAAAACGATCAGATCGCAGAAATCGAGCGCATCGTGAACGAGCGTGTCGATTGTGATCTGACCGTGTTCGCCGACCTTGCCCCCCTCATGGTTGCCAAGTCGACCCACGGACTCCGCGCGGTCTTCGGCGAGACCTATCCCGACCCGGTCCGCGTGGTTTCAATCGGTGCCAAGGTTTCAGACATTATGGACGAACCCGAACGCGACCAGTGGCGCGACTACAGCGTCGAACTCTGCGGCGGTACCCATGTTGAATCGACCAAACAAATCGGCTCGTTCTCCATCGTCAGTGAAGAAGGCATCGCCAAGGGCGTGCGCCGTATCACCGCGATCACCGGCGACTCCGCCCGCAAGGCAGGTGACGCGGCGGCCGCTCTGACCCAACGCGTCGCCGACGCACAGAATCTCGCTGGTGCTGCACTCGAAGCAGAGATTCAAAGTTTCACGCAGGCCGTCGATGAAGCCTTAATCCCCGCGATCGACAAAGCCAGACTGCGTGAATCGATCGCTTCGTTCCAGGACATTGTCAAGAAAGCCAAGAAAGCACGCGCGGCCGAAATCGCGAAAGAAGCATCGGAGATGGCCCGTCGTGTCGGCGAATCTGCCGCCGCCTCGCTCGAAGAGGTTGTGGTGACCACACTCGAACTCGGTTCTGATCGCCAGGCGTTGCAGGCGGCCGTCACCACGATTTCACAAATTGTCAAAAACGCAGCGGTGATGGTGCTCAGCCCGGACCACAACGCCGGTCGCGTTGCAATCATGGCGTCCGTCCCGAAGAACCTGATCTCTCGCGGGCTCAAAGCTGGCGATTGGGTTCAAGAAGTCGCATCGACAATGGACGGCAAAGGCGGCGGCAAACCTGAACAAGCCCAAGGCTCGGGCAATGACATCTCGAAACTCAACGAGGCTGCCGGATTAGCGAGGCAAGTCGCGTTTCGCAAGATTGGTTGATCGTTGAAAGGTCTCGCTTCGGTTCAGAGGATCGAACCCGTACAAAGGACACTATTTGTGACCCGATCAAAATCTTCAGATATGTCCGCGATGGGTCGAGCATGGGCGATTGGGATGGATCTGGTCATCTTTCTTATTGCTGGGGGTTTGATCGGGTACGGGCTCGATTGGTTATTCGGCACATTCCCGATCTTCATGATTTTGATGGGGGCCATGGGCCTCGCGTCCGGGCTGTTGCGGTTCGTTCGAGAAGCCTTGCAGCTCAACCGCGAAATGTCCCGATCCATCGCCGATCTCCCACCGCTCGAAGTCGAAGACAAAGAGATCGACGAATAGATGCAGAATCCGACTGGAAGGGGTCGCCGAACGACTGTGCGGTCGCTATTCTTCTCGTCCCACGGGAATGGTTATCAGCGGGACGGATCCCGCACCGACTGACTGCTCGATGTTCGGGGCGCTTTTCGCCAAACGCAAGACGGAGTTCGCACAGAACCATGGGTGTCGAAAGCACACATGCCGAGGTGAAGTTCCCACTGATGGGGCTCGTGCGATGGATCGTCGCACCAGTGCTCTCGGTTGTCCTCTTGGCGACGGTCATCGGGTTCGTGCGAGGCGACATGCAGTTCGTCCAAGCAGGTGCCTTGGCATTCGTCACCGTATTCGTTGGATTGGTGATGGGCATGATGATCCTCGCCCAATCGCCCCCTCGTGTTCCCGGAGCTTGGGCAGGGGTGTTACTGATCTCGCAGGGTGCGCGCATGATCGTGTCACTGAGCCTCGGACTCGTGACCTATGTTCTTGCCGAGCCTGACCCGATGTCTTTCTGGTTGCTGTTTCTCGCAGCCTCACTCGTCGTACTCGGTGGTGAGGTCGCATTTGTCATGAAATGGATCCGTACGGCTGACACGAACGCCGAGCGGGAGGAGCGTTGATGTCCGATTTATTCACGACCTTGGGCGCGAGCAATCCGCTTGACCATGTGCTCAACCACATCGCCGTATGGACCGAAAGCGGCTGGGTGATCTGGTCGTCCATTCAGACGAACTTGATCATCAGCGGCATCATCATGCTGTTCCTCGGGCCTTGGATCGCAAAAAGGGTTGCGACCGGTGGTGAGTCTGAAGGACATGACCGCTATGTGACCAGAAACCCATTCGCGCAGATGGTGGAAGTGATCTGTGTTTACCTTCGTGATGTCGTTGTAGAGCCAATGCTCCACGGTCGTACGGCCGTGTTCATGCCCTTCCTTTGGACGCTTTTCTTCTTCATTCTGATCAACAATTTGCTTGGTCTCATTCCGTTCTACGACATGCAGACCATCTTCGCCAACGAGATGATCATGAAGAACCATGTCGCCTGGATCGGTGGCACCGCGACGCAGCACCTTTGGGTCACCGGCACCCTGGCCGTGATCAGCGGTATCGTCATTAACATCGCCGGGATCAAGAGCCTCGGGGTCAAGCACTACTTCGAGCACATGACCGGCGGCGTACCACTGAAGCCTGCCTATCTCCCCATCGTCGCGTTGGTCTTCATGATCGAGCTCGCGGGCGTGTTCATCAAGCCGGTCGCGCTGGCGATTCGTCTGTTTGCCAATATGACCGCTGGGCACACGCTGCTGGCGACCCTCGGCATGTTCGTCGCGATGGCGTTTGCTGCAAACTCGATTCTTGTCACCGCACCCGTCACCGTGCTTTCTGTTGCCGGGATGATCGGCGTGCTGTTCCTTGAACTGTTCGTTGCGTTCCTGCAAGCATTTGTATTCATGTTCCTGACGGCTGTGTTCATCTCCCTACTCTCGCCGCACGGTGACGAGCACGGGCATGACCACGAGCCTGCGCACGCATAAGCGTGTTCGAAGTGTAAATTGAGCCTCGGGTCACTCGGCGGGGAGCCCGACAGGCATAGGCAGGGGAGTACCATCCCCAGAAGTTGCTTCCCCGCTTGGCATCACAACTCGGCAACTGTGCCGCGTTCGAGAAAGGAAGATTTGGACCCATGAAGAACATCATCAAAAAGGTCGCCGTTGCTACCGCTGTCCTCGCCGTCTTCGGCCCATCAATGGCCATGGCGCAGGAATCGGCAGTCGAAATCGCTGCTGCTACTAATCAGGGCTTTGCAAAGGGCCTTGGTGCGTTGGGTGCCGGTCTCGCCGTCATCGGCGGCGGCCTCGGCATCGGTCTTGTCGGCCGTGGCGCCGTTGAAGGCATCGCCCGTCAACCCGAAGCCGCTGGACCGATCGGTACCAACATGATTCTCGCAGCCGCCCTTATCGAAGGTGCGACGCTCTTCGCAGTCGTCGTTGGTCTGCTGACCATGGTTCTCTAAGCGAGTTTTCGCCGCCCGTTGTCGAAAGACAGCGGGCTGGTTTTCAGCCACCGGGACCTCTGGTTGGTCCCCGATGGGAGATTTCATATGACACGACTCGTACGAGTACTGCCCGTTCTCGCTTTCTTGGCTGTTGCATTCCTCGCAGCACCCAATGCGTTCGCCGCTCCTGAACCGACGCATGGTTCTGCCGCCGCGGCGGGTGACGACCACGGCTCACATCCTCCGAAGGGGAATGTGGTTCCGACGCTGAAAGAAGGCATCGCACCAGCGATCACCTCGCTGCTGGTGTTTGCTTTGGTGTTCGCAGTGTTGTATGTCAAGGTGTGGCCGATGATCACGAAGGGCCTTGATGAGCGCTCGGCGAAGATTCGTGAAGAGATCGCCGCCGCCGAGGCCGCTCGCAAACAGGCCAAAGACGCACTCGATGAATATGAGAAGAGTCTGGCTGATGCTCGCGCCGAGTCACAGCGGATGCTTGAAGACACGAAAACTCAGCAAGCCGATCTCGCTGCACAACTTCGTGCAAATGCCGATGCCGAACTGACAGCACTCCGCGAGCGAGCCAAGAAAGATATCGAAGCCGCGAAGCGAACCGCGCTCAATGAGATCTACACAGAGTCGGTGACGCTGGCATCGGCCATGGCTTCGAAGATCCTTCAGCGTGAAATCAATGTCGATGATCAGCAGCAACTCGTGAACGAGTCGCTGGCCGAAATGAAGGCCAAGTCGAACTAATGACGGAGCGACCATGCCTCTGATTGAATCAAAACCTGATGCACTCGCTGCGGTGTACGCCCAAAGCCTGTTCGAACTCGCTCACGAGCAGGGCGGACAAGAAGCCGTCGAATCGATCGGTGGCGAGATCGAGGACATTGTCGAACTCGCACGAGCAGATGCCGGTTTCAGCGAGTTTCTCGCTTCACGCGTGCTTGGCGTCTCAAAACGCGAAGCCACGCTAAGGACCATCCTGAACGAGCGGTGCAGTACTTTGGTCCTGCACTTCCTTCTGCTCCTCAACCGCAAAGGCCGACTGAGCCACCTGCCACCGATCAGTGCTGCATATGACCAGATCGTCCAAGAACGGTTTGGACGCGTCGAGGTTGATGTCTACACAGCCACACCGATCGATGGCGCACAACTCGCGTCAATCCGGGACAAATTGGCCGATGCAATTGGCAAACAACCGGTGATGCATCCGTACACGGACCCGACGATGATGGGCGGGCTTAAACTGCGTATCGGCGACCAACTCATTGACGCTTCCGTCGCGACACGGCTGCAAGGCATGCGCGAACGACTTCTCAACCGCGGCGGCACCACCATTCGTGGGCGTGCCAACGATCTGCTCGACGACAACGCCTCTTCCGAGGAATAACAAGTCATGGCCAAAAAGACAGTTTCTGCGATCGATGTGCACGGCAAACGCGTGCTGATTCGGGTTGATTTCAATGTCCCGATGAAGGATGGAAAAATCACCGATGATCGGCGCATCCGTGCCGCTCTCCCCACGATTCAAAATGTGATCGAACGCGGCGGCCGAGCGGTGCTCATGAGTCATCTCGGTCGACCCGCTGGAACTGGCTTCGAGTCGCAGTTCTCACTTGAACCGATCGCTGCCCGTCTCGGCGAATTGCTTGGTCAACCCGTCGGATTCCCCTCAAAAGACTGCGAAGATGATGCTGCGGCCAATGCAATCGAGTCATCGCAACCGGGCGATGTCTTGCTGCTCGAAAATCTTCGATTCCATTCGTGTGAAAAGACCGGCGGCCAGAAGTTTGCAGCCCGGCTCGCGAGTTATGGCGATGTCTATGTCAACGACGCGTTCGGCACAAGCCACCGCAACGATGCTTCGATGGTGGCTGTCCCCAAAGCAATGGCAGCCGGCGCACCTCGCGTGAGTGGCTTGCTCGTTGAAAAAGAAATCAAGTTCCTTTCTGAATCTCTACAGTCGCCCGCCAAACCATTCGTGTGCATTCTCGGGGGGGCTAAAGTCTCCGACAAACTCGAAGCCATCGAGTTCATGCTCCGTCAGGCCGATGAGGTCTTGGTCGGTGGTGCAATGGCGTACACGCTGCTCAAGGCGGCTGGACACGAAGTTGGGGCAAGTCGAGTCGAAGAAAACCGCATCGGCGATGCCAAAAGTCTCATCGAAATCGCAGCCCGCGAAGATGTCAATTTGCATCTGCCATTCGATCACATCTGTTCAACCGCTTTTGCTGAAAAAGCCGGCGATATCGAAGTGTTCGAAGACGCGATCAAGCCGGGGTTCATGGGACTTGATATCGGGCCGAAGACACAGCTGCGATATTCGTCAATCATCGAAAAGGCTGGGACGGTCGTCTGGAACGGGCCGATGGGTGTCTTTGAATGGGCACCGTTCAAGATTGGCACCAAGCATGTTGCCCAGGCGGTCGCAACCGCCACCAAGAACGGCGCTACCACAATCGTCGGCGGAGGCGACTCAGCAGCCGCAGTCGAAATGTTCGGCTTGACCGATCAGGTCTCCCATGTCTCCACCGGTGGAGGCGCGAGCCTTGAGATGCTCTCAGGCAAAGTGCTGCCCGGCGTGGAAGTGCTCGACAACGCTTGAATCGGTGCATCGCCATCGCAACCGGGGCAACGACACCCCACAGATCACATCGGCTTGCAAGATCCAGCCTATTTCGGGTAGACTGTTTGCGTGAGCCTGAACATTATCCTCATCGCAGTCGGTGTGGTCGTCCTCCTCGTGACGATATTCGGCGGTATCGCCATCTTCGCCTCACTCGGGAATCGACATCACCGCAAGAGTAAACCTCGATCACGCAAGCATTGACGCTACCATGCCCGCATGACGACACCCATGCGCTATAAGTGGCAAGTGCTTCGAGCGGGCCGATTGTTGCTTGACGGCGGTGGTATGTTTGGTTTGATCCCGCGAGTGGTGTGGTCACGCTTCGCTGAAACCGATGACAAACACCGCGTCACGCTCAGCCACAACTGTGTCTATCTTGAGTCTGATGGCAAGGACCCCCTGCTCGGACGCCCGCGCCGGATCTTGATTGAAACCGGAACGGGCGACAAATTGGGTGAGAAGATGGCTTCGATCTTCGGCCTTGACGGCCGAACGGTTGAAACGGCACTCAATGAGATCGATGTCGCGCCAGAAACCATCGACCAGGTGATCTGCTCTCACCTCCATTTTGATCATGCAGGGGGGCTGACCAGAAAAGTCCGCGATGGAGAAGAACCGCACTGGACCGCAAACAAACCCGGATCAGCGTCCGGCGACGAACCTCGTGTGCGATTTACCTTTCCGAACGCTCAGTTCATCACCCAACGGCGAGAATGGGTCGACGCTCGCAACAACGACTCGGTTATGACACGAACCTATTACCGCGACCACATCCTCCCCTTTGAGGACGAGTCATTAACCTTGCCCGGCGGGCGGCCGCGGATGGTGCTCGTTGATTCACCACGGCCCTTCCCGCTCAACCGCAAGCCCAGTCGGTCGGATACTCCAAAAACGACGGCCGAGGAACGCATGACCGAAGTCTTGCCCGGCGTTCAGACATTCCTCGTCCCAGGACACACCTGGGGTCAGCAGGCTGTGCGCTTTCAGGACACAGACAACAACACAGTCGTTTTCGCGGCAGACCTCATCCCCACAGCATGGCATGCCGGCGCCGCCTACAGCCTCGCATACGATGTCGAAGCCTACACAACGATGATCACCAAGCATTGGTTCCTGGCTGAAGCAGCAGCGAATGACTGGTTGCTCATTCTCGATCATGAGCCAGGCACGCCTTGCAGACGAGTCCGCTCTGATGAACACGACTGGTACCAACTCGTCGACGCTTGATTCTTTCGACACACCGCGAGACCGACCCGATGAGCGCATTCTCACTCAAACGCACCCTCCGCCGTGCTCGCGTCCGACGCGGACCAAATGGCGCTGAAATCGTGCGGCTGCACGACGATTTGGACGGCCTGCTCTCAATCGAGGAAAGCGCGTTCCTCTATCGCACAGCGCGAGGCAAACAAACCATCGTCGAGATTGGATCGTATCGAGGCAAATCGTGTGTTCTCCTCGCCAAAGGAGAGCCAAACGCGACCATCACCGCGATCGACCCCCACTACGGGCAAGGCGATCGAGGCGAAGTCGTGTACGACCCGGAAGACACACGACGCATGAACGACGCGCTCAGCCGGCATGGCGTCGCTGATCGGGTGATGCACATCGTCAAAGAGAGCCACGATGCACGCCCGGACTGGGACACCATGCACGATGGCGACAACCCCAAGGCGATCGACCTGCTGTGGATCGATGGTGATCACTCGTACGAAGGGGTCGCGATCGATCTTGACGATTGGTCTGACCTGGTGCGCGTTGGTGGCATTGTCGCCGGACACGATTACGGCCACCTTGAGTCAGTTCGCCGAGCATGGGATGAGCGCATCGGTGCCAGCGACAAATGGGGGCCGACGCAGCGAGTCCGAAGTATCGCGTGGGCTGAGAGGCTTCGCTAGTTTATTCGTCACGCATTTGCCTCGTGACTCGGCAAAGCGTCGTCACTCGGGCAATGTCATCTGAGCCCAGGCACGCTGCGCCAGTTCGATGCCAGTGACAGGATCGGGGAGTCCGCGAACATCAACGACGACCGCATGTCTGTAACTTGCCGTTGAGAGTGCGACGCCGAACTCCAGCACGCTCAGCCCCCCCAAACCAACCGGTACCCGTCCGATCTCGCTGGCATCGCTTAATCGGGCTGTCACGAGTCGATCTTGTGAAGCGAGCGCGACCGGATCAAATCCCGCTGCTAGTTGCATCGCCGGATCGAGACCGATGGCTGTCCACCTGTTCGGTTGTATCGCATGGTCGGCGATGAGCACCCCAGCACGATCTGCGGCAGCTTGCATGCTCTCGACGACCAACGGGTCTACATCCTTGGGCAAAATGAGTGAAACCGCCGACCCAACCCCGGCTGCGTTCAATCGCATGAGATCACCCAACAGATCAACTGCAGACAACACTGCAGCCACTGCACGATCGACTGTCTCGCTGTTGGTAAACTCACCGGATGGAATCATCAAGTCCAGCCCGCTCAACTGGACATCAGCCCGGCTGACCGACGCGGCCAGGTCTCGTCGCGCAGAACCATCCAGTTCTCTGGGTCGCACGCCTCGCTGCGTGGCATCGAGTTGTACCCATTGAAATCCGCGTGCTGGTGCCCGGTCGATGGCCGAGCGCGGATTGGCCGCTTCGGGCGTATGCGCAAGTGCAAGACTGAGCGGAATGGGCTCGAACATCATGCATCGTTGTAGGCACGCTGCCGACGACGGGCTTGCCGACTACCATCGCGCATGCCGCGAGCCGCACGATTCGCAGAGATCGTCCACCAGTTCGTTGTTGGAATTTGGATTGGCACACTGATCATGGGTGCTGTCGTCGCTGCCATTATCTTTCCAACCATGCGCGAACTCTCGCCACACTTCACAAGGTTCAACCTCTACACAAGCGATCATGCTGATTTGGGCGCTGGTTTCATTCAGGCACGAGTCTTTGCAGCCGTCGATCTTGTTCAGTTCGTGGCTCTGTTCGTCGGCTTGCTCACGCTGGTCGTGTCGGTCGGCGCTCGCAAAGCGATCCGGTTCAAGTCGACCATCATTCGCAGCATCCTCATGGGCGGTGCCATGTTGCTCTTCTGGTATCAATTTTTCGTGCTCGCACCGCGCATGGACCGCAACGCGATTCAATACTGGCAAGCGGCCCAGGCTGGGGATACCGTGAGTGCCGACGCATTTCGAGAAGCGTTTTCAGCCGACCACCCCACCGCCACCAGAACATTTGGACTCATCGGCGTTTGTGCTGTGGGTCTCTTTGTGTGCGGTGCCTGGAGTGCGACTTCTCGAACAGAGCATGATCAACCGGATGACCCCGGACGAGCGGCGTCATCATGACAGGCGAGCAGGTGACACCAGCGAACCCGCGCGGGCTCAAAGACATTCCGTTTCGATTGCCTGATGTGTCGGATGAACTGAAACGCCGTGCCCGCGCGATTGTCAAGTTGCTCGAACAGCAATACCCCGATGCCCACTGCGAACTTGATTTTAACTCGCCTCACGAGTTGCTCGTCGCCACGATCCTGTCGGCCCAGGCGACCGATGTAGGCGTGAACAAGGCCACCCCTGCCCTCTTCAAAGCCTTTCCGACACCCACCGATTACGCAGCCAGCACACCTGAAGCAATCGAGCCCTACATCAAAAGCATCGGGCTGTTTCGCAACAAAGCCAAATCAATACACGCAGCGATGACTGAGGTCCATAAGCGGTTTCATGACGAAGTGCCGCGCACCATGAACGAGTTGCTCACGCTGCGGGGCGTTGCTCGGAAGACAGCGAATGTCGTGCTCGGAAATGCGTTCGATATCAATGTGGGATTCGTCGTGGATACACACATCCACCGCCTCGCAGGCCGATTCGGATTCATCGCAGAAGACGCAACCACGCAGACAACCGAACGCGTGCTCATGGCTGCCTTCCCGCGGAACAAATGGACGCAGACCGCTCATGGTCTCATCTGGCACGGGCGACGCGTCTGTACCGCGCGTTCAAAGGCATGCCCAAAGACCGACCCGATTTGCAGACGATTCTGCAGCAACTGCGAGCGCTAACCCCTCAGAGGCTCATTCGTCTTCGGGGGCACCACCGTCAGATTCTGCTTCCTTTTCAGCATCAATCACAGCCTGCAACTCGGCAGGTGGTGAGAAGTCATGCTTCTCTTCAGCATTGATAATCACCTTGTGATAGGTAATCTCGGTCGTCGCTTTCTGCTGGTAGTAACGCTGAATCATGCCCATCGGCATCTTCACCCCACCGAACTCCTTGTAGGGCGCGAGCACTGTTTCAAACTCGGTCGGCTCGCCGGTGTCAGGATGGACCGTCAGCGTTCGCGTACCAATGTACAGACCGGTCTCGTGCGAAAAGATCAGCAACTTCTCACGCTTGGACAGACTCTTGACATGAACGCCGTAGCCGTCCAGCCCGTTGTAGTTTTCGATGAACGCCAATGTGTTCATTTCGATGTAGCGTTCTTCCCAGTTTGCCTCACCCCAGAAGTCTGCGGTGTCACGAAGTTCGATCAGTCGAACGCCCGTGACCTCGCGCAGACCGATCCCGGGCTGGCGTTCCCAACCGGTTTGACCGTCAAAAGCCAGTTCGATCGTCTCGCCGGCGGGCTCGTGCAGTTTTAGATGAAACTTGTTCGGAAACTCCTGCCACAGCGTTAATCTGGCCGCAAACTTGAATGGCCGACCCACATACCGACCATCGATATGCCGACTCTTGATCTCCTTCATTTTCTCTCGGCCACCGATGGCTTCGACATGGGCTTTGAAGATCTCTTCGGGAGACGGAAGATCAATATCAGTGATGAGTTTCACACCCTCATCCGCCGGTTGCTCTTCAGTTTGGGCCGAAGCGAAACTTGAGAATCCGACGAGCACACCAAGACCTGCAGCAAGTGTCATAGAAAGTCGATTTTGAATCATCTTTATTCTCTCCGTACCGAGGCCGGGCCCTCGAAGGTTCCGATCTGAACTATCGATGGATACGAGCGCACCTATCGACTGGGTCGTCATGTATGCCGCCAATCTTGAAGTGTTCCTGACACCGAGTGGACGGCGAAGTGGCTATCGGACCTCTCGATCACCAGCCAGAAAGAAATACGCCCGCCGCGATTCGAACGCGGAACCTTTGGCTTCGGAGGCCAACGCTCTATCCAGTTGAGCTACGGGCGCTCGGTGGTGACTCTACGATGCTCACCCGATCATGGCAAACTCGAAACCACCCCAGAACCCAATCAAATCTGACCGGACGCTCAGGCTGGCTCTCATGGTCACTTTCCTCGCCAGCATCGGGACGGGTGCGATTACCAACGGCATCTACTTCCTCACCGAATCGGCGCTCGGGTATGGCCGAAAAATGAACTACGCGCTCGCCCTCGTCGTCGGGTTGTGCTACATCGCGGGCGCAGCCGGAATCGGCCCCATGCTTCAACGAGCGGGCGGACGACTCGGGACCACCCGAACCATCGTCGTAACTCTACTGGCAAGTCTCGGCGTGCTCTGCATCGTGCCCATCGTGGCAGCAGGAGGAACGACCGCCACCCCGCCCGCCTGGTCGATCTGGATCACAGCCGCAGGGTTTGGAGGATTCACCGGGTGTCTCTGGCCGATCATCGAAGGCTATATCACCGGAGGACGACGCGATAAGCGCCTCCGATCCGCCATCGGCGCGTTCAACATCGTCTGGGCAACTGCTGTGATTCTGTCGTTGTGGCTCATCGCACCGTATGTCAAAAACGCGCCACTCATGGTGTTTTTCTGGATCGGTGTTGTGCATGGCATTTCGGCCATCATGGTCTGCTTCATGTCATCTGAGCCCGCGAAACATCTGGACGATTCGCCTCACATCGTAACTCGACAGTACAAACGATTGTTGAGATCGACGCGGCTCTTGCTCCCGGGCTCGTATCTGCTCATTGCCAGCCTTTCGCCAGCGGTACCGGTCGTCCTCGGCGAACTTGGGATCAAACTCACCTGGAAAGGGCCGGTGTTTTCCCTGTGGTTGGTCGCCCGGTTGGCAATGTTTATCACGCTGGAACGAACACATCGCTGGCACGGCAAACGCTGGCCTCCACTGGCGGGCGGTATCGGACTCATCCTCAGTTTCGCAGCCATCATGCTCGCGCCACGATGCGGTCCGATCGGCATGCAGACTTTCATTGTCGGTCTGCTCCTCTTCGGTTGTTCCACTGGTGTGGTCTATGTCGCCGCGTTGTACTACGGCATGGAAGTCGGCGGAAGTCGTGTTGACGACGGTGGTTGGCACGAAGCAATTATCGGACTGGGGTACGCCGGTGGCCCTGCATGTGGCTTGCTCGGGTTTCTCATAGTGCCAGCAACCAATGGCGATGCACATACAGCAGTGGTCCTCTCCGTTGGGATCATCGTCGCAGTATTGGTCGGTGCAGCTTTCCGAGCCTCAGTTGGCAAGCCTCGAACTGACTGATCCGGCGTGAGATACCGGACTTTCTGAATAAAACCCATCGGTCAGTGCGTTCGTATGAAAGACGGTGGATGTGTGAAGGAATACGCCGATCACAGCATCCGATATAGTGTGGTTGAGCCCGATCTGAGGGTTTCGGCTGATGACACCCTATCCGGGGGGTCGAATACAGAACTGGGTGTGTCCAGTCCGTTGGGCGCTGAAGAGAGACTCGTAACGACCGTTTGGAGTGACTATGACATCAACTATTCGTCGAGGTTGGACCCACGCACTTGCCGCATGCACGCTCGCCGGTGTCATGTCAGTCACACCCTTTGCGCATGCCGGTCAGGCGACCCAAGCGGATCATGACAAACTGCAAGCCTGGTCTGAAGGTGTGTGGAAAACCGCCGACGGCGGCGACGAAGCGAAACTCATCGAACGCCTCGAGAACATCGCCGGCGAGAACGCGGACGGCGCTGACTGGATCAAAGAAGCGATCGCCCGATTTGAGTCACACCTCGCCAAGCGCGAAACCCAACGACAAGAGCAACTCGATGAAGCCAACACCGAAATGCAGGAGTTTCTCGCCAAGGGCGACGACCCGGTTGCGCTGAGTGAGGCTTTGCGTGTCGCCAATAAGATTGAACTGTTGATGCCGAGCACAGATGAGTTCTTTGCACACCCTGGCATCACCACACTTTTGAATACCGCCGAGCGCGTCGCTCAAGAAGCGGAAGCCAACAAGCAGTGGCTGATTGCCAGCGAGTTGTATGCTCGTCTCGATCTGTTGTTCGAGAATGAGGAACGCTACAAGACTGAGCGTGAAGCGATCGACCGTCGCCTCATCATGATTCGCAACTACGCGCCCGAAAAGTTTTGGCAGATGCGCAATGATCGCCGTCTGGCAGCCGGCGAAGAAGCGTTTGCTGAGTACAACCCCATTGGAGACAGTTGGGAAGAAAAATTCGCTGATGTGCGACTGCAGACAGTTCTGCAGGCAATCAGCCGCACTTATAACCATGTGGACGGCGTGCCGATGAAGGCGGTCCTGCTGGAAGGACTTTCAGCGGTCAATACGCTGGTTGAAACGCAAGATCTCTCCGATGTCTTTAGCGGACTCTCGCAACATGAAGCTCGTTCCATGTTTCAGGATGCTCTGACGGAGATCCAGACACGAATCGAAACCAAGGACGGCAATGTCAATCGTGGCGATTTGTATCGTGCGGCTGAGGACATGATTCGTGCAAACGAAATGACAGTCAAACTGCCCATCAATGTCATCGCACATGAGTTCGGCAATGGCGCGATGTCGGCGCTTGACCCATACAGCTCAATCATCTGGCCGGACGAACTTGCTCGCTTTGAGCGTTCCACGCGCGGCCAGTTCGTCGGCGTTGGCATCAGCATCCAGATGGATGAAGCCCAGAACATCAAGGTGGTCACACCTTTGGAAGGCTCACCCGCTCAGCGTGCGGGCATTCGTGCGGACGACCTCATCAAGGGCGTTGATGGCAAGTCCACACTCGGATTCACGCTCGATCAGGCTGTCGATGTCATCACCGGCCCGCGTGGCACCAAAGTCCAACTCACGATCGACCGTGAGGGTGAAAACGGCGAGCGCATTGAAGTTGAGTATCCGTTGGTTCGTCAAGTGATCGAACTCCCGACTGTCAAGGGGTGGGAAAAAGTCGGTGCTGGCGATGATGACTGGAACTGGTTTGTCGACCCCGAAGCCGGGGTCGGCTATATCCGCCTGACCGGGTTCAGTGAAAAGACCACCGCTGAGTTTGATCGTGCTGTTCGCGCCATGAAGCGGGTCGGCTTGAACGGACTGATCCTTGATCTGCGCTTCAATCCTGGCGGCCTGCTCGATCAGGCGGTCAGCATCTCAAGTCGATTCATCGACGGCGGCATGATCGTTCGCACGGAAGACGCCAACGGCCGTACCCGCGATTCACAGTCTGCCCGCGTCGTGTCGAACGATGTCAATGTCTCAGACATACCGATTGTCGTGTTGATCAACGAAGGGTCTGCGTCAGCGAGTGAAATCGTCTCGGGTGCCATTCAGGCCCACGCTGAAGAGGGACGCGTGCAAGCGCTCATCATCGGTCAGCGCAGCTTCGGCAAGGGCAGCGTCCAGAATGTCTTCCCCATTCCGGGTGACAACTCGACGCTCATGAAACTGACCACGCAGTATTACAAGTTGCGCACGAACCACATGATTCATCGTCGACCGGGTGCGACCGAGTATGGCATTGAGCCTGACCTCGCGATCGAGATGCTGCCTCAGCAGAGTATGGACGCTTTGATTCTCCGTCGCGATGCCGATGTGCTGCCCATCAATGAAAACGGCGAAATCGTTGCAGATGCAGAGCGACCTGATCCTGCGACACTGCTGACCGACGGTATTGACCTGCAACTTGAAGCCGCGGTCGTCGTTCTGGGTAGCCAGATTGTGCCGCAGCAGGTTGAGAAGATCTCAAGGGGCGGCGAGTAACCAGACGCCAGCGAGATCTGACAGAATGACTTTGAACAATCGAGATGAAAAAAGCCCGGCTGAAGTGCCGGGCTTTTTTCTCGTTCCGCTTCTATGTTCATGCTGCTGAACGCGTCAACGACACGCCTCGAAGCGCATCGTTCCTATGCAACTGCTCACGGGCCTGTTCAAAGCGATCGGCGCACGCCAGGTACGCATCGACGACGAGCGGGTCAAACTGAGAACCGCGGCCTTCCGTAATGATGGACACAGCCTTGTCATGGTCCATAGCCGGCTTGTACACCCGCTTGCTGGTCAACGCGTCATACACGTCAGCCAAGGCAACGATGCGTGCAGGGAGTTGAATCTCATCGCCGGCGATCCCGAGTGGATAGCCCTTACCGTCCCATCGCTCGTGATGTTGGAGCGCCACGACAATCGACATTTCGATAAGTTCGTCGCTACCCATGCGCTCGCGGATAGCAATGAGTGTGTCTGCACCGATGTTCGGATGCCGCTGCATCCGCAAGCGTTCCTCGTCTGTCAGTTTGCCCGGTTTGAGCAAGACTTCGTCTTCGACGCCGACCTTGCCGATATCGTGCATCGCGGATGCGATGCGCAAACACTGCGTAAAGGAATCGTCAACTGCTGGGCACTGTTCAGCGATCTGATCGCACAAAATGACGCAGTATTCAGCAATGCGTTCGAGGTGCGTGCCGGTATCCGTGTCGCGGTAGTCAGCCAATTTGGCGAGTCCAAAAATCAAGGCATCGCGCAGCCCGAGCGCTTGCTGAACCCGCTCGCTGACTTCTGCTTCGAGCCCTTGATTGATGCATTCGAGTTCGCGGTCATGTCGGCGCATGAGAACTGCTGAAAGCACACCGGTACTGAGCAACACCACGCCACCGATGCCGACGGACACCATCAGCATGCCACTTGTTGCGGCTTCTCCCGCTGTCAGCAGACCGCCGACCGGCTGATGAACCAGAATCCGAGCGTTGAGACCGGGCAGCGTGCGAGAAGCGACATAATGCGTGTCGATGCCATTGAATGTGATTTTGCCCGATGCGATCTCTGTCTTCGACAGATCTCGAATCCTGATCGGTTTGGCAGGTTCGGTTGTGACGAGTTCCTGATCACCCAGATTCATGTTCCGCAGGCCTGGATCCTTGCGAATATCTGGATGGCACAGCACCGCGTTCTCATCATCAATGATGCAGGCGTATCCGCCCGCGGGCAGATTCAGGCTCTCGATCACAGACTGAGCGGATTCCCATTCCGGGCTTTGGAACGCGATCTTTTTGGTCACCTGGGTCGCGAGCCGCTCACTCACAGCCTGGGCTGTGCGGATGTTGCTCGACAGGATTTCATCGCGAAACTTCTCCGCGACCTGAGCGCGCGTAAACCCGAAGGTGATGGCGAGCCCGGCAGCCAAAAGGACCGCCTGAACACCGATGGAAGCACCAAGCCAGAGTCGCCTCGACCGCTTGGTGCGGCGGGCACCTTCACTCGGACACGCGTTCGATGGACTCGGATCGGTTTGCGGTGTTGATCGTCCCATATGTATCAACTTTGATCGGCGTGAAATCGTGGGAGAATCAGACAATTCGATGTTCATCGGATCATGCAGGCAAGTTGGCGTTCTCTCCCCCTGAACGAGTCAGGGCACCTACTATGACGCTGCACCTGCCAGAACGATTCAAAGCGATAGCCGATGGACTGAACGCTCGCCCATGATGGAGCCCTTATGACACCAGCGACCACAAAAACCACGAAGAACGACCGACGCTCGGACGACCTCTCCAACGAGACCCTGATCGGTTGGTTGCGTGATATGCAGCTCATCCGCGAGTTTGAGAGCCGAACCATGCAGGCCTATCAACAGGCCAAAATCGGGGGGTTCTGCCACATCTATTCTGGTCAGGAAGCATGTGCTGTCGGCACGATCAACTCTGTCGAGAAGTCAGACCCCGTCGTCACCGCTTATCGCGACCACGGACACGCACTCGCGCGAGGCATGTCGGCAGAAGCGTGCATGGCTGAGATGTTCGGCAAGATTACAGGCTGTGCGAAGGGGAAAGGCGGCTCGATGCACATGTTCGATCGCCCGAACAACCTGTACGGCGGTCACGGCATCGTTGGCGCTCAGACCCCCCTCGGAGCAGGGCTGGCATTCGGTGCACGATACGAATGGGAAGTGCTCGGCACCGGTACGAAGAAAGTGTGCCTGTGCTATCTCGGCGACGGCGCGATTGATCAAGGCGCTTTTCACGAAGCGTTGAATCTCGCAGCCCTTTACTCACTGCCTGTGATCTACATCATCGAAAACAACGGCTACTCGATGGGGACCGCCATTCACCGCCACACCGCCAACGCAGACAACCTGATCGCACGCGGCAAGTCGTATGGCATCGAATCGATCGAGATCGACGGTTTTGATGTTCGCAATGTATACGACGCGTTCAAGCCGCTCGCCGATGATTGCCGCGACATGCAACGGCCCGGCTTTGTGGACCTCAAGACCTACCGGTATCAGGGTCACTCGATGTCTGACCCCCAGAAGTACCGTACCAAGGACGAGGTTGCGGACTGGAAGTCACGCGACCCGATCGCCAGCCTGTTGCATCACCTGATGAATGAGCGCGAGTGCATTTCTGAGGACGCTTGGTCGACGATGGAAGACGAGATCAAGACAGTTGTCCGTGAAGCAGTCGAAGCGGCCGAAGCGGCTCCAATCCCGGATGTCGACACCGAACTTGCATCGGATGTCTACGCCCTCCCGATGGACAACCTGAGCCCGAGCGAAGACTACAAGCATGGGCTGAAGAATCCGTTGATGTAACCATTGCCGCCTCACTCAAAACAATTCGAGTTCTGTAGCAATACACTCTTGAAGTATGGTCGGCCCCATTATCTGGCTTGCAATCCTCTTTGCACTGATTCTCGCGGTGCGTGTGGCCATCATTCTGGTCTTCAGTCGCGACGCGACCGGTGATACAGTGAAGCATCCCAACGCCGGGGCTCACATCATTCGCCGGGCTGATTGGGCGACCGGAACAACGCAAGAACGCCCAGCGACTTCGATTGACGCTCGCGGAAAGGAAGCATTGTGATTGATTGTCTCACCACGATCTTGGTCAGCCTCGTCGTCAGCGTGATCGCTCCGCCAGATCGGCCTCTCGTTCACGAAGCCGTGATCGAAGCCCCGATCGCAGAAGTCTGGACCGCGTGGGCAACGGAGCGTGGTCTCGAATCGTGGCTGGCGAAGTCGGCGAAGGTGAACCTCGAACCGGGGGGGCGGTACGCAACCAACGGTTTTGCCGAAGTCGGAAAGCCCGGAACCGTTGAGATGCAGGTCATCGCATTCGACCCGGGTCACATGCTGGCGTTCACAACCAGTGCACCGCCCGATGCGTTCCCCGAAGTCGCCGATGCTGAAGACACCTGGGCGGTGGTCTCGCTCTCTGCGATGGACGAAGCCCACACGCGTGTGGTGTATTCCATGCACGGCTGGCGCGAAGGCGACGAATGGGATGAAGCACGCCAGTTCTTCGAACAAGCCAACGCTTATGTGCTCAGCCTGCTCGAACAGCGGTTCGCGGGTGAGCATAAGCCCTTAACCACAACGCGTACCAGTGTGCGCTCACTGTCACACGCTGTCGAAGTCGATGCTTCGCCTGAGATCGCATGGGAAGCGATCACCGAGCGAGACGGTCTCGCGACCTGGCTTGGCGATGTCAGCGATGTTGACCTTCGGCTTGGCGGGCTGATCACAATCGGCGAAGGTGATGCGCCCACTCATGAACGAATTCTCGCATTTGACCCCGGCCGCGTGCTGGTCACACAACTCGATATTCCGAGCAACCTCGAAACGACGATGGGTTCGGTTGAAGACACCTGGATCGTCACGCGCATAGAGCCATTACCAGAAGGCAAGACGCGCGTCACGCGCACCATGCTCGGCTGGGGGTCGGGACCCGAGTGGCGTACGCCACGCCTGTTCTTCGAGACACGACTGAGACAACAGGTGCGTGATCTTGGACGAGCGTTGATTCGGCGCAGTGCCGATTTATCGTCGGGCGAGCCTGCGACATCAGTCATCCGCGGCGAGAAGGTCCTCTCCTTCATGACCGATTCGCTCGTCGGCGTGTGGGAAGCCGAGGTCGTCGACCCGGAAGGTGTCCCCACCACAATTCGCAACGATATCAGGGTTGGCCCGGGCAACAATGGGCTCGTCATCTCGGGTTGGTTCAATGCTCGCGATGAACAACGATTGCACGCCTCGACACTCATCTGGCTTGATCACACCAACGAACAAACCAGGTTCCAAAGCCTCGATGAAACTGGCAGTGTCGCGCAAGGCGAGATCACACTCGACAATGATGCAGTGGTGTGGGATTGGAGATCGCAGGCTCCTGACGGAACAGCAACCGTGTATCGCATGGTCATGACGCTGGAACGGCGGTGGGAATATACATTGCAGATATTCGAGATTGACGGTGCTGACATACCGATTCTCGAAGCCCTGTTTACGAGAGCACGCCGGTTGCCGACTTCCGCTATTCCCACTGGTGGTTAGTACGAGCCCGGCAATGATGGCCGCTATACTCTCCGCTCCTGTACGACAACCCTCAAAACGAGGCGAATTATCATGTGGCAACGGACGCATCAATGCGGCGAACTCAACGAATCGAACATCGGTGACACGGTCTGTCTGGCGGGATGGGTCAATGCCTATCGCGACCACGGCACGGGCTTGATCTTCCTCGATATCCGCGATCGATTCGGCTTGACGCAACTGGTCTTCGATACCGAAGACGCATCGCAGGACCTGCTCGATCTTGCGAACCGTATCCGCAACGAAGATGTGATCAATGCCAAGGGTGTTGTGCGCCTGCGCGCGGGCGGGCCGAATCCGAAGCTGACAACCGGTCAAATCGAGATCGTGGTAGAAGACTGCCAGGTTCTCTCGAAGACCGCCAAGCCACCTTTCCTGCCGCGGGACGACAAGGGAGAACTGCCCGGCGAGGAAGTGCGGCTGCGCCATCGGTATATGGACCTTCGCCGGCCTCAGATGCAGAAAATTCTGGGTACCCGCCACCGCGTCTCCAAGGTAACACGAGACTACTTCGATGAGCAGGGGTTCCTCGAGATTGAAACGCCGATGCTGTGCCGCTCGACACCAGAGGGTGCACGCGATTTCCTCGTGCCGTCCCGTCTTCAGCCCGGGCAGTGGTACGCCCTGCCGCAAAGTCCGCAACTGTTCAAGCAGATTCTGATGATTGCGGGGTGCGACAAGTACCTGCAGATCGTCCGGTGTTTTCGTGACGAAGACCCGCGTGCTGATCGGCAGGCGGAGTTCACCCAGATCGATCTGGAGTTATCGTTCGTCTCGCGTGAAGAAGTGCTCGACACGATGGAAGGGTTTGCCAAGAGGCTCTGGAAGGAAGTTGCGAATGTCGACCTGCCTGACTTCCCGCGCATGACCTATCAAGAGGCAATGGACCGATTCGGGAGCGACCGCCCGGACACCAGGTATGGACTGGAACTCGTCGATGTTTCAGATCTCGCCGCCAAGACTGAGTTCAAGGTGTTCTCGAGCGCTCTGGAGAAACCGCGAGGCGTCGTCAAGTGCATTCGCGTGCCGGGTGGCGCCAGCACGCTGACTCGCAAGATCACCGATGGATATACCGAGTTTGTGCGCCAGTTTGGCGCTGGTGGCGTTCCCATTACCAAAGTGGCTGAGGGTGGCAAACTGGAAGCCGGCATCGGCAAGTTCATCGAACCGATCGCTGCTGAACTAATCGAACGGACGGGAGCAGAGCCCGGCGACACCATTCTGTTTGGCGCCGATACCTATGCGGTGTGCTCCAAAGCGCTCGGCGAGTTACGCCAGTGTGTTGCCCGCGATCTGGACATGATCCCGGAGGGCGCGTGGAACTTCCTGTGGGTGGTTGACTTCCCGATGTTCGAATTCCACGAAGAGTCAGGGCGGTTCTATGCATTGCATCACCCGTTCACCGCTCCAACGCCCGCGTTTGTCGAAGCGTTGATGAAACTCGACCCGAATGATCATTCACAGGACAACATTGATCGGGTCGAATCGATGATCTCGGACGGGTACGACATGATCTGTAACGGCTCGGAACTCGGCGGAGGCTCGATCCGTATCCACCGGACCGACATCCAGCAGCAGGTGTTCGCGCTGCTCGGGCTCAGTGAATCCGAAGCCAAGCAGAAGTTCAGTTTCCTGCTTGATGCTCTCAGTTATGGCGCTCCGCCGCACGGCGGGATCGCATTCGGGCTCGACAGATTGATCATGCATCTCTGTGGAACTGAGAACATCCGCGATGTGATCGCGTTCCCGAAGACGCAAACGGGTGCAGACCTCATGTGCGAAGCACCGAATGAGGTGGATGATGCTCAACTCAATGAGTTGCATGTCTCGAGCACCTGGGTCGATGAAGACGACAACGCCTGACTGGTGTTCAGGGATCCTGTTCTTTAGTCAGCCAACTCTCTGATCTCGATCTTGCGATAGGAGACCGGGTCGTTGTGACCCGCGAAGCCGAAATGGCCGCTGGTGCGCGATCGCCCTTGAAACTTCTCGGCTTCATACATGAAGTCGGTCGTCTTTGCGAGATCGGCATTCAAGATCTGGGTCCCGTTGAGCTCAACGGTAATCGTTGAGCCCTTCACAGTAACCACTTGTTCGTTCCACACGCCCGGCTGACGCAGGTAGCCACGATGGGCGGCTGCCTGCCCGTATGCGGATGCGTGGTACTGGCGTGCGTCGAGATTGGCATACTTCGGGTGCGTGTTGTCGAGCACCTGCAACTCGCACATGCCGACATATGCGGTGTCACCTGAGCCCGGATATCGGATCGCGAGTCCGTTGTTACCGCCTGGGGGCAGCAGGAACTCGAACCGGACCTGAAAATCGCCATACTCGGCATCTGTAAAAATCGTCCCGCCGTGCCCGGCCTGACAACGGATCGCGCCGTCGACGATTTCGTAGTTTTCCGTTGGCCCGCTCCAACCTGTGAAGTCCTTGCCGTTCCATGCGGAAACAAACTCGGGCTGTGCTTTTTTGCCGAACCCACCCTTGCGCAAGATGCGATTCGCTTCTTCTGATTCGATCTCACGGATGGCGACCTGTCGCCAGCGAATCTCGCCGCCATGTGTCTGCAGTTGAATCGGTCCGGCTGCGGGCGCGGGAAGTGATCGATCGAAGTAGTTTTCAAGGCGTGCATGATCGACAACCAATGCGTCGTTTAGCCACACTGTTACACGCTCACCCACCATGATGATGCGTACATGGTTCCACTCGCCGAATGGTTTGTCAGCGAGAACCAAAGGATCTTTGCCAGCGGCCCCAGCCGAGTTGTTCCAAAGCCCGCCTGAGCCTTTGTCGGCGCCGATCCCCCACTTGCCGCCCGCTTCGGTCGTGTCCCAGATCTGCACCTGCGGCAATCCTCGCAGGTAGATGCCGCTGTCGGCACCTGCGACGGTCTTGTAATCCAGCACGAGCTCGAAGTCGCGGTAGTTCTTGTCTGTGGTCAGGAACAAGCCATGTCCGTCATTGACCAGTTCGCCGTTGTCCACGCTCCAGTGCTTGTTGATATCTTCGAGACTCGCTGCCTTCTTCTCAGCCAGTGCTTTGGGCTCGAGCGCCTGCCAGGCACGCGGGTTTTCTGTGCTACAGCCCCACCAGCCTGATAGATCCTGCCCATTAAACAGCGGCACAAACTCCGATGGTGTGGGCGCGACATCGTGCGCAGAAACTGATGTAGACAAAGCAACGACAGCAGCGACCAAAACAGACTTCAACATGGCGTTCATTCCTCAGTTATCGCGTGGTGGCGGCGTTGGTGTGATTGAGAGCAAAAGACTTCATGAACGACACGAGAGCCTCTGCCCCTTCTGTCGGGAATGCGTTGTACATGCTCGCACGCATGCCGCCGATTGAGCGGTGGCCTTTGAGTTCTCGTAACCCTTCAGCGGTCGCACCTGCAACGAATGCAGCGTCAAGATCGGGTGTTGGGCACTTGAAGGTGACATTCATGTTGCTGCGGCAAATCTTGTTTGCGTGCGGAATGTAGAAGTCCTGGCTATCCAGGAAGTCATACACGATCTTCGCCCGGGCCTTGTTTCTCGCTTCCATCACATCCAGACCGCCTTCATCGGTGATCCATTTCATGACCCGACCCATCAGATACACGCCAAAGGTCGGGGGGGTGTTGTACCGCCCTTCCTTCTTTGCATGTTGACAATACTGGGCCATGGTCGGCAACGGGCGAACGGGCTCTTCAACCAGACTCTTGCGGGCGATCAACAGCGTAATGCCGGCTGGTCCGAGGTTCTTCTGCGCTCCGGCGTAGATGAGTCCGTATTTGGAGATATCGATCGGCTTGCTGAATATGTTGCTTGACGCGTCGCACACGAGATACGACCCGGCGGGTGCATCCGGCTCTGACTGAAACTCGGTCCCCATGATCGTGTTGTTCGAAGTGAACTGGACATAGACCGGGTTTTTGGAGTACTGCACAGCATCGCCGGTCGGAATGGTTCGATAGGCGTTGTCTTTGCCCGAGCCGCAGATATGACAGTTACCGTAGAGTGGGACCTCCTTGATCGAGTCATTGGCCCACTTGCCGGTCTGGAAGTAGTCGGCGGTGCGTCCTTCCGGCAGGAGGTTGGCCGGTACAAAGTAACACTGACTCGTGGCCCCCCCTTGCATCCAGAAGACAGCGTAGTCGTCCGGGATCGAAGTCACACCGTGACAGGCTTCGAGCGTTTCGGCGGTGATCCGGTCAAACTCCTTGCCGCGATGACTCAGTTCAAGAACGCTGAGTCCGCTGCCGAAGACATCGACCATATCCTTGCGGGCCTGTTCGAGGACCGGCTTGGGTAAGACCGCCGGGCCAGCCGAGAAATTGTATACGCGTCCACTCATGACACTGTTCTCCTTGATATCACATGCCCGAACTCGGATGTCGGCATTCAGGTGCTTGCGTTCATTCGCTGATTGACCTGGTGGATCCAGGCACCGGTGCGTTCAAACTCGCTGACAATCCGCACGACCTCTTCAGCCACCGCGAGCTGGGCCTGATCTGTCGACGCACCTGCGTGATGCGAACAGAACACGCCATCGACCGTTGCGATGTCGGGTTGCCACGAACAGCTCTTTTCGGCAGGCTGATTGCGGTACACATCGAGAGCGGCACGAATGCCTTTGTCTTGCACAGCCTTGGCGAGTGCCGATTCATCGACCAACTCGCCGCGACTCGTGTTGATGAAATACGCGCCTGGCTGCATGGCGTCAAAAAACCGAGCATCACACAAGTCATGCGTATCCGGCGTCGAAGCCACATGCAACGAGACAGCGTCCATTGATGGAAGCGTGTCGTACAGCGCCTGGCGTGTATAGGCAATGGGTTGAATGTTCAGCGCCCGCGCCGTTTCGTCGCGCAAACTCCGCGACTGCGCGAAAACTTTCATCCCAAATGCCTGGGCTCGTTTGATCACCTCGGTCCCGATTGCTCCGGTCCCGATGACCAGCATGCTGCGACCCTTCAAGCCGCGCGACTTGCCGAACTCGGCCTTATTCCATTGCCCTGATTTGAGTGCTGCGTTCTGCGTCGGTAAACGCCGATCGAGATTGATCAAGTGACCGATGGTCAGTTCAGCAACAGCGACAGCATTCATGCCGGGCGTGTTGCAGACCGCGATCTCCCGCTCCCCAGCGTAGGCGTGATCGATATTGTCATAACCGGCACCCGCCCGAATGACCGCCCGCAGCCCGGGTGATGCATCAAACACAGGTTGACGAACTTTGGTCGACCGGACAACAAGAACCTCAGCCTCGGTGCGATTGATCGCCTCAGCGAGTGTGTCTGTTCCAAGGTCAGGCTCGACGGTCACGGTCGCTCCGAGCTGTTCGAGACCCGCAATTCCCGCCGCGTCAAACTTGTCTGCCACTAGAATATTCATACAAGACTCCTCATCATTGATCATAGGTTCATTGCAGCCGGGGAACCCGATCGCTCAGACGGATTGAACGCTGGTTACGGACTCCCTTGATCAGTCATATCCGAGCGTTTTCGCGACACGCTCGAGCACAGGCATTGCCGGTGCAAGATACTCGGCATAATTCTCCCAGCGTCGAACCGCTCGCGAATGAACTGGCTCTTGGACCGCGGCATAGGTTGGGCTGCGCACGGCTTTATCCGGCATGTTTTCACGAAATCGAGCGACTTCATCACGCCATTCAAGACCGAGCAACTCAAACACCCGCATCGCCTGTGCGGATGAATCGGTCACCACATCTTCGTAGCAAACCTCGACCCAATCGTCGATCATCGAACGGAGCCTGATCCAGCCTTCCATATTCAACGCATAGAAGTCACCCGCCTCTTTCACATCGAGAAACGCCAGGTTCATCGCTGATGGTTCGAACGCCTGCATGAGGTTGCTCAACACCACATCGCGTGGATCGCGCAAGGCCGTGATTATCTTCGCATTTGGAATTGCGCGTCTCAGGAATGGCATCACGAGCGTTCGAATTGGATTCTTGTCCAGCACATATCGGCTGCCAATTCCCCCACCAACATGCCCACTGAGTGCATCGAGATACCGCTTTCGACAATGCTGCACATCGTCCAGTTTCACCTGGTCGAGTGTTTGAGCCAGAGACTCGGTTTTTGGCACGGTTCGAGTCATGCCAGCCACAAGTTCGCTCGATAGATGTGTCGATTCTTCGACACTCACTATCTCGGGGTGTGCATCGAGCACCTGCTCGAGCAGCGTCGTCCCTGAACGCGGAAATCCGACGAGGGCGGCAACCCGTGCGGGTGGCATGTCACGACTCGCCTCGACCCAACCTGCAACACGCTCCTGGGAAAGTTCCTGAACGAGCCGACGGAGTGTGTAGGCCGCTTCATCAGCGGGCTCGCGTATCACCTTCGCTGACTCCTTCAATCGTGCTTTCGCGTTCGTCAGGGCTTCGGCTGCTTTGGCGTACTCACCGAGTTGGTCGAGGACTGCTGCCAATTCGTAGTTTTGCTTGGCTCGCAACTGGTCCGTTGCGCCGGCCGTACTGATTGCTTCATGCAAGACCTCAGCCGCGTGGCCATGGTCTCTTTTCCTGCGAAGCACGCGAGCAAGCACAAGTCGGGCTTCGTGAGCCTGGGTGTCATGAGAGATAGCCTGCGTCGCGAAAGTTGACGCATCTTCCAGCCGCGAGAGTCGCTCAGCAGCATCCGCCATCCGAGTCAATGCCTGCGAGTTGCGGGTGCCAACTTCGTGCGCCTTTTCAAACACATCAAAAGCCGCGTCAAATTCTCCGAAACGAGCCAGAGCCTGTCCTGCTTCAATGATCACTTCAGGTTGTCGTTTGGCGATCTCGACGACCCGATGAATCTCCTGCTTGCATTCGTCGAGTTGCCCATTTTGCCCGTATGCACGAGCAAGCAGCAGCCGGACTTTCGTGTGTTTCCAATCTTGCGCAACCGCCTTCGACAGCAGCGCAATGGCCGATTCGTACTGTTCACGCATCAATAGCGTCACGGCATCTTGGACAAACTCATCTGCGGGTGATGCCAACGGAGCGGTTTTCTTCTTGCTCGATCGGACCGTCGTGCGTTTCAACTTGGACTGTGGGCGTCGTGCCATGGTCAGAGTGTATCGAATCATCAGGACTCGCTACAAAACCACGCCCTACCGTTTTGAATGCCACCAACATTTGACCCCAATGCGGCTGCACCGAGTGACGCCGGCGTGTTCGGCCTGCCAACGACGCAAGACGACGCAGCGGTGATCTTGATCCCAGTCCCATTTGACGCGACGACTTCATATCGAGCCGGGACGGCTGCCGGACCAGAAGCCATCCGCACCGCGTCGTTTCAGGTCGATCTGTACGACCATCGTTTCGGAGCCGTCTATCAACACGGCATCTGGATGGCTCCCAACCCAACGGATATTGCCGATCTCTCACAATCGACACGAGCATTGACGCAGCCGATTCTTGATGGCAACGATGACGGCGGATCAACCGATCAACACATCGAGACAATTGATGCGTCTTGCGAACAGGTTCGGTCGTTCGTGCGATCCGCGGTCGAATCTGTGCTCGCCCGATCCAAACGACCTGGCATCATCGGCGGAGAGCATGCCATCAGCCTCGGGGCGGTCGAAGCCGTTGCCACGCATCATGAATCCATCGGCGTGCTCCAGATCGATGCGCACATGGACTTGCGGCGATCGTACGAGGGATTCAAACACTCGCACGCTTCGATCATGCACAATGTGTTGGCGGAAGTCCCGGGTGTCGAACGCATCGTGCAGATTGGAGTTCGTGACTACTGCGAAGAAGAGCGTGAAGCGGCGTTGGCTGCTGGCGATCGTGTCCGCGTTCATTGCTGGCCGGATATCCATGACGCACTCGCTCAAGGGCAGTCAGTGCACTCGATTCTGCTGAGCACTGTCGAGCAACTCCCGCAGCGCGTGTATGTTTCATGTGACATCGACGGGCTCGATCCATCACTGTGCCCACACACCGGTACGCCGGTCCCGGGGGGGCTTGCGTTTGAGCAGGTCGGGCTGCTCCTGCAACTGATATGCCAATCTGGCCGACAGATTGTCGGGTTCGATGTTGTCGAAGTCGCACCTGACCCAACCGGCGCGTCTGAGTGGGATGCGAATGTCGGCGCACGCATGGTCTATCGACTTTGCGGTGCTGCGTGTTGGAACAGCTCAAACGACTGATTGAAAAAGCCACGCTCGGCATCAACCGAGCGTGGCTTGTGAATCACATGAAATCGCTGCTGCAAATCAGGTGCGACGACGGCGGGTTGCCATCAGACCACCCAAACCGAGCATGGCAGCGGTTGCTGGTGACGGGATCTTCACGACAAAGCTTGTCGTGGTTGCCGGTGAGCCGTAGTTCCCCCAGCCAGTAATCCACTGTCCGTCGCTGGAGATACCCGAGGCGAAAGCAAAGTGGAACCCGTCGTCATAAGCGATGCCCAGGCCATCGAGATAGTCACTCAGTGACATGGTTCCAACGCCTTCCTGCCAGATGAATGCCGTGCCGAAGGTCGCCGGGCCGGTTCCCCATGTGCCTCCGACAATGATCGATCCATCATCTGTGATGTCGGCTCCTGCCATGCGGCTGCCGGCACCAGATGTCAGGTTGTCCAGCACTTCGTATGTATCGGTATCAATGTTGTAACGGTAAGCGTTGCCAGGAGCGAAGAATCTGCCGAGTCCAAGCCCGGTCGCGTACTGGCCGTTACCTGAAACAGCAAACGCTTCCTGGGCAGCAGTCACGCCATCTGACTGGAAGATAAGTTCCTGGACCCCATTGACCCAGACCGCACCTTGACGACCTGCGCCATCCTGCCAACCGGCGACCACGCTGCCGTCGTAGTTGACAGAGTTCGCTCGTGAAGACCTTCCAACGGCGTTTGAACCGAGATCGACGATGCCTTCCGCCTGCGTCCAACGAATGGCGTGTGCATCAGCGGTACCGATGTTCGTCCAACCGAGACCGACAACGGTATTGCCGTCGCCTGAGATTGACCAACCGCCTGTTGTTTCCGCGTCGATTTGAGCGCCATGCCCGGGGATCGCGCCAAAGCCCGTCCAAGTGCCCGTGACGGTGTCATAGCGGCTCATCTCGGTCCAGTCTTCCGCCGCGTTGTAGGTGCTGCCGCTGATATAACGGCCGTCATCGGAGATTTTTCCCTGGCCGCCAACGCCGTTGCCGGGCGACACGCCTCCGATATCGATGCTGCCGCCATCGGCGGTCCACATGAAGTAATTTCCTCCAAGGTAACCGAATGACCCTGAAGCAACACCATTGTCACTGATGTCTTCGGTCAACCCAGTGCCGATGTCGAGTGCCCAGAATTGGGCGTTTGCTGTCCCTGAGACCAATGCGAGACCGGCGATCAAGCCGACGACTGATGCGTTTCGAGTATTCATGATCCGTGTTCTCCTTCGCCTTCCAAGATTGAGCATGCCTCTGGGGTGCAATGAGTGGGAAAACCCATTTTTCATCACACCGGGGACTTTTCAAAGGCACCGGTTGCCTTGAAACTGCATACTTCACCATTCAACTTACAGGACCATGAAGCGTGTGCCAGTTTTCTCTGGGGAAATCTTTGAGAAAATCGACAATCCCATCGTCACGCTCACAAATTGCTTGTACAATTGGCTGCGGGCCGATATCAGGTCAGATACAGCCATGACGACAACGGACACACACATCCCGACGGTCGATCGACACATCGACGAGACCTACCAGAGGCTGCGGTCGTCGCTCGTCGATACCGCAGTCATGGCTCGTGGGAAGCCGACCTTTCCGCAGGATCTGGCTCGTCACCTCAAAATCAACAAGAACCTCGCTTGGCATGTGTCCAAGGTCATCAAGGCAACCACGCCGGGAGAAGGCATTCCGCATCTGCCTGGGGCGGGCGGGCTCAAACTTTTTCTCAAAGCAGCGGAAGTTGCCGGCGTGGATGCTGAAGCGATTGCTCGCGTCGAGAAAGCAAATGAAGCGTTTCAAGAAGCGGTCCGCTTGCACGCTGGCGATCAGGAAACGCTGGAACTGCTTCTTGATGGCCCGTTAGGAGGAGATTCGCGAGATGCACTCACCGCGAGTCGACGCATGGCATACCTCGGCAACAGCGGCCTGAGCGGGGTCCAAGGTCGAGCGAAGCTGACGACTTGTTTCGTGGCGCCAAGTCTTCAGTCCCCTGAGAAGTTGGACACACTGCTCATCGGTGGCTTTGTTGATCTCTGTCGACTGCGGCAGGTCGAAGGTTTGCCGTTGTTTCGTGTGCGCCAGTATCACGCGGACGGGCGACCGGTCAACTCGATCGAGAGCCAAGTCGTGTTGCAGGACCACGGAGGCGTGTTCTCACAGGTCACGCCGGAGGACTCGTCAAACTTCACGATTGATCAACACGACTTTGGTCAGACTTATCGCCTCGGCGCAGGGCGAGTCGGTCGCACCGGTGCCTTTTCGACTTTCTTTTCCAAAGAGGTCAACGGCATTTTCGATCGGTACGCGACGAGTGAAGAACCGACTGGCGAATTCTATTCGGTGATCGAAGTGCCGGTTGAATCGTTGCTGTTTGACTTGTTCATTCATCGTGATCTGGATTTTGATCGACAGATCGAGTGTGCGATTCTCGCTCGACCGGGTGGCGGGCTCGACGACCATGTCGCTGAGTCGCGCCACGAGCGGCTTCCGATTTCGGTCGAGCCGGAACGACTCCCAGGAGGCAAGCAAACTTGCTCAACAGAAATCTATGCAAACTACCCGGAACTCATCCGTCAGTCGGCGGATGGCATTCGGCCGATCGAAGATTTTGCCTGCTACCGATATGTCGTCAAGTTTCCGCCATTGCATTCAACGGTTGTCCTGTCGTTCCCGTTGGATGAACGACCGGACTAAGCGAATGTTTTCTGATAGTCTGCGATGAACTTCTCCAGACCTGTATCGGTCAACGGGTGGCTCATGAACTGCTTGATCACCTTGAGTGGGACCGTCGCCACATCAGCTCCGGCGAGCGCACAGTTCACCATGTGCAACGGGTGCCGAATGGAAGCTGCCAGAATCTTCGTCTGGTAGTTGTAGTTGTCGTAGATCTGTCGAATCTGAGCAATCAAGTCCATCCCGTCTTGACCGATGTCGTCGAGCCGACCGATGAATGGACTGACCAGAAACGCCCCGGCCTTGGCAACCATCAGTGCCTGTAGCGGCTGAAAGCACAGCGTCATGTTGGTGCGTGTGCCTTCATCGGCCAGCGCCTTGCACGCCTTGAGCCCGTCGATCGTGCTCGGCAACTTGACCACGATGTGCGGCGCGATTTTTGCTCGTTCGCGCCCTTCCACAATCATCCCCTCGGCGTCAACAGCAAGAACTTCCGCTGAGACCGGCCCACTGACAATCTCGCAGATCTCGGCGAGTCGCTTGCCATAGTCCACGCCTTCTTTAGCGATAAGCGACGGATTGGTTGTCACGCCGTCGAGCACGCCGAGATCGTGGGCCTCTCGAATTTCATCCAAGTTCGCAGTGTCGATGTACAGTTCCATGGTGCGGTTCCTCAGCGTCTCTTCAGTGTGGTTGGTTGATTCGATCAGACCCTAGGTCACTGATGTGTCGTTGCCCAACCCGATCACCGAAGCAATCGCCATCGTGTCGGTATGTGACAAACTCACGAGCCAGCGAGCGATGCCGTTGCCGGTCGCAACAGTCGCGGCCTGCCCAGACAGCGCAATTTCTGGTCCACCCAAGTCATTCTTTGTGACCTCGATGTCGGTCCAAGCGATGCCGTGCGAGAGCCCTGTCCCCAGTGCTTTCATGACAGCCTCTTTCGCTGCAAAGCGGACGGCGAGATGTTCGGACTCCCGGCCTCGCCCCAGGCAATACTGTTGTTCACCAGCGGTGAAGCAGCGATCCACGAATCGATCGGGGTGCTTGGCGCACATCTCGCGAATGCGAGCAACTTCGACCATGTCGACACCGTGGGCGACTGCGTGCATGCCGGTCCTTCGGGGTCAATCGCCTGAAGAAGTTGGCTTCTCGGGCTTGCTCGTTTTGGCTGGCTCGGTGCTCTTCGTTTCGGACTTGGGCTTGGCGTCGTTCTTACTCGATTCCGACGAACTTGACCCTTCGCCACCAGACTTTGTTTCGGCCTTGGTTTTCGACTCGGCCTTGTCGGCTTTGGCGTCTTTCTTGTACGACTCGGAACGATAGTCCGTCTCGTAAAAACCGCCACCTTTAAAAATCACAGCTGCGCCCGTGCCAATCAGTCGCTCGAGTTGATTCTTCGCACATGAAGGGCACTTGCGCTTGACCGAGTCGCTCATGTTCTGAAACAACTCAAACTCATGCTCACAGGCCTTGCAACGATATTCGTAAGTCGGCATGACCCCCCCTTTATGCGTCAGCAGCCTGAGCGATGATAACCTTCGCAGGACGGATCACACGCTCGCCAAGACGGTACCCGGCACCGACTGACTGAACAACACAACCCGGCTTGACCTCTTCGGATGGTGACTGCAACATCGCTTCGTGTTCGGATGGGTTAAACTCGTCACCGGGCTTGGGTTCAATCTTTGAGACGCCATAGGTCCCGAGAATCCGCTGAAACTCATCACGGATCAGCGTGACGCCACTGGCGATCTGTTCAGCGGTGGTTCCGCTCGCAGCGTGTTCAAGCGCCAGGTCAAACTGATCCAGAATGGGCATCACACTCTGAACAACGCCTGCCGTTGCGCCTTGTCGGGCCTCGCGTTCGTTGTTGGCAGCACGCCGCTGAAAATTCTGAAAATCAGCACTGAGTTGCACAAACCGGTTCTGCCAGTCGTCGCGCTGCGCCAATGTCGCGCGAAACGCCGCGACGATGTCTTCTGCACCAGTTGGCGGCTCGAACGATGCTTCGACGACAGAGGACTGGATCTGCTCAAGTTCATCACTCGTCAGCGCGTCGGCGCTGCGTTCTGCCTCTTGTTCAGGTGTTTGTGATTCTGCTTTTTCTGTGTGTTCCGTCATCGCAAAAAAACCTCATCGTGAACTGTCGGCTAACCGCCGAGGAGGTCCTTGATTTTCGTCCAGAATCCGTGACTCTCAGGCAGGACACGCTGGTCAGCAGAATCTGCAAACTCACGCAGCAACTTCTCCTGCTGACCCGAAAGTTTCTTCGGGATCTCAATACGCGTCACCGCGATCAGATCGCCGCGACGCCCGGATCGCAGGTTCGGCAGCCCGTGCCCTTCCAGCCGGAACATCTTGCCAAACTGCGTCCCCTTGGGGATCTTGATTTGTTGTGACCCTTCGAGCGTGGGAACTTCAACCTCGGCACCGAGAGCCGCCTGCGTAAAACTGATCGGCATCTCCATCATCAGGTGGTCATTCTCGCGCACATACAGGTCGTGCTCTTCGACATTGACCACAACATGCAGGTCGCCCCGCTGTCCTTCACCACTTGGTGATGCTTCAGGTGGGGGCGGCTCCCCTTCACCTGCGACCCGCACCGCCTGGCCGCTACTGATACCCGGCGGAATCTTGACCGCGATCTTGCGTTTCTTCGGCTGGCGACCTTTGCCGCGGCAGTCAGGGCACTTCTCAGTGATGATCGTCCCTCGGCCGCGACAGTGCGGGCAGGCGGTGACCATGCGGAACATGCCGCCGAGTCCGGCCTGCTGTACCTTGCCTTGACCGCCGCAGGTCTCGCAGGTTTTCGGCTCAGTGCCCGGCTTGGCGCCGTCGCCGGTACAGGTCCCGCAAACATCCATCCGCGTGAACTCAACCTCGCGTTCGCAGCCTTCGAGCACATCTTTCAGTGAGACCGACACTTCTGTCTCGAGGTCGTATCCGCGGACGACGCGCCGTCCGCCGCGTGCCTGTCCTCCCCCACCGCCGCCAAAGATGTCGTTGAACATCGAGAAGATGTCATCAACATTCATGCGGCTGAAGTCGTGGGCGGCTGCACCAGCGCCGCGCATGCCCTCGTGCCCGTATTGGTCGTAGACCTGCCGCTTCTGCGGATCAGAAAGCACTTCGTACGCTTCAGCGCACTCTTTGAACTTCGCCTCGGCCTCAGCGTCGCCGGGGTTGCGGTCCGGGTGATACTTCATCGCCATGCGGCGATATGAGCGCTTGATCTCGTCGCTATCCGCTGACTTCTCAACGCTCAGTACTTCGTAATAGTCACGGGTGGTTGGCATGCTGTTTTCACCACAGAGGCTCAGAGACACAGAGAAGGACTAAAGAACTCTTCGAAGAATGCCGTCTTTCATATAGGCGGAGTTGAAATTCAAAAGTAAGCCAGTTCGCTTTCCAGAAAGTTTGAGATAGGTCAAGAGTTGAGCCTCGTGGACTGGCAGAACACGCTCGACAGTTTTGAGTTCCACAATAACTGAATCGTTCACAAGTAAATCAAGGCGATACCCGACATTGAGAATCCGCCCTTTGAAAGTGACAGGGAGGGGCACTTGCGTCTGAACAGAGAGCCCACGATCGGACAACTCGATATATAAACACTCCTCGTAGACATTTTCCAACAGGCCCGGGCCAAGAGCCTTATGCACTTCGATCGCTCCACCCACGATCTCGCGCGTGAGCGGATCTCTCTCGACAGGAGAATCCAATGCATTTCTCCTCTGTGACTCTGTGACTCTTTGGTTCATTCGTTCCTGCAAATCGTTCCCCGACAGTGTCCCATCGGGGAACGGCAATTCTCTCTCCTCTCTACAACTCGATCAGCTCACCGCGCCGACAGCCGGCTTGGTGTCCTCCTTCAGATCCGTCACCATGACATCGGTTGTCAGCATGAGGCCTGCAACGCTCGCTGCGTTGACGAGCGCGCTCTTGGCGACCAATGCCGGATCGATAATGCCGGCCTTGATGAGGTCAACATAATCGCCTGTAGCCGAGTTGAGCCCGAAGCCGCCCTCGCCTGACAGGATCTCCTCGACAGCGAGGTCGCCGTCGTAACCGGCGTTGACCGCGATCTGGCGAGCCGGGTATTCGATGGCTCGGGTCACGATATCAAAGCCAAACTTTTCATCGCCCTTGGCCTTCTTTTTAGCTGCTTCAATCGCGTCCTTGGTGCGGAGCAGAGCCACGCCGCCGCCGGCAACATAGCCTTCCTTTGCAGCCGCGCGGGTCGCATGGAGCGCGTCATCGACGAGGTCCTTGAGGGCCTTCTGCTCCTGCTCGGTCGCGCCGCCGACTGAGATGATCGCCACGCCGCCGGTGAGCTTGGCGTGCCGCTCCATCAGTTTTTCCTTGTCGTAGTCGCTGGTGGACTTTTCGAACTGGGCCATGATCTGGGCTGCCCGTTGGGTGATGTCCTTCTTCTTGCCGCCGCCTTCGATCATGGTGGTGTCGTCCTTGGTGACGACGATCTTCTTGGCGATACCGAGTTCGCTGATCTCGACCGACTCAAGCGTGCGACCGAGGTCTTCTGCGAGGAAGGTGCCACCAGTGAGGACAGCGATATCGCCGAGCATAGCCTTGCGACGATCGCCAAAGCCAGGCGCCTTGACCGCACAGACCTTCAGCACGCCGCGCAGACGGTTGACGACGAGAGCCGCGAGGGCTTCGTTTTCAACTTCTTCGGCGATAATGAGCAACGGCTTGCCGGTGCCGGCGATCTTATTGAGCAGTGGCAGAAGATCGGGCAGGTTGCTGATCTTCTTCTCGTGGATCAACACATAGCAGTCTTCAAGTTCGGCTTCGCCGGTCTTGGGATCGGTCATGAAGTAGGGCGACAGATAACCCTTGTCGAACTGCATGCCTTCGACATAGTTGAGTTCGGTTTCGGCGCTCTTGCCGTCTTCGACTTCGACCACGCCGTCAGCCCCCACCTTTGAGATGGCTTCGGCGATCAACTCGCCAACTTCGGCGTTGTGGTTCGCAGAAACAGTGGCGACCTTCTTGTAGTCGGCCTTGCCCTTGCAGGGGATAGCGATGCTGTCGATCGCCTCGGCTGCAGCGGCTGCAGCCTTGTTGATTCCACGGTGCAGGTGAATCGGGTTGTATCCAGCTGCGACCGCCCTGAGGCCTTCGGTGAAGATGGCCTGCGCGAGCACGGTCGCGGCCGTGGTGCCGTCGCCCGCCTTGTCTGCGGTCTTCTTGGCAACCTGATAGACCATTTTCGCACCCATCGACTGGAAGGGCTCGGCGAGCGTGACTTCCTTGGCGACGGACACGCCGTCTTTGGTCACGCTGGGCCCGCCGTAGGCCTTGTCGATGATGACATGGTGGCCGCTCGGCCCCATGGTGCACTTGACCGCGTCGGCCAAACGATCAACGCCTTTCTTCATTTCGAGAAGGGCGGAATCTTGAAACATGATTTGTTTGTCGCTCATCTTCGCGTTGCTCCGATGTGAGGCTCTAGGCACTTGGCACTAGGCATTGGTTACTTCATAATGACTCAGGCTCGATTCACAACCTGGACCGCTAGTGCCTGATGCCTAGTGCCCATTGCTTTCTCTTCCTCAGCCAATGACGCCGAGCAGTTCGGTCTCCTTCAAGATCAGATGCGTATCGCCTTTGATCTCGACTTCCGAACCTGCGTACTTGCTGTAGACGACGCGGTCGCCCTTGCTCACGGACAATGCAGCACGCTTGCCATTGTCAAGCAAACGCCCCGGACCGACCGCGACGACTTCGCCCTGAATCGGCTTCTCCTTCGATCCTTCGGGCAAGTACAGCCCGCTTGCGGTCATCGAATCTGCTTCGATGGGTTTGACAAGAACACGATCTTCAAGTGGTTTGACTGCCATTGTGATTCTCCGTTTGTCTATAACATCAGCCCGCGGGCGGATGTATGTGTTGTCTCAGTTCAAATTTGTAAGTGAGGTTACAGGGACATTGCTTTTAGAACCCCATCCCGCCCATGCCTGGCATGCCACCCATTCCGCCCATGCCACCCATACCTGGCATGCCGCCGCCCATACCGCCCATGCCACCCCCGTGGTCATGATCGTGGCCGCCGCCTTCGCCTGCTGGTTCCGGGTTTTCGGTGATGATGCAGTCGGCAGCGAGCAGCATCGTCGCCACGCTTGCTGCATTCTGCAAGGCTGACATGTCGACCTTGGCGGGCGTGATGACACCGGCCTTGACCAGGTCTTCGTAGGTGTCGGTCAAAGCGTTGTAGCCAAAGGTCGGGCTGTCTGCTTCTGCAACCTTTGACACCACGACTGAGCCCTTGGCGCCAGCGTTTTCAGCGATGGTGCGAAGAGGAACCTGCAACGCGTTGTAGACCACATTCATGCCGGCAGCGAAATCGTACTTCACATGGCCGACATCGTTGGAACTGACTTCAGTCGCCTTACCAAAGACACCCTTCCATTCGCGAGTTGCTGCGATCGCCTGCTGAGCGCGAATGAAACTCACGCCGCCGCCGGGCACGATGCCAAATTCGACCGCTGCACGGGTTGCGTGCAGTGCGTCTTCGACGCGTGCTTTCTTTTCCTTCAGTTCAGCTTCTGATGCAGCACCGACATTGATCTGAGCCACGCCGCCGGCGAGTTTGGCGAGGCGCTCCTGCAACTTCTCGCGGTCGTAGTCGCTGCTGGCGTTTTCAATCTCGCGGCGGATCTGGTCGATCCGGGCTTGAATGTCCTTGGTTTCGCCGGCGCCTTCGATGACGGTCGTGTTGTCAGCATCGACTTCGATTTTCTTGGCGAGGCCGAGTTCTGAAAGTTCGATCTGGTCGAGTTCGATGCCGAGGTCCTTCATGAACGCCTTGCCGCCGGTGAGGACAGCGAGGTCTTCGAGCATCGCCTTGCGACGGTCGCCATAGCCGGGAGCCTTGACCGCACACACCTGCAGCGTGCCACGGAGTTTGTTGATGACAAGGGTCGAGAGGGCTTCACCGGTGATGTCTTCAGCGATGATGAGCAGCGGCTTCTTCGCCTGCATGACCTTCTCAAGCAACGGCACCAACTTGGCGACGCTCTCGATTTTCTCTTCGCAGACAAGCACGAGGCACTTGTCGAGGTTGGCCTTCATGTCATCGACATCGGTGACGAAGTTGGCTGAGAGGTAGCCTCGGTCAAACTGCATGCCTTCGACGACAGTGACTTCGGTTTCGAGGCTCTTGCCTTCTTCGACCGTGATGACGCCGTCTTTGCCGACCTTTTCAAACGCGTCGGCCATGATCTTGCCGACCTCAGGATCGTTATTGGCGGAGATGGTGGCGACATTCTGGATGTCGGCCTTGCCGTTGATCGGCTTGGCCATGCCTTCGATCGCGGTGCCTGCGGTTTCGACAGCCTTCTTCATGCCGCGGACCAAGGCGTTTGCATCAACACCGGCTGCGATGTAACGAAGACCTTCGCGGAAAAGGGCTTCAGCGAGAACGGTCGCGGTCGTGGTGCCATCACCCGCGGTGTCCGAGGTTTTGCTGGCGGCTTCCTTCACGAGCATCGCGCCCATGTTCTCGGCCTTGTCAGTCAGTTCGATTTCTTCAGCGACGGTCACGCCGTCCTTGGTGACGGTCGGGCCGCCCCATGACTTATCGATGACGGCGTTGCGGCCGCGCGGGCCGAGGGTGGACTTGACCGCCTTGGCAAGTTTTTCGACGCCCGTCAGAAGGGCTTTGCGTGCTTCGATATCGAAGGTCAGTTCTTTGGTGGCCATGGAATCGTGCTCCGTAATGCAGGACCTGTTGTCTTTTCACCCGGCGTGCTCTTTGCTCGACGGGCTGTTTCCGTTTGATTGGGTGCCAACGCACCTCATGCTGGCAGGACCATTGGCAAGACCGGTGCCACAAGCCTTTTTGACACAATACATTGTTGGAAAGACACTTATGTACGACCATCGCAAGTTCTACACTCAGTTTTTCTGACAGTCAGAGCACATCGATCGACTCGACCTGCCACCTTGGCAGTCCGCCGGTCATCCGATGAATCGCAACATGATGTCTTGGCATGTCTGCGATCCACATCTTCTGGTATGCACGGGTTCAATTTGAGGCTATCATGCCGGTCTATGGACGGATGTATCGCAACAACCTTGGGCGCGGGTGACCCCGGCGCGTATTTGCCCATCTTCCTGATGATCATGGGTGCCATCGGCTTCGCATGCATCAACGTGGTCGGCACCCTGATCCTCGGCCCGAGGCGCAAGGGCGAAACCAAAGGCATCCCTTACGAGAGCGGCATGACGCCGGTTCAGTCCGCCCGCAAGCGATTCAATGTCCGCTTTTACCTGATCGCGATGGTCTTCCTCGTCTTCGATGTTGAGGTCGTCTTTCTGTATCCATGGGCTGCAACCTTCTCGAATCTCGAGCCACAGTCCGAGCAGGCATTCACCTGGCTGGTCCGCATCATGTTCTTCCTGTTGACGACTGTGGTGGCGTACCTCTATGGATTCCGCAAGGGTGTGTTCAAGTTTGACTGAGCGACCAGCAGACTCCATGCCCAACCGCTCGCCAGCAATGACAGTGTGATTGCCCTAGCACCATTCGCTATCGGTCCTGCACGACCGGTACATCTATCCGGTTCGTCACATGTGCGGCCTGCCCTGCATTGAGTCACATCAGAACCCTTGACACATGCTGGGGGCGTGCCGATTCAAAACGCACTGCGGTGACTTGTGTTACCGCCGGTGTACTTGTTTATGGCACATGAACCGATTCACAATCCTTCAGACTCGTCCGCATCGGACGCACTGGCTCACACGATTAAGCACAGGCTGATCTCGCCGGTGTTTCAACCGATTGTGGACCTGCAGACCGGCCGCATCGCAGGGAACGAGGCGCTGTGCCGCCCTAGCAAGGACTCTCAGTTTGAGAACGCCGAGCAGATGTTCACTGCCGCGGAAGGCAACCCCCTCAGTTGGCAGTTGGAACTGCTCGCTCGCGAGAAGGCACTTGATGCGGCAGCCGGGTGGCCCGCCGGGGTGTTGTTGTTTCTGAACTCGTCGCCTGAAGTGGTTTCGGACAGCCGATTCGCACCACAAATCTCCCGTCAGATCCGTTCTGCTCAAGGTTTACATCCAAGCCGAGTTGTGCTGGAAATCACGGAACGATGCAAGGAGCAGGAATTTGAAGGCCTCTCCAAAACGCTCGACCTGTTGCGCCACTCAGGGTTTCATATCGCGATTGATGATGTGGGCGCCGGCACGAGTGGACTCAATCGAATCACGAGTCTCAAACCGGGCTGGCTGAAACTTGATCGTGAGTTGATCGACCATATCGATCATGACAAGGTTCGTCAGCATTTGATCCGATTCCTGGTGTACTTTGCCAAACTCAGTTCTATCCGCATCATTGCTGAGGGCATCGAACGGGTTGAAGAACTCGACACTATTATCGAACTTGGTGTTCACTTCGGCCAGGGGTATCTGCTGGCGCGACCGGGCGAGCGCGACCAGGAAGTCGCACCCGCCATGGTGACGCGTATTCGTGAGAAGGCCAGCCAACACTCGACGACCAACAACGACGCAACTGTTCGCGCGGGCGCCCTTGCACGAAACGCACGAATTGTCGCCGCTGATCGTTCAATACGCAGCGTTGCCGCGACGGTCCTGCACGATGTGCGACAACCCGGTGTCATCGTGACTGACGGGGACACCTATGCCGGGTGGGTGGATCGAGATGTCGTGCTCCGCGGCGCAAGTGACGGACGAGCGGATCTTGCCATCTCGTTTCTGATTGGGGCTCATACGAACCCCGTCGATGCGAACATGCCCGTCGTCGAGATGTTGGACCTTGCATCAACGCGACCGGAGCACGCCATGTCTTCGCCGATCGTCGTCCTCGAAATGGACGAGATTCTTGGCGTGATTACGATGCCTGATCTGCTTCAAGCTGGCGCAAGCCTGTGCCGAGCGACGCAAATCCGTCAAGCGCCTCTGACCGGCCTGCCTGGGCGTGTCCGCACCGATCTGCATCTCCGCGAACTGATGAGTCAGCACCAGGCACCCGTCGATATTGCGTTCATCGATATCAAAGGCTTCGCCGGATTTAATCAAGCGGTTGGCTACGAACTTGGTGATGAACTCATCCAGAATCTGGTTGGTCTCATCCGATCGATGTTGGCGCTGGTTGACCAGGACAAGTCATCGTTCCTCGGGCATCTCGGCGACGACCAGTTTATCGTGACTGCCCCCACCGGTTTCTTGCAAAAGAATGTCGATCTGTTGGTTGAGTCGTTTGAGCACCTTCAACTCCTCGACGACGATGCCAGCAGCAACATCGGCATTCGGGTTATGATGCTCACAGGTGTCAGTGGCGAATACGGATCGGCATCAGATCTCTTCATAGCCCGGACCGAACTTCGTGCATCGCTCGATCAGCATCGGCTTGCGCAAAAATCCGTTCGCTCAGAGTTCATCGCTCGATCGGCCGCTGCAATGTTCACTGACAATGCACAGGAATTCCGTCGTTCCGCTTGACGATCCCTGTCGGCTGCGGATCCTCGTCAGCTTGCACGCGTACCCTCAAGGCAGTGCATCAATCGGCTGACACATCAACTCCGTCCATCGGCTTTGAAATTCGTCTTTCTGATAGTCGCAAACGCGCCATTGGATTTTTGGTTGCTGTAGGGGCAATCGGCATTCTGATGCTCGCTGCAGGCCTCAAGCCAGATCACGAGGGACATGGCACGCACCAACAACTTGGACTTGCGCCGTGTCCTTGGGTACTTCGATGGAACTTCCCGTGCCCAAGCTGCGGAATGACCACTGCGTTCGCTCACGCTGCGAACGGCGACTTGAAGTCGTCAGGAGCAACCCAGCCGTTCGGGATGCTTCTCGCCGTTGGTGCATCGGTTTTGGCATGGGGCGGGCTTCATGCTGGCATTCGAGGTGTTGACCCAATGCGGTTGATTCCTCGTGGGAACGGCCGCGCCATCACGATTGGTGCCATATCGTTGTTTCTGATCGCTTGGGTGTACAAGATGATTGTGTGGTAACACAGTCACGCCGGCGGAACAACGCGGAGAACCCTATGAAGTCTCATTCGATTATTCGTGCGGTCATCGCATCCGGCCTCGTCATGACAGGGTCGGCCATGTCCGGCTGTGCTGCAGCAGCATTCGTCGGTGGCATGGCACGCTCTGCACAGCGAACCGGCTCGCATGAGGTGTATGCAGAATACGACGGGCTCAAGGGCAAGAGTTTCGCGGTTGTCGTCGCGGTCGATCGATCGATTGAGTCTGAATCACCCGGACTCAGCGCTCGGTTGACCGGTCGCATCAACACACTCATTGCAAATGCTCACGCCAAGATGCCTGACGGGGCGGCGGCGGCTCCGCGCGTTGATCGCCTTATGCAGATTCTGTACAACAACCCGTCCTGGGTTGCGATGTCTCGTAGCGAAGTTGCGTCGATGCTGGGCGTCGAACGACTCATCGTCGTCGATCTCGCTGCCTATCGACTGCATGAACCCGGCAACTCGTATGTCTGGGATGGCGCAGCCGCCGGCACGGTGTCGGTCTACGAGTCGGATGGCCCGCTCCCTGATGATGCCGCTTACGAACGAGCGATCTCAGTGACCTATCCCGACGGGAGCGGGTACATGGTGACTGACATCGCATATGAAGCCGTCAACACCGAGTTGTCCAATCGTTTTGCAGACCGCGTAGCATGGAAATTCTTTGACCACAAAGAAGCCAACGAAATCAAGTACTAGATTATGTCACTTATCCCCCCCACACACCTGAAGACTCGCTTGACGATTCTCGCTTGTGCGCTGACCGCTTTGATGGTGGCCGGGTGCAACATTGCCACGCCGATCATGTACGCTGTGCATGGACCCGGCAAAGTCAAAAAGTCGGTCGCGCTCGACCCCGAACTCAAGTACATCATCTTCGTCGATGATCCTTCGAACAAAGTCGCATCACGCCGACTGCGTGGCACAATCGTCGATTCGGCCCAGTCGCAACTGCTCAAACGCAAACTCGTTGCCGAAGTCATCGACGGCAGAGCGGCATTCGCAGCGGTTGCCAAGGAACGCTACGGCGACCCGCTCAGTATCGTCGAGATCGGCGAAAGTGTGGGTGCTGATGTTGTCATTTATGCACTGATGACGGAGTTTTCACTCGGTGCAGAAGTCGGCACCTATCGCCCATCGGCGGTCGCACAGGTCAAGTTGCTCAATGTGAATACGGGTGATCGCATCTGGCCGGCTGAGAATCTGGGCGCGTTCCCCTTGCGCATCTCCATGCCTCAACGACCCGGTCTCGCTCCATCGACGACCGCCGAGGTGTACAAATCTCAGGAAGCGCTCGCGCAGCAGACTGGTCTGGCGCTGGCGCAGATGTTCTACGATGTCGAAGTGACGGACAGCGCCCGGCGAAACCGCTAGCACATGATGCATGTGATCGATGCCAGCGAGGGCGTGTTTGACTCGGGTCGATACCCCGAGGTGCAGTCGCTGTGTGTTCGTGCATCGCACGACAACGCGAGACCGATCGGCATCGGACCCGTGCCAGAATATCAAGCAACGGTGATGAACCTTGCACGGGTGATCATGCCTCGTTCAAGAGCACCACTCGATCTGTCAATGATAGATGAAGATCCGCGACACATCACCGCCTGGGGCCGACGACCGGCTCACTGGGCACTTCGTCAGCCCGCGCGAATCGACCTCTCCCTTGTTCTTCTTGAAGGCTTGAGATTCAACAACGCGCAATCAATCAATCAGGCCCGAAGTCTCGGAATGTTCCGACACATAGCGTTTGTAGATGCTCACGATGCGCAGTCGTGGATTCAAGCCGGGCTCCCCGCTGCCAGAGTGACTGTCAATGACCCGGCATCATACACGACCGTCACGAGCGAGACTTCACGCCATTCGCGGCGGACTGTCCTCGAAGTCGGCGATGACGAGATTGTGATCATGCCGATCGCTGCTCCCTGGTGTTCGCTCGATAGCCAACGGCTCGCGTTCTTGTTGGGCATGCTTCGTGTCAATGGCTATCGCGCGACGGCACTAGTTCCGAGCAATGCCTGGAGATTGGCGGGTGCAAGACAGTTTTGTAGACGCGGCGGTCTGGGTGCTCGGCTCATCGTGATCGACGGACCGATGACACCATGGCTCAGCGCATGTGATGTGGCTTTTGTCGATGCTGCGCGACCGAGGCAACAACTGGCCTCGGTTATTCCGCGCGGCGCGATTCGCGTGCTTGTTGCCCAGGCGCAAGCGTCCGGCGTCCCTGTCGCGATCGCTCCTGGCAGTCTGCTGGACGAAACAAAGTCTCCAGCCGGTGCAAATGTGACCGAAGAACTCAGACCGTTGCTCAATATCCTGGAACAGAAGACATGCGCGCCAACATTCGCGGTCGCGGAGAATTGTTCATGACCCCCCCGCGCTCCTTGCTTTTTGTATGTCTGGGCAATATCTGCCGAAGCCCGATGGCGGAGGGTATTTTCATCCATCACGCGAAAATGCGGCAGGTACTCGAAAACTTGGCGGTTGACTCCTGCGGCCTCGGATCCTGGCATGTCGGTCAATCACCCGATCCACGCGCCATCGCCACCTGCGCAAAGCACGGGATCGAACTTCCCAGTATCGCTCGACAATTTGCGCCATCGACCGACATTGAACGGTTCGACCTGCTTCTGGCGATGGACGAGACAAACGCCAAGACACTCGAAAAGCGTGGAGCGCCGAGATCCAAGATCCGCCTGATGCGCAGTTTTGATGTTGCCGCGGAACAACTTCTCGACGACCAGGGTCAGCCGACGCAGACTGGTGCGATCGATGTCCCTGATCCCTACTACGGCGGCGATGACGGATTTGACCAGGTGTTCGAGATGCTCACCCGCGCCTGCGAAGGTCTGCTTGATCAAATCGACTGATCGATCGAGCACTTCGCGTGACGATGCGAAAAACCGAACAGTTCGTCAGATCGATCAAATGTCGAGCAGCAAGCGCGTCGGATCCTCGATCGCATCCTTGATTGACACAAGGAACTGCACCGCTTCGGCACCATCGACGATTCGATGATCGTAACTCAATGCGAGGTACATCATCGGACGAATCGCAACCTGGCCGGATCCAACTGGGTGCTCCATCGCACGCTTCTTGATGGTGTGCATGCCGAGGATGGCGGACTGCGGCGGATTGAGAATGGGTGTTGACATCAGACTGCCGAAGATGCCGCCATTGGTGATGGTAAATGTCCCACCCTGCATTTCATCGAGCCCGAGTTTGCCATCGCGAGCCCGCGTGCCAAAGTCCTTGACCGCTGACTCGACATTGGCAAATGTGAGGGTCTCGCAGTTACGAATGACCGGAACCACAAGCCCCTTTGCACTGGCGACCGCAATCGCTATATCTGCATAGTCGTGCTTTTCAATCGCTGGTTTACCAGCATCGTCTGCAACGATTGAAGCGTTGACCATCGGGAACTTCTCAAGGGCGTTCGCAGCAGCCTTAATGAAGAACGACATAAAGCCGAGCCCGATGCCGTGCCGTTTCTCGAACGATTCCTTGTACTGTTTTCGCAGATCCATGACCGCCGACATGTCACACTCGTTGAAAGTCGTCAACATCGCCGCGGTCTGTTGGGCTTCGACCAAGCGTGAGGCGATCTTCTGGCGCAGCGGGCTCATGCGTTCAAGCGTGACGCGACGCGATCGGCCGTTCGCTGAAGACTCGCCTCCGACCACCGATTGGACTGAATCGGAGTTTCCTTGAACGGCTGCCAACACATCGCGTTCGTGGATTCGATCGCTCGCGCCCGTCCCTTGCACGCTACTGAGGTCCACTCCCTTTTCGGCCGCGACTTTCTTGGCTAGCGGTGTGGCATGGACCTCGCCGTTGGTCGCGGTGGACTTGTCGGTCGTACCCGACCCAGTTGCAACCGCGGTTGCGGCTGCTGCGTCTTGTCCTGATTCCTGCTTGGCAGATTGCTCGCTCGCCGAACCGGCTGCAGGTTTGGCAGCAGATTCATCCAACTCAGCGATGACGGAACCGATCTCGATTTCGTCACCTTCCGCGGTCCGGTGTTTGATGATGCCGGAGGCCGGTGCTGGCACTTCGACGGTGATCTTGTCGGTATCGACTTCTGCGACCGCCTCGTCGCGCTCAACATAGGTTCCGTCGGCCTTGAGCCATGTCGTGAGCACGCCGCTGACGACTGACTCTCCCGCTTCGGGCATTACGATTTCGGTAGCCATTCCGTCGGACTCCGTTCTCAGGTCATGCTGACGCGGCGAGTTTCTCGCCCGGTTTCTTGTCGGATGAAGGCAGCGGCGCCACGGCCTCTGTCAGAATACGGTCTTGTTCCATCTTGTGCACGCGCTTCGATCCGGTCGCCGGTGAACCGGACTCCTGTCGGCCGATGTATATCGGTCGATCCAAGCCCATGACATCCTGCAACTTGTCGGAAACAAACAAGTATGCACCTGCGTTTCTTGTTTCTTCTTGCGCATAGACGAGTTCAACGCCGGCAGGGTACTGCGAAAGAATCTGGGCGAGCATCTGATCGTGGAACGGATACACCTGCTCGATGCGAACGATCGCGACATCTTGACGACCCGCTTGTTCACGACGCTCGTTCAGCTCGTAGAACAACTTGCCGCAACACAGGATGACCCGCTTGACCTTTGTCCGATCATTGTCGCCATTTGCAAAGAATGGATCGTCAATCATCTCGGTGAACTGACCGTTCATCAAGTCATTCATGTGACCGGTTGGCACACGCAACATGCTCTTCGGCGTCATCACGATCAATGGCTTGCGGAATGAACGATGCACCTGACGGCGCAGCATATGGAACACCTGCCCAGCCGTAGTCGGATACACGACCTGCATGTTGTCCTGGCCGCATAACTCAAGGAATCGCTCCATGCGGCACGACGAGTGCTCTGGCCCGGCGCCTTCATAGCCATGAGGTAAAAGCATGACCAGCCCGGACCAACGATCCCATTTCGTCTCGGCAGAAGCAAGATATTGATCAATGATCACTTGGGCGCCGTTGACGAAGTCGCCGAACTGAGCCTCCCACAAAACCAACATGCCCGGATCGGCGAGCGAATAGCCGTAGTCGAACCCGAGGACGGAAGCTTCGCTCAAGGGGCTGTCATAGATGCACAGTTTCGCCTGACATGGACCATCGAACGATGTACACGCACTCCCCGATTCATCGACAGGACGAATGTTGTTGAGCGGGATAAACGGCTCACCCGTGTCGGTGTCACGAATCACCGCATGTCGATGGCTAAAGGTGCCTCGGCGAACATCTTGTCCGGTCAATCGAATCGGATGATGCTCGATCAGCAGCGTGCCATAGGCCAGCGTCTCTGCGTCGGCGTAACTGATTTCACCACTCTCCAGAAGCGAAGCCCTCGACTTGAGAAGTGGTTTCAACTTGCGATTGAGTTTGAAGTTCTCGGGAACTCGACCGATGGCTGCGCACACTTCGGCCAACGCTTCTTTCGTCACCGATGTATCTACGGGATCAAACGAGAACTCATTGTCTATACCCTGCCATCGCTCGCTGCCAGGATCAATCGTTGGATCGTTTGGCGTTTCACGAGCGGCTGCCTGCGCTTGTTCAAGCGCCTCAGCGAGTCGGTGCTTGATGGCTTGCACATCGGCTTCGTTGATCACGCCTTCATTGAGCAACTTGGTTGCATAAGTCTTCAGAACGCTTTGCTGCGCACGAATGGCTTTGGCAAGCAGCGGCTGGGTAAACGACTGTTCATCCTGCTCATTGTGACCGTACTGGCGATAGCACCACAAATCGATAAAGACATCGCGATGGAACTTCTGGCGGTACTCAAGAGCGATGCGTGCGACCTCGATGCATGCTTCAGGATCGTCGCCATTGACATGGAACACAGGCGCTTCGATAAACTTGGCGATATCGGTGCAGTAACGCGTCGACCGCGCATCTTCGGGCGAGGTTGTGAACCCGATGTGATTGTTGACGACGACATGGATGGTGCCACCGACTGTGTACCCTTCCAGGTCATAGAGATTCAGACACTCGGGAACGATGCCTTGCCCGACAACCGCAGCGTCACCGTGCATGAGCAACGGGATCACGCGGCGGCGTTCGGTGTCGCCGCGCAGCCGCTGTTTCGCACGGCATCGACCCATGACCACAGGATCAACTGATTCGAGGTGGCTCGGGTTGCTCGACATCGCCAGGTGCAGCATGCGTCCATTCGGGAACCGCCGCGTCCCTGAATAACCGCGGTGATACTTCACATCGCCGCCGCCATCGACAAAGTCCTCTTCCCACGACTCTTCAAACTCGGTAAATATTTGCTGGTAGGTCTTGCCGATGATGTTGTTGAGCACATTGAGTCGGCCGCGATGGGCCATCCCGAGAACAACCTCTTCGACATCGTGTTCGGTCGCCGTCATCAATATCCACTCGGTGAGTGGGATCAACGACTCTGACCCTTCGAGACTGAATCGCTTGTCGCCCGGGTAGCGCTTTCCGAGGAATTTCTCGAAACTGTCCGCGCGGGTCAGCAGTTCAAGAATCAACACGCGATCTTGCGGCTTGAGCTCTTCCTTGCTGTTGCGTCCCTCAACTTGTTCAAGAAGCCACGCACGCTGTTCGGTGTCGAGCACATGCATGATTTCAACACCGATTGAACCGCAGTAGATCACTTGCAGCTTGTCAATCACAGCACGCAGCGCGACTGGCTTATTGAACCCAAGTTCGGTCGCTTCGACCACGCGATCGAGATCCGCTTCAGTGAGTCCGTGGAACGACAGTTCAAGTTGAGCGGGCATCTCTCGTGGTCGTTCTAACGGATCGAGGTCGGCAGCCAGATGCCCTGACTCTCTATACGCTTGAATCAACTTCTCGACAATCCCAGAATCACCGGTCGCATGGCTCGCCACCCCAACCCGGGGGGCTGTGTGCAATGTTTGCGCGTTTGCCTCGGATCCGCCATGGACGCGCATCTCATTGGCGAGCGCCAGTTCAAACCCTTGGAAGAACAGCCGCAGGTCGGGTGAGACCAACTCGGGGTCCTGCTGAAAACGAGCGAACTCCTGCTCGAGGAACTCGGCATTCCAGCTGTTGACGGAAGAAAGGACAGGCTTCGGTCCGGCACTCATTTTTTGCCTCGTCCGGGCTCAAGAATGCCCCGTGGGGCGGTTGCGATTCGTACCGATCACCAAACGCTGTATCGGCATCAGTTTCCGATCAGAGATACTAGTCAGCACTATCGGTCGCTGGATTCGCAGAATCCGCAAAAGTCGAGGTTTTGGCGCTCGATTCACGCCTTTTTGCCTACCCGAACCGTCCAGAGACATATTGCTCAGTCTCGTCGAGGTGCGGTGTCTGGAAAATTGACTGCGTCGGGCCAAACTCCACGAGTCGTCCGAGGTACATGAACGCGGTCGCCTGGCTGACACGAGCCGCCTGCTGCATGTTGTGGGTCACCATGATCACCGTGTACCGCTGTGATATCTCGGTGATCAACTCTTCAATCCGCAGCGTCGAAAGTGGGTCAAGCGCCGAACAAGGCTCATCGAGCAACAACACCTCAGGGTCTGCAACGATGGCGCGGGCGATACAGAGCCTTTGCTGCTGACCACCCGAAAGACGAAGCGCGGAGTGCTTGAGGCGGTCTTTGACCTCATCCCAGAGGGCTGCAGCCTTCAATGCTCGCTCGCACGCTTCCATCAACAGCCCGCGTCGATTTTCCCCATCGATGCGCAGGGGATAGACGACATTCTCGAAAATCGACATCGGGAACGGGTTGGGTTTTTGAAACACCATGCCGAGTCGTTTGCGAAGTTCGATGACATCGACATCGGGTGCGTACACGGGGCTGCCGTTGAGCAGCATCTGGCCGTCTGTGCGGACTGAATCGACAAGATCATTGAGTCGGTTGATTGAGCGTAAGAGTGTCGACTTGCCACAACCCGACGGGCCGATGAGTGCGGTGACGCCTTGCCGCGGAATCTCCAGTTTGATCTCAAACAGTGCTCGGGTTTGTCCATACCACAAGCTGAACTGATCGACATCGACCACCGCATCCGTGTTACGCATTTCCGCGTGGACTTCAGTTGGGAACGGCTTGCCCGCGGCGATCACATCAACAACACTCGGCGCGTCCTTCCGATTGGTTGCTTCGGCAAGTGCTTGCTGTGCAGTCTGGGTGGTCACAGATGAAATCTCCTGCGATTGCTCGCGCAATCTTACACCGCCGAGGTCGCCATGCGCGACCGCAGCCGAGCCCGCACGATAATCGCAATCAGGTTGAGAAGCAGAACGATCGTGATCAAGAGCAGCGTGGTCGTCCACACAAGAGGCGCCGTTGCCTCTGAGTCCGGGCTTTGGAACCCCAGCGTGTAAATATGAAACCCGAGATGCATGAAGGTCCTGTCCCCGTGCAGGAACGGCGCATCTGTACTGACGGGTAACGCGGGCGCCAGGTTGACCGCTCCAACGAGCATCAACGGCGCGACCTCTCCCGCTCCGCGAGCCATCGCCAGTATGGCTCCGGTCAGAATGCCCGGCATCGCTGACGGCAGCACAATCTTGCGAATTGTCTGCCACTTGCTCGCTCCGCAGCCATAACTTCCTTCACGCATTGATCCTGGAACGGCTGCGATTGCTTCCTCTGTTGCCACAATGACCACCGGCAATGTCAGAAGTGCAAGCGTGAGTGATGCCCACAAGATGCCTCGGCCGCCAAAGGTGGTCTGTTCGGGCAACTTCGCCTCGAAGAAACCATGAAAGTACGGTGTCGATGAAATCGCCCAGAACGCCAGTACCACCGCCACAAGCCAACCAACGGTCGCACCGATCGAGATAAGCCGACTGGCAGAATCAGGCAAGCGGTCGCCACTTCGACGAACGAACAGGCCGCACGCACCCGCTATCAGAATCGCCAAGAACAAGACACCGACAAGCCCCCACCACGAGCCGACGGGTGTCGGTTCAGTCGGTCCTTCATCGATGTAGCCCCCAAGCGTGTAGCAGAAAAAGCCAAGACCAAACATGCCATAGACAATGCTCGGCACGCCCGCAAGGTTATTGATCGCGATACGGATAATGCTCGTCACCACCCCCTGCTTGGCATACTCGCGAAGGTAAAGGGCTGCGATCACACCAAGCGGAACGACGCTGATCGTGAGCAAGACGGTGAGCGTGACCGTGCCGACGATCACGGGATAGACGCCGCCTGCTGTGGCACCTTCACGCGGATTGGTCGAAAGGAACTCCCACCATCGCGACAGATACACACCAATCCGCCCGCTGAAACTGAGGTCATTTGCAGGGACAATGCGCACAACCTGCGATAGTCGCATGGGGTCGTCGGGTGCAGATCTTGAAACGGGGCTGATTCGCCCGAGGCTCGGTTCTTCGATGATGATTCGATACCGATTGTCTTCCTCGCGAAGATCGTCGAGTTGGGTCAGGAGTCCCGATTGCTCGTTGAGTATCGCATTGCGTTCTGCTTCGACCTGCTGCTCGATCTGCGTGACTTGATCATCGGACATGCCCTTGTGTGAGCCGGGGCGCTCAAGCCACAGATACGCCAATGAACCCGTAGCGAGCAGGAGGCACGCCAGAATTGCGACAGGCACTCGACTGCCGGAATTCGTATGCCGAACCGCCTTGCGAAGACCCAAAACACCCCCCACAGCGACGATACAACCAACCATGGCACCCCACCACAGCCACGCAGGCGGTGCGTCGGCTGATGCCGCTCGACGCTCCTGATTGAGATGCGCCGCCTTCAACTTCCACTCCAGCTGACGAAGTTGGTTTTGCAAGCGGGGGATCTGTGTGCGATCAATGCGTGCTATCGCAGCCCGCCTGGCTTCCATCGTGTCGATTGCGCTCTGCAGTTCGCGATCTGAGACTGACTCGGGTTTGAATTCTTGGCCTGTCGGGTTTGGATCTTCATCAGTCACCGCTCGAAGCGTCCGCACCCGCCCGAGGAACGGCCCCCACTCATCGCGCTCGACCAGGACGACATCCTTGGGCTGTTCGATCGAGGCAACTTCCCATAGAGGCACCCATCGAAACGACTCTTGCCCGAGGTCTCGATTGCCGACAAAGTACCGCCTGCGAACAGGTTCTCCCGTTTTGGTAAATGCGTGCGCATTGTCAAGTTGCCCATCGGCTCGTGCCTGCTCGATGCGTTCCAACTCGTCTGGTTGGGGTTGATAGGTTTCCGTGACGCTCGGCACACCGAGGAAGACCGAGCCATCCTGAAGGCGGACTTCATCGATCGGCCCTTGCCAGAAGGTAGCCGAGCCGCGCACAACAATGAGACCGATGATGCCGACAATCAAGGCAAGACAAACGACCACCGCCATGGCCATAAGCCACACGCGCGGCTCGCCGCGGGCGCTGAATGGTGTCCGACGGTGCACCGTCGTCTGCGCTGGGGTCGCCTGAGTTGTTTGCGTGACATCACTCACAGTGCAGCACTCTTCTTCCTGTAGTGCTGCCGCACCATTTCGGCAACGGTATTGATGACCAATGTCATCACAAACAGAACGAGTCCACACAGAAACAACACGCGGTAGTGCGCATCCCCGCGCGGGGCTTCGGGTAGTTCAACAGCGATGTTGGCTGCGAGTGTTCTGAACCCGGCGAAAATGTTCCAGTTCATCTCGGGGGTGTTCCCGGTCGCCATCAAGACGATCATGGTCTCCCCCACCGCCCGTCCGAGGCCGATCATGACCGCTGAGAAAATACCGCTGGCTGCCACCGGAAGGACGACGCGAAGCGCGGTTTGCCATCGTGTTGCGCCGGCACCAAGTGAAGCCGAACGAAGCGTGTTCGGCACACTCGCCAGCGCATCTTCGCTGATGGTAAAGATAATCGGAATGACGGCAAGGCCCATGACAATGCCCACGACCAGCGTATTGCGCGGCGTGAACCGACCAAAGATTGAGTCACGGGGATCAAACCCGAGGACGCTGAGTCCCCAGGCGAGCAACATGGCAACGCCGATGATCGCAGCAAATCCAATGATGAACCGGACCACTTCTGCACACGCTGCCCGCGAACGAGTGAGCGAATCAAGCCATCCGTTCCATCGACGAGCGGTCAGCCGCTCAAGGATAATCGGAACCACGATCGCTGCCGGGAACATCATGGCGACGAGCCATCCGGGGAACGGCTGGCCGAAATTCCCGTCCAACCACTGCTCGATGCTTCCCGGGGCGGGCGGCAAGTTGACCGTCGAATCTATCGGCCGCACCGCTTCTCGCCCGACCAAGAACACACCGTCACGGCGAAGTCGCGATCGCTCGGCTTCGGACATCGCATCGAGATCAACGATTGCAGACTGGTCGTCGAGAACCTCATACGAACCGGCCTGAACAAGCTGGGCATCGTGCGAAGGTGCAAACAAAGTGCGCTCAACCGTGGGCCCCGCAAACATGCTTACGCCAATGGCACCCGCGAACAACACCACAGCACCGACCAACTGCACACGCGAGCCGAGCCTGCGTGCGTACGCGGGCGGGATCATCTGCCAAAGCGTGCCAACGAACGCTGCAACGAGAGGCACGATCAACATCCCGACCATGATCGCTGGTAACCATTCACGAACGAGCGGCGCCACGAACATCGCTGCCACAAACCCAATGACCACCGACGGAAGCGAAGCCATCAACTCGATCGCTGGTTTGACCACTCGATGAACTTTGCGGTGCATGAACTCACTTGTGTAAATCGCAGCCGCCACTGCGAGCGGAAGCGCAAAAAGCATGGCGAAAATCGTCGCTTTGATCGTTCCAAACAGGAGAGGGACAAGACTGTACTTCGGTTCAGACTGCGCATCCCCGGTTGACTGGTAGACATAATCAGGCTCGGCGTAACCCTCGTAGTGCACCTTGCCGAAGAGCGACTGTGCACTGACCTCCGGGTACCCAGGGTCAATGTGCAATGACTCAAAATTGCCCTCGGTCGATACCGCAAGAAGCAAATCCGTGGACGGGCTGGCAATCGCCATTTTGAGCGGTGCTGCCATGGACCGTGCGAGAAGCCGCTTATGACTCGTGAGGTGGTACACACTCACGGTGCTGTTACCGGTTGCAACACTCACCGTTCGGTCGCGGTCACCAGGAGCCAGATGCAGGATCGGGCCTGCACCAATGTCAACCGACCAGACCGATTGAAGCGTGCGGCCGTCGCCAGACTCACTTTGTGCGTCGGCAATCGTCAAGAAGGTCTCCATGAACCCTTGGTCATCACCGATGATCAGTGTGTTGCCGCCGAGAGCCATGGCAGCGGCGGTCACAGAACGCCCCTCGGGTATCACCCTGCCTTGTTCAACGCGTGTGATCTCATCGCGCGGGTTGCTCGTGTCGTATCGTTCAAATGACCCATCAGCCCAGATGAACACAGCACTCGAGCCATCAGCAAGGACGAAGACGAAATCGGGTATCGACCGACTCTCGGCTAGTTGAAATGCATAAGGGACGAGTCGTTCAGTTGCACCCCCCCCATCCAGCCGGACTGTCGAGCGAACCTGACCGAATGTCACGGTTCGGTCTTCCCGAATCGCGACGATAAACCGTGAACGCAACCCGACACCTGCGCTCGCCACTCGAACAACCGGCCCTTCGCCATGCCGCAGACGCAATGAACTCGTCTCTTCGACGACCGGGTCCCAGAGAATCATCGATCCTTCGGCATCTACTTCCAGATAAGCGGCGGGAGATATCTGGTCAGAAATATTCAATGCTTCAGCGATACCCGCACGCTGTTCGTCGTTGTCCAGAGCAAAAACCTGTCCAGGCGAAAAATCCGGCACATCGGCGTCAGCAGGAACAACATGCCATCGTTCATCGACTTGTCTGGTCAGAATGAAACCATCGTCGGTGCCCAATGTCACACGCCAACGCCCCGACTCGAACGCAAACGCCGTCACAGATGCCTCCGGCGCCATATCGATCCGAGCATGCGAAGCGCCCGAGGCTAGAGACAGATCGACGAACAAGCCCTCCTCGGTCAACAGAAATACGCGATCCGTGCCATTGATGGTGCGCATCGTGGCAAGTCCATCGGGAAGCACCATCTGACCCGAGGGACCGACTTCCAGAACCGAAGCTCCACGAAAGAGTGGCGCCGCGATGAGTACGAGAAAGATCATGATCCCGCACATCGCAGCCAGCACGGCAAGGCCGCCGGAACTGATCACGAATCGCGCTGCGACATCAAAAAAGCGCACGCGCCGGCCTGTCTTTCGCTGGGCCGGCGACTGCGCAAATTCGTTCATGGAGTGAACCGCCTTGTAGATCTCATCGGAACCGATTGATCGTGCATCTTACCCGCCGCCGGATGGGTTTTGCGGCTTCACTTTGTCAAGTTTGAGACCAACTTTACCGAGATCCTCAGTGGCGATTTTGCTCGAGACAGGGTAAAACCCTTCCTTCACCACTGATTCCTGGCCGGTCTTCGAGAACACCATGCGGATGAACTCGGCGCGAGCGTCATCGAGCCCGGTATTGCGATCGTAGTTGACATAAAAATAGAGGTTGCGCGCCAGCGGATACTCTCCGTAGTTGGCGGCTTCCTGAGTTGGATGGGCACCAGGTTCATCGTCTTCGAAGGATACGGCGAGCACTTTGACATCAGGCGTGCGGAATCCGATGCCGGAATAGCCGATTCCGAATGGGTCGTTGGCAACACCACCGATCACGCCCGCCGAGCCGGGTGCTTCCTTGACCGAACTCTTGAAGTCGGCCCCACCAAGACCGACCGTTTTGAAGAACCCGTAGGTTCCTGATGCCGAGTTTCGCCCGTACAGACTGACCGGCCGCTCTCGCCACTTGGGATCGCTCACACCGAGGTCACCCCATCGCAAATCCGGGCCGTCCACCGAAAACACCGCTCGAATCTGCGGCATTGAAATCTCGTCGAGCGGGCAGTCCTTATGCACATAGACAGCGAGGCAGTCAATGGCGACCCGCAACTCGGTCGGCTTGTATTTAAACTTCTTGATGAATGCGTCGACCTCAGAATTTTTCATCGCTCGACTCATCGCTGCAAACTGGGCTTGATTTTCGATGAGTGCAGTCGGGCCGGTCGAAGAGCCTTTCGCTTCAACCTGCATGCGAACGCCAGGGTGCGACTTGTTGAACGACTGTGCCCAGAGACTGACGACATTGGCCAATGTGTCAGATCCGGCCGTGCGCAGGTCGCCGGCAACGCGCTGGTGTGGCGTGTAGACCGGCAACTTGGCATCAATTTTCACTGGCTCTGCGGTCGAAAAGCCGAGCATAACCGTCAATCCGAGCGTGGCTGCAACGAGTGCTTTCATTTTCAATCTCCTGAAAGTGATAGACCGATTCAAACTCGATTCACCATGAGTGTTCGCATCGAAGAGTGTTCATGCGTCTTCCGCTGTGTGAAGACTCCGTGAAGACTGCACGCTCAATGGATGCGCAGCGCCACAATCACTCACAACATACTGTGAGGAAGAAACTTATCAACGAGACCTAACCGCCCAAGCGAACCGTGGTTCGGCCGGTGCTGCGAATCTTGTTCCCGTTCTCATCAATGAACTGGCATCGGATGTCACCTGCCGTCGGTGGCATGGCATCCTGCATTGGAGTCAGGCGCAGCGCCATGGAATAACCCGGGCCGGCAGGCAAATTTCGTTCCGCCCGAGCGACGACATCGGGCGGGAACACCCACCGAGCGATGAGTTCGTTTTGTGGGTTGTGCATGACGAACTCGAAGGTGCCTGAAGCACGCACGGGAATAGCGGTCACCCGTGAATCCGGAAACAGGTAAGCGATCGCCTGCATCGTATCCGGATATCCGTTCCCGTCAGAGTCGAATGGAAGACCGATCGTAAGTTGAACCTGCACCGGTGTTCGATCTCCAACCTTTGACGCATCTGAACGACGCGTCTGCCCATCTCGTGCGCAGCCAGAAGCGATGCAAACGAGAAGGCTGCAACAAATCAAAACCAGCCCGCGAAAACTCAACACCGATTCACTCATCGTCGGCTCCGCCTTGAGTTTGGTCGTCTTCATCAAGGAACCAGTCCGTCATGGGAAATGAATCCGGCGCGATCGGGAGCCCCACCGGTCCATCTGTTCCGTCGATCGAGGGCAGCATGCGTCCAGGATAATCGAGTGCATCAAACACCGGTTCATTGTCATCCATGCGATCCAAATGTTGCTGAGAGAGATGCCGCTGACGCAACTCACCCGCTGGTGAGTCTCCAGGAATGACATAGGGTGTCAAGATCACGAGAAGTTCTGTCTTCACTTTGGACTTGTCACTCGTGCGGAACAACGGGCCGAACAGCGGGATGTCGCCCAGCCCTTTGAGTTTGGACTTGCGATACTCGTCAATGGTTTGAATGAGCCCGCCGATCACGACGGTTTGCCCATCCTTCACCGTAACCGTGGTATCGACGAGTCGCTGGGTGATGATCGGGGCGCTGAAGTTTTGATCGATCTCGACCGATCGAGCGCTCAACTGGCTAATCTCGGGTGCAATATCCACGCGCACGAATCCGTCAACCGAGATTGATGGCCGAACATTCAGAATGATACCAATATCTTCTCGCGTGACATTTGCGGTTGAGCCACCGAACTGATCTCGATCAACCCCGGTCACAATGGCGATGTTTTCACCGACATTGATCGTTGCTTCCTCGTTATTATTCACGATAATGTGCGGCCGACTGAGCACTTCAAGTCGACCCTGCTCTTCGAGTGCCCGCAAGAGCAGTGTGAAATCGGTGCTGGCAACCGAGAAATTTGGAACACCAAGCGATGTTGCGACTCCTGCCCCCCCTGCTAGTGCGTCGAAGACATACCCGTCGCCGCCAATTTTGCTTGACGCAACGATGCCGCCCACATTGATATCCATACCCCAGGTGTCCGTGTCATCCAGCGTGACCTCGGCGAGGAGGACCTGGATCATCACTTGCGGGGGCGCCGCGTCCAACTCCTGAACGATTTGCGACACCGTTTCGATATATCGAGGCGACGCGGAAATCACAATCTTGTTGCTCTTCTCGTCACCGACCACGGTGACTTCCTGCTCGAGTTGGCGGATAAAACTCTCGGCGCGTTGTGGCCCGAGCGTCAATCGACGGCGTTCCGCCTCCGAATCGAAATACGCCTGGAGCGTTGCCTCAATCTCCTTGGCTTGCGCGTTACGAAGATCAAAGACCCGTTGCTCGCGTTCGAGCGCCTGGATGGAATCAAGTTGTGTCACGACCTGCCGGACTTCGTCCAGATACTCCTGTGTGCCTGACACGAGCAGCGTGTTCGTACGCCGATCAACGGTGATAGACAGTTCCTGCCGCATGTCGGGCACGGGTGTAAATCGACCGCTCAAGTCGTCAGGGTCAGGATTGTCGTTGCGGGTTGGAATCAACACAAGGCTGTCACCGAGTTGGCGGAGATTAAAGAGTTCACCGAGCAAGACCGCCATCGCCTGAGCATCGGCATTGACGAGCGGGAAGGTTTCGATGACTCTATCGCCGCGCCGGTCTTTGTCGAGATCTTCGACGATTTTGACAATCAGCGACATGATCTGCGGGGGGGCTGTCACCATCACCGAGTTGGTACGCAGATCAGGTGTCAGACTGATCTGTTGCCTCACGGAGCCATCAATCGTTGCTTCCGCGACAGCGGCTTCGATCTCGGGCTGGTAGACACGCAAAACGGTTGCTTGTTCATTGGCGGTGCCGCGTGCTCCACCGATCGAGCGGCCTGAGAGCGCGTCTTCAAGAAGTTGCACGACCTCTTGTGCGCTGGCGGATGCGAGGGCGATCCGCTTGTAATCGAGGACGGTCTCAACCGGCGCCTCGTCGAGTCGGGCAACGATCGCGCGGATGGCGATGATGTCCTCTTCCGTGCCTGAAGCAATCAACGCGTTCTGTCGGCTGCTCGGCAAGACGCGGACCGAACCATCGCCCCGGCGTTCGTTTTCCTTATCGACATACAAACGCTCGACCGTTTCGGCTAACTCTTCAGCCCGGCCGGGCGACTGAATCGGAATCAACTCAAGCCGCTCACCGCTGTTGAAGGCTTCGCCGCCACTCGCGAGTGTTTCGATGAAGTCTTTGAGCAGCGTCAGGTTCTCGTCGCTGGCAGCAACAATGAGAGCATTGGTGCTCGGCTCCGGCTCGATCAGGAAGACATCTTCCGGCGACTCGACATCGCCCGCTCGCCGGGTTGCATCGAGTCGTTCACGCATGAGCCTTTGTAACTTGGGTGCAAGATCGCGCACATCGCCATCTGGCACATGCACGACATGAAGTCCGACAGCAAAGCGAGACTCGGCTTTGTCCAGGGTATCGATCAGACCATCAAGCAGCGTAAAACTCCGCTGACTTGTCGAAACGACCAACGAGTTGGTTCGTGAATCAACGCTGATGACGACCCGGTCTTCCGGACGGAACGACGGGAGATTCTCGCGCTGGCGGAACATGTCGCCCACAATACCTGACACTCGCTCGGCTGCAGCGTGTTCGAGCGGAATCACACGAACCGCGTTGCTGGCGCTGGCAAGTTCGACATCGAGCGTTCGGACCAACTCCTGAACAACGCCGATGTTGGTTGGCGTGCCAACAACAACCAAGGCATTGAGGTTTTCTTCGGGCGTAACCACCAGCCCGGACATCGGAGCAAAAATGTCAGACTCGATTGCTTCCGGTTTGGAGGCATCACCGCCACCGAGCATGAGTCGCAAGCGACCAACTTGCCGTTGCAAACCAACCGCCTCTGGCGTATCACCAAGACCACGAACGAGGATCTCGTCGATTTTCGCTGCCAAAGTCACAGCGTCAGCGTGTTCGAGTGTGATGATGTGGGCTTCAATCCAACCACGATCGGCATCGTCGGCATCGAGATCATTGATCAGCACTTCGACAAGCGCGACGGCTTCTTCTCGGCCTGCGACGATCAGTGCGTTCGTGCGTTCATCGACCGAGACCGCGACCTCACCGATCAACGCCTGTCCGATCGCCGTGTTTGGGAGCGCGGAAATATTGCTGCCCGGCTGACGACGAAGCCGCTCGCCTTCGCGGAACAACTGATCAAGAATCGGCTTGAGTGTCTGCGCTGATGAGTTTTCCAGTGGGAAGATCCGCACAACAACCGCGTCGCCGACAGGCAGCGTATCGAGCAGTTCGATCAGAGCGCTCAACGACGCGACATTACTCGGCGTTGAACCAATGAACACCGAGTTCGTCTGCGCGTCAGCGATCAGGCGAATCGGAACGGTCAGATCAAGGTCGATCGGTGCGTCACGCAGGTTGTCGCGCGCCATGTTCAGCCTGCGAATGTGTTCGCGAAGCGCTGCGGCTGCAGCAGAACCCGGCTGTTCCTTCGTGGTGTCCAGAATCTCATTGAGCACGGCAACAACCTCATCGGCTTCAGCCATCTTCAGTTGTACCGATGCAAGATTCTGCGTCGATTCGCTCGGCTTGCTATCAATCTGCTTGATTAACTCGGCCACGACAAGAACATCGGCCTGACTGCCCATGATCGCGAGGCCACGCCGCGTTTTCAACTCAACGAGCGTCACCGGTTCACTGACCAAGCCCGGCCGGTCGGTGGGCTGAGCACGAGTCACGCCAAACACATTCAGCATCTGCGCAACTTCCTCCGGTGCATAGTGCTCGATATCGACGACAAGCACGGTCTGACCGAGTGAGCCGATCGCTCCACCTGCGGCGTTGTCCGATGAGCCGTCCAACTCGCGTGCAAGCGATTCCACCTGGTCGAACAAGTCATCGCTTGCTGCGATGATGAGTGCGTTTGTGCCACGATCAACGCTGATGGTGATCGGTTCGTTGCGTTGTTGGGCCAGTGGCCAAAATGTGGTCAGCAGAGTCTCGCGCAATCGAACCGCTGGAACATTGTTCAGACGAACAACATGTGGCGTCGCCTGACTGTTCGCTGCTTCTCCCACGAGCGCCATCGCCAGGCTCAGGATTTGAGAAAACTGCTCTTCATCGGCTCGAACGATGAGCGCGTTTGCTGAATCATCGCCCACAATGACCACATCGCGCGGACTGCCCTGCCGCATGCCGGGCGTGTTAAATGCTGCCTGAACCGAGCGTGCGATTTCGGATGCCCGCCCGGTGGGCAATGGGATGACGCGTGGCTCTGGCATGCGCCGGAACCCCGGCACATCGAGTTGTTTCACGATTGCTTCGATGCGCAGGAGATCTTTCCGCCCTGCAAAAATCAGTAATGAATTTGTCTGAATCTCAGCAGAAACCGTCGGCATGCCTTCGGCGCTGACAAGGACGGCCGGCGCCGAGATCGGGTCGTTCTGATTCCCACGGTTGTTGCGTGACTCATTGCGCAGGCGCAGTTGTTCCTGACGGAACTGCTCTTCAAGCGGCGCACGCAGGCCTTCGTTAATCGCTCGTGCAACACTCGTTGCATCGGCGTGTTCGAGTGGCAACACGACCAACTGCTGCGAGGTGTCGTACTCGGCGGTATCCAGTTTCTTGATGAGGTCTGTGATGTCATCCCACACCGACTCATCGGCACCGATCACGAGCGAGTTGGTCGCAGGATCAGGCACGATCGTGACATCGCGCTGCGCCGGGCTCGATGCCTCGGGAGCGAACTGGCCATAGAACACCTTGAGGGCTTCGGCGGTCGATTCTGCAGGAGCGAACTCGAGCCTGAAGAACTCCGTTCGGCGCGTCGTCCCGCGAGGCGTGTCGATCTGCTCGATGATGCTCTCGATGAACGGCATCTCGTCACTGGACGCAGTTACCGCGAGCACATTGTCATCAAACAAGGGATCGAAAGTGGGCTCGGTCGTGCCAACGCTGCGCGGGCGACCTCGCATCATCGTGCGCACGGTGAAAGCGATATCCGAAACCGCCTGGTGCTTGATCTCGAATCGCCGGAACTCGACCGGCGAAAGGACTGTTTCTGTATCGAGCGAGCGGGCCTGTTTTGAGACAAGCGCGATCGCCTCGTCCGATCCTGTCAACAATAACGAGTTGGAACGCTCGACAGCTGTAATCGTGATTCGCACGCCTTCGGGGAGCGCCCCTTTGAGTGCGGCTGCGACATCCTCCGCTCGTGCCGATTCGAGTTGCACCGTCGCGATCTGCGTCGAATCAGCATCGGGCATGGTGTCGATGCGTTCAATCAGGCTGTGGACCTCGGCCATCACACTCGGCGGCGCGGACACGATGATTTCATTACGACTTGGCTGTGGCGTGACGATCACGCGTTCATCCGTCCGTTGAGCGGGGAACAGATCGTCAATGAGATCTGCTGCATCGCTCGGCGCCGCATGCTTGAGCGCGATCACCTCGACCACACGGTCAGACCCGAGTTCGGGCTGATCAATCTGTTCGATGAGTTCGTTGACGATGGCGAGATCGTCGTCTTCGGCAGAAACCAGAAGCACATTGCCATCGCGCGAGCCGATGATCGAAACGCCGGCGTCTCGGAGTCCCTGGCTTCGCGCTCGCTCTTGGAAGAACTGTGACAGGCTGCGCGCCGCACCTGCAGCATCGGCGTGTTCCAATCGAACCGACGAGATTCGGCGATCGGTATCGAGACCTGCGGCTGCGATCTCCTGTACATAGTTCTCTGCCATATCGACGCGGGCCTTTGCGCCGATAAGCAGCAACAGCCCGCGTTCGCGGTCAACTTCGACAGTCACCGCATCCGGGTCGCGCCCCTGCCAACTTCGCCAACCGGGCGTTTCCGTCGCGGTCTCGATCAGATCACGCAAGGCGTTGAGATCAGCACCCTTTGCCTTGACAGCACGCACTTCGAGGCGTGTTTGTTCGGAGAGCGGCATATCGAGTTCAGAAATGATCTGCAGGAAAGTGTCAAGGGTGTCGCCCTGCCCGAACACGATCACGCTGTTCGTACGGTCATTCGTTTCTATGACCAGTTTGTCTGAACCGGACTGGCTCGAACTTGAGTACCCCCACCCCCAGAATCCGCCATAGTTCTGTGACTGCAACTCCCACGCCAAATTCTGGAGCGTGTCGCCGATGTCTGAGACGCGGGCGTGCTCGAGTTGAATGATGTGGTGCAGCATGCGCTGACTTTCAGCCGGCACATCAAACATCGTGATGAGAGACTCAATCTGTTCGAAATCAGATTCAGATGCAGAGACCACGATTGTGCCGCTTCGCTCGTTGCCAAAGATCGCTGCTGATCCGGAACGCGCTCCGCGTCGCCCGCTCATGTTGCCGCGCTCACGAAAGAAGTTCTGCAACTGCTGAGCGACTTCGTTTGCGTTCGCCTGTTGGAGCTTGATCGATCGAATTGGGAAAGTACCCACTTCGACCTCATCCACCTGCGCGACCAATTCACGGATCGCAGCCAACTCTTCTGCGGGCGCTTTGATGACGAACAAACTCGACGCGTCTTCAGCAGAAATCTGTATGCGTTCGCGGCGACCTGGGTCTTTGCCGATAAAGACTTCTTCGACGATCTGCTGCACGCTGCGTGGACTCGCGTTTTTAAGCGAAATGATCGCCATCTCGACACCCACGAGGTCCGTCGAAACATCGGCGGTCACGAGGAGACGATCGATCTCGGCGTGCTGTTCGACTGTGGCGGTGACGAGTAAACTGTTCGTCCGGTCATCAGCAACGAATCGGGCACGCGGCAACGAGTTCGCGTTTGCACCGGCCCCTGCTCGTTGAGCATCGAACAGACTCTGCAGCGTTTGAGTGAGATCTTCGGCCTGCGCGTTTTCAAGTGCGTACCGACGAATCGCCAGTTGATTCATGACCGGATTCTGATCGATAAGGCTGACAAATCGATCGATCAGGTCAAACGAATCTGCAGGTGCAGCCACGATGAGCGCCGTTTCACCCGGATCCGCGATCACCTTGACTGATTCCGGGTTAATCGTGGCTCTCAACTGTTCGCCGTTCGCGCCAGCGAGCGTCATCTCACGCAACTGCTGCGCCTGACGACCGCGCGGGCTGGCAGCAAAAAGATCCTGGACCGAAGTCAATGCCTGTCTCGCTCGCACATTGGCGAGTGGATACACCTTGATCGTCAGTTGAACTGAGTCTGCCAAACTCGAAACACCTGCGATGATTTCTGAGACGGCTTCGAAATCAGTTTCGTTGGCCCACACGATGAGGGCGCTGTCGCTTGGATCAGGGCGCACCGCGATAGCGCCGGTAAAGCCACCAGGATTCGTTGCAGTCGCTGTGCCGACCTGTCGAACAGTCTGCGTGACAATGTCAGCAACCCCGCGAGCATCTGCGGTCACCGGAAGCATGACAATTCGAACACCGGTTGGTTCGGCGGGCATTTGCAACTCGAGCTCGCTGACGAGCCCCGCGATGCGATCTGTCAGTCGCGGTGCACCGATGACGATGAGCGCGTTGGTCACCGGATCGACCGCGATAACGACTGAAGGCTCAGCCGACGCGCTCAACTCTTCGTCTGCGTCCTGATCGACCTCGGGCTGAATGCTGCCCATCGCGACAGCCACCGCCCACGCACCGAGTCGACTCGTGTCGGTCCCAGGCAGAACGGGCCTTGCCGACCCGACTGGTTTCGGCTTGCGCTGGCGTTCCATGAGTTCTTCTGCCGAGATGATTTCGACCGTCACGCCACCTTGTTGTTCGAGCATGCGGCGCAGCGTTTGAGCCATGAGCGCCGCATCAGCCTTCGATCGATCGACCGGCACAAGCCGCATTTGCCGCTGCGAACTCAGCGTTGCGGTATCGAGCGTCGAGACGACCTCTTCGATCATCGCGATCTGGTTTTCGCTGCCTCGCACGATCAGTGAGTTGCTCTGCGCATCGACCCGAATGGTCGGCGCAACCTCGCCGGCATCGTCATCGTCAAAAAGTTCTTCCAGACTTACGCTCAGTTCAGTCACATCGGCATTGGTCAGCGAAATCACGCGAACAATACGCCCCCCACCTGGCCCGCTCGGATCTCGATCGACATCAAGTCCTGCAATCACTTGCTCAGCCAGATCGAGAACCGCTGTCGGCGCAGTGATCACCAACGCGTTCAGCCGGCGCTCGGCGAGCACACGCGTCGGTGCCTGAGAGACATCGAGCCCTGAACGCAACATGTCGCGCATGAGGCTCGATCGCATCCACGGGTCGGCTTGTTCGAGCGGATCGTCCCGTTGAATGATCGCTTCGACAATCGGCGCGAGCGCGTCGGCCTGCGCGTGTTCGAGATACACCGTTCGCACACCGATCCCGGCAGGTTCGACCGATTCATCCATCGACGCGATCAATGCGGCTGCCTGTTCCAACTTGGCGTGCGTCCCCGCAACCACAACCGTGTTGCTCTCGGGCTCTGCGGTGACAATCGGTGCTGTCTCACCCGGCAGAACACCGGCTGAAAGTGCGGCGGCGATCGCCTCCCTGACCGAAGCCGCATCACCCTTGTCAAGGCGATACACGCGCACATCGATGGCTGCCGACTGGCGAGGCTGATCGATCGTCGCAATCAACTGCTCAGCGAGTGGCATGAGCAGACTCGGCACACTCACCATGAGCCTGTTCATCGCCGGGTCTGCTTGAACAGACACCGTCGGAACCCGCACGCCGGCACGCTCAGCGCGAACCAGCGCATCCGGCCAGCGTGATTGATCTGACAGCAGCGTCTGGACCGCGCCCGCTGACCCACCTGCAGCAGCATGGGTCAACTCAAACGAACGCACATCAACCATTGGCAGCGATGGTGTCCGTTCGTCGAGTTCGGTCAGTTTTGTGATCGCGTCTGATGCTTCGAGCGGTTGCCCGATGACAAGCACCGTGCCTGATGCCGGTTCGGCGGTGACCTCCAGCGGCCGCCGCCCCTGGGGGGTGGTCGCAGCCATGATGGTCGAAACCGTTTGTGCCAGTACAGCCGGATCACCATTGATTGGTGTAAAAGTGATGACCGTGCGCCCCGGGTCTTCAGCCTGTTGATCAAGCCGTTCGATCATGGCTCGCGCCAACTCGATCGTCGAGGTCGGACCGGAAACGATCAGGCTATTGGTGCGAGGCTCGGCGTGGACGCGAATCTTTGGAGCCGTCGGCATTTGAAAATTGCGCAAACGCATCTGCTGAAGCAGGATCCGTGGATCAGTTTGCTGTTGGTCGACGAGCAGCGCTTCGACCGTCTTGGCGATCGCTGTGGCATCCACAAACTCCAGTGGAAAAGTCTCGATGTCCGGTTTTTCAGGGTCAAACGGCTGACGATCGAGTGGCTCGATCAATGCTTCTACCTTTGACAGATCAGCACCGATACCTGCGAGCAAAATCGCGTTCGAACTTGCCGACGGCAAAATTTGAATACCTTCACCACTGGGCAAATCCATTGACGGAACCGCTTGCTGTAGCGTCTGTGCGACTTGCGACGCATCTGCATAGGTCAATGGGACGATGCGTACGCTGGAGCGCCCGATCGCTGCAGCCTCGGTATCGAGCACATCGATGATCTGCTTGGCTTCTTCCTGCACGCCGGCTGGTGCAGAAATGATGAGCGTGTTTGACGACGGATCGGCAGAAATCTCGAGGAGGTCGGCTGCATCCTGTGCGATCACGCCATCCGCAACCTGCTGTTCCCGGATTCTCGCTTCGAGCATCTGCTCGAGAATTACTTTCAAACGATCCGCTCGTGCATGTTCGAGCGGGTACATCATCATCGAGGTCGTCGGTCGGCTCAGTTCGCCATCGACTTCCTTCAACACAGCCTCGACGCGTTCAAAGACCTCGGCCGGGCCGCTGACGACCAGCGTACGACTCATGGGTTCAGAGGTGATGCTGACCGGTGACTGCATACTCGTTGTCAATGCGCCGCTATCGGCAAGGCCATTGAGAGTGGCAACCACCGCGGTCAGATCGGCCCGCATGACGCGATAGGTGCGCAGTTCAACATCGTCGGCGAGTTTCGCCTGATCCAGTTGCCGCACGATCTGCTCGAAGCCCGCAAGTCGTTCGGTCGGTGCATCAACAATGAGAGAGTTCGTCGCACGATCGGCGCGAACAAAAATCTCCTTCGGCTGTTGCAGGTCCGGACGCGGCCGACCGCGAACATCGACCGGCATGGGTGGCTCGGGATACATCTCGTCGATCGTCTTGGCGAGGTCTTCCGCCCGCGCCACACGTAACGGATAAATCTGAATCTGGCGATCAGACTCATCGAGACTCTGCGAGTCATTCAACTCACTGACGATCGACTCGATCTCAGGCATGACATCGGCGTGCGCCGACACGATCAAGGTATTTGTCGCGGCATCCGCCTGGATATCGACCGGTTTCTTCGCTCGGTCCTCCTGAGGCCTTTGCTGATAAGACTGCTGTAACACCGAAGCAAGATTCGACGCGTCAGTCGACCGCAACTTCATGATGCGCAGCGGCGGCCGCTCGGCGACCTGTTGGTTGTCAAGGCTCTGCACAAGTTGTTGGATGATCGCAAACTGCGCGGGTTGGGCAGCAACCATGATCGAGTTGGTTGTCTCGATCGGTTCGAAAACCGGGTCCGGCCCCCCCATGACGCGAAGTGATTCGCTTGCATCGACGAGTTCACGCAAGAACCCGATGACTTCGATGGCTTTTGCCATTCGTAGTTCAATCATCTGGACTTCTCGGGCAGGGCCGATTTGTCGCTGCAACTCGTCCATGATCGTCATGAAACGATCCATCGCTTCTGCATCGGCCACGATTTCCAGCGAGTTTGATTCGGAATCAATCGTCACTGTCACCGGGTTCGAATCCGGAATCTGCGCAACCTGCGCATCGTAAATCTGCAGCGCTCGGTCGCGTACAGCGGCTGCGTCCGCATTCGCGATCGGAATGATCCGAAGACCCTTCTCGATCGGAACCGCAGTCAGACTCGTCAAGATCTGCTCGACCTTTTCGAAAGTGACATCATCGCCCGCCACGATCAAGGTTGAACTCTTGGGCTCGGTCTCGATGACCACAGGGACTTTCGGTCGACCCGGCTGGGCAGCACCACTGAGCGAGCCGTTCCGACTCAGCCCCTGCAACATGTTCGCCACAGATGTCAGGTCCGCGCCAACAACCTGATAAGTCCGCAGTTCTGCGACCGGCGGAACCTCGACGCGGTCCAGTTTTTCTGCCAACTCACGAAGTGATTCTTCACGCTCGATCGGCGCGTCGATGATCAGCGAGTTGCTCGAATCATCGGCGGAGACGGTGATTTCTCGCGTCTCGCGCAGCCAAGGCATGTCACGCCCCAATCGATCCTTCGGCATTGGAGGCTCGGGGAACAGCGTGTTCATCGCTTCGGCAACATTGATCGCCTTGGCGACCTTCAATGGGAACAGGAATGTCTTGCGCTCAGGTTGATCAGATTCTTCTTCGTTGAGTGTATCTACAAAGACCTTGATCTCGTCAAAGAGTTCAGGATGTGCCGCAACGATGAGGGTGTTTGTGTTACCGTCGGCGCGGATCTCGACCGGCCGCGCCATGCGATCGGTTGCCGATCGCTTTTGGTATTGCTGCGACAGCATGGCTGCGATGTTCACTGCATCGGCTGTCCGCAGTTGCAAAAGCCGCAGCGCTGGCAGATCGGTCGGTTCGATTTGATCCAATCGCTTCAAATAGTCGGCGATCATCTGGTGCTGAGCCGCTTCGGCAGTCACCATGAGCGAGTTGGTGCGAGCGATCGCTGTCACCGTCGGTGCCGGAACTTCGCGACCAGGATCAATCGAGTCAGCAGAAACCAAGTATTGCTTCAGAGGATCAATCAAATCGCTCGCCTGAGCAAACTCCACATCAAAGATTCGTGTCGTGCGTTGCGGCGGCGCGAGTTGCTGCGTTTGCTGCAAGATGCCAGTGAAGATGCGCAGCCCGGCAGCGCGCCCGGTCAAAAGCAACTTACCTGCTTGTCGATCAATCTCATGCTCGATTGGCCCTGCTTCTGTATCATCCATACCCGCAGTCTGTTGGGCGTAGATAGCCAATGCACGCGTGATAGCTTCGTCAGCGCCCGGTCCGCGCAAAGGCAACACCTGGAACTGCCGATCTCCGGGTTTCTCTCGATCGAGCTGCGCAATCAACCCGTCAATCGTCGAAAACTGTTCGGGCAAGGCGTGCACGATGAGCGAATCCAACTCATCCAACGCTTCGATGCGAGGCGAAACGAAAGCCGAGCCGTCTGTTGGCTCGAGGAGGGGGCGCAGCAATCGCTGCAGCCGACTGGCGATATCCGTCGCTCGCGCATGCTCGAGTGCGTAGGTTCGTGAATCCGTATCAACAACAATGTTCTGTTGGGCGCTGCGCAGTCGAGTCTCAAAACGGGCAAGAGCAGCATTGCTGCCCACGAGCGTGACCGATCGCGTTTCCACATCAACAATGACGCGGACCGGATCTTCGTCCGCGTCCGGCGTGAGCGCGTCAAAAGCCTTGGCTGAATCGATGATCGCGTTGATGTCGCCGCTCGGAATCGTCACGACACGCACTTCCTGGCGCACTTCAGGGCGTACATCGAGCCCGAGTAGCAACGACTCGAGCGCATCAACATCGCTCGAAGGACCGACCACCAACAGGCCGTCGTCACCCGGCGAAGGCACATACTTGAGTGCGTTCAACTGCCGAGGCGTAAGCAAACGCGTCGCAATCTGGATCGCTTTCTCAGCATCCAGATGTTCGAGTGGCACCACGCGGGCGGCACGGTCTTGCCGAGCGGTCGCGGTGCTGTTTGGATCGATGACCTCAAGCAACGCTTTCGTCTGCAAGATCTGTTCCGTTGACCCGACAATCATCACGCGACCAACATCCGCAAGTGCCTGCACTGTGGGCTTGCGCTGATCAGGGAGTGCTTTGAACAACGCGTCAATCTGCTTCGCAGCATCCTGTGGCGTGACACCGACGACTTCAAAAGCCTGCATCTGCGGACCACCATCGATACTGGATGATCCATCGGCTGTGTCGAGCATCGAAATGAGTTCACGCACCAGCGCCATACGAGCGCTCGGGCCAACCGCAACCACCGCATTCATGCGCTCATCCGCCTGGATACGCATCGCGGGTTTGCTCACATCGTCAATCAGCCGAGCGTTCTGATTCTTGTCGAGCACCATGATCTGTTCGTATACCGGAATCAATGTCGTGAGCGTCGCAACAACCGCTTTCGACGCACCAAACCGCAAAGGGACCACGAGCATCTCAGCATCGGCAGGGCGAACCAGATCGATCTGCGTGATGATCTCATACAATCGCTTGCACTGGGCTGCCGTTTCAACGAGCAACAACATGTTCTGTGCTTCGATCGCCTGGATTGAGCCCGGCGCACGAACCAATGGCTTGATCTGCTCGACGACTGCCGTCGAACTCGCATTGTTGAGCGGGATGTAAGTGGTCAGGTAGGCAGACGGATCAACATCAGAGAGATTCACGAGTTCGCTCGGGTCCACTGGGCTCGCATCGGTCGCAACACCTTCCATCGTACGCAGATACAAGAAGTCGTCTTCGTGAACCAGTCGCACCCCATGCACGCGCAGGCTGTAGTTCACAACTTCGAGCGCTTCACCGAGTGTGAAGTCGCGCCCACTGATGAACTTCAGGTTGCCTTCTGGAACCGCTGCTTCACGAATGACGGGTAATCCCACATCGCGGCTGAAGAAATCCAGCACTTGATCGAACGGTACGCCGTCAAAATTGAACCGCACGCGTGTAGGTGGAGCCGCCTGGTCTGGGGCGCGAGCGCCGTCGTCACTCAAGACCACCGGTTCCATCGAGCCAACCGTCGCAGTCACAGGTAACCCCGCAGCAGCGATCAGTGCACATGCCATTGCTGCGGACAGTCCGCGACGCCCGTTCTCTGAGCGATCCATAGTCATTCTCCTTCACCCGTCCTGGCTCCGGTCGCCGAGGGCACGCCTTCGACACCAGGACAGTCTACCGAATCTGCGGGGACGCGATCTGCCAAGGTCTGACCTTGGTGGATGACAACCCGATTTCCTTCAAACTCGAACACGCCACATTCACCGACAACCCAGACGAGCGTCACACCTAATACCTCGTCCCCGGGCACAAGTTCCCGGCGTTCGCCGGAATCAAGGTTCAATACCCACGCTTCAACTGAAGTTGTCTCGCCGGCAATCCGGCGTTCGATCAAACCCGTCACTTTCCAACGGTCGTACGGGGGCTGAGCCGGAAGAGGTGGAGGCGGAGGCGTTGTGTCCGGCGTTGGATCTACATCCGGCGGTGGCGTTGGCGGAGGCGGAGGTGGAACAAAAACATTGCGAGCCGCAAACGCTCGGGCGATTTCTAAAACACCCTCTTCCGGGGTAACAATTGTTGGATCAGGCGCATCCTTCGGGCACAGATCAGGCGCAAAGGCAACCGCAAATCCGACATCGATCTCGAAGGCCTGCCGTTCGCGGCCGCGCGGCTCGATCGAAACGCGCTCGATTCGGTGCAACCAGGGCTGACTCTGCAGAAAGGCAAGTGAAGTCGCAACCTGTTCCAGCGTGCCCACTCCTGTAAAGGATCCTCGAACGACGGCGAAATCGCGCGCATCCGCAAGGGAACGAAGCATTCTGCCACGCAGCCTCGACTCAGCCAAGGGCGTGCGAACTGGTTTTGGGGACGAACTCGAAACTCTGACATTGCCAAGTCCAACCTGCTTACCGATATCTTGCAATGCGGTGCGCAGGCGATGTTCAGTCTGGTCAAACTCGCGTGACAGAAGCGTGGCGCCGAATGACCTCAACTCGATCTTGGCCGGAATCCAATTGTCCAACTCTTTCGTGATGCGATCTGAAGTCGATTGCAAACGCGTGATCTCGTCATCCAAAGTCGCGACCGGCACCGTGTAGAACTTATGCACAGCCGACTTACCGACCCACGCCAGAACAGCGAGGACGACGAGCGACCCAACGATCTGCACAGGCGTGAACTTCATGGTCCCTCGCCGTCTGCAGGTGTTTTCGCTGCGTCAGTTTCGTTCGTTGGTGTTCCGTCCACGGGCGTGTCATTGACGGGAGGCACTCGGCTCGATTCGTCCGGGTCCGAGGGAGCCCCCGACGCTGTTGGATCGGCCAGCGCCGATGTCGTCAGTTCAAAGTCGTATCGATCGGCAACATCAGGACCGCGATTGGCGACCACATAAGGCCCATCCCGCAGCAATCGGTCTCGCAGGTCCAACGCGATGGCACGGTCGCCCACCTTACCCGAGACCGAGACCGCGAGGCGGGCCGGGCTTTGCCAGTTGGCGCCGGGAAAGGTCCGACCGTCGTAGCGAACCTGCCCGGCAACCGCCAGAGCGATTCGATCTGCGAGCGAAATCGTAGGATCGGGCAGCCTCTCACTAAGCCACCCGATATGCCCGAGATAATCGGCATCGAGTTCATCCCATCGCGTCAGATGTTCTGCCCGCGCCAGATCACCCAGGTAGGCAAGATAATCTTGTGCAAGTTTGCCCTCGTTCTCTTTGAGCCCGCTGCGCACCTTCTCGAGTGATCGCAACTTCTCTCCCCGAACCAAGAATCCCCCACCCAACAGGACAATCAACACGAAAATAGCCGCCAGAGCAACAATCCGTCTGTTGGCGGCTGCATCCGGTGGCTCGTGCGGATTGAGGAAATCCATCCGATCGGCATCTGTACTCGCGCGAACGGCAAGACCAATCAAGGAGGAGACCAACGCCTGCTGTTCATGCTGCAAGTTCGCGTTGACGCTCACGCGATCGGGCAAGCCGACACATCGGCTCTCAATCTCCAGCAGTCGGGCGCACGCGCTGCGGATTGCTTCGGCGTTGCCATCAGAGCCAATCACCGCGACGACTTCGATATCTTCGGCACGCTGCGAGACACGATAACTCATCCAGGTGCGTTTCGCTTCGACGGCGATGCGTTCTGCGACTTCAGGCTCGGTCGCCGCTGTAAATCCTTCCGGCAGTTCAATCGCGCGTGCGAACATCACACGCCCTTCCCAAGCGACCACGAACTCGATGCCTGCCATCGAAGGTACAACAACCAGCACCGGCCCTTCCAGATCGGCGGTGAGCGCGGCGATGCCGCCGCTACTCAGTTGCATGCCGACCGGTTTGAGCCCGGCAGCCGTACTGATCGAATCGTACCAATCGAGTCGGTCGGTATGAATCGCGCCTGCCATAACAGACCGAACGGCACCATCTTCCCCGCGATCCATTGGAATCCAGTCGATGACCGATTCACTCATGGGCATCGTCAACTGCCTTGCCATCTGCAGGCGAACAACTTCGCACCGCTCCGCCTCGTCAACAAGACCGGTCCCCGGGAACTCGAGTACTTTGAGCACGACTTCGCCGCGTGCTGCTGCCAGAATGGCCCGTTTGGTCGAGACGCCGGCTTCTGCCAGCACCTGTTTGACCCAAGCACCCATCCCTGCGGGTTCGTCGCTCTGCACCGATGCTGGACGGACAGCGCAGATTGCCCGTTCGACTAAAACTCCGTTTCCGCGCAGTTTGACTTCAATCGCTGCCAGTCGATCGTTGTCGACTTGAACGACCACCACCGTTCCAGAAAGAGGTTTGCTCATCGTCCCCCCCTGGCTCTCCAACGCCCTGAGCGTCGATCGACGGGTTCGCCGGGCATGGTACGATCAGGCTCGGGTTCGTTCGCTGCTGACGCAGCCCGGTCGGCTCGTCGGTTCTGGTTGGTGGTGGTCTCTCGGTCAATCCGCCTCGCATCGCGACGCTGGTCAATTCGAGACTCATCACGCCAACTCGGCGAGTCGCTATCGATTTCGTCGTCGGTCATTGTTGCACCATCGGTCGCGTGAGCATCCAGATCGTCGAGGCCAAGGGCAGATGCCAATTCATCCTCATAGGTGTCGCGATCGCGTCCGCCTCGTTGATCGATCTCTTGTCCGCGCAACGCATGCGCCAGTTCGAGCAGTGTCACCTCACGCAAATAGGCCACCCGTGGTCGCTGCGAAGACGCATCAATCACGACATCATACATCACACGGTCTTCAAGTTCGTCACCCATCGAAAGGTCACGCGCGAGCCCCTCCATGACTGAGTCGGAGACACCGGCGACCTCGGCGATGGCATCAACCGAACGATACCCGGCCTCAACACGCACACGCCACTGGGTGCTCCGCGTTGTGACATGATCGGCTACCGCAGCGTATCCATCCATCGCCATGACTCCGGCCTCGACCATCCAGAGCGGACTCAACATGTCTTCAGCCGAGAGTCTCTCCCGCACATCAACAAGTTCGTAAGCTGCGGCAAGATCCAGCCCGGGCAGCGTGGCGAGCACCTCTGGTGCTGCAAGATTCACATCGATTCGCCCAAGCCGATACATATCGTCGGATGCGGTGATGGCATCAATGATCGGCGCAATCTGATCCGCAGTGCTCAGACCAAGCTGCAGCATGTTCTCGATCACTTGTTTATCAGACGAGAAGTTCATGCCCTGCTCAAAGACACGCTCGGCAACCTGAACGGCTTCCTCCCCCCACTGATCTTCGATCGCACGGGCGAGACGGTCTGACCACGGCACATTCAAATTGACACGCAACTTGCCAGCCTTCGACGGATCCGCAAGCCCGGCCTGTACATTGGGATCGAAACTGAACACAGTCAACAAATCAATCAGAGCCCGATCCGACGCTTCGCCAAAATCACCACGCGTACCCAGGTTTTCGAAGTCTTCAGAAAGGGAGGCATCATCGAGCGCCGCGTTGCTGTCTGCAGTTGGCTCTGCACCAAAACCTGAAAACGCATCCGGCGTTTCCGTAAACCCATAGATCAAATCGGCAGCGAAGCCATCGATTCGCACCAGCTCTTCAACACTGCTAAACGGTCGAGCATCAATGATGGCTTGAGCTCGCTCGGGCGTACCGATGCCGGGCAGAGCTGCAAGCATGTCCTTCGTTGCGTGGTTGATATCGAGCTTGGCGGTTTCACTGACGTTCAAGGCTTCGTCTTCCCCGATCGGAATCAGCCGAACGACAGCAGTTCGCCCCCGTTCGTCTTTAAACAACTCCCATTCGGTCTCGATTTCGAACGGTTCGGCTGCGATCATCGCATCGCGCTGGGCTGCGAACTCAGCCATTGCCATTTGCACACCGGACCACGCCAGAGCCCGCGACTGCGTCTGCCGTATGGTCGTCTGAGCGCCGGATCGCTCCGCATCGACAGCCACAAGGAGCGTTGCACCAATCAACGCGCCGAGCACGATCACAATCATGACCGCGAGCAATACCATTCCCCGCCCTTGCCGAAGCGTCAGTGGTCGAGATTTCATGGCCCGCCCCCCCATCCGATCGATGGCCCGTCGGGAACGACAACGACGCGCACCCGATCAGGTGCCCGTTCAGGAGGTAGCGGCTCTTCAACAAACTCGTCGTCAGTCATCGCCTCGTCAGTCGAGTCAATAAAAATCTCTTCCGGTCGATCTTCAAAATCGTTCTCATCCGGCCACGGTTCATTCGCAAATGTCGGTTCCCCAAACCAGATTGCGATCTCAAGTGCAACCGGAAGCGTACTCGAAGAGTTGTATTGCCCGCTCCAACTTGAACCATCAAAGTATCTCAGCTGCATGTATGCGATCTTGTCTGAAATGACTTCAGGCTGCGCCCGCTCGCCTGACAGAACATCCCATCGGCTTGCAGAGAGTGCTCCGCTTTGGCCGTCCCAAGTAAAAGAAACGCCTTGTAAATCACCCAACACTGTTTGCGATTCGTTCTCGATCGGGAGCGTCACACTTCGCGACAAGAGTGTGAGCGAGGTCCTGGTCCCTTGAACACCGGCCCCATACCCGGATGCCCCCGCGAGCGTGGTCATGATGTCGCGTTCGAGCTGCTCGATCACGCCAATTCCCGCCCGCGAACGATCACTCTCGTCGAGAATTCGATCTCGGCTTTCGAGCAGATCGAAAAGGAACGCATAGACCGTGCCCGCCAAAATCATGACGACCGCAATCGCCAGAAGTACCTCCAACAGTGAAAATGCGCGGCGGCATTGCATCATGAACCCCCCCCACGCAAACCACGCCGGGCGGCATCCATCAGGTCGTCTTCTTCGCCGGCAATATCCTCGATCTCGGCACTTAAGCGAACCACTTGCCGAAGTGTATATGACGCAGCGACATCGTCCGGCGATTGCGGCTGACTGACACTGGCGGTCACCGTCACAAGCCAGAGACCGGTGGTGCCCGTAGGTTCGGTGTCCACTTCCAAAACCCAGAGCCCATCAGATTCATCCACTGCGCCGACGGTCGAATCAGCGAAACCGAGCATGTCTTCTATGGATGCCGGTGATTCATCGAGGGGGTCCATGGTCGGTTCGAAGGCATCATCTTCAGGCATCAGCAGCCGAGACGAATCCCACCGAACCGCCGGGCCATTGATCGATGTCGGATCAACCAGACCGGCTTCGATCTGAGCCATGGTCGATCGTGCGAGATCACAGGCCTGCATCGTATATCGAGTTCGAATCATGCCATTGAGGCTGTCAATGACGATCCCCCCCACAGTCATCGAAGCCATCAGCAGAATGGCAAGTGCCACAATCACCTCTAGCAGAATGCCCCCATGATGTGAGCGATGCCGATTCACGGGCGACTCCCGTCTGGGGATGGCGACTCGCTGTTGGGTCCTCTCGATCGATCGGCGTCCTCGTCGCCATCACCTGTGTCGCCTCGATCCGGCTCGCTCTTGTCTTCTGGCGTGAGGTCCGCTCTGACAAGTGGAGCACACTTCACCGACCCGAGCCAACGATTGAACCTGATCGTGGCAATGCGCTCATCGGGAGCGAAAAGATAGAGTTGCTCAGGACCGATCAAGGTGCCGTCTGGCAGAAAGACGGCCAGCACGATTCTGATTTCTTCGATCAGGCCTGGTGGCGTTTCGCCAAACGGCGACGGCATTTCTTGCGCAGCCTCATCGAGAGCGAGCTCAAAAGCCTCCTCGGCGAACGGATCATGCTCATCTAGCATCGGCTCTTCGCCGAGCGCCACAATCTCGTCGGGTAGGGTCCGCCGAATCGAATACCCGGTCGGCAGGCGTCGCAAGACCTCAAAACTCGAAAAGGTCTCGTTGCGATCAACCGGGACCGATCGTTCCATCGAGTCAGGATCCTCAGGCAAGACCGATTCCAGATCGCCGATCAACACATCCGTCCAGTCCGCCATTTCAGAAGGGTTGTCAACTTCGTCTTGGTTCATCCGCGACACACCAATCGCCCAGATACCGTCTGGAAGTTGCCGGGCTTCAAACCAGACGGCTTCCGTTTCACGCTGGGCATCGCTGCGAACAATCGCCGCTTGCCGCTCGAGCGTTGCGGTCACTTCTTCAAACGCGATTCGATTGGTTTGCGAAGCGACCATCGGAATCGTGATTGACATCACCGCAATCAGGAGCGCAAGCGCGACGAGGATTTCGAAGAGCGTCATACCGTTGGCGCGCGCACCCGCAACACGCCAAACGAACGGCGACTTGAAATATGCACGCACCCGTGGCGGGTTATCCACCACTCGGCGCGGGCATGTCATCAAAACCGAAGCCGTCGCTCTCATCGTCAGACCACGCCTTCAAATCATCCTCGGTCCCGTCTTCCCCATCCGGCCCGACAGACCACAATGCGTACTTGGTCGGGTCTTCATCGCGTTGCTGCATGTACATCCACTCGAAACCCCAACGGTCCTTGTCCAGTGGTGCTTCAAGTTGTGACTTCCACGACGACGCGTCTAGCTCCGGATCGAGTGTTTCTGAACTCCAGAGCACAGCGAGACCTTCTTCGTCAGTCGGATAACGGTTGTACTCGAAGTAGAACCACTTGAGACCCTGGTCGAGCCGCGTCATGTCCGTCTTCGTGAGATCGAGGTTGGCATCATCGCGGCGTGAAAGCACGGCAACCGCAACAATCGAACCGAGAGCCAACACAATGGCCAAAACAATCATCACCTCGATCAGGGTGAAACCGCCACGAGCGTGAATCGCTCGACTCTGCACCTTCAACATCTGCATGTCCTTTCGCCTCATTGAACTTTTCTCATCGTCCGCCTCGGTCTGTTCGCCTGGCGGATCGAAGCCCCGTAATGCATCGACCGAACCGCCCTTTCCGGAGCAATCCTGACGGTGCTGTGTCGTATCTTAGTCCAGACTAGCATAGTCGAAAGCCCGCGCCAATACCACAACCAATATACCGATTCGGGCGATGACCCCAATATCTGGTACACAGTCGTTACACGGACCCGCTCATCTTTAGCATGGGGAGCAAAAGTGACACGGCAACGAGTACAACCACGCCAGCAATGAGGAGCAGCATGAGCGGTTCAATCAACCGAACGGCTGTCTCGAGCATTCGGTCGATGCGCGTCTCGATCGTCTCGGCGATGCCCAGCATGACCTCGTCGACATTTCCTGCGGCTTCTCCAACGGAGATCATCTCGATGACATCTTCATCGAACATACCGCTCTCAGCGAGAGGAGCTGCGAGTGCGTCACCCGCCCGAACCGATTCGGTCGCTTTATCGATCGCCTCTTCCATGATGACATTGCCCGCTGCCTGTTTTGAAATCTGCATGGCGGTGATCAAGGGCACGCCATTGGCTTCCATGGTGCCCAACATGCGGCAGAATCGCGCAGCAGCCAGCGATCGAGTCAGCGGACCGAGAATCGGAATGCGATTGCGCACTTCAACGGCTTTGCGTTGCACATCAGGACGCTGCCTGAGCCTCCAGATCAAAACCATCGACCCCGCGAAGATCAAGAGCAAAATCAACCCGTAGTCGGCGAGCAAGTGACTGGTAAAAAACAGCCCTTGTGTGATCACCGGCAACTCGCCTTTTTCCTTGAGACCATCAAAGACAGATTCAAACTTCGGCACAAACACAATAAAAATCACCGACAGCAAGATCACGCCGACCGCAACCAGCACGAGCGGATAGATCATGTTGCCGACAACTTTGCTGCGCAGTTCGGCCTGCCCGAGCACAAACTGACCGAGTCGCGAGAAAACCTGTTCGAGAAAACCACCTCGTTCACCCGCCCGCACCATCGCGGTATGGATGCGCGGGAACACCTCGGGCTGTTGCTCCATGCCGTCGGCGATATCGCCACCGTCAGCGACATGCTCTGCGAGTTTGCGAAACACCGCTGCCAGTCGCTTGTCACTCTTTTGCCGACCGAGCAAACTGAGCGATCGCATCACTGGCACGCCCGCGCGGAGGAGATCGGCAAGTTGGGTATACGCACGCCCGAGTTTGGCTGGAGAAATACCCTGACCAAGCAATCTCTTGCGCTCGGTCTTTTCCTCGACATGGACAGGCGTGAGTTGCCGCGCTTCAAGATCGGCAAGCACCGCTGCTTCACTGGCAGCCGACAACACACCGGTGATCCGGCCTCCTGCTTCAGACAAGGCTGTGTATTCAAAACTCGGCATCGATCCCTCTCATCGTACCGAATTCCATTCTGACTCCAAACTGCGCCTCAACCGTTCAGTAGTTCTTCAACCCTGGTCACCAAAGCCGCATCATCCGGCGTGGTCCGAGGATCGATTCGTTCGACAAACTGCCCGCGGCGATCAATGAGGTACTTCGTGAAGTTCCAACTCGGAGCTTCGCTCTTCGCAGCAAGTTCTTTATAGAACGGGTGGGCTTCATCACCTGTAACCGCGATCTTTTCAAACATCGGGAATGACACGCCATACTCGCTCGTGCAGAATGTCATGATCTCAGCGTTAGTTCCAGGCTCCTGCGCCCCAAAGTCATTCGCGGGGAAGCCGAGAATGACCAGTCCGTCGTCCTTGTACTTGTTGTACATCGCTTCGAGTTGGTCATACTGCGGCGTGAGCCCGCACTTGCTTGCCACATTCACAACCAGAACCACTTTGCCTTCGTAAGTTGCCAGCGACTCCGGCGTGCCATCGATTCGATTCATCGTCACTTCGAGCATGGTGTCCGCCTCCGGCTGTTGGGCCTGTACATCGGTATCGGTCGATTCAATCGGGTCGCCAGTCTCGACCGGCGGTTCGGCGGGTTGCTCGGCAACCGTCTCATTCGTTGACGCGCTGCAGCCGACGAGCGTCAGCACCATCGGAATCACAATCCACTTCTTCATTGGATACTCCTCATTTCCGCTTCGTCCCCGCAAGAACCATAGACTCTCGTTCATGGTCGCTCTCACGCGCACAGTTCGCTTCTCGATCAACCCGGATGGTTCGACCGGTGGTGCCAATGGGTATGGCGGCGTTCCCGCCATGGTTGGTCTCGGCCGATATGCAGAGATTTCAGTCCGATGTGTCGGCGAACCAGATCCTCAAACCGGGTACCTGGTCGACATCCGAACTGTTGACCGAGCGGTGCGCGAAGCATGTGTCCCAATCATCGCTGAAGCCATTGTGTATGAGCCCACCATCGAACCGGCAAAGTTGTTGCCGCCTCTGTTACTGGCGCTTCGCGAGTCGCCGCTCGGTCAAGTGGTCCGATCGATTGTGTGGCATCTCACCCCTTACTATGCGATAGAGATGATGACAAACGCAACAGAAACCGTGGTTGTTCGCGTGTGTGCCAACATTGCTGCGGCGCACCGTCTGCATGTCGACGAACTCTCGCTGGAAGAAAACCGCGCGATCTTCGGCAAGTGCAATAATCCAAACGGACACGGGCACAATTACCGAGTCGAAACCGCTGTGGCGATCAAGCAACGCGATGAGATTCCTCCGCTTGGCGTGGCCCAGATCGAGCGCATTGTCGAGTCAACCATTGTGCGCCGGTTTGATCACAAACACCTGAATCTGGATACTGAAGAGTTTGCAAATGGTTCGGGGTGTATTCCATCGGTCGAAAACATGGCTCGCGTGTTCTTTGGGCTTCTTGCACCCGAAATCGCCGATGCACATACAGGAGCATCGCTCGCATCCGTCACAGTGTGGGAGACCGACCGAACCTGTGGGACATTCCCTGGGTAAGAATTCGAGACTCGATCCATGCATGTGACGCATTCGTGACGCTTTTTCATGCCACCTTGGCGCGGGATACTGGTACGGTAAGGGACCGATGGGCATTGGACTGATTCTAGTTGAGAAAGGGCTGATCACTCGAGCGCAGCTTGAGGAGGCCCTCGCTGCGCAGCGGGAGAGCGGCGAGCGACTCGATCGTGTTCTGGTGCGACTCGGTCTCGTTTCGCCGCAACAAGTTCTCAACGCGCTCGGCGACCAGTTTCAGATGCCGGTGGTTGATCTGACCGTGCTCTCGCCCGACCGCCATGTTCTTGAAACTCTTCCGACCAAACTGGTCTACAAGCAGAGTTGCGTGCCGATTGATCGGCACAATGGAACACTGACAGTCGCAACGAGTGACCCATTCGAACTCACCGCACTCGACGAACTGCGTCTCCTGACCGGGTGTTCGATCGAGTTGGTCCTTGCCGACGAAGATGAACTGACCAAGTTCATCCGCACTCACTATGGCGTGGGCGGTGACACGCTCGACCAACTTTCAACCAACCGCGAAGAAGACCTTGAAGTCACCGGTGGCGATGCTGATGACATCGAACAAGCACAGGAAGCATCGGTTATCAAGTTGGTCAACGATTTGCTTGTCGAAGCAGTTTCAGAACGAGCGACCGATGTGCACATCGAACCCTATGAAGATGAGCTGATCGTGCGGTACCGCATCGATGGTGTCCTGCAACGGGCGAATGTGCCGACCACCATCAACCGGTTTGGCAATGCGATCGTCAGTCGACTCAAGATTATGGCGAGCCTGAACATCGCTGAAAAGCGACGCCCGCAGGATGGTCGCATTACATTCAGCCATCGCCCGGCGAACGGCCCGCCGCAAGAATTTGATCTTCGCATGAGCGTCATCCCAATGCTGTTCGGCGAAGGCGTTGTGTTGCGTGTCTTGAGCAAGACGGCGGTGTTGATGTCACTCAATGACCTCGGCATGCCCAACCCGGTACTCTCGCGGTGGGACGGACTCATCAATCGGCCGCACGGCATTCTGCTTGTGACCGGACCGACGGGTTCGGGTAAGTCGACCACGCTGTACGCGAGTCTGAATCGCATTGTCTCCGACGAAGTCAAAGTCATCACCGTTGAAGACCCGGTCGAATACAATGTCGGCGGTGTCAACCAGATCCAGGTCAACACCAAGACCGGGTTGTCTTTCGCTGCAGGACTGCGATCGATTCTGCGCCACGACCCTGATGTTGTAATGATCGGCGAAATCCGCGATAAGGAAACCGCGGAAACCGCGGTCCAGGCCTCCCTGACCGGTCACCTCGTGTTTAGCACGCTGCACACCAACGACGCAGCGGGCGCATCGACCCGATTGCTGGACATGGGTGTCGAACCGTTCCTGGTGTCGTCATCGGTGGAAGGCATCATGGCGCAGCGTCTGGTACGGCGAATCTGCCCAGAATGTTCAACGCCTTATTCCCCCACCGACGAAGCGATTCCGCAGGGTTTTGTGATGCCGGTGTCGGGACAGTTACTCAAAGGCACCGGCTGTCGGTCGTGCCGCAATACGGGTTATCGTGGGCGTGTTGGTGTGTATGAACTCTTCACTCTGAGTGCAGCAACGCGAGACATGATCATGGAACGCCGCAACGCGCCAGATATCGCCCGTCGTGCGCTTGCCGATGGCGACCTGTCCACCCTGATTCAGGATGGGTTCGACAAGGTGCTCGCCGGGCAGACAACTTTGAATGAGGTTGCTCGAGCTCTCTCACATTAGCCGTTGACACTTGCAGCCGGATCGACACACGGCACAGCATAAAAAGGCACCGACCAGCGAACTGGTCGGTGCCTTGGTGGTCATGTGACAAGTCGTCAACTACTCGTCTTCGCTCGCCGTCGCTTCGATCAGGAGCGTCAACTGCCCCATCGGCGTGAGCCAGGCATCAATGGAAGACGCGCCTTTCGTCAAGACATGCGGCTGTACAGGCGCAGGGATCATCCCGAAGCCCTGCTGCTGCGCCATTTGCGCTCCGAACATCTGGATGATGCCGAACGCTGCTCCGCCCCCGCCCATGCGACCAAGACCGACGGTCAAGTTCGCAAGCATGGAGTGCGATCCGACCGAAGTGGTTTCGAGCGCGTCGCCTTCCCACTGCGCCCAACTGACGAGCGGAACGGCTGCTGCCTTGAGTTCGTTGTATGGAGGAACAATCAAACCAGGATCACGGTTGCGGTCCCAGGGTGAACGAGCGAGGTTGGAGAGTCCTGATCCGATCATGGAAACCGTGCCATATCCATCACGGAACACGCGATCTGAATCAACGAATGATGCGGAGAACAGGTCACCCTTGGGCAGATGATCTGTGAAGGCGCGGACCGAGCCGAGGCCTTCGTCGCCGTGGCCGCGGATCTGATGGCACGCAGCGACCGCCGCCTGCGGTGTTGACGCGAAAATCGCCCAGTCGCCCTCGTAGGTGAAGGTCGGTTCGAACGGTATGGGCATGCCTGGGAAACGCAGCGAATACATCTGCATGTCATCGTGTTCCCACGGGACGATGCGGATGTAGCGACCGGCCATGGGCACCATCATGGCCGCCATGTTGGTCAGGTCGATGAGTTTCTGATTGGTCTGCGCCATGCGCTCCTGATCGCGGATCTGCATAAGTACAACGCTCGAAGCGAAGCCGCCGCCACCCGTCGAGTCAGATGAATAGATGACCGCGTCGCCGCCGAGCGGATCGATGATGTCTGCAAACAAGTCGATGCCGGTCGATTGACTGAAGTAGTCGAGGTATTCCGAGGCGGGCACTTCATATTGGTCGAGTTTTTCGACCATGGTGCGCATCATCTCGAGATCGAAACGCGAGAACTTCGCCGAGGCAGCGTCGGCTGGTACCAGGTTGAAGGTCGAACGACTGATCGCGCCGCTCGGGAGTGAAAACGCCGACCACATGGCGCCGAGGTTGTCGATCCGGGCGTGGGTCACCGAGCCATCGTCGGTGTAGCCCATCTCCATGTTCATGCGCAGTGCGTTTTCGCCAGCAAGCCCGGCGTTTTCAAGTTCGCTCATCAGACTGGCAGCGATATCTATTCCTTCATTCTCTGCCTGCATTTTGGCCATATTGAAGACCGGCGCGAGTGTGCGCAGGTCGAGCGACATACGCATAACCGTACCATCAACCGGGGCATCAATGAGCCCAGCGGACGGGCCGTCGTAGGCCAGGCGCAACTCATAGTGCCAGTCGTCGCCGTTTGCTTGTGGGCCGAAGAGGACCGGGGGGGCATCGGGCATTTCGAGCATCATGAATCCGGCGTCATGCGCACGCAGTTCCGGGCCGCCGGTTTGCTGAATGGCCGCCATCAAATGGTTGTGCATGTTGAGTGCGGTTTCTTCATCGGCTGTGCGCACACTCATGACGAGCCCATAGCCCATGGTGGGTCCATTGGCAGCGTCCGAATCGTGCACGACCGCGAAGCGCATTGGTTCTGATGCGGTGCGGAGCATGCTCGATGCCATGGCGGCGTAGTGCTGTTCAAACCCGGGGATCTCGCTTGGGAGTTCTTCAATACGCAGGGGCAGCATCTCGATCGCGCGGATGAGTCCAGCATCGAGGTCATCAGGTGCGAACGCTCGCAATGGAGCCGTCTCCATGACAAACAGCGGCTTCACCTCGGCGACAGCGGCTGCTGCGAGAACCGAAGTTGCTGACATGAATCCGAGCAGACGAGTATTCTTGTGCCATACCTTGTGCGATACCATGCGTATTCCTCCTTCGTTGGGTCGCGTGATCCTATTCAGAGAACGGGGGCTGTGACCCCCTTCTTTGATGTATTCGGGAAACAGGTTGGATGATTACCCGCGATCCCCGACACATCCTGCTTATTCGTCCCAGTGCACTCGGCGATGTGTGCCGATCAGTCCCGGTGCTGGTGAGCCTTCAGCGGGCATTTCCTGATGCCCGGGTCGATTGGCTGGTGCAGGACAGTTTCGTCGAAGCCATCAAGGCCCACCCGAATCTCGGGAAGGCCATCCCGTTTCCACGCAAAGAACTCGGCCGATTTGGGCGCTCTTTACGGCTTGACAAGGTGCTGGGCTGGATGAAATCGGTCCGTCAGCATGACTATGACCTCGTCGTCGATGCTCAGGGATTGCTGCGAAGCGGCTTGATTGCTCGGGGGACGAAAGCGCCGTGGCGACTAGGGTACGCCAACGCGCAGGAGGGGGCGGGGTTTCACTACACCGAAAAGCATGTCATCGACAAATCGCTGCACGCGGTGGACAGGATGCTGGGGCTCTTGGATGCTGCCGGGATTGATCCGGTCCGCGATATGCGGCTCTACACAAGTGATACCGACCGAGATGCAGCGATGCAACTGTGCGGTGAGCCTGGACTCGTGCTCGCTCCGACGAGTCGGTGGGCTGCCAAGCGGTGGCCGATCGAACGCTTTGCCGAACTCACGACGCGCGCGCTCGAAGCGGGTGTTGATCGTGTCACCATCGTGGGCGGCCCGGATGAACGGGAACAGTGCCGAGCATTGCTGGAACCTTTTGCAGCCGACGATCGTGTCGTCGATCTTGTTGGCAAGACAAGGATCGGTGTGCTGATGGCGGTCATCGAACAGGCACGGGTGGTGGTCGCTAATGACTCAGCGGCGCTGCACATGGCGGTCGGGTTTGACCGCCCTACCGTGGCGCTTTTCGGGCCGACCGATGTCAGCAAGGTGGGCCCGTATCAACGCGAGGCGGATGTCATCCAGCACATCGAGCCGGGCGACACGCTCGACCATAAGAACGACGCGCTCGTGAGCCTGATGGAACGGATCTCGGTTGATGCAGTCGCGGCGGCGGTGATGAATCGTTGGGATCATGAGATCCTGACCGAGTCGAGCAGTTGAGAAACACGCCCATCGTTGGCTGTCACCGGTGATCGATCAGCCATCCTGTATACTTCACTCGTTCACGCACGAGAGGACGACCATGCCGCGCCAACTGCGATGGCTGCAACCTGATCAGTATCCGATGCTCGACGGTCTTGAGGCCGGTGAGGCCGAACTGGTCATTCAGAATGCCTGGTCGCTCGCTTGGCGCCGGCCGTTGTGGCGTTCGCCACTCGCTGTGAAGACCATCGCCATCGGCATATTCCAACTCGGCTTGCTGATCGCGGCCATCATTCTGTTGCCGTGGCACTTCGTGCTGTTGTTCATCGGGGCCGAGTTCTTGCTGTCGCTTCTGTTCGGCAATCTCGTCCGCCGCGTGTTGTACAAGCGCGACATGACCCGATGCATCGAAGCCGTTTTGGCAGCTCGCGGCCACGCGCGATGCAACGGAAACGAGGCCGAAACCACATGGCCGGATGATGTGCAAACCAAGTTCGTCAAGCGACTCGTGCCAGCGGTTCGAGCACTTCCCCCTCCCGAAGTTTTTCGTGTCGTCAATGCTGCCTCTGGGTGCATGGGCCTGAAACAACGCATCCCGCCCAAGAAAGCATGGTTCATCATCGTCGTCTCTGTGGGTGGAATGATGAGTATTCTCATCGTGAACCGGCTCATACGGGATTCGGTCTCACTAGAAATACGGACCGTATTGGGATTCGTCGCATTCTCACTTCTGTTTGTTGTCGGTATGGTGTTCCACCTTCGTGAGTTGAACTCTCACGCCGAACGAATCATTGCCGACGAAGCCGCAGGGGTTGAACCCGAAGGCTGCGGTGACGCAGAGTCCTGAACCACTGACCTCTGCCACCGATTTCAAAGACTGATTCGGTTGCAATTGAGCTCGCACTAGTCGAGAATCTTCATCACCCGCGCGATGCCCGCGATTGAGTCGGCGTGTGAACGCAAGATCATGCTGTCATCACTGGAGGTGACTCGATCAGTCGATGGTCTGCACGAGATAACTGCGGTACGGATTGATCGAGTTGATGCTCTGCGCGTTGCGCGGCGGCTCGCCGGGCTCTGGTGTTTCGAAGAACACTTCGTGCACGCTCTCGGTGAAGAACGACGCGTGGCCGTCGGTGAAGGCCCAGTTGCCGCCGTCGTCGCCATGGTTGTCGCCCTTGGCGTAACTGCGATGCTGGTTGTCGCCCTGGATCGTGAGCCCGGCATACTCGGCGTCGGCATCGTTGCCATAGAACGAGTTGGTGCCCACATCGGATGCCTGGGTTTCATCGCCCCACAGCGGCGCGGGGCTCAGGATCTGCGAGTCGTAGGCCTTGAAGCCGGCGATGTACATGTAACTGATGTTGTAGCCGATGACATCTTCCGACCCCCCCGGCGCCTGCGGGAACTTGAGCCGACCAGCGTTGACGGCCGATTCAAGCCGAGTCTCCTGCGAGCCATAGAACCGACCCCAGTAGATGGTCTCTTTGTCTGACGCACACTTGAGCATTTCGAAGCCGTCGCTGTAAGTTGCAAGGAGCGGCGAGGTGTTGCCATTGACATAGGCCCCGACGACAAAACCCTGACCGGGAACGAGCGAGCCCCAATGACCAGCGTCACCTGTAGGCGGCGTACCGGCTACGCCATCACCGATTTGATAGGTGCTGAACAGACCCGCGACACCGCCATAAATGTGTTGATTGGTGAGATACGGCCCGGCACCGGGGTTATTGGGCACGCGCGGGCGTCGCCATGCTGCTTCGGCGGTCGCGTTAAATGGCAAGAGCGGGTACCAGTCCTGATTGTCGTTCGAGTACCCGTTCATCATGAGCGACACCTGACGGGTGTTGGAGAGGCATGTCGCGACCTGAGCGGCGCGTCTGGCTTTGGACAGGGCCGGGAGCAGGATGCCGATAAGAAGTGCGATAATCGCAATAACCACCAACAACTCGATGAGTGTGAACGCGTTCTTGGATCGTGTCGGACGGTTCATGTCAGGTCCTTCTTTCATTGCTCTGCCTTGCGGTCGGCTGATTGCGAACGCCTCGAATGAAGCCACGCCAACACCTTCTGGTCTCAATCTATATGATATCGCTTCTCGAAAATGGATCAACCGCGAATCGTGGATCAGACCCAGCTGCCTGCGTGCAAAGCGTGCCAGGGTCGCTATTTGACGAACCTTTCTGTGTTGCGTGTCATGAATCTGCTATGACAATTGGCGTGGTCCTGCTACCATTCATCTGTTTCGTCACAAGACCGGATTCGGTTGCGGTGGAGTGCAACCGTCTGCGGTGATCGACACGACAGCCATTGCGGCGGTGTCGTTGAAGGTCAAACCAATCATTTTCTGAGGGAGATCAACATGATGAACGATTTGAAGCGTGTATATTGTGCCGGGGTGCTCGCATCAATTGCGGGCCTGGCGGTTGCACAGCCCACCATCGACGGTGTCTTTGATGAAGGGACCGAGGGCTCGTTCTACAGCGATGTGCTGTGGGCGCAGAATCAGCCGACCGGGTTCGGCGATAACGAGGCTGGCGAATTCACCGGCGGCGACTTTGGTGACCCCCCCGGCGATGTGACCACCGGTGTCGAGATCTGTATTCCCCTCACAGCAATCGGCGGAGCACTGGAGTCATCGGGCGGGACCACGCCGTTCAAGATGGCCGGCTGGGTAAACTCGGGCGACCGGACATTCATGTCCAACCAGATCATTCATGCTGGTGATCTTGCGATCGACACCAGCAATATCGGCGGCTCACCTGACTTCACCGCGATGGGCGGAACGCAACACGCCACATTCATGGCGACCGAAGGCGCGATTGTGGTCGACGGCACGCTTGATGTCAACTACGGCGCGGCGCAGTTCCTGCAGACCAACTACACCGGTTTTGGCAACGAAACTGACGGCACCGTCGATGGCGCTGGTCCGAATGGCGGCGGCTCAGAAATCGACGCGGTGTATGTCGCAACTGATGGTGTCAACCTGTACATCTTCATCGCGGGCAATCTTGAGTACAACGGCAATGCGATCGACCTGTACCTCGACACTGACAACAACGGTGGAACGGGTGACACAACGCTCACCGGTGGAGCTGGCGACGGCGGGTTTATTGTCAACGGCATGTCAGGGCTCGTCTTTGATGCGGGGTTCGGTGCAGACTTTGTTGTCTCAGCCGACTCATGGAATGACGACGATGACGACGGGACCACCCCGAATGTCCCGCGTCTGTGGACAGGTTCGCTGTCTGGTACGATCGACGATCAGGGCTCGCTTGCCGGGTACGGCTCAGCGAACGCGGGCGCGATCCTCAATGGGCACAGCCTTGGCAATGACAACTCCAACACGGTCGGCGTGATTGGTTCGCCCTCGCTGGCGTCGCCGGTCGCACCGGATGCGAACTGGGGCTATGGCTCGGAACTGGACAATGTCCGTTCATATATCGACACTGTCAATGGGAAGTTGTACATCTTCATCGGTGGCAACATGGAGTCGAACTACAACAAGCTGAGCCTGTTCATTGACTGCGCACCGGGCGGACAGGGGACGCTTCGCAATGACAATGTGGACATCAGTTTTAACGGCTTGAACCGCCATGCCGATCTGGTTTTCGATACCGGGTTTGAAGCCGATTTCTGGATCAATGTCAACAACGGTGTTGACGGCGGCTCGGGCAATCTGCAGAACTTCACCGACTGCGCGGTCCTTCGCACGAATGGAACGATTACCGATCCGTTCTTTGCTCTCAACGCTGACTATGGCTCATACTTCGGCGGGCATGTTACAGACGGCCAGGGCAACCCGGTTGTCGATGCAGTCGAGGTGATGGACTTCTCCGGTTCGCAGTTTGACCTGCAGGACGGATTCCTTTCCAACCTGTATTCAAACTACGGCCCGCGTGCTTCAGCGCTCCTTGGGCTTGATATTCTGACCGGCGCTGCTGATCCGAGCGATGTGCCTGCAGCTGGCCTCGTGCAGACTTCGATCGATAACTCAAATGTCGCCGGCGTTTCTGAATCGAGTGCGGCTGGAGCGGCTGATGTCAACACCGGCGTTGAAATCTGCGTCGATCTGACCGAACTCGGTTGGGACGGCACGCAGGATATTCTGCTCGCAGGCTGGATCGTCAGTGGCGGTTTCGACTTCGTTTCAAACCAGGTCATCGGCGGCTTGCCAGCAGCCGACAACCTCGGCGAAGTCAGCCTTATCGACTTCAACCTGATCGATGGCACGCAGTATGTGAACTTGAGCGCTGCACCCGATGTGTGCATTCCTGATCGCATCGTGGATGGCATGCTCGACTTCTTTGATGTGCTCGATTTCCTGGGTGATTTCACGGCGATGGATCCCACGGCGGACATGAACGAAGACAACATGTGGAACTTCTTTGATGTCCAGATCTATCTCGGTCTCTTCGCAGCGGGTTGCCCGTAAGCGTCTGACCTTCCAATACTGAATCAGACCGGCCGCTCGCGTTCATCGCGGGCGGTCTTTCATTTTGTCAACTGAACGGATGGGTGTGCGCGCTCGGCGATGTGATTGCGATTATGATCGCATCATGCTGACACCAATTGCTGCCGTTCTGACCACGCTATGCTCGCTGCTTTTACAGCCCGAGTTGGTTCACACTGAACAACTGGAACAGGGATTCGTTGTTGTCGTTGATGACATCGCTCGCGTCGCGTCGCCTGATCGCCCGATGTACCTCGCATCGAATCACGGAGGGTGGGATCCGGCGAACCCAGATTTCCTGATGTCTCAACGATCAGACGGCAAATGGCAACTCGTCTTTGACAAGCCCGAGCGGACCGGCACGATTCAATTCAAGTTCACACTTGGCTCATGGGATTATGTCGAGACCGACCCAGATGGCATGGACATCGAAAATCGGACACTACCGAAGGTTGATCCTGCCACACTTGCATCAGGCGAAAGGCCGGTGTTCGAGTTTCGAATTCCGCGATTCAGGAGCCCGTCTGACATTGCCAGCGGGCGACAGAATACGCAATATCGGGACTGGGATGTGACTGGCAACCTCAAGCGTCTCCAGGTTTCCGGGGGGGCGGGCGAGGCTGCGGGGGTCATGCGCGATCTGCTGATCTGGCTGCCACCAGGGTACGACGAACCCGAGAATGCGGACCGTCACTATCCGGTGCTGTATCTGTTCGATGGACAGAATGTATTTGAGAAACAGGATGTTCCGCCGAGTGAATGGCACGCTGACGAAACCGCAACGAGGTTGATCGCGTCGGGTGAAGTCACGCCATTCATCATCGTGGGTGTTCCCCACGCAGGAGCGGCCCGAATACAGGAGTACACACCAGCAGCTGCTATGAAAAATCTCGGCAAACGCTGGCAAACGGAAGCCGCCGGTGAAGCGTTTATCAAATGGTTTACATCAACTGTCATGCCTCGCGTTGAACGAGCGGTGCGTGCGCGATCCGGTCCGGAGTTCACAGGTGTTGGCGGTGCATCTCTGGGCGCGACCATCGCACTCGCGATGACTGAACGGCATCCAGAACGATTCGGTCTGCTCCTGCTCGAAAGTATCGCGGCAATCGGAGACGACACTGCTATACCGAGGTATCAAGCTGGCAAACACGAGATGCGGGTGTTTATCGGCGTAGGTGATCACGAAATGGGCGAAGCGCCCAATGTCGCCCGTCGGAATCGGGAACTTGCTGATCAGTCGCGAAACTTGGCGCTGAGACTGGCAGATCAAATCGGTGACGATCGAGTTCACTTCGTCCTCGAGGCTGGTGCAGTTCACGATGAGTCATCGTGGGCGAGAAGGCTGCCGGACGCTTTGCGTTTCTTGTTTCCACGCACTGTGCCCTGAATTGAGTCAGGAATTCCCTGATCTGGGCATACAAACCGCAGAAATACTACCCAATTCCCAGTTTTTGGGGTACCTATTAGTTGAACTGCCTCCTGAGCGTGAGGAGCGGTTGTTCAATAGCAGGGAGTGAGGATACCACAATGCAGAAAATACTGATGGGTCTGGTTTGCGCTGGTTTGGTCGGCGCAACGCAAGCGGATGTCTACAACGACAACACAGGGAGCACCGACACCGGTGGCGATCTGGACGCTTTCTTCTTTGATCAAGGTTTCAATCACCTCGATCTCGTCAGCGTCACTGTGACCAACGATGCCACCAACCTGTATTTCGATATTCAGGTCAATGCTGATATCGATGTAACCAACTGGGGCAAGTATGTCGTCGGCATCGACACCGGTCGCAACGCTGGCGACAACAGCACCGACCCAGGCTCGTGGAATCGCAATGTCGATTGGGGTCGTGGCATCACAGATTTCATTGGAACATGGGCTGACGACGGCGGCAGCGGCATGGGAGGCGAACTCCGTTCATGGGATGGGGCAGCCTGGGGATTGACTGATGCAACTTATGTCGGTGGCGGACTCATTGGCGGTACTGACGCCGGGCATGCAGCAGGCGTGCAAAGCGTCTGGGTGAGCCTTGCCTCACTGGGTCTTTCCGTTGGCGACATCATCGACTTCGATGTGTTCAGCAGCGGCGGCACTGGCGGTGACCCCGGTGTTGATCACCTCTCACGCAGTGATGCCTCGACAACTGAATGGGGTGTTCAATCAAGCGCGGGCGACTTCCTTCGCTATCAGATCGTCCCCACGCCGAGCACTCTTGCCTTGCTCGGAATGGGCGGACTCGCAGCGATCAAACGCCGCCGATGAAAATCGCAAGCCATTAAAATAAAGTCCGCCCGGTCTTCCCAGACCGGGCGGCTTCGTTTTGTCAATCAGTCGAATATGCCTGAGCGAATTGCCCAGACTCGATGCGTGCTGCTGATCGTTTAGATGCTGAGCGGGCCGGTGCTGTCGCCGAAACTCTGCACATCACACCCCATGCGTTCGAGCATGGACACATAGAGATTGCACAAGGGAGTTTCTTTGGGGTAGGCGACGACCCGCCCGGTGTCAATGCCACTGTTCCGCCCCCCCGCCAATACGATCGGCAGGTCTTCGTGGTTGTGACGGTTGCCGTCGCTGATGCCGCTTCCGTACATGATGAGGCAGTTGTCGAGAAGCGAGCCCTGTCCCTCGGGCGTCTTGGCCATGTTGTCTACGAATCGCGCAAACCGTTCGACATAGAAGCGATCGATCTTGCGAATCTTTTCAACCATGTCTTCATCGCCGCGATGGTGTGAGAGCTGGTGATGTCCTTCTTTGATGCCAATTTCCGGAATTGATCGATTGCTCCCGCCTGTTCCGATCATGAATGTGCTGATACGCGTTGAATCAGTCCGAAACGCAAGCAACAGCATGTCATACATCAGATCGATGTGCTCGGAGAGTTTGCGCGGAATACCAGCCGGTGCCGTGCGACCGGGATCGGGCGCTTCATCCGTTTCGGCGGCTGCCGACTGCACACGGCGTTCAATCTCGCGGACGGCGTTTTGAAACTCGGCAAGTTTTTCACGATCAGTGGTGCCGAGTCTTCGTTCAAGCCGGCGCGAATCGTCGCGCACATAGTCGAGAATACTCGCTCTGCGGCGCAAGGTGGCGCGCTGTTCGGCGGTGCGTTGAGCATCACCGAACAGTGTCTCGAACACCGCCGCAGGATCGATCATCTTGGGCATTGGTGTATCTTCATCCCACCAAGACACATTTGAGGAATAGGCGCATGAATACCCGGAGTCGCAGTTGCCCGCTGGCTTGCCGTTCTCACACCCAATTTCGAGAGATGGCAAGCGTGTCTCGCGTCCGATCTGCTTGGCTGCGAATTGGTCGATACTGATGCCGAGGCTGATGTCGTTCCCGCTCGTCTTGCGGGCTTGCTGCCCGGTGAGGAAGGTCGCGGAAGAACGCGCGTGGTCGCCCGGCCCATCGCCATTTGCTCTGGCTTTTTGAAGGGTCAGCCCTTGCATGATATTGAGATGCTTGCGAACCGAATCGAGCGGCTGGAGCGTTTGCGAAAGTTTGAACTCGCGCCCGACACCACTTGGTTTCCACGCCGGGAAGTTTACGCCATTGGGTGTGAAGATAAACGCACTCCGCAACGGAGCGGCAGCCGCGGATGTTCCCGAACTGATCGTCGATGCGGCTTTGGCGATTGAGCCCGTCCCCCCCATAATATCAAGCATCGGGAGCGCCATCGTCACACCGATGCCCCGGAGCGCGGCTCGACGCGACACCTGCAACGATTGACCTGCTCGTCTCGTGAAATCACTCTGTCGGGTCATGCGATGCACTCCTCTGCCGATACGAACGGAAGGTATCACTGAGCACGATGGCTTCTACCAACGCGCCAAATCGACCATCCGCATCGCGTGTCTGTCGCACCATGCGACCGATTGCCGGACGATCAAAAGGCTCAGGCCCTCGACCAAGAGCGTAAGTCAGCACTTTCTTACATAGATTCTCGACAAATTGCCGCTCGCGTGCCAGCAAAATCTTTTTGAGTTCTGAAGCACCGGAGAACGCCACACCTCCTGGCAGTGCCCCGGAAGCGTCGATTGGCGTGCCCGAGACCACGTTGCGCCACGCACCCGTCGGGCTGAAATTTTCCATGGCAAGACCGATAGGATCCATCCTCCGGTGGCATGAGGCACAGGTCGCATCGTTCAGATGTGCTTGCAGTTGTTCGCGCAGAGTTGCTTCAGGACCGACAATCTGCTGCGCCTGCTCCAGCGGTGGAATATCGGGCGGGGGCGGGGGCGGAGGCACCCCAAGTATCTCATCGAGAACAAACAGACCACGCCGAACCGGGCTCGTCCGCGTCGGGTAACTTGTGACCGCAAGCACACCGGCCATCGTGATGACCCCCCCACGCGGCGACGATTCGGGAAGTTCGACACGCTGAAATCCTCGGCGCGGCGCATCGGGCAATCCGTACAACGATGCGAGGCGTTGATCGACGAAAGTATCCTGGCTATCGATGAGATCCAGCACACTTCTGTTTGAACGCACGACATCCCCGAAGAACAGCGTGGCTTCGGTGATCATCGACGCACGCAGCCCGTCATCGAACTCTGGGAATCGTTCCTGGTCGAACTCGACCTCGGCCAGATTCCGCAACTGCAGCCATTGACCCACGAAGTTCTCAATGAACGCCTCAGACTTTGTGTCTGCAAGCATCCGCCCTACTTGTTCGCGGAGTGTGTCATCATCAAGCAACGCCCCCGACTCTGCTGCGGCAAAGAGGGCATCATCCGGCATGCTGCTCCATAAGAAGTACGAAAGCCTGCTTGCGAGTTCAAAAGCATCGAGTCGTTGCGTTCCCATCGCATCGACGCTTTCGCCCGGCACAACAGCGCGATACAGGAATCGCGGCGAAACCAGACAGGCTGTGAGAGCGAGTCTTATCGCTTCCTCACGCTCGTCGCCGGCTGCAAGTGCGCCTCGATAAAGCGCAAGCAACGGCTCGATCTCTTCATTCGTCACTGGGCGACGAAATGCACGCGCGGCAAAGTCAGAAATGATGGTGCGAGCGGCTCCTGACTTTGTGAGTGCCGATTCGCTGCCAAAGACCCGTGCATATCCTGCCGGGCGTGCATCGTCGTCAATCGTCAACGGGCCCGCGACCGCGATGAAATCAATGCCCAGATTGCGATCGGCGACATCCTGTTCGTAGTAGTCATTGGTGAAGTGACCGGCGATGACATGACGACCGGCTGCCAGATTCAACCGAACCCGTTCGGTTTGGGGGTTATCTCGCCGAGCCGGAATCCAGAACGACTCAACTTCCTTGCGATCAACCCGCACCGATAGCCGCGGGTCTTCGTCGCCACCCGGTGTCCCCCAACTTGAAAACTCGATCTCGTATGTCCCGGCGATCGGAGCTTCAAATGTGCCTTCAACGGCACCATTTGTGTAGAGATAGAACCCGCCTCGCGGCAGGGCATTCCCCCCGCCAGACATCCGAAGGTGCGGCAGCATGACCGGTTCGTCGTTGATTGAGACGACCGGTCCTAAGGCATAATCCAGTGCCCGCTCGGCAGCCGTCAGGTAACGATCGAGGTGTAGCGGTGAAATCGTAAGGACATCCGCGTTATTGTCGAAGCCGTATCCGGTATCATCGGGCGGTAGTCCGGCTGTCAGGTCAATTTCGTCGGCATCAACACCGAGCAGATCGCGCATGGTGTTGCGATACTCGGCCTGATTGAGCCGATGAATTGTGAACCAGCCGGGGTCGATCGCCCCATCCGCCGGGTAGTAGTCTGCAGCATCGCGGATCCACTGCATGACCACCAGTGCTTCATGCTCGGTCGGCCTGACCTCATCTTCTGGAGGCATCTCCCCGGTGGAGAGCATCTCGTGTGCGAGGTCCAGCGTTTCACCGAGATTGACAATATCGTGGATGGATGCGAGCGCGTCGAGTCGCACTTTGCCTTTGCGCCGTCGCTCACCATGACAATCGATGCAATAGGCATCCAGAATCGGACGGACATCTTCTGCGAGTCGGCGTTCAAGATCGACTGCCGCCGAGTCGACCGGTGCGATGGAATCGGGTTGAACAGGAACAAGACCGAACCCCAAGCCGATTGCGAGAGCGCACAGCAACCCGCCGACTTTCATCGTTGAGCGTGCATTCATCGCAGCGAGTGTCCTTTCATGACACCCGCAAACTACCAGTTTTGTCTCGAACGGTCAATAGCGAGACATACGCGGCGCTGGGTTCAGGCTCGTCTGCGACGCATTCCCAGAACACCACCACCGAGCAACACCGTGAATGCGGCCGGCGAAGGCACAATCTCGTAGGTGAACTCGAGTGTCGCGGCTTGCGCGTTGGGGAAGAACGACTCATTCGTATAGAAGCCCGGGAAGGTGATTTCGTCACCACCCCCGCCCGGTTGTGTCGCGGGATGCAGACTGGTGAGTGACAATGAGATAGCGCCGAAATCGAGACCCGCTGCCAGGTACGCTTGAATACCCGCATGCGAAGTATCGATATCAAAAGTGAAGGTCGTATCAGCGCCGATCAGATCGCCCGGATTCATGCCTGCGACCTGACCGATCGCAAACGGATTGGCTTCAAAGCCGTCGCGCACATTGTTTGAGACATCGCGCACCTGGCCGTTGGCATCGACATCGGCTGCGTAGGCGTTACGCACGCCTTCGAGTGTGATATCGTCAAACGCAAACGCCTGCGAATCGTTGTAGCTGAACGGATTGAGTCCGTTTCGGAATCCCGTGCCATAGAGCTCAAGTGGCCGACCTGCGTCGGTGTCCTGTGTGTTGCCGCCCTGAGCCGGATGACGCGCGGTGGAAAACGCGTCATAGGTATTGTCGTAGACCAACACATCTGCAAAGCGACTATCCAGCGTCACGGTAAAACGAGCACTGGTAATGCGGTAGTTACTCGCACCGAGACCCGTTGCAACATCGCCTGCTGTCACGAAGGTATTGAGGAACTGGGCATCACGATCGTCGAACATGCCGGGCACAAAACCACTTGAAAACAAGGTCGCCACATCGCGCGTACCCACGGTCCCATTGAATGGGTAGTTCCAGCGGTCAAAGGTTGGGTTGTTGTAGTTGATCGTGTCCGCGAGTGCAGGAGACGCGAGACACAAGGCGACAGCGATAGTCCATGATCGGTTCATGACAGCCCTTTCATACGCATGGGTCATTGACTGAATTCATTGAGAAACTGCAGCACATCGAAAAAGTCGATTGTGCAATCGGTGTTGACATCGGCCTCGGGCGCTTGAGCGCTGAAATCGTTGAGGAATGCTTGCGCGTCGAAAAAGTTGCGGGTGCCATCGCTGTTGTAGTCGCCAGCACCACCGACGCGCACAACGAGGTCGAGGGTCGGCGTGTAGCCGAAGGCAATTGCAAGTGGGTTTTCGCTCGTGTAAAAGATCGGATATGACGGATCGCCCGGCCCGATGTCGGGGTCATATGACGCGCCGTGGATCGATGTGATGACCAGGTTCAATCGGCCATGATCAAATGCCTCGGCAAAGTATCGTCGTACACCGGGGTCGCACAGATCCAGGTCAAATGTAAAAGTCGTGTCGGCCGGGACCGAGTGACCCGCCGTCAACGGCGCCGTTCCGATGGCCATCGCCTCGTCTGCAATCTGATCGCGCACAGCAAGCGACACATCGGCGGCGATGCCTGTTGCGTCAATCGACGCTGCAAACGCGGTGCGGATGCGCTTGGCGTCAATCAGCGGGTCGCCGACGACATTGAACGGGCTGTTTTCCTGCCAATTCGTCAGATCGAATCCATCGCGATACCCAACCGGAAAAATTTCAATCGGGCGGCCCACATCGACATCTGATTCATACAGCGGGTCATCGATCGGGCGGTAACTCGCGATCGGATCGTTGGTGCCGTCGTAAAAAAACTCATCTGCATTGAACACGGTGACGGTGACGGTCGCAGAGACGATGCGATAAGCATCCAATCCCATGCCCTGTGGGATGATCCCTGCGGTGTCGAACATCAGGATGAACTGAGAATCACGATCGTCGAATTGCTTGACAAGAGGCTTGCCAAAGGTGTTGGCTGTAAACCGAGTGCCCGGCGTGCCATTGAAGGCGTACATCCAGCGATCGCCATCAGGTGTGGTCCACGAATGATCGATCAACTGGGCCAACGATGATGAAGCGAACCCACCAATTGTGGCGGTTGCGATAGCCGTTATGAGCAGTTTTGACACGGACTGTCTCCTGGCTTGAAGTCAATTGTGGGCAATTGCACCAGTCGTTGTCCGGAATTGGGCGAACTGCGACACAGTTGCAATTATACGACGACCACACGATTGGACTACTCGCCTGACAAGAATTTTTCCGATTCTACAGACATTCAAAGAGGATTCGATGAGAACCGGTTGCAATGATGGATAGCAAGAACCATTGGTCAATTGACGATGTACATACTCGACAGAGGCCTGACATGTTCCCAATTTCAAATCGCACACAACGGTCTGCATTTACCCTGATCGAATTGCTCGTGGTCATCGCGATCATCGCGCTTCTGATCGGGATCTTGCTCCCGGCGCTGGCTGGTGCACGCGCGATCGGCAGGCAATGCGTCGAGACCGCAGTAGCCAAGCAACTCATGGCTGCATACACGATGTACGCTGATGACCACGGCGGGCGCGTTCTCGTCGGGTATGCAACCAACGACATGGTGCGCGGCAACGGTGCACCGCTCGACTTTGCGGGCGAACCGATCGGTGGAGGGCCGGCAGCGGAAGAAATCGCCAAGCGGTATCCGTGGCGACTGGCACCCTATCTCGATTACAACTTCGGTGGAATGTACACCTACGACATCGATTTCTCGCTTCCCGATATCGACTATCGGGTGAGCCTGTATCCGTCACTCGGGATCAATGCAAGTTTCATCGGGGGCAACAGCCACGACCTCGCGTTCGACAGTCGACTCACGGACATCTATGGACAATGGTTCGTGCAACGGCTCGATCAGCCTCGCCGTGCATCCGAACTGATCGCGTTCGCGTCGGCCCGCGGGCTCAATGATGGCGCACAGGTGGTCGAAGGACTCGACCCAAGGCAGGAAGGGTACTTCCTCGTTCGCAGCCCGAACATGTTCGCGAGCACCGGTCGCCAATGGCAGAATCGGTATGAGCAAGACGCACCCAATGTCGGTGCAAACTCCGGTTTTGTGTCGCTGCGGCACCGGGGCAAAGCCGTCACCGCGATGCTCGACGGCAGCGCCCGCACCATGGGCTGGGACACGCTCAACGACATGCGGCACTGGGCGGATGGTGCGGTTTCGGCTGGGTGGGCTTTGAGCCCGCGGTAAATCGCACCATTGACTCGATGATCCCATTCTGAGATACTGCTTGAAGCGTCTGGTGTTTGAACTGATCGCTGCTCGGGAGAATGCTCATGCGATGGTTTGGCCTGTTCACAATCATGATTGCCACGCTCGCGGCTGCTTCCCCCCCACCAGTCATACACAATCTTGGACAAGTAAAAAACGGACTGGGTGCTATAGCGATTGCCATGAATTCTGACGGCACTGTGGTTGTCGGAAAGGCAAAAGTTGACGATCGTTGGCTCGCGATGCGGTGGACCGCCGAGGAAGGCATGCATCTGATTGGTGACGACCCAAGTCTCACGAAATCCGAAGCGCGGGTGGTCAGTGATGACGGCCAGAAAGTTTTTGGTTTTGCTGAGCGTGGTGACGACCGATTCGGTTTTTCCTGGACAAGTGAATCAGGAATGACCAAATTACCTGTGCCAAAGGAGTGGCAATACGGTTTCCCGTGGGACATCAGCGGCGATGGCCGAACCGTTGTCGGTTCTGTCTCCAGTCATCAAGGTCAACTGTTGGCTTGCAGGTGGGTTGATGGAGATGAGGCAGAGTTGCTCGGTCCAAATCGTGATCTCGTGCAAAGATCGGTTGCCTATGCCGTCAGCCATAATGGGGTCTTTGTGACGGGATACATCGAGTATCGAGACATAACTCAAGCGACCGCGTTCCGTTGGTCTGAGCACGACGGGATGCTCGTGACAGAGCCGCCGGTTCCAGAGAGTTGGTCTTACGGTTCATCCATTAGTAACGATGGCAGAACAATCGTTGGTTATGAGTTCGGTCCGACCTTGCGCGGTATTCGGTGGACACCGGAAACAGGATGGCAGTACCTCAACGAAACCGGGGTGTTTGTATCGCTCTACACCTTTCGAGCATCGGCATATGGAGTTGCTGCGGCAGGCGGAAGTCTGTCGGTCAATGAGAGTTCGAATGCCGTCTATTACCGCGACAATTTCGGCATGATTCGACTCCGATGGCCGGCTCTTGACATGGACTACAACGGCGTATGGCTGCGGCATGGGCTAGACATCTCCCTGACCGGCGAAAAAATGCTGGTGAGTGGATCAAACAACGGTGTTGAAATGTGCTTTCTCATCACCGGCCTCCCTCGCGTTGATGGCCTGTGCCTTCCTGACTTCACCGACGACAGCGTGCTCGACATTGCCGATGTCCAGATCTTCCTCGATCACTACAGCATCGGAAGCACCGAGGCCGACTTCGTGCGTGATGGCTCGATCGACTTCTTTGACCTGCAGGATTTTCTGAGTCGATTTGCAGCCGGCTGTCCGTGAAGCGATTGGTCGGCTGCCCCGCTATCGTTGGCGACTATGAGTGAGCCACAGATACCGGATCTTGTCGAAGAACTCCGCTGGCGCGGGATGCTGCATCAGTGTACCGATGAACAAGGCCTGCAAGAGCACCTTTCGGATGCTGCCAACACGCCTCGGCGGATCTACGCCGGGCTCGATCCGACGGCGGACAGCCTGACGATCGGGAATCTCGTCACGATCATGGCCCTCGCCCACGCCAAACGGGCCGGGCACGAAGCGGTCGTCGTTATGGGTGGCGGGACCGGGCTCATCGGCGACCCCTCGGGCAAGAGCGCCGAGCGGACGCTGATGACACGCGAGATCGTGCTGTCAAATGTTGAGAGCCAGCGACCGATCTATGAGAGCGTGCTCGGGCCGATTGATGGTCCCCCCCACCGGCTGGTCAACAACCTCGACTGGCTCGGCGAGATCTCGTATATCGACGCGCTGCGCGACATCGGCAAGCATTTCAGCGTCAACATGATGATGCAGAAGGAATCGGTCAAGGAGCGGCTGCACAATCGCGAGCAGGGGATCTCGTACACTGAGTTCAGTTACATGATCCTGCAGGCGTATGACTTTTTGCACCTGTTCCAGAACGAAGGCGTCACGGTTCAGTTTGGCGGGAGTGATCAGTTTGGGAACATAGTCGCGGGAACAGACCTGATCCGACGCACGCTTGCCGAGGACAACTTTCGGACTGTTCGCCAGCCTGGCTTGCAGGATGAGTGGCTCCCGTATGTTGAGGAGATCGAAAAGCACTCGAACAAGATCGTGCGCGATGAATTCCAATCGTTCGCGAGCATTCTCAGGCAGGCGAAAGAGGGTGGTGTCGATAGTCTCGACCTATCGGAACTGCTTTCAACCTTGCGTCACGCATTGGAGAAAGCGGGAGACGGCACGCTCTTGCCGCGCTTCGGTGAGTTTGAGCAATCGCTCCACGGCGCGGTCGAGGGCGCATTGCGCACAGGAGACAACACGCGTACTTTCGGCCTCACCTGGCCGCTCATCACCAAATCTGACGGCGGCAAATTCGGCAAGACCGAGACCGGGGCGGTGTGGCTGACCGCGGACCGGACGAGTCCATACGCCTACTACCAGTTCTGGCTCAACGCGACGGACGCGGACGCTGTGAACTGGCTGAAGGTATTCACCTTTCTTTCGGAGTTGGAGATCGCCGAGATCACCAACGCCCATGCCGCCGACCCCGGACGACGCTTGGCCCAAACGCGGCTCGCTCAGGAAGCAACGACGATTCTCCACGGCGCGGCGGCGATGCAGCAGGCCGAAGCCGCCGGGCGGGCGCTGTTCAGTGGCGACATCAGCTCGCTGGACGAGAGCACGCTGACCGAGGTCTTTGCCAATGTACCGACGAGTGAGCACGACCGCGCGACCCTCGCCGATGGCGTTGACCCGCTTGAGTTGCTCGTCGAAACCGGGCTTGCCAAGAGCAAGCGTGAGGGCCGCGAGTTTCTGGCGGCGGGCTCGGTCAGTGTCAACGGCGAGAAGATCGGACCTGACACCACACTGGGCACCGCTCACCTGTTGCATGGCAATCACATTGCCCTGCGCCGAGGGAAGAAGGCGTGGCATCTGACACGGTGGAACTGATTTTGTTTCATTTTTTGATGATCATCTGAGAGAATGACGCTGGCTGTGCAGAGCACAGTTGGAGTGCCCGCGTACCGGCTGCGATGGCCGCATTGGTCGGGCACCTCGCAGGAGATCAACGTATGCAGTTGTCACAGTGCATCACCAGATATATGTCCAAGCCGACCCGCGTGTTTGCAACCCTGTTGCTGCTGCTCGGTGTGCCGTGCGCCTCGGCGCAGCCTTATCTTGGCGAGTGGTCGCCGCTCGATCGCGGGCTCGGTTCGACGGTGTACGCAGCGCTTGATTACGACGATGGGTCAGGGCCGAGTTTGTTTCTCGGTGGGTCGTTCATCAATGGTGCGCCTGCCTTACTCGGTGACTACATCATCCGCTGGGACGGTGCTGCATTCCGCGCGGTGGGCAGCGCGCCTCCGAATGGAACCGTGCACGCTCTGGCGGTTTATGACGATGGTTCCGGCCCGGCGCTCTACGCTGCGGGCGCTTTTACTTCGATCGACGGCATCATTGCGAACCGCATTGCCAAATGGAACGGCACGAGTTGGTCGAGACTCGGTTCGGGCCTGCGCGGGGGGGCCGTGCCTGATGTGTACGCGCTCGCGGTGTTTGACGACGGCAATGGACCTGAACTCTACGCAGCCGGACGATTTACCCGGGCGGGGTCACAGACGGTGCAGAACATCGCAAAATGGAATGGGTCGGCGTGGTCGGCGCTGAGCACAGGGACAACCAATGGTGAGTTTCGAGCACTTGCTGTACACGATGACGGCAGCGGCCCGGGCGGCGGGCCGTCGCTCTTCGCTGGTGGAACCTTCACGGTCAACGGCGGCACGGTGACCCCGTACCTCGCACGCTGGAAATCGGGCGCGTGGTATCCGGTCGGGTTCGGAGCTGCAGGATCGGGTACGAACGGCAAGGTCATGGCGCTCGTCAGCCACACTGATCTCGCGGGCAACAAGTTGTACATCGGTGGTTTGTTTACAGCGGCTGGCACGACACCCGCCGCTCACGTTGCGTCTTGGGATGGATTTTCATTCGGGGCGCTTGGCAGCGGCATGGTGCCGGGCGGTTTTGCGCCGGGCGTGCGAGCGTTGTTCAGTTTCGACTATGACAGTTCTGGTATCAATGAATTGTACGCCGGGGGGGATTTCAGTTCGGCGGGCGGCGTGAGCGCGATGAACATTGCGCGATGGGATGGGGCCAACTGGTCGGCTCTGCTCAACCCATACAACGCCGTTACGGGGACCAACGGGACAGTCGAAGCGATTGGAGGCCTCGCGGTCGCGGCAGCCAACGGCGCACCTGGTTTGTTCGCTGGCGGTTGGTTCGGAACGGCTGGCAACACGAGTGCGGCACATGTCGCGCGGTATGCGTGTGAATGCCCGATCGATCTGGCGCCCCCCTACTGCATGCTCGACTTCTTCGATATCCTGGCTTTTCTCAATCTGTTCAGCAGTTCAAATCCGGCTGTCGACTACAACGCTGATGGCATCGTCGATTTCTTTGATGTGATGACATACCTGCAGTTGTATTCAGCCGGTTGCCCATGATTGCGCACACCGCACGAATCCAGATCATGCCGATGCGACAAGTTGAAAGAAGCCCTTGTGGCTGCCGTTCTGCTACTTCCTGATTGACGCCATATCGATGACGAATCGGTACTTCACATCGCTCTTGAGCATGCGCTCGTAGGCGTCGTTGATGTCTTCGATGTCGATCATTTCGATGTCGCACACGATGTTGTGCTGGCCGCAGAAATCGAGCATTTCCTGCGTTTCTGGTAGGCCACCGATCAACGAACCGGCGAGATGTTTGCGCGGGAAAAGCATGCTGAACGCACTTACGGCGAGCGGGTTTTCAGGCGCACCGACGAGGCAGTGCGTGCCATCGAGTTTGATGAGTGCGAGATAGGCGTTGACATCGTGATCTGCGGAAACGGTGTCCAGGATGAAGTCGAACGATCCGGCGTGTTGGGCCATCGCGTCCTCATCTTTCGAGATGACCACTTCGTCGGCTCCCATCTTGAGGCCGTCGTCAACTTTGCCGGGGCTGGTTGTGAAGAGAACCACATGTGCACCGAACGCCTTGGCGAACTTGACCCCCATGTGCCCGAGACCGCCGAGCCCGACGATACCGACTTTGTGACCCGGGCCGATCTTCCAGTGGCGTAACGGGGAATAGGTCGTGATACCGGCGCAAAGCAGTGGCGCTGCAGCTGCTTTGTCGAGGGTGCTGGGGATCTTGAGCACGAAGTCTTGATCCGCGACAATGCGTTCGGAGTAGCCACCGAAAGTGTGCCCGCCGGAGTACTTGTCGGGTCCGTTGTAGGTGAACACATTGCCGCCGGTGCAGAACTGCTCGAGACCGCGCTCACAAGACTGGCATGTGCGGCACGAATCGACCAAGCACCCGACACCGACCGTGTCACCGACTTTGTACTTGCTGACTTTTGACCCGACCGCTGTGACGGTCCCGATGATCTCGTGACCCGGCACGCAGGGGTAAATGGTCATGTTCCATTCATCGCGGACAAAATGGAGATCAGAATGGCACACGCCACAGTATTCGATCTCGATCGCGACATCGGTCTCTGTCGGTTCGCGGCGATCGATGGTGGTCTGGCTGAGGGGGGTGGTTGCATCGTTGGCGGCAAAGGCTTTGGTTGGCATGGGGTCTCTCATTTACTCATTGCGAAAAACACGATCAGCACGAAGTGTACGCCACAGAGGCATTGTCAACTTGCGACCGGACGAGCGAGCAAGATGGTCTATCGATCGTTGCTCGGTCTTGGGATGGACCATTCGTTGCTATAGGGAACGCTTCAAAGTCGCGGTCACACTTGGACGATTTTCCGCCCATCTGGATGAGTCGAGCGGACCTGAGCTTTCGTTTGAATCTGAGGCGTTATTCATGATTCAGGACAATCATGTCGAATTCATCGGTGACGGCCAACAGAACGCCTCAATAAAGCGGCTCTTTCCATGTTTTTCGTTGCAGGCTGCCCATGGCAGCATACGAGTTCCCTCGCTTTTTTGCCGATGAGCCATGATTTTAATGAACTTTGGCATTCTCTGATCCATTTCGCCGGTCGCCTGTACTGCTGGTGGAGCACGCACCCTCAACCGGGTGGGGGCTAGAGTGGCTGTTGGGTCCGGTTTTTGCTTTCAATACGAACCGATTTCTGATAGACTCGGGTCACCGGCGCGGGAGCGCCCCGCGCCAGCAAGGAGGCTGTGCGATGGACACGCTCGGGACAATTATTCGTGAAAACAAGGGTCGAATCAGGGCGATCGCGCCTGACGAGACGGTGCTGACGGCTGCTGAACGCATGAACGATGACCGCATTGGTTCACTCGTTGTGATGCAGGGGTCAACTCTGATCGGGATTATCACCGAACGCGACATTCTCACCCGAATTGTCGCAGATCAGCGAGACCCGTCGACCACCGCCGTTTCATCGGTGATGACAGCAGATCCGTTGTCGTGCCCCCCCAAGACAACTGTCGGCGAAGCTCGAGAGATCATGCGCCGTGAACGCATCCGCCATTTACCTGTTTGCGAAGACGACAAACTGATCGGCATGATTTCAATCGGCGATCTGAACGCTTTTGAATCTCAACGACTCAACGGTCTGGTTGACTCGCTCGAGAGTTACATCACGGGTGGTTGAGAAAACCTGATCTAAATAAGTCGAACTGCGATCGACATCTTAATCTTCGATTGATTCTGACTCTCTGTCAGCGTCTGGGTCCGTCGCTGACTCGTTCCAGTCATCGCGGTGTTCGATGATCACTTCACCGATGGTGTCGTTGTCGTCGTCCTGCCGCACAAGGACGCGTTGCTGACGAATGAGGTCGAGGAGCGCGAGGAACAGCCCCACCATTTCGGCGCGGGTTCGACCGGTCAATACACTTCGCAGCGTGACATTGGTGCCCGGCTCTGCACTGGTCAGTTGTTCCACGATGTCGGCTGCATGCAACTCGATGGGTGTTTCGTCTGAGACGACTTCGTGGTCACCGAGCCGATTGAGGTTGACGCTGCCGATGATGCGCGCGAACGCCTGGACGAGATCGACCACTTCGACATCGTCGAGATCCACCTCTTCGAGCCCTTCAATCGCTGAGGCAAGTTCGTCACGATCGACCGAAGCCGAGGCTGCCGGGAAGCGTTGCTCCCACCACGAGCGTCGTGCTTCCAGGCCGTCCGCCATGTCGCGGTATTTTTTGTATTCGAGCAACTGCCGCACAAGTTCGGCCCGGGGGTCGGTGGGGTCGAGTTCACGGCCTTCTCCATCGTCGTCCGATCGGGTTTCCGATTCCGGTTCGGCTTGGCGGGCGATCATGCGGCTCTTGATTTCCATCAGCGTTGCCGCCATGACTAAGAACTCACCCGCGGTGTCGATGTCGATACGAGTGTGTTGGCTATCGAGATCACCGATATACGACAGGTACTGGTCCGTGAGATCGGAGATTGGAATGTCTGCAATCTCGACCTCGGCTTTGCGAATCAAGTAGAGCAGGAGGTCCAATGGCCCTTCAAAGGCATCCAATCTGACCCGGTATTCGGTCGTCACAGCGATTCACTCCCTGATTGGGCGCACGGGAGCCGAATCGGCAGGCCGCGAGCCTTGAGGCAGTGTACCCTAGATTCATGCATAGGACGGCTCCAGTCACGGAAGAAGCACAAGCAGCGGAGAAGGCTCTCATCCAATCTGTCTTGCGCGCTGAGTCAGAAGCGGTCTCGTGCATTGCCGACCGGGTTGACGACTCTTTTATCAAAGCGGTCACGCTGATTGAGCACTGCGCCGAATCAGGCGGAACCGTCTTGGTCACCGGACTTGGCAAAAGTGGTTTGGTCGGTGCAAAGATAGCAGCCACCCTCAGTTCGCTCGGCATCCCATCGCACCTTGTCCATCCGACCGAAGCTGCCCACGGTGACCTTGGTCGTTTTCGGCGTACCGATGTCGCGATCTGCCTTTCGCATTCGGGCGAGACGCAGGAAGTCGTGGCACTCGCAGCGACGCTGCGGCAGGATGGGTTGCCCATCGTCGCAATCACCCGGGGAACTGACGACGACTCGAAACCTGCCAGTCTCGAGCAGATCGCTGATGTGACGCTGGCGGTCGGCGTTCGTGATGAGCCGGGCGGTTTTCTTGCACCCACCGCATCGACGACGGCCGCGATGGCAATCGGAGACGCGATTGCACTTGCTGCTGCCAGACGCAGGAACTTTACGAATGACGACTTTGCCCGGCGACACCCGGGCGGGACGCTTGGCGGGCTGCTTCGTCCGGTGACGGATCTGTTGCGTTTTCGAGCCGGGCAGAATCTGCCTTTGGTTGCACCCGATCGCACCGTGTCGCAAGCCTTGCGAGAGTCGAGCACCGGTCATCGGCGACCCGGAGCACTCTTGATGGTCGATGACGACGGCAAACTCACCGGAATCTTTACCGATGGCGATCTGCGTCGACTTGTCCTGAGCGCCCCCGAGTCGCTTGACGCTCCGATCGAAACGGTGATGACCAAAGACCCACGCACGATTCAAGACTCGGCAACGGCTGCCGACGCGGTCATGCTGTTTCAACTCCATCGTCAAGACGAAATCCCCGTTGTTGATGGCGCGGGAAGACCGGTCGGTGTCCTCGATGTGCAAGACTTGATCGCCCTCAAACTTGTCAAGGAATAGTGCTGCTTCGGTTCTGCGGAACCTCCACGGGCGCGAATAGGATTCATCACATGAATCAACCGACCAAACAATGCGGCAGAGTCAATCTTGGAGTTGTTCTCGCGCTGGCCATCGGCGTCGGTTTTGCCGTCATGATCGGCTGGTTTGTGTTGAAGGGAGCATCGCCACAGAACGCCAATGCGTTTTCGCAGGGTGATTTTGACGCGGTCCCCGATGTCAATGAAATTCTGGGATCGGCTGAATCCGGAAAAGGGCTTCGGCTGCAGTTTGCTGACAAAGACGACCCGAGCCGTGTGGCGGCCACACTCGAAGCCGAGTCGTACAGCCCGGTCGAGATCGATGGTCGAATCGAGCCGAATCTCTATGAACTTGATCAGGTTCAGGCACAGGTCTTTCTTGATTCAGGTGAGACGGTCGTCATTGAGTCAGAGAGCGGTCGATTCTCGATGCCGGATCGTCAGTCAGGACCGGAATCGGGCAGTCTCATCGGCTCGCCGCGTGTTTCGTTGCTGCCTGTCGGCGGAGCGATTGACGCTCCAGAACTGGTGGTTCAGTTTGACGATGCTTTGAACTTCAACTTCAACTATTCCCATGTCGAGACGAAGGGACGCATCGAAGTGATCGGACCGGGGGTTGAGTTTGTTGGTCACCACCTGACCGCCCGACTCAACGAGCAGCGGCGACGGATCGATGTTCTGGAAGTCGAACGAGGGGAATATATCAAATACGATCCGTCGGCCGGTCGGGGGGGTTCGTTGAAATCACCGACTGAACCAGTCGCGCCGGGAGCGCGAGAGGAGACCATCGGATCACGATCGACAAACATCCAGCCCGGCTCCATCAAGGGTCCGCCCGCGACCGAGCCTTGGATCGTGCCTGCGGCCTTTTCTACCGGGCAACCGACACCGGCTGCGATCGAGCCTGAACATCTTGCACTCTACCGTGCAACTTTTAAGGACTCGGTCGAGTTGAAGCAAGGCTCGAAGCGTGTCACCGCTGACCTGCTTGAAGCGTGGGTTCGCCTGGTCAACCACAAACTCCCGGTACGAACGAGTCCAGCCGGATCGACTGCACCCGCTGCATCTGCACCGGAGGCATTGCTTCAATCAATCCTGGCTCAGGTTGAATCAGACCTGCAAGAGGATGATTTGAAGCCTCAACCCACGAGCGGACTCGAATCGCCCCCCACCAGTCCGGGTCAATTGCAATCAGAGAATCCGGCAACTGAGGAGCCATCGGACGAGCCGAAGCCATTGGGTGTTGCATCCGCTTCGAGTGATGATCTGATTGAACTGTACTGGACCGGCCAGTTGCGAGTTGTTCCGCTTGTCAACAGTGAACCTGATCAACTGGCGAAGGACGATGCCGCGTTGCGATTCACGAGCACCGAGACTGGATTGGTGCATTTCGAAGATGTCGGTTCGAGCGGGCACGCTGCGGTCGCGGCGTTTGCTGCGACTCGTGAAGAACTGACACTCACCGGGCCGGGCGGTTCGGTCGTTCTCGAAGCGGACGACACCGGCTGGATCGAAGCCTCGAAGACAGTCGTACGGCTTGCGACGGGCGATGTCACGGTCGTCGGTCCGGGGCAGATCAATGACGGCCAACGACCCGCGCATGGTGGACGCAACACGACGAAGTATGTGCGTTGGCTCGATCAAGCGGATTTCCAGTTTAACATCACGGATGGCCGCATGACGGGTGATATCCAATCGGCCCAGTTCTCTGGTCAGGCGAGAGCGGTCGACGGCGACCGTCGATTTGACGGCGGGATGCTGGTCGCTTCGTTTGACGACGATGGGCATGGCAATCGGGTCATTTCCACCATCGAAGGCTACGACCTGACCGCGACTGATGGGCGCGGCGCCACGATGTCTGGTGAACGCGTCGAACTTCCATTTACGGTCACTGAACCGGGCAAATCAGAGCCCTCAGCGATGTACGCAGAGGGCAATGTGGTCGTCGATCGAGATGGCTCACGCATTGCATCACAGTCGCTTTCAGCGATACTGACGAAGGATGCCGACGGTTCGCTTGTTGTGTCCGATGTTGTCGCTCAACGCGAGGCTTCTTACACCGACGGCGAATCGATCAGAGCCACAGCCGACCGTATCGAAGCGAATGGGATTCATGAAATCGCGACGCTGTTTGGTGGTCAGGGCGAGCCCGCACGCGTTGATTATGAAGACAGTGTTATTGTGGGGCCGCAGATCACTTTCTCACAACACCCCCAGCGCGGCAGTGTGGTAGGTGCGGGTTCTTTTGAGCAGAAAAAAGAGAATGGCCGCGTTGTCGCTGCGTGGCGCGATCGCATGACATTCGATCGCACACTCGGGGTTCTTGAGTGCGTTGGCGAGGCGGCTGTTGACCAGGTCCTTGTAACCGGGGAAACGCGGACGACACGAGGCGACCAACTGATCGTCGAGTTTATTAATCATGCAGATGAACTCATCTTCGATGCGGCGACCGTGTTCGGAAGTGATGCACAGCTGGCAACGGTTGAATCTCGACAGGCTGGTGATGATGGGGCAACTGATCCGGTCTCACTGTTGCACTTGCAAGCAACGGAGATTCTCGCGACCGGCGGCGGCGACGGGTTGATCGTTCCCATTGGCGGCCGACTCGTGGTTCTCGATCGTCGCGAAGGCGCTGGGGAAGGCCTCGACGGTTGGGATCGTGGGCATGCGATGTTCTCGTGGCAGAGCACCATGGTGGTCGATCGTTTGCTGGGGACCGCTCGCCTGTCTGGAGATGCCCGAGCGATTCATCGCACCTTGGATGACGGCCGAACCGCCGAGATCGCAGCGGACACCATCATCGCCAGCTTTGAAGAATCGGACGATGCTGGATTTGAAGTCAACAGCCTCGACGCTCGCGGGACTGCGTACTTCCGCATGGAAGATCGTGAGGTGCTCGCTGCGTTGCTCCGGTTTGATTCCAAGTCCAAGATTTTGCACGCTGTGGCGGGTCCGAATGAACCGATCAGGTTTATCGATAACACCACCGGGGCGGTCGTTTCTGCTCAATCGCTCGAATGGGACATGGAGACTGATCGCATTGTCGTCGATCAACCAAGCCCGATTGCTCTCCCGCGTGGTGGCGGCTGACTGACTTCAGCAGACGCGTGCATGCAAATCACCCATCAGCGGGGAATAACTCATCGAAAACTGCGGCAATCGCGCGCGACCTGAGCCCTTCTCGGTCGAGACCATCCATGAACGGCCAGGACATGGCGGTGATCTCTTCGCGTGACAGACCATTCGCGTGTGCTTCTCTGACGCCCCTGACGATGGACTCAACATATCGAAGTTGTTCACCGAGACTTTCTTTGTCACCGATGGCCCCGTGGCCTGCGATGACGACGGTTTTCTCGTCGCAAAGGACAAGCGCATGCTGAATGCATCGTGTCCACCCTGCTGCGCTTGTGCCGCCGTTGGGGTCAAAGAACGGATGTGAGCGATTAAAGAACAGATCGCCGCAGTGCATGAGGTTGAGTTCGGGTATCTGGACGATGACATCGTTGTCGGTGTGTCCCGGGCCGAAGTGATGAAGGACAATCGTCATTCGCCCAAGGCGCAGATACATGGGGTACCGGTTGATTGTTTGTCCTGGCACCCAGTCATCGTGACCAAGTGTGCTTGCTCGTTCGCCGAGCGGCGAGAATGCCTTGACAGCAGCTTCGATCGCTGCATCATCGCCGAGCCTTGTGAACATGCGGTCGGCTGACGCGACTTGTTGTTTGTAGCCTTCGATACTCTTGCTGACGCGATAGGCGGTTCCGGTATGTGCGAGCATCTGACAGTCTGCAAATGCGACATTTCCGCCGGTGTGATCGCCGTGGTGATGGGTGTTGATGAGGTTGGTGATCGGGCAGCCCAGTCTGGTCTCCGCTTCGCTGCGGAGCAGAGGGGCGAGCCCGGCGAATTTTGAATCGACGACCAACGCCTGATCCTCGGAGCGGACTGCGAGGACAGCACCGCCTGTGGTCGAGCCCCCGGTGACCCATGCCCTTCCGCTCGCGACCTCGGTCCATTCAAAAGCATTTGTTCTGGAAGCGGGTTGCGTTCGGTGCCGAGCTGCCAGAACAGGTCCGGCAACGATGCCGGAGGTCAAGGCACCGAGGAAAATGCGACGATCCATGGAATCCATCGAGGTGGTCATTATGCGGTCTCCTGTGTGCATGTGTCGCATGATACAGGATTCGCAGGACTCGCGGCAGGTGTGCCAAGACGACTGTGCAAGGTCGAAACCGCCTATCATGGACCTCGCACAGCCCACGAACTTATTTGAGAGAACATATGAAAGCCAACGAAATGCGACCCGGCATGGCGGTCAATCTGGACGGCCGACTTCTGGTCATCATCAAAACGGATCATGTCAAACCCGGCAAAGGCCCTGCGTATATCCAGGCCAAGATGCGCGATGTGACCGGTGCCGGAACGATGGAAAAGCGATTCAACTCGACCGACTCGATCGACGGCGTCAACCTCGATCGCCGCGAAATGGAGTACCTGTACTCGGACGGCGACGGCGCCACATTCATGGCAACCGATGACTATGAGCAGTTGATCATCACCGAGGATGTCCTTGGCGATGCGCTCCTGTATCTCGCGCCAAACGCCACGACGACGGTGCTCTGTCATGACGGCAAACCCATTACCCTCGAACTGCCCGCTTCGGTGGAAGTCACGATCACAGATACGACGCCGGGCATCAAGGGTGCGACGGTGACGAATCAGTTGAAGGAAGCCGAGTGCGATACGGGGCTGAAGACCCGTGTCCCGCCGTTCATCGAGATCGGTGAAAAGGTGAAGGTGTCGACGGAAGATGGTTCGTATATGTCGCGCGTCAAGTCGGATGGCTGAAACCGACCGGAGTGAGATCTGATATGAAAAAGTTCTTGATCGCCACCGTGATCGCCATCGGCTTGGCAGTCGTGGTGACGATCGCCGTTGTTTACTTTGTTGCTTCGCAGTCTTCGACGGCGACGGCACTTCGCGACTATGTGGCGCGTCAGATCGTGGCGATCGTCAACACACACCTTGAACCAACGCTTGACTACGAGTCAGTCGAACTCGAGCTCCCAGGTACGGTGCGACTCACCGGAGCCACGCTGACGAGCCCCGACGGAACGACCATCCTCGATCTGGACATGATGATCGTGACTTTGACTGAGGTACCCTCGCTCAACAAGCCGATTCATATTGCTCGAGTCGAAATCGATGGTGGTTCTGTCAATCTTCATCAAGACTCGGCGACCGGAAACTTCAAAGGGCTACAGCCGTTGGTGAAGGCTGGAATCAAGACTAAAACCACCGAAGTTCCCGAGACTGTGGCATTGTCGAATGTGCTTCGTCTTGAGCATATCACGCTTAAGGATCTTCGATTGGAGTACGACGACGGCAGCGGCTCGCAGCCGATGGTCATCGAGGGCTTTTCGACTGACATGGAAGTGTCACCCAGTTCACAAGGCGCGAGTTGGTACGACTTGCGGGTTACATCGGGTCGTCGTCCGGGTCTGACACTCGATGTTGACGGCGCATTCAACATCGACACCTTCGTCGCAAACCTGACGAGTGCAGTGTGCTCGATCCAGCTGAATGACTCGACGATCGGTTCGCTTCCGCCTCAATTGCAGCAACTGGTCAGATCGCTCGATGCACAAGGCCTTGCCGATGTGACCTTGGCAGGTTTTGTCCCGCTGCGCGAGCCTCAATCGGCTGATGTGACTGTTGATATCAAAGTGCGAAACGCGAATGTTGCTGCTGGTGAATACCGACTGCCGGTCGCGTTGCTCGAAGCACAGATCGATATGTCTGACGGTGTTGCGAACATGCCATCCGCGACAGTCACGACTTTGAATGGGACAGTTGATCTCTCGGGATCTGCGGCATTGACCGAACCGGGCATTCCTGTTTCGGCGCGTTGGACATTGAACGAACTCCATCTGCGCGAGGCGCTGCGAACCGCGACACCCGAAGGCGAAGCGCCGAAGATTGCGGGGCTCCTCACCGGGCAGGGCAATGTGTCAACATCTGCGACGGATGCGATCGGAAGTATGTCCGGGCAGGGTGAAGTTCATGTCAGGAACGGGCGGCTGCTGGTTCTTCCGGGTATCACTGAGATTATCCAGAAAGTCGGCAATGCTGCTGCTTCGGGTGGGCAGGATTTCAACCACCAAGCCGATGCGACATTTACATTGAGTCCGGGTGGGATCAAGGTGACTTCAAGTGAGGTCAACACAGGTGTTCTTGGCGCGAGTGGTACGGGCACGATTGGCTATGACGGCGCACTCGACATGCTCGTCAATGCCGGGCCGCTCAAACGACTGCAGAATGCGCTCGGTGCTGTGGGTGATCTCGTTGGACGCGTCACCGATCAACTTGTGAAGTACAAGGTGCAGGGCACGATCGCTGAACCAAAAGTCAGTGTTGCTCCGCTGGGTTTGGGTGGCTGACAGGAGTCGATGCCGATGACTGGTCACTATCCAAATGTGCTTTTGATTGGTTTGCGAGGCTCGGGCAAGACGACGCTCGGACGATTGCTGGCTGAAAAACTGCATAGACCTTTCGTCGATATGGATGATCGAACTGCGGCCTTACTGGGCGCAGACTCAGTCGCCGAGGCGTGGGCGAAGCATCATGAGTCCGGATTTCGCCAGGCCGAGACGCGGGCGCTCAAGAAGATTCTTGTCAATCTCGGGCAGGTCGTTGCACTTGGCGGCGGAACACCGACCGCACCCGGCGCTCGCAATATTCTGCTCGAATCACAGGCTGATGGCAAATCCCGCATCATCTACCTTCGGGCCGGAGCACATACGCTCCGTGAACGGTTAAAATCGGCCGATCTGACGGATCGACCGAGTTTAACGGGGACCGACACGATCACCGAGATCGATCTGGTTTTGGCGCAGCGGGACGGTCCGTACCGCACACTGGCTGACGAGGTTGTTAAAGTTGACGGGCTGAGTGAGTCAACAGTCTTGCGCGAGCTCACGACGCTGCTTCGTCAGTAGGCATCAATCAACACGACTACGCTTGGTCCACGATGCAATCTCGCGCATTCAAAGCCGATGTCATGCTCCTGATCGTTGCAGCGATCTGGGGTTCCGGTTTTGTTGCTCAGCGTGACGCTATGTCGCACATGGGGCCATTCGCCTTCACAGCAATTCGGTATGCCATCGGGTCGGCGATGCTCGCGCTTCTGCTGCTTTCACCCGTCAGGCGAAGAGCGATCAACAAACGCACCATATTGGCAGGCTCACTTCTTGGTGTCGTCATGGCGACGGCTGCGAGCGCCCAACAAATCGGCATTGTCACCACGACAGCCTCACGGGCAGGATTTATCACCGGGCTCTATGTGCTCGGTGTGCCTGCGATCGGGCTGTTGTTTGGGCAGAAATCGCACCTCGGTCACCTGTTCGGTGCGGTCCTTGCGGCAGTTGGCTTGTGGTTGCTTGCGGGTGATCTTTCTGGTGGTGTCAACACGGGCGATCTCTGGGTCATGCTGTGTGCTGCGCTCTGGGCGGTGCATGTTGTCCTCGTTGCGTACCTGGTTCCCAAGGCAGATGCCATCGGACTGGCGCTCGTGCAGTTTGTTGTCGTGATGATTTTTGCGAGCGTCATGGTCGGACTTGCCCAGGTCGGTTCGCTGGATCCGATCGGATTGGGCGAGTCGCTCTCCTGGGCGGGCGTGGTGGATGCAAAGTGGTCGGTGCTTTATAGCGGCATCTTCGCAATTGGAATCGCGTTCACGCTTCAGATCATCGCGCAGAAGGACGCACCCGCTTCGCATGCGGCGGTCCTGATGAGCCTCGAAGCGGTCTTCGCTGCGGTTTTCGGTGTGTTGATTCTCAGCGAGCAGTTGAGCCCGGGCGAGTTGATGGGGTGCGGACTCATGTTCGGAGGCATGTTGCTCAGCCAACTGTGGCCACACAAACGCACGCCTGCGGAAAAGGCAGAGTTGCGCGACCCGGTGCGGTAGGCTGAGTTACTTTTTCGCCAACGCCTTTGCTGCATCAAGCACTTCCTGTGCGTGTCCTGGCACTTTGACCTTGTCCCATCGCTTAGCAATATTGCTGTTTGCGTCAACGAGAAATGTGGTTCGCTCGATGCCCATGTACTTGCGGCCGTACATCGATTTCTCGACCCAGACACCATACTTGCGAGCGATTTCGGGGTCAGGCTTACCGTCGTCATTGGTTCGGTCGTCGGCCAACAGTGGAAACGACAAGCCTTCCTTGTCCGCGAATTTGCACTTCGATTTCACACCGAGGATTGAAATCGATGCAACGGCAACGCCCGCTCGTTTGAATTGAGGGAGCAGAGCTTGGAACTCATTGACTTCGAGTGTGCAGCCACTGGTCAGGTCTTTGGGATAGAAAAAAATGACGAGTGGTTTGCCATGGAAATCGCGCAGTCTGTGCTTATCGCCGTGCTGATCTGCGAGATGAAATGCGGGTGCCGTTTTACCTTCTTGGATCGGTGGCATGGTGTCCTCCGATCGAGAATAGGCAACTGCACTGTTTGAAGAACAATGAAGTCGAATCAGCCGCCAAAGAACCGGACGAGTGCCAATGCACCAGCAAGGCCGAGCATGACTGCCCACGCGCAGATCATCAATCTGGATTGTCTTGGCAACGACTTGCTCGCCGGCTGCGGAGCCGCGACCATCTGAAGTCGATCGGCTGTAGATTGACTCAAGGGATCGAGTCCGCAACGAACACTGTCCTGGACGATCGCGATGATGAGGTTGGCATCGAACGGCCGCAGGCCGAGGACCGTTGCAAGACGCAGAAGTTGATCGCGCTTTTCGGGCGTGACGATGGCAGCCGAGTAACCCTCCAAAGATTCAGCCACCCTGGCTGCAAACACCCATCGGGCATCGGACCATGCGACATCGTTTTGGATGTTGCGTTCAGTCAACGCTGTTGCATCCTGGCTACAAATTGCGTCAACAAATCGCAGTGTCGGCGTGTTTGAAGTGGGTTCCATCATGCGTGACTGACTTGATGCACATGGCGTGCCGATGGAACGCTTGCCCGAGTCGCTACACTCTGGGCCCGAGAACTGATCATGACTGATTCTGTTGAAAACAACGCTGGCGATGACCTTCCGACGCTGACCGTCCCGATGGATGCGGACGCTGTGATCGATCGACTGGATGTCGCTTCACGACGCGGTCGCATGGCCGGCTTCAATGGGCAACCGGATGTCGGGCTCTTCATCGTCGATGCGTGGGGCACGCCTTTTGATCATGATCTGCTCGCGATGGGCGAGAAGGCAACGGGTGATGAAACTCGACTCTCGTTCTCGCTGCGACTTCGCCGCAAGTTGCCGACGATCCACGCGATCATTTTGCTCTTGACTGTTTGGCCGGGCGTGTGGCTGACGGATTCGATGCTCAAACTCTGGTTTGCGTGGTACTACGCTTTGACTCAGAAACCGATGTTCATCTGGGGTGGTTTTGAAGCGTTCACCTATATCTGGTACATCCCGCTCTGTGTTGTGCCGTTACCCTGGTTCTGGCGGTCGATCATGCGGCGCAGCCGAACGACCTCGCACGCGTCAGGGCTGGAGATGATCGGCAAAATTGCGAAGGAACTGGGTGTGACCCCGCCTCCTGCTTGTGAGGCGGGCAATTCTGACGACGGTTGATGCGGCTCCTATTGTGTAATACGCGATCGTGGGGTCGCCGTCAGGACAGGGAGCGACCAGATGCCAGCCAACGATTCTGCCCACGCCGATCATGCTCACGCCACTGTTGCGACGAGCGAGTTTGAAAAACTGGATCGGTGCTCGGACCTGCCTCATCGCCCGCGTGTTTTGCTGGGCAAGATGGGGCTCGATGGACACGACCGAGGTGTCAAGGTCATCGCCCGTGCACTACGCGATTCGGGTGTGCATGTGATTTATTCCGGGCTTTGGCAAACGCCATTATCGCTCGCGATCAGCGCACGCGATGAAGACTGCGATGTGGTCGCTGCGAGCATGATGTCCAACTCGCACTTGTCGCTTGGTCCTCGGCTGTTGTCGTCACTCAAGGATGTCGGCCGTCCGGATATCCCTGTGTACATGGGTGGCATTCTGCCGCAGGAAGATCTGCCCAAGTTGATGGAGGCGGGGGTCGCAAAGTGTTTCACAACCGGCACGGGATTGCTCGACATCGTCGAAGCGGTTCGTTCTGCGGTGAAACAACGGGCACAATCGGTCGCGACGGACAACGCCAACCCGATTGCTCAACTTGCTCGCTCGATTTCGCTGGTGCATGACGGCGAACCGATCGGCGATGCGCCGCACGCCCGACCGGCACGCGTCATCGGGATCACGGGTTCACCCGGTGCAGGAAAATCAACGCTGGTGGCACAACTCGCGAGTGAGTATTCACGACGGGCGGAAGATGATGCGTCGCTCGGCCGGTGTGCGGTCGTCGCGTTTGACCCGCGAAGCCCGATCACGCACGGTGCAGTCCTCGGCGACCGGTTGCGTGTTGACTTCAACAATCTCGGTGAGCGGGTGTTTTATCGCAGCCTCGCGATCAGCGGCGAAGATTACACCGCGCTCAACGACATCATCGAACTGATCGGTGGAGCCGTGCAGGGCGGGGAGGCATATCAAACGCTGTTCGTCGAGACTGTCGGAGCGGGGCAGAACGAGACGCGTATCCGCGATCATGTGGACCAGACGGCCGTCGTTTTGACTCCGGGCATGGGTGATGCTGTACAGATGGACAAGGCGGGGATTCTTGAGATCGCCGATTTGTTTGTGTGCAATAAGGCAGACCGACCCGGCGAGAACGAACTAGTCCGCGATCTCCGTGACATCGCTGGCAAACGGCCCATCCATGAAACGGTGGCGACGCACGGCAAGGGCATTCCCGAGTTGCTTGACCAGTTGCTGGGTTGAGAAAGCATTATGCGTGCCAAGCCAAGTTGTGTCTTTCGACTTTCAGAACCAGATCACAATTGACATGATGAGCGCGGTGCCGAATGCAAACCAGTAGTTGAGTTTCCAGTTCTGCCGACTGGACTCGTTGAAGCAATAGCCCCAAGTAAAATACAGACAGCAGATACCGCCAATGATTGGTATGACTGCGCCGATGCCCATGAGTCCCCAGCCGGACTCACCATCGAGGACGGCGAACACGATCATGCTGATATACGAAACGGCGTACCACCCGGCAGCGAACATGAATATCGGTCTGGCGAGTTGAGGGTCGTGCCATGCGATCGCTGGCAAACCGAACAATGCGGCTAACCCGGCGAGTGCGAGCAACCAACCGACGAAAACTGACACAGTTGAATGAACGCGGCCACCCATGTCACCGCGCGATTTCACGCGGCGAATTTTTTCGTCCTTCGTCTTCGTCGTGATTGTGCGACCCGAAGATTGGTTGTAACCGCATTTCAGACACACGACAGCGTGTGCCTCTCGCGGCTGGCCGCAGTCAGGGCAGGGGATTGCCGCCGGGACTTCAACTTTGCCGACAAAATCGTCGATTGAGAAGCCCTGTTCGTGCGTTGAATTGAAGTCTGTCGCTGATTCTCCCCCGGCAATGACCAGAGATCGTTGTTTCACGGCTTGCCGGTGCTGTTCAAGGCAGGACTGGTGGGCGTACCGCCCGCGCCGATCACGCATTCGCTTGTGGCCCACACAGTCATTCCCGCAGTAGATACACAGTTTCTCGACATTTTTCATGTCTATCCTCCCTTCGTCGCGAAGTGACCCGGATGCATCGCGCAGTTTGTCATTCGTTGCAAGGCCCCCTTCTATCGCGGCGTGTAGCCCGTCACCATGACCAAAGACCATGAACATCGCCGAAAGGCGGCACTTCGGCCGCCGCTTGATCCTGAAACAATGGATCCTTCAGAAGAGGCGGGGGTCGGTTCGCGTCGTGTGCGTGTGCAGAAGTGCAAACTGGCCCCGGATGGCACGCTGGCAACGGGTCGCCTCGCGGGCCTATCGCTGAACGCGGCCATCTGGGTCCTGTCATGGCCCGTGATGGTCGAGTCGTTCCTCAACTCCTTTGTTGGGTTAACGGACACCGCTCTTGCAGCCCAGATTGGTGAAGCCGAGACAACCGCCATCGGCGCCGCCAGTTACATCATGTGGTTCATCGGGCTCATCATCATGGCGCTCGGTGTCGGCGCGACCGCTCTGATCGCGCGAAGCATCGGCAAGGGCAGACAAGCCGTCGCAGACGCGGTCCTTGGTCAGACTGTCTTGTTGAGTTGGATCTCAGGAATTCTGACAGGTCTGTTTATCGCAGCTGCAGCCGGTCCGGTTGCGAGTCTTCTGAGTCTGTCCACCGAAGCTGCAGCCGCATTTGACGACTACATCTTTGTGATTGCGTGCGGCGTGCCCGCCGCATCGATGCTTTTTACTCTGATCGCCTGCGCTCGTGGAGCGGGCGATTCCATCCGCCCCCTTTGGGCGATGATGCTTCGCAATGTCGTCAACCTGCTCGTGAGTTGGGTATTGAGTGGCGTTGATGTCTATGGGTTCAGCAACCCGTTCTCATTCAACATGGGTGTGACCGGGATCGCCCTTGGCACGGTGTGCGGCGATATCGCTGGGTCACTTCTTATCCTCTCAATGGCCATCAGCGGGACCTGGGGCATCCGACTTCGCAGAAAACGGCTGCGCCCCCACTGGCACACGATCCGCCGACTGATTCGGCTAGGTGTACCCAACTTCCTCGAAACGCTGGGTATGTGGATCGGGAACTTCATCGTCATCATCCTGGTCGGCAGCCTATCGATTGCCTCCGGGACCAACGCGGAGTTGCTCGGCGTGCATGTGGTCGCCATTCGGGTTGAAGCGTTCAGTTTCCTGCCCGGATTTGCAATGGGGATGGCAGCAGCCACGCTGGCGGGTCAATATCTCGGCGCGGGGAGTGAGACGCTGGCTCGAAAGGCGGTCATACGCAGCACCATTGTGGCGGCCGCGATCATGGCGCTGATGGGTGCGGCGTTCATGTTGATCCCTCGCCAGATCGTGGGCCTCATATCGGACCAGGCTTCGCACCTGGAACAAGTGCCAGACCTGCTCCGCATTTGCGGAGCTGTGCAGGTTCCGTTTGCCGTGGCGATTGCATTCCGCGCGGCCATGCGGGGCGCGGGCGATGTTCGATTTGTGATGATTCTCACCTGGTTTGCGACATACGCCCTGCGTTTGCCTGCGGCATTCTTGTTATGTGGGGCCGATCTTGTCTTCCGAACTGAGGGCGGCGAAGTAATCACGCTGTTGCCGAATCCGAGCCCGATTGAATGGGGTCTCAACGGCATCTGGATCGGCTTGTGCGGCGAAATGGTGATTCGCGGCATGATTTTCGCCGCCCGGTTTGTACATGGCGGGTGGATGAAGAACAAGGTTTGATCTCGCACCGTTTTGGTTCTTGAGCGTCTATCATCGCCCTCGGTCCTGGAGCGATCTGAATGTGGCTCTTGTTGCCCCCCACCTGTCTGATTCGCCGAATTCGCTTCACCGTTCTCGACAAACCACGCCCCAACTCAACCGGGCCGAGCCTGTAGCCTCGTTTTGACTGAGACTTCTATGTCCGAAATAACTATTCGACTGCCCAAGTTTCTGAGACTCACGCCGAAGGAGTTTGACCTGCGAACCGGCCCGGGCGCGTCGGCTCGGACTGAGATTTTGTCAGGGCTGACTGTGGCGTTGGCGCTCGTCCCTGAAGCCGTCGCCTTTGCCTTTCTTGCGGGCGTACCACCCTTGGTCGGGCTGTATGCGGCATTCATCCTGTGTCTGCTGACATCGATCCTCGGCGGACGGCCGGGCATGATCTCGGGCGCCACGGGAGCGATGGGCGTTGTGGTGGTCTCGTTGGTCGCTGACCACGGCATCGGATATCTGTTTCCTGCCGTTGTGCTATGCGGCGTGTTTCAGATCATTGTCGGGCTCTTACGGCTGGGCAAGTTTATTCGTATTGTCCCCCACCCGGTCATGTTAGGGTTCGTCAATGGACTTGCACTTGTCATTTTGATGGCTCAGTTCGGCAGTTTCAAGACGCTCGGTGATGATGGCGTTATGCACTGGCTCACCGGGACACGGCTTTGGACGATGCTTGGGCTGGTCGCGGCGACCATGGCAATTATTGCGTTCCTGCCGCGGCTGACCAAGGCGGTGCCCTCGTCACTCGTGGCGATCGTCACGATCTCGATTGCTGCCTACGCCATCAATGCCGGGACCGGCACTTCACCGTCACAAACAAACACAGAGGATTCGTCATCCATCGTCGAATCGAGCCACGAATCGGGAGCGGTTTTGACGGTCCGCGACATGCTCATCGACAGCACTCGGGCGGCTGCGGTACAGACCGCTCAAAAGGTCAAAGACGATGTCTATCTTGAGAATGCGCGTGCCGGGTTGCCCACCGGCGTGATCGCTACCCCAGCGATTGAAGGCCCGCTCACGACATTGACACCCGTGGATACAGCGAATGCCATCGACAGCGTTGACCTTGCAGAAGTCGGGATCGCTGGCGGCTTGCCACGCCCGGCTTGGTTCGACTACACCATCCCTCCGCTTTCAATGGAAACCTTGCTCATCATCTTGCCGTTCTCACTGATCCTGGCGGGGGTGGGATTGATCGAATCGCTCATGACACTCACGCTGATCGATGAACTGACCGAAACGCGCGGCAAGGGGAATCGCGAGTGTGTCGGTCAGGGTGTCGCGAATGTCACTTGCGGGATCTTTGGCGGCATGGGCGGATGTGCGATGATTGGACAATCACTCATCAATGTGAAATCCGGCGGCCGCGGCAGACTCAGTGGCATCACAGCGGCTATTGCACTTTTGTTGTTCATCCTGTTCTTGTCGCCACTCATTGAAGCGGTCCCGATGGCGGCGCTCGTCGGTGTGATGTTCATGGTTGTCATCGGCACCTTCGAATGGACAACGCTTGAGACTTGGCGACGAATTCCGATTCCTGACTTCCTCGTCATGATCGTCGTTGCAGCGTACACCGTATTCATGCACGATCTCGCGACCGCGGTCCTGATCGGCGTTGCACTGTCAGCACTGTCGTTCGCATGGAAAAAGAGCAAGCACCTCATCGCAGATGTGCAGTTCAACGAGCATGGCAGCAAGATCTACCAACTGCATGGCGGGTTGTTCTTTGGCAGCGTGACACGGTTCCGCGATCTGTTTGATCCGGCGGGTGATCCGGATGATGTGGTCATCGATTTTTACTTCAGCCGCGTATATGACCAGTCAGGGCTCGAAGCGATCAACGCGCTCGCTGAGCGATACCAGAAAGTCGGCAAGCGGCTGCATTTGCGCCACCTGAGTGAAGATTGCCGCCGGTTGCTCGACCGCGCGGGCGACCTCGTCGAAGTGAACATCAGTGAAGACCCACATTATCATGTAGCGACCAATCGCAGCGTTTCCGGGTGATCAGGCGACTGCGAAGACGAAGCAGGGTGGCTGCGTCAAAATGAAAAAATACCCGGCTGCGACGCAACCGGGTATCAATCTGGATGGACTGAACTGATTACTTAAACATGATGATGCTCGGCATGGTCATCAGCACGGGCTCGTCGCGCATTTGCAAGTTGGCGTTGATCGCATCGCGGACCATCTCGAATCGTTGTGGTCCGAGCACTTCGCGCAGGGTCAACATGGCGGCTGCCAGTGCTTGAGCCCCGTGCTGTGCGCCATTCGTCACGCCCGGTGATCGGATGAACCCACCCAGCATGTCGGAGAGCAGTTCATCGAAACTCAGCGGCCCTGGGAACTCGAGTACCTCAAAATCGTCCATGCCGATGTCGGCTGCCAACTCGTGCATCGCGTCGTCGAGGCCGCCGATCGCATCAACCATGTTCAGGTCCTTGGCCTTGTTCCCTGTAAAGAGCCTGCCTTCAGCCGTTTTGTTCAGATCGATACCGGGTCGACCATCGACAACATGACCGGTGAACTGGTCGTAGGTTTCCTGCATCTTGGCGCGGATCAACTCGCGTTCGGTTGACGACCAGGGTTTGAGCGTGCTGTTGAGGCTCGCCATGGGACCCCGGTTGCGTTCGACGATGCGAATGTTGAGTTTGTCATACACACCCTCCATCGCCAGTTTCCCGCCGACCACGCCGATCGAACCGACGATGCTGGACTGTTCGGCGTAGATCTTCTCGCCACCGACGGCGATGTAGTATCCACCTGATGCGGCCATCGAGCCGACGCTGACCCAAACCGGCTTCTCTTCGCGCAATCGCTCGATGCCTTGCCAGATGATCTCGCTGGCGATGGCAGATCCGCCGGGCGAATCGATGCGGACCACAACGCCCTTGATCATGTCCTGATCAAGAATGTCCTCGATGGCGTTCCGGATCGTTCGGCTACCGACACTCGCCCCCCCAAGAAAACCACCGGCTGTCGAGTCGCCGTCAACGATGGCGCCGTCGATGTGCAAGATTGCGATCGTGGGTCGGCGTGCGGTGTGATTCGGTTCTTGCGAAAACATGGAGAGCATCGCGAACGGATTGGCCATGTCGATTTCGATTCCTCCAGCCTGTTCGTTCAGGTCGAGCGCAACTTCAACATCCTGCCCATAGCGCACGCCGAGGTGGTCAATCAGATCTGGCAGATCGACCGCCGCATCGATGAGCCCCAACTCGATGCCTTGTTTGTCTGATGCCCACCAGGCTTTCTTCATCACCCGATCGAGTTCGTTTGCATCGAAACCGTACCCGGCCTGCAACATCTCCTGCATGTTGCCGTACATGCTGTCGAGCAAGCCGGTGATGTTTTCGTTCCAAGCCTCACTCGGTGCTGCGTTCATCATCTGCTCTTCGGCGCCTTTGTAGTCACCGATCTGGACGTAGTCCGGCTTCACACCGATCCAGTCGAGTGTGTCGCGCAGGAACATCTCCTCCATGTGCATCCCGGGGAGCGACACGGTGCCACCGGATTGCACGATGACTTCGTCTGCGTACGCACCAAGCAAGAGTTCAGAGGTGTTGTAGTTCTCAGCAAAGATGTGCGTCTTCTTGCCGGCCTCGCGAAGGCGATTCATGGCGCGCCCGATCTCCTGAATCTGTGTGACACCGATGGCTGCATCCTTGACGCGGATCACCAGGCCATCGATCGAGTCGTCATAGGCAACTTCGTCGATCCGTTCGACGAGGCTGCGCAGTGTTTCGCCGTCACTCATGCCAAGCCAGGCAAAGGGTCCTGCTGCCTCGGTGGGTGTACCGCTCAGTTCAAGCCAGGCGATTTCAGAAGTGGGTGCGTGCTCGGTGTCCCCCGACGCGGCGTTGGCTGCAATTCCACACAGAGCGATTTGCGAGGCTGCGCACGCAAGACTTGGCAACATTCGATTCCACTTCTTCATCATGATCTCGTTTCCTTTCACGACACGATTGGCATCAAACTCAACTGCGACGATTGTACGGTTGGTGAATGCCAAGTCACATGCATTCAAATCTTCGGACGACTTGTTAGTCGTAACCCAACTCACCCAGTTGCTCTTCATCGAGCCCGAACTCATGCCCGATTTCGTGCAATAGCGTGATTCGGATTTGCGTTCGCACGCGTTCGATGGCGGCTTGACCGTCCATGCCGCCCGCCAAGGCAGCGATACCATCGCGAAACAGATGGATCTGCGAAGGCAACACCAGATCATCTTCGATGCTGCGATCGGTCGCACCAATCCCCGTGTGCAGCCCGCACAGGTCGAGGGCTTCGTCCTCGGTCATATCGAGTTCGGCGAGCATGGCCGCATCGGGCCGATCGAGGACGACGACCGCCACATGGTTGGCAACGAGTTGGCGCAGCGCCTCTGGCAACGCCTCAATCTCCTGTTCGAGCATTGCGTCAAATAGTTCCGCATCTGCGCTCTTCATGTGTCCGTCTCGTCAGGTTCAAAAATATCCACGAGCCCAATCCCCGGAGCCGCGATCAATGGACGAAGCCTCCAGACATCCATCATCATGCCGAACAGGCCCATCGTCAAGAGAACAGAACCCGCGGCAATTGCGACTACGCCACCGACATGCAGCAGATCCCCCACCGCGTTTGGTGCGTATGGACTGACCAGATGAAGGACATCACCAAACATCGCAAGCCCTGCAGCGGCAGCAAGCGCAGTCATGGGCTGACGATCGACACGACCGGTGCGCACGAGCACACTGCGCACAGCAATCCGCAATGCGTTCGGGCGCAGCGACAAGGCAATGCCGATGATTGCGAGCCCGCAGACCAATCGCAAAGCACTTCGGGCCGGGTCGGCATCATTCGAATTCAGATATACCGTCAATCGGCCTGCATCGATTTGGTCAGCGATCACCCACACACACACCGCGAGCGGCGTGTAACAAGCGACACCAAAGACGGCACGCCAAGCATCGCGACGACTGATGCCGGCGTGAGGCCGAATCAGCACACTCGCACCCAGCCCGCTCAGCGCAATACACACGACAGCAAAAATCTTGAACCACGACGGTGTTTGAAAAGCGATGTTGAATCGATCGAACAACTCGGGAAGTCTGATCAACCAGAGCAAGATGCTCGCGATAAAAGCACAAACGGCCCAGGCGAGCAAACCGACTTGCATGATCGTCGGGTGTTCGATCTCGCGCAACTCATCGGCACGCGGATCGATCACCGCGAGCAGCGTCGCTTTGACGGGCAGTCCACACTCGCCGCACACATGCAAGATGCTCAACCCGCGCAAGTTGTACTGGCAGCGCGCACATGGCAGATCGCCCGTCAACACACGGGCCAGATCCTGCTCCCCGATACGCGCCGATGTGGACGCGTCATCGGTTTGAGGCTCGTGATTTGGGTTCGCATCTGTCAACGCCGGTTCTTCCCCACTGCCTTTCCATGCCAGCATAGCGGATTGACGATGCGGTGCGACACCCAAACGATGGCTTATACTCTTGACCCAGGAAGGGAATCAGAATGCAAGACAAGATTGATCGACTTCGACAGAATATAGCCCAGGCCTTTCTCGGCAGCACCGAGCCCATCGACCGGCTGATTTGCTGCTTGCTCGCCCGTGGGCACGCACTCATCGAAGATGTGCCGGGCGTGGGCAAGACCGTGCTCGCTTCGGCTCTCGCTCGCAGCGTCGACTCGACATTCTCCCGAATTCAACTCACGCCCGACCTTTTGCCGGCGGACTTGATCGGTGTCAGCATTTTCAATCGCGATACTGGCGAGTTTCAATTCAAACCCGGACCGATCTTCGCGAGCGTTGTTCTCGCGGACGAAATCAACCGAACCACGCCGCGCACGCAGACCGCTCTCCTTGAAGCCATGAATGAAGGCCAGGTCACGATCGACGGCGTGCCCCACAAACTGCCTTCGCCGTTCATGGTGCTCGCCACGCAGAACCCGTACGACTTTGAAGGCACATACCTGCTACCAGAGAATCAACTTGATCGCTTTCTCATGCGTATTGCGCTTGGGTACCCCGACGCATCGGTTGAATCGCACATGCTCGATCTTCGGCCGGCACAGAATGTTCTTCGTGATCTCGAACCTGCAATCACGCACGAAGAGGTGATCCAACTGCAAGAGCGCGCCGATCAGGTCAAGATTGAAGCATCATTGCGTGCGTACATCGTCGAACTCGCTGCCCGCACACGACACCACGATGAGATTCAAGTCGGTATCAGCCCGCGCGGGACTTTGGCGCTCGCCCAGGCGGCCCGAGCGACAGCCGTCCTCGCCGACCGCGACTATTGCGTGCCAGAAGACATCCTCGACAATCTGGTTCAGGTCGGCGCTCATCGACTCATCACGAGGTCGTATGGTGCGGGACGGAACTGGCAGATGGCTGCGGATGTGCTTCGGCAGATTACCAACGAAGTCGCCAGCCCGATGTGAACACGATCCGAGTGACTCCGGCCTCAGGCTGGTGTCCCCTCCAGAATAGAAAGCACGACAATGCCACGCTATGTCAGACTCGAAGCCGATGGCCCGTACCGAATTGATCCACAGGACAAACCCGTTTTCGTCTGTGGGTGCGGCCTGAGCAAAAACATGCCGTTCTGTGACGGTGCCCACAAGGCCTGCAAAACCAGTGAGCAGCCGGGCAAAACCTATGTGTATGATGAGAAACGCGAGAACATCGTCGAGGAACGAGACGAATAGATTGACTCGTCTCAAGGACTGGAACTAGGTCAACCTGCGACCCCCCCCAGTTTCACCATCTCCCCAGCCTTCATTTGCCGCACTTCAACCCCATCCGGCTTGAACGCGGAGATATCTTGCGCCAGCGCGTCGAATGTTCCCCAGTGGATCGGGATTGCGACGCGCGGCTTGATCATTTCGGCCGCCAGTTTCCCAGCCTCGGGGCCCATCGTGAATCGATCGCCGACGGGGATGCATGCAACATCCGGGCGATACATCTCGCCGATGAGTTTCAGATCGCTGAAGAGTGCGGTATCACCAAGGTGGAAAAGCGTAAACGACTCGGCTTTGAAATGCACCACGACCCCGCACGGCATGCCCATGTACTGGCCCTTGTAACTCGACGAGTGAAACGCCTGCGTGAGTGCGACCCAGCCGAAGTCTGTCTCAATGCGACCGCCCGGGTTGGCAGGCTCGGTGTGGACACCCTCGGCACCGAGATACTCACAGATTTCGTACGCAGCGATGACTTTGGCGTTGTTGGATTTGGCAATGCTGAGCGTGTCACCGAAGTGGTCTTCGTGGCCGTGTGTGAGCGCGACATAGTTGCACTGGACCTCTCCCGCCTTTTTCACGGCGACCGGGTTGCCGGTCAGAAACGGGTCGATGACGACGGTGCCTTCGGCGCCACGAAGGATGAACCCGGAATGCCCAAGAAACTCGACTTCAATAGCCATGACGATTCCTCCGGTGAGTGTTGATGTCTGTAGAAGTGTAGAAGGGGACGGGCAACAGGTGGCAGAACGAGCCCGCGCAAAGATGACGCCCCGATCGCAAGCGACCAAGGCGTCATCGAGGGGATCAAATTTTCGCTGATCGGAATCCTCGTCGCATCCGAACCAATCAACTGATATTCAGCCGTCCGATGTAGTCGTTGAGCGCCTTTTGCCGGCTGTTCCGCTCGGTCTGAAGCGCTTCTAACTCGTCGACGATCTGTTCGAGTCGTGTTTCCTGAGTGTCCAGTTTCTTGATGTACCGAGCATACAGATCGGTGTTGCGATCGATGCGAGCCATGTTCTCGCGGACACGAGACTGATCGCTCGTAATCTCATTGCGTTCTTGCTCGGTCTCATTGATTTTTTGTTCGACTTGACGCACGGCCGCCATCAGACGCGCGGCTTCGCGCACCGCCTTGACAACTTCGTCAGATGCCTTGCCGTTGCGGGCATGGACGAGCAGCGTGTTGATGTTGTATGAAGTCACCGCGATGGTCTGCTTCTCGGTGCGTTCAAACACGACTTCGAGCCCGGCTGCGCCTCCGCCGTCGACTTCGACCTCGAAGCGGTACCCGGTCTGGGTTTCCGATTCGGCCTTGGCGGGTTTGACAAGGTCCCATCCGCCTTGTTTCGGTTGCTCGACGACGATGGTGCGGTTGCGTTTTTCGTCGCTGTTTTTAAAGGTGTACTTCACGGTCTGGCGGGCCTTGCGGGTTTCCTCGACCGTGCCGTTGACGATGCGCAGGGTTACGAGATTCGAGTCATACTTGTCCTCGGTGTTGACGAGGACTTGCAGATCGACCGCGTAGGCAAGCAATCGCTCGTCACCAGCAGCGACATGCGAAATCTGGGCATCGCCAGCGTAGGCGGCTTCATCAAACACGCTGATCGGCCCGGGCATGAGTTGCAAGCCGGAGGTATTTTTGATATCCACACCGCGCATCGGATGCGTCATGCCATCGTTGCGGTTGAAGATGCTGACGCGCCGCCCTTCGATGGCCGCAGAAAGAATCGGCAGCATGGCCGATCGACGACGGTCGATCGAGACTGGTTGATCCAGTTTGTACTGAAAGACCTCGCCGACTTCCGCAGCACTGGCTTGTGCCTGAGCGGCGTAACCCGCCATGTCGTCGGCAGATAGTGAGAGCGCCTCCGCAGCGAATCTGGCACGGTCCGCATTGCCCGTACTCTGGAAAGGCTGACCGTTCACGCCGCTTCGGCCTGCCATGATTCGTCTTGGTTCTGGCGCTGCGGCCTTGGCAGCCACTGCATCCCAATCCACCGCTTCACCCTCATACGCCTTGGGCATGACTCCTGCTGTCACCGGTACGGCAATCTCAGGCCTCGCCAGGAACAACGGTTGATAGAGGTCCATTCTGAACCCGACTGGCTGACCGGCCACTAGCGACAGCGAGACATCATCCCAATCTTCATCGGTGGTGTTTTCAACAATCGCCCACCCCTGCAGCGTCGGCTCGCCGCTCTCCGAGAGCACAAGCCGGTAACTCGTCTTCCATACCGGCATCTCGTGGACATACGCCACGACAATGCGGCGAGCGCCGTCGCCGCGGAATGACAAGTCCACCGTCTTCGTGTTGTCAGCCCGATGCTCCGCTAGCGCCGCAAGGGCTTTGGACAGTTCACGCGCGAGTTGCTCATCGAGAATCTTCATGCCACTCACTTTGGCAAGATCGACACTCTCAATACCAGCATCTGTGACGAGGTTGACAAACGGGCGATCGATGACGGTTGAATCACCCACAGACACTTCGCGTCGTTCGACGCCGACGACGACACCTGCCGTCTCGCCATCGAGGGTCTCGACACTGACGCGGGCTCCGCGCAGCCGGTTGAGCAGTTCCCACATGGGCGGGTTATCAGAAACATCGACCGCGAAACTGGCAAGTCGCCGTGCGAGCGGTTCTTTGCTGCCATAACTGGCGGCTTCGATCATGCCACCGTCGAGATCAAGCAACACCATGGATTTGAGAATGTCGTTGATCTGGTCGGTCCCGAAACGGAGTTGGACCGTTCGGTCGCCATCGATGAGTCCGGCCCGCTCGAAATACCCAACGCCGGATCGATACAGGGTAATGTTGTTGACCGGCAGTCCTGCCTGTTCGCTCGCTTGCGCGAGAGCGCCCGCAGCGAGGCCACAAATGGCGAAAGTGGTCATGAGTGCTCGATGCCGTTTTGGAAGGGTGAGATGCATGATTGTGCTCCTGAACCAACTGGCTCAAAGGTGTTTGGTGTATTCAATCTATCGGCTTGAAGGTCGAAACGGATCCCAATTCGGGGGTGAAGTGACAGACCCGTGACGGTCGATATAGTGCCATTGCATGTCCACCACCACCGCATTGAGTGATGCCATCGTCCGTATTCTGTCGTCCGCGATCGAAGGCGAGGTCCGCCCGGGCCTCCACGACCGGTTGCTGTACGCCACGGATGCGTCGCTGTATCAGGTTGAACCTCTCGCGGTGATCATCCCGTCGTCGGTCGACGATGCCGCGAGAGCGGTGCGAGTGTGCGCCCAGCATGGTCTTGCCATCCTACCCCGTGGCGGCGGCACGAGCCTCGCGGGGCAATGCACGAATCGCGCCGTCGTTCTTGATCTCTCGGCACGCTGTACCAGATTGCTCGAACTCGATACGAATGCCCGACGCTGCCGCGTCGAACCGGGGTTGACGATTGATGATCTGAATGCTCAGATTCGAGACTCAGGCTTGTTCTTTGCACCCGATCCGGCGACCAGCAAACAGGCTGCGATTGGCGGGTGTATCGGGAACAACGCGGCGGGTGCTCGGTCGATCGTGTATGGCCGAACCTCAGAGAGTGTTTCTGCGATTCGATCGTGTTTGGCCGACGGCACTGTTCTCGATTTTTATGAAGGGGCTGCGAATCATGACGAGCGTGTGCGCGCCATCACCGAGCGTGTCGTCGCGATCGTGCGCGCTCATGAACAGTTGATTCGAGATCGCTTTCCAAAAACAGTGCGTCGCAACGCCGGCTACGGGCTCGACCTGATTCTCGAACAACTCGATCGCGACCCTGGCGACTTGTCGAGCGTAAATCTCGCCAAGTTGCTATGCGGCTCGGAAGGGACGCTTGCGGTGACGCTCGAAGCGGAATTGCTGCTGCACCCGATCCCGGTAGCCCGCGGGCTGGCGGTCGTTGCATTTGACACAGTCGACCACGCGATGGACGCGCTGCTCCCGATTCTTGAACTCAAGCCCTCAGCGGTCGAGTTGCTCGATGACATGGTGATCAATCTTGCGAGCGCGCAGCCGGAATATCGCCGGTATGTGGATCTGCTGCCGAGCAAGGACGGGCGAAGTCCGCAGGCGGTGCTGTATGTCGAGTTCTCGGCGATTCATCAGGCTGGGGAACTGGATGGATATGCAATGGCGTTGCGGTCGATTGTCGAGCCCGATCGCATGGCGTGGCACACGGATGCCCAGGCGATGCTGCGTGCGTGGAAGTTGCGTAAGGCAGGTGAGCCGCTGTTGCACGGCATTCCGGGTGATCGGAAGCCAATCACTTTCGTTGAAGACAACGCCGTTCCTCCGGAGCGACTGGCCGAGTTTGTGCGCCGTTTTCGTACGATCGTCGAAAAGCACGGAACCAGGGCTGCGTTCTTTGCCCACGCTTCGGTCGGGGTGTTGCATGTACGACCACTCATCGACATACGCCGTGAACAGGACCGCTTGGTGATGCAGTCGATTGCGGTCGAGGTCGCAGATCTGGCCCGCGATCTCGGGGGGGTGATGTCGGGTGAGCACGGCGATGGGCGTGTGCGCGGGCCTTTGCTCGAACGGTTCTATGGCCCGGAACTCATGCGGGCCTTCCGGGATGTGAAGACTGCGTTTGATCCGCACAATCACCTGAACCCTGGCAATATCGTCGGCCCTGGGCCGATCGAAAGCATGGTCACGCATCTGCGGGTCAAGCCAAAAGAAGCGGAAACCTCCTTTCCAGATATTGAAACCTTCTATGACTATTCTGACCAGCACGGATTCGGTGCGGCGGTCGAAATGTGCAATGGGGCGGGTGTCTGTCGCAAGAAAACAGGCGGCACGATGTGCCCGTCGTACATGGCGACGCGCGATGAACGACACTCGACCCGTGGACGAGGCAATGCGCTCCGTTTGGCGATCTCTGGTCAATCGTCAGCAACCCAAACCCAGCCTTGGAATGATGCTGAAACCATGGCGACACTCGACCTGTGCCTGAGTTGCAAAGCATGCAAGACCGAATGCCCGAGCAATGTGGACATCGCCAGACTCAAGGCGGAGTACATCGCGCAGAGTGACCGAGCCAATGGCGGCCCCGATTTTCGGCGACGCGTGCTTGCCAACATACATCAACTGAATCGACTTGCGTCGCTTGCGCCGCGTTTGACGAACGCGATCAACAAGACGCAGCTCGCTCGGGTGGTGACAAGCCGCGTGCTTGGTGTGGACCCACGGCGATTACTTCCCAACTTTGCCACACCACTGATGCGCCAATGGAGCCGATCGCAGGATACCCTGGCGGACGCACCCACGGTGGTTCTGCTCGCAGATACTTTCACGCAGTACAATGAGCCGCAGATCGCTCTGGCTGCACGAAGGGTTCTCGAGGCGTGTGGGTATCGAGTCGAACTTGTCTGCGCGACTGATCTCGGGCGGGCGGCGATTTCGCTGGGGTTGTTGCCACAAGCGATCGCATGTGCTGAACGCGAAATCGACCGGCTTGAGCCATGGCTTGCAGGTGGTTCGCCGATTCTGACGCTCGAACCATCATGCCAGAGTGTGATCGCCGATGATTGGCTGTCTTTGAAGATCAATCGCCCGATGCGCGTTCGCCAGATGCTTGCCGACAACACGCTCGCTGTCGAAGTCTTCGTCGGATCCAGGTGGGGCGATCATCCACAGCGACCCGTCGTCAAAGATTGTGCTGACGATGTGCTGTTGCATGGGCATTGCCACCAGAAGGCCCTCATGAGAACTGACATCACTGCGGATCTCTTCGGTCGGTTGACGACCGGTCTGGTGTTGACACCTGATACCGGCTGCTGCGGAATGGCTGGGTCATTCGGGTATTCCCATTTCGATCTCTCGATGGACATTGCAGAACTAACATTGGCTCCTGCGATTCGGGCTGCGGCCTCTGCGACTGTCATCGCGCCAGGCACATCGTGTCGGCATCAGATCAGAGACGCCACGAATCGATCAGCAGAACACCCGATTGAGTTCATCGCGCGTCAAATCGCTGAATAACTCGAGTGTTTTGCCTTCAGACGGCGACTTGCGGTCTTCTCGATGCGATGAGAATTTAGAGAAAACAACCACCTATTTTTGGGAGTGCGGTACGCTAATTCAGGGCCAAAACTGTAGATTTGCTCCCCATTGCGGCTTTTTGAATGACTCGTGATGCCGTTTTTCGCTCTAATGGCACATGTACGATCTGGTCTAGTGTTGGGTCAGTCTGGTTGTGTTCTCAATCGGATGCTGGGTCGTGCTAGCAAACGGGCAGTCGAGAGCCCAAATTTTAGTTAAAGGAGACGAGTTATGAATCATTCTCGCGCACTTTTGGCGACGGCCTTGATCGGGCTTGCCGGCTTGGCTTCGCATGCAGATGCTCAGTTGATCGCCGATACGACTTATCAAGGCGTGCTCGATTCTGGCGGCGATGCGGCTGCTGGTGTGCACCAGATTCGGTTCCGCATTTTTGACGCGGCTGCAGGAGGGAACCTGCTCGCCACGCAAACGCGTCAGAAGAATTTTGTGACCGAAGACGAAGGGCGTTTTACCTTTGACGATCTCGATTTCAGCGGTGTGCTGGCGACGGATGCTGATCGCTACATCGAGATCGGAGTGCGTCAGGGAACGACGGGTAACTACACCATCCTCGGACCGCGTCAGCCAGTGACCGCCGCACCGACATCGCAGTATGCCTGGCGTTCAGGCAACTCGCTGGATGATGCATTCCAGAATGGTGCGCGAATCTTCAACTCAAATGTTGGGCCAGTGGCGGTTGACGGCGTGTTGAATGTTGGGACCGATGACACCACAGGCCTCCTCAATCTGTGGGACTCCGACATCAACACTCTGGCTCCGATCGTCGAGTTGAAAAACCAAGGTAGTGATTTTGGCGGGGCCATGTGGGTGAGAGATGAGAATGGCGCCTTCATCGGCGTGCTTGAGGCTGATGTTGACGATGAAGGTGTGTTCGGTTTGTGGGAAGGCGGCATTGGATCTTTGATTTGGGATGGCGCCGCCGGCGCAGGACTCAGCGGCGAATTATCCATCGTCGGGTCTATGAGTGGCATGGTGTTTAATACCAACCTGATCGGCGATGATTCGCTTGCGCTTCCGGGGGGCGCGGTCAACTCCACCGAAATCCTGAACGAAGCAGGCGCGGCGAACGCGCAGGCCGGTGTCGTCAGCATTCCCAGTGACGGAACTCTGGCCACACTCACAAGTCGTTCGATCACTGTACCTGCTGATGGCTATGTACTTGTACTGGCGCAGGCCGATTTCCAAGTGAGTTATAGTGGATCATTGGTTGACTACATGTTCGGTGTCTCGGATAGCGCCACTTCGCTGCCGAGTAATCAGGATGTGCAAGTACGACTTCCGGCTGGTTTGTCAGGTACTGGGTCCTTCGACATTCCGGCATCGGCGCACGGTCTGTTCGAAGTTGCTGCGGGTACGCACACTTTCTATTTTAACGCGGGGGGCGCGTTTGGCGCTGCCTATCCTGGGCAAAACTTCTGGGACATCAACCTGACACTTGTGTACATTCCCACGGCTTATGGCGTGGTCGAATCGAACTTCCCCAACAACGATCGGTCCGCAGGACAGTTTGGTGCTGGTCTTCCGGGGATGAACTATGCAGAGATCATGGCTGAACGCGATGCCGAGTTTGCTCGCCACCGCGCCGAACTCGAAGCCCAGAACGCTGAGATGCAGCGGCAACTAGCTGAACTGAAGGCTCGTGTCGATGCGGTCGTTGAAGAGCAGGTGTCCGGCGGCAAGTAAGGCAATCAACCTTCTGAAAGGAGGGAACTCATGAAAAGTTTCAAACTGTTCCATGCCATGATCGCGCTGATTGCCTTGTGCGTGATGCCTTCGGCTGCATCGGCTCAAACGGGTGGACCGTTCGATCTCTCATGGCACACCATTGACGGCGGCGGGATCATGGTCGCAACCGGAGGACCGTTTACACTCGCCGGCACACTCGGTCAGGCCGACGCGTCCGAGCCGCTTGTTGGCGGTGCTTTCAGTCTGAGCGGCGGGTTCTGGCCTGGTGCAACGGGTGTCGGTCCGTGCTCGGGTGCCGACTTTGTCGAGCCGTTCGGTACGCTCGACTTTTTCGATGTGCTCGCATTCCTGAACGCGTTTACAGCGATGCAGCCGGCAGCCGACATGAACAATGACACGGTGTACGATTTCTTCGATGTACAGATCTACCTCGGCCTCTTCGCCGCGGGCTGTCCATAGTCGAATAGACATCGGCTGATTCTTCAAAGGCACCCGGTTCATCCGGGTGCCTTTCTTTATGGTCTAGGCACCTGACACAGGCTGCGTGCAACGCTGGATGCTGTCGGTGGTACCATGGTCATCATGTCACGATGGAGCATGGGTTTGTTGAGCACGGGTCAAATGAACAGACGACGCTGTCGGTTTGCTGTCTGCACCTGTGTGGCGGCTTCATTGGTTGCATCGTGCGCTCACCACACTGGTCATCCGGGCGATCGTACCGATGTGTCAGCCGTGGCGATCGAGCCTCTGAACGGCATTGACAATGTGTTTCGGCTTTCAGATCGAGTGTGGACCGGTGGTGTGCCAGAGGGTGAGGCCGGGTTCGATGCGTTGGCATCGCTGGGCGTGCGCACGGTGATCGCCGTTGATGCGGGCGTGCCTGAACTTACGCAGCTTCACGCTCGCGGGATGCGATCGATCCACCTCCCGATTCAATATGCCGGCTTGACCGACGAACAGTTGATCGCCATGTCGCGTGCTTTGCGTGACGCTGATGGACCGGTGTATGTCCACTGTCACCACGGCAAACACAGAGGGCCGGCAGCAGCAGCGGCAGCCATGGTTGCCCTTGGCGAGTTGACGCCGACCGCCGGACACGCGTTTCTTGTTCAAGCCGGCACATCTCGGGCGTATCCCGGGTTGTTTGACGCTGTCAGCAACGCGGGGCGTATTGAACAATCGGAGATCGATGCCTGGGAGGGCACCTTGCTTGAGGTTGCGCAACCAGGCGAGTTGCAACAGATCATGTCGCAACTGGAGTCACACTTTGACATGCTCGATCGCATTGCAACGAACGACTGGCAGGCGTTTGAAAATGACCCCGACCGATCGGCGGCAGCAGAAGCGGGTGCGGTGCATGACTTGCTGCGCGCATCGCAAGAGCAGGCGAAACGAACGGAACCGGGATTTACGACGGAGATGAATCTCGCCGTCGAACTCGCCAATCGAGTTGAACGAGCGGTTCGGTCAGGTCGAATGAAGGCAGCCGACGAAGCACTTCTGATGCTCGGTGATTCGTGCATCCGCTGCCACACGGCCTATCGCAGGCAGTGGTAGTCACAAGTGTGTTTGCCGGGCGATCACGGGCCAGCGGCGCGTCGGCGGTCGGCTTCAGCGCGCCAGAATGTGGATTCTGACTCGTTGTCGATATGGGCGTAGAGCTCGGCGGCCCGCTCTGCCAAGAGCACGCTTGCGGGAGCGCGTTTGGCGGCTTCGGCCATGGTATCGGCAGCCTCTGCAAACCGTTCGAGATTGGCGTACAAGATCGCGACGCGTTCCATCAATGCTGCCGAGCCAGGTTTCAAAGCGGATGCCCGTTCCACGAGTTCGATGCCTTGATCGATCATGTCGGCACGGCGCAGTGCCTGGCCGAGACCGGCGAGATCGGCCCCCACCTGGGCGAGTTCCCAAGGCGAACCATCGGCCCGAGCGATCGCGCGGTTCATCAGTTCATTGGTGCGCTCGATTTCTGATAACTGAGCATGAATTCGAGCGGCGGTTACGAGGACCCCGACCGGTGTTTCGTTGTGTTCGACGCCGCGTTCGAGCCAGAGCCGACCTTCGACCATGCGATCGGTCTGGAGCAGCAAGCCCGCGATACGCAAGCAGGTCGCCGGGTCGTGTGGGTTGGTGGCAATCGCCTTGTCAACGCATGCCGTGACGCGCGTGCCGCCGACGCTCGCGGACATCTCGGCGAGTTCAATCCAGGCGATGCGGCTGTGGCGGTCAGAGCCGAGCATGCTCATCGCGGTGTCCATCGCCTGCTGCGCCCGGGGGACCGACCCAAGGGCGAGCCAGTACCGGGCGCGTTCGATAAAGAACCACGGGTCTTCGCGCACTTCTGGGGGTGCGGCATCCCAGACACCTTCCGCGATCTCCATACCTTCCGCAGCCGATGCACGCAAGGCGATCTGCCGGCGCAGTGTGTGCATGTCCTCGTGCCTGGTCAACGCATCACCGAGCATCGCTGCGATTTCGACTTCATCTGACCCGCTTGCTCTCATCAGATCGGCGAGTTGCAAGATAAGCCCGCTGGTGGGGTTGCCTTTGTCAACGATCTCGTGCATGGCCTGCTCGGCAGCGACCAGATCGCCGCGCACAACCTGCAGATAGGCGACGCGGAGCAACTCGTCGGGTGTCAAACGCCAGCCGAACCCGCCGTTGGCAGGGCTGTCGGCGGCGGTGTAGTGACGCAAGGCTTCTTCGGCGTGTTCAACATCGATTGGGGCGGCTGCGAAACCGGGTTGCATCGCCAGAGCCGACGGGACTTTGACGCGCGCAGCGATCAGATCGCCCTGCCAGCGATGCCACTGGACGGTGCCGCTCCAGATCGCTGCGGCGAGTGCGGCTGCCGTCAGGACGACGAACACGAACCCGCTCGCGGCGACTTTGCCCCCCCGCTTGAGCTGGAGCTTGTTGAAGCGAGCGTTCTGCTTTCTGATAACTTCGAGCGACTTCCAGACGCCGAACGCGCCGATCCCCGCCATGCCGACCGCCATGAGCATGGGGACGCTCTCGAGCATGCCGCGGAAGCCAAAGAACATGATGAGAAACGCGGCGATGACGATTACTTCTTCGCCGAGCGAGAGATCGGCGCGACGCTGTCGGCGCTCGCTGATCTGGGCCCAGTCTGTTCGCGCTTCGTCACTGACCGGCTTCGCGAGGATCGCCGGTTTGCCAAGACCGACATAGAGCGCGTCGTTGGGACAGACACTCACGCAATCGAGGCACTTCATGCAGCCCGGATCGGTGACCATGCCGAATGCGTGAACCTCTTCGTGGACGCGTACATTGGATGAACACACCGCGGTGCAGTGCCCGCACCCTTCGCAGGCATCGGTCACGCGAATGCGAACGGGGCTGATCTTGTCAACCGGGGCAAAGAACCCGCCGTAGGGGCAGCCATAAAAACAGAAGCCTTTGGCACCCAGAAAGTACACGCTGGCGAAACCGACAATGAGCAGAAACGGGATCGCGATGAACCACGCGGGGAAAGTCGCCCAGAAATCTTCGATGATGAAATCGTTCTCGAAGCCGGTCGGCGTGGGCACGGCCTTGAGCCATTCGGGGGGGCTCATGGCGGCGGCTTCCATTGCTGGAAAAACGATGAACCGTTTAAAGTTGGGCCAGACGAACATGTAGAGGGCCAGCCCGAGCGGGACGAAGCCGAGCAGGCGTGCCCGGAACGGCTTGGGGTGGATGCCGATCTTGAGCATCATCCACCGGCACAGGTCCTGCAAGGCGACAATGTGACAGCCCCAGCCGCAGACGAACCGGCCAAAAATCGCCGTTGACAGGATTGCGAGGACAAAGAACACGAAGCCCGCGTTGACGAGCCCGTTCTCGAGCGTCTCCATCGACTCACTCGGCTCGACGGGCGACACGGTTTTGCCCATGGCCATCCAGATCGCCACATGGAGCGCGATCAGGACATGGAGCCCGATGAGCACGGCGGCCCGCCGCTTGCCCATCTTGGAGTGCTTGATTTTCTTTTTTTTCCGGTCGGTGCAGACCTTGAGCGAGACCGTGCCATCGGTGTTGGCGGTGGCGACTGTGCTGGCGTTCCTTCGACCCATGAGGCAGGGTAGGAGCGTGCCCGGGCGGACGGCTGGTTGCTGCTGGGTGATGCGAATGCGAAGTTGCGAAGGGCCGCGGAGATCGAGGCGTGATGCGCCGGGCGTGCCTGTTTCCCTCCCCCGGTCCTGCCGGGGGAGGTGGCCGAGCGCAGCGACGGTCGGAGGGGGTGCGTCCTGATCTCGGCGGGGTGTCATGGTCTTGGCTCTGCAAGGCCATGATCGAGACGCAAGGGCGTACCCCCATCGTCAAGAAGACTGGCCAGTGCCCGGACCCGCCGTCTTCGGCGCGTCGGGTTGGCGACTTGGTACGCAGAGGGGCGCAAAGGGCGCGGAGGTCGCGGAGTGATGCGGGATCGTGTGTGGGCGTGTGGTTGTGAAGCCCGGTTGGCGCTCGATTCCCCCCCATCTGGTGCGTTCGCGAGGGTGTGTCGATTCTCGGTCCTTGGGCGATGACGATGACGATCGGGCACATGCGCGATTTGTGCGCGGTTGATCGTCGTCTGATCGTCTGGTGGAGCGGCTGATGATCGATCCAGTGGGCCAAATCATCGCGAGATTGGAGCAATCCATCGACAAATAGGAGCGCGATATCGACATGGAGGAGCACAGTATCGATACAGAGGAGCAAACCATCGACATGGCGGGGCAAATCGTCGCTGTTTTGCTATTCCATACCGATGGATCGGAGCGCTTGGGCGATCAATGATCGTTCCATCGCCCGCAACTGTTGCGCAGCACCCGCGTTTGCCGGCTATAAACGCTGATCTGGACATTCCCCCACCGATGCGCGGTCGTTTGCCGAGCCGCTCGATCGGTGCCGGTCGACTGTGCCATCCATTCCGGGTGGGGCCGAGAAGTCCGGGAGCCCGTCTCAGCAGCCAACTTGAGCCGTTTTTGAGAAAACAGGTGATACAGGCAAATCCATGAGGAGTTGTTCCTTAGCCACTCTACTTTGTTGACTCGACGACATGGGTGACAGCCATGCTGGTCGCTTCCGAACGAACTGACCGAACAAAGGGAGCGTGTCTTGCTGTCAAACTTAACGCAGAACCATCGTTCTGGGGATTGTGTGGGATCGGAAGATTGGTACAGTGGAGAGAATGCTTCACGGAAGGAGCCACAATGATGAAGAGGACGCACACTGCAGGATGGACAGTCGAGTGCCGAACGAATGATTCAAGCCTGGTTTCATCGAGGCACTTTATCGCGATAGCAATCGGGCTATTGACGGTCGCATCGCCGCTCGCCCTCGCAGGACCGGTGCCGCCGGATTATGACTGGCAATGGGCGACGATTGGTGACCCGGGCAATGCGGCCCACACGAGAACCACGGCCCCCGATGCTGGTACGCAGGTCGGTGCTGTGAACTACAAGTACCGCATGGCCAAGACCGAAGTGACCGCTTCGCAGTGGGCTGAGTTCGCAACGGCGTACGCGCCGCATGTTCCAAACTGGATTACGCATCAGTCCGGGCTGACCGGTCGCTTTGGTCGGCGGCGTGAAAACCCGGATGGTTCGGTGTACTACACACCCCGCTCAGGTGCCGACAACCGAGCACAGGAAATCGGCTGGGAGTTCGCCCTCCGATTCTGTAACTGGCTGCATAATGACAAGGGAACAGAGCGGTCAGACTTTGAGACGGGTGCCTACGACCTGCGCCGATCGTGGTCGTACGACACCGGCTCGTTTGACGGCATCATCGATTACAATCGCAATCCGAACGCACGGTTCTGGTTACCGACGGCGGATGAATGGGTCAAGGCGATGCACTACGACCCGAACCGTCATGGTGCTGGACAGGGGGGGTATTGGTTGTACCCGGATGGTTCGGATACCCCGCTCATCCCAGGCTATCCAGAAGATGGTGGCGAGACCGATGCCGGACTCGATTCCGGTGAACCGGGAGCCCACTATGTCGATGTCGGGTCATACACCAATGTCATGAGCCCGTGGGGGCTCTTTGATGGGTCGGGGGGGTCAAGCGAACTCGTTTTCGAGCCTACAGGACCTTGGGATTATCTCGTGCTATCCACATATGGATCACATCGATTTGGATATTCGCCAGATTATTGGGATCACATCGACATTTCAGGTGTAGCTCTACCCGGTGGGATCGAAGGATTCCGTTTAGCGTCAGTGATTCCGGCTCCATCAAACACCATGTGTTGCGGCGTTATGATCGTTTTGGGCACATTTCATCGAAGGAGATCCACCGAGTGGCACGGTCAATGAGAGAACCAAGGCCCATCAGACTTTGGTGCCACTCCGCCGGGTTGTGATGAGACCGAAGCTGTGTTGCCGATCATATGGACAAGGAGATCAAGATGCGTTCAACGTTGTTTCTTTGTTTGGGTTTGTTTGCGACTTCGTATGCCGTGGCTGGGCCGGTGCCGGACTATGGCTTTGACTGGGCGGAGATCGGAGCACTCGGAAACCGTCGGCCCCTCTTGAGTGAAGTACCGGGGTTTCCTGATGCCGCTCAGTATGGTTCCGTCAACTATCATTATCGAATGACCCGTACAGAGGTGGTCACGAGTCAGTGGCTCGAGTTTGCCAATGCCTATGTGGCGCATTATGACGGGTCTCCAACGGCCTTTGAGATGACTGGGTGGTGGCTGTCTTATGACAGTTCAATTGGTCAATACTCGATGGCAGATGGTGCTGCACTGGCACCTGTTGAGACAACTTGGCGCATGGCAGCCCGATTCACGAACTGGTTGAGCAACGGAAAGTCAAATGATGCGCCCGCTTTCGAGAATGGAGCATATGACACTTCAACCTTTGGCCGCAACCCTGATGCCACTTTTACGGACCAGCTCGAGCACACGCCCGGTGCGGCATTTTGGATACCAACTTATGATGAATGGGTCAAAGGCATGCATTATGACCCGAATCGGTACGGGCAAGGCGAGGAGGGGTATTGGAGGTATCCACATTCGAGTGACAGCGAACCGCTCTCAGGTTTCCCGGAAGAAGGTGGCGAAACGAATGCCGGTTTGACATGGGGTCAAGACGGATGGTTCATGGATGCTGGTTCATATCCCGATGTGCAATCGCCCTGGGGGCTGCTCGACGGGTCCGGAGGTGCGCGAGAATGGACCGAAACGGCGTTTGACAGAATGTACAGGTTTATCGATGGGTCAGAATTCGGAGAGGGGAATGGATTTCAAGTACGCGATCTGATCGAACAATGGTCGATAGCTTTTCCCGAAGGGTATTACGGTTTTCGTGTAGCCGGAGTTATACCAGCACCGTGGTCTAGTAGTCTCGCGATCGGTGGCCTATCTCTGTTACTGAGGAAAACACGATGAACAAACTATATTATCTCGTGTTCTTGATCGTATCAATTTTTACTGAATGTGTTCATGCGAATTGGTCTGTCACCCACAGCGGACTTGTTTTGTTTCCCACAATCACTCGAACGCAAGTCTTTGGAACCAGTCTGCCGGGAACCGTGTGGGATATAACGATCGACGCGACAGTTGCGTCAGGGTCATCATTTGGAACAATCAATCTTCAGTCGACTAATAACGACTCGATTCGGTATTGCACGATCACGGCTCGAAATGGATCTTCAGGTACACCAAAGTTTATTCAAATTGGAATCTCAAGACAAAGTGGAGCAACATTTCCTGCTGTTGAGAGTGTTATCAGAACTAGTTCAAGCACTGCCGATGTTCAACTTGTTTTGACAGGCGCAGGTCAAATCGGAGGTTACGGCATTGATTTGTTCAAAGTTGACAAGATTTCTGAGTTGTCATGCAGCGGTAATTTGGATGCAACAATAACTACTTCCGTCAGTGGCGGATCAGGAGCGTTATCTCCTCAGATTGGTACGATCAGATCCGGCGGTGACATTTTCGGCTCTATCTTGTGCAGCGATGCGGGCGGGCAGATACTTGAGATTCAGAGTACCGCCGGCAACATTGGCTCAGCATCATCAACTGTCACGATCTGGGCGGATAATAATATTCAAACTATTGAAGCCGATGGATCTATATATGCCGATATTGATGTTGGAAGTAATCCGGGCGTGTCTGGCGGCAACCTACTTCGAGTTGTTGCAAATGATGGTGTACTCGACGGTCGCATTCGAGCTGGCAAACTGCATGTTCCAACCATGAGCTCGCTCGATGAAGAAATTTCTTGTACCGGTGATTTTTCAGTTGATGTCACACTTTCTGATGACATTCATATTCCAATCATCATCGGCGGTGATTTTCTTGGCGAAATCGATTGCGATGGCTCATTGACCGATACTTCCGGAAATTGGGATGGACGGATTGAAATCGGAGGTGATCTTGACGGTGACATCTCACTGGAGGCAAGCGGGCTTGTAACACATATTTATGTGAACTTGAACGATGATGACAGTGAGTGGCTTGGCGAAGTTACTGTTGGTTCAACAACGCTTGGTCCGGGTGAATCTGGGGACAACGAATCGCCCTACTACGGTGTTCTCAGTTCCACCCTCGGCGGCGGGGCGATCGGTCTCGTGCCGTTCAACTTCCATCCGAAGGACTGCGCCCCGGACCACGGCTCAACCTACTCCAGTGGTGCGCCAACAAGTGTCGAAATTCACCACTACGGACCTGTCAAGGACGGGGATGGAAATACCTCGAGCACACCTCCGGTGAGAGTCTATGAGGCGTCTATCTATATCGATTCAATGTATGGCCAACACAAGAATGTCGAAGTCTGCGAAACAGCCGTCTGGACAGAAGTGACGAGTGGTTTCGATTACTCAGTGAGTGGACGAGTCGTGACCATCACCAACGATACAGACTCATTCGCAACAGATAGTGTTTATCAGATTATCCCTGCAGACTTGGTGTGTGACGATGTCACTGGTAACCCCGATGTCGTCTATGTATCCGATTGGGTTGGGACAGACTCATGCACCGGTATGAACGACACCGACGGCTACGGTTTCAAGGTCTTCGGCGGTTTCGGCATGTTCGATCTGAACGAAAACTTTGCCCTCGAAACCGGTGATATCGCGACTTGGATCGCGGCTCCTGTTGATCTCGATGATGACCTCGATGCCGATGCCCTCGATTTGGCGGCTCTGATCACCGCCGTTGCCAACGGACAAGAGTAGAAATCAAACCCTGTGGAGGGCTTCACCGAAGATCCCATCGAACATCATATTCAGCAAGTCAATACCCTCAGTCAGATAATCTGACCGAGGGTGTTTTCATGTGTCATCGACACGGTGGCATCAAATGACAGCGGCTAATCGTTTCTGCCCTAACATCGTCAATCCAAATACATTCACCTCATCACCTCAATCAGGGATCACGACGCCGATGTCGAAGACGACATCAGTGGCACGCCCACACCTTGAACTTTGACATTCGTGCTTTTTCTGTTTTTTCTCTCTCTTCTGCTCAAGTCCGCCATCTGGCCCGACGATCACTGCACCAAGTGGCCGCGATGGGTGGCTGCATGACTTGAACCCGCAGACTTTCTCAGTCATAAGAGAGGACTCAGGCATGGGCGTTGTTCCGCAAACAATCAACGGCAAAATCCAGTTCTTTGAAACACACCTGCCCGTCTGGGCCAAAGACCCCGCTGCCATCGGCTTGACCCCGGCACAGATCCTGACCATGACGAATGATGTCGCCCAGGCACGCGCTGACTATGACGCCGCCCAGGCAGGACGCAGCACCGCAAAGGCGCTTACGCAGGCACAGAACGACTCGGTCTCGGTCATGGCTGACTTTGGCGGTGATCTCATCAAGACCATTAGAGCCTTCGCCGAAACCACCAACGACACCGGTGTCTATGTGCTCGCCGAGATCCCGGCCCCGGCCCCCCCGACACCCCTCGGGCCGCCCGCGACCCCCACCGATCTTGCGGCCAACCTCAACACCGCTGGCGAGATCACACTCAAATGGGCCGGCACCCGAGCCGGCGGCACCTCGTTCGCCATCGAGCGCTCGACCACCGGCAACACCGGCCCGTGGACGCTCATCGGCACCAGCGAAGAACGATCATTCACCGACACCGTCGTCCCGCGCGGCGTCGACGCCGTCACCTATCGCGTCATCGCCAGCCGAGCCGGTGGCAGCAGCGCCCCCTCCGCCTCGGTGGCCGTCCTCTTTGGCAACAGCAATACCGCTGGTGAATCAAGCAGCGGCGAGGGGCTCACGCTCGCCGCCTGATCAAAGCAAGACATCACAAACTACCATGCACGCCCGGTTCGCCGGGCGTGTTCTTCTTTTTGTTCGGTCTGATTGAAACAGAGACCGGTGCCTCCGCATGAGAGGCACCGGCTGGTCTCTTCTCTGCCTCTTGACGATGCTCGTTTACGCTGCAGTATTTTCGGTTCGAGCGATGTAGTACGCATTCAACACATCGTGCTCGAGACGGCAGACCGCAACATCATCAAATCCGGCGTCTTCGAGCATGGTGCAGGCGAGTTGCTCACCCCACTTTGCTCCAAGTCCGACGCCGCCCTGCGCCAATGACACAGTCATGCAATGCATACACGATACGGTGTACATGAACGGCGACAACGGCACTTCCATATTGCCCGCGATGTCACTCGCGCCGCCGATGTCCTGCATGAAGAACTGACCGCCCTGTCGAAGTGACGCGGCGATGCCCGACAAGACGCTGGCCGGATCGGCCTGATCGTGAATCGAGTCGAACGCGGTGACCAAATCGTACGAATCCGGCTCATGGAAGGTCGTCAGGTCACGCACCTCGAACCGAATGTTGTTGAGCCCATGCTTGATAGCGCATTCGCGGGCAAAGGCCACAGCCTCTTCGGACAGATCAAATCCGACAAACCTGCTGTTCGGGAATCGCTCCGCCATCTTGACGAGCGCCATACCTCGGCCGCATCCGACATCGAGCACATCGATGCCTTCGTCCAGTTGCTCGACCAGACCGGGTGAAACTGGCAGCACATGGTCGATCAGGGGCGAGACGATGGTCATGCCGCTCAGTTCGGCCATGACCTCGTGAAATCTGGGGTACCGAGCATACGGCACACCCCCTCCCTCCTTGAAGCACTCGACGATGTCGGTCTCGACGCTGGCGAGGACTGGCATGAACTGAGCGACCACCGCCATATTGTGGTCGGACATCCGGGTGAGCAGGTCGGCGTGATCCTGCGGCAGCCAGAAAGTTCCGGCTTCGGGGTCGTGGTCAACGATGTGTCCGGTGACCATCGCGCCGAGCCACTCTCGGACATAGCGCTCTTCCAAGCCGAGTGAGTCGGCTATTTCCTGGCTGGTTGACGGCGGAAACCCGATCATGCCATCAAACAGGCCGGTGCGGTGCCCGAGCGAGATCATCTGGATGATCGCGGCGTGGTTAAGCATTTCGACCATGCGGCCGGCGAAATCGGTGGGCTGCGTCGTGTTCAGTGAGCAAAGCGTGCACATGGTGGTGTCCTTTCGTGCGGTTGTTTCGTGTACCGTCTTTCGTGTGTGCGTTGAACGATCTCGTCCGTCACATCGGGCGGTCACACCTCAAGGCGCGATCGATCGTGTGCACCTGACACGCCGGAGATGTTTTTTTTTAAGAATTGCACCAATCGTCCGCCCCACGACCGTGCTGTGCGGTTTTGAAGCACGGGCTGTTGAGCCGAAGGCCCGTGATTTTGTGGTAGACTCTCCCACGCAGGAGGTATCAGTGACAGCCGACGACCAACCAGAACTCACCGTACTGCTCCATCAAGTAGGCAAGCAAGAGGAAGCCCAAGAGGTGGTGCTTTCGCTTGTGTATGACCAGTTGCGGCGCATTGCTCAAGAGCGGATGAACCATGAGCGAGCCGGGCACACACTGGACGCGACCGGACTCGTTCACGAAGCATTTATCAAACTAATCGGCCATGAAGAGGTCAGTTGGGAGAGCCGACGGCATTTTTACGGAGCCGCCGCCCAGGCGATGCGGCGAATCCTCATTGATCATGCACGAAAGCGGCAATCGGAAAAGCGTGGCGGAGATCTGGGCCGAGTTCCTCTGAGCGTTGTGGACCTTGCGGAAGATACAGACCCGACGCAGGTGCTCGCACTCGATGAAGCAATGACAGCACTGGAAGTATCCGACCCACGAGCCGCCAGTGTCGTGCGCCTCCGCTTTTTTGCAGGGCTTGATGTTGCCGAAACAGCTCGTATTCTCGAACTTTCAGAGCGCACAGTGATGCGAGACTGGTCCTACGCCCGGGCGGTTCTCTTTGACAGCATCGCTGGCGAAACAGTCGAACCCAAGGCTCGCCAGGAATGCGACCATGAGGGATGAACGCGCTCGAGATATCTTTGCTGACGCCCTTGAGTGTGAATGGGCAGAACGAGCCGCATTTGTCGAGCGACGTTGTAACCAAGACGCAGATCTGCTCGAACGCGTGACCCGGCTGCTGAAAGCGCACGACCAGGCAGAGGCGTTTATGGGGGCTCCAACACTTGCTCAAGATGAGCCGGCGCCAGAAGTCGCGAATCTCAATGACCTGGGCACCTCCATTGGTCCCTACACGCTCAAGTCAGTTCTCGGCGAGGGCGGTTTCGGAGTTGTATATCTTGCTGAGCAATCAAGCCCTGTTAGGCGAACGGTCGCTGTCAAAATTATCAAATCAGACATGCACTCACCGACGAGCGACGCGCGCATGGAGACTGAACGCCAGGTACTCGCCCGGATGGACCATCCGAACATTGCGCGCATTTTTGACGCCGGCCGAACGGAAGATGGGAGGCCGTATTTTGTGATGGAGTATGTGCCTGGCAAACCCATTACGCAATGGTTTGATGCGGAGGATCTTGCATTAGAGGACAGACTGGAGCTCTTCGAAAAAGTCTGCCTTGCGGTGCAGCATGCTCACCACAAGGGCGTGATACACCGTGATCTCAAGCCCTCCAATATTCTCGTGATGGACATTGACGGCACCGCGGAAGTTCGCGTGATCGACTTTGGAATCGCCAAGGCTGTGGAGGTCCATACCGAGGCTACGCTCGACATGGTCACTATGGCCGGGCAGATTGTCGGGACACCATCGTACATGTCGCCCGAACAGATCGCAGGATCAGAGTTTAACGAACTCGACACGCGATCAGATGTGTACTCGCTCGGCGTGTTACTGTACGAACTATTGACACGAACAACACCGTTTGATCGGGAGCGTCTCGCTGGTGTTGGGCTTGCTTCACTGGCCCGAATCATTTGTGAAGAGGAGCCGGCTCGCCCCTCGACGCGTGTTCTTGATGCGAAAGTTCTCGATGAGCACACAGCCCGCCAGATCGCTGGACACCTCAGAGGCGAGTTGGATTGGGTTGTTCTTCGAGCTATGGAAAAGGACCCGGATCGCCGTTATCAATCCGCCCGGGCGCTGGCTGTCGATGTACGGCGATTTCTTCGGAATGAACCACTCGAAGCCGGACCACCGAGCGGTCTGTATCGATTCAACAAGTTTGCTCGACGACATCGCGGCGAAATGACCGCTGTCGCTGTAGGTTCCCTGGCGCTTATCGCGTTTGTCGTTCTCAGCGTCGCTTTTGGCATCACCGCAATCAAGCAAAACAAGGCGACCGAGATTCAACTTGATCGTGCCCGTGAGTTGGCTGCGTTTTCATCAACGATTCTTGATGGCATCGACCCAGCGGTCGCACGCGGCGAAGACACCAAACTGTTGCTCCAGGTCTTAAAAGAGTCAGCAGAACGGATCGACAAAACCCCGCCATCGTCACTCGAAGCGGCTGTTGACATTCGAGCCATGCTCGGCCGAGGCATGCAGAGTATCACTGCGTTTGACGAGGCTGAGCGTCAGTTCCGCATTGCACTTGATCTGTCTCAGTCCCTGCATGGTACCGAGCATGCGCGAACGCTCGAATTGCGAAGCAGTCTTGCAGAGTCATTGATTGAACTCTCCCGTTACGCCGAAGCACGGTCGGAGTTAGACACCGCGCGAAACGGATTCACCGCTCTTCAGGGAACCGAGGGTGAAGACACTCTCGGCACCGAGTTCGTCTTGGGCATGATTGATCGGCTTGAAGGAAACTACTCAAATGCTCGAGCCGTCTTTGCAAACCTGCTGCCTCGTTTCATAGCCACACACGGCAGCGACCATCCGCAAACGATGTCAGTTCGAAACAGTCTCGGCACCGTCTTGAGTAATCTGGGTGAACACGATGCCGCTGCCGTCCATTTGAACGAAGTCATTGCATTTCAAATTAGCGCGCTAGGCGAAGATCACCCCCACCTGCTTGCGACACGCAACAATCTCGCGGACATTTATGGCAAGCAAGGTCGAATCACGGAGTCGATCGAGTTACTTGAAACGATATTGTTGACCAAACGACGGATACTGCCGGTCAATCACCCCAGTCTCCTGATTTCACTCAACAATTTGGCCTCAACCTATAAAGAAGCCAATCGCTATGATGAGGCTGAAAGTATGCTGCGAGAAGCTCTGGAAGCGAGCAATAGAGCACTCGGCCCGAAAGACATTCGAACACTCATACTCACGAACAATCTGGCGGAAGTTGAATTGCTCCTCGAGAATGGACAATCTGCACTCGAACGACTGCCTCCCGCAATTGCTGAATGTGAACGGAACTTTCCAGCCGATCACCCGTTACTCTTTGCGCTCTTGCGAAACAACTTCGAAGCGCTGCTGCTCACCGGCCAACTTGCCGAAGCTGAAACGGCAGCTCGGGCGCTCGTGGAGAGAGCGGAAAGCGCTTCACCGCCGCAACCCGAGCGATCAGCCAACTCACGCTTCCTCCTCGGTCGAGCACTCGTTCTCAACGGTCGCTTCCAAGAAGCACGCATCGTATTAGAGACTGCATACGAGCTGTCGGTTGAACTCAACGGTCAATCCGGGAGTCAGTCCATCGAAATCGCACAACTCCTCGTCGAAGTGCAAGAACAACTCGACAACCAGGATTCCGCTGGCTTGTGGCGTCAAAGAAGTCAGCCGTAGTCCTTTAGCCTTGAGTCGCAGACCGAGAGTTCGGCCTAAGTCATAAACGACCTGTTTCGATGCCGTCTTCTTTCATGGAAGATTCGCAGCCGCTGCTTCAATCCCCCACCACCATTGGTGCTGACTCGACCGCAGCCGCCGAATCAAAGTGCTTGGCTGTGCCGGGGTGACTTGGGATGCCGTCAAAATACGCCTTGACAGCACGGCGATAGTGCAACTTGCTCGGCATGCGTGGCCGGTATTCGTCGGTGTACAACCCGGCGCGTTCGAACTGGATCTTGGGCAGGTTCGGGCCAGGCGACTTGAATCGCAGATCGAGTGCATCGTAATCGACGAAGTCGTCAGGTGTGACCTGCCGATCATCTCGGATGTCGTTCTTGGCCATCGCCTCGGCGGGTGTTCGATTCCACCATGTTCGATTTGCGTTGGTATTGCCGTAGTAAGCATTGCCGATGGCTGTACAGCGGATCGGCCACATTCTGCCAAACTCCCCCGAATCGTTCATGACCTCGGCAAACAACGGGTACCTGTCCGCCCACAGCGGCGTGTTCCAGGCCGCACTTCCGATCGACTGTTCAACGCGCCCGACATAGTTCTCTTTGAGTTTCCATCGCGCGTCGTCTTCACCCCCTTGCAGGATACTCATTTGTCGTGCGTGGTTCTTTGCTGCTCCACCAGCATCGTTAAAGATGCCGCGGAACCCTTCAAGACACACATTGTCGATGAGCGTGTGCCCGGCGCCGCCGTTCATGAAAATCGCCTTGGACGCGGACTTGTAAAAGACATTGCCAATGCAGGTCGAACCCGCCTGCAGGTCGTCGAGATGAATCCCGGACCGTTCTACTTTGCCGGGCACATGCATGAGGTGGTGGAAGAAGTTGTACCGATAGGTCGTGCCATAGCCAGCGAGATCGGCTCCGGCATAGATCGCCCCCCCGTCACCTTCTTCGTAGCCGATATTGAACAGTTCGTTGTACTCAACTACATGATCATTACCCGAAACCGTCACCGACTGGCCGAGGGAGTTGTGAATCAGATTGTGACGCAGCCTATTGCCAACGCCAGACACACTGATATTGACGCGTTGGTGCCCATAGTGCTTCTGGTAGAGATGACAGTTCTCGACGAGGTTGTCGCCGGGGTTCAACTCGGTCGCCGATCGTGTGCCACCACGCAGAACGATGTGTCGGTCAAGATCGACAAGGTCACACCCGATGAGCCCGTTCCCGGTACCACGAATCTCGGCTCCGGTTGCGGTGCTGTTGCGCACGCTGCAGCCGAGCAAACGATTGCCCGTTCCGCCGCGGAAGTCGAACGCGGTACCTTTGCCAACATTGACGACATGGATGTTCTCGACTTCGACAAATGAACACCCATCAAACTTGAGAAACCCATCAGCGTAAGGGAGACCGATCTGCGTGTGTTCGGTCAATGACTCCAACATGTACAGGTATAAACGATTGGTCGTGGTGTCAAAATGCCATTCGCCGGGCTGATCGAGTTCACAAAGCAAACCGAAAACCTTGAACGGCTTGTCACGACGACGGTTCTTCCAGTTCCAGCCATACGCAAGTACGCTCGCCAAGTGAATCGTTCTGTTCTCCGCATCTGCGCCGACGATTTCATGCGTTTTCTGCAGCCAATTGGCATCGATGAAGCCGATCAACCTGGTTCGACTCGCATCGCGATTGAGTTCGCGCGTCCACTGCTCCCAGGTGCCCGCCATCAACGGCTCACTCTCGGCAAACCCGGCATGAGCGCCGCGCGGTTCGTCTCTCGTGCCGAGCCAACCCATGGGCTTCCCTGTTTCTCGAAATGGTTCGTGCCCGGCGCGCACGCCATACCCGGTCCTGTCGTCGGGCACACCAGGGGGGCTGGCTTCTGCTGTTTTGTACTGTAGATCGAAGAACGCGTAACCCTCATTTGGGAACACCGATGGCCGATGAATGCCATCGTCAAATGTCAGCGTCAACATGACCTTGGATCGAAAGCGTTCGATCAACAACGGGTCTGTCAAGGTCTTGGCGACGATAAACTCACGGGCGGAAGCCGCGAGACTGCCTCGTTCAAGCGAATCAGTGACTGGCGCAAATCCATCCGGCGCAATGCGAACGCCACCATCGAAAATGACTTTGTCGCCCGTTTTCGCAGCAATACGAATGGGGTGTTCAGCAGAACCCGCCACATCAGGACCGATGTCGAAAGACTCGCTATAGGTATATCGCCCACCATGCAGGAGAACGAGCACTTCACGGCCTTCGTGCTGATCAAGTCGACACAACTCGGTGATGCGTTCAATAGCGTTTCGGAACGGAACTGGAGCATCTTCAGAGCCGTCATTCGTTGATACGCCATCGGGTGAGACATGAATGACGAGGCGTTCTCGATCGAGTGAGCCCGCCAAGGCTGTCGTCGGAACCAGGCTCAAAATCGCAGCCAAAGCAATTCTCGTAATCTGCGACATGTCGATGCCCCCAATGGTGTGATGTACCAAGCAGCAGTCTTCCCAAACACCGGAATCTTATGCAAGACGCTCAAAAACTGAATGCGCGGCTGCCACTGCGAAGTGTTCCCGTGTGAACGCGACGGGCCCATGACAAACAGAGATTCACCGAAGCAATGAACAATGGTCTCAGTCGGGTCCGACTTCGGTTGATGCATTCGATTGCTCGATCAATGGCGGGACCAGATCTGAGCCATTCTCACGCGCTGACTACAAGCCAACGACAACTGGAGTTCGTCGTCGCATTTGATCGGCGTTGCTTCGTTCCTCGATCATGCTGCCATAGTGCTTCGCATCGCGCTGATGTGCCGATCTAGCGTTGATTGAGTCAATCCCTGCAGTCTCACCGTCACTACAATTTGGCCAACCTGGGCCAGGCGCCACATACTTTAACCGAACACTGAATCGAGTTCGAGGTGTGTGTCATGCCATTTCAGTTTCTTCAGAAGTTCTGGAATGGCCGCTTGGTGGTTTTATGACTTGTGTCCGATAATGCGAGTCATTGGTTCAATTGAATCGAGATCTCAGTTTTGACATCATCGATCGAGTAGGACGTCGGGCGGCTGCCTCGACGCTTGGTCTCTTCAGTGTTCTTCAGAAATCTGACACATCCAGCATACCGTTTATACATAAGGGCTTACAGAACTTACAGGCCACCATATCGGTCGACCGATTGGCGGCAAACTGAAGAAGCGAGTGGACACGAAGACCTGATAACGCTGCTCCTGTGTCCCGGTAATTGTAGGAGATTGATACAAATTCGCCATATCCGTTGGGCATTGTGGAACCGCGTTGTACTTTCTTGATAGTCCATCAGGATATGGCTTGGGGAGATGGCAACATCTCTTCCTTATTGATTCGAGAGATGTGCAAAGGAGAATGAAGATGAAGAATTTCGTGTACTCATTGGTTGGCCTCGCTGCTGCTGCTTCACTCGCAACCGCAGATGTCAAGACTTACGACTGGGAAGGCTCAGAAGCCCTCGCAGACAATGACCCGACCGGTATTTCGGTCAGCATCGAAGTTGGCGACTCAGGCATCGTTGATGATGTCAATGTCGGCCTGCTTCTCGCCACCACCTGGCAGGGCGACATCATCGCCACGCTGTCACACGGCGGCGTGACCGTCAACCTGTTGCACCGCGCCGGTGACGGTGCTGGCGGCGGATTCGGCTTCTCAGCCAACAACTTTGGTACTTCGGCTGGCCTGTTTTACCTCGATGACGAAGCCGAAGCTGCTTATGACTCAACCGCTGGCTATGGCAGCATCGCTGACCCCGGCATCGCCGATGTCACCGGTAGCTGGCTCGCCTACGGTGCCAACGGCATCGACGCCTTGAGCGCTTTCGACGGCATGGACAAGCAGGGCACATGGACCCTCACAGTCTCAGACAACGCCGCCGGCGACTTTGCCACCCTCAACCACTTCCAGCTGCAGATTGACAACATCATTCCTGCACCGGCATCAGCCGCTTTGCTGGCCTTCGGCTCAATCGCAGCCACCCGTCGTCGTCGCTAATGCGAAGATGACAGTTCCACACTCTCTTCACTTGTGAAGAGCATGAGAACACTCAACAGGCCGCTCCAAATGGGGCGGCCTGTTCTTGTTTTGCCTCTTCCAATCTGGGCTCAAGCTCGATACCATGATGAGCGGAAGATGTACTCTCTGTGAAGCCATCGAATGCGTGAAAAGTAAGCGCTCCAGGAGGATTCGGATCGTGACCAATGCAAACATCAGTTGTTTTTTGATTGTCGCCGTTGCGACCGCCAGTTTGTTGGACAGCGCATACGCCCAGGTCAGTTCGACGCCATTACGGTCTCAGCCGGGCACACCAGAGCGTCAACTACTCGAATCGCTGCCTGTGGATGTGACTGGAGTTGACTTCCAGAACACGCTTCGCTCGCGAAACATCCGGAAGTACCTGACGAATGGTGCTGGGCTCTCGGTGGGCGATTTTGACAGCAACGGCCTGCCTGACATTTTTCTCGTGAGCCAGGACGGCGAGAACGCTCTGTTCAGCCAAGTTGAACCATGGAAGTTTGAAAATGTCACCGCGGCAGCGGGCATCGCAAACGAAGAAGCCTGGGGAACCGGAGCAAGTTTCGCAGATATCGACAACGACGGTGATCTGGATCTCTATGTGTGCAATACCAACGCTGCAAACCTGCTGTACATCAATCAAGGGGATGGTACATTTATAGAACAAGCTGCTCTGCGTGGTGTTGCTCACGCGGGCGCCACTTCCATGGCATCGTTCGCTGACTACGACAACGACGGCGACCTTGATCTGTATGTCCTGAACAACCGGATCTACGCGACCGCAGAAGAGTCACCCAATATTCAGATTCGCATGATCAACGGGGTCAAGACGGTTCATCCTGACTATCGCGATCAGTATTTCTTCCTGGATGGGCACCTCTGTGAGGCCGGCCAACGCGACACGCTCTATCGAAACATGGGCGATGGTCACTTTGAAGATGTGACCGATGAAGCCGGCATCGATGGCTATGACATGGGTCTTTCTGCGACTTGGTGGGACTTCAATGACGACGGCCACCTCGATCTGTACATCGCCAACGACATGATGAGCCCGGACCGGCTGTACCAGAATGACGGGGAAGGCGGATTCACTGATGTGCTCAAACGAACCGTTCCACACACGCCCTGGTACGCGATGGGGGCTGACTTTGCCGATCTCAACAACGACGGGGTGTTCGACCTCCTCGTTGCTGATATGGCAAACACAACCCATTACAAGCAAAAGGTGATGATGGGCAACATGGGTGCGGCCGCCTGGTTCCTCAAATCGGCAGATCCCCCCCAATACATGCGCAATGCGCTCTATCTGAGCACCGGGTTTAACCGGTACATGGAGGTTGCATACCTTGCAGGCCTCGCAAGCACCGACTGGACCTGGTCTGTGCTGTTCGCGGATATGGACCTTGACGGCCTGGAGGACATGCTCTGCACAAATGGTGTCGCGCGCAACATGAATCACTCGGACTGGGCTGCCCGTTTTGAAGCATTGCTTGCAGAAGGCAACATTGCGGAAGCCGAATCACTCATCGAGCAGATCCCGGCGCTCGAAGAAAACAACCTGGCGTTCAAGAACAAGGGTGATCTGCATTTCGACAATGTCTCTGATCAATGGGGATTCAATCACTTCGGCGTCAGTCAGGGCATGGTCCTGGCCGACCTCGACCGCGACGGCGATCTCGACGCCGTGGTTAACAACATGAATGAACTGGCGAGTGTCTATCGCAACAAAGCCATCGAGAGCGGCAAGAACGCTGCGGTCCTGGAACTCGTGGGCGTTGAAAGCAATCGACAGGGTGTCGGGGCAAAGATCACCGCCCGCATCGGCGACAAAAAGATGCGCCGCCAGATCACACTCGCACGCGGCTATATGTCCGGCGGTGAGTCTCTGGTTCATTTCGGGCTCGGTGAAGCCGATGTCATCGATCAACTCACCATCGAATGGCCGAGCGGAACTGTCCAGACCCTCACCGACCTCGCTGCGAATCACCTGCACAGGATTACCGAAACGGCAACACCTCAAGTGGAATTGGCCGAAAAACCGGTTGAAGAATCGTGGTTTGTGCCGTTCCGGCCGGTTTCAAATGTGCCATTTCGACACCAGGAAACCCCGTTCGACGACTTTGTCAGACAATCACTGCTTCCAAACCAGTTGTCGCAACTCGGACCAGGACTCGCGTGGGGCGATGCCGACGGCGATGGTGATGAAGACTTGTTTGTCGGGGGGGCAGCTGGACAGGCTGGCGAACTTCTGCTCAATGAAGGCGGACGGTTTACGCCTGTAGCAGATGGCCCATGGGTGGCTCACACGCAGAGTGAAGATATGGGCATCATCTGGTTCGATGCAGATGGTGATGACGACCTCGATCTCTATGTCGTCAGCGGCAGCAACGAGTGCGAGCCGGGCGATCCTGTCTTGCTTGACCGTTTGTACATCAATAGCGGTTCCGGCTCATTCACTCATGATCCGAACGCTCTGCCAAGCAATGCGGACAGCGGCGGACCTGTAGCCGCGGCTGACTTTGACCAGGACGGCGATCTCGATCTCTTTGTCGGTGGTCGACAGGTGCCTGGCGCATGGCCCACGATACCCCGCAGTCAGTTGCTTCGAAATGATGACGGCCGGTTTACAGATGTCACTGATGAGATCGCTGCGGATCTGACGAATGCTGGCATGGCAACCGGTGCTGTCTGGTCTGACACAGATCTTGACGGGCTGATCGATCTCGTGGTGACTTATGAATGGGGTCCGGTTCGCGTGTTCAAGAATACAGCCGATGGAATCATTGACCAAACCGAAGCGGCTGGGCTCGAAGGCGAAACTGGATGGTGGAACGGGATCGCCTCTGGTGATATTGATCAGGATGGCGACATCGACTTCATCGTCACAAACTTCGGGCACAATACGAAATACCACGCCAGTCATCATGAACCGGCGCGACTCTATGCGGGCGACCTCGATGAAAACGGCAGTCTTGATCTGGTCGAGGCCGAGTTTGAAGATGGCACGCTGTTCCCCGTGCGTGGGCGCAGTTGTAGTTCAAACGCCATGCCATTCATTGCAGACAAGTTCCCCACTTTCGATCAGTTCGGCTTGGCGGAACTTGATGAGATCTATGACGATGATCGTCTGGCTTCGTCGCAGCAACTCGAGGCTCGGTTGCTTGAGTGTGTTGTGCTGATCAATGATGGGAAAGGGCGATTCGAGATTCAAGCGCTCCCACATATCATGCAAGCAGCACCCGGGTTTGGTGTCGTCCTCGAAGACTTTGATGCCGACGGGCATGTGGATGTCTACATTGCACAAAACTTCTACACGCCTCAAATCGAGACCGGACGCATGGACGGTGGGGTCAGCATGATGGCCCGTGGCAATGGAGACGGCTCGTTCTCACCGATCATGCCCGGTACAAGCGGGCTGATGTTGCCGTTCGATGCCAAGGCGCTCACGGTGTGTGATCTGAATGATGACGGTCGACCAGATGTCCTCGCAACTGTCAATGACGGACCGGTGCTTGGATATCTCAATGCACGGACGGACACGAGGTACCTGACGGTGGACCTGCGCGGCAAATCCGGCAACGCCGCGGCGGCCGGTGCGTTGGTCACCCTGGAAACAACCGATGGCATCCGCCAGACCCGCGAAGTCACGGCCGGCTCCGGGTATTTGTCGCAATCATCTGCTGCTGTTCGCTTCGGGATACCCGATGTGCGATCCGGAGGGACCGTCACCGTTCGCTGGCCGGATGGATCGATCAGTTCGCAGACACTCTCGTCAGATCAGAACAGCGTTTCCATCGCTCAGCCGTAGTGCTGGTTTTGCTGGTGCACATACTGACCTGACATCCTCATCGAGCGGTCGCTGCTAGTCCTGGATCGTCGATGCGGGTGCAATTGAACGGAGCGTGATGTCTTTCCAGCGGACCTGGAGTGGGTCTTGCCGTCCGCCGACGCCGTGGACCTGCAAACCGATAAACCCTTCGAGAGCCCCGTCGTCGTCGACGATATTCGCTGCCGGAACGCCGTTGATCCAGGTTCGAATATGGTGCCCTTTTGCCACGACATGCATGTGGTTCCATTCGTTCGGCCGGAATGCGTTGCGGGCCTGCTCGTTGTCACCGAGTGGATTCAGCCAGCCGCGCCCTGATTCTTCGTACAGACCACCTGTCCATGATCGGTCGCTCGGATCGATTTCGACCTGATAACCAAACACCGTTCCGCCGCGCCCGCTTTCACGAACATCAGAACGAATTTGAACGCCGGAGTTCAGTTCGTTATCGACTTTGAACGCAAGGTCCAACTCAAAGTCGCTGAATCGTGTTGTTGAGCACATGAAACTGTTGGGCTGGCCCGGCCTTGTCTCACCGACAATCGTCCCATCTCTGACTTCGTAGACCGCTTTACCCCCCCGCTGTTCCCATCCGTCAAAGGTGGTCCCGTCGAAGATGGGTTTCATCTGTTTCTTAATCGGTCCAGCGTTCTCATGCTGCGGCATGACCCAGATGTTTCTGAACTGCACAGCGCTGCCGTGGTCTTGCAGAACGATTGGACCCATTGCCTTTTCTGGTCGCGACTTCGCTGCGCCCGTTGGCCCTTTCAACACAACCGCGTCGTGGATCAACACGCCGTTATGAATCACAGAAATGATTGCATTCTTGATTTTGGTACCATCGGCATCGAACACAGGGGCAGCGAAGTCGATGTCGTACACCTGCCACGCGCCCGCCTCGATCGCAGCATTGACCACCGGCGCTTGTTCGCCGTAGATTGCACCGCAAAGGTTTGCTGCCGGTGCGACTCCGGACGAATCCAGAATCTGCACTTCGTAGGCGTTCTGAATATAGACACCACTGTTGCCCCGGCTTTGACCGCGTTGTTCTAGCGGTAAATCAGGGATCAGAAACTCGATGTGAATGCGAGCGCTGCCGAATAACTCTTTCGTCATGAGCGATCCGGAACCAGGCTTGATAATCATCGATCTTTCGTCGATGGCCCAGGTCGAGTTGGTTCCATTCAAGTGCTGCCAGGCTGCCGAAGATGTGCCATCAAAAAGTGTGACGGGCGGCGGCCCGGCCGTTGCGGTCAGTACCCCAGCCGTCGTCATCCAGATTGCCTGCAACATACTTGGTCCCTTCTGCTACATCGAATAGCCTGATAGATCACTATTCATCGAAGTCTTCTGCTCGCCAAGGCCTGCGCTGACTGGCGTGGTCGCGTCTGACTTTTGCCACCGTCTCGGGCGATACCGAGCCTGCTTCATTGCCCCATGCGTTTCGCACATAGGTCATGATCGCCGCCAGATCACGATCGTCTCCGAATGGGGAGGGGGGCATGGCTTCGTTGTACCGTACGCCGTCACGAACGAGAGGCCCTTCGAACCCGTGGATCAGCACCCGAGCGAGATCTTCCGGGGGTCCGAGGACGCGGGGCGATCCGACGAGGGGTGGGTACTGTGAGCCTGAACCCATGCCATCGGCCCCGTGACAACCCTGGCAATACACGAAGAGGCTCTTCCCGCGAGCGATTTGAACACGCTCGTCGGTGGTGAGTGCGATTGCCTCTGGCGCTGGGCGACCGGGCCAAACGAGGTGAGCATCGCTCTGTCGAGCGGCATCGGCGAGACGACCGCTACCCGAAGCAAGAAACATGGCCCATCCCGCTGGTTCTGCCGCAATCGTCAAACGCCTCGGGTTGCTTGAACCCAGACGCTGCATCGCACCAAGGCGGGCGAAAATGATCTCCGCTCGGGCAGGATTGGTCGAGGTCTGCTGCACCGCCACCGCAAGCAGTTGCGAACTATGCTTCGATCGAAGTGATGCATCGACCAACTCAGCAAACATCGCCCGATCCGCTGCGTTCTTCGGCCAGGCACCGTCTGCCAACAGCGCCCGGAGCACTTCAACCTCGTGATCTTGTAATCCGCTGATAACCGCTGACCGAATAAACGAGTCCGAGGCGTTGGTCTGAGCGATTACGGTCAGGGCCTCGCGGGCGGCTTCGGTCTGCAGGGCTCCCAAAGACAGTGTCGCCTGGAATCGGACAAGCCGCTCGGTCACATTGGCAGCCGCGATCAGAGACTCGAGCACCGCGTGCGGGTCATGCGACTCGGCCACGCGACAAGCAGCCGACTGCACGCGTGCATCTTGATCGGCCAGTGCGACCAAAACATCGTCGGTCGATGCCTCCTGAAGACCGTCGAGCGTCCACAGTGCATGCACGCGCGCTAGAGGGCGATCACTCATTTGAAGGAGCAGCCGGATCTCGTCCGCGGCGCCGGTTGCTTGTCGTTCAACCAGCAGTCTTTGTGCCGCAAGCCGAGTGAACTGGTCTGCGGCAGCGAGCGCTTGTACAAGTTCGCTGTCGCTCATTTTGGACATGGCGGCAAATGATGGCGTGTGATCGGTTTCGTCGTGCGTGATTCGATAGATGCGCCCGAGCCCGATTGGTTGCTCCAGGTTTCGGCTGCGGATTTCACCCGCGAGGTATTCGGTCAAATAGGTTTTGTGCTGGATGATGCCTCGGTACATATCGCAGATAAACAATGAACCGTCCGGTGCCACCATTGCATCGACCGGTCGAAACCGTTCGTCCGTTGAAGTGAGGAACTCGTCGCCGGTGTAGGCATTTTTCCAGTAGGGCAAGCCGTTCTCTTCGGATCGCACCATGCGTTTGACCAGATTGCCGGTGGCTTCGCAGACAAACGCATTCTGATAGAACTCGCTCGGCCAGGCTGAACCGGTGTAGAGCGCCGGCCCGCACGCCGCGGTGACATTTGCAAGGTAGCCGTCTTCCCGAAGTGTGCCCGGGCGATACCCACGATTCACGCCTGTGTTTGGGCGTGAAGCCCATGTCTGCCGATCGCGCCCAACCCGATCATACAACCCGCGGATACCGCCTTGATTGGGATTGCGCGATGCGTAGTGATTTGGCACATAGTCGCCGCGCAGTGTGTCCGAGTTGGGCGTGTAGTACAAACGACCTTCTTCGTCGAGGGTCAGCCCCCATTGTCCGACGCGAGGCACACGCCGTATCTCGGCTTTGGTTCCATCGAACCGAATGTCGATGTTGAACTGCGAGAGGTGAATCCAGTTATCGATTCCGTACCGTAAGGCGTTGCCCGCATGTTCAGGATTGGCGTGGCCATCGAACCCGGTCAGAATCGTCTCTTGCGTATCCGCTCGCCCGTCACCATCGGTGTCTTTCGCAAACACAAGGTTTGGTGGCTCGATGTACAACAAGCCGCCGTAACACGGGAGTATCGCACGGGGCAGCACCAACCCCTCAAGAAATGGTGTCGAAACATCGGCATGGCCATCACGATCAAGGTCTTCAAGGACCATGATCCGACTGGTTGGCACGAGTTCGTCATTGCCCGCGATGTCGGGCATGTACGATTGCATCTCGACGACCCAGAGCCGACCGTCTTCATCAAACGCCATCGCAACCGGATCTTCGATCATCGGCTCCGATGCGAAGAGTTCGATCGAAAAACCTGGCTCAATATCGAATGACGACATCGCCTCGGCCGGTGACAGCACCGGGCTCGTGTCAAATCGAGCATCTCGATGCTGAGCATCGCCGTGTTCGATGGTGGTCTGTCGAGGTTGAGCGAGCCAAGCCGCGACAACCACAAGAATGATCCAAACTGGAATGAGTCGAGCCTGCATGCGTTCTCCACGCGGTTCTCGCTATCAGCTGATTTAGCGTTTTGACCGTTTGCGTTTCAGTTCCGCATCAATGAACTCATCAAGATGCCCCCTGTCGAGGACATCAGCTGGGTTGGCTTCGACACCGGTACGGTGGTCTTTCACCCGATTGTCGTAGAGAACATAACTGCGAATCTGTGCGCCCCACCCACGATGTTCGAGTTTGCCGCCAGACGCTTCGGCAATCTCTGCTTCGCGTTCCTCTTCAGCCATGAGTTCCAACTTTGCCTGGAGCAACGACATCGCCTGCCGACGGTTCTGACCTTGGTCTCGGAATGTCGAACTGACGACCATGAAACCGGTGGGCTTGTGCACCAATCGAATCGCTGACGCGACTTTGTTTACATTCTGCCCGCCAGGACCGCTGCTGCGCGCAAAGGCTGTGATCTCAAGGTCTTTTTCAGGGATCTCGACCGCCGACTCTTCAAACTCAGGCACGACATCAACGGTTGCGAAACTCGTCTGTCGCTTGCCTTGCGCATTGAACGGACTCACACGAGCGAGGCGATGAGTCCCCCGTTCACACCCGAGCATGCCGAACGCGAACGGCCCTTTCACATGAAGCGTCAGATTGTCGATCCCGACTTCAGTGCCATAGGTCTTGCTGAGTTCTTCGACTTTGAAGCCATGCTTCTCGAAGTAGAACAAATACATGCGCATCAACATCTCTGCCCAGTCATTGGCTTCGGTACCGCCGTCACCCGCCGAGATACTGAAGTAGCAATCTCGATGGTCGTGTTTCCCGCCGAGTAACGACTGAACCTCGATCTTGTCCATGCGTTGAATCAGGCCGACCAGCGCACTATCGGCTTCGAGGAGAAGATCATCATCGCCTTCCTCGCGCGACATCTCATACGCCAGTTTGGCATCTTCAAAATCGGCGACCACTTTGCTCAACGGCTCAGTCTGTGCTTTGACAATCTTGAGTTCGTTGACGATCTCTTTGGCGGTATCCTGGTGGTCCCAGAAATCGGTGGCTCCCATCAGCCCTTCGATTTCGGACATCCGCTCTCGTTTGGTGTCGTAGTCAAAGAGAGTCGCGGATGGTTAAAATCCGCGCCTCAAGCTCATCGATGACCCGTTGGTGTGCTTCCAATTGCATGGTCTGAGCGTAGGACGAGTCTGTTCACTTCGCGCGGCTTCGAAAGCCCGAACTTCTCAGCCGCGAGCAGGAGCATTTTTGGAGTCCTTCTGGTCGATCAATTGACCCAGATTCCACAAAATTTGTGACGTGTCCGCGCCACACGCGCGATTCGGCGGCGTTTGGTCTCCTGAACCAACTAGGAGACCCAATCATGACCATCCGCCGTACACTCACCGCCGCCCTCGTGGGCCTCAGTGTCCTTACTGTCCCGGTCGCAATCACACCTGCTCAAGAAGCTAGCAGTCGTGCGAATTTTCAGTCCGTGAGGTTGATGGATATCTCGTTCGGAGGAGGCACGCTGGCGGAGTTTGTCGTCGCAATGCAGAAGGCAGCCGAACAACAGGCCACCGACCCAACACCGATCAATGTGATTCTTCGCGATGAAGCCAAAGGCATCCCGATCCCCGCAGTTGTCCTGCGTCGCGTGACACCCGAAGCGGCATTTGAGGCGGCGTGCCCGCGCGGGCTCACTGACTTGGATTTGGTCCGCTCTGGCGGTGCGCCCATCATCGTGATTGAAGCCAAACCTTTAGCCATCAAGTCGGCTGGAGCGCGGGATGGAAGTGGCGGCGGCTCGGCACGCGATGCCCGCCAGCAGCCACCGATGTTGCGTGTGTACTCAGTTCGAGACTTCGTCGACAATGACCAGGTGACTTACAAAGTCTTGCTCGACGCGATGCGGACGGCGCTCGAAGCCGACGACAGCGCTTCGGCAGCCGAAGTGCTGCACCACGAATCGAGTGGTGTTCTCATCGTTCGAGGCAACCTTCAACAACAGGTCGTCGCAGAGCAAACGCTCGACGCGATACGGACTGACACGCGGACTGTGCAGGAAATGCAGCGTCGCTATCAGCAGCAGTCAGACATTCTCAAGCAACGATTGATCAGTGGAGAAAACCAGATCCGCCGTTCCGAGATGGAGATCCAAGCTGCCGCCGAGCAACTTGATCAAACGATGGCGCTTGCTGAGAAAGACTTCGCTTCACAGCAGCAAGTGCTCGAATCAAAGCGTGCACTCGACGCTGCCATGTTGCAACGGGAACTCGCCCAGTCAGAGTTGCAGGTCCTGCGTACACAATATGACGCGTTACAGTCAGAATATGACATGCTTGCTCAGAAACACGCTGCCCAGGCAACGACAACATCAACCACCGTCGAGATCAGGACTCCTCAACTGGAGACGACGGCCAAGCTTTTTCAGGTTCTGAGTGACCTACTCAAATCATCTGGTTCCAATGCTTCTATCTCCGTGCTCAGCATGAAGAAAAATTCAGATAGCAAATTGCACGCACTCACGGTAGAATTTGAAGGTGATCAAGAGGCAGCCAAACATTTCAAAGCGATGTGCAACTTGGTCAGCGGTTCGTAGTGATCTAGCGTTCACCCCCATGCCACTCGTGGCAATCGCACAACCCCACATCGCGGACGAAAGCGCCGAAGACGCTCGAGCGAGAATTCTCTCGCTCGGTGTCGCGCGCGGCGACCCGGCTGCGGTCGCAGACTTTTTCGATTCGTGGTTTGACTGGACACTCAACGCTGCAGCACGCGCGACGGCTCGCGACGAGTCGTTCTGCCTTGATGTTGTTCAGGAGATCATGGTGCGGGTCGCCGGCAAAATGCCCCCCCTTCTCACGCACGCAGACATGGAACGGTGGATGTGGCGAGTCGTCTACAACGCCGCCATGGATGCCTTGCGAAGCGAACGGCGGAGAACTCGGCGTGAACGAGTGAGCCAGAGTGGCGCGAGGGTTGATGCAACCGATGACGCGCAGATCGAGTGGATCACCCGCGAACTTGGGCGACTCAGCGCAGACGACCAGCTGCTTGTGCGAGCGAGATTTGGAGGCGCCATGACACTGCGCGAAATCGGAACAAGCCTGGGACGCTCAACCGGGAGTATCCATGGCCGATTGCGCCGGATACTCGCCAGTCTGCGTGACAGGCGCGAAGACATCATCAGAGAGGACGAACATGTCGATTGATCAGACCGATCAGAGCTCGCTCAGAGCCACCCGTAAACTGGTGATCCGCGATGCGATGCTCAACAGATCCATCGAGCGCCGTCGCACGCGACAACGAACTCGGGCGGCGATCTCGATCGGCTGCATGGGTTTGGTGTTCATGCTTGGGTGGCTGGTCACAGCTCCGAACAATCCCGCGTCAAAGACTGGCGAAAGTGAGGGGCTGGCAACATCGATTCAGATGACTGAAGACCAAGTGAACCAAACACACACAGGCGAGTTTGCACAGCGGGTGACCGAACGGGCTATTTCTGATGACGAACTCGTCGAATTGCTCGCCGAGGCTGGCGAACAGGCTGGACTCGCCATCATTGATGGGCAAGCCCAACTTGTCCGCTGGGACTCGGAGCCCGTCAAAACCGACCCCGACCAATCGGATCCCACGGGACTTCTTGACGAAACGCATCTGCTGTCTCACCAACTGGCAGCCTCCTGAACCGACCAGATATGACACCACCGAGCTCGACCGCTCAAGGCGATGCCTCGCACTCGATTTTGCAACCGAGCCGACCGAATCGAATTCGATGCCCTAGCGTTTCGTCGTGGATATCCTGGCTGAAATCTCGCAAGACGCTGCCCGTCAACAAGCGATCGCTCGTGGTGCGGCGCTGGCATTGGTTGTCCTCGGGCTTGCGGTCGCTGTCTTCACCAGTCTGATCCTGTACGCTGCTCTCCGACGATACAAAGCGAAGAGGCTACCGCAGGCATCTCAACCGACGAAGCATGTTGATGTCTGGAAGGCCTCCGCTGACCGTATCGAATACGAAAAGCGGTCTGACGAATACGAAGACGATGATGACGACGAGGCTGACGAGAGCACCTGGTACGAAGAGGATTCTGACGATGACGACGATTCGTTCGGCTCATCCGCATCAGGCCAAAGCGATGGACCTCGCCCGTCGAACGGGCCACAATCGCCTCACGACAATGATGATGATTCGTTCGCTGGCGACGATATCCCAGGCAGCCGGCTTGATTTCTAGTTTGCGGAAATCCGAGTCTCAGCCATCAGGACCGACAGACAGTTGATCAGACTGCTGATCATCGCCAATGGCATCAAGCAGCGCTATCGCATCAAACGCGGCCTGGCTCCACGGCGCCATCTCAACTGCTTTCAAAAGCAACTTGCTGCGTGCCGCATCAGACACTGCTTCAGCGCGTCCAAGCAACTGCCGTGCTGACTCTTCCTGCTCGGCTTGCCTCGTATGTGCTGCCTCTTCGACCCAACCGAGCGCGTCCAAAAATGTCTCCGGTGTGGGCATTTCATGAGCCATGTCAGGTTGATCCACCAGACGCACATCGAGCCCGTCGCGCGCCATCGCGTTGATGCGCACTTTCATCTCGGGCTCGTTGAAATCATTGCGGCCGGTAATCGCGGCAAGTCGATGTGTCTTGAGCAACGCCCACGATCGGCCGCGGGGTTTCATGAAGTTCTTCGGCCATGCCTGACCAGTGCCAGTCGGGGCTAGATCATAACTGTTCAGACCGACAATCGGCACCGCGCCTGTGAACACATCGGAAAAACATGCCCAGAGCATCGAACTCGATCGTCCCCCACCTGATATGCCCGTCGCATAGATTCGGTCGTCATCGAGAAGGTACCGAGCCCCCACAGTTTCAACAGCATCGAGCATCAGTTGCAGACGATCAACGATCTCACGCGTGTTTCCGGCATTCTCGACACTCACGCAGATCAAGCCAAACTCATCCAAGGCAGGCGCAAAAACCTGAAGCGGCTGTTGCCCTGAGTTGACCGCGTGGATCCAGACCAGCAACCCTGCGGGCACCTTCGGATCAAACTCGACTGGCAACCGAATGAACATCCGTTCCGAATCCAGATCGCGGTCAAGCGGCGGGACCTCCGTTGGGGCTCGGCCATAGATGCGTCGTCGCAACTCGTCCGAATCCAAGACGATTCTCGACGGGACATACGGCTTGGCGAGTTCGACCATGTGCCCGAACGGATCAGTCGGAGGCGCACCATATGGACGCCGATACCGCGGCCATTCGGCACTGAGCATTGCGAACCGCTTGTCATTCAATCGAGCGAGATCGACACCATCGCCCTCGTCATCAATTTCTCGAGCAAGCAACCAACCGTCGCTCGTGAGACCGATTGCCACGCGTTTGGTGATGGGTTTCGAGCCGTCGGTTGCCGAAGCGTACAACCACGCGACGGTGATCAACTCTTCTATCGTGGCGGATGATCGAGGCCGGGTGTTCCGTTCGACAAGCCGACTAACGCGGCTGACCGCAGATCTGCCTTCTTCAACGGCGAGAATGCCAGCGAGGACCCGGCCCATCGAGGTATCGGAACCAAGTGCATCCGGCTCAGCGTGCTCGATTGCGAAAACCACCTTTCCGGGGGTTTCGCCGCCCACCTGAAACACGCGTTCCGGGTCCGCGCATGCTGGCGAATGGAACCCGATCAGAAACGCGAAAATGGTGAAGAACCGGAGATGCATCGGTGCATTCATACGTTGTACAATCAGCACAGTTCCGACAACCCGTCGGAGCAACGAGAACGACAGGAATTCGGAACTTGATTCTGGGTCGATTGAGGATAGGCTATCTGCCGATGAACGAGTGTTCAAACTCGTTCCGATTCGACATCCGATTCCCCGATAGCTCAATGGTAGAGCGAGCGGCTGTTAACCGCTAGGTTGTAGGTTCGAGTCCTACTCGGGGAGCTTCAAGGCCCGTGTCCAATGGATGCGGGCCTGTTTGTTGACTGGGAGAGCTGGAACACCGCCCCCACTGAACGCCTGTGGGGGGTGATTTGGTTCTCGTAGTTGAATTGAGATCGCTAGCCACGATGCCAAATTTAGAGTCTCGGTGATTTGAGCGGCTGCGCTCTCACTCCGAAACAGAGAGCGCGAGGCCTCGGTTAACGACGGGGTTCGGATGTGGGTGCTCTTGGGATCCAGTTTCGAGTTTGGTGTGAATCCAGCTGATGGTACACTTCGTCGAGCGTCTTGCCCTTCGCGTTTCACCATTCGACTAAGCCGTGTGCGCGGCGGCCGGTGTCTAGGCCAGCGGCCGCGCTTGGCGAGTCCAACTCCGCGTCACGCTCAAACCTGCACACCGACCGCGTGCGTGAGAGTAGCCCGCTGCCGATCATCTCTTACCGCGTCGGACCCGCGATATTCAGCGGAGAGCTGTGATCTGTTCTCGCGAGGTCAATCCCTTGAGGGCTACGAAGCCCACCCGACCGCCACGCCAGCCACTGCGGCAAAACCTGGAGCGTGTTACCAGATCCCTTGCATTGTCATCGATGGCGCCGATCATCTCGGGAGTGGGTAGTTGGATTGGTTTTCGATACCACTGTCCGGCAATTGGTAAGGCTCGTCTAACCTCTAGTTCAGGATTGGAAGCCGGATCGAATGGTACCGATACCAACACCCCAATCACACAATGCTGGAGCCGGGCTTGATAATCGGTCCCCACGCGCGTTGTCTGCATTTACTATGGGCTGAAAAAGTCAACTTTGGGTGCGTGTGAGGTGCTCTGCTCGCGATTCTAACTGAGAATCCTCACACAGCATGTTCCATCATCGTTATCATCACTTTGGAGTTTCAAGCTCAGGAACGACTCGATCACCTTTGCGTTTGTTGTTGCATGATCGCTGAGTGAACAGGTCTGAAAGGCCCCTCCTCCCGCAATCGCCATGGGTAGCATCAACTGGTCCGCGAGATGACGCCAAACAAGTACATTTGAATCCAGATATCGCCGCACTTCCTTGATCGTCCTCGCTGCGACTCGCTCCGCGGACACGCCGCGCTCGCCAAAACCCGTAAATACCTCGGTCAAATCTTCGCGTTCGATCTCTATGCTCAAAATGTTTCCCGGCCCCGCCTCGTCGCTGATCTGATTGATCTGCAGGCATTCTTTCGACCAACCGAGCTCATTGCGAACGACCGCCAATTCCCGCTTTGCGATCGAACCCGGTAGACCAGAGATTGTCACGATGGCACGTCGTGCGGTGACAGGCGCTGCGTCAAGCAACTCGATGGGTTGCAATCGAAGCACCGGTTCTATATTGACACATATCACGCCACCGCCGGCCGGATGGAAACCATGTCGCAGCAGATCAATACATACTGACGGTCCCATCCGGCGCACTATTGGAAGGAATGCACGTTCAAGAAAGTGTACAGTCGGTGCATGCATGTTGTGCGTTCCGCCGGATATGGTTATAGTCGAAGGGCCTCGCGCGGTCATCAATGCGGGCAGTATTGTCTGCAAAACAAGCGTAGTGCTGCCCGCCGTTCCAATCGCGAATGCGTAGTCCCCCCCACGCACCTCGCCGGGTGTGAACTCAAGAGTACTCGAACCCAACTCGGCTCCAGCAGCCGTACCGCTGCATACCGCACATGCGGCCTGAACCGATGTCAAGTGCTGCCGCATCAGACCTGGCCTGGGACGGCCTGCCCGTATGCTCTCAATTCGAAATGGCATACCGGTTACTGTCGATAATGCGAGAGAGGTGCGCAATACCTGTCCGCCCCCCTCACCTTGACTGCCGTCGATGTTAATCATCCGCTTTGTCTCCATCCTTAATGACAAACCTAGCATCGAGTCTTGCGACTTCACTCGCAAGTCCTGCAAGTTCGACTGATCGGAGCACTTCATCAAAATCCTTGTACGCTGCTGGCGCTTCGTCGACCGGGTAGTTCCGACAATTGGTCAGAATGTCTCGGTCTTCGAACGATGCGTCGATTGCATCTTGGTCGAGCGCTCGCTTCGCCGCCTTACGACCCATGACGCGGCCCGCGCCATGGTTGACACTGAAACACGAAGCTTCTGCGCCAGCATTCGCGACCATCACCGCCGAGCCCGCCTGCGGATTCCCCGGAAGCAGGATCGGATGCCCAGTCGATTCGAACGGTGTACTTTTGAGCGCGTGATGCCCGCCCGGGAAAGCCCGAGTTGCGCCCTTCCGATGCACCCACTGCGGCGTGTTGTCCACGATCTCTTCTCGCGCGATGTTGTGGCTGATAAAGTACACGAGACGCCCATCCACTCCGGGAAAAACCGTTTGAAATGCTTCGAGGACGAGCGCGTTGATGAGCAAATGATTCACCGTCGCGAAGTTGGCACCAATCGCCATGTCGTCGAGATAGCTGTTGGCTTCGTCACTGCCGAGAGGTGCGTGGACGAGTTGCTTGTCGCCGCCGGGCAATGGGATACCCCACTGCGTGAAATGCTGCTCAAGCGACTTGAACTGACCCGCTGCCAAGTCATGCCCAAGGCCTCGTGAACCACAGTGCGAAAGAAACGCAACGCCACCGTCGCGGAGGCCGAACACTTCTGCCGCCTGTCGAGCACGATCTCCTTCGCCAACGCGCACAACTTCGCACTCACCGAAGTGGTTCCCACCTCCGTAGGAACCGAGTTGACGGATCTTACTTGGGAATCGTTCGTCGAATCGGCCGTTTTGCCGATGCAGTTCGAGGCGCGCCCGCAGCGCATCTGTCGTCCCATCATGTCCCGAATGCTGGCTGTCTTCACAACGATCCGCCCATGCTGGAGGAATACCCAGCGCGTTGCACACCGATTCGGTTGCGCCTTCAGTGACAACTTGAAACCCGAGAAGATCCGAGACACTTCGCGACATCGGAACACTGCGCTGGCCTTTTCCAGTACCGGTCGGCGTGCGCTCACAGATCGCGTTGATGATTGCACGGCGCGTTCGAGCGTCGCGGATTGCATCTTCATCGAGATCGACCGCGAGCAAACTCATGGAACACTTGATGTCGACCCCGACCGGCCCGGGATAGATATGTGTCGGACTCGCCATCACACACCCGACCGGCGCTCCGTACCCGATGTGGGCATCGGGATTGAGCACGAGGTGAGATACTCCTGGCGCCATTGCCGAGTTGACCGTTTGCTTCAAGCAACCTGCGTCAAATGTAGCGCGAATCGCAGGCGTACCGATGACTGTCACGGGCTTCTGCCCGTTCGGCAATGGGAGGATCGCGGTCGCCTCTCCGGTTTCAACGAACTGACTCTTTGATTCGCTCATGTGAATTTCCTTCCGAAATAAGTTTACTGATAGCTTCGGCAGGACTCGAACCTGCGACACATGCCTTATGTGGACATCGCTCTGCCACAGAGCTACGAGGTCGAGATTTCAAATACGCCCCGCCAGCTTTCGCGAGCGGGAACGCCTCATGAATCAGCCGTCTCTTTGCGGATCAAACTTCCAATCTGCTGCGCGAGATCACCCGATCCAAGCACGAAGGTCGCTTCAGTACCTTTGAGGATGTCCTGAAGAGCTTCGAGTTCCTTCATCCGAGCGAGCACTGGATTCTCCGCCAGCAATTTGGCTGTGTTCACCTGACTACGCGCCGCAGCGGTCTCCTCGCGGCGCCGGATGAGGTTCGCCTCGGATTGCTTCTGCGCAACGATCACCTCGTTGAGGATCTCTTTCATCTCCCCGGGGAGAATGATGTCGCGGAGACCGACCCCAGAGATCGCCACACCAAATTTTGCTGCACGATTGGCGAGTCGATTCTTGATCTCGCTACCCACCTCGTCCTTGTCGGCGAGCAGCCTTTCGAGTGTTCGTCCTCCGACGGCAACTCGAAGCTCAAGCTGGGCCTCTCGATACAAGGTTTGCGTCCAATCGGCAACCTCCGTGACCGCCTTGGCTGGGTCAAAGACTCGGTGCGTCACAACGAGATTCACGCGTAGCGTGACCTTGTCCGCGGACATGATCTCCTGTCCTTGGATGTCGGCGACCTGCTCCCGTAGATCCACGGGCTTCCAGCTAACCTTCGGCCCACCACGCCAGAACACATAGTGCCCCGCATCCAGTTGCTCAACAAGAACACCATCACGAAAAATCATGGCCCGCTCGTGGGCATCAACGCGAACGCCATCGAAGAACTTCACGCCTCCGGGGAAGTTCAATATCGACTCTGCCTGTGGATGTTCGAATCGACCATCGTTGACATCGAACAGTTCAACCTCAATCCGGGCCGGTTCGTTCCAGAACGCGTGCGTTCCCGATCCGAGGATGGCGATCAATCGACCATCCGCCCAGACGAGGGCGCGCTGTTCGTCTTTCAAGTCAACAATCGTGAGCCGATCTGAAAGTATCTCATCGCGAACGAGTGTCTTCAGTCTTGCGTGGTCAAACTGAGGACGCAGTGTGTCGACAATCTCGAATGAATCTGCGTGCCCGATTGGCGTGAGCCACACGCGGTGAACGCCCGGATCCAGGACCCGGTAAAGATCGCCGTGGCGGAACCACAGGCCGAGTTCATGCTTACGGATACGAATGGTCTTTCTCATAACTGCGTTCCTTTCGATGGTGTATGAGGTGCTTCAGTCAAAACAAACTTCAAACTTGCAATGCGAGTCGAGAGCTTCCGCGCGCCTATTCACCCGGTCCCGCAGCGGGGATCGACTTCAGAAACCTCACGTGATACCTCACTGAACGCGGTGGTCTTTCACTCAAGTCACGACCATCGGTCACGCCAGAGAGATCAGACGCCCGCGTTGCGCGGCATCATTCGAGGCATCGGTATCCGCCGACCCTCAGACTGCATTGCCGGTGTCTTGCCATCGACGGTTGGACGCGGATCGCACAACTCGTCTTTGGCTCAACGGCAAACAGGTGTTTAGTGAGCCCTCGACCCACCATGGACGAATGAGCCAGATTCCAGATCTGGTGGGGATTCGAACCCCGGGCCTCCCGGCCTGCCTGGTGTTGCGTGCCGGAGTCGAACCGGCGACTGCCGAGTTATCAGCTCGGTGCTCTACCAATCTGAGCTAACGCGACATGTCATGACTTGCCGGCATAACCCGTAGTCGCGAAACGCGGCTTGCCCACGGGCGCCGCGTCGCCGGACGGCGAGGCATGACAAATGGATGCGCGGTGACGGCCGTCTCCGCGTCGCCGAATGGGCAAAAGTACGAAACCGCCGTGGTGCGTTCGGTGAGGTATACGCGCCGAATCTCGTTTGCCGAGAGGCGGCGGTGCGTCTTGGTGAGCGTTCGGTGTGCCATCGTGTGTCTCCTTTGTTGGTAACAGGACGCTCTATGCACGAGACGTGCCAATCCAACGAGAGGCCAGTCATCGGCGTCGAAACCTTCTCCTGGAGTCTCAAACCTCGCATTTTGCGATTTGATCCAATTGTTGATAGATAAAATATTGATATACATGTATCAGAATCGATATGATTATATCGAATTGAACTGGAGACGGCATGGCAATCACGCTGGCAATTCGGCCGAGGGTCGTTTTTGGGATCCTCGGCACAACACTTGACACCGGCAAAGGTCCGAAGCGGTGGGAACGCTGGCGCCCCACGGTTTCACTTTGTCAACAAGACAACTTTGTCGTTGATCGACTCGAACTGATCCACGGCAAACGAGCGACCAGATTGGCACAGACCATTATCGAGGACATTGCGTCGGTCTCACCCGAAACCGAAGTCGTTCAGCACACCGTTGACATGAACGACCCCTGGGACTTTGAAGAGGTCTACAGCGTTCTGCACGAGTTTGCAACCGAATATCAGTTTGATACCGACCGAGAGGACTACTTGGTCCATATCACCACCGGCACTCATGTTGCTCAGATTTGCAACTTTCTGCTCACAGAATCCCGCTATTTCCCCGCTCGCTTGATACAAACCAGCCCGCCCCGAAAGGCCGCTGATGGATTAGGGTCCTTTAGTATCATCGACCTCGATCTGTCCCGGTACGATCGACTCGCCGCGAGATTCGAGCGTGAGCACACCGACGCAATCACGTCGCTCAAGGGCGGCATTGAAACCAGAAACGCAGCGTTTAATCGACTGATCGAGCGTATCGAACATGTCGCCGCACGAACCACCGATCCAATGCTGATCACCGGTCCGACAGGTGCGGGTAAGTCGCGGCTTGCCGGTCGAATCTACGACCTCCGAAAACACCGTCGACTTGTTGCTGGCAATCTGATCGAAGTGAATTGCGCCACACTAAGAGGCGATGGTGCAATGTCCACGCTCTTCGGTCACAGGAAGGGCGCGTTCACCGGAGCGGCTTCAGATCGGTCCGGGCTTTTGCTCTCTGCAGATGGTGGAGTACTCTTTCTTGACGAGATCGGTGAACTCGGCCTCGACGAGCAAGCCATGCTGCTTCGAGCAATAGAAGAACGAAAGTTCCTTCCGTTCGGCGCGGATTCAGAGGTTCAGAGCGATTTTCAATTGATTGTCGGAACGAATAGAGATCTCGCAGGCAGAGTCCGAAGCGGCGACTTCCGCGAAGACTTGCTCGCCCGAATCAACCTGTGGACTTTTGAGTTACCAGCTCTTCGGGATCGCCCTGAGGACATTGAGCCAAACCTGGAGTTTGAACTGCAGAGATATGCGAGGGATCGCGGGCAACAAACCAGATTGAGCACCGAGGCACGAAAACAGTTCCTCGAATTCGCGATCGGGCCCGCAGGTTTGTGGCCGGGCAATTTTCGCGATCTTGGCGCCGCGGTCACACGAATGGCAACGCTTGCACCTGGAGGCCGAATCTCCAGAGACGTTGTGACCGAGGAGACCGAACGGCTCAGAAGGTCATGGTATCAACACACCGCGGGTGAACACCCGGAACTCAACAGGTTGCTCGGACCTGCCAGCGTCGAGAACATAGACCTCTTCGACCGCGTTCAACTCGAAGCAGTCATTCAGGTTTGCCAAAGATCACATTCGCTATCTGAAGCGGGTCGAACACTCTTCGCGGCGACCCGAGAACGACGCACGTCTGTGAACGACTCGGATCGTCTTCGCAAGTACCTTGCGAAGTTTGAATTGTCATGGGATGACGTGAATGCCGGCATGTAGTCAGGCGATTCCGGCGGCTCACATCACATCCGTTTCATCGAGTGACGATGACAAAGTGGCTAGTCGTCGTTTCGACCGACAACCGCTGGCGATTGGTTTCGAAACTGGATTGCGACCTGGTTGAAACGGTCTGATTCGCCGTGAGTCCACAGAACAAGAACATCCGGTTGCGACTCCTGTTTTTGAACAAAGGCGCTTCGATCGTCCTCGCCGCGCGATCGTGTTGAAGACATCTGATCGAGTTGAACCCTTCCTCCGTGGAGCAAACCCCTCGAGAGGGGGCACTGTTTGGGTGGACGGTTCCACCCGCTGCTCTAAGATGCTCGCGGCAGACAAGAGCGAACAGATACTCGAAGTTGAGATAGAGCTGAATCACCACTCGTCGGCTTAGACTCGGCATAAAGTCTGAAAATTTCGGCACTAGGTACGAAACCACGTGCGGTTTAGAAGCTTGCTGCTATCAGTCGGGCCGCCCCGTCGGACTCGACGAATCACAGACACTTCGATCTGTAGAGGCCAACGAGAACAGGACATGCAAAGACCCGTGTCCACTGGACCCGGGCCCGATTGTTGACGGGGAGGATCACCTTTAGGGTCCAAGAACCGGACCTATAACGGCGAATGCACATTACAGGATCCAGTACCGCCGGAATTCAAACTTGGCACATCCAGTCTTCATCGTCAACATCCACACCTGTTGTGGCTGCCTGAATTTGATGTGTACATTGGTCCTGCAATGCCAGGCCTGCTTGTTTGCCTTGCTCTGCTCTTCAAAGCATCTGCCTCGTTTGACCTAATCCGCGCGACACATCTCCAACTCCTGCAGATGTAAATGGGTGAGGCCCTTTGCAGGAGCACTGACCCATGGCACGGACGCGCCACCCTCTCGACTCCGATGATGCCCCCGATCCGCAAACGGTGCTGGTCCAGACGCTTGCGACTGGTCTGGTCCGGCTGATGTCGGCCCACTCACCAATCTGCAGCACATTGCCAGATTCCTCGCCAGCATCACTTGAACTGCCGAGAGTGCCAGCCGTGAGTGTCCCGGACGGTGAACGCCCAAAGAACGCTGACCCGGAGGTACTCCATGACGGATGAAGTCATTCAAGCAATCGAAGCCCTCGAACACATGACCGCGAAGCAACTGCGTGAGCGGTATGTCGAAGTGATCGGTGAGCCGACACGATCCGGCAACTGCCAGTGGATGCGGCGGAGGATCGCGTGGCGGCTTCAGTTGCGGGCCGAGGGCGATCTCGCTGAGCGTGCGGTTGCACGGTCGCGCCGTCTTGCCGCTGATATCGCCGACGACGCCGACCTGCGGGCTCGTCCACCTCGTGAGCCCGTTTCTTCCCAAGGTGGCTCACAGACCGTCACGGGCCCGCTGGCGCGAAGCGATCAACGGCTGCCCTTGCCGGGTGCCGTCCTCACCCGAAGCCACAACGGCGTAGAGCATCGGGTCCTGGTCCTCCCCCACGGCTTCGACTATCAAGGCCAGGTGTATCGCTCGCTCAGCGCCGTGGCTCACGCCATCACCGGCTCCCATTGGAACGGCTTTCTGTTCTTTGGCCTCAAGCAGAAGGCTCGAAAGGGCGGACGGTGAAGAGTCAGTCAGACAAAGTCATCCGGTGCGCCATCTACACGCGCAAGAGCACCGAGGAAGGTCTGGAGCTCGAGTTCAACTCACTCGATGCTCAGCGCGACAGCGGCGAGTCGTACATCGCTAGCCAGAAAAACGAAGGCTGGGTGTGCAACGAGGAACAGTACAACGATGGCGGTTTCACTGGCGGCAATATTGAACGGCCAGCTCTCAAGCGGCTGATGATTGACATCGAAGCCGGCATGGTCGACTGCGTGGTCGTCTACAAGGTCGATCGGCTCAGCCGCTCGCTGATGGACTTTTCGCGGCTGATGGAGACCTTCGACAAGCACGGCGTGTCGTTTGTCTCGGTGACCCAGCAGTTCAACACGACGCATTCAATGGGTCGACTCACCCTCAACATCCTGCTCAGCTTCGCCCAGTTTGAACGCGAGATCATTTCGGAACGCACACGCGACAAGATTGCCGCTGCGCGACGCAAGGGCAAGTGGGCTGGCGGAAGGCCCTTGCTCGGCTACGACTTGGTACCCGGGCCGGGCGGCTCGAAGCTTATTGTGAATGAGCCAGAAGCGAAACGCGTCCGTGAGGTGTACGACCTCTACCTGACGCTCGGTTCACTTATGCCTGTAGTCCAGGAGTGTCAGAAACGCGGCTGGACCACAAAGTCGTGGACATCAAAGGCGGGGAAACCGCAGGGCGGGAAGACGCTCGACAAGGGCGCGGTCTTCGCCATGTTGACCAATGTGGGCTACATCGGCAAAGTGCGGCACCACGACGACATCTTCGAGGGAGAGCATGGAGCCATCGTGGATATCGAGGTCTATGACCGCGTGCGTGCCCAGCTCTCGCTAAATGGTCGCACCGGCGGCTCACGCATCCGAAACCGGCATGGTGCATTGCTTAAAGGACTGGTGCGGTGCGAGGCCTGTGATTGCGCGATGGTGCATCACTTCTCAAGTGTGCGTAAGGGAAAGGCGACCAAGCGTTACCACTACTACGTGTGCCGAAAAGCCCAAGCCCAGGGGTGGGCGTCGTGTCCAAGCCCAGCATTGCCCGCCGGAGATCTGGAGCAGTTTGTCATCGATCAGATCCGTGTGCTGGCGACCGATGAGGCGACTGCATCCGCGATCGTGAATATCGCCGAAATTCAACTTCGTGCACGGGACCCCAACACGGACATCGACCGCGACGAACTCATGGGGGCGGTGCAGATGTTTGACCAAGTGTGGGAGGCGCTGACCCAGCGTGAGCATGAGCACCTCATTCACGCGGTGGTGAAGTGCATCTCGTGGGATGCCGAGCACGAGTCCGTGAGTCTGACATTCCATGATCTGATCGAGCCGAATTTCGAAGAGGATGCCGCATGACCATACAGAGCCAAGGAAGGACCGTCACGACGCGAGTGCACTTCGAGACCAGCGGTCGAGGGCGACGTGAACTTCGAGTGGGTCCCGCGCCCCAGCCTGTCGTGATCGCTGGGCGCAGGCCTCGGATCGCCAAACTCATGGCACTCGCCATCCGATTCGAGCGTCTGCTTGCAAACGGTTCGGTGACCGACCAAGCCGAATTGGCGTGTCTTGGCCACGTAACTCGAGCCCGAGTGACGCAGATCATGAACCTCTTGCACCTCGCGCCCGACATCCAGGAAGCCCTTCTCAGTCTCGAACGCGTCTCTGAGGGTCGAGATCCCATCACTGAGCGTGACCTGCGACCAATCGCATCGCAGATCGAATGGGCAGAGCAGAGAGAAATGTGGACCCAGGCGCGATCTAGAATTTCCGTCTGATCGGCACAATTTTGAGAAACTTAATTTGAAGACTCCGACGAACCGATCCTGTTAACAGTTCGGTTAAGAAGTACCTCTCGTGATTCCACGGTAAGAATCGTCGCTGGGGTATTCCTGTCATGGAGTTCATCATGGTTACACTTGCTGGCATCGAATCACTCACACGGATAGCATCTCAATTTGAACTAGCCGGGTGGAAGTGCACCCAACTTCAAGCAGCCTTCCGTGCCTCATCCATGTCTCGTATCGCGCTGGAATCAAAACAGTTCCTGTCAGTTCGTGCGATGCAAACTGTGCTTGCGCTGCCTCCAATTGAATCACCGCAACTCACACCCGCTCGTTTTGACAGACCGATGCCGGACGTATCGGCATTCGATCAAGGGTTGATCAGACCGCGTCGCGAGCATTGTGAATGCTGTGATGGGGCACAGACACAAGTCGCAAATTGTCCTCCGAAGCAGCGTATTCCCAACAGGGCCAATCGTGAAATGGTCACCGCGCAGCTAATCGGAGAACTGCAAAGAGAAGCCAAATCGCGGATTCAGATTATTGAGGAGTCCAATTTAAACGAAGTTACGCCTCAGCTACCCCCTTTGACTCAAAGGCAACTCGCAGTTCGGATCGGCACGTCGTGTTCGACCCTCTCACGAGTCTTGAAGGACGACTCAAACCGACCGCTAAAGGAGCTTTTCAGTGCAATTCAGCATCCAGACTCATTGCTTTTTTGGAAAGACTCACAGCGGAGTTTCCGCCCTTGCGTTTCATAAACCCCCGTTCATGAAACTCCGTTTGAGTTTCTTTTGACTCTCTCACGTGTGTTTTAACTCCGATTTCGCACGATTTCACTTCCGCATTTCACATACATCTGAAATTCGACCCGGTTGTAAACAGGGGACGTTGTTCGTCCTCGATTTACAACGACGGGAGTTCGAATGAAGAATTTCACGGGCACGAAAACGCGACAGAATCTTGATTCTTGGATACAAACGAACCAACAGATCCGCTGGCGGTCCGATCAACTAGCTCGGCGGTTCCGGCTCTCTTGCCATGATCGAGAAGACCTCTTCCAGAACATGACACTGGACGTAGTCCGAGCGATGCGGAAGTACGACCCCGCCCGCGCTTCCACCGCGACCTATATCTCCAGGGTCCTCGACAAGTCTTTTTTGCACCATGGCCGCCGACTGGCGAAGTCCAACGCTTGCTCGCGGACAGTCTCTTGCAACCAGTACACGCTGGCGCGAGATCAACGACGAGTACCGACTGGTGAGGATCGCCTGTCGGAAGCCGAGCGGGCGGAGGTCCGGCATGTGGTCCACCTGCTCCCGGACAAACTCTCCCATCTCGCAAGCCAACTCAGCACTCGATCGGTGGTTGAGATTGCCGACTCCATCGATGTCCACCGAGGCACGATCTACCGACAACTAAAGAAACTACGCCCCCACTTTCGCGGATTCGATCCAAATTGCTCATGATGCGCGCGACAGCGCGCGGGCTGGTGCAGATATCTACCGGTGTACGCA
>JAUIES010000005.1 GCA_030429705.1 Phycisphaerae bacterium | reverse complement strand
CACTGCCCGCCTGGGTCCGTCGACTCGAACGCGTCGACCGCTGGGTCACCGCCAAAGTCGCCCTCTACAACGCCAGAGTCCTCCTCAAAAACACCCCTTCATGAGAAATCCTCCATGGCACCCGGCCACTCGACCTTCGCCTCAATATGGCCATGACTCTCGAACGCACTCTGGCCAGATCGACGAAGCCATCGCGGGCTACCACTCAGCACTCGAGGTCTATCCCGAGCACATGCCTACCGTCCAGGCACTCGCACGATGCCAACTCCGCAATAACCGAACCGACGAAGACACCGCACGCTACCTCGAAATCATTGCCATGCGCGGAGATGAGCAATGGAGGGAGTGGGCGAGGAAGCTGCGAATTCCGATCACAGGTCAGCCTTGATACTCCACTTTCGATCTTGTACTCAATCCTCCGGGCCTGATCAGAGCCAACCTACATCCGTGTCGTTGAAATCACGGCAGTCTTGGTTCGTTTGTTTAATAACCGATTCAGGTTTTGAACAACTCGGTCGGTGCGTCCTGGGTCTGTCAGTTAACCACCTCGTCCGTATCGATACTCGATCCGCATGATGATTAGACGATGGGAAGGGTGATGACGAATACAGCGCCGTATGCGTCTTGTTGTTGGCATCGGAGTTCACCTCCATGCTCACGAACGACTTCACGGGCAAGAGCGAGACCCAAACCCAAGCCCGACGTGATGCCCTTGTGATGGCATCCCGAGGCGAACGGCTGAAAGATCTTCGAGACTTGCGCTGGATTCACGCCCGGACCATGGTCAGCAACTTTGATGTGCAAACTCGCACCAAATCGGTCCCCGATGATGTGAATTCGACGGTCTGTCGTTGCTGACACGCCGCCAGCATGCCGACAAGCGTTATCCACGAGATTGACCAAGACGCGTTCGAGCGACTGCGGTTCCGTGTAAATGTGAGTGTCTTTCATGTCTTCAAGTTCACATTCGAGTTGCATGTCTTGTTCAGCGGCGCAGCGCTCCAGAACGGGCAAGATGTCTGTGAGCAACGCGTGTGTATTGACACGCTGCTTTGGTGGTTTCCCGGCGACATCAGCAAGTCGCGCGTAAGACAGCACATTCTCAACAACGCGCTGCAGCCGGTCGGATTCCGTACTGAGCGTCTCGACCAGTTCCTGTCGCTGCACATCGTCCTTCACTGTGCCGTCAGCGAGCATGTGCGAGTACAGCCTGAATGTTGTCAGCGGCGTACGAAGCTCGTGGGTCACCGCGGACACGAAGCGCCCGCGCCGTTCTCCCAAGTCAGCAAGAGTCCGAACTACGAACCCAACAGCGACAATCGAAACGAGCACAGTGATCCACGCAACGCCGAGCATCGCACGAGTAGGCGTGAGTACTGAATTGCGCGCTGGCGTTATGGCTCCTGGTACAAGCATCACGGGCAAACTCGATAATGCGTGATTTGGTCCGCCGCTGATGTTCGAGTTGAGGGTTGTCAAACTCGATTGTTCCAGACGCGCTGCGGTCAGTAGGCCCGAGGCCTCTTTCAGAAGTTCAGAACGCAGCAGATCCCAGTCTAGCCAAACGCCCTGCACAAACTTTGAACTCGGTGTCGACACCGTGCGCACGACGACGAGCATCGTCGATTCATCTTCGCCGATCCACTGGGCCGTCATCGTACCGACTTCAATTCCTGTCTCGGCAGTTCGCCAAGATCCCGTTGTGGGATTGATTGTACCGTCCGGCTCGCCACACATTGTGATGACGAATTGAGCCCCTGCAATTGAGCCGCTCAGAGCCTCGAGTTCTTTCTCTGCCTTTTGAACATCGGCACCAGAGATGTAGCTCATTTCTGCAACATCCAGCAGGTTTCCTGACGGGACACGGGGCGATGTAAAACTGCCATCGGCACCGATCTGAAAATGCAACCTGCAAAACTCGGGCGTATTTGATAACAAAGGTGAAGGAACCAGAATGTCGCCAACATCGAGCGGTCGTAGCATGCGCGTGTACACCTCATCCGCCGCGTAAAAAGCTGCATAATGGAAATAGGGGCGTGCAGTCTCTGTGCTCAAGATCGGTGAGAGCCGAGACTCCATGCGAGCCATGGTCACGCGAACCGCCTCCTGAAGTTGAGCATCTTGTCGCGATTCGGCTTCATTGCTTTCGAGCGAAAGCATCAGTGCACTGATGAAAGCCAAAGTACAGACCACAACAGCCGCGAACACTCCGAAAATCAGTTGGTTGCGAACTCCCAGTCTCAACGGGGCTCCTCGATATCCGCGTCTGGCGCAAGCATATATCCCCTCGCACGAACGGTCAGCAACACAGTTGGGTCTCTCGGATTGTCTCCAAGAGCCAATCTGATCCGCCCCACCTGTTTGTCGACCGCACGCGTCTGCACCCCTTGCGGATCGATGCCCCAAACGCTTGCGAGCAACTCCTGCCTCGAAATGACACGCCCGCGATTCGAGGCCAAGTGTTGCAGAAGGGCTGCCTCGCCCTCACTGAGTCCGACTCGTGATCCATCGGGCAAGATCACTTCGCGTCGCTCAAAGTCGATTTCTCGACCGGCGATGCCGACGGTCGCAACAGCGCATGGGCGGGCTGGCGTTCTGCGCAGAACCGCCTGAATCCGAGCGAGCAACTCCGTGTGACTAAACGGTTTGAGAACATAGTCATCGGCGCCATCCGTAAGCCCTCGCACGCGATCTTCTTCGGCTCCGCGCGCCGTCAACATAATGACAGGCATCGCCGGCAGAGCCGTGCGAATCCGGCTCAAGACTTCAAATCCATTCATCGCCGGAAGCAAGATATCAAGTAAAACCAAATCAATGTCCACACCGACCGCGACCGACAATCCCGCCTCGCCGTCAATAGCCTCGATCGGTGTGTATCCGGCAGACTCGAGCGCGATGACAATGCCGCGCCGAATCGCACGGTCATCTTCTACGACGAGTATCTTCGCACCTGGCATTCATGATCCCATTCAGTTGACAATACTATACAGAGCGCTATCGATGGCCTGTTCAACTAAAGCAATGTGTACTGAAGCGCCCAGAAGAGACGCGAGAAGTGAGTCCAGAAGTGTCAAGTGCTTCGCTGACGAGTTCTTCATTGCTCCTACTCCAGAACTACGCGATCCGTCGCAGTGCCTCATTCAATCTCAGAAGACCTTCTGGGTATGAGGACATTGATACCCCGTTCGTGACTGACCATGGTCGAGCGAGAAATTGACCGATGTCTGGAGACACACTGCGTGACTGATGCGGGTTAGCAGCCGTCGTCAATCGGTTTGACAGGGTTGCTGACCAACACAGCCTCGCCGTTCACAATCAGATACACCTCTCCAGGAATCGCCATCAGCGCCGATCGCCCACGGTCGGCAAGTGATTCAGCCATGGCGAAGTACTCATTTGACCCGAACTCGACAATCTGCTGCGGTGGCTCAGACTCCTGATTCTCGGCAGACACGATCCGCGCATCGACCCATCGTTCGCCGCGCTTGAACATCGTCTGATCGCCAAGTTGCTGGACAGTCGTGATACTGACACTGTTCATGTTGGCATCGAGCCACTCGTTGGAAGGATTTGCGCAGGCTTGGACCTGCCCCCCCTTGATATTGAGCGATTGCGAAACTGCACCAATGCCCCACCGCTCGTTGACCGCTTTATCTTCCAGATTGTTCAGTGTGGCGCTGCACGCCAGGGCAAAATCAAACCCTTCTGCGTTCAGTGAGACAGCATCGGCAGGTTGAGCCAGGAACGCTGTGTACTCCGTCAAGATACCAAACTTCATGGACAATCGAACGATCTCCTCCACGAGTTCCCCGGCGCCGGGTGACGCTGTCACGCCTGCGCTTTCTCCTGGTGCACCTCCGTTGGCTCCAGACTGGCGTATCTCGTCGATCAGGTTGGCAATTTTCCGGCTGGCCCAGAGCCTGGGTACGAATGAGTTGGCAACATCAGCGTCGGCCGGGTCGAATCCAAACTGATATGACCGCATGACACCACCTTGGTCCCCTTCGATGCTCAAAAGCACCGGGTCTTGGCCGATGTATTGCCCGAGCGTGATCAACTGGTCTCCGTCAAACAGATCAGGAAGCGATGCGGGCATCAACTCACGCATAATGCGCGTACTCGAAACCCCCTGTGCGTCGATCGCCGTGATCCTCGGCGACGATAGCACCGGACCAGCTAAACGGCGAAACACAGTTGTCACGGCAACCTCAATATCCTCACCTGGCAGAACATTGATGCTCGCGGCCCGCGAAGACTGCGCAATGCGGTCGAGCAGAGGGGCGTTGACATCGAATCCGACGCCGAAGGTGAAGATTCGTCGTGCGTGGATGTTCGCCTCTAGCGACTGTTCTCGAATGTCAACCTCGCTTGTGTTGCCAGCTGTCGGCAGACCATCGGTGAGGAAAATCACCATGGATAACATGTCTTCCGTGGGTTCCTGAGTCACCGCTGTTTTCAGCGCGTGGTGGATGTTCGTTCCTCCGCCCGCTTGCAGCGATGCCAGATAAGCTCGCGCCTCCACAATCGATTGATCGTCTTTGATCACCGCTTGTTCAGCGAACTTGCTCACCGACTCTGCATAATCGATGATGTTGAATGCTTCGCCGCGCTCGAGTCCTTCAAGCACCTGCATTGCGGCGCCTCTGGCCTGTTCTATCTTCTCGCCTCTCATGCTGCCCGAACGGTCAAGCACGATGATCACCTCACGCTTTTGTGGGGTTCGCGCGGCTTCTTGTTCTGCTTCGGGTATGCCCGCCAGGAGCAGAAAATATCCGCCTCCAATGCTCTCGTCGGGATAGGTCAGCACTGTCGTCGAGAGCCCGTCACGCTTGAGTAGATAGCTCAATCGGAATGCCCCCGGCCCTGCCTTGCCTTCAGGGACTTCAGCAACCACACGCGACGCACCGTTGCTGGTCTGCAGTTCGTGGCTGGGTGAATACACCGCCGAAATGACCCGATCTGACTGAATTGTGGCCTTGATTTTCCAGCCGACGCTTGAGCCCGCTAAGGCATCGCTCCGAGGCAGGACATAATCAACCCGGTCGCCGTCACCGACAAGGATCTGCTCGTACACCATTGTCATCGTCTGCGAGGCGTTCGCCGGCACAGGAAACACGCTGGAGCGGATGAGATTCAACCCGATGAACTCGAGCAATCCGGGATCCTGCATCTTGCGCACAATCGAGCGGTATAGACCGCGCGCCTCCGCACTTGGCAAAAGCGTCGCTGTTGTGTCGCCAACCGAGCCATCGATGCTGAATCGGCGAATCGCCGCACGATCAGGAACAGGCACGATCAGTTCGGCCTCAAGTTGTCTTGAACTCGGATTGTGAATCACAATTTCCAGGGTGGTGGTCGCAACCTGTTCGACAATCTCAATCGTGGCGGAGACATCAGTCAAACGAAGCCCGGTTGGAATAACCTGCGTTGAGTATGTTCGCTGCTGCGGAACAATGACGAATGGAGCGATCTCACGATCGGTCTCCGCGGGAACTTCAGGTTGAGCGAGTGCCGTCGGCGTTGCAAAGAGCGCACTGACCAGCAAGTAACTATAAAGTCTTCTCAATCGTGCCGCGAGCATATCGACTCCCTTCATGAATGGGTGTATTGCGATCCGACTTGATATCGAACAGTTATACACCAGAATCGAGTCAACGACTGTCCCGGCTTTGTGACAACCGCTTGAGGCAGGTCGAGCTGCAGCCACCTCGGGTATGAGCCATAACGCCTTACCAGTTGCCAAATGAACATCGTGAGCGTGTCAGTGAGATCTCCGTTCAGTCCCATATCACTTCAACGCAATACTTCGCGCACAGATCCCAACCTCTACACCACCTTCACCAGCTGCACATGAGTATCAGTTGAAGACCGTTCCGATCACAGAGCGTCAAAGCCCGGGGTAACAAGATCCGGTTTTTTTTTAACTCGGGGACCGCCTGATCGGTGCGCACTCGTGGCGATCAGTAAGTGCCATTCGATATTCAGGCCCTGGCTCTTTGTATGCATCTCGATTCAACTGACCATCCTTTGGACGCTCGGTGTGCATGATGCCGTGCGGATGTACACTGTTGAGGATGTCCCTTTGAATAATGACTCGACGAAGCATCAAACGGTGCGCGTTGATCAATGCATGGAGCAATGAAATGGCAACCGATCTCTCTGAACACCACGCTCCATTGACAGATCTGTTCGCAAGACTCGCTCCATCTGATGAAGGCAAGCAGTTCGAACTCAGTGAAGAACAACTGCAGTTCTACCACGACAACGGCTATGTTGCGGGCGTGCAACTGTTCGACGATGCCCAACTTGAGGTGCTGCGAAGCGAACTTGCCGATCTTGTTCTGCCGATGCACGAGGGGCACGACCTCTGGTACGAATACCACTCAAACGAATCGGGAAACCCTGATGCCATTCTGTTCCATGCGCTCGGGGCATGGCGAGTCAGGCCCGCGCTCCACGACACGCTCTGGAATCCGGCCTTTCTCGTGCCGGCAAGCCAGCTTCTCGGCGGGTCGGTACGGTTCTGGCATGATCAACTCTTCTGCAAACCTGCTCGCGACGGGGGGGTCGTCGCCTGGCACCAGGACTACTCGTACTGGACGCGAACGAAGCCTATGAATCACCTGACCTGCTGGATCGGGCTGGATGATTCGACGGTCGAAAATGGATGTGTTCAGTACATTCCCAGCTCGCACCGCTGGGATCTCCTGCCTACCACCGATCTCGCCAACAACATGGAAGCAATCAGATCAGTCCTGAACCAAGACCAGTTGCGAGCGTTTCAACCGGTACCGATCCCGCTGAAGGCTGGTCAATGTTCCTTTCATCACCCCATGATTGTCCACGGCAGTTATGAGAATCGTTCCACCAGCCCTCGCCGAGCGATCGTGTTGAATGTTTTCGAGGATGGCACCATTTCAGACCACGACGAACCCCTGCTCAACGGCACCGAACCGATACCCAAAGGGCAAAAAATAGACGGACGATTTCATCCCCTTCTTTTCGAACGATCAAAAAACCGGTGATCCGCGATTGGTTGACACACAGCCCGAATCGACGATGACAAACTCGACCGACATCCCTCAACGCATTGTGGGCCATCATCGATCGAGCCGCTTGGTATCGCCTCCATCATTGCAATGCGCACAGCGGCAGCCCGGACACCAGCATGTCAAACGCTGGTATCCTCAACGAAACGACTGGTGCGCTCGCTGACCCTTAATACTCGCGGTCTGTCAACTGTCCTGGTCTTGGCACGGGGTACAAACCGTTGGCGTCGGCTTGGAGTGGCGCCGGGCCACCGAGTGCAAGTTCGCCAACACCGGGCGCGAACTCGTGTTGACAATCGAGCATGCTTTGGAATGTGATTTCCTGACCGGTGTGAGCGGCCATGCGACCCATGTTGCACACGAGCGTGGCTTCGATGCCGCGCTTGGCTTCGTTGTATGGCCGGCCGGCGCGAATCGCATCGATGAAATCCTCCCACTCGTTCTGGTATGGATTCCGCTCGTCGCGTGCGACTTCGGATGTCCAGACAAGATTTTCACGATTCATCTCGTGCCCGTTATAGATGCGGGATGGATATCCATAGTCGCCGTTGCTCGAAACGACCGCCGAGCCCTTGGTGCCGTGCATGTAACTCGAGAACTGCGACTTGCAGCCGTCAATGTTGCGACCGTCAAAATTCATCTTGGTGCCATCAGGATAGGTGTACTCAACGGCGTAACTGTCGAGGTTCTGGTCGACAAATGGAACGCCGTCTGCATCGGTTCGATAGTGGCGGCCGCCAAGCGCCTGCGCCGTGACCGGCCAAGCGTTCTTCATCCAACACAGTTGGTCAACGATATGAATGAAGAAGTCATTGAACGCCCCCCCACTCGCCCACAGGAAACTGTGGAAGCGTCGAAGTTGGTACTCAAGTTCGTTGACTCCAGCGGGAACTGGTGGGGAACGGAAAGTGGCGATGGTCCCCTGCATCCGGTATCCGTTCTGGCTGATAATCTTGCCCAACTCACCATTATGTACGCGAGCCGCAAGTTCCTGGAAAGCGCGACTGTGGCGCGCCATCAGGCCGACGGCAACTTTCAAGCCTTTCGCTTCTGCCTGTTCGGTCAGTTCGAGCATCTTGCGACAACTCGGCCCATCGACCCCGAGAGGCTTCTCCATAAACACATTCAGGTTCTTCTTGATCGCATATTCAAAATGCACCCAACGGAAGGCAGGGGGCGTGGCCAAGATGACGATATCGCCCGGGCTCAAACTGTCCATCGCGTGCTTGTACCCTTCAAACCCGATGAACCGCCGCTCGGGCGGGACATCGAATCCTTCCGCAAACGCGTTTTTCAACGCACCCTGGCTTCCGTTCATCTTGTCTTCAAAGACATCAGCCATGGCAACCAGACGGACTGGTCCCTGTTTGACGGACAGCGCGTTCTGCGCAGCACCAGTGCCCCGCCCGCCACAGCCCACGAGGGCAATCTGAATACTGTCGCTGCCGCCGAAGTGCACCCCGCCGAATGCGTGCGAAGCGAGCAACGCAGTCGCGGTCAAACCGGTGGCATCATTCAAGAATTCGCGTCGTGTTCTCTTGTTGCTCATCACTTCTTCCTCGCTCTTGGTGTGCTTGTACAAGTCCTCAGTCTGCAAACCGCAAAGATCACCCACCTGAGCGTGCTCTCGCGATCAAGGGACAGCATACACGATTCTGACGATCGGTTCACTTCTCGTCGAACTCCGGAAGACGACTGTTCTGGGCGTGTGTGCACCAACGAACGCATGTCAATCAGAATCCGGGATGCGATTCAGCGTGTACCAAACTTCACCTGACCAGATGGCCTGCCCGTCCCGGCTCGTCGGATCTGTCGCGAGATACACAACATAACCCGGCTTGAGACCCGGAACGACCAGTCGCACTTCCAGACCATCGTTTGAGGCGATTGCCTGTGTCACCTCGAGTTCACCAAGATCGACCTTCGGCCCTCCATAGCCTGAGGTCGCGCGATAGGTCCATTGTTTCAACGCGTAGTTTTCCGGCTGTTCGAGGAATGCAGCCGCGACCGGCTGAGTAAACGCAAGCACGAACCCGGTTTCTGTCGCGCGCATGTGGTCGATCTCAAACGCTTGCTCTCCCGTGGGGATCAATCGCTCGAGTCCTTGATAGGTCGGCTCGCCCGCAGCATTGACCCAGTACCAGGTCGAAGCGTGGCGTCCGCCGATACCGCCGACATAGAGTGAGCCGTCCCGTCCAAAGAAGATTCGATTCGGCCCTGCTTCGAGGCCTTGTGTAAAGCGCATGACACACCCTTGCCACACACCCTCGACTTGTTCGAGAAACACACGATTCACACCGCCGTAGCGCATATCGGGCAGCGCGAGTTGCCCTGCGAAAGCGTGATCTGCCGGAAACAACAAGGGTTGCGTCGGCGAGTTGCCGATCTCGTCCTGCGGCAAGAGCACGGCGGCTTGCGTCACCTCGCCCGTTTCGCGGTTTTCTGGCTGGAATGGTGTTTTATACGCTCGGGGGGGATTATGCCCGTGATAGAAGCCGTAAAACTTCCCCTGCTGCACATGGTTGAGTTCATTCGCAGGTGTCCACTCGCCCTGATTGTCGATTACAAAGATCTCTCGACCAGGACCATAGCCGATGCCGTTGGGTGTTCGGTGCCCGCCAGTCAACGGCGTGACATTGTCGCCTGCCGGCTTGGAAAGATCGATACGCCAGACAGACCCATGGTTGGGCGGATTCTGCATCAACCCCAGACCGGGTGACCGCGCCATGTACAAGTACCCCGGGTGTTGTTTATCAGGTCCGGGCTCATGCAGCAGCCCTGCAGAGATCTGGTGGAAATCATTGGTTTCCCAGCCGGAAGCAACGACTGATTTGCGCCATGCGTCCGTTGCGTTGTCATACTGAAAGCAAGACACTTCACGCCGTTGCGAGACATAGATGACATCGTCCAGAACGCAAATACCGGAGGGTTCAAACAGCCCATCGGCGATCATGTCGCCTTCCGGCTTGTCGGTATCAGCACCATCGACATTGCTGAGAAGCCACAGTTGACCATTTGGTGTCTCGGTCGGACGAGGTGCCTTGAGCGTGGTCGCGTCGAAGCGAGCGACGACGAGCCGACCATCGGAAAGTTGCCCGAGAGCGCCGACTGGCATCTCCATGCCATCCGGTCGAATGTTGACGACGCGATACCCCGGGTGCACGCGGTCGAGTTTCATTCGCAATCCTGGACGATCGCCACCCATGGCGAGCACTTTCTGCCCTGGCTGCGTGGGTCGAAAATAGAACGCTGGGGCGCGCAACACATCGGTAGAAATGTCGACGAACTCTTCAGTTCCCGGCACTCGCCACTGGTGATTCATGAACCGTTCGTTCGGCTCATTCACCCATTGCACGATGCGGAGACGATGCGGCCCTTTGTCCAGATGGACGCTTGCACGCTTCCATGTGGGTGGACCCGTCGGATCTGTGAGGCGTTGATCATCGATGTACACACGAACGGCAGAGGTCGATCCGACTTTCCATTCGTATTCGCCCGGCGATTCAATCAAGATCGTACCGGTCATCTCGATTACATAGTGACGATCAAACATTTCATCGTCCGCACCCGAAAATGGCGGAGCACCGTTTGACATGTTGAGTGATGGCGCGGTGACATCAACATTCGGCGTTTCTCCCGGCCGAAGTGGGTACAAACCTTCAACCGGTTCACCGATCCAATACGCACGCAGACGCACGCCCGGTTCTTCCGGCTCGGGTGCTTGCGCAGCCACCACGCCGATAATCAAGAACGCAAACAAGAACGCCACGAAACGGCACTTTTTTAGTCGGCTCATTCACGACACTGTACAGCACAAGCGATGCGCTGTAAATCGGCAGCAGCACGCTTCAGTCGCCGGAATGGTGACTCCTCCTGATCGATCAACCGATCCAGCGTCCGCACACTGAGCAATACGCGATTGCGTATCTGCCTGCGAGGCGAGTCGCTCAGCCTCCCTCGGAGGATGCATTGATCAGTCCCGCAGTCAACCGCCGAGCCCTTAACCGCCAACACGGTGAATGCCGGTTGCTCGCACGGTCAGAACCTCTTCATTCGCGCGCGGCGCGACGGTGCCGACCACAATGATTTCATCCAATGCTTCGATGCCAAATGCCTTGAGGTCGTCAGAGATCGGTTGCCCGAGTTCGTCCACGACCTGCACGGTCGCTGAGTTGGTAGTAATGGTCTCCGGTGTTTCGCAGCAATAGTCCCATGGCGTTCGGCACGCGTCGAGCGCATTTTCTCCACAATGTGGAATCTCAAGATCCATCACTGTGAAGACTGGGCTCCCGCTTGTCAGCGGTTCCTTGCGGCCACCGATGCGGCCACGAAGCACGACATGATCGCCTTCCTTTACAGTCGACTTCGCTTCGACGATACTGACCGCATCGCTTGGTGCAACAGCGAGAACCCATGCTGGTGCGTCGGCTGCTGATTGCTCAGGTGCTTCTGATTCACTCTTGCTACACGAAGCGAGCACAATTGCTGCTGTGAGAAGACTTGTTTGAACGATTTTTGTGATGACTTGCATATGCAGACCTTTCCTAAATTGAACTAGTACGATTTCAGTGCTTCCGTGATCGGGAGCCGGAGACAACGAATCGCCGGGGGGATTGCCCCGACGAAACCGACCAAGAGGCCTCCGATGATTCCGGTCAACAAAACAGGTGGATCGATGGTGAGCGCGAATGCACCCATCGAGAACTTGACAGCCAGGCCGTCAAGCAACACAACCCCTACAACAGATCCGATTAACGTCCCGCAAGCGGACGCGAAGACCGATTCTTCCATGAGATTCAAAACGATCGCAAGACGGGTGTACCCCAAGGCTTGCAACATGCCGACTTCGCGCACGCGCGCAGCGAACGCAGCATACATTGTGTTGAGCCCCCCCAAAATACCGCCCGACGCAATGAGCACAGCCGTCACGAGCACCATAATCCGAATCGGTGCATAAAATGCCGCAATCGACGCGTAGTAGTCACGCTCGCGCAGGGCGGTAATCTCAAGATCGAGTCGGCTCTTGGCGAACAAATCCGCATCGGGAAAAGTCGCTTGATCGAGTGTGACCACAACACACGAAATCGAGGCTTCTCTGTTGGTTGCGATCTGAAGATCAGGGAGAGGGAGCCATATCTCGGCGTTCATGACGGTGTTTGGTGCGCTAAACCGGCCGACGATCGTCCAGTCCCGATCATCGAAATGCAGTGTCTGCCCGACCGCGAGCCTTTCATATGGAACGCCAAGTCTGGTTGACGCGAGTTGCCCAACCATGAGTTCGTCGAGCCCGGCTCGTGGCGCTCGGCCCTCAATAATCTCTACTTCCGGATGGACAAGAAATGCGACCGGCCGCACTCCCCGCATCACAGCCGCAAGATCGACAGAACTGTCACGCTGCTCGCGCACCGGTAAGGCAGCATGAATCTCCGGCGATGCATACACGACACCCGCTTGTTCTTTGAGCCCTGGAATACTCGCCGCAGCAATGCTCTCGACCGATCCCCCGATCTGCGATCGCTCGACCCCCTCTTCACTACCCGTGCCGAGGATCATGACATTCTCATGCAATCCGCCATCTTGTGTCAGCGTCAGTTGCATGCCGCGAATGAAACCGCCTGACGCGAGCACAAGTAACACGACAAGCGACGAGCCAACCAGTGACGCGCAGAGCCGTACACCACTTCGACCCAGGTTGCGAAACGCATAATGGAATGGGAGTTGCCGCATGGTGTTCACTACATCGCTCGAAAACACGCCGATATCTCGCGCCTGGATGCCTGCCAGGCAGGGACAAGCCCGGCTAGAACACCGATGATCCCACAGACCAACAGTCCTGTCACAAGCAGCCGCACATCGGCGACGATCGGAATCGACGCTCCTTCAACTGAAAGTGCAAAGTTGCCATACCGCGCAACGCCCAAGGCAGCTGCTGCGCCGATCGCGCCACCGATCACAGCAAGCACGATCCCCTCTGCCATGATCAACGCGGCAACGAGCCGACCAGAATAGCCCAGCGTCTGCAAGACAGCATGTTCAGAAACACGGCTTTGGACACCCAGGATGATTGAATTCGCCACGAGGGCGAGGACCGCAGCGAGGCAGCCGAGCCCAAGCCAGCGCGCAAATCCGACAAGTTCGATGATGTCGTCTGCCACACGACCGATGAACGCTTTTTCGCTGAATGTCGCGGTCGGTTCTTGCGCTGTTTGAAAGACTTCGTCGATATCTTCCGCGACACGGTCGAGCATGGAAGAATCTTCAACCTTGACATTGAACTGTGTCACGATCCCAAGTTGATCTCGTCCGGCAAGTTGGACGAACTCGAGCGCCGTGTACGCGACATTGTGGTCCTGCAAATTGTCCGATCGAATCACCCCCGCGACATACGCAGTAATCCCCGCAGCGTCGAAAGTCATCCCCGGCTTGAGCCCTCGCCGTGTTGCGAGAGTTTCGCCCAGAAGGGCTGCGTCGGTGCGACTCATCCACGACTCGACCGAGCCTTCGATCACCTCGATCGCACCTTTCCGCTCATTCAAAAATGTATCTTTGGGAACACCGCGAAAGGTCACCACATCCAAACTCGTGCGACAGTTCGACACGACGATTTTCATCGGCGTTACACTCGTCACACCTTCGACCTGCTCGATTCGGCGCTGGTAGTCCTGCGGCAACTGGCTCGTCGCCGGGCAGTACCGATCTTCGCGATACACCACGAGTACGGTGTCCTTTGCGGTCGCCTCGGTTGCCGCCGTCACACCGCTGTTCATCGCCTGCACTGCGGTAAACAGAAACATCGCGATCCCAATACCTGCAACAGTCAATAGCGACCGCACGCGGTACCGTACGACCTGTTTGAACACATACGGTAAACAACGGAACAGTGTCATGATGCCACCTCCTTAAGTGATGGAACGCCGAGTTCAACGAGTCTGCCTTTGTCAAGATGCAGCGTCCGCTTGGCGTAGTCTGTTGAATGTGGATCGTGCGTGACCATGATGATGGTCTTGCCGAGTTTCTGATTCAGTTCTTGCAGCAGCACCATCACCGCATGAGCCGATTGTTTGTCGAGGTCGCCCGTTGGTTCGTCTGCCACGATGATCGCCGGGTCTGTCACGATGGCCCGTGCAATCGCAACCCGCTGTTCCTGCCCGCCGGAGAGTTGTCGCGGGTAATGTTCAGACCGATCCGCGATGCCGACTTGTTCGAGGGCAGCCATCACGCGTTGGTCGCGATCTCTTCGCGATAATCGATGAATGAGCAGCGGCAACTCGACATTTTCATATGCTGTCAAGACCGGGACGAGGTTGTAGAGTTGAAAAATGTACCCAACCTGCTCCGAACGCCAGGCAGCGAGCGCGTTGCGGCGTAGAGCGCCGATCTCGATGCCTTTGATCACAAGAGAGCCGCTCGTGGGTGAATCGATACCCGCGATCAGATTGAGCAGCGTTGTCTTGCCGCTCCCGCTCGGCCCCATCAGTGCCAGAAAGTCTCCTGCCGGAACATCAAGGTCGAGTTGGTCGAGCGGCCTGATTGTCGTGTCACCCTTCTTGTATTCGCGCGTCAGTTGTCGACATTCAATCAAACTCATGATGACCCCCCAGCTGCAGTGCTGCGAACGAACACCTGTTCACCCGACCGAGGATTCTCGATGTCAACCGCAATCAACGCCCCCGCGTGCAGATCGCCCGTGACCGTCAGCCAGCCTTCCGCTCGCTCAACGACTTCGACGCGTTGCGGACGGAGCACGCCGTGCCCGTTACGGCGATCGACAACTGTCCAGACCTGCGTGATCCCGTCCTGTTCCACGAGAGCCTGAGCAGGAACCAATGTGCGCGGATACTGCTGTTCAGTCGAACCAACCGCGCCCGAGCCTCCTGTACCCGCTAGAAACTTGACGCGTGTGAGCATCTCAGGCCGAAGAATCGGATCCGGATCGATGACTTTCACTTTCACTTGCAGCGTGTTTTTCTGAAGATCCGCTTCGTGCGTAACCCGAAGGACTTCACCCGCAAATGTACGATCGGGCAAGACATCGACAATAACTTCACATTGACGGCCAACGGCGATGTACGCCGCGTCTGCAAGTGGCACATCGACGCGCACCTGCAAACGCTGCGGATCGTACAGGTGAACAAGATGCGCCGAGTGCGGTGAATCCATCATCAGAATCACCTTGTCTCCGGGTACTTTCAGCCGTGTTTGCACAAACCCTGAGATCGGTGCACGAATCGTCATCCGCTCAAGTTCGAGTGCTGCCTCATCGCGGCTGACCTTGGCTTGTTCGACGGCTGCTTCTCGCCGCGTGACCTCTGACAGAGCTGTCTCGAGACGGCGCCGGTCGGCGATGCGCAACTCCAGATCGCGGCGCGCTGCTCGCAGTTCAGCCTTGAGTCGTTGAACGCGGGCCTGCAGAATCGGTCGTCGGGCCTCGATCGCTTCGACATCGGCCTGCTGGGCGGCTGCACGCGCTTCGGCAATAATCAACTCGAGTTCATTCGTCGCACCGCGTTCGGTGGATCGTCGAACCCTTGCAGCCTCTTCATCCAATCCCTTCAAGGTCGCTTGGGCAGATGCAAGCAAGGACGGGAGCTGCGCCAACTCGCTCTCGTGCTCCATAACCGCTGCTTCGCCTGATTCAACGGCTCGCTCGAGTTCGACCGGTTCGTCCCAGGTCCGAGTGGCGGCTTCAAGTTCTGCCTTTGCAATCGCGAGAAAAGCGATCGACGCTGACAGCTCTGCCTCGGCGCGACGAAGTCGCAATTCCGAATCTTCGGCTACCAATTTGGCAACAACCGAACCCGCTTCTACATACTCGCCTTCAAGAACCTCGATGCTCTGCACGACACCGTCGGCCAGCGCTGCGCAAGCGATGTAAAACGGCTCGGCTTCTAACCACCCCGGTGCCTGCACCGCCGGCGCTGAGATCACAGAATCAGCAGTCGGAACGACATCAGCCGTCAAAGACGCACGGTCCGGCACCGCCTGCACCACGCGCACTTCGCGCTCCGGCTGCAAGAGAGGCCACGCGCTCCACATAAGCGCACACCCCAACGCTGCAGTGACGGAAAGTGGCACAACGAACGCCACGAAACGGCGCGGCGGACCGCTGCGCCGGTGACGCATATCGACAGATTGAATAGACATGAAGAACCCTCAAAAACACCATGACAACCGCGCACGAAGCGCGCACCTTACTCAGCAAGGCAGGGTCATGGGTCTCGGGGGCCGCTTCAACTCAGCGACATGTCGTGAGTTGGGTTTGATCGTCGGGAAGCACTGAAACGCGATCTCGTCCTGCTCAACTTCGGTGCTGTCAACCGCATTGATGGACAACGCAAATGAGATCGTGGCCGAGCAGCAGGTCATCGGGCAATCTTGTTGATCGCAGGGTTGCTCTTTTTCTTGTTCTTCAGGTAGATACTGCGCGTCTTCTGAAAGAATGCAGCACGCGTCGGCTTGATCGTTTGCATCGCCTGCCGCCATGGACTCCAGCGGAAACTGCACGCCTGTACAACAAGCACACGCTTTCCAGAGTGAAGACTGCAAAGGGACCGCGAGTATCGCTCCGGCAATCAAGATGGCAATCAGACGATCCATCGATGAATACTACTCCACCCGAAACCAAACCTCATCGTCCGCGTTGTTTATTCCGATCACAATGGAACATCGATTGAAAAGTCCGATGGGCCTAGTTAGTCGTCAAAGGCTGATTCCATTGCGTCCAGTAACGCTGAACATCGGCCATCATCTTCTGGAGGAGACCGAAATCGAGTGGTTTGGTCAGGAAACTGTTCGCGTGCCGCAGATATGCCTGGCTTCGGTCCCCCTCACTGGCCGAGGTCGTCAAAACGATCACCGGTGTGTGCTGGAGATCGGGGTCCGACTTGATGATCTCCAGAACCTCCAGCCCGTTCAACTTGGGCAGATTCAAATCAAGCAGCACAACATGAGGCTTGTGTGTGTCGGCGTACTTGCCCTCTTGTCGCATAAATGCCACTGCAGCCGCTCCGTCAACAACATGGCTCAAGGTACATGAAGTCTCATGTGACTCAAGGGAGAATCGAATGAGATCGGCATGAGTCTGATCATCTTCAACCAGTAAAAAGTGAAACTGCCCTTCTGGATTCATGCCACGGTCGCGAGTCATGTTTGTCATGCTGCCTTTCTCATTCGCTCTTGTGAGGCCTGACGCGGGATCGCAAGAACGAACTTTGCCCCCCCACCCGGTGCATCCTCGACCCAGATTCGACCGTTATGGACATCGGCAACGCGCTTGGCGATCGCCAGACCAACGCCCGTACCTTCGGCCTCTGATTCAAGCCGCTGAAACAACCCAAATATTTTCTCTCGATACATCGGATCGATGCCCGGCCCATTGTCGGAAAGTGACAATTGAACTTCATGCTCACTTAAAACGCCCTCAATCGAGATGTGCATCTGACCCATCTCCGGCGTGCCATACTTCAGCGCATTGGCTAGTAAGTTGGCGAAAACCTGTCTGATGCGATCGGCATCTGCAGTGATCAAGGGCATGTCGGGCTGGATCGACACCGTCGCCTGCGCATCTTCAATCTGCGATTCAAACTCGGCCACCAACTGCTCAATCATCTTGGACGGCTCGATGACCTGTTGCTCGTCTGCGACCCGACCGATTCGACTCAACTCCAACAGGTCGTCAATATTCCGTCGCATTCGATCCGCACCCTGTTGTATGCGTTCGGCAAACTCGTGCAGACGGCCCTGTTCGCCAACTTTAATATCGTGTTGCAGCAATCCAGCGAAACCCTGAATCGTCAACAGAGGTGATTTGAGATCATGTGACGCTGTGTACACAAACTGCTCGAGTTCTCCGTTTCGATCCTGCAACTTGGCAGTCGCATCATCTGCATACGCGAGCGCATATCGATTTGCACGCGTCAGCAAGACGAAGAGCCCGATCAGCAGGCAATCGATGATGATCCCGCCAATGAGAATCATCTGAGGCTGTGTGCTCTGCTGCGCAACTCGGAACGATTTGGAACTCCAGATATCAAAATTCCATTCACGACCAAACATGGCGACTGACTCAGATCGCTTGAAGAGTGGATCATCGTCAAAGTCATCCTCGTCAGAGATCAACTCATCGTACAGCGGCTCATCGCCATCGCTTAACCGAATGCCAACATGCCGATTCTCGTCGTCCAGAGTACCTTCCATCAATCGCTGCACTACAAACGGGGCATACACCAACCCTGTAAACTCAGAGCCTTCAGCCTCGTCGAGAGACCTGGCTCCGTTGGAATACATGGGCGCAAAAAACAGGAAACCTGGTGTACGGGCAGAGTCTTGCACCAGAACAATCGGACCGGTGATCTGCGCCGTGCCAGTATCGCGTGCTCGCAGCGCAGCCGTCAATCGATTCGTTTCGTGAGCCATATCAAGACCGACGGCGGGATCATTGTCCTCAATCGGCTCGATGTAGGTGATGGGCATGCTGATATCGCGGTCGTGTTCTGGGTAGACCGTGAAGCCAGGTCGTTCCTCGCGTTGCGCTCGTTGAAAAGAGCCCAACTCTCCGATCGGAATATTCTTAATGACACCGATACCCATGATGCCGGGGTATTTCTGCTCGATGCGAATGCTCTCGCTGTACCGTTTCCATTGGTCAAGATCAACGCCTTGCGACGACGCGCTATAGAGACCCACGCCGGCCCAGAGCGCATCTTCGTACTTGATCATGCGTTCTTTCACGAGCGCGATCACCTGTGTGTATTCGCGATCAAACTGCCGCTCGACCTGTTTGTGGACTTGCTTCTTTGAAAACTGCCACGCACCCAAGGTCAATGCGAGAGAAAGCCCCACCACCACCCAGTGGAACCAGTGCAGTCGTCCCGATCGCTCAAGGCGGCTTCGTTCCTTCGAGTTGACGACCGTCATATTCTGATTACCAGTCCGCGACATCTGATCTACTTGCCTCATGAATGTGTTGCGTGGACTCACATCGACATCAGACGAGCCCTCCCCTCAGAATCGGGCTTTCCACTCCTCCAAGTTATCTCAATCGTTGAGACAACAGTGTTTGCGCCAGATTTGATGCCCAACGCATGGAAGCGCAACGCAATCGGTCGAAAACAAGATCATTCGTGTCCACAATAGTGCTGTTGCCCCCACAAATTGGGGTGCACGACTCAAATCCGAGCAGCGGAATATGACGGCCCAAAGGACCGTTCGTGGTTCTGCTAGACTCACAAGTCGTCATTCTCACAAGGGTAATTGCCTCCATGTCGCATGTCATCTTGTTCCTCCTCGTCGGACTCGCCGTTTATGCCGTGCTGGGCATGGCATTTGCCGTGCCTTTTCTGTGCCGAGGCATACAAGCGATCGATCCCGCGACGGTGCGATCCCCGAAACATGTGCGGTTGCTGTTGCTACCCGGGGTCGTCGTTGTGTGGCCGGTTCTGCTCCGCCGATGGGCAACTTTGACAAAACCAGAGCGAATACCGGAGCAAGAATAATGGAACGCGTCCTGCGTCGTCGGCACTTTCGGACCTGGGTCCTGCTTGCGCCGGTGCTTATCGTCGGCACCATTGTGCTCTTGACTCTTCGTCCTGACCGAACATTGCTCGGGGACATCGAACAACCGTCACCTGATCCAGTGGCACCCGGAGGATCACCGTGACCAATGCATATCGCTGGGTGCAATGGAACAGCCACAAGCGCACCTACGACCTGATACTCATCACACTCATCGTCACTTACTTGGGGTGTTTCGTCGGGGTTGGCATGTTGACACACAGCCCCCCCAATCAAATTGATCTCCCGATCCTCCTGATCCGCGGCCTGAGCACACTTGCGTTCTTGCTACTGCACATCATTCTCTGCATCGGCCCGATATCCAGGTGGACTGATCTCGCAGCCCCCCTTCTCTACAACCGAAGACACCTTGGTGTGGCGTTTTTCGTTGTCGCCCTGTTTCATGCGGTTCTGGCGACACTGTACTATGGTGGATTTGGGTTGCAAAACCCCGTGTCCGCGATCGTCCTGCTACCCACAGGATTCAACAAAGTCAGTTCGTTTCCATTCGAGTTTCTCGGGCTGTTTGCTTTGGTCATCTTCTTCGCGATGGCTGCAACCAGTCATGACTTCTGGCTCGCCAATCTCGGCCACCGGACCTGGAAAGCACTCCATATGTTGGTCTATCTGGCATATGGACTGGTCGTGGCCCATGTGTTGCTCGGAGCGCTGCAAAGCGAAACAAGCCCGATCTACGCCGTGGTTGTTGCGATTGGTGTGGCGTTTGTATCGACGCTTCATCTGCTCGCCGGCCTGCACGAGCGGGCGCGCGATCACACACCAACCGACCCAGAGCCCGCCGCGGATGCCGACGGCTGGATCGTCGCAGCCACCATCGACGAGATCGCAGAAGGCTCGGCCAAACTCGTCTCGATCCCAAATGGTGAACGAATCGCACTCTACCGCCATGAGAACGGATTCCGTGCGGTTTCCAATGTGTGTGCGCATCAGGGCGGCCCACTCGCAGAAGGTCAAATTGTCGGAGGCTGTATCACATGCCCATGGCATGGGTACCAATACAACCCTGAAGATGGGTGCAGCCCCCCACCCTATACGGAGAAGATACCAACCTTCGATGTACGGATCGAAGGGCGGTCCGTCCTGCTCAATCCTGATCCAAATCCTCCGGGCACACCCACGAAACCGGCGCCGATTCCGGATCTAGAAGGTGGTTTGCATGCCTGAACAATCCACCCCCGGTCACACCATCTATGTCGGCTATTTGCCGCTCTCTGCTCGGCACCGCAAGTTCGTGCGTTTATTGGTCACGGGTCTGTTCTGTTGGCTCGGCGTGATGGCCGTCATCCTGACGACAACGCAACGAAACCCAGGACCGGCCGTCTGGGATAGTGCTGCTGAACAACACTGGTCCGGTGTCATTCGGCTTGAGCCGTATCCGATGCTTGAGGTCGAAGGCGAAGGTTCATATTTGATTGTTGGCATGGGCAAGTACGGCGTTGCCGACCGGGTTTCGCCGTTTGCCGACATGTCATGTCGCGTCAAGGGGTATCGACTTGCCCGAGCATCGCGGCGCATGATCGAACTCAGTCCAGACCTCGACGCAATTGCAGCAATTCATGACCAAACAGTCCCACGAGGCAACTCAACGAACACCCGGAGACAAATCACACTCATCACTGAAATCGTTGACGGCAAATGCTACCTCGGGGCCATGAAGCCTGGCGACGGCAAGACGCACAAGGCGTGCGCCACGCTGTGCCTCATGGGCGGGCTCCCCCCGCTTGTCGTTACGAATAACACACCAACCGAATCGCTCTTCCCGCTCCTGCGTGTGGACGGCTCGACGAAACTGGAACCGGCGGTCCTGGCGCTCGTTGCCCAACCTGTCCGCATTGAAGGTTGGCTGAGCGAATCTGGCGGCTTACCCGTGCTCGATACAACCGCAGCACACATCACGCCGATCGACTAGGCAAACAGGCGACGACGCATGTGGCTCGCCATCCGTTGGGCGGGCACGATGAACTGACTCTGCACCGGATTCGGCACAACCTCCTGAACCACGGCTTCCCAAAGTTGAAGCCAATCATCGAATTGCTCTGGTTGAATCGCATCAAGCGCTTGGTGAGCCTCAAGCGGTCGACCAGCATATCGCCCGGATTGCAGCACTACGGCCGACCAGAAATCGCACATCTTCGACAAATGCGTCGGCCAATCAGCGACAGCTCCGTCGAAAATGGCACCAAGCGTTTCATCACGGATGACTCGCCCATAAAACGACTCGACCAACTGGCGAATCAACGACTCGGAGATCAATGCATTTACATCATCCACCAGTCGATTTTCAGTTCCACGAATGGGTAACGGACTGTCCGAAGCGTGCTGATCAACCATGTCGTATTGTTGCCCTATAGCCGAGCGATGCAAGGCTGTCGCACCGATGAATACAATCACTCGTCCCGTTCGACTGGCAAGAGAGGTTGCGCACATGAAGTCCTTCATCAATAGTTTTACACTGACAGCTTGCCTGACAGGTCTGTCCTCTGCCTGGGCATCGCCCTTCACATCAACTGAGATAACCGACTGGTGGCGTAATGCTGTCTTCTATGAGATTTTCGTCCGATCATTTGCTGACTCGACGACCGGCCCGCTCGCTGGAGACGGCATCGGCGATCTGCGCGGCATCATCGAACGGCTCGACTACCTCAACGACGGCGACCCGGCTACAACCACCGATCTTGGCATCACCGCGATCTGGCTCATGCCCATTGCAGAGTCGCCGAGTTACCACGGGTACGATGTCACCAACTACAAAGAAGTCGATCCTGAATACGGCACCGAGGCCGATTTTCTGGCATTGATGGATGCTTGTCATGCGCGTGGCATCAGGGTTATCGTCGATACCGTCATCAATCACTGTTCGATCGAACACCCGTGGTTTCAGAAGGCTGTTTCTGTTGACTCAGAAACACACGATTGGTTCGTCTGGACCGATGCCCCCGCACGCGGCCCGGGTGAGCCGCAGCACACAGTCTGGCACCCGCAGTTCCAGCAGCAGAACGGGATGATGTACTACGGGTGGTTCTGGCATGGCATGCCGGACTTCAACCTGCGCTCACCCGACGCGACAGCCATGATCCATGATTTTTCGAAATTCTGGCTCACCGATATGCACGCTGATGGGCTCCGGCTCGATGCGATAAAACACCTGATCGAAGACGGCGTGACCTTTGAAAACACGCCGGAGACCCTCGATTGGCTTGCCGATTACAACACTGCCATGCATCGTGAAAAGCCAAGCGCATTCCTCGTCGGCGAAGTCTGGTCTGACCTCGACACGATCAATCGCTATATCGAGCGTGGAGTTGACTCGGCCTTTGCGTTCCCGCTTGCGAGCGCCATCCAGTCTTCAATCAATGGGTCCGACACTTCATTCCTTGTTACAGCATTGGCGGACCTCGACAAGACCGGTCGTTTTGACGACTTCAGCACATTCATCGGCAACCATGATATGGACCGCATCTTGGACCGACTTGGCGGATCGATGCAGCGGTCCGCTTTGGCAGCCACGCTGTTGATGACACTCCCCGGCACGCCCTTCATCTACTACGGCGAAGAAATCGGCATGACCGGTACCAAACCTGACCCAGATATCCGTACGCCGATGCAATGGACGAGTGACGCAAGTCATGCCGGTTTTACGACGGGCAAGCCCTGGCGGGAACTCAACAACAACACTCGAACCGTCAATGTCGAGGTGCAGGACGAGCGGGATGGTTCATTGCTCAATCATTACCGTCGGCTTATTCGCCTCCGATCGAAACACAAGTCGCTCTCGATCGGTTCGTTCACCCTTCTTGAAACTGCTCATGACGCGGTGCTTGCGTATGAGCGAACGACAGCCACCGAATCGCTCATGATCGTCGTCAATCTCTCCGACCAACCAATCGCGGACTATCGCATCCACCCGGCCCATGGCGAACCTGCCCGCGAACTCTTGCACAGCAGTCCGGTTACAACAAACTCGATCTATCCGGTGCTCGAACTCGCCCCCTACACCGGCTATGTCATCGACATCACGGACAACCAGCACTGAACGAACTCAAGAACGCTGCAACATCAAAGAAATCGAGCAAGCCATCACCCGTCAGGTCTGCAGCCAAGTCACCACCGGCAAAAGCACTGAGAAATGCTGCCACATCGAAGAAGTCGAGCACGCCGAAGGGTTCAGCGAAATCGACGACGCAATCTCCGACCTGAAACGGCAACTCAACGACGGTCGCGCGACCTGAGTGTTCGAACGCGACAACGGTCAGTCTGTGCAAGCCATCAGACATCGGTGCATCAAAAGCGCGACGCCACTCCGAACGATCCCATTTTGTGGCGGCATTAAAAACGCTGGCCATCGCGACCGGATCATCGGTCGAATCGAGGTCGAGGAAGGTGTGAACACCAGTGACCGTTCGATCTGGATTGAGGATCCGGAACTCGAACGATGGGTCGGTCAGCGGCTCACCGAGGCCGGGCACATCCAACGGCGCTTCTAATCGATCAATATAGACCACTTCACGCCACTCGCGGAACAACGGCGACGCAAACGCGGGTCGATGGCGAAACGCGATCGTCGAGATGTAGTGAAATCCTTCATCCAGACCGGTCGCGTCGATGTCCTGTGAATAAGTCCCAGTCGTGCCACCCGAACCAAAAGTCGGAGCGTTGATGGTCAGAAACTGTTCGTAACCGCGCAACACCGGGTTGACCCACGGGAAATCATCGCCGCCGCTGCCATTGCGATCGACAACACCCGCGTCAATCTTGAACAGGGCGTTGTCATCCGTGTTCGGATCCTGTGAATCCGCTTGCGAAGTGGCGAGCGTAATGCGGAATGTGTCGGCGGACACAACAGGAATCGCATTCAACCTGCGGAAGAACGGCGGGAAGTGTGCCGGGTCCGCCGGAACGACACCCGATTGATTCGAAACAGTCAGCGTGCCATTGGGTAACGCTTCTGAATACACGACAAATCCCCTGCCGTGTTCTGTGCCGGTCGTCGAGACATTGCGTGGCACAGTCAGCGTGACCTGCCCCCCACTTCCAACAACAAGGACTTGAGGAATTGCATTGGTCGGATCCACAGTCGCGTCGCTTGCATTGCCGGTTTGCTCGTGCAGGCGTGTGCCGGCTGCATACTGCGTGGTCACCGTGATCGTGTTGACGCCAGCGTCGAATCGATCGTTGACCGCAACCAGGCAGTTCGCCATGCCATTCGTCGCTCGTTCATAGACCAGTACATCGCTGATCGAACTATTGAGTTGGTTGTATTCGCCGATCCCGATCTGATTGTGCAACTGAACGAGATTCGTCATGGTGTCGTCGAGCGTATTCCCGATCGGCTCATGCCCGAGCGCGTTCGGAATTCCTTCGCGCGGGAAGAATCCGCCTGATCGCGGGACGCCCCGGCCGTGGTGATACACGATCGTGCGACCCGGACGCATCAACAGGAATGCCTGCTGCGGATAGCCGCGCTGGCGCACACTCGGGATGACCGGCATCGCCGTGCCATCGCCCGCCGTTCCATTGTCATGGCTGAACACATGAGCGACGCCGAGCGAACCATCCGAGATACCATTGTCCGCGACATCGAGCAGTGCCGTGTCGGCATTGGAAAATAGTCCCCCCCACGATCCAAATCCGCCGGCGTTGACGATCTCTCGCAATCGTGCCGACCCCTGAATATCCAGCGAGTCGCGCGTCGCAAACGCATCCTTCCGCGTGTAATTCGCCAGAATATCGAAGTTGCCAGCCACATTTTCACCAAAGGTGAAGGCATTCACACGCTCACCCCTGGGGTCGATTCTTGCCTGATGCACCGCTGCATCGAAAAAGGTATCCCAGAACCATGTTGGCATGTGCTTGTGTGCATCGAGGCGCATGCCGTCGATCCCCTGGACCTCGTGCATCCACCTGGCCCAACGAATCAAATACCCGGTTGTATTCTCTGTAACCGCATCCCCGGCAGACTCATTGGCTGTATTGAACGGAAACCGGTAGTAACTCCAGCCCTCATTTCGACTCGTCCCCGGGTTCTCAATCCATACCGGAGCAAGATTTGTGTCGGGGTAGGTCCGCGCATTCTTCGGGTCTGGCTTGTTGTACAGGGTCCCGGCCGGGATATTGAGCGGATCGCCGGCAGACACAGGGTTGCGGATGAACTGATGGTTCGTTGCAGGTGCAATATCGATAAGCGCGACCAGATCGCCATCTGTCAGATGATAGTTTGCCCCCCCTGGGTTTTCAGATTGAAGAAACCCTGCTCCATTACCACCGTGGAAATCGCCCCAGTCGTCGGTCGGCAACTTGTCACGCGCCGGGTTTTCACGAGGGATCCAGAACCCCGGCCAACCGCCCTGCTCCAGAAACGCATCGGAAGTCGTACGACCGGAGTTGTGATTCAGGATCGCATCGATGTATACGAGCGCGTTGGCCCGATGAAACTCGTCAACCATCGCACGAAAAGACTGTTCGGTGCCGTAAGTCGTCCGGGCGCGTCCCGAACCTGTCGCCAAAATCGGGGGCTGACCAAGATCAAATCGGTCGAACGGGTCATAGCCCGGGCTCTGATACGACGCTTTCGAGGGTGGCGGAAGCCAGACTGCTCCATAGCCGGCAAGGAAAAAGTCTGGCATCCGTCGTTCGATATCGTCCCACTCGGTTTCAAACCACTGCAAAATCACCGGGTTCGCTTGGGCCGCAGCGTGATCCGCAGCAGCAAGCATCACCACCGTCGAAAATCCAGCCGTCAGCGTGCGTCGAATCCACATACCCGTTTCTCCCTTGATCGCCAGCAAAGCCGGTCCGAAGTTCCCCGGTTATAGTCTATTCGACGGGTGTGACCAAATGAAACTCGTGTGAACACAGTTTCATCACCGACCCGCCGTTGTCAGCCTCAGAATCACCCCGTACATTCGTCCGAGAACGAAAGATCTTGGACTGGAGGACTCGCCGGTGCTTTCACGCCTCATTCTTGCATCAACACTCCTGTACACCTTTGTGTTCTCGCCCACGACGACACGCGCGAACGATGCCATCGTCGAAATCACTTCCAGCGGGGTGCTTGTCCACCATGCAAGTGAAGAGTCGCAACAAAGTGCCCGGCCGTCGTTTGCTCTCGTCGAGCCTCTCGAGATCACTGGTCGTTTTCTTGACGACTCACAGGTCAATGTCGTTTTCGGTCAATCAGGCGACCGCTGGACTGCCTCCATCGAAACCAGTCCGGGCACATCGCTCTATGGTACAGGCGAAGTCGCCGGCCAACTCGAACGCACCGGACGAACCGTCGAAACATGGAACACCGATGCTTATGGCTACATGGACGACGACCGAAGCCTCTACACATCGCACCCGTGGGTACTTGCCGTCCGTGCTGATGGGACGGCCTACGGCGTGCTGGCCGACACCACAGACCGATGCGAAATTGACCTGACCGATGGCATCACATTCCGCGCCGTCGGTCCCCCCCAGCCGGTCTATGTGTTGCAGGGTGATTCGCCGCAGGATGTCGTCAGACAACTTGGCACGCTTACCGGCACGATCACCATGCCGCCCAAATGGGCGATCGGTTACCACCAATGCCGATACTCGTATGATCCCGCAACCCGCGTCGAAGAGATCGCAAGGGAATTTCGCGACCGCGACATCCCGGCCGATGTCATCTGGATGGACATCGACTACATGGACGGCTACCGATGCTTCACCTTTGATCCAGAAGACTTTCCGAGTCCCGCCGACCTCAACAAAAAGTTGCTCGATCAGGGCTTCCGCAATGTCTGGATGATCGACCCCGGCATCAAACTCGAACAGGGCTACAGCATCTATGACCAAGGCGAGGCTGCCGATGTCTGGGTCAAAACCGCCGACAAAACCACGACTTTTGAGGGCGAAGTCTGGCCCGGGATGTGCGTCTTCCCCGATTACACCAACGCCGCCGTCCGCCAATGGTGGGCAGATCTCTACGAACCCTTCATGGCTCACGGTATTTCCGGTGTGTGGAATGACATGAACGAGCCTGCTGTCTTTAACACCCCCACCAAGACCATGCCCGAGAGCAACTGGCACCGAGCCGACCAAACCCTCGGCGGCCCCGACACCCACGCTCGCTATCACAATGTCTATGGCATGCTCATGGTGCAGGCGACGCGTGAGGGCGTCATGAAGGCGAATCCCGACAATCGTCCGTTCGTGCTCAGCCGGGCGAACTTCATGGGAGGGCATCGATACGCGGCAACCTGGACCGGTGACAACTCCGCAGACTGGTACCACCTCGATGTGTCCATTCCGATGACACTTAACCTCGGGCTCAGTGGGCAGCCGTTCACCGGTCCTGACATCGGGGGCTTTGCGGGCAACGGCGAGCCCGAACTCTTCGCCCGCTGGATCGGCTTTGGCGCACTCCTCCCCTTCTCCCGTGGTCATACGGCCAAAGGGAATATCGACAAAGAGCCCTGGGCGTTTGGTCCGGAAATTGAAGCCACCAGCCGCCGCGCTCTCGAACGCCGATACCGCCTGATCCCCCATCTCTACACGCTGTTTCGTGAAGCCTCCCTCACCGGCATGCCTGTCGCCCGCCCGGCGTTCTTTGCAGATCCCACCGATCAAGCCCTGCGCACCGAAGACGACGCATTCCTCCTCGGCGAAGGGCTGCTCGTCGTCGCACAGATCCAACCCGCCCGTGATCGGCTTGTGGTCTTGCCCAAACCAATCGAAGGCGTCGAATGGCGCGCGTTCGACTTCCCCAGTTTTGACGGCGGCCGCGACAGCAAAGACCCCGACCAACCCGCTCTCTACCTCAAGCCCGGCACGATTCTCCCCACCGGCCCGGTGATGGAGTTCGTTGATGAGAAGCCGCTCGACCCCGTCACGCTCATCATCAATCTCGATGCCGACGGTCGGGCCCGTGGCACACTCTATGAAGATGCCGGTGAAGGCTGGGGATATCGCGAAGGCGACTTTCTCCAGACGACCTATTCGGCAGCCCGCACCGGCGACATCGTCCGCGTCTGGGTTGCTGCCACTGAAGGCAATCGACCGAGACCAGACCGCGCTCTCCGCGTCCGCCTCCTTCACCCCGACGGCAAGGAAATAGTCGATACCGGCATAGATGGCAAACGCCTCCATATTCAACTGCCTTGATTGAGCAACCTCGCCAATCGATACCGGTACAACCGGCATGCTGTCTTTTATCATCCCGGCATGGAACGAAGAGAGACTGATTGAGCGCACGATCAGATCAATCCAAACCGCAGCCGAAGCAACCGGTGTGGATTACGAAATTGTTATGGCAGATGACGCATCGGATGATCGCACCGGCGAAATTGCGGCTGCGCTCGGTGCTTGCGTCGTTCGATGCGAAAATCGCCAGATCGCCGCTACGCGAAACGCGGGCGCTCGAGCATCGCGTGGCGACCGACTTGTGTTTGTTGATGCTGACACCTTCGTACCACCCGAGGTCGTGCAACAAACGGTGAGGGCGTTTGAAACCGGTGCGGTCGCGGGAACGAGTTTCCCGCGTTTCGATGGCCGAATACCGCTGTACGCACGGCTATTGCTGGGCGTCTTGCGTCCCTTGTTTCATATGCTGCGCCTCGCATCGGGCGCGTACTTGTTTTGTACACGAGCAGCGTTCGATCGCGTTGGAGGGTTCGACGAGTCGTATTTTGCCGCCGAAGAGGCTATCCTGGCTCGACGACTTCATCGGTGTGGAAGGTTTCAAACCGTTCGCGGACGCATCGTGACCTCGGGTCGAAAGATCCGTACTTTTACCGCTCTTGAAATTCTCAAAACATGCCTTTCGATCGCACGGCCTACCCGTTCTGCTCTTCGAACGAGGCACGATATCTGGTACACTGACCGGCGAAATGACCCCGACCCGCCGCAGCAGGGCTCCTTCGACGATCCAGTTTCAGGCGTCGCGTCGGTTCAAACAATTCACAAATCTACAAGAGAACGCACATGACAAATTCAACGCCGCCGAGCAATCAATCCATCCTGAGCAACGGCCTCAACTGGTCCCGGCAGTGTTTGCATGATCTGCTCAAAGATTTTCCTGATGACAAGATGCTGTTTCGCTCCACGCCCGCCGATTGTCACGCCCTCTGGATTCTCGGCCACATCGCACTGAGCGATGCCTGGGTTCTCTCAATGATCACCGGCAATGAAAACCCCATGGGAGAAGCCTTCGGCAAAGCATTTGGCTACCAAACAGACCTCACCGAAGACGCGGACGATTATCCCGCCTTTGCAGAGGTACAGACCGCGCTCGATGAACAGAGGCAGCGATTGCTCGACTGGGTCAACACCGCGACTGACGAACAACTCCACGCTCCCCTCGATGATGGCGGCATCGGCTTCGCCAACTCACCGTTCGAAGCAATACACAAGGAAATCTGGCACGAAGGCTGGCACTCAGGCCAACTGAGTACGCTTCGTCGCGCACTCGGTCTCGGACCTGCCTTCGCTGCTGGTTAGACACCAGCGAGACGCAATGAGCCAGTTTGATGGCTGCTAACCTATTGCCCAGTGACTGCAAGTTCGTTCGTTGCCAGCGTCAGGATGTTCTTCTGCGTCATCTCATCACCGGTCAGTTCGCCAGTGATTCGGCCATCCGCCATCACCAACACACGGTCGGATAGCGCAAGTAACTCAGGCATTTCGCTACTGACCAACAAGATCGCGACACCACGATCCGCTGCTGCATGAATCAAACGATAGATCTCAGCCTTCGTGCCGACATCGATACCTCGTGTTGGTTCATCAAGCAGCAAAACCTGCGATCGATCATGCATCCAACGCGCAATCAAAACTTTCTGCTGATTCCCCCCCGAGAGCGAGCCCGGATGGGCCCTCGGTGATGCAGCCTTGATCTGGAACGCTTCCAGCCGATCAGCGACCAATGCCGATTCACCCGAACCCGATCGCACACCCCCAATGCCTGCCAGATCCGCCATATACGGCATCACCGTGTTTTCATCGATGCCGAGATCAAAAAACAAACCCTGCAGCCGTCGATCTTCCGGCACATAGCCGACTCGAGCTGCGATCATCGCCCGTGGCTGCCCGGTCTTGACGACCCGCCCACCAACACTCACCACTCCAGTCGCTTGCTTGTCGATTCCAAAGATCGCGTCGAGCAACTCAGATCGGCCTGATCCGACGAGCCCGCCGATACCAACGACCTCGCCCGGTTTCACAGACACGGAGACACCCGTCAACTTCCGAGGCGATCGAATATCACGCACAACGAGCGATGGTTCGTCAGACTTGATCTGGTGACTCACCTGCTGGTCACCCGTTGCGAGCGATCGCAACGCCGCTGCTTCCCCCCCGGGCGACCGAAGCCGCCCCGCAGGTGTTTCCAGTCGACGGCCGATCATCTGCTCGACGAGATCCGCTTCAGAAATATCCGCGACCGTCGATGTCTGGACAAATCGACCGTCACGCAGCACACTCACGCGATCGCACACCGCAAAGATCTCGCCCATCCGATGTGACACATACACAATCGTCAGCCCGTCACGCGCCAACCCTCGAATAATCTCCAGCAGACGATCGGTTTCTGACACTGAAAGTGAACTTGTCGGCTCATCAAAAACGACGACCCGAGCCGCCTCGGCACCGGGTTTTGCTTCATCATCCAGCGAGGCTGCGATCTGGCATATTTGACGATGCCCTGGCGACAACGAGCCGAGTTCGGCTTCGACATCGATGGAAGGCTCAATCGGATGAACAAGCCGGGCTGCCCGCTCCGCCATCGCCGCTCGATCGACCGTCCCCCACCGTGTGCGCGGGAGGTTGTGCAAACACAGGTTCTCGGCAACAGTCAGGTTCGGGCACTGAGCCAGTTCCTGATGAACAATCCGAATGCCCGCGGCAAACGCATCATCAATCGATCCTGGCCGCAACACGGAACCATTGATGCTGACTTCGCCCGAATCCTGCTTATGAAGCCCGGCAATCACTTTGCCAAGTGTGCTTTTGCCCGCTCCATTCTCACCCATGAGCGCATGCACTTCGCCGCGCCGAAATGACACAGACACATCCGCGAGCGCCTGGGTGCTCCCAAATCGTTTGGAAATACCCGACGCTGTCAGAAGAATCACATCTCGCGCATCACCCGTCTCAGTCATCTTTCAGCCATGACTGCCACTGTGTCAGGAACTCGTCGACATTGTCGCTGGTCACGACATCAAAGTCTGCATAGATGAACTCGCTGTCCGGGTCCTTTGCATTGTGCAACTTCTCGACGATATAAGTCACCGACTCATACCCCCACCCAAAGTATGGCTGCCCGATCAACACCTGCACCTGCCCCTTCTTCAGATATTCAAGTGGCAACGGCAACGGATCGAGCGAAACAACCTTCGCGGATTCATACACGCCATCAAGCGCATTGTCCGTGTAGAGCGGCCAACCGCCAACAAGAGCCCAGCCGCGAATGTCGGGGTTCGCATTCTGTACCTGCTGCATTTTGGCAGCCGCATCGTTCGCAGTCTCCGGGTGGTAGTACACATCGAGAACCTCAATCCCGGCGTGGTTCTCCGCCTCGGCCCTCACACCCGCCACGCGAGCCTGCAGATTCGTCGCCGCCTGGTTACCCGCAAGAATGGCAACCTTCCCCGCATCGGACCCCATGACTTCGGCCAATTCGCGCATGACCGCAGCACCCGCTGCCCTGTCATCAACCCCGTAGTACGCCATGCGTCCAGATGCAGGTGCATCTGAATCGAATGTCATGACCAACTTGCCTGAATCAACAGCATCCTTCAGAACATCAGTAAGCAAGTTCGCATCAATGACTGATATCGCGATGCCATCAACGCCGGATGCTACCAGTTGTTCAACATACTGAGCCTGCTGCTGTGCATTCTCGGTATCGGGCGTCTGCCAACGAACCTGCACATCGATGCCATACTTCTTTGACAGATCCGCAGCAGCGGCCTCAGCTCCAACCCGCGCAGCCTTGAACACCGGGTTCGACTGGCTCTTTGCGACTACGCCGATGACATACTTAGTCTCAGCGGGCGCTCCGCCGCTATCGCCGTCGGTTCCGTCACCCTCCGTCACAGGCTTCGAACACCCTGTGAGCCCGATCAATGTCGCTGTAGCAAGGCAGCCGAAAATCGAGAACATTCCACGCTTGTTCATTTTCATGTCTCCATCATTTACAGAGCGACTCGCTCCGCTCTAGTTCGTTCTTATCGCGCCGAGAGCCGACGCTTCGCCTGATCGACAACGACCGCCACGACGATCGCTGCCCCCATCACCACCTGATTCCAACTCTGATCGATATCGAAGATAATCATGGCATTCCCGATCAACTCGATGATCACCGCCCCAAGGACAGCCCCGAGCGCACTCCCGCGTCCGCCCATGAGCGAGGCCCCCCCGATCACCGCAGCCGCGATCACTCGCAACTCATATGCGTTGCCCGCGCCGGTTTCAGCAGAGCCGTAATACCCGATCGACATGCACGCACTGAGCCCGGCCAACGCTCCCATCACCGTGTACACGATGATTTTGACCCGGCCGACGGGAATCCCGGCATACCCCGCAGCCGTCTCGTTGCCACCGATCGCAAAAACGCGTCGCCCGATCACCGTCCGTGAAAGAACAAACCACCCTCCGATCGCCACGATCGCCATGATGATGACCGGGACCGGGTACACGCCCGCAATCTCTGCCTTAAAGAAACCACGGGTGAACCCCTCGGGGAACCCGGCGATCGACTGCTCGCCATAGACCTGCTGCGGAATGATGATGGTCAGCCCGCGCAGTGCTGCCATCATCCCGAGTGTGATCACAAACGGATGCACCCGAAGCCCGACCACCATGGCTCCGTTTGCAAGCCCGCAGATCAGCCCCACCAACCCGCACACCCCAAGACCAGCCAACACCGCTACAAAACCATTCGTACCAGGCCCTAGTTCGTGCAGCGCCATCGCCCCGAGTACGCCGGCCAGCGCATAAATCGACCCAACCGACAGGTCGATTCCCGCGAGAATGATCACAGCCGTCATCCCGACCGCCATCACCGCGATAAAACTCGCGTCTTTCAGCACAAGCACGATGTTGTCAAGATCCAGAAACTTGTTCACAGTCTCTTGAATCGTCACCCGTCGCACGCCACCAGACGCGCGATACCCAACAGACCCGGCATAGATCGTCGTTTGACCATCAACGGTCACTTCAATTCTGCTGATCGACCGATCGGGCAGCGTTCCTGCCACATGCCCTTCTCCAGCCTCATCAAAAACGGTGATGCTTGCAGCCGAATCAATCTCAACAATGCGGGTCTTCGGCTTCGTCCCGCCCAAAAGTGTCAACGCGATCACCATCACAGCAATGACAATGACCAACCCCGACTCCTGCACGGAGAAGATTCGGCGAATGAGCCCGTGCGAGCCGTTCTGCTGACCTGTGCGTGATCCATGCGAACTCATGCGCCGAGTGTAGCCGACTTTCGTCCAATTCGCCCAAGTTTGTACATGCAGAACATCGTCACTGCATGCGGTGCAGTCTCATTTCAATGCGCAGACGATGCCCAGTCGGTGCTCGGTTGCAAGTTGATATCCAGAACCATCCGCGACCCGGCGCCAAGGCAGTCAAACATCAAGTTCGACACTCACGGGCGCATGATCTGACACCGTCAGGCCGCCCTCCCGGTCGATCCAGGAGCGATGCGTCTTTTTATCCGCTGCCTTGTTGCCCATGACATAGTCAATCCGCCAGCCTCGATCGAGCTCTCGCGCACGCCCACGGTTTGACCACCACGAATAAGGACCATCCACATCACCGTGCTCGAGTCTCACTATATCGTGCCAGCCGCCCGCCAGAAAGTCGCCCATCCATGCTCGTTCATGCGGCAAAAAACCTGACTGATTCTGATTCGACTTGGCATGGAAAATATCGCGCTCCGTGTGGGCGATATTGAAATCCCCCCCGATCACGGTCGGTATACGCGATCTCGCAAATCGTGCTGCCCAGGGCTCGAACGCCTCAAGCCACTGGTCTTTTACAGCCTGCCGATGTTCGCCGGAACTCCCGGAAGGAAGATACACGCTCACGACCCGTACGCCTCCAACGCGAGCGACAATCACACGCCCTTCCGGGTCTGAACCACGCCCATTCAGACCGACTGACTCGATCTTGAGCGGCTCGCGCGACCAGATCGCCGTCCCGGCGTACCCGGGCTTCTCCGCCGGGTGCCAATGCACATGCCAACCATCCGGCGCCGCGAGCGCTGCTGTCAACTGATCCGGCCTGGCCCGCACCTCCTGCAAAAGCAAAACATCGGGTTTGATCCGGTCGATGGCATCGAGCATTCCCTTACGGGCAGCAGCACGAATCCCATTGACATTCCACGCTGTCACGATCATGGCGACACTCTATCACTCATAACCTAAATCAGGACGCGCCTACACAGTTTCAAAACAAGAAGAGGCCCGCGACCAATGTCGCGGGCCTCCATAATTCATCTGCGCTATCTTCGACCAACTTAGTCGACGAAGATCGTCACGTTGATGTTTGAACCGCTGCCGGAGATCTCTGTGATCTGACGGAGGTATGCGTTGCGCTGGTTCAGCGTTTCGTTTGCTGAAGCAATGGAGCGGTCCGCATCATCTTCGCTGACGAACAGGTTGTCAGGCTGGGTCTTTTCTTCGTCCTGCAGATCGATGAAGGTGAAGATCAACTTTTCGGGATCAGCTTCGTTCTCGAATGACACATGTGCGTCGTTGAAGCCGACAAGACCTTCCCACTTCGAACGGCTGCCGTGGGTGAGAAGCGTGTTGGACTGCTCGCCTGTTGCATCCTGCGTGAGGGTCCAGGGGTTGCTTCCGCCGCCACCTTCGTAGGTCGGACCACGGTTGCTCAATGAGGCTTCGGTTGCACCGAAGGTGTTTGCCCAGAGAGCCTTGCGCTTGCCGAGCGGGATGGTGTGAGCGTATGAGAAGTTACCGCTCTGATTCTGACCGGCAACAGCGAGGGCACTGCTTGCGTCAGAAGGGTTGGCAGAGAACTTGGGGTCCCACAGTGCGAGTTCCGGAATCGCGGCACCGAGCGGGTTGGCGAGTTCGTACTCCTTGTACTGCTCGAACTGACCGTTGGGCTCGGTGGTACCGATGCACATTTCAGTCGGGATCGAACCATCGAACACGAGGATCGAGAAGATGTTACGGGTCACATCCTTGAAGGAGTTGGTACCGGGATCCTGAATAGTGTTGTGGGCCTTGTCCACCCGGCTCGGAAGCGGGTAGGTGTCCTTGTTGTTGCTGGCGAACACAGCCATCGACTGCAGAATATTGCGGATCTGCGTCGAGTCCTTCAGCTGCTGAGCACTGCGACGGGCTTTACCCAGAGCAGGCAGCAGGATGCCGATCAAGAGCGCGATGATGGCGATCACCACCAGCAATTCGATCAGCGTGAAACCACTTTTACGATTAGTCTTGGTCATCATGATACTTGTACTCCACTAAGTTTGAAGTCGCTGCACGAGCAACGCTTCACATGTCCAATGCGGGCCAATAAATCTCAAGAAACATGAGCAGCCCGCCCGATTCAGAAGACGAATGCAAACGCACCCGCCACGATCGGGGTTGGTTGACGCTCAAACACGATCCAGAACGACACCCGCAGGCACCAAACCTTCACGAATCGAAGCTTCAGCCAAATCCATCGACCACGACCCCTTCCCCGTTTGGACGATCGTGGGCCAAGTTGTCGGCTGCATGTGGAGTGGAAATGGTCGGCGGTCAAAACCGCCAATGAGAGCATTCAGATATTGGATTCCACAAACAACCAGTGGCCGTGCACAGCCTGCGATACACTATCTTCTCCGTTTCCCGGACGCAACCGGTTCCAACTCCATTCCACGAATTCATTTCAAAAGGACCAAAAATTGACCCAAACTAAGCCCGAGCAAATACTCGAATCGCTCAACATTACACTTCCGGCACCACCTAAACCGGTGGCTTCGTATGTTCCTTGTGTCAGAATGGGTAATCAACTCGTGATTTCAGGCCAAGTTCCGTTCGTCGATGGCCAACTCACGATGACCGGCCAACTCCCCGCAGCCGGTTCGACTGAACAGGCTGCAGCCGCGGCTCGACAGTGCGCTCTCAACGCAATCGCTGTTGCCAAAGCCGAACTTGGTTCATTGAGTCGAGTCGCCCGTGTGGTTCGATTGGGTGTGTTCGTCGCAAGCGAACCAGGATTCGGTGAGCAGCCGCAGGTCGCCAATGGTGCCAGTGAATTGATGGCCGAAGTCTTCGGCGAATCGGGTCGCCACGCACGAGCCGCTGTTGGATGCAGCGCCCTCCCGCTCAACGCGACGGTCGAGGTTGAAGTCCTGCTTGAGATCACGGACTGACCATCGTACCTACGAACGACGCTCCCACCGCTGTACAAAACGCTCGTAGTCTTCGGGCGTATCAATCCCCACCGACCTGACTTCGCGCACCGCCACACCGATCGCAAATCCGCGCTCGAGCGCGCGCAGTTGCTCCAGTTTTTCCGCCTTTTCGAGCGCCGTCGGTGGCAACGCGGCATACCGCTGCAGAAAACCCGCACGGTACGCATAGATGCCGATGTGTTTGAACGCTCGCACATCGCCCGATCCATCACGATCGAATGGAATCGCCGCCCGACTGAAATACAGCGCTCGGCGGTCGCCGTGCTCATCTGCCTCGCTCACCACAGCCTTGACGACATTCGGCGACTCAAACTCGGATTGATTTTCGATCGGAGAAACAACAGTCCCAATCGCGATGTCGGCATCAGGTCCCAGCGCTTCGAAAGCAGCTCGAACGATATCGGATTCGATTTCAGGCTCATCGCCCTGCACATTGACCACGACCTGATCATCTGCCAGTTCGAGCAGCCGAACGGCCTCCGCCAATCGAGAAGTCCCGTTCTCGTGCGCGCGTCCGGTCAGCACCGCTTCGCCGCCAAACCCCTCTACGACTGCGATAATTTCTGGTGCGTCCGTCGCTACAACCACGCGCGATGCACCGCTGCGAGCCGCTCCGTCATACACATGCTGAATCAGCGTTTGGCCGGTCGCATCGGCAAGCACTTTCTGAGGAAAACGCTGCGATTCCAGCCTCGCGGGGATGATGACCACCGCATCCATCGTCACATCAATCCTTTAACTCATCCATGAGCTTTTTGATCTGCGTGCGTCGATCGCGGATATCGCGGTAACTGAACCGCTCCATCGCAATGGCGGCTGCGAGTTCGTCAGCTTCCTGCGCCGCCGCCTTGTCGCGATCCTGCTCCGCCTTGCGCTGCAGCGAGCACATCAGGTCGTACCGTAACGCAAAAGCCGTATCCGAAGACTGATCTTCGTTCTCTTCAATCGCACGGCGTAGCGTCTGAATCGCTTCGCTCTCCCACCCCTCAAGGTGACTGAACGCACGCCCCATGTAACCAAGCACCAAGCTCCGGCTTTTGGGGTCCGATTGTGCTTCCTGCAGATACGCAATCGATTCGTCATACAACTCACGATCAAACAGCGCGATGCCCAGACGAAACTTCAACTTCAAGTCCGTCGGATAGTTCTTTTCCTGCAACTTCAACTCTTCAAGAGCGGTGCGGTCAAACTCCTTTTTCATCGCTTCGAGTTTTTCGGCGGCCTCTTTATCGTCAGGATTTTTCTCGACCATTGCAGACTGCTGCGCGATTGCGATTTTGGACTTGCGAAGCATGATTTCGCCAGCTGCCTGACGATAACGGAACTGGTTCGATTGCTTGTAAGCTTTGTTAAACCACCGCCATGCCTGCGTCAGGTCGCTCGCCGATCCTCGATCGCGTAGTGCCTTCGCGTACTTGTCCATCATCGCGACATCATCAGGACTCTCTTCGAGATCTTTTTTCGCTGCTTCGACGAGTCGGTCTTTCACATCTTCAGACTTGGTGATCCGGTCGCCGGCTTCGAGTTCGGCCTGTTTCGCTGCGTCACGAATGTTCCGGCGGAAACCACCCGCTTCACCGGCTTGATCAAACCCGCCACTGGTCATGGTCTCACGCGCCATCATGTTGCGGACATCGCTTTGGAGCTGCGCGTCGGACGGATCGAGCTGCCGAGCGGTTTCGCCGCACTCAACCGCCAACTTGAAGTTTCCGCCGTGTTCAAACACGCGAAGCAACTTCACATACCAGTCCTTGCGAGGTTTTTTCTCTTGCCGGGCCAACGAAAACGCCCTTTGACCCATGAGGTTCGCAATGTCAGGTGCATCGACGCCGACCGCCGCTTCGGCTGCCTTGATAACCGCATTCAGGTCATCCCATTTGTATGCTGCGTTCAGGAGTTCCTGCAGGTAGCGTTTGATGGGCCCTTTGCCCTCAGATGCAGCCTTGACCAAGTCCTTCGAAGGAGCCTTCTTCTTCGACCCCTCAGCCAGTTGCTGCACAGTTTTCCAAAGCCAGTTCACGCCCTCGATGTCGGAAGGATTCCAACGCAACCCGCGCAGCCACAACTGTGCAGAATACTCATAGTTACCAGATTCGTAAGTCGTACGGGCGTGGGTGAAGAAATTGTCCGCCTTTGCAGAACTGAACTCTTCCCCCTCATCACCAGAAGATGATGCGTCCGCAGAGCCGTTGACACCATCGTCAAAGCCCCCGTTGTCATCGGAATCATCTTTTTTCTTGCCAAACAATGCCACGCCGAACCCCTGTGCAAATCGCCTTTTCCAGACGGGTGACAGTGTAGCGCGATCGCCACCCGCCCGCAGACACCGACTCAAAGCGTATCATGCCCGCGATGACCGTCGATCCAGCCACACTCCGCGTGCGTCTCTACCCTGACAAGATCCTTCGCAAGAAGGCCGAACCGATCGAACTGACCCCCAATGTCATCGAGGTCGCCAAACGGATGATTGACCTCATGTACGCCGCCGAAGGGATCGGACTCGCAGCCCCTCAAGTTGGGCTCCCTTGGCGCTTATTCGTCGTCGATGTGCCCGCACCAGACAAATCTCCACCATCGGATCTTCCAATCGCCACCGCCGGCCCGGTCGTGTATATCAACCCTGAACTCTCAGAACCAAATCGCATGATCGAACCTTGCCAGGAAGGGTGCCTCAGTCTGCCCGAGATCGCAGGCGAAGTCATTCGACCGACCGAGATCTCAATCACGGCGACAGATCTTGATGGTCATCGATCAACCCATCGGGCCGGCGGGCTGCTCGCTCGTTGCTGGCAGCACGAATACGACCACCTCGATGGTGTCCTCATCATCGACCGCATGACGCAGGCCTCGCGTGCAATGGCCGAAAACCAAATCCGCGCATTCGAACGCCGTGCCGGTTCTCGCTAACTTCATTGCTCTTGTTCAAGGAACCAGTATGCCATGCGTGTAGTGTTCTTCGGCTCCGGCGCTTTCGGGGTTCCATCTCTTGCAGCAATTGACGCAGAGCACGAACTGCTGGCGGTCGTCTCGCAACCCGACCGTCGGGCCGGCCGCGGTTCAAAACTTACCCCCACCCCAGTTTCTGACTGGGTTCTCGAAAACATACCACGGACCCCGCTGTATCGGCCTGAGTCAATCAACGAGCCCGCGTCGATCGAACAGGTCCGAGCACACAAGGCTGATGCCTGGGTCGTCATTGCATACGGGCAAAAACTCAGTCAGCCTCTTCTCGCCGACCGATTTGCAATCAATCTTCACGCGTCGTTGCTCCCCCGTTGGCGTGGTGCTGCACCGATTCATGCCGCCATCCTGGCCGGCGACACCATCACCGGCAACTCCGTCATCACACTCGCCGATCGAATGGATGCCGGGTTGATTCTCGGACAATCGAAACGCACCATTGATCCCGCGCTGACAACCGGTGAGTTGCACGACCTACTCGCGGCCGACGGCCCGGGCCTCATTTCGCAGGTCTTGACCGACCATGCAGCCGGCACGCTGAACGCAATGCCGCAAGACGAGTCGAAGGTCACCATCGCACCGAAACTCAGCCGAAATGAGGCATGGCTCGATTTCAATGATGATGCACATCAAGTGCGACGACGAATCCATGGCCTCACACCATGGCCGGGAGTCGCAGTCAAGATCGGCACCGTCGAAATGAGGCTCTTGCGCGTGTCCGTTTGCGATGAGCCAATCCAGAGCGATGTACAACAGAAAGACGCCGCACCCGGCACGCTCATCGACGCACATCGAGGCATCATCCGCTGCGGCGACAACACGACGATCCAAATGATCGAGATTCAACCGGTTGGCAAAAAACCGATGACATGGACAGCGTTGACCAATGGTCGCTCCATCGAAACAGGCACGGCTGTGATCCCAAAATACAATCGACCATGACACGCACGCTGTGGGATCTATTGACACCAAATGCACGGGTAACACATCGCCCGGCCGAGCGCAACCACCCGGCATCGCGACCCACGCCTGTTGCTCCCGTTTCCGAACGGTATCTCGACATGCAGCGCTCCATGCTCAGCCGCTATGGTGTCCGCGTTCGAAAGTGGCGCGCAAACACCTCCGGCGTCGCATGGCAGATCACCTATACCGATGGCAGGGTCGCACGCCTCATCGAGTCACCCAGGCCGAGGGGACCTGTCTCGGCGGCCGTTTTCCTGCATGAAATCGGGCACCACGCGATCGGGTTCAATGTGTACCGTCCTCGATGTCTCGAAGAACTCAAGGCGTGGTGCTTTTCATTGGATCAGATGGAAGCGTGGAACATCGCCGTCACCGATCGCGTGCGTAAGCGTGTCCACGAATCGCTCGCCTATGCCGTCGATAAAGCTGTGCGTCGCGGAATGCGCACACTGCCCGGCGAACTGATGCCCTACGCAGCGTTTGATCGGCGCAACTCCTGCTTCGTCGACCCACGCACCAACGAAGCCAACGGTCCAGACTGACCCAGGGCCGGTGCCGATTGGTTCCGGCTGGCCCGCGCCGCATAGTCGCGCGCCCACGATGAGAGACTCAGGTACACGATCAGATTCCATAACACGCCCGCAGCCCCAAGCACGATCGTGGGTTCACCCGGTGCCATCAGACACCCTCCGGCGACAAACCCCGCAAGCACAGTCTGAATCCCAACTCCTCGGCTGGTTGTCGCTGCCGCGAGCAATAACCCCATGAACGCGCTCACGCACACCATAAAGATTGGAAGACTCAGGATCTCCATCGAATTCATCAGCCAGGACGGAAGTGTCATGCCTGCGAGTAGGTTCGTAAACCACATCGCGCCCGGCTCTGCCCACAGCGGAAAACCGCCCGCGACAGCCGCCACAAGCAGAGCGCCGAAACTCAACCCGCGCCCGCTAACGAGCAAAAGTCCAAAAAACACCGACGCAAAAATGAACCCGACACCACTGCTCGACCAGTTCAGCGAATGCTCTCGAATATCAAGAGCGACGAGCCCCACCACGCCGAGCGCTCCTGCCCACGCGATGGCATTGATGCACAGCATTTCGCGGCGCTGACGGTAACCCATGACCAGGTCCTCTCAATAAAAACACCTGCAAAATCATCGGATATGTGCATCAACAATGCCACCCAACCCAGATTCTCTTTGAATGGATGATGCCGGTCATCCCGGTTGCAACAACTGGACCGCCTGCCAAACGCCCGAGAACCGACTTGATACAACAATCTCGCTACGGCGTTTGCGCGCCGCTCTGGTGCGACTCGGGCGTTGAACCCGATTCGAGCACGCGGATCCGCTCCAGCAAGTCGCGACGCTCTTGCGACCACTGCCATTGATCAAGTTCTGCTGCATCCAGAAGTCTGGACTGCACCCGGAACATCACCGTCATCGTCACAGAAAACGCGAGCACCAACAACAGGCATCCGATCACGATGAGCGACCGAACCCAGTACCGCTGCATCGTTTTCTTGGTCAGGTACGCGACGCTGTCTCGCTTGGCTTCGATTGGTTCACCCGCTATATGTCTGCGAATATCGCGCGCCAGTTCGCCCGCGTTCTGATACCGATCTTCACAGTTTTTCGACAGCGCTTTGAGGATAATGGCATCGACTTCACTGTGTATATGTTCATTGCGCGTACTTGGTGCCACAGGCACGATCGAAGCGATGCGATCGAGCACATCCTTCAACCCGCCTTCAACCTCGTACGGGAACACGCCCGTGAGCAACTGATACATGACCACGCCGAGCGAATAGACATCAGTACGCACATCCAACTTGCTTGCGTCGCCGCGCGCCTGCTCAGGGCTTGCCCATGGAAGCGAACCGACGAACTGCCCCGTCGCGGTCATCTGCGTCAAAGTATCAGCCCCGAACTCGTCTCGACTCCCGCTTAGTTTGGCGAGCCCGAAGTCCAGAACCCTCGGCAGCCCTTGCGTATCCACGCGGACATTGCCCGGCTTCAAGTCTCGGTGGATCACACCGAGCAAATGCGCGCTGTTCACGGCTTCACACACCGTCGCGCACAAATCGAGTATGTCGACGACCGTCAGTTCATGCATCGTCACATGCTGATCAAGCGGCAAGCCCGCCACATAGTCCATGACAAAGTAGAAACACCCATCACTCGAACCCGAGTCGTGCACCGTCACGATGTGCGGGTCTCGTAACTGCGCGAGCACCTGCACCTCACGCTCAAACCGAGCCCGATCATGCTCACCCGCAAAAGGACCTTCACGCATGATCTTCATCGCGACCTTGCGCCGAGTCGCTTCCTGCACCGCCAGATAGACGACACCCTGGCCGCCACGATGAATCTCACGCAGCAACTGATAACCGGGGATCGTCCCCCCGGTCGGACTGCGCGCACCATGGCCGAGACCGTGCTGGGCTTGGATGCGTGCTGCTTCAATCAGGTCGAAGTCATCAGTCGACGAAGGTGGTGTGTCGATTCTCGTCGCCATATCACCGCATGCCCATTCTGCCGACTCAACCCGGATTCGTAAAGAACTGCGACTCCGTACCGAGCGATTCCTTCAGCCGTTCGTGTGCTCGTGCACGCAACATATAGATGGCGCCGGTCGATCGACCAAGTTGCTCAGCCACATCTGATGCCGATTGACCTTCGAGGTCGTACAGCCGCACAACACGCTCGTAATCCGGCGGCAAAGTACCGAGCGCCGTTTCGAGGAACTGACTCGCTTCATCGCGAGCCGCATGTCGACTCGGCGTGCTGTCGGTCGACCCGAGCATCTCGACCAGCGCGACAAAAGAATCGGTACTGCCGCGCGGCTGAACGCGACGGCGTGGGTCAGGTCGCTTCTGCGCCTGCAAGCCTCGCACCGCGTCACGCAAATTATTCTCCGCCACATGACTCAACCAGGCGACGAACGAACCCGGGCCTCGAGGCTGAAACTGATTGATCAGCAGGAACGCCTCAAGATAAGTCACCTGCATGACATCATCTTCATCGACCGCTGAACGCCATTGCGCACCGATCCGGTGCTTGACCCGATCACGAACGATCGGACCGCACAGACGAAGCAGATCGGTCAACGCATCTTCATCGCCCGCAACCGCACGGGAGACAAGTTGTTCTTCATTCTCTTGTTGACTGGAAATTTCGGTCACCCTGGTGCCCCCACCTCGATTGCTCTGGACGAGGCTCCGTGCCTTCTGTCGCTCGGACCCAGTGTACATGGCCGTCGTCATTGGTCAAAGCCCCTTCTTCACAGTTGCCCAAACAAACTGCGACAAACAGTCTCCCGATCGCTCTCCTACCCGAAGAACGCGCCAGTCACCTGTACAGCGTGAGCCGACGATCGACATCACGCCGGTCTCGGGGCTCCAATGGACAAATTCAAGAATCATGGGCCTGACCACCGGTACGGCGATCCATTTCAAGCCCCGTGCGGGCCGAACTGCCCGACCGCAACATCCCGGGTTGGATTCGAACCAACGACCTGCGGATTAGAAGTCCGCTGCTCTATCCAGCTGAGCTACCGGGACCAACGCTCAAGTGTCGCCACCTGCGATCAGTTGTCAACCCGTCCGCCCTATCGGACTGTGACCGCTTATGCTCATCAGACCAACCCACGGAGACCTCGCATGTTGATTCGATGCCTGTCATTTCTTGCCCTGACCGCATTCACTTCGATTGCACAAGCCCAGTCCGCCAAACCCATGGCCATCCGCGTCGCCACATACAACATTCAGGATGTCCGTCCGAGCGATGTCGCCGATGGCGAACAACCACGACTCAAGCACATCGCCGAGACCATCCAACGCATTCGTCCCAATGTCATTTTGTTGAACGAGATCGCGTTTGCTGCTGAAAATGATTTCGGTCGAGAAGCAAGTGGCCATGCCACCGCCGAACGATTCAACGAACTGTACCTCGCCGTTCCGCAGCGAGAAGGGCTCAAGCCATTGCGATACCGCGTGTTTACCGCTCGCCCAAACACCGGCATGCCATCCGGGTTCGATCTTGACCGCAACGGCGAAATTAAAACCTCATTTCCTTTACCCGACGCATCCGATCCGGTCACCGGCGCACCTCCTGCCCAGTCCGCTGCAGGCCGCGCCTATGGGAACGACTCGTGGGGTTTCGGCACCTTCCCCGGACAATACGGCATGGCGTTACTTGTCGACGAACGACTCGAGATCGACGAAGAAGCGATTCGCACTTTCCATCTGTTCCCATGGAAGGCCATGCCCAACGCAAACCTCCCTCGTGATGAAGACGACAACCTCTGGTATCAGGATGAAGCGCTCGATATGGTTCGACTCAGTTCCAAGAGCCACTGGGATGTACCGGTCAAACTACCGAATGGCGCAACCGTTCATTTTCTCGCCAGCCATCCTACCCCCCCTGCATTTGACGGCGACGAAATGCGAAACAAAAAACGCAATCATGACGAAATCCGCTTCTGGGGTGACTACATCCTCGGCGCTGACTACATCGTCGACGACGATGGCGTGCAAGGTGGCATGCGTCCCAACACATCATTCATCATTCTGGGTGATCTCAACGCCGATCCTGACGAAGGTGATGGATATCGCGATCCCATCGGCAAGTACCTGCTCAACAACGCGCGAATCAATGCAAGCATGACACCCAAGAGTGAAGTCACGATCGCAGGCCTGGACGACGACGACACCAGCAGCTTTGGACTCCGCGTCGATTATGTATTACCTGCCGCCAGCATCCGGTCATTGCGCTGTGGCATTTGGCGCACGCTTGATGCCAATCCGCCCAGCGACCATTTCGCGGTATGGATGGATGTTGCGATCGCGCCCGGAAAATAATCCGGTCAAAATCATCTTTTATCGGACAACCTACTCATTTCGGGGTCCGGCATCGGCTTTTACACGGAATGTGGACGAGGACAGCCAAAACCCGCTTGCGAGGGCTCCACAGTTCGGGTATGGTAAATTGCTCGTTCATCTGTGCTTGGTGAAAGTACACAAATACGGATGATTCATAGTCTTACGGAGGGGTACGCCAATAGACCCAGGCTGCTCAGAGGGGGTTGGAACACGCCATCGCAGTGCGATGGCGTGTTCCGATACACATTCCGTATCGTGTTTTGAGGGGTCAACGATTTTTTAGGGAGAATCTCCATGAAGAAAGCACATGGCATAGCACTCGGAGCGACAATCGCGCTCACAAGTGCTGCCGGTTTCGCTTCGGGTCAACTGATCCAGGCAGAAGCGATCAACCGGCTTACCACGGACCATGCGTCCAACACCATTGTCGTCCATTGGGGTGCAGATGCCAATGACACAATCCGCACTGCAGCCCTGACGGCTGTCGATGGCTCAGTCATCGGCACCGATGAAGACGGTTCGCAGATCGTCTCCGTCGGCGTTGGGTTGACACAAGCCCGCACGGTGTTCAACCAGTTCCCCAGCACGATCATCTCAAGCCTCGAAAGCACAACCGCATTCATCGGCAACCAATTCGGTGTCGACAGTCACATGCTTGAAGTGCTGGCCATCCCCGCAGATGCAAGTGAGACCGTGTTCGTCCCGGTCGTTCTCGATGGTGGGATCTACACCCTCGAACTGATCCCCCAGACAGTCCGTACTGACAACTTCAAAGTGCTCATCGACAACGGCGACGGCGAGCTTGTCGAAGTTGAAGCGCCTGCTTCAGCGACCTTCCGTGGTCGCGTCGTCGAAATGCCCGGCAGTGCGATCGCAGCTTCTATCGATGAAGACGGCCTGACCGCGTCAATCATCCTCCACAATGACATCGATGCCGGTTGGTTCATTCAGCCGCTCAACGAAATCGTCGACGGTGCATCGTCAGACCTGCATGTCGTCTATGACAGCCAGGCACCGGTCGCAACCGACGCGGTCTGTGGCGGCGCACTGATCACCGACAACCCCATCGTCGGTGTCCAGCCTCAGGAAGATGTTGTTGCCCCGCGCGGCGGCTTTATCGTCGCTGAAATTGCATACGACGCCGATTTCCAGTTCTATCAGAAGAACGGCAGCAACACCACAGCCACGATCAACGACATCGAAAATGTCATGAACGCGGTGAATGTCGTCTATGAGCGTGACTGTGGCATCACCTTCGTCATCACCCAAACAATCGTCCGTTCGTCAAGCGGTTCCAACCCATACACCACCAACGATGCCGGCACGCTGCTCGATCAGTTCCGCAGCCACTGGCAAAGCAATCATGGCGGCGTGCATCGTGACATTGCACACCTCATGACTGGTCGCAATATCAACGGCGGAACCATCGGTATCGCCTGGCTCAGTGCTGTGTGCACAAGCTTTGGTTATGGCTTGAGTGAATCTCGCTTCACGACCAACTTCGCTGCTCGTACGGCATTGACCGCTCACGAACTCGGTCACAACTTCTCCGCGGGTCACTGTTCAGGTGGTTCCTGCCGGATCATGTGCGCCGGCCTCGGTGGTTGTGGCGGGCTCGGACTCCCGAACTTTAGTTCAGGTTCGGCCAACACCATCACCAACTACGCCAACGGCCGAGGATGCCTCGATAGCGGCCCTCCGCCAAACACCGCGCCCACCATCGACATCGTGTTGCCTTTCAATAACGCAACATCCGAACAGGGTGATCTCGTGTTCTTCGCAGCAACAGTCGACGATGCCGAAGAAGGCGACATCGGCGCTGACACCGCATGGGTGTCAAGCCTTGACGGGTTCTTCCAGACCGGAAACAACTTCAACTACGGCGGCTTGAGCGTCGGAACACACACCGTCACCGCGACGATCTTCGATTCAGAAGGTCTGTTTGATACGGACACCGTCACCGTGATCGTCGAAGACGGCGGAGCCGTGACCCCCCCCGATCGTCCCGCACGCCCCACGACGCAGGATCTCGGTAGCGGTGTCGCTCGCGTCACCTGGACAGATCTTCCCAATGAGGACGAGTGGGATGTCGAGCGAATGGAGAAGATCGACGGTTCATACACCAATCGTACGATCGTGGCTTCTGCCCTTCCGGCAAACACCACCAGTTATGACGACGCAGCAGGATTCGGTACATTCCGCTATCGCGTCCGTGCTCGCAACACCGCGGGTACTTCGCAGTGGTCGCAGTGGCGTGTCCGCGTCCTCAAGGACACTAGCGTGCCGACGCCTCCGTCGGACTTCAGCGCGACTGACCTTGGTGGCGGTCAAGCCATGCTCGCATGGACTGACAACAGTTCGAACGAAACCAAGTTCGAGATCCAGCGCCGTGATCACATCGGCGGCTCATGGGTCTGGGTTGGTATCATCGCTTCACCCGCACCGAACACCGAGTCATACATCGACTCACCAGGTGCCGGCGAGTATCGCTACCGCGTGCACGCACGAAGCGCTGGCGGTGGCTCGGCCTGGACCCCATGGGGCGACGGCTATGTGGTCATCACGCCATAACGAGTCTGACACAATCAGCTCATAGCAAAGGGCTCCGGTTTCGACCGGAGCCCTTTTTCTTTGTTCAATCAACCAGAAGCGATCACACGAACCGACAAAACGAACTAAAGCATGTCATCAGGACTCGGGTCCTCGGTGATCTGATCGCGTATCCGATCGATCATCTCAAGCAGTTTCTCCCGGTCTTCACCTTCCAGACGATCGGCCATCTGCTCCAGCCCTTCCGGCGTAATCCGCTTGCGTTCAGCGCCGCCACCCGGAATGCGCCGAAGTGCAAACCCGGGCATGCCGCTGAGCAGATCAGGGTTGTCATCGATCATGTCAGCCATCTTTCGAAGCATCCCCGACGCAGTCGTCACAGACACCCCGTGCCCGATGCGTACACGCACCGGCACCATCGATGTGTCGCCGCGAGGCCCGCGCAGCACGGTCGCCGTCACAACATGCCCGTCTTCATCCGCCGATGGATCGTCAGCCCGGTCGTAGGTCTCAGCGTTGAGTCCGTTCAAGTAAATCGCTATATCTCGGTCACTACTCATGATTCTCCCACGCGGTCGACTGACGCAATCCATCCCCCACCCATCACGAGTTCAGGGCGGGCCGCATCATAGAGTACGATCGCCTGCCCTGGCGTGACAGCCTGCTCAGGCCGCAAAAACGCAACTTCAAAACGCCCCACTCTGCCCGATGCGCCAGCCGAGTCGGCACCCTCAACGCCATCGATAAGCCGAACCCGAGCCAACGCCGGAGCACTGTTGTAACGATGTTGCGCAAGGCACGGCTTCCAACCATCAAAATGGTCGATATGCCAGTTCGACTCGGCGGCAATGCACCCGGTCGCCAACAGATGCTCTCTCTTCCCGACGGTGACCGTGTTCTGAACAGGATTCTTGTCGATCACATAGATCGGATACCCGAACGCGACACCCACCCCGCGGCGTTGGCCGATGGTGAACTTGTGTTGTCCATCGTGTTCACCAATCGCGTCGCCTTGTTCGTTCAGAATCTCGCCCTGCTTCGCGACCTCCGGCCGCTTTCGTTCAACGAGCCCTGCATAGTTGTTGTCAGGAACGAAGCAAATCTCCTGACTATCCGGCTTGTCAAACACCGGCAGGTCGTATGCAGCCGCCAACTCACGCACACGAGCCTTTTCATAGCCACCAATCGGTAGCAGTGTCCGCGCGAGTTCTTCACGCGGCGCACCAAACAGCACATACGACTGGTCTTTGCCTTCATCAACCCCACGCAAGAGTCGAGGTTCATCATCAACAAAATCAATCTGGGCATAGTGCCCACTCGCCACCATGTCACACCCCATCTGCTCAGCGAACGCACGCAATCGACCAAACTTGAGCCAATCGTTGCAGCGAACACACGGATTCGGAGTCCGACCGGCTGCGTACTCATCAACAAAATAATCAATGATCCGCCCGAAATCGTCTTTGAAATTGCACACATAAAACGGAATGTCAAGTTTCGCCGCGACGAGCCTCGCATCGGCTGCATCACCGATCGAACAACACCCCTGGTGCCCGATCTTCGTGGTCTCGGTCTCGCACGCGTCATCCAGCGTTTCACCAGGTGAACCGAGCCGCATGAAGCAACCGACGAGGTCGTACCCCTGCTCTTTCAACAAAGCAGCCGCCACGGACGAATCCACGCCGCCGCTCATCGCAAGCAAAACTTTTCTCTTCGGCTTGTTCACAGCCTCAATCGTAGCGCCAACGCAACCACAACCAATGTTTTGGACTACGCCGGCTCATCTGGTTCGGCGAGTGGCACAAATCCCGAGTCTTCCCACGAGCCGCCGTGCCCTTCTTTCGTCGCTTTCGCATTCTTTTGACGCTCGGCAACGCGGTCGGCGTGCTGGTTACGCCGCTCCGCCACACGCGCTTGCGACTCCATGGCAAACAACGCGTTTTTGATCGCCCACCGAGCCGCATTCCCCAGACGCAGAATCAAAACGAGAAAATAAACACTCGCTGCAAAAAGTGCGATTAGAGACCACAGCGTGATCAACGCCGCCAATCCCCGAATATTGACAGAAACCGCAGCACCGAGCGCCGAACCGATCGCTGCGCCCGCAGCCACCGTGATCGTCATCACCGCCACCCGAAACTGCGTTCCAAGAACCCCATGACCCGACCAGTCGCTCAAGGCCGACAGATACACGCCGAATGGTGCCAGTGCGAGTACGCTCACCAGATACGCGACCCCAGCAAGAATCAGGACCGTTGTCGTCAGGGCTCCTGTCGCGCCGCCACCAACAGACATTATGGTCGCTGCCAGCGAGCATATCCCCCCCAGCAGGACAGCCGACTGCGTCACACGACAGACCAGTCGCAATCGGTCTGAGTCAAGCACCGCGTCGGGCGCAATCGAGTCATCGATCGGCCTGGGTATGGTCGTCTGCCACACACCCGGAAGCCACAGTGCACCAACGATGACACCTGTCCCCGCGAGAACCTCGACCCCGCCAAAGTACGACGCAATCAACCCCAACGCAATGACCAACACAGCGCAAGCGAGCAGGCCAAGCCCGATTTGCAATGACCGAATATACGAAAGCGGCGCATCAAGCAAACTATCGCAGAACCGCCCGGCGATCGGATCTGCTCGAAACGGCGTGCCGCACTCCGGGCACACGCCTCCCGGCTGAAGCCCCGCGAGGCTATACCCACAGCGCCGACAAGACCGCCCCGGAGAGGCTTGGGCTTTGGTGCTCGCAAGCGATTTCAGATAGGACTCGCTGACAACCATGTCGTACCCGTGTACCGATGACTTCACGCAGGAGTTGCACTAGCCGGCTGCGTCGCCGCTGCCTCGACCGCCGCCCGGAACATCGCCAACCCGGGCGTGTCGCGTCCATCACGGCGTTCCAGTCTCGTCCAGAACGGATGTCGTGTCCAATCCAGATATCGCTCGGGATGTGGCATCAGACCGAAAATCCGACCGGTCGTATCACAAACACCCGCGATCGAACGAACCGACCCGTTCAGGTCGTCCGCATACCGCAACGCGACCTGCCCACGACGGGCGAGCCGGTCCAGAATGTGCGAACTCGCTGAGACCAGCCGCCCCTCGCCGTGTGCGCTCGGGAGCATCAGTTCATCTTTGTCAAAGCCTTCACGCCAAGGTGCGGTCCAGATGCACACACTCTCTGTCGGCACCTCGACGCGGGTCCAACGATCGACGAATCGCCCGTGGTCATTGTGTGCAAGCGCGAGCGATTGCTCCTCGACAACCTCAGGCCACGCCTCCCCTTGATCCGGCCCGGGCAGGAGTCCGAGTTGCACCATGACCTGAAATCCGTTGCACGCTCCGATCATCGGCACGCCGCGCTGTGCCGCATCGCGCAGCGCAGGCCACAACTTTTCTCGCATGGTCATCGCGAGAATCCGTCCAGATGCGATGTCGTCACCATAACTGAAACCGCCAGGAAACCCGATCATGTGTGCCTGATCGAGGCGCGTGGGCTCGGCGACTAACGCATCTACATGCACAAGTTCAACTTGCGCACCGACAAGTGAAAAACCACGCACCATCTCAAGTTCGCAGTTCGTCCCGGCAGTTCTGATGACCAATACGCGTACCATCGCAGCGTCCTCCGCTCGTCGCCCCACAATAGCACAACCAACCGATGAGAACCGACCTCTGGTTCCATATAGTTCGGTGGAAAGGAAAACCATGCCACAAATCCACCCTTTGCACGCCTACCAGTACAACAACGGCCGAGGCGATGTCAGTCGCAAAGTCGCGCCGCCATATGATGTCCTCGATGCAGCCGCCAAGCAGTCATTGCTTCAGACTGATGCCGACAACATTGTCGCAATCGATCTGCCACATGTGCCAGCCAAAGAACTCGGCCCGCCCGCCGCGTACAACGCAGCAGCGGACCATCTGAAGGCATTGATCGACAATCACACGGTGACCCGCCGCGACACACCCGCTATTTTTGCGTACATCCAGACCTTTGACTTCATGGGTCAGACCTATCGCCGCTGCGGTGTCGCGTGCAATGTCGACACCGTTCCATTCGGCCCGCGCGAGGGCGGGGGCATCCTCCCTCACGAACACACCTTTTCAGGACCGAAGGAAGACCGCCTCGCCCTCATGAAAGCCACCGCAACCCAGTTAAGCCCGATCTTTGGTCTTCATCCGGATGAATCCGGCCGAGCCACCGCGTTCATTCAACGCGTGACCGAATCCCGCTCACCCGACATGACCGCCGACCTTGGCGATGGCGTCAAACACGAAGTCTGGACCATCGATGAACCGGGTGATATTGCTGCCTACCGAGACGCACTCGACGATGAGGACATCTTCATCGCGGATGGACATCATCGCTACAACACGGCTCTCAACTACATCGAGTGGCTCGAGTCCCAAGGCGATGTGCCAGCCGATCACCCCGCACGCCAAACAATGATGGTCCTGGTCGGCATGTCAGACCCCGGCCTCGCAATCGGACCAACCCATCGCGTGCTGGGCGGAATGAAAAACTACAGCATCGACAAGTTCCTTGAAGCCAGTCAGGGGTTACTCAATGTCGAAGCCGTCGAAAATGACCCACAGAACTTCGACGAAGCGATCGAACACATCGCGGCACGCGAAAGCACAAGTGTTTTTGGCGTGATGGACTTCGCCACCGGGCTCTGTTTCTGCGCCTGGCCTGCGGTGGACGACCCGCTCGAAGTGCAGTTCCCAGACAAACCCGAAGCCTGGCGCCGTCTTGATGTCGCCATCATTCAACACTTGATTGTTGAAGAGATCTGTCAGCCGCAACTCAACGACGGCGAGCCCATCACCTGGGCTTTCCCACACGCGATCGACGAAGTCCTCGCCATCGGCAAGGGAAAAGAAACCGGCTCGGGCGGCGGTTCAGGTTTCGCGCAGATCGCGATCATCGTCAAGCCAACCCCGCTCGACGCAGTTCGCAAGGTCAGCCAGGAAGGCGAAGTCATGCCACAGAAGTCGACATTCTTCTATCCGAAACTGGCAACGGGTCTGTTTCTCAACCCCTTGAGCTGACCGTGCGACCCAGGAGCAGTTGCATCAAACGACGGCTATTCATCATCAGGTACCCGCGCCAGCGTTTCATCCAGCCAGCGCAAGAGTTCACCCGCGCCAACAACACCGGTGACTCGTCCGACTTCCTCATCGCCCACCTGAATCACCATCGTCGGGATTGAACGAATATTTGCAAACTGCTGTGCGTCTTGTGCTGCGTGATCGACATCAACATAGACGGGAATGGTGCGTTCTTTGATCGCGGCGGCAACCTTCGAATCGCTCAGTGCGCCGCGTTTGAGTTGTTGACACGGCGGACACCAATCGGCAGTGAGTAGCGCCAAAACAGGCTTGGCCGACGACGCACTCTCGACCTTTGCTTCGGTCAATGTCCAGCCTTCATCAAAGACCTGGGGTGTCGGCGCGACACCTCGAAACCGCGGCAAAATGATCGCAACAGCCACGATTCCAAGAAGAACGAATATCAAACCGTTGCGACGCATTTTCCACCTCCGTCGTAAGCCGTGCGACCCCACACAGCACAACTGACATCATGCCGCATCTATTCCCGTGCTGTCCGATCTGGCTGCCTGGTCGATCGAAGGAGCGGACCAACGATGTGCCGTGTCGTCACGATACCGACATCGCGAACGGATCGGACAAGTACAGCCGAGCGAACGCCTCGAGCCGCCATCTCAGCAAGCGCCTCACGCGAGCCAAGCGAAGCCTCGAGCCGAAGAGGCTCGTCCATCGGCAGTTCACCCAATCCAATATCAAGAGGATCGACAAGTGACGCGACGCGCCCCACGCGATCGAGAAAGACGACAGGCTCGTGCCCGGTCGAGCGAGCAGCTCTCTGCACCTGTTCGTGCGGCGCACCCTCCACAACACACGCAAGCCTGGCAAAGGGAACGCCCAGATCACCCACCGGTGTGCGCGCCAGATCCATAGCATCATCAATCAGTGATGCCTGCAATCGGCTGATCGCACCATGAGAGACACCCTCTTTGAGGAGCGACGCGATCCGGTTTCGCCGATCTCCGCCAGGTGCTGTGCCCGCGCCCACGAGCTGCGCTACCCATCGAGCAAACCCCAAGACAACCCAGAGTACCGGCAGGCAAATCCAGCGCAGCACGACGACAATATGAATCAAGCGAAACGGCAGATCGTCCGCGCGCACACGGAACAACTCCTTGGGAATCGACTCAGCAAAAATCAACAGCATGGGTGTCAAAACCAACGCCTGCAGCGCAATCACCCACGCCTCTGAAAACCCGAATCCAAACAAAATCGCGGTCAGACCCAGCGACCCAAGATAGTTGAACACATTGTTCCAGATCAGGAGCGTCGTCAGGAGCCTGTCATGCTGTTGCAACTCAGCATGAATCAACTCGGCCCGCCTGTTGCCGTCACCCGCGCGCAGCCGCAAACGAATACGGTTAATCGAGTAAAACCCAGTTTCAAGACCGCTACAGATCGCCGAGCCACCGATGCCGATGACACAAAGTCCAATACCGACAATCATCGAGGACTGATCACTCATGCATCAGCCTCACTTTCGTTTGTCGATTGACCTTCGGGTGCTTGCGCACGCTCTACATCTAGTGACTCGGCCGCGCGACCGCGCACGGTGTGCACTGTAAAGACAAACGCACCGACTTCAACGCGGTCTCCAACCGCCGGGATTCTAGCCAATTTCTCGTGGACCAACCCTCCGATCGTGCTCACGCGGGTTTGCCCCACCCACGCTTCGATGTCCTCGATCGAAAACTCCTCGCCGAAATCTCGAACACCCATCCGACCGTTGATACGCCAGAGGTCCGGCCCGATTTCGGTCGCCCCTTCACCAAACACCGCACCGGCGGTCAACTCGTCAACGATATCGTCGAGCGTGATCATCCCGGTCACATCGCCTCGTTCGTCAGCAACATAGACAAGTTCCGTGTTCTTGCGCCCCAGTTCACCAATGACGCTGTCCAGCGTCGCCATCTCAGGAACAAACACCGGGTCGACAACCGCACGCGTGTTCGTCATCAACGCTCGTCGCACATCGACAGACCCGCCGAAGTGCTCATGCAATCCGTCAGAACTGACAGCCACGAACGGACATCGCGCCGCCCGCAGATCGTCGTTGGTCCACGCCGGATTGACCACCGTGAGATCGATGCGTGGTGTCATGATGTCTTTTGCCCGGCGGATCCGAAGTTCGACCACTTCCGCCAATATCGCAGACTCGGCATCATTGAGAACGCCGGATGCACGCTTGACCAACGCTGTCAACTCGCCAACATCGACGCGTTGCTCGATCGCCGCCGGATTGACCACGCGTGTCAACGGAGCCACAACAAATCGGTCGAGCCCAACCCACAAAGGCGATCCCAATCGCAAGATCGTCATCGCGGGCATCGCAATGATGCGCGCGATCGAAACGCGCCGGCTCGACGCAATCACCTTGGCGAGAACCTCGCCGAACAAAACAATCGCAAGAACCGCACCGGTCGATATCAACGCAGCCGACAATGGACTCTCTGCTCGATACGACAACAGCGTGCTGACCACAAAGTACAGCACATTGATGGTCATGTTGAAGACAAGCACCATGATCAGCAGCCGCCGCGGATGGGCGAGCAGTCGTTCCACCGCTCGGGCTGTCACGGGAGAAGTGGCCGCAAGGTCATCGCGGTCTTTGCCGCCCAGACTGAACATCGCCGTCTCCGTCCCGCTGGCGATGGCGGACAGAACAAGCAAAACAGGCAGCATGATCCACAGGGCAACAAGCATGATCAACGGGTCGAAACGGTAAAAAGGACGCAGGAACGGGCTACACAGGCATCAGATAAGCAACAACGCTTGACAGTGGGCATCGGATCATGGACCATACGCTGTCCGAAACACCACAAGGGAGGCGACAGTGCCCAAGCATATCGGAATGGTGGCCGTCAGCCCTGTAGGTGCGTCGCTGTGCAATCGACAACTGTTTCGCTACGCGCGTGAAACGCTCGGCCACACAGAACATCCGACGGTCTCGATCCACAACATCCCATTTGCTGCCTATATCGACGCGGTCAGGGGAGGGCACTGGGTCACCGTGGCATCCATGCTGCGCGATTCGGCGGAAGTCCTTGCCCAAGCCGGTGCCCAGATCGTCTTCACGCCTGACAACATGGTCCAGCATGCCGTTCCAATGGTCGAAAGTTCCTGCTCGATTCCGTGGGTCAATATGGCCGATCTCGTCGCCGATGCAATCGCAGCCGACAACCGTGCCACCGTCGGGATCCTCGGCACAACCATCGTCACCAGTGGCTCGACCTATCAAGCGACGCTCGGCATGCGAGGCGTGCGCATTCACAAACCAACACCCGCAGAAGCCGAAATCGTTGAACACATCATTTTCGAAGAACTTGCCTACGGCTCTCTTTTGCCCGAGAGTCTCGAATCCATCCGTACCGTCGCCTGCGCTATGCGCGATCGCGGCTGCGATGCGATTCTGTTCGGCTGCAGCGAAGGGCCAGAACTGGAAGACCGCGGCGACTGGCCGCTTCCAACCTACGATGCCTGCTCGATCGTGGCTGCTGAAGCGCTCCGCAGAGCGTGCCAGGTCGATTCAGCCGCCGGGTGACTTCTCAAGAACAAGCCCCGCCGCTTCCCAATCGGTGATACCCCCACCGTACATCTTCACGCGCTTGTAGCGGAGTTCGATGAGCTTTTTCGTCATCCCTTTCGCGACCGCCGATGCAGGATCCTGCCCATAGACCACGATCATGTGGTGGCCTGCGATCGCCGGATTCCGCCCTTCAACCCGATCCACATCGGGTAATCGCAGGTTGATCGAACCGGGAATGTGCCCCTCGGCAAACTTCGCCCCAGGCCGCGGATCAATGATCACAAGATGCTTGGGTGACTTGCGATCCTCTTCCATCGCAGATCGAAGAGTCGTCAGATCAATCACCGTGATGTCCGTGTCATCGGTTCGTGGAGCCCCGCATCCGGGGAGAAACACGACCATCGAAGCCAACAACGCCCACACCATCAGTCGATTCATGATAGTTCACTCCTGAAAGAACTCGCAGACTTCACGCGATAAAATGGAATATGCCCACATCCACTTTCGTTGTACACTGCGGCGAACACGAGTCGAGACGAATATGAGGGTACCCTCCTCACCCCGTTCACGTTGGAATCGAACATGATGCATCATTTCCTCGCTGCCCTTGCCTTCGGACTACTTGCCATTGGTAGTCACGCGCAGGCGGTGGCTTCGGTCGGCGCTCCGCCCGTTGAGCAGCCAGGAATCGCCGTTGAACCACTCGATGAAGGCCCTCTGGTCGAAGCGAGTCTTCTCGTCGATCATGCTGCCGTCGCGCCGGGACAGGTCTTCTGGGTTGCCGTGGCGTTCGATATTCGTTCGGACTGGCACATCTATTGGCCCGGTCATAACGACTCCGGGATGGCGCCGCTGTTTGATTGGCGCTTGCCTGAAGGATGGAAAATCGGTCAGCCCCGTTGGCCAGCACCGACGCCTTACATCTCCGAAGGCGGGCTTGTCGACCTCGTCCTCGAAGACACCCCGATCGTCTTATTCCCGGTCAAAGTACCTGACACATGGACCGGCTCTGCACGCCCGACGATCGCATGCGATATCGAGTGGCTGGTGTGCAAAACCATGTGTATTGCCGAAAGCCAGCGCGTGCAGTATTCATTTGAAGCCACGAATCAAATCGAACCTGGCGCACGCCTGCGCCCGCTAGATGCCGCGGTCATCAAGAAAGCACGCCGGCTGACACCAGTCCCGTTACACGAATCCAATCGTCGTATCAATGTATCAATCATCGGGGGCGATCGGGAGACGCTCGAGATAGGTGTCATCAACGCCAAATCAGTCGTTTTCTACGCATCAGAAGAGGGACGACCCACGACCGGGCACACCTTGACCCGAGCGAGCAAAGACAACTTGCTCCACACTGTCCCACTCGGTGGCGATCAAGAAACCCCAATCATCGGCAGCCTCGTTGTCCAAGGAACCGATGACACCACACAGGTCATCGCAATCGAGATTCCATTACGAAGCGAAAAAGAACGCGATGGATTCAGTCACACGAAATCTGACCCCAAACCTTGAAGGAGAATCATGATGAAACGCACATTGCAAACTGCTGCTGTTCTGCTCGTCGCCGGCTTGACCACATCGGTCAGCCTCGCCCAAGCAGAAGCGCTCTCGACCACCAAGAAACAAGTCACCAAACAAGTGACCAATACTGGACAAGCCATTAAGAAGGTGGCTGAACGTTCACCCGAAGAAGTCAAGAAGATCGTCGAATCGATGAAGCAGACCAAGAAAGCCGCGATCGACAAGACCGCTCCCGACTTCCTGCTTGTTGACCACCTCGGCAAAGAACATCGCTTGAGCGATTACACCGCGAAGGGTATGACGGTCGTACTCGAGTGGTTCAACCCAACTTGCCCCTATGTTGTCGAGCACTACAACGACGAAGGCAAGGGCACCAGCACCGCCGTCGAGAAGGAGTTCACGGAAGAAAAAGTCGTCTGGCTGCGCATCAACTCAGGTAAAGCCGAGTCCGTCAAAGACGCTCGCGAAACCAACGCCAAGTATGCTCAGAACTGGAAGATCAAAAGCCCGATCCTGCTTGACACCGCCGGGACCGTCGGCCGTTCGTACGGCGCCAAGGTCACCCCGACCATGTTCGTCATCAACAACGAAGGCGTGATCGCCTACACCGGTGCGATGGATTCAGAAAAGAGCCCGTCCAAGACCGGCGAAATCATCTATCCGCGCGACGCTGTCCGCGCTGTCCTTGCCAACGAAACAGTCACCAAGAAGACCACCAAAGCAGTCGGATGCAGCATCAAGTACGCCACAAAGAAGAAAGACTGATCGTCTAATTCGGTCGTAAAACCAATCGCACGCCGCCAGAAGCGCGGCGTGCGATTTTTTTGCGCGATCCGGTGAGCATTCGCTCAGATCAAGTTGATCTCATATGTCCGCAACACGATCGCCAGGTGTTTTCAACCGATAGTATTGATGGATGTTTGGAATCCCCGGTCTTATCGGAACGCTGCTCGATCTTCTCGTGGTCATCCTCGGCTTCGGGTTGATTGTCTTTCTCCACGAATGTGGTCACTTCTTCGCTGCGCGCTGGGCGGGGATCCGCGTACTCGGATTCGCGGTCGGATTCGGTCCAGCAATTGCTTCCTACCGCAAAGGGCTCGGCTGGCGGCGAGGCTCGACAGAACCTGAGTATCGAACGATTCTTCTCAAGGGTAACCCGAGCGTACTTGAGTCTGTCAGCCCCACCGAATACCGCCTCAACTACCTGCCGCTCGGCGGGTATGTCAAAATGCTGGGTCAAGATGATCTCGACCCAACTGCGGTATCAGAAGAACCCGACAGTTATCAAAACTGCAAGCCGTGGAAACGCATGATTGTGATCAGTGCTGGGGTGGTGACCAATGTCGTCACAGCAGCAATGTTGTTCGTTGTTGTGTTCATGCTTGGTCTCAAAGTTGAGCCCCCCCGCATCGGCATGGTCGCGCCCGGTTCACCGGCCGCCGAAGCGACACCGCTCGATGAAGGCAACACGCAGATCGGGCTCCAGCCAGGTGACGAAGTCGTCACGATCAACGGCCGAGCGCCGAACACTTTCGCAGATGTGCGCGTCGAAGCCGCCATGGCATCCGCAAACAGCTCGGTTCAACTCACGATCCAAAGGCCAGGACAACTGGAACTGCTCCGCTACGAAGCCCTGCCCGAAGTCTCTCGTTCAGACGGCTTGCTCTCACTTGGAGTTGATGCGCCCTCTTCATTGACCGTTTCAGAAGCCGTCGGACCGGGCGGAGAAGCCATGCCTGACGCATGGGGCTTACAGGGCGTCGGCCCCGGCTCGGTCCTCACTTCGATCAACGGCCAGGCAGTCACCCAAGGCCACCAACTCACGCAGGCGTTCCAACAATCGCAGGGCCAACCCGTCGAACTGGTGTTCCAAACGGATGCAGGCTTGATTGCACGCACACTGATGCCCTCGCCTGAACTCAACATCGGCTTCATTCCAGGAACCGAGAAGAACGCACGCATCGCGATCGAACATCTGCTCGGCCTGCTGCCGGTCATGATGGTCGCACGCGGCGAAGGTACCGTGACCGAAGACGGCCAAGCCTCAGGCTTGCAACCCGGCGATATCTTTGCAGCGATTGATGGTGTCGAGTTTCCAAGCCTCGATGCTGGCATCCGCACAATCCAGAGCAACCGTTCACGCACGATCAAAGTTGTCGTGCTGCGTGAAGTTGACGGCGAACTCGCGCGTGTTCCACTCGATGCCCATGTCTCACGCCAGGGCCGTATCGGGTTCTCCTCCGACACAACCGCGTCTGTCGGCACGATTGTCGCCCTGCCGCCAGCCGCCATTGAGTCGATCGAGACCGGCGAAACCAACCCCCCCGCTGCCACGAAACTCGTCTCCGTTCCTGGCGAACGCATCATTGCCGTCAACGGACAACCCGTCACATCATTCACTGACATTCGCAACGCGATCGTCGCAGCCACGACTCAAGCGTTCGAAGAAGGTACCGGTGCGTCGATCAACATGCTCGTCGAACGCCCCCTCATCGGATCCGACCAGCCGCAAGCCGAACGCGTCTGGGATCTTGACGCTGAAGATATCAAGACGGTTCACCAACTTGCGTGGACACCGCCATTTGCCTCGAGTCTGGTGTTCGAGCCAGAGCAAATCGTGCTCCGAGCCGAAGGTCCGCTCGAAGCCATCGGACTCGGCCTGAGCGAAACACGCCGCGTGCTGGTCATGACCTATGTCACCTTCGCTCGACTGTTTCAGCAGACCGTCAAGATCGAACACCTCAAAGGCCCCGTCGGCATCGCACAGATCGGCACTATCCTGGCCGGACGAGGATTCGTCTGGGTGCTGTTCTTCATGGCCGTCATCAGTGTCAATCTGGCTGTCATCAACTTTCTCCCGCTCCCCATCGTGGACGGCGGGCAGTTTCTCATGCTGCTCTACGAACAAATTCGAGGCAAACCGCTTCCTGTGCCGGTCCAGAACGCTGTCACCATGGCCGGGTTGCTGCTCATTGTTTCACTCTTCCTCGTCATCACCTTTAATGATGTGCGCAATCTCTTTGGGTTGTAGACCATGACCGAGCATGTAACGGGGTTGCTCATTCTCCTCGCGCTCGGCGGCGTGGTTTATTACATTGCTGTCGTGCTAGCGATCGGTTGGCGGTTACGACACCCCCCGAGACGAACATGCGCTTCAGCCATCGCACGGAATCTCCCAAGTGACCCAGGAGAACTCATCCCCCCGCCGAACTACGACTCGTGGTCGTTCGCGTCGCGCGGACATGACCTGCCCGTCTGGGACATCCAGGGTCTTGACCCTGATGGGCCAACGGTTGTCCTGACCCACGGCTGGGGTGACTCTCGAATCGGGGCCTTGACGCGTGTCCCCCACCTTCTGCCTTTTGCATCCAGAATCATCGCGTGGGATCTGCCCGGGCATGGCGAATCTCCCGGCGTATCAAGTCTTGGTGTGCATGAGCCAAAGGACTTGCTCGCACTACTCAACCAACTCGACGATCGGCGGGTCGTGTTGTATGGCTCGTCGCTGGGCGCCGTGGTCTCGATCGCCGCAGCCGGCACCTCAACACACCCACAGCTCGCGGCCGTCATCGCCGAAGCGCCGTACCAATACCCCGAAACCCCCGCTCGCAATGTCCTGCGGGCCGCCTCTCTCCCTAGCGGCCTCACACTCACCGGAGCACTGTGGACACTGGGTCTCACCGGCAAGGGACGGATCGCCTTTGACTGTGCGACCCATGCCCAGCAGCTGACCTGCCCGCTCTTCGTCATCCATGGCGAACTCGACCGCGTCAGTCCCATCGAGGATGGTCGCTGCATTGCCCGAGCAGCACCACTGGGTTCATTCTGCTCGATCGAGCAAGGCAATCACAATCACCTCTGGACCGACACGGACATGCTCGAAACAACGCGCAACCGCGTCCACGCATTCCTCGACGAACTCCCGAACTACCATTGTTCAGATGACAACCCTCCCGAACAGTCCGACGGTTGACACGATTGCAGCCAAGCAACGCGCGCAATCGTTCACCACACGATCGATCAAGAAAGAATCGAAAGCCGCAGCCCTGCGTCTCGCGATCAGCATGACCGACCTCACGACGCTCGAAGGCAAAGACTCGCCAGAGAAAGTGCGATCGCTGTGCCGCAAGGCGATTCATCCTTACGACCGGGATGAATCGGAACTGGGCGAACGCCTCCCCCATGTTGCAGCGGTGTGTGTCTATCCAAATCTGGTCGAGGTTGCTGCCGAGGCACTTGCCGGGTCGGGTGTTCATGTTGCCAGCGTCGCCACCGGCTTCCCAAGCGGGCAGTACCCGCTTGCTGTGCGTCTGCGCGATGCTCGCCAAGCGATCGAATCCGGCGCGGACGAAGTCGACATGGTCATCAATCGCGGTGCCTTCTTGGCCGGGCGCTATCGCGAGGTCGCCGAAGAAATCCGCGAGGTCGCCGACCTGTGTCAAGCCTGCAGCAATGAACTCAATCGTCCTGTCCATCTCAAGGTCATTCTCGAAACCGGCGAACTCGAAACGCTCGACAATGTCCGCCGAGCGAGCGACATTGCAATCGCCTCCATCCGCGATGGTGACTTCATCAAGACCAGCACCGGCAAGATTCAACCCGCAGCGACCATGCCCGTTACTTTGGTCATGCTTGAAGCTGTCCGCGATGAGTTTCTTCGCTCCGGTCGCCGCATCGGCATCAAACCGGCAGGCGGCATCAAGACCGCCAAACAAGCGTGGCACTACTTGTGCATGGTCAACGAGACGCTCAGCCCGCTCGATGCGCCATCGCCCTCGCCCTGGTTACACGCCGACCTGTTCCGGTTCGGTGCGTCGAGCCTGCTCAACGACCTCTTGCGCACATTCGTGAAGATTCGGCGTGGCTCATATCCGGCTGACGATGAATTCGCCGACGCTTGAATCAGAACCGCAACGGGCAGACGCCGTCTGAGATCGTCGAAATGTTGATTCTTGAAAAATATCTGACGCACGCTGTATCAATCGTATTCGACTGATATACTTCTATCATGCCATACGCGCTGATAGCCGACCTCGAAAACTCTCGACTGGTCAAAGACCGCAAGGCGTTGTCCCTCAAGCTGGAAGCGGCGTTGCGCGAATTGCAGATCTCATTTTCAGACGATTGGCTGACACCGATCACTAACGCCAAGGGCATCGACGAACTCTCGTCGGCACTGAACCGGCCAGACCGTGCATTCGACATCGCATCCGCCATGAACGAACTGGTCTGGCCGGAACGATTCCGATGGTCGCTCGGCTCTGGCACCATCGACATCGGGCTCGAGAGCGGTGATGCCGGTGCGCTCGATGGCACAGCGTTTCACAATGCAGCTGACGGCCTGCGCAGAGCAAAACATGCGCGGACACTTTTTGCAGTTTCACTCGAAGACGTTGGCCCTGGTTCGACCGCCCTGATAGAGGCAGCCGCCCTCGCCCATGCCGAACACATGGCCGATTGGAGTCCGCGCCAGTACGACATCGTGCGTTCGGCGCGCGCACAATCGACGCAGATCGAGGTTGCAGTGTCACTCGGCGTGTCGCCCCAAACCGTTTCTCAAGCGCTGCACCGCGCCGGTTTCGATACCATGGAACGCATCGCAAACGCGATTGGTATCCGCCTGACGGAGATCGGCTCTGAATTGGAGGCGTAGGCATATGAACGCGTTTCTTTTGGCATCAATTCCGGCTCAACCCATCGTGCTAGACGGGTGGCTGCGGTGGGTGATCGTGATACTTGCGTATGTCATCACCCTGATGCTCAGCGGCCCGTTGGTTCGATTCTTTGTCCTGCCCTATAACCATCGATCGACCTGGCCTCCTGAGGGGGGGACGCCGCCGGGGGGTTGGCCTCGGTTTGACCCAAGCGCCGTCATCGGCAAGTGTGAGAACATCGTCACCGTCACACTGGTTTTGACCGGCCAAGTCGCCGGGCTTGCCCTGATCTTCGCCGCCAAGTCCCTCGTCCGCTCCGATGCTATCAAACGCGACCCAGGGTTCTATCTCGGGGGCACCATGGTGAATTTCGTGTTCGGACTCGTGGTCGCGTCGCTGGCTCGCGTTTTCATCGGCGGACCGGCGATCGGATTCTAGAAAAAAACCCTTAACCGACTGGCTAAGGGTTCAATGCGGATGAGAGGGCTCGAACCTCCACGGGGTTTTACCCCCACTAGGACCTGAACCTAGCGCGTCTGCCAATTCCGCCACATCCGCGAACGGGCGACATGATAGGCCCACAACCCCGTTTTGGCCGACCTGAACACGCATCCGTACAATTCCAAAGAATGCTACAGTCTCACGAGGGCACGCCATGGCATCATGGAATCTCATCGCAGTCTGGATCGGTTTCGCACTTGGCGTCCTCAGTGGTGCCGCAATCGGGCTCTTTTTTCACAAAGCGTCCTGGTTGGGAGGCTATGACAGTTGGTCTCGCCGGCTTGTTCGACTCGGTCACATCGCATTCTTCGGCCTTGCATTCGTCAACCTGGCGTTCGTGGTTACGGCATCGCGTTTACCTGATGACACCAATCTGACAGCCGCATCCATCCTGCTCATCGTCGGTGCCGCCACCATGCCGACAGTGTGCTTCCTCGCCGCCTGGAAAAAGCCAATGCGACACTTGTTTGTGGTCCCGGTGGTGTCGCTCGCCATTGGATGCATCTCGACGGCACAACTTGTGTTGGAGAACACATGAGAATTGCGCTGATCGGCATGAGTGGCTTGCGGGTGGTCGATCCGGATCTCATCAAACTGGGCATGACGCTGCCCGGGTTCCTCGAGCGGGGCGAGGCGATCGCGTCGCTCCCAAGCCTCGGTCTGCTCACGATCGCTGGCATCACCCCACCCGGTCACGACATCGCCTACTTTGAATCGAATCGTATCGAAAACACCGAAGAAACCTTCGCCGACTTTGACCTGGTCGCGATCTCAACTTTCACCGCCCAGAGTCTCGAAGCATACGAACTCGCAGGCAAACTTCGGCATCTTGGCTGCAAGGTCGTCATCGGCGGCCTGCACGCGACCGTCTTACCAACCGAGGTATCGCAGCACGCCGATGCCGCAGCCGTCGGTGACGGCGAATGCGTCTGGGAAGAAATCTTGCTCGATGCCGAGCGAGACCAACTCAAACCAATCTATGGCGACCGCAACGGCCGATTTGATCTGGCTCACGCGCCCATGCCCAAGTATGAACTGCTCGATATCCCCAAGTACAATCGGCTCACAGTCCAGACCAGCCGAGGGTGCCCGTTTCGATGCGAGTTCTGTGCGAGTTCAATTCTGTATTCGCCGAAGTATCGACAGAAACCGATCAAACACGTTCTGGCCGAACTTGATCGCATTCTCGAACTCTGGCCACGCCCATTCATCGAGTTCGCCGACGACAACAGCCTGGTCAACAAGGCCTATTGGTCGCGACTGCTCCCCGAACTCGCCGCGCGGCGGCTGCGCTGGTTCACCGAAACCGACATCTCAATTGCAAACAACCCCGAGTTGCTCGAACAACTCGCATCCTCCGGGTGCGCACAGGTACTCATAGGCCTCGAAAGTCCCATCGAATCTGGATTGGCTGGCCTCGAGTTACGAGGTGATTGGAAGCGCAAACAGTGGAAGACAAATCTCGAAGCCGTCCGACGCATTCAATCGTTCGGCATTCGTGTTAACGGGTGTTTCGTCGTCGGTCTCGATGGCCACACAACCTCGATCTTCGACAGCATCGCCATTTTTGCCGCTGAATCCGGGCTGTTCGATGTCCAGATCACCCTGCCCACGCCGTTCCCAGGCACACCGATGTACGAGCGGCTCAAAAAAGCCGGACGACTCACACACGACGGCGAATGGAACCGATGCACACTTTTCGACCTCAACTTCGTGCCCGATCCCATGACACCCGACGAACTGGTCACAGGGTTTCGTGATCTCGCAGCCCGATTATATAATCGATCATCGTTGGATCAGCGTCGCGAGCAGTTCGCCGAACAGTGGCGACGGCACGCGATGGATATCGATAACGGCTCATAGGAGATTCCTATGTCAACGCAACCATCAGAACGACCCAGTGAAAACTCCACCAGGTGGATCCGCACAGTGTTCTGGACCGCCGCCTTGTATGATGGTTTGCTCGGCCTTGCCTTCCTGTTTGCGCACGCCCCCCTCTACGATGCGTTCGGCGTGCAACCACCGAACCATGCAGCCTATGTACAGTTCCCCGCGCTCCTTCTCGTCATTTTTTCGATCATGTTTGTGCGGATCGCACTCGATCCCGTCCCCCGCCGCGAACTGATGATCTATGGCGTGCTGCTCAAACTCTGCTACACCGGACTTGTTGCGGTGTATTGGATGACGAGTGCGATTCCAGACATGTGGAAACCCATGGCCGGGCTTGATCTCATCTGGGCTGTGCTATTCGTCATTGCATTCTGTCAATGCAAGAAAAAAGCCGGACTGCTCTCGCAGCCCGGCTGATTGGATTGTCTGTTCAAGCATTCGGTTTGAGAGCCATGTTCAGTCGGAACCGACTCCCTGACGGTCACGGCTCGTCGAGCCAGTGTGCTTCAATCAGGCTTCGACCTCTTCGAGGACTTCACCGGTCTCCAGATCGACTTCAGGCTGCTTCGTCGGCTTGGGCATGCGCTTCTCGACGATCGCTGCCCGGATCTCAGCCATCAGGTCAGGGTTCTCAGACAGGAACTTCTTCGAGTTCTCGCGTCCTTGCCCGAGACGGATCTCGCCATAACTGAACCACGCGCCCGATTTCTGGCAGATGTCATCTTCGACCGCCAGATCGAGCAGATCGCCGGTGATACTGATGCCTTCATTGAACATGATGTCAAACTCGGACTGCCGGAAGGGCGGAGCGACCTTGTTCTTGACCACGCGGCAACGGACATGGTTGCCGACATTCACATCGCCCTCTTTGATCGCACCCGTGCGGCGGATGTCGATGCGGACGGACGAATAAAACTTGAGCGCCCGGCCGCCGGGGGTGGTTTCGGGGCTGCCGAACATCACGCCGATCTTTTCGCGGATCTGGTTGATGAAGATGACGGTCGCGCTCGAGCGGGCAATCACACCCGTGAGTTTACGCATCGCCTGACTCATCAGCCTCGCCTGCAGGCCGACATGGGTATCGCCCATTTCGCCTTCGATTTCAGCCTTGGGAATCAACGCGGCAACCGAGTCGATGACAATGATATCGACCGCGTTTGAGCGCACGAGCAACTCGCAGATATCGAGTGCCTGTTCGCCCGTGTCGGGCTGACTGACGAGCAGGTCGTCAATATTGACACCGATCTTGCGGGCCCAGGATGGATCAAGGGCGTGCTCGGCATCGATGAATGCAGCCACCCCCCCGTTCTTCTGCGCATTGGCAATCACCGTGAGCGCGAGTGTTGTTTTACCAGAAGACTCCGGGCCGAAGATCTCGACGATGCGGCCGCGCGGAATCCCCCGACCACCGAGCGCGAGGTCAAGTGAGAGAGCACCGGTTGAAATACCTGGGATCGCGAGATACGCGTCTTCGTCGAGACGCATGATCGAGCCTTTGCCGAACGCTTTTTCGATCTGCCCGACCGCCCGGGTCAGTGCCTGGGCTTTCGCCTTGTCGGTTTCGGGGATCGGTTCGATGACTCTGGACACACCTTTGGCCATGAGATTCTCCTTTCCTCGCGTGGGGCCTCGGGCATCTTGCCGATTTCGCTTTCCTTGACATCACCGTTCAACAGTTCACCTGTTTGGGTGGTGTGGGGAAACGAACTGTGGCTCAGCCTTGTGGGCACGAGAGGTCTGATGCTGGTTATGGTGGATCATCACACTGACCATCGCACCATGTCGGGGGCGGCACCTTCGCGAGCCCGACCGAAGCACGGTATCAGGCACCGAACACCCCGTCAACCAACCACGCCACTTATCCACAACAGAACGCTGACAGACCGGACTATGGCGACATCCTCACCGCCGAACACATCCACGCCAGGTACCTTGGTCTTGGCTCTACAAGGCCATGATCGAACTTCAATAACGCTTCGTCATGGCCATGGAGGATTTCGCGCGTAGCGCGTGCTAACTTGCGTTAAGTGTGTGCGCATGCCATGCTTGCCTCTCGGTCTGGCAGGACCACAAGGAGGCAAGCATGGACGAGTGCGTTTGGAAGGTG
>JAUIES010000003.1 GCA_030429705.1 Phycisphaerae bacterium | reverse complement strand
GACTGGACAAACGACCACGAGCGGCAAGGGATTCAAGACTCGGTACTACACCTGCTCGCGGCACCAGCAAGGCCACAAGCACGAATGCCCGAAGAGATACACCGTTCCTGCAGACTTGGTCGAGTCACATATCCTGGGTCTTATCCTCAACGACCTGATCCGTCTCCGGGACGATCACAAATTGCACGATCTTGTCGAAGCCGAACTCCGGCGTTTGCACGGACACCACGACGATGCGCGCGGCCAACTCCGCCGTCAACTCGCGGCGCTCGATCAGAAACTCGCAAGGCTCCGCGATCATCTTGCAGCGATGAAGCCCGAAACGGCAGAGTCGTTGGGGCTCTATCGGGACGCAGACGAACTGGTCGAGGCCCGAACCCAAATTGAATCTGAACTACGGCAGGTGTCCGATCCAGCGGGCCTGCCTCCAATGGGTGAGCTGCGATCCAAGATTGCCGCCGAGTTTGACGCGGTGGAGAGCCTCATCGCTTCGGGCACGGTTGAGGAACGCCGATCACTGATTGCCTGCTATGTCAAAACGATAAAAGCCGATCCAGACAGTTCAACTGTCTGCATCGGCCTGTATCCGACTCTATTGAGTCAAAGAATAGCGGGGGCTGGATTCGAACCAACGACCTCCGGGTTATGAGCCCGACGAGCTACCAGACTGCTCTACCCCGCAATTGGACCGGAGGATACACCTCTCATGAGGAGTCGTCAATAATTTGGAGCCTATTCCCGCTCATGGGCAGCCCAACGCGATCAAACCAGACACATTTTCGATCTGTTCGAATGACCTGCTTCAATGAAGACCCGCGGTCGAACACGGACGACCTACCATGCAGGATGGACACGATAAATGTGCTTTTGATCGGTGGCGGCGGACGAGAACATGCCCTTGCGCACGCCATCGCACGGTCGCCACGACTCGGGAAACTATGGGTGACACACGCCAATAACCCTGGTTTACGGGCACTTGGTTCGCCCGTTGATGTCCCGGTCGACATCCGTGAAATTTATCGACTTGAACAGTTCTGCGATCACAACGACATTGGTCTCGTTGTCATCGGTCCTGAAGACCCACTCGCCGAGGGGTTCGCCGACGCACTCGCCTCCCCGAACCGCCTCGTGTTTGGACCGTCCAAGGCGGCTGCCAAACTCGAAGCCGACAAAGCCTGGGCGAAACACATCATGCGTGCTGCGTCGATCCCCACCGCCGAATCGCGCGTCTTTGACGACGCAGATTCTGCAGTCGCGTACATCCAGACGCGCAATGAACCACCCGTCGTCAAAGCTGCCGGACTCGCGAAGGGCAAGGGCGTATTCGTGTGTGAATCAAACGCTGAAGCCATCGACGCGGTCGATCAGATCATGCGTCAACGCGTGTTCGGCGATGCCGGCAACTCAGTCATCATCGAAGAACGACTCGCCGGCCCGGAATGCTCGATGCTGGCACTCGTTGATGGCAAAAACATCCTCGTGCTTCCACCGTGTCAAGACCATAAACGGCTGCGCGATGATGACCGCGGACCAAACACCGGTGGCATGGGTGCGTTTTGTCCCGCGACCACCATCAACGAATCACTCATGGAACGCATCGAACGCGAGATTCTGGTTCCAACGGTCGATGCCATGCGCCGAGAAGACGCCGAGTTTCGAGGCGTCCTTTACGCAGGACTCATGTTGACTCCGTCAGGGCCCAAAGTCCTTGAGTTTAATGTCAGGTTTGGAGACCCCGAATGCCAGGTGTTGATGGCACAACTCGAATCGGACGCCATCGATTTACTCGAAGCCGCCGCCCGAGGAACGCTCGATGAGATCGATATCACCTGGCAATCACAATCGTCTGTGTGTCTGGTCCTCGCATCCGAAGGTTACCCGGAGAAACCAGTCACGGGCGTTCCGATCTCGAGCCTGACCGAAGCCGAATCCGTCCCCGGCGTGAGGGTGCTGCATGCAGGCACCGCGACGAACGAACAAGGTCAACTTGTGACGGCTGGAGGGCGTGTCCTGAATGTCGTCGGCACAGGACCGGATCTGGCGACCGCGCGCGAGCGGGCTTACCAAGCGGCCGGTGCAATCCACTTTGCCGGCATGCAGATGCGGACCGATATCGCTCGGGTCGCGACCACAGCCTCGCGTGCATAACCGGTCCATTCCGCTCAACAATCCGATTGAAAAACGAATTCGGACAGAACCATTGCACCCACATGGGGGTAGTATCCGAACCCTGTCGTATGTACTTGACAGGCAGAGTGTTGAGGCACTCATGTTTCGTGGTCGCTTAGGATTGGAGTGGAGATATGTCGAATCAGTTGCACACCCCCGCTGGTCAGTTGCTGGCCTTACTCACCGGGGCCCTTGCGTGTTCCGCGTTCGCAGACGCACCTTGTGACGCGCCAATGTTCGCGGGGCAGAAATTTCTGTCTGGCTCAGGTCCGTATGGGGTCGCAGCCGGTGATGTCAATGGCGATGGCATCGATGACATGATCATCGCCAACGCAAACGATGACACGGTCTCCATCCTCTTCTCGGATGGTCTGCGCGGATTCGCGCCCGGCATCGAAGTCACAGTCGGCGACAAACCACAGTCCGTGTGCGTGGTCGATATGGACGGCGATACCGACCTCGACATCGTCGTCGCCAACAACCTCGGCAGTTCAGTCACGGTCATTCGAAACGACGGGGGCACATTTGCAGTCATCGGTACATATGCTGCGGGCTTTCGACCATGGTCAGCCGCAACCGCAGATGTGAATGGTGACGGCAACATGGATGTCCTCACTGCAAATCTCAATGGCGACAGCGCAAGCGTTCTTATCAACAACGGCGACGGCTCACTCGCTGCTTCCGTCGATTATGCCGTCGGCGACGCGCCGTGGTCAGTCGCTGTCGGTGATGTTGACGGTGATACGGATATCGACATGGTCGTCGCTGTTCGCAACGACATGAATGCTGCCATTCTGCTCAACAACGGCGATGGCACTTTCGCGGCACCCGTCAATCTGGCAGTTGGCGACCAACCAGTGTTCGCGGCTCTCGGCGATCTCGATGGCGACACCGACCTCGATCTGGCGCTGTGCACACCGAACGCCGACACGATTCAGATCTTCACCAATGACGGTGCGGGTGTGTTTGGTTCACAAGCAGCCTTTGCAGTCGGCGATTGGCCTCGCGCCATCGTCATCGGTGATGCCGATGGCGACACCGACCTCGATCTCGCGGTCGCGAACTGGCTTGGTGACAGCGTCAGTTTCCTCTCCAACAACGGCGATGCCACCTTCGCCGATGCCACGCACCACGAAGCAGGCAATGGCACGATTGCGCTCGCCATGGGTGACTTTGATGTTGATGCCGATCCAGATCTCGCCGTCGTGAACTTCCACGACAGCGAAGCATGCCTGATCGTCAATCGTGGGCCTTTTGGATTTGCGGCACCGATGACCCATGCCGCCGATGGATCGCCCTCAGGCTTGATCGCCGCAGACTTTGACAATGACGGCGACGACGACATCGCTGTTTCGAACGCAAGTGGCGGGAGTGTCATGCTCTATCTGAGCAACGGATCGGGCACCTTGAACGACGGCATTTCGTTACCCGCTGGCTCGGACACTGTCGCAATCGCAGCCGCCGACTTCAACGGTGACACATTCATCGACATCGTGACCGCCAACACGCTCGAAGGGATTCAGGTCCTGATGAATAACGGCGGAGGTGTGTTCGCTGCACCCGTCAACTATGCAGCAGGAGCCGCACCGACTGGTGTGGCAACCGGCGATCTCGATGATGATGGATCAATCGATGTCGTAACCACCAACCATATTGGTGACACCATTAGCGTGCTCATGAACAACGGCGATGGCACCTTCGCCGCAGCAGTCGACTACGCCACCGGCGATGGCCCGCAGGACATTGCAGTCGTCGATGTGTCTGGTGACGAAGTTCCCGATGTTATCGTTTCCAATCTGATCGGTGACAGCGTCAGCGTACTTCACGGTATCGGCGACGGCACTTTCGCAGCCGCTTCAAACTACGCCGTTGGCGAAGGCCCGAGCGGCCTGGCGGTCGGTGATATTGATACCGATCTCGACAAGGACATCATCGTCGCCAACCGCGTCGCAGGAACAGTCAGCCGGCTCCGCAACAACGGTATCGGCATGTTCTCAGTCTCGGCTGCCTTCCCAGGTGGGTCAAGCAGTTATGACGCAGCACTGATCGACATCGACCGCGACGGCGACCGCGACATCATCTTCGTCGACTTTGACTCAGACGAAATGGGCATTCTGTTCAATGACCGCACAGGTACCTTCACCACCGACGGCAAGTTCCCGGTCGGAGACGGCCCGATCGGCATCGCGGTCGCTGATCTTGACGGCAGCCTCCGTGAAGATGTTGTTGTTGCCAATCTGCTCAGCAACACCATCACATCGCTCTTGAATGTCTGTGATGACCCGGTTGTTTGCGAAGCCGACCTGAACAACGATGGCGATCTCGACTTCTTCGATGTCCAGGAGTTCCTGGGTCTGTTCAGCAACGCCGACATGGCTGCCGACTTCAACGACGACGGCCAACTCGACTTCTTCGACGCGCAGACATTCCTCAGCAAGTTTGCCAACGGCTGTCCATAACGGGATGACCATGCATGGATTCACGGCGGGGACAACGCAGTCCCCGCCTTTTTTCTGCGCGGACCAGACACCTTTGCGATCCAACTCGAGTTTCAGCCATCTGCACACGCGTCAGCGTCGCGCACTGCTCGGCAGAACGCCTCGATTCGATGCGGGTCTTTCACCCCCGGCGCAATCTCGACACCGCTCGACACATCAACAGCGTACGGACGAATCTCTCGAATGGCATCTGCAACATTGTCGGGCGACAACCCCCCCGCCACGATAATCGGCGTTCGAATCGGTTCGAGCAAAGGCTTCAGTTGTGTCCAGTCAAACGCGATGCCCGCGCCGCCCGCCGACCCATCGATCAGCATCGCGTCAACTTCATCGATCTCATCCCACCGCGCAAGTTCGTCAACGATGGTCGTGGCATCGAACCGAAACCCTTTGACAACCCCCGGCCCGCACGCCTCGACAGTCTTCGCGCTCTCCGTACCATGCAACTGCATCAGGGGAGCAGGGAATCGCTGTTCCAGATCGCAGAATTCGTCAACGCTCAGGTTCTGGATGACTCCAACAGCCGTGACCAGCGGGGGCAGCATGCACATCAACTCGGCTGCCCGTTCGGGCTCGATGTATCGCGGCGATTCCGGCACGAGCACGAAGCCGACAGCGTCGGCGCCACACGCCACAGCGACTTCGACCGATGCTTCATCTCGCAAACCGCAGATTTTGATTCGTGTTCTCGACATTGGTAGTCCTTTTTTCACGCCGAGTTTTGTGGCGACGCGATCTGCGCCCGCTCGCGCTCTGCCAGTTTTTGAACTTCGTCCGTCCGCCCAGACTCGATGACTTGATCGAGCAGCCCGGCCGCCTCTGCCGGTCGCCCGAGGTGCCTCACGAGCGCCCGCGCCATCAAGACTCGTATCTGATCCGCCTCAGCATCACCAGGATACACCTCGAGCAATAGACTGAACGCATCGACTGCCTCACCAAATTGACCAGCCCCATACAAGTGCGTCGCGATCGCATACTGCGTCTGCCTGGGCATGGTCCGGAGTGCAACCGATGCATCGTCGTACTTGGTCATCATCGTGGTATAGGTGGCCGCCGCTTCGTCGAGGTTTTGCGATTCCACCAACACAGAAACCTCAGCGCGTGCCAGTGCGATCGCGTTCGCACGCGGGTCCATCGGTTCTAACCGAGCAGCGACGCGTGCTGGTGATCGCGCGGTCTCGGCAGCCGAACGCAAGTCACGCCGACGCTTGGCCTGACGAAGCGCTGTGAACAAGTCGTAAGGCTGTCTCGGAAACACATGGACCCCGATCAGCAGCATGGTGAGCCCGATGCCCCAGACATAGCCCGCGAGATGGGCAATATGCGCAACACCCGAATCAACCCCGAGCCCAGTTGCAAACAGGCTCCACAAGACCCCGAGTCCAATGACCCACCACGCGGGTGCCTGCATGACCACAAACCCAATCAACCACAGCACTTTCACACGCGTTTGCGGGAACGAGACAATAAATGAACCAGTCACCGCTGCGATGGCTCCAGAAGCGCCCACCGCAGGGCTCGATTCGAGCAGAGCATGCGCGCCTCCCGAGACCGCCGCTCCGGCAAGATAGAACCCAAGGAACCCGAATCGCCCGAATCGGCTCTCGACACTCGGGCCGAAAACCCACAGAAACACCATGTTCCCCGCCAGGTGCATCCACCCGCCATGCAGAAAAGCGCTCGTCACCAAACCCCACCAGTGAAACCCGTCACCGCCTTGCACCCAGCCAAACTGCAAGACTTGTCTCGCCTGCTCCGGATTGGTCCGGTCGAGGGCGTACATCGCAAGGTGGACCGCGACACACGCAAACACAAGCAATTGTGTCACAATGGGCCGACGCGGAAGCGTCAGTTCTGTTCCAAGCGGGATAATCACGGCCCATGGTAGGAAAACCGATCGCAACGCTCTCGGTGTTGAGCGCCGCAATGGTGCGTTCTATAGTCCTTTCCCCAAATGCCCATCGGGGCAGTGTCAGCACATACCGCACCGTGACCGAAGCGTGGGACGAAGCGGAGACAGCATCAAGAAGGAATCCACATGAGCACCTATGTCAAGGGACTCGAAGGTATCGTTGCCGCCCAGACCGAGATGTCGCATATTGATGGCCAGAAGGGCATCCTCGAATATGTCGGTATCGCGATCGGAGACTTGAGCACCAAGAGCACCTTCGAAGAGACCGTCTTCCTCCTCTGGAACAAGCGTCTGCCCAAACAGGACGAACTGGATGCATTCAGCAAAGACCTCGCCAAGCGATTCGCGCTTCCCGCCGCGATCGTTGAAGAGATCCGGAGACTCCCGAAGACCGCTGAGCCCATGCACATGCTTCGCACGATGGTGAGCAGTCTCGCGATGTACGACGAAGACCCGAACGCAAACTCGGTCGAAGCCGCACGCGAAAAATCGATCAACATCCTCGGTTACGCACCGAGCATCGTCGCCACATTCGACCGTTATCGTCGCGGCCTGGACCCAATCGCACCTCAACCGGGCATGTCGTTTGCCGAGAACTTCCTCTACATGCTCAATGGCGAAAAGCCGACCGAGACCATGGCCCGCGCGTTCGATATCTGCATGATCCTGCACGCTGACCACGGCTTGAATAACTCGACTTTCTCCGCCCGTTCGATCATCTCCACGCTCTCCGATGTGTATTCCGCCATCACTGGCGCCATCGGTTCATTGCGCGGACCATTACACGGCGGCGCCAACGAAGGCGTGATGAAAATGCTCGGCGAAATCGACAGCGTCGATGATGTCGAATCTTTCGTCATGGGTCGCCTCGAACGCAAAGACAAGATCATGGGATTTGGTCACCGCGTCTACAAGACCAAAGACCCGCGTGCCAACGCTCTGCAGGCCCTTGCCAAGCAACTCGCTGAAGACACCGGCAACATGGACCTCTACAACAAGAGTCACCGCATCGAAGAGATCATGGAACGCGAGGTCGGTGCGAAGGGCATCTATCCGAATGTCGACTTCTACAGCGCGACCACCTACCACTGCATCGGTCTCAAACTCGATCTGTTCACACCGATGTTCGCGCTCTCACGCCTCGGCGGCTGGAGCGGACACATCATCGAACAACTCGAAGACAACCGCCTCTATCGCCCCAGCGCCGAATATATCGGTAAGCACGAAGTGCCCTATACACCCATGAATCAGCGGTAACAAGCAACGATCGCCGTGATCAACAACAAAAGAGCCAGCCCGAGGAAGGGCTGGCTTTTCTTCTGGATCGAGCGGTGAGAACCGACGCGAGATCAGGATTCTTTGCCATCTGGCTGCGACTTGCCCGCGTTCCGATCGCCATCTCGTTTCTTGTCCTTGCGTCGGTTGCGTTGCACGCGACGCATTTCGCTCGGCTTCACCTCGCCGCCCATCAGTCGCAGCGCCTCTTCAACATCCTTGTCGCCCCGGCCTGACAGATTCACCAGTATGTTCGCATCCTTCGATTCTTCACCAGCCAACTCGACCGCTTTGGCAATGGCATGCGAGGTCTCCAGAGCCGGCACGATCCCTTCCGTCCGCGAAAGCAGCAGAAATGCATCGAGCGCCTGTTGATCAGTCACCGCACAATACTCGACGCGCCCCTGATCTTTCCAGAAACTGTGCTCCGGTCCAACACCGGGATAATCGAGCCCGGCTGAGCAACTATGGGCTTCGGAAGTTTGACCCGACTCATCCTGCAACACATAACTCATCGACCCATGCAAAATACCCGGCGACCCAAGCGAAAGCGGCGCGGCGTGCCGACCCGCGTCACTCGATTCGCCTCCCGCTTCGACACCGATCATCCGAATCTCTTCTTCGATCATGGGGTAGAAAATCCCTGCAGCATTCGACCCCCCACCGACACACGCAACGATCACATCCGGCATCTGACCCATCGCACGCAATGACTGCGCCATCGCTTCACGCCCAATGACCGACTGAAACTCGCGCACAATCGCGGGAAATGGGTGCGGACCAACAACCGAACCGATGATGTAATGCGTCGTCTCGACCGAACCCATCCAGTCACGCATCGCTTCGTTGGTCGCGTCCTTGAGTGTTCGAGAACCCGAGTCAACCTCGATCACGCGAGCGCCGAGCATCTGCATGCGGACCACATTGAGTTTCTGTCGGCGTGCGTCTTCAGATCCCATATAGATATCACACGCGAGCCCGAGGTGCGCACACGCTGTGGCGGTCGCCACACCGTGTTGGCCGGCACCTGTTTCGGCGATGATCCGGGTCTTGCCCATCTTGACCGCGAGCATGGCTTGACCCAGTGCGTTGTTGATCTTGTGCGCACCGGTGTGCGCCAGGTCTTCGCGTTTGAGCCAGATCTTGGCCCCTTTGTCTTTGCCAGACCTGGAGCGAATATGTCGCGTCAACCCATTCGCGCCATAAAGCGGGGTCGGACGGCCGACCCAGGTGCGCAGCAACTCGCGCAACTCCGCCCAGAATTGCTCGTTCTCACGGATGCTGCGGTAGGTTTCGATGAGTTCTTCCAGTGCAAACACCAGCGTCTCTGGCACATACGCACCGCCATAGACGCCAAACCGCCCCTCGCGGGTCGGGTAATCAGAAATGCGCCGTTCTTCGACTGCCTGTTCGCCTGGTGCTTCGCCGGCGTTTTGAGTGGTCTCTGTCATAGCCGAAGCCTATGCCGACTCCGCGTGCGACTCGCGGCGCTCGGCCCGGCGAGCCGCACGCATGCCCGCAGCCGAGTTGACACGCAGCAGCAACAACATCCCGGCCACGAAGAACCCCAGCAGCAACATCATCGACTTCGAATCGCCGAGTTGAGCGCGGACCTGCCCGAATGACAACACGCCGATCGCGCCCGCCATCTTGTAGGTCATGCCCCAAAGCCCGAAAAACTCGGCGGTGCGTTGCTTGGGCGTGAACAAGCCGACCATCGATCGGCTCGCCGTCCCGATGCCACCGAGCCCGAGACCAACCCCGTTGCCCACCACCCAAAACGCCCATTGATTTGCCTCGCGCAGATCGTTCGGGATGAGCGACAGCGCCAACAAGCCGATCGCGGTCACAATCCAGACACCCAGAAACACGAACACGGTTGTCTTGGCGCCGATCTTGTCCTGATACAACCCGGTTGCGATGGCGCCGATGCCGGCTGTCACACTGAGTTGCAGCGCAAACATCATCAGTTTGACATCACCCATGCCAAAGTCTTTGGCAATCACACCCGCAAAATAGATGATCGCCTGGACACCAAGGGCATAGACAAAGAACGCGATCAGAAAACGCGCCAACTGCCGATACTCCGTCGCTCGACGAACCGTTTCAGCCGTTCGAGCAAGCGTGGCGGATATCAGATTGCGACCGCTGGATGCATGGCGAGGCTTCGTCTCGTGCAACCACAACGCCGGCGGCATCATCCCAAGCAAGAACCACACACCGGCGAGCACAAAGAACACCGGCCACTTGGAAGTGTCTTTCAGACCCAGTGCCAGCATCGCAACCACGATCACGATCTGCAACACCAGAGCGCCCGCATACCCAAATGCCCAACCGGTCGCGCTGACGCGGCCGATGTTGCGAGGCGTTGATATCTCTGGCAAAAAGCCAGCGAGCAAGTTCTCGCCGAGTTGGTACGCAATGTTGGCGAGCATGAACGCGACCATCGCGAATACGACTTGATTTGGACCCATGAACGAAAGCCCGATCGTGAGCAATGCACAAAACGCGCCGGTCGTCATCAGCAACCGCTTCTTGAGCCCGTACGCATCCGCAGCCGCGCCCACGAACGGTGAAGCGAGTACAACGATGAATAAACTCACTCCGCCAGCGATCGACCAGAGTGAATCACCGCGCCCGGTGCCTGTCATCGCAGCACCCGAAGCAACGGGCGCAACCTGACCCACGATCACATCTTTGAAATAGATCGGGAACAAAAGCGTGATCATGAGCAGCGTGAATGACTGATTCGCAAGGTCATACATTGCCCAAGCGAACACTTCGCGCGGGTTTGGCAGACTCGTGAATGGTCGAAAACGGCGGGCCATGGCGAGACAGCGTATCGAATGCAACACTTCCGAGTCGTGTGCGGTGTTGTACAGTCACGACATCAGATGCCGGATCAGAAAATCCGTCGCCAAATTCTTCGCATCATTCGAGACTCGGCCGAACCCGACATGCTCGGCGGGCGCCCCGGTATCGGCCCAGGTCTTCAACTCGATCAACGCCGAATCTGCTCCCGCCTCAACATATCGCCCACGAAGACGATCAAGAAATGACGCCTGCGATGCCCAGGGCACCATCTCGTCCGCTTCGGAATGCAACACCAACATGGGGATGGACTCCCAACCGGCGAGGTGCGCACTCGGATCAACTCTTTCGACCGCCTCCCGGTCATGACTGACCGGCCAATCGACCCCAGATCGCCCGGAATAGAGCCCATCAAGATCGCCCGAAGACGACTCAATAACCGCAGCTCGAAAACTGTGCGGCTCGCACAATCGCCTCAGCGTCACCATCCCACCAAGCGACATACCACCGATCGCCGATCTGTCGGTATCAAACACGCCATGCTCGATCGAGTTGAGAGCCGAAACAAACCCGTCGATTTCAGCGACTCCTTCTTCGATCAAACCCAGGCTGTTCGCGGGGTCATCGCCTCGTCCATCGGCGCGTTCGCCGTGGCCGGGTAGGTCGATCGCGCAGACCGCGATACCGGCTTTGATCCATCGGCTATAGCGACCGGGATCAAGTTCCTTGTAGACCGTTCGCCCATGCAACCAGATCATGACCGGGGCTGGCGTCGTCCAGTCCGGATGCGCCAACAAACACGGCACCTCGGTCTCACCAAGCCGTTTCAGCCGAGCAACACGGCGTAGCGACTGTGGCAAAGATTCAAATCGCTGCGTTGTCATTGGTCGTCTTGCCCCCACCATACACGATCGCAATCGTCCCGGCTCTCAACAGATCTATCGACTACAGATCAATCGCAGCGCCTCGGTCGATCGAATCAGGCAACTCGCCGCGATCAAGTCGATCGGCGGTGACCGCGGTCAATCCTGACAACTCAATTGAGCAGTCCGGCTCGCCGCTTGCATCCTTGGGAACTGTAACCCCTACTGATTCGAGCCAACGAGCAGCCTTGAGCGTTTGAAGCGATTGACTCGTCTCGATGCTATCCGCACCCGTCGCGTTCTTGACCGGGGCAAACTCTTCAACTCGATCCGTCTCCATGACGATTGAAGCATCGGCGAGCGGTATCGCGTCGAAGATAAACCGCTCCAACTTCACGGCGTTCGGCTCGTTCGGTTGAACAACTTCACCACTGGCGAGATCAACATGAGCAACCTTTTTAACCGCTCTGTGGTACGGCAGCGCAAACGCAGGGTCGGTCGCAACCCGCTCGACAAAGGCAACCGACAACGCGTGAATCGCAATCGAACCGGCGTTGAACCGCAGTTCGCCCGCAGCATCACGAGCGTTCGCCAGATCGTGCGGCAGGTCAGAATATTCGATCACACCAAGCCGACCGCCAACCTGGCAGAACACCCCGACTTTTTCATCCGGCCCGACCTTCGCCACCATCTTCGATGACATCTGTGCGCTTGAATCAGACGCGGCGTGGTGGAGTCCAAGAAACACAGGGTCAATCGCCTGTACACTCGGGTTGTCAACCTGAAACGCCGAGATGTGCACGATGCCGCGAGCCTTCATGTCATCGATCGCGCCCGCGTTCATCAGCGCCCCGATCGCCCCCCCGTGCCCGTCCGGGTTGGTCGCGATGGTCCCCGGTGACGCGAGCAGCATCTTGCCTGTTTCCTTGTCGAACGACGGCATCGTGCCCTGCTCAAAAAACATGACCCGCGATTCATCGAGCCCGAAGAAGGCGTGACGCTCAAAGAACTGACGAGTTTGCGCATCGTTGAGCGGGCTAGTCATGATGTACCAGGGAACATCCGCACCAAAGGTCCGCTCGGCGCCGCGAATCTTCTCAGCAAAGATCTGAAACAGGCTCTTACCCGTCACGCACCCGGCGGGATAGCACCCCTTCGGGCCGTCATAGCCAAGCCTGCTCCCTTGTCCGCCGGCCACCGTGAAACACGCGACCTGACCCGCTTCAAACAGATCTTCGCCGATCCGTCGAAATGACCGCACATCCCACGCCGAATCGTCCGAGCCTCCGCCGAGCGCGTAGTACGGTGCCGGCTGAATATCCTCAGGAAGTGTCGCTGCATCCGTCTTCATCACAAATCGCGCGACCAGGTCTGGTACGGTGTCAAGATCGATCGCCGCAATCTGGTTGGCGAGCGATGCTTGTTGATCCGCTGTCAGATCATCTGCAAAGGTCAGGACATGTGATTGACCGATCGCTTCGAGCCTCGGGCGAAGTGATGCGAGTGTTGCAGATTCGCGTGAAATCGCGTCCATGTTCGCCTCCTGGGCTCGATGCCAATCGGTATCCGTCGACCCTGCTTTCGGGCTCATTCGGCGGATGGTAGTCGAACAGGAGTACAGTGTGCCATGCGCGACAGACTTCGAACACACAGCCAGACCCCATTGGTCGCACCGTCAATCCTCGCAGCCGACTTTGGGTGCATCGCCGACGAATGCAAAAGCGTGCTCGATGCGGGCGGCGACCTGATTCACCTCGATGTCATGGATGGGCACTTTGTCCCCAATCTCACGATGGGACCCGACCTTTGCAAAGGTGTGCGCTCCCATTTCCCCGATGCGTGTCTCGATGTCCATTTGATGGTGACCGACCCCGGCTCGTTCTTTGAGCCTTTCGTCGACGCGGGTGCCGATCACCTCACTTTTCATATGGAAGCGATGCAGTCTCCTGACCAAGCGCTCGCTCTTGCCGCAAACGCTCACGACCTTGGCGCGACAGCGGGCATCGCGATCAGCGCCAATACGCCCCTGTCAGCCATCGACGCTGTGGCGCACGCATTCGAGATGATTCTCGTGATGACGATTCAGCCAGGATTCTCCGGGCAGGCCTTTCAAGAATCGGCGCTGACCAAAGCAGTATCACTCCGCGAAAGGCTCGGACCGGATGTCTGGATACAGGTTGATGGCGGTGTCAGTCCGAAAACCGCAGCTGCATGTCGAGATTCGGGCTGCAATATTCTGGTTGCTGCGTCGGCGATCTATCGGGAAGAACCCGCCGACCGAGCCGCCGTCATCGAGGCTCTGCGTGGATAAACGCTGACCAGCCCTGCCATATAACGAACACTATGGTCCTATTTTATGGGGCATACCGCTCATTTTCCGAACGAAATCGATGTGAGTAGACTGGACCGGTGTTGGGTGCCGATGTTCATACTGCTAGACTCTCTGCTTCCTTGAACGAGGACAGCCTCTGCTCACGAAGCGAATCACCATGGCGAAACCCAAAGACTTCAGTCTACTCTTGTTCCGCTCGGCTCCCACAGCTTGGGATCTGGACGATCGCTTGGCGGGCGCTTCAGACCACCCGATCTGTCCGGTCGGTCGAGAGACACTCGAACGCGCAATTGACCAACTCGACGACACCACACTCGATGTCGTTCTGACCGCGACGGACGAGTCGAGCGTGCAATCGGCAGAACTACTCGCAGCCTCGACTCGCGCCAAGGTCCGCAAATTGAAGAGCATCGACGAAGTCGCCCTAGGACTCTGGGAAGGGCTGCGACCGGAAGATATCGCAGACAAATACCCGTCAGCCTCCAAGCAATGGGTCAATAACCCGAGCAGTGTGCGTGTTCCGGGCGGAGAATCGCTGATTGAAGCCGAACGACGGATCCTTGAGGGTCTCATCAACGGATTAGACAAGGTCAAAGCCGCCCGCCCGCGCGTGGGTGTCGTGGTCCGCCCCATGACCTGGGGACTTCTGCGATGTTGGCTTTCAGATGCACCCATTGACCAGATCTGGGATATCCTTCGGGATGCCCCGATGTACGGGTGGTATGAGGCTGAACGAGAGAAACTTGAGTCGATCCACGGTACTGTGGGTGTACAGCCGTGATAACGACCCGGAAGAATTGTTTCTCGTAGTTGGCGTGCAATACCTACTAGCGGAACCCCACCAATGACAAAGACGATGAGCAATCGCACATGGGCAGAACTCAAACCGAGCAGACGCATCACGATCCCTGAGGGTCTGTGGCTGCGCTGCCCGCAGTGCGCCCAGATGATCTACCGCCGTCAGATGGAAGCCAACCTGCATGTCTGCCCGGAGTGCGAACACCACTTCCGCATTTCCGCAGCCGAGCGCATTGCTCAACTCGCCGACCCCGGTACTTTCGAGCGGTTGTTTGCCGGTCTTCGGTCCAATGACCCGCTCAATTTCCGCGACCTGAAGTCGTACGAAGATCGGCTTGTCAGTGAGCAGGAACGCACAGGCCAAGACGATGCGGTGCTCGCGGGACGATCATTCGTCAAGGGTCGCCCGGCGATGTTGTGCTGTCTCGACCTCACTTTCATGATGGGTTCCATGGGGTGCGTGGTCGGCGAGACAATCACGCGCACCATCGAGCAGGCTGAATCGGAAAAACTGCCGTTGATCATTGTGTCATGCTCGGGCGGTGCCCGCATGCAGGAATCGGGACTTAGCCTGATGCAAATGGCGAAGACCTCGGCAGCACTCGCACGCTTTGACGATGCGGGGGGGCTCTTCATAAGCGTTCTGACCGATCCAACGACCGGTGGCGTCACAGCGTCGTTCGCCATGCTCGGCGATGTCATCATCGCAGAACCCAAAGCCCTCGTCGGTTTCGCCGGTCCTCGTGTGATTCGCCAGACGATTCGCCAGGACCTGCCTGAAGGGTTCCAGCGTTCTGAGTTCCTCCAGTCATCAGGCATCGTGGACCGCGTCGTCCGACGCCATGATCTGCGCAGCGAGATCGCGCGTCTGATCGACTATGCCGGCGGCTGACGCAACCAACACCAGCACGCGACATCACGCATCACGCCCGAGACTGACTGGTCTGGTCGCAGGCTTGTTGCATGGGCTGTTACTCGCTCTCGCTTTTCCACCGGCCGGTTTCTATGGCTTCGTGCTCATCGCCCCCCTGCCGCTGTTCTGGGCGTGCTGGCGAGGTCGAGACAAGCCGCTCGTCGTTGCATTTTGGATCGGCGTCGGCGTCATGCCATGGTGGGGTCTGGCTCATATCTGGATTACGGCGGTCTCAGCACTCGGATTCTTCCCATTGGCTGCACTCTTGAGCGGATACACAATGCTCTGTGCATGGTGTATTGCCCGGCTTCTCAGACGATCTTTGTCGTGGATATGGGCGGTGCCACTGATCTGGGTTGGTGTAGAGTTCCTGCGCGGCGTGGCGCTGTTTCATGGGTATCCGTGGTACCTCCTCGCCCATCCATTCGCGGATGCACTCGTTCTCGCGTGGCCGGCCGCATTCATCGGCACCTTCGGCGTGTCGCTGCTGGCTGCCGTACCTGCGACCGCGATCATCGCGTGGCTCTCCCGGAAAAGAACAACCGTAGTTGCTTTTGCGGTGTCCGCCGTCGCTTGGCCACTGGTTGGTCTGTTCGTCAACCCTTGGCCGACTTCATCGTCGGTCCTCAAGGTTGCGATCATCCAGACCAATGTCGCCCAGAACAGAAAGATCGCGTGGTCCGCCGAGCAGCGGTACAACGATTGGCAGCGCATGCGCGACCTGATCGTCCACGCCGCTGGCCTTGAACCGGATGTCATCGTCCTCCCCGAAGCCATGACACCGGGCATGACACTCGACCCGGCATCGCTCCGCACAGAAACCGAGGAAGACCTGTACTGGGCCCGCGAATCGCCCGACGGGGTGGACGAACGCATCAGCGCCACCATGCTCACCGAAGAACTGCTCATCTATCAACGCATGCTCGGGATCCCGATCCTCATCGGGGGGGCTGCGTACGACAACCTCGACATCGTCGAACGCGAACAGGGCGGCTTCCGTTACCAATCGGACGCCCGCTACAACACCGTGTTCGTCATCGAAGATGGTCTGCCGCCCACTGAACGCTATGACAAGGTCATGCTCACGCCGTTCGGCGAGACCATGCCCTACATCTCTGCGTCACCCTGGCTCGAAAGACAACTGCTCTCGTTCGGCGCCGAAGGCATGCAATTTGATCTCGCACCCGGCGAGCGTCTCGAGCCGGTTTCGATGCACACCCCGTCGGGCGAACAGATTCAACTCGCGACCCCGATCTGTTTCGAAGCCACCATGCCCTGGGTGTGCCGAAGACTCGTGGGAACAGAGCCTGGCGTCGCCGCCATGATCAACCTGACCAACGACGGATGGTTCGGATCGTGGGATCCTGCTCGTCTGCACCACCTGTTATGCGCCCGGTGGCGGTCGATCGAAACAGGCGTGGCCATGGTTCGGTGCGCCAACACCGGAATCAGTTGTGTCATCGATCAACGAGGCAAGATCATCTCGATCGGCGTGCTCGACCCGAGAACCTCTGAGGAAGTGCTCAGTCTGGGTGATGGTGTTCGACTTGTCGAAGTTCCAATTGCCGACGGCAGAACGCCGTACACCAGAATCGGGGATATCGTTGGTTGGATTTGTCTGGTTGGGTGCGGCATCCTTCTTGGGCTCACTTTCACGCCAATACGACCAAACAACCGATCCGAAGATCGCAGCGGCGAACCAGAACGCGGTGAACATCGTTCTGGAACAAGCCCGAAGGAGCACAACGCATGATTCTGCATCGCACGATTCTCGTCAGTTCTTTAATCGCCACCGCAACGCTGGTCGGCTGCACAGCCCCGCAAACCACGACGCGTTCAAACGGCGGGCCGATGGAACCAACGACGACACTCGGGCATCGTGACCCAATTGTCCGCTCGCAGTTGCGTGAACAGGCTCTGGATCGACTCGTGACTGCCAGCAGCAGCTCGGTGCCTCAGGAACGCGCCAATGCGCTGGAAGGGCTTCTTGAAGCCCCGAGCCGACTTGCTCCGATCGCAGCCATTGCGCTCACCGATGAGAACGAAGGCGTTCGGGCGATTGCCGCGCTTGTCGCCGGAAAAGCCAATCTGCGTTCACTCACATCGGCATTGCGTCCTCTCGTGCGCGATTCGTCCCCATTCGTCAAGGCTTCAGCGATTTTCGCTCTCGACGCATTGGGCGAAAAGGTCGACCCGACACCGCTGGGGTCGCTGCTCTTTGATGCCGAGTCAACCAATGTGCGATCGCATGCAGCGTTCATTTTGGGTGAAATGGGCGATGACGCTGCGATGCCGATGCTTGCGGATGCTGCACGCCGGCGTACGCCAGGATCGACGGTGGTCGAGCAAAAACTGCTGGAACTGCAAATCGCCGAAGCGATGGTGAAACTTGGCGATCGTCGCCAGTTGGACAGCATCCGGGCCGCACTACTCCCGAGCAGCCCGGATGACCTCGAAGCCACGGCGCTCGCGGTCCAGATCATCGGATCCGTCAACGATCGTTCGTCGATCGATCGACTGATTTTCCTGTCCGGATACGGCTTTGACGGGCCGAAAGGACCACCCATGCCCGCTGAAGTCATGCTGGGCGTTGCCGGTTCCCTCGGCAAACTCGGTGAACGGGGCGGCTCGTGGGTCGCGGATAAATACATGTCACACACAGATTTGCTTCTTCGTGCTCAAGCGGCATCGGTGTATGGCAACATCGGTCGGCAAGAGAATCTGGGCAAACTGGGTGTGCTGCTCGAAGATCAGGAACCAATCGTGCAGGTCGCTGCAGCCAGCGCGATTCTGGATATCCTCGGCGGCGGCCGACGCTGACACCACTTGTTCCGTCCCGGATACTGAAAAAGACAGATTCTGCGTCGATCCGCCCGGCAATCACTCGCGTATCGCTTGTGGTCCATTCGTTTCGCGGCGATGATGATCGCTCGTGTTTTGTGGACAGGTTGCCCTGAATCAGGTACAAGATGATTTCCAGTGCCAGCGTCGCCGACAGACGCTATGCTTTGGGCCCCGATCGATGGCGGTCGGGACCGTCGCAGCAGTGCGATACACTTGTCCCGATCGAAGGGGTGAATTCGGGCAGGAAACGGAAACCAGCCGCCACGGTGCGGCACAGCCTCTTGGCGAGGAGTCACGCGTGCATATTCTGACCAAGGTGTTCGTCCTTTTTGCAGCGGTGCTGAGCATCATGCTGTCCGCATTGACGATCTCCTACACGATCAATACTGATCAGATCGTCTCAAACTACAACGATGCACTCGAAGAGGCAGAGACCGCTCGCGGCTCACTCTCGGCGCAAGCTGCTCGTCACGGAATCATCCTGACCGAAAAGAACGGCGAGATTGACGCACTGCGAGCGAATCTCTCCGCAGTGACCAACACGATGCGTGACATCGAACGTAGTGCAGCCCAGTTGCAGACCGACCTGCGGACAGCGCAGGCAGACAAGGCTGCGGCTGACCGTCGCGTGCAGGGCGCTCTCGAAGCGACCAAGGCACAGGCGTTGATCATCGACGCGTACAAAACTGAAGTTTCATCGCTTCGCAATAACGAACTCGTATCACGCGAGCGGATGCTCGAACTCGAAGAGCGTCTTGCCAATGTCGTGTCACAGGGTGCTGTTCTTGATGCAACCATCCGTTCGCTGCGTGAGCAGATTGCAGCGTTCCAGAATCCGGGACGCGGGGACGAAACCGACACGATCGATATTGCCAATGCAACACCGATCGGTGGATCCGTTGTTCGTGGCAATGTGCAGAGCGTGGCGTATGACGCCGACCTCGGCCGCTACATCGTTCAAATCGACCTCGGTGAGAACGACCGCATGCGTCGCAACGCCCGCGTCCACATCGTGCGTGGCAGCGACTTTATTGCTGACCTCGTCATCACGCGGACTGATCTGAATGTCGCCACCGGCATCGTCGACAACCTGCGTGCCGGTGAGTCTGTGCGTGTCAATGACACCGTCAAGACCCGTCTGGATCAATAAACCCCAAGCACTTGTCGAAAGGAAGCTCTATGAGCCAGTTCGGAATGCAAATGCCTGGTGGTCGCCAGAGTCGCTCAGCGACACCTGATGTGTACACCGCGTTGATGTTCATCGCTGTGGTTGCACTCGGTGCAGCGTGTGCCCTGCTTTGGATCCAGGCATCGAAAGTCGGTAAAGATGGTGTCCCGTATCAGTTGCAGGACAAGGACAGGATTGTCCTCCCGTCCCGAGCCCTCGCGGATGAACCCGTGGATCGCCTGATCTGGCGGACCTGAGTCTCATCCCATTCAACCAATGTTCACTCGACGCAGCCCACAACGGGCTGCGTTTTTTATGGGATCCAGCGTTGAGCGAATGCACCGATGTTCGATTGGCAGAGGTCCGGTCTCAAGCCCCAGTCCTTCCGGCTGGGTGGGTCGGGAGGCTGCCGCTTCGGTCCCTTGACAGAATGCGCGGCTTCAGACTGGTTTTGCGCTTGACACCGGCTGAAACGAGCCTACATTTTCGCTCTGCCAGAGGTTACTTTGGCGACAACTTGGGGCGGTAGCTCAATTGGTTAGAGCACCGGACTGTCGATCCGGAGGTTGCGAGTTCGATTCTCGTCCGCCTCGTTTGAAAACGGCCCTGCATTGGCAGGGCTTTTTCAATTGCCCAACGCTCTGCTTGAAAGCCACTGACGCGCAAGATGCGCACTGGACAAGCAGCCGCGTACAATCATGTGATGTGCAATCACTCAACACGCAGCCGGTTCGGGGCCCGCTCGTGAGCGGCACGCCTGAACTCGTTCGCATCGGGTGGCGTGAACGCGTGGATCTCCCGGATTGGAACCTGCGCGGCGTGCGAGCCAAAATAGACACTGGCGCTCGGACGAGCGCGATCGATGTCGCGCAGTATGAGTTGCTCGAGAATGATCGCGTTCGGTTTGAGGTTGTCTCGCGTGTCAAGCCGGTTCGGCGAACTCGCTGGGTCGAAGCAGATCTTGTGCGCACGAGCCGTGTCAAACCCAGCAGCGGCGAGGTGCAGGAACGGCTGGTGTGTGTGACGCGGCTTCGCCTCGGGCCACACGAACACGATATCGAGTTGAGCCTGGTGTGCCGGGAGGGCATGTTGTGCCGAATGCTCATCGGACGCACAGCCCTCGCCGGTCGATACCTGGTCGATAGTGAGCGGAAGTATCTGTTGACCTCTCGCACCAAGCCGTCCCCCCCTCCGAAAGGCTCACTATGAAACTTGGCATCCTGTCTGTATCTCCACGCTGCTACAGCACGCGTCGACTCAAGCAGGCCGCCACAGAGCGGGGGCATAAGGCAACGGTTTTGAACACGCTTCGATTTGCGATTGAGTTGCGTGAAGGTGATCCGTCGCTGTCGTACCGATCGAAACGGCTTTCGGAATATGACGCCATGATCCCCCGAATCGGCGCTTCGATTACTTACTTCGGAACGGCGGTCGTCAGGCAGTTTGAGCAGATGGATGTGTTCACACCGAACACGGCGAACGGGATCATCAACTCACGCGACAAGCTGCGTTCGATGCAGATTCTCAGCCGACACGATATCGGTATTCCAGACACAACCTTCGTGCGCGCACAATCGGATGTTCTTCCAGCGATCGAACGCATCGGCGGCGCACCGGTCATCATCAAGATTCTCGAAGGCACCCACGGCGTCGGCGTGATCCTCGCCGAAACAACAAAAGTCGCCGAAGCCATCATCGAAACGCTGCAAAGCGCCAAGCAGAATGTGCTCGTCCAGCGGTTCGTCAAGGAGAGCAAAGGACGCGATATTCGGGCGTTTGTCGTCGGTGACACCGTGGTGGCCGCGATGCGACGCGTAGCGCAAGGTGACGAGTTTCGCAGCAATGTGCACCGTGGTGGCATCGCTGAGCGTGTGGAACTTGGCGAGGCGTACGCCCGCACAGCCGTCCGTGCCGCTCAGATCATGGGCCTGCGTGTCGCGGGTGTCGACATGCTCGAAAGCGATGATGGGCCTCAGATCATGGAGGTGAACTCGTCACCCGGTCTCGAAGGCATAGAGACCTCGACGGGGTTGGATGTTGCCGGCGCTATCATCGATTTCATAGCCGACCGCGTGAACTTCCCGGATATCGATGTGCGACAACGGCTGACCGTGTCCAAGGGGTATGGAGTCGCGGACATCGTGATCCCGGATGGATCGGACCTGATCGGCAAGACGATTGACACATCAGGCTTGCGCGATCGCGATATCGTGATTCTGAACCTGCACCGAGGGACAAGTGTCATCTCGAATCCGAAGGGCTCGCGATCGCTCGAAGCGGACGACAAATTGCTCTGCTACGGAAAACTCGATGCGATGCGTGACTTGATCCCCGAACGCCGACAGCGACGGCGTAAGACCAAGGCCAAGAAACTTGACCCACAACTGATTGCCGACCTGGATTCTGTGCAATGACCAAAGATGTTGAATCGGACAACTGGTTTGGGACGGTCGTCGCGCCCGGTGAGTCGGCTTCGTTGTCCGTCATTATTTCCGAAGGATATTCAGGTGCGGATGTGTCCATTCCGGTCGAGGTTTGGCGTGGCGCTGAGCCAGGTCCAACGGTGGCCGTGACGGCGGCGGTTCATGGTGATGAAATCAACGGCACTGGCGCGATACGAAACATCATTCGAGAACGACCTTTTCATCTGACGGCCGGCACCCTTGTTCTGGTTCCTGTGGTCAACATGCTCGGGTTTGAACGCCATTCGCGGTATCTACCGGATCGACGCGATCTGAACCGGAGTTTTCCCGGTTCGAAACAAGGCAGCCTCGCGAGCCGCCTGGCGCGTGCCTTTTTTGATCAGGTGACTCGTCGATGTGACTTTGGCATCGACCTTCATACAGCTGCATTGCGCCGGACGAACTTTCCCAATGTGCGCGCCGACATGTCAGATCCGCGATTGGCGGCGTTCGCGCGTGCTTTTGGGGCCGAGTTGATTGTTGACGGCAAAGGGCCAAAGGGATCCCTGCGACTCGCCGGGTGCAAAGCCGGGTGCGCGACCTTGATCCTCGAAGCGGGTGAAGTGTGGAAAGTGGAACCGAGTGTCGTCGAGTACGCACAGCGCGGAATCGTAAACTGCCTGCGCCATTTGAAGATGGTCAGCGGCAAGCCCGAGGCCCCTGCCTACCGCATGGAAACAAACGCGACGAAGTGGGTTCGCGCTACCCAGGGCGGTTTTCTGGAGTTTCATGTTTCACCAGGTGAAGTCGTCCAAGAAGGAGACCCAATCGCCACGAACACGACGCTGCTCGGCGATGAACAGAACATCATCACGGCTCCGCGTTCAGGTGTGATCCTTGGAATGACCACACTTCCCTCGGTCGCGCCGGGTGATCCTGTCTGCCACATTGCCTACCCGCGGGTCGGAGTCTTGCCCAAGATCAAACGAGCGGTGCGGAAACTTGATGACGATTCACTACACGAACGCATGAAAGATGATCTTGCACGCAATGTCATGGTCACTGACGCCGAAGCTTGAAGCCAAAGACTTCATGAACACATATGAAGTCACAGTTTCAGAATTTTTTTTGACTGGGATGCGGGCCAATCTTGTTGATCTAAGGTTTGTTGTTGCGTGGCGTCGAGGCACGCGCCAATGAATGCGCACGCGCACCGATGGCCGCCCGATTGTGCACGAGGTACGGCGAAGAGCGCAATCGACGATTCAGTTATTGAGGACGATCGTCTCTTGATTGATCGTGTCTTTTGATCTAAACGCGCACCCCCTTGTAGTTCACCCTTCGATTGCCGAGCCCATTCTGTTTTTGCAGATCTGTACTGATATTCATGAATTGAATGTGTTATGCTCTATGGCTTGACGAAGGGAATCACCGCGTGCGTTCAATCTTGCAACGAATCGCTGACGGAGAACACAGCGCGGTCGTTGCATGCGTTGATGAGTACGGCGGACTCATCTGGAGGCTGGCTCGGCGGTACCTTGGTCAATCGAATGGCGAAGTTGAAGATGGCGTGCAAGAGGTCTTTATTGAACTCTGGTTGGCGGCTGAGAAATTTGACCCATCCCGAGGCTCCGAACCCGCGTTTGTTGCCACAATCGCTCACCGTCGACTGACTGACTATCAGCGGCGCGTCACGACGAGACGCAAGTACCACAATCGTGTTGCGGAAGACCTGAAGTCCAAGTCGCATGCCCTTGAATCGACCAATGGGTCCGAGGAGTTGGCTTCGGTTGTGAACGAATACAATCAACTGCCGGATGTCGAACAACTGGCGCTCAAGATGTCTGTCTGTCATGGGCTGACTCAACATCAGATCAGTGAGGTCACCGAAGCACCAATCGGGACCGTCAAGTCTCGTCTTCGCCGGGCCATGATCCGACTCTGTGATTCCGTTTCGACGCAGTCCCAAGCCGACTCGCAGTCTGGGGGGGTGAAGCAATGAACCCGATGAACCCACAACAACGCCATCGTTTGCTTGAGTTGTTGACCGACGAACGCCTGGGCGGGCTTGACCCAGCCGATGCTGGCGAGTTGGAAGCACTGCGCGTGCAAGGTGAAGCGAGCGGTGAACTGGATCTGGTGATGGGTGAGCTTCTCGTTGCCTTTGACCGCGATGAGCCCGGTGATGCCATACCTCAGTCTTTGCGCGATCGGCTTATCGATCGTGGTACGCGTCTGGTCGCGAACGACCCATTACCCATGCCGCAGGCATCGCAACCGCGAACCAGATTCCTTGCATTCAGTTTGATCGCGGCCTCGCTGCTGCTCGTCGGTACACTCACGGTTTCAGGCATTCTGCTCAACAATCGCACTTCGGAGCTTGATGCCTCGCGAGCGAACATTGCGCAGCTCGAAGAGCAGATCAATGCAAACCAGATGCTCTTGACGAGCGCCCGGTTGCGGGTGGAGAGCATGCAAGCGATGCTTGCAGATCGCGATCAATCTGTGACAGAAGCCGAGCGGGCGCTTGCCGCCGCTTCTGCACGAGAAGTCGAACTGGCGATGCAACTGGCGCAGGCGACGGATGATCTATCGAGCGCCCAACTCACGATCGCGCGGTACGAAACCCCGGTTGATCCTGCCGAACTGGAAGCCAATCGGACGAAACTGCTGGACATGCCTGACACGGTGCGGATCGCTTGGGCGCCGTTTGATCTGCCAGACGCACCTGCAGAACAACGCAATGTAACCGGCGATGTCGTGTGGAATGATGATTTGGAAACGGGGTATCTCCGATTTGTCGGGCTCAAAGCCAATGACCCCAACATCGAGCAGTACCAAGTCTGGGTGATCGACGAACGGGGTCTCGAACAGAAGGTCAGTGGCGGCGTGTTTAACGCGACAGCCGATGGCGAGGTCATTGTCCCAATCCAACCCGGAATCGATGTCAGGCGTGTCGCTCTGTTCGCGATCACGATCGAAGAGCCGGGCGGCACCTGGGTACCGGATCTCGAACGCCGGGTCGTCGTCGCACCGCGTGACGGATAAGCCTGGATCTGCTGATGACCGATCGAGTCGGACATTATCGCTCATTCGAAATGAGGCTTGAGCGGGTTCGAAGCGCTTGCCGGGTAAATCGAGCGAGCCTACCCTTGCGTTCGCCCGATTGACCTTCTACCGGCCTGTCGGGCCAAGACTGGAGACGATCCGATGAAGAAGGAAGGCCATCCCACCTACTACCCGTCCTGCAAGGTCTATCACAACGGCGAAGTCGTGATGACCGTGGGCTCGACCTCACCTGAACTGCATGTCGAAGTGTGGTCAGGCTCGCACCCGTTCTTTACCGGTCGTCAGGCGTTTGTCGATGCGGCAGGCCGCGTCGAGAAGTTCCAGCGTAAGTTCCAGGGCGATTACTTCAAGAAAAAGAAGTAATCGGCTCGCGTCACATTCCGATCAACTGACAGGCACCCTCAGCGGGGTGCTTGTTTTTTGTGTGGTCCTGGCAGTTCCCTTGGTCAGGTCGTCAGAATCGAGTATTCTAGGAACGATGCCACTTCGCCCTGCCGAATGGAGTTTGTTCAGATCGTTGTTTTGAGAGGATGCCTATGCGGCTGCTCAGTTTTGTGCCAAAGAGCGCTGTCGTTGGGGTTCTTTTCGCGACCAGCGCTGCAGCCCAAACGCTGACCTTCTCGGACCAAACATTGGATTCCGGGCTGATTGCTTTACATCAAGCCACGCCTCGACTGGGGATGCAGTTCATGACACCCGGAGGTGCAATCGGCGATTTCAACGGCGACAGCTATCCAGATGTGTTCACCCTTGGTGGATCGCATGGCGTTGATCGATTGTTCATCAATCAGGGCGACGGCACATTCGTCGAGAACGCTGCAGGATGGGGAGTCGCAGCAACCCACGCAGGAAGTGGAGCAGCGGCTGCCGATTTTGATGGCGATGGCGATGTCGATATTTATGTCTGCTCGCTCGGGTTCACGCCCGCTCTCGCCGGGAACGCCAATCGACTGTACCAAAATAATGGCGATGGCACTTTTACAGATATCGCTCAGTCAGCGGGTGTCAAGGACACGCTCTTACCCGGCAGAACCCAAGGTGACTCATTCAGTCCCTGTTGGGGTGATTACGACCTTGACGGCGATCTCGATCTGGCGGTCGCCGGTTGGTACGGGTCAAACAGATTATTCCAGAACGATGGCGACGGCACATTTACCGATGTGACTGCCATCATCGCGACAGACATGTCGCTCGTTCGCGGATTCACCCCCACCTTTCAAGATATCAATGGCGATCGTTACCCGGAACTCCTGTGGGTTGCTGATTTTTACACAAGTCGGCTGCTCATCAACAATGGTGGCGCTTCATTTACAGATGTCACCGTCGGCGCTGGCGTCGGTCTAGACAGTAACGGCATGGGTTCGACGGTCGGTGACTTTGACGGCGATGGACTGATGGACTGGTACGCATCCAGCCGAATCAACCAGGACGGCTCGAGCGGCTCGGGCAACATGCTGTACATCAATGACGGCGACGAGACCTTTACCGAGTCATCGGTCGCCGCGGGTGTCAATCGCGGTGATTGGGGCTGGGGTACCGAAGCAGCAGACTTCAACCATGACGGCCTGCTTGATCTCGTGGCGACGAACGGCTGGGACGGTTCGTACTTCAGCGTCGACCCCACCCGCTTGTTCTTGAATCTGGGTGATCAGACCTTTGACGATGCGACGCAAGCGTGCCTGCTGGAACACACCGGGCAGGGTCGCGGGCTGGCGATCCTTGACGCTGAACGCGACGGCGACATGGATGTTGTGGTTTTCTGCAACAACGAAGCCATTGGTTACTTCGAAAATCAACTGGTCGGTCCTGACGCGAACTGGATCAAGATCATGCTCGATACATCAAATCGGTCGGACATCGCTCCGCACGGGTATGGCACACGCGTTGACCTGACCATCAATGGCATCACCCAGACCCGTTACATGGACGGCGGCAGCAGTTATCTTGCAAATAGTGAGTTGGTGGTCCACGCGGGCCTCGGCTCAGCGGCGCAGATCGACCAGATCGTCGTGACCTGGGCAACCGGGGAAACGACGACGCTGACCGATATCCCAGGCAATCAACATCTGATCGTTGAATCGCCGTCTGAGGCTTGCTTGGCCGACTTCGCCCCGCCAGCGGGCTTGCTCGACTTCTTTGATGTCGCGGCCTTCCTGGCTGCGTTCGCGGCCCAGGACGCTCAGGCCGACCTTGCCTTACCGTCGGGCATCTTCGATTTTTTCGATGTCGCGGCGTATTTGACCGCATTCAGCGCTGGGTGCCCCTGAAAACGCTTCATCCATTGATCCGGATGAATGGGTATACTCCCTCGAACGATGGCCAGAATGGAATTTGGCACTTGCACGGGAGCGGCGATGACGGCACCAATTCTCGATATTTTGGCTTCACGGGTTCTCATACTCGATGGAGCCATGGGGACGCAGATTCACGGAGCGGATCTGGACATAGAGCGCGATTACCTCGGCTGCGAAAACTGCACCGATGTGGTGTGCCTGTCGCGTCCTGATCTGATCCAGTCCATCCACGAGGGATACCTGCGCGCGGGCTCAGATGCGGTCGAGACCAACACTTTTGGCGGCGCACGCCATGTGCTGGCCGAGTTCGGGCTCGAAGATCGTTGCTTTGAACTCAACAAGCAGGCTGCCGAAATCGCACGACAGGCATGTGCCGCGCACACCACGCCCGATCGCCCGCGCTTCGTGGTCGGCTCGATCGGGCCCGGAACAAAACTCATCACGCTCGGCCAGATCTCGTGGGACGACATGCTTGCGTCCTACCGTGAACAGGCGCGTGGGCTGATCGCCGGGGGGGTTGATGCCCTTTTGATCGAGACGGCTCAGGATCTCCTGCAGGCCAAGTGTGTGATTAATGCCTGTCTCGACGAACTGGCAGCAGCCGGCCGATGCCCGGTCACCGAGTTGCCCATCTTCGTCAGCATCACCATCGAGACCATGGGCACGATGCTGGTGGGGAGCGCCATCGAAGCGGCCATGACCGCGCTCGCCCCCTATCCCATCACTTCGATCGGGCTCAACTGCGCGACCGGTCCGAAGGAAATGGCCGAGCACATCGCGTTCCTGAGCAAGCACTGGGATCGCAGTATCAGTGTCATGCCGAACGCGGGACTTCCCGCGCTCATCGATGGTCAGACAGTCTTCCCGCTCGAGCCTGACGCATTTGCCGATGCGCTCAAACAGTTTGTCGAAGAATATCGGGTCAATATTGTCGGTGGCTGTTGCGGCACAACACCAGAGCACATCGCGAAACTCGCGGCTGCTGTTCACGGCGTTCCTCAGACGCAACGAGACATCACCCCGATCGCCCCCTCGTGCAGTTCGCTGTATTCCTCGACCGAGTATCGACAGGACGCATCGTTCTTGATTGTCGGTGAACGGTGCAATGCGTCAGGCAGCCGAAAGTTTCGGGAGTTGCTCGAAGCCGAAGATTGGGACGGCATGGTCTCGCTTGCTCGGCAGCAAGCCCGCGAGGGTTCGCATGTGCTCGATGTCAATGTTGACTATGCCGGTCGCGACAACGCAGCGGACATGGCCGAACTCGTTGCCCGCTTCAGTAAAGCGGTCGATGCGCCGCTGATGCTTGATTCGACGCAGATCCGCACGATCGAAGCCGGGCTCAAACACGCCGCCGGCAAGTGCATCATCAACTCAGCCAACTTTGAAGATGGCGAAGACAAGTTCGACGCGATGTGTTCACTCGCCAAACGGTTCGGCGCAGGTCTGGTCATCGGAACCATCGACGAAGACCCCGAGGCCGCCATGGCGCGAACAGCGGACCGCAAACTGAGTATCGCGACTCGATCCATCGAACGGGCAGTGAGCAAACACGGCTTGCGCCGCGCTGACCTGTTTATCGATCCGCTCGTCCTGCCCATATCAACGGGTATGGAGGCGGATCGACGGTCCGCACTCGAGCTCATCGATGGTGTGGCACGCATCAAGGCTGCGTTCCCGGATGTGCAGATGACTTGCGGCGTCTCGAATGTGTCGTTCGGGCTCAAGATGCCTGCCCGCGTGGTGCTCAACTCCGTCTTTCTGCACAGTCTCGTCGAAGCAGGCATGACCAGTGCGATTGTGCACGCGAGCAAGATTCTGCCGCTGAATCGAATCGATGAACAGCAGAAACAGGCGGCACTTGATCTGGTCTTTGACCGCCGAGCGACCGAGCAAGGCGGGACCGGCCTTCCCCCCACCATCGACGATGCTGATTTTGACCCGCTCCAACGCTTGATCGACCTGTTCGCGGATGGACAGGCCGTTTCACACAACGCGACCAAACTGGAAGACCTGACCCTCGAAGAACGGCTGCGTCGACACATCATCGATGGCGAACGGGAACAACTCACGGAAAACCTTGATGCCGCGATGGAGCAGTACACGCCACTGATCATCATCAACGACCACCTCCTCGACGGCATGAAGACGGTCGGCGAGTTGTTTGGCTCAGGTCAGATGCAGTTGCCATTCGTCCTTCAATCGGCAGAGGTCATGAAGGCGGCCGTTGCGTACCTCGAACCGCACATGGACAAGGTCGATACGCAATCGAAGGGTTCGATCGTGCTTGCCACGGTGAAGGGTGATGTCCACGACATCGGGAAGAACCTTGTCGACATCATCCTGAGCAACAACGGGTTCACGGTCCACAACCTTGGCATCAAGCAGCCGATCGCCGATATTCTTGCAGGCCTCCAAGAAACCGGCGCCGACGCGATCGGGCTTTCCGGGCTGCTCGTCAAGAGCGTGCATGTCATGGAGGACAACCTCCGCGAACTCAATGCTCAGCATGTAGCCGTCCCGGTTTTGCTTGGGGGGGCTGCACTTTCGCGCCACTATGCCGAGGGGCATCTGCGTTCACAATACGAAGGCTCGCTCTATTACGGCAAGGATGCGTTTGAGGGCTTGCGGATCATGAATCTGATCGCGGATGGGAAACAGAGTGAGTTGAATGCAGAAATCGACGAGCGCATGACCAAGCGTTCGGAAGCCGAGAAGAAGGTCGCTCACTCGCGGGCGCGTCGAGGATCAGATGAAGCACAACTCGCAACCGCTGAGATCGTGCGCAGTGAGGTCGATCGCGAAGTCGATCGCCCGAACGCACCGTTCCTCGGCACGCGCGTGACCACATCGATCGCGCTCGACGAGATCTATCCGTACATCAACACCGTTGCGCTGTTTCGCGGGCAGTGGCAGTTCAAAAAGGGCGCACGCACCGCCGAAGCATTCGAGCGTGAGATTGACGAAGTTGTGACTCCCATCTTCGAGCGGTTGAAGTTACAGTGTCGCGAAGACGACATCCTTCAGCCTGCGGTGGTTGATGGGTACTTCCCGTGTGCGTCCGATGGAAACGACCTTGTCGTCTTTGACGCAACCGATCATGACCGGGAGATTGAGCGATTCTCGTTCCCCCGCCAGACCACCAAGCGCAGGCTGTGCATCGCGGACTTTTTCATGTCCCAGGAAGAATGCCGAGATGCCGGGCGGCGCGATGTCCTCGGGCTTTCGTGCGTCACGATGGGTTCGCGTGTCAGCGAGGTCACCAAGACGCTGTTTGAGTCTGACAATTACGCTGAGTATCTGTACATGCATGGCATGGGTGTCGAGACTGCTGAGGCGCTCGCTGAACTCTGGCACAAGCGCATGCGGGCCGAACTCGGTCTGGGCGGCGACGACAGTCCAGCGATCCGCGATTTGTTCCAACAGAAGTACAGGGGCAGTCGCTACTCGTTCGGTTACCCGGCTTGCCCGGAGATGTCCGACCAGGAGAAACTCTTCAGATTACTCGAACCCGAGCGAATCGGGTGTCAACTCACCGAGAACTGGCAGATCGATCCGGAGCAATCGACAAGCGCGATCATCGTGCACCACCCGCAGGCCAAGTACTTCAATGTGTAACCATTGAGAGACGACTGGTACTGATGCATACTCCGCAATCTCTCAAACTTCGCTTCAGTGCGGTGTAGTCTTGGTCGATGCCCCAGACGAACGATGTCTGTCGATGCTGCTGGACATATCGGACCGATTGATACCGGGCCAGTCAACCCTGTGCATCCGGTGTGCAAAGTCGGCTCGGGCAAGACCATCATGGTGCGCCCGGTTACCGGTACAACGCCGATTCATCAGCCTCAGGCGCCTCACAGAACACATGCCACGCGGTCGGTGTCGGAACCGCGCTCCCACCAAGGGACCGCGTTTCAGACAAACGCCGACGGCGATGCTGCGGTGCTCGGTTCTCGGCTGGGCTCACTTTCTGAAGCCGAGCAGGCAGAGTTGGCGAAACTGAAAGAGCGTGATGCCGAGGTACGGACACACGAGCAGGCGCATATCGCTGCAGCGGGCGGACTGGCCCGAGGCGGCGCACAATATGACTACCAGACCGGTCCGGATGGCACACAATACGCTGTCGGAGGACATGTTCAGGTGGACACAAGTCCCGGTTCAACACCCGAAGAAACCATCGCCAAGGCCCAGCAGATCAAGCGGGCAGCGCTCGCACCAGCGAACCCATCAGGACAAGATCGAGCGGTTGCAGCCAAAGCGATGCGCATGGAGTCGGAGGCCCGTCGTGAACTCATCGGCGTGCAGCGCGGTGCGACTTCCTCGACCGGGACCGTCAACGCAGCAAGCGCTGGCGCGGGGGGTCCGGGCGCGGCAGGTCGCACGCTCGATCTGATTGCTTGAGCGATCGAACCGGGTTGGCGCAACGATCAGGCGAAGATCAGTTCGTTCGGATTGACCAAGCCGAGGATCGTCCACCCCGGCTCAGCGGGCAGTTGACGACCGGCAGAACCGATCCAGAGTTGCCCGGTGGGGGAAATGGCAAACATGACCACGGCCTTCGGTCCATACAGCAGTCGCCAATCTTCGTAGCCGAACTCCTGACTAAGCGTCGTTGCCTTAATCACCCAGTCATGCTCGAAGCGCGATTCGATGGAATCCATGTCCACTTCCTGGCTGAACAGGTGGCGACCGATGCCGTGCACGGTGGTCTTGCCTTCGTCTTTCTTGCTCACGCGAAGCGGCAAGGTGTACAACTCGGACGAATCGAACAACTCGCCGAGACGCTGCAACGCGAGTGCGTTGACTTCATCGTTGGGCGTGAGCGCCAGCACCCGTCCAATGCCGCGCAAATCGAGTTGTTCGATCGCGTGTTCTGCCAGGATACTCCCCTGCCACGCGTCGAGATGTTCCATTTTGGCTGCTCGAGCGTTGATTCGATTCGTGTCGACGAGAAGCACGCGAATGCCACGCTTCTTGAGTCGTGTCGCCACCGCTCGCACCCAGGGTGTCGCACCGACAAACAAGATCCCCTGCGGGTTTTCGTCTGACACACCGAGGCGTTTGGCCGCTACCGGGGCAATCAAGCCGTAGAAGGTCACGGTCGCGATGATGACCGTAAAGGTGACCGGCACAAGTTGCTCAACACCCTCGAGCGTGAGTTCGCCGGCTTCGATCTCGATCTCAAGCGCGAGAGAGAAGATTGCTGCGCCTGCAGCAGCCACAATCCCGCGCGGCGCCATGAGTGACAGGAACACCTTTTCCCGAAAACTCAATCCAGACCCGATCGTTGAAACCGCAACGCACGCCGGACGAGCAATCAGAATAAGCACGACGACGAACCCGGCGACTGCGAACCAGTTCAAGCCTTTCATCGTTGAGATATCGAGCCGTGCGCCAAGAACGATAAACAGCGTCGATATCAACAGGACCCGAAGATTCTCTTTGAACTCGATGATGTGTCGAACATCGGCTTTGGATTGATTGGCAAGTACGATGCCCATGACGGTGGTCGCGAGCAATCCGGACTCAGTCTGCAACTCGTTCGCGCCGACAAAGGTGGCGATGACCAGCATGAGACTGAACGGATTCTGCAAAAAATCTGGCACAAGGAAGGTCGAGAACAAACGCAAAAGCACAAATGCAGCGATGGCACCAAGCCCACCGCCAAACAGAACTGTCTTCAAAATGTTAATGACAACTGCAGAGGTCGCCTCTTCGAGGTTGCCAAGTCGGACGGCTTCAAACACGAGGACCGCCAAACCGACCCCGATGGGGTCAATGACAATCCCTTCCCATTTGAGTATTGGCCCGACCGCACCGGCCGGCCGTATGTGCGTCAGGAGCGGCCCGATCACCGTTGGTCCGGTGACAACGAGAATCGCACCCAAGAGCACGGCAAGTGGCAACGGCATGCCAAGCAACGACCACGCTGCGAGCCCCGCGATCACCCAGGTCGCCATCGCACCAATCGTGACCATGAGTGCAACTGTCTTGCGCACGGACCGAACTTCTCGAAAACTGAGCGTCAGGCCACCTTCGTACAGGATGAGTCCGACTGAAATGCCCACGAGCGGCATCAGCAGATCGCCGAACATGTCATCCGGATTGATCACAAGAATCGACTCGGGGTTCCACGACCGCATGCCGGGTCCGGCGAGCAATCCCGCGAGCAGCAACAGTAAAATCGACGGCAATTTCGCCCGCCATGCGATCCATTGGGCGACCACCCCGAACACCAGAATGATGGCAATCGAAACAGCGGCCCCGCCGCCACCGCCGGCTCCGAGGGTGAGTGTCAACCCGAGTTGGTCTTCGACGCAGCTCATGTGCCTACAGCGTACCCGAAACAACTGACTTTGGCCTGTGAACTACGATTCAAAAAATCGTTCAAAGATACCGCGTGTGTAGTTCGCGGCTAGCGAACCGAGTGAATCGAGAAACGCACCTTCAGCGTTGTTGTCCGCTGTGTCCGAAACAACGCGTGAAACGGCGTAAGGGATGTCGTAGTCCGATGCAACCTGAGCAACTGCTGCAGATTCCATATCGACCGCAACAACACCGGGAAGAGCAGACCGAAGAGCGAGTCGCTGGTCGTGGGTACCAATGAACTGATCTCCAGAGGCAATTAGTCCACCATGCAGAGTTTGAATGCAGCTCGGCTGATCCTGGTTCATATTCCGCAACATCACCTCAGAAGCCGTGATGAGCCGCTCGCGCAAGGTGTCGTCTGTCTTGAAGATCGCCTGTTCCATTAGCGGCACCTCAAACCGGGGAAACAATGGGCGAGCGTCAAGATCGTGTTGCATCAGCGTCTCGGGAATGACCATGTCGCCGACGCGCACCGAATCGCCCATTCCCCCAGCGAGTCCGGTGAACAAGAGTGAATGGACATCGAATCGCACGATCAGTTCGGTTGCTGTGGCTGTTGCTGCGACCTTCCCACACCGCGAGAAAACCGCCACCACTGATTGGCTTTTGATCGTTCCGCGATGGAATGAACGCCGACCACGCACCATGACCGGCTGAACATCGACCATCAGCGAAACGACCGATTCGAGTTCTTCCGGCATGGCTGCCATGATGCCAATCGGTCGTGCTGTCATTGATCGAACACCTCAAAAAGAGAAAGGGCATGCCGGAACTTGTGTCCGGCATGCCCGATTGTTGTCGCAGCAGCCCGCTCGGGCTGCGACTTACTTGTCTTCTTCGGTCACACCGAGTCCGCTGCGATCTGGATCGCTCGGACGCACGCCCGGACGATATGGAATGCGCTCGATTTCCTGGAGCAGGTGCTCGATCGCGGCATCCAACTGTGGATCACCGCCATCGACCATCAGTGCGGGATCATCGATCACTTCCATGTCAGGATCAACGCCGTGTCCTTCGATGCCCCATGTGCCGTCGGTCTCATAGAACCCGAAGGTTGGCACCGCGGTGTAACCGCCGTCGACGAGTCCGGGCACGCCCGAGATACCAACGAGGCCGCCCCAGGTGCGTGTCCCGATGATTTTGCCGAGACCCGCCTGGCGGAAGAGTGCCGGGAACATGTCGCCGCCCGAGCCTGCGAGCCCGTTAATGAGCATCGCCTTTGGGCCTTGGTGACTGTCTGGTGGCCATGGCCAGTCTTTGCCGTCGCGACGCGCCCAATAGTTTGAACGAGGCCGATTGAGCAGTTCGATGAATCGGTTTGGAATCTGCCCGCCGCCGTTCCACCTTTCATCGATCAGCATGGCTTGCTTGCCGAGCTGACCATAGAACCCGCGGAAGAGTTCATTCTGACCGTTGACACCCGTGTTGGGCACATAAATGTAGGCGATCTTGCCGTCTGATTTCTCTTCGACATACTTGCGGTTGCCTTCAACCCACGCACGATAACGCAAACCGCTCTCGCTGGCGATCGGTTCGACGAGCACTTCGCGGTCGTCATCGTCGCCCAGCACAGCATTCTCACTCAAGGTCAGCGAAGTCACGCGGCTCACCAAGCCCTGGAACGGCTCATAAGGACTCATGTCCGTCGTCAAAGGCGAACCATTGACCGCAAGCAGGAAGTCGCCCTCGTTGGCATCAACACCCGGCTGACTGAGCGGGCCGCGGTCCTGTTCGTCCCATGGCCCCCCCTCGATGATTCGGGCGATCTGGTACGCCTCGTTGCCTGCGTCATCTGATGCGACGGCAAAATCAACGCCGAGCAAGCCAATGTTCACACTTGTCGCACTCTGAATGTCGCCGCCGTAGTAGTAGGCGTGACCGATATTCAGTTCACCGATCATTTCACCGATGATGAAACTCAGATCGCTGCGGCTAGAGGCTGACTGCAGCATGTTCTCGTAGCGAGCATACACGCCATCCCAGTCGACGCCGTGCAAATTTTCGACATAGAAGAAATCTCGATGACGACGCCACGCGTCACGCAGAATGCCCTTCCATTCGTCGCGTGGGTTAATATGAGCGGTCATACCAGCGGTCACAACGGCTTTGCCGCTCGCCCCGGCGCTCGCGTTCTGAATATTCGCCCCACTGCCCGCAGGAATCAAAATCTTCTTCCCGTCGGCGGTGATGGCGAAACCGCCACCCGATCCGACAGATTTCTCAGACTTGTCATCTGAACTCATATCAAATGACTTGATCCCCCCGCCTGCTCGCACATACAGCAGATGGTTTGAATCATTCACAGCAAGGTTGTAGAAATTGCCGGTTGAAACCGGCAGACGAATTGCCCGAGACTCAAAGTCTTCGAGGTTGATTTCGACGACTTCTACGGCCTCTTCTGATTCGCCACTTCCTTCTTCGCCCGCGCCGGCTGGTCCTTGGCGCGTGCGGCTGGCGGAGATGTTCATCGACTGACCTTCAGCCGTCGCCTTACCACTGATGGATTCACCCTTGACTTGCAAATCAAAAGACACCGAAGTTGACTCGATGTTCATTGTGAATCGCAGCGCACCTGACGCCTTGTCAAACGAGCCGCCTTCCACAGAAGCACCGCCCATCATGGACTGCAACGAACCCGTGACCGTGCTGCCATCTTCACCGAGCGTCAACTCCATTGTGAACGGCAATCCACCAGGCGGCATGTCAGGACCGCTCACGGTGCCTTCCCACTTGCCGGTCAATCCGTCGTCGACCCAAGGTGTCGCCTCTTCGGCATCGCCGTCCTCGCTGTCCGTTTCCTCGGCCTCATCTGCGTTTTCGTCGCCTTCGCCTTCGTCGCTTTCTTCGGCGTCAGATTCGTCCTTGTCTTCGGCTTCTTCCCATTCCTGTTCGTCACTCTCGGGCAGCCAGGGGTGGGCGGTGTCTTCGGTCAAGGGTACCGCGAGCAGCACTTCGGTACTGTCGTAGATAAACTCGAGACCGAGGTCGCTGTAATCGGGCGAGAACGAACGACTCGACGCGAAGAACAGCCACTTGCCTTTGCGATCAAAGACCGGGCTGTTGTCGTTGAAGTAACCGGCCGTCACCTGATGCTCTTCACCAGATTCAGTGTCATACACGAACACCGCGCTGGTCATACCCTCTTCCAACTGCTTGGAATAGGTCATCCACCGGCTGTCATGTGACCAGTTCACCGCGAACTGGTTGCCCCAAGGTGATCGCGTGATCAGCGTCGCTTCTGCGAAGCCGGTGTCTTCTGCATCACCAATCTCAACGGCAAACAACTGCCCGGCCTTGTCGGTAAAAGCAATCGTCTCGGAGTCCGGACTCCAGAAAATGTTGAAGAAGAAGGTCGCCTTGCCCTGCTCGCCGAAGTTGGTGAGTCGGCGTGCGTCGCTCTTGCCATCAGACTGGCGAATGTACAACTCATACTCATCGTTTTCATCGCTGAAATACGCGATCCATCGGCCGTCCGGGCTCCATGACGGATTGCGCTCGTAGGCACCGTCCGTATCGGTAATCTGTCGAGGCGCTCCATTTTCAGCAGGGAGCGTCCACACATCGCCTCGTCCGCTCACAACGGCGCGCTTGCCGCTGGGTGAGATGTCCCAACTGGTGATGTAGTTCGCCGCGTTCACCCGGCGATCACGCAGGTTTGGGTAGTCGCCAGGGATCTGAATATCGACCGTGCGCACGGAAGCATTGTCGAGACGAAGCACTTTGATCGTCGAGCCGTGCTGGAAGACGATCTCGCCCTCGCCCCGAGCACCAGGTCCCATCGCGGGGTTTTTGACATCGTAATCGTCAAAAGTGGTGACCTGTGTGTGACTTCCGTCCTGCAGGTCATAGACCCAGATGTTGAGCCGGTGGCTCGGGCCGTTGTCGGACAGGTAATAGAGTTTGCTTCCGAACCACATGGGGATGGTGTCGGTGCCTTCAAAATCAGTTATTTTCTTTGAAGTGTGGTCGTTCAGGTTGAACAGCCAGATGTCGGTCGCCATGCCGCCGCGGTAGCGCTTCCAGGTTCGATTGTCGCGCGTGTGGAGCGTGTATGCAAGCCAGTCACCATCAGGGCTGATCGCGCCCACCGCACCGTATGGCACGGGCAGTTTCTCGGGCAGGCCGCCATCAACGGAGACCGTGTACAACTCGGTCATGCGACCGAGCCCGGCAAGACCGTTTTGGAAGAAGATCAGTTCATCATCCGCGGTCCAGTCACAGAGAACTTCGGAGGACGGGTGATAGGTCAAGCGCTCGGCAAGCCCACCACTGGATGAGATCGTGTACAGATCGGCATTGCCTTCATAGTTCCCGAGGAACGCAATGCGCGAGCCATCCGGACTGAATCTCGGCAGGATTTCGTTACCCGTCGGGCTGGTGAGTTGCGTTGCGACGCCCCCGTCACGCCCGACGGTCCACAGATTGCCAGCGTAATGAAAGGCGATCTGGGTCGCACTGATATCCGGATAGCGGAACATGCCCGCATCCGGGCGAACCTGCCCGATGGCGGTACTCGCAATCGCAAGTCCTGCTCCGATGGTCAACTTCCTCACTGTGTTCATACGAGACTCCTCTCTAGGGGTATTACGACAACGCATAGTAGATGGCACAATTCGTCCCTGCCATCCCGTCCAGACCACCTCGTCAGAAGCGTGTGTGGATCGCTACAGTACCAACATGACACATGACGGGCACGACCCCATCGAACCGTGGATTCGGAAAAACGCCCGTCCACTTGCGACAACGCGAATATTCACCCTCGAAGAACAGCATTGGCACTGCCCGAGTGATGCGTCACGATCGGGCGATTTTGCAGTGATCGACTCACCTGATTGGGTGAATGTTTTCGCCATAACCCCAGATCGGGAGATCGTTCTGGTTGAACAGTTTCGGTTCGGCGTGGGCATCAACTCGCTCGAAACGCCCGGCGGGATCGTCGACCGTGACGAAAACCCCGCCGTCACCGCAGCACGAGAATTGCGCGAAGAAACAGGATTCACCGGCGATGAACCAGTGTTCATCGGCGCGCTCTCGGCCAATGCCGCCATCCTCAACAACCGGTTTCATACCTATGTCATCGAAAATGCGATCAACGATGCACAACAGAATCTAGACGAGCATGAGCAGATTCGAGTCGTCACCAAGCCTTTGACAGAGATTCCGTCACTCATCGGGCGCGGACAAATCCACCATTCGGTGATCGTTGCTGCGTATGCACTGTTTGAGATATGGCGTGCGGGCAACGATTAATGTGCCCGCACCTCGGCCACGAATCGGAAGCCGAGAAAGAATCAGGGTGAGAGGACTCGAACCTCCGACCTCGTGGCCCCAAACCACGCGCTCTACCAAGCTGAGCTACACCCTGGATGCCGGAAGCATACACACCATAACAGGCAAAAAGAAACACCGGCCCGCCTCGGGTCGGCGACGGACCGGCGCGTGCTGACTCATTTCGCCCCAACCAACGGGTCGGGGCACCAATCAGTTCGGAAGTTCACGCAACAGAACGATCTCAGGTTGCGTGACGATTTCCGATTCTTCCTGCATCACCTGGTCGCCATTGAAATCAACCCAGGTCCCTACCTTGGACCGATCGACGACCATCAGGTAACGGCGTTCGAGACTGGGTGTCATCGGATCTGCACCCGGATCATCGAGGCTGTTGACATCGCCTCGCAGATTGCTGACATCCTCTTCGGTATAACCTCGAACGATAAACCAAACCGCGTACAGGTCGCTTCGCGTCGTCACGAGGTTCATCAGTTGGCTTTGAAGCACCAGCTGCTCGTCGTAGTCGTTGCCAATCTCATCGGCGTAATACGCGCGGTTGGCGTTGTATGAGCCTGAACCAAACGGATCAAAATCGCTATAGCCGCGCGGCTCCATCCGGACACGGAAGTTGTCAGGAGCCCCACTCTTCTCGAAAGTCTCGAGCGCGACAGGGTTATTCTGACGCGTGTCACGCGCGAAGTAATCGAGTTGATTCGGAGCGGCTTCTTTGCCCGTAAATGGTAGTGTCGCGATCGGATAAGCATCATCCAGATCAGCCCGGACTTTGGCAGCAAACAACTCGCCGGGCGAGGTGAAACCGGCCACTTCACGCAGTGCCTGTATACCGGTGATGTTCTGGCGACCGAAATCGTCAGCACGGTTGTTGAGCGCAAATGACTCCTCGTTCGGATCCATCAGATACAGATCGCTCAACCCATCGCTGGCGATAAAGCCAGTGTCGCGAGCCGCTGCGCCTGGTCCTTGCAAGCCCAGAGGTAGTGACGCGAATCGGTACTCGATCTGCCGAGCACGATCGCGATAGGCAGCGATCGTGGCTGCGATGTCCATCTGCGAAAAGTCAGGCATACCGAGCCCCACCTCCGCGCTGTTGCTCGGTGTTCCCACCCAGTCAATGTATGGCGTATTGTCGAACCCGCTCGGATCGGTGACATTGCCAAACTGCGATTGATCGGCCAGACGCCACGCCCAGTTTTCGGGCACGCCATAGGCATCGCGCGAAATACTTGGCGACAACATACCAATCGTGCGCAGCGTCGGCAACGACGCGGTGTTGACATTGATACGACCCGGCAAGGCGCGGCCGAGAATCGTGTTGGCATCGCCGTCGGTCAGTGTTTGCACACTGTCGAGCAACATCATGGCTGGTGTCACGCCAAAGCCCATGCGATAGTCGCCCTGCGTCGGATCAAACAAACCATCAGGAACTGTGGCTGGATTTGCGTCGGCATCGACATTATCAAACGGCACGAACTTGTCGACCCACAGTTGATTGCGATCGAATGCGTACTCCCAGTCGCCCGTCGCTGGTTGACCTGGCGCATCGCTCACATTGCGTTTCGACGCATCGAAGAAGACATAACGGTTGTACACCGTCTCGTCTGGGGTGCCATCACCTTCCGCGATGCCGTCCGCATTGGTGTCTTCGAGATCGAGTTCATCAAACCCGAGCGCGAGTGCAAACGCTTCACTGAGTGTCAGGTACCGACCGGGCAGTTTGATGTCATTGTCGTCATCAACCCCCCCGTCTTCGTCAGGATCGCCGAACGGGTCATATTCAGGGCCGATGGCGAGCGGCGACAGAATGTCAGTCACACGCGAGATATCGATCGGATCCTGCGAACCGCCGGGGTCAACCTCAAACTTGTCGCTGCGCACATGAAGTTCGGGCGCAATCGACTCGGCACCCTGCAGGATCGGCGAGGTCGATGACCGCACCGGACCATACAACTGATCGTGCAGACGATTTTCGTTCTTGAGGCGGTTGCCGCCGTCGGCCGCGTTTTTCGGCCATTCACTCGATCTCGGGCCGTCCCACTCGTTGGGGGTCTGGTTGAATGACTCTTCAACCGGGTCATTCTCGTTCAAGAACTGGCTGAACCGACGGAATGCCCATGGCTGATTGAAATCAAAATCAGAGTCACTCAAATCACCCGTCGGAACATTGCTGTCCTTGATATTCAGCGTTTTCGTCTGGTTGTTGCTGTTCGCTTTGGAACTGATCGCTTCGATGCACCAGATCGGAAGCACCCCGCGCAACATGCGCTCGTCATCCGACGGGTCACGCGTTGACCAGTTGTCATCAAACCCTGCACGGCGAACGAACGAATAGAATGCGATCGTCCAACCGGTGTTGTCGTTATCGTCACCCATGAAGGCGGTCGACAGCGACTGAATGCACCCACGCGTGCCGCGCACACGGGGTCGGTCACGCAGATTGGCCGGGTCGTACCCACCGGCGTACAGAGGCCGTGAGTCCAGATACCCGATCCGCTTGGATGCAGCCTGATAGTTGCCATCGGGTGGGGTGAAGAAGTCCGGATCTGGTTCGCGGAGACGATCAACCAATTGATCGTTCTCCAGCCAGTTATCCGTGTCATTGACTGCGTTATCCCAGCGTGATTCTTCTTCGCCGACCGTGACTTTCTTCCACAACCGAACAACCTGCCAGTCAGGATCGCGCGGCGTGCCGCCCGACACCGTTGACGGGAACTGCGTGCTCGGGAAACTCCATAGATCTTCAAAACTTGAGTCCGCTGGCACATCCGGATCGAGATCCGCAGAGTCAACGGTGTTGTCGAGCAAACCGGTCTCCGGGTTGAAGCGACGAATCCACACCGCGCTGGCGTTTGCGTTCAGGCCCTTTAACTCAAACTGCTTGTTCAGCCAGTTCTGCAAATCGCTGAAGCCGAGCGCCTGACCGACGCCGCCATAGGCGTTGATGTACCGCGACCAGCGCTCGACGATCTCTTCCTCGTCTTCCTGCGCGAGCATATAAAACACACGCGTCTCACCAGGATTGAGTGTCACCGCGCTAAGCCCGTAGTTTGGACGAACAGCGTTGGGCGGCGTATACCGAGCGAGTTTGAAGTATCGGCCACCAAATTCGATGTAATAGTTGAATGCGCGCGGCCCGGCGTCATCGGCCTGAGCGCCAGTCTCGGGGGGGCCCGAAGCGCCAGAACCCAGGGTCACAGGTCGATTGAACGGGTTGTGCAGTTTGACCGCAAACACCTGCATCGCAAAGTCAACATTGAGTTCCCAAGGCAGGTTCGGATCGCCGGCCATGAAATCGCCAGAATCCAACTTGCCGCCGATCGTGATTTCAATCGGTTGCAAGGACGGCTGCCCGGGCTGGGGCGGCTGACAGAGCGCCGAATCAAAGTCGATATCGCCATTCGGTTCGCCGCCCGGGATACCTGGGTTGTTCGGTGCATCGGTGTGCACATTGATGCTCATCGCCTCGACGATGAATGGCTGCGGCTCGATGCCATAGACATTGATTGCGTCGGCTTCGATGCGACCAGGACCGCCGTTAAAAGCGTGGTTCGCCGGGGGCACAAGTCGATTTCCCGAAACCCAACCCGGCCAGTTGCGGCGGTCGTTGTCGGTGATACCGGCACCTGCGGGGGGGCCGATGAGCGGAATGCCGCTCGGGTTCGACAATACCAGCGTGCCAATCGTCGTGTCGCCATCCGTGTCATATTGGTCACGCAAGTTGACCGCAAGGTGGGCCGCAGCGCGAAGTGCAAGTTCGGGTCCGCCGTAGCCATAGAACAAGGTTCTGTAACGATCAAAGTTGACCGTGCTTTGTCCATCCCACGACGCATCGATATCTGAATGCGGCGCAAGCGCCTGGCGATAAAGCGAGAACGCACTGCTTACATTGTTTGCAACATCCGGGAAGTACTGTTTGGCTTCGCCGTCCTGCAAACGCACACCGTACCGATTCGGAGCGCCGGTGAGCGCCGACAGGCTCCTCTGGTCGGCAGCGCCACTGACGGTCGTGAGTCGTTGACGAGGGGAAACCGCGTGTAACGCCAACACATCGGCATCGATGACACCATCCGCACCGGTTGGCACACCAAACTCGCTGCCACGCGAGGTGTTGTCGTGCCCATCTCGTTCGAAAGCGAGTTCACGCCCGGAACGCAATGGACCAAATCGCCGTGTCGTCAGGAGCGGGTCGGCTTGACCATCTTCATATCGACCATCGATCGCCGCCTCAAGATGCGAGAAGGTCGCCGGATCATTCAAGTTGTTGTAAGTCAGCAACTCGCTCAGGTCCGCAAGATTGAACAACCGTGAGCCGAACCGCTCGGGTGCTTCTTCAAAACCGAACGCGCTGCCCTCGATTTCGAGCGGGCTGACACTGCCGACTTGCAGATACCGTTCGGCCCGGTTGAGCGCACGACGGTTGAGCCCATCGCGCAGCGTCGTCTGCACAGTCTCGCCTTCGGACTGCAGCAGATACGCGAACTCGAACGGCGAAGTAGGCACCATCTCCAGGATCGCGTTGTAGTTGTCAATGCTCGGCTGAACAATGCCGCGCACTTCGGTCGGCAACACCGATGGCACCTGCACGGACCACGGGTAGGACGGCACCTGCATCGCCCGATGCAAGCCGTCGTAGCCGAACCAACCGATCCACGCAGGAACGGGTTTACCGAGATCGGGATCTGCAAACTCGTAGCCGTACCCCGAATAGTCTGAACCAGGGTCTTCGACAAATGCCGTGCCGGCATCGAGCGGGCGAGGAATGCTTGAGTACCCAAGCGGGACCGGCGCCATGCCACCAACATCGGAAAGATACGACAGGGCTGCATCTTCCATCGTGAGCAGACGGCGAACATCGATTTCGCCGGGGGTTGCACCAAGCGGCGTCAGCGCGGTCGGTGCGATACCGCCGTCAGAAGCCGTATTCACATCGACACGACCAGAAAGGTCGATCGCCCGGGCAGCGACAAAGATGCGAAAATCCCCCGAGTTCGTCAACAGACTCAGTTCTTCGTTGATATCTGCAAAAGTCGAGTCCTTGAGTTCAAACCAGCGTGAGTCGGCAAAGCCGTCGCCGTCGGCATCGGCGTACTGGTAGTCTGGGAAGTACGGGCTCCCCCACCCGGCGACATTGCCGCCCGGGTCGAGCATGGCAAACCCTTGCCCAATAGGGAAGAACAGATTGCGCTGGTCCATGGTCCAGAACGCGGGCGTATTCTTCATATCAAGTGCTGGAACCGTCAGCCCGGTGATGTGCGTTTCACCCGAGTTGGCATCTGTAGCACGCAGTTGCGACCCCGCCGGATCGCCCGGGTTGGTCCGCTTGACCAGCGAAAGCCAGTGACTCATTTCGTCCGGATTCTGAATGCCACGCTCAGCGTCGAAGTTGTTGCGTAGTGCGAACAAGTTGACGAACAACCCGTCAGGAGCGAAGTTACTGATCTGTCCCCAGTCGCGGCGATCACGCCACCACGACGAGGTATCCGCAGGCACTTCACGAAGCAACGGATCGCCCAGATAGGTCGGCTCACTGACCGCGAGCCACGGGTCGTCAGCGACACGCGGATCAGGGCTCCCCGGCAACGCGCCAGGCCACATTTCCGTGTGGGTGCCGGCAGGGTGGAATCGGAAAATCTCGGCAAGCGCACCACTGAAACCGTTTAGACCGGGGATACTCCGACGCGTCTGATCGACCAGCGGGTAGTCGGTGTTCTCGCGGAATGCCCGCATGATCGTGCCGGCATCATTCGAACCAGGACGCATGGTGGTCGCGAGTCGGTCCTGTGCGATCACATCGGCGATGTAGTCGGCGACCACGGGCGCGATCTCCTGGCGCTCCTGCTTGGTTTCAAGCGCACGGGCAGACCGCTGGTCACCAATCCCGATGGACAGATAGACCGCGGCGAAGACCGCCATCATCGCCAGGATGCCCAGCACCAGGACCAGAATGGACCCTCGGCGTGCTTCGGTTTTCACGACATTCACCATTTTCGTATGCTCGAGCAGCATCATGCGTACTCCTGCCCGTAATCAGCACTGTCCGTGCGTTGTTTACCCGCGTTCGCCTCGGCCCGACCGGCCGGCGTGACGCCGCGGCCCTTACTCGTTGTCAAGCCCCCCCTGGGGCACTTCAAAGACGATCTGATGGGTCGTCTCAATCGTTGGATCTGTTGAATCGGCAATGGTCATGGTCACCCGGATCATCGCAGGCCAGAGCCACGGCCGACGCTGCGAAGGGTCGTCGAGAGCCCGTGAGTCCCATGAGCCATCATCAGGATCGGTTGTCACCGCCCCCCCGCCGCTCGCAGAAACCTGCCCGGGCCCCGGGTCGTAGTACCCGAAGAGCGCTGTCTCGGTCACCGCACTCGGGTTGACACCCGCGGGGTTCGGCGTGTAGTTGATCAGGTCGCGCGTCGGGTAGATATCGTTGTTGGTAAAGTCGGACGCGGGCTGACCGGTCAGAGGCGGCAAGACATCGATCGCGAGCGGTGAGGTCGCCGGGTCGCCGTACGGCTGGGCGAGAATCACATCGTTCCCGTCAAAGACACCGTTCTCGTTGACATCGTCATATCGAGGCAGCCCGTACCAGATCATCTGGCCAGCGGTCGGTGAACCGGCAGCCTGATCGACGAGCCCGTAGGTCCATTCGACGATGAACTCGGTGCAGCGCGGCACAAAGACTGAACTGGTCAATGCGACCTGGTCTGCTTCGCGGTACGCCCGTTCAAGTTCTTGCGGCCCGGCACCATTGCTATCGAGGAACGCATCTTCGATCGACAAAAGCGGCGGCTCGCTCTCATAGCGGATACGCGGGCGTTCGGCCCACAAGCCCGGAATCTCATCCTTGCGATTGGCAGGCATCGCATCGAGCATCCACGCTTTCATGTGCTGGCGGTCGCTCTTGGAAAGCGGGTTGAACATGTCGCCAAACGGCGCACCGTTGCGATCAACATCGTCCGGCCAGAAAATATTGCCGGTCGAATCGATCGCAGCGTGGTTGACAATACTTTGCAACTCGGAGAAATCGCCGACGACGATGTCCACGATGCCGCTGGTTGGTAGTGGTTTATTGAGCGTTGAATCAACTCGATACCCGAGCGGCACAAAGGCGTTGCCGTTCATACCCGATTCCTGACGAGCCATCCGAAGGAACACACTTTGTGCGGTCGGCTGCATGGCGGTCTGCACCGGGCTATCGAGCAGCAATCCACGAGGGAAACCGAAGTCATTGACGAAGACATCAGGAACATCCATCTCGGCGACGCTTGCACCCGACAAGAGCCGCTGACGAGACATCATCGGCATCACCTTGCGAAGCACCGACCAGTCGGACGCGTACTGATTTGGGTTTCGCTGACCCGCGGGAAGGGACCCGGTCGCGTCAAAGCCGAGTGATGCTTCGGGGAACCAGTTGACTTCATACAGAATCGGCCTGAAGTATGAGTTACGCCGCGTCGTCGCGTTGCTGTTCGTCACAATCGGACGAATCATCTTCTTGCCATGCCCGTAGTACACGCGTGCTACGCTCGACTCCGCAATCAGGTCAGGATGCAGCGGGACACGCGATGACTGAAACTGTCCGGTTTCATTGAGTGCGAAGAACTGAATCTCGTCGATACGGCGCGGCGCCAGATCCGGCTCACCTTCAAAAAGCGACGGGTCAAAGAGCGCGACATTGTTGCCAGCGTTCGCGTATTCATTGCGAATGACGAGGAATCCCTCGCGGCTCATACGGTCAAAGTCAGCACGCATCACGCGCTCAATCTGAGCAGCGGCACGGTTGAGTTCGCTTACGCGTCGGCCACGGGTGATCGTCTCACCAACGGTCCCGAAGATACCCGCAATACCAACCGAAAGCAGCGCGACGAGCGCCACCACGATGAGGGTTTCCATCAGCGTAAAGCCGCGAGGATGATCGTTTGAATGCATCGTTCGTCCTCTCATTTCACCAGTCCGGCCTGAAGGTCAACGCACGCACAGGCTTTTGAACGGTGAACAGAATCTGCTCCACCTTCACGCCGCGCGGATCAGCGCCAAAGTTGAAATCGGTCGCATCTTCGGCGTACCGATGGTCAACCACGATCGACAACTCGCCGTTGCGCTCTTCCGGTACTTCGATGACATTGAGCACATTGCCCAGATTGTCGATGATGATCTGTCCAGGTGAAGCGATCGCCTGCTTCCAAAGGTCGCGCATCGTCGCGTTTGCGCTCGCATCGAGCACAATCTGATCGGGCTCCGTGCTTCGTACGATGACAGGCATCGTCAGAGGCATCGAATAGGTACCCGTCCCATCGACCGCGGCACCATCACCCGTCGGAAGCAAACTCGCCGGGTCTGCACCCAACGGCAAGCGCGCCTGCGAAACACCGACGCCATTGTTCCCGGTCAACACGTCCGACAGCGTCTTCCCACGCGGCACGCGAATACGCGGATCAATCCGGCGGATGAACACCGCGATCTCGATGTCTGAAGAATCACCCGAAAGACGGGCACGACGCGGGACAAAGTCCCAGACATACCGAGGCTGTTCGCCTGTGTAGGGCTGCGGGTACAAACGAGCGGTCACCGGCACGCGGTACAGGTCTTCGGGTTCAGGCGACTGGTCCGCGCAGTTCATATCTTTGAATTTGCCGAAACCAACCACGATCATCCCCGATGTGCGATACACCTGAGCCGGTGAGATCGCCATGTGCCCGGCCTGCCCCCACTGCCAGGTTGGTTCCCATAGAAAGTTCATGTCGTCAGGGTCAAGATCAAACCCGTTGCCGCAACCAAGAGCGGCATCGGCAGAGAACCAGAAGTCGCGGCGCAGGCCGCTGAAGTCGACCATGAACTGTGAACTGTTCAATGATTGCTGGACAACCTTGGCGACAACCGCACCCTGCGTGCGATCGACCGCGTTGCGCTGCTGCGCGATGACCGCAGGGAATATCGCAGCCAGACCAAGCAACCCGAGCGAAAGAACCAGCACCGCAATCAACACTTCGACAAGTGTGAATGCTCGCTGCATGCGTCGGCGAATTTCTCGTTGTGTGGTTTTCATCGAATCACCTCAAGAAGTTCACCCGAATACGCATCAACAATGAAACGCACAGCCTTCGGCTCGTCCGTTTCTTCAAACAATGAGCCGCTGCCGACGGTGCCGTCGCTTTGCACTTCTGTGTCGCCGTTGATCCAACGGTCGATACTGTCACTGAGACGCTTGAGCCCGCCCGGGCTCTGGTCGAATGCTGACGACCCGCTGAACAAGCCGGTGAAATCGATACCGATTCGATCGCTGGCATCTTCAAATGTCGCGTATAGCGAATCGGTCTGTGTTGTGCCGCGACGGCGTGCCAACTCGCGAGCGCCCAACGCCTGAGCCAGATCACGCTCGTCGTAGAGTGCAACGCGAGCGACGCTACTGACCAACACGGTGTCGTGCGATTCATTGCCGAGGAGGGCGCGGCGCAACCGTTCGTCATTGATCTGGTACGGCACGCCGTCCTGATCAAGATCGCCACTCGTGAGCACACGAAACGCCCAACTGGACGGATTGTCCGCCCAATCGGCACGCAACCCGGCACCGGCATCGTTGCGGGCAGATGCAGCGGGTCCGAAGCTGGAAATGGTCGCTGCGCGATCTTCGTCACTCGGCCTCACATCAACGAACAACGCTTCGCGGCCATCTTGACGGACCTGACCCGTTGCTGTATCAAAGCGAATCATGAATGACTGCCTGGGCGATTGCATGCCGACCGTTGGTGTCGTGCGAGCCATTTCAATGTCATAGAAGCCAGACTCCGGGAACACCCAGTGACCGCGCTGCCACGCGGTTGGCGAGCCGAAGAGGTCAGAGTCATACCAATCATCAGGCGTCGAGCCGGTCGACGCGGTAAAACGGGCCGGAGCGTATCCACGCACTGACCAGTATCGCGGCAGTTGAAGCGTCTCACCCACCGCGACGGGTGCGAACACATCGCGTTCGACCAGACGGGTCTGATCGCCGTCGCGTGTGTCTTCGATGGTGCCGATCCACTCGGCGGCGACGATGTTCATGCGACCGGTTTCGGCATCAAACAGAAACACAGCCGCCCCGTCACCGCCTCGCACCGATCCAACGGATACATCACGAGCCAGCGTCACGCCTTGTCGCAGGGTGTTTTCGGCCAACGAGCGGTTGGCACTCGCGGACATCGAACTGAACGCGGGCAGAGCAACCGCGACGATGATCAACGCGATCGAAATGACCACAAACAACTCGACGATGGTAAAGCCGCGCCCGCGGCAGGTCGTGGGTATCACGCCACAGTCAATCTGGTGAAGGCGAACACTCATTCCCCCACCTCCACGATGTTGTCGGCTGCGGCTGCACGCCGAACGACCGCCTCGGCGATCGAGCCGGGCATGCTCATGATGCTGCGCAGTTCGTCAATGTCTTCGGTCCCAAAGACCTTGTTCTGACCGGCACCGATGATGGCAAACGAAGCGCTACGCAACTTCACATCGCCGTCGGTCACATCAATCGTCGGATCAGCAAGTGCATCGCGATAGAGCACCGGGTCGAGCAGAACAGCCGGGATGTTCAGTTCGAGTGTGTTCGTCGGATTTTGATTCGGCAGCCAGCGGTAATAGCGGTACGCCTTGCCGTTGGCATCAATCAACGCAAGCCGATTGTTCAGGTCACCGGGTGTCGAGCCGCTGTGCTCCGCAACCTCCGAAGGGTCGGTGTACTGCCGCTCGATGCGTGATGCACTGGTTCCGGTATCCATGAACGGCTCATAGGTCTTGTTGGAACCACCGAGAGCATCGCCAACACCTGCCCAGGCACCATCCGGCAAGGGCTTGGACATACCGGGTCCATCGACACCATCGACTTGCGCGTCGAGGGCCCCCACCACATAGAACGGCAGCGAAAACTTGCTGTACCGTGGGTCGTCATAGTCCGGGCTGCCGCTGCCGAGAAAATCGCCACGAAGGAACGCCCGTGCGTTGGTGTTGCCGAGTTGATACACAGTGATGATCTCGCGGCTGAGAGAATCCACATGCACCGGTCCGGCGTTCGACGATGCACCGTCGCCAGCTTGTCCACCCATCTCTGAACCATCGAACACCAACGGCGGAAGGTACCCCATTTCGGACTTGAACTGCAGCGTCGCTGTCTTGAGACTGCTCAAAGTTTGCTGGGCGGCCTTCTGCCGGGCAAACCGACCAGCACGCGTCAATCCCACGATCAACAGCCCCACCAACGCTCCGATCACGATGATCGCAACGAGCACTTCGATGAGCGTGAACGCGGACCGCTGCCCTTGCGTTGTGCGCGCAGTGCGTGACTTCATGAGCGAGCCTTCCGTCGAGTTTTGTGCAACTCGTTCGATCATTAGAAACCGCCACCCTGCAACGATTCAATCATCGCGACCAGCGGGAGGAACATCGCCACCACGATCGTCCCGACCATGCCACCGAGCACAACAACCATCAACGGCTCAAGCAATGACACCAACGCGGCGACGGCAACATCGACCTCTTCGTCGTAGTTGTCTGCGATTTTGAGCAACATGACATCAAGTTCACCCGTTTCTTCACCCACATCGATCATGTTCACCACGATCGGGTCACAGGTCTTGCTCTCACGCAACGGACCGGCGAACGATTCACCCTCACGGATCGAATCGTGCACTTTGCCAAGTGCACGCTCAAACACGAAGTTGCCCGAGGTCTCTTTGGTCACCGTGACGGCTTCAAGAATCGGAACACCTGCAGAAATCAGCGTGCCGAGGGTTCGCGTAAACCGTGCAATCGTCGTCTTGCGGATGAGCGAACCGAAAATGGGAATCCAGAGAATGATCACATCAGTCACAGCACGGCCTGGGGGGGTCCTGCGCGAGAGTTTGAGCAGAATGAACGCGATGACACCGCCGATCAATGCAACAACACCGCCAGGTAGCGTCTGCCCAGGATTCGCACCGGCAAACCAACGACTGGTGTTGATCAGCCACACGGTCAGCCACGGCAGGTCGACACCGAAGTCGTTGAAGATGGCTTCAAACTTCGGAATGATGAACACCATGATCGCGGTCAGAATGATGATCGCAATACCCATGACCACGATCGGATACACCATCGCGCCCTTAATCTTGCGTTGCAGACGCTGGCTCTTTTCCATGAACTCTGCAAGTCGCTGCAGGATGATGTCGAGCACACCACCGATTTCGCCCGCGTTCACCATCTTCACATACAGGCGGTCAAACGCTTTGGGAAACTTGGCCATGCTGTCAGAGAGGCTCGTACCCCCCTCGACCTCTTCACACACACCTGTCAGAATGCTCTTGAGCAGACCGGGTCGCTGCTGACTTTCCAGAATCTGCAATGACCGCAACAACGGCAAGCCCGCGTCCTGCAGCGTTGAAAGTTGCCGTGTGAACAGCGTCAACTTCTTGGCGGGGACGCCGCCGATGGCCAGCGGGGTACCGCTCTTCTTTTTCTTCTTCTTGGCAGCATCCGAGGCACCACCACCAGCGGCTGCAGCCTTCTTCGATTTCGCCTGTTTGACAGACTGCGGGAAGTATCCCTGCGATTTGATGCGTTGAACGGCTTCGTCGTTGTTCGATGCCTCGACAGTTCCCTTCTGGGTTTTGCCAGCCGCATCAATCGCTTCGTATGCAAAAGTCGCCATGACTCGGTTCTCCGCACGACGATTGGTCGTCGTCGTCAGTTATGCTCACCCCCCTCAGGGTGTGCGTCTATTCCTCTGCCAAGGTTTCACGGACCACCTCGTCGATGGTTGTGATGCCTTCATAAATCGCCAAAAGACCGCTTTCGCGGAGTGATCGCATGCCGCGCCGCCTGGCGTGTTCACGCAAGACCGCGGTGCTTGCTTCCTTCATGACCAATTCTCGCATCTGGTCATCCATATCCATGATCTCGAACAGCGCCATACGACCCTTGTAGCCGCCGCCGATCTCGCGCGACTTGCCAGGACGGAAGAAGGTCCGGTCCTTGGTCTGTTCAGAACGCAGATTCAACTCCATCAACTCTTCTTCCGACGGGATGTACGGCTCCTTGACCGTCGGGTCCAGCGTTCGCACCAGACGCTGAGCAATCACGCCTTCGATGGTGGCGGTCAACAGGAACGGCTCCATCCCAAGGTCAATCAATCGAATGATCGAACTCGGCGCGTCGTTCGTGTGCAGCGTTGTCAACACAAGGTGACCCGTCAAAGACGCCTGCACAGCAATCTGCGCCGTCTCAAGGTCACGAATTTCACCCACAAGAATCACATCCGGATCCTGACGCAAAAACGACCGCAGGGCCTTGGCAAAGGTCAGCCCCACCTCATCGTTAATCTGTACCTGGCACAAGCCGTCAATGTCGTATTCGACCGGATCTTCTGCTGTCAGAATCTTCGTCTCAATGTCATTGAGTTCGGCAAGTGCCGCATACAGCGTCGTTGTCTTGCCGGAACCCGTCGGACCGGTCACCACAACGATGCCGTTCGGCCGTTTGATCAACGCTCGAAACTTCGTCAGTTCTTCTTCACGAAATCCGATCTTGTCCAGTTTCAACTTCACATTGGAACGATCGAGCACACGAAGCACGACACTCTCGCCATAGATCGTCGGAAGCACAGCGACACGAAGGTCGATCGGATTACCAGCGACAGAAAGTTCAATACGGCCATCCTGCGGCAAACGCCGTTCGGCAATATCGAGACCAGCCATGACCTTGATACGACTCGTAATCGCAGGCCCGAGATGCTTGGGCGGCGGCACCATCTCATACAGCACGCCATCGATGCGATAACGGATCTTGAATTCGTGCTCGAACGGTTCCATATGGATGTCAGACGCGCGATCCTTGATCGCCTGCAGCAGAACCAGGTTCAACAACTTGATGACCTGATTGTCTTCTGCCGCTTCCATGACCGCGTCGAGATCGATCGATGCACCACGGTTTGCGATATCCGAGAACTTGCTGTCTTCCGCCAATGCGGAAACAACATCCATCATCGACTCGCTCTTCGAGTAGTACTTCGTGAGCATCTCGTCGATCAGGTCCGCGTTCGCAACGACCGCTTGCACATCAAAACTCATCAACAGGCGAAGGTCATCAACCGCGCGGAAGTTATCCGGACTCTTCATCGCGATCTTCAGTTTGCGACCCTTCGGGTTGTATTCAAGTGGCACCACCTGGTACGCCCGAGCGTTCTCCGCCGGAATCGAATCGCGGACTTCGTCGCTGATTTCAACACCCGTCAAATCGAGATACTCGAGCCCCGCCTGTCCAGCGAGTGCAGCATCAACCTGTGGCTGCGAGCAATACCCGAGTTCAACGAGCAACTGCCCGATCGGCACTCGGCGTGTTTTCTGAATGCCAAGTGCTTCGTGCACTTGCTCACGGGTCACCGCCCCCATTTTGGTGAGGACTCGGCCAAGTTTGCGGCCCTTCAGTTCTGATGGTTGCACAGTCGCCATCGGTCTCCTCCCAGCTCATGCCGGGTCAGGCTCCATCGCCTTACCCATACATTCGTGGCAAAACCATTCCGGTTCAAGGCCCAACCGGCCCGAGAACGCAAAATATCAATAAGGACACTTTGATATACGCACGAATATCAAAGAGAGAATCATCGTCGTACGAACAGAATACGATTATTCGTCGCCATGCTCATCGACCAGATCAAGCTCGGGACGACCGATCGTTCCGCCCGCAGCGTGAATCTTCGTCGTTAGGTCAGCCTGATTTTTACACTTGTCGATCATCTCTTCCGCAGCGATCATGCCGCGTGAGTACAGCGACCAGAGATGGTCATCAAGCAACTGCATGCCGTATCGCTTCCCGGTCTGAATCATCGAGTCGATACGGAACGACTTGTTGTCACGAATCAGGTTCGCAATAGCAGGCGTGATGACGAGGAACTCATAACCCGCGACCATGCCCTTGGTGTCGATGCGCGTCAGAAGCACCTGACTCAGAATCGAAATCAGAGCGGTGGAAAGCTGCACGCGGATCTGGTTCTGCTGATTCACCGGGAACGCATCGACCAAACGGTCAATCGTCTTGGCAGCACCAGTCGTATGCAAAGTACCGAACACCAAGTGACCGGTTTCGGCGGCTCGCACAGCCGCTTCGATCGTCTCAAGGTCACGCATTTCACCCACGAGGATCACATCAGGGTCCTGTCGCAGAGCACGACGCAGGGCTTCAGCGAATGAAGGGACATCGTTCCCGACTTCACGCTGATTCACAATCGATTTTTTGTGATAGTGGTAGTATTCGATCGGGTCTTCCATCGTCACGATGTGCCGATCGAGATACATGTTGACATAGTCAATCATCGTGGCCAGAGAAGTCGTTTTCCCTGAACCAGTCGGCCCGGTCACAAGGAACAACCCGCGAGGCCTGCGGATCAGATCCTTACACATATCCGGCAGACCAATTTCATCAAAGGTCAGCAGGCGATTCGGAATCTGTCGAAGCACGATGGCGATATCGCCACGCTGGCGGAAGACGGAAACACGGAAACGAGCCGCATCGCCATACGCGAAACCAAAGTCCGTCCCGCCTTCTTCCTGCAATTCCTGCTGGTTCCGTTCGGGCGTGATCGACTTCATAAGCCCGACCATGTCGTCAGAATCGAGCACTTTGGTCTGCAGGTTCCGCAGGCCGCCGTGCAAACGAATCGTCGGGGGACGACCCACCGTGAGATGAAGGTCGCTCGCGCCGGTCTTGACGACGGTGTCGAGCAAGCGGTCAATCTGCATCGTGGACATGAATCAACTCCTCATAAGCGGGCTCACCCGCTGTCTGTTTCGATCAGTGCGACGAACTGTTGGTCGCTTCGGCTCCTTCGACCTGACTCACACGCGCGATTTCGTCAGGTGTGGTCATGCCAGAGAGTACTTTGAGTCGCCCGTCTTCAACAAGTGGCTTCATCCCGGATGCCAAGGCTGCGCGTCGCAACTCAACGACGGGCGCCAACTTGAACGCCAGATCTCGAATCTGAGCGTTCATCAGCATCATCTCGAAGATGCCCTTTCGACCCTTATACCCGCCAGGCGCCTCTTCGGTTGAGACGGGCTTGTACACGCGACCGATCGCGTCTTCCATCTTGAGGCCGATGAGGTTGAGGTATTTGGGATCGAGGTCTTCCTTCTCTGCAAGTTGCTTCGAATCGTGCAGCACGCGCACGAGACGCTGGGCCATGACCGCCTGAATCGAACTGGCAACCAGGAATGGCTTAATCCCCATGTCAATCAAACGCGTGATCGCACTGGGTGCGTCATTCGTGTGGAGCGTACTGAACACAAGGTGACCTGTCAGAGCAGCCTGAATGGCGATTTCACCAACTTCGCGGTCACGAATTTCACCCACGAGAATGATGTTGGGTGCCTGACGAAGCATGGATCGCAGAATCGCCGGGAAGGTCAATCCGATGCTCTCACGCACCTGGCACTGATTGATTCCTTCGAAGTTGTATTCGACCGGATCTTCAGCGGTGATGATCTTGCGGTCAGGACGGTTGAGTGTGTCCAACGCCGAATACAGCGTCGTTGTTTTGCCTGAACCAGTCGGCCCGGTCACCAGGAAGATGCCGTTTGGTCGCCGAATGATTTTGTTAAAAACATCCAGGTTCTCTGCATTAAACCCAAGGTTTTCAAGACCGATGCGAACCGCGTCAGGTCTCAGGATACGAAGCACCACGCTTTCGCCGTGATAGGTCGGGCACGCCGACACACGGTAATCGATCATCGTGTCGCCGACTTCCAGCTTGATGCGGCCGTCCTGAGGAATGCGCCGCTCAGCAATGTTCATCCCGCCCATGAGTTTGGTACGGCTCAACATCGCATTTTGCATGCGTTTGGGCAGGTTATCGCGTTCGATACACACGCCGTCGATGCGATACCTCAGCCGCACACGGTCGGCCATCGGCTCGATGTGAATATCTGATGCTCGCATCCCGACCGCTTCAGAGAAGATTCGGTTGCACAGCCGCACGATGGGCGCATCCTCGCTCGAAACATCGATGGACTTGTCCATCGAGCGGTCGACACTTCGGTCGATGGTGCGGTCGATTGACTCCGTCACCAGTGATTCGTCAGCCGAAATCTGTCGTTCCGGTCGCTTGCCTTCAAGGAACGCCTTGATCTGACTTTTGCTGGCAAGCCGAGGCTCGATCTGCGCATTCAGCCTGAATCGAAGATTTTCAAGAAGGTCAAGATCAAGCGGATCGTGGATGATCAGCTGCATCTTGCCGTTCGATTTGCCCATCGGCAGAATGCTGTAGCGCTTGATCAGCCCTTCATCGATCGCCTTGAGATCAACCTGGCTGGCGACATCAGGTGAAGAGAGATCGACATACTGCATCCCGAACTGGTCGGCCAGAGCCTTCGCAATGTGCTCTTCAGTGCAGTATCCGGCTTCGACAAGCGTCTCACCGAGTCGTTTTTTTGTGCTTTTGGCGACCTTGACGGCCTTTGCCACCTGTGCCTGTTCAAGGACACCCCAACCGACGAGGATGTCTCCCAGTTTCTTTCGCGATCGAGCCATGGGTCGCAGGATCCCCTCGTGAGCTGCCAATGTGGCGCATGGATATGTCGTTGGGACCACTCCGGACCCTTCGTGGTCACTGTAGCACGCCCGATGCCTGCTTTGTTGAGTCCCCCGAACCCCCACCCTTTCGTCCCGGGTTTTGCGCGGTTCCTGCCAGAGGCCCGACTACCATGAAAGGAACCAAACTTTGTTGACCACGAACCAGGAATTTCGCATACCTCATGACTTATCGCTTGTTGATCACCTCCGGACCCACACAAGAACCGATCGATGCCGTCCGATTCATCGGAAACCGGTCCTCCGGGCGACTCGGTGCCGCCTTGGCCGATGCAGCCGCAAACCGCGGGATCGATGTGACTCTTCTCAATGGCGCTGGTGCCCGTGAGCCAAGCAACGCTCGCGTTCGGGTCATTCCTTTCCGCACCACCGCCGATCTGGAATCTCGCCTTTCTGAGGAAGTGCCACAGACTGATGTCCTCGTCATGGCGGCTGCAGTATCCGACTATCGTCCTCGAGCCAGCGACCAGACCCTCACCGGTAAACGACGACGCAAAGGCGAAAACATGGTCCTTGAACTTGAACCGACCCCCGATCTCCTGGCAGGTTGCAAATCGATGCGCCGTGACGGGCATTGCTTTGTGGGTTTCGCCCTGGAGCCGCGCGAAGAACTCATGACATCTGCACAAGCAAAACTTAAACGCAAAGGGCTCGATCTCATTGTCGCCAACCCGCTCGAGACGATGGACGCAGACACCATCGAAGCAACGCTGATCGCTGCGGATGGTCCGATGGCTGCGTCGCCGCGATCAACTGATGGTCCCATCCCAAAAACGCAGTTCGCCGACTGGCTTCTCGATGCGGTCACCGAACACACCCAACACATGATGACGAACGCAGCCCATGACTGATCAAACTCCAGCCGATTCGGCAGGCAAGCCCCACACAAGCGACGGGTCAGACGGCGCCTCGCAGATTCGTCGAACGCGGCTTGGCGGTTCGCATGCCACGCCCGCGCCCGATGCCCCGACTTCAGGTGATGTCGAGCAAGTGCAACAGGTCGACGACAGCCCTCAGCAGGAATCTACAGCACCAACTTCTCCCCCACCGTCACCACCCGGACCTGTGCCGCCCAGGTCGATGCCGCATCAACAAGCCAGATACGGCTCGCCGCCCGGTGATCGTCGGGATCCTCGGCGGAACCACCCTCGAACCGGTGGTCCACGACCCAGCGGATTCAGACCGGACAGTGATCGCCCGCAACCGCGTCCTGCTTTCAAACCCCTCGATGTCTTGTATGAAGACAAGCAGATCATCGCTGTTCACAAACCGGCCCATTTGCCCGTGGTCGGCCGTGACGACGAACCGAGCGTACTCGAAGCGGTCCGCCGACAACTCAACATCCGGCGCATGGACCGGGGCCCGTGGACTTTGCACCAGATCGAAGAATCGGCAACCGGTGTCGTGGTGCTCGCTCGAACGCCCGCTGCCCGCGATGTATTACTCCAGTCACGCCGATTCGAACGCTACTACCTCGCACTCGTTGGTGGCGCTCCGGCGGACCCGTCGTCACCGGACAACGGCACCATCAACAGCGACCAACAAGGACGCGACACGAGTGAAGTTCGAAACCTCGTCACGCACTACCAGAGGCTTGGATACCAGTCCGGTGCAGCACTCCTCAAGATGCGTCCACGCACCGATGCCCGCGGACAACTCGACAAGCATCTGCGGCAACTCAATGCCCGACCGGTCCAAGACAAGCCAATTGACGCTGCAGGCTTGCACCTGCATGAAGTCACGCTGACGCATCCGACAACCTCTGCTCGAATGCGCATACAAAGCCCCCCACCCGCATGGATGTATGAACGCGTCGGGCTCGAGCCACCCAAGGGAGCCCGTCAACAAAACGCCGCACCGAACAAATCGAAGGGCTGGGACGATGTCGCCGGCTGGTACGCCGAGCTCCTGACCAGTTCTCGCAATGATCTGCAAACCGAACTAGTCTGGCCCGGCGTGTTGCGATTGCTCGAACCACTCGACGGTGTGCGTATCCTCGATGTCGCTTGCGGCGAAGGGTCATTTGATCGACAACTCGCCAGTCGAGGAGCCTCGGTCACCGGTATCGATGCGAGCGAGCGGCTCATCGATCTCGCACGAAAACTGAGCAATCCGGATGATCCCGATGCTCGTTTCGTCATTGGCGATGCTTGCAACCTGGGCTCAATGAATCTTGGTGAGTTTGATGCCGCGTGCTCGATCCTGGCGCTCATGAATATTGATGAGATCCAAGCGGTCCTTCGCGCGATTCACGAAGCCCTCATCCCGGGCGGACGGTTCGTGGCCGTCGTGTTGCATCCCGCATTCAGAAGTCCGCGACGCACCTCATGGGGCTGGGATGGACCTGACGCACAGACGCAACGCCAGTATCGGCGCGTTGATGAATACATGACAGAAGCCGCCATACCGATTGTCATGAACCCCGGTGCCGTCGCCAAGGGTGAAGATCCAATCACGACGACGACTTATGTGCGCCCGCTCCAGAAGTATGTCGAAGCGTTCACATCAGCAGGACTTTTGATCGACGCGATTGAAGAATGGACAAGTCCGAGACAGAGTGAACCAGGCCCGCGAGCCGCGGAAGAAAATCGCGCCCGTGGCGAATTCCCGATGTTCATGACGATTCGTGCGATCAAGCTGAAGGGCTCGGCACCAGAATAGTCGTCCCGGCGTCCTCGTCTTTGTGCCCGAGCACACAGTTGACGATGATGCTCGCCACATGCGTCGGCGAGAGTGTGTTGGACCTGGGCACAAACTCTTCCGACACGATCGACCTGAGCATCCCGGTCTCGACCGCTCCCGGCGCGACGGCAAAAGTGCGCACACCCGCATCCGGGTGTTCAATCATCACATTTTTCCCGATCTCGTTGAGCACCGTCTTTGCAACGCCATAGGTCCCCAGACCAGGAAACGGATCGACTGATGCCATACTGGACACATTCACGATTCGGCCTTGTGATTTCGCCAGGTGAGGCCACGCCACGAGCATCAAACGCATCGGACCAAGTGCGTTCACTGCGAAAACACGATCCAGAACATCGATGTCATATTCCGCAAACGGCTTCATCACCGCAAGCCCGGCGTTGTTGACCAGTCCGTCCAGACGACCAAACCGGGCACAGGCGGCTTCGACGATCACATTGGCTGACGCAGGCTCGGCTACATCCGCCACCACAACCTTGCTACTGGCTTCCTGGCCTGTCATCAAGTCGACGGTTTCACGCAGGGTTTGTTCCGTACGCCCCACAACAACGACACGCCAGTCAAGTTGAGACAACGCAAGACAGACCGCACGACCAATTCCGGCGCCAGCACCTGTCACAATCGCCACGGGTCGTTCATCGGTCATGTGGGATCCTTGAATCGTTGGTTCGTTCTCTTGCCATGCACCGAGTGCTCGTCTGGATACACTAGCCGAGCATGTTTGCCAAAGTTTCTATAGCCGTCCTGCTGGTCGTTATCCTCGGTATTCCGTTCGCGATGAGTGTCGTCAACAGCGAGCCCCCGCCGCCAGCGGATGCCCGCACACTGTTGATCGTCACGCCGCATGTACCCCAGATTCGGCGCGAGTTTACTTCAGCGTTTGAACAATGGCATGAACGCGAATATGGCGAACGCGTACGCGTCGATATGCGCACACCGGGCGGCACAAGCGAGATCCTCACGCAACTCGATGCGCAGATCAAAAGCGAAATCAAGCGAGGTCAGTTCACCGTCGCCGACGACGGATCCATCACCCTCCGCGATGGGTCGGCTGCATATGACATCATGTTTGGTGGCGGGAGTTATGACCACGGGCGACTCAAGACTGGTGTGCAAATCGCTCAATCGCTTCGCACGACAACACCGATGACCACAGCCCTTGGTCTTGAAAACCTGTCAGCCGATGTGCTCGATGCCGAACCTCTCAACGAACAGGCAGTTTTCGCGAGCGTGCAGCAACCGATCCCGAATGGTGTGCGCGTGTACCGGGACGATTCAGGCACACCCATGCTCGAACTGCGCATGCCCATGTCACAACCCGCTGGTTTTAACCCCGGTGTTCTCGTCGATCTGTTCGGCGACAACACCATCGGCACACAGTTTCTTTATGATGACGAGCAATACTGGATCGGCACCGCCCTCTCGAGTTTCGGCATTGTGTATAACCACGATTTGTGTATGGAACTGGGTGTCGGTGTCCCAGACTCATTTGAAGATCTGATGGATGATCGACTGATCGGCCAGGTGGCACTGGCAGACCCACGCCAATCCGGATCCATCACCACCACCTTTGACTCGATCCTCGGGCACTTCGGCTGGGAGCGCGGCTGGCAGATCCTTCGTGCGATGAGCGCCAACACGCGATATTTCACAAACAGTTCGACCAAACCTCCAATGGATGTGTCCCAAGGTGAAGCAGCCATGGGATTGGCAATTGATTTCTATGGTCGCGGCCAAGCGCAAGCGGTGGGCGGCGAGCGCGTCGGTTACGCCGAACCCGCCGGAGCGGTCTATATCGATGCGGACCCCGTGTCGATCCTCAATGGCGCGAATGAACCAGATCTTGCGAAGCGTTTCGTCGCCTTCACGCTCAGTGACGAGGGGCAGGCGCTGTGGCAGTTTCGAGCGACCGGTTCGACCGCGAGTTCAAACAACCCCGTCGGACCCGATGGAGAGCCGATGGGACCGGAGCGCTATGAACTTCGTCGCATGCCGGTTCGCCGCAGCATGTACGCCAACTACATGGACGCGATGATTGATCAGGTCAATCCGTTTGATATCGCGTCAGACACAGGCAACCCTGGCTGGCGGACCGGTGTCCAGATGATGATGGGTGCTTTCGCGATTGATGCGGGGTACGAATGCCAACAGGCGTGGCGAGCGATTGCCAAAGCCCGCGCAACTGAAGGATTCCCCCCCGAAACGCTGGCCAGGATGGAATCGATGTTCTACGCGTTTCCAGAACAGGAACTGCCCGACGGCACGGTCCTCGCGTTCACAGAAGAGAACTATCGGGCCATCCGTGGCGTTTGGCGCGATCCGATGGCATCGCGGCGGGCACAAATTGCATATGTCCGATTTTTTCGGGATCAGTTCGCGGCAATCGTCGATCTTGGGAAAGGTGCGCCAGGCTGACCTGGTCTCGCACCGGGGAGGACTCCGCTCGTGTCAGAAACCTATCGACCTGAAAAACCGGTGCAGTCGCGCATCGTCGCCACCATCGGACCGGCGAGTGAATCTCCTGAGATGCTCGCCAAACTCATCGAAGCGGGCGTGTCGATCTTTCGACTCAACTTTTCGCACGGCGATCTGGACGGTCACGCTGATCGCCTGCACGCCATCCGCGAAGCAGGCAAGCGTGCTGGACGACCGATCGCGGTCATGGGCGATCTGCAAGGACCGAAACTACGCGTGACCAAGGTCCCCGACCTCGACATCGAGGGCGGTATGGTCATTGAAACCGGGACCGATGTGATCTTCCGCGCGGGCGTCGAAGAAGCGTTCATGGAAGATAGCCTGCCCGTGTTTGGCTCAACCTTTGATCCACTCTATCACGATGTCTTACCCGGTCAGCGCGTGCTCATCAACGACGGAGCGGTGCGCATGCTCGCGGTCGATGCGACTCCTGGTGAAGAACTGCGGTGCCGCGTCACATTCGGCGGCCGAGTCTCAACCGGCAAGGGGATCAACCTGCCCGAGTCTGATCTCAATGTGCCCGCTCTGACACCGGGTGACTGGAAATGCGTCGAGTGGGCTGTCCAGCACGGGCTCGACTACCTCGCGTTGTCTTTTGTTCGCCGACCCGAAGATGTCATCGAACTCAAAGAGGGACTCGCGGGCATGTGTCCGACGGACCGTTCGGTCTATGACGCGGGAATCGGGCTTGAGATTCCGGTGGTCTCGAAAATAGAAAAGCCACAAGCGGTTGAAAACATTGATGCCATTGTTGAAGTGAGCGACGCGATCATGGTTGCTCGCGGCGACCTCGGTGTCGAGATGGATGTCGCCTATGTGCCCATCGCCCAACGGCTCATCATCCGCAAGTGCATCGAGTATGGCAAACCTGTCATCGTTGCGACCCAGATGCTCGAAAGCATGATCACCAGCGCCACCCCGACTCGGGCAGAAGCAAACGATGTCGCAGGTGCCGTGTTGCAGGGGGCGGACGCGGTCATGCTTTCTGGCGAGACGGCTGTCGGCAAACACCCGACACTGGTCGTCGAGACGATGCGGCGCATTATCTCGGTCACGGAACATGGCGGCGAACACGAGCAAAACGCCAATCCGATTGCAAACGAATCCAAGTTGGAAGAGTTGCCCTACCGATCGGCGGCCTTGGCAAACGGCGCGATCGAAATCGCGATCTCTTCACAAGCGAAGGCAATCGTGACCTGGAGTCAGGCGGGGGGCATGGCCCGCTATCTCAGCCGAACACGACTCGACATGCCCATTCTCGCGTACACCAGCAGCGAAGTCGCAGCGCGACGAATGGCACTCTTTGCCGGTGTGACTCCGATACATTGCGAACCGCCAGCCTCAGGCCGACTGCGTGATTGGACAGACCATGTCGAGCATGATCTCAAACAACTCGGCATTGCTGACAATGGCGACATCGCTGTCCTTCTGGCGGGTAAACCACTCGGGGCACTGCGCACGCAGGATCTGCTCGCCATGCTCAGGCTTGGCGATCAGAGTAGTGGATTCCGGGCGCCATCGGTCTGACCGCATGGCCAACAATAAACCGCGCCGCACTCAGTCCTGTTTCTGCAGGTGCACATCCATCTGCGGGAATGGGATACCGATCTTGGCTTCATCGAGCGCGACCTTGATCGCATAGGTCAGTCGTTCCTTGACCGCCCAATAGTCTGAAGTAGCTGACCAGATTCGCACCGACCAGGCAATCGACGAGTCGCCGAGTTCGGACAGGTAGACGACCGGCTCGGGCGAATCGTTCGCACCCTCAATCCCGGTGGCTGCGTTCGTCAACACGGCTCGCGTTTCGTCAAGATCCGCCGCGTAGTCGGTCCCGACTGCGACATCGACGCGGCGCGTGTCATGGTGGGTTACATTTTCAATCGTGGAACCGAAGATCGAGTTGTTCGGCACGATGATGCGACGATTGTCCGGCGTGTCAAATGCGGTGGTGAACAGCCCGAGTTCCTCGACCTTGCCGGTCACGCCGCCCGCAGAGACAACATCACCAACCTTGAACGGACGAAAAACCAGGAGCAACACACCAGACGCGACATTGCCCAGCGCGCCGGACAGCGCCATCCCGATCGCAAAACCAACCGCTGCCAGCACCGCTGCAAAACTCGTTGTTTTGATCCCGAAGGTATCGAGTACAGCGAGCGCGCCGAGTACGAGCACCGCGTATCGAACGATGTTCCCGAAGAACCTGGCAAGGGTGATCTCAATATTGGCTTTGGTCGCAATGCGCTTCGTCAACCGACTGAGCCACCCCGCCACGAAAATCACCGCGACGATCAGAACGATGGCTTTGATGACCGGAATACCGACATCTGTCCACAACTGAACGAGGTCCGCTCTTGAGATGTCTCCATCGGTGAAGCCGGCGATCAGGCTGTTGGCCTTCTCCTGCAAAACGACGGCTGCGCCTTCTTCAGTTGCAGCGTCGCCCGTCGCAGCATCGATCGGAGTTGTGCCTTGCATCGTTTTTCTCACTTTGGTTATGCAGAACTCATTGCGGGTGGTCCAATGACTGCAACACCGATCAGAAGTCCCAGCCGAGCGTCAGGTAGTAGTCCAGATCATTGTTCTTGAAACCCATCCCGGGGTCGCTGTCATGACGATGCTCAGCGCCTAAACGCAGGAACATGTTGGTCTCAGGATCCACGGTGATCTCCCACCCTGCGGTGTTGACCATGCGGAACTCGTTGAAGTCGGATAAGTCGGGATAAATCGTCGTTGAAGCAGTCAGTCTTTGGCGATCGGTCAACTTGTGCGCCAGATCGAGTCCGAACAAGGCTTCGGGTTTGAACTCCTCGTCCATACCCCCGATTTCGTATGAACCACCGATGCCAGCCCGACCGATCAGCGAGGTTTTATCGTTCTGGATGAATTCGTACCCAACACCTGCAAAGCCGGACAGACGGTGGTCCCAATCCTGAAACTCGTCGTACTCGTACTTTCCTTCCACGAAGTAACGCCAGCGGGAGTCTTTCACAAGCCAATCGTTGCGACCAAACAACTGTGCCCGGCTCTCACTCTTTGTGCCATCCGAGTTGGCGTACTGATAGGAGGCACCAACGGTGGTTTCGATCTTCTCGGTTGTCCGCACCGCCTTCGCAGCCACGCGGAAGGCCAACTGTTGCGTGTTGCCGTCTGACCCGTTAAGCCCTGCGGAAACAGACCCGGTCCAACCCTCCAACCAACTTGGGGTGTATGCGGGCTCAGCTGCATCTGGGGCAACCACCGTCAACTGCGACTCAGCGGATGCGAGCGCCGCTTGTGCGGCTGCGAGTTCTGCTTCGAGTGTTGCCACGCGGGCACGAGCGGCTTCGGCAGCGGCAGCCGCATCCGCCGGTTGAGCACTCACAGATCCTGCCAACCCTGCAACACACACCAATGCAACGATTTTTCGCATATTCCACACTCCTGGTCAGTTTGAGATCACCGCGTCTTTTCAGAGACCCGGCGAAACCGTAAAATCAATCATGAACGGGGGTTCGCTGCATGACAGCGAGTTGGCCTGAATCCTTGGCCGAGCAGAAGATAGCCTCACAGTCAGACGCTCTCAACCGATGTCTGAATGAAACCGCACCGAACTGCCGATATCATGTTCACCGTGGACAACATGAACAGACGACAACTCCTCGCTCGTGCCATTTCGTTCGGCTCCGCTGCCGCTGCTTCGGGATTGCTCAACGCATGCGGTTCGAGTAACACACGGACAACGGGTATGGTCGGCAAACCCATCCCGCCGAACCCGAGCGGTGCAAGCAACTATGTGCCGACGCACCCCGTTCATGTGCCTGTCCAAACAACCCCTGTTGCATCCGGCAATCTGTCCACACCATCCGGTGTCATCCCGCGCACAAATTGGGCGGCGTACGGCCCGAATGTGCGTCTCGCCGATCCGATGGTTCGTGTCGAGCGCATCACGGTGCATCACGACGGCATGCCACCAGCAACACTACGGACACAAAATGCGGTCGCTTCACGGATCGAACAGATTCGTCGCGGACATCGACGCAATGGCTGGGCTGATATCGGGTATCACTACATCGTGGATCCGCAAGGCCGCGTCTGGGAAGGACGCCCGATTGCACTTCAAGGTGCCCATGTCAAAATCGCCAACCCCCGCAATATGGGGATTCTCGTGCTTGGCAATTTTGAAGTCGAGCGGCCCACAGAACAGGCAACTTCAGCTGTGGAACGATTCATCGTGGAGCAGATGCGCCTCCATCGCGTGCCGGCATCCCAAATCTACACCCACCGCGAACTTGCAGCAACCGCTTGCCCGGGACGCAATCTGCAGCGTTTGATGGTCAGTGCCCGTTCGCGCGGCGGACTCATCGCCAACGCCTGACGCGCCGATTTCGAATCCAACGCAGTTGTTCATCGCAATGTATTCTCGTGACAGCGACGCAGACTCAGCGTGCTGCTGCTTCTGTGCTCGATTCAGATGCCAACTCTCCATCCTGCGATTCTTCCTCGGTCGAATCGCCGATGAGGGCGCGTCCAATACGCACGATGTTTGACCCTTCTTCGATCGCCACTTCGTAATCGTTCGACATGCCCATCGAAAGCAAGTTGAAGCGCCCTTCGCCGATGCCAGCGTTGCGAATTTCTTCAAAAAGATCACGACATCGAGCGAAGACAGGTCGCGAATCCTCAGGATTCGTCGAATGCGGAGCCATCGTCATCAGTCCACGCACGCGTACATGGATCATGGAGTCGATCTGCTCGGCGAGTGGAAGGGCCGCCGGGACAGGGCACCCATACTTGGTTGTTTCTCCCGAGCAGTTGACCTGAACGAGTACATCGACCGGCTGATCTCGTTTATCAGCCAGTGCTTGCAGTTCTTCCGCCAGTCGCAGGCTGTCGATGGAATGGATCAACCGGGCGTGATCGAGCGCTTTGCGTGCTTTGTTGCGTTGCAGGTGCCCGATGAGATGCCACCGCGCCGGTCCTCCAAGCGTCGAATCACTCGTCGGTTTGCCGGAAGCGAGAATGCGTCCGACAGAAGCGGTATCCGGTTTCGCCCCTGTGCGTTCGAGAACCCGAAGCCGCTCAAACCATTCGCGAACGATCGAAGCCCGTTGCGCCAACTGTTGGACGCGATTTTCACCAAAGTCGCGGTGCCCGAGTTCAAGGAGCGTCCTGATGTCATCTGATTCGCCCGATTTCGTGACCGCGACGAAAATGATGTCTTCCATCTGCCGTCGCGATCGCGCAGCCGCAGCCGAAATCCGCGAGCGGACCTCGGCGTATCGTTCCGGTAGAGATTTCGAACTCGCATCCATGGCGCACACCCGATCGGTTACATTGACTCTGTCAATGCGTGTAGAATACGCGGTTTGAGCGGTTGTGCAAATCGAAGAAGCCTCTGACTTGATAAGAACATGGCGGAAAAGGCTCGGAACCGGCGATTTGGCACTGTCTCAACCAACATGAAAAATCTTTCCACGAATCAACTTGCAAGGAATGTGAACAAACATGCCCACTGTTTCCAACGCTCCTCTCGTGCTTGTCATCCGCGACGGCTGGGGATTGAACCCCAACTCGGATCAAGATGACACCAACGCGATCGTCCAGGCCCGCACGCCGGTCGCAGACATGCTCGAACGAGACTGGCCGGGGACCCTCATCAAGACATGCGGCGAAGATGTGGGTTTGACCGACGGCACGATGGGAAACAGCGAAGTCGGACACCAGAACATCGGTGCCGGTCGCGTGGTCGATCAAGATGCAGTCCGCATCACCCGTGCGTGCCGATCGGGAGCGCTCAAAGACAACACAGCACTCACCGACGCAATCGCGGCAGCCATCAAGTCTGACAAGGCTGTCCACCTCATGGGGATTTGCTCAGACGCAGGCGTGCACGGGCAGTTGATCCACCTCTACGCATTGCTCGACCTGTGCAAGGACATGGGCGCGAGGAAAGTGAATATTCATCTCTTTACGGACGGACGCGACTCCGGACCTTTCGCGGGTAGAGCGTTCGCTGCGGAGGTTGAGCAGGCGTGCCAGGAACGCAGCGTGGGGCGTGTCGTCAGCATCGTCGGGCGCTATTGGGCAATGGACCGTGACAGCCGATGGGAACGCGTGGCGTTGGCGTACGACTTGCTCGTGGGCGGAAGCGAGGTGCCCCACTTTGACAATGCCGAGACCGCTATTCAATCCTTCTATGACGAAGCCGCAAATGGCACCATGAAGGGTGACGAGTTTGTGACCCCGCGAGCGATCGGTACCGATTGGCGAGCGACACGAATCAGCAACGGCGATGCAGTTGTGTTCTTCAATTATCGAGGCGATCGACCCCGCGAGATCTGCAGCGCGTTCCTGTTACCCGAGTTCGATGGTGCCACCGAACTCAACCCAAGCCCAGATTCCGGTCGTCGCGGGTTCGATCGCGGTGAAAGGCTGGATCTGCATTTCGTGCTCATGACCCCATACTCGGAACGACTCGCGGCGTTTGCCTCGGTCGCATTTCCGAAGCCACCAAAAATGGTGGATATCGCCGGGTCCTATCTCAGTGACATTGGGTTGACGCAGTTCCGATGTGCCGAGACGGAGAAGTACCCGCATGTGACTTTCTTTTTCAACGACTATCGCGAAGATGCCTTCCCGGGAGAACGGCGGGAGATCATTCAATCGCCCAAGGTCGCCACTTATGACGAAGCACCTGCGATGTCTGCACGGGGTGTTTGTGATGCGGTGCTGCGGCGATTGGATGCTGACGACTGCGAAGATGTCATCGTCGTGAACTTTGCGAACGCTGATATGGTCGGTCATACGGGTAGCCTTGACGCGACGATTCTGGCGTGTGAGACTGTGGATTCGTGCGTAGGTGAGATCATCGATAAGACGCTGGGGCGAGGTGGCTCACTCATTGTGACCGCCGATCATGGCAATGCAGAGCAGATGTGGAACGCCGATGCAGATTCGCCGCAGACAGCTCACACCGTGTTTGATGTGCCGCTGTTCGTGGTTGGCGAGGCATTTCGAGGTCGCACGCTGCGAGGCGACCACGATGGCGCAGGCTGGTTTGACGAACAGAAGCGCGCCAATCGCGGGCGACTGGGCGACATCGTCCCCACTGCACTCGACATGCTTGGGCTTGCCAAGCCCGGTGCGATGGAAGGTACATCGCTGCTCGTGGACTGATGCAAGAGGTTCATTCTTCTCGTATGCTGAGCACTATGAAAATGCAACAACTCTTCTCTGCAATGCTCACGATCGGCTTGAGCGCAGCCACCAGTCTCGCTGCCGATGCGCCCGTCCTCCCATCAGGCGAGATCAAGTTCGATCTTCAAGGACGCGATGAGGCAGCAACCGAACCCATGCCGGCGTTCGGCATGGCTGGTGAAACAAGGCTGACGATCGGCACCGGCATCGCCTTTGAAATTGAAGAAAGCGACGACTCGACCGATTTCAACCTCAACATCGCCTGGAGCCGATTCCTGGTCGACGACTGGGAGTTTCGTGTCGAGTTGGGCGGCTGGTATTTCGATCAAAACCCCGACCCGACCTGGGGTGTGAACCCGAATGTCATCATTCGCTGGCACTTCATCAATACGGATCCCTGGTCTGTGTATGCCGACGCGGGGATGGGATTGCTGTTCGCTGCGGATGATGTCCCGTCGGGGGGGTCAAGTATTGACTTCATGCCGCGCGTCGGTGTCGGTGTCACACGGCGGATCAACACCCGAGGCGACCGGTTGGAGTTCGGCGTACGCTGGCACCATATCTCGAACGCCCGAGCGATCGGCGACTCGAACAACCCGGACCGAGACGGTGCGATGCTGTACGCCGGATTCAGTTTCGCGTTGTAGACACGCACACACACACAAAGCCAACTTCGACCGGTATCACGATTGTCAATGCTCAGCCAGCGTCCGCGAGTCGAGGCCCGAACGAGTCGGCAAGATCGACGATTGACAGTCGATTGCGGCCAGCGCGTTTGGCAGCGTACAGTTGTTCGTCAGCCTGATTGAGCCATTGATCGGTCTGAATGGCAATTGGAGTACTCGATCCGGCAATCCCGATTGACACCGTGACATTTTTCTCAGGATGGCGAGGCCAACGGGCGGCTTCAAGTTGCGCTCGAACTCGTTCGCACACGGCGGTGGCTTCTGTGGGCGATGTTTCGGGCATGATAATTGCAAACTCTTCACCGCCGAACCGGCATGCAAGATCAGTCTGTCGAATCGTTCGCGAAATGAGTTTGGCGAACGATTCGAGAACCGCATCGCCCGCCGGATGGCCGTAGGTATCGTTGATTGACTTAAAATGATCGATGTCGAACATAGCGAGCGACAACGGGCCGCCGTGCCGGTTGACGCGTGCCGTCGCGGCTTTCCACTGATCGTCGAAATAAGCGCGATTCCATAGCCCGGTTAACCCGTCAACCTGAGCACGCTGCGCGAGCATTTGGACCATGGAATGTAATCGCAAAGCGGCGCGAATCCGGGCGCGCAACTCGGCCAGATCGAACGGCTTGGTCACATAGTCGTTTGCACCCAGGTCAAAGGCCGCCACCTTGTCTTCTGCGTTCGATAACCCGCTCAACATGATAATGGGAACATCACGCAAACTCGATTCATCCTTGATGACACGGAGCATTTCGTAGCCATCGATCTCGGGCATCTCGATGTCAAGGATAAACAACGAGGGAGATTGTGATTTGGCATATTCGATCGCTTCGCGCCCGTCTTCGAAACACGCAAGTTCGATTTGCTCCGACTTGAGTCGAGCAGACAACAGGCGATGAATGCTCGGACAATCATCAACCAAGACCACGATGGGTTTGGAGTCGTCGAATTGGGTTGGTGTCTCAATCATGGACGTGTGTTGTCAATCGAAATCTTTATTCCTGCGGCATGCCCGCGATGGCTCTCTGGCAAAGGTCGAGCAACTCAGAAAACTGTGACTGGACACACGCAAGATCAGCATCGGGTGCAACATCGATAAGTGCGTGTTCGAGTTGCTGGGCTGCTTCACCGATTGATGAGAATCCATATCCGGCGGAAACCCCGCTGAGTTGATGGGCAACGACACGGATCTGATCGGTGTGTTGACGCTGCCACGCGATCGAGAGGTCTTCGATGCGCGTCCCGAGTTCCGCGACGAACAAATCGATCAGCTCGCGCATGTCCTCTTCTTCCCAGAATGCGCTTCGAATACGATCGCTGGATTGCGACTCTGGCCCCATGGTGAACACCCTCCCGACTGTTCATCGGACAGGGACCACGAAGGGTTGACAGGTCGTCGGATGCGGGATTTGCTACGACCGGCGCAGAGCGTTCAGTATGACTTGACTTTGCTGTGTCGAACGATCGTTCCGGTTGCGAGGTATACAAGGTCTTCCGCGATGTTGACCATGAGATCGCCCACGCGTTCTAGTTCTCGGCCGATCCGATAAGCAAGCAACGCCGAGTCGACCATCGCCGGGTCGCTGACGATCCAATCTCGGACCTCGGCGAACAGACGCTTATCGAGTGAGTCGATCACCTTGTCTTTCTCGATGATCTCGCGGGCCCGGGCGACATCTTCAGCAAGAACCGTGCGCAATAGATCGTGACAGAGCATGGGAACGCGATCACCCATGTCGCGTACAGCGGTTGGCCACGACACCAATTCCGGTCGCTCGATTCGGCGGGTGATCTTGGCAATCGAACTTGCATGATCGGCAACGCGTTCGAGATCCTGATTCACCTTCAAGCAAAAGGCGAGCACACGGAAATCATGTGCAAAAGGCTGATGCAGCGTCATGATCCGAAAGCACTCCTGCTCGATCGCGACCTCTTCGACATCAACGCCCTTTTCCTGAACACGCACATCGGCAGCCTGCTCGTGGTTGCCGGTCCACAACGCTTCCAATGCGTTTTCGAGCATCTGGATTGCACAAGTCGCTTCGGCCGCGAGCCGTCGACGCAGGCCGACCAGCTCGCGCTGCAATGGCGAGTGTTCCCGATTTGCATTTGATTCGTTGCTTGGCCCGGGCATGTGTATCGTGACTCCTCGTTCGTCCCATCACCCTATCGTCGGATCAACTCACAAGGCTGATAATATCCTGTATCGACGAGACACTCGGCATCGCCTGAGTGAAGATCTGGTTTAGGCGATTGCTGCACCGCGGCTGAGACGGGTCCGCAGCGTGGTCACCAGCGTCGTAGGATCCTCAAAATATGGAGCAGGAAGGCGTAAATAGACCTCGCTCAGTTTTTCACCCTGCAAATCGCGTGCGTTGGTCTGAGCGAGTTCCGGACCAATCGTCCGAACCGAGCCTGGTCCATCTTCGAGGGCCGAAGCGACTGCTATCGGATCGCGTGTGAGCAGCACGACATCTTGCTTGCGGCGGGTCATGGTATGCACACCATAGTGAGCCGCAGCAACACGAACGGATGCCAGGTCGAGCAATCTTTCTACCTGAGGTGGGGGTTCGCCATAGGCCTCGGTCATGTCCTGACGAACGGCATCAAGTTCGCTGGCTGTTGCGGCGACGGCGAGCCGCCGATAGGCTGCCAATCGTCGACCGTCTGATGGGATGTACTTGCGTGGGATGATGCCAGACACACCAATTTCAACGGTCGTCGCACTTGATCTGACCAACGGTGCTCCTTCTTTGAGTTCATGCACGGCAGAATCGAGCAGTTGGCAGTACATCTCGTACCCGACGGCTGCGATATGCCCCGATTGCTCGGCGCCCAGCAAGTTCCCGGCACCTCGAATCTCAAGATCGCGCATGGCAATCTTGAATCCGGCTCCGAGCATGGCGTACTGCTCGATCGCTTTGAGCCGCTTCTGAGCGATCTCTTTCAAGGGTCGATCGTTCGGCAGGAGCAGGTAGCAATAGGCGCGGTGCTTGTATCGACCGACACGCCCGCGCAACTGATGCAAGTCTGCAAGCCCGAATCGATCGGCATCAGTGATGATCATGGTGTTTGCCGTTGGGTTATCAATCCCTGACTCGATGATCGTGGTTGAAACGAGAATGTCGGCTTGTCGGCGCATGAACTGGAGCATCACGCTTTCGAGTTCCTTCGGCGGCATCTGCCCGTGCCCGACGACGATCTTGGCATCCGGAGCCAACTTCTGCACATCAGCCGCAACCGATTGAATGTCGTGGACTCGATTGTGAACGAAGTAGACCTGCCCCTCGCGAGCCAGTTCGCGCGCGATCGCGCGGGCGATGCGCTGTTCGTTGAAGGGAATGACCTCGGTGACAATCGCTCGGCGATCGAGCGGTGCCGTGGTCAGACTCGATATATCGCGCAGGCCAAGCATCGCCATATGCAGCGTGCGCGGGATGGGAGTTGCAGACAGCGTGAGTACATCCACCATCATGCGCAGTTGCAACAGTCGTTCTTTGTGTTCAACACCGAAACGCTGCTCTTCATCGACCACAACCAGACCAAGATCCGCGAATTTCACATCCTTTGAAAGCAGCCGATGAGTACCGATGACGACATCGATCTGCCCCTTGCGCAGATCCCGTAGTGTGTCGTTAATTTCTTTGCCGGTCTTGAACCGACTGAGCGACTCGACGCGAAACGGATAGTCTCGGAACCGGGAGAAAAAGGTGCGCTCGTGTTGTTCGGCGAGCACCGTGGTCGGGACAAGAATAGCCACCTGTTTACCAAACTCGCATGCTTTGAATGCAGCACGGATGGCGACTTCGGTTTTGCCAAACCCGACATCGCCGCACACCAGTCGATCCATCGGTTGCTCGGACTGCATGTCGCGTTTGATCGCTGCGATGGCTGCCAACTGGTCCTGCGTTTCTTCGTAGGGAAACTCGGCTTCAAACTCGGTCTGCCATCGAGTATCCGCTGGATAGCGGATGCCGGGCAGATGTTCGCGTGCGGCGCGCACACGGAGCAACTCAGCGGCCAGGTCTCGAACTGATTCAGTAACCTTTTTCTTCTGGTTTTTCCATTTGGCACCCCCCAGTGTCGAAAGTGGTGGTTTGCCGCTGAAACCCCCGATGTATCGTTGAACTTGATCGATCTGGACGCACGGCACATGCAGTTTGGTTCCCGCAGCAAACTCCAGCGTGAGGTACTCTTCGCGTTCATTCTTTGGAGCCTCGGGCAATCCGGGGAGTTGTCTGGGCCTTAACAACGCGAGCCCGGTAAACCGCGCGATGCCATGGTCTGCATGCACGACGAAATCGCCCACATCGAAATCGAGAAAGGTGTCGGTCGCCTTCCCTTGTCGTAACTGCGTGTTTCGCCGGCGAGCATCAAACCGGTGCAGAAGTTCGTGATATGGAACGATCGCCAGTCGGGCATCGCCACCAATGACCATGCCGCGATGGACATAGCGTACGAGCGACTCAATCGATGCCGATTCGGCTGCGTTCTCCTGCAGTAACTCGGTGAGCCTTTGCAGTTCACCCTCGTTCTGACATGCAACGACCACCTTTGCGTCGCTCGCGAGTGTGACCAAATCCCCAATCGCTTCTGCGGTCTCTTCAGAGAGCGACGGCAGTGCTTCAAACGGCAGACTGATTCTGACATCCGCGGTCGAAGCCCCGGCAGAAAACTGATTCACTTCTGCGATGGCGGAGCAATGTGATTCCACTTTGGCAAGGACCGCCGGCGGGCCGAGGATGCCGCGACCGTCTCGAACGCGCTCGAAATAGCCTCGCGCCTGTTCGACGATTTCGAGCGTTTCACTGAGGATCGCGATCGATTCTCGCGGCACCAAATCGACAACACAGATCCCGTTGTCATCGCCGACTTCCGTTTCGTTCGCTGACACGATCTGGACTGATGAAACAGTCCGGTCGGTGCCGAGTGTCTCCGGGTCGACTTCGTTGATGCGTTCGATGTCATCGCCGAAGAGATCAATGCGGACCGGCATCGAGATGCCGCCCGGCGGGAAGATGTCGATGATCCCCCCACGCACTGCAAACTCGCCCGGCTCTTCGATGACTTCACGGCGCGTGTACCCGGCATCACCCAACCAACCGATCAGATGACCTTGATCGATCGAATCGCCGACCCGAAGCACACGAACAAGATCGTCCATCGCAGCTGGCTTGGGGGACTCCTGCATCAACGCGTGAATCGGCGCCACAATCAAGACCGGCGCATCGGGTGACAGTTCGATCACTTGTCGCACCGCGGCCAATCGCTCGGCCATCAAGTCAGGAGGCACGCTTTTCCCGCCCGCATCGGCTTCGAGCGCGGGCACACGAATCACCGAGGGTGCGCTCGGATCCTGCGAAACCTCATCCGCTATCTCGTCCGCATCATCGAGGTGAGCGGTGACGAGGAGCACCGGCCGCTCGCTTGCAACAGCGACCGCGCCCGCGAGGAATCCCGTTGAACTCCCTGCGACGCCGGATGCCACACAACGCGAGCCTTCACGGAGTCTTTGTGACAGGAGCTCGATCTGCGGCAAGCTGTTGAGATGTTTGATCAGGTCCATCGCCACGACCGGCTTTCGGACATCGGCACTTGACTACTCAAAAACGACCAGCCCTTCGAGTTTTTCGGCTGTTCGAGGCCCGATCCCGCTCACACGCTGCAGATCACGCAGAGATGTGTACCGCCCGCCTCGCTCGCGCTCGGTAACGATTCGATCGGCAAGCGCTGGGCCTATTCCAGGTAGCAAATCCAACTCGGCGTGTGACGCGGTGTTCAGATTGATCAGAAGCCGCGCAGAGGGCAATGGATTGGCAGCAGGCTCAATGACAGCCGGTTGTTGCGGTACCGCCGCGATCTCACGATCAGATTCTGGCTCAGACTGAAAAGCAGGCTCTCGATCTTGTTCTGGCTGCTCAATGCTCGCCGCAGGCACTTGCACAGGCGGCGTGGCATCAACAATCTGCAGATCGGGTGGTGGCTCGGTGTTTCGATATGGGAGCACAACCTGCGGCTGTTGATGACTGACCGGCTCGGGAATGGCGCGTGATCCGACACCTGTCCAAAGCGTGCCGACTGACGCAGCACCGGCGGCGAATCCGACCGATCCCCAACCCATTCGGCCTTTCCAGATGGAGGGTGGTGTCGGCATGATCGTTCCAGTCTAACGAGTTGCGCTCGTGCTGCTCGCAAGTGCAGCGCCCTTGAGCACGCCAAAGTCGGCGATGCCGCGCGGTGGCTTGCCCTGTCCCATGCATTCACGGATCTCCATGATGCGTTCCACAATGGGTTTGCGATGGCCACTCACGGATATCAACCCGCCGCGCGGCATCTCGACAGGCTGAGGCAAGTCGTACAGTTCCTGCCAACAGACACTTTGAATAAACGGCTTGGACATCGCGATCGTGCACACCGCTGACGCCCAGTCCGCCTGCACCTGTTCTGTCCAAGGCTTGCGCCAATACCCCGGGTGACGATCCGCAAGTTCAGGATGCCCAACCGACTCGGGCGTGCCCGATGGAACGCCCACAGCGGTGAGTGCAATCGGTCGATCGAGCATCGCGCAACGATCGAGCATGGCAGAGATTTCCATCAAGTCACGGACCGACTGACCTTGCTCAGGCTGACCCATCTGCAACCGAACCGCGTAGGAATCAACGCTGATTCCGGCCTGCGTCAACATCTCCGCATACAGGAGCGGCGGAAGTGAACGCCGATTGTGCGTGTAGTATTCGCCCCAGGGCTGAGTGATCTCGACCTGAATCTTCGCCTGCGGGTGCAACTTGCGCACCACCATCACGCACACTCGCGTGAGGTCCATCATGTGATCAAAGCCGAGATGAAAATTGTTGTTTGCATGAAGACCCGAAACAACGGTCCATCGCGCAATTGTGCGGCGGTATCTGGTCACCACATTTTTTACATGCTCATAGATCAACTCACGAAGTGTCTCGTAGTCGTTCTCCCAGATGTACAACCAATCGGGCACAGCCCCCGGTCGCAGATCAATGATCGGTCCGGCAACAACGGGTACTTTCGCCTTGCGCACCGCCCACTCGATCCAGCGATCGGTGTTCTGGAACAAGTACTTGCCTTCGGTCGGTTCGAGCTCGGCCCACCGCATCGGCATCGAGATAAACTCGCATGATCGCAGGGCTGTCTCTTGAGCCGCTTCAAAGAATGCGGACGGTGAGACGGCGCACCCGATGGCCGGTCGTGTTGGAAGGACAACGCCCGGTCGGTTGGTCGTCACGACAGTTGCGGTCTTGCCGGCTGCTGTGCGATCACTTGACCCCCCCGGTTGATCTTCGATCGCCTGACGATGGATTTCACCCGACATGCGCGGCTCGAAATCGGTGGCTGCGTGGAGCAACGCCTGACGCTCCCCCGCTTCAATCGCGAGCCACAGCGCCCGCATCGCCAGACGGTTCGCATCTGGTGAATATCCGAAGGTCTGGTCGGTGCCGGCGGCGCCTTCACCAATACCGTGACGCTGGGCGACGAGAGCGTCGGTAAAAGTCAGTCTCGCTTGCTCGAACAGGACCATGATTGGATGATCGAGAGGCAGGTCGAACAATTGCCATTCTTCGAGTTTGACGAGAAACTGCATGAGCCGATGACGAGCCAGTTCCAGACTCAACAAGTATGGTTCGTTCCGCTCAGGCAGGAGGCAGGTCTGCAGCGTCAGCACACCGAGCGGCTCGAGCGGGATATCCGTCTCCGGGCCGATCGCATCGGCAGCCGAGGCATCGTGCTGCGCCATGGCGCGACGCTTGCGCTCGGCTCGCACTTTTTCACGGAATGCTCTTTCGTCAAGATCGTCGTCGCCACTGCGCGTTGGTGAGAGCAGATGCAGCGTGTTCTTGTCCATCGCCATCTGGAGCGAAAGCCCGGCGGCTTCGGGATTGGTCTTCACGCATCGCACGCACCCGGTCTGAAAATTAATCTCGCCGGGCACGGGCACATTGTCGGGACCGATCAGGTGCGCATGGCGAACGGCGAACTCGGCCGCCGGGAGATCACCATCAAACACCACGAAACTCAGCATACCGAACGCCATCCTTCTTCCGAAGCCCAGAATCGTCAGAGGCTACTGTACGATCATTGCAACGCTAGGGCGAGTCGATCCCGCCTGCAGAGTCTGCAATCAGGCGCATTTGAGCGTACCATGCGCGTGTGAATCCCAGAATATACCAATCGACCTCCCCTATTCCGCAGACCGCAGTCTGCGAGACTGATCTGCGCCTTGCCGGGCGCATCGCTGGCAAGGTCCGCGATGTTTATCCCCTTCCGGCTGGCACGATTGCGGAACCATCGTTGCTGCTGATTGCGACCGATCGGCTCTCGGCGTTTGATGTGGTCTTGCCGACTCCCATTCCCGGTAAAGGGGCCATTCTCACAGAGATCGCTGCGTTCTGGCTCACCGCCATCGAACAGGCGGGTCTATGCAAAACACACCTGCGTACGGTGAACCCTGATGTGATACCCGATGCCGCATTTGAAGGCTCGCAAACCACACGCTCGGACCTCGCCGGACGGTGCATGATCGGGAGGCGGTGCCAGGTCATCCCGGTCGAGTGCATCGTGCGCGGCTATCTCGAGGGAAGTGGTTGGAAAGACTATCAGCAGACCGGCTCTGTGTGCGGGATCTCCCTGCCTGCGGGACTGCAGCAATGCGACCGATTGCCCGAGCCCATCTTTTCACCGGCCACCAAAGCCGAACGCGGGGAACACGACGAAAACATCTCGTTCGACCAGGCATGTGCTTTGGTTGGTTCGGATCTGATGACCAAACTGCGCGACCTGTCGATCGCGATTTACTCGATGGCTTCACAACACGCTGAAGCGCGCGGGCTCATCATCGCGGACACAAAATTTGAGTTTGGATTGCCCGTGCACGAAGATGGATCGATCAGCAGTCACGAACCGATTCTGATCGACGAAGCGCTCACGCCAGACAGTTCGAGGTTCTGGCCGGCAGACGGATACGCCCCAGGCGGACCGCAGCCGAGTTTCGATAAGCAATTCGTACGCGAGTATCTCGAAGCGTTGGTTCAGGCTGGTCAATGGGACAAGACTGACCCCGGCCCGGTGCTCCCCGATCGCGTCATCGCAGGAACGCTGGCGAAGTACACCGAAGCGCGCGATCTATTGCTCGGGTGAAGAGACGGTGCCAAGTCATCGATTCGAACAGTCGAACAAAAGGCTCGATTGGATCAGGGCCCGCCCGCGTTACTTCTCTTCAACATTCAGACTCTCGATGAACTCACGCTCTTCGGCAGCCATGCGATCTCGCTCTTGACGAAACTGCTCCAAGCCAGGCGGCTCTGGGAACACCGCAGCGAAGTTGCGTGTGCCGGTGTCTTCCGCCCGCTCGTCCAGCATCTCTTTGTACATGCTGATCAAGATGTCGTATGCGAAGAGTTTGAGATCATCGGTTGCGTAGGAAAACAGAATCTCAGCCTCATCAAGCGGGACATTCTGGAACACCTGCGCAAACACGCCGCCAGCGAACAGTCGGAAGTCCTTCGGCATGTACTCCATACGAGCGGTGCCACGGTTCGCGACCATGGGACGGTATTGCTCGTTGAAGTAGTATCGGTGCGCCTGTTTGGCGTACTCGTACGACGAATGGAACTGCTCGGTGTCGGCGCGAAGAAGCGCCTGGTAGGCACCCTGCAAAGCGCCGAAGACTTCCTGTCTCGCGATATTGGGGGAGCCGTACCGGTCCCACAATTGCGACTGCACAAACTCATCCAGCGGCTTCGAATATTCTTCAGCCTTGTTCGGGTCGTTCACCGCCTGCATGCTGAAGGTACGCAATTTGTTGAGCCATTGCTCGGCGATGTCCTTTTGGCCGCGGCGATAGAACAACGCAACGACATCGACCATGAAGTTTTCATACCCAGCTGCAAATGGTGTCATCGCACGCCGTGACGAGTCCTCAAAGACACCGCCGAGTCGAACGATCTGATCCTGCAGATCGCCATAGGACTGCGCAAAGTATGGATCGGGCATCGACATATAGAAACCCTGGCCGCCGAGCACAAAGTCGATGTAGTTGAAATACACATCGCCGCCTCGGTACAACTCCTGCATCGCCTGCATCACCACGCGATTCGAGTTGACGAAGTCGAACAACCCCTTGGTTTCTTCGGTGTATCGCTGTTCGCCGCGCTCAACACCCAGCGCCCCCCAGTACAGCGTGTGCGCTGCCGGATGACGCCAGTCGATCGGCCCCCACTGGCGTGTGAAACGCGCCATGATGTGTGGCTGCATGTTGTATTCGTCAATCAAAACACGCTTGCGCGCATGACGAATCAGTTCATCCCATGCGTCTGCAAACCGTGGGTCGGCGAGTAATGCACCCATCGCCAGGTTCTTGGGCCCCATCGCGGCTTCGAGTTCTGGTCGGCTTGGCGAAGTCGCGAGTGCCGTGTGATAGGTATATCTCGTGAGTAACCCAAGGCCAATCGGTTCACCGACCTGCTCTTCAAGCGCCAGCACGAGTTCCTCAGCCTCGGGAACCCGATCAAACACGCCTTGCCGCGTATCAGCAGCAGTCGCAATGCCTTCAATCCAGTTCGCATACAACGCGATGACATCCGAGCGGGATGCCGAGTCGGCCAGACGAATCTGTGGCGGGGCTCCTGTCACAACCTGAAACTCTTCAGCGACCTTCCGCTTGTAGTACTGACTCGCATCGTCGGTATACCCGGCGATCTTGTGCAGGTAGATCCAGCCGAGTTCCTTATAGAGCAATGTCTCGTTGGGATTGTTCGGGATGCCGCCGTCACGCAGGAGTCGAATCCCGGCCTGCACCCACTGCCACCGTTCTTCCGGTGTCTGCGTCACCACCGAGATGTTGTACGCCATGTTCCACGCGTGAAAGACCCAAACGCGCGGGAAGCGTGGCTGGAGTTTGGTGATCGCTTTGGCAAGTTCGATTGCTTCGTGGTACTTGCCCTCTTCCTTGAGTTCATTGGCGCGAATCCAGAGGATATTGACAAAGAGCCCCTTGAACGCGCCCATGGCAATACCGGCAGCAACCTGCGGCGGGTCACCCTCTTCAACGCGATCGGTATAGGCGAGGCGGTGCTGACCGACGGACCGCGAAAGCGCGAACGACATCACGCTCGATCCACCGAGCCCCAGCAGGGCGATCAGCAGGGCGATGATTTTGACCTTCATGCCTGACATTGATCACGCTCCAAGACTTAACCCCCACCCGAGTAAATCGCCAGTTCACGCTTGCGGAAGATGGCAACGCCCAGGCCGTACAGCAATAGTGTGACGATCGCAAGCACGATGGTGCCATAGGCCACGGTCGACCAACTCATCAGTTGCCCGTCGACCAGTCGCCCGACCGGGTCGAGTCGTGTGTACACACCAAACAACTCGGACACCCGAGCCGAAATCCAGACTACAACGACACGCCAGAAGACCAGATTGCCGTCGTGGTCGGTCGTGTTGTACAAATCAACTGAGTTTGACAGGAACCCCGCTGTTTCAGCCATGAGAAAGATCGAGATCGACACCAGTGACGCGACCGAGAAACTGAGAAAGGTCGACGCACAGATCGCCAGCATGGCAATAAACGCGAGTTTGAGCCAGAGCACCGCCATGACGCGCAGAAAGTTCATCTGATAACTGCTTGCCTGGTAGGAAATATGCAGCCCATAGGGGGGGAATGTCATAGTCGAAGGGTTCGGCGCGATCACCGGCCCGCCGCCCGGGCCTTCTCGAATCTCCCCGTTGTAGACCAGCAGGTCAAACTCGCCCGCATCGTCAATGTAGCCGGCGGGCAGCGTCATGGTGTGGAACATCCCGAGACCCGTGCGCCTGGTCATGACTCGGCCGTCGGGCATCACGAAACTCAACATGTAAAACTGATCGGGTCGATTCCCCGCCGCATCAATGCGGTAACGAAGCGTGATCGGCAGGGCTCGCTCCTTGGCGGGCAAGAGTCCACGGAACTTGTAGCGTTCCCCGCCCATCTCCTGCTGCGGATCGATCGATCGATACGCCTGCACGAGCGACTTGAACAGATCGCTCTCTACCTTGCGACGCAAGGCCGGGTCATCGGCAAAGGTCGGATCGGAAATGCGAGCGTTCTTGATGTATTGCTCAACCGCCTCGATGAAACCCTCATCGTTGGCATTGAACGGCACGACCGGTTCAACTCTGCTCGTTGCGGTCAGCACCTGCGTCTCAAGCATCAACCGGTCGTCAGACACACCGCCAGCCGTTGCAACGAATGCCACCGTCTCGCCATTCGCCGGTTGTTGTCGCAGGTAACTTGAGAACAGGAAAATGGCTGTGGCACAAACCGCAAGCAGCACGCCCTGCAGCGTCACGAGCCCCACCCACTTGCCAAGCAAGTACTTCCACGCTGCAACAGGCTTGGTCACGGTCTGCCAGATCGCTCTGCTGCGTTGTTCGTTGGAAAGTGTCGTCACTCCAAAGATGAGCGTGAGCAGGGCCAGCATCCAGAATGTGCCGCCGGTCGCGTATTGCAGGAACGATTGCACCCGATATCGCAAAGGCTGCGATTCATCCAGCATCCCCGGCAACAACGCAAGACCCAAAATCAGCAAGACGATAAACACCACGCTCACACGCATGCGAAGCGCTTCGGCGAGCACATTGCGAGCAATCGCACGCACCGGACCAGCGCCAGAAAGTAGCAGCCGGGAAAGTTGAATCAAAGCGGAAAACGAAGCGCTGAGAACGACCACGCCCAAAAGCAGGCGGCCGTAAACCTCGGTTCGATCAAACAACATGAGCGGAAACGCGACCGCTGCAGCAATCAACCCGAGAAAGAAATAGGTCAGTCCCAGTCCGAGCCAGATCGCCGCGATCGCGACACCCGCGACTGCACTACATGCGACGGCAAATGACATCGGGCTTGCAGCCGCCCGCGCCATGCGTTCAATCGCCTGCTGCGCGTCGTTGTTGAGAACTCGATCGCCCCCGCCAGCCGCTTCGACGGTGCCGGAGGTCACCCCCACCGTGTACCAACCAATGACACCAATCGCGATCGCAACGATCACGATGGACGCGGTGATCTTGAAGCCACGCGACTTCTGAACACGATCGAGAGAAGCGAGGGCCGACGCGAGTTTCACGGCTTGGGCGCTCCTTCATCATCAGCATCGAGCAATGAATCGATCACACTGCGGTCCACATCATCTTCACGCTGAACGGGAGAAGATCGCTCGTCGTCGTTCGACAAATCATGCGATTCATCTGAATGTGAACGAGGTGGCGCGTCATCCGTATCTGAGACCAGAGCATCGATCAAGTCGCGGTCAGAACCATCGTCCGCAGGTAGCGGCTCTTGCGGGCTGTCTGCTTCGGCGAGTAACTCGTCGACCGGTCGCCCGACCGGCTCTTCACGCATCAGGTTTTCGATCAGTGCTTCGCCTTCCTCTTCATCGGCTCGCAGGAACTCAGCGGTCACGCCGCCCTGCATGGCGCCGCTCGTTGACATGCGTTCTGCCTGCGCTTTCTCGACGATGCCCAGGAACAACTCTTCGAGTTTCTGCCGGGGCTTGGTCACGCTATGGATCGCCGCCGCACCAGCCGTTCGTCTACGAATGACCTCATCGATCTCCGCAATCGTGGCATCATCAAGCCCGTCGGTCTCAATCTGCGTCAGATTCTTCATCGTGAGCAGGTCGTCGCATGTCCCTTCATCGCGTTTCGAACCGCCATAGAGAATCGCCATCCGATCGACCACATCTTCAACATCCGCAAGCAGGTGGCTCGACAGCAAAACGGTTTTGCCACGCCGACCGAGTTCGATGATCAGGTCTTTCACCTGACGCGTGCCAATCGGGTCGAGCCCGGTGGTTGGTTCGTCGAGGATCAACAAGTCAGGGTCATTGATGAGCGCCTGCGCAAGACCGATACGCCGCTGCATCCCCTTTGAGTATTCACGCACCGGACGGAACTGTGCGTGCGTGAGACCGACCATGTCGAGCAACTCGTCGATGCGGCGTGTGCGCGTGCGGTGGTCCAGATGGAACAACTTGCCGTAGTAATCGAGTGTTTCGCGGGCATTCAGAAACTGATAGAGATAGGACTCCTCCGGCAGGTATCCGATCCGACGCTTCGTCTGCACATCGTTCGGCGAATGACCAAACACCAGTACGCGGCCCGATGTCGGTCGCAGCAGCCCGAGCAGAATTTTGATCGTCGTGCTCTTCCCGGAACCGTTCGGCCCGAGCAGCCCAAAGACCTCGTGCGGATGAATGTCAAAAGACAACGACTCGACCGCACGCGCACGGTCGCGCATCCAGAAGTCTTTGAAGACCTTGGTCAGTTTGCGACATTCAATCACCGGCTTTGCGCCCGTGCCAGCCTGGGCTGGGGACTGATCAACCATGTCCGTGTGCTCCCGCTGTCATGAGACTCAGCCTGCTTCTCGACTTACATTCGGATCAATCTCAAACCGTTTCTCAAGCAACTCATTCATGCGTTGTTGTTGCTGCTCTTCAACCTTGCGGCGATTGATGTCGCGGTAAATTTCTTTCGCCAGTTCCGGATCTGCATTCAAGACCATTTCCCACGAAGACCCCGCGGGCAACATCTGCGTCTGCACGAACGGCTTGCTCGTGAAAGTGTCATATGCAGACACCCAGTCGCGGAACATCATCAACTGTGCATTCGCTTCAAACTGTGCAACCTTGGCATTGAATGTCCGCAAATCGGCTTCGGCGGATTCCCGCAGAGACACCGCCTGGGTTCGTGCATCACTGATGATCTGGGTCACTTCACCAGATGCACGGTCAGCAGGTATCGAGATGCCGTCGATCTCGACGGCGCGACCCTCGAACACATCATTGATCGCTGCAAGCACTCGATCGGCTTGATCAACCTCACCCAACTCGACGGCTGTTTCGTAACGCTGAATCAACTCGACGAGATCCGGCGTTGCCATACCCGCGACCTTGTTCAAGGTCGCCCGCCCGGCGCCTTCAGCCCGCTCGCGCTGTGTGCTTGCAGCGCTCGCGGCAGACAACACACTTTCGAACTGACTGCGCAGACGAACCGGTGCAGTCACTCGATAAAGCGTCACGCTCTCGATCAGAATCCCCGAACCAATCTTGTTCAATCGTTCCTGAGCAATCGAGCGCACGCGGGACGCAACCGAAAACTCATCGCTTTCAGTTTGCTTGAGCAACGAGTCAATCGAAACCCCGGCAACGATCCGCACGATGCCAGACTCGACGGCACCCTTCACAATCTTCTCTTCATCATCGGGCAGAATGTTCTGCGCATACTCACGGGCATTGGTGCGTCGATACTCGACCTTCCACTGCGCGTGTGCAAGGTTCAAGTCTGCGGTGACCAGTGAGCCATCAACACCTGGGGAGATCTGCGGCAAGGGCGACAACTTGTCGATGTCCATCTCTTCGCTGCCGACTGCAACCCGCGGCCAATACGAACGCATGATGCCCAGTTTCGTGTTGCCCGATTCCACTTTGACAATTTCGCCAAGAGGGAAGGGGGCGCTGAAGTGCAATCCGGGGTCCAGTTGCCCCGCTGCGGTTGGTTTTCCGAGCAAGAGCGGGATTCCGCTCTGCCCTTCATCAACACGCTGCATCCCGCTGAAAAGGAACAGAGCAGCGAGCAGGATCATCGCGATCTGCACAACCTTGTAGGTAATGCGCAATGCTTCGGCGAGCGACTGATTCGCCGGATCCATCAACCCATCAGCCTGCTCACGCCCACGACGCAACTGCACCGAGGCTGACCGATGCAGCTCCGGAGGGTGCTCGGAAGGAGTCAGATCAGAATCACTCACGGGCGATCCTCCCCTTCTGAACTTGCATCCGCGGACGCATCGTTGTCAGGAAATGTCACAGGGAACTGACCGTTCTGCAATGCATCGGCTGTCGCCGGATTGAACAGTTGCATGCCGAACGAATCAGTCGAAAGCACAAGCGTCACCTTGCGAGCGAGCACATCACGCATCATCTCAAGATTCTGCAGGAAGATCGCAAGTTCAGGATAAGTATCCTGCATCGCGAGGTACTGCGCCGCCTCCATCTCGCCCTGAGCGATGATCTCCTTCGCACGGCTGCGAGCAAACGCTCGAATTCGCTGCGCGTCGGCTTCAGCGGTCGCCTGAATCGTCTGTGCAATCGCAATGCCTTCACTCGTGTAGCGTGATGCGAGTTTGCCTCGTGTCACACCCATGCGGTCCATGACTTGCTGCGTGGTGACTTCGGGCAAGACCACACGATCGATCCCGACCATGGTGACTTCGACGCCATAGTCTGCTGGCGTCTGACTCGCGGATGTGCCCGACTCTTCTCCGATGGTGCCGCTCATGATCTGCAACACGGTGTCTTCCAATTGACCGATCTTCGAACCTTCAACGGTCGGGTTGAACAGTTCGTCCATCCGATACTTACTGGTCTCACCGAGCGCCGAACGCAACTGTGACCGCAGCAACTCTTCCGCTGCTCGATAGTGGTCGGTCGCACGCGGCCCGGCACTGCTGAACTTGCGATAGAACTCCAGCGGATTGGTCACCTTGTAGGTGGCAAACCCCTGAATGATGATCTGGTTGTCATCTTTCGTCTGCTGCGTCTCGCTGCGCGTCTGCAGAAATCTTGTGCGGGTGTCGTATTTGGTGACCGAGTCGATCGGGTAAAACCACTTGAAGTGCTGCCCGGGATCGCCCTTCGGGTTCGAGCCGTCTTCATTGACGACGGCTTTTCCAAATCGAGTCACCACGGCTCGCTCGGTAAACCGAACCGTGTACGACATGGTGTACGCCAGCATCGCCACTACAAAGAGAAGGACGACGATCCACACTGTGTATCGCTTGATCATATTCACCGGGACAACTCCTGCTTGCGTGCAAACTGCGCTCTGTCAGTTCGTGTGTGTGTCAAAATCATTGGTCAGGGGCTCCTGCATTCGGGTCAAAGATCCCTGCGCCCGTATCGAGGTCTTCGTAATTCAGACGGACATTCCCGTCACCATTGGGCACGATGTATACCCGCGCGTCGCGCATCGCCATCGCGAGCGCGTCAAAGTACCTGCGTGCTCGATACACCGTCGGCGAGGCGGCGTACGACGAGACCTGCCCGACATACAGCGATGCCCGCCCGCGTTCATCCATGTGCCTCGTCCAACGCTGTGCACTCGCATCAATCAGCAAAGACCCCATCGCTCCACCAGATCGCTCGAGTTCGCGTTGGATCTCGAGGCTGAGGACATCGATGTCGCTCGCCGATGCATTTGAACGCTTGAGCACATCGAGATTATCGAGCATGCCGGCGACTTTTTCAGCGCTCGCAACAGAACCAGCGGTCAGTGTCAGCCGCTCGACTTTAATGCGTTCGGCTTCTTCGATGGCGCTCGCTCGCAGTTGTTGGCTCTCGATCACATTTTCAAAGACTTTCGCAACTTTCTGCGGGGGGTGCGTCCCTTCGACACCCACAAACAGAATCTCGATGCCAGCGCCCTGGCCGTTGTTGAGACTGGCGTATTCCGCTTCGAGTTCCGCTTTCAACTCAGTTGCAAGATCAGACCGTTTCGCACCGAGAATATCGTCGGCTGTCAACTTTGAAAGATACTGCGTCACGACGCGTCGGCCATGGGCACGAAGCAACTCATCACGCATGCCCGGCGTTGCAAACTCTTCATATGCACGCACATCGCTGATTGAGAATTGCAGCGGTACCTCGACCGCGACGAGTGCGACATCGGGACCTGACCCCTGACGGTCGTCAGCCGATTCTGCACGCGACGGCTGCACGATCAAGTAGTCTTCATTGGCAGCATGCTGCTCGGTCCATAGGATCGGCCCGGTGTCCTTATCGGGGGGGCTCGTTCCAATCTGAATCACGCGAACACCCGTCGCCGTGCGCACCGTCTCGTGCTTCGTGCCACTGGTCTGAAAAATCGGCTTCTCGTATTCGGGCACCACCACGGTCCCGATCGGCCATGGCCATTTCACATGCAGGCCGGGCTCGATCACTTCATCTGCAGGCTGACCCCAGGTCAGAACCAACGCCCGCTGATCTGGCTGAATCACAACGAGTGCTGTCATCAGCCACGCTGTCAATGCGCCCAGACCAAACAGCAACGCGATCCATCGGCTTAAAAGTTGATAGAACCACGATCCCGTGACATCGACACCAAACTGATAGTTGACCGCTTCGCCGATCGACTCAGCGATCTTGTCTGGAGCGGCGAGGAATCCAAGGACGCGCGAATCGAACGCCGGCCTCGGGTCTTCACCCGGTCGCCGCGGGCGATAAAGATTGAGCGCGAAGTTCAACAGATTCTCGCCGCCGAGGACCATCATGATGATCGGTAACACCACCGGGATGTACCGCAGCAGGACATCTTCGCGGCCGGCGTACTGCACGAACTGCGCAACCGCGATTGTGAGTCCGAACAGCGCGACCCCAACGCTCCAAGCAGCACCCGCTCGAAGCGTTGACCACACCGACTGCTTGGCCATCCCCGCGACAAATCGGGCAAACACAAAACCCACAAATGCAACGCCGATACCAATTGCAATGGCCCATCCGGGGAGTCGAGCAACAAGTGATTCTTCAACACCCAGGAAAATCCGTCCTGAGTCGAACCGCCACCAACCCGCGAGGATTGTCGCAATTGCGATCACAACACTCATGCCGGGAACGAAGAATCGTTGCATCATCGCCAATCGGCGAGCCGCTTGACGAAGTTCCTCTTCTCCCGAAGAAAATGCGCTGCCCGTCTCAGTCGACCCGAGTGCTTCGATCTCCATCGCTTCAATGCGTTCGCGGCGATGAAGATCAAACATGATCGCGAGCACAATCCAGACGGACAGCCCAATGCCCGCGTAGACCGCAGCTGTAAATGCCATATGGTCGTGCGCGTACTGGCTGTACACCAGCAGCACAATGGCCACGAGCAACTGAATGCCAAAACCAAGAATGGAAACCGAAGTTCCACGCCGATAGGTCAGATAGTCGGCTTTCATCTCGACCGGTCACCTCGCTGTCGCGGGGCCACGATGTGACACCCACGCTCAATCAGTTCGTTCGATTCGGTCATCGTCTCGCAGAATTGCGGACGACCCTGCCAACAGGCAAGCCCCGTCGAGGGGGTCTATTCTCGCCCTCTCGCTCTCCGGTTTCCACATGTTTCATATTCTGCGTCGATCACGCGTTCCATTCATCAAGCCCCATTCCCCGGATTTGGTCGAACCGTAGCCGGGTGTTCACCATACAAACACATGCAAACCGGCCCGTGTTGTCCACAGGCTGTTCGTTTGTACCGCCGAATCATCAGGCTGGTTCGCGCGCCCGTCGAATTCCGTTCGGCTACCATCGGCACCCGGCATTCTGCCAGAACGCTCGTTTCAAGCACCAATCAACCATGCTTTCATCGCTCACAATCGCTCGAAATACCCTCACAGAGAGCCTGCGACAGCCGGTGGTCTTCCTGCTCGTCATCATTTCAGGCATCTTGCAGATTCTCAGCGTCTGGTGGTCGGCATTCTCCATGGGGTATCGCTCAGACCCCGGCGAAATCACCAGTGACGACAAACTCCTTTTTGACATAGGCTTATCAACAATCTTCGTGTGCGGCATGCTACTCACCGCGTTCATCTCGACCGCAGTCCTCAGCCGTGAAATCGAAAACAAAACACTGCTGACCATGGTGTCCAAGCCGATCCCGCGAGCGGCCGTCGTGCTCGGGAAATTTCTCGGGGTCGCCGTTGCCGTTCTCATGGCCGTCACGGTTATGCTCATTTTCTTGATGCTCGCTCTTCGCCACGGCGTGATGAGCACCGCTGCTGACTCACTCGATGGCCCGGTTTTGATCCTCGGACTCGGTTCGGTCGCACTCAGTCTTTTTCTCGCAACAGCGACAAACTTTCTCTACGGCTGGTCATTTCCACAGACAACGATGCTGGCTTTGGTCCCTTTGAGCCTCGTCGCCTATCTCGCTGTTCTCGGTTTGAGTCCCAAATGGGAACCTCAACCCCTCTCCACAGATTTTCTGCCGCAGGTCACCATGGCGTGCGGCGCGATCGCTGTTGCAATCCTGGTCATGACTTCTATTGCGATCGCTGCATCGACACGCTTGGGTCAGGTGATGACGATTGTGGTGTGTACCGGCGCTTTTGTGCTCGGTCTCATGTCAAACTACTTCTTTGGCAGGACCGCGTTTACCAATCAACCCGTCGCGGTCATTTTTCACGCCGAACCGGTCGATCCATTCAAGCCCACGCTGGAAGGACAGGGCGAGTCTTATCACATCACACTCATCACCCCAGCGGATGTTGAACTCGAGCCCGGAATGCAGTTTCTGTACGGCCCGGCGGCAAATGGGCTCGGACTCGCCAGCAGCCCGAGCGACACGCTGCCCGATTCCTCAATCATCCATGATGACTTGTTCCCTTCCGGAACACCTTCAGCGATTGTTATTACCGAGGTTGATGACTTGCTGCTGACGATTCGAAATGTCGGTTCCACCCCTGCCAAGGTGCGCCGTCCGCCGGAACACAACGACTTCGTATTTCTCGAACCAACCAATGTGCAGCCCGTGCAATCGGTACTCTGGGCGATCACGCCGAATATGCAATTCTTCTGGCTTGTCGATGCCATTTCGCAGGCACGCGACATCCCGTTTTCACACCTGCGACTTGTCATCGTTTATGGCGTGTTGCAAATCCTGACCTTTCTCGGCATCGCGGTTGCATTGTTTGAAACGCGCGATGTCGGTTAGCCACGCAGCCGAGCGGGTTTGGCATTCAACTGGTCCAACAGACGATTCACATCGGCAAGTTCTGTGCGCTTTGTGTTGTCTTTTGTCAACGATGCTGCCGCGGCAACCAGCACCGATCGATTGAGCAGCAGGCTGCTCAGCGGCATCTCTCGATCGACATGCTTTGACACAACCGCAAGCCCGCGACGCGAAGCCCGATCGAGTCGCATGGCGCTGATAAATGCCGCCGAAGCCAAACCCGTTGCCGACGCTCGAAGCCGCCTGCGAAGAAAACGATGGAGCAGGACTGCCACGAGGACAACACCAACCGTTGCAAGCCCGTACTGCACCCAGTCGACCTGCATCACGAATGCCTCAGCAGCCGGCGCGTCTGGGTCGTAAATCGTCATCGGTTCAGGCATATTTCACCTTCTCCTCGTGATCGCCTGTAGCCACCTGAATCTCGGCAAGCAGACGCTTGGCGCAGCGCAGGGCGCGGGTGCGCACGGCACTGGCTTCGTCTCGGACAGCCATCGCTGCCACCCGTCGACTCAGTTCATCCCACGCGACCCCAACACGATGTTGCCCCCCACTGACAAGTGTCCGCTCTGCCAGCCACACGGCCGCGAGCCGGTGCATGTCGCGACTGTCCGTGAGCATGGTCTGCAGTCCATCAACGCCGCTCGGATCAAGCACTCGACCCCCCCTTGCGATCCCGCCGCCAGCGATCAGACCACGAAGTGCGTTCGCGCGAACACGGTGGTGTTCGTCGCCCTTGAGTTCGATCAAAGAGCCATAGGCCTGACCATCGAGACTGGTCACGCCCGATGTGCATGGGACATGTCGAAGCGTGCTTTCCACTGCGTTGGCGCGAACCCGGACATCGCTTGCACCCAGCGCACGCCGCACGCTTGCCTGGGCACTTGGCGTTTCGACATCACCGAGCGCAGATACCGCGGTTGCCGCCACACGACATTGCGTTGCCCCTTCATCCGCCATCGCGGTCAAGAGCGGTTCGATCGCAACGCCAATCCGCAGCAGCCGAGCGAGTTTGATCGCATCCACGCGTTCGGACTCGTCTCCATCTTCGAGCCGTTGACGAATTGCCTTGAGGAACTCCGACCGATCTGAACGAAGCCATTCGCGTGCAGCGAGTCGGCCTTCCGAAGTATTGACCAGCCACGGGTTCATTCGGCGGGCATCACCACACGCAATCGCTCGCACCTGTTTATGTGGCGAGCGCGTCGCGTGACCGGTGGCTGCGAGCCTCGCCTGATCCGCCCGACGAATCGGCCAACGCGTCCACGAACGACCACCAGCGGGCGAACGGGCGAGCGCAGCTGACCGCGCAACACGGGCATCATCGTCGAAGACATAGTCAACAAGTTCGGTCGGTGTCGCATGGCGTTGGTGTGCCCAACGCACCCACGCATGGGGATCAGTCAGTCCGGCACCACGCATCTGGGTCGCAACCCCTTCCGGCAACTGCATCGCCTGCGCGCAGTCAAGCAACCACCGTCTGGCAGATGGTGTCAATGCGTCTCGTTGACTGACCGTCGGCAATGCCTCACCCCGCGCAGGCTCCTGCCCGCGTACCGTTTTCGTCGCTCGCACCTTGATCATCCGTAGCGTGGCTGCTCTGCTTGCACGAAGAACGAGGTACCCTTCACGAAACACCACTTCATGTTCATGTACAGACGCTGCTCGATTTATTCGGTCGATGGCTGCTGCACGCACCGGTTCACTTGCCAACCAACGCCACGCACGCGCCCGGACAAATGGCGCTGAACCGCGCCGAATGGCTGCGCGGAGACCGGTTGTCCCTGGCGTTTCCTCTTCAAACATCGAGGCAATACGCTTGAGCGGCCCATCGGTCGCCAGCCCCGGGCCTTCGGCGAGAAGCAACGCAAGCGTCATCAGGTCGCGCTGCTGGTGGTCTTCATACCGGTTGACAAGATTCGCAACACAGTCGATCGTCGATTCCAGATCTTCGTTGCCCGGCGCGACCAGTCGCGCAAAGCCCACGAGCCGATCACCAATCGCTGGATCGTCCGCCAGACCCAGTGCCGCAATCGCCGAGCCACAGAACAACCCGGTTGCTGCATTCGATGCATCTCGATTGTCGGCCAAGATCAGCGAACGCAACATTCGCAGCGTCACCCGTTCCGGATGATGGCAGAGCCAATCAGTCACCGCCAACGGGTCGGTTTGCTCCAGTTGCCTGAGAGCGCGCGCGATCAAAGACGGCGGAGCCTCTGAGAGCCGATGGCGCACAGCATCACTCGCGTGAGACCAGTTGGCGATGATCACACAACACAGGTCGCCACGAATCTCGTCTTCGTTGACTCGCGTCGGCCAGAGCTCTCGCCACCGACGCAAGCGATCACGATCTTTGCGCGTCGGTGCCAACACGCTGCTCGCCAGTTCCAGGAGCGCCCCTCGATCGCCCCGGTTCTGGGCATCTCGCAGCGCTTTTTGAACCACCACCAACTGCGAGCGCTGCGACAATTTCGTGAAAGCACGAAAAGGTCCATACAAACTCTTTTCTCGGGCAGCAGTTCGAGGTATGGTGGTCACTTACGGCTCGCTTGACTATTCCCTAGAGACAAAAATCACAAGAAGTTGTGGACAATCGACAGATCACCCGTGTATATTGTGTCCCGAAGGTTGGCATAACACATAATCCACCCCGCGGAACGCACTGCAAACAGCACAGATGTCACCCGCTGTTTCGGATCGAAACGCACGGGAACCTCATTTTCCGCATCGCGGCGCAGGGCAGCGCCAGATTCGACACTTCGGCCTCGACAATAGAGAGCAACGGCGATGATCAATCCTCCAACGCGCGGCATCAACCTTCTCCAGACCTATCAGGTCATGGTCTTCAACCGAGCACTCCATCCGGAGCTGTTTCAACTCAAAGCGCGTCGTGTCACGCAAGGTGCCGGATTTGAACTCGAATCATGGCTCATGCCAGGTCGACACCTGCTCCGATTCGCGGTCGGCGATCACTGCACCTGCGAACTGGTGACCGAATCAGACCAAGGAATCCCCGATTCCGGGGTGGTCGCGGCATTCTTTTGTGCAGGGGAACGCGACTTCGATCGAGATTTCAAGCGCTATAGCATGAACTACATGACCACTGTGCAGACCGAACAACTCAACGACAACATCTTCATGTCAGGCCTCGACGAAATGCGGTCATTTGCAGCCGACGCGGATGCGTTGTCCTATGAATGGGATGATGAGTTCGGTCCGAGCATGTCCGTTCTCGCGATTCAAGGCATGAGCCGTGAGGTGCACTGCCAGGCCTACCACTTCATCGCCAACGGCCGAATCGTCCTGCGAACGCAAACGATCTTTGAACACCACGCCTCATCGTGACTGATCGTTCTCGACGCGGAATCCCGCTTTGATCGCAGACGCGGCTTATGCTCTGTCGCCGTGAAAAGAACACAGAAACCAATGCTGACAGCCGATTTGCGGCGAATTATGCGGCCCCGCTGAGTTCACACTCGGTGGGGCGCGGTCATCCAATGCCTGAGCCAGGCTTCTTGGATGCACAAGGAACCCGTGCCAGTTCGGCAAGGTGTCACAGCCATCTCCGAAATCAAACACAATCCTGGTGGTCGACCGATGAATCGGCGACACCAGTTGCGCAGCAGGAAAACAACCCATGACCGATCACAACGCAGGCGGTTCCAAGTCGCCTGATAAACCCGATTACAAGAAAACGCTCAACCTCCCCAAGACCAGTTTCCCGATGAAGGCGAATCTGGTTCAGAACGAACCAGCAAGCATCAAACGCTGGAACAAGGTTGATGTCTACTCCAAAATCCGCGAACTCTGCACCACCGAAAACCGACCAAAATGGACCTTCCACGATGGCCCCCCCTACGCCAACGGCTCCATCCACCTCGGGCACCTCATGAACAAGTGCCTCAAGGACTTCGTCGTCCGCTCGCGCACACTCATGGGCTATGACTGCCCCTTCGTACCTGGCTGGGACTGCCACGGCCTGCCGATCGAGCACAAAGTCATGACCGGTCTGGTTGAGAGCGGCAAGTCCGCCAAACTCGAAACGCTGCCCGATGATGCCCGCCGCACCGCCATCCGCCGTGAGTGTAAGAAGTACGCTGAAAAATTCCAGAAACTGCAAGCCGGTCAGATGGAACGGCTGTTGACGCAAGCAGACTACAAGAATCCCTATCTCACGATGGCGCCTGCGTACGAGGGTGCGACGCTCGAGGTCCTCGCTCGACTGGTTGAGCAGGGTGTCGTGTTTCGCGCGCTCAAGCCTGTTCATTGGTCGATCGACAACGAAACCGCGCTCGCAGAAGCCGAACTCGAGTACCAGGACCGCGAAGACCTTTCAGTCTTCGTTGATTTTGAGGCTCGTGATGCGGCATCGGTCTACACCGCCTTCGGCCTCACAGACGACCAGCCCACACAAACGCCATCGTTCATAATCTGGACCACCACCCCCTGGACCCTGCCTGCCAACCTCGCGATCGCAGTGCACCCGCGGTTTGAGTACGCGCTCGTCCGGATGGATGGCAACATCACCGTCCTCGCAACTGAACTGGTCGAAACAGTCGCCAAACTCGGGAACGCCGAGGAGGTCGAAGTCCTCGCCACCACGAGAGGTGAAGCGCTGGTCGGGCTCGGGTACAAGCACCCGTTCATCGAGGCCGCACCCAAACCGACCGACAACCCGGATGCAGACACCAGCGCGTGTTACAAGGTTCTACCCGCGGACTATGTCACGCTCGAAGACGGCACAGGACTCGTGCATACCGCGCCCGGCCACGGTGCCGATGACTATCAGACCGGCCTGCGCGAAGGGCTTCCGGTCTATTGCCCCGTCCTCAAAGATGGCAAGTACGATGAGACCGTGCCCGAAGCTATCCGTGGCATGAGCATCTGGGAAGCCAATGACATCATCGCCGGTTGGCTCCGTGACAGCGGCCACTTGTTTCACTCAAACAGATTCATGCACAGTTACCCGCACGACTGGCGCAGCAAGACACCCGTCATCTTCCGCTGCACCGAACAATGGTTTGTCGGGGTTGATATGCCCGTCGCGTCAACCGGCACAGCACTACGCGAGATGGCGCTTGATGCAATCGAGCGAAACACTTCGGAGGGGGGTCTACGCTTCGTCCCCGACTGGGGCCGCAACCGCCTCCGCGGCATGCTCGACAGCCGACCCGACTGGTGCATCTCCCGCCAACGCGCCTGGGGCCTCCCCATCCCCGCTTTTATCCTTCCCGACGACTCGTCCATGATGACCACCGCGTCGGTCCTTGCCGTTGCGAGGTACTTCCGCGAAAACGGCTCAGACGCATGGTTCCAGAACGAACCCGCGGAACTCCTCACCCACTACGACCCAAAGAACGACCCCGACGCACCCGAAGCCGTGCGCACTGGCGCGGTCGCCCTCACCGATCTACGCAAAGGGCAAGACATCCTCGATGTCTGGTTCGAATCGGGTTCGAGTTGGAACGCGGTCATCCGTGAGCGATTTGGCGACGACGCTGTCCCGGTCGAGTTGTATCTCGAGGGCTCGGATCAGCATCGCGGCTGGTTCCAACTCTCGCTCCTGCCCGGTCTCGGTGTCCTCGGCGAGCCGCCGTTCAAAACGCTGCTCACGCACGGGTTCATGGTCGGTAAAGACGGCAAGAAACTCAGCAAAAGCGCCGGACACACCATCGAAAGCCTCTTCGAGCACCACGGGGCGGATGTTCTTCGCTGGTGGGTGTGCAGCCTCAGTTACGAGAATGATGTCAAGGTCGATGAAGAGTTCTTCAAGATTGCCGGCGAAGGCTACCGCAAGGTGCGTAATACGCTCCGCTTCATGCTCAGCAATCTCAATGACTTTGAACCCAGTTGCGGCGACAAGAAGGGGCACTGTGTTGAAGAATCTGACTTTTCCCCCACCTGCCTCGACGCATGGGTGCTTGCTGAGTTTGACGCGCTCGCGGATCGCGTGCTCGCGGCATATGAGTCATTCCAGTTCAAGAAAGCCCACGCCGAACTCTACAACTTCTGCAATGACACTTTGAGTTCGGTGTATCTGGCGGCTGTGAAAGATCGGCTGTACTGCGACCGTGCTGACTCATTCCGCCGCCGACGAACGCAAACCGCCCTCTGGAAACTGACGAATGGGTTATGTCGCCTGCTGTCGCCGATCCTGTGCCATACCGCGGACGAAGCGTATCGCTCGCTCCACAAAGTCGACCCCAAAGACACCGAGACCTGCATCCATCTGCAGACTGCGATCCGCAGTTTCCGCGCAGCGGCGGATCCTGCATGGCAGGCGGTATTGACGAAGCGCGATGAGGTCATGCTCGAACTTGAGAAGTCCAAATCGGCGCTCGGGATCGAGAATGTGCTCGATGCCGGCATTTCGATCGGTGATGATGAAGGCGTATTCGCAAAGTTTGACCTTGTCGACCTCGCCGATCTGTTCGGTGTCAGCCGCGTCGAACTGCAGACTGGTAACCGCATCGAGATCCAGGACCTGCGCCACGAGCCTCGCTGTGAGCGCTCGTGGAAGCGCGATGGCACGGTCAAGGAACGCGCTCGCGGCGGCTGTTTATCGGACCGCGATGCAGAAGCAGTTGACGCGGGGTGAAGCCGGGTTGCAACATGTCGCACGCGCACAACATGCGTGCTCAGCCATTGGTTGCGTACACGCATCATTCGTTTTCAGTTGTGGCGCGGGGATGTCGATGAAACAACACGATGACGCACCAAGACGACAACAGCGATGCGCTGACACCGAATCCCACTGCGCGAGCGAGCGGGCAAGCCGCTGACGAAGTGACGAAACTGGCGCACGAACTGAGCAGTCTGCTCGATGGATCGATCCGCTGGCTGACTTTGGCCGATCGGAATCTGTCCAAGACCGAGACAGACCCCGTCGAACAGGCCAGGCAACAACTCGACACCGTTCGGACGGCTTTGGTTCGCATGGCGGACCTGGTCAATGTCGCGCTGCAGAGCCGACATCTGTCGCTCGGGTCACCGATCCTTGGTCGAGCGCTCGGTACGAGCCTCGCGGACGCGATTGCTCACGCAGTCGAAGTCCTCCGGCCCCGCGCAGATGAGTTTGGCATTGAACTCAGGATCGACTTGCAAGCCGCTTTCGGGACCATCCCTTGCGGCGCTCTGTACAGCGTGGTTCTCAACGGGTTGTGCAACGCCATCGATTCGATCGAGCAAGCCCAGGCATCAAGACCCGGGGGGGTTATTCGAGTCGTGGGTACCGTCGGCGATGTCTTGACCGATCGACGACGACAGATCGAAATCGAGATTCAGGATGATGGTGTCGGTGTGCCGGCGGTCGTCACACCCAGGCAGGTCTTCGAGCCGGGGTATTCAACCAAACCGGGGCTTCGCGGCGTAGGGCTCGCCGTCTGTCGCAGTGTGATCGAAGAACTCGGCGGCACCATCGCATTGACCGGACAGCCGGACTCGACCGACCCGCATCGACCCGGCGCTGTCTTCCGAATCAGTTGCCCGGAACCCGACAACGGCGATACATCGATTGGTGGCGACGCATGAGTGTGCGCATACTGGTTGTCGATGATGACCCGATCGTGGCCGATTCGCTGCGAGAATACCTGACACAAGACGGGTTTGATGCAGCGAGCGCCTACAACGGTGAAGAAGCCCTGGCGACAATCACACAGGCCGAAGATAATGCGTCGAGCGGAGAAACGCAGCCTTTCGGCATCGTCATGACAGATGTGTCCATGCCCGGGATGAATGGCGTGGAACTGCTGCGCGAGATCGGCAAACGATTCCCCTCTGTTGTCGTCATCATGCTGACCGGGTATGGCACCATTGAGTCTGCGGTCGAAGCGCTCCGGCTTGGTGCTGTCGACTACCTCACCAAGCCGGTCATCGACGAAGAACTGCGCCTCGCGCTCGAACGAGCGACGCGTCAGCAGAAACTGCTACAGGAAAACCGATCGCTCAAACAACGGCTCGACGGAAAATATGGACTCGGCGGCATCGTCGGCTCGGACCATCGGATGCAACGCATCTACGAACTGGTCGAAGCCGTCGCACCCAGCAAGACAACTGTCCTCATGACCGGCGAGAGTGGAACGGGCAAGAGCCTCATCGCGGGCGCGATCCACCAGCGAAGCCCGCGACGAGAGAAACCGTTTGTCGAGATCAGTTGCGGATCGATACCAGAAACGCTGCTCGAGAGTGAACTGTTCGGCCATGTCCGCGGTGCATTTACAGGAGCGCACGCCGACAAGACCGGTCGGTTCCTCGCTGCCGACGGCGGCACCATTTTCCTCGACGAAATCAATAGCGCAAGCCCGGGCATGCAACTGAAACTGCTCCGTGTTTTGCAGGAACGGCGATTTGAACCAGTTGGTTCAGGCGAAACCATCGAGGTCGATGCGCGCGTGATCCTCGCGAGCAATCAACCGCTCGAACAACTTGTCGCTTCCGGCGCGTTTCGTCAGGATCTGTACTACCGGATCAATGTCGTCAAAATCGAACTGCCGCCACTGCGTGAACGCGTCAGCGACATCCCGGCACTGGCAAATCACTTTCTTGGCGTGCACGCAGCACAACTCGGTCGAGAACTGACAGGCTTCAGCGAAGAAGCGCTCGAATCACTTCGTCGGTATGCATTCCCCGGGAATGTGCGTGAACTCCAGAACATCATCGAACGGGCAGCTGTGCTGACAAGATCGCCGGTGATTGAACTGACAGACCTGCCTCCGCATGTGATTGATGGGCGTGACCAGGGGCTTTTGAAGGCTTTTGGTGCAACTCACAACACATCGCACGATGACGAAGGCCCGTGGGTCCCGATGCCGCTCGTCGAAGCGATTCGGGACCCTGAGCGACGAATCTTGCTCAAGGCTCTACGGGCAAACGACTGGAATCGACAGCAAACGGCGGATGATCTCGCGATCAACAGAACAACGCTGTACAAAAAAATGAAACAACTCGGTATCGACGACCACGATGATCGACGCGCCGGCTAGGCGACCAGTGACTTCCACGATACCATGGGTTCATGCAGAATCCACTTCATATCGGAGCCCTTGGGCTAGGTCTTCTTTGCGGCGTTGCGGCTGCTCAATCGAGCATTTTGAACCCGCCCCCACCGCCGCCAGTCGCTCCCGCAGGGTGGAGTGAAGTCGACGCTGCACGAAGCACCGGTTTTTTCTTTATCGCCGGCCAACCGGATATCGCAGGCTTGCGAGCCTTCGCTGACATGGGCGGCGCGTTTGTTGTGAACCTGCGGCGAGAGGCCGAAATGGAGTCTGTGCCATTCGATGAGCAGGCCGAGGCAAATGCGGTCGGGCTTGGATATGCATCCATTCCCGTCGAGAGCGCCAGTTTTTCTGCCGAAGCCGTCCGGGCATTTGACGAAGCAGTCCGCGATGTGAAGGGCCCCATCCTCGTTCATTGCCGAAGTGGCAGTCGCGGTGCAGCGATGATCGCTGCCCACAAGGCACTCATTGACCGTGTTGATCTCGGAATAGCGCTCCGGGAGGGGTTCTCACTCGGGATGGGGAGCGGCATGGCCGAAGCGGTCCGCCGCATGATTCAACAGGACCCGACGATGATCGCCGACCGGATTGATGCGGACAGACTCCGTGATTCGGTGTTCACCTTGGCCGAGTTTGGCACACGGCACACGATGTCTGAGACAGACTCTGACGAACGCGGTATCGGTGCAGCCCGTCGCTGGCTGAAGCAGTCGTTCGAGGATGCACAAGTCGGGTCCGGTCGAACCGGCGATCTGACGCTGCGTGTTGAGTTTGACGCACACACGGTTGAACCCGATGGCCGACGGATTCTCGAACCCGTCGAAGTTGTCAATGTACTCTGCACCGTTCCAGGTTCGATGCCCGAATCGCGTGACCGCTTGATTTATGTCCTCGGCCACTATGACAGTCGGGCAAGCAGCGCGATGGATTCATCCAGCGACGCCCCCGGCGCCAACGACGACGCATCGGGTGTCGCCGCCCTCATCGAACTGGCTCGCGTTTTTGCCAAGGAACGACTCGAATCGACCGTTGTTCTCATGGCCACCGCCGGTGAAGAACAAGGGCTGTACGGTGCGCGCGCACACGCACGCGATCTCGCAGCCGCAGGTGCCAATGTCACTGCAGTCTTCAACAACGACACCATCGGTGACCCTGCCGGACCGAACGGGCTCCACGCCCCAGATGAGGTCAGGCTGTTCAGCGAGGGCCTCCCAGCCGTGTTGTTTCAGGACAACGAGAACAGCGTACGGGCGCTGCGCACCATCCGCCAGTATGCCACCGAATCGGACTCGCCGTCCCGGCAACTTGCCCGGTACATTGCTGAAGTTGCACGAACATTTCAAACGACCGTACAGCCGCGCCTGATCTATCGACCGGACCGATTCTTAAGGGGGGGAGATCACACAGCCTTCAACGAAGTCGGATTTTCAGCCGTTCGATTTGTCGAGGTGTACGAAGACTACACCAAGCAACATCAGGATGTGCGCGTCGAAGACGGTGTCGAGTTCGGCGACCTTCCAGAGTTTGTCGACCCGGAGTACCTCGCCGATGTCACGCGACTGAACGCGGCTGCGATTGTCTCGCTCGCGAACGCCCCGTCTCCACCCGCGAACGCGCGGATGCTGGTCGCGCAGTTGTCGAATGACACGACCCTGCGATGGGATGCGGTGCCCGAACCGGATGTTGCCGGCTACCAAGTCGTGTGGCGTGCGACAGATTCGACCGAGTGGAGTCGGGTGCAGGATGTCGGACTCGAACTCGAAGCGACCATCGACCTGAGCAAGGACAACTGGTTCTTTGGCGTTCGGTCATATGACCTCGACGGCTATGTGAGCCCGGTCGTGACACCGGTCGCTGCTCGTCGGTAGTCTCGAAGCGAATCAACATATTCACGAAGAGGCAAAGCAGCGGACCGGCTTGACCGGTCCGCTGCCATCAACTTGTCAGTCAATAGGTTTTTACTGATCGCCGTCCGTCGGTACAGTCGCGATCCCATTGGCCGACATGCTGTCGACGCGGAGCAACTCGACCCCACCTGCGTCTTCTTCAACTGCTACCGATGCCGATGCCTCAAACTGGTTCGGTTGTGTTGTGTTCGATGTTGATGCGGAGCGCAATCGACCGAGCGCTGCGTCGGCAGCAGCCACATAGCGACGCATGTCTTCTGGTGTCATGTTCGCTTTGGCAAGGAAGGCTCTGAAATACGCATCCGCAAATGACCGCTCACGATCCGCCTGCAAAACGGCGAGTTTGGAACTGAAGTCTGCAAAGACCGCAGCATCTTGCGCGTCCGCGACGGCGTGTCGCTCTTCAGCAAACGCCAACAGTGCCTGCTCCACGGCTTCAGCCTCAGCCCGTCGGGCCGCATCGTCAGCCTGGAATGATGCATACCCGGTCGTCGCTTCGGCCAAGACGCGCTCGGCCTCAGCCAATCCCGCATCTCGAGCGGACGACGCATGCTGATACTTGGCGGTCATCGCTGTGTTGAACTGCTCCACTTCGACCGAGAGATCGGCGAGTGTCTCTTCTGAAGTCGCATGGGCAACCATCGCGAGCGATTGAGCCGCTTGCAATGACTCGGCGTGCTCGGTCTCGGCGACGGTTCGCACACGCTCGGCTTCGGCTTGGCGCAGCTGATACTCAGGCTCGATCAAAGCCGCCGAAGCATCGGCCATCGCGATCAACGATGCTGATTCGGCTGTCGCTTCGGCGAGTAACTGAGCGGCCTGCGCTTCGAGCGCCTTGGCAGCAGCCTGCGCCTCGGCCAACGATGCTTCACCCGTACTCATCAACCGTGCGATCGCTTCTTCGCCCTCTGCCTTGGCAGATTGAGCCTGCGCGACCAACGCTTCTGCACGCTCGACTGCCGTCAGTTCGATATGCTCGGCTTCACGCAGCAGTCCAGTTCGCTTCGAATCAGCAACCGTCCGCGCGGCATCGGCTTCACGCTGCGCCTCTTCGAGCACCATCGCAGCCTTGGAGTCCAGTTCTTCCGCATCGGCAAGACGCTGACGCATCGTCTCGATCGTGCACATCTCCGCATGCGTGATCCCCTCGATCGCTGCCTCGGTTGCGGCCCGTGACTCGTTCCACCAGACCTCGATCTGGGATCGCCTTGACTGAGCGTCCGCAATCGACCGCTCACGCTCGGCCGCAGCCTGTTCTTGCAACGACTTCGCCTGGGCCAGTTGAGACACGAACGCATGCATGGACTCGGCCAACGCCGGATCGCTCGTGTCAATTGAAGTCGGCGATGCAGTTGCCGCATCACCTGCCGCGATGGATTGCGCCCATTGCTGCGCTTCGCCAAACGCCTGCGAACGCTCAGCGTAGGTCGTCCCCCCCATCGCGTTTGCGATCTCAGACACGAATCGTGCTTGCGCATCGTGCACGAGTTCTTGAGCCCGTGCAGCATTGATCGACGCCTGCGCCGCAGCGACACGCTGGTCAGACTCAATACGAATAAGTTCGGCTTCATAGGTCATCTCGTCGCGTTCAAGCCGAGCGCGTGCATTCTTTCTGTCAGTCGTGTAGTCAGCCGCATACGCAAGCAACTCCGTTGTGGTGCTGTCACGCATCGCGTCGACCTTCGACTGGGCCTCGGCAAACGCAGACTCAGCGGTTGTCACGGCCGCGGTGTATCGTTCGTCGAGGTCGAAACCGAGAATTTCCGACGCTTGCGCGTGCAGACGCTCAACCTCGGCCATAGACTGTTCGCGCACAGCGGTTGCTTCACGCATCAACGCCTCGTAGCGTGTTTCGGCCCACTCACGCGTCGAATCGACCTGATCGTCCACGGTGTTCCAATGGGCGAGCGCCGCCTCGTGACGCGTTTGAGCGCGAACACGCAGCGCGTTTGCTTCGGCTTCGGCGCGGGCAAGAGCAGCACCCGCAGATTCCCGAATCTGAGCGATCGTGGCCTGCGTGCGATCGACATATGCATCCGCGTCGGCAAGCATGCGCTCGTGTTCGGCCATCGCTTCGGCGTATCGACTCGTCGCCTGCTCACGAAGCGCCTCAGCCCGCTCCTGGGCCGCTTTCAGTTGAGCCTGAGCAGCTTGCAGTGATGCCTGGTGCTCGGCCTGGAATGCGGCTTCTTCTGCAGCCAGCGTGCGCTCGGCAGCCGTATACCCATGCTCAGCGTTCGCACGGATGCGACGCGTGGCGGCACTCTGCGTTTCAAAAGAACTCATCGCGCCCGCAAGCAGTCGATTGGCTTCAGCCAAGGCAGCAGCGTGATCCGCAGCCGCCCGAACTCGAGTCGCCTCAGCAAGGGCACGCTGTGACTCGATCGCGGTCACCGTCGAGCCGGCGGTCTGAGCCCAGGTCAAAGGCGCACCGATCTCACGGACCTGCGCTTCGTAGAACGAAGCATCGAATCGACCTTTGGTGCTCGCGACAGGCACCTCGATCGATGCCGGATGCTCTGACCCAACGCTCGATGCCTGGTCCGCACGATCCAACGAGGGAGCGCACCCAACCACACCCGCAGCCAAAGTTGCGACGAGTGAAGTGATGGTGACATACGGGCGAACCGTTGAGCACGAACGAATAATCTCACTGGTTGTCACTGTGAACCTCCGGATCTGATATTGACGCGATGTTGACACTGTCGACTCGCAGGTCAGATCGACCGCTCTGCAGCCGTGGTTCAGTCTGACGGTTAAAACGGCGGTAGGAATTGTGACGATTGTGTGGTTTTCGCGGCTCAAAGCGCAAGATCGGCATCGACCGGCGCAGAATGTGCCGAACACAGCGTTCGGTTATCATCAAGGCGTGAGCGTGCTGTACTGTGGAATCGATGAAGCCGGGTATGGTCCGATGCTCGGACCACTCTGTGTCGCGGCGTCGGCATTCGAAGTCGATGACTGGAAGCCAGGCGACCCTGCACCCGATTTGTGGGAAGCGCTCGACCCGGCGGTGTGCCGGGCGATCAAAGGCGCAGGCAAACGCATCCCGGTGGCTGACTCCAAAAAACTCAAACTCGCCAATGATGGCAAACGCGACCCGTTGACTCACCTCGAACGCGGCGTTCTGACCCACCTTGACGCGTGGCTCGATTTGCCGACTTCTGACGAGATACTCATCGAGTCGCTCGGAGCCAAGTTGTCAGACGAGCCTTGGTACACCGGTCAGGTGAACGATCTGCCTCGCGCAAGTGCTGCTTCAAGCATTCGCATCGATGCGAACATGCTCAAACACGCTGGTGCTCGGTCGGGTGTTCGTCTTGTTGGGCTCTGGTGTGTCGTGCTGTGTGAAGCGCCCTACAACGCGTTGATTCGCACACACGGCACCAAGGCTGCAACGACAGCGTTCGCTTCGCGGAAGTTGATTGAGCAGGTATTGCAGTTCAGTTCGCACGAGCATGTCCGCATCGTGTGCGATCGCCAAGGCGGCCGACAACATTACGGGCAATCCGTTTCCGGCCTTGCCGGTCGCGGCGAGGCTGCCGTCCTTGACGAGCGTGAAAGGCTGAGTCGTTACGCTCTCGATGACCGCACCACGGTCGCATTCATGCCCGAGGCTGAGAACGCCCACTACCCGGTCGCGCTCGGGTCCATGACAGCCAAACTTGTGCGTGAGTTGGCGATGACACGATTTAACCAGTATTGGAGTTCACGCGTTCCGGGGTTGAAATCGACCGCCGGGTACACGACCGACGCTCGCCGATGGCTCGTCGATGCGAAAGAAGCGATCGACTCTGACACGCGGGCTCGCCTCGTTCGACTGGCGTAACCTCATCGCGTGGAGACCATACTTGACCAACGCATGCTCGATCTTGCTGCCCGAGTCGCATCGCGAGCGATCGGCTTGGTCGAACCCAACCCACTCGTCGGCGCGGTGATCGTGAAGGATGATGCCGTCATCGGCCTCGGCCATCATCGGCGGTTCGGAGAATTGCACGCCGAGCGCGATGCCTTGGCAAACTGTCGATCGCGCGGCTTCGACCCCGCGGGAGCGACAATGTATGTCACACTCGAACCGTGCTGCCATCACGGCAAGCAGCCACCCTGCACCAAATCAATACTCGAAGCGGGCATCAAGCAGGTGGTCTACGCGCGGCGCGACCCAGGCGAGCAATCAGGGGGCGGGGCAGATGTCCTGCGCGATCGTGGTGTCAGCATTCGTCACTGCAATGCCAGCGTCAAAGCCAGACAACTGAGCGATCCGTTTGTCAAGCGGGTGTCAACTGGTCTGCCGTGGGTGATCGCGAAATGGGCACAGACGATCGACGGCCGCATTGCAACCAGAACCGGCGAGAGCAAGTGGATCAGCAATGACCGCTCTCGGCAGCGCGTCCATCGATTGCGCGGTCGGGTCGATGCCATACTCACCGGCATGGGTACCGTCGCGGCCGACGACCCGATGCTGACACCGAGGGGCGTTCGAGTTCGCCGTGACCCCGCACGCGTCATTCTCGACCGCGACCTCAACATCGATCCCAAAACCAATCTCGTGCACACAGCGGACCAGCATCGCACATTTGTTGCCTGTGCAAAGGAACTCGTCGTCGCAGATATCAGCGAGCGACGGCGTGAGACATTGGTCTCAGCGGGCGTCGAACTCCTGGGCGTTCCCGAAACCATCGCCGGCCTCAACTTGACGATGCTCCTCGACACGCTGTGGAATCGGTGTGCGCTCGGAACAGTACTTGTCGAGTCAGGACCAGGGCTACTTGGCGCCATGTTCGATCAAGATCTGATCGATGAAGCGGTTGTCTATGTGGCACCACTCCTCTTAGGCGATGAAGAAGCGAAGTCCGTCGCGACCGGGCGTGTAGCTGCGTCGCTCGTCGAGGGCCGACGGTTCTCGCTAATCAGTTCCAAACGACTCGGCGATGATGTCGAACTCGTGTACAGGCGGAATCGAGACGAGTAGAAACTCGATCGCTGAGCATAAAAAAGCCGCAGGCATGTGCCTGCGGCTCGTGGTGTTGTCGTAGCAAGTGGATCGGGTTACTTGGCGAAGTGTGCGAACGCCTTGTTCGCTTCAGCCATGCGGTGGGTCTGCTCGCGCGTGTTCATCGCCTTCCCTTCGCCGCGGGCTGCTGCCCAGATCTCGTCCGCCAACTTGTTGGCCATCGGACGACCCTTCTCGCCGCGGGCTGAAGTGATGATCCAACGAAACGCCAGCGACTGCTGACGACCGCGGCTCACCTGAATCGGCACCTGGTAGTTGGCACCACCGATGCGCTTCGAGCGGACTTCGACATACGGCTTGACATTGTCAATCGCCTTATGGAAGACAACCAAGCCGTTCTCGGGCTTGCCTTCTTCGTCGTTCTCAGCGAGTTTGGTTTCGATGATGTCGATCGCATCGTACATGACGCGCTCGGCGCGGGTGCGCTTGCCGTCCTGCATGACACAGTTGATAAACTTCGCCAACACGCGGTCGTTGAACTTGGGGTCGGGACGAAGTTGAGATTCAGAGTTTGTGATACGACCAGCCATGGTTTCCTCCGGCTCATCTACGAGGGGTTGCCTCGTTGCTGTTCACCGCGACAGGCGCGATTACTTGCCGCTGCCAATGTGAAAATCCCGCACCACAAAGTGCGGGATGGAGTTGATTACTTGCCCTTCTTCGCACCGTACTTCGAGCGGGCCTGCTTGCGGCCGTCAACGCCGAGCGTGTCGAGCGATCCGCGAACGATGTGGAATCGAACACCCGGCAGGTCACGCACACGGCCGCCGCGAACGAGGACGATCGAGTGTTCCTGCAGGTTGTGCCCCTCACCACCGATGTAAGCCGTCACTTCCTTCCCATTCGACAGACGCACACGCGCAATCTTCCGAAGGGCTGAGTTGGGCTTCTTGGGTGTGGTCGTCTTCACAGACAGACACACAGCACGACGCTGCGGGCATGAATCGAGGTCGCGGACCTTCGACTTCTGCTTCGGTGTGCGGCGTGGGTTACGGACAAGTTGGTTGATCGTCGGCATTGTTGAGAATCCCTGTTTTCTAGAGCGGCAATCCTAGCACGCCCGACGCAGCAGGCAAGCGGATCTGCAGCGAACAGGGCTCAAACATCGACGATTGAGCCCCGTGCGGGTAGCATTCACCGAAATCGGAGGGCTCGCATGACGATTCAGGAACTCCAGGACTTGATCCGAGACCGCTATTTTGCCACCGATTCGGCCCGCGGGACGACCGGCACCTTCATGCACTTCTCGGAAGAGTTCGGCGAACTCGCCACCGCCCTCTACAACAACAACCGCCCGAACCGCCCGCCGACCGCTGCCGAGCGGGCCAACCTTGAGGAAGAGTTCGCTGATGTGCTCGCGTGGCTGGCTACCCTGGCCAACATCAACATGGTCAACCTGACCGCCTGCCTTGAAAAGTACACCGACCCGACGAGGGTTGAGGGTGTCAAGGACTGAGCCGCCCCGCGTAGATCGGCGCTCCGAGCCGATGGGGATGCCGTGGTCAGGGCTCTGCATGGCCATGATCGACTACACAAAGCCTTGTGTCGGCGTATGGCCCGGATGAGTGTTCCAGTCGTGCGCCACAGCCAGCGCGTCTTCGAGTCGGCCGTGTGACTGGCGAGTGTGTCCGATGTCGTCGTCGTGATTGGACGCTGCAAGATGGTTGGACGGTCAACCACGCACGACTCGAAGACTCGATGCGCGTGCCACACAAAAAAGCCCACCTGGACTACCCGCCTCATTCATCGGTGATGGCTGGGCTGCCCACACAAATGTACATGCACAGTCAACAAAATTTGAACCCGACCCCGCATTCAGGTTTTTTTACTCATTTGCTGGCCAAGTCGGGCTGATGTGGTATGTATGTTTGTTAAATGCCACACAGTTTCGCTGTTCGTACAATTCAATGAGGACAACGAGCATGAATTTCATGTCGATGATCAAGCCCATTACTGGACTGACCTTATTGGCCACGCCGCAGGTTGCTGCAGATGAAGTCGTTTTTAATTTAACCGCAGAGACGGCTCCGGACGGCCTAACCATTGAGGGTTACTTGGGTGAGTTTTCCTCCGAAAGCTCTTGGTCGGACCACATATCGTTTACCCTCAGAGGCGATATCAACGATGTGCAACATGTTGGCGACGGTGGAAGAGTTCTCGCAGGCTTGACCGGTACGGTTGAACTTGGCAACCTTGGCGTGTTTGACCTCACTTCGCCGTATATGGAAGTAGAGGTGACTCCAACGGGAACGGCCGGTCAAACACTCATTTCATTCCACGACCACGGCAGGCGTCCCTTCATGTCATTCATGTTGGCGAGCGAGGATGCCGACTGGGATTTCAACTCCAATTTTTTCATTGCGCCGCATATTGGTTTTGTTCACGAGATCGGTGTCGAATCCGATGAGGCCCCGCATATCTACACGACTGATGGCGAGATCTTGGAGAGTTTCGCCGCTCTCCCTGGTGGCCATGATGCGACACGATGGTTGACTGCAACGATCATTCCGAGCCCGCCAGCATTGGCACTGTTGGCGGCGAGTCAAATAGTGTGGGCCTCTCGCCGCCGTCGTCAAGCTCGTCCAATAACCCTGACACACGCCGGGCGTTCATGACCCATGCCACCGATGTCCGCTTTCGGATATCGGTGATTCATCAGCAATCAACCGGATTTGACGAAGCTTCTTGGGCGTTGGAAGGCTCCCTCGCTAGCGCATCGGGCTCGTTGTTGGTGATCAAATCTGAATCAGACCATCAGCAAATGTCGGCGGTCGAGTCATACTCGGGCAACTCGACCTTCCATCCCAGCTCCCTGCGAATATGCTCGGCCAGACTTTGGGCCGCCTCTTCTTCGCCGTGGACAAGAAACAGCGTTTTTGGCGGCGACTTGAAACTGGCCAGCCACGCCATCAGGCCCTTGCGATCGGCATGAGCGGACAGCCCTTGCAGTTGCTCGATTTTCGCGTGCACAGGATATGTGCGGCCGTGAATACGAACCTCGCCCGCCCCATCCAAAATCTGCCTGCCGAGCGTGTCGGCCGCCTGGTATCCGGTAAAAAGAACGGTCGATTCGGGGCGGCTGATGTTCTGGCGGAGGTGGTGTTTGACCCGGCCGCCGGTACACATGCCCGAACCCGCGAGAATCACACTTGTCCCCCCCTTGTTGTTGAGTGACTTCGATTCATCGGCTGTACGAATGAAGTGGAGCCCTGGGAACTGGAACGGATGCCGACCGGCCTGGAGCAGGTCCTGGGTCTCGCGGTCCAGCAGATTGGAGTACCGCTTGTAGATATCCGTGGCCTTGATCGCCATCGGGCTGTCGAGGTAGACGGTGACTTTTGGAATGCGACCCGCGAACGCGAGCTCGCTGAAGGTGTACATGATTTCCTGAGCACGGTCGATGGCGAAGGTCGGGATGATGAGGTTGCCGCCGCGTTCGATGGTTTCTTTGACGACTTGTTCGAGGATGACATCCTGCTCACCGACATCTTCGTGATCGCGGTCGCCGTAGGTTGACTCCATCAGGATGTAGTCTGCGTTGTGAATCTCGGTCGGATCGCGCAGGAGCGGGCGTTCGGTCATGCCGACATCCCCTGAGAACAACATTTTGCGCTGCGTTCCCTGATCCTGCACCGTGAGTTCGAGCATGGCCGAACCGATGATGTGCCCCGCATCGCGATAGGTCACGCTGAGTCCGTCGCCGAGTGACACCGGCTTGTCATAGGTCACCAACTGAAAGCGTTCGATCGCGACCTGTACATTCTCGGGCGTGTATAGCGGGATCTCTGGGTGGTCGCCTCGTCGGCCTTCACGCTGGTGGCGGCGTTTCTTGTAGGCTGCATCTTCGACCTGAATGCGGGCCGAGTCTTCCCAGACGATGGTGGCGAGGTCCTTGGTTGGTGGTGTACAGAGGATCTTGCCGCGAAACCCGTCACGAACGAACTTTGGGATGAGGCCGCAGTGATCGAGGTGGGCGTGCGTGAGCAGGAGGACATCGATTTCGTCGGGTGGAACCGGTGACGGGGCCCAGTTGCGAGACTGGAACTTGCGTTCCTGAAAGAGGCCGCAATCGACGAGGATGTTCTTTCCGCGTGCTCGCAGGAGATGGCGCGACCCAGTCACCTGCCGATTTGCTCCAAGGAAGTGCAGTTTCATCGTTGTGCTCCTGGTTTGATCGTGGTCTCACCTGATTTTGCGGTGCAGGCGATTCGACTGAGTCATCGTAGTCGGCGGCGCGACATGGGAATTAGATCACTCGGCCGCTCTGACTTGGCGCTCAGCCTGCGGCGATTCGGTCAATGGCGGCGAGGAAGCCTTCGACTTCGGCGACCGTGTTCCACGGGCTGGGGCTGGCGCGGACGGCACCGCGTACGCCGCTGCCGATGACTTCGTGGAGCATCGGGGCGCAATGCACCCCCCCGCGCACCGCGATGTTGTCGGACTGATCGAGCTCGGCGGCAACATCGCGGGCGGGCTTGTCCGTGATATTGAAGGCGATCGAGCAGGTTCGGCCTGCTGTCGTCGGCATGCCATACAACTTGACACCATCGATTGATTGCAGACCTTCGAGCATGCGCCCGATCAGTGCTTGCTCGTGCGCGTGATCGATGGTCGGCAGGACTTCAATCGCCGCGGACAGGCCGGCAAAACCGACTGCGTTCATCGTTCCGGCTTCGAGTGCGTCGGGCAAGACCTGCGGCATATCGAGCCCAGGCGCCACCGCCCCGGTCCCCCCTCGGCGTTCACAGAACAGGTGCGGCTTGTCGGTTTCGTCGGGGTAGGCGCAGCATCCGACATAGAGCGCACCGGTGCCGGTCGGGCCGAGGAGACCTTTATGGCCGGCGATGGCCATGAGATCGATACCCCATTCGCAGGTTTTGAGTTCCATATGCCCGGCGGTTTGAGCGGCATCAACGAGGAAGAGCGCACACGGGCTGCGTTCTTTCAGACCTGCCCCCACTTCCTGTACCGGTTGAATCGTGCCGAGGACATTGGACGCGTGGGACAGACATGCGAGGGTCGTGCGTTTTGTGCAGGCGTTGAGGAAGTCATCGGGATCGATGAGACCGTCTTCTCCGCACTGGACGATGGTCAGATCGAGGATGCCGTGTTCTTCAAAACAATGCAAGGTGCGGAGGACGGCGTTGTGCTCGACGGCCGAAACGACGGCGTGGGGCTTACTTCCACAGGCCGGGCGGCACATGGGTCCGCGAAAGATGCCGTGGATCGCGAGGTTGACCGAATCGGTACATCCATGCGTGAGGACGATGCGTCGATCGCATTCGGCATGCACCAGTCTGGCGAGATCCGAGCGTGCTCTTTCGATGGTCGCTGAAGCAGCCCGCGCGAGCGCGTGACCACCGCGACCGGGGTTGCCAGCACTGGTCTCCAGGAAGTCGCACATTGCCTTGGCAACTTCGGGTGGTTTGGGCCAACTGGTGGCCGCGTTATCGAGATAGCAAATATCCGAACGCATGGACGGGCAGTATACCTCTTTGGGGCGTTCCAGCCTCGCCCGAACAACGAATCAAATATCAGTGACTTTCTATACGGACCTTGTGGGTGAGGTTTTTCGCCTTCTCAGCGGTGTAGACAAGTTCGGCATCGGTGCCGTCTGGTGCTTCGACAATGAAGCGATGCAGAATGCTCCCCTTGCCGGGAACGCCGCGGTCGAGCAAGACGCGGCCTGGCTCGAAGCGAACCTCGTTCATGCTGGTATCACGCCGATTGGAGATGGCTCCGCTCATGACCACCCGTGCACCTTCTGGCAACCGCAGTTCGAGGATGTCCTTGGTGCCGATGCCTCGGCGACTCATGATCTCCGTGCGTGACGGAATGGCTCCTTCATTGGAGATTTCGACGGTGATCTGCCAGAGACCCTCGGCCAGATTTTCGAGATCAACCTGTTCGACAGCCAGCCTTGGCATTTGCCCGGCATGGAACATCGTGAATGCAAAGTTGCGGTGGGCTTCTTCTTCGAGCATGAATGTTGGTGTGTTCCGACTTGCCCATTTGTTGAGCCCCCCCACGAGGACAGTGCCGTGCTCGGGGTGTTCGACTTCGGTATAGGGCGTGAAGGTCTGACCAAAGTCGAGGTTGTCGCGCCATGCCCACATTCTGGCTTCGTCGGTCGTGCCGTCACGCTGGAAGTACTTGCCACCTGCCCAGAGTTCGTTGGTAAATGAAATGATGCCAAGACTTTCGCCGGTCCAGTTCACTTCGCCGCCGTGGACGCCGTAGAGATCGCGGTAGATTACCATTGAACGGTAATACGGGAGCAGCGTTTCACCCATGTCGGCGATGGTGTCGTAGGCCCGGACATCGGTACCGGGGTAGAAGTCATTGCGGTACGAGGCACCCGGACCGCGGAGGATCATGCCGCCCGAGTTGTGGTAACTCTGGTACCCGGCGATGTTGGGCTTTGCCGCGACGAAGTTTGCGATTGATCGCGTTTCTGGATTGCTGAGGGGGAAGAACCCTGCACCGCGCTGCACATAGTTCGGCTTCCAGTCCGCTGGCCAGTTACGGTTCATATCGTCGGCGGTGGTGCCGTCTTCATTGGTGCGGCCGTCGCCATCGTTGTCGATGCCTTCCTGGCCGAGCCGCGTCCACTCACCTTTTTCACCGGCCGGCACGCGCGAAAAGATACGGTCGTCGTAGCGATCACGGATCCATTCGCCGTCAGGATCGCGGATCCACATCTGTGTGGTGGACCCGTCGCCATCGAGATCGTCCGGGCCGTCCTCGTCGATCAGGCCGTCGCCATCGTCATCTTGTGGGCGCTGATTGCCTCGTGGACCGTGCGGTGAAGCGATCTTGCTGAACCACCATGCACGGCTGTCCGGATTCTCGACCGGAAGCAGGTAGAACGCGTAGTTATCCATGAGTTCGGTGAGGTGATCATTTTCGCCGTAGGCTTTGGCGAGATACCAGAGTGTGTAGAGGACTGTTTCAGCCGCCTGAATCTCGTTGCCATGGATATTGCCATCAATGAACATTGCCGGTTTATCGGAATCGAGAGGGCCGGATTTGGGATTCACAATCGCGATCCACATGTCGCGGCCTTGACCGCTCTTGCCGATGCTTCGCACCTCGACAAGCTCGGGGTAGGCAAACGCGATCTTGTGCATCGCGTCAGCGATCTCGTCGTAGTCGTAATAGCGATTAAAACTGAGATCGACGCGGCTCTTGATATGCTCCTGCGCAACTGCGGGGGTTGACATCAACAAGCCGAGACATGTACCGATCATTGCGTTAAAGAATAATTTCACGGCTGATCTCCTTCGAGTGTCGCCTGGACTTCTTGAATGCCGAACCGTTCAGAACGAACCTGGATGGCGATGCCTTCGCCGGCCTCACCGGTGATGACCCACTCGACGCGCTCGCAATCACCAGAGCCGAGCAACCGATTGATGATGACGATGCGTCGGCCGACGGCGATTCGTTTGGCATCGAGAACAAGGTCAACGGCGATCGGTTGGCGGATTTTGAGGCCGACGGTAGAACTGGTTGGCAGGAAACTGGGATTGCAGAGTTCGACCGACACGCGCCAAACCCGCTCGCCGAGGCGTTCGATGACCGGTTCGTTCACTTCGACGACCGGCAGGGCTTCGAGAAGCGATTGAATGACGGATGCTTGTTCGTCGGCGAGCGTGTGCGTCAGACCTGCAGGAGCGTTGATGCGGAAACCTGGCACGAACCCGCCGATTTCGACCGGTCCGAGTTGAGGGTGGTCGAACGGTGTCCACTCAACGAAACCTTCACCATCGCGCTGTTCGTCGCTGTAGGTCAGCCACTTACCATCATTGCTGTCATTGGGTTTGGTCGGGGAAGGTTTCACGGTTGGTGGTGCGGCCGGCTGGTCACCGACTTCACCGCCTGCGGTTTGCTGAATGGCAGCCATCATGCGTGCCTGGAGTTCGGGCGGGAGTTCACCGACGGCTGCCATCTTGGCTGCTTGTTCTTCCTGAGAACTGGCTTGGAATGCGTCCGCAATTTCCTGCCTCTCTTCTGGTGTCGCGGTGAGAAAGATGGCGATTTCTTCGGGCACGCCGCTCTCGATGAGGTTTACCCGTTCATCGGCTGGGCTGGCCGGGGGGGATGCTGGCTCATCGGCATCGTTTTCACCCGCAGTTTCTCTGTCGTCAGTCCCATTTGCAGACTGCGGACGAGACCACACGGCGGACTCGAACGCCCAAGCGCCGAAATCGGCGTACGCCCACGACAGTAGGGAACCCTCATGGTTTGGAGTGGGCGCGTTGTCCATTGACACTGTTTTCTTGTACGACTTGGCGAGGTGCTGGTGGTAAGCCTCATCTGCTTTTTCAAGACCCTTCGGGATGCGGCCGGTCTGGTCGTACTTGCCGGTGGGCGGCGCGTTGAGGAAACTATCGCCTCGTCCGAGGACGAGCACACCAACGATGTTGCGGCGACTCTGGACCCACTCGACGAGTGATCGCGTCTCGGGTTCGCTGAGTGGAATCGAGCCGGAGCCTTCTTCAAACTCGGGGAAATGGGTGGGGAAGTTGCGGTTCAGGTCGACACCCGAGCCTGGTCCTCCGAAGCCATCCTCGTTGAACAGTCCGTCGCCGTCGTTGTCGATGCCTTCGGTGATGAGGGTGAATGCGCCCTTTTCTCCATCAGTCGCCTTCGCTTGCCGTGCGAGCCTTGGATCGTCGGACTCGGCCACCATCGAGATATCGAAACCGTATCGTGCGGGGGGGTCAAAAACGCGCATCATTCCGATCATGCCGTCGCCGTTGAGATCGTCGGGTGGATCTTCGTTGAGCCGGCCGTCACGGTCGGCATCGAACGGAGATCGCGTGCGTCCGAGTTCAACGCTTGGACCGTCGTCTCCGGTGAGCCAATGCATACCATCGGGATTGAGATTTGGAATGATGTAAAGCGTTTTGGTTTCAAGCAGTTCTGCTGCGTCTGACCAGTCGCGGTTTGCGAGCAGTTCGGCGACATCGATCCCGACGCGATGAGCGGCATCGACACCTGCGATGACAAGAAGCGCCGGGCGGGTGTCGGCTTGGTCTGAACTGAGCGCGGTGACGGCGTAAACATGAAGAGGCTCTCCGGCACGACTCGTGCCGAAAGTCCTTTGATCGATCTGAATCTGGGCCTGTGTTGCTGTCGCACACGCCAGGACGAGCAGTGACGAACCAATTCGCATGGTGAATCTCCGTAGGTTGCGACGGAGCGTAGTCGGAATTGCGAGATGTCGTCGAGGCACCCGATCGAACATTGCCCGGTGAACCCGCGTAGAGCCACCTTGTTCTGGGTGTTTTTAGTGTTGAACAGCCACCCGTAATCAGTGGTTACCCGAATCAGAATCCATCATTTTGTGGGGGCGCTGGGCTGATTTTCAAGGGTATTTTTGAAAATAGGGACATTGGCAGTTCCAAAAGATCGAATAAATTTGGTAGACTCGTGCATTGGATGGGTGGGTGCCGCCAGTGGCCAGGAACGAGCCTGAACGGCACCCGTACAACTAGTGAGCCGATTTCGATTGTTTCCTCCGATTCAAACACGCTGATCCGAGTGATTTGAAAGCGAAACTGGCTCCACATTCGAGGGTTGCAGCAATGATTGCTGCCTCCCGGCGAGGGATACGACATGCCAGAAGACATGCAGGTTCAGACCGCTTCCACGGCCGCCGGCACCCAGAGTCTTTTTCGGGCGGATGTCGATCAGTCCGGTCATTGGTATGTATGGCGCCGCTTGGGCGCGAATGGCTGGGCGACATTCCGGCACTGCGAAACACGCGAGCGGGCGCTGGAACTGGCGAAGCATCTCAATACGCATCCGATCAATGTCATGTAGACGGATGACCCTGCTGCGGCGTTTTTCAGGGACTTAATCCATCTTGCCACGCACTTTGATCCGGGCTGTAGTCCCAATTTGCGTCAAAGAATCCGGCACCGATGATGCCTTCGAACCCGTTTCGGAGCATGTCGGTGGAGAGTAGCGTCCAGTCCGGGTAGCCGATGCCCGAGACGAAGACGGGTACTTGTTCACAGAGACGCTGACCAGATTCATCGACACCAGCGACAACGCCGATGAGCGTGTCGTCGGTGAGCCCGGGCATGATGGCGAGGATGGCCATCCCGCTATCGCGGCGCGTGACAGCACCGCCAATGGTGTATGCCCCCCCATCGATCGACACCGCATGTTCCTTGGATCGATCCAATATTGCGGTCACCGTTTGGAATGCTTCACCTCCATAGACGATGATGTTGCGGTTCCGGATGTCCGTCGCGCCGAGCGTCGCAGCGGGGATGATGTTGACAGAGCCGTTGCCGCGGTACCAGAAAGTCTCCGCGTCGTATCGAGCCTTCGCGAGCGACCAGGCATCATTGCCGACGACGAACGCCATGTTGTTTCGAAACGCATTCTTGAATGGGCCTGACCGATTCGGGTTCTTTGAAGCAGCATCCGGCAACGCTTGTGACCACAACCCATCGTCAGATCGTTGCAGGTAAACCAGCCCTCGACCAACCTGGCGAGATACGACAGTGGTTGAGTCGTCGATCTTGATCGTTCGGCTGATCAATCCTGAATCATCGGCTGCCCAGTCCAGATCGATCGCAAATGACTGCATGTTCGCGGTTGTGATGTCGATCGAGTCGTTGGTTGCGTCAACTTCCATGCGGGATTGCACGCCCCACTGCACCTGCTGAAGGACTTCGATCCAGTAGCACCGGCTGGTGATACCAGGATCGTTGGTCACGAAAGAGAATTTGGCAGGGTTCGTTGGGATTGTGCGATCTTTGAAAAACTCGAACATGGGCTTCCAGTCGACACACTGGTTACCCCACCAGTGGCCTGCGCCGGGCTGTTCGAAGTATGCGAAGTCTCTGTGAAACTTGGCGAGTTCGGTCCGCATGGTGCGGGCTTGTGTGACGGGCACATTGTCGTCAGCATCGCCGTGGAGGATATAGATGCCGCCGTGGTTGAGGTTTTCGACGAGGCTGAGCGTGTCACTTGACGACACCGCTCGGCGCATGATTTGTTCGATTGGCTTGTCTTTGTTGAATTCGGCGGCTCCTGTGTAAGACCAGAATGACACCCATCCGGCGCTCGGACCGATTGCTGCGAAGCGGTCGGGGAAGTTGACGCCGATGTTCCAGGTTCCATGCCCCCCCATGCTGTGTCCTGTGAGGTAGATGCGAGACGGATCCGGCTCGAAAGACTCGGTAGCGCGTTCGAGGACATCAATCGCGTCGAGACGGCCCCAGTCTTCCCAGTCAAAGCCGTAGGGACGGCGGTTGGTTGGGGCGACGATCGCACACCAATCTTTGGGTGTGTACGAGGCTGCCTGTCTTCGTCCTTCGACACTCGCGCCGTGAAGCGTCAGGACGAGGGCGGGGTTTTCGAGCGGTTTCGTGGGGGGGACAAAAGTGTAGTATTGTGCGGAGCCGTCGATTCTACTGATAAAGGTCACATCGTGGCGCTCGGTGGACTGCTTGACGGGGACCACGAGTGTCCGGGATCCACCATTCTCAAGACCTTCTGTATCGAGCCTGAATTCATAGTGGACCTCGCCCCCATCGACGATGACGGGTGGAGGCAGTTGAATCGGCAGTTTTTGGAGTGTCAGCGGTGCCAGGCGGGTGGAAGCGGTCCTGACAAATGCGTCATTGTGAAGGCGGATCCCCTTTTGCTTTGCGACGACACGCACATCAACCCAATCGGTCGTGGCATTGACCACAACCACGCCTGCCGGACCGGGCGACTTTGATGAATCGAGCAGGTGCGGGCGTGTGTCGTCGGCACCCAAGAAAAACACCTGTGCGGGCGGCTCACTGAGGGCAACTTTGAGGCGACCGCGAGCGCACCGAAACAGGAGTTCGTTGTCGCCGGGTTGCAGCAGGATGGGGAGTTTGACAAAGCCGTAGTTGTATGGGTCGCCCGCTCGCGAATCGCCGTTGACGCGAACTGCGGAATGGCCGGACGCTTCGAGCATGACGATGCGCCGCGATGCAGAGGGGATGTTGAGATAGACATACCCATTGCGCAGGGCGGGGCTATTGATGGTGCCGTCGTCTGCGATCGTGACCCGTTCCCATTGTGCGACACGACCATCAGGGCGCGTGAGTTCATCGCCCTCGGCTGGGGCTGCCCATGTGGCGGTGATCCAGGCGTGCTCGACGGGATCGATATACACCGGCGATCGCCCGGCTTTGCGACCGGCTTCGACAGCGAGCCCCTCTGTCAAGAGTGGAAGCGGCTCGCCTGCTTGAATTGCTGCAACAGGCAGCAGCAGGATCGTGGCGAAGAGACGCAGCAAGAAGTGATGGTGCATGGGCTTCTCCGAGGTTGAAAAAAAGGCCCGCACATGCGGGCCTTTTGGTGATCGTTGTCAGGATTGACTACTCGACATCTTTCCCTTCGACGACATCGGTGAACTTCGGTGCATCATGCGGGCCTTCATCGAGACCGGCCTTCATATCACGGAAGTACTTGTGATAGGCCGCCATGGCCTGGCTGCCGAACACGAGCATGATCGGGATGTTGGCGACGAGCATGACACCGAGACCGAGCGTGGTCCACATGTCGAGTTCGGCATCAGTCCCGATGAGGGCCTTCGTCCCACCTTCACCATCTGGGAAGATGGCCATTGCAGCGACACAAGTCAGCAGAATGAGCAAACTGTAGATGACCTTGTAGATCATCACGATCATGCCGGTTCGTTTTTCGCCCATGCGGCCGAACATGTAGTAGATCCCTTGCTCGCCGTAGTACGACCAGGAGATCATGGTCGAGACCGCGAACAGCCACGCGGCGAGTGTGACAAGCACCTTGCCAAGTCCTGGCTGTACACGGTCGAATGCATATGCAGTGAGCGACGCTCCGGCGTAATCGCCATAGATTCCGCGATCGACGGTGCCGTCGTCATTGGTCCGCATGGTGGGCATGGCTTCGGCATCGATCGAATTCCATTCAACATTCCACGCTGTGTCATCGTCGTTTCGCACGACGGTGCCGGTGATGCGTTGGAGCGTGAGGTTGGTGTTGTCATCTTTGTTGCCGTTGATGACCATGAAGACTGTTTCACCCTCGCGCCAACCTGACTGCCCTTCCGCTGCCTGGCGGATTCGTCGTGATTCCTTGGACATCGGAGGAAGGACATCGGTTTCGATGGTCCACTTGCCATCGAGAACGGCACCATCAGCGTCCGTTGCCTGCACGATGGCAATTGGCGACCCTTCAGGGAGATCAACTTCCGAGCCGCGGTTGTAAGCACCGCTGGACAGAATCACGAGTGCTGTGAGTGTGCAGACGACGATCGTGTCGATGAATGGTTCGAGACCAGCGACGACACCTTCACGCACGGGCTGATCGGTCTTGGCGGCGGAGTGTGCGATTGGGCTTGAGCCTTGACCGGCTTCTGAAGAGAACAGTGCTCGTTTGATGCCCCACATGGCGGCGTAACCGACGGTTCCGCCGAGGAACGCGCCGCTGGCATCAGCTGGCGAGAATGCGGATTTGAAGATCAGGCCGAACATCTCGGGGACCTGGTCGATCTTCATTATGATTACGAAAAGAGCGGCGAGGACATAGGTCACGCACATGAATGGCACGATCTTGCCTGCGACATTTCCGATGCGCTTGATGCCGCCGATGATGACGAGCCCGACGACGACGGTCAGGATGATACCGGTGATGACCTGTGAAACACCAAAGTAGGTGTGGGTGATATCAGCGACATTCCACGCCTGGAACATGTTGCCGCCGGTGATGGCGGAGATGATGAGTGTGACGACGAAGATGCCGCCGATGAATGAGCCGAGCGGAGCGAGTCCCCATTTGGCAAACCCACCTTGAACGACGAACATGGGTCCGCCGTGCGGGTTTTCTGGATCGCTGGTGTTGCGATAGAGCATGGACTGCGTGACTTCGGTCATCTTGAGTGCCATGCCGAGGATGCCGATGATCCACATCCAGAAGACGGCACCCGGTCCACCGAGTGCGACAGCGAGGGCGACGCCGCCGATGTTACCGAGCCCGACGGTTGCCGAGAGCGCTGCGGAGAGCGCCTGGAAGTGGTTGATCGCACCGGGGTCGTTCTTGTCGTCGTACTTGCCTCGAACGACCGCCACGCCATGGGTGAGCGCCCGGAACTGCCCGAAACCTGACCAGACGGTGAAAATGACACCGGTGAGGAGCAGGGCGTAAACCGTCCATTGCGAGAACAGAATGCCGTTGAGGGATTCAATGAAGTGATTGATGTTTTCCATCGACGCGGTCGCTCCTGGGGGAATTTCTTGAATCTGGACTGTTGCGGGGTTCAATCATCCCTGATTGGGCCGGGTTTTGCAAGCCGGGGCGGAAAGGGACGGAATGTGGACAGCCGAGGACATTGCAGCGTGCTTGGCATCCGGACTTCGCCGTGCGGAGGCTGCGTTGTCGCTCGAACAAGCTCCATTGGGGCTCGATAGCCTTGATGAGACTGCATTGCACCCCATTTTGACCTCGGGTTTTGGTGATTCTGCTTGGATGACGGTGCGTGAGCAGCCGTATCCGGGTGCATTTTCGAGTTTGCCATTGCCTCGGGATCGCGAGCGGTGCGATCTGGTGGTGCTTCCTGAAGGGAAGTCGCGGCTCCTGGATCCACTGGAGGTTGTGCGCGAACTGCAGGCCCGTGAAGCGACGCTGTTTGCAGCGATTGATGAGGATAATGACGCGGTGTCATCGAACGCTACGGCCCCCGAGGACGCATTCTGGCTCGAGATCAAAGCGGTCGCTCAATACGCTTATGTCGACGATGTACCCGGACCGAACCCGGCGTATACGAGTCAACTGACGCGTGGACCGGCGCTCGATGTGATGAAATTGTCGCGTGAGCCGATGGTCGACGCGGGCGGGGTCGGCGTTGTGCTGTTCTCGGCGGACCCGGCAGGCGTGAAGCACGACTTTGGCATCATGCTGAGCAAGATGATGGACCGAGATCTGCCGATCTCGTCGCCCGCGATCGAGATCGTGGAGATTGGGGACCGGGCGGGGAATGTGTGTGCGGGTGTGTGTGTGGTGCCATTGCGGGTGGTGCGAGACTGAGTGCTCCTTTATGGGCAACCCGACGCGAAAGCTGACAGGAATACCTGGACATCAAAAAAGTCAAACACGCCGTCGGGGACAAAGTCGGCGGCTGGCTGCTGGGCTGCGTAGGCGTTGAGGAAAGCCTGTACATCGAAGAAGTCCAAAGTCCCATCACCCGTCAAGTCCGCAATGCAATCGCTTGGCGGCGTGGGGAAGTTGTCGTTGATCCAGTCTTTTGCATCGGTTGTGAGTTCGTCAGTGGGAAATGAGGGTGCAGCGGCGGTTGAGCCAAGCGTGGCTGCGAGTGGCAGGTCGATGTTGGCCCAGTCATTGTGTGGTTTGAGCGTTTGCCCGGCGGAGACGACACTGGGGATTCCTGAGGGGCCGTTGATCGCGTAGTTGAGATCTTGCACCACGCCGGAATCCAGACTTCCATCGAGGAACCCGGTGCCCACGGTGTCGCCGAGATCGGTTGCTGTGCCGTCAAGTTTGAGGTAGGCGGTTGCGCGTTCGGTCGCACCACCGTCGGCCATGACATTAATCCCAAACGGCATCTTGAAGTCACTGTAAAACCCGGCGGCGGACCCGAGTCCGACATTTTCATCGAGACTTGACTCGTTGAGCGTAGGAAATGTCTCGGCACCATCGCGGGAGAAATCGAGTTTCCAGAAGGCGGCGTTCCAGTCGTATTTGTATGACATGACATAGTTCATGATGCTCGGGTAGTTTGGTTTGCCGTTCACGCTGTCAGAACCGCCGTGTTTGAGATTGAGGTTGTGCCCGAGCTCATGCATGAACACGGCTGCCTTGTCGGTGTCGTTGTATGCCCCCCCGCCGACAAAGATGACGAAGTTGTCGCCGGGTGTTTGTCCGCACCCTCCAACCGGGTTTGGCCCTGCGGCATCGCCGACGATGCAATAGCGATAGGCTTTGGCTTTGGCTTCGAGCAAGGCTTCGGCATCGTCATCGGCGAACTCGTCTGGTGTGCCAAAGTATAAGTTGCGCCAGTCGTCAAAATCGAGTGGCCAGCATCCGTCGGTGTTCCAGACGGCTACATGGCTCAGATCCGTTTCATCACGCTGGATATGGATCGTGATACCGGTGTCTCCATCCGGATTAGTGAGCGGTGAGGCTTCAAATGCGAATTCGACCTGTTCGATGGCTTCATCCGGGAAGGTCATGGTCTCCATGAGATCAACCTCGACATAGAGATCCTTGTGCATGGGGTCGGCATCAGGGAGCGTGAAGAACTTCGTCACACCATTGGAGTCTTCGTATGGGATACCAATCGTCTCCCATGAGTCGAGCAAGCCGTCGCCGTCGCTGTCCTGATCCACCGGCTTGAGGATGAACTGTCTGGATTCATTGTTGATACGCATGAATCCGACGATCCAGCCTGTCTCGGAGATGGCCTTGGCTTCGGTCAGATGCCCGCTCGGATTGTTAACGAGTTCATTGAGATTCCAAACCTGGCTACCAACCCAAATACATGCGTCTGACATGCTGGACACGCCATCCCACCGGTTCCCAACAGCTTGGCCGCTGTTGTTGACATCCCAGGCAACCGATGAGATGAGATTTGGCGTCAGGTCTTGAATGGACCATGACCCCCCCTCCTGAGTCCATCGAACCGCGACCCAGTCATCGTCGCCGGGGCGGCTTGCGAAGCCGACGATTGTGCCTTCGTCGTTGAGTCCATAGGCCATGGCCCAGTTGCCCCCAAGACCGGGCAGTTGTGTGATCGCTCCGCCAGGAGCCTTGAAGTAGCCACGCACCTGCGAGCCGTCGCCGATGTACGACTCACCGCATGCCTGGCCGAGATTATTGACGGCATGTGCCCAAGCGCCGAACGCACTGAGGTTGCCGAGCGTGGAGGCGGCTCCATTTTGTCCGGCGAACCCTTCGCCCTCTGTGAATTGATTGCCGCAACTGCCATTGAGAAGGTGTTGGACCTCGCCGCAGTAATGACCGTTGGGACTCATGGCCTGCATGACAGACGAACACCCGGCCCACGGATGGATCATCGTCCATTCGCCCGAGTCGATGTCATATGTGTGAGCACGGGCGTAGTTGAATGCCGCTCCCAAGTCCAGATCCGCGGTGGCTGCAACAAGACCAGTGTCGCTGATACCCTTGGGCCGCACATCGCCGGGAGGATCTTCGGGCGAAGTCAGGTAGGTGATCCCACCCCCCTCTGTCCACATGAAACCGCGTGCGGGTTGGCCGCTGTAGTTGAACCATCCGACCACGGTGCCCTCGCTGTTGACATCTTCGAGGCGGACTGCGGTGGCACCGCCAACCGGGCTGATGATGGTCAGTTCGTAGCGGTACGGCTGGGCGTTTGCCACAACCGCGGTCGCACACATCACGCCAAGTGCCAGTGTCATCGAATTCTGCATCGTTGTGCCCTTTCTCTCAACTGGCTCTATGAATCTGTGTTTCGCGACTACGCGATCAGACGAGTCAGTTCCGTTCCATGAAGCCTCTCATGTCCAGCCTATCGCGAAGCCGGCTCTGACACAAGCGTGATTGGTGGTCGCGTCACCTGAAAAGGCGCGAACAATCAAGTTGCAAGTGTTGGAAACACCCTGCCGAGTCATGGACATCCTGCGGCGAAGGCGGACAGGAAGGCCTGGACATCGAAGAAGTCGAAGACGCCATCGTCGACGAAGTCGGCTTGGGGGTCTTGGGCCGCGAACGCCTGCAAAAACGCCTGGACATCAAAGAAGTCGAGGACGGTGTCGCCGTTGAAGTCAGCAGTGCATTGGGGGGGCGAGTCGATGAGCGTGATGCATTCGAGCGGGCCAAAGTTGCGGGTGTCATCGACGGTGAACTGAATGGTTCCGTCGGGTGCGACAATGAACAGGCCAGGGCCTTGGCCGAAGGTGGAAGCGCTCGAGACGAGGAGGTTGCCATCGGGCAGTGCTTCGACACCGGCGGGACCATTGAACGAGAATTCGGATTCGAGCGTGCCGTCTGGTGCGAAGATGCGGATGCGGTCGCCGCTGCCGTCTTCTGCGATGACCACGCGCCCATCGTCGAGTTCGTCGATATCGAGGACAGACGCGACGGTCTGTGTGGCTGAGAACGGGCCGACGAGCGCACCGGTGGAGCCGTCGTAGCGGAGGATGAGCCGCTGAAAGAGGTCGGCGACCAGCAGATCACCATTGGCGAGCGTTTCGATGGCCTGCGGCTGACCGAGATTGGGGGCGACCTGGCCGCCGGGGATCAGCATCCCGAGTGGATCGCCGGGCAGGCCCGCGTTCGAGCCATCGGCGAGGTTGAATCGGTGGACATCGTCGTGGTCCCAGTCGGCGGAAAACAGGAACTGGCCGTCGGCGCTAGTGGCGAGGCCTCGGGTGTTATCGACCGGGTTTGGGTCTGGTGTATCGCCGAGGAAGATGCCGATGAAGTCCCCCACCTCGGAATACTGTGACACCTTGCCATTGCCGCCGGGTTGACCGAACAGGACGGTGCGATCAGGGCCGGCGGCGATGCCGGTCATTGGGAGGAGATTGCCGTTATTCGCAAAGTCGGGCTCGATGAACGGGTGGAGAAACGCGCCGGTATCGGTGGTGAATCGATCGACGCCGAACGGCTGGCCGTTGATCGCTGCTGCGACAAGAATGAGGTCGCCTGCGTTGGCGGCCAATGAAATGCTACATGAAATCGCCAATGAACTGAACAGAGCAAGGCGTGCGGGTTGAATTTGCATGGTGTCGTGCCTCCGGGCGAAGATCTCTGTCAACTGAGTCGATGAGCCTGAGTGTACCAGTACCTGAAACCTGCTCCAACAGAAAACCCCGCTCGCAAAAGCGAACGGGGTTCTTGAGAAAGTCATGCTTGTACCAGTCTCAGCCTCGGCGGCGACGCATCGCGAGCAGGCCGGTCGCGAGCAGCATGCCGGTTGCAGGCGCGGGGACAGTCACCGAAATGTTGTCGATCTGGACATCCCAGAATGCGTTGGTGAAGAAGAAGCCGGGGACAGCACCGGTGATACGGAACTCATCTACACTGGCGAGGACCGAGGCAAATGACGCGCCAGCGGGGAGGATGGGCTCGAAAGTGTTGGGGTCTTCGTCACCGAAGCCGATCCAACCGGGGGGGAGGTCGGTGGCTGTGGGATCTTCGATCGCGACGGAGAGCGTGGTCCAGTCGGGTGTGAATGCTTCGCCCACGATACCCATCTCGATGAAAATGCCGCTTGGTCCGCTGGGGCCCTGGACATCGCGGTCGATGAGCATGATGCCGACGGGGCGTGCGATGGGGTTGCCGATGAAATCATCGAGCATGTTTGTTTTGATATCGAAACTGAACTCGATGTTGGTGAACCCGGAGAAGTCGCCGAGGAAGTTGGTGTTGGCCGGTTCGCCGAGGCCGCCGGTGCGGAGGTCGTTGAAGAACAGGTCGGTGATATGGCGTGCGGCGCCGCCGGGGTTGCCGCCGGTGGCTTCAAAGATGGCGTTGCCGGAGAACCCGCCGTTGTCGCCGCCGTCAAACCCGACGACGGTGGTGTCGGCTGCAAGTGCGCCTGAGGTCACGAAACCGAGTGCTGAAACAAGAACGGTGCTGGCCAATTTCTTCATTGATGATTCCTCTCCATCACGATGTCACGCAAAGCTCGCCCATCCACGCTCGTGGGCGAGGTACTTGAGAAGGTACACCCGTAACAGTGATTGGCCAGTGGAATTGGCGGTTGATTCCGGACGATTGCTTGTCGGTGACCCAATGCGCATCCTGTTAGGCTGGGGTGTCGAGGGAACCGGGCGCATTGATAGCCGGAGTGTTGGTGTGGGCCAGGCGATTACATGTCGGGTGAAGGGGCATTGGCGGCGGTGGTTGACGGTTTTCACTTTGACCTCGCTGCTGTGTTGTGCCCATCCGTGGATCATTACGATGCTAAGCCCTGGGCCCGACCTGGAACGCGAGGGCTTGATCGTGCGGGACGACTTTCGGCTTCATTGGATCGAACGCCGTTCGTTCGGCCAGCGATTCTTGGAGTTCGAGATCGATGATTTCCAATACCCCATTCGGCGGGGCTGGAGCGATTTGCCATTGGCTGCGCCTCCCGGCTGGGCTCCGGTTCTTCAACTCGGTGTTTTTGAGGGCAAGGAGGAATGGAAATGTATCGGAGAAGGTACGATTCGAGCCTACGGGCTCCCATCGACCTGCCTGCGGACTGTCTCAATAATCTCAAATCAGGGTAACAGCCGCAAAGTCGGGCTCAGAATCGACTCTCCACGGATGGGTTGGCGTTGGTTCCCCACCTGGGTGTATTGGCCGGGGATGATTGGGAATCTGCTGGTGTGGAATGTGGTGGCGCTCGCGTTGTTTGGTGGCTTCGATGTGTTGGTCGGCCTTCGCCGCATTCAACGGGGGCGGTGTGTGCGGTGCGGGTATGACATCGGGGTTGGGGGGGCGATGTGCCCGGAGTGCGGGGCCGAGGCCATCGAGCAAGGGGCCGTGTGAAACGCAACCGATCAAAACGACGACGCAATGTCACGATCGCGGCGGCGGTGAGCGTAGCGTTATTGATTTTCACCAGTCTATGGAAGCTTAAATCGAGTCCTGGCTGTCGAAGCTTCGGGTACACCTTCCGTGTCTACGCGGGATGGGGTGTGGTGTTCTTCGATGCGTATCAAGTGACGCTTCCGTGGCCCGGCTAGTTTACATGTTTCTAGGATCCCGGCTTACCAAGTTGGCAACCGACGCCAGATGGTCTACTCAGTCGAAGGCCACAACGCGGTGTGCCATCCATGCCAATCAAGATTCCGCTTGTTTGGATTGCTTCACCGCTGACGATCGCGGCATCGTGGATGTGGATCGCCCCACGCCAACGGCAGAGACGGCTGGATGCTGGCCGATGCGCGAAGTGCGGCTACGACTTGTCGGGATTGGCGGAGTGTGCATGCCCGGAGTGCGGGTCCGAGGCCTCAAAGCGAGAGCACGCATGAAGAAATCTCGTAGGAAACTCCGATGGCTCGTGACGATCGCGGCGGCGGTGAGCGCGGGTTTGTTGTTGTTCTCGTGCCTGCTCTTCGTGTATGTAGACTTCGGCGGCAGAGCGGGAGACATGATGCCTGTCTGGAATTCGGAAAATGGTGTCATCTCACTCGCCCTGATGCGTGTCACGAGGCCAACGCCGCCTGATCTGACGATTGACTGGTACCCGGCATGGCCATTCCTTATGGTCGATACGCCGGTTTTCTATTACAACGACATAATTAATATCGATTTCCCGATGGTTTGGATCAGCGTTTCACTGACGATCGCGGCATCTTGGATGTGGATCGCCCCACGCCAACGGCAGAGACGGCTGAATGCTGGCCAATGCGCGAAGTGCGGCTACGACTTGTCGGGTTTGGCGGGCGGGGTTTGCCCTGAGTGCGGCAACACTCGGGCGATGGGTACCACGGAATGAGCATGATGAACCGGGTGTTTATTCGTCTTCGTGCTCGTCGAAGTAGGTGATGGAGCGTTCGTAGGAGAACCACGGCTTCCAGTCATTGTCATGATCAAACTTGACCTCGCGTGTGCAGGTCGTCCAGTTGCCGTGGTCGTCGTAGGTGTAGCTCACGCGAAGCGCCATCGTTTCGCCGGGTGGCATTTCTTCAAACACATGCTGAGACCATTCGAGCAGGTTGCCGTATTTGTCCAGGCGCACGGTCGCGTCAACGGACCCGTCCGCATTGCGGATCGTGATGGTGTCGTCGCCCCACTCATAGGTCCAGACTTGTTCGCTTTGTTCGATGCGGGACACGCGGCCCTCGTCATCGAACGCGACGCGGGCGGGCTTGCCCTCGCCGTGGTCAACGGTGACCAAGTGAGGCGTGCCGTCGTCGTGGCGTTCGTCGATCTTGATCGTATTGCGATCCACACCAAACTTCATGGTGAGACCATCGACACGGCCGTTGGTTTTGAAACACTCGATAAAGGCGCCCTTGCCTTTATTGGCGACGATGGAGCCATCACGGGTGACGGTCGCCGTGAATTTTGGGTTGCTTTGCAACCAACCGCTTCTTGCCACGGCGAGTCGCCCGTCCTGATCGAATTGCACAAAGACCTCCGTAGGGCACATTGAGTTTCCGCAAATCCAAAGATGAGGGTCGGTCGATGGGAGATCGTCGACCCGAATGGACGAAACGGGACCGTGTAGCCCGAGTCGATCTCGCGTGTTGTCGGCGAGCAGTTCGTCCGTCGTGTGACTCGGCCGATCCGGAAGCCACATTCGTTTTTGTTCGGGCGAGACCAGGAGAGCCTCCTGACCCATCGCGGGGGAGGCAGACAAAGCGATGAGGCACACGGGGACGAGACACAAGGCGATAGGCATGACCGGCTCCCTGTCATCCTTCGCGGTCTTGCCAACAAGCCAGCACAACGAACGATGGGTTGCCTGTTTCTACGCGGCTGGCACGGTCATGGATGTCACAGTCAGGTCACGCAAGATGACGCAATCAGTCTTTCCTATGTTCACCGAAGTATAAAATCTCGCGTTTGAACTCCATCTCTCGTTCCCACGCGTCACCGTGCTTTGACTCGACCACGAGGGCTGTCCAGTTGCCCTGCGCGTCGTAGGTATAACGACTTCGCAGTGTCATCGTTGCGTCTGGAGCACCGCCCAACATCGCCGGTGCAGGCCACTCAGTCAGATTTCCGTGCTTGTCGATCTGGCCGTTGAGCAACTCTGTTTCATCACTATCCACGATCTCGATCGTACCGTCTCCCCAAATCCACTTTTGCCCTTGCCCAAACTGTTTGAACCACCGCACACGGCCTTGAGCATCAAAGTGGACTTCACCGTGTGCGTCACCCTCATTAACGGTGACGACGCTCGGTGTCCCATCATCGTGCCGATTGGCGACGCTGACTTTGACCTCGCCGTAGTCACTGGTGAGTGTGTACGCAGTGACGCGATTGTCCTTCATCGTGTAGTCGTAGGCGTAGGTCATTGCCATCTCTTCGTTCGTTGCCACATACGCAATCGTGTAACCGTGATCCGTTTGCATGGTCTTGAAAGTGGCCTCCATCGGATCGTCGTACGGCGAGAGATACACCATCGAACGGAATCGGCCGCCTTCATCGAATTCAACGATCGCTTGAGACGGTTCAAAGTCCTCGTCGGGATTGGGACCGCCGTCGGTGAGATCGAATGTCCTGACTGATTTGACATCACCCTTGAGGCCAAGATGGGCCCGTTGATTGTCAGCGATGAGTTCGTGAGCGAATCGCGGGCTGAACAGGCCCATCATCGGCACGATGCTTCGCTCGGGGGGCGTCAACATTTCAGATTGAGCGATCGCCATCGAAGCGGAGAGAACGACCGTTGCGATCTGGAAGCAGCGCTGGAACATGACAATCTCCTTGGCGCGACTGCTTATCAAGGAGAGTCAGTTATCGAGTCTCGCGCCTTCGCCAGCATACGGTGCCCGCTCCCTTTTCACAAGGAAGAACGAGTCGCATGTGTCCTGCCGGATCGCGGCCGTTGGGCAATGGGTCCACGCTTGGATCAATGACCAGTGCCGTTGTGTGGAGCCAACGGTTCATGCAGTCAACACAGCCCCTCGTGCTGTTTGCAGGTGCTCAATGACATTGCCGAACAGAATGGAGTTGGGCGGGTGGCGTTGCTGGTGCCGCTGAGGCGGGCGGCGGTGACGCGGGAGGAAACGCTGGGCAGGCCGGTCGGGACGGCCTAGGCGGTGAATGATTTATTGGCGGCGATGGCGATGATCGCGGTGATGACAATCGGTCTCTTTTTTGTCTTGGTCATGTTGAGAGAAGGTACACGGCGGAGACGGTGGCTGTTGCGGAGAAACTCCAATTGCAGGCCTGCATCACTAGATCAGGACTCGCTTCGGAGAAGCGATCTACCCAATGCCTAATCCCTGCTGAAGTTCTTGACGTAGTGCACGACGGTTTTGGCCATCGCGTCGCACTCGATGTTGGTGCATGAGCCGGGCTTAAGGTCGGCGAGGTTGGTCTCGTCGAGCGTCGTCGGGATGAGGGCGACTTCGAAGGCCGATTGCTCAACATCCACCGCTGCCAGCGTGAGGCTCACGCCACTGACCGCAATCGAGCCTTTGGGCGTCAGGTAGGGCATGAGGGATTCGAGGAGGTGGAAGCGGATGCGATATTCGCCTTCGGTCTTGATGGATTCGACCTCGGCGATGCCATCGACATGACCCTGGACGATGTGGCCGCCGAGGAGGGTGGTGGGTGTGGCGGATCGCTCGAGATTGACGCGGTGACCGGGGTGCAGGTCGCCGATCGTGGTCAGGCTGAGCGTCTCAGGGATGACATCGAAGAGCAGTTCGCCTGCTTTTTCGCGTTCGACGAGGGTGAGACAGCAGCCATCGACCGCGATCGACTCGCCGGCGCTGAAGCGTTCGTCCCACGGGCCGGGGTCGACCACCAACCGAACACCGGCGTCGGTTTCGAGTCTTTCGCGAATGATGCCGACGGTCTGGATCAGGCCTGTAAACATGTGCGAAGGGTATGTCGGACGGTCTGTGCGGGCGTTCGGCGTGGGTGTGGACAGTTGGTCAGGACGGGGTCCGCCTTGACCCTGCGCCGCGATGACCGGATACTCCCTCTCCCCGGCCTCGTGGCCGATGTGTAGAGATGGTGTGTAGAGAAAGCGTACAGAATCGCTGCCAGACTCCCGGAGACGCAGATGCTGACGGACAAGATCAAGGAAACAACGATGAACATGACCGTGTCCTCGCTGCTGGTGGCTGCCAGCATGACGCTGCTCTCCGGGTGTGAAACGACGCAATCAGGTTCCTCGAGCGGCCAGAGCAACGACGGTTACAGCGATGTCGCCCCGCCTCAGTCTCAAGGCACCGACGACGGCACCGTCACGCCCGCCGGTCGCACCATGGACGACTCGGCAAGCCGCACAGTTTCCGGTGGGTTCACAATCGATCACAGCGACTGGAAAGACCTCGGCTATCGCTGGGACTGGACCGGGTTTTCCGGCTTCCGCGGTCAGGAAAAGATCAACTTCATCAATGTGTACGACGACCTGATTATCGTGCAGGGTTCACGGGCTTCGATGACCGTGATCGACACGCGTTCAGGCCGCAACCGTTGGCAGGATCGCCTCGCGAATCCGCTGACACGATTCACCGGCAGCACCCGCGAGGGGAACCGCTTGTTTATCTCCGCAGAGAGCGAGTTGTTCATTATTGATGCGGAGAGCGGCAACTGGCTCGAACGGCAACGACTCGAAGAGGTTGTCAACACCAAGCCGATGCTCTACAACGGGCAGTTGATCTTTGGAACATCTTCGGGTCGCATTCTCGCCCACCGCACCGACTATGGCCTGCGGGCGTGGAAGTATGAAGTTGGCGCTCCGGTTGTGGCTGACCCGGTGCTCATCGGCGATGTGATCGGGGCGATCTCGCAGAGCGGACGCGGGCTCTTGGTCTCAGCGGGCAGCGCGATCGGCCTTGGTCATCCGACCATCGGTTCAGGGCTCGCGACCAATCCTGTGACTGATGGGCAGCAGATGTATGTCGCTGCGATTGATCAGTCGGTGTATGCCTTCCCCCCCGAAGGCGACAAGCACACTTGGCGCTATCGCACCGAAGACGAACTGACCACGCAGCCGACGATTCATGGTGGCGTGCTGTATGTCAGCGTGCCGAGCCGTGGGCTTGTGGCGCTCAATCCGATCACGGGTTCTGAACTATGGATCGGACCGGACGCACACGGCGAGGTTGTGGCTTCACGCGCAGGTTCGCTCGTGGTGTGGGACGGCACAGCGATCAAAGCAGTTGACCCGACCAATGGCGATCTGATCTCATCGTTCGACGCACCGGGGCTCACCATGTTGCGGGCGGACACCTTTGTTGACGGCAGTTTGTTCGGCGTGACCAAAGCGGGAGCGGTCATTCGCTTTAGCCCGCGATAAACAGTTGATCTATGGCACATCCTGATATGCACGACCTCGTCCCCGTTCGCCGAGCATTGATTTCTGTCAGCGATAAGACCGGGCTGATTCCGTTTGTTCGTGCGCTGGCCGATCTTGGTGTCGAACTTGTCTCAACTGGCGGGACGGCGAAAGCCATCGCCGATGCCGGGTTCAAGGTGTTTGAAGTCGCCGAACTGACCGGTTTTCCCGAGATGATGAACGGTCGCGTCAAGACGCTGCACCCGGCGGTGCATGGTGGCATCCTGGCGCTGCGCGATGAACCAACGCATACCGCAGCGATGGAAGAGCACGACATCGGGCCGATCGATCTGGTGTGTGTGAATCTGTATCCGTTTGAAGCGACCGTTGCCCGGCCGGGCGTATCGCGGGCCGAGGCGATTGAGCAGATCGACATTGGCGGGCCGAGCATGATCCGGTCGGCTGCCAAGAACGCGGCATGGGTCACGGTCGTCACCGACCCTGGTCAATACAGTGATGTGCAAACAGAACTCGCTTCCCAAGATGGTTCGACGAGTCGCACACTTCGTGACATGCTTGCAGTGGCTGCGTTCAAGCGGACCAGTGCGTATGACGCTGCGATCAATCAGTTTCTGGGCTCGACCGCGGCAGACACGGCATCTTCGAATGGCGAGGACTTTCCGACGACATTTGGACCGGGGCTCGATCGGGTGACGACACTTCGCTATGGCGAGAACCCCCACCAACGGGCTGCGGTTTATCGCGAGACGAACACAACCGGCCCTTCAATTGTCAGCGCCAAGCAACTGGGCGGGAAGGAACTCAGTTACAACAATATGCTCGATGCAGCGGCGGCTCTGAGCATGGTCCAGAGCCTCGCAGCGATGGAGCCCGATCGTGTTGGTGTGTGCGTTCTCAAGCACACCAACCCGTGCGGTGCGGCGCTGGCTGCGAACGCTGCTCAAGCGATTCGGCTGGCGATCGCAGGTGACCCGATCGCAGCGTATGGCGGCATTCTGTCGATTAATCGGCCGCTCGACGAAGTCGGTGCAGCAGCCATCATCGACGGGGGGGCGTTCTTTGAGGTCGTCATCGCGCCGGCGTTCACTGCGGGTGCTGCAGCCGATCTGAATGGGCGATGGAAGAATGTGCGTCTGCTTGAAGTCGGCCCGATGGATATGCCTGCACACGCACCGATGGATTTTCGCAGTATTCCCGGCGGGATGCTGATGCAGGATCGTGACTGCAAACCAATCGTCACTGATGCGTGGGAACACAACGCCGGCCCGGCTGCAAGTGATTCGGACATGAAAGCAGCAGCGTTCCTGGTCGCGTGCTCCCGATCGCTTTCGAGTAACGCGGTGGTGCTGGGCGGGTTTGATGGTGATGGCGTCAGGGTCTTTGGCGCGGGTGCGGGACAGATGGATCGCGTTACTGCGTGCCGCATCGCGGTCGCCAAGGCGGGCGAGATGACGCGCGGCTCAATCGCGGCGAGTGAGGCGTTCTTCCCATTCGCCGATGGGCCTGAGGTCTTGATCGAGGCTGGTGTTCGGCTCATCGTTCAACCCGGTGGGTCGAAGCGTGACGCGGATACTTTCGATGTCTGCGACAAGGCCGGTGTCACCTGTTTGACGACCGGACAGCGACACTTCCGACACTAGATCGCGCTTGTGGATAGACGACCTGGGCGGCACCGAAACTGTGAGTCCAGTTCCCATAATGATTTGTGGCATAGAATCTGGCGTGTGTTTGGGTGGCTGAATGTCCAGTCGCCCGATTTGTCAGATAGTTGTTGGCAGGTTGGGGAAAAGTCGATACAACAACACATCCGATGACTGAGGTGTGAGCGTGAAACGCAAGGGCTCGAATCAGAGGCGGCATCAGGCTGTGGGAACGGCCGAGGCTGCGGCTGTCGACCCGCTGACCGATCTCGGGCTCAACAGCAAAGTCCTCGTCCTCAACAAGGTGTACATGGCGCTGCGGGTGGTTTCGGCCAAGCGGGCGTTTACGCTGCTGTCGCGCGATGCGGCTGAGATTATCCATGTTGAGCAAGGACACTTCACGAACTATGACTTTTCGTCGTGGCTTGAGATCTCGGAGTTGCAAAGGCAGTTCGAGCCTGAAGCCCATGACTGGGTGCGAACGGTGCGGATGCACATTGCTGTGCCGCGTGTGATTCGACTGCTCGGATATGACCGCGTGCCGGCGCAGGGTGTGAAACTCAATCGGCGGAATCTGTTTGCCCGCGATCGCAACCGGTGCCAATACTGCGGGCGATTCTTTACGACCAATGAGTTGTCGATCGACCATGTCGAGCCGCGCGCTCAGGGCGGGCCCGATACATGGGAGAATCTCGTGTGTGCCTGCCTGCGGTGCAACGCCCGCAAGGGGGGGCGTACGCCAGAGCAGGCCAACATGAAACTGGTACGCAGGCCCGTGCGGCCCAAGCGAAACCCGATGATCTCGCTGCGCATGGGGCGCGACAAGTACGAGTCGTGGAAGGCGTTCCTTGATGAGGCGTACTGGTCGGTTGAGTTGAAGTAGGCATTAGGCATTAGGCACTGGGCACTGGGCACTAGTTGGAGAGTCGCCTCAGCGCGGCGAATGCGGATTCTAACGCTGTCCGCGTATCGGCGCGACTACTTGCGGTTGCGAAGTTTTTTGTTGAACTCGGCGGTGGCTCCGGGAGGCAGCGTGAACCACTTCCAGTTGTCGGTGCCGACGAGGGCGCGGGCGATGGTGTTGATCTGGCCGACATGGAAGGCGTAATGGTCGAGTTGCCGCATGATGGCGAGGGAGACGGAGTGCTCGACCGTACGGATGGTGACGGTACGGGCGAGGTCGGCTTCGGTGAGGCTGGCGAGAGTCATGAACAAGCAAACCCAGCCGAGATCCCAGTCGAGCATGATCTGGTGGCGTTCGACTGATTGTTGACGCGGAGTCATATCGGCTGCGAACGGAGCGAGTTCGGCATCGCGGTCGCGAGAATCCTTTTCGCCGTCGGTGGTGAGGAAATCGGTCCAGCGGCTGAGGAGATTGCCAGTCATATGTCGGGCGATGACGGCGACGGAGTTGAGGCCGGGGGCGATGGCGGTGAAAAACTGGGCGTCGTCGAGTTGGGCAAATGCGTGCTCGGCGAAGGCCTTCTGGCGGGTGAAGACGGCGTGGGCGGAGGGGATGTTACCGGTTGAAGTATGCGCTTCGAACTTGGCGATTTCTTTTGTGCCGCCACGGACCGACCGCCTGTATTCAAGCATTTCCTGAGCGATCTTATAGTAAGTACCACCCGGGTCACGATTCCGAATGATCCAACGAAAGGTGATGGTCTCTGGTCGATCAGGATCGATCAGTGCGCATAATCGAAGTCCTTCCAATGCGGATTCGACGCATACCGGATGATCAATCTCCAGGATGTTCTGCAACTCATCAATCCACTTGTGAAAAATTCGTTTGTGACTTGCGGTCGACTGGTTCGGCCAAATCGGAATCGAGTCCCACAGCATGACAAATGCTTCGACCAAGTTGTTCGATTTTGCATCGACGGGTGTATCTCGCGGGCAAATCTTTGCGATGAGATTGAGAGCCAACCGGGTGAAGGCTTCGAGCGCTTGAACGGTTTGGTGTTCGCTCAAGTCTTCGAATGCGCACAACTCCGTAGTTGGAAAGAACAGCACCCATAATCCATCGCCAATTTGATCGTGTGAATAGGACGAAAGTATCGGCAACGGCTTTTCAGCAAGTTTACAGAAGTATTCATGGTTGATTGAAGAATCTTGAAGCCAAGCGAAGTTCTCGAGTTCCATTTCCTTCCAAACCCAATTGCGATCAGTGCGATCGAAAATGAACCGAACCCAGTCTTCATAACTGATGCTGTCTTCATTCGGCATTGGTGGACTCCGCGATGTAGTAATCCGCAAGCACCCCCCGCCAATCATCCATTGTCTTGGCTGTGATGAATCGCTTGCGGACGGCGTCCGTCTGCGGGTGGTGTTCGGCGAAGCGGACGCCGAACTTGCGCATGGTGCGGGCGGTGTGGCGTTCGGCTCGTTCGTCCTTGTCTTCGCCGATGCCACGGGTAAACAAGTGGTTGACGCGCATGGCGAGTTCGAAGTGTTCGAGGAGGACAGCCCGTTGTTCGGCGATGGTTGGCTGGCGAGGGGGGCGGCCAGCGAGCATGTCGCGGCATTGGCGGAAGATCCACGGGTTGCCGATGCAGCCTCGGGCGATGGAGACGCCAGTCACGCCGGTGTACGCAATCATGCGAAAGACATCTTCAGCGTGCCAGATGTCGCCAGAGCCGAAGACGATGCGGCCTTGGCCCTTGCGCGCGATGATATCTCGGAGCAAATCCCACCGGCTCGGGCCGAGGTATTTTTGCTGGACGGTGCGGGCGTGGACGGTGACCCAGGCGCAGCCGATGTCGTAGGCCGCGTCAAAGATGCGGTCGAAGTTCTCGGCCATCTCCGGTGTGTCGTCAAAGGAGCGGCGCATTTTGACGGTGATCTGAATCTCGGGGGGGATGGCTTCGCGGACGGCTTCGAGGATGGCGATGGCGCCTTCGGGGGCGGCGAGCCAGTGGCCGCCGCGGGCTTTTTTAGCGATCTTTTTCACCGGGCAGGCGAGGTTGATGTCGATGGTCGCGAAGGAAGGCATTGGGGATTGGGCATTGGGCATTGGCACGGAGCGGGCGTGGCGGTCGGTGTCGGTGGTGACGAGGTCGCGGTATTCGGCGGGACGGCGCTGGCCTTGCTCGACCATTTTGATCGCGGCGGCGGCCATCTCGGCGGGGTCAGAACCCATGATCTGTCCGGCGAGGGGTCGGTCTTCGTCGCCGCCGGGGATGTTGTCTTCGATCTCACCGAGATCGGCTTTGGCGAATCCTCGGCCTCCGGCGAGGAGGGTGCGGTCGAGGAGGGCTTCGGTGACGCAGAAGGGGCAGCCGTGGCGGCGGGCGATGATGCGCATGGCGGCATCGGAGTAACCCGCGAGGCCGGCTTGATAGAACGGAGCATCGAAACCGGGGACCAACGCGGTGACGCGGGGGTTGATTCCGCCGCCGCCGTGGCGTGTCACGAGGTCTTCGGCGATCTGCCTGGGGTCGAGATCGGCGGCTGCCGGTGCCCCGTTTGAGGCCGGGGCGATGGCGGGGCTGGGCGGCGTCGCGTTGTTTCCGTCGCAGGACATGGTTCAAGACGATAGGATCACCGTGATGACTTCCATGCTCAACACCACGCGGCTCGTTTCTCTGCCCATTTGTCTCGCAGCGATGCTGCTTTGCGGCTGCGGCTCGTCGATGCTTTCGGGGCGCACGCAGGCTCTGGATCGCAATGCTTCTCGGCCGTACCCGATCGAGATGGAGAAGCAGCCGTCGCTACCGATCCATGTGCAGCGGAATGTGACGAAGATCTCGATGACGAACACGAGTGCCCGTGCGTTCGGGGCTTCGACGATCTGGCTGAACGGGCGCTACAGCCGCGAGATCGAAGGGTTTGCGGTCGGTCAGACACTGACCCTGCCGCTTGGCGAGTTCACGGATGAGTTCGGGCAGCATTTCCGGGGTGGTGGTTTCTTTGCGACCGAGAACCCGGACCCGATGGTGATGGCTGAGATCGAGACCGAAGGCGAGATAATCGGATTGGTCGTGGTGGGCGATTTCTACGAGTGAGGAAAGTCGCCGGGTTTGGCGTCATCGGTTCACGACTCAGACCGCCATGCCGCAGTGGCCGCAGAAGCGGTCGCCTTCGTCGAGGTCGCGACCGCACGAGGTGCAGAAGCCGTGACCCCCGGGTGGGGCATGATCGAACGCCCCGGTCTTGGAACCTGCGCCTTGATCGCCGGTCTGTGTGCCATGGGTGGCGGCGAAGGCGAGGAGGAGTTGTTGGACGACGCCGCCGATGACGAGCACGGCCATCAGGATGGGAAACAGGACGAAGATGAGCGGCGCGCCCGCTTTGATGGCAAAGCCCATCATCCCCAGGAGGATGATGATGAACACAGCGGCAGCGAAAGCACCGAAGGCAGCGTTGACACGAAATGGGTTGAGTCGGGGCATGGGCTCGTCCTTGGTGCGGGGATTGTACCGGCGGGAATGATGCGGACCGGTGGGTGGTGGTCGTGGAGCCGGACAGACTCGGTGCCACGACCGGCGGTCTTCCGCCCGTCGTGTCTTTGGGCGGGCCGTGGACGAAGCACCACGCGCCGAAGACGGCGGGTGGTGGCACCAAGTAGGCGGTTGGTGGCACTGGATTTGGGGGTGGGAGAATCGTCAAAATCCGTTCTGGCGACTTGCCCCCCGTTTTTATCGGCGATCAGCGCAGAAGATGCGCGGTGCTTCGGCCTTCGGGGGGGCGTTTCCGGTCCGAGAACGCGCCGCAACGACCAGATAACGGCCTGCAGCGCTCTGATGTTGTACAACATTGCTCTGATGGAGGGCTCCATTGCTCTGATGTTGGACAACATCGCGCCGATGTTGGGCTCCATTGCTCTGATGGGGGGCAGCATTGCTCTGTTGCAGGCCTCCAGCGCCGTGATGGAGTACACCATGACTCTGCTGTTGCCCTCCAGCGCCGTGATGGTGGCCTCCATTGCTGGTCTGCAGAGCAACAGAGCGGTCATGCAACCCTTCTGCAACCGGGTGCCGGGCGGCGGCGGATGTGGTATGGTCGGGGTTGTCTGAATGATGGGCACCTGGAGATATGCGATGAAGTTCTTCGATCGTCGCCCGACCGCCAAGGCCTATGGCACGGTGCTCACCATCATGGTGCCGCTGATGCTGGTGTTCAGCGTGATCGGCTGGCCTGTGGTTGCCATGAGCAATATGGGCCTGTTGAACAAGTCGATTCGGTCGTTCGAACTCGAACCATGGTCGTGCTCTAACGAAGCGTGCGATGCGACCGCTGCTTTGGTGGAACTCAAAGTATCCGATGCAGTTGGTACGACAACATGGGAGAACGCAGACCGCATCACGAATGCGGGGCTCATCATGAACGGCATTCTGCTCGCCCCGATCGTGATCCTCTTCCTCGCGTCGCTTGGTCGGCAGGCCGCCCCCGAGCCGGACTTCGACTGAGTAACCTTGATCGACGCCCCCCTTTCGCGGGCCGATGCCGCTGGCTGGTGATGAAGGTGAGGTGCATCGCGTGCGGCTCACTGGGGCGAGGGTACGGGCGGAGGCTTCGATGTGACGAGGCGATTGATTTGGCGGGCGAGCATGAGACTCGCCTCGGAGAGGCGATCTACCCAGGAGCGACTCTCCGCGTCCTCTGCGTCCTTCTGCCACCTCTGCGTACCGATCCCACCGAACACCACGCGCCGAAGACGGCGGGTGGTGGCACCGGTATGGCGAGCCTCGGCCCATCCGCCCCACTACGCTTGGGGCATGAATGTACTTGTGATTGGGCCACATCCCGACGATCAGGAACTCGGTATGGGCGGGACCATCGCCAAACTCGCCCGGCAGGGGCACGATGTGTTGCTGCTTGATGTCACCAACGGCGAGCCGACGCCGCTCGGGTCGGTGGAGCAGCGCACCATCGAAGCGGCGGCGGCCCTGGATGTCTTCAACGAAGCCAACGCAGGTTTTCCGGATGCCAAACCCGTGCGGCGGTGGCTGCTGGGCCTGCCGAACCGGACCGTCGAACACACGGTTGAAGCCCGGCACGCGTTTGCGGGGGTCATCCGGGCCCATCAGGCCGATGTTGTTTTTGTAACTTACTTCGAGGATGCGCATCCCGATCACCGGGCGGTGACGCGGATCGCCGAAGACGCCCGGTTTGATGCCAAACTGACCAAGGTGGACATGCCCCCCCCAGTGGATCTTTGGACGGGCAAGGCGCATCGGCTCGGAGAGCCGATCTACCCGCGCTGGTTCTTTTATTACTACGCGACGCATCTGCGGTGGGTGGCCGACCCGTCGTTCATCATGGACACCACGGGGTTTGCCACGACCAAGACCAGGGCGATCGAGGCGTATGAAACCCAGTTCGTCATTCCTGAGAAGAACCGCGCGGTCGTCGAGTGGGTGGAGGCGAGCGGGAAGTACTTTGGCAGCCGCATCGGGACCGAGTCGGGCGAGCCGTTCTTCACGAAAGAGCCCGTCGGACTGACGGGGCTCGGCTGCCTGAGTTAGCAACGGGTGCCACGACCGGCGGTCTTCTGCCCGTCGTGTCTTTGGGTGGGCCGCGAACGAAGCACCACGCGCCGAAGACGGTGGATGGTGGCACCGGTTGATCGCACTGCGCGCTGAAGACGGGATCCATGAGGCAACCGTCTGCGGTGCCTCGCATACCATCTCGCTCGCATGGTCAGTCCCACCGCCAACCTGCTCGTCCCGGATATCGCAAACCTGCTTGAAGCGCAGGCGTATCGCGAGGTGCGCGATGCTTTGCGCACGCTCCCAGCGGCTGACGCTGCGGAGGTGATCGTGGCCCTCGACGGCCCGCTGGCGGCCCTGGCGTTTCGGGTGTTGCCGCGCGACGAGGCTGCCGATGTCTTCAGCGAGCTGACACCCGAAACACAGGAACAGTTGATCACGACGCTCGGCGACGAGCGGTCCAGCCGCGTCATCGAAGAGATGGACCCCGACGACCGGGCCCGTTTGCTCGACGAACTACCCAGTGAAGTTGCCAAGCACATCATGGCCCGGCTGACCCCCGAGTCACGCCGCGTCACCCAGACCATTCTCAACTACCCGGTCGAGAGCGTCGGGCGACTGATGACACCCGACTATGTCCGCGTGCGACCTGACTGGAGCGTGCAACAGGCGATCGATCAGATCCGACGCTGGGGGCATGATGCAGAAACGATCGACTGGGTGTTTGTCATCGACCAACGCGGGCAGTTGATTGATGACCTGCCGATTCGTGACATCCTCCTGTCCGATCCTGCCTCGGCTGTCGATTCGATCATGGACAGCGAGTTTGTCACGCTCACCGCCGCCGACGACCGTGAAGAAGCCGTCCGCATGATGGGGCGCTATGACCGCACGGCTTTGCCGGTCGTCGATTCGCGCGGCGTGCTCGTCGGGATTGTGACCTTTGACGACATCGCGGATGTGGCTGAAGAAGAGTTTACGGAAGACCTTCAGAAACTCGGCGGCATGGAAGCACTCGGCGAACCCTACCTCAATGTGTCGTATGGGTCCATGATTCGCAAGCGCGGGGTGTGGCTGGCGCTCCTGTTCGTCATGCAGATCGGGACGATCGGGGTCATGGGCCTCTTTGAAGGCATGATCTCGAGAGTGGCGGTCCTCGCCCTGTTTATCCCGCTGGTCATCAGTTGCGGCGGCAACACCGGCAGTCAGGCAGCGACGATTCTTGTGCGAGCGCTTTCTCTCGATGAAGTCTCGCCGGGCGCATGGGCGCGCGTGGCGGGCCGCGAGTTGATAACGGGCTTCGGCCTCGGCGTGCTGCTGAGTATCCTCGGCTTTTTTGCAGTCAGTGTTGCGAACATGGTCGGTTTCGCTCATGTCGAACAGCCCGCACGCGTGGGCGTTGCGGTTGGTGTCTCGGTGGTGGTCATCGTGACCTGGGCAACGATGGTCGGCTCGATGCTGCCGATCCTGCTGCGGAGGCTCGGGCTCGACCCGGCCACCTCGAGTACGCCGCTCGTGGCGACCTTGATGGATGTGAGCGGCTTGACAATCTACTTTCTCATCGCGATCGCCATCCTTGGCGGCTCGGCGACCACCTCTTAGACAAAGGTTTCCCCCACCATGCACCAAGCGCTGACTGATGACATGCAATGGCTGTTCGATCGACTTGACGAAGTGCTCGACGAACGCGACACCAGCGTCGAAGACGGGGTGCGGCGTGTTGCCGATCAGGTTGTGGACTGGCCGACCGAAACGCCGCTGGACCCCTCGGTTTTTGCGCCTATGAGCGATATGTCGACGGATCAACTGCGCGAAATGCTCAAGCGGCACACGATACGATTTCACCTGCGCAACAAGGCCGAGCAGGTACACATCGTGCGGGTCAATCGCCGCCGCGAAGACGAGTCGCGCGAGGGGCGTCCTGAGTCGATCCGAGATGCGATCGAAACGCTCGCCAACAAGGGCGTGACGCGTGAGCAGGTTGCGTCCATCATGCAACGGCTCGATATTCAGCCCACGCTGACAGCACATCCGACCGAAGCGCGGCGGCGGGCGGTACTCACAAAACAGCAGGAGATCGGCGACATTCTGTTTGCCCGCGAACACGCCGGGCGATCGGGTGAACAGAGGCTCGAATCGCGCGCCCGGCAGACGCTGAGTGTGCTCTTTGGCACCGATGAAATCCGCTCGCGCGGGCTCGATGTGATCGATGAGATTCGCAACGGGCTTCACTTTCTGGCGGGGACAATCTGGGACGCGGTGCCGATGCTGTACGACGACCTTGCCGAGTCGACCGCCGCCTGTTACGACACACCGATTGATGCCGGCGCGCGACCGATTGTTCGTTATCGATCCTGGATCGGGGGCGATCGTGACGGGAATCCGAATGTGACAGCTGCGGTGACGAAACAAGCGCTCGATCTGATGCGTGATGCGGCGATCAACCGCCTCACGCAGAGCCTGATGACGCTGTTTCGGACGCTCAGTGTCTCGCAGCGCCGTATCCGGGTGTTACCCGCGTTGGTCGAGTCGATTGAGCGCGATCAGACTGAGTTACCGCTCGACCCGCATCGAGCGCGGCATATCACGCGAGAACCGTTCCGCGTCAAGATCGCAGGCATGCTCAATCGGCTTCAAGATCTTGAGGCAAGCGGATACCACGCTGACCGACTCGTTGCAGATCTGGAATGCATCGGTGAAGCGCTCCGATTTGCCAATCTGACTGAGGTGGCTGATCACGGCTTGCTTCCGGCCCTCCTCGCGCAAGCCCGTACATTTGGATTCCACACCGCAGCACTCGACATTCGCCAGCACAGTGCCGTCCACGAAGCCGTACTCGATGAACTCTTCCGCGTTGCCGGCGTGGTCGCAAACTACGCCGAGTTGCCTGAGTCTGAGCGTTTGGTGGTCCTTGAGCGTGAGTTGCAAACGGGACGCCCACTGGTCGGGCACGATCGGAGCGGGCTGACCGAAAAAACAATCGAACTGCTCGCACTGCTTGATGTTCTTGCAGACGCTCAGGCACGCGATCCGGCCTGCCTTGGCTCGTATGTCGTCAGTATGACCAGCGACGCGAGTGATCTGCTTGAGGTCCTCGTGCTGTTGCGTGAACGCGGTTTGTGGCGACGGCACAGCGATGAGACACAAAGTTTGATGGATGTCTCGCCGCTCTTTGAAACGGTTGAAGATCTCACCGGTGGTGCAGCGGTGATGGAACGACTCTATCAGGATGGGCCGTACCGCGAACACCTTGCAGCGCGCGGTGGATTTCAAGAGATCATGCTCGGGTATTCGGACAGCAACAAGGATGGTGGATACTGGCAAGCCAATTGGCGTCTGCACCAGGCTCAGGCAACCCTTGCCGAGGTGTGTCAGGCGAACGACATTGGCTTCCGGTTCTTTCACGGGCGGGGGGGTACGGTCGCCCGCGGCGGAGGACGCGCACACCGAGCGATCCTCTCGAGCCCACGCGGCAGCAACACCGGCTCGATTCGGTTCACAGAGCAGGGCGAGGTCATTTCGTTTCGCTATGCGATGCCCGAAATCGCACGCCGACACTTGGAGCAGATTGTCAACGCCATGACCTGCGCGCTTTCTGACCAAGGTTCGTCGGAATCAGTTGATGATGCGTTTGCACCCATGATGAACTTGCTGGGTGCCAGATCGATGGAAGCGTACCGTACGCTGATTGATGATCCTGGATTCTGGGATTGGTTCGAGGCGTCGTCGCCGGTCATGCATATCGGCGACATGCCCATGGCATCTCGACCGGTGTCACGCTCGGGCGGTTCACTTCAGTTTGCAAATCTGCGAGCGATTCCGTGGGTGTTCTCGTGGACGCAGATGAGATACACCGCGCCCGGGTGGTACGGCCTTGGAGCTGCGTTTCGTGACCATGTGATGCACGACGACACGCTTTTGAACCTGTGCCGAACGCTCTACCGAGCGGGCGGCATGTTCACAACGCTCATCGACAACGCGCAGCAGGAAATGGCGCGAGCCCGGCTGCCCATCGCGCGGTGGTACGCTGGTTTGACCGGCACAGCGGTTCATGAACAGATCGCTCGCGAGTTTGAAGATGCAGAACGAGCGGTTCTGGCTATCACCGGTCAGGCAGCGCTCCTCGACAACAACCCGGTCATACGCGATCTCATTGTCCAGCGCAATGTGGATACCGATTTGATCAATGTCATCCAGATTGAACTGCTGCGTCGCTGGCGAACGGAACCGGATGCTGATTTGAAGGATGCAATTCAACTCAGTGTCAACGCGCTCGCGGCTGCAATGCAAAGCACGGGATAAAAAAATCGACCGCCCATCGGGCGGTCGATTGAGATTGTCTCGACGCGTTTTCAATCAGTCTGAGATTTTCCCAGCCAACATGTCGGGATTGGCGCGGAACTTGCCGGCGCATCGATCACAGCAGAAACGGTACAACTTGCTGCCCGCAACGACTTCGATCGCATCGCCATCGAGCGCTTCGCCCGAGATAGCGCATGTCTGCAGCGGCGGCGCAGCGCGCAGAGCCTTGGCATACGCGACATCGAGCGCTTGAACATACTTGGATGGGTTCTTGGCAAAGCCGTTTGTACAACTTGCACAGCACAACTTGTACAGTCGATTTGCATAGATCAGATTGACTGGTTTGCTGTCTGCCTTGATCGAATCACCACCCACGACACAGGTTGAAAGCGGGTAGGCTGCGGATTGCTGAGCAACGATCGCCGCATCCAACTTGGCAAACACCGGAGCAGGGTTGGCGGTAAACTTTCCTGCACACCCGTTACAGCAGAACCTGACGAGTCGGTTCTTATGAACGACTTCGACACCAGTGAACTTGCCTTCTTTGAAAAAGGACGCACCCGACAACGGGCAGGTCGTCAGCGGATAGCCGACACGCTGCGCAGTCTTGATTTGTTCATCGATCGACTCGTTGTATTGTGATGGGTTGGCTTCGTACTTGGCGGCGCAACGCTTGCAGCAGAACTTCACTTCGCGGCCGTCGTACTCACGGACCTGTGCGTCATCGCCCAACTCTTCGCCGCTGACTGCGCAGGTGTTGAGCGGGAAGGGGTGAATGGATACCAATGTGGGAGCTGCAACAGGTTCGCTGGTGACTGCCGGTTTATCGTCATGTGGTTCTTTCTTGGCGAGTGCCAGTGCGACAAACTCGGCTTTGCGCTTGTCGTCCCACGCCAAAAACATATCGTCACAGCCCGGGCAGCAGAAACCGATTTCGCGGCCCTGATAGGTGATCGTGCCGGCACTTTTTTGGATCGATTCCTTTCCGATCGGGCAATACCGATTGATCGGCTCCGCGATGGCACTGGCAGCGGTCACCAGCAAGAGCCCGACGATTCCAAATACTCGCTTCATGGTCTTCTCCATAACTGGGCTGTCTTGTGGCAGCACCGTTGATTTGTCCCGTTCAATCATACCCACGCAAAAAAAGAGAGGCCCGAAGGCCTCTCTTGGATCAAATCATACGAATCGGGCCCAGCGCTTATGGGCAACCAGCGGCAAAGAGTCCGAGGAACTCCTGCACATCGAAGAAGTTGAATACATCGTCGTCGATGAGGTCTGCAGACTGGTCGTTGGCGCTGAAGGCACCAAGGAACTCCTGCACATCGAAGAAGTTGACTTCGCCGTCGTCATTGAAGTCGGCGACGCAGTCGGCGACATCTTCGCATGCGAACGCCCGGATCGTAACGCCATCCACACCAGCTTCGACGACGGACGCGGTGCCGGTATCGCTAGCGGTGAACCGGATTCGGAACTGATTCGTGGGTGTGATGAAGTCCGCGATACGGAACGAGCTGAAGAACCAGCCTCCGCTTGCTTGAGGTCCATCGGGTCCGATGACTTCGAGTTGTGTCCAAGAGCCGCCGTTGTTATTGGAAATCTCGACAACGAGCGGGTCGCCGCCAGCACCGGTGCCGGTGTCATTGGAGAGCCAGGTCCAGTACTCGATGAGCGCTTCCGGATGAGAGGCATCGAGCGTCGGGCTGGTCATGGTCGTGGTTCCGCTGTCAACATCGGAGTTGCCATCGACATTATCGGTGAGCCATGCGGCGCCCGAGCCGTCGCCGTCAGCTGCGGGATCGCCACGATCACCCCCACCCACGGGTACACCGCGCGACCAGTGGCCATCGGACGCATTGCCCGAAACAGTCCAGCCGATGTTGGTCTCAGCATCATCGTTGATCACGACATCTTCGACACCAACGACGGTTGTGAGCGGCGAGGTGTCGCCGTCTTCGGGGAAGATGCCCACATAGCCGCTCGAGCCGGTTGCTTCGATGTAGAACTCGGGGTTGTCATCGCATGCGAAAGCCGGAAGTGTCGCGGTGTAGAGTTCGCCCCCCTGCGGGACCAACGGCGTGGAGGCGTATGCCCCGCCGTCGGTGCGGTATCGGAGGTTTGCAGATACGACTGTTTGCGACACTTCGATGATTCGCACATCGAAGTCTGCAGTTTCGCCGGGCGACACCGGTGAGGGGATCTCGCCGGCGGCGTCAAGAATCAGCGGTGCAGGCGTGAGCACGACGAAACCGAGGTTGTAGAGTTGGATGCTGTTGGTTGAATCGCCGCGCACGCGGGCGTAGTAGGTACCCGGATCAATCATGACGGCTGAGGTGAGTTCACCCTCTCCAACACCGGTATCGTTTCCGGTTGCGAGCACGGTCACACCATCGGAATCGATCAGATCGATGGTGAGGTCATGGACAGCGGAGTAGTTGGTGAGTGTGCCGGAGTTGCAACTCGCGGTCTGCGAGCCTTGTTGATACTCGCCTCCGGTGGGGGTCAGTTGGGCGAACACTTGCCGCGGACCCGGGATATCGATCGAGTAGTAATCGATATCGTTGTTGTCATCGATACTCATCTGGTTGACGGAAGTACCGAAGCCTGGGTTTCCGAGGGCGGTCGCGGTTGCAGCAGTGTCGTTGCCTTCGTTGGGGTCGCCGTAGTGCCGTTGTCCGTTCAGAATATCGTCGATCTGAGGTCCGTCGTATCCGGTTGAGACAAATGGCTCCATGAGTTTGGTGCCATTGGCCGGGCAGACATGCAACATGCCAAGCCCGTGGCCGTGTTCGTGGGATGCGACATTGCGAAAGCGGAGCGAACCGGCACCGGTGTTGTTGTAAAAGGTGTCAAAGGCATCGAACACCATGTCGCCGTCCTGCGGGAAGTTGTTGTATGCGAGCACGCCGCCGTTGCCATCGTTGGCAAAGTTGAACGCCCCGATGCGAACATCGCCGCGCACGCCTGCCACGCCAGCGCCAGTGTTCATGTTTGAACCATCGTCATTTGGCTCATAGACATAGGAAAGGCCGGTGAGGTCGCTCCATCGCTCGAATACGCCATCAAAGAGTGGCTGCCAGACAGCCTGGCTGCCATAGATGCCGTTCAACCATGCGTGAAGCGTATTTGGTCCTGATCCGAGACCGAATCCAAGATTCGGAATGAATGTGCCGTCAGCGGGGAAGGAGTAGGTGATGATTGTCGGGTCACCTTGCGAGAGTCCCCCACCGCTCAACGCGGTTGAGTTCCATCGGTTGTTCTGCTGGAATCGGGTGCCATCGCCGTGGAATGCGAGGCTGAATGCGTAGGCTTCTTCTTCGGTGATGCTGCCCGGTTCAAAGCAAAACACGGGTGCGGGCCTGCCGTCAATGGCAAGTCGCACAACGCTGGCAAGAATAAAGCGACGACCGATCGGCATCGCGTTGAATCCTGCTTCACTGATGTACCCCGCAACATGGCTATAGGTGACATCCGCCGGTTCGGCGTCGTCGGGCAGGCGATCACACAGTTCTGCAGGTGAGGCTTCAAGAATCGCCTCCTGATGTTCCTGGGGAAGCCACGCGAACAGTTGGCGTTCGATTTCCTTCTCAAGCCCTTGCGTGAACTCTTCCACACAGGTGTCTTCTGCGCAAGTCGCGTGATCCAGGAACTGTGCTTGTGCGACAGAGCACGCGAGTCCGGCGACCAGAGCGCAGCCGTACCGCGCATGAGTCCGATAAGTCATTTCAATAACCCTTCCTCAAAGCGAAAAAAGCCAACTCGTGACAGCATCCACCCGCTTGCGCAGGCGTATGCCCATCACGACATCGGCAGAACCCCTCGTACAGGTGCGTGCGCACCCCTGTTCCAGACACTATTCGCACAATTCGAGTGCGAGGATGCCTGCATGACGAACAGAATATGCCCGATATTGCCGCACCGTGGGTTTTTCGCGTCAGATCCGGGTCACGCTTCCATGAGCGTCTTGAGTTTGGTCAGCCCGTCGAGCCAGCCTTCCTGGAATCCGGTCACATGCTCGTCCGAAAACTCACCGGACATGCGATGATCAATCGTGACCTTCGTCCCGCCTTGGATATCTTCGAATGCGACGGTCATGTTGGCCATGAACGCCTCTGGACAGGTGCAGTCACCTTTGAACCGAATCTTGTTGTTGGGTTTGATCATGGTGATCTCGGCGATGACATTGAATCCGCCGTTGGGCAACTCCAGGTACCACTTCCCACCCATTTTTGGTTCGATGCGCGTCGGTGTTGCGTCTCTGGATTCCTCGTTCTCATAGAACCACTTGTGAGGCTCTTCCAGCCACACGCGGAAGATATCCGCACGCGGGGCATTGATATCGATCTCGAGCGCGATCTGTGCGTTGCGTGGCTGCGAATCAAGAAGTTTGGTACTCATCTCATGTTCCCCTTCTGCTGTGTTTTTGAGCCGAATCAACGCGTCGGCCCATTGATCCTCGTATTTGCTGACCCACCGATCGAAGACGAGCTTCAATGGCACGGCGTTCAGATGATTCCAACGTTGACGCCCCTCCTTGCGAGCGGTGACAAGACCGGCATCCACCAGGACACCCAAGTGCTTCATCACCCCAAACCTCGACATGCCGTGAACTGATGCCACGAGGTCGCCAGTGGTCTTGGGACCGGTCCGTAATCGGTCCAGCAAAGTCCTGCGTGTGGGGTCGGATAGCGCTCTCCAGATGACATCGGTCGGGTTATCAACTGCGCCGTCCATGACGCTCCCTTCTCATCAGGTTCGCCCTGATCGATACCAGGTGCTCTATATGTGACTATACAGTCACATATAGATTCGTTCAACTCGATTCTGAGGTTTTTGTGTTTGGGTCTTGAAAGGCGTTCTACAATCACGCCATGCTTTCAGAATCCAGTCCATTTCAGGTTGTCAGTGATTTCCAACCGATGGGCGATCAGCCTCGGGCAATCGGTGAGATCGCGGACCGCGTTCGTCGTGGCGAGCGGCATTCGTGTCTTCTTGGTGCCACTGGCACGGGCAAGACATTCACAATGGCCAATGTCATTGCCGATCTTGGCAAACCGACGCTCATTATCAGTCACAACAAGACACTTGCAGCCCAACTCTTTGAAGAACTTCGCGCGTTCTTTCCGCACAACAGCGTCAACTACTTTGTCAGTTACTACGACTTCTATCAGCCGGAAGCGTACATCGCGGCTCGCGACATTTACATTGAGAAAGACGCGAGCCGCAACGACGATCTCGATCAACTCAGACTTGCTTCGACGAGCAGCCTCTTGAGTCGCCGCGATTCGATTGTGGTTGCCTCAGTGTCATGCATCTTCGGTCTTGGGTCGCCTCTGGCATACGCACAGAAAGTGCTGACGATCACGCGGGGGAGCGAGATTTCCCGCCGCGATTTCTTCCTGTCTCTGAGCAGCATGCAGTATCAACGGTCCGAGATTGAATGGAAACGAGGGTGTTTTCGCGCTCGCGGCGACACCATCGATATCTGGCCGGCATACGAAAAGTTCGCTGTGCGAGTCGAACTCTTCGGCGACGAGATAGAAAAAGTTGAACTGATCAATCCGACCAGTGGCGAACTGCTTGCTGAAGAACGCCAGTTTTTTCTGTTCCCGGCTGTTCACTATGTCATGCCGGATGACCAACTCAAGACGGCTCTCGACGGGATTCGATCGGAACTCGACGAACATGTGATGGCGCTGCGGTCGCAAGGCAAACTGCTCGAAGCCCAGCGGCTGATGGCACGCACCAAGTATGACCTCGAGATGATCGAAGAGGTCGGATATTGCTCTGGTGTGGAAAACTACAGCCGATTCATGGATGGGCGTGAACCTGGCGAGCGTCCGTATACGCTCCTCGACTACTTTGATTTTGCCCCCCCACGCCAGTCGGCCGATGCGCTTGATGCTGCACCGATCGGTGATAATGCTCGGCGCCTGAGTGAACAACTGGCGAATGGCCCGCTCACCCCCACCGCCACGCAGAGTCTCCGCCGAAACCTGAACGACTGGCTGCTGATAATCGACGAAAGTCATGTGACCCTGCCTCAGATACGAGCGATGTACAACGGTGACCAGGCGCGCAAAAAGGTGCTTGTTGAACACGGTTTCCGGCTGCCAAGCGCTCTGGATAACCGTCCGCTTCGCTTTGAAGAGTTTGAAGCCATGATTCCGCAGACGGTCTATGTGAGCGCCACGCCCGGTCCGTATGAACTCGAACAGTGCGGCGGTGTCGTTGCTGAACAGGTCATCCGCCCGACCGGTTTGCTCGACCCAACGGTGGAGATTGTCGGCGCTCGCGGACAGGTGGCCGATGTGCTTGAGCGTTGCCGCGAGAGAACGACGCGAGGTGAACGCGTTTTGGTCACCGCCCTGACGAAACGACTGTGCGAGGACCTGACTGAATACCTCGACAAGCAAGGGCTTCGCGTGCGATACTTGCACTCAGAAATTGACACACTTGAACGGGTCGAGATTCTCACAGAACTTCGCGAGGGTGTTTTTGATGTGCTGGTCGGCGTCAATCTCTTGCGTGAAGGGCTGGATCTACCGGAGGTATCCCTCGTGTGCATTCTGGATGCGGACAAGGAAGGATTCCTGCGCAGCACAACGAGTTTGATTCAACAGATGGGGCGAGCCGCTCGCAATGCCCAGGCCGAGGTCGTGATGTACGCGGACACCATGACACCGAGCATGCAGGCTGCCATCGAAGAGACTGAACGACGCCGCGAGAAACAGATCGCGTACAACGCAGAGCACAACATCACGCCCGAGACAATTCAGAAGGAGATTCGTCGCGGCATCGAGAGTGAACTCAAAGCCCGCAAACAAGCGCGGGCGGCTGTGGATTCTGACGAGCCGACCATGGAAGCAACGATTCTTGAGTCGGAACTTGAAGCGGAGATGCGTGAAGCCGCTGCAAATCTCGAGTTTGAACGGGCGGCAACAGCGCGTGATCAATTGGCCAAGGTGCGCGAGTTGATGACTCAACATTCGGATGCTGGCGTACCCTTGTTGCTCCGCCGAAGCGACATTGAGACCGGCACCATGCCCAAGCGGACACGCAAAGGCAAGAAACATAAATCTGCGTCAGGACGCCCTGGCAAGCAATGATGCAATGGACCGTTTTTGAGCGAGAGAGGCAGAGGCTGAACCATGCGACCCAACGCGCCTGACACCGGCAGTACATTCATGCAGCGACTGGGGTACTACGCTCTGGGCATTTCGGTCGGATTGCTCCTTCTCGGGTGGATTCAGGTGCAGAAAGTTCGAGCGAGGAACAGTCAACCGCCGCCCTCTTCGCAGGTCGAAGACGAACAGATCGAGGACCAAGCAAGCAAACCTGAGGGCGGCTGACTTCGGCTCATACTCAGAGCCAAGGAACTCGTCAAAGCAGGCTACCATCTTTTTGCGAATGGAGTCGAAACGATGCCTAACACGACCGCGCGCCGTTCGGCGCGGCCTGCTCGATCGACAAGGAAAACGATGATCGAGCCCAAACCAAAGTCAAAAAAGAATGCGAAAGCGGCGGCGAATCAATCGCCGCGGCGTAATCCGAATTCGGAGCGCGCGATCCATGTGCGCGGTGCACGCGAGCACAATCTCAAAGGCATCAATGTCACGATCCCGCGCGATCAACTGGTGGTCATCACCGGGCTTTCGGGCTCGGGGAAGAGTTCGCTCGCGTTTGACACGATCTTTGCGGAAGGCCAGCGCAAGTACATGGAGTCGCTGTCCGCGTATGCCCGGCAGTTTCTCGACCAACTGAAGAAGCCTGATGTCGAAGAGGTCGAAGGCATACCCCCCACCATCGCGATTGAGCAACGGTCGGCTTCGCACAACCCTCGGTCGACGGTCGCAACGACGACCGAGATTTATGATTACCTGCGACTGTTGTTCGCCCGTTGCGGCACGCCTCGCAGTTGGGCGGTGACCAAGCAGAAGAAAGACGGCACCGTTGTCTCGCGATCAGGTACCCGGATCGCATCAAGCAGTGCAACGCAAATCGTTGATGCGATCATGCAGATGCAAGAGGGCACACGGCTCATGGTGTTGGCGCCGGTCCTGAGAGGCAAGAAGGGCTTCCACCGCGATGCGCTTGAAGACCTGTTCAAGCAAGGATGGACGCGTGTCCGAGCCAACGGCATTATCGCCGACCTGCGCGATGCGCTCACAAGCGAGAGCGAGAATCCGCTCGATCTGCATCGCCACAAGAAGCACACGATTGAAGCGGTCGTCGATCGCGTTGTGGTCAAGCCAGATGCCCGCCAGCGGCTCGCTGAGTCAGTCGAATCGTCGCTGAAACTGACCGAAGGCACGGTCATCATCGCGACCGAAGCGAAATCAGAGTCTGCCGAACCCGGGTGGGTCGATCAGACATTTTCGACGAACTTCGCCGATCCGGATCATCCTGAGATTGCTCTCGAGGAGTTATCGCCACGCCTGTTCAGTTTTAACAGCCCGTTTGGCGCGTGCCCGACTTGTCATGGCCTTGGCGCTATCCTCGAATTTGATGAAGAACTGGTGATTCCTGATCAAGATCGATCTTTGTCGGCTGGCGCGATCGCTCCGTTCAAGAAGAACGGTCCGGGGGGGATGATCTATCCGCGGGTGCTGCGCCGTTACTGCCGCGCGAGGAACATATCCATGTCGTCGCCGATCGGTTCGCTCGACCCGACGGTGTATAAAGATCTGCTGTACGGGGAACCTGGCAAGAAATGGGCTGGCGTGATGCCGATGCTCAGCGCCTGGTTTCACAAGACTGAATCGACCTGGGTCAAGGATCATCTGAACCAGTTTCAAGACGAGCGCGAGTGCCCTGACTGCTGCGGCGATCGGCTTCGCATTGAAGCGATGCATGTGCTGATCGAAAGCAAACACGCAGCCGACACCAATCGGGCGTTCAGCGATTCGGTCATCGGGCGGCCGACGAACAACGGCACGATGCTGAACATCTCCGAACTGAGTCGGCTGAACATCGATGATGCCATCGCGTTCATCGATGGGCTGAAACTGACGAAAGAGCAGGAGCAGATCGCAGAGCCCATCATGCGCGAAGTTGGGAATCGGCTGCGGTTTCTAACCAGCGTCGGACTTGAGTACCTCAGTCTGGACCGGCGAACCGCGACGCTCTCCGGCGGGGAGGCCCAACGCATTCGTCTGGCGACACAGGTCGGCTCCGGACTCGTCGGAGCGTGCTATGTACTCGATGAACCAACGATCGGACTCCACCAGCGCGATAATGACCGGTTGATTTCGACCCTGCGCCATCTGACCGACATCGGCAACACGGTCCTCGTTGTCGAGCACGACGAAGACATGATTCGGTCGGCCGACCATGTCCTCGATATCGGCCCTGGACCGGGTGTCCATGGCGGCGAAGTCGTCGCGCAGGGAACCGTCAACGATATTTGTCAAGCCAACGGCAGCCTGACCGGCGATTATCTGGCTGGGCGGCGGACAATCGAGGTGCCCACGAAGCGCCGCAAATTGAACGACAAAAAGTCGATCACAATCAAAGGGGCCGCAGAACACAACCTCAAGAAGGTGGATGCAGCATTCCCCACCGGGGGGGTGGTGTGCGTGACGGGTGTCTCGGGCTCTGGCAAGTCAACGCTCGTCAACGACATATTGCTCGCTGGCGTCCGGCAGCACCTGCTGGGCGGGCGGCACCGACCGGGCGCACACACGCGCATCAACGGGCTGCACCATGTTGACCGCGTGATTGAAGTGGACCAGAGCCCGATCGGTCGAACCCCCCGCAGCAACCCGGCGACCTACACCGGTATTTTTGACGAGATTCGGAAGGTATTCACAGCCACCAAGGAGGCCAAAATCCGGGCGTACAAACCCGGGCGATTCAGTTTTAATGTACCCGCGAACAAGGGCGGCGGACGGTGTGAAGCATGCCAGGGGCAAGGGCTCAAGAAAATCGAAATGCACTTCCTGCCAGATGTGTATGTGGAGTGCGAGGTGTGCCGCGGGAAGCGATACAACCGCGAAACGCTTGAAGTGACTTACCGCGACAAGAACATCGCCGATGTCCTTGCGATGACCGTCGAGGAATCGTGCTCTTTCTTCGAGAATCATCCGAAGATCTTACGGTTTGCTGAGTGCCTGAACAGCGTCGGGCTCGGCTATATCACACTGGGTCAGCCGTCCACACAACTCTCTGGGGGGGAAGCCCAGCGTGTGAAACTGGCAACCGAACTGGGCAAAGGCACGCGATACGACGGCACGCCTTCGCCCGAACACTCGCTGTATATTCTGGACGAGCCGACGACGGGGCTTCACTTTGAAGACATCCGCAAGTTGCTGGAAGTGCTGACGAAACTTGCAGATGCCAACAACACGCTCGTCATCATCGAACACAATCTCGATGTCATCAAGTGCGCCGACTGGCTCATCGACCTCGGGCCGGAAGGCGGAGATAATGGCGGGACCATTGTCGCGACCGGCACACCAGAGCAGGTATCCAAGATCAAAGGTTCGTACACCGGGCAGTATCTCAAAGGCATGCTCGCAAGTTGAACCGATCGGGGCCGACCTTTTTGGCGGCTGCCGTCGTACCATCACACGATGACACCACGCAGACCAACACGACAAGTCTCGATCGGCAATGATCGCACCGGTATCGTCCGCATCGGGGGCGGGAAGGAACACGGGCCGGATGCCCCTACCACCGCCAGTCGACCCGCTCCCGTTTCGGTGCAGACCATGACGGCTGGCTATACGCACGATATCGATCGTTGTGTGGCTGAGATCGAAAAACTGCAAACCGCCGGAGCCGACATCGTGCGGGTCGCGGTGCCAGAACGCAAGGACACCGAAGCGCTGGCCGAGATTCTCAAGCAGACCACGGTCCCGATCGTGGCGGATGTTCATTTTCATTTCAAACGGGCACTCGAAGCCGTCGAAGCCGGGGTGCACAAGATCCGCCTCAACCCGGGCAACATCAACGACCGGGCTCAGGTTGAAGATGTCATTCGTGCGTGCAAGGACGCGGGAATTCCGATTCGCGTGGGCGTAAACGAAGGCTCGATCGTCGAACGCAAAGACAAGCAAAAGCGTGCCAAGGAACTCGGAGCCGTCTTCAGCGAACACAAGCACGGGTACATGCTCGCAATCATGATTGCCAAACTCGAAGAGTACCTCGATATTTTCTACGATAATGACTTCTTTGACATCGTGATCTCGGCGAAATCAATGGATGCGTCACTCGTGATTGATGCCTACACCGAGATTGCGAATCGGTTCGATCACCCGCTCCATCTGGGTGTGACGCACGCGGGGCCAAAGGAGACTGGATGCATCCGCAGCGTGGTTGCGCTCGGCACACTGCTCGCCAATGGCATGGGTGACACGATTCGCATCAGTTACGCCAATGACCCAATCTATGAAGTTCAGGACGGCTTGGAGTTGCTTTACACGCTTGGACTGCGCGAGCGCAAGGGTGCGGAACTGATCGCCTGCCCCACCTGTGGCCGCATTCAGGTTGATCTGTTCACGCTCACGCAGGATGTCCACAAGAAACTGGAAGAAGCGATTACGGTGCCGATGAAGGTTGCGGTCATGGGCTGCGTCGTCAATGGCCCGGGCGAGGCTGAGGGTGCGGATGTCGCGGTCTTTGCCGGTGATCGTAAGGGCATTATCTATGTGCAGGGCGAAAAGGTCGCGACCGTGCCCGAAGTTGACATTCTCGATCGACTGCTGGCTGAATGCGTGTCATTTCAGGATCGCGTCCTCAGCGGCGAAGTAACGCTGGGTCAGAAACGCGTCGATATCGTCCCCCCCGACCCGATTGGCGAACTGGGGAGCGGCTGGGAGAAGATGGCGGCCGCCCGGCTGACCATCGGCGAAACGCACTAAGCCCCCAACGAACCCGAATCGTCAGCGAGGGAAAGACATCAACGAGCCCGAAGCGCAAGCGAGGGAGTCCCTCAAAGAACCATGAACCTCAAAAAGGGGGATCCACATCGAGCCCCGACCGTGAGGGAGGGGGCCTCAACTCCAGCAACATCGGAGCGGTACCGATTTGCGTTCTAGTCAGTTCCCGCCGTTGGTGTAACTGTCGATGAAGATCGTCATGTCGTCGGTGGTTTGGGTGGTGTCGAGGTCCAGATCGGTCATCGGGTCGCCGGCCGCGTAATCTGCGACATACATCACCGGGTCGATCGGGCCGATGTCGCCGTCGCCGTTCCAATCAGCGGGGAGCCCTTGCTTGAGGACATATTCGACGGCGGCTCGCGCGTTGACGAGGCCGAAGCCGGTGTACTTGTCATAGCCGACGGTGGCTGGGGCGCAGGTGATGTCGGTCGCGGTCACTTCGAGAATGTGCTTGACTTCTTCAAAGGTCAGTTCAGGATCGGCTTTGAGCATGAGCGCGACGATGCCCGCGATCTGCGGCGGCACGATGGATGTGCCATCGACAAAGGTGTCAAAATCTTCGTTGCTTTCGCCTTCCACGCCGTCGGCCCAGGTGCTGAACATGTCTTCCATCGGTGCGACGACGGAGAGGACGGGCAGGCGATCAACCTCGGCTCCGACCGGCCAAGGCTGCGGGTAGTAGAGGTCGCACCAGTCCGTGCCATCGGGCGCCGGGCAGCAGTCATCGAAGTTGGATAAGGGGGGGTTGATTTTGGACCAACAGTGCCAGGTGTGACCCGAGACAAAGGTGCCGCCGACCGTGATGGTGTTGGGCATGATGGCAATGCCGTCTGAGATGCTGCCCTCCTGAAAGGAACCGACGGTTTCGCAGGTCTCGCCGTCTTCGGAGCAGGCATTACTCGAATTGGTATTGCCCGCGGCGATGATGACGACACAGCCTTGGGCGTACGCCTCATTGACAGCATCTTGAAGGTCATTGCCGTCGCAGTCGATGTAGGTAAAATCAGGGCCGTTGAGTGAAAGAGAGATAATGCGGGCACGCGGCTGGGGGTTGTAACCGGTGCCGTTCCAGCCTGCGGCGTGACGGATTGCACGAGTAATGGACTGGTTTGTTGGGATGCATTCAGTTCGAGGAGGAGGATTCTCGCCACAAATTCCGATCGTCGCTACAGCAAAGACTCGAACTGCCAATACATCACATTCCCAACAAATGCCCGCCATGCCACCACCGTTTACATATGAAGTTGCAACACCGGATAGAATGGTGCCATGCGGGGCGGCATCCAATAATGGATATGTATCTTCAGGTGGAGCGCTTTCAGGTAGAACATCGATGTGGCACGGGCAAAAAAGCACTCCTCCACCCGAGGGATACTGAAAGCGTGAGGTGCTGTCGGGGTGAATCTTCGAGCCGCCGGGTCCGTCATCGAACTCAAAGTGATTAATATCGATCCCCGAATCGATGATGGCAATCGTCGTGTTTGGATTGTTGAAGTCGACGGGTGGGGGGTTTACATGGTCATAGCCGACAAGCGTCCACGCATAGTCCACTTTGGTTGTGTGTATCCAGTGTTGACCGAGCGGAAACTGCGTCGATGGCCCGAAGAGAGGGTCATAGACCGAGACGGGCTGAATCCCGCTGAATCCGCCCGATTGAGCGCTGGAGATGGTTGGAATACCCGATAGTGCGACGAACAAGAAAGCAGCTTGAACAGAAAAATGCGCTTTCGTCCCATGGAATCGTCCCATGGAATCGTCCCATTTGCTTGTCTCCTGACCACACATGTGGTATTAGTGATGTGGTCGGTGTCATGATACGACAAATCTACACTTGGTGGAGACTCGACATGAATAGTTGTGGAAAACTAATGGGGCTGTTGTGTTCCACAGGTTTGGCGACGACGGCAGCGGCCGACGCGGTGTTCAACATCTGGATTGAAGCACCCAAGCAAGTTGAAGCCGGAGAGAGTTTCAATGTCTCGGTATGGGCGGAAGTCTCAGGGTCGGTCTTGATCGAAGGTGAAGGGGCGATGCACAGCTTTTGGACTGACATGATCGCCACGGGCATCGGTGCTGAGTTCTCGCCAGCGGATGTTCAGTTTTTCTGTGCGAGATTGTCAGGCACACCAGAGATTGGTGCACTGAGTGGTGTCGGTGGGTCACAGAATTATTACTCACCAGGGTGCCAGTTTTGGACTTCGAACCCGCAGCTACTTTTCGAGACTGTGGTTACCCCCATCGTGGGTACTTCAGGTCTCATGGAGTTGAGTGTTCAGCCTGTTGCAGGTCAAGATTCGATGATCGACTGGTGGGTCGACTATATGGACAGTATCTCGGTCGCTGACACCGACCCCGGCTCGTCGCGGAACATCACGCCGGCCACGGTGCGGGTGGTGCCTTCATCAGGGGGGGTTACGGTGTTTGCTGTTGCCGGTCTCGGAATCGTCCGCAGGCGGCGATAGGTCGAAGTCTGAGTCCGTGTCGTGACGGAAGCCTCGCTGTATCGTGACAAATGCCCCCTCCCTCACGGTCGGGGCTCGTTGTGGCAGATTTGATCGGGCGGGTTCGCTCGCTCGCGCTTCGGGCTCGTCGGTTGAAGGTCTCTGGGCGGAAGATCGTCTTGTGACTTGTCACCCGGCGTTTTTGAGTTGCTGCTGGATGGCTCGCTTCATGATCTTGCGGAACCCTTCGACCTGTCTGGCATCGAGCCCGGCTTCTTCGAGATCAATCGTCATGGCCGGCACCCAGAGTGTGCTCTCCCACTGATAGCCGAGTTGTTCGACGAACTGTATTTCGAGATCCATGAAGTGGCCGGCACCATAAAAAATGGCAACTGACCGCACATCGGGCTCATTGGCAATGATCGCCTGCATGTCGGCGATGACGGCTTTATTGCGATCGACCGTCAGCACCGTCATCAGTTCGCCCAATGCTCCCTCCTGAGAAGTGAGCAGTTCATCGGCGTTGGTCAGCGTGTCAGCGAGCATGACCTTGACCATGGCGCGGCCCTGCTTGCTGGCGCCGACCATTTTCATGAGCACCCCCATCGCTTTGGCCATGAACGAGTCGCCGGAGAGTGCGCCAAAGAGCGCATCGGCGGCTTCTTCAACATCGGATGCAGCCTCGGCGTTGCCCTTGGCTGGCTTGGTTCGCTTGTCGGGCGTGGTGGTTGTTCGCTCGCCGGCCGGTCGACGCGGGGGGATTGGGTCACCGGCAAGCGCAGCCTGGATCTGTTCGATGGACAGATCGCTGTTGCGCCAGTGTTCTTGCGTGTAGTCGATGCCGTCCAGTTGAAACTCGAGCCCGAGCGCATGGGCCATATCGCGCTGCAGACCTGCGGCGGCGGGATCGAGCGGTCGATCGGTTTTGGTTGCGAGGAGATCCGAGAGCAGGACATCGGCATTCTCGCCCTGGCCTCCGGGCTTGCCATCGGCACCAAGGCTGATCGCTTGGAATGAACCATCGTCAGAGTTCATCTCGATGGCGTTCCCCCACCCGTCGGTGAGAGCGTTTTCAACAATCGTTCGTGTGGACCCCTCTTGTGACTCGATCAGGTCGTGGCCTGTGGTGGGTGTTGGTGCTCCTTCGCGGACGGCTTCATCGGCGACGAACTTGAGAAACTTGAGGCGCCGCTCGGTGGCGCGTTGTGCTCGTCGTTCCTCGTTTTCTGGAACGGGCGGCCGGGCCCCGCCGACGCCTTCATAGAGCACCACATCGTGGACATCGAGATAGGCCTGGAGATCTGTGTAATACGACGGATCACCGATGTGGACGGCACCGACGAGGTGGACAATCGGCCTGGACGCGTCGCTCGGCACCAGCGTCCGCACAGCGAGATCCATCCGCATCGTCGAATCGTCGGGCGAGATGACACGCAGGTACGGCGAATCTTCAGCCGCAAAAGCCGCCGAAACACCGAGCATCGAACCAACCGCAATCGACAGTATCCGTTTCATCCGCGTCCTTTCACAATCGACGACTCTCATTCTTCGGGAACCGCCGTCGGCTTTTTCCCAGCCTTACGCATTCATCCTATCTCATCGGTCAACGACTGGAAAGACCGGACTATTTCGATCAATGGTGCCGAAATGCCTGCTCAGAGCCCTCGTCTCGGCTTTGGAACGGGCCTCGATCGTCGTGGCTTCGTCTTTTCGACTTTCGGTCCTTGCAATTCGGCGTACGCCACGGACATCTGCACCCACCGCTGCAACTGGGCTGTAGTCCGCAGGCCCTCGGGTTCAATCATCGCAAAGTTTTTCATGACGCGGCCGGTGAAGTCCATCGGCAGGACATGGGGCTCACCGATGTGCTCACGAGCCGCGTGTTCACCGATCCGAACGATCAACCGATCGCCGTGCGGGCCGCAGGTCATTCTGCCGCCGACCATGAAAACAACGCCACCGAACATCTTCTGTTCGATGATATCGTGTCGATCGTTCAAGACCCTGCGAATACGAATCAAGAGTTGTTCGTCGTAGGCCATCGAAAGCATCGTACGATGCGAAGACCTGCGGAGGACGATCATGACTCAACCAGACAACGCAATCGAATTATTCATCGAAGCCGCTGTTTGGCACGGGACACTCGATGATGCCGAACGCTTGCGAAGCGAGCACCCGAGTCTGGCAGCGTCATCACTCGCTTGCGCAGCCATACTTGGCGATCTTGATGCGATTAAGAACCACATCGCGTGTGACACCACTGCCGTCTCGGCACCTGTTGGACGGATGGGCGCCACCCCACTGGTGTTGCTCTGCATGTCGAAGTACCTGCGATTCAATCCCGAGCGATCGCCCGCGTTCAACGCTGTTGCGCAAGCACTGTTTGAGGCAGGGGCCGATGCCAACGAAGGTTTTTGGGCCGGAGACAATCCGCGTGAGTTTGAGAGCGCTCTGTATGGAGCCGCGGCGATTGTCCGCGATCCGGCGCTGACTAAACAACTGCTCGACCGTGGCGCGAACGCCAACGATGAAGAGGTGACCTACCACACGCCCGAGGGTTACGACCTGCGGACGCTGCAGATCATGGTCAAACATGGGTCGCTCTCAGCCGAGAGTCTGGCGACGATGTTGCTGCGCAAGATCGATTGGCACGACGGACCTGGCATTCGATACTTGCTGGACGCTGGAGCCGATCCTAACTTCATGACACGATGGGGACGCGCAGCCTTGCAGAGCGCTGTGTTGCGCGACAACAACATCAGCATCATCGATACGCTGCTCGATGCAGGTGCAGACGCAACCGCTCGCGTGAATGGACACGATGTCGCCGCATTGGCGGCGAGGCGAGGCCGAGGCGATGTGTTGCGGTCGCTTGAACGCCGAGGGATCAACGCGCATCTTGAAGGGATTGATACGCTGATCGCAGCGTGCGCCCTCGCTGATGAAGACCTGGTCGCTGTTCTCATCGGTGCACACCCTTCGTTGCAGATGGATCTGTTCGCGCAGGGCGATGTGTGCATCGCCGAGTTTGCAGGCAATGGTAACACGGCGGGCGTTGCGTGCCTTCTCGATCTCGGGGTCTCGATTGAAGCGCCGTATCAGGGTGACGGGTATTACAACATCGCACCTGGAAGTACACCGCTGATCGTTGCAGCATGGCGGGCAAGACACGAAACCGTACAGTTGCTCATCGACCGAGGAGCGGATGTCAATGCACGGGATGGTAAGGGAAGAACGGCACTGATGCGGGCCGTTGAAGCGTGTGTCAGTTCTTACTGGGCGTATGAGCGATCGCCGGAATCAGTCCGCTTGTTGCTCCTGGCGGGAGCGCATAAAGACGACATTTCGCATCCGAGCGGATATGCCGAAGTCGATGCTTTGCTCGAATAGCTTGGATGCTGCGTCTACTCACCGCGAGATAAAACTAGCCTAGTGCTGGCTCGCGATAGCTCGCCCGTACGACCTCACGCACTTTTCCGCCGCCCCATCCCACGCGAGGCCGCGCACTTCGAGAGCGCCGTGCTCGCGCAGTGTCGCACCAAGGGGGGGATACTTGAGCACAGCGACGATTTTGTTGGCCATCTCATCGGTGTCCCAGAAATCAACTTTCAATGCGTGCGTCAGGACTTCAGAGACACCAGACTGCTTCGAGATGATCACCGGCGTGTCGTGGTGCATGGCTTCAAGGGCTGCAATTCCAAACGGTTCTGACACGCTTGGCATGACATAGCACGCTGCCAGATCGAAGATCCGTTTGACATCGCGGCCGCGCAGGAACCCGGTGAACAGCACTTTTTGACCAATGCCCAGTTCGGCTGCTTCGTTGATCATTTTGATTGCAGAATCGCCTGAGCCCGCAACCACGAACTTGGCGTTTGGCACCTTTTCAAGTACACGCTTGGCGGCCCGAATGAAGTACTCCGGGCCTTTCTGCATTGTGATGCGGCCGAGGAATAGGACGATCTTGTCGTCCTTTTCAATTCGGGCTGTGGGTTGTGATCGATCATCCTGATCGACGCCGTTGTAAACGACATCGACCTTGTGATCGGGAACCCCGTACCGATAGGTCAGGATGTTCTTCGTCAACTGGCTTACCGCGATCACCCGGTCAGCTTGGTGGACACCCATTCGCTCGATGTCATACACCTGCTGATTGATGTGCTCACCCGAACGATCAAACTCGGTCGCGTGCACATGCACAACGAGCGGCTTGCCCGACATCGCGCGCACCGCAAGACCGGCGTGATAAGTCAGCCAGTCGTGGGCATGGATGACATCAAACTGCATTTGACTCGCGAGCGCCACACTGAGCACCGCGTACCGCTGCGCATCACCCATCAGGTCCGAGCCGTAGTCAGAGTCGTTCTGCGCGAGTTCTTCGGACTGCTTCCACGCGAGTTTGATGAGGTCTGATGTGACTGACTCGATCGGAAACTCGACACCCGCGACTTTGACCTGTCGCTGAGACCGCGATCGGCGGATTTCTTCGATCATGGTTTCAAACTGCGAAGTCTGCTTCGGATCAAAGCCTGGATATGGCGAACTGAAGTCGGCTTCCAGTTCAAACATTTCAACGCGCGATTGCAATAGCCGTTCGGTTTCTTCCGATTGGACCATCTCGATCGAATCAGGCGTTCGACCAAACCCGATTGTGCGTTTGGTCGAAGCCCGTGATGTGTCGTCGTGCGCTGGTTCCGGGAGGTCGCCAGGCGTGAGCAGTTTGACATGCGATGAATGCGACCGATCGATTTTGCGTGGTAAAACGAACAAGATGTCATGACCCGCGCGGGCCATGGCTTTGGTCAACCCGTAACAGGCCGTTCCAAGACCACCCGCGATGAATGGGGGAAATTCCCAACCGAGCATCAGCACCCGCATATCCGAAATCCTCTCGATCGGCCGACTGGTGGGATTGCCACCCACTTCCAGGGTTTTATTGCGACACCGCTTCAGCCTCCGAATTGGCCCGGCGGTGCGCGAACCGGACGATAGGCGTGCTCTGAATCTTGTGTGTTGAACTTACCTCACGAACTTGCCGATCGTGGCCTATACTGCCGACCATCCCCGGAATCGCGGTGGATGTGGCCCAGGTGGCGGAATTGGCAGACGCGCCACCTTGAGGTGGTGGTCCCGGCAACGGGGTGGAGGTTCGAGTCCTCTCCTGGGCATTGAAACGCCGCATTCGTGCGGCGTTTTTTCTGCGCATATTACCATGCAACCACCACCAGAACAGGCAGGGCGACCTCGCTTGCTGTTGTGCATTCAATCCGATAGCACATCGGAATCGCGAATAATCCCCATTCGGGTCCAGACCCGGCACTTGCCATCAAGGTGGACCTGCGTTCTTTCGATGAAACCAATCGGATGGACTATTGGAGACCGGCATGAGCATTCGTGTACTCGTTGTGGATGACTCCGCATTCATGCGCAAGATGATCTCGGGCATGATTGATGCAGAGCCCGGTCTCGAGGTTGTCGGCACGGCCCGCGACGGTGCCGCCGGTGTCGAAAAGACGACGAGGTTGCAACCAGATCTCATCACTCTGGATATCGAAATGCCTGTCATGTCGGGCATGGAGGCACTTCGGAAGATTGTTCATCTGCCGGATCTGCAACACAAACCGAGCATCTTGATGTGTTCTAGTTTGACCGTCGATGGATCTAGGGAAGCGTTTCACGCGCTCAAGATCGGGGCTTCCGATTTTATCGCGAAAGACCCGCAAGTTTTCGGGCAAAACGATGAAACCTTTCGTCACGAGTTGATCCACAAGATCAAAGCCATCGCACGCCCCAGGCCAATCGCAAGCAAAACAAATGACCCCTTGACGGCTCGGACCGTTCTAGGCACTCATCCGAAGGTAACTGCTCCTCCAATCGATCGGAAGTTGATTGAAGGTCTCTACCCTCAATGCGTTGTCATTGGTTCAAGCACTGGTGGCCCACCGGTCGTGGAAACACTCGTATGCGCACTTCCAGAGCGCTGCGCGTTCCCGGTGCTGGTTGCACAACACATGCCAGCGCTCTTTTCTCGCAGCCTGGCAGCACGACTTGATGCAATGGCATCGGTGGAAGTCCGGATTGCGGAGCACGGCGGTGTTCTCCAGCCCGGTGTTGTCTATATCGGCGAAGGTGGCAACCACTTGAGACTGCGACAGGCGGGCTCATCGATGCGTCTCGAAGTCTCCCCGCGTCCGGAAGATGCGATTTACAAACCCAGCGTAGACGAGTTGTTCACAAGCGCTGCGACCAGCTTCGGCGAACGCGTCCTCGGGTTCATGCTCACGGGCATGGGACATGACGGTGCCGAAGGGAGCCGGCTCATACAGGCTGCCGGGGGGAAAGTACTCACCCAGGAGGCATCGAGTTGTGTCGTATACGGCATGCCTCGTGCGGTTGTAGACGCAGGTTTGAGTTCCGGAGCGGGCACGCCGCGCGAACTCGCGTCCGTCCTCACCACTATCGGGGGTTCATCGACAAATGCCTGCAAGCGCTCGGCGTAGTCCGTGTCAAGTACGGCGTAACGACCGCCGATGATTTGTCGATCAGTCACAGTGTTTCCTGTAAAGGACCCCGCGATGAATGAACCACAAACCGCATCCGACGAGAACCTGACGGGCGAAGTGTCGAAAGAGCAACTTCAGCTCGTGACATTTGATGTCGCGGATGAGGAGTTTGCCGTTGATATCCTGACGGTTCAAGAAATCAACCGCATGACACCATTGACCCGTGTCCCGCAGAGCCCCCCCGAAGTTGAAGGGGTGATCAACCTGCGTGGTCGAATCATCCCAGTGATGGACCTGCGCACACGCTTTGGTCTTGGCCGCACTGAACGCAATGAAGACAACAGGATTGTTGTGGTCGAGGTACACGGACGAACGATCGGGTTCATCGTTGATCGGGTCCACGAAGTACTTCGGATTGAAGGCGGGATTGTCGATTCACCACCTGACCTTGTGTGCTCGGTTGACAGCGACTTTATTGCGGGCGTTGGCCGACTCGAAGATCGACTGTTGATTCTGCTTGATCTCGATCGCCTGTTCTCGAACGAGGACATGTCGCGGCTCGTCGATGTGGCTGCCTGAAACATTCCATAAACCCTGACGCTGAGAGACACGCCCAATGTCAAATTTGACGAGCCGAGCAACCATGAGCGAACCACAGTTTTCCAAACTGCGCGACATCATCTACAAGCGATCAGGCATTCACTTTCCGGACAACAAAAAGTACATTCTCGAGTCGCGGCTTGGGCATCGGCTTGGGGAACTCGAGATTGACAACTTCGACGAATACATCGCGTTTCTGTCGATCGGTCCGTATCAAACGGATGAGTTTCAGGAGATGTTCAACCGCATCACTATCAACGAGACAAGTTTCTTTCGCAATGACGCGCAGCTGCAGGTTTTTGAACGGCAAGTGCTGCCTCAACTGCTTGAAAAACGCAAGTCGTGCAAGCGGCTGCGCATCTGGTCGGCAGCCTGTTCGACTGGTGAGGAACCGTTCACCCTGGCTATACAGATCCACCGCAGTCTTGGCGTCAGACTGGCGGATTGGCGCATTGAGATTCTGGGGACTGATATCTCGGAACGCGCGCTGTCGGTGGGCAACAAGGGCATCTATACCGACTACGCGATGCGTTCGACATCTGATCTGATCAAGAGCCGGTACTTCCGCAGTGAATCCAACGGCCAATGGCATCTGGATGAAACGATTCGGCAGATGGTGTCGTTTGAGCTGCACAATCTGCGCGACGCTCTCGCGGCCAAACGACATGGGACATGGGATGTGATCTTCTGCCGCAATGTGATGATCTACTTTGATGATGACATGAAGCGCCGCGTGGTTTCCACCTTTGCGGATGTCCTGGCGGAAGATGGCATCATGTTCATCGGACACTCCGAGAACATCCGTGATGTGAGCAGCGCGTTCAAACCCATTTCGATCCCGCAGGGCTTTTGCTATGAAAAGACGGATGGGCCCGGCTTTCCTGTAGGGACATCCTGATGTCTATCAACGGATTTGACGCAGAAATTCTACAGGACTTTCTGACGGAATCGGGCGAGTTGCTTGATTCGCTTGAGAGCAGCCTCGTCGACCTTGAGTCAACGCCGACCGATCTTGACCTGCTCAACGAAGTGTTTCGAGCATTGCACACCATCAAGGGGAGTGCGTCGTTTCTCGCACTGACCAATGTTGTGGAGATTGCACACGCCGCTGAGACCGCATTGAATGCGGCTCGCAATCAGGAGTTTGTCGTCGATCGCCATGCGATGGATCTGTTTCTCGAAGCGATTGACATCCTGAAAACGCAGTTTGATGAGATTCGTGCAGGCGAGACTGAGTTGACGCAAGCATCGGCAACGCTCGTCGCGCAACTGGTTGCGCTGGGAGAAGGGGCAAACAGCGAAGCACCGGATGTGAACGCGGGCGAGACTGATGGTGTGCCGGGTGTCGGGGACGATGGATTCACACGGTCACCGCTCGAACTCAGTGGCGGCAAGTCAGATCTGCTGGATCACTTTGTGCAGGATCTCGAGGACACGATCGAACGAGCAGAGAAGCAACTCGCTGGATTGATCAATGAATCTGATCGAGAACGCCATTTTCTTGCCTTGAGTGAGAGCGCCGAGGAGTTGCTGCCGACGACCGAGTTCTTTGAGTTTGACGAGATGACCGACCTCATCCGGCTACTTATTGAAGCAGCGGAAGCGGGATCTTCGCTCTCCGATGAGATCGTCAACGCACTGCAGCCGAAACTCAGCGAAGTGACGAAGATCGTTGCGTCGCAAGCCCAGGGCATTCGCGAGGGCATTCGCCTCTCGAAGCCGACCGAGACGCTCGCAGAAGAGATTACTTCATTACTCGCAGGTGAACTGCCTGCGACTCAAGCCCAAGACGAGGGCGAACAGCGTGCATCCAAGGACGAGCTCACAGCACTCGAGTCAGTCGTACATGAGTCGACTGCGCCAATTGCCGTATCAAGTACAAATAGCGATTCGGCCAAGCAGACCGAGCGTAAACGCCCAACAGCGACTGTTCCTGAGCAGACGATTCGTGTCGAAGTCGGTCGGCTTGAAACACTGATGAATCTGGTGGGTGAGTTGGTTCTTCAGAAGAACCGCATGAGCGCAATCGCGGGCGATGTCGCGTCGGTGGAAACGGTTGCTCCTGACTTGTCTGACTCGATGACTATCGCGGCAGATACACTCGCGCGAATTACCTCAGATATTCAAGTCGCGGTCATGCGCACTCGGATGCAGCCTCTCGACAAACTGTTTGGCAAGTATCCGCGCCTGATTCGAGACCTTGCGTCGAAAACCGGCAAGCAGATGGCGCTCGTGATTGAGGGGGGCGACACCGAGGTCGACAAATCGATCATCGAAGAACTCGGCGACCCGCTTGTTCATTTGATGAGAAACAGTGCGGATCACGGGCTCGAAGGGCCGGAGGAACGAATTTCTGCCGGTAAAACTGCGACTGGTACGATTCGATTGTGTGCTGCACATCGTGGAAACCATGTCGAGATTCAAATCATCGATGACGGTCGGGGATTACCGCGTGAGGTACTTGCAGCCAAGGCAGTCGAACGCGGTTTGGTCACCGAAACGGAAGCCGCTCAGATGAGCGATGAAGAAGTTTTTCGGTTTATCTTTCACCCTGGTTTTTCAACTGCGTCGGCTGTCAACGACCTGTCGGGCCGCGGCGTCGGCATGGATGTTGTCCGGACGAACATCCAGAAACTGAAGGGATCGGTCGAGGTTGCCAGTGAGTTTGGCAAGGGAACAACGATCACCATCTTGATCCCGCTCACGATTGCGATCATGCCCGCCATGATGGTCGGCATTGCCGATGAGATTTACGCGATACCGCTCGGCAACATCGTCGAGATCATGCGCCCGGAACCCGAGCAGTTCAGCACGATGCTGCAAGCGCCTGTCCTGCGGCTGCGGGAGGAAGTCTTGCCGGCATTGGACGCTATGGAGGTCTTCGGTGTACCGGAACACGCGAGGACGGAGTCGCCGTTTGCGATTGTTCTCAACGCAGCCGGAAAGTCGTTTGCGCTCATGGTTTCGAGCGTGATCGGACAGCAGGAAATCGTCATCAAACCACTGGACGCATTTGAAGATGTCGGCCCGGTCTCGGGTGCCACCGTTCGAAACGACGGCGGCGTGAGCCTGATTGTCGATGTCGCACAATTGGTTCGTGATACTTCATTACAAATTGCAGCAGGGTGCGGCGAAGCCCTTGTCTCAGCTTAGTCACAAAGTCGCGGAAAACGAGGAACAATCAATGGACGCCAGTTATATCTCACCCTTTGTCTCCAGCATTCAGAATGTCTTCACAATGATGCTGCAATTACCCGTCACCGTCGGCAACCCTCGGATCAAAACAGGGGGGAAAGCATCGCATGATGTATCGGGGGTTATTGGCATGAGCGGCGATGTCGTGGGCTCGATCGTACTGAGTTTTCCGCGCTCGACAGCCGAATCGGTTGTTTCGCTCTTCAGCGGTGAGCAACTCGGTGTGGACTCACCAGATTTTGCCGACGCGATCGGCGAGTTGGTGAACATGGTGTCTGGCGGCGCGAAAGCCGAATTCACCGGCAAGCGGGTTTCGATTTCGTGCCCAAGTGTGGTCGTCGGTGAGAATCACCACATCGCGATGCAAAAAGATGTGCCGTGCGTGGTGATTCCGTGTGAGACCGATTGCGGGGAACTGACAATTGAAGTATCGATCCAGGTTCAGCCGGAATCAAGCGCCACAAACACACAAACAGCCAGTGCCTGAACCGACCGAGCAAGAGCAAATTACGGCCAACAAGGAATCACATTATGCGAGTCATGCTGATTGACGATTCGAAGACAATGCGGAACATTCAGAAGTCTGTTCTGGGTCAACTGGGCTATACCGAGATCGAGGAAGCCTGCGATGGGCAGGATGCTCTGAGCAAGATTGGTGCATTCAGCCCGGAGTTGATTCTCGTGGATTGGAACATGCCGAACATGGATGGGCTGACCTTTGTCAAGACCCTTCGGCAAACCGACAAGACAACGCCGATGATCATGGTGACAACCGAAGCCGAAAAGTCGCGCGTGATTGAAGCGATCAAGGCCGGCGTCAACAACTATGTTGTCAAGCCGTTCACGCCTGATCTGCTCGGGCAACGCATTGATGAGACGATCAGCAAGCTCGAAGCATCAGCGTAAACACAACGGATTGCAATGGTACGCTCGGATTGAAAGGATGACCGTGTCAAAGGACTTGGCCGATTGCCTGAAAATTGAAACCGAGTCGAACAAGCTCGTGGGACACCTTGTGATCCACCCCGGCTATGACCCTGCAGACCTGACTGCTGAGATCCTTGGAATTCAGTTACAAGCGTCGGGGATCATGCATCGGTGGATTGATGACGCCGCCCTGCAGGAGTTGGCAGCGCGCGGGATCGCTGACCCGGAAGCGATTCACAAGCAGTTGGTTGCGACAGGCAATGCTCCGGTCAATGGCGAGAACGGACTGATCGTCCTTGACGAACTCATTCAGAAACGAGTCCGTGAGATTGAACATCGTCAGGAAACGCTTGACTCAATCGCAGATCCGACTGACCTGGCCGACCAGCAAGCGACCGATTTTCGTTCCCAGTCTGCGTTCATTTTTGTTGAGAAAGACCAACTGTTGGCCACCGTCTCCCCTCCGACAGACGGGTTTGACGGGCAGGATATCTTTGGTGGCACGCTCGCTGCCAAGCGTGGATCAGTCAGCCCGGTGAAAATCGGAAACGGCGTGAAAGTCGATGAACATAACGGCGTGCGTGCGACCTGCCCCGGTGTGTTGCATGAGTCTCCGATCGAAATCCGCGTCAGCAGCACGCTTGAGATACCAGGTTCGGTCGATTACGCCACCGGCAACATTCTTTTCAAAGGCGAAGTCGTCGTCCACCGAGAGGTCCAGGACTGTTTTGTTATCGAGGCAGACGGCGCGGTGACGGTCCACGGATTAGTGCAGGCAGCGAAGATTGGCGCGGGCGGTCTCCTGAAACTCAACGGCGGTATGGCAGGGCGTGAAAAGGGGTCGATGGTCGCGCGGAACGGCCTTGATGCCAAGTACCTCGATGCTGTCACAGGAGATATCTACGGGTCGTGTGTGATCCATAACGAACTCAACTCGTGTTCTCTGACAGTCCACGGCTCAGTGGACAGTCCGGACGCCGCGATTCGAGGCGGGCGATGTTCGGCGACCATGGGCATGACGATCGGGGTTCTGGGCGGTTCTGGAGGTATCCACACCGAAGTTGTGATAGGCCATCTGCCGGAACCAGAAGGCTTGATCGTCCGAATAGAGGAGACGATCAAGGCGCTCGAGGGAGCTGCTGAGGATGCAGCTGCCCGTCTGGATCAACTCAAGCGGAACACCGCGAGGCTCACGGCGAGTCAGGCCGAAGAACTGACCGAACTCGAATTTGAAGCCAGCACACTGACCGGCAAAATGAAGACCCTTCAACAAAAGTCTTGCGAGATGAACGAGTTGATGGTGTCTTTGACGCGCTGCTCACTTCGGATCATGAGACAAGCCTGCCCTGGATCCACCGTCTGGTTTCCTGGGTATCGCGTCGAGTTCGCAGATGTACTCAAGGGACCCGTCGAGATTTTGCTCGATCGGGACCACAGGGTACAGATGATCGATGTCCATTCAGGAGCTCCTCTTGCAACGGAGCATGCGTTACGCATCGTCGAGGATGAGACCGTGGTGTCACGACAGAAGATCGCCGCCATACCGTTGGCAGCGTGATCAACTCGTCGCTGATACGATCGGACATGGGCAAAATGGGAACACGATCTCGATGTGGATGGTTTTCGATCGCATTGATCAGTGCGTCGTTGATGACTGGCGTGAGCCAGGATGCGACCGAGCCGCCGCCAACCGCTGCCGATTCTGAGCAGGATGCGGCATCGAATGGCACCCCCGCAACTGCTGCTGATCAAGCAGCAAACGCCGAGCCGATCACAAAGGAGGCTCCTCGCGAAGTGGTTGTCATGCTTGAGGGTGGGCGAGAAGTTGTTGGCATTTTGGCCTCAGAAACCGATGACGCCATCGTGCTTCAGATCGAAGGTATTGAAACAACTTTCCGAAAGGCAGATGTGCGTCAGGTGCGCTATCTGCCTTCTCTCCTTGATCGATATGCAAAAATGCGTTCACTCGTTGCGGCTGACGATCTTGACGGTCGCGTGATGCTTGCCGAATGGTTGCGTTCGCGCGAGCAATATGACCTGGCTCTGGTTGAGATTGATTCAGTCCTTTCAAAGGACGCGATGCACCCGCGTGCGAAACAACTCCGTTCATGGTTGGAACAGCAAGTTGCACTCGAACGACAACGCATGGTGCCACAGGCAAGCTCACCTACCGATCAGTCGAGTAAAGACCGGTTTGCGGCGCGCAACGAAGCGAAGTCGAAGTTTCCTCTGTTGACGAATGCAGACATTAATGTCATACGCGTGTACGAAGTTGATCTGAAGTACCCCCCGCGGATGAAGATCGCGCGGAGCACGGTTGATCGATTGATTCGCGAGTATGCTGAGAGTCCGCTCATACCCGCGACGATTGAGGGCCGCGAGTCGTTGTATCGAATGCCGACAGACGAGATTTTGAAGTTGATGTTCAGGCTGCAGGCCCGCGACCTGTATACCGAGGTCGAGGTGCTCGAACACCCGCGCGCGATCAGATTGTTTCGATCTGAAGTGCACGGGCGGTGGCTGCTCAACTCGTGTGCGTCGGCCCAGTGTCACGGAGGTCAGGAAGCCGGCAAGTTGTGGCTCTACACCGACAAACCAAACGCTGACCAGACGGTCTACACAAACATGTTGATTCTGGATCGGTTCAAACTTGCGGATGGCACGCCTCTGGTCAACTACGCCCAGCCTGCGAAAAGCCCATTGCTGCAGATGGGGCTTCCTCAAGAACTTTCTTTGTATCCACACCCCGAGGTACCGAGGACACGCGGTTCGCGTGGCTGGAAGCCAGTGTTCAAGACGACGCAGGATCGCCGCTACCAGGAGGCGTTGGATTGGATTTCGAGCATGTATCGCCCGAGGCCTGACTACCCGATCAAATACACACCGCCGGTCTCGAAACCGGCGACGGCGGATCCGGAGCCGGATCGATAATCGTGAGTTCGATGAATTGTGTATGGTGGGATCGACCGATCGGGTGTCCTAAAGTCCGCCCACAGATCCAATCGGGTTCGGCCAGCGGGTCGACCCTCAAATTGCGGGGATTCTCATGTTGAATACACGACAGGTTGTTCGTTTCGCCGGCATGGCTGCCGCCATAGCAGTTTTTATGCCGACTCTCGCTGGTTGCGGCGACCGAAGTGAAGCGAGTCAGGCGTCGCACGATGCCAATCTGGCAATCGGGGCGATGTCTGGTGGATCTGGGGCGGCTGCAGATCACCTGACGACGATTGAGCGATTTCAGGATGCGAACACGGCCTTGAGTCAATCAGGGCTTGACGGCACGCTGTCAGAAAAGGCCGGAGCAGTCATCATGAGTTCATGGGCCGAACTCGGTCTTGCCTCGGGTGACGACATCTATATCAATGATCTCGAGATCGAACTCTCTGCACGAGCTGCTGCGATTCGGACCGAACTTCGTTCGTGGGAAGCGTACAACGCCCGAGCGGCCGCGGAAGAGGCGTACGACCCGGCACCAGAGGTTGCGACACTTGATCGCGACCGCGTGGAAATCGAAACACGCATGGAAGCGGCACGCAACGCAAAGAACAGTGTGGACGAACGAATCAGCACCCTCGAATCGCAGATTGACACACTCGCAGATCAGGCAAGGTCAGAGCGCGAGCAAGCAGCAAAACTGGAACTTCAAGCAGCCAGACTGTCGGCTGTCGCGGCGGCACAACTCGCTCCTCAGATTCAACAGCATGCGCTGAGTGCGGAAAAGAAACTGCTCGATATCGCCCGGCTTGAAGCGAAGGCACATCAGTTGCAGACCGAAGCGACCGAGGCGACGCTGAACTTCAATATGTTCAATGAACAGAAGTCACTCAATGAGGAAGCCCGAGCGGACATTCTCAAGGCGCGAGACGAAGCGCGAGCAGAGGCTGCGTCACTTCGCGCCAAGGCTTCAGAAACTGCATCAACAATTCGCACCTTGTCAGACCAACTTCTGGCATTTCGTGAAGGCAAGGGTGCTGACGAAAGCATCAACGAACTCTATTCGACGCAGATCGGTCGACTGCAATCTGCGTTGAGCAGCGCTCGGCAGGGCTCGTCAGACATGAAGTCTGAAGCCCGAATCGCCGCCGGCTCAGCGAATGCTGCTCTGGCAGATGCTCTTGGAAAGAAGGCTCGTTCATACAGCGACCTTGCGGCGCTGTTCAGTCGACTCGCCGACGCAACCCCCGCTTTGCCCGACAACGACTGGTATGCCACCCAGGCATCCAACGCATCTGGTGTTGCGAACACCGCGGCGACAGAATCAGTTGAGTCGTATCAATCAGCAGCGAGCGAGTTTCAGGGTGTTCGTGCATCCGGCGAGGCTGGCGATTTACTCGCGATGCTGGTTGAACATCTCAACGCCCGTGCTGGAGCGAACTCGACCAATTCATCAGATGACCCGAACTTGGTGCCGAGCGACTGATAGACACTTGCCGAAGAGGGAGCGTCTATGCGTCCGGCGGAACCTGAATCAATAGTCAAACTCGCGCCTGTGCGCGTGAATGTGGTCACGATGAAAGCGCCGGTTGTCGGGCGTGTCAGTGCGAGTACGATTTGCACACGATCTCGTAAAGCAGCCGGTTTCGTCAGACATGTCGAGATTGATGTATCAGGCACAGCGCTCGCGGGCTCATTTCAAGCCGGGCAGGCTTTTGGTGTACTACCACCCGGCTTGGATGAACGAGGTAAACCGCACAAGCTCAGACTGTACTCCATAGCGAGTCCATCATGCGGTGAAGACGGACAGGGGAATGTTCTCGCGACGACCGTCAAGCGACTCATTGACGAACATCACGAAGACCATCGCTTGTTTTGTGGCACCGCCAGTAACTATCTGTGCGATCTTCAAGTGGGTGATGAGATCCTGGTGACCGGCCCGAGTGGTAAACGGTTTTTGTTGCCGGAGAACCCTGCGGATCACGATTTCGTTTTCTTCGCGACGGGGACGGGCATTGCTCCATTTCGCGGGATGATTCTCGAACTTACTGACAAATACCCAACAAGCAAAGTGGTTTTGGTGATGGGATCGCCGTATACAACTGATTTGTTGTACGACGATGATCTTCGGGCACTCTCTGAAACGCACCCGCAACTGACTTATCTCACAGCCATCAGCCGTGAAACTGGCCCGGACGGTGATGGCCACATATATGTGCATGAGCGTGTGCGAACTCATCGCTCGTTGTTGGAGCCGATGCTTCACAGTCGGCGTACATTGGTATATGTGTGTGGGATTGCTGGCATGGAAGTCAGTATTCTCGGTGCTCTGGCAGATGTTTTACCCCCGAGCGCGTTGGGATTGTTCGCGACGGTCAGCGTGGAAGCGGGACCTCGGTCTGGTTGGAATCGAAAGATGATCGGTCGGTCGATCAAACCCACCAGCCGACTGATGCTTGAGGTGTATTGAATAAATCCGGATTGGTGGACAGGTCGGGGCTAAAGTTGACCCCGCGAACGGGTGCTGGTAGCGTTCGAGTTCCACGAGCAACGCGTTGCGTGGTTGAATGCCGAATCGGATGACAATGTCTCTCACATGAGAAGGGGATGCCGTCTTGGGACGAGCCGCATCGGAACAACTTTGTCGGGCAATCGCCCTTGTGCTCATGAGCGTGATGTCGCTCCCGGTCTTTGCTCAGACGACACCTCTGCCACAGGGGATTCGAGAAGCCAGCACCGTCACCGGGCAAGCACGCGAACAACTGGCTGCGTACATCAACGAAAACTACGAGACCATGAAGTCTGGGACCATTGCGCAGCAACGATCGGCTCGCGACAACCTGCTCTCGATGTTTGATGCTGCCTCTGTATCAACTGCGTTTCGTCAGGCATCAACTTCGATGTTGGCGCCGCATATCGAAGAGAGCCTTTCAGCTTCGAGTCGATGGAGTCGATTTGCCGGATATCGACTGGCAGCGAAATTGGCGACCGAAGATTCTGCTCGTTGGTTCACCAGAGCGATGGATCCGAACAACACAGATGCTGAAAAAAGTGACCGACTCATGGCGCTTGGGCAAGTTCGGGTCATGTTTCTCGAATCTGATATTGGCGGCCTCGCGGTCAGCCAGGCAACGCTGAGCCGATTGGCAACCACGATCGGCCAGAGTCTGACCGAGACTGATGATCCTGACATCGCCTTGCTGCAAACGAGGGCGCTGCGAGCGCTTGCTCAGGGCAGCAGGGTCGAACTCAAGGAGGCTCATGGTGCTGCGGCACAGGCACTTGCGACTGCGATTGCAGCCAGACACGCGGCTCGCGGCAACCGAGCTCCGGGCACGAGTGCCCGCGACATCGACGCGTTGCTCGTTGATCTCGAAGCCATGGAGGCCGTTCGGTCCTACCTCGTCATGCGGAATGCAACGGAAGCGATGCCAACTCCGGTCGCCAAAGCGCTGGGTCAACTGGTCGGACAGACACTGGCGTTTGTGACGAGAACTTACGAGAACACACCCGCAAACGCTGACGCCTCGCGTCGGTACCTGCAACGCATGGCTCAACGCTGTATGGAAGTGAACTCAATCCTGATCGTTGACTACAACAGTTCGAATCCGGGTCGACCGGTCGATGCGACCGGCATCCCGAACCCTGCTGGAATCGCGGCTGCACTTGCTGGTCGTGATATGCAGCGGGTCAGACTTGGCGTGATTCGCACGCTCGAAATCCTTCGCATCATGTACGGCTTTTCCGACGGCTGGGCAAAGATCGAGTAGATTGGTTTCGACGCGTGGTTTAGTCGTCCTACCCTAGGCCATGGTCAAACTGGCCGCCCCACTTCTTGCATTGGTTCTGTTGGCAGCGTTGACGGTCTTTACCGATCGACCGCTTCCACCGGCAGACTTCAACTTCATCAATGGCACAGGTGTCACGACGATTGATCCCCAGCGGATGAGTTGGATGCCTGACATGCGATTGTGCCGCGCGCTGTTTGAGCCGTTGGTTCGCAACGATGTGTTCACGCCGGGATTCGACATCATCCCCGGTGTCGCCGAATCGTGGGAAGTTTCGGATGACGGGCTGACTTATACATTCCACTTGCGCGACGATGCACGGTGGTCGAACGGCGAACCGGTTACGGCGCCGCAGTTTGTGTATTCGTGGCGACGGGCTCTCTTGCCTGATACCGCAGCCGACTACACAGCGTTGTTTCAACTCATCGCCGGATCACAGGAATTCTTTGACTGGCGTTCGGCGGCGCTCGATGCGTATGTCGAGCAACCGGTGAAGAACCGGGCTGCAGCAGAGCAACTCTGGCAGGACACATTGGCGAAGTTTGATGAAATGGTGGCGCTCGATGCTCCGGACGATCGAACGCTGGTGGTCTCGTTGTATGAGCCGACGCCGTTCTTTCTTGATCTGGCCGCGTTTGCCACCTTCAGCCCGGTGTATCCCCCTTTGGTGTCGCAGTATGAGACGGTGGACGCGGAGACGGGTGTATTGCGTCTTGAGACCGGGTGGACGAAGCCGCCGTTGATCGTGAGTAATGGTGCGTTTCAACTCGAGCGTTGGCGATTCAAACGAGACATGTACCTCACGAAGAACCCCCACTACTGGGATGCTGATGCCATTGCGATTGACTCGATTTATGCGCCGGTCGTAAGTGATCCGAATGCGCAGGTGCTGGCTTTTGAAACAGGGTCGGTCGACTGGGTGACCGACCTTGCGGTGTCCTACCGCGCGGATATGTACGCCCAGAAGTTGGCGTTTTATCGCGAGCATCAGGCTGAATATGACCGCCTCAAGGCGAGCGGCATGGACCACATGGAGATCGATCGGCACTTGCCCAGCGATCCGAGGAAGAACATACATGCGGGCCCGGCGTTTGCGACCTATTGGTACAACTTCAACTGCCTTGAGAAACTGCCCGACGGACGGGTGAATCCGTTTCATGACCCGCAGGTGCGGCGTGCGTTTGCGATGGCTGTCAATAAGGAAACGATCGTCAAAGATATCAAGCGGACGGGTGAGCCGGTTGCTTCGACGATGATCCCCCCCGGTTCGATTGGTGGATATGTCTCGCCGCGCGGGCTGCCTTTTGACCCCGAGCGAGCCCGGGCTGAACTTGCGGCTGCGGGCTATCCCGACCCATCGCAGTTCCCGACGGTTGAACTCCTCTTCAACAAGGATTCGGGGCACGATCTGATTGCTCAATCGCTCGCTCGCGACTGGCAAGAAAACCTCGGCGTGAAGACGCGACTCGCGCAGAAAGAACTGAAGGTCTATAAGGACGACCTGAAAAAGGCGAACTACATGACAAGCCGGGCCGGGTGGTACGGTGACTATGGAGACCCGACGACTTTTCTCGAAGTCAATCGCACCGGCGATGGCAACAACGACCGTAAGTATTCGAACCCGGTCTTCGATGATTTGCTCGACCAGGCGAAACTGGAACTCGACCCTGCAAAACGTATGGCGATCTTGAGTGAAGCCGAACGCATTCTTGTCGAGGAAGATCTGCCGCTGATACCGATTTATCACTATGTGCAGATGTACCTGTTTGACGCGGACAAGGTGAGTGGCGTGACGCCGCACCCAAGGACGAATCAGAATCTGTTCCTGATCGATATTCTCGGCGATAGCAAGGGACCTGATGTGTCACGACGCATGCCTACACCCGCTCATAAGCCTGGCAGCACCGATGAAGGGCAAGAGCCGTGATCGGTCTGATTGTGCGTCGATTGTTGCAGTTGCCTGTGATCGTGTTGGTGATCTACACGCTGACATTGACACTTGCGTGGGCGATCCCAGGTGACCCACTGAACAACGACGAGGGACGCCAGCCCCCGGCGGCGGTTAAAGAGCGCATGCTCGCGCAGTACAACCTCGATTCGTTCTGGACTTTCTATTTTTCGTACCTTTCCAATGCGACCGGGGTCGACTATGTCGCAGACCGTCTCGATGGCACCATCGCTGCAGATTGGGCATCGGCGGAGGCTCTGGGTGTCGCGCCGCGCGAACGGCTTGTGTTCAATCTCGGACCATCGCTCAGTTACGAAGACTGGACGGTGAACGAGATTATCGTGTCCGCTCTTCCTGTTTCAGCAACGCTTGGGATTGTTGCCATTTTGATCGCACTCGTCGTAGGCGTTGGTGCGGGTGTGATCGGCGCGGTGAAGCCGAACTCATTCGCCGACATCAGTACGCTGGCGGTGGCCTTGATCGGCATTAGTTTGCCGAGTTTTGTGACGGGGACGGTGCTGCTGCTGGCATTCAGCGTGTGGGTGCCGATCTTCCCTGTGGCCGGCTGGGGGACCGTTGACCGGATCATCCTGCCAGCAGTTGCGTTATCGCTTCCATTCGCAGCCTACATCGCGCGTCTGACTCGGATGGGCATGATCGAAACGCTCGGCGCCGACTACATTCGCACCGCTCGCGCGAAAGGAGCCAGCGAGCAGACGGTCATCGTCAAACACGCACTCAAGAACGCCTTTTTGCCGGTGCTATCGTTTCTGGGCCCCGCCACGGCGCTCGCCATGACCGGGTCGTTTATTGTCGAACGGGTGTTCAGCATTCCCGGGCTCGGCGAGCACTTCGTCAATGCAGTCCAGACGAAAGATCTCTTTCTAATCATCGGTGTTGTGCTGGTTTTTGCGACGATGCTGATCGTGTTTAACCTGATTGTTGATGTGCTCTACCGGTGGGTGGACCCGCGCATCGAGCAATGAGTTCACCGCTGACGCACGGGGCATCAGGGCCCCCTTGAGCGATAGGCGTTGATGCGAGAGTCCCGAATCCGCATCATCTCGGCTACCAAATGAGGGTCTTCAGGGGTTTCTGCATGTTGTTCACCGGGATCGGTCTCCAGGTTGAACAACTGATCGCCGACCATTTTCCATTGGCCCAGACGAATAGCTCGGGAATTGCCTCGCACCCATATGAGGGGGCGATGGTTCAACTGCTCAATCGTCTGCTGCTGTGCAGATTCATCGTTACGGAACAGTGGCGAGAAATCGAACGAGTCGAGAAAGGCCGCTGACGCTTCCGCCTTGACACCTCCGATGGCAGCCAGGGTCGCCGGAATATCCATCGCACTGCCCGGCGCACTGATCACGGTACCGGGTGCGATTTGATTCGGCCATCGCATGGCGCACGGCACGCGAATACCACCTTCCCACAGAGTGTGTTTCGCGCCGCGGTACGGGCCGCTGCTACCTGCAGAGGAAACCGTTTCATCGGCCCCGTTGTCGGCGAAAAAGATGACCAGCGTGTTGTCGGCGATCGACTGGCGATCGAGCGCATCAAGTACGCGTCCGATGCCGTCGTCCATCGAAACAACCATCGCGGCGAAATGGCGGCGTTTGTTGTCACCGGTAAAACCGATCCGGTCGAGACGGTCCATGTCGACCGTTTTGGCCTGGAGCGAGTTGGAGACGCGAAACTGTCCACCCTCGTCGTCTTGGTAGGTGCCGTGCAGTTTCGTCAGGAGCGTTCGTTCATTCGTTTCGGAGTTCGCGCCGGTAGGCTCTGGCACTTCGTCATCGCGCGTCTTGCCATAATGAGGTGCGTTGTAACTGAGCACCATCAGGAGCGGCTGGTCCGGGTTGCGTTCTTCGATGATGCGAACGGCTTCGTCGGTCAACAGATCTGTGGCGTACCCCGGTTCGTCGAGCGGCTGATTCTGCCTGAACCAGTCGGGTCGATCACCATAGCCGTGGCGAAAGAAATCAATACATCCCCCCCGAGTGCCGTAGAATGAATCAAACCCATGAGCGGTTGGCCACGCCTCTGATCCGCCGTGACCGAGGTGCCACTTGCCGACGAGCGCAGTCTGATAGCCAGCCTGCTGCAAGGCACCTGCGAATGTTGGCTCGTCGTCTGCAATGCGCTTGGCGTTGTGCGATTCGTCGAGAATCATGATGACGCTGGCGAGACCATACTTCGAGCGTTGCGGATGTCGACCGGTCAAAAGTGCAAATCGGCTTGGTGTGCACACCGGAGCCGCCACATACCAGTCGGTCCAGGTCGCGCCCTCTGTAGCGATGCGGTCGATATTGGGCGTTCGGATATCGCCGCCGAAATGAGCGACATCGCCATGCCCCTGGTCATCAGAAACGATGATGATGATGTTGGGTCGCTCATTTGATTCGTCGTGGGCTGGTTGATGTTCCTGCCCTGCATTCGCTGTTGACCATGTCAGAACGACCGCGATCAACCAACTTGCTTTCATACTCAGCCTGTGTGAAGCCATGAGTGGAGCGTACCACAGTTTTCGACCAGCGTCAGCATCACCGGCCCGTCACGCCCGGCAGGACACACTCGGTCGACCGTTCAGTCGTCCGTGTCATCTTTGTAAAGTTCCTCGCGTCGTATATAGGCAAGCACACTTGGTGTCAGGAGTCGATTGAGCAAGATTGATCGCGACTGTTCGGTCAGCAACATGCGAATCTGTGTCGATGCGGTGTCTTCAATTGGTTGCCCTTCGATCAGGCCGGCAGCGAGCTGATCGACCTCTTCGGGTGACCATGTTTCGCACCCTCCTTCTCTTGCGAGCCACTGGCGCACATCGTCGATCATTGCTTGATCAACCGTCGGTCGCGTTGCAAGTTCGCTTCCACCTCGCATGAGGATGATCGGTGCAGCCAGACTGAGGATGGCGTGTGCATCGCGCCAGCGGTGAAACGCAGCGAGTTGGTCGCTTCCGAACACAAATCGAATGGTGACATCCGGCGGAACGACGGTCCGTGCTCGGCGCAGAGTCTCGATAAAATAACTGGTCCTTCCACCTCGATCGAGTTCATCGGTCCAGATGCCCGCCTGGTGAGAGCCGAGTTGTATGTCGTGGAGCCCGAGCCGAAGCATGTCGACTCGCTGTTCGCCTGTGGCACCCGGAGCATCGATTTTGAACGGCGAGCGTGCCGCTGGGACCATGCAGACCCATGAATCGTGAATCGTCTCGTTGATCAACCTCGCGAATGCCAGGTGAGACCGGTGTGGTGGGTCGAAGCTGCCTCCGAACAAAACCACGACCCGCGTGCCCTCGGGAACGGTGATCGGCTTGACTGATGCAAGGCCATCCGGCATGAACGATGATACCTGCGCCAAGGGGTGGCAACCGGGCGGTATGGTGGGCTACAATCGCGTCTTCTGGTCCCGTCGTCTAGTCAGGTCTAGGACACCAGGTTTTCATCCTGGTAACGCGGGTTCGAATCCCGCCGGGATCACTTTTCGGTTTTGCGCCGCGTCGCACGATGCCGCAGAATCTCGCCTAACCTCGCTCGCCCCAAGGCGTTGCGAACTCTCGGGCGACTCCATGCGAGACAATGCGGGAACATGCTGCGCCGCATTGTGCGCCACTGTTTTGCCAGTGAGTGCGCCGCATTTTGCGCCGCCTGTTGCACGCTCCCAATCGGCGGGGGTCGTGGTCAGGTAGTGCTTCGACGCAACCAGCCGAGTATTGCCCAACCACTCGCACACAACATGGAGCGGATACTCCCCAGCCAGTTCGGTTTGTCGGCTCGCCCGGAGATTGTGAAAGAGCCTCGGCCACGGTTCCAGCCCCGCACGGTGAACGGCGCGCATCATGCCCGTTCGTGGGTTGTATCGCGGGCCAAACGCCCACAGCACCCGCTCATGCCCCGGCTCGGCCAACTCGAACAGGTCCATGAGGGGTTCGTGCAACTCGGGGAACATGGGAATCCATCGGCCCTCGCCCCCCTCGTGCCTCGCTGTCTTTGGGGATCGGATGAATAGCCGCCCTCGGTCCCAATCTACATCGGCCCAGAGCAGCCCGAAGGCTTCGCTAGGCACCCGCACGCCACCGAAGCGAGACAGCGACACGAGCGCTCGCCAATGAGCGTCTGGACAGGCATCGAGCACCCGCTCAATCGTTGCCCGGTCTATAAAGCGTGTGCGTGTGGCGTTGGATTCCGAACCCGCATGAACCTCAGCGAAAGGATTGCCATCGACCAGCCGTTGCCTGTGAGCCCATCGAAACATGGAACGGGCAATCTTCACCGTTCGAGCAACCGTTGCTGGTGACAGCCCATTCTCGACCTGTTGTTTGCGCCACTCTCGCGCGTCGGCTTCGGTGATGCATTTCGCTTGCTGATTCTCTCCGAAGAACGCCACGAGCCGCCGTTGTGTTTGCATGCGCGTCGTTCTAGTGCTGAGCTTCATGTCCACTTCGTCAAGGTATCGCTGGAGCATGTTGCCCAGAGAGGTCCGCTCTCGCGTCTCTCGCGGGTCAGACAGCCCGACACGGGCCAATCGGTCGTGGAGGTCGTCGGGCAAATCACGAAGCCAACAGGTCGTCTCGGGGTCCGTTGCGATGCCAGCCGTCCGACAGGCGATCATCGTCTCGATTCGTCGCTTGATTGCTTCGGCTGCCTTGACGGGCATTTTGCCAAGGCGAATCGTCGCCCGACCTTCGGGGCTGACAAACTGAATGCGTTTGCAGCCGTTCGCGTCTCGAATGAGTGATGCCATGTTTTCACCTTCCTGTCCCGTTTCCGGGCTCTGATCCTGAATCACCTGTACCCGATAGTTCGGGCTCGTGCAAGTTTCTTCCATCGCCCACCCGCTGTTGTGCTGCCTGCAAGCTTTTGACCTGCAACCGTAGTTGTTGCCTTCGCTGGGCCTCGCGGTCTGCTCGGGATGCCTCCGGGTTGACCCATTGGCCGGACGGCTCCCTCGGAGACGATGCCCCGCCGTGCTTCGCGGGCGGAGGCGGGGTCGCGGCCCTTTGTTTCTCCTTTTGGGTGTTTTGATTCTTTTGGTCCGGTGCAACTGATTGCACCCTACCCGTTGCTTCGTTGCACTCTTGGCGCTGTTCCGTTGCACCCTTTAGCGTGCAATCCGCTTCACCCTTTGCACCCTTTACCGTGCAACCTGTTGCACCCTTGTTTTCAGGGATGAGTCTCTCCAGACTCAATCGCCATGCGTTGACATAGCCCTTGCCCGATTCTGACCGACCACCCCCCCTTCGCAGGCGTTCGATCACGCCGGTCTGCTCCAACCTCCGTACCCGATAGACTGCCGCGCGACGCATCACCCCGAGCAGTTCCGCCAAGCGATCCATCCCGATTCGGATTTCGAGGGTATTTCGATCCATCGCATCGGCCATCATGGCAAGCGTTGCACGCTGGGTCGGAGTGAGCGTGGATGCAGCAAGCAACCCGCGCAGTTTCTTGTCTGTCATGGGCTCCGGCCTAGCCTGGGCCCTGTGGTCGCGTGTCATATCGCACCGGTATTTCGTTCGGCGTGCTCCACTGCAACCCACACCGCCGCCGGTCGTTGGCTGGAGGTTTGCCGCCTTCGGCCCGAATCGACCACCAGCCCTTGCCGCACGAGTTCGCCGCGCCTCGGGGTGAATGATGGTGCACGCATATCGAGCAGGGTCTCGCCTTCGTCGTCGGTCAGGCCCAAGGCCCCGCGTTCGCAGATCAAGGCCAAGATGCGATCCCTCTGCGTTGACGTGTGCGGGGCGATCCGCCGGGACGCAACCTTGGAAGTTCCGGGTGGAGCGTTGTGGCGTGCGGGAGGGAATAGGCTCGGGGTGTTCATAGTATCCCCCCCACTCGTATCGCATCGGCGGCCCCCGGTTCGGTCGGACACCCAGCATCGAGCCAGGCACGAAGTTCGGAGACGGAGTAACGCACCGCCCGACCGATTCGCCGCGAAGGGACGGCCCCGCACTTGGTCAGGCCCCACAGTGTCCGTTCACCGATGCCAAGCATGGCCGCCGCGTCTCTAGGCTTCACAAGCAGAACGGGTATACTGTTCGAGGTCACTTCACCGCCCGTGGAGCCTGCCAGCGTCCGGGCGGATTTTCGAGGGTCAGCGTTCATGTCGTAGCCTCCCATTCATCGAACTTTCGTTCAGGGCAGCTCGAACCTGGTCCAAGTTGAACAGCCAGCGTCTGCTTGCTCGAATCGCAGGCAGACGACCGGATTTTGCTTCACGCAACAGCCATGCGACTGGCACCCCGAGCTCCGACGCAGCACGTCGAACACTCACGAAACTGGAAGAGTTTGGTTCACGCATTCACGAGCATGTACCCGTGCTTTCGCGGTGTCCACCACGATTTCCGTCGATCGTGGCAACTTGTGAGTGAACTCGCAAGATTGGAGTTATATTGGAGTTATATGGGAGTTGCCGAGCAGTTTAAAAGATCGCGCCAAGCCTCTGCAACCTTTCTTCCCTTCCGAAAATGCTCAGTACCTGCGGCTTGGATCATGGCTCGGACTTCACTGCCGGAGTAAACATGCGTAGTTCCTTTGTTTCCAGGCCCTGGGCTTGCAACTTTGGCAGCTTTGCGAATCTTGTCGAATGTTGTACCGCTGATTTCGGCACCAGCGTGCGATGCTGCCTCAAGAAGAGCACTTTTCGTCATTCGAGAGTAAACTTGTACCTCAAACAACGATGCAAATTGGTCAAACTCACGGGGTAACGATCTCAATAGATCCCATTCTGCTTGCGACCAGCACACCGGATGAGCTGTTCCGATTGCAAACTCTCGAATTGCTGGCGCTGCATCATTCGTGGAAAGTGCGGCCCGAAATGGCCGCATCCGCCAACGCAGTTGTACCGCCAACGCGCCCATGATCGCATACCAGGTGAGCGGCGGTGGTCGTTCTGCGGAAGTCCAAATTTCTGGGCTTGTTGCTAGGGTGTGAAACTGGGCATCACTCATACCGTGTATTGCCATTCCAACGACCTGGACGGAAGGCGAACCCACTCCGGAACGAGGATGGCTTGGATTTTTTTGCATTTCCGCATGCGTCATGTGCAGTACATGCGCTATGGCGAGAGCGAGATCAATATGTGGTATTCCTCTCAATCCACAAATTGAACTTGCGAACATCGGCACCGCCCAATCAGTGAAGTCTGGACACGCTAACGGATGATCGATCGCAATCCCCTCGAAGAGATCTGGAACTTCATATGAAAATCGCTCGAATGCGGGGCGTGCTTCACTCTTCTGGCGAGCACACAACGCAGCTCCAGGAGTAATCGGTGGTATGACATTCGATTTTGGATGCATATATGGTTTCTGCAACCACCAGATACCGGTTGCCCACAGCTGTCGGACCCACTCCCGCCGGTTTGGAGTCCATTTAAAATCGCCTGCATGATTGGCATCAAACCAACCACTTGGGATTGCAAAATCCACGTATTCTTCTTTCGCACCCAACTGAAAACCCCTCTGCTTGTAGTGCCCATTTGTTGAGAACCGAACGGCCACATCCCACTCTATACAGGTTTTATTCGCCAGATTCGACGGAACAACGCGTCTGAACGGCATTCCATCTGTTGGTGAGATACCAGCCGGGCTCGGCAATTCGCTTGTTGAATCACTGGAGGAAGGAGTGTGACCTCAGACTTGCAGAATAATCACCGGAATCCACCCAAATGGCAGTCCATCGGTGTCTCGGTCACGACCACACCCTGGACAAGGAGTTCCGACCTGATCTGGTGTCAAGATACCGGGAGTCACTCGCCGAGGATAGAGGCACTCTGAGCAAAACTCTTCGACCCGGAGGTCACCGACCCGCGACTCCGCTTTCTTGAGTCGTTGTTCAAAAGACATGACGACCCTCCGTTTGCTGGCTTTCGTACGATGCGAGTTTGCTTTCTACCTCAGCGAGGCGTTCGAGCACATCGAGTACTACGGGTGGGCCGAGCACTCGGTCGAGCAGGAGTTTGGCGGCGGCGGTATCCCCTGACCTGGCTTTTTTCACAAGCCCCGCGACAACTTCGGCAATGTCCTTCTCCGAGACTGAATTGATCAGTTTGGACCGCAACTTGCCCACCCGCTGGGCCTCTGGATTGCCACGGGCAACCTTGTTCCCAGGCTTGAATCGTCCGCGCGAGTCGCGACCGTTAGAACCCGTTGGTGACGGTGTGGACATGTGTGAATTGTACCGTTAGTTTGGCAAATACATGAAATCTCCTACTCGTTGAAATCGCTGGATGCGTCCATTGTGCGGGTGATGCGGTCCATGGGTCCAAAATCGGGCCGCTGCTCGCAAACAAGAGGTTCAAGCCAAGTATTCGGTTTCGTAGAGTACGCTCCACCAAAAAGTTGGCACCGCAACGGCGGAAGCCAATCCAACATCATCCAACACGCTCTGAGCGTCCGGCGTTACAATCTCCTCTCGACCTCTGGCAATCGGTCAGGGTCGCACTGCGGCCCGCGTGTCCGAACGATCCGGACATCGTGACGAGTGGCATTGGAGACATATATGGCGATTCGGAAGTCTGAACTCTACTCATCCCTGTGGGCAGGCTGCGACGAACTGCGCGGCGGCATGGATGCCAGCCAGTACAAGGACTATGTCCTCGTGCTGCTGTTCATCAAATATATCAGCGACAAGTACGCGGGCAAGCCGTTTGCCCCGATCACGGTCCCCGAGGGGGCCAGTTTCGCCGACATGGTGGCCCTCAAGGGCAAGACCGGCATCGGTGACACCATCAACAAGCAGATTCTCGCCCCACTTGCCAAGGCCAACAAACTCAGCGACTTCCCCGACTTCAATGATCCAGGCAAACTCGGGAGCGGCAAGGAAGGGGTCGAGCGGCTCACGAACCTCATCGCCATCTTCGAGAATCCCGCGCTCGACTTTTCCAAGAACCGGGCCGATGGCGACGACATTCTCGGAGACGCGTACGAGTACCTGATGCGCCACTTCGCCACCGAGAGTGGCAAAAGCAAGGGGCAGTTCTACACCCCCGCCGAAGTCAGCCGCATCATGGCCAAGATCATCGGCATTGGAAGCGACAAAACCACCAACCAGACGACGGTGTACGACCCCACCTGCGGCTCGGGGTCGTTGCTCCTCAAAGTCGGCGACGAAGCAGGCGCATCGGTTTCCCTGTACGGGCAGGAAAAGGACTCAGCAACAAGTGGCCTCGCGCGGATGAACATGATCCTGCATGACAATCCCCACGCCGAGATTGTGCAGGGCAACACCATCGCCGACCCCAAGTTCAAAGGGCCGGATGGCACGCTCAAGACCTTTGACTATGTCGTCGCCAATCCGCCGTTCTCCGACAAACGGTGGTCCACGGGGATCGATCCTGAAAACGACGAACACAAGCGGTTCCAAGGCTTCGGGGTCCCGCCCAACAAGCAGGGTGACTACGCCTACCTCCTCCACATCATTCGCTCCCTCAAGCAGACAGGCAGAGGCTGCTGCATCCTGCCACACGGCGTGCTGTTCCGGGGTAATGCCGAGGCCGAGATCCGCAAGAACCTGCTCCGTCGAGGGTTCATCAAAGGGATCATCGGGCTCCCCCCCAACCTCTTTTATGGCACCGGCATCCCAGCGTGCATCGTCGTCGTGGACAAGCGTGACGCCCAAGCGAGGAAGGGCGTCTACATGATCGACGCCAGCAAGGGCTTTGCAAAAGATGGGCCCAAGAACCGGCTCCGTGCCCGAGACATCCACCGGATCGTCGACGCGTTCACCAAACTCGAAGACAACCCGCGATACGCCCGCATGGTCCCGCTCGAAGAGATCGAGCGCAACGACTTCAATCTCAACATCCCCCGCTACATCGACTCGTCCGATCCCGAAGACCTCCAGGACATCGAAGCCCATCTCAATGGCGGCATCCCGGAGCGCGACATCGACGCGCTCCAGACCTATTGGGAGGTCTGCCCGTCGCTCCGGGCCGTGCTGTTCACCGCCAACCGTCCGGACTATGTCGATCTTGCGGTAGACATCGCCGAGATCAGGTCCACCATCCACGGGCACCCGGAGTTTGAGGGCTTCGTCGCTCGCATGGGTCAGCATTTCGAGACTTGGCGGGCGAGTGTCACGCCGGGGCTCAAGGCCCTCGCGCCCGGGTACCACCCCAAGACCGTCATCGGCGAACTATCCGAGGGGTTGCTCGACCACTACCGGGGGCAGCCGCTCGTTGATGCCCACGCGGTGTATCAGTTGCTCATGGACGGTTGGGACGAGTGGATGCAGGACGACTGCTACACCATCGCCGCCGATGGATGGATCGCGAGACCCGAGCCCGTCTTTGAAACCGTCAAGAGCGGCAAGAAGAAGGGCACGCAGAAGGAGAAAGGCTGGGCCTGCGACCTTGTGCCCAAGTCGTTGATTGTCGCGCGGTACTTCGCCGATCAGCAGGCCGAGATTGACCGGTTGACGGGCGAACTCGAAGCCGCAGCCAGCGAGCAGACCGAACTTGAAGAGGAACAGGGCGGAGACGACGGCGCGTTCGGAGAGTTTGACAAGGTGAACAAGAAGGCGGTGAACGATCGGCTCAAGGAGATCAAACGAGACAAGGCTGCGAAGGAGGACACGAAAGAGGAGGTCGCCGTGCTCAAGCGATGGATCATGCTCAGCGACACGCAGACGGATCTCAAGACGCTGATCAAGGACGCGGACGCAGCCCTCGATGCGGCGGCCCGCGCGAAGTACGCCGACCTGACAGAAACCGATGTGCGCACACTGGTGGTGGGTGACAAGTGGATGCACACACTGGCCGAGCAGGTCGGGGGGGAGGTGGACCGCGTGACCAGGGCGCTGGTCGTTCGTGTGGCGGATTTGGCTAAGCGGTATGAGGCGACGCTGGCGGAGGTCGCGGCGCAGGTCGAAGGGTATAAGGAGCGAGTGAGTCGACACTTGAAAGAGATGGGGTTTGCGTGCTAGCGCCTGTATGGAATGAATCTGATCTTGGCCAGATATGCACTTTACAGCGTGGCTTTGATTTACCGTATCGGATGCGACGAAACGGAATCGTACCGATCGTTACATCATCAGGGATTGATGACTGCCACGACGAATCTCGAGTGGCCGGTCCTGGCGTTGTGACCGGGCGATATGGCACTATTGGACGGGTGTTTTACATCACGGATGATTTCTGGCCTCTGAATACAACGCTTTACATCCGCGATTTTCATGGAAACGACCCGCTCTTTATCTTTTATTTCTTGCAGACAATTGACTTTGCAACCCATAGCGGCAAGAGCGGCGTCCCTGGTGTCAACAGGAACGATCTTCATCAGGTTTCGGTGAGGCTGCCGACTTCTCTGGAAGAGCAGCGAGCCATCGCATTGGCGTTGTCGGATGCGGATGAGTTGGTTGAGTCGCTGGAGCGGCTGATCGTCAAGAAGCGGCGGATCAAGCAAGGCGCGATGCAGGACCTCCTCACTGGCAAACGACGCCTCCCAGGGTTTGAGGGGGAGTGGGAGACGCGAACTCTTGGAGAATTGGGTCGATGCACGCGGGGAGTCAGTTTCGATCCGAGCACCGATCTCCTCGCGATAGCATCACAGGACTCAGTTGCTCTGCTCCGGGCACAGAATGTGCGACAAAGAATATTGAATTTCGAGGATGTGCTACATGTCGCAGACCGTCGCGTCTCTCAGGCCCAGCGTCTAGTCTCTGGGGACATAGTGATTTGCATGGCAAACGGAAGCAAGGCCTTGGTGGGAAAATCGGCAGTGTTTCAGGGAACACGGTTGGGGCTTTTCACCATTGGTGCGTTCATGGCTCTCTTTCGACCAAACGGCGAAGCGGGTCACCCGAGACTTGTCCCCTACTTGTTCCAAAGCCATATTTTTAGGGCGCACATCGATGTCTTGTTGGCCGGGTCGAGCATCAACAACCTCACACCTGGGAATGTCGAGTCATGCGAGTTTAATGTGCCAAAGTGCCAAAGTGAGCAAACCGCCATTGCCACCGTCCTCTCCGACATGGACTCCGAGATCGCGGCGCTCGAATCGAAACTGACCAAAGCCCGGCGGATCAAGCAGGGGATGATGCAGCAGTTGCTGACAGGAAGGATCAGGTTGGTATGAAGATTTCAACCATTCTCGACCACATCGACAACGGGCATATGGCGCTGCCCGAGTTCCAGCGGGGATATGTGTGGAATCGCGACCAAGTGCGCGGGCTGTTCGACTCGCTGTATCGTCGGCATCCTGTGGGCGGCCTGCTGGTGTGGGCGACGGCCTCGCAGACAGCAGCGCACCGGGGCGACGGGCAACTGGCCGCCGGAGTCGTGAAATTGCTGCTGGACGGGCAACAGCGGATGACCTCGCTGTACGGTGTGGTGCGTGGACGAGCGCCGGAGTTTTTCGATGGAAACGCGCAGGCGTTCACAGGACTCCGGTTTCACCTGGAGACTGAAACATTCGAATTCTACCAGCCGGTGAAGATGAAGGGCGACCCGCTCTGGATCGATGTGACGGCGGTGATGAAGGCGGGGACGGCGGGGATCGGTGGATTCGTCGGGATGCTGACGGCCAACCCGGCATACGCGGAGCGCATCGGCGAGTATGTTGGTCGGCTCAGTCAAATCCTCGGGATCATCGAGATCGATCTGCACATCGAAGAAGTGACGGGTGAGGACAAGTCGCTGGATGTCGTGGTGGACATCTTCAACCGCGTGAACAGCGGCGGCACGAAGTTGAGCAAAGGCGACCTCGCGCTGGCGAAGATCTGCGCTGATTGGCCGCAGGCCCGGGACGAAATGAAGGCCAAACTCAAGAGCTGGGAGAGCGCGGGCTACGAGTTCAGTTTGGACTGGTTACTTCGATCCGTCAACACCGTGTTGACGGGGGAAGCTAAATTTCAATATCTTCACGACCGAGAACGGCAGGAGATCGAGGCTGGCTTGAAGCAAACTTCCAAGCACATCGACACGCTTCTCAACACGATCGGAGGTCGACTGGGATTGGACCACGACCGCGTGTTCTTCTCGCGATTCGCTGTGCCCGTGATGGTGCGATACCTGGAGTTGCGCCGAATCAATGGCGCTGGCGCGATGAACGAGAAGGAACGCGACAAGTTGCTGTTCTGGTTTGCTCATTCCGGCATGTGGGGGCGGTTCTCGGGATCAACTGAGTCGTACATCGATCAGGATCTCGCGGTACTGGAGGGCGAAGACGGCGGGCTAGACCGCCTTTTGGAACAACTCCAGTTGTGGCATGGCTCGCTAAGGGTCGTGCCTGCCCACTTCACGGGGTGGAGCCGAGGGGCTCGGTTCTACCCGGTGCTCTACATGCTGACCAGAATGGGCGAGGCTCGGGATTGGGGACTCGGCATTCCCCTTCGCGCCTCTCTGCTCGGAGTCATGAATCGTTTGGAAGTACATCACATCTTTCCGAAGGCGCAACTTCGGAAACACAAGTACCGCAAGATGGATATCAACGCCCTCGGCAACTTCTGCTTCTTGACGAAGGACACCAACTTGAATATTCGTGATCGCCTGCCCGAGGAGTACTTTGAGGAAGTAGAACGCCAACACCCGGGCGCACTTGCCTCTCAATGGGTGCCGATGGATCGTGGGCTATGGAAGATCGAGCGTTTTCCTGAGTTTCTTGAAGCAAGAAAGCACCTGCTGGCGGAAGAGGTCAATGCCCGTCTGGCAGAACTGCTGCACGGCGAAGATCACTGGCTGACCGGAGCCGCTGTCGCACAGCCAGTGGAGGCCCCAGCAGCAATCGGGGGCATTTCGAGCGACGAGGAAGAGGCTGAATTGGAGTCCATCAACGAGTGGATGGAAGACCAGGATCTGGATAGAGGTGAACTGAGTTTCGACCTCTCCGACGCAGAGGATGGGCGACAGATCGCTATACTCGATCTTGCGTGGCCGAGTGGGATTCAGGCGGAATTATCTGAGCCGGTCGCTGTGCTGCTCAACGAGGAGCCGGACACGATCAAGTTGGCAAATCGCGCGGGCTTTCGATGCTTCACCTCGAAGAAGGATTTTCAGCACTATGTCCTGACGGAGGTGCTGGCAGAGGAGCGTGCCCAATGAATATGGTGGGCAAGCCTGAGCGGATCACGCAGTCTCGGGTGGTCAACCTCTTCGAGCACGAACTCGGCTATCGATACCTCGGCAACTGGCAGGACCGCGCAAACAGCAATGTCGAAGAAGACCTGCTGCGGGACTGGCTGGTTGGGCGTGGCGTGGAGAGCCGGAAGATCGAGCGGGCGATTGACCTCGTGCGGCAGATGGCGAATCAGCAGGGGCTGAGCCTCTACGAGCACAACAAGCGAATGTACAGCCTGCTGCGGTATGGGGCGAAGGTGAAGGTCGATGCGGGCGCACCGAACGAAGATGTGCTGTTGATCGACTGGGAACACCCGGAGCAGAACGATTTCGCCATCGCCGAGGAGGTCACGCTTGAAGGTGTGTCGAACAACAGGCGGCCCGACCTCGTGCTGTATGTCAACGGGTTTGCGTTCGGTGTGATCGAGTTGAAGCGCAGCAGCGTCAGCGTCGGCGAGGGTATTCGCCAGACTCTCTCAAACCAGAGATCCGATTTCAATGCGTGGTTTTACTCGACCGTGCAACTGACCCTTGCGGGCAATGACTCGGAGGGGCTGCGGTATGCGACGATAGGGACGCCGGAGAAGTACTGGCTGACCTGGAAAGAAGATGTCGACGCAATTGACGACCGCACCAAACTGGACAAGTACTTGTTGCGCATGTGCCGCAAGGATCGACTGATTGAACTCTGCCGGGATTTCGTGCTCTTCGACGGAGGAGTGAAAAAAGTGCCCCGCGTGCATCAGTATTTTGGGATCAAGGCCGCGCAGGACCATGTCCGCAATCGCGAGGGCGGGATCATCTGGCACACGCAGGGAAGCGGCAAGAGCATCGTGATGGTGCTGCTGGCAAGGTGGATTCTCGGGCACAATCCCAATGCGCGCGTCGTCGTCATTACAGATCGGGACGAACTCGACAAGCAGATCGTCAGCGTGTTTCAGGAGGCCGGAGAATCGGCTGAAAAGGCGACGAGTGGACGCGACCTTTTGGTAAAACTTGGGCAGGCAACGCCTCGGTTGATCTGTTCGCTTGTCCACAAGTTCGGCAAGCGTGGCAAAGACTTCGAGGCATGGTTGAAGGAAGTCGAGAACGCGCCGACGAAAACGATCGGTGAGGTGTTCGTGTTTGTCGATGAGTGCCACCGGACGCAGAGTGGTCGACTGCACAAGGCGATGAAGGCGGTCATGCCGAACGCGGTGTTCATCGGTTTCACCGGGACGCCCTTGCTCAAGGAAGATGCGAAGACGAGCCGGGTAGTCTTCGGACGCTACATCCACACCTACACCTTCAAGGAGGGTGTAGAAGATGGCGTAGTGCTCGATCTGATCTATGAGGCGAGGGACATCGACCAGCATCTTGGGAACGAAGAGAAGATCGACCAGTGGTTCGAGGCCAAGACGCGCGGTCTGAACGAGTGGCAGAAGCGAGAACTCCAGAACAAATGGGGCACCATGCAGAAGGTGCTCAGTTCCGCGTCACGGATGGACCGAGTGGTCAATGACATCGTTTTCGATTTCAGCGTCAAGCCGCGTTTGTCGTCGAAGCGAGGCAACGCGATCTTGGTCGCGTCGAGCATTCTGGAGGCATGCCGGTATTTCGAGTTGTTCCAGAAGACCGAGATGAAGGGCAAGTGTGCGGTGGTGACTTCGTACGACCCGAAGGCTGGCGATGTGACCACCGAGGAAACGGGCGCGAACACGGAGACCGAGGCTCAAGCAGTTTACAACACCTATCAGACAGTCCTGGACCAAGTGTCTGCCAAACCGGGAAAGAGCAAGACCGAGACATACGAGGACGAGGCAAAGCGCCGATTCATCAACGAGCCTGCATCCATGCGGCTGCTCATAGTGGTAGACAAATTGCTGACCGGCTTCGATGCGCCGCCCTGCACCTACCTCTACATCGACAAAGCGATGAAAGATCATGGTTTGTTCCAGGCGATTTGCCGGACGAATCGGTTGGATGGCGAGGACAAGGACTTCGGCTGCATCGTCGACTACAAGAATCTGTTCGGCAGCGTCAAAGATGCAATTCGGGTGTACACCAGTGAGATTGACCATCCGGAAGAAGTCTCTGAACCCGAGCCATTGATGGAACAAAGACTCAAGAAGGCCCGTGAACGGCTTGAGGAGTCACTCGAAGGGGCAACGCTCATCTGTGAACCAGTCGAACCGCCGAGGGGGGAGATGCAGCACATTCGGTATTTCTGCGGGAACACCGAACTGGAGACAGATCTAGCAGATCGTGAGCCGTTGCGTGAGCAGTTGTATAAGTCTGTGGCTGGTGTTGTACGAGCGTACGCGAGTCTGAGCGATGATATGGAGGCGGCGGGTTTCACGGTGACTGACTGCGCGCGAATCAAGGGTGAAGTTGAACGCTTTCTGCGCCTTCGACAGGTTGTGAAACTAGCCAGTGGCGAGCAGATCGATTTGAAGGCATACGAGGCAGACATGCGCCACTTGATCGACACCTACATCGAGGCGGACGAACCACGAAAGATCTCTCCGTTCGACGACATTACGCTCCTCGACCTGATTGTGAAGACTGGCATTGGCGAGGCAATCGATCAGAATTTCGGGGGGCTCAAAGGGAATCAGGAAGCGGTTGCGGAAACCATCGAAAACAATGTGCGCAAGAAGATCGTGAAGGAGAAACTGACCGACCCTACGTTCTTTGAGAAGATGTCACGCTTGCTCGACGCATTGATTGCCGCGCGGCGACAGAAGGCAATCGAGTATGAAGAGTACCTCAAGCAGATGGTCGATCTTGTGAAAGATGTTCAGGCCGGGCAAGACGACGACACGCCCGAGGTGTTGAAGAACAACAAAGCGCTACGAGCGATCCACAACACCTTGGCGGATGAATCCGATGCATCGGGCGATGATCTGCTGAACTTGGCCCAGGAGATTGATCGGACGGTTCGAGTGACGAAGTTCGCGACATTCAGGGGTAATCTCGTAAAGGAAAATATGATAAAAGCCGCGCTTCTGCCGCTCCTGAGTAATGATGTAGACCGCGTGGAGCGGGTGTTCCTTGTCATCAAAGCCCAATCGGAGTATTGATGGTGACGACACTGACGCTCGACAATATTGAACTCGATGTGATCTACAAGGACATCAAGAATGTCCACCTCAGTGTTCATCCCCCCACTGGCCGGGTTCGGATCTCGGTCCCAAGAGACGCGAGTCACGATGTTGTCAGAGCGTTTGCGGTGTCCAAGATCGGTTGGATTCGTCGTCAGCAGCGCCACCTTCAAGAACAGGAACGGGAGCCGCCGCGCGAATACCTCGAACGAGAGAGCCACTACCTTTGGGGAAAACGCTACCTGCTCTCCGTCGAAGAGCACGATGCCCCGCCGACCGTTGAGGCTGATCATCATCGGCTCGTGGTTCGGGTTCGGCGCGGATCAGATTCTGGGAAGCGTGAGGCGACAATGGCGAAGTGGTATCGGGAGGAAGTACGGACTGCCGCAACACCGTTGATTCGAGCATGGGAGAAAATCCTCGGCGTACGGCTTGCCCACTTCTATGTGCGGAGCATGAAAACCATGTGGGGAAGTTGCACACCGGCTTCGTCGACGATTCGATTGAACACCGAACTCGCCAAGAAGCCAATCGAGTGTCTGGAGTACATCATTGTGCACGAACTGACCCATCTGCGTGAACCCCATCATGGCGCGAAGTTCGTAGAGATCATGGATGCCGCAATGCCCACCTGGCGATCACGCAGAGACCAGCTGAACGACCTTCCCGTCCGCCATGAAGAATGGCGCTATTGACCACATGCGCGAAGCGCTCCCTTCGAATGAAGACACGGAACTGGGTGGACAAACGTTTCTTGTGTGATCTGTGCGCATTTTGTGATTCCGGTATCATTTTTGCTGGATTCACTCTCTGACTCAAAAAATTCACTCACGAATCTGATTCCTTACTCGAATACGAGCGACCAATCTCAAGACTGCCTGAACGAAATGGAGCACAACCGATGTCTCAATGGACTAATCTGTCACGCCCGATTGACCTGTTGTTGTCAGGAGAAAGTTGCCCTTTTGCATCGAATACTGGCGTCGTCGAGCTCACTAGCATTGAGAACGTACTGAAAATTCAGAATGACTAATCGTGCGGTCGTGATGTCTCGGTGGCGGATGGTCGGGTAACCAACCCACTCAGGAGCCCCACCACGGCCTGCCCGGTCGTGCGGAATAGGAGCAAACTGATTTCTAAAGACCCGCTTGCCCTAAACCATTCCAAAATCAAGTATCTGACTTTGTCTGAACCACTTCAACGCGCAATGGTTCAATTTCTCACTCGATGTTCTGATTGCGAGCAGTGAATCTGAAACTTGAATTCAGTTGATCGTTAGCGTCTGCCTTCAAATGCGTCCAATAGCGAATTGACTGACCCCTCCCAAAGTGTCCCGCATGATCCGATTGGATCAGAGCCGCACAACTCACGATCGGGCTTGTCCTTCTTGGGCGGTTTCTTTTCTTCATCGTTACAAGGAGGAAGACCAGTTGAGGGGTTCTGAGGATTGCTGGGATCCCAACTCCCCGGGTGGTAATACCCTCCATTTTGCTCTACCTGCACACCATTCATAACGCTGTCGAAGCAGGGGAACGGAGGCTTTGGTTCTGGAGTTGAACACCAGCCGAAGAAATCGAGCCATTCGAACCAACTGCAAAAGAATCCGGGCTCGGATTCACGGCCAAACGGATCAGTCAATGTCCAAGGACTGGATCCAGCATATATGCGACCGTTACCGACCCCAATTTGATCGTGCCAGGTCCCTAGCGTATCGCGTGAGGTGAATCGACCGGCTCGTGGGTCGAACTGTCGTGTGCGGTAGTGGTACCAACTTGATTCTTGATCGAATCTTCGTCCGACGAAGGCGTAGGGATTACCGATGACCGAGTCAGGGATTAACGATCCGGCGGCATCGAGGACGCGCCGGTCGCCATAGTCGTCATACTCGTATCGCTCAACAGCAGCGCCCGACGCGTCGGACACGGCGAACACGCTGCCCAAATCATCACCGTGATAGAAGAAGTCCGCCGAACCGCGTTGCATATGAAGGACTTCGTCGATACTAACGCCATAGACATAGGTCGCCTCTGTGGCGCCAGCGTTGCTTTGCTCTTCAACAACCTGCCAGTTGTCGTAGAAATAGCGTGTTTCATCAGCAGAACCGGTCGAATCAACGATCCTGCTGATTCGCCGTCCCAGAGCGTCATAGGAATAGGTCGAGACCATACCGTCTTCATCTTCGAACGACACCATACGGTTGTTGTAATCGTATACGATCTGGCGATAGCCACCATCACACCCCGCAGAGAACGCGTTCAAGAACACGAGCACATCAAAGAAATCCCAGGCACCGGTCGGTGCGGCGAGGTCCGCCGCCGGATCCTGTGCAGAAAAGAGACCCAAGAACGCCTGTACATCGAAGAAATCAAAATGTCCACCGGGTTCGGCAAAGTCAGCAATACAGCGGACCGATGTCAGATTGCCGTTCGCGTCATAGGAACGGGATTCTCCGCCACCGACCGGTGTGGTTGTATATTGATTGACCTGAACATCGGCTGGGTCAGGAATGGTACCATCAAGTGTGTAGCGTCCTTCATCGGGATCACCAATGACCGTGCGGCGGTTGTGTACGCCGTCAAGTTCGTATCCCGTTGCTCGAACGGGTGAGCCGCCACCGTCAGTGACCTCTGTGTCAACCAATCGATTGACTGAGTCGTAGGAGTATTGGTGACTCAGTTGAGGCCCGCTCGTGCGAACATCGGTCCGGCGCGTCTTGCTGCCGCGGCGGTCCCATGAGTAAGTGCGGTCGTCGATAACATCACCGCCGCGCGTGTGCCGTGTCCTGACAATGCGCCGGACGCCAAAGTCGCCAGGCTCGTTGGGAATGCCGGTGATTCCATCGTAGGTGAATTCGGTCTGTGATCCGTTGGCATACGAGCGACGCTCAACGCGATGCACACCAACATAGTCGTATTGAGCGATCAATGGGCCAGCCACGCCATCACGAATCTCTTTTTTCCGATCGAGTTCGTCGTAGGAGGTAAAAATGCTGCGTCCGCCTGGATAAGTACCGAGCAATTGGTTGCCGACACCATCGAAACCGAATGTCGCCAACTCACCATTCAGAATCTCCGCGGTCACATTCGACAAGGAGTCGTACGAACGCGAGACGGTCGAGTCATCGTCAACAGCCGAGACGATCCGGGATAAGCCGTCGTACATGAACCCCTCTGCGGTGGTATCGCTCGACACACCAGGGCCAGCGACGATCTGCTTGCCGGTGAGCCGGTTCAGCAAGTCGTATGTGCAAGTCTGAACACTGTTGTTCGGATCGACCATCGTCACCGCGTTTCCATGAATGTCGTAGGTCGTTTGGTCGCGCGTGCCGTCGGCGTGCTCAATAGTTGTCTTGCGATTGAGAGCGTCATATGCATACTCCGTCGCGTTTCCGTTGTCATCAACCTGCGAAGTCAATCTTGAGGAATCATCCCAAGTTTGGGAAGTGACAATCGTTCCAGTGAGATTACCAGAGCCAGTGCCATCGTCAGTGAGTACACGAGTTGTGAAAGTCAGCCGGTTCAGTCCGTCGTACTGATACTGTACAATATTGCGATCTTGATCGATGGACAGAGTGCGGTTATCCCGGGAGTCGTACGCGTAGTCGGTTCGATTGCCGATGTTGTCAATCTGGGCCACCTGACGATCGAGCCCGTCGTACTCAATGGAGGTTGAGAATATCTCATCGGATGCCCCGAGATCTGATTTCTCAACTTCGACAACGCTCACGACATTCGAATTTTCGTCGTACGCGAATGAGCGTGTATTACCTTTGCCGTCCGTCAGCACCGATCGGCGGTTCGCGGTGTCGTATGCCGTGATCTGCTCATGCCCGTTGTCATCAACGACTCGCACAATCTGAGAATTGGCGTTGTAGAAAGTTTCGGTCACAGCAAGCCCATCGTCGATGTCGATCTGGGATGCAGTATCGAAGAACGCCTCTTCACGTCGTGTTTGGCGATCCTGTTGGTCATAGACATAGGAAACTTCCCTGAGCCGAACATTCATCGTGGAATCTGGAACATCAGTTTCCTCGCCGTCAACCCACAGGAGTACACGATTCCCATTGGCGTCATACTCGAATAGAGTGACATTGCCCATTGGATCGACGACACTCAGGAGGCGGTCGTATCCGTCATAATCACGAATCTCTATTCTTGGTGTCTCTTCGAGTCCAACGCTGATCACTACGAGATTGCCGTTGAGGTCATAGTCGTACTGCGTGGAGGATTGATCCGTCGGATGGCCAGGAGCATTGATTTCGCGGAATACCAAGTCTCGTTCGTCGTATTGGACTTGCACGACATTAAACGGATCTGATTCGTTCGTGGCTTCACCGTATCGAGTGAGGACACGATTGCGGTTGGCGTCGTAGGCATATTCGGTATCGATGTTGTGAACTGGATCAACCTCGGTTGACTTACGAGTGAGGCGGTTGAGTGTCTCATACTCGAATGTTGTCGTGAACAGTGGATTGATTGGATCGACGGTACCGTCATCGCGCACATTCTGGACATCGAGTCGGACGACATTGTCGTTGGCATCATAGAAAGTATCTGCGAAATACCTGACAGCACCGGATGGCGTCTGCACGTGGCGCCTCGTCTCTCGAACAATCTGATCGAGCGCATTGACGAAATAGTCAGTGGCCGCTCCGCGAGGATCAGTCTCTCGGATGACATTGCCACGATTGTCATACTCGTAAGTGGTCGTCAGAGCGAAGCCGGTGGCATCAACGATGCGTTGCGCCATGTATCCGCGCTGCGGCCCGGCGTCGTAGTAGGCGTATTCGTCACGGCGTCGATGACTCGAGCCGTTGTCGGGTAGAGTGTGCGCCGTTAGCTGACCAAATTCGTTGTACTCGAAGTCTTCCACAATGGAAGGGATGCGGTGCATCGTGTGGGTTCGGTTGCCGAAGTCGTCGTATGTATGCAGAGTTTCATTGCCACGGCCATCGACATGGCGTGTGACAAAGTTGGTTCCGCAGCACCCGCCGTGGCCTTCGTCATACTCGAATGTCTCCGTGATTAGGATCTGATCTCCTCCCAACGGACCGGGGAGTCTCCTGTGCTCGAGCAAGTTGCCATGGGCGCGAGGATCCGCATTCGCATCGTCGTAGATGAACTCTTCTTCTTTCAGATTGGGATGAATGATGCGAGTTGGGAGGGAGTCAGCGTTGTATTCCCATGTCGTTTCAAAAAACGCTGGGTCGCTTCCCCGTAATGGTGGACCAGGACGGTTGTTCACTTCTGTTGTAGGAAGATCTGAATCTGCCAATCCGGTGTAATCAAGCCGTCTGAGAAGTCGATTTGCACTGTCAAAGAAGAACTCTTTCACATGCCCTTCACGATCGTTGACAATGGTCTTGATGATGGCATTCGCGTTTTCGGGCGATGGTGTCTGCGTCACATAGGTCAAGTCGATGAGATCGCCGACATCACCCCATGTCTGACGGACGACCCGATCGAAGAGGAGATCATCTGGGTCGGTGGTCGAAGCGTATTCGTTGACGGCGATGGTGTTGCCGCGTGGATCGGTGATGGTCAAAAGATTGTGGTTCAACCGATCGTCTGCAAATCCGGAGGAGTATGTATAGGTTGTCGTCTTGCCGGCGGGAAAATCATTCCCGTTTGGTGTCCCGGTTACTGTGGGCGTTGTCACAGATTTCAAGTCGCCGAAAGAGCCTCCAGGTTCAATGCCGTCGTAGTAGTCGTACTGCACGACGCGTCCGTCAAAGTCCGTGACGGATGCAATGAAGTTGTCTGCGTTGTACGCAATTGTGATGTTGCGTCCGAGAGTGTCGGTGATTGTGGAGAGTCGGCCACTGGGATCATAAGCAAAACCCATGAAATTGCCGTTGCGATTGTTGATTGCAGTGAGTTTGCCTTGGGCCGCGGATCCATCGATCGGTGCAAAGTCCCATGTGCCAGAATCAGGAAATGTCAGGCGATAGGAGTTGTCGGGTTGCTGGACGATTTCGTAGAAGAACTCGTCACGCGTCCACACACCGGAACCCGAAGCGGGGAAGACCTCGGTTCGGTTCCAGCCGTTGCTCAATACCAGATCATCACCGTCAAGGTTCAGGAAGATGTTGTAACTGCAATCCCAGCCGTTGCCCTGTGCGGAGTTGACGCCGAATTTTGATCGATACTTGCGTGACCAAACGAAGTCGGTCCCGCGGCCTTTGATTCGAAGGTCTTCCTCGTTCAGGTACATCTCGCCCGAAAAGAGATAGATGGGGTCACTAACTGTACGGAGATCGAAGTCATCCGAACCGAATGGGCCAGGACATTGCGGCCCCTCTGGAGCAGCGGGAGGCTGTTCGTCAAGACAAGTCGGAGGCGGAGTCTGATCTTCTTCGTCAGGCTCACAACCACCGGTACATCCCGCTGTGATGGTTCCCGAAAGTAGCCCGTTTGACGGATAGTTGAAAGGACCGCAATTCCCAAATATACAGATGTCAATAGATTGAAAAATGAATCCAAAACCCCTGATTGAGACAGAGGTGGCGTAGTGATAGTCGGGGCAACTGGGGTGCGGTGTGTTGGTAGTCACACCCTTGTCGGTGCCTGCGGAACTCACCGGAAGGGTCTGGCTACCGGATCCGTTCACAACCGCGGTTGTACCCAGCATATTTGCATGACTTGTTCCCGCTCCCGCTACTCGGTTGACTGACACGGATCCCAGAAGGTCTCGATCAACAAAATATGGCGTCCCGGGAGGCCCCTTGACATAGATATCGACCGTGATTTCAAATACACCACCCCAGTCGTTACCCGCGTCCCTCCGAGCGCGGACAAAAGCCTGGTGATCGATATCGACACTGAGGGTGCCATCTGCTCCAGTCAGGCTGAGATCAGTCGTCACATACCTAGATGTGCTGCCGTTTGGAAACTCGAATGAGTCTGTAAAACTCTCCTCCACAGGGCCAAAGGACCCGACATTGCTGCCTTGACCAAAGAAGCCGTAGGTGTGGTAGTCACCGCTGATTATGAACTTGGCATCAGAGCCATCGCACTGGGCGTACGCCGTGGATCCACCCAAAACAAAAACCAGAAAGAGGAGGGCAGTTTTAGCAACTGCGCACCTTTGTCCGAGGAGAATATCCAACATCGCTAGCTCCAACAGGATTCCATTGACGATTCCGACAGCGTGCGAAAATCTCACGCTAGCAAATTGGTTTGAGGTTCGCAAGAGAAAACTGGCGATGCCGGTACGACTTGAGCTAACGGATCTTGCACCGTTGGCACCATCGCTGTCGGTCGACAAACACCCAGTTGGTCCTGTGCTATAACTGCTCCGTTCTCATGCGACATTGCGGTCTACCGATAGATTTGACCTGGTGACAGGAGTTCATGGAATCGGGATTCAAAGGTCAACCTTTGAGATCGATTCACTAGCCCGGTTCACTGAAACTATCGTCGTGATGTTTTCACGAATGCTCGCAGGTAGTCCCGACCACGCTTTAATCACAACCACAAGGTCCGCGTCAATGTGCTCAGACAGAATCGAATCGCTTCCAACTGCGCCGCTTTGTGCGCCGCCGGATTCCGAATTGCCCGTATTTCCCGATGTATTTGGATGGTGTTCGAATCCCGCCGGGATCACTTGTTTCGTTTCGCAGCAGTGCGCAATTTTCGCTCTTGATTGCCTGTGACCAGCATTCGCTGGTGTTTGCGAATCATTCACAACGCGGTGATGACAAATGCACGCCAAAGACCGTGCTGTTTTGTGCGCAGCCTCGTTCAACATTGGCTCTTTTTTTACTGCGTCTTGCGGGGTCGTTCGAGTCCTCAGCGGTCACGGTCGGGTCTGTGCGTGAGACACGGGTACCGGCCATCGCAGAAACGAGTATCGGCGCACGGGCAGCCTGAGGTCTTCAAATCTGCCACGAGAGTCGAGCAATCAGATCCATCGAATTGTCAGCAACCAGACGCGAACGCCTGGAGAAATTCGAGAACATCGAAGAAGTCGAAAGTGCCATCAGCTACGAAGTCGGCTGAGGGGTCTTCCGTGGCGAAAGCCGACAGAAACGCTTGAACATCGAAGAAGTCAAGCACGCCATCGGCAACGAAGTCCGCCGGGCATGTCGTATCAACAGTCGAGAGTTTGAACAGCGAGAAGTCTCGACGGTTCACGATTTCTGGTTGGTAGGAGCCAAGGGCGTAGAGGGTTCCGTTTGGTCCGGCTGTGATTGCAGCCCGATTGTCAGTCGCGGAACCTGAGTCCAGATCTGTGGTCGAAAGCAGCGTGCCTCCGGCATCAACCTGGAACACGGCGAGGTCTGAACCGGCCTGGCCGAGGAGATAAAGGAACCCATCCGAACCAAGCGTAATGTGGCCGGTTGAGTTACTCGAGTTGATCGACGCTGGCACGGAAGAGCCCCAGAGCGTTGTGCCCGCCCCATCGAACGCGTGCATCACCACCCCACTACCGCCACTTCCCGAGACGACGATCGTCCCGTCGGGTAGAGGGGTCAACTTGAACGCTGTTGTTGCACCGAGGCCTGAATATGTTCGCGACCACTCAAGACCGCCACCGGGCGCATATTTTGCCACGACAAAGTCATCGTTGGTTGCCGAGCCGGAATAGGTCGTTGCGGCGACATAGATGTTGTCGTCACCATCGACATGGAGGCTTCGGCCGATGGTCTCATTGAAAAAGTCCGAATCGGTTGCATCAAGTCGCTCGGACCACAAGAGCGTGCCATCGGGTGCAAACTTGGCGGTCATCAACTCTTCACCGAACTCATCATCGTCCTCAATTGAACCGGTGACGATCACATTGCCCTGAGTATCAAAAGCGATTGCTCGAGCCTGACCGGTGTAGGTTGTTCCTGCGGTTGGCAGATGTTCATCCCACAGCATAGTTCCATTTTCGTCATAGACGACAACCGTGAACAGGAACTCGAAACTTGCATTGATGTAGTAGCCGCAAACCGCGACTTCGTCGTTTGGACCGATCGCCAGTCCACCCGGTCTTTGCTGACTGAATGTGTTGGCTGCGAGGTACCGTTTGGTCCAGGCGGTGGTCCCATCTGCGTTGATCTTGATGGTTGCCCATTCAACGCCAAAATTGTTGTTCCATGATTCGCCGCTGACGATGACAGCGTCCGTTGAGTCGATCGCGAGGTTGTAGATTTTGTCGTAGTGGTCGCCGGTCCCGTTGTAGGTGTAATCCCAGAGTTGATTGCCATCGGCATCAAACTTCACGACATAGAAATCGTCCTCGTTGGCGGTAAAGTAGGTCGAGCCTGCGGTCACAATATTGCCCTGACCATCAACTGCGACATGGGACGGAAGGTCTTCGTTGAAGAAGTTGTCCCAACCGACATGCCAGAGTGTGTCGACCACTGGCGGATCAACCGGCGTGTCGCATGCGTTTATCAAGACTGATACCGCGTTCGGGCTCCCAAGGACGACAGCGGCATCGGTCGCGCCGTCGCCATCAAAATCGCCAAGCGCGAGAAACTCAGGGCTGTTGCCGGCGGCAAAGGTTTCTGCAGTTTGGAAAGTTCCATCGCCGTTGCCGGGCAACACGGCGATCTCATCATCAACGCCGCAGGATGCGACGATATCGATGAACCCATCGCCGTTCATGTCGGCAGCCTTGACTGAAGTCGGACGCGCCGCGACTTGATAGACGACCTGATTATTGAACCCAACTTCCATGTCACTCATGAGCACGGAGACGGTATCGCCGATACCGACCAAGTTGTCCCAGTTTGCGACAACGGCATCAAGCCATCCGTCGCCATTGAGATCCGTCAACGAGACATCAACGGGTCTTTCGCCGACATCATACGATTGGGTCATCGGGAACTGTCCTGTGCCGTCATTGAGAGCGACAGTGATGGTCGCCGAATCTTCGTTGGTGACCACGATGTCGTTGTCGCCATCGCCATCGATATCGCCTGCGTCGATGCCGAATGGATCTGCGCCAACGGGGAAGAGCCCGACAGAGGTGAATCCGAGTCCATTGATGTTACGGTAAGGCCGGATTTGCCCACCAAATTTATCCGTGACGACGAAGTCGAGATCTTTGTCGCCATCGATGTCGGTCCAGACGACGGCTCTGCTGCCGCCGCCGCCAGAGTAGTAGGTGCCGCTGCTGAACGATGAGCCTTCGTTGCGGTAGAAGTAGACGCCATTGCTGAAGTAACTGACGCGGAGAACATCGAGGTCGCCGTCGTCATCCATATCGCCGAGTGCGACCTGGCCGAACCCCCACCCGGCAGTCAGAACCGGCCCGAGGCTGAATGTACCATCGCCATCGTTCCAGAGAATCTGGGTCGGGTCGTTCCCCGGACCGTTGTAGTCGGTGATGAGATCGATGTCGCCGTCGTTGTCAATATCTCCAGAAGCGACGAAATATGGCCCGTCAGAACCGCCGGGAATTGAGTAAGACACCGGGGATTCAAAATTGCATGTCTGTGCTGTCGCGCTTGATACGAGAGCGGCGAGTGTGATTGTGGTCAGTGTGTTCATGACGAAGTCCTTGATTACCGAAGAATCGGCGTGATTGGTCATTCCTATGGGCAACCGGCGCTGAACTGAGCGAGAAACTCCTGCACATCGAAGAAGTCGAACATGCTGTCGTTGTTGAGGTCGGCAGCCATGTCTTCGCTCGTGAATGCGTTCAGAAAGGCCTGAACATCGAAGAAGTTGAGAATCCCGTCGCTGTTGAAGTCTGCCGGGCAGCCGTCGCCGGGAAGAATCGCGAGGATGCCAGTGGTATCGGAGGAATCCTGGAACCGTTGGTCGATGACGATGACGCGGATGCGCACATCATCGAAACCAGTACTGGCGGGCAGGTTCCAATCAAATGTCCGCGACTCAGACGGGAGATCTTTCGCGACGAAGTGCCAGGTGCGTGCGCCATCGTAACTTGCCTGGATGTGGAAACCGCGAATGCCTTCGTCATCGGAAGCCGTCCACGCGATCGGGATGTTTCCCCCGCCGCTGAACGAAGCGCCTGAAACCGGAGCGGTCACTTCGACAACCGGGGGGGTGTCGCCGAACCGTGGGTCCGGGCGAATCTCGAATTCATCGCTGAACCAGTATTCGAGTCGTCCGCCTGCTCCAAAGGTCATGGCGATCATGGCGCGGGCTCGATCGGTACTGACATACGGGAGGGTCGCGCCGATTGGCAAGCATCCCGTGTTCGATCCGCCGTGGTAAGACGACATGAATGCGTTGTCGTAGTAGATATAAGCGGTGGCGTTGCCACCGGGAGCCCAACAGAAATCGATGTTGTCGTGGGGCTGACCATTGGCCGGCGTGGCGACCGTCTGCGGCACCACTGTCCAGTCTTCGAGGTACGGCACGCGGAGAACGCTTTTATCTGAAGATTCCTGCCCGGCCGAATCGATAGCCACAATTCGAATCGCAGAGGGTGTCGGGTACAGATTGGTCGGCTCGACAAGAGGAACGGTGAACTCAAAGGTGTTTTCATCGCCCGGCAGGGTTGCGATCACTTCGAACTCACTTGGGAAATCGTGGTCGGCCCACTCGACTCGATGAGCAACAACCGCATCATCGTCTGTTGACGACCATCGAAGGATGATTTTATCACCCGTGTGAGCGGTGAAGAACACCGGCATCATGTCGACAACGGGGAAGTCATCAGTCTGAGATGGCGGCGCATCGAGGAACGGCGTAAAGGCGGCCGGATGGACATCTTGCACGATGTCGCCTTGGCCTGACGGGTGAAGCGGATTGGTTGGACCGGTCGGATCCCCCCACCAGTTGTAGCGAAGGTAGGGGAATGTCCCTCTGTTGTTGTTGTAGTCAATCGCGACATTGTTGCCTTCGAAGATGTTCGGGCTGTTCGTGCCGTCTGCCTCGACGCGACCGCTGACCGTGGTCACCATGCCGACTTGATTGTCGATGATCTTTGAGTTATGGAGCCGGACGATTCCGCCGGTGACCGAAGCGGTCCCTTCGAGTGAGTTGCGCACGGTGCAGTTCATGAGATCCATGACACCGCCATCAGATTGCACGGTGATCTGTCCGCCGTCAAAGATGGTGTGCGTGGCCTTGGCATCGAAGACATCGACCCATTTGAGTCCAAACCAGCGAGCGAACGGCTGATCTGACTTGAGCGTGATCGGTTTGTCGCGAGTTCCATCAAGGACAACATTGGCGCTGTCGATGATGAACGCGCCGGCATCCGGCCCGAAGCGGAGCGTTGCACCAGGTTCAACGATCATCGAGCCGCCATAGTTTTGAGGGAACGATCCGGCGACGAGATAGTCGAGCCCGGTGTGAGCCCAGTGTCGGTTGAATGCGAGGTAGAACGCGTCGGCAAGAATGAAGTTGTTGGCGTTGCCCTCCAACGGCAGTGTCGACCCCGGCAACACGCCGGCACCACTGCCCGCAAGGCGGAGCGAATACAGGTTGTTCTGCAGGCTGATGTTGTCACCGAGCAAAAAGTTCGGCCCCTGCAGCGAAAGACCTGCGTCAGTTGGGAAGTTCGAGACCGCGATGTTGTTGACAAACACGGGATAAGCGACCGATTCACTGTGTAGACGGAGTTGTCCGCCATCCATCGTGATGTTGTTAAGGTACATGACACCGGTCACCTGCGCACTCGCGCCATTGGTAAACATGGTGTCGGTCAAACGGACACCGCCAGCGATGATGCTCTGATTGGTTGGGCTGCCGCCGCCGTCGAAGACGCAGCGATCGAATACAGCGAGATCACGAACACCCGAAAGCAGCGCATCGGGTCCGAAAAATGAATCGGTCACGATCAAAACAGAGTCGTCTCCGCCGCCAAAGACGCGCGTGTGGAACTCGGCGAAAGCAATTTCGACCTCGCCGGTGAGTGCGACATCAAGCCCGTCGTTGAAGCCGGTCGATCCATCGAAGACGATCGGGCTTTCCGCCGTGCCTTGTGCGATGAGGTTGCCTTCGACGCGGAGGGTGTTGCCTGAACCAATGGTGATGGTGGTGCCCGGCTCGACGATCACGGTTGCGTTCTGCGGGATAAGCAGGCTCTGGCAGATATTGTACGGACTGTCTGCTGCGGTCCAGATAACCGATTCGCCCGGAGCAGGAATAGGAACGCCGCAAGGATCATCGGGCGGCGCTCCGACTGTGAGCGTGTCGACGGAAAGATTGAACCCGCGCCCTGCGAACGCCATCATGTAGTCAGCGCGGACACGAATCGCGATGCGACCATTCCCCGGCACAGGCGCGCTGATGCGCTGGTAGCCGAGTGTTGACAGCGGCATTTCGGCACTGAACAAGACTTCGGTAAAGTCTCCGATATCAGTTGGTGACGAACCGGTGCTGGTACCGCTCGGTGCGTATCGGACTTCAAGCCAGGTGTCGTAAGTCGCGGAGCCACCGCCGTACACCCAGAGTGAAAACTCGTCACCTGCTTGTTGATTGTCGATCTCTGGCAAGATCGCCCAGACGCTGAATTCGCCGCCGAAGTTGTCGGTCGCCAGTGCATCGGTCGCCAGGAATCCGGTGCCGTCAAAGGGCTCGCCGCCGAAGCTTGTGCCGTCATACCAAGCGTAGCTGAATGTGGGGTTACATTGGTTGCGAAAAATCCAACCCTGATTCACGAGGTTTTGTGGACCAACCGCAGTATCAGGCCCATTGTTTTCAAAGTTTTCAGCAAAGTTGGCTTGTGCGTTTGCAACACGCGTCAGGCACCCGGAGACGACCACCACAATGAGCGTCGCGAGTATTTTTGTTGCACAGTTCATGAAACTCTCCTGCCTTTCCTGTTTCACCCACACAAGTCGATCATGCAATCAATCAAGGACATCCATCTGCGAAGTCCTGCAGGAATGTCTGCACATCAAAGAAGTTCAACACGCCGTCGTTCACGAAGTCGGCAGCTGCGTCTTCTGCTGCAAATGCAGCCAGAAACAGTTGAACATCGAAGAAATCGAGCACTGAATCCCCGTTCATGTCCGGTTGGCACTCGATCGTTCTGGGGATGAGAACGATGGCTCGCTCCGGACTCCATGAGCCATAGTGACCTCGGGCAATGATCCAGCCGTTGTCATTAATGCCGATCGCATCTTCTATCACGAAGTCAGCGGGGATGCCGTCGGCAACATCGTTCAGATCTTGCACGCCTGCATCAGCATCCCAGACCCATGCACGCCACTCATCGTTCACGACTGCTGCACCGACGACCGTTCCATGATTGTTGATTGCACTCGGGTTTGAGTATGACGGGACCGTGCCTGGGAGATTGGGCAGGAATGTGAATCCGTCGTCCCGGCTCCACAAGAACGCGCGAACCTGATTGTCCACCGGGCCTGTGCCAATAACAAATCCGTCATCGTTGATGTCGTACGCCTGGGTCAGACCCATCGTGGTGCCGAGCAACGCAGCATGAATATCGATGTGTTCGCCGGTGTGCACATTCAGATAGAACGCTTCAAAATCGCCGCATGAGCCGGTACTCGAACGCACCCCCACAATCTCGCCCGCGTTGTTGATGGCTCGGCTCTCATGTGCTGCGACGACATCGAAATCGGTCACAAGTGATCGACTGCCGTTGGCTTCATCCCAAACTGTGGCATGGCGCGTATACCGACATCCGCCCCAATATCGCCCTGTCACCGCCCCGACGACGACACGATCGTTATTCATGTCGCGTGCCCCCCCGAGTCCCGGCATTTCAACGAGTGTGCCGTCAGGTGACCGAAGCCACGAGGTACCAGCAACATATCCATCATCGTTGATCGCGCCGCCCAGATTGACCTGTTCCTTGCCGCTTTCGACGGTCCATAGAAATGAACACGAGCCGGTCAATGGCGATGCGCAGCCCGACACCACATTATTGTTGTTGATCCCGGCTGCTCGCGAAGTCGCCAGACTATAAGACTGGTTCCACGGTTCGATGAGAACCGCGTCGTATTCCGGTTGCGCGAATACGCTGCTGTTGAGTACGACGGCGTTCAACAGCAGTGCAATGGCTGTTCCCCGTGCGTGTGAGCGTTGCATGTTTCCTCCGATTGCAATCGAGTTGGTCTGACAGCGTGTGATCATGGACAGCCTCCGGCGAACGCAGCGAGGTACGCCTGAACATCAAAAAAGGTAAAAGTACCATCCTCGACGAAATCCGCTGCGGGGTCTTCTGCCGCAAACGCAGCGAGGAACGCTTGCACATCAAAGAAGTCGAGCACGCCATCGTCGTTGAAGTCTGCCGGGCAGCCGCACACATCGGGAACTTCTTCGGGAGCCGTCGTAATGGTCAAACCCCAACTGTTCCATTCCCTGGCCAACACAGGTGAGTCGCCATCTGATGTAAAGACCGTGGCGGTCCAGACACCTGCAACAGGCATGCCGTCAAACGAAGCAAGCGGTTCGTTCGGCGTGTAACTCGGGGGCGAGACAATCGGGCCAAATGGCGATCCGAAGTTGCCTTCGTGCTCGATCGCTCCGCCGGTGCCCTCGTCATCGAGGATGATGTCGTATCCGAGTTGTCCGTTGCCACTAAAACTGTCTTCGGGGAATCCCGGGCGGTCAATCAGCGTCACCGTCACACCGTTGTGTTCGAGCCGAACACCCAAGTTTCCAATTCGATAGAGCAATTCAATATTGAAATCGACATCGTCAACGAGCCCTTCATCGAACACAACGATTTCGCTGGTGAACTCAGCGTTTTTATACAGGGGGTAGAGTGTTTCAAAGACGCGGGTAGTTTCGATGGTTCGCCCGTCGTCACACTCGTCCGGAATCCCGTTGGCATTGCAGTCTTCACTCGAGCCGGCTGTGATATCACATGGATCAGGGATGCCATTGCCGTTGCAGTCCGGCTCACAGGAGTCGGGCACGCCGTTTCCGTTGCAGTCGTCTTCACACTCATCCGGGATGCCGTTGTTATTACAGTCGTTGCTCAGTCCCGATGAGATATCGCAGTGGTCATTCACGCCGTTGCCGTTGCAATCTTGCACGAAAAAACCAAAGACCTCCAATCGGTCGATCAGCCACGCTTCATCTGCGACATCAGCATCACCATCACCATCAAGGTCGATGGGGTTGTCTATCCAGGCACAGTGATCATCGTGATTGACCTGAACATCGCCATTGACATCACCGGGGATGATCATGCGCCCCACCGGTGTCAGAAGAACAGCATGCCCCGAAGCGGCTGCCACCTGCTGATTGTCGTTCAACCCGTACGCCAGGTCGAACGAATACCTTGACTGATCTTCTGGCGGCAAGGTCGCGTCGAGAGCAAACTCTTCATCGCTTGCTGCAAGATACAGACCGCCATCCCAGCCGGGTCCGTACCCGATGGTCAGATCTCCGGCGTTGTTGATGGTAAACCCGGTTTGCCATGGGCTGCCAGGGTTTGGGACATGCCAACCGGAATCGATGCGCCGTACCCAACTTGCCAGTCTCCGCCCGGCTCCGTCTGAATACGGTCGGCCCGCGCGTCCAACCACCCAGCCGTGATCGTTGATCCCTGTCAAAGTCAGGCTTGTGCAGTCTGGCGGTTTATCCAGCTGCGTGCTGTTTCCATCGAGGTCACCAATGTATTGACCGCCGACGATTTGGCCGACATTGTTGATGTCTGCAACGCGCGCTGGAAAATTGAGCACCTGCAACTCGTCTGTGTGGACATTAAATTTTGTGACGGCACCAAAGGTGTTTTCACCTTGATACCCCACCGCCATGCCGTCGTTGTTCACTGCTATCAACTTGCCTTCGTCATAGCCTGGCACATTCCCGACATCTCGAGTCTCGATGACTTCGCCGGTGAGTGTGGAGTATCGCCAGATGGCAGCCGCGATCGCATAGTCGTGAACGCCATGGACAGCGCCCCCTACGATGATGATCTCGCCGTTCGCATCCCGGTCGGTCAAGTCCATCACCTGGGTAGCGGGTGCCCCCGGGATGAGCGGAAGTATGACAAGCCCGTGTTCGAATGTGAATATCCAGGACTGCTGAAGTCCGCCGCTGACTGCCACCTCACCGATTGCGTCGCCATTCTCATTCAGATTGCGGCTTTGACTGCTCAAATACTCGTAGTCTGGGAAGTATTCGACGAGTGCCGCTTCCATATCTGTCACATGGTAAAGTGGTGTATCGGCCAGAGCATGGGCGGTGACGACGGGGATGGTCGCAACGAACAATTTGAGTGATAGGTGCGTGGTCATGATGAATCTCTTTGTTTGGCTAGAACAGTTCTGATGTCAACCGCATCCGGCTGCAAACTGAGCGAGGAATGCCTGGACATCGAAGAAGTTGAACGCACCATCGGCAACGATGTCGGCAGCCGGGTCTTGCACGGAAAACGCTGCAAGAAAAGCCTGAACATCGAAGAAGTTGAGCACACCATCGGCGTTGAAATCGGCACCGCAACTGGTGTCACCTTCGACAGCAATCACGGCGATTGCCTCACTCGCGGTCGCGACCCAGATTTCATATCCGGTCGGCGTAGCGCGACTCTCAAGGTCATTGATCTGGTTGTGCGGGAGGGGGCTCGTTTGCGCCTGCCACACGCGCCATGTGCCTTCTTTGAGTTGGGCCACGCCGCCAGGATAGGGAAAAATCTGATCAAACATGGAGATCCAGACAGATCCGTCAGGCGCGATCTCAACATTGAAAATATCGTCCGATGGGAGCGGCGAGTTGGAGAGGTCATAAGTGTCGTAAAGCCCCGTGGCCGGGTCGTAGTGGAAGAGCCCTCTGCCGGACGCAATCCAGAGCGTTCCGTCATCAGCCACATCAAAGGCAGTGATGTGGTACCCAATGGAGTCCTGCGTCAATCCGATGGCATCCCGTGGAATCTCAAACCAGTTTGTTCCATCGGTTGTTCGGAAAATGCCGAACTGCGCACCGATCCAGACCGCATCATGATTGAGCGGATCAGCCACGATGCCGCATAGACCACCAGCAGGAATGCCGTCAGCATTAAAGAACGGCTGCCAGTCGCCGCCGTTACCCTCGCGGAATACAACGCCCCCACCTGTCGATGCCCACCCGCGACCATTCCTGGTAAAACCAATGTGTTCGATGTCATAGGTTTGCGGTATCAAGTCAACAAACGGCTCGCCGATTTGATACTCGCGAAGCCCGTTGTTTGTTGGAGCAAAGAGCAAGTTGCCGTTCTCGCGGAATTCGACCGCCGATGTGTTGTCGGTCGGATAAGGCCACGGCAAACCGATTCCGTAGGTCGCAACATTCGCATTGGTCCAAGTACCATCCGGGTGCATGATGTCGAAGCCACCGGTGCCTGGACCAGCATTCGCGGTCATCGCGACATCGCCGTTGGGTGCGAGTGCGACATCGTCCACAAAGAAATCGAGCATGCCCGAGTTGGTCAGGCGATGGCGTTGCCATTGCCCGTCTTCGTACTTCGCCGAGCCTCCAATACCCCCAGCCCAGAAATTGCCAGCAGCGTCTTCGACCAATGCATAGGTGTGGTTCCCAGAACCCCAGTTGCCGAGGTGGGTCCAACTCTTGTCCCAGACAAACACATCCGCGTAGTAAGTACCGAGCAGCACACGCCCGTCAGAAATCGGTTCGAATATGGCGACTTCACTGCCGAGTCCGGCGGGATAACTGCCCACGATCGTGTATTCGCCCGAGGGAGAACGGAAAGCAATCCCCGCGTCTGTACTGAGCAGAATGTTGCCGTTGTCATCGACCGGGTCATGACCACCAACACCGGTCGGAAGTGGCGAGACATCAGGGGGTGTCGGGCTGCCGTACCAGATGAACAGGCCATCTTTGTATGTGGTCAAACCCATTTCGCGTGATCCGAACCACACGGTGTATCCACCCGCAGCGTCGGGCTGGACGGCAACATAATCAACCCAGTCCCAGCCGCTCCACCACGGAAGGCCGTTGGAGGTATCCCAACTTTGCCATGTATCGGTGGCGGGGTCATATTGGGAGAGTCCCCCCTGCGTGCCACCTCCCCATGTCGAGCACGCCATCCAGAGCGTTCCATCGGGAGCAATATCAATGTTGCTGACATCTGCACCCGCGATTCCGGAGTTGCTTGGTGTGAACTTCGTCACGCACCACGGCTCGACACTCGGGTCGAAACGCAACAAGCCGCGGCCCGTCCCGATCCACATGACTCCATCGTCGGTCTTGACGATGTCATTGAAGCGTGGTGCTCCGATCTGCGTGCCGATCTGTGGGCAGTCGACATTGCCGAGGACGCGCCAATTGGTGCCGTCAAAGTGCGCCATGCCGCCTTCTTCCCAGAAGGGCACATACCCGGCGATCCACGGTGAATCGTCGTCGTCGATAAAGATTGCCTGGGTGTAGTCGCCGGGCACGCCGGTATTGGTCGGGCGCACGAGGCTCCACGACACATCACCCGGTTCGGCGTTCGAAATGCTGGCAAAACCAATCACACAAGTTGCGACAAGTGATACTCCACGATTCATGGCAACTCCTTTGACAGTCTCCCACGACCGGCGATTCGATTGCACATGGCGTGCCAATCACAATGATTCTACAAAAACCGCCTTCGTGCACGCAATAGCGATGAACTCAACGCTTGAAATTGGAACAGCAACGCGGCGTGATGGTTGTTATTGGCCATGGTTGCATACTGCGTTGGCGATTACTGGCCACCGCTGAACGATCCGAACCGCGTGCGCTCGCAGGGTGGTTTGAACCCCGCCGAGGTCACTCGTTTCGATCCGCAACGACGAGCATGTTCCGTCATGTCTTGCCCGTGCCAGAGGCTGCTGGTATTTGCGGGATGCGCTGGCCGACTAGGCACCCCATCGCTGTATTAACTCAGGCCCGTTGTTTCTTGGTGAGTTCACGGTTGTGCTCACGGGGTGCGCTTCGAGTACGCCATCTGGTGCGCGAACAAGCAGCGTCTGTGCTTCCTCAGCCGAGGTCTGCGGGCTCAGCCATGCGCTGACCCGCTCGGGTTCAAGGATCACCGGCATGCGGTCGTGGATGGGTGACATGAACTCGTTGGCATCCGTTGTGATGATGGTGAATGACTCGATTGGCTCGGCACCCCTGTCCCAGTATTCCCAGAGTCCGGCCAGAAGCATCGGGTTGTCATCAGCGCGCGTGATGTAGTGCGGGACCTTGGCGCCAGCAGTTTGTTTTTGCCATTCGTAGAAGCCTGAAATGGGGATGATGCATCGGCGCTTTTTGAATGCCGATCGGAACGCCGGTTTCTCGGCGACTGTTTCAGCCCGCGCGTTGATCATGCGAGCGCCGATCTTCAGATCTTTGGCCCAGAATGGGATCAGGCCCCAACGGGCTTCAAGGCATTCGGGCTTCCCATCGGTGATACGAATAACGGGTGCCTGCTGTGTTGGCGCGACATTCCACGATGGCTCGGGGTCGTTGCCTTCGCTGGGCATCCAGAAAGGCTCGGCCAGTGCTTTGATCTGCTCCCAAGTGAAATACGACGCAACGCGACCACACATGCCTGATTGTTGATCGTCTGTTGTGAAAAGCCAAGAATTTGCTTGAATGGATCTTGTTTGGGTTGTACCCTTACAGAATGCGATCTTTAGGGCGGCGTATTGAGAATCAGAGCGATGTTCTGGCCCGTCTTGCGGACGCTGTCGAAGCGGTCGCGACACCTCATGGGACGCTGAATACCTCCGATCCGGTACTGACGGGTTGGGATGAACTTGATCAGGGGATCGGTGGTCTTCGGCGTGGTGTTTTGCACGAATGGCTGGTCGAGCCATGGCCACATCGCGGACTGATCGCACCATTCAGTCTGCTGACACACCTGGCGACTCGGTCGGTCACGGCTGCGGCGGAAGGCGGGCTTCTTGTATGGGTTGGGAAAACCTGCTGTCCGTATGCCCGGACCCTTTCAGCCTCGGTTCTTGCCCGGTCAATCTATCTCGAACCGCGTGATCGGGCGGAGCGTGTGTGGACGCTGGATGTCGCGCTGCGATCGCGGGCTGTGGGTGTGATCATCGGCGATGGGTCCGGGCTTGGCATGGGGGAGTCGAGGCGGCTGCAAGTCGCGGCGGCGAGCGGTGGCACGCTGTGCCTGCTCGCGAGGCCAATGAAGGAACGACGAACGATCTCGGCGGCATGGACACGGTGGCGTGTCCATCCGGCACCGACGGATACATCATCGCCAGGGTGGGCGCTGGAACTGCTGCGCTGCAAGGGAGTGCAGCCGGGCACATGGGAGGCACGCCGATGGGTGGTGCAGAGAGCATATGAAACGGGCCATGTCAGTGTGGTTTCCGATGCTGGCGATCGACCGGATGAGGCGGCGCGATCGGCGAGTCGGGCGAGTGGATGATCGGCGAGCGATCCTCGTCACCGAACGCTCGGGACAACGACATGTGATCGTGCATGTCTGCGAGCGGGCATATGAACTGGGTGTGAAGCCGGGCATGTCGGTCGGGGATGCGCGGGCTGCTCTGCCGCCGGGGACCGTGCGCATCGCGGCGCATGCGACAGGGCGCGATGCAGCGGCGCTCGAAGCACTCGCGACTTGGGCGCTGCGCATCGCGCCGGTGGTCAGTGTTGATCCGCCGGACGGGTTGTTGCTCGATGTGCGAGGCTGCGCGAATGTCTGGCAAGGTGAACATCGCTTGCTCGCTGCTGCGGTCGATGGTCTCGGGCGACTGGGGATCAATGCCCGAGCAGCCATTGCACCGACCTTCGGCTGTGCGTGGGCGCTGGCGCGACATGGTTCGAATGGATCGATTATCAGCGATGGCGAACAACGAAAAGCCATCGGCCCGCTCCCGATCGATTGTTTGCGGCTCGAATCGAGCACGGTGGATGAACTCGCGAGCCTGGGTGTCGAGCGTGTTGACCAGTTGCTCGCGTTGCCACGGCGCACCCTGCCGGCGAGGTTTGGGGGCACGCTGCTCATGCACCTCGATCAGGCGCTCGGCGATGCGATCGAGACGATCGAACCGATTCGCCCGATCGATCCGCCGCGCGTCGAACGACTTTTTGAGGGCCCGACGGGACAGTGGGAAGCGATCGAATGGACAACCCGCGACTTGCTCACATCGTTGTGCGCGTCTTTACACAATCGCGAGGAGGGCGCAACACGAATCGAAGTCACACTGACGCGAAGCGATCTTGAACCGACGGTGCTCTCGGCAGTCCTGAGCCGACCGAGCCGAGATATCCGGCACCTCTGGGCGATTATTCGACCAAAGTTGGAATCGGCACATCTCGGGTTCGGCGTTGAAGCGGTCACACTCATCGCGACACGGACGGAACGATTGCCACACGAACAGTCACAACTCCTGGAAAAGGGGGGGCGTATCAGCCGGCACGAAGAGGGGCGGTTGATTGATACACTTGTCGGGCGACTCGGTGAGAGTCGGGTGTTGCGGCCTTTGACGCGTGACTCACATATTCCTGAGCGAGCCGTTGGAGTCGAGAGCATTGCCCGTCGCTCGTTGCGTGCTCACAAAACAACGAGCACGCATGAACCGATTGGCGATCGGCCCACGGCATTGTTTGACCGACCGATCTTGGCGGAGGCAATCGCGCTCACGCCTGACGGTCCGGTGTTGCACCTGAGGTGGGGCAACGAACAGATTCGTATCAGATGCTGTATCGGGCCCGAGCGAATCGGTCCTGAATGGTGGGCTGGCGACCGGGAAACGCGTGACTATTTCAAGTTGCAGGATGAAACCGGGCGTTGGCTTTGGGCGTTTCAGGTGGTGAGCACGCGGGCATGGTTCGTGCATGGATGCTGGGCGTAAGTGATGCCGCAGTCTCCGCCGGCCAAGCCGCGTCCGCATCCATTTCGCGATGAGCCACGGTGTCCGTCTGCGCTGGTTGCATCTGGCGGATACGCCGAACTCTCAACGATGAGTAACTACACCTTTCTGACGGGTGCGAGCCACCCTGAAGAGTTGGTCCAGCAGGCGGCCTTGCTTGGGCACAGTGTTGCGTGCATCGCGGATGTGAACACCCTTGCCGGGATTGTCCGGGCCCATGTCGCTGCCAAGGACATCGGCATCCCCCTCGCGGTTGGCAGCCGACTGCGACTTGCCCGCGATGGCGATATGGAAGTGCTTGTGTATCCGACAGACCGCGCATCGTACGCGAGGCTGTGCCGACTGCTGACGATCGGCAGACGGCGTGCACCAAAAGGGGAATGTGACCTCGGCGTAGAGGACCTGATCGAGCACAGTCACGGGCTGCTTGGGATCTTGATGCCGCCCGACCACATTGATGATCGGTTCATCGACACCGCCCGAAGGCTGCGAGGCATGTTCAGTGATGACCGCCTTTCGCTTGCAGCCTGGGTTGCGTATGGACCTGACGACGCAGAGCGACTGCGACGATTTGAACAGTGCGCCTGTGCGTGCGGCGTGCCTTTGGTCGCAACGAATGCCGTTCGGTATCACGAGCCCGCGCGGAGGCCGTTGCAGGATGTGCTGACATGTATTCGGCGTGGGTGCACAATTGACGAAGCGGGATGCGCCATTCATCCCAATGCCGAACGGCACCTGAAGCCGAAGGATGAGATGCTTCGATTGTTCGGCCCGCTCGACGCAGCGGTGCACCGTGCGGATGAAGTCGCTCGCCGTGCATCGGCGTTCAGCCTCGACGAACTGCGGTATGAATATCCATCCGCGGCATGCCCGGACGGGTTGACGCCGCTGGACTATCTCACACGCGAGGCATGGGCCGGCGCACACAGGCGTTACCCGGATGGTGTTCCTGACAAGGTGCGTACTTCGCTCCAGAGTGAACTGGAACTGATCGCTGAACTCCACTACGAGCCATACTTTCTGACCTGCTATGACATCGTGACTTTTGCCCGTTCGCGCGGGATTCTCTGTCAGGGTCGCGGGGGGGCGGCCAACTCTGCGGTGTGTTATTGCCTCGGCATCACCGAGGTTGACCCGGCACGGTTTCAACTGCTCTTTGCCCGGTTTGTCAGCCGCGAGCGCGGCGAGCCGCCTGATATTGACATCGACTTCGAGCACGAGCGGCGTGAAGAGGTCATCCAGTATATCTATGCCAAGTATGGGCGCGACCGGGCAGCGCTGACGGCAGAAGTCATCAGTTATCGTGGGCGCAGCGCCGTCCGCGAAGTCGGTAAGGCGATGGGGCTCAGCCTTGATGCGGTCGATACGCTCGCCAAGTCGCTTGACCATTGGGGCGGACAACCACGGGCAGATCGCGTGCGAGAAGCCGGCTTTGACCCGCGCGATCCGACACTCGCGAAAGTGCTCACCCTGACACGGCAACTCATCGGGTTTCCCCGGCACCTCTCGCAACATGTCGGTGGGTTTGTGATTACACGCGGGCCGCTGTGCGAACTCGTCCCCGTCGAGAATGCATCGATGGAAGACCGGACGGTCATCGAATGGGACAAGGATGATATCGATGCGATGGGGATGCTCAAAGTCGACTGCCTCGGGCTCGGGATGCTCACATGCGTTCGCAAATCATTCGACCTGATCCGCGAACATCGGGGGCGTGATCTGTCGATGCCCAAGGTGCTCGGCGAACTGGCCGAAGACCCGGATGTCTACGCGATGATTCAAAAAGCCGACACACTTGGTGTCTTCCAGATCGAAAGCCGGGCGCAGATGTCAATGCTTCCGAGGCTTCGACCTGAGAACTTTTATGACCTCGTGATCGAAGTCGCGATCGTGCGGCCCGGCCCGATTCAGGGGAAGATGGTGCACCCTTACCTGCGCCGCCGGAATGGCGAAGAACCCATTACCTACCCAAATGCCGCGATTGAAGATGTGCTGGGTCGAACACTTGGTGTGCCGCTGTTTCAGGAGCAGGCGATGCGGCTTGCGATCGTGGCTGCGGGTTTTACTCCGGACGAAGCCGACAAGTTGCGCCGCGCGATGGCCGCGTGGAAACGCAAGGGTGATGCCATCTTTCGTTTCGGCGAGAAGATCATCGCGGGCATGATGGAGCGTGGGTATGCGCGCGAGTTTGCTGAACGATGCTTCGAGCAGATCAAGGGGTTTAGCGAATACGGCTTTCCGGAGTCGCACGCAGCGAGTTTCGCGCTCTTGGTCTATGCGTCATGCTGGTTGAAGTATTACGAACCCGCGGCATTCGCTGCTGCCCTGATCAACTCGCAACCGATGGGTTTCTATCGCCCGGCGCAGATCATCCGCGATGCTCGAGAGCACGGTGTTGTTGTTCGTCCGGTCGATGTCAATCACAGCCAATGGGATTGCACGCTCGAAGATGGAGGCGAGGCAATTCGACTTGGACTGCGTCTGGTTAAAGGGCTCGCCAAAGCCGATGCCGAGTGTGTTGCGCAGGCGGTCGGACAGTACGGACCGTTTCATGCGATTGCATCGCTGTGGCGAACGAGTGGAGTTCGCGTCATGGGTCTGCGCCGACTCGCTGAAGCCGACGCATTTGGGTCGATGGGGCTCGACCGTCGGGGGGCGCTCTGGGCGATCAAGCCGCTGCGTGACGAACGGCTCCCACTGTTCGAGCAACAGGAATCACCTGACACGGACGGGATCGATGAACTCCCAGCGACCTCGCCTCGGCAGCGTGTCCTTCATGACTACCAGACCACAGGCTTGTCACTCAAGGCGCACCCCATGTCCTTCATTCGATCGACGCTTGACGGGTTGTCTGTGATTCGTGCTGCCGACCTGCGGAGCGAACAGCGATGCCCGCAGGGGCGTTCGCTCGCGGTTGCAGGTGTCGTCCTGTGCCGCCAGCGACCAGGGACAGCATCGGGCGTGGTGTTTCTGACACTTGAAGATGAGACAGGTATCGCAAATATCGTGGTGTGGCCCAGGGTCTACGAACGATTCCGACGCGTGACGCGACTCAGCAGCGCTCTGGTCATCCATGGACGGATCGAACGGCAGGGTGAGGTTATCCACCTCCACGCCAACCGCATCGAAAGCCTTGATGATCAACTCGACAACCTCAACACGCGATCACGCGATTTTCATTGAGTGTGATTCAAAGAGGAAATGGCTTTGGGAGGACTGTTCAATCACTGGCTGCGAGTGCGCACGCCCAACCGTCTCGGAAAACAAGATCGGTGATATGCAGCGCGAGCCCGCTCTCGCACACAACCTGCGGATGGCGTACATCCACGCGGTGTGGGTCGGTTGCAAAACCGGTACCCAAGGCTTTGAGCACAGCCTCTTTACGCGTCCATAGCCAATAGAAATGTGCTGCTTGATCATCAGAGTCACATTGAGACCAGTCGTTGTACTCGTGGTTGGTCATAAAAATGCGTGCAGCTTCAGGCGTGACATGACTCGCGTCGCAGGCAGCGACATCGATGCCAACGGTGCGCGAACGGGACCACGCGACCAAGGCAACGCCGTCGTGATGCGATGACGAAATGCTCGTCGATCGGAGCGATGCGGGCGCATCGATGCGAGGTTTCCCGAGTCGGTCATGATGGATGCTGATGGATTGTGGGTCCACACCTGCTGCCTGGGCGATGACCTGGCGGCGCCACCAGCGTCGGGCGACAAAACGCTCGCGGTGCAGATCCTGTTTGAAAGTGCTTGCGCGGGCACGCTCCGATTCTTCGAGTTCACCTGTCATGGCATGCTGGCTTTGCTCGATTGTACTCAGGTCAACTATCTGAACGCAGACATCATCAAGCGGAGTCGGAGGATGAAGTTGCACGCCACCAGCACATTCGTCGCCCCGCGTCGCTCGTTGATCATCCGCCGAGGTCACAGTGCGACCTGTTCCGGTTTGGGTTCGTTTACGGTTGTTGATGATGCGGGCTCAGGATGGTCCAATGCGAATGCGGCTGTCGTAGACGCGAGGATTCGGTCGAGTTCAGCCGCAAGCACGCCCGCCGAGGTGGGGCTGAAGAAATTGAGATGGTCGCACGCCAATGGGTGGACGGACAGTTCGCCGCGCGCGAAATGCTCCCACCCGAGCGCGGGGAGATCCTTGTACTCATCTTCCTGATGCTCGGCCCGGAGTAGCGAGATCGCGCCGCCCCACGGCCTGGGTCGATAGCGGAAATACGCCCGCAGGTTTGCAAAACGCACTGGCCACGGTGCAAGCCGACTTGGCATTGGCAGACCGAGTTTGGCAATCACCCGGTAGGCGTTTCGCTCGATCGGGCCGATGTAAATGGTACGCAAGAATGCCCTTGGTCCACTTCGCAGGTGATATGACGCTCGCTGCAGCATCGTTTGGCGCAGCGACCGCCCCCCCATTGCCCGAGGCACGCGTGTATCGAGCATGACGACTCGCGCGACTTCGTGCCCGCGTGCGGCGAGTCGATGCGCCACCTCGAGTGCGATCGTTCCGCCCAGAGAGTATCCTCCGACCACAAACGGCCCTGTCGGTCGCACGGCAAGTATCGCACTGGCGTAGTGGTCGGCCATCGACTCGATGCTGGTCAACGGGCTCGATCGACCATCGACTCCAACCGCCGCAATCCCGTACAGCGGCTGCGACGGCGAGAGCGCCCCTGCCAATCGATCCAGGAACAGAATATTGCCGTCCATCCCGTGAATGAAAAACAAAGGCAATCTTGTGCCCTCGCCTCGCAGTGTGACGACAACCGAGTCGTCGGTACACGGCTCTTGTCCTTGGATGGTCTCGCGCAGCGCGAGAGGGGTCGAAGCGTGCAGAAGCGTCGCCAAAGCGAACGGCTTGCCGAACTCGTTCTCAAGCCGCGCTGCCAGTTTGACAGCGAGCAGTGAATGACCACCCAGATCGAAGAAGCACTGGCCGGGCCCGACTGCCGGGCGACCAAGCACCTCTCCAAAAATCTCAACGATACGCTGCGTTGCTTCGTCCGTTGCGACTTCCGTGGTCGATTCATACGCCGGCATCGGTAGTGCGCCGCGGTCGACCTTGCCGTTGGGTGTGCGAGGCAACCCATCGAGCGCGACAAATGCAGATGGCAGCATGTAGTCGGGTAGTCGGCTGCGCACAAATCGCCGCAAATCTGCAAGGTCAACTTGCTCGCCGTTCCCCACGACATACCCATGTAGCACGCTGCCCCCGGTCGAATCTCGACAGACTACGGCTGCATCGGTCACCCCCGGATGGAGTGCGATCGTGTGCTCGACTTCACCCAGTTCGACACGGAATCCGCGGATCTTGATCTGATTGTCAGCCCGCCCCAGATACTCAAGTTCGCCGCGGTCGTTCCACACCGCCAGATCGCCGGTCGCAAACACGCGCTCTGGCTCCTGCCCGTCGATCGATACTTCGATAAACCGCTCGGCCGTCAGGTCAGCGCGCTGGTGATACCCGTCTGCGAGTGCGTCACCTGCAATGTGGATCTCGCCAGGCACACCTGGGGGGGCGATATGTTTCCGATGATCCAGAAGCAGTACACGGGTGTTGTGAATTGGACGACCTATCGGAATCGAACGCCGACCTGTGTCGATGTCATTGACCGCAGCGTGCGTCACATCGGCTGCAATTTCTGAACTGCCGTAGAGATTGATCAACTCAACTTTTGGCAACGCCTCGCGGAACCGTGTTGCACGCTCCCAGGAGAGGGCTTCTCCGCTCGATACACACACACGCAAATGTGCGAGCCGCTTGTGGAGATCATCGTGTGCATCCAGAACGGCCTCAAGGAGGGCTGGCACGACGACGATTCGTGACACTCTGGCCCGACGCCATGCCGCCACCAAGGCACGCGGTTCCTTCACCGTTTCGTGTGGCAGAATTTCGATAGGCACACCCGCACACAGCGGGCCGAAGGCCTCCCAGACATGATCGACAAAGTTGATCGTGGTCCCCCAGGCGGTGACTTCGCCCGCTGTGAACGGCTTGGTCGCCCACATCCACCGGAATCGATTGACCGCGCCGCGGTGCGTCCCCCGCACACCCTTGGGATGCCCGGTCGATCCTGATGTGTAAGTCACATACGCGACGGTCGGCTCTGCACGCAACACATCCAGCGGTTCATCGCTTGGTACGATCGTTGACAGATCAATCGTGGTTGCATCACTCGACGGTAGTGATGCAGCTGCCTGACCTGTCGTCAGCACAAACGGCGGCGACGCATCACTCAGCACATACGCCAATCGAGCAGTCGGATAGGTCGGATCGAGAGGCACATAGCAGCAGCCCGCTCGCAACACACCAAGCATGGCTGCGGGAAGATCGAATCCAGGATTCAAACACACGGCGATGGGTGTGCCAACCTCGACACCTTCAGAAATGAGCCGATGAGCGATCGCACGACTTCGCCGATCCAGGTCGGCATAGGTCATTTTCGCTGATCCCATGCAATATGCTGGCGCGTTTGGTGTTCGGCGAGCCTGCTCGAGCATGAGCCCGTGAATCGTCGCCGTCGATTCTGTCACTTGCTCGCCCGATCCCAACTTCAATAGTCGTTGTCGTGAGTCGTCATCCGTAATCTCGACCGAATCAAGCGATCGAGCCGGGTCGCTCGCCAGCCGAAGCATCGTGCGGACGACATCATCGAGCATCTGACGCACAAGAACGGGGTTCACGACACTGGTGTCATAACGAGCCTCGATTTCGAAGGCTGCCGTCGGCGAAACCATGAGCGTCAAAGGCACATCGGTCCAGCCGAGCGACCGCGACGATTCGATGCTGATCGTCGATCCACGGCCTGCACGGGCATCGTCGAGCGGGTAGTTGCCGAAGACAACAATGGAGTTGAACATCGGCGAGCGAGGCGGAATACCTGACCAGCGTTGTGCATCGGTCAAGGGGGTTTGCTCATGGGCAGACGACTCGCCCAGATGCCGATGCACGCCAGTCAGAAAAGACCCGATGGTGTCATCCGGGTTCATACGGATGCGCACGGGGGCTGCATTCATGAGCAACCCGACGATGCGCTCGATACCTGGAACAGCAAGCGAGCGCCCGGAAAAGGTCGTACCGAAGACGACATCGTCGCTGCGTACATATCTCGATTGAACAAGCGCCCACGCACCGAGCATGAGTGCGGCCAGTGTGAGGCGATTGCTGCGCGCAAATTCGCGTATCTGGTCATATTCACCTGGCGATAGTGTCGCTTTGGCAACCTGAGGATCGAGCACGCGGCCTCGCTGATCTTCTTCATCGCGAGTTGCGAGAAGAGGCGAAGCGGAATCAACTTCTGCTAGTATGCGTCGCCAGTGGGCTTCTGCCTCGGCGTTGGATAACTTCGCGATCGCGCCGACCACATCACGCAATTGACCAGCCGGAGGCAGATCAACCGGACGGTGTGTGATCAGTGACTCGTAGATTGAGTTGACATCCTGAAGGATCGTCGAAACTGACCAACCATCCACCAGGATGTGATGGAACGACCAGATCACCCGATGCAGGTGTGCGTCGAGTCTCGCAAGCGTCATCCGCATGAGGGGGGCGCGATTGAGTTTAAAAAGCCGTGCGCGGTCGGCATTCAGAAAGGCTTCTAGTTCTGGGGCAGAGTCGTTGCTCCAATCAACATTCGTCCAGGGCATGGTCGCCCGCTTCATGATGATCGATAGCGGGCGTTCGTGCTCCTGCCATACAAACTGCGCTCGAAGTGCTGCATGACGATCGATCGTCTTCTGCCACGCTTGCTGATATGCATCGACATCGAGTGGGCCACGGATGAGAAATGTAAACTGCTCGAAATAAGCGATTGAGTCTGGTCGGTGAACAGCGTCGAGCATCGTCCGATGCTGCATCGGAGTCAGCGGATAGATATCCTCGACATTCTCAAATGCCTTTCGATCAGTCATCCGTCCACTCGCCCGAATCGAATAGCGCCGACAGCCGCGCCAATCCCTCGCTATCAAGCCCTGCCAATGGGAACGCACTTGCATCTGGTTCTGCTGAAGACTGCTCTGAGCCGTCAATGATCGTGCGAAGAGCGGTCATCATCTCGGATGACAAGTGTGCAATCGTCTCGGGCCGGTGCAGTGTTCGACTCGCTGTCCAGTCGATACGCAGTTGACCACCAACAATCATGGCATCGATCTCAATGCTCGCAACGCGTGTGTTGCTTTGACCGCGCGACGGGCCGCATCGGGTTCGCGCGATTCGCAGGCTCCAGCCTTCGTCGAGGCTTTGGTCAAACTGCCCGAGATAGTTGAACGAGATTGCAGCCGGCGCCGCCTGACGAAGCGAAGCACCGAGTTCGGTTTCATCCCATGAACGCAACAAGCCGAACCCAAGCCCGCGCCCCGGCAAACGCGCCAAGTGTTCGCGAGCAGCCCGCACCGCGCTCGCACCATCTGACATTTCGTCGAGCGGCAACACCATCGGAAAGAGCGTTGTGAGCCATCCTACGGTGCGCGAAACATCGAGGTCGTCAGGCAGTGATTCCCGGCCGTGGCCCATCATGTCAATGCGATGGCTCGCGTTTCCGGTCCATGCACCCAGTGTCATCCCGAGCGCCGCGATCAACAAGTCGTTCATCTGCGCGCGGTACAGGCCGGGGGTAACATGCAGCAGTGCGTAGGTCGCTGCGTCGTCGAGCGATTCGGTATGGACGAATGCGTCCGCCTCGATCGATGTCACAGCGTCGAAGTCCTGCGGCACTTGATCCGGAGCCTCCATCGCTGCTTCCCACCAGTCCCGCTCGCCAGGATCGGCTGCAAGTCTTGCTGCATGTCGCTCGAGCGCCAACGCCCAGTCGCGCACAGAGTTCGACTTTGACCCGAACGACTCGCTCGCCGAACCGCCTGAGGCATGCGCGTGCGATGCCGAGATGAGATCCTCGATGATCAAACGCCATGAGAAACCATCCAGCACCAGGTGATGCGCGACCATGAGCAACCTTGCACGCCCGGCGGACCGTTCCCGAATCAGGATCGCGCCGAAGACCGGTCCGTCTTTCAAGTGCAGTGAAGTCTGGAGCGAAGCGCCGAGACGCTCGATTGTGTCTCCCGCATCAACAGCCTCGAACGAGTCGACCAACGCAGTCGAAAACGCCATGGTCGCCGAATCGATTGGCGCAAACGATTGCACCCAACCATCCGGTGATTGAGTGAATCGAAGCCGCAGCGCGTCGTGGTGGTTGACCACTTCGTGGAGCGCTTGGCGGAATGACAAGTCGTCGATATTGGGCGGCACCTCAAGCATGATGGCTGCGTTCCAGTGATCTGGTTCAGCGAGATCTTGATCAAGCAACCACTTCTGGATGGGAATGAGCGGTGCTTCGCCGGTCACCGGTCCTTGCTCGGCGGTTGCAGCAGCCGTTTGGCGTGCGTGCGGCGCCAATTCTGCGATTGTCGGATGATCGAAGAGTTGATTTGGCGCAATCAAGACCCCATGCTGGCGTGCGCGCGCACAAATCTGGATGCTGAGGATCGAATCCCCCCCAATCTCAAAGAAGTTTTCGTGAATCGAAACCCCCGGCAACCGCAATACCTCGGACCAGATCTGCGCGAGCAATGCTTCCACGCCGGTCGATGATTCGACTCCGTCGTTTGAACTTGCTCTTTCCGGCCTTGCTGGTGCGGGGAGCGCTTTTCGATCCAACTTGCCGTTCGATGTAACGGGCAACGCATCGAGTGTCACAAACGCAGTAGGCACCATGTATTCGGGCAGGACACGCGCGAGTGCGCCGCGAAGTGTGTCGTGATCTGCATCACCCACGAGATAGGCCACCAGACGCGGGCTGCCCACGATGTCCTCGCGTGCGATAACGACTGCTGACTGCACACCCGGTTGCGTCGACAACTGGTGCTGAATCTCCCCCAGTTCGATCCGGAAACCGCGGATTTTGACCTGATCATCCAATCGACCCAGATACTCGATGGAACCATCATCGAGATAGCGAGCCAGATCACCCGTGCGATACATCCTCGCGCCATACGCATGCGGATCGGGCACAAAGCGTTGGGCTGTGAGTTCTGGACGATTCATATAGCCCAGCCCCACCTGCGTACCAGCAATGAACAGTTCCCCTGCCGAGTTGATCGGCGCGAGATTGCCTTCTTCATCGAGAATGTGAATCTGCGTGTTTGGCACCGCACGACCAATCGGCACAATGCCCCGCGCATCGTGTGCCTCACATTCGTGCGCCGTCACATCGATCGCTGCCTCGGTCGGACCATACAGATTGGTCAATTGCACAGCCGGCATCTGAGACAAGAACCGGTCCACCAGATCGAGAGGCAGCGCCTCACCTGAGCAGATTACTCGGCGCAATGAGACACACTCCACGAGGGTCGGTTCCTCGACAAACGCACGCAACATCGAAGGCACAAAGTGCATCACGGACACGCTGTGCTCGCGAATCGTCTGCGCAAGATAGACGGGATCACCGTGACCCTGCGGCTTGGCAAGGACAATCGCGGCGCCGGTCATCAGAGGCCAAAAGAACTCCCACACCGAAACATCGAAACTGAACGGTGTCTTTTGGAACACGCGGTCTGACGCAGTCAGTTCATAGCGATCCTGCATCCAATTCAATCGATTGACAATCGCGCGGTGCGAGTTCAAAGCGGCCTTTGGCTTGCCGGTCGAACCCGATGTAAAAATGGCATACGCCGCATCGTGGGGACTTGCCGACGACAGTGGCGCCTCGGTCGATTCTGACATGAGCGCGGGGTCATCAACCCTCAGAACGGTGATATCATTGAACACAGCGTGCGCCGAATCATGCGCAATGATCAGGTTGACGGCAACATCGGCTGCCATGTTCAAAAGGCGTTCGTCCGGGTACGAAGGTTCGAGTGGCACATAGGCTGCGCCGCTTTTCATAACTGCCAGAAGAGCTGCGACCATCGCCGGGCATCGTTCGAGGCTCACGCCCACGAGCACACCCGGCCCTGAACCTATCGACACCAATCGGTTCGCGAGTCGATTCGCCATCGCATCCAGTTCGCGATAGGTCAGTGCGCGGTCCTCAAATATCAGTGCCGTTGCGTCCGGAGTTGCTGCAGCCTGATCTGCGATCAACTCATCGAGCGTGCGGGTGAGGTCATACGGGCGTTGCGGCCCGGCGAACTCTTCGAGAATACGACGCTGTTCACTCTTCGGGAGAATGCACTCGGCCGATGCGGCTTGGTGCGGGTCTTCTGCGATCGCCCTCATGGCTGCGATGTAGTATCGCCCGATCTGCCGCACTTGCGCTGCTGTCATGTGCTTGGTGTTGTAGTTGAGCACGATATCCAGCCGCTTGTCGTAGGCATCCACTCGGAAGTTGGCGACCAGGACATAATGGAAGGGGTCGGTAAAATCGACCCGAAGGAACTCAATGTCATCGCGACCCGCGAGTCGGTCATAGACATGGAAGTGGGTGTAGTTGAACCCGGTCTCGAAGAGGTTGTCCTGACCGGCGCGACCAAGATCACGCAACAACTGCGCTCCAATGTACCTTCGGTGGGGGAGCGCCGCCAACTCGGATGCATGGGCCGCTTTGGCTAGTTCTTCCCAGGTCTGACCGGTCACATGCAACCGATACGGCATGGTGTTGAGATGATTGCCCAGGCTGCTATCACCACCCGGGTCTTCCAGTCGCCCGTTCATAACCAGGCCTGTGACCACATCGGGCTGATTCGCGATCATGCCCATGATGCGTGTGTGGGCTGCGAGGTAGAACGCCTTGACGGGTATACCTAACTCCTGTGCGCGCTCGATCACCTGTTCGTTCACTTCCGCGGGGATCGGCACGATCAGGTCCAGGTTTCGTGCGATCGCCACATCGCGGCCGACACCCGGCAACCTCGGCACCTGCGTGAACGGTGCATCGCCCATCAGATCCTGCCAGAACGCCTTGGATGCATTGGAACCGAGCGTTGATCGTTCAAGCGAGACAAAGTCGCGATAGGTGATCGGGTTCGGGGTCGTGTCTGCTTCCGGTTCATTCGCAAGCATCGCCACATACCGCGAGAAGATCTCCGTCATCATGTTCGAAGTGCTCCAGCCGTCGAGAATCGCATCGTGGAATGTGATCCCAAACTGGAAGGTGTCATCCGAACGCTTATGCACGGTGTACTTGAGCAATGGCGGATGCGACCATGTAAAAGCATACTCGGCTTCTTCATCGATCCATCGCGCGAGCAACTCACTCTGGGCATCCTGCGAGAGCGGCGTGATATCGTGATACTCAATCGGCGCATGCGCGGTCACGTGCACCAACTGCATCGGTTCAGAAAACGAACCGAGGTCAAAACTGGTTCGCAACATAGGATGCCGCGCAACCACGCGATCGACCGCCCGTTGCAACAGGTCCATATTTAGCCTGGCTTTGACATGCAGACTCATGGCGACCTGATACAAGTACGACCCGATCGATCGCTCGCTGTGAAACACCATGCCGCTTTGCAATGCCGAGAGTGGGTACGCATCGACAATGCTGGCGTCAAGTTTGGCTCGATCAGCCTCCGAAATCAACTCGAATGGCTCGGTGTGTGCGGTCGTAGGCAGGTCTGATGCATCACCGGCACTCGCAGCCAGCGATCGCACCGTGGGCAATCGGAACAAGTCATGGACCGCGACCGGGATTCCTGCATCGCTCGCGCGGGCCACGATGCGCAGCGCTAAAATTGAATCCCCCCCGATCTCGAAGAAATTATCCTCAACCGACACGCGTGGAAGTGCCAGGATCTCCGCCCAAATCTCTGCGAGCGTGGCCTCGGTTTCGGTCGTTGGCGCCACATATGGACGATCTGTCGTCAATTCACCTCGAGCTGGCGCTGGCAATGCCCGCCGATCCAACTTGCCATTCGCGGTGACAGGCAACTCATCCAGTGTTACAAATGCCGACGGCACCATGTACTCGGGGAGCAGTTTGGCAAGTGCATCCTTGATCGTTGCGTGCGCCGCAGCCCCGACAACATAAGCGACGATGCGCTTGTTACCCGGCACATCTTCACGAACAATCACGACCGCTTCACGAACATTTGGCTGCTGCGAGATCAGATGTTCGATCTCTCCGAGTTCGATGCGGAATCCGCGAATCTTGACCTGATCGTCGAGCCTGCCCATGTATTCGAGCGTGCCGTCGGCAAGCCATCGCCCGAGGTCACCGGTCTTGTACATGCGCCGGCCGGCCCGAAATGGATCCGCGATGAATCGCTCTTCGGTCAACTGAGGACGATTGATATATCCCATCCCCACCTGCACGCCGCCGATGAAGACCTCACCCGGCACACCAGTCGGGAGAGGCGACAAATGCTCATCGAGCACATACATGAATGTATTGGGCACTGCACGACCGATCGGCACGATCCCGCGCGGGTCGTCAGGCGTGCATTCCCATGCGGTCACATCGATTGCTGCCTCGGTCGGGCCGTACAGATTTGCGAGTTTCGCTCCACGCAGTCTTGAAAAGAACCGCTCGACCAGGTCGAACGGCAGCGCCTCGCCCGAACACACCACACGCCGTAGCGAGGTGCACGACCCCACCCCTCGATCCTCGATAAATACCCGCAGCATCGAAGGAACGAAGTGCATCACCGTCACGCTGTGGCGCACGATGGTCTCGACGAGGTACGCGCTATCGCGGTGCCCCTCAGGCTTGGCAACCACAATCGTGGCACCCGTCACCAAAGGCCAGAAAAACTCCCACACCGAAACATCAAAACTGTATGGCGTCTTCTGCAGCACCCGATCGGCAGGCTCGAGCCCGTACTCCTCCTGCATCCACATCAGCCGGTTGATGATCGCGACATGTGCATTCGCGGCACCCTTCGGCCTTCCGGTCGAGCCTGATGTAAAAATCACATACGCCGCATCATCTTCAGTCGCACCACTTGCGATGGCTTCGCTCGAAGACTGCGAGAGTGATTCATCATTGACGAGGACCACCGTCCCGCGCGTCCACGCGCCGACAAGACCAATCTCCCGCTCGCGTGTGAGCAGAACTTCTAACTCAGCATCCTCCGCCATATTGGCCAGTCGTTCGGGGGGGTACGACGGATCGAGCGGCACATAGGCTCCGCCGCTCTTGATCACACCGACCAACGCGGCAACCAACTCGACGCTTCGCTCAAGACAAACCCCCACAAGCGAGCCTGGTCCGACACCTTCATCACGCAGTCGGTGCGCAATGCGATTGGACATCGCGTCCAGTTCAGCATAACTGACAGCCTGATCGTCAAACACGACGGCCGTTGCTTCAGGATGAGCCGCAACCTGACGCGCGATCAGGTCCACCAGGGTGATGCCTCGCTCGTAGTCACGGCTCGGGCCCGCGAATGTTTCGAGTACGCGCACACGCTCTGCGTCGGTGAGCATGTTCAGAGTAGATGCGGCGGCTTCCGGGTTGCGCTCGATCGATGCAAGCAAGGCACCGAACTGTTCTGCAATATCGGCGGCCTGTTCATTCGAAACCAATCCTCGAAGGAATCGCAAACGCATTCCCTCGGCTGAGGGAACAAGTACGATTGCCGCTCGACCCGCGGATGTGTCGCCTGCTTCAATTGCCGCGTGCCACACATGCGCCGATTTCAACTCAGTGATATCGCGCAGCAATGGTGAACGCGCCACAAGATCGCGTGCATAGGTCGGATGCGCCTTCAACTCTTCCAGTTCGGAACTGATTTGCGTCTCAATCTCAGCAAAACTGGCCGATTGATCGACATCTACACGCATGGGTGGGTGTGTCTCGAACAACTGACCCGTCATCATTTTCATGCAAGGCTGATCGCCCGAGTGATACGGCAGATCGAATCGTCCGTTTCGCCCTATGCGTGACAAGTACACCACGAACCCGGCGATTTGTCGCAAGATTGATGCGGGCGCACGCTCGATTTCGATCTCAAATGTCTCGTTGTCCATGCTCGCTCGCGACTCGGCAGGCAACGAGGGGACATATGGTGTTTGAACCGGTGCGACACGCGCGAGTCGAGGCACCCACCACGATTCAGATCGATGGGCTGACTGATCCAACGCGATGAGTGGTTGCATTTCATCAGGGGTCAAGAGTGGCAACCGGCGCGCGCACGCGAATCGTGCATCGCTCAGATCTGATGCCGTTCCGTCAACCTCGCGCACACCAAGAAGCCGTAGATCGCTTGTGCCGCCCGTGCTGACACGCAGTTCATCCCCACCTGACGACAGGATCGTCCCCGGTGCCGAGTTTGGTCCTGTCTCGGTCAGGCTGGCTGAACTGGCGATCAGAAATCGCGAACCAGTCCAGACGCGTGTGCAGCACAGCTTGTTGTCATATGGGCCAAAATCGAGCGATCGTGCGTGCCGTGCGAGTTCGTCGGCTGAGCGCGTCCAATCGACAATGCCGGCATCCGTCGGTCGTTTGTACCGGCCGAAGAAAGCCCGATCCGCTTCAGATTGCGGCGTTCGTTGCACGGTTCCCGATTCGAGTTGCTCGACCAACATGCCAAAGGTCTTCAGAGCGGCTTCGTACGATTTGGCGTTGAGAGTCTGGGCCGAGTCTTCCTGTGTGATCGCGTACTTCGCCTGCACCAACACATCGCCGAAGTCGACGCGGTTTGTCATAGCATGCCATGTCACGCCGTGTTCTGTTTCGCCCGCTGCCAGCGCCCACGAAGTCGCGTGAATCCCCGCATACCGCGGCAATGGTCCGTCGTGATAGTTGATGGCCAGCGTCGTCGGCCACACCAATGCGTCTTCACCAAGCACTTCATCGTTCACGACACTGAATAACAGTTCCGGCCTGACACCGACACGCTCATACAAGCCCGCGAAGTCTGCCGCACACGGCACCTGCGCCTGACGCGCCCATTGCGCAACCTTTGCATCCGGACTCGCCACACCGACGATCTCATGCCCGCGCCCGCGCAGCATGTCTGCACATTGGGTCAGCACGCTCCCCGTACCAATCAACGCACAACGAAATCCCTTTGACTCAGTCACACATCGCTCCTGCTACGCGAGTGTTCCTCGCAATGTCCCAAGTTGGCGTACGACCACCATCGCATCCGATCAGCGGTTGTCGTACTGAATGACTTCATCGATTGTGTTGTCAGGTTTCATGAGCACAGCGACCGGCGTGTGCTCGCGATATTCGTTGTCATCCATCATCGCATAATGCATGATGATCACGACATCGCCCTGAGAGGCAAGGTGCCCCGCAGCACCGTTGATCACGATCTCGCGCGAGCCCGACTCGCCACGAAACACATAGGTCTCGAAACGATCGCCTGTGTTACAGTTCGCAATCACCACGAGGTCGTTTGGCCGCATCCCGCTCGCTTCGAGAAGGTCTGAATCGATCGTGATCGACCCCACATAGTCGATTCTGGCTTCTGTCACCACTGCTCGATGAATTTTCGAGTGCAACACCGTTCTCAACATGTCATTGTTCCCCAAACAGCAGGCGCAATGCGCCCAAGAGCACACAGACCTGTCTCTTCCTGGCAAGGTTTCCCGTCCTCCACAGATCAAATCACTGTCAGGATCTGACCCACAATCTCGAATATAGCGTTCGCCCTGCCACACTGCAAACAAAACAGCCGCAACCAGACGAATGCTGCCCCCCGTGTGACTGATAACTCCAGATTGGGTGCTTATCCCAACTCATCGCCCGTTACAACAGACGGTCCGACCGAACTGAGAGCCTTCAAGCGATCCCCGCATAATCTACAGCAGCAGCAAATCAGAATGGAACTGCCCATGCGTTCCCAGGTCATTCGGTCTGTACTCACCGATCGTCGTCGACAACCTCGGCTGCCTTTCGGTCGGCTGCGAGACGGTCGAGAATCACAGCGATGCCCGGAGGCTTGGTCGAAGCAGGGCCTCGATCGATTGGGGTGCGGCGAATCAACCCTCGATGATTGGCTTCGAGGACAACTTCGTCGTTGCCAGCGCGGGCAAGGGCGGAGTCGATCGGAACAACGCCGTCACCGAGCGTGCGGCCCGCATCGGCCAGTTCGACCACGAGCGACTCAACTCGTTTCTTGCCCAAAATCTCACGGAGCAGAATCGATTCCTTGACCCATGCCAGGTCAGACTCGCCGGATTCGACCATGCGCCCGGCAATGACGGTGAGTGTCAAGTCGACGGGCATCGGCCGCGAAAGGAGCGTCCTGATCAACTTTGAACCGCTGCTCAAGTCCTCACCAGCGCCGCCCTGACCATCGGCACGAAACTGTAGAAGTGGTCGCAGATCCCACGATTCGTTCATGTACCAACGCTGGGCTTGTTCGCGAATCTCAGCGACGATCCGCAGTTTCGCCCACGGCGAACCGGCCCATGGCGTGCCCACGGTGATGAAACGATCGATCTGTGGGAATGACGCAGAGCGACCGACCTTGCCGGCATAGCCGTCCTCGCGGGTCATCGCATCAAAAGCGACAAGCCCGCCCATGGAATGGGCGATGATCGAGATATGTTGCACGCCGGCCTCTCGCGCAGCACCAAGGCTTTCGATCAAGGTCGCTGCAGATTCATGAACGGGCTGATCATTCGGATATTCGAACCGCCCCACCGCGTGCCCCGCGTTGACGATCTCCGGTGCGAGGTCAGACCAGATATCGCCGGGCTCGTCGAGGCCGTGAATGAGGAGGACCAGTCTCGTCGGAACCTTCGTTGCAGATTTGAGTGGAATCCACTTTGAAGGCAGTTCTCCGGCGGCTTCAGCCGATCTAGGAAGAAAGATCCCGACCGGTTGTGTTTTGTCATCTTCCTGACCCGTGATCTCGTCGCCGATGGACTCAACCGCCTTTTCAAATCGATTCATGACATCGCGCCATGAACTTGAACTCGATTGACCACACGCCGGGCTCACCAGCAAACCAGTGCCGACACAAACAGCGCGTATCACAGGAGCAATGTTCATAGAACATTGTACGGGACTGATCGGGTTGGTTTTCAGCCTAACGGATCGTGAGCATTTCGCGGTAGGTCGGAAGCGGCCACAACTCGTTGGCGACGCGACCTTCGAGTTCATCGGCAAGCATCCGAACCTCTTCCATGCGAGGAATCACTTCGTTCCGAAGTTCGGTCGCTGCAGCATGCGGATGAGCCTCGAGATCATGATCAAAGTCGGATGCCTCGACCAGAGCATCCAACGATGCCCTGAACTGATTCACCAACTCAACATAATCTTCAAGTTCGGCTCGCGCTGACTCACAATCGACGCCGGCGCCTTCGGTGGCGGCGACGGCTTCGGCGATGTTGCCTTGATGCGTCATCGCAGCCGGGAGAATCATGGTCCGGCCGATCACAGCCATCTCGTCCGCCTCGATCAATACCTGTTTGGCGTAGGTTTCTGAAAAGATGCTCACTCGGCTGTCCAACTCAGGCTTGGACAGAACCTTGTATTTCTTGAACAGATCGGCAGCTTTTTTGGAGCGCAGCACAGGGATGGCATCGACCGACGAGCGCAGATTGGGCAAGCCTCGCTTCTCGGCTTCTTCCGCCCATGCATCGGTGTAGTTGTCGCCATTGAAGATCACTCGCTTGTGGGCCTTAATGACCTGACGCAGGATCTTCTTGACGGCGGTTTGCAACTTCGCCGGTGTCGGTTTCGGACCGGCGGCCTTTTCAAGATCAGTTGCCATCTGGTCGAGCGATTCGGCGACGATGGTGTTGATGATTGTGTTCGGCCAGGCGACGGATGCCGTCGAACCAACCGCCCGGAACTCAAACTTGTTGCCGGTAAAGGCAAACGGGCTCGTTCGGTTGCGATCACCCGAATGTCGCGGGATACGCGGGAGCGTGCTCGCACCGAGATCAATCGCCCCACCCTGGATCGTGCGGCTGGCGGTGCCGCTCTCGAGTTGGTCAATGATATCTGTGAGCATGTCACCCAGGAACACGGACATAATTGCAGGGGGGGCTTCATTGGCACCGAGCCGGTGGTCATTGCCAGCGCTTGAAACCGACGCGCGGAGCAAGTCCGCATGCACATCGACGGCGCGAATCACAGCGCAAAGAAAAACCAGGAACTGCATATTCGTGTGGGTTTCATCGCGCGGATCGAGCAGGTTGGTGCCGGTATCAGTGCACATGGCCCAGTTGTTGTGCTTGCCCGAGCCATTAATCCCGAGGAACGGTTTTTCGTGCAGCAATGCCCGGAAGCCATACCGGGGTGCAACGCGAGCAAGCGTCTCCATCAGCACCATCTGGTGGTCACACGCGACATTTGTTTCTTCGAAGATCGGCGCGATTTCATACTGACCCGGTGCGACCTCATTGTGCCGAGTCTTGACCGGCACGCCCAGTCTCAACAACTCGTACTCGACATCATCCATAAACGCAAGGACGCGCTGCGGGATGGAACCGAAGTAATGGTCCGCCAACTGCTGTCCCTTCGGCGGACGAGCGCCAAAGAGCGTGCGACCGCACGAGACCAGATCAGGCCTCGCGAAGAAGGTGTTCCGGTCGAGCAAGAAATACTCCTGCTCTGAACCGAGCGTGGTCAGCACGCGACTCACCCCTTCATCGGCTCCAAAAAACCGCAGAACTCGCATGGCCTGCTCATTGAGGGCATCGATGGACCGAAGCAACGGCGTCTTCTTGTCAAGCGCCTCACCGGTCCACGACACAAAAGCAGTCGGGATGCACAAGATCGCGCTGTGATCGCCCCGCAGGATAAACGCCGGGCTTGTCGGATCCCAGGCTGTGTACCCCCGGGCTTCAAAGGTCGCCCGAAGTCCGCCTGAAGGGAAACTGGAAGCATCCGGCTCCCCCTGCACGAGGTTTGAGCCAGAGAGTTGCAGGATGACTTTCCCGGGTCCGTCGAGATCAATCAAAGACTCGTGCTTCTCGGCAGTCGACCCAGTCAAGGGGAGGAACCAGTGTGTGAAGGTCGTGGCACCATTTTCGATTGCCCAGTCCTTCATGGCAGTCGCAACTGCGTCGGCGACTTCCATGTCGAGTTGCTCACGCCGTTCGATGGTTCGAATAAGTGACTTGTACACCGCTTTGGGCAGTCGTTCGTGCATCGCTTGCTGACCGAACACATCGGCAGCAAAAATCTTGTCCGGGCGCGGGCGTGGGGCGCTTGCCGGGCGACGCTCACGCCAACGGACGGCTTCTTCGATTGCACGAGCGGTTGCGGTGTGTCTGTTCATGGAAGAGATCCTTCTGGACGAATGGACGAACCAAAAAACACTGACAGCCTCCAGACTTCAAAGTCTGGGGAAAATCACTTCTCTGGACGAGTGTTCTCGTCGATGTACGACTGAAGTTGCCCGATCGCTTCACATTGTTGCCAACTGAAAGCACACGGCAAGCGCCCCAGTGAGAGAAATCACAGAATCTGAAGTGCGATACCCGACGGAGCACGCGCACGCGCGAAACGGCGCCCACCGTCACTCGCTGAATGCTGGCCCTGCTCTCTTTACTCGGCTACTTGTTGCACTTGTAGTACGACTCGATGTTCTTCCACCAGGCAGGCGGTTCGACAGGGTTGGTCGATTCAGGGGGCCGGTTGTTTTTCTTGTAAAAATCATCAAGCGCTTTGAACCCGTTCCCCTTTAATCGGGGTTCGATGTTGAGCCATTTCAAGCAGTTGTGCGTCACCCAGTTTGAAAACACCTTGTGGGCTGTCCACGCGGCGTCCTTATTCTCTTGAGCCTTGGTCGATTGCTGAAAACCGACTTTGACTCGATTCCAAAAATCGGCTGGCCCCATTTGGGACATCTCGGTCATGTACCAGTCTGTCCCGACGAAGTGTTTGTCCGCCATGATCGTGCCGTCAGGGCCGCCGTTCGCCCCTTTGCCGTATGCAGCATCGGTGACGATCACCTCGACCAGTTTCTGGAACACGGGTGCTGAGTCGCCAGAGATGTAGGAAATATCGGAGTAGATGTTGTCGTGTGACTTTTCGTACTTGATGATCTTCTCAAGCCACGAATCGGGGTAGGCCTGCGCCCAGTCATCGAACCACTTTTTCCATTCAGACTGATCGAGGTAGTTCTTGATCTCTTCGGCTGTCTCTTCATCCGAGAAATACTCAGCATTGCCCGTTTCCGGATCAGACGATTTTTGCCGATGGCGGCATTCGTCCAGGAGTTTGGCTTCGAACATCGTTCGGAACTCACGACCCGGGTACACGAACGGGTTCCCCGGAATGTCGTGCGTTACCAGTTCACACTTCCGGAACGCTTTTGCCAGATCCGGGTCGGCCTGACCAGCGGCATCGATCGCACTCTTGTATCGGTGATAGATCGCGATGGCTGAGCCCGAGTGGGCGAAACACAATCGCAACTTATCCCATTTGCCATCAAGGACTGGCCCCCACGCGTATGGAGAAGTCGTCTTCTGCACATAGTGGCAGTACTTGCCAAACCCGATCGCTGCCGAATGGATCGCGCTTTGCAAAGCCACGAGATTGCCATAGCCGTTTGGTTTCGCAGTCCAGATTGGCGGCATACCCGGTTTGGAAAAACTGGCGGTCGGACCCGGTGACCTGGCGTTGAGATAGCCCCTGGGATAAGCCAGTTGGCCCTCGGGGGGGAATCCGGTCGGGCTGGTGTGATTGAGCAATGGAAGATCATTGTCGATCATGTAGTCGAAGAACGCCTCAAGCCGCTTGTCGAGTTTCGCACCGAGATTGTCGCCATACAACTCGCGGTTGTGCAGCGGCATCCACCCACACCGTGAATACAGCTTCACGCCGAGGAACCCCTGCTCTTCGACGGCTCGTTTGACATAGTCGAGTCCGTCCGGACGGCGCGGCTCAAATGGAACGAGCGGCCAGATCTGAGCGGGAAAACGGGCCGCGACGCGCGACAACATGCTGATGGTGCCTTCGTAGGTTTTCTTGTCGCGCTTGAACCACCAGAATTTCTCGCCCGCTTCGTAGTACTCGTCGTCCGACTCGGCTTCTTCGCCCGGGTCAACGGAATACACGAGTTCGTACTCGGCTCCGCTCTCTTTGGTAAATGACGCTACTTTGCGACGAACGGCTTCATCGCTGATGATCACGGTGCCGAGGTCATCGTCGCCCTCGGTGTCTTCCTCCCAGAGTTGAACCTTGACGGTCTTGTCGAAGATGACCTGCTGATTCACCGCATAGGTATTGCCGGTCTTTGCAGATACCTTGGCGATGGCGGTGTCTGGAGCCGGCGTCGTTTCGATGCGCACACAATCTGAAAAGGTCCAGTCCTCCTGATCCTTGCAGGTCAGATGCTCAATGGTGAGAATGTTTTTGCTGCCGCCAGTGCTTGCTTGCTCTTCAGGCTCGTCTTCAGTCGGCGGCTTCTTCGAAACCTTGTAGGTGAGTTCATAGTGCGTCCCGCGACTCGCGCTCGAACTAGCCACCCCTGCGTTTCGAAGCGATTCAGAGTTGCCAAACGCGATCTTCTTCCATTGATCAGCATTGGCATCATTCAGGTCAACGACTCGGATACCGAGCAAGTCGTCTGCATCAGTCGAGTCCTCTTCGTAGATCTTGATTCGAATATCTGACGCATCTGCATCGAAGATGACCTCTTCGTTGATCATGCGAGTGACACCGTTGTGATCGACGACAAACGAGGGCACCATCTTCAGCAGGTTCGGCCCGTCGTACACCTCAATACGAATATCATCGTCGCCGGTGTAGTCTTCCATCTCGCGGCAATACACACTTGCGAGCGTCAGCGTGCGCGTGCCCTTCTTGTCTGGGTTTGGCCTGGCTTTGCCAGTTCTGGCGATCTGCTCCTGCTCGGTGACCCGGGCCTGACCACGCGGAAGACCAGCACCGAAGCCGGTCCCGACATCCATCCCGAATCCAAAATCGAGTGGCGTATAACCCATATCGAGCAGCAGCGGCACGGTGGCTGTCGCGAACCTGCCGCGTGCATATTCGTTGATGCCCTGTTCGTGCGGCACGCCGTCGATGACCTGTTTGCCGTTGTCAAAATCGCGACTGAGTGTGTACGCCAGAAATCGTCGAATACCCTTCGCAAACCACGGGTCTTTTGATTGCCCGGAGTCCACGAGATCGCTTCCCTCGTAGAGCGAGTGCCCAAAGATATGACAATGTCCATCGATGATGGGCATGATCGGCCGGGTATCAAGCGGGTTCGATGTCCCGGCATCGCTCTTCTGGACTCTGGCTTTGGGATCTGCCACGGGTGTCCGCTCCTGCTCTAATCTGCGAGTTCAGCCAACTTGTCGCGGGTCTCTTGGTCAGGCTCACCAGTCACTTCGAGTTCATGCTGTTCCTGAAACGCGTTCAGAGCCGTCTGATACACGACACTGTTCTCCATATCGATCGGCCCGGGATCGAACCCGAGATTCTTCAGCCTCGCCTTCACGCCGGTAGTTGTGTTGACCGGGTCCATCCCGCCGAGTTCGAGGTCGTAGCGGATCTCCTCACCATCGTTGTCGACCACAAGGCTGGCCTCGCGAGACTCGGGGGGGATGGGTTCTTCGATTCGACCATCGCTGTCGGTTTGCCCCTCAATGATCTTGCCATCGACCTGCAACTGGTATGGCTTGTCAGCCACGGGCTCACCAAGCCGTAGCACTTGCAACTTGAGCAGGGACGGCACCCCTTTACGCCGAAAACGATGTCGCTTCTCGGTATCCTTCGATTCTTCCTTGGGTTCGATCTCGGGCACCTCAACGAGATCGCCGGGCAAGAGCGCGTTCGGGTCGCCGCGTGTGTCTTTCAATTCTCGGTTTCCATCGAGGTTCCAGAGTTTTTCCCAGAAGTGCCCACGACTCTCGGCGATGCTGGCGATGCATTCACCCCTTCGAACCTCGTGTTCGCCGGACCCGACAGGTTCGTCGTGCAGGCCATGATTCATATCTTGTGCAGCAGGCATGACAATCGTTCCGTTACGCGGATTCGGGATACTTCGGCCCGACAGATTCGATGAACTCCCACGCGTCCTTGTCAAGATTGGGGAACGACACCTTGCAACTTCCAGGCTCCAAATTGGTGATTCGGGCGTAGCCTTCACCGTTCAGTGTGCCAGTCGCTTCGCGCCCGTCGGGCGCAACGACCTTATACTTCTCACCCGGAATCGGCTCATCGTCTTCGCCGACCAACTCGATTTCGATCCAGACAGTTTCCTTCGCTTCTTCGGGGTCTTCTGGCGGTTTGATGGGCTCGACTTTCTCAGAGCCGTACTTTCCCTCTTTCGTTTCGCGTTGTCGTGCCTTGACCTCGGCCACTTTACCAGGATCGGCGACATCGGCTTCTTCAGCGATTTCGACTGCTTCCGGTTCAACAGCACTCGGTGCTTTTGCGCTTTCAGGATTCATTGCGTATCTCCAACTCGAATCACCCCCACCTGATGATCATCAGTTGATCATCACGACGCCGCCCTTGACCTCGGTCATGGCATCGCCTTTGACCGCAGTTGTGGTGCCACTGACCTCTGTTTGCAGGTCAGAACTCAGTTTCGCAGCCAGTGCACCCGATGCTGAAAACTCGGCTGTGGACGCTTCCAGCGTGACATTGCCGGTGCTCGAAGTCCCGGTCAGATCACCCATGGCTTCGAGGACGATCTCGCCTTGTGTGCCGATCTTGATGCCGCTTGACTCGATCGCGATGAACGAATCGCCCACCTTGAGCGTGACATTGGTCGCGCCTTCGAGCACAATGATGTCAGCGGTCAGGGTTGCCTTGTCCGTCACTTCGACGGATTGGTTGGCCTGGTACACCTCGCTGACATCGGACTCAACGGTCAGCGACAACTCGCCGACAACCAGTTTGGCTTCCTTTCCGCCGACTTTCAGATTGCGATCGACCACGATCTCTTCGCGGTGTGAGTTTTCGACCTTTTCATCGCGGTCGTTTTTGATAAGCTCGTGCTTGTCGTTCTCAACCACAAGGTGCCGATCGTTGACGACTGTCTCGAACCGATCGTTGAGCACGCGGATGTCCATATTTTTTTGAGCATGGATGAACACTTGCTCGTCATCCTTCTTGTCTTCGAATCGTATCTCGTTGAAGCCGCCCCCACCCTTCGAAGAGTTGCTCTTGATCGTACTGACGGTGCCCATCTCGGTCGGCTTGTACGGCGGCACATTCTGTCCGTTGTACACCCGCCCGGTGATAATCGGTCGATCAGGGTCGCCCTCAAGAAACTCGACGATGACCTCCTGACCGATGCGCGGCAGGAAAAATACCCCCCACCGCTTGCCAGCCCAGTTCTGACTCACTCGCACCCAGCATGAGCTTTTTTCGTCGCCCTTGCTGTAGCGGTCCCAGTGGAACTGCAGTTTCACCCGGCCATGCTCGTCGGTCCAGATCTCTTCGCCACTCTTGCCTGCGACGATTGCTGTTTGCGGGCCTTGGATGAGCGGTTTGGGGGTTGTGCGCGCCGGGCGATATGTTTCTGTGGCCGCCAAAACTGAGAACCCGATGGAGTACAAGTCTTCTGAACCAGGCTCGTCTGTTGATCCGAACAGGTCCTGCGACGCCTGCAGATTCGTTGATGTCACGATGTACTCGCGAGCCTGATCTGGTCGCAGCCCCTTTGCGGGCAAAGTCAGCATAAATCGACCACCGATGATCAGGCCGAGGTGATCACTCTGACCGGTAATTTGCTCATAGCGCGATTGTAACTCTTGCAGTCGAATGGTCGCAAAATGTTCCGCTTCTGCCGAAGTCACATACTCGCCCGGGTAGTCGTACATCGCCTCCCAAGGCCCACTCGCATAATCTCGCGCTTTCTTGGACTTTGACACAACGGGAGCAGCAGGATTGACAAAATCAAAATCAGCGAGTTCGTACTCGAGTGACTCGATTTGCTTCTGAACTGCCCAACCACGGATATGTTGTTCATCGCGCATGGCGCGATCGGGTGGGAAGTATGGAATCTCGTCGCCGTTTTCAAGCAACTCGTGAGCGTCAGGACTGTCGCACAACACCATGGTGTGCAGCCCGTTTTCGTGCTTGAAAAAATAGTAAATGCCTTCTTGTTCCATCAATCGACTGACGAAATTAAATGTCGATTCACGGTATTGCACGCAGTATTCACGCTGCACATAGGTCGCACTGAGACGGTCTTCTATGTCGGAAAATCCAAGGTCTTTGAGCACTGCTTTGATGATCTCGGGAATCGTCTGTTCCTGGAAAATTCGACAATCGGACTGACGCGTCAGGAACCAGAGCCATGGCACGATCGTCGCCCGATAGACCGCCAATCCTGCTCGATATTCGTGCTGTGAGAGTCGATTCACAAAACCATTGATGTACCGAACATCAGCCCCATCGGTCCCCACTCGAACGGTCACATTTTGCCCGAGCAGATCGTCAAAGTTAAGTTCATCGTCTTCGCTGAGCAACTCAAGTTCATACTGAAACATGCGACCGAGTTCTTCTCGGCCTCGTATGGCCTGGATCGCAATCACCTCTTCGCCGAGCGGCGTGTTGATGGCGATGCTGCGTTCTGATTGTGTGCGCATGGCGTCAGCCATTGATCGTCTCCTAGTTCCAGACAACGCGTGGTCGCATGAAACCCCATAGTTGATTGCTTCCCATGCGATCGCTGCGCATGTACACGCCGTCACCGTCTCGCGAACCACCAGGATCGGTGTTGCCTTCGATCGTTGTCAGCGTACTGGTTGCAGCGTTGTAACTGACCACCATGCCAGTGTGCCCTCGGCGCCGGGCTGTTGGTTGACCAGGATTCAACGCTCGAACCGAACCCTGCGTCACCATGACAAAAACATCGCCCGCGATTGGAAGGCGAGAACCGTCCAATACGGATTGCTTTGAAAATGTCAAATTCGCAGCATCACGCCCTTCAAAGATCATCATGACCGCACGAAAAGTACGCGGGCAGGTCGTACTCGCGCACAAGAAATTGGCGGCTTCAAAATGACAATGTGAAACAAAGGCCGCACACCACGCACCGTGCCCCGGTGCGTTCACCGTATCCTGAAAGGCTTCGACTTCCGGTCCTCGATTGCTCCCGTGCTCTCTGACATCAAGATATTGCTCTGCAACTTGCCGGACAGCGAAGCCGTACACCGCTTCAGACAGCGTCAATGAAATCGATGAAGAGATCGCGGCCTGGGCATTCGATCGAGCGACTTGCGCCGCCATTCGAATGGAATCCCAAGACATGGAAACCGGCGTTTGGTTCAAAACGGATTCATAGATATTGCTTGCAGCCGTTCGGGCAGCGGTCGATTCACGCGATGGTCCGGGCAAGCCACCACTCGTCAACGACAGCGTGCCAGTATCAACCGGCGTGCCCGCTTGACACTGGCAGATGACTCCGGGTGTTCTTCGCAACGACATGGTCGGCTCCATGGCCGGTCCACTTCGGACCGGCCCCCGTTCTCAAGCGACAATCCCGCCGATCACTCACTCTATCTCATAACTGAACTCGTTTTCGCTGACACCGACCCGTACGCGCTCGATCTGGCTGCCTTCCATCATCCGGTGCAGGAACGCGGTCGAAATCTCGGGCAGCATGGTCTGGGTCAGAATCGCGTCGATCATTCGGCCGCCCGATTCGAGTTCGGTACATCGACTCACGATCAGATCCAGAACCTCGTCTGACACCTCGAAGATCGCGTTGTGGTTTGCCTGCACGCGGCGTTCGATGCGGCCGAGTTGCAACTTCGAGATCTCACGGATCATCGAGTCAGACAGCGGGTAGTACGGAATGACCGTGATGCGGCCGAGTAAGGCCGCCGGGAAGACCTTGAGCATCGGCTCGCGGAGCGCCCTGGTGAGCCCTTCGACATCGGGCATGAGGTCAGGGTCGCTGCACATGTTCATGATCAAGTCAGACCCGACATTGGTTGTGAGCAGGATGATCGTGTTCTTGAAATCGATCAGTCGCCCTTCGCCATCTTCCATCTGTCCTTTGTCAAAGACCTGAAAGAAGATCTCGTGTACATCGGTGTGGGCTTTCTCCACTTCATCGAGCAACACGATCGAATACGGCTTGCGTCGGACAGCCTCGGTCAGGATCCCGCCTTCGCCATACCCGACATAGCCGGGAGGCGCTCCCTTGAGCGTGCTGACGGTGTGGGCTTCTTGAAACTCTGACATGTTGATCGTAATGACATTCTGTTCGCCGCCATAGAGCGCCTCAGCGAGCGCGAGCGCTGTCTCAGTCTTCCCAACGCCACTCGGGCCGGCAAGCATGAACACACCAATCGGCTTGGTCGGGTTATCGAGACTTGCTCGGCTTGTCTGAATGCGCTTCGCGATGGCTTCAAGCCCGTGCCCCTGACCGATGACGCGCTTGTTCAGCGTGTCGCCCAGTTCAAGTACGGATTGAATCTCGTTCTTGACCATGCGACCAACGGGGATGCCGGTCCAATCGCCCACCACGGCTGCGACAGCGTTTGCGTCACAGTCGGCAAGAATCAGGGGTGCGTCGCCCTGCAACTCGGCGAGTTCAACCTTGACAGATTCCAGTTGCGATCGCAGTGAAGCCCGTTCCTCTTCAGAGAGTGATTGCTCGACTTCGGCTGCGGCTTCAGACTCGGCATCCGTTCCTGTTCCCTCGACCGGCTCGGCGCCGCTCGGGCCTCGCAACTTTGATCGCAGATCGAGCAGCCGCTCGACAAGTTCTTTTTCCTGTTTCCAGTTTTCTTCCAGTTCACCGAGCCGCTCGGTGATCGCGGCCATGTCGGTCTTGACCGACTCGATTCGCGCCGTGTGATCCATGCCGACCGTTTCTTCACGGTCCAAGATCTCAAGTTCGGTTTTGTAGGCTTCGATGCGCTTGCGCGCATCGTCGACCTCAGCGGGGACCGCGTGTTGCGCGATCGCCACGCGTGCACACGCCGTATCGAGCAAACTCACAGCCTTATCCGGCAGTTGCCTTGCCGGAATGTATCGATGACTGAGTTTGACGGCGGCTTCAATGGCTTCATCGAGGATCTGCACCTTGTGGTGCTTCTCGAACATGCCCGCCACCTTGCGCATCATAAGGATGGCGCGGGCTTCATCTGGTTCATCGACCATCACAGTCTGGAATCGCCTGGTCAAAGCGGGGTCTTTTTCAATGTGCTTCTTGTATTCCGCCCAGGTTGTAGCAGCCACCGTACGCAGGAGACCGCGCGCCAAGGCAGGTTTGAGCAACTGAGCTGCATCGCCCGTTCCGGCTGATCCACCAGCACCGATGAGACGATGCACTTCGTCAATAAACAGAATCGTTGGCTGCGTGGATGCTTGTACCTCTTCGATCACCTGTTTCAGACGCTCTTCGAACTCGCCCTTCATGCTCGCGCCGGCCTGCAATGCAGACACATCAAGTTCGAGCAACCGAACACCCTGCAATGGCGGGGGCACATCGCCCTCGATGATCTTGTGCGCAAACCCCTCCGCGACGGCGGTCTTCCCGACACCCGCTTCACCGACGAGAACAGGGTTGTTCTGGCGACGGCGCATGAGTATGTCGACGACTTGCCGGGTTTCTTCGTCGCGCCCGACAATCGGGTCGATCTTGCCAGAGCGCGCTTCTTCGGTGAGGTCGCGACAGAAGCGTTCGAGTGCTTCCTCTTTGCCCATTTGTGCGGGCGACATGGCTCCTGATGCCTCACCGGGCACCGCCCCCCCACCAACACGGCTGCCATCCGATGCAGCAAGCCGGGCTTCCGGCGATTCGCCAACAATCGCTTCATAGTTGTCCGCAAGATCTTCAACGCGGATCTTGCCAAACTCCTCGCTAACCGCGGCGAGTGCTCGCGACAGACTTCGCGTCTTCAACATGCCGATGATGATGTGCCCTGATCGAACAGCTGACTCATTGAACAGCAGGCTGCCAAACACCCACGCCCGTTCGACAGCTTCCTCGAGATCACTCGAAAAACCGGAAAGCGACGAGGCACCTCGGGGCAGGCGATCGAGGGCATTGGTCAGGTCCGCAGCCAACTTCGATGGATTCAGTTCGTAGTGACGAATAATCCGGTGTATGTCAGAATCCTGCAGTTGCAGCACCTGATGGATGAAGTGCGTCACTTCGACATGCGGATTCCCCCGCATCTTGCAGAAGACGGTGGCGCTTTCTGAGCACTTGTAGCACAGACTGTTCATTTTGCCGAACAGTGCTTTCAGACTAATTTCAGCCATGATTCTTCCTTTTCATCTGTCTTGAAAGGCGTGCCCGATGTCGCGCCCTTCTTTTCAACTCGCAGGTCGTAGCACCAGATTATCCGGGTCCGATTCGGGCAAACTCGTATTTAGCCATGTTGTCCATCCCAATCGCCCTTGTGACCCGAGCATGGTCGGTGGCGTCTCTTCTTTCTTGAGCACGAGTTGCGCATCCCAACGGTACTCGTGCCCGGCATAATTGCGCACCCAGTCCACCAGTTTGCCAAAACTGGACCCGGTCGGCAAGAACCGTTCGTAAACCTTGAGCGGGACCGGACCGATTCGGACACGGATTTTCTGCTGCACCTCCCAGATCCTTGAACCAACCACGACGGTAGTGCCCAAAAGACCGGTTTGAGGTGACTCACCGAGTTTGCACACACTGTCAGCGGGTAGATCCATCCAGTGCCCGACAAACTCGATCACGCGTGCCGGGACGCGAAAGAAATCGGACACGATTGCTTCAAGTCCTTCAGCATTTTTAGTTTGCAGCGCAAGCCGTCCGACATAGTGCAACTTGGCAAGGTCGTGGACGCGATCACGCCCGCGCAGTGCCGGCGAGCCATAGCCACCCAGTGCACCGACATAGTCACCAATCCGATCGCTGAGAGGATCGAACTTGGTTCGATCGAAACTCGCTGTTGCCTGATTCACCGCCCACGCGCGGTAGAACAATGCGATCATCCGATGATGGAAAACATCCATGAACCGTGACAGCGTGCGGTCGTGCAGGTTGTGTTCGCGATCGTGGACATACTCGGTGATGTGCAGCGGCATAGGTCCATTCGGACCGAGCAACCCGAAGAAGTTGACCTCCATGCGATGGGCTGCGTCACCCTTGCCCTGCGTAAACGACGCGATCGTCGACGGCGCAAACGCCATGGAAGCGCGCTGAGCAAACCGAACCGGATCGTCATGCAGCCGGGCGGTCGCGCCGATACGATCACCAGTCGGGCGTGCCGCGTCGAGACGACGAGCAGCCTGGAAAAAGTCGAACGCGTATGGCTTCTCCGTCAGCCGGAGGATCAGAGCGTATGTCTCTGACCGATTCTGGTCGGCCATCGCTTGATCTCCCCTCTTTCAGCAGTCTGAATCACGGTTTCCGTGAATGAATTTAACGACACATACTTGGCAAAGAACCGTTCAAGAACGGCACCGAGCAGAAACGGCCCGGTCCCTTGAAAGGCCGCGTCCTCAAAAGTCACCCCCACCTCGAGCCCGCGAGCAAATGCGATCGGACCCGGCGTTGGCACACGGCGAGAGATCGGAATCGCCCCCACCGTCCGGACGCCCTCGATCTGCTTCCGCGTTGCCGAATCGGCAAGTGTGCCATATAGCCCGAGCAACTCGCGCAGCGCGGCTGCACTCCGCGTCTGATCTTCATCAGCAATCGACAAATAATTCAAAGATAGATGACTGATTAACCGCCACGCCGTTTCACCCTCAGCATGTGACGGGCGTGGTGGCGTCGGCCCGCCCACACATCGGATGGACTCGACCGCTGCACCCGCCTCGGTCGTGAAATCGGTCTTCCCAGCACCAATCGGCATACGAAGCGGCAGGTCGCGATTTGAACACCGAACCGACGCACCAACCTGACGCAGGTCTGACTGATACGGCGCATTCCGGGCGTCGACCAGCGCCAGGTAGACTTCGCTGCCCGTGTATGACGAACGCCGACCGTGTCGTTTCTCACGGGCCGAAAGAGTCCTCGGCACACGATTGGTCGAGTAATAGGCGCCCAAACTATCTGGTCGGTCGTCGTAATCGCTTGCTGCATAGAACGGCCGAAACGGTGTCTCATCATCGGCGGTCGTGCCAAATCCCGTCACGGCACCGACATCGAATATCTCAAAATCGAGCGGCCTCGTGCGGTCGGGCACCAGGTGGAACTCCGGAAACTTGTCAGAAATATGAATACGGTCTGCTCGCTTTTCAAAAAGGTTGATCGCGGGCGTCGCGTGCAGCAAGAAGTTCTCTTTCGTGACCGCGCTCTCAAGTTCGACATCCGGCTGATCCAGCAGAATGAGCAACTCGATCTGCGTCTGCTCTGAACGCGAGAATGACTCGCGCAGCCCAGAAATCTCGACAAACATGAATCGCTCGGGGAAGGCGAAGTACTCGTGCAGGTTGCGATAGCCATCGAAACTGCGTGGTCCCGGTGGCATGAGTGCTTCGTCAGCCTGAAACCCGACCTGCCGAAGATGCGAAACATCGATCGAACTATGCCACCTCGCCGGCTTGGTTGTTGGTCGAACGATCATGCCCACGCTATGAGCAAAAATCTGTTCGTAGATCCGACTTGGAATATCACCCATGCCCCGCAGGTAGAGCGTCAACTCGTCGAGTTCGATCTCGGCGAGATTGAGACCCGCGGTTGCACGCAGTCGAATGCGAATCGCGGCACGCACGCCAGCATCAGTCGGCAAACCGAGGCTCGGCAGATCACGATCGTGATACTGCGCTTCGACCAGTTCAATGGGCCACAGCGTGATGTCATGTGCCGTTCGATATTCACACGCCGTTTGATCATCTTTCCCGATCGAACTGCGCAATGCGGTTTGTCGGGGGATCTTGAATCCACTTGAAAGCCCGCTGTCTTCGAGGTCAGGCTCAAACTGCGCGATGAGCATTGATGGTGTGGGGCACAAGTAGTGCGGAAAAACACTCTCGAGCAGGTGCTGGGTAAAACGCGGAAACTCGGCATCGAGTTTGAGTTGGACGCGGGCTGCGAGATACGCAAACCCCTCAAGCAACCGTTCGACATATGGGTCCGAACAATCAAGCCCGTCGAGCCCGAGCCGTCCGGCGATCTTCGGGAACTCGCGCGCAAACTCACCCGCCGATTCGCGGACATGACGCAGTTCCCGCTCGTAATACCGGAGCATCCGCTTATCCACCGATTTGCTCCCGCACGCTATATTGACCTGTTTCGAGATCGACTTCGGTTTTGAGATATAATGGATCGGGTACCGGTTCGGACCAGAGATCGCCATTGATCTCAAACATCAGCGTGTTGCGCCCCATCTCGCCGGGGTTTGAAATCGCTCGCACCTTGACCGTGTTGGGCAGAATGCGCGGCTCAAACCGTTCAATGGCGCGTGCGACCATGATCTCCAGTTGTCCGACACTGACGCCCGATGCGGTCATGCCGGAGAGGTCCGAGATTCCGTAATTGAGAACGGAAGATTCGACCTCCGGAAACGCTGCAATTTCTTCCGCGTCGGCCCGTGCGGGCGTGTTCAAAAGCCACGACAGATCACGCAAGACCGCTTGGCGAATCTGCCGCAATGAAAACACACGCTGATTGCGACTTTCCTGCGATTTATCAGGATCATCATCCGTCAGTCGATCCAACAGGCACGGTTGCAAGCGTTCTGAGGGTGTCAGTTCAGCCATGACCCTCGTCCTCAGTTTCACCGCTTGCAACGCTTTCTGATTCTGGCAATGGCGGATGGTCGATCTCGATCAACCGCGTTGAAAGCATCGCGTATTCGCCCTCATCCGTTGCCCACATACGCTGGCCGATCGCGTGAAATGTCTCTGGGGCAACCTCCAGGAAGTCTGTCTTGCGGGCAAGCCTGATGGCATTGTCGTCTGATGATTCACTACCAGGATACCGCGTTGGAATAAGCCCGACCGCATCCCCCCCGTTGATCCAGGTAAACTCCGCCGGCGCCCAGACAACATCGCGCAGATCACTCGGTTGCTCGAGACGAATCTGGCGTATGTGCGACATGGGTATCCAGTAGTACTTCCCGTCGATCACCGCATCGACGATCGGACCCAATCGTTCGTCGGCATCGGCGACCCACGCAAACTCGTGCGTCTGGACGCCTTCACCCTCAGCAACCTGCAAACGCCCGCCGACCGCGGGCGCGGCATCGAAGGCGTCCGCACGCATCGCCGCGGCTTGTTCGAAGTGTCCACCTGCGGAAAGTCCGGCCGCCTGCACCATCTGGCCGATCCATTCGGCAGGCTCACCGAGCACCAGTGGCGTGTGCTCACCGCGAAACACAGCGGCGCGAAACCCCTCGCACCCAAGCACCGCACGCCCGACCTGCGCCATCATCCCGGTCTCCGGATCGAGATCGGCAGCCACATCCAGTTGCTTGCCCGCCTTGTCCCATTCACCCACGACGCACATCAACTGAAACAGAAACACGCGCTTGCTCGCGTCTGAAGGATCGCTTCGTATCGCGGCTTTGAGTGCATCAAGCGCGCCATCAATATCGCCAGCCTGAATAAGCTCTTCCGCTGCGTGTGCTTGCATGCCCATCTGTTCCTTCCCGTGCCGCGACAGCCAGTACCAATCCAAGCGAAAACCGGCAGCGGGAATCTCGCCCGCTGCCGGTAGTGTATCGAATCTTCAGATCGGTCGGAATCACATGGGCTGATTCTCGAGCGTACTCCACGCGGCCTGCACTGCAGCACCCGTCTTGCCGCCGCTGCGCGGATCGGTCGGGGTGTATGACAGGTGGATTTCGCCGTAACGGAAGGCGACTTCCTCGAGCGGGATCAGGTCTTCGCCGTCGGTCGAACCGGAGGGTGCGACCTTGGACACGATCACATCTTTCATGGTGTACTCCATGAAGGTCGTTTTTTCGCCCATGGCGCGGCAGAGTTGGATCTTGATCTCGGGGATCGGCTTGGCTGTGCAGCAGTGCAGGAACAACGGGCTCGATGCGGTGTCCAGACGCTTGACGATGCTGAAATCACCGTGATCTGATCGCCCGCCAGCGTGCGTGCCCTGAGCACTTGCCGCACCACCGGTCGACTGCGAAACGGAATGATTGAACGCCTGGATTTCGATCCACTCCTTATGAGCTGAATCGCTGCTGTCGCCCTTGATGCCTTGAATCTGAATAAATCCGTCAAATGACATGATGCGTCTCCTGATAAGAGTGTTGTGAAAGTTGTTCGTTTCGTAAACAGGTCTTGGCTTGCGATCGGATGTTTCCGACCCAGTTAGCAAGCGAAAGAAGCCTCTCAATACTCACGCAGTCTCGAAAGAAAAACCCCGGTCAGTCACGCAAACCGTGACCGACCGGGGACTTGGAAGCAAGAAGAAACTTAGCCACCCTTCTCAGATGGCAACTTCGAGACGAGACGCAACGACACGGTCAGCCCTTCGAGCTGGTAGTGCGGCCGCAGGTAGAAATTGGATGAGTAGTATCCCGGATTGCCTTCCACTTCGGAAACCGTGACCTCGGCAGCCGCGAGGGGACGACGGGCTTTGGCTTCTTCAGTGGCATTTGACGGATCCGGCTCAACATACTGCATGATCCAGTTGTTCAACCAGGTTTCCATATCGCCACGCTCTTTGAACGAACCGATCTTGTCACGCACGATGCACTTGAGGAAATGACCGAATCGACAAGTCGCAAACAGATATGGCAGGCGAGCACCGAGATTTGCATTGGCGGTCGCGTCCGGATCGTCATATTCCGCAGGCTTGTGCAGACTCTGTGCACCAACGAAGACCGCGTAATCGGTGTTCTTCCAGTGGCTGAGCGGCATGAAGCCGTTCTTGGCCAGTTCCGCTTCACGCCGATCGGTGATAGCGATCTCGGTCGGGCACTTCATATCCACGCCCCCGTCATCGGTCGGGAATGTGTGGCAAGGCAACCCATCAACCATGCCGCCTGATTCGACGCCTCGGATACGACTGCACCAGCCGTACAACTTGAACGCCTTGTTGATGTTGACCGCCATGGCGTAGGCCGAGTTAGACCAGGTGTAGTTGCTGTGATCTGCACCCTCGGTGTCTTCTTCAAAGTCAAATTCTTCGACCGGGTCCGTCTTCGAGCCGTACGGAAGTCTTGACAAGAAGCGAGGCATCGCGAGACCGATGTACTTCGCGTCTTCACTGTCGCGCAGGCTGCGCCACGGGGCATATTCAGCCGACTGGAAGATCTTGGTCAGATCGCGCGGGTTGGACAGTTCCTGCCACGAATCCATGTTCATGACGCGCGGGTCAGAACCTGCAATGAACGGCGCGTGACAGGCAGCCGCAATTTGCGCCATGCCACCCAGAATCTCGACATCGGGCGGCGTGTGGTCGAAGTGGTAGTCGCCGACAAGGCAGCCGTAAGGCTCGCCGCCGGGTGTACCGAACTCTTCTTCGTACATTTTCTTGAAGAGCGGACTCTGGTCCCAGGCGGTCCCCTTGAACTTCTTGATGGTCTTGCCGAGGTCTTTCTTGGAGATATTCAAGACGCGAATCTTGAGCATCTCGTCCGTCTCGGTGTTGTTGACCAGGTGATGAAGCCCGCGCCACGATCCTTCCAGATTCTGAAAATCGCTGTGGTGCAAGATCAGATTGACCTGCTCACTCAACTTGCGATCGAGTTCGGCAATCATTGACTCGATCGTCTTGACCGCGTCATCGCTGACCAGGGCTGTCTCGGCGAGCGCTTGTGAAGCGAGCGCGTGAACACCTTCCTGGATCGCATCTTTCTGACGATCGGACTTGGGCTTGAAACTGCCTTCAAGAAGAGCAGCAAACTCGCCCTCCTGCATGGTTTCAGCCGGGCCGGATTGGGCTTGCATCTCAGGATTGTCTGACATTATTGACCCCCCTCACTTGCTTCGCTGCCACTGTCAGCCGCTTTGGATGACAACGCCTGCAACAACGCCGGATCTTTGAGTGCTTTGTTGATCAGTTCTTCTGCGTCACTCTTGCCATCCATGTACGACAACAGACTGGCGAGTTGTGTGCGTGCATCGAGCAACTTGCTCAGTGAGTCCACTTTCTTGGCGACCGCCGCGGGCGAGAAGTCTTCCATACTCTCAAAGGTCAGGTCAACACTCAAGTTGCCCTCACCCGTCAGTGTGTTGGGCACCTGGAACGCCACGCGAGGCTTCGAACTCTTCAAGCGTTCGTCAAAGTTGTCGACATCGATCTCGAGGAACTTGCGTTCGGCGACAGGCCCCAGCGCCTCTTCGGGTTTGCCTGAAAGATCGGCCATCACACCCATCACGAATGGAAGATTAATCTTCTTTTCCGCTCCGTACAACTCCAGGTCATATTCGATCTGCACACGCGGTGCACGGTTTCGCGCGATAAATTTTTGACTGCTTGCTTTGGCCATCGATTACTCCTTCGTCCCTGCCGAAAACCCACTTTCCCGGCACTTCGCCCTCGTGCCCTGTGTCGAGCGGGCGAGTCACGCCCAGACCATAACCGGGCCGCCCTGAGGCTTGCCACATCATACCAGAACGCGGAATCTTCGCCAACGAGGCTAGTGATCTTCAAAGGTGTCCACACCGGCCACCATCTTCAACTGAGAAAGCGCATCCGGGCTCAGATCCCTCACGACTTCAATGAAGTCTTTCCCCACAAGTCGCTCTGCTCGACGAAGGAGCAAGGGAACCGGGCTTGAAGGCTCTTCCCGTTGATAAAACTCACAGATCTTGCCAAGAAGCATGATGACATCGCTGTTCGACTGAACACTCCCTCGAATCGGGTCGCCAGGACCGGCAGAACCGCCGCCGGAAGATCCTTCGGCTTCATCCGGGGCATCGCCATACCCACGCCGGGCGAGGTGCTCCTGCAGCGTCTTGTGAATCAGCGCCAGTAACTCATGCAACGAAGCGAGGTTGGGCGCATTCGTAGGACCGACGGTCTCGGTGATCCACGCATCGAGCCGCTCCGCGGTCTCTTTGGCGCGCTTGGCGTCCTGACCGAACTGCTGGAGTGTCTCAATCTCGGTCTCGCTAAACGCACCCTCGATGAGCGCGAGATCAGGTGGGCTGTCCATCCCCGCGGGCGGAGAGAGATCACCCTTGGCAATCATGATATCGCGCAGACTAAATCGACCGATCTGCTTCGATTCACACAGCGGCGCCTCGCGCAATCGAGATTGAAACTTGAGCGGATCGCCGACCGTCCCAGGGGTTGCTGCCAATGAGGCGATGATATTCATCCGCTCGAGCGGATCGTTGTCGTCATCCGGATCGAGTTTGGGGTGAAACCCGTCCCAATACTGGGTCAAGAGCCCCTCGACCAACTCGAGGCCGTCCGCCATACCTGAAACACCGTCGTTGCACACCAGAGCAGCGAGCAGCGTCATGGTGACATTGAGATCCTTCGTGCGCGCGAACAGATCAATCGCTTTCGATTTCACCTCACGCCAGTTCGGCTCCTGCCCCTCATGAACCGCATCCCCGATCTGTTGATCGGGCGTACCGGCAGCCTCCTGCATCATTTCAAAATATGCAGGGTCATAACTCAGGTCAGGACCACACGGATCCTCCGGCGAGACCTCACTCAACAGCCCATGTATATCCAAGCCCATGTGCGATCGTACTCCATAGATCAGCATCGAGGCGTGTGCTCGGCTGATCCGAAGTGAATCAGCCGAGCACGGAAACCGAGACCATCAAATCACTCGAGTTCAATGACAGGCTCAAGCCCGTTGCTCTCAGCGTCAGTCGCTATCTGCAAGACCTGTTCACCTGACAATAAACGACGGACACCTTCGCGGTCGATACTGCGCGGGATGACCAACTCGAGACGAGACCACACCCGGCGGAGTTCATCGTTCGACAAGCCCATATCGCGCAGGCCCTTAATCAGTCGTTCAAGCTCAATGACATACTGTGATGCCGCCGGATACTGCTCGGATCGTTCAATAAGGAAGTTCATCCACACATCCGCAGGCACTTCACGCAACTCGGCGGTTTCAGGATCTGCCGTTTCAAGCCAGGCGCGGCAATCTTCGGTGACTTGATCAAACACACCAAGGATCACATCGATCTGATCACCCGATGACCGGTCGTAAGGCACCAGGTCATCCGTGGTTTCACCGGAAGGCGGAAGCAACTGACCGTTTGCATCGCGCGGGCCATACCACAGCAACAGGTATTGTGTCACCACGCGTGTCGTGATGTTGCGATCGAGTCGCTCGATTGTGGTCTCAATACCGTTGCGATTGTCGAGGTCCTGCACATCGACATAGAGGCCAGCACCATCGAGTGAGCCAAGCATGGTTTCTGCAACCGCAGAGCGTGCATCGGCATTGTCGACATAATCTGTTGCGTACAAGCGCGGGTCGAGACCGAGGTCACGCAGAATGTCGCGAATCGTGGCTTCGACGACCGTACCCGCCTCGACCTGCCCCGAATCTGCGTTCTGCACCGCGCCCGCGATTGATTCGGCAACATTCGTGTTCGACGGACCAGCCGACCGAACATCGAGCACCACGAATCGATCGCTGAGCACCGCAGCACCTGCCTGAGCACCAGCAGTTGTATCAAAGATGTACAAAGCATCAGCATTGGATGGCAACGAACGCAACTGCACACGACCGGCAAAAGCCGTCGGTACCTGGAAGTTCACATTTGCACCGATCGCTGCAAGTGAGATCTTGCCTGGGTCTTCAATCCCTTCATCATCGATTGAGAATGTCGCTCCTGGTGCAAGTGAAATCGCGATCGCGCCGCCCGCGACAAAGTCAGTTCCTTCATCGTCAGTAAACTGCCGCGTTGTCGGGTCGAAGGTGTCGCCCTGAACACGGTTTGCAACCGTGAATGACTCCGAGAATGCCAAACGCATGTCGTTGAGCGTCGAAACATCGGACAAGCGACCACGCGCCGCTGCAAGATCAAGGCTTCCAATGACCGTCATCGCTTCGCCGCGGCCCATGTTGAGCTCGTCAACGCGCACGACCGACTCATATGTTGTCGAGCCGGTCGCTTTGAATGCATCCACATCACCGAACACGATCGTCGCGACGACGGATGCGAATGCATCACCTGCGTCGTTCACACGGCCGTCGATCTCGCTGGCAGCAAAGTTCAGATTGAGTCCGCCGAGGCGTGTGGTCGAACCAATGTCACCGTTGAACCCAATGATGGGCACATTGGATGGCGGTGTTGATATGTCGATTCGCTCACCGAACGAACGATCGACGATTGCCGTCAACATATCGGCGCCAGCAGTTGTGCCATTGACATCGCCGAGGAACAAGATCGAATCTTCTCGAATCACACCGCTCTCAGTGCCGTGCGATTGCAGGAAGACATCACCCGCGATCCGCGTGTCGCCTTCGAACAGTTGTTGGCTGCAGGTGTCGATTCGCATCGGTTCACCGGATTGACCGAGCACGATCTGATCACCCGCCGAAACGCGGAGGGTCTGGAACGGGCCGTTCGCACCAACATCAGTCGCCAACTCGGCGATTGAGTCTGCGTGGATTTCGAGTTCGACCTTGCCGCTACCGGAATCAACCGTGCCGAGGAAGCGAACCTCGCCGCCACTGAAACTGCGCCGGTTGAACACCGTGTCACCGAACACCAGCGCGTCGGCATCAACGATCAACCCGTCAACACCGCTTGCATCGCCACGGAACTCAACGGTGCCGCCCGGTGCTGCTGCTAGTGTCAAGAATCGACCGCTCTTACCTGATGCACCCATGATGGCATCATCAATGAAGATCGTGCCTTCGCTACCGATGCCGACGAACTGATCGCCAGCAACCGTGATCAGATTGTTGAATCGGATGGTGCCACCGATGGAGTCGATGTCGCCGCCGCTGAGCTGTAGCAGCTCTGTCCCGACAAAGTTCTGATCACCAGTCGTGAACACATTGGTGAGATGGAGGCGATTCGCAGTCAGGTCAACCGAACGAAGCCTGCGCGTCTGTCCGAATCCACGATCTGGCGCAATGGTGATATCGCCGCGACCGACATTGAGGACGAAGTCGCCCGTGCCATCGACCAAGCCGTCGATGCCACCGTCGACGATGAAGTCACCGTCAGTCGGTCCGCCGAGCGTGTTCAGATCAACGCCGCCGTCAACGAACGCGTTTTCACTACGAATGATGATGTCGCCACCACTCGTCGCGATGAGACCGTTCAGAATGGACTCCTGGCCGTTGATGACAACCACGCCACCATCCGACAGGATCGAACCATTCAGCCGTGATGTACCAACCGAACTGAGTCGAACCGGTGCGCCATCCGTCATGGAAAGTGTCGCACCATCGACCAACTCAATGTCAGCACCAAAGAATGTCGCCTGCCGCCCGATGGTGATATCACGAATCGTGATCTGACTATTCGAGAACAGGTCAGGGTTCACCGGGCTTTCGAGATCGTCGAGCGTCGAGATGCCACCGATGCTGAGCGAACTGCCCACACGGGTCGACATGAATCGGCTCAGCATCGTTTCGGAAATCTCGAGGATCCCGTTGTCCGCAATGAGGTCAGAACCGACATCAATCGCGACACCGTCGTTAAACGGACGCAGCAATGTGCGGCCTCGAACGAACATGTCACCCAGGATTTCGATCTCGTCGCCCTGCACGAGCAACTGATCCACCCCAGAGTTGTTGCCCGACCCGACACCGAAGAGCGTCACGCCATCGCGGCCCATGGTCACCAGTTGGATCGCATCCAAGCCGCCACGAACCTCGGCAACAGTGAGTGAGCCGCGTTCTGCGTTGAGGTTCAACTGGCCGGTCGGGAACAGGATCAAACCGCCGTCAAAGACAAGATCGCCATTGGCCATCTTGAAGGTCTGAATCGGAGGCGTGCCCTGCGGATCGATGCTGTAGCGTGTCGCTGCGAAGTGTGCCGAGTCGGCGTCGACGCGGCTGCCGAGGAAGTCGATCTGACGAGCCGCGATATCCATGTCGCGGAGACGAATCGATGAGTCTGTGTTGCTTCCGACATTGCCGAGGAATCGGACTTCGCCGTTGGCAACATCAATCATGACATTGCGCCTGCCGACCAGCGGGCCGTCGAACACAACCGACCCGCCGGGGTTGGCAAAACTCGCGTTGCCGTTGAGCATGATCGACGAGCCGGTGAGCATCATGTCAACGCGATCACCTTCGTAGTGACCATCAAGGCCGAGGGTGCCGCTGCCGGCGTTGGCGGTCCAGACTGTACGATCAGCAAACGAAATGCTGCCGCGCCCGCGCTGTGCGGTCGATCCAAATGTCAGGTCGCTGTCATTGGAGCGGAACTCGATATCGCTGACAGCCGTCATGCCGCGACGCGCGATGAAGCGAGCCTCGTTCGTGTTGTAGATCGAACCATCGAAATGCAACTCGTCGTCTGCCTCAACAAGCGTACCGCCCGTCACGCCAGCCTTGGAAGTATCTCCGATATCGCCGATGTTGATGGTGCCACCGAAGACATCAAGTGTCGACAGTGCATCACCCTGCCCGATCGCCCCGAGGACGATGGTGCCGCCTGGACCCGCGTCAATGAACAACGCATCGTCAGTGACACCTGCACCGTCAATCGACCCAGCCATGTTGACCGAGCCACCGTTCGTCGAGAGATTGACAGTTTCCTGTATAACGACCCGTCCCGGACCGCCAGCAAGATCGCCAGCAAACAGGTTGCCGCTATCGAGCGCGACATCAGCAGCGAGCAATGTCGCCGAGCCGCTGAACATGCTCAACGATCCATTTCCGGTCCCTTCGATACCGCTCAGGACCGAGACAGCGTTCTTGGCGCGCAACTCGAACAGGTCGCGAATCACCAGCGAAACATCGCCGGGATTGTCAATGACCATCACATCGCCGGTGTTGGCATCACCAATGCGGATGATGTCAAAGCCGTCAGCGAACGCATCGACTTCATCTTTCGTCAGGTTCAGGCGGGTTGCATCGGTGCCGTCGCCACCAAGGTTGATCCCGCGATCGAGTTCACGCTGCGTGAGCGTCATATCTCGCCCGGTGACAGAGTCGAGACCACCAAGGAAGTTGACTTCGTCTGCAGCAATTTCGTACACATCGCTGAACGATGACCCGGTAAAGACTGCAAGCCCCGCTTGCACATCGTCACCGACGATGACATCCACAACGCCGAGCAACTGTCCCGCATCGCCAAGATTGGCAAAGGTCACTGTCTCGCGTGAGCGAACCGTCACCACCGCGTCATCGTCACCGACTTCTGCGAGGATATCTGTCAGCGTGATCAAACCGCCATCAAGTGCAGTGAAACTTACATCATTGCCAGCACGAAGTTGAATCGGAGCACTGTCGAATGTGATGTCGCTGCCGCGTGAGGTAAACTCAACCGTTCCGCCGCCGACTCGATCAATGAAGAACCCACCATCGACAAAGGTGAATGACAGTGTCGTGGCTTCGTAGTTCGAACCACGGAAATGCACTTCATCCGCCGCGTTGACGGCGAGCAGATTCAAGTGACGATCTTCACCGGTTCGGCCGACCGAACCATTCAGGTTCACGATCCCCCCACCAGCATCGATCAGCAAGTCACCCGCACCCGGAGTCGCGCCGATGATCGCATCTTCGAAGGTCACCGTCCCGGCACCAAGACCAATCGTTGTGTCGATGTCGAGGCTGCCGTCAATCGCGGTCAATCCGATGACGGCCACATCGCCGCCCTCTGTAAAGATACTTCGATCACCCGAAACCAGTAGCCCGCTGCCGATGACGACACTGCCACCGCCGGAGGAAATGTTGCTGCCCTGCGTGGTCAGTGACGCAAAGGTCATGACATTGCCGCCATTGCTTTCGATACCACCGAGAATGTCGATCGTTCCAGTCCCTGCGTTCAGGTCGATACCTTCGTTCGTCCCGCCGTCAGTCCGAGCAAGGCCGTTGAGCGTGATGCCGACATTGCCAGCGTCGCCCGCACCATTGGTGATGCTGATGCCGGCGGTTCCTTCAGCAACATCACTGTTCAGGCCAACGAATGTTCCAACATCGGTTCCATCGGCGGTTCCATCGGCATCGAGTTCAATCCCGATCGTCCCGCCCGCTGTCAGGTCGTTATTGAAAGTCACCGAACCGCTCGACCGAATATCGATCGGACCGTCTGCCATGACGCCGCCGCCTGCAGTCATCTCGATCGATGAGAACGCACTGTTCTGTCCGACCTGACCACTGGCGAAACTGATCACGCCATCAGCCGCGTCGATTGAAATCCCCTCGTCGGCAGCCGCATCGACATCACCGACGAATCGAATCGTCCCAGTATCGCCAGCATCGCGGGAGATGAGTCGAATGCCACCGCCATTGATCTGTAGCGGCGCATCAAAGGTCAACATGCCGGTGCCCGAGACATCGCTATGCAAGTCAACTCTGCCGTTCAAACCGCTTGCCGCGAGCGTGGCACCATCCGTTGTGAGAACACCGTTGATCGCTTCGAGGTGCAGGTCGCGATCATCACCGGTGATTTCGAGGCGTACGCCGTCGATCAGAATGCGATCGAGCGCCGTCAGCGCAATGTTATCAATCGCGGAATCGTTGTTGATCGCATCAACCAGGTTGGTGTTCACGGTCAAGATCTGATTGAATGTCGTCGCGATGCCATCGAGCCATACCTGCGTCGCTTCATTACCCAACTCGCCGACGCGTACTGAGTCTGCAGTCGTCAAATCGAGGAACGCGTTGGAAAGCCAGAACCCGCCGTTGTCATTACCGATCGAGACTTCATCGCTGAGAATCAAGAGATCGACCGTCGCAAGAATCCCACCCAAGGTTGCGTTCGTTGCGTCGATCGTCACGCCGCGCGTACCAGCATCCAGGCCGTCATCGAGCATGAGTGTGCCCGCGACGGTCAGATTGAGTCGGCTATCGCCACTGGGTGAGGGCAGACCCTGACTGTTTGTCGCATCGATCGCACCAATGAACTGCAAATCGCCCGCAGCCCCGATGTCACTGTTCAGAATCGTGCCACCCGCGCCAGAAGTCAGCGTGAACAGCCCAAGATTCTGCACATCAATCGCGTTTTCCTGTGCGTCAAGCGTCACCTGACCGGTCGCGGTCAGACCGACAACATCAGCCCCGAACTCCACACCAGCGCCACCGTCAAGCACAACGCTGTTGAAGAGGTAGGTCCCCGCACCTTCGAGGCGAACAAAGCCGAGGTCGGAACGAATCTGCACCAGATCAATCGTCGGCGCGATCGCACCCGGACCAGTGATCACCGTGTCACCAACCTGTGAAAGGATCGTCACACCGGCTGCATTAATGCTGTCGAGGAATGCGCCGTCAAAGGACCAACTGTCCGCGATCAGCGCGACGGCACCATCACCAGCATCAAGTCGTGTGCCAGCTGGAGCAAACGCGAGCGTCCCGGCACCGATGTTGAGGACGATGTTTCCATCGGTCAGGCCATTACTATCGACGAGGCCATTGATCGCCATCGCCCCTCCAGCGGTGACGAGTTGGATATTGCGTCCGCCGGAGTTGATTGTGCCATCGACCACCAAGCCGCCGGTGTCGGTCAGAATGTCGTATCGTCCATCGCCGGTGGAGACATCGACGATGCCGTCGATCGTCAAGCCGCCCCCCGCTTGCTGTGCGAGCAGGTTGCCGCGCAGATCGAGCGTCGCACCCGACAGTGCAAACACACCTGACCGAAGCACAACCAGATCGCCTTCGCCGCCGTCGAGCAAACCTGCCCCGACCACATCGAGTCCGGAAACCTCGCCAGCGAACTCGATACCCGAGCCGCCCGTTGCTGTCAGCGCTGAGAACGCATATGCGGTAGGTTCAACGCCTTCAAAGACGATCTGTTGACTCGCATTTACAATAACTTCCGTCGCGGTCGTGAAAAGGGCCACCTGCCCACCGATTGTCGTGTTTCCATCGAGCGCGGAAAGGGTCAGCACGCCGCCGGTTTCGAGCTCGGCCAAGAACGCGGCGTTCGCGTCGAGGTTGGTCTGACTGGCAACCAGGAGTGAGGTATCGCCGTTTAGTCCGTCACCCGACACGATGTCGAAAGCGGCTGCTGTCACGGCCAAATCGCCCGTTGTCGCCAATCGCCCGCCTGCGTTGATTGCAAGAGTCCCGAGCGTTTCGATCGTCACTGCTTCAAACGCACCGCCGAACACGCCATCAACGCTGACGCCACCCGCACCAACATTGAATGTCGCAGCCCGACCGGACATCCCCATGTCGCCATCGATCACGAGTGAATCGGTGTTGAACACGATCCCGCCCGTCGCACCGGCAGCGACACCGCCGGTCCCGGTGACCGTTGCCGTTCCCGCTGTTACAAGAATCACATCTTCGGACAGCCCGTGCCCGGTAGCCGAGATGTCGCGGTCGATTGTCAGGTCACCGTCGTGGTCCAGTTCGATCGTACCGGTGACGCTCGTCAAGCCATCAACACCATTGAATGATCCGACGGTCAAACCAGCGCCGCCTTGATCCTGCGTGTTGAGGAAGATGCCGTCCTGCGCCGAGGCCGAGAGCAAGTCAGTCGTGACGCTCAGCGCTGCATCAACAGCACCAATACCGCCTGTCGTTGCTTCGAGACTGACACCCGAACCGACGATCTCACCGCCGCTGGTTGCGATCTCAGTCGCTTCGATTCGAACCTGACCGGTGCCAGCATTGAGATCGCCACTCGCACTAACCGCGTCAGTCGCCACAATGTCAATATTGGCATTGCTCGTCGCGATGCTCGTGATATCAGTCAATCCGGTGAGATTGAGGAATGTATCACCCGAAGCCGTGGTCACCGAAAGGGACGCCGTATCCAGAATCAAACGACTCGCGTTGTTGACACCAGCACGCCCACCTGTGGTCGATGCGATTTCGATCGTGCCCGCGGTGATGCCACTCCCCCCCGCAACCTGCGAGATGTGGTGGTTACTCGTGCCTTGCACACCGGTGTGGATCAATCGAACCAAACCATCGCCTGCGTTGATCGTCGAAACTGAGATATTTGCGGAGTTTTCGAAGTTCTGCAGCAGGAACTCAATTGTCCCGCCGTTGGTGATGATGGACGAGCCTGCGGACATGTTGATGTCGCCGTTGCCGCCGCCGCGATCAAACTCACTCGGCGTATACCCATCACTGTTCCCGATGACCCGCAATGAACCCGTGCCCATGTCGATCGAGGCATTGCCGATGAATCGTACACGCCGGCCTGCCTCGAGGATCAACAACCCGTCACCGGTTGACACGACCTCAACCGTGTCCTGCACGCGAATATCGCGAGCCGCCTGCAGAAGAATCTCGCCCCCACCTGCCAGAAGATCCAACTGCGCTGACAGTTCGGCGTCGGTGATCGTCACCGTGTCGGTGTCTTCAAAGAACTCGAGTCGGTTGTCGTCAAGATTGATCGGCCAGTCGCCGGGAGCCCCGTCAACAATGTCAATGAATCGCGGGTCGAGCAGCAGTTTGCCGGCGCGGCCATTGGTCGCGCGAAGGTCTGACAGCCCGCGGTACGCGAGTACTTCCTTGCCCGATACTTCCACAAACCCGCCGTTGCCATTCAAAGCACCGCCACGGGCAGAGATGAAGCCTGCAAAGCCTGTAAAATCATTCCCCCACACGATGACCTTGCCGCCATTGCCCGAAAGCAAGGCATCAGCCCGAATCAGAGCATCACGCGTGACAAGTGTGAGATCGGAAGTCGGGCTCTTGCCCTGCCCCTGATAATCGCCACCGATACGAATGACACCACCGCCAGTATCGCCAGATGCGTCGATCTGCGCACCGTCGATGCGCACGGTCTCACCAAACACATCCACCCGGCCGCCGCGTCCGCCTTCTGTTGTCGCATCAATCTCACCACCGACGGTCACGACGCTGCCTTCTTCACCACCGCGCACGGTCAGCCTTTGCGTGCGGATGCTGGAGGAATCGAGCACAGCAAGCGCGAAGTGATCGCCCACGCTCAACATGGCGCCGCGCGATTCGATCGAACCACCTTGTTCGACCCCGCCGGTCGCCGCGTTGTCGGCAGAGGACGAAATGCGTGCAAAGACATGCCCGCCTCGTTCACCGATATAAACATCATCACCAGCCGCCATCGTCACCATGCCCTCCGGCGCGACGATGGACCCGTAATTTGCGACACGATGACCGACCAGCCCGATGCTGCCGCTCGATTCGATATGGCCGTTGTTGATCACCTCGCCGGTCACATCTGTGAATCGGTCGCGACCAGCGATGAAGTCGCGATTCGAGATATTGCCCGCAGCCGCAAACAGCCCCCCCACATTGAAGACGGCGTTGTTGCCGAACACGATCCCCGCGTTATTGACGAAGTAGACACTGCCATTGGCGGTGACTGACCCATCAATAAAAGTCGGCGTGCCGCTTTGAATGCGATTGAGCACGCGAGCATTCGCACCGGCCTGAATGAATCGAACTGATTCCTGGCTCGTCAGATCAAACCCTGAATAGTTGATGATCGCGCGGTTACTCGTCCGAATGATCGTGTTATGACCGTTGCGGTGGAACGATGCCGAACCGTGCACGACCTGCTCACCTTCCGGTCCGGCGAGTGCGGGCACGCTCATCAGACCGACCAACGGTCCAGCAAGCATCAAACGCCCGAGGCGCGTACCGGTGAAACGAGAAGTTGTGCTTCGGTGTCTACGAGTTGACATCGCCTGCTCCTGATCTACATATGGGCCGCCTCGAACACGCGTTCGAGTTCGACCCGGTGGTTCTTCTATCGGACCTGCCTGTGACGACAACATCCTGTCACAGACTAAGATACACGCGCAATCGCAAAATCAGAAGAGGATTGTCAGCACGAGATGCACTCGGCTGTCCCCCGATTCCGCAACACCGCTACCAACATCATTGAGAACAAAGCCCCAATCCGCCCGGAAACTCAGATTCGTGAGGATTTGAAGGTCAACACCTACACCCGCACCCGTCAAAGTTTCATTCGATTCAAATACACGACGATCGCTGTTATAGGTCTGACCGACATCAACAAAACCCTTGAGCACCAGATCCCAGTCCGGTTGGCCGTACACCTGCTGAGGTCTCGACTTGAACGCGCGACCAAAAAGTGTCCCGGTCGGGTTCTCTTCAATCGAGAGCGCACGAGGCACATGGAATCGATACTCCAGCGTCCCAACCCAGGTGGTATCGCCCGCAGCGACCGATTCGTCATACCCGCGAACGGTGTACAGCCCGCCCAAGACCTGCTCCGCATTCGGAATCAACCGATGCCCGAACGCGTACTGGCCTCGCAGAGACACGAACACCTCATGTGCCAATGTCGAACTGTCAGGCGTCGATGGATCAGACCATGCTGCGTAGTTGAACAACGGCTCAAGATAAACACTCAAACTGGTATCGAACTGCAGCGTCGTCCAGTCACGATCAGGAGACAGTCGACCCAGTCGTTCCAGCGACGCGATGTGCGCGCCCGAAACATCCGACATGGTCCACTCAAGGTTCAGCGAGCCGAAGAAGCTTGACATCTCTGTCAGTTGCTCGACTTCAATACCGATGTGCGGCAAGAACAAGTCGTCTTCGCCGGTTGAGTTCGCACCCAGTGTCACATTCGATATCTCGATGTGTTCGTACCGAACACCCCCCACCACATCAACGAACAGATTTCGTCTCTGGAAAACATTCCAAACGAGATCGCCGCCGATGGTCCAGCCTGAGCCGCTGAAGTTTTCATTGAGCACACCAACTTCTGACGCATCGAATTCGTTGTAACTCCCCTGCACGCGCCAACGCAGATTTTCCATGTCACCCATCGGTGCTTCGTACGAACCGATCAACGCATGTGAAGCGTCAAATCCGGCGGTGACATATTCGATCGAGAGAATGTCGTCATTCCCGGACAACTGGTTGTGCACAAATCCAAACCGTTCACGCCACTCGTTGGTGTTTTGCGTGCCGGTGTTGGAAACCTGTGCATACACCGTCCACGGCTTGCTCTCGTTCACAAGGTAGTGGATCTCCACATCTCCTTGCTTTGCTCCGCGGGCAACCGCAACATCGACGCGTCTGCCCGGATGTCGATTCAATCGCAATGCATATGAATCAAGTAAATCTCGCCGAACAAGGTCATATCGTTCACCCTCGCCCGCGTCCTCGTTGTAAGGCTGAACCGGTGACCGATCCAGAATCCAACGGTGCTGACTGGCATCGACACGATTCTCGACCGGAATGCGATCACCTGAAGCAATCGAATGCAACTCGGTTGCTTTCACCGTGAATATGTTCAAGGTGAGGCCCGTCTCGCCTTCTTTTCGCCGATCCAGACCGGTCGCCTGAATCTGCGTAGCATCCGGCTCGACGAGCACACCGGCGATTTCCTGCGATGCAAAATACTCAACGATGGCGCGCCCGATGGCACGAATCGCCGATGCGTGCAGCGTGCGCGTTTGCCCATCGCTGAAATCAGCAATCTTCAGGCTCGTCGCGGGCATCCCGTCTCGCAAGCCAACCCAACCGCTTGGAGTCTGAGCCAGATGAACCGGGATCTGCAGGAGCACATCAATCGTCGGTTGCTGTGGGTGTTCCTGCACATACTCAAGCACGATGGTGCTGACCGGATACGCCGGGCCATCAATCTGCGCATCCGGAACCTCCGGCGGAACAACCAATTCTGGAAACCCGTCATCACCACCCGATTCATCGATCACGGGTTGTTCGAGCGGAATCTCAGCGTCAAGCAACTCGGGAGGTGGCTCAATTCCAGGATCGCCACCAGCATCCTGGGCGTGTGCTGATTGAACAGCGCACGCCAACCCCACCAGGCTCAAGATCATCGAGGTTCGCATGTGATTGCAAACACGCTCGGTATCCCACCATCCGTTGCGTCGACCCAGTCTTTCGTCCATTATTTTCTCAATCCTTCTCGCAGGAGAAAGTCAAAAACCAAACATCATCCAATGTTCCAGAGCAGCGTACTCTATCGGACTTCTCAATACTGTATCAAATTCTCTATTCAGCCGTCAAAAACGGTGCTCGATCAATCAACGCTCGAATCCGCGATGCAACGCTCCGCTGGACCCGTCCTGATTCCGAACTAAACGCAAGTCGAACACCTACATCCGTCGCTCCACCGATGAGATCATCCACCGGCGTGACCTCCGTCGCCGGAGCATCAGATCGACTAAACAACGATCCGCCGATGACACCGGCCTTCAGTTTGCGCGCAATCGGAAACCATCGCTTGATGTCTTCATCTGACGGTGCACGCGCCGATGACCCCATGGCCTCAACCTGTCCAGCGAAATCGATGATCACATACTCATGCACATTGCCGACGATGTGTCGAAACGCAGCATCTGGGCCGGCGTCAACCTCAGATAGCCAGACCTGGCCGTCGTCATTCGGATAAACCGGATCGCCAGCGAGTGGAGACTGCCCATTGAAATCCGGCATCAGTGCTGCCAGTTTCGAGTCGCTCCAATCGGCACCGATTGACCGCACATGTTCAACTTGACGCGCAAAACGCTGGTCGCGCACATTCCAGCCCTGGGCAGATGGGACGGATGCATGCGCAGCACGCCATTCATCGACCGTTGGAAGTCGACAGCCCAATCGTGCCGCAATGAACATGGCATCAGACAACGCAATGCGCTGCAGAGGGTGCGACAAACTCGGGTAGTCTGCGTTGCCGCCGTCAACCGCATATTCGTCGGGTGCGATCCAGGTCACCGACACCCACGACTCAGCAGCGCTCAACGCTGGTGCGTCTTCCGAACCCATCCACACCCAGGTGGACATACCACGACGCTCATCACTTTGCAGTCCGATTCCATCGAGCGTGGTGATCAACTCCTGCGCAAAGCGCAGATCATCATCGACAAGCCCCGCGACAACGCCGACCGACAACTCAGTCTCGCACACATACGACGCTCGACCATCGGCAAGGGTTACCAATCGAAACGCCAACCGATGCTGGTCACCCGTCGTACGCTCGTAGACGAGTCGCTCTTCAGTACTGCCTTCGACAACACGCCAACCTGCACGCGCCGGGCCAACCGAAGACGGATCAAGCGGCGGCACCTGATCGGCTTCCTCATCTGCCAGTTGAGCAACCTCTGTCAACCACGCGTCCGCTTGCTCATTCAACTCGAGCGATTCAAATGATGCGAGTGCCGACCGCAACCGTGCACGATTCACATCGTCGTCTTCACCAGAATCGATCGCTTGCTCGATCGAATCCACACCCAAATTGAACCGTGTTGTATCTGCCAGAGCGGCCAGATGACCACCGCAGTTCTCGCGCAGGCGCTTGATTGCCAACAGTTCGGCGCGATCTGCACTGGCATTCGCTGCTGTCACCCACCGTTGCCGCAGCGTTTCCGCGACCGCCGCCTCAATCGCCGAGCGGCGCACAGCATCTGACACACCAGAACTCGCCGTACGAATGCGACTGGCCAGAATCAGGTCGCTCTCTAACTCCGACAGACTCCCCGGCCAAACGGGTGTCACACCGCTAAGTGCTCGCCATGAAGCAAATGCGGACGCGTCAGTTGTTCGTGAATCGTTGAGGATGGATACCAGTTCATCGCGCTCTTGCGATGCATCCATGACCGCCTGAAGGGCATCGATACTTTGATACAACACCGGTGCAATCAGCCGAGCAGCCTCATGCTCTTCGCCCATCGAAGCGAGCAACGCCCTCATCGATTCGCCCTTGTGCGGCTCCTCATCGAATGCGTGCAAACCATCCACCAGTGATTGCACAGTCGCAATTGAGTCAATCAACGCTGCCAAATCGATGAGCGAGTCCTCTGTATATGACCGTACCAATGACACGATCTCTTCGAAACCCTCGTCATCAATCGCACCTGCCGAAACCGCGCGAGCATGCGTGGACACGGCTTTATTGCGAGCATTGTCCTGGCGCGCTTGAACGGCACCGCGGTCCCAGGTCACGGGCAGATCGAACTCACGCTGCAGCGTCAGCGTCGTATCTTCGAGGTGCTGCAATCGTTCCCGCAGCGTTCGTGCATCGCGAAACAGGGCGAGATGATTGTCATCGCGACTGTACCGCTCGAGCAGTGCTTTTCGGCCGATGCGCCACAACTCATCGATCGCATCAAGGCCCGATGTCGAAACCAAGTCGCGCGAACGCAGGTCTGCCAGTTTCTCAGCAATGTCGACACTGATCACCGCTCGGAGATCGTTCGTGTCTCGGTCCAGTCGAGCAATGTCTCGGGCGAGCGTGGTCATGCCGCTCTCGATCCCGCCCCTGTTGCTCGAGTTCCACGCGAGGTCATGAATCGTCGCAGCTGATTCGCCGAGAGCAGCTCGTCTCGCCTCAAGCGATTCGATCTCCGCTGCATATGCTGTCCGACCCTGTTCATCGAACAGACCCAACGCGTGATCGAGTTCGGCCAGACGAGTCTCGATTTCGGCGTGCAGCCTTGGATCAAGTGCGGGATCGAGTTTTTGCATCTCCGGCCGTTTCGCGTCGGCGAGCCACTGTCGCAGTCGTTTGATTCCTCGCTCAGAACCGGTGTGGGCAGCACTCTGAGACTCGAACACGGTCGTGTCGACATCGGCGAACGCGGTCCGCGCAAAACTGCTGATCGAAGTCGCAAGTTGCGTGGCATCGTTTAGCGTAATCGCTCGTTCGGCAAACTGCGTGACATCTGCGGATGAGCGAACACCCTCAAGCAGTGCGTGTAGCGTCTCGGCTTCCTCCCGCAAAACCGCATCATCAGAGGTCCGCATGACTTCGATTGCATCGACGATCGATTCGATTCGATCGGCCGCATCAAGCACCGCTGCATTGTTTTCGGCGAGCACCAGCGCTTCGATCGCCGGCATGATTGCCCCCCCGCCATTTGGACTTGCTGCCTCGGCGGCCGCACGGAGATCCGCGACCGGTGCAACAACACCCGCCGCATCGAGCCGATCGGCTAGCGCCATCACCCGCTCGCGAATCGGCCAGGCAAGGAGCCCAGCACGGACTTCGCCAATGACTGATTGTGCTCGTTGCGTGCGATCCCAAACCGCTGTTGTTGAGACCTCTGCTGGTGGATCGGATACCAATGAAAACACAGTCGGCGGCGGATTGTTCACCACGCCAAGAGGGTCGAACACAATCCCCGCTTCTCGTGCACGCTCGATCGGCGCGAGGACATGCTCATTGAGGTAGGCATCCGAAGCGAGAATCTCCCTGTCTGAACCCTTCACAGTCGCGAGCGGGCCGAACCAACTGCCAAACGATCGACTCCAATCCTGAAACGCTTCCACCCGTTTCGTGATCTCATCTGAAGTCAAGACCGCTGGCGATACATCATCATCAACGGCTGAATCAGAACGGCTTGTTGCGCGATCGCGGTCTGGTGTTCCACTGCCACCACCTCCACTATTGCCCGCGATCTTGATCACTGCGAAGATCAGGAGGAACACGACAATCACTGCGGCAGCGACCATGCCGATCAACTTGATCTGCGATCGATCCGGAGCAACGGGTGTACGAAGCGTTCGCGTCGGCGCTTCGACGAGGTGCCCAGGATCAATATCGCGAAGATCACCCGTGCGAGCCGCCTCGACTCGCTTCGAGACGCGATCAGCAAATGCTTCATCGATGGTGTACGGGATCTCGGTTGTCAAAGGCACCCGTTTGAGAGAAGACTGCAAACAGGCAAACTGCCCACGCGTCGGCTCACCCGCAATCAAATCACAAGTGCCCTCACCCCGTCGCACAATCGCGACGAGCGGAGCCACAGGGTCTGTTCGTTCGAGCAGAAAACGGAGCCAAAGATCACACGCTTCCCCAGAACGATCTCTGCACGCCGGAACACGCATATGGCGAGGTCGCACATCAATCGTCCGCGAGCGTGTGCCGCTGTCCAAATCGGTCAGAAGGAACGAACTGAACTCACGCTCGAGTTGATACACAACCCGACTGAGCGCTTCAGCATTCATTTGTTCACAATCAGCAATCTGAGCAAGTGCAGCGGGCGTGGAAAGTGGCTCGGTCGATGCCAGTGGAGCGGTCGCGGCCGCCGAACGCAGGTTTCGCCGAGCATCGTCAACAGCCGTCATCACACCCGCGGCGTCAGTTGCGGCCCGACAATTGGTCGCCAGGTCGTCAAGAGCATCCAGACAGGGTCCAGCGACCCATTCACCTGCAAGACCTCGACAATGAGCACACACGATCATCGGATATCGCGTTCGCCCTTTCCCGTCGCTCGAACTCCAGAGCCGACCAGCGACCAGCCCCCCCGCCCAACGCCACAGAAAAACATGGTCAAATCCATCAAGATGCTCATCCGGATCGAGCTCAGCCCAGGCACCAGAATCGATATTGCCGCCGATGCCCTCGAGATACAGCAAACGCTTGACCCGTGTGAGCAACTCGGTCTCAAGACCCTGGTCCGCAATGTGGTCATCCCATCCGGGGTGTTTCCCGAATGCTCCTACCCAGATGCGGCCCTGTTCATCACTCATCTGTTCAGTCCCCGGTCGATGCCTGTGTTCAGTCCCAATCCGCAAGCGTCGGCCACGAGTCAGGCGGTGCGGTCAGCCCACCGACGCGAACACTGAACGGCCCCGCACCAGATTCCATGCGCAGCGGAACAACCCAATTCCCATCAACCAGTCGCCCATCCGAAATCGCACGCAAGCCATGCCACGGCATCGACAACGAGCCTCTTGCCTTTGGTTGACCATCCGGCCGAAACTCTTGCGAGTTCGCCCAGAACAGGAAATCGATAGGAGCGCCTTCAGATGGCACGGGCAGTGTCAACAGCGCTTCAGTCGTTTCACTTCGTACGGTTCGGTAGGTGCCCTGTCGCTGCCCCGGCTTTTCGCCATCGCCAACTTCGACAGGTTGGTTGCCGCGCAGAATGCGCACATACTGATGATTCTCGCGAAACTGAACTTCATCATCAAGTTGAACGAGGTGGATCGTCAATCCCTGACTCCCCCCCTCATTGAGCCCTTGAATCCAACGAACCACATCTTTGGCTCCGCTGAGCACTTCCTTGTCTCGATCTTGCAGCGTTTGCCCCCTGCGAACCGCGTCGAGCATTCTGGCGACACTCGGCGGCAACCCTGTCACAGGGCTGCCCACCGCAGCCCGTTCTGCGGTCACCGCGCTGTCAAACCATGCAACAAGATCTTGAAACGACTCAAATTCGTCAGCTGTCATCTCGCCGACATTTGACCCATCCCTCGAGATCGGGAACTTCTTGCCCAGCGCCCAGACTGCGTCACGCTTCGCCGTACCGTCCGCATCAACACTGATTTGAACGGCTTTGAGCATGATCTCGGCAACACCCGCCCAATAGACGCGAGCCGGTGTTGTTGGTGCCTCGACACAAGCAGCAAAGTAGGTGCTTCGAATATTCTCACCGGGTGCATCCAGGTCCTCGCGTAAATCTCGCCACGCTGCCTGGAAGTTGTCAGTCAGCCTGGTCCATCGGTAGATCATCTCCGAGGCAGCGACGCGACCAACGCCTTTCTCAAGACTCCCGACTTTGAAACCAAGTGCATCCAATTCGAGCGTCGCGAGATACTTTTGAACCGCACTGCCCGCTGTGGGCGACATCTCAACGGCTTGCAGCGCTTCGATAGATCGGTTGGTAATCGAATAGATGCCTTCAAACACCTGGTCCTGATTCATAGAGATCGTCTTGATCGCGTTGGCCCAAGCTTGTGATGATCCGTCAGTCGGCGTCGGTTTGTACTTTTTAGGTACTTCCGTCATCCAATAGCCGATATATGCGGCTCTGTAAACATCGACCAACGCAGAAACGGTTTGCCAATTCGAACTCAACTCATCAACATCAAGAAGTCGTGTGTCGCTTTCGATGATGCGCCCCAGATTGCCGACGATGGTGAGGACATCGGCTGCCACGACATCATCGAACGAGGGCTCAAGTCGACTATTCCGATCGCCAAGCCAAGGGAAAACTGACAAATTAAAGTCAGCCCCTCGACGAGGCGTGTTCGGATCTTCGGCCCTTTCCTTGACAACCTGAGCGAAGTCCGTGTCTGGCAACTCGTTCAACTTCGATTTCACCCAGTGCGTGGCGATATAGGCTTGATACGCTGACAGCCCATTGCGTGTGACTGACCCGGTCAATCCCGCACGCGAATCTTCGCCGGACGCGGGAAGCTTGTTTTGCTCTTCTTTGATGTGACTTGACAGCGTGTCGATGGCGGATGCAAACGCCGCGACATCCGGCGCACTCGTCACCGGCTTGGTGATGTAATCACGGACCGCATCGATAGCGGTCAGTCGTTCGACATACAACACATTATTCGAATCGCCCGACTTGATCAGCGTAGCGATGAGCCCTGACGAACCGTTCCCGTCGCCAATCAACGCGCTCATTGCATTGTCGATCTCCTCATCAACCGAGGCGAGGTACGCGAGACGCGCGGTCTCTAGCGACTGACGCATTTCTGCCAGGAACTTCGCCGAGCCCTCATCTTCAACTGTGAGCGTCTCAGGGATCGCCTGAGCCAGTTGACCAAAACGGTCGTTTGCAACCTGGGTCGCCCGCTGCTTCGCTTCAGTTTTCAGATTCGTACTGGTCCACTGCATGAGATTCTCAAGGAGTGTGCTTTCTTGAGCGGCTCCCGCTGAAGATCGTTTCGCAACGGTTGTATTCAAAACCGCCTCGAGCTCAACACGCTCATCATGCAAAGCCGTGACCAGTCCAGACCATTCATCCCGAGCAGACTCAAACGCAGTGCTGGTTTGCGCGTTTTCAAAACCTGTAAAGCGAATGACGGCCGACTCGGCAGTCTGATACGCTCGCGCCGCTTCCGAAAACGAATTCAAAAGACTCAGGAGCGTCGCCTGCCCGCCGTCTCCACCAGTCCACGACAATTGAAATGACTCGACACCTCGTCGAATGACTTCTTGCGACTGTTCGGTTCCACCGCCGAGGGCTTCGGCCAAGCCATCGCCTTCGGCACCAAATCTTTCAAACAGAACCCCCACCAGGAAGGTCTTGTCCTCTTCCGTGAGATTTTCCCAACCAAGCGTTTTATCTTCATCCTCGCTCTGCAAAAAGCGACGATACTCTCCCGGCAACTGAGAAGGGTAATTCGAGAAACTTTCGAGCCACCGACGATAATCTACCTCACTCAGCACCAATTTTTCATCAGTACCGACGCTTTCAATCTCAAGCAGTGAGGTCAGCGCATCCACAGCGTGGTCAGACCACCACTCGGCACCTCGATCAACACCGAGAAGCTCGGCATCCGACATGCGTTGTGCATCGGAGTTGAGTCGATGAGGTTTGCCAATCCGAGCGCGAGCTTCATTGACAAATGCACGAAGCGCATACTGATCGAACAAGAATGACTGAGCTTCCTTCAGCCGTTCACTGAGGTCTCCGGTTGCTGCCGAGGCAAACCAGAAGATCGGGTCCTTCTTGATGCCGCTGTCTGCGCGAAATTTCGCATCACGCTGTAACTTGATCCTTGTGAGCCCGCCCGATTCGCCCGCGGTGGGTACACCAAGATAAAACCCCGAGAACGGTTGAACCAGAGCAACCGATGGCCTGGTCTGACGGTCATTATCGTTGACAAGATCCGGACTGATCATCTCCGCAATCGCAGCCATGTCTCGACTGGTCCCATCGATGCTCTGCTCAAGCCTCGCCGATGCGAAATAGGTCCACAGACCTGCGCCAACCGCCAACAAGGTGCCCGCGGTCAGCAAGATCACCGACTGACGCCGACGACTCTTGCCAACATTTGACTCACGCGTCACCAGCCCCTTCTCGCGGAAAACCTTCTCCATGAAGACATCCTTGAGGAAGTAACTGCGATCGCGCTCCCAGAGTTTCCCCTCGCGCAGCGCATCGACCTGCACGCCGAGCACATCCGCCAGATCCGCATCAAGCGCATCGCCTTCACGCATCGAACTCGTGAAGTAAATCCCGCGCAGGAACAATGGCTTCTGCGACCATTCACCCGCCACGAACACCATCTCGAGATACCGGCGAAGGCGCGGCGACAACTTCACCAAACTGTCCGGGAATGCATAGAGCGCATCAACCTGATCGATCCGTTGGCCCATCGGATCATCCGAGTTAACCGGGTCAGCCAGAAGTGAGAATCGCCGTCGAACCAATCGCTCACGCACACTCTTGAGATGCTGCTCGACCATCGAAGGATCAAACGGCGTATCCAGATCGTTCGGATTCGTCCAACCCATCATCTGCATCTGCATGACCGGGTCGGTTAACTCCTCGAAGAACTCGCGGAAGCCGTTGATACGGTCCGCTTTGCTGATCACGATATACACTGGGAATCGGACACCAAGTGCTCGCTGAATATTGTCGAGTTGCTGGGCGATTTTGCCGCCCTTGCGTTCAAGGTCGTTCGCCGAGTCTTTGATCAGACTGTCAGCCGGAATGACGAGCAGCATGCCGTTGAGTGGGCAATTCGGCCTTGCCGTTCGCAGCATCTTGAGAAACTCGCCCCACTCATTCACATTGCCCGGCTCGATGTCGTCAAACATCAAGCGTCCGGCGGTGTCGATCATGACGGACTGGTTGGTGAACCACCAGTGCATGTTGACCGTCCCGCCAACGCCCTGCAACTGATCCTGAAGCCCGGGGGGGAAGCCGACATTGCTGTGTCGCATGGCTTCCGTCTTGCCTGAGCCGGGCTCACCGACAATGACATACCAAGGCATGGTATACAGATCCTTGCCGTGCTCTTTAAAGACTTGAATCCCCTCTTCAAATCGCTTGCGCAGATCATCAAGTTTTGCCCGGCTGTTCGGATCGCTCACACCGGTCGGGGTCGCCGAAGCGCTGTCCGCCATTTTCTGCTCAAACGGCTTGGCCTTGCGCTTCTCCATCCGTTTGGAGAAAAACTTGTAGATACCAAACACCGCTGCCGCGATCGCCATGGCAATGAGCAACAGGTATCCGAGAGAACCCTGAATGATGCCCGACATCATCAAGATGTACATCAGACCCATAATTCCGCCACCAGTGACGACGAAGATCGCCGCCTTGACCGGCATCGGAAGATTCAGAAACATCGATAAACTGCCCATCACATCGCTCCATCAGCGCTATGGCTGATCATCATTCAGACTCGACCTTGGCATCTTCAACATACTTGTCGCGGACATCGAGAATGGTCTTCAAAGAACCGTCCAGCTCACGGGCGGCTTCCTTGTACATCCACCAGTTCGCCAACAAGACCCCGACCACCACCGCAATGAGCACGATCACCATGCCCTTCAAGTTGCGCAGTGGCGGAAGGTTCAACGGGCGCGTATCAACATGGTCGTACGCTTCCGGACAGATGCGTGCTGCCACATCCTGATCCATCACCCCGCGCACACGCGCCTGGATCTCCATCATCTTCTTGCGCAGATACTCCGGCTGACCGGTATAAAACCCCGTGAACCCAAGTCCAAGGCAGGTGTAATAGACCGTCAATCGCTCTGAAGCCGCTTCGCTCGGGTCGCGCAGCGTGTCGTCCAACAGATCAAAAAACTCTTCGTCGCCCGCCATCTTGCCCTGATCATGAGCGAGTTCCTTCCACTCACCAGCAAATGCAAGACTGCTTTCTTTGATCATAAAATCGACGAAGTAAATCAAAGCAAGCTCGACCTTCGCGAACTGGTCCACGAGCCCGGCTTCGCTCGACGCTTTCGATCGCATTTCACTGAATGTCGCCTGAATATCCGTTCGAACCAGATTCGGTTCAAGCCCCACACCCTTGCGAGCGGATCGATTCAACCGACAAACATATTGAAAAAGCGGATCACAAAGTTCGTGCAGCCGCATCATGTTGCGCATCGTCATTCCTCACTCATCCAGGCACGGTCATGTACAGAACCACTTCATCGAAACCGGAAGAATCAACGCCCTGGAAATTCACCGCGATTGACCGTTCACCCTTGATCTTTTCCCACATCCGTTGGCTTTCGCTTCGGCCCAGCCGGTAGTAGTGCAGCCCCACCTGTGCAGGCAACTGCATCGGGGGATGTCGCTCTTCCTGCAACTTCACGCCGCGCACACGCGTACGAGCCATACTTGTCGCGATCAACTTGAACTCATCCTGATCTTCGACCAACTTCGCAAGTTCGCGCGGATCGCGCCGCGTCTTGATACCTAGGAAATACTCGTTCGGCCCATCGATATGCTTGTCTTCAAGCGCCGCGACATAGATCCCTTTCTCCATCGAGAATGGAACTCGAATCCAGGTCGTCGCGCCCTCGCCTCGCAGCAGCGTCCGTATGCGATCGCAAATCGTCAGGAACGCAACCGCAGGATTGTCATGGTCATACTTGGGAGCCTCGAACGGATCTACATCCGGCACCAGACTTGCCAACTCACCAAGCAGCCCGCGCAACTCAAGATACATGTCGAATGGCGACACGCCCCCTGGAGCATGCACCAGAGCGCTCAGCCGACCCGCGTACTGATTCAGTGTCTGCAGCCTCATCATCTGAGGCACCAAAGCACCACGAATCGCTTCTGCATTGAACCCGCCGCGCGTGAGCAATTGGACCGCTTCTTTTCGTGCTGCTTCGACCTGATTTGCGATATCGCGCAAGGTCTCTCGCAATACCGATGAACCGCTCAACAGCATGCAAGGCGGTACAAATGTCGCATCCAGCCGAGGCACACCAGACTCTTCACCCGCTGCGTGCATGATCCGCAGCAACGGCACCGTCTCCATGTCGCTGCGATCGTCTTCAGGAAACAACAGCCGCGCGTTGATACGCCGCATGATGATGGTCTGTGCGTTCTCGCCTGTGTTCTCGTCAGCGTGGTCAACTTCAGTGACGCGGAACAGCCGTTTGACACGCCAGTCGGCTTCCCCGCCGATTTCAAACGCGTTCGCTCGCTTGGCGTACCACAAAGGCACCGCCAAACTGACCGTGAACGGCGCCGTACTCGCGTTGAACATCTCTTCGATGTCGAGCGCAGGCAAGTCGGCATTGTCAGGGACGATGATCTCCAGCCCGCTGGGCATGATCACATGCAACCGGTCAAACCGCAGTCGCATGTTCTCGAGTTCATCAGTTGACAGTTTGGCTTCAATCACACCATACGGATACGCCCACGACAAACGGCGCTCCGTCGTCATGCGCGTCATCAACTGACGCTGCATCGCCTGAAGATGATGCGGCTGAAGAAACAACCCTTCATGCCAGTGCACCTGAACAGTCATTCGTGGCAATGCCTCCAAAAAAAGACTGAAGCGTCAACAACTCAACGAGACTGACGCGACATCCATTCGTTCACCCATCCTGCGAGACTACGCAGAAGTTCAACTTCGACCTGCGCAGCGTCCATCGCGCCCGCAAGTTCACGATACCGCCGCCAACAGCGTACATCCTGACTGACAAGCAGGTTTGCCTTCTCATTGCGAATGATGCCTTCGATTTCGTCAGGATGCAAACGACGCATCTGCGTATACGCTGCCTGTCCACTCTGACTCAGAGCAAGCATCAACGACGCCGTCAACCGGCGGAACGACTCCAACTCATCCGTGACCTGCGAGCTGCCGACTTCGTCATTGCCAGAGACATACTTGCCAAGAACACCAGCAAGACCTGACCGACCGCGCGATCGCCGATTCTCCGACATCTTCATCCAGTTCTTCCACGCGATGTCATCCAGACTCACGACCTTCTCCAGAACGGTCGCCATCACATGAACCAGCCGCTCCATATCCACCGACATCTCGGGCGAAAGTTCCAGCGTGGCACGCACACGATCCATGGCTTCGGGCGAGACCCCGCCCGCGCCACCAGTCGTAATCCCTGACCTCGCCAACTCTTCCGCCGCGCGCACGCGCTGCTCGCCTGTCATCGCTGGTGCGAGTTTCTGCAACTGCCGAATGAGGAAACCAGGGTCCTGAAACTCGGCCATGTCTGTGGGCGCAACTGAACGGGGCGGCGCATTTGAAGCCGGAGCTTGTGCCACCATCCCCTCAGCCTCCCATGCAGGAAACCGGGCTTCGAGAGCCTCGAGAAATCGCTCCTGATCGTGCGGCACCAGCTTCGCCAGCGCTTCCCGGACCTCTTCAGTCACATGCGCACGCCGAACATCCGGATCTTCATCCGCCAAGTCCGCTTGGAGAAGCCTGATTCTGTTTGCTGTCCGCTCCGCCAGCGAAAGCCAACTCTCGTCGCCCACGCACACCCGCCTTTCCTTTACAACCGATCGTCCGCCAACCGGCAGGTCCCATGATACCGGATTCGCGCGTCCGGGCGCGCGTTGACCCTGCGGGCTGCGCCGCTCCTCACGAATACACCGGTTCGTGGGGCTCAATCTCGCCGATCGACCCCGCTCTTCATGGCCTCAGATCCTTGGAGCGTCGATTTCTCACGCAACTCACAGGAGAAGTCTTATGCGAACCACGATCATTGCGACCGCAACACTCGGAACACTTCTTCTGGGGGGATGCGCTCACCAGACCCGCACACAGGTGCTGCTCCCAGGCGTTGAAGCACGCGATTGGTGGTATCCATCTACAGACCGCAATCTGGGCAAGATCATCCAGGCCGACGAAATCGGACGAATGGCATTCGCGGATGACACGCAAGTCGTTTGGCCTCAAGGTCGATCGATGCTCGCAGCCTCCGACGCATTGGGCGGCGCATCCTTCTATGACACCGTGGCCTATGTCGAAGCCATACGCCTCGAACAGTTGGATGCCGTCGCCACCGTTCCCGTCGATTAACTTTTACGCACATCGACAATCGAACCCGTTCACCCTCACCTGCTCGGAAACTGAGCGGGTGTTTTGTCATTCGCCAACAGACCCTCAACACGCTTGCGCAGACTCGGGTTCAGATCGCTTGCAGGGACCTTCATCGCCAACCGGAAACCGATATCCGCAGCGGGCAGATGGCTCCGCCTTAACGCGATCGGAGTCGTCACCGGGACACTCGCTGGCGACATGGCGGAACCGCCGATCGCCGCGTGACCACCTGCGACGGTCACAACCTCGCCGACATTGCCAATCAGGTGCTTCCATCCATTGGCGTTGCCATGCGAAACTGGAACGAACAGCAGATGTTGATCATCAACTCCGGTCCACACCGACGAAGCATCCGCACCGCGCTGCCACGGAAACACACAGAACTTCCACCAGAAGTCGTGACCAGGCTGAAGATTTCCGTCGGCTCGAAGTTGTTCCGTGTACTGATATTGATTCAACCACTGCGCGTCGCGTACTTGCAATGCGAGTGCGGAAACCGATGCTCCGTTCACTTGCGGCGACCCGAGCCCCGCCTGCGCAAACTGCTCCGTCACCGCGGCCAACCACACCTCTTCTGAAGGCAGGACACACCCTGTTTGAGCGCAAAAATACTCGATGGTCTCGAGCATGAAGTTCTGAGCCGGGAAATCGTCTTTCAACGCACCGTCTGACTGATTGAGAATGGCAGAAGCCCCCGCCTGGCTCAAGTCCGGGCTATACAGACCGAACTGATTGAAATCTCCGATCGAACTCGAGCGATCCAGGGGGCTCGTCTGATACTCGAACCAACTCGTCGACGAAAGTACATTGCCAGCATCGTCGACATCCCAACCGCGCGGGCCGTTCGTTTTTCGACCCTCCGCATGATCGACCTGCAGTTGATCATGCGGGACCGTCTCGAGCAAAAGTCCGAGAGGAACTTCTTCAGTCCCAAGAAACCAGACATCCTCAGTATCGCCCGTCGTGACGCGGCGAAACTCGAGCGTCCAGCCACCTTTGCGATACGAAATGGTGTTGAGTTCAGCATCAACCGAACCGACCCAACCTGTGTTCGTCGTCCCCGGCCCATAAGCACCCGGATCAAACTCCCCACTGCTCTGACTCGTATCGTTGAACGCGGATCGCAGTTCCCCGAGCCAAGCCGCATTGTTGATCACAGGCTCATGCTGTTGCAACCATCCGTCAACGGTTCGACGCACCTCGGCATCATCGGCCTGACTGTCATTCAATCGGGGCAACGCCGCGAGCGCAGCCTTCAAGTCAACCACCGCCAGGTTACGACGGATCTCGCTCGACAACGCGGTCTCCGCGCTGCCATCGAGACCCGCGCTATCGCGAAGCCCGCGAATCGCGACGAAATCTGTCTCTGTGGCCGCATTCGACATCGCGACGCGCCATCGCTCCCCAATCGCATCTTGCACCACCTGTACATCCCACGCATGGTCGGTTGCTCGCTGCAAACTCGCGATCAAACTCGTGCCACAGTCAATAAACGCAGTCAGATCGTCAGGTGTCGCCGGCCAATCGGACCCGCTCGACATAACTCGTTGGAAAGCCGCACGCCTCAACTCCGCTGGTGATCGAGGATCGCTCGCCGTTGCAAGCAGGTCGGTTTGGTTTCCCTGCACATCTGTCGCGTTGGTGACTCGGCCGCGTAGCGCAGCGATCGCTTCGCCATAAGCCTGAGCCACCTCGGTATTGTCGCTCAAGGTCGGGTTCAAAACGGACGCAACTTCGCTCAACTGCGCCACATCCACCCACTGGTTGAGACGGTTTTCCAACGCGCGAGCCTGTCCGATCGCGGCTTCAATCTCACTGGCAACAGCCGTCAACACATCGTCAGGCGTTGCTGATATCTCATCAGACGACCCGATCAACGCCAATCGTCGCGAATGTCGCAATGCTTCGAACGCTACACGCAACGGATCAATGTCGATTGACTCTGTGCGCTCAATGTTGAACTGAACGCTGGTGTGATCTCGAATGGCAATGAATCGATCTCTGACTGCATCATGCTCTTGAACGAGCCTGAATGCCAGTGCGCTCTGCTCGGCATCGGTTTGCAATGACTGCCCTTCACGGGCTTCGATCTCAAGCCGATCGCGCAGTTTCCTGATCTCTTGATCAAACAGCGAGTTATCTCGAAATGGAGAAGTTGTCGAGACAAACAGGTCAATCGCCTGGGCGAGCGTTCGGCTGTTCTCACTGACGACGGTCGCGGCGATGTCTTTCACATCGCTTTGCAATCGAGAATCTATTGAACTAAATCGAGCATTCAATTCAGACTCGTTCGCAACCGTCGCCTCCAGTTCAAGGGCCGAATCGATCTCGGTTCGAATCTCAGCCATCGTCGACTGAAGACGCTGAATCGCCGATTGGACTCGATCATCGGTCGCTGCCTGAGGCAGCGCCTGCACTTGTTCAATACTCTCATTGGCTGTACTAAGAAACGCTGTGATTCCATCTGGGGAACGCAAGCTACGGAACAGATCCCTCGCCCCTGTCAGCCTTCGGAAACGCAACTGCCCGGCAACTTCAAGCCAATCTTCAAGAACAGAAAACTCGTTTTTTGAAGACAACCCTCGATCGTTCAACGCTTGCACAAATGGTCGTTGGACAATCTGCGTGTAGTGATCGTTCATCAATCTCTCGATTCGATCGAGCACTTCGTTCGCTCCGCCCGCAGCGTCTTTGATCGCAACGATCGTCGTCGCGGCATCCTGCCCATCCGCAACTGAACGCACGATCTCTGCTTGCACGATCGAGTCGAGCCGACCAAGCACCGGATCGTTTGCCGCGCTCTCGTCCGCATGAGACTTCAATGCTGCACAGCGTTCAACGAGCAATGAAAGGTCCGTTTCAAGTGTTCTCGCTTGAGCGCTCAACTCGACCGCGGCTACAAAGTTGATAATCGAATCAGTCCCTGTGATTTCGTCAATCACCAACTGCTGTGGAACGGCTTCAAGACTCTTCAACTGTTCGGGCTGTGCCCCCCACGCACCGAGCGTCTTCACGAACGATTCAACATCGCCTCGATTGCCTGATTCCTGACAAATCTTCTCGATAGACTCGACAACCTCTTGAACAACTTGCACACGGCGATGAATGTTCTTGATTTCATAAAAGTGCTCAAAGTGCACCGCATCCGGCACGAATCGTCCGTTCTCGTCAACGACTCGGCCATCTTCATTCGACTCGAAGAGTCCGCCGACAGTATTCGTCGGATTCGGAATCAGAAGATGTGGGGTCCAGGCATTCTCCGCGCCCTTTGGCAGATTTCGATAGTCCGCGCTGGTGGGCAACGCCGCAATCAGCTCATTTAGCAACGACCGAGTCTTTGAAGCGTTCTCGTCACGAGTCGCCTCTGGATATGCGCGATCGAGCTCGCGCCTGAGGCGGACCACCCAATCGCAATTTCGGATCCACGATTGCCAGGCTGCAAGGGTCAATGGTTCTGTATCAGGTTCCGTTTTGTTCCACCACCCACCAAGTGTCCCGGCTGTAAACACACCCCCACCGATCATTGCAATACCAACAACCGCAGCAACCAGAGGCCATCGGCTCCTTTTGCCCGATTTCGTCTTGAGTGATCGAAACTCTGCAATCGCCTCGTTCAACCAGTCGCTTGATGGATCGAGGTCAGGATCGAGCAATCGATTGACCGCTGTCACCCATGAACCGGCCTGCGATTGTCCGACGCGTTTCCAGGCTTCGTTCACCTGGACGCGTGAAGGCAATGGGCGTGGTTGGCGGTGTTCGACAAGTCCGAGGACGATGCCACCGATCGCCTGAGCATCAGCACGCCTCGCCTTCTCAAGACTCTCGCCTGACTGCGTGGCTGTCGAGGGTCGGCTGAGAACGACACGCCATCGGCCCGGACCAAGATGGTCGTCGATCAACACATCTTCTGCTCGCAATTGGCCGTGCGCTCGGCCGCTCGATTGCTCTTGAAAGTCCTTCAACCCGAGCAGGCAACTCGAAACGATGTTCTGGAGATCGGCGCTCGCGAGTCGAACGCGGCCATCGATCAGCGCCTGGGCGCTCCGCTGATACAAATCTGAAACTCGAAACGCTCCGTCTTCAACTTCGCCAATCTCGTGAACCGTCTCCCAGTAGTCACTGCGGACGGACTGTTGCAACTGCGCCCGTTCAAGAAACTGCTCAACGACGACGCGTTCTTGCCCGGGTGCTGCAATCGGGTCGAGGTACTGCAGTTCGACAAAATAATCGGCGTTCTTTTCGCCGATTCGGCGTGCCTTCCCCGAGGCACCCTGAGGCCCTTGAAGCAACGAACCAACGACCTCAAAACCGCCATAGTTCACACGCAATCCAGTACTCGTTCAAGTGTCGGTGCGTTGACCGACGAAACGCGAAAACCAGGTCCGAAACGACAACTGCCACTATTGTACGAAGAACTGAGCACGCCGGGGAGATCGGCCCACCCGGTAAAAAACAAGCCGCCTCGCCAAGGCAAGACGGCCTGTAGATTGTTCATCTCATCTCAACGCGTGCGCCGGGTCAGTTCTTCACCGGTTCTGGAGCATACGCCGAGGATACCTTTGTTGCATCAATCAGAATCTCCAGGTTCTTGCGCTTCCAGCGATGCTTGTCGAGTGGAAGCGTCAAGCGGCGCAGGTCGGGACCGCCCGAACTCGACAGATCGGCCAGAACAACCAGGTGCATCACATTCGCGTTCTTCCAGTTCGCATAATGCGGTCCGCGGCGTGTGAGATCAATCCGGTGTTCGCGGTCTGTGTCCGCCCGGAACACCAGCCCGATCTTTCGGTCCAGATCACGCCGATACGGGTTCATCGCCCCGAAGTAGTCGCTCACGGAGATGCCCTCGATTGAAACGAGATCGCGTCCGTCCTGCACGCCCACGACATCGACTTCGACACTTCCCACGGGGTTGAATCCGTCAGCCAACGAAACGGTCACATTGAACTCGCCCATCGTCGGTTTCGTTTCACAACCGACGGATCCGAGTGCCACAATTGCACCGAGCACACCCATCGCAAGTTGGCTCAAAATCTTCATGGATTCTCCTTTATTGCTGTAGTGGTCCAATTCGGTTTCATTCTAGCGCCCCGCACCCACGCCTTGATCAATCATTTTCGTACGAAGTCCGCGAATAACCGAATGCACCTCACGGTTATAGCGCCAATCGATCAGCATGAGGCTGCGCGTACGCATCAACAGGTCGTTCATATCATCAATCGCAGGACCGAATGTACGATGCGATGCCCCCCCGCGTGCATCACCCAGATCTTTGCAAGTGCTGTCCGGGCCGACACCAGGGAACATGCGCACAATCGCCGCCAATACACGCCACCACAGTTCCGGTGGGACCAAGTCAAATGCCTCCGCCGCGGTGAGTTCATCGTGCACCAGCCATTGAGGACCGAGTGTGTTCATCCAGCGCGGATCGGCATCAAATATCAACCGAATCCGGTCGGCCAGACTTGGTGGTTCACCATCGCTGCTCAGTTCATCGTGCAACGACGCCGCCTGCCGAGCAAGACTCAGCGCCTCATCCAGCACCTCCGGCAATCGCTTCTCGCCCGAGACCAGCAAAGTCCGGACAGCAAGCACCCCGATCGCATAAAGATCGCACGGCGTCGAGAGCAATGGCAAAGTGTCAAACGCCACATCGCGCATCGGTACACCTTCAGCGCCGCGCAAAGCGTCCGCCTGTGCGGCAGTCACGCGCACCGGCACCGATCGGAGCCGCAACTCGCCCGATGCCATCGCAGCCTCTGACTCCAGTTTCGCATGCAACACCACGCGTTCTGACCCAAGCCGAAACTGGAGACACAGCAAGTCGCTCCCGTCCGCAATCACGCGTTCATTGGTCTCGAAAGTACCTTCAATCGTGGCTGTGAGATCTTCGTCAACCGTCACCTTGCGCAATCGAACGGAACAAAGTCCCTTTGCAGGATCAACCGCCAACTGGGGTCGATAGATCCCTCGGCCGAGTCCATCGCGCGAGACAAAGTAACTCACACGACTGCCTTCAATCGGTAAACGGACCGCTCCACCAGGATCGATCAATGTCGTTCGTGCGGTCCACAGTCGAGGGAGCCCGCACGCCCGGTCCCACACCTCGATCTGAAAACTTTCGTCACTCACATTCAGGAGCGGCCGACCAGTGCGCGCACTCATTTCGGCGATGCCGCCGAGCGCATCAGAAATCACTCGTAGTTTCAAATGAAGCGTTTCGACCAATCGCCCCCATTTGCCGTGTCGGCCCAGAAAGAACCGGTCGGGGTCGATCGTTTCGCCGCCGCGTGCTTCAGATTCGACCGATTCTGTATCAATGTGGATAACACCCGAGCCGTGCTGCACCCCGCGCCATGGTCCTCCCGACAGCACATCGGCAAAATCCGCAAGGCCTATCGGGCTGTGCCGACGCACCAACATCAACCCGCCACCCGGATTCAGTGGTACGAGCCCTTTATTTACGCCGGTGAGAACCTCGTCGATCTCCAACACACCGTCAACACGCGGAGCATCGGTTGTGACCGCCACAAAGGGCGATTCCTCGCCAAGTGCATCCACCCATAAGTACCGGTGCAATGAAGTATGAAACGCGGGCAACTTGCGCAGCCTGAGCAACTCATCCTCGCGGCACACCTCAAAAGGCATCCCCGATGCTTCGTGCATGATCGGTTTCACCTTGCCGCGCACAGGATCAAGAAACAACGCCGGCGCGGCTTCGGTCTCAAACCCCGTTCTGACAAGATCTTGTGGAGCCAATTCCTCGATGGCATCAATGGCTTTTTTCCACCGATCTTCTAGCCCCGCATTAGAAAGACTCGCGCGATACGCGTCGAGCGAAGCACCAACACGATCAACATCCTGAAACCAGATCTGTACCCACCGCTGGACGATGCCCGCAGCATCAGTCACACAACCAAGCACGACCTTGGCATCGAGAGCATCGCGCAGCGTCACAAAGTGACCGCCGACCTCATCCGGCTCGGTTTTACACAGTACACACAACCGCAGCGGCGAAATGCTTCCGCCAGGCTCGAGATCGACAGCGGCGTATCCCTGCGGAATTGTCAGACTCGCGTCCATCATCACCCCAACCTTGAGGGCGAACACCCGTGTGGTGTCGCGTCCCATGCTTGTCAAAGCGATCGAGTCTACGACCTTTCACGCCGCTGTCAAAAAGACCTAGCGCGCCGTCCGAATCTCGAGTTGCCAATCTGTCGCCCGTTGGTCAAGCGCATTGCCCTCGAAGAACCGTTTGGTGTTCGCAGGCATGCGTACATAATGCCAATCCCCATCAGGAGATAAGGGACGACCGGTCTGATCCAGAAAGGTGAACTTGTATTGCACACGAATCGTCTCGCCCCTGGCAACAAGAGTGCCCACAGGAACCGTCACACGGAGTGGCCCGTCACCGGTCTCGCCGAACCCGACCACCGGTCGGTCGGCAGCCAACCAACCCGCTAGATCAGGCGATACCACAACTTGTGGATATTCCACCTGATCATGGACCACTGAGGGCGGCGGGTCATACCGGCGCTGCGCACAACCTGAAAGACCCATCGCAACGACGACACAGCCAGCAATCAGACCAGTTCGGACCTGGTTTCCCTTGTTCATTGTTCAATCTCCATCGTGGTTCGGGTTCGCAAGGAACCGATCTCATGTGCCAGACGAGCGACAACCTCCGACCGCGGGCGGTACGGCGGATGTCGCGAGCAAAACAGTCGGACGAATCCCAGCGAGCCAGCAACAGGGGCCGCCAGCGACCGCCCGCCCTCGAGCACATGCGCACCCGGCGGGACACCCGGCCGCTCGTCTTCGGGCAGCACGATGCCCTCCTGCCGATACAACTCGCGCAAGTCCGCTGTCGTCAGATCGAGCAAATTGCCGGCTGACTGATACTTGCGCAATGCCTCATGCGTTGGCGCCATCACGCAGGTCCCGCCGAGGATATATGGGAGGTCATCTCCAGGCGATCGTTGCTGCGAAGCGTCGTTGCTGTAGAGAACTTCACCCGTAAGCCCACTTGTGACCGGCTCTTGCGTCGGGACGCGGACCACGATCAGCCGTGGCGTTTCCGCAGTCGACGCGAGGGCGGGCACGACGAACGAAGCGCCCCTGCCGCCAGTGCCGAGCCGAAGTTCCAACGGTCCTGACAACGCACTCGACTGCAACGGCACCACGAAGTAACGCTGGGGCAAAACCGTCAGTGACCGGTCATCAGCGTGGGCGCCCGCTTTGGCAAGTAGCCCGCCGAGCAGGAGTCCGAGCCCGACCCAGCGTGCCTCATCGTCGTCCGCCGTCAACAGGGCAGCCCCCCCGACTGTCATCATCGATCCGACATTGGATTTGCCGCGTCGCAGACCCGCCAGACCGTGCCATTGATACAGGTTCGCAAAGGCGTTCACATCCAACGCACGCGGCACCGAACGCACCACGCCGTCGTTGTCGCTGACAACCAACAGGCGATCGTCACTCGGCCATCGGGTCACAAGATCCTCGATTGCGCCGTCCTCGCCCGCCCGCCTCACGACAGGCCCGGCGCCCATTTCGACGATGAGCACCGTATCGAATGCGCCCTGCTGCAATTGGTCCGTTACCGGCTGCAGGTGCGGCCGAATCTGTTCGACCCGTTCGAGATGATCATCTGCCTCGTCGTGTCGACCGATGGCCCGATTCGCAATGCTCGCGATCAAGTGCGCGAGCGCAAGGTCTGATTGTGACACCACATGACCGTGCGTCGTGGGTGGTAAATTTCTGGAGACCTCCTGGTACCGGTCGTATTCGTCGAGCAACTCGAGCGCCGCCACACTTGCAGCACGCGCGTTGCCCCACTCACCTGACATCCCCTGTTGCATGGCGACATACAGATACAGCAATGCCTGTTCGTAGGGCTCACCTTTCCAAGTCTTTTTGTCTTCATTGATCACGGCTGCAGCCGCCTGCTTGTTGGCGTTCAACCCGCGCGTCCGCAGCGTTTCATACACCCGCTGCATCGGAATCTCAGCGTGCTCGGGCAAGCCATCCACAAGTGTCAATATCGCAAGCGTCGCCTCTCGCAACGGCTGATCGATCGGGCGGACCTGTTCAGCGAGAACAACACTTCGCGCTCGCCCGAGTTGCCCTGCATCAGTCGGGTGCATGATCGATTCAAACGAGCGTGACTTGCATGCAGACAGCGAGACCGCAGCCATGAAGGTGAAGAGCAAGCAATATGTTCGTTGAATCTTCATAGCAACTGCTGACTCGAAGATTGGATCAATCCCAACTTCGTCCGAAGGCAACCCGCTTGATCTCACCGGCTCCTGACCATTTGACCTCGCCGTCTGACAGATCGATCAAAGAAAACTCGGTGCTGTAAAAGTCCGTTCGCCCGGAATCCCCAACGCGTGCAATCGAACGGATGGTGGCATCCATCCGATGCGTCGGTGTGCGATCAAACCCCGCCTGCTCGAGTTCGGGTGACCTTCCGCGCAGTCGAGTCAACCGCTCGACGGGAATCACCAGTCGCAACGCATGCTCTTCGCTGAGCGTCCGAATGGGCAGGGACGAACGAACGCGCTCCATGAGCCACCATTGCTCACTCTCAGGAATGAAATCGCCCGAGAGATTTTCAACACGAGCCATCGCAATCGTCCAGATTTCATCCGCCGGCGATCGCTCGTTGATCACATCACTTGCGCGCAACTGTCGCGCGATGGTCGCAGCCAGGTCTTCGAAGTCGACATTCGTCAGCCGAGTTGATCGAGGTTGATTCGTAACGCACCCTGCGAGCAATGCCGAGACCATTATCCCCAGCAACCAACCAAGGCGCATGTTTACCACCGTTTGATCTCGTAGTCGTTGACCCACACGATTTCGCCATCGCTGAACCGCACGAGTTCAAAGGTCATGAGGTAGTAACTCGTGCCCCCCCGACCAATGCGATATATCGTGCCATTGAGGAGCAGCGTGTCTTCGGGATGGATCCGCGGATTCTGAACCCGACCCGCGCTGTCGGTCTTGAAGAGATCATCGCCGAGTTCGGTTCGCTGCAGTTCTTCAAGGCGTTGTCGACTGGTCAAAAAACGAAACTTCTGATTGAATGTGCGGCTTTGCTTGAGTCGGTTCTTCATGCGCTCGCGGACGACCTCAAAGTCGTTTGTGCTAACCATGCCGGTTTCGTTTTTGATGTCGCCGTACAGGATCGTGGTTCGATCTGAATACGCCGGCGCGAGTTGGTCGGTGTATTCAAGATCCTGCATCAAGCGCTGAGCGAGTTGATCGCTGAACGAGATGAAGTCACTGACCATCGGCCTCGAATCGGCAGCCTCGGGCGGGGTCGCATCGCTGACTTCCACACGCCCAGCGCGGTTGCCATAGGGCGGCTGCGTCTGACACCCCTGAGCCACCAGCAGCATCCCGACCAGAATTGTTCCAAATTGACGAGTCATGCCTGTATCTCCTCTGCGTCGTCGGGTATGGGGCGGATTCGACCGACCCGTTCACGACCGACACCGCTCGATCAGCACAACGGCTGACAGGACCGTGTCATTCCAAGCGTAGGAAGATTCAGATGCAGAGAGAGGTCCAATGCCTCGTCAGAACGAAAGGCGGATTGGAAGGGCCGGTCGGCTCATTTCGAACCGAACGGCACCGAGGAGAGAGAAAGAGAGAGAGTCGATCCATGACCTCCGGCACAACACAACCCGAAGTTCACGCGGTTCCTTGCGATTGGCCTTCCTTGGCCCGAACTCCGTCCGCTTGTTCAATCGACCAATCCGCGTTGCCTTTCTTGTTTTTGATGGTGTTGTCACAAGGAATTGCCAGGATATCCACAAAACGAGCGCAAACCCCCCCCAAATTGGGCAAGATAATCGCCATTCGGCGGGTATCTGCCCTGTCACACGCTCAACATGACATCTGCATTCGACAATCTGTGACAACAGGAATCGAATTGAATGGCATAGGGTTATTGACCTAATACCGCTTCGACATCAACCGCCGAAGTTCGCGTTTGTGTTCACGATCGGCGATCGCTCGTCGTTTATCATGGGCCGCTCGACCAACACCCACGCCGAGCAAGATCTTGGCCCGACCGTCTTTGAAATACAACTTCAAAGGCACGATCGTGACACCCTTCTGATCCAACTCCTTGGCCAACTTCACAATTTCTCGTTTGTGCGCGAGCAAGAACCGAACACGATCAAGCTTGTGCTGCCTGCCTCCGGCGGGACCATATTCACCAATACTGGTCTGGTGCAGCGTCATCGCATGGCGAGGCTCCGTCGAAGCAAGGACGAATCCTTCGTTCAGCGAGACTTGCCCCGCGCGTACTGACTTGACCTCCGAGCCTGCTAAAACAACCCCCACTTCAAGTGTGTCAACAATCGTGTATTCATGCCGAGCCCGACGATTCTCGATCGTTGGTTCTGCGTGGGCAGGGTTGATTTTTTTCTTTTTGGCCATTGTCGCCTCTCAAGGACACTTTACGCCCTGTCAGTCGAGCAGGCGACATTCCTTATGAGAGGTCAGGCTGACATCGACAACCCATACGCGTTGCCCCACTCCGACGAATTGCCATGGATCTGAGGCCGTATGTCAAAACGACTGGAGCGATCAGCGAAACTTATCCCTGATTCGCTTTCCAAAAGTTCTTTAGCGATCGTGTATTCATGCCGAGCCAACTGTTTGAGACTCGGCCGGTAATGCGATTGACTTGCGTTTCCCGAGCGACTTGTCTCAGCGTAATCGGAGTCTTGGGTCATGAATAGAACCTCAATCAGTCATTTTGCATTACTTTCTTTCGGCTTGTGTGTTTTGCCCGCATTGGCCGCTCAGGACGAGATCATCGTCGACCAGTCGGAACCGAACTCGGGTCGTTTGCACTTCAGCGGCGGGGTGGACTTCACAACGCAGTATTTCTTCCGAGGAATCTTGCAAGAGGACAGCGGCCTGATCGTGCAGCCCTGGATCGAAGGGTCATTCGATCTTCTCACGAACGAAGAGATTGCACTTTCCGTCGTCGCAGGCAGTTGGAATAGTTTCCACGATGAAGCCACCGGCGCATCGACGGGTGACCACTTTGTCAAGGAGTGGTACGAATCAGATTGGTATGCAGGCCTGGCACTCGATCGCGGCAACTGGTCATTTGGCGTGTACTACATCGCGTATGCAAGCCCGAATGGCGCGTTCTCAACTGTCAACGAGTTCGATCTGACCTTCGCGTTTGATGACAGCGAGCACCTCGGCAAATGGGCACTTTCGCCCAGCGCGACGATCGCCATTGAGACCGGCTCGGACGCTGCCGATGGAGGCATGACCGGTGTGTACCTCGAACTGGGTATCGCACCGGGATTCTCACCAGAATCCGGGCCTCTTGAGAGTGTGACATTCTCATTCCCTGTGACCGTTGGCTTGAGTCTCGATGATTACTACGAGGACGCGACGGGCAATGACGACACCTTCGGATACTTCGATATCGGGGCCGAAGCGTCGATCGATCTGCCCGTACCCAGCGATGTTGGCGTGTGGTCGTTCACGGTTGGCGTGCACGGCCTGTTCCTTGGAGACAACCTTGAGACGATTAACGGCGGATCGGATGCCGAAGTCATTTTCTCCACCGGATTTTCGTTTGCATATTGAACCATTCACCAGGCAGTTGACCTGATTTAGCACCTCGTTTTGAGTTGTTGGAGAGATCCCATGAATTTTGCATTTGGTCCGTTGAAGAAGCTGAAACTATCACATCGACTCACGCTGCTCGCATTGGGCATCAGTGTTGCGGCATCCGTCGCAGTCGGGTTCTTGGCTGTTCGTCAGTCCAAACTGGCGATGCTCGAGGCTGAGGACATGACGCTCACCGGGCTTCGTGACGCGCGAAAGAATGGCGTCGAACGCTACTTTGACACGATCGATCGACAAATCGCGAACTTTGCTAACAACCGAATGATCGGTGAAGCAACCGTCGCATTCACCGAGCAGTTTCATAATCTGCCTCAAGAGGTTGGACTTGAGACCGGACCTGGTTCGAAGGTCGAGCAGTCATTGAAAGCGTTTTTCAACAATGAGTATCGACCGCGTCTCGAAGCGAGCGGCATCGATTGGAAGGGCGCCGATGCCTACATGCCGCAGTCTCCCGCGGCTCGCATCGCACAATACATGTATATCTCTGACAATCCGAATCCGACCGGATCGAAGGTCGATCTGGATCGCTCGGGCGTCGAGGCGAGTTACAACGAATTTCATGAGAAGTACCACCCGGTTGTTCGCCAGTTTCTCGAGTCATTCGGATACTACGACATCTTCCTTTTTGATCTTGAAGGAAACCTTGTGTACTCGGTCTTCAAGGAAACAGATTACGCCACGAATTTTTTGAACGGCCCGTACAAGGATTCGAACTTTGGAACGGTCTACCGGGCAGCACTCCAAAAATCGAACTCGACCGATACGGTCATTGAAGACTTCGAGCCCTATACACCCAGTTATGGCGCGCCGGCCAGTTTTACGGGAGCACCGATTGTTCTTGATGGCGTGAAGGTGGGGGTCGTCGTTTTCCAAATGCCCATCGACACCATCAATGAGGTCGTGTCAAGTGATCCGGGGCTCGGCGAAACCGGGCAGATGTACCTTGTCGGTTCAGACGGCTTGATGCGAACGGACAGCCGATTTGCCGATGAGTCAACCATTCTCAGTGTCACCGTCCGGAACGACGCGATTCATGCCATCGAGCAGGGTCAATCAGGCGTCGGACAGTTCGAAGGCATGGCGGGTGAAGCAGCCATGATCGCATACACGCCGCTTGAACTGAAGGGCCTCGATTGGGGTTTGTGCGCGGAGGTCAGTATGGCCGAGGTGCTCGCGCCGATCGATGCGTTGCGGTCTCAGATCATGATCGCCGGTCTGATTGTTGGATCGGTCCTCTCGATCCTCGGTTTGCTCTTTGCAACATCGATCACTCGTCCTGTTCACAAGATTGTGGAAGCCACGAAAGCCATCGCCGGTGGCGATCTTCGTGAGCGACTGCAACTCAATCGGCAGGATGAGTTGGGTGACCTCGCCGACTCGGTCAACCTGATGACCGATGATCTGGCATCACTCCTTTCGCAGGTGACCGCGACCTCGAACGAAGTTGCGTCGGCTGCCATCCAGATGGCCGCGAGCAGCGAAGAGGTCTCACATGGCATGAGCAGTCAGCAGTCGCAGACCCAGCGTGTTTCGGCTGCGATTGAAGAAATGTCCGCATCAGTTGCCGAGGTTGCGAGCAAGGCCGCCCAGGCCGCCTCCATCGCAGAAGAAGCCGGCGAACAGGCACGAGAGGGCGGCACCGTCGTCGGGGGGGCTGTCGAAGGCATGAACGCGATCAGTGCCCAGGTCAACGAGTCGGCCTCAGCGGTGAAGCAACTCGGTCAACGGGGCGAAGAAATCGGAGCCGTCATCGCGGTGATCAACGATATCGCCGACCAGACCAACCTGCTCGCACTGAACGCTGCGATTGAAGCCGCTCGCGCGGGTGAACACGGTCGCGGCTTCGCCGTCGTCGCCGATGAAGTGCGCAAACTCGCCGAACGCACAACCAAGGCGACCGAAGAGGTTGCCCAGTCCATTCGCGCGATTCAGAACGAAACTGGACACGCAGTCGAGTGCATGGAACTCGGCTGCACGAAGGTGGACGAAGGCGTGGGCCTTGCAGCGTCGGCCGGTGAGTCACTCGGCAAGATCGTCCAAAGTTCACAGCAGGTGGCCGACATGATTCGATCGATCGCTGCTGCGGCAAGTCAGCAAGACACCGCAAGTGCAGAAATCGCACACAGCGTTGAATCCATTGATGCCGTCACTTCAGAGACAGCACAAGGTGTTCAGCAAGCGGCCGCGGCGGCTTCGAGCATGTCGGCTCGAGCAACCGAGCTCCAGGACCTCGTCAATCGATTCAAACTGAAGGAATGATGAGCTGACAATTCCACGCAAAAAGCCCGCCGAACCATGCGTTCGGCGGGCTTTCTTTTTGGCATTTGATCGGCCTGCGATAACACGGGCGAAAGGATTCGAACCCTTAACCTCCTGATCCGTAGTCAGGTGCTCTATCCAGTTGAGCTACGCCCGCAGGTTTTCAGCCAGTACACTAAGCCCCTTACCCGCGTTCGGCAAGTCCAGTCGCGCTGACACTTGACTCAGAGCATCACAGCGCAATCATCCTTGTTCCAGAACCCGCCTCAGGATGGCGGCCCAGACAGAGGAAAACGATGGCTCACTCGAAGTCCGCACAAAAACGAATTCGTCAAAACGCCTCCGCACGCTCCCGCAATCGTTGGCGCTTGCGCCTCATGCGTGATGCAATCAAGGAATTCCAGGTTGCTGTGGCAAAAGGCACCAAAGACGAAGCGTCAGAAGCCTTCAAGACGGCTTCGAAACTGATTGATAAAACCGCCCAGAAGGGTGTGATTCACAAGAATCAGGCCGCCCGCCGCAAGAGCCGCATGAACGCTCATCTCAAGACCAAAGCCTGATTCCGACGGGTTGGATTGATGCGATCAAGTCCTACCTCGTCCAGATCGCTTCCAAAATCACGCAAACATCGTCGAAAGCCGCCTGTTCAGGGCGGCTATTTTTTTGATTCCAAACGCCCGCTTCAGATTCTCTGGTTCCTCTTGCCGTTCATCGTCGCGTACGAAATCGGATCGGCGTTGTATCTGTCGGCAGACTCCGGAGAAATCGTTCGGACGGTCGCAGCACAAAACCTCATGGCCCGCGCGTTCGAGATGTTCGGACCGACAGGTGTCCACCTGCCCGGGATCACCATGATCGTGGTCCTCTTCGTTTGGCACCTCATGATGCGCGATGCGTGGCAGATCCGGTGGAAAGTGCTGGGTTTCATGGCGATCGAGTCTGCTCTCTGGACCTTCCCGCTGCTCGTCCTGGTGTCGCTGATTGATCCGACCAGTTTTGTCAAAACCGAAGGGATTGATCCCGAGACCTGGTCGAAAGGGGCGCGGCTGACCATCTCTGTCGGCGCCGGCCTCTTCGAAGAACTCTTGTTCCGTATGGTGGCGATCGCGGCGGTCCATTTCGTCATGGTGGACCTCATTCGCACTTCGCAGCGGATCGGGTCAATCGTGGCGGTCATCATCGCGGCGTTGGCATTCGGGCTGTATCACACCGGGACCTCCAATGTGCATTTTGGCTGGTTGATGTTTTATTCGGCAGCCGGTGTGTACTTCGGTGCGTTGTTCATGACCCGTGGATTCGGCATTGTGGTCGCGACACACGCCATCTACGATATGATCGCCCTTGTGGTTTTATCCCCTGAATAGGGGTATACTTACTTGATTGTCGGCGATCGAAAATCGACACTGGTGTGTCGGTGCCATTTCGTGTACGCTGAGGCTGAGCGATGCTTGTAAACGCAGGCGCGGTGTGTGTGTGCTCAGCGGAGAGAGAGTTGGAAACCGGTGCACTGGGTGCCGGTTGTCGACTGGGGTTTCGGTGATCACAGGGGCACGAACATGGGATTGGAATTTTCGATAGACGAGCTCTACGCGACCGGATGGTCCGCACTTGACACACTTGGGTGCGAGCACCACACCGACGGCCGAGCATTTCCAAGCGCCGCACGCGTCGGTAACGAGTTCGCCTCTGCCGGTTTCGATTTTTCAGTCAGGCACATCCAACTTTTTGACTGCTATCGAGCTGAATGGTGCGATCAGAGCAGCGGCGAGACAGGAGCAGTATGCGGCCAATCGGAAGCGGAAACGGCTGTGTATGCACTCTCGCAGTTGCGACGCACACTGATGACCTCGACTGTCGGTTGATCAAGTCTTCGCATCAGAACGACCCCAAACGGATTTTCATGTGATCGTGTTCAGTTGATCGCAATTTTCGGGATTGCGTCAGGTTGTGGTATTTTGACGGCTTCGGAGGCAGGTTGGGGATCTTTCGAGCCCTATCCTCACCGACCATGATTCACCCTTGGCATGATGTATCTCCTGGTGTCGCAGGTCAGCCTTTGCCCGATACCATCAAAGCGATCGTCGAGATCCCGAAGGGATCGAGCAACAAGTATGAACTCGACAAGCATACCGGCATGCTCAAACTCGACCGGGTTTTGCATAGTGCGGTGTATTACCCCGCAAACTATGGGTTTATCCCGCAGACCATGGCGGAAGACGATGACCCACTTGACATCCTCGTGTTCTGCACGGAGAAGATCCCGGGCATGTGCATGTGTGATGCACGGCCAGTCGGGGTGATGACCATGATCGACGATGGTCAGCCCGACCACAAGATCGTGGCTGTACTGGTGAATGACCCGGAGTATGCCGATTACCACAAGGCCTCCGATTTCCCCAAGCACACTTTCAAGATGCTCAAACGGTTCTTTGAAGACTACAAGATGCTCGAAGGCAAGGATGTTGAGGTCGACCAGATCATGCCCGCAGAGGCTGCCCACGCAATTATCGAAAACTCACTCACTCGGTATTCTGAGTTGCGTCGAATGGGCGGTATCAAAGGCCTGAGCGGTTGAATGTAAACTCTGAGAGAGGTGAAACCATGTCACTATCGAACAACGCCGATCGTCATCAGGACGCATGCTCAACGCCGATGTCGCGGCGAGCTGCACTCGCGGCACTTGCGGGCGCTGCGCTGGTCACACCTTCACTTGCCAGCATGGCATTTGGATCACAACCGATGTTCAAGATTTCGCTCGCACAGTGGTCGCTTCATCGAGGCTTCAAGGGAGGCAGCATTGATCATCTGGATTTCGCTGCGATCACCAATCGCGAGTTTGGCATCAACGCGATCGAGTATGTCAATCAGTTCTTCATGGACAAGGCACAGGATGCTGCCTACTTGAAAGAAATGAATTTCCGAGCAGCCGACAACAATGTGAAGCAACTGCTCATCATGATCGATGGCGAAGGTGCACTCGGCCATGCCGACGAGAAACAGCGAGCCAAGGCGATCGACAACCACAAGAAGTGGGTCGAAGCAGCCAAGACGCTCGGCTGTCATTCCATCCGTGTCAACGCGCAGAGCCAGGGCAGTTTCGACGAGCAACTCGAACGAGCTGCAGACGGGCTCGCCCGACTCACCGAGTTCGCCAAGCCGTTTGATATCAATGTGATTGTTGAGAACCACGGCGGGCTTTCTTCGAACGGCGCGTGGCTCTCCGGCGTGATGAAGCGTGTGAACATGCCGACCTGTGGCACGCTGCCCGACTTTGGCAACTTCCACCTCGGTAGCGGCAAGCAATACGACCGGTACAAAGGTGTCCAGGAGTTGATGCCGTTTGCAAAAGCCGTGAGTGCAAAGTCGCACAATTTCAACGACGAGGGTGATGAGACCAACACCGATTACCAGAAGATGCTCAAAATCGTGCATGATGCCGGATACACGGGCTATATCGGTATCGAGTACGAAGGCAATAAACTGGATGAATACGCAGGCATTCGCGCGACCAAGGCGCTCCTCGAACGCGTTGGCCGTGATCTCGCAAACGGCTGAACGGCCATTCTGGCGATAGATCACTTGCATCTGTACGGGATGAGCCGAATACTTGCATAGACATGCCTGCATCACCTTCAAACCCGAAGACACCCAAAGCCGCCCTTCGTCGTCGGGCGGCGATCGACTCAACACTTGATACAGATCTGTTCAAGTCACTTTCAGATCCGACGCGGGCAGCCCTCTTGGCGTGCTTGATCAAGTGCGGTCGCCCGTGCTCAGTCAGTGAGGTCGCCGAATGTTGCTCGGTCGATTTTTCGGTTGTGGCGCGGCACCTTGCCCAACTCGAAAGGGCTGGTGTCCTCAGCGCCCAGAAAGAAGGGCGAACCATGTGGTACGCCGCTCGGTGCGCTGACCTTGCAACGCGTCTGCGAGACCTCGCGCAATCGATCGACGATTGGTGCCCGTGCGATCCGTGCGACTGCGACCAATCGCAGTGACCAAAGACAATCCGAGTTAAGGTCTCGTTCCCTGACCGGTGTCGATTTCACTGCCGCCGAAGTCGATCCCGCGCAGCCCCCCTCGCGTCCACCTGAACCGTCCGAAATACTGCCTTGGCTCACCGTTGACGGTATCCGTCAGAATGGTCGGCTCAGGGTTGCCCGGATCGCGCGGCTGAAAACCAGGATTTGCATCAGAAGCCGATGCCGTGCGTACTGACGAATCAAAAAACAGCATCGGCTGCGATGATGCGTCATCGGGGAACAGCAAGAGATCCTTGCGCGAGTGCCGATCGTAGGTGTCGAACATGTGCGCTTTGCCAGCAGGAAAGGCCACCGAAGTCAAACGACGAACCACGAGGTATCGTGCTGGCCGATCGAACGCCCAGGGGCTTGTGCCGCTCTGCGCAATCGGTTCAATCGCCCCCCCGCTCTGGTCCACACTATGAGTCGCAGTCGCCATCTCATAGGTACTCTCAAACCGTCGAACGCGGACGGACAGATGCATCTCTTCGATCGGCGTTTCGAGTCGATCGATCTGCGTTGCGTCTTCTGGACAGACCGCAGCCGACGATTCTCCGTTGGTCGCGCCGAGTTCGTCGAGCATGACCAGATGTGAAAACCAAAGATGTGGATACCAGTTGTTGCCGCCGCTCGTCGGGCTCATCAAGACACCCGGATACGCGCGGCGTGCGATGTGGACCGCCTGGTGCCGAACCGCTTCGGCATCGGTACTCGCTGAACGCAGATCATTGTCAGTTCCTTCGACGACTCCCGCCCGCCAATTGAGCGCGGGCAGCGCACCGGCGTAATTGCCGACATAGCCGGCAGCACCGACACCCATCTGCTTCAGGTTGCTCTGACACACCGCGGTTCGTGCCGACCGTCTCGCCTTGGCCAGTGCGGGTAGGAGAATGCCGATCAAGAGTGCGATGATCGCGATCACCACGAGCAGTTCGATCAGTGTAAACCCCAGCCTCTGACGCGCTCTGACAGGTGACAACGCATGCCTCCATCTTCCGTCTGCGACTGGATGTGTTTCGCGCAGCCGATGCATCAGGGAAGTCCATTCAATCGCAATTGTTCCAGTCGATAGGTCCAGGCTTCGAGCAGTTCCTGCCCGTCCTCAGGCAGCCCGACCGCCTGGTCGTATTGGTTCAAGAGCGCGATACCGTTTTCGACAGATTCGGCAGACGAAACATCAATGACCGATTCAAGATGCACTTTGGCATCCGGCCAGGCGAGGAGCGTGATATCAAACGGACGATCCGGAATCTCTTCCACGGCTTGCTCGTCGGTCTGACGAATCACGCCGCCTTCCGTATCCGTCTCCGCATCAACGCGCGCTGCGTCGTCAACCTCATCGATCGCACTTGCAGGATCGTCGCCGAGTGGCACGAGCCCCGGACCTGTGTACACCGGGTCGTCAATCCCGAGTGAAGGCTTGGTCAAAGGCTCTGACGCGGGCGTGTTCAATGTCATGACAAGCACCGCTGCAATGAATGCGCAGCCGAGCACGATACTGACCCCGATCGCGATGCCCAGTTTGGCTCGGAGTTGCTCGATTCTGCGTTCATACGATCGAATGCGAGAAGCATCGGCGTTGCCGTTGTGTGTCATCACCGGTGCAGTCGGTGTGCGCGTGAGTCCAGCGCCAGGCATCGGAACCGGCGCTTCGGGTAGCGCAAAGGACGCACGCGCAGCGACCATCTCGTCTGACCCCTCACCGGGAAGCGGACGAATCGGTCCGAGCCCAAGGTGCTGCCGATCGCGTTCGCCCTGAAACACCGCACCGCACGATCGACAGGCATACTCGTCTGTCTGAGCGGGCGCCTGGCAACTGTGACACCATCCGAGCAAGTGCGATACACCGGGCGTGCGACGGGCAAGCATCCAGAACTGACCCGTGGTCGGCCCGCGCATGACCGTGTCCGCCTGAACGCGCCCTGACTTGACCAGTTTGAGCAATACTTCGTACGAACAACCCGGGTGATGCGGGCGGGACGCTTCATGCAGTTGCCATGGCCCCATGCCGTTCTGGGTCGCTTGGCGACTGAGTGCGTCGAGATGTCCATTGCACGATTCGCATCGTTGGGCGTGCCGGGTGATCGAGCCGCAATATGGGCATAAGACGGCCTTGGGCATGGGCGTCGGTGGTGGTTGTGGCGTTGCCGTATCTGTCATGGTCACAAGCCTACCTCTTCTGGCGTCTATACGCACATTCGGGCGTTGAGGTTGACCCGGGCAGAGGAGCGGGCTTTGCTCGTTTCATGAGCATGACACGCCAAAACCTCGCCATGGGCATGAGTCTCGCTTTCGCAGCCGCCTTGACTTTGGGCTGTGGCACCAGGTCAACCGGTGTGGTGGTCCAGACATCCCCGTCGCAGTTGAACAGCACCGGCACGACCGTCGCCCTGATCGAGAACACGCCGATCGGATCGCAAGATCTTGAATCGACGCTGTACGAACTGGCCGGGAAGCAGGCACTGCGTGAAGCGGTTCTTGATCACGCTCTCAGACGGGAACTTGAGAAGCAAGGCTTGTCGATTTCGTCGGGGCATCTGGCACACGAACGAACGCTGTTTGAACAGCGCATGAACACGCCGGGCAACCAACAGTCGACGCGGATCATCGGGGACGAGGTGTACCGCTCGAGAGGCCTCGGACCGACTCGGCGACAGGCGATGTTCTGGAGGAATGCAGCGTTGCGCCTCCTCGTCACCGGGGAGACCAGCATCGAGCAAAGTGAGGTCGATTCGGCGCTCGAGATTGCATATGGCCCGAAGACCATCGCACGCCTGATTCTGACCGAGAATGAACGGGATGCCGCGGAAGTGTTGCGTGTTCTCGGGCCTGCCCCAACGGTGTCTGCGTTCGCCAGGATTGCCGAGCAGCGATCGATCGACCCCACTGCATCGAGGGGGGGTTTGTTACCACCTGTTCACGCTGCAGATGCCCGGTTTCCTGTTGCGATTCGAAATGTCCTCGGCCGCCTCAATCCGGGGAGTATCAGCACAATCATCCCTCTAGATATCGGTTCTGCTGTGTTGATGGTGGAGAGCAAGCAGCCCGCGTCTGTGCCTCCAGAGGCAGCTGAAGAACGGTTACGCGGCGAACTCACGATTCAACGCGAGCGTGCCGCGATGGATGAACTTGCGCGCCAACTGATTGCTCGCACGCGGGTTGATGTGCTCAACCATTCTTTGGTATGGTCGTGGGAGCGTTGAACATCGAAGCGTGCCGGTTTTGTGCCTGAGTGTCAATCCCCATTTTTCGTGTCTGGCTGCAGGGTTGGTGGATGGACCTCAAGACAGTGCTATAGCGTTCCGATTCATTCCAGTGAGCCACAGGCCAGATTTCTTGGCACGGAGTCGATTATCACTGGAGTCCACGATGACAGAAGAAGCAACCGCTACCCCACGCAAGTCTCTCGGAATTTCGACCAAGATCATCGCGGTCGTGACCATCGCACTGATCGCAGTTGTGACGGTCAATTATGTCATTTTTATGTCCGCCTACAAGCGTGATGCGAAGTTGGCGATGATGGAGAAAGCCGCTGCTTTTACAGCCGTCGCGGATGAAGCCAAAAATCACGCGAGCGAGGTTTTTCAGTCCGGCGCCTTGAACATCGAAGAACTCTCTCAAGAACTGAAAGATGAAATGGAGCGGACCGGCGAGTATGAAGACACCCGGTTCTACGCCTCCATTCCGGTTGTCACGGGGTGGACCGTTGCTCAACATGCTGCAGAACGGGAAAACATCGAGTTCAAGGTTCCTGCTTTCAATGCTCGAAATCCATCGAATGAACCCGCGAGTGGTTCGTTCCGCGCTGAACTGCTCAAGGAACTCGAAACCGGTTTCAACAGTTCGGGCATCGAGACCGTCGGCCGGATCAACGAAGAAACCGGCACACTCCATTACATGCGAGCGATCAAACTTGATGCATCGTGCATGTTGTGTCATGGCGACCCGCGGAAAGACGATCCTGATGGTGATGGAATCGACCCTCTCGGCATGCGTATGGAAAATTGGGCCATCGGTGATATGCATGGTGCATACGAGGTCGCCATGCCGCTCGCACCCATGAACGCGCAAGTCGCTGGCTTCTTTCAACAAGGAATGATGGTGACCATACCGCTGGTTCTGATCGGCGTTGGCGCAATCTTCCTTCTCATTCGCGTGGTGCTGACCAAACCCATGAACAATGTCGTCGAGATGATGAAGGATGTCGCAACTGGCGACGGCGACCTGACCAAGCGATTGAATCTCAATCGTGGCGATGAAATCGGACGACTCGGCGGGTGGTTTGACACCTTCCTTGATCGCATGCACGAAATTATCACCGAGATCAGCGGTGTCTCGCGTCAGGTCGCAGCAGCCTCGACTGAGATTGCTGCCTCCAGCGAAGAAATGGCGGCCGGCCTGAGCGAACAACAGAACCAGACTCAGCAAGCAAGTGCTGCTGTTCAGGAGCTCACGCAGAGTGTGGGTGAGGTCGCACGACAGAGTATCGATGCGTCCAAGGCTGCTGATGATTCTCGTGAACGAGCCACCCAGGGCGGCTCGCTCGTGCGGGACACTGTGGAAGAGATCAGCCAGATCGCGGCCCAGGTCGATGAGTCTGCAAAAGCCGTGACCGAACTTGGCAAGCGCAGTGAAGAGATCGGTGGCATCATCGCTGTCATCAACGACATCGCCGACCAGACGAACTTGCTTGCCCTGAACGCGGCGATCGAGGCCGCCCGTGCCGGCGAACACGGTCGAGGGTTTGCCGTCGTGGCCGATGAGGTTCGCAAACTCGCCGAGCGAACCACACAGGCGACCGAAGAGGTCTCAAAGAGCATCCGCGAGATTCAGAACGAAACGGGCATTGCTGTCGAACGAATCGAATCTGGCTCGACGCGTATGAACGGCGGCGTCGAACTCGCGAAAAATGCTGGCGAAGCGCTGGAACAAATCGTTGCCAGTTCGGCGCAGTTGCTCGCTCAAGTGCAGGGGATTGCTGCAGCGTCTGAGCAACAGGCCTCAGCTGCCGAAGAGATCGCCCGGTCGATCGATCAGGTCAACGCGGTGGCGATGGAATCAAGTCAGGGTGCTGGTCAGGCTGCCGAAGCCGCATCAGACCTGAGCCGAGGCAGTGAGTCGATGCAACGGCTCGTCGATCGGTTCAAACTGTAGTTGAATCTCGATGAAGGTGGATCGTGGGGCATCGAGTTCACACTCGATGCCCCATTTCAATTCCATTGATCACCATACAGTGGCAGCGGTGAGACCTACGCGTACGCATGCAGTTCTGCACATCGCTGATACAGCGGGCTATCTTGCCGTCTGGCCGGCGATGTATCTTCTCGCATGTGCCCATCTTGCTGCTGACCTCTCCGATGGCGTCCGCCCCACCCTGATCGGCTCGCTCATGCTCGTCTGCCTGGCGATGAGCGTGTATCTCATCGACCGGGTCAAACTCGTTGATCGTGCACTCGACCCTGGCGATGAAGCGACGCACCCCGCTCGGCACGCCTGGCTTTGGGGTCGCCGACGGTGGGTCCGCAGATTCACACTGCTTCTTTCCGTCGTCGCAGCCGTCGCTGGTGCCACGATCGATTTGCGACTTGTGGCTGCACCGCTCGTTGGACAGATCATGGTCTTTCTGTACAGCGGTCGTGCGCCGTCGCCAACCCGGCGACCGATCCGGCTCAAGGATCTACCCCTGGTGAAAAACTTGTCTGCTGCAGCCGGGCTGTCCTGTATCGCCATGCTCGCGGTCTTCGAGTCCGGCGGCACCCAGTTTCAACTCGGCGATCTCGTCCCGTTGAGCGTGCTCGCTGTGCTCGTCTTTGCAGACTGTGCCATGTGCGATGTGGGCGATGCACCCGGCGATGGCGCACACGGCACCAACACCCTCGCGGTCATGTTCGGACCGAAGTCTGCTCGATTGATCGCGTCAGGACTGGTGATCGCTGTGGCTGCTTGGGTCGCTTGGCGCCATGAATCGTGGGCGTGGTCGGTCGGCCTGGTGGTCACACAGTGTGGATTGCTCGCGATACCCGCTTGGTTCATTCGAACCGCCACGGATCTTCGTCTTCCGATACTGGCGTGTGGTGTCTGGTTCATTCTGTGATCGTGCGGGCATATCCTCTGAGCATGATCAAGCCCTCCCCCACGACTGCCATCGAACCAGGACTCGCCCGAGGAACGCTGGGTGCCCATTCTCCGGCTGGCGACTCGACCCCTGCGACAGTGACTTTGAACTTTGCCAACACGAACTACGAGATGGTGCTCAATGTCATCGGTGCCATCCGCGCGCAAGTCGGTAAACGCATCGTTGGGACGATTCGCGCCGACGCAGGTCGAATGGACATCGTGCAGACCGGAGGCCGATACTTTGAGCCTGTCTACGGTTCACCTCGTCGCATTCAGGGCACGGTGCTTTCTGCCGACAACACAGCCAACACGCTGACGATCAACGCATCCGTCCCGATCGTGTGCAAACTGACCGACCAGCGTCAGCGCGCGGTCGCGTTTGAACCCGGGCAACTGGTCACTTGTGAACTCAAGCCCGGCGCATCGTTCACCGAGCGCACGCCCTCGACCGAATAATCCGGGCGAACCGGTTCAACGATTTAACCAACACCCGCTTCGACTTCGGCACCCGGTGTGTGCTCAGCAATCGTGTGCGGCGGCGGCATGCGCAGGTACCGCGCAAGCGCCCGCGATCCAAGATAGAACGGCACCGTGTCGAAGAGCGCGGCTGCCATCTTGAAGACATATCCCGTGGCGATGAACATCCAGAGTTGCGGCCAGATGGGTGCTTGCTCATTGACCGGGAGTGCTCGGGCAAAGAAGTAGGTGATCGTGATGACCGCAAATGTATCGACGAATTGACTGACCAGTGTTGAGCCGTTGTTGCGGAGCCACAAGTGTCGACCCTTGGTCAGTCGCTTCCAGAAATGGAAAAGGTGAACATCAACGAGTTGAGCGATCAGGTACGCGATCATCGAGGCGGCAACTGCACCAAATGTCAGTTGCCGAATGCGTTCAAAGGTCCAGTCCTCGTTGAACCGGACAAACGCACCGTCATCGTTGAACACCGCTTCGGGGATTGGTGGTGCGAAGACATCGCGACCCAGTGTGTCAACGCCGTATGAGACCATTTCTGTCTGCATCGGGAGCGCCGACCCGAGCCAAAGGATCGCCAGCACCCAGACATTGAGCAAGAGCCCGACCCAGACGACGGCACTTGCTCGCTTTCGGCCAAAGAGTTCACTCAGAAAATCGGTGCACAGGAAGGTCAATGGATAGGGCAACACGCCGACAGCAACCGCGAAACTCAGCGTGCCCCAGGCACCCCAGGTCCAGCCGGTCCCATCCGAATGAGAGATCAGCGGAATGAACTTGGTGATGCCGAGGATGTTGAGCATGGCGAGCGTGCCCAGAAAGAGCCCCGCCAGCACCAGAAAGACTGTTTCGCGGCGTTTGTGAAGTTGGCGCTCATCGAGCGCGGGCAGGTCGGGATATGCGTGCTGCTCGCTGGGGAGCGTGTAATCGCTGGAAGACATGCCAAAGAGAATACACGAAGATCTGACCCGAGCCGATGTGCTAGCATCATTTGATGAGTTCATCAGAAAGCACAACCGAAGGCACACAAGCACAGATCGGCACGATTCGATCATCTGTCGAAGCCGTTCTGCTCAGCGTCGATCGCCCGGTGAACGCACAGCAGGTCGCAGATGCACTGAACGGGATTGGCATCGATGCGACGACGGAACTTGTGGACGAAGCGGTGCTTCAACTGAACGAGGCGTACGAGGACACCGGTCGCTCGTTTCGCATCGAAGCCGTCGCCGCGGGCTATCGGTTCATGACGCTGGCGGAGTATGCGCCAGCGATCGCTGCGTTTCAGAAGGCTCGTTCGTCCGGGCGGCTGTCGCGGGCGGGGATCGAGTCACTCGCGATCGTCGCATACGAGCAGCCGATCACCCGGGCGAAACTCGAGTCAATTCGCGGCGTGGCGTGCGGCGAAGTGTTGCGCACGCTCATCGATCGCAAACTGATCACCATCAAAGGTCGAGCCGAAGAACTCGGTCGGCCGATGCTCTATGGCACAACCAAGCAGTTTCTCGATGCCTTCGGGTTGAGTTCCATTCGGGACTTGCCGAGTGTCGAAGAACTACGAGCCGCCCACGGGCAAGGAGAATGACCATGTTGCAACATACCAAGCGAGCCGCTGTTGTCCTGTTCTGTCTGGCGGTCGCAGCCGGCATGACCGCGTGCTCATCCATGAAGGTTGCCGGGCGCGTTGTGCCCGGAGCGATCAGCCATGTCGGTGTGGTCGACCAATCTGACGAACGCCTGGGTCTCGCCGGGCTTGGTGGGATCGAAGTTGAAATCGCAGCCTCGTCGGGCGGTGGATCAAACGAGCACTACGGTCGAGCGATGACCAAAGCAGATGGCAGTTTCTCGATCAAACTCGATTCGAGCGCCTGGCCGACCGATCGCGTGCAAGTCCGCGCTAAGGGCGCCCAGTACGCTTCTGCCCGTGGGCTCGTGTTCCTCCCACGCGATGGCCAAAAATTGCTCATCCTGATGGAACGAACCGCAAGCGACTGACTCGCGTATCGACACTGGTGTTGATGGAACGGAAAGAAGCCGCATGATCTCATTGCCCACGAGATCCACACCAGATGACCGATTCGTGCGTCCTTCGCGACGGACCTACAGCCTCCACCCTCCCGGCATCATCTATCTCCTCACGGTGTTCTTCATCGCTGTTGGTGGTTTTAACAGCCAAAATAATCTGCTGTTTTGGGCTTTTGGCGTCGGCATTGCAGGCCTGTTAATCTCCGGTATCGTCAGCGGTGCTCCGCTCATGCACCTCCAGATCAAACGCGCCCGCACTGAAACCGTTGGTGTAGCGGAACACCTGCGACTCGGGTACGAGATCCGAAACAACGGCAGACTCTGGCCGGCGTACGCGCTTCGCATCGATGAAGTCATCAGCAAGTCCGCAAGGTCTGACTGGATGGATCGCATACCAGCGGTCATGGCGCATGTCGGACCGGGGCAAGTCTCTGGATCATCGACGCGCGTCCGGGCATGTCGGCGCGGCGTCCACGAACTCGGTCGCGTGCGTGTCTCAACGACATTCCCATTCGGGCTGATCCGCAAAAGCCTGTATTTTGATCTACCACAGACTGTGAGGGTGCATCCTCGAATTGCTGAACTACAGCGCGAGGTGAAGGCTCGAATTCAGCCGGGGCTTATCTATTCGACCAGATCGCACAATCGCGCGGGCCAGGGCGATGAGTTTTTCGCATTGCGAGAATACATGCCGGGCGACCCGATGCGGACAATTTCGTGGCGTGCGAGCGCTCGCAAGGACACGCTCGTGGTCAAGCAACACGCTGCTCTCGCTCCCCCCCGGCTGTGGATTGCTGTCGAACCTCCGTCAGCGGATATTGACGAACGAAGTTTTGAAAACACGATCGCGTTTGTCGCCAGCCTGTACGCGCAGGCGAGCCGCGATCAACTTGCACCCGGTTTGCAGATCGCATGGGCAGGCATGACCGTCGCACCCTCCTCGGGTTCGGCCGGGCTCGATCGAGCGCTTGAAGCGCTGACCAACTTGCAACAACAAGACGCAACATCGCACGCGACAGCAACGAACCAGAATGACCCGGATCTCATCGTGTCATTTTCAGCAATCCATGCTGAAGGAGTGCTCAGTGGTGCCGATACATCAGACTGGGCTGTCGATGACATCGAAACGGTCCTCATGCCCGCAGCCCATCAGAAGAGATCGAAACGAAAGTCGCAGGTCGCGATCTCTCCAACGACGACTGCGAGGGTGCCCGCATGAAACGCCGGACGCATCGCACGCATTGGTCTATTCTGGGGTTGGCTACGACATCTGTGCTCGCGTTTGGTGTGGCTGACCTCAACATTCCACTACTCTTGATCGCGATCCCCGGCGTGTTATGCGCCTGGTTCTTTACGCAAGCGCCGGTCGGCAAGCCCTTGCCTCGCGTCATCATCAACTTGCTCCTGCTCGGCATTCTCGCGTACACCTTCCTCGCCATCGCGCGCGCCGGGTTTTCGGTTGAGACAGTGTGCGAAGTGATTGCACTGACACTCATCGCCAAAGTGCTCGATCGGCGCAGCGAACGCGATTTTGGGCAGGTGATTTCGATTTCGGTGTTCCTTTGTATTGGAACAATCCTGACATCAAACTCACTGGGGGTGGGGTTACTTCTGATTCTCTGTCTCGCATTGATGATTTTCGCCACCGTCAATTATCAGGTGGAAAGACTGTTTCCTGCGAGCGACCGCCCAGCTCAGGCCGAGCCATCCGCAGGTGCTGGTTATCGCACGCACACACGCCGTCTGGCGATGGTCATGTTCGTGACCGGGCTCGTGGTCAGCGTGTTCATCTTTCTCACGATTCCACGCAAACTCGGCGCCGGTCTCTTCGGCGACTGGGGCAACCCCGGCATCGGACAAGTCACCGGATTCTCTGATGAAGTCGAACTGGGGACACCGGGGTTCATATCGCCATCCAGCACACCCGTGCTCGATCTTGAGGTTGTCGGGCGGGATGGCGAGAACAGAGGTGCGCCAGGCATCGTGTTTTATCTGCGCGGTGCGGTGCTCGGCACCTATGAAGATGGCCGATGGATACGAAACCCTCGTAACGCAGAACAGGCACCTCGAACGCGCACCGACCACCTCCTTCGCGAGTTCACCGTCGGGCCATCACCTGCAGATTGGACGCTCGAACAGCACATCACCATTCGCAACGCGGCTGCGACACGATCACACTTGTTCGCCATCTGGCGACCCGTGCGTCTTCAGCCAAGACAGCCAAGCCGATTCCAGTTTGACATTACCGATGGCACGCTTATCCGCGAAAGCGAGAGCGGCAAGTTTGAGTACTCGGTGTTCAGTCGAGACTTTGAACAGCGCATGCGTTTTAGCGGCGGCGTACGCCCGACGATCGCTGAACCCGTCCGCTCGCCTGACATGAATACCGAGCGGTTTCAAGCACTTGCCAGTCAGATACTCCAGAACGCTGGAGTGAACCCCGATCCTGGCGTAAGACCGATCGAGCAATCTGAACGCGCCGCTCATGCAATTCGCGATTACTTCGCCACCGGTTTTGAATACTCGCTCGAAGCAGAACCCGTGCCCGGATCACTTGATCCAACAGAGTGGTTCCTGTTCAGCAGAAAGGCCGGTCATTGCGAGTACTACGCCTCAGCGATGGTCATGCTCTGTCGCAGCATCGGGATCAACACACGCGTGGTCACAGGCTATGTTGCGACCGAGTTCAACGATGCGACAGGTCACTATCTGGTTCGCCAGTCCAACGCGCACGCATGGGTCGAAGCAGAAGTCGGCCCCGGTGTATGGCGCACCTTTGACCCAACCCCTTCAGCCGATTTTCAACGCGTGCATGAGCCGTCACAATCGCTCATCGCGCGAATGGGCCGCTTGTTTGATGCCGCCGAATATGCGTGGATTCGCTCCGTCGTCGGGTTCGATTCCGATCGCCAACGCAACCTCGTGCGTTCCGCTTTCAAACGCGATTGGTCGCCGGATCAATCGCTCGAAAACTTCGCGGCAGAACTACGCAAGGGAGGTGTGAAGGCTGTCCTCCAACTCGCGGCCTTGCTCATGTTCGCAGTCGTCGGCCTCGCGATCTTCTCGCTCATCGTTTCCAAGTATCGCGGCGTGATTGTTGCACGCATTTCTATCCTGCTTGAGTCCGTCCTGCTTTATCTTCGGCCTCGCACTGACTTGAACGCGATTTACCTGCGGTTCCTGCGTGAACTTGCTCGGCGAGGATGCCCCAAACCGATTGGCGTGCCGCTCCTCACACATGTGCTACGCACGAGTCAGGATTGGCCGGGGGAAGAGCGCGATGCAGCTGAGAGGCTCTCAAAATCGCTGTATCAATCGCGATTCCATGGCACGAACGACCGCCTCCTCGATCAGTGTGCGATCGATCTCGATGTGATCCGCCGATAAGTCCGCTGCCTGTTTCGGGTGGACTGTCACATAACCCACTTCATTTTTCACCATGCCTCTCACTTTGCACATTGAATCTCGCTTTTCGGCCCTCACGACCCGATGATTGGTAGATTCTGCCCGTCAGGAGGCTCACTGTGAGCGCAAAGAGATCTCGAACATTACGCTGGCGCGACTGCCTCGAGCAGATACTGTCTCGCGGAGGCGGCCTCGAAATCTCAGTTGCACCGCCAAAGGACGCATCAATCCCCTCAGATGCCGTCAACCTTGTGTGGCGTGTGCGTTTGCTTGATATTCAAGCAGATCAGATTGTCATCGAACAGCCGGGGACGATGGGTCGGTCCTTTGCGCTGCCAGCAGGCACGCCATTGGTCGGCACCATGTCTGTCGGGCAGAATCGTTGGATGTTCCACACGACCGTCATCGGCCTAGCCGAAGCAAACAAACCTCGGGGTTTCCCCGCGTTGTGTCTGACGCCACCCGAAGGCGTCGAGCGTTGTCGGCGCACTTCGACAGATCGAATTTCGACCGCCGAGGTCAGTTTGCCCGAGGCACGCTGCTGGCCTTTGGTCGATCCGGTATCTGCGGTACCGGCAGAAGTTGCCAACCGAGCCCGTATCCGCGAATTGGAAATGGCTCGCGAAACCTCAGATCTGGCACCCGAACTTGAAGCGATACTTCTACCCGCCGTCGGACCGCTGGCGACGGCATCGCTAGCCAATATCGGGGGGGGTGGAGTCGGGCTGCGATTCATGCCGTCAGAAGCCATCGACCTCGACACACGCAATGTGTACTGGCTACGGCTCGACCTGCGGCCCTGGATCCCGGCACCGATGACAGTATCAGCCCGCCTTGCTCACACATTTAGCGATGCAATGCAGGTCGTCCACGCGGGATTTGCCTTTGACTTCTCGCACAATCAGGATCATCGCGCATTCGTGATTGATCAGATGGCTTTGTGCATGGAACGCATCAACAGCTCGATTCGCAAAGCTGCCTGACACGCGATGACCTCAAAAACCGGCTCTATCGAGCCATCTCGATCGCGCGCGTTTCACGCAAGACGGTCACACGGATCTCGCCGGGGAATGTCATTTCTTCACTGACACGCTTGGCGATGTTGTGCGCAATGAGGTACGCTTCGTCGTCATTCACGCGATCGGCGTTGACCATGACGCGAACCTCGCGACCCGCCTGAATCGCGTACGCCTCTTCAACACCCGTTTCCGCCATGGCAATATCCTGCAACTCTTGCAGACGCTGCACATACCGATCCATTGATTCTCGGCGTGCCCCGGGGCGAGCACTACTCACCGCGTCGGCAGCCATGACGATCGGTGTGTAGAAAGTCGTTGCGGGGATATCCGCGTGATGCCCACCGATAGCGTTGAGCACGGCTTCCTGTTTTTCGCCGTACTGCTTGGCGAAGTCCATCCCAATCTTCGGATGGCCGCCTTCCATTTCGTGATCCATCGCTTTACCGATGTCGTGCAAAAACCCGCAACGGCGTGCGAGCGTGCCATCGAGCCCGAGCATGTCGGCGATGACCTGGCTGAGGTATCCGACTTCCACCGAGTGGCGCAAGACATTTTGACCATAACTCGTGCGATAGGTCAGCCGCCCCATCGCTTCGATGATCTTCGGGTGCAGCCCGCGCAGGTTCATTTCAAGCGCAGCATCCTTACCCGCTTTGATAATCTTCTCGCCAATCTCAGAACGCGTCTTGGCGACGATCTCTTCGATACGAGTCGGGTGCATTCGGCCATCGGCAATCAACTTCTCGAGCGACTCAACCGCGACCGCCTGACGCACCTTGTCGAAACATGACACAACAATCACGCCCGGCGTGTCGTCGACGATGATGTCAACACCGGTCGCTTTCTCGATCGCACGGATGTTGCGACCCTCTCGACCAATGATCCGACCCTTCATGTCGTCTGACGGAATCGCAACCGTGCGCACGGTCGATTCCGAGGTGTGTTCGGTCGCGTAGCGCTGAATTGCCTGGAGGGTGATCTCTTTGGCGCGCTCGTTGGCTTTTTCTTCAGCCTCTTCGGTGATCTGCCTTACCACATGGGCGACATCGTGCCTCGCGTTTTCCTCGACGCGCTCAAGAAGAATCTCACGCGCATCAGCCATGGTGAGCCCGCTGACCTTCTGCAGCATCGTGGTCTGATCTTCAATCAGTTTCTCGGCACGCTTTTCAAGGTCATCGACCTTCGCTTCCCGAGCCCGTAACGCGTCAGTGGCTTTGGATAGATGCTGGTCCTTCTCGGACAGCGTTTCCTCTTTGCGATCGATCAGGTCTTCACGCTTGGTGAGTCGGCGTTCGGTTTCTTTCAGTTCCGAACGGACCTCGCCGATCTCGGCATCTTGCTGCTGCTGGCGTTCCAGTGCTTTGCGTTCGGCTTCGAGGGAAGCCCGTTCCTTGATCGCTTCTGATTCTCGCTCGGCGTTCTTGATGACTTCTTCGGCCTGAGAGCGTGCGCTCGCCAATGCTTTGGAACTGATTGCTCGGACGCCGAAGATACCGGCGACGAGCCCGAGCACGATGCCTCCGACGGCGTAGAGCGCCGTTTCACCGGTGAAGGCTGCCAATGTCAGGATGCTGTCCATACGACGCCCCTGTTCTGGTGTACCGTTTTGGGTACCCATCTACGCCGGGCGCGTCAGTCGGAGGGCTTTGATGGCCCATTCGATGGCCGGATCTTCGCTTTCCGTGCGAATCCAGACCGGATCAATACAACTTTCAGAGGTCGTTGTTGAACGATGCCCCTTGCACGATTCGGTCACTCGACACGAAATGCCGAAGTTCAACCGGTCGCCTGATGAGATCTGATCTGAATCGCATGTTCAATGCATACTCCGAATCCATTAATTCGGGGGGTATAGGAAAGCCTGAAACCTCGGCCCGCGTCTGACGCGGCCTGGCAAATCTGTGTTATTCTCTGGCCTCGGTCCACGCGATGCCGAAGCCACCAATCGTCAGGCTAGTATAACCGAACGAGGCACGCTCATCTTGCAACCGCCGTGCGGAATCTCGTTGTCACGCATATTCCTCCCAACATTCCTCGCAGGCTCGAACCCGATTAGACCGAAACAGGTAGTGACAGAGCCCAAGATACGGAACCACACCAATGACCCAGCCCATGCGTAAATTGACCGTCGCTGCACTCCTGGCCTTTGCCCCACTTGTTTTGGGTGGTTGCAAAGGGTTCAGTCAGATTCGTGAACTTCGCCCCGACGGACTCGCTACACCGTTTTCTGACCTCATCCCAATCACCGGGGAAGTCATTGATGGCAGCCGCCGTACCGCCATCGATGTGGAAAACTTGAACGGCTCGGTCACCATTCTTGTCAGCGACCGATACGAACAGGCCATGGTCTACGGCCGGGCGCACTGGCGAGGCGGATACTCAGACGACGAATGGGAAGAGATTCGCAACGAAGACTGGGTCGTCGCAGATCATGTCATCGAGGGTGACAACGCGGTCCTCCGTGTTCTTTCGCAAGCCACCCCGGATGCGTCGAAACCGGTGGCGACGGAACTCAAGATTCTGATGCCTTCCTGCGATGGTGTCTTCGTGCGTAACGCCGGTGGCTATGTCACCGTCGTCGGCGCGGGCGGCGCTCACACGATTTCCAGCGGCTTTGAAATCGGTACCGGCGGTCACATCGAGGTCCGCACGAGCCGAGCGATCAAAGACCCCATCAACCTGCGCACTTCAGAAGGCGATGTCAATCTGGTCCTCGCTCCAAACTCAGGTGGCACGATTATCGTTCAGTCTGATGATGGCCGCGTCGGGTTTGGATCGAAGTACGGCCGCGCTACCCAGGTTCGTGTTGAAGTCGGACAGTGGTCCGGTGTCTGGAACGGGCAAACGAACCCGATCGAGTTGCGCACACTCAAGGGTAGTTCCCGCATGCGGGTCGAAGAGAAACCTGAGATGTTCTCAACCGGACGGCACTGGTAACCAATGAATCGAATCCATTCTATCCTGCTGGCGGGCTGATGCTTGTGCGCTTACGGCTTAACTTGAACGACCGAATCGCTCGGGTAACAGGCGCGACGCTGCTGCTAGTGCGACGAATGCACAGCCAATCTGACTGAGTCCGCTCGCGCAGATCAACACGAGAAACCCGAGCAAGCCGACTTCACCAGTCGGCATGTGGAACTCGGGCGAAGACATGTGCCCGCTGTAGTCGAACAGCGTACCGGTTCCGACTAACGCGATCCCGCCCATCACGAACGGATTGAAGATCATGATGCCGGTGAAGATGGTGTCATAGGACGAACTGCCATAGAGGTTCGTGACATTTTGAATGATCACCATGATCAACGGTGCGCCGAGATAGACAAAGAGCGCCAGGAACATGTTTGCGACGGCAGCACTGGTCCCCTTGCGCAAAACCACACTCAGCAAGAGCCCGGTACTCTCGAAAAAGATCACCGCCGGCACCATGACGATCGGTGCGAGGATCAACAGCGCAGGGTGGAACACACCGATTGCCACGCCGATGACAAAATGGGCCCCGATCACCGCGGGCACAAACCACAGTCTCCGGAGTGACCCGAGCAGTTTGCCCCAGATGATTGCTCTCGGTCGCATCGGCGTGGTCATGAGGACATCAAGTGTGCGCGATTCGCGTTCGTGTGCGATGGTGCCGGTCGTGCCAAAGATCGCCTGAATCATCAGGATCGCCCCCCCGACCATGGCGACAATAATGTGTGCAGCCGGCTCTTGCAGACCTCCGTTGTAGTACATCAATCCAAAGACGACGAAGATGACGAGGAGCGACTCGATCAGTCGCCGGCGTTTGCGGAATGCCCCCGCGCGCGTTTCGCGCCACAGGACCGGTCGATCGCTGACTTCGCGTGAATCCTGCTGGACTTCGTCATCTTCTGACCAGGCTTCAGTCAATTCCTCTGGTGCTGCTTCGCCTTTGCGTCGCTTCGTCTTTCGCTTCTTCCTCTTCTTTTTGGAGGCTGGAGCGCTCATCAAGTCATCCGGACTTCGTCGCATTGCGCCACGGAGACTGCACCCGGCGAGCAAGATCGCAATGGACGATAACGCGGCGCCATACAAGGCTGCATAGCCCCACATTTCCATCGTGCTCGATCCGGCTGCAACCGGTGCACCGCCGAAGTGCGTCAACACAACCATGCCCAGCGCAAACGGGAGCGAGGTGAAGAACGCCCATGTCCACGGGATCATGGGGAGACCTGCGAAGTTTGGCTGAATCCACGCGTTGTACATCACCGCGAGCAGGAGCGGGCCAAAGTTGAAAAACAGAAACAACATGAACCCGGTCGAGGCCGCTGTCGTTGCACGCGGCGAACCCGCGGATGCGAGTAATGCCAACGACGAACAGAGAATAACGCTGATGCCGGTCAAGATGACCGCAGCCACCACACCTTCGACACTGAGCCCGCCGAGCACGCGTGCGGCAAAGATCATCGGCGTCGATATCAGTGCGAGGATCAACGCCTGTGTCAGTCGACCGGACAACTTCCCGAGAACAATTTCCCATGCGGAAAGCGGTGTCGTGAGGAGGGCCGCCATCGTGCGGTTGCGGCGTTCATCGCACAATGCCGGGCCGGTGATAATCGGAGCAAGCAGAACCAGCGCAATGTACTGCGTCCAGATGATGTATGACGCCAGGGAGGGGGCAATGTTCTGTCCCGCCTGCAAACGGGCCAACGAAGACTCCTCCCACGACACGCTCGACCACGAACCGAGCAAAACCAGCGAAAAGAAAGCAAGGATCAGCGCTGCGAGGAAGGAACGAAACACGTAGGTGCTTGTGCGCCGACCGGCTGTCCGCACCTCCATCTGAAAGATCGGGCCGAAGAACAACCGAACTGGACTAACCAGCCGAAGTTTCACTGCACCGCCCCTTTTGTCAGCGTGAGGAAAGCGTCTTCCAGTTTGATTTCGCGCGGCACGACCGAGACGAGTCGACCCCCGGCACTGATGACCTGATCAACGATGAAGTGATGTGGATCACCAATGGTCTTGAGTTCAATGTCGAGGACTGCGCCGTTCGCGTGAACGCTCGTCACCCGTTCGTCTCGCTCGAGTCGGTCCGCGATCTGCGGTGCAACATCGGCATTTTCGAGCGTCACACGGATGGTCTCGCCAACCTTGGCGCGGATGAGTGCGTCTTCGAGCGACCCCGCATAAAGCAACTTGCCTTGCTCGATGATGCCGATGCTGGTACACATCTCGGCCAACTCGGAGAGAATATGACTCGACACCATGAGCACCTTGCCCATGCGCGCGAGTTCGGTGAGCAGTTCGCGCATTTCGATGCGTGCCCGCGGGTCGAGTCCACTCGCGGGTTCATCCAACAGGAGCACTTTGGGCTCATGAATGAGCACGCGGGCAACACCGAGTCGTTGCTGCATGCCTCGGCTCAAGCCACTGACCATGGTGTTCTTTTTATGGGTGAGGTCGGTGAGTTCGAGCACGCTGTCGACGACCGCTCGGCGTTTGCTGCGGGCAATAGAAAATGCTGATGCAAAGAACTGGAGGTACTCGTCGACCGTGAGGTCGTCATAGACACCGAGAAAATCGGGCATGTACCCAAGTATGCGGCGAATCTCATCGCCATCGCGCATGACATTGAATCCCCCCACCGTCGCGACACCCTCGTCGGGCCGAAGCAGGCATGAGAGAATCTTCATCGTCGTGCTCTTGCCCGCACCGTTGGGACCAATGAACCCGAACACTTCGCCCGGGCCGATGCTGAGCGTGAGATCATCGACAGCAGTCAACTTGCCATAGCGTTTGCTGATGTTTTTCAGTTCAATCAAGGCGTTGGCTCCTGCTGACGAATGGGCACGATGAGTCGCACGATCCCTCGCTCTTCAATGGTGTCGACACCTGACACTTCGAACACTGGCACTGAGGTCGAGTATGCAACTTCAATCATCGCCATGTGAGGTGAGTCCGCCAGATGCAGCAGCGTCTTGTGACGATTCGCAGACCCGGGCAAGAACTGCATCGTGGAAGAATAATCGAGCGACCCGGCGAATCGAGTGTTAAAGTCACGGTCCTTCATGCGTTGTGCTGGTCGCGCTTCAGACTGCATGAGACTGATCGGTCGTTCAAACTCAATATCCTGCTTGCGCCAGGTTGATCGACCCACGGTAACATCAACGCCACTGATCTGTACATCGATTGAATGCTGTTGCAACGACAACACCCAGCCACCATCAGACCCATCAAGCGTTGCTGTGACAATCGGCGCTGACGGTGCGACATCGAGCATGGCCCGAGCGGTCCACCCGCGCTGTGGCATGGCGGCTGGAGACGAGGTCAAGCGTGTGCCGGTGCTGCTCACTTCGTTTCGCATCATCAGATTGAGCGTGCCGAGCGCTCCTGCCGGTCGATTCCCACCAAACTGCCAGACACTGATCGGCGAGATACCACGCCACCACGATCCGGACCGATTGTCGATGGTTTGAATCTTTGCAGCGGATCCGGCATAGATCGTGTTCACACCGGTCGTCCACGATGTGACCGGGTTGGCTTCGTCATCGAGGACTGCGTCTGTCACTGCGAAACGCCCGAAATGCGTTGCCCCCCCAAGTGTGAGATTTGGCACTTGCACAGCGAGGAGAGACGCCAGAACAATCCAAATCAGCGCAGTCAACCAGGACCAATGCCGCAGCCGAAACCGCCGCAACACAAGTGCGTCAATCGGGCCAACAGCAATCACAAACCCGACGAGAACGACAATGATCAAGTACAGCACGCTGCTGCTCATGCCCGTGGTGCGCAGCGTTGCATCCATGGCTGAGTTGAGCGCGTTTGCTTCGTTCGCGGTCGCACCAGACCCACTGGCGTAGTAGCGCATCTGATGGTCTTCCACCGGGTCAGCGATTTGCGTGATAATCTCGTTGAGCACGAAACCCCAGGCGAGGGAGCGCGTTTTCTTCGACTGCAACGCCGCGACCTGCGCCGGATCAAACCCGACGATCGTGACAAAACCCAGACCAGCCGGTCCGCGTGCGATGAGACCTGCCCCGCCGCCATAGTTGCCTCGGAACAATGTTGTCCACGCGTGATTTTGGCCCTGAGGTGTTAACGAAAGCACGCGGGCAGGCAGCATTTCTACAGGATCTGCAAGTGAAGCATCTTGAGCGCTGACTTCCTTTGTGTGGCTTACGAAACCATCGAATGCGATCGATGCAGGAACTGTCCTGGTCTCGTCAAGTGTGACCAGATCCCCCGCCTGGCCTTCGGGCAGCCAGCGCCTCCAGGCATTTGACGCGTCATCGACAATGACGACAAGTTCCCCTCCGCCGCGTTGCCAATCAAGGATCGCGCGACGGGTTCGTTCAGGAAGCGCCGTGATGACCGATGCACGCACGATGATGCACTGCACGCCGTCGTATGCACTCCAGAACGCAAACAGTTTGTCCGGCTCAACGCCAGACACGCGGAATCGACTCTCGACTGGAAGATCGTTCGCTGCGTCGCCGGTCACCACATAGCCCATGTCTGTGGGCGTGTACATGTCGCGGGCCCAGGCGTTGCCTGCCTCGACCAACGCTTCGAGCCCAACAGCGAGCAAGGTCGTCTTTGTCGACACGAGCACAGGCGGCGCGAACGGAATCTTCGACCGATCCGGGCGATCAAAGTCGAAGAACTGTCGCGCAACCACCCTGCCGCGATCATCGCGGATAGTCATGTTCATGCTGCGCACTGATGACTGCAAACTCACGCCGACATCAACGGGCGTCGCAAGACCGGGTGTCAGGCTAAATCGAGTCGTGGTGCTCGCCTGTTGTGAACCGTCCTGCAGATACTGACAGGTCAGCGTCCCGGTCAAGGGTGTGGTTGCCGAGGTCAAGATAAACCGGCACGGCATCCAGTACTCAGTCGCAAGGATCCCGTCGTACCCAAACTGCGGCACGATGGTCAGTTTATCGTCAGGCGCAGCCGACGCATCGGTGGAAACAACCAGACTGACGCAGAGCGCCAGACAAAGCCAGAGGAAGCGGGCCATCACACATACACCTTCCGGTTGTAGATGAACCACTCGAACATGATGATGCCGAGTCCTGCGAGGATGAGCCATGGCCAAAGCCGCCGAACCTCGCTGCGGGCCTCTTGCTCCTGAGCTGCCACGGTCTGCGACGCGAGCACCATGCGCTCGGCGGTGCGTACATCGGACTCAGGCGAACTGGACATGTTGGCTGCGAAAAACCGGCTGACGCGATCGCCTTCGACGACATCGGTCGCACCGGGTGACCCCGTCCATCGCACACGGTAGACACCGGTCTTGTCGATCGGGCCGAAGGTAATGCGGCCATCGCCGGTGGGTGTCGTCGATTCGGCGTCGCCGCCCGGCACGAGGGCCACATCGACATCGACAGCGTTGAGCGGCAGTCGGTCGGCGAGGATATCGCCCGGTCGGAACTGTCGGGCAGCCCCCCCGGCATCCGCTTCCGAAAACGAATCACTACTCAGATAATCAATCGCACCGGCAAGAAAGACGACAAATCCGACCTGGAACGGCCAGTTGGACTGCTCGATCTCCCACGGCACAACAATCGATCGATACTCGACACCCGACATCTCAAGAATCGCCGGCCCGCCCGCGGCTTCGGCAAGCACCTGCACACCAGAATCTTCCGGGATCTCGACCCGTTGCATCTTGGCAATAACAAGTGGATCGAGCGTCAGTGAGCGCAACACCGGGTGGTCAGTCTGCGAATCGATGATCGTGGTGATGCCGTCTATGCCCGCGCTGATGACGCCGCCTGGTCCGTCAGGTACCGATCCAAACGACAACCAGCGCCCGGGCGGAAACGCCTCGCCGGTCGCCGGAGGCAGCCAACGGTCGAGCACAACAACCTCGTACTCAACACTTCGGCCGTCCTTCATCATCGCTTCAAACTGGGCGGGCGTGAACACATCAAGGCGCGACAACGGAAGGCCGCTGAGCGCCTCACCAATAAAAATATCATCGGGCGACACCACGGCAACCGCGGTCTGCTGCGCGGGCGGGACAATCAGATACCCAGTATTGTCAGTTTCCAGCACATCGCCCTCATCGAGCCCTTCAAGACGGACCTCGACCAAAGCGCCCCGACTCATTTCAAGCGGAAACGCAATCCCTCCAGAACCGGGCATCGCCTGGGCGGCCTGCGGGTCTTCACCCTCGACATCGCTTGTCGTCGCACCGGTTGCCACACTCGCGGGCAGCGTCACTTCTTTGGTCGCGACCGGCACACCATCAACGCGTAACTCTACATCGACAACACGCGCCACCGAATCGGTACTTTCGATCGCTGCAAAAATCGTCAGTTCGACCGGATTCTCGTAACTGCGCTCCGCACGCAGCGAAGTGATGCCGAGATTCTTTGCATCGGGCAGCCCGATCGCGTGGTAAAACACAGAATCTTCAACCGCGGGCAGGACATCGGCTGCATCAAGGGCATTGCCATCTGAAAAGATATGAATCTGCTGGGGGGGCCCTGCGGTGAGACCTTCAATCTCACGGGTCTCTGTCTCGGCATCGGGCGATTGATCGCCACCGGAATCCTGGAATGTCTTGGAAGCTTTGCGGCTCTTGGCAAGCTGCATTGCTTCATCGAGCAGGGACGGTCCATCTGTCGGCTGAATCGACCTGATCGCCGCCCGCAGCGCGTCCTTGTCGCTCGTGAACTGCTGCACAACCACGGCATTCGCAGCATATGAAATGACCATCGCCTGATCGGGCCGTTCGTCGTTGAACAGTCCCGCCTCACGCATCGCATCAACCTCATCGATCGCAAACTCTTTGGCGCGTTCAAGCCGACTGATCGTGCGCGTCGATTCCGGATCACCGTCCATCGCGTTCATGCTGGCAGACCGATCGATCATGAATATTTTGAGGTCGCCCGTCGTGCGGTCGCTCATGATCTGTGGCTGAGCAAGAGCGATCAAGATCGCTGCCAACACCAGCAATTGCAGAAAGAGCAACAGATTCCTGCGCAGTTTCTGGAACGGCGCGTTCGCGTGCAGATCCTGAATCGCCTTCTTCCACAGCAGCGTCGACGAGATCTCAACATTGCGGCGGCGCAACTTCAGAAAATACAAAATCAACAACGACGGCACCGCAATGGCGGCTGCAATCATCGCTAATCCAGGAGTCGCCCAGGTCATCGAATTGCCCCCAACGATTCGAGCAGTTGCCAGGCGGGGCCATAGTCCTCATTGCGATTGAGAGTCTCTGCAACCATTTGCCACGCTCGCTCTGGCTGCGCATTTTGAAAAAGCAAATGTGCCAAGTGTGTCGCAGCCGAGTCGTTTCGTGGATTGAGCGCGTAGGCAAACCCTGCCCAAGCCAAGGCCTCGCAAACCTCGCCATGTCGGACTAGTTCCCGAGACAGTAATTCTGCAGTCTTCGAATGAGGGCACAACTCCACGCTCTCTCGCAAACTGGAAATTCGCCGCCCCTCTTCTCGCTCGATCTTTCCTTGCTCGTAAAGCTCGAACGCTCGATTCCATCGCCTGTCGATCTCCGCCGGCAGCTTACCTGAAGACCAGAACGACTTTTCAGATAGTGGCATGTCAGTCGAACGCTGAGCCGGTCCCGGTGGAGGTTGTGGAATGCGATCTGCATTGCGTTCATTCATCGCAACAACCCCCGCTTCCTCAGATAGTCCAGCAGCAGCGTGTCAATCGGCATGTCCGTCCGCACGGTCAGGTTCGAGATCTCGCGGCGGGCGCAGAACTCGCGTAACTCGCCGCAGTATGCCGCCAGCACTTGCTTGTATTTCTTGAGCAAAGGCGCCGAGATCGTCACCTCGGCCATATCCGCGTCTTCAACATCGCGCAGCCGCAGGTCGCCGGTGATATCCGGCTCGACTTCCTGCGGAGCGAGCAGTTGCATCGCGAAGAGGTCGTACCCGCGCCCGACCAACAGCCGCAGCCCGGTTTCGTATCCTTCCTTCATGAAGAAATCGCTGAGCACGACCATGACCCCGCGCCCGCGCCGCGAGAGCGCGAGTCGCTTGGCGGCCGCAGAAAAATCGGTCGGCTCGCCCGGCTCGAGACTACAGATGAATCGCCCGAGATCCTGCACACGCCGGCGGCCGCGCAGGTCGCGCAGCGCGTGCATCACGGGCCCATCGTCATCGCCGCGCAGTTTTCGCTCAGCCACTTCGTCGCCATCGCGGTCGGTGCGCAGCGTCCCGCCGATCGTCGTGATTGCGACGCGATTGAGATTGACGAGCCCGATGTATCCGAGAGCCATCGCGGTCTGCTGCATATAGAAGAACTTGTTGGGGTCGCCGCAGTCCATGCTCTCGCTCGCGTCGAGCACGATATGCAGCGACAGGTCTTCTTCCTCCATGAACAGTTTCATGAAGAACCGGTCGAGGCGGCCGTAGATGTTCCAATCGACATGCCGCAGGTCATCACCCATGACATAGGGCCGATGGTCGGCGAACTCGACTGACTCGCCGCGTTTCTTTGATCGCCGCTCGCCCTGCACCTTGCCCGCAAAGATGCGGCGACTGGTAAGGTCGAGTTGACCAATGCGCGCGATCAGCCGCGGATCAAGCAGTTGATCAATGGACTTGGGTCGAGTTGGGTTTGGTGTTCGCAGCATGATGATTCAGAACGCGGAGACGCGGAGGTCACGCGGAGATGCGGAGAGGAGGGGATGGTGTTTATTGATGCGACGGGAGATACCGTCCTTGAGCACCGGAACATTAAAGTTGAGCACGAGTCCGAGTGGGTAATGACCGGCCTTCAGATAACTCACGAGTTGAGCAAGGTGAACGGGAACAATTGATTCGACCGCTTTCAACTCAACTACGATCATGTCTTCAACGACGAGATCCAATCGCTGACTCGGCAACTCCACACCTTTGTATTCGAGTCGAATTTCGACCTGCTGAAAAACGCGGAGACCGCGAAGACCCAACTCATGGACAAGAGCAATCTCATAGGACCTCTCCAACAAGCCCGGTCCGAGTTGTCGATGTACTTCAATACCAGCCCCGATGACGCGCTCAACCAACGCATTAATCTCACCAGGAATATCTTCATGACTCATGCCCATGATTCAGCCTCCGCCTCTTCGCGTCATCTTCGCGCCTCCGCGTTCTCTTTTCTTACGACACGCCCGCCGCCACACCGACCGGCTGGGTCGGGGTCATTTCCAAAATCTGCGCCACCAGATCGTCCGGGTTTACGCGATCGGCTTCAGCCTCGAAGTTCAGCAGGATTCGGTGCCGCAGACATGCCATCGCGATCTCTTTGATGTCCTGATTGCCGACATGGTATCGGCCATCGGTCACGGCCTTGACCTTGGCTGCCAGCACGAGTGCCTGGGCCCCGCGCGGGCTCGCCCCGCAGCGGACATACCGGTTCACAGGCCCAGAGTCCCCCCCGGCTGCAAACCTCCCGCCGGGGTGCGTCGCCAGCACGAGCCGGGCGGCGTACTCCTTGACATGCGGCGCGATCACCACGCCGCGGATGAGGTCGCGGGCCTCGAGGATTGACTTGCCATCGAGTATGCGCTCGACTGTCGGTGTGGCTGCACCGGTCGTGCGGTCGAGGATGACCATGAGATCGTCGAGTTGGCTGTAGCCCACATTGACCTTCATCAGAAAACGGTCCATCTGGGCTTCTGGCAGGGGATAGGTCCCCTCCTGCTCGATCGGGTTCTGCGTCGCCAGCACCAGGAACGGCTCGGTCAGTCGGTAAGTTTCCCCCCCGACGGTGACGCTGCGTTCCTGCATCGCTTCGAGCAGAGCCGACTGGGTTTTCGGTGTGGCGCGATTGATTTCATCCGCAAGCACAACCTGCGCAAAGATCGGCCCTTGCTGGAACTCAAAACTGCGTCGCCCGGTCTCGGGGTCTTCTGACACGATGTTCGTCCCCACCACATCGGCGGGCATGAGGTCGGGCGTGAACTGGATTCGGCTGAACGGCAGGTGCAGCGCCTCCGCCAATGTGCGCACAAGCAGTGTCTTGCCGAGGCCGGGCACACCTTCGAGCAGCACATTGCCGCCCGCAAATAGTGTGGTCAGAACGGCATCAACGACTTCGTCCTGGCCGACCATGACCTTGCCGATTTCGCCTTTGAGTTTCTCGAATGTCTCGCGAAAGGCGGCACACCTCGCCCGAACTTCTGCGGTCTCAACCATGTCGGCACCTGTCATCGTTGACGCTCCTTCCATCGGGGCTACTTGCGGTCCCCGTCTTTGCCATATTCGTCCTGGGCCCGTCGCTTGGCTTTCATCAGCCGCGACATGCCACCTTCTTCGTCTTCGCTGTTCGTTGGTTTTGGTCGCGGGGCTTCGGGCTTGCGCAAAGACCCGGTGTCTTCACTCGGTCCCGAGACCGCGATCGGACCATCACTGAGCGGCATGTCGGCCGAGGCTTCAAACTTGCGGGCGGCTTTGCGTTTGTCGCCAGCCTCGCCGTCCATGCGGGCCTTGGCCTTGGCCCGGGCTGCGTGCAACGAGCCCATCTGTTCGCCGGCTTCTTTCTGTTCACTCTTGCGCATGGACCGCACAAAGAACATGCCGATGGCCCGTGGGTCGATCCGCACACGCCGCACACCAACATCGATCAGGAACATGCCGATACCGGCCGCCGCCACCCAAAGCCAGATCGATCGCGTTGATACCGGCATTTCGAGCCCGTCACGCCGCCAGAGATTGTCGGTTGTTGGGTCCCATTGCAGAACAGTCCCCCCCGTCAGTGCTGCGACATCGCGCAAGAGCGGCAGATTGTCGTCGAGCGCCCGGAACTCGTCAGCGAATGGACGCGTGATCGCCGCTTGCACAGTGCCTTCGATCGGCGGGCCATCGGCATCGCCGGGTGCCTTGTACGCCATGCTGACGACATACGACCCCGCCTCATCGGTTTTGATGCGTCCTTGATAGAGTCCGGGTCCAACCTGGCGGATCTGTACATCAGCCCCCTTGCCGTCGGGCGTGGCGACTCGTGCGCGGAATGCAGCGAAGTTGATGCGTTCGCCTTCGCTGTCGAGCGCTTCGATCTCGACCACTGTTTCGTCGCCATCCTGTGAAGTGGTCACGCGGAGGTTTGCATCCCCCCCAGGGCGCATGACCCAGCGGAGTTGTTGCTCCCAGAATGCCTTGAACTGCCCCCAACCCGTCCAGCCGGCGGCCCAACGCGTCGTCGCGTCACTGGTAAATGTGTACACACGCCCGAGCCCAAACTGCCACTGTGCGGCAATCGGGTCGTCTTCCTGCCCGCGCAGCGTGACCATGCTCAGCCCGCCACGGTCGGCTGCCACGACATAACCAGTGATCTGCGGCACGGACGATATCCCGCGCATGGATTCGATCGGAGCAGCCACCACAGCAGGGCTGAACGCGGGCCCTTCCCAGATCAGCGACCGCTTGATCGTCTGGGCTTCTTTAATGAAGATCTCGGGCAGCGTCGTCAGGGCTGCTTGCGTGTTGACCGGGTAAAAGGTCCCGCCTGTGATTTCAGCCATGTCTTTCAGTGAGTTGTAATCACGCGTCGAGTGCGGAAACACACCGACCGCCGAGATGCTCACGCCCTCGGCTACAAACTGCTGCAACACACTTCGACTGAGCGTTGGATCACCGTCAGAAATGATGATGCAGTGTTTTTGACCGGCATCGGCATTCTTGAGTCCGTTGAGCGCAAGACGCAACGACGGGTCAAAGTTCTGCATGTCACCAAAGGTGAGGTTGTTGATCGCTTGTTTAATCTGAACCCGATCGCCGAGTGGAAGCAGCGGATGCACCCAGTCAACGCCCTGCGCCCAGTTGACCTCGACAATGCCCGCAAGATCGAGCCGCGAGAGTGCATCGACCGCTGCATTCGACACTTGCTTGCCCCAGTACGCACCCTGCGGCATCTCGACCGAGTGAATCACCAAGACGAGCGCGCCACGCGGCATCTGCCGCTTCTGCGGCGGGTCGAGTTTGATCGGGAGCGCATCTTCGAGCGGTGAACCAATCCACCCGCCAGCGCCAAAACTGCTCGGCCCGCCGAGCATGGCGAGCCCCCCGCCGCTGTCATGTACATACTGACGCAGGTTTTCCTGTTGACGCTCGCTGAAGTTGTATGCGGGTTCGTTGACCAGCACGATGGCTTCGTAGCGGTTGAGCTCGGTCAGGCTCGTTGGCACGCGATCGGCAGGCATGATCTCTGCCCGAATCTCAGACTCTTCGAGCACGCGGCGAAGGTGCTGCACATCTTCTTCAGTCTCGGCAACCACGAGTACCCAGCCTTCACGCCCGACAAAGGTCACGCCCTGGGCACGGTTGTTTTCGACGAGTGAATCGCCGGTCCCTGGCGTGATGTTGCCCGCCGCATCGACCAGACCGAGCGGTACAAACTGGGCTTCAAACTCCTGAGGCCCTGGCGCAGACGGCGGCACCGGCACGCTGAGCACATTCTTTCCGGGATCGAGAACAACTTCGTACCCAAGTGCGTCGCTGGTCGGATCGAGATCAACGGGTTGGCCGTTCTGCGTCAGTTGTAACCTGCCCGCGGTCGCCTTGGTCGCACTCAACACGACTTTGACATTGATGACTTCACCACCACGAATCGTCGCCGGGAGCGCAACGCGTTCTACGATCACCTCGCTGTCGTAACTCAGCTGAACGGGCAAGATATCGATCGGTACACCCATCGCCCGGGCGTGTTCGGCAGCCGAACGCAAACTGCCGATTGTTTCGTTGCCGTCGCTGATAAGCACCAGGCGATTGGCAGCGTCCTGCGGCATGACCCCGAGTGCAAGACGCACAGCACCGGCGAGATTCGTCCCATCGGTCGCCCCGACGAACTGCCGCTCGAGCCCGCGGGCATTGGCACTCGGCAGGATCTGGACATACGCGCCGACACCCGCCGTGACGAGCCCGAGTTTGTCGGTTGCCCGCCTTGACCCTTCGCGCGACTGTGAAATATATGAATCGACATTTTCGTCAAGCACGCGCGGGATTGATCGGCTGAGATCCTGCACGATCGTGACCGAGACATCGGTCGCCACCCGCCTCGACGCGGGTTCCGCCATCGCGCCAGCAAGGAGCGCGATCACGATGATGCGCACCACAAATGCAGCCCACCTTGCACGCGCATTCATCCCGGCCAAACTCTTGCGACCGATCAGGAATGTCATGACACCGAGCACCGGAATGAGCCACAGCCAGACCGGACGATCAAACTGAACCGGACCCACAACGAGTGAAGAGAGGAACAGGATCACGGCGTCCCCCCCGAATCAGCCATCACCTTTTCTGGCGTGGGTGCCGATCGACCCGGTGCACGAAACCGCTGCACGCGGTTATTACCCGAATCAAGGACAAATGCATCGCGACCAGCAAGCGCGACACCCCACGGGCTTGCGAGTTCGCCTTCACCTCGACCGGCGTAGCCATACGACCCGAGCGAAGCACCCGTTGCAAGATCGATCACCTGCACGCGATTGCCAAGGAACTCCGCAATCATCGCTCGTTGCCCTTCGAGCAGGACCAAGCCCTGAGGATGCAGAAACTGTGCTTCATCTGTGTCGTCACCAATCCAGGTGATCAGCTCGCCTTCCAGCGTAAATCGCCCGACGCGGTGGTTGCAGTTATCGAGCACAATCAACTCGCGGGTCGTGTAGTCAATCGCCATCGCCTGCGGACGCTCAAACTGAACATCGCGTGTGCCGACCGTGCCCGGCCCATCGCCGAAAATACCAAACGAATACAAGAACGAAACACCGTCCGCGGTCGGCTCAAACACCGAGATCCGGTCGTTCCCGCCATATTCGCTGACATAGACGCGTTCGACGGCTCCTGATTCGTCGAGCAAAAGCGCGACATCGGTGACATACACGAACTCACCCGGTCCTTCGCCATAGACACCGAATGACAACTCCGGTTCTGTCGTCTGCTTTGCGTCCGCTGTGGCATCCTCGGGTACCGGGAACACCGCGATGCGGTGATAGTGCGTATCCGCGACATACAGCATTTCTGTTGACGCGTCGTGCAGACTCGGCCCGAGTGTCAATCCTGTAGGCTTACCCAGGTCCCATGCTGGCATCCGGAACCCGCCCAGATAGGCACCCGTTTCAACATCAAACCGTTGCACGCGAGCGGACTTATCAACAACAACGACCCCCCGTTCATTCGCGTCGATCCCGCGGGGGTAACTGAACTGACCATATGAAAGCCCGACATCGCCGAATACCAGATCGGCCTCAATGGCTGCACCATCAGGTATCTCATTGCACCCGGCACCGCCAATCAGCATGGCAGTCACGAACACTCCACCTATCCACGCGATCGCGCTGATGCTGGACTGCTGACGAATGTGTATGCCTTTGCTCACCGCGTACATAGTACTTGTTCCGTTCACTCGGGGTTCAGGATGCACAATTTCGTCGATTCAGCAAGATTGAGATCACACCCGCAACGACAATCCCGCTGCCAATCAGATAGACAGCAGCAGCCGAGAGTTCCTCCGTCCTTGAAAAATGCAGGTATCCCAGGATCTGTGCTGCGAGATTTGCACGCCCGGGCGGCAACAGTATGACCGTCGCTTCGATTTCGTGCACCCCGAGCATGCCAACCGTCAGAGCGGCCCCCACGAGTATCGGCCACTGCCAGGGCAAGCACGCCCGGCACCAACCGACCAACCCACCACCATCATCAAGCAGCCTCATCTCACGCCTCGATCGAGGCTCCGACCAACCTGCAAGCAACCCGGCGATCACAGCAACTGCTCCAAATCGGGCAACATGGGCAACCACCACCAGTCCGTCGCCGCCAAGCCACCCGACAGAACTGCCCAATCGCGCCAATACACCGCCAACGAACACACCCGGTATCGCAGCAACAAAGACCCACGCAATGAGCACCACACGACTGCACCAGCGCACATGCCCGCCCGACTGCCCGGCAAGCATGGCTGCACTGATGGCAAGAACCATCGCGACCGCTGCGTCGGCTGCACCATACCCGATCGCAGCCACGACACCCGCACCCGAGAGTGTCCAGAACTCGGCAAGTGAACCTGAACTTCTGATCGAAACCAGGAAAACAACAAACGGAACTAGTGAAGCCGCGACCCACACCGACCATCCAACCGAACAGATGTGGCGCGGAACACCGGCACAAGCCGTAGCGGGCTGATCACTTTCACGCGAACCCTGTTCAATCCACCGCGCACACACGACGGCTCCGACAAGTGCGACGACCATCAACGGCCAACTGGCTGCCCACACACCGTCCCATGCCGTACTCGGTGACTCAGCCAACTCGCGCCAGAGTTCGATCGCCATTGTCGGGATTTGAGCGAGGTGCAGTGGAACAGCAGACCCGATCATCACCAACGCCACCACCAACACCGCAGCGATGATCGACCGCTTGAGCATGCGCGTTCGAGCGATGAAACGACGCACGCCGCCCGCTTCCAGGCGGAGCATGTCATCAATCTCGCGGCCCTGTTGACGAAACCCCAACGCGAGCACGAGGGTTGCCAGCGGAAACGCCCATGCCGCAAGCCCGATCACGGCGAACCCCATGCCGACCCACCGCGTCACCCATGCATGTCCGTCAGCGGCAAACGACTCGAGCACACGACCGAGCCACCAACTCGGGTCGCGCATCATGCCGTACCCGGAATAAATGAGGTAGGGTGGGAGCAGGACGGGGACAAGTAGCATCCGCGACAGCAGTTGACTCCGCCCGATCGCTCGAGCAGGAAACCATGCCATCGCTGTAGCCAGAACACCGATCCCGACCGCGACAAGCAGGGTGAGCCACAAACCTCGCACCGGCGGCAAGTCACCGCGGAATGCAGCACGAATCCCGCCGAAACCAAGCATGAACACGATCGGTCCGAGCACGACAACGGTTCCGGCGACGAGCACCGCAAATCCAATGTGTTCCGATGGTTTTTGAATGCGACTCAGCATTGTTGCGCTCAGTGTATCGCCCCGATCTGATGCCACCGGCGGGTTCATAGTCTCGATGATCGCTGCGAAGCCTTGAGCGACCTAGACTCAGGGCCACGAGCACGCCGTTTGCTCATTCGATACAGTGTCACGACCTGCCAGTCGTTTGCAGGGCGTGACTTCACCAACCCGTTCGTCGAACCCGCACAAAGCGAGCCGACATGATCGATATTCGCAAACTCAAAGAACTCGTTCGTCTCATGGTCGAGAACGAACTCTCCGAACTCGACCTGCAGGACCAACAGGAAACCGTCAAGATTCGGCGTGGAGCCGAGACGCAAACTGTTGTCAATCACCAGCCGGTCATCTATAACGGCGCACCAACCGGACAGGCCCAGCCTCAGGTCGCTGCACCCCAAGCCGCCGCGCAGGCCGCCCCTGCTGCGGAAGCACCGGCGGCCGAAGCATCCGCCTCTTCTGATGACGCTGGTCTCGTCGCGATCGAGTCACCCATGGTCGGCACCTTCTACACCGCACCCAACCCGGACTCAGACAACTATGTCTCGGTCGGGAGCGAAGTTTCTGAAGACTCCAATGTCTGCCTCGTCGAAGCCATGAAAGTCTTCAACGAAATCAAAGCCGGTGTTTCGGGCAAGATCGAACGCATCCTCGTCAAGAGCGGCGATGCGGTTGAGTTTGGTCAAAAACTCTTTCTAGTCCGCCCGTCCTGAAGCCGCCGTCCCAAGTTGATCGATTGACTGATCGCTTGCTTCGCTGTTCACGCTGTCCCAATCCCGCGCCGCCCGGCGCCTGATCGAGTTCCACCATGTTCCGACGCGTTCTGATTGCAAATCGAGGTGAGATTGCGCTGCGCATCATGCGCGCTTGTCAGGAACTGGGCATCGAGACCGTCTGCGTCTATTCTGAAGCCGACCGCGATGCCCCCTACTTGCGTCTCGCTGACCGCGCCATCTGCATCGGTCCCGGTCCGGCCCGCGATTCTTATCTCAACATCTCCCGCATCATCTCCGCAGCCGAAATCGCGGATGTCGATGCCATTCACCCCGGCTACGGCTTCCTCGCCGAACGCGCCGACTTCAGCGAAGTCTGCCGCGACTGCAAAATCGAGTTCATCGGTCCAAGTCCCGAAGCCATGCGTCGCCTCGGCGACAAAGTCGAAGCCAAACGCTTCGCACGAGCGGCCAAAGTCCCCGTCTTCCCAGGTTCAGAAGGAGCGATCGAGGTCGAAGAAGAAGCCGTCGAAGTCGCAGCCGAGATCGGGTACCCCGTCATCATCAAAGCGGCAGCCGGTGGCGGCGGACGCGGCATGCGCGTCTGCCACAACGAAGCAACCCTCCGCACCAACATCAAGAAGGCTCAGCAGGAAGCGCTCGCCGCGTTTGGCGACGGCAGCGTCTTCGTTGAAAAGTTCCTCGAATCTGCCCGCCATGTCGAAGTCCAGGTCATCGGCGATAAACACGGGCACGCAATCCACCTTTTCGAGCGAGACTGCTCCATGCAGCGACGCCATCAGAAAGTGATCGAAGAAGCCCCGGCTCCTGAAGTCGATCGCAAGAAGATGACTGCGGTCTGTGAAGCCGCCGCTCGACTCGTCAAGTCGGCAGAATATGCCGGTGCTGCGACTGTCGAGTTCCTGATGGACAACAAGCAGAACTTCTACATGCTTGAGGTCAACACGCGTGTGCAGGTCGAACACCCGGTCACCGAGATGATCACCGGCGTAGATATTCTCAAGACTTCAATCCGCGTCGCCGCCGGCGAACCCTTGCCTGTCAAGCAGAAGGACATCACCATCCGTGGCCACGCGATCGAGTGCCGCATCAACGCCGAAGACCCAACGCGGAACTTCATGCCAAGCGCCGGCCGCATCGACACCTGGGAACTACCCGGCGGCCCGGGCGTGCGGATCGACTCGCATGTGGTGCCCGGCTACTTCGTCCCCCCCAACTACGACTCGATGATCGGCAAGTTGATCGTCCACGCCGACTCACGCGCCGAAGCCATCGAACGCACCGCTCGCGCCCTCCGCGAGTTCCGCGTCGGCCCGATCAACACGACCATCGACCTGCAACTCCGACTGATGCAGGACTCGGCCTTCAAGACCGGCGGCATCGACATCCATTACTTAGAGCGGTTGCTCAAGTAGGCGTGGTCGCATTGAGGCGTTCCAACGATCCCTCATCAACATCAATGGAGCCAGCTCCTTTACTTGCATACCAGAGCCATCGTGCCGCGAAGCACGGTATTGGTGGCAAGATGGGTAAGATCGGGTGCCGCCACATCAGAAACTGTAAATATTTCTGCATTTTGCTTGCGTTTTACCATTTAGCACATTCGGCGGACAGTCTCGCCTGATACCATGCCCTGTCGACCAGTCTGTCGCAGCCTCAGCGTGAGGCTAAGCCCGATGGTGTCGACAGCACGCATTTGTTTTTTTTATAGGATGAGAGAGGCACAATCATGAACGAGATCTTCGGACTTACCGTCTTCGCTGGTATTGCAAGCATCGCATGTGCAAATGTTTACAACGAGGTTGGCGATACCGGCGACTTGCCGGGCACGGCCCAGAATGTCGGCTCGGGAATCAATGTCATCGCTGGAAACATCGACACATCCGGCGAGGTGGATCTGTATTGCGTCCAGTTCAACTTCACCGGCAATCTGCAGATTGATGCCGTTGAGGCAGTTGGCTTCACTCTCGATATGAACCTGCACGCCTTTAACGCGGCGGGCAATCCACTTGGCGCGAACGATGACGGCAGTTCGATGGGTGACAGCTTCCTCAATAGTGTCCTGACCATCGCGATTACCCCCGGCGTGTACTACTTTGGTGTTGGCGATAACAACACGCATGCCACAGACGGAGCAGGGGTTCTGATTCAAGATAACGATACTGGCATCGAGGACCCCAATGGCGTCCTTGGCGGCTGGTTATATAATGGTTCTCGAACCGGTGCATACACCATCGTGTTTTCAGAAACCAGTGTTCCCGCGCCCGGCGCGGCGGCCCTGCTCGGCTTTGGTGGCCTGGTCGTCACGCGTCGTCGCCGTTGAGTCGTGAACGAGCGATCGAACGAACCACATGAATGTGATCATCGTCACGCCTCGGGCTCTTCGCCCGGGGCGTTTGTTCTTGATCAGCGAGGGTGACCATCCATGACAAGTCCCACTGACCTGCGGACAGGTCAGTGGCACGGTCGGAGACCTTTACTGGCGCTGCGGCCCGGGCGTGCGGATTGACTCGCATGTGGTGCCCGGCTACTTCGTCCCCCCCAACTACGACTCGATGATCGGCAAGTTGATCGTCCACGCCGACTCACGCGCCGAAGCCATCGAACGCACGGCCCGGGCCCTCCGCGAGTTCCGCGTCGGCCCGATCAACACGACGATCGACCTGCAACTGCGCCTAATGCAAGACTCCGCCTTCAAGACCGGCGGCATCGATATCCATTACCTGGAACGGTTGCTCAAGTAGGCATCGTGGGTAGCCCGCCTCTCCGAGGCGGATCCGATTGGGATGAGGCATTGGTGGCACGGGTCCGGTGGCCTGCGCGGACAACCAATTGCGAATGTCTCACCGCGCCGAGCGGCACATGCCCTCGGTCTTTGATATCCCATCACCCCCGATCTTCGGCACCTTCGCCTACAAATTAGTTGATCGGGTCCAACGGGGTTGTACCGTATGACGGTGACTCCAGACTCGGGTCATGGCGTGCGACGAGGATATCGCATTCGGTAACGATCGCTGTACCACTGGTTTCAACCTTGATGACGAACCGCATGTTCAACAGGCGGAGGCCAAATGTTCGGGTGTAGAGCGTATCGGGCGGTGTTGAGGCTGTGATGATGAGTTCGACTCGCTCGATTCGTCTGCTTGCTCCCTGCTTCTCACATTGCTGGAAGAATCGCACGACAGCGAGTTCACGAGCAAATGTAAGTGGGTCGTAGTGCGAGCCAGTCGGCCTTGCGAGAAGATCCCAATTTAAATGAAGATGATCTTCTATCACAAAGCCCCAAAGCCAGTAACCGTGCCAACTCGAGTATCGACTGGTGTAGGTTTGGAGGAAGTTGTGGGCGATGGATTTGATGAGACCGTGACGCATATGACGCCATACTACACGAAAAAAAAGGGATTCGGTTTGCCCGGGAAGCCAGGCACAGCGGTCATGTCTTCATGGAAATTTGGAGCGTCACTGAACCTCGATCATGGCCTTGCAAAGCCAAGACCATGCCACCCGTCAGTGGCGTAGCATTTTCCTGATGGATGATCCAAGCCACCTCTCGATCCTTACTCTTGGCAGACCGCTGATGATGGCAGTGGTCGTCGCGAGCGTGTGTGCGACCCTCATCGGACTGCTTGAGTCGTGGAATTTCTATCTGATCATGTCCCTGATCCCACGCGCTCTGCTCACCATCGGCGTGTTCTGGGTGCTGCACGCCGTCGCGACCTGTCAATTTGGGAGCGCGTGGATCTCGTGGGGCTGCGCGATCCTTGCCACGGCAGCGGTGGTCGGCGGAACCGTGCTCGCAGTCGTGTTGAATGATGATATTCTAGACTCGCCCCCACCCTTTCCTAGGGCGACGACGGTGGACCTCGGCTGGCTGACGCTTGCCTATCAATTGGGCACCGCAGCCGTGCCCGCCATAATCGCCCGCTACTGGCTGACGGAGTATTGAACGAAGCAGGCGGTTCCGATGTCGAATTGACTTCGGCAGCGCCCGGTTGCCACAGTTCTTTAGCCGCGGAACCACTCGGTTGCACAGGCCGCGACCGCAATCACGCCGCCTGCGAGTACGATGCGCGGCGTCAGTGTCGAGACCAACTCGGGCGAGACTTGATATTCAAGCACGATGGCCAATCCGACGGCCACAGCCACGAAAAGGACGAGCGGCACGGCGAGAGACCGACCGTCAAACCCGGAAAACCGGCTGTTGGCCCATGAGAACAGACAACCAATGGCCACGCTGCACATGATCGTGAACCCCTCGGCACCGCCTCGATTCGATTGAAAGTTCCACTGGTCCTGGGCGAGGAATGCCTCGCGAAACGCGTATACAAGTGCAAAGAGCGCGAGGCCCGCGACGAGTCCTGCGATTGATGCGGCGAGCATGAGGCTGCGATAGGTCACCACGATCTCCATGAAAGAACTGACCGCTGGGACATCCGAAAGCCTCAGCGTTGGTCGGCCCGGCATGACGAAACCGGGCACTCACCGTTGCTCTGCACGAGCGAGCAGTTTCTCTCAGATCGAACCGACTATTGGTACAAATTTTACACCACGCTCGAATCGTCATCGAGAAACAACTCACATCGCCGATCCGACACGCTGTCGTCACAAGCCACTAAGGCTGCCGCACGCAAGACCTTACCGTATCAGGACCCTGGCGCGACCTTTGTATCGTCGATCGAAGTGAACCAAAGCCGTTCGCAACACGATCGGGTGATTCCATGCTAAGACCGCCCCCACCTTGTCCCCCACCGACAACTTGTCGAAGATCAGTATTTGCGAGTCCGTGGGACACACCGCTTGCGTCCGACAAAACATTCTGTATATTGAATGATGAGGGCTTATTACCGGTCGCGTTCTGCGACATTCTCGTGGCCTTCAATGTGGACTTGGTTGCCGCGTGGGTTGCCAAAGCCACTGATGGGAAGGGGTTGCCCATGGCATTACGAAGAAGGTGTTGCCGCACAGGTTTGCATTGTGCTAATTATCAGCGAGTGTGACCGCACCGTGTGGCATCGATTCAATTTGATGGACTGAGTCAGACGTTGACTCTTTTTCGTCACTTGCTCCGCTGATCTCGTGGTCAGCGGCAGGAAGTGATGGTGTTCCCCATTGGGGGTTTGTTGTCTCATTTTGTTTCGCCGTTTACAGAAAGTAGAAAAGGGAGCTATCACAATGAAAACGAGAACACTTGTTGCGTTGACCGTCGCTGCAGGCTGCGCATGTGCAGCTACAGCCAATCCGGAAAACATCACACTCACTGGTCAGATGCCGATCTCCATGGATCGCGTCGGACACATGTACATCAACCTGGCAACCGGCGAACGCGCCATCACCCCGCCCTCCGAGTTTCGTGGCAACGGCACGCCGCTCTGGATCAACGAACAAAACGACCAGTGCGGCTTCAACGAAACATACTGGTACCCCGCAGTCAACACCGCGAACGGCACCAACAACTGGTGGCTTGACTGGGGTGACATCGCAGACAATACCGTCGCCGATGTCATGACCCTCATCTGGGTCACTGATGTTCCAGATCCCGAACTCGACGGCGTCGAAGGGCTCGAAGCAACCTTCTCACTGTTTGACGGCCTTGATCAGACCACGACCGCATCGGGGATCGGAAGCCTCATCACACAGGTCTTCACCATTCCCAACCTTCCGGGTTCAGATGGCAACGGTGCCACCGGTGGCGCCAACCTCATCTGGGCCATCACCGTCGACCTTGCCGGTTCGGGTAATGAACTCAACTTCGGGAGCACCGACATTGATGGCGACAGCATGGCCGACTTCGGCTACGGCTGGCAGTTCGCAACGCCCAAAGATGCAAACGCTCACCTCGCAGGCATGATGCTCGTCACGCCTCCGGAACTCAGTGAGGTCAACAGCCTCGGTGACCCCGACAATATGGGCCTCTCGTTCGATCAGAACTGGGACACCACCAACCCGAACTACTGGTTCGGTGGCATCGACTGCTCCGGCGGCGCAGGATTCAACTGGAGTCCGTTCGCGTCTTACTACCTCGGTCTGTATGCAGCCGATGACACGGGCGGCCCGTGTAACGATGCTGACCTCGTCGAACCCTACGGCGTTCTCGAGTTCGCTGATGTCCTCGCATTCCTCGGTGCGTTCTCCGCCATGGATCCCGCAGCCGACCTCGTCCCCGAAGGTGGCGACGGCGTCTGGGAATTCGCAGATGTTCTCTACTTCCTCGGCGAGTTCTCCGCCGGCTGCCCGTAAGAACGCGCTCATGCCCAGGATTGGAACACCTGGGTGAACCACTTGACACCGAAACCCGCGTCATCATGGCGCGGGTTTCGTCTTTTTGGATTGATCTGATGATTCGAGCGTAAAGGCAGTGTTCATTCCCCCCCATGCTCTCCTATGAGATCTTCAAACACGCACAACGGCACATACCCCTTCACGATGTCCGCCCATCCATTCGGACCGATCATCCCCTTCACAAGACTCGACGACACTTCACACAGTTCGCGCGACGGCATCAGAAACACCGTCGTGAGCCCAGGCCCCAGATCACTGTTCACATACCGCATGCCGCGTTCGTACTGGTAGTCGGCTTCGTTGCGAATGCCGCGGATGATCCACGATGCTCCCACCCGACCGGCATAATGAGCCAGAAACTCGTTTTCGATGCTGGCGACCGACACATTGTCGTGCGATGCGGTGAGTTCTTCCAGCCAACCCAATCGCTGTTCGAGCGGATACGAGTACGGCTTCTCCGGGTTCTGCGCGACCGCAACGATCAACCGCTCAAACATGGCAGCCGCACGCTCGATCATCCACACATGCCCGTTGGTCGGTGGATCAAAACTCCCGGCATACACAGCGGTCTGGATCATAGAGAAAGCCTAGCAGAATTACCGCGACCACACCCACCACACAACCAAGCCGGTCACAACGACATGGATCGTCACCATGAGCCACATCAATGCGACGAATGGCTGCTTCCTGGTCTTGTGCCGAAAAACCCGTCGAGCAATTAACGCCCCAGGCCAGCCACCGAGCACGCACATCACGAGCAACACCTTTTCGGAAGTCCGCCATCGACCGAGTCGCGCGGCACGCTTATCCAATCCGAACGCGATCAGCGTGATCAGTGAAACAACAACGATGACACCGCACCACCACCAAAGCAAAGCCGTCCTCCGTCAGAAGCCGCTAGTCCCATGGTATCGATGACTGGCTCACATCCATGACCGGCTCCGGGTCCGGCGCGTCCTCGCCGCGATGCAAGGCTTCGATCGCAGCCTTGACCCAACCAAGTTGTTCGCGCTCACAGCGAAACCCGCAGTCGAAGAACTTCTTCCGTGCGCCATTCGTTTCGATCGAAAAGACCTTGATGCGTTGCCACACCGCGCCGATCGATTCGACACGGACATCGATCTGTTCCGGCCAATCCATCAGTTCACTCGGGGCAGCTGATTTGCCCCATTCTTTGCGACCGATGCCGCCCCAGGTCATCACCAGTCGTTCGGTCGCCCGCGATCGCCCGCGCCCGGTGGTGACCATAGCAACGCCACCACCCACGATGCCGAGCAAGACGACACCCACGAGGATCCAACTGCCTTGCATGACAAGAAGAAACCACAATTGCGAAAACATAAAAACGGCAACAAACAGCAACACCCAAAGCCAACGCCGCATCGAGTTCGACTCAGACCTGCGAGGAACACCCACCATACAGAGCGCTTTCGCTGGTCCCAGACGCATGCCGCACTCCGGGCACTGGGCAATGTTACCAAGCCCGGCAAGGTCATACTCACAACGCGCACAACGCAGTGTGGTCAACCCGACCAGCAGTGGAAACGGCAGCGTCGCTTTCGACCGGGCCATTGAGCGTTACGCGGCAGCCGGGCCCTGATACTCGGCGCTTCCAAACCCGAGAATCGGTATGAAGATAAACCCGAGCAGAATCAACCCGATGGCAAACCCGATGCCTTTGCCGAATGACTTGGCAATATCGATCATCAAGATGATTGACACAATTAATGACACGATCGGAATGAAAAACAGAATCACCCACCAACCGGGGCGCCCACCGATCTTGCACAAGAAGTAGATGTTCAAAATCGGAACGAGAATACCCCAGCCGGGTTGGCCTGCTTTGACGAACATCTTCCACCCGCCGATGATGACCGCGAGGATAATCGCGAGATAGATCAGCAAAAACAAGATGCCGCCGATTGCTCCGCCTGCTCCACCACCACTATTTTGCGCGAGAACCAAATCAAACATGTGTCTTCCCTTCAATGATTGGTTATTCGGTCCTGACCGCCCCACGCCAGTGAGGGGGAGCCAAGTTATCTGCTGAGCGCAGAATGTACCTGATCGCTCATACGCTTGCTCGGGTCAATAACTGCCGAAAGGTAAAAGAACACACATTCGGGCAAGGATCGAGCAGTGCGTTCGCTGCCTTCCCGCCGGAATAAGTGGGTTCTATGAGGTCAGTGTAATTCTCCTCATCACATCTCACGACCCACCCGCTTGAGCGCCGATACTGGGTATTCAAGAGAGCACAGAGATTGGTCCCAATCGCCTCCGGCGAAACCGGACACCCAAAAAACCGAAAGAAATGCTGAACTCCGACACTTTGTCAGAATCATCGACATCGTGACGGCGTTCTACAAACAACGCATCTCTATACGAGTCGCGTCCTCAACTCAGAATTGGAACTGTTACGCTTACGATGACCGCCCTCACACCTGACAACTCGAATCGCTCACGCCGACCGGGCATCCCCGTACGCGTGTGCCCGCAGTGTCAACACCCGACGCGAAAGCTCTATCGCATTCGGCATCAGGAACAGGGGTCGTGGGAGCTCGCATGCGCCGTCTGCCAAGCCAGGCTCAGTGAAGACAACCCACACTATGTCTATGGCGGAACAGTCTCGGGCACGCCGCGTCGCCGGCGCCGACCGATCACGATTCGGCAAAATCCCACAACGCCATAATCGACTCAACGATTGCTCGATCTGCGAGCCGGTCGATCCTTGACCCGGATCACGAACCGCAAGGCTGACCAGGTTTCGTCGATTGCACACACTTTGTTGTCAACGAGACCATGATCCAATCCATACGCGCGGACCACGCCATCCGACAGATCCGTGAGCACGCCGGACGACTTCTTCGGCCAACAAACCCACAGCCCCCCCGCCGGTTTCAATCGATTGGCGACGGTGTCGAACTTGCTATCGAGTGTCTTGAACTGTGCGCACACGAGCAACACGACATCGAAAGCCATGGACCCACGAAGACTGCGCTTGACGGTGATGTCGGTTGGTCGATCAGGGATATCAATCGCTGCATCGCCGAGAAGCGCAATCGTCGCGCCGGGTTTGATGCCCAGTTTCTTTGCCAGCGGCGTACCGGAATACCCAGTCATACAGGTATTATGCACGAATCGACCACGCTTCGCTGAAACACAGAAAAACGCTCGCCTCTGTGCGCGGCGAGCGTTGGTGCCGTCCGACGCGATCAGGAGGGAGCGCGGAAGGCGTGTGGGATCTCATCGATTGCATGTGCCGATGCGACATGCAAGTCTTGAAACTGTGCAGATCAACCAACCGGGGCGCATCCGTGCGCCAGGATCTTGTCCATAAGATCCCGATCGTTCGACCACACATTGTTTGTCGCGACCGGGGCATCCTTGCCCTTCCACGCGTGGCGTCATCCTTGACGCATGCGCGGGCCGCACTGATCGCCGTCCTTGGCGTCAGTTTACAAATCTGCCTGGAATCAACGCCCCAGTCGGTCCTGTCGGGCCGACCCCGGACGCAACCCATCCCGCATCCATGCGTTCAGGGATCTCTCTTCTGCTGTGCACGCACATCACTCTTGAGGCTTCCTTGCCTCGCGCCGAGCGACCAGCGAACGAAGATCGTTGAACCGTGCTTCGCGGTTGGCGGTCCATGCCTCGCGCGAACGAATCTCGAGTCTGTTCCGCGCGCCGACCACGACGACCTCGCGGGGTAACTGAATCAAATCGAGATGCCAACTCGGCAGTTTGACCCGGAAATTGGCATCCATCTCTAGCCGCTCGGTATACCCGAACAGCGTTGTCTCCAGATCGGCTTCGTCCTGATCGGGCGTCAGCGTCTCTTCCCGACGCTCGGCCATCAGTTGAAAACGCTGCTCCGTGTAGATCCGCAGCACACTCTCGTGAGGCCACGGCACGCAGAACCACGCCGACCCGTCCCGTTCGGCATCCAACAGCGCCCGAAACTTTGCGGGGATCGCCAGACGCTGTTTTGCGTCGACCGTCACCTCGGCTTGTCCCGTAAACAGCAACTTGGAGTGCCTCCCGATTCATCACATGGGAATCATACCCACTTTCGCCCACAACGCAACACCTCCGCCCCCTTTTTCGACACTTTTCTCCACTGATCTTGAGTTCGAGATGCCTCAACCGCGCAATTCGCCACAGCGAACCCGCCAATTCGCCGATACACTCGCGCCGGTTATGACTGATGCCATCCAACAAGCCTTGGCGACACTCGGCGGCGGTCATTTCATCATGACATCCGCCTTCGACGACCAACGCAATGGAACCACCGTATTATCGGTCCAAAGGTGCGAAATCGAACCGTGCCTCATCGCAGTCGTGGCCCGCAAAGGCCACCCGATTGCGCCACTCATTCGTGACAGCCACACATTCGCCATCTGCAAACTCGATCCCACCCAAAAACTCGCGATCCGCAAGTTTTCCACCGAGCCTGGCCCGGAGTACGAGGATCCGTTCGATTCATTCGTCGTCGATGAACTCGTGACCGGTTCGCCGGTGCTCTCCCGTTGCACAGCCGCGTTCGACTGCGAAGTCGCACGGCACTTTGACCTCGAAACGGACCATGAGATCTTCGTCGGTGAGGTCATTGCTGCTCGAGTCGGGTCGGTGCTCTGAACCGAGCACCTCGAGGACATTGCATAAAAAAACCCCGGGCTCTCGCCGCAGGGTTCGATTTTTGTAGATCAACGCGTCGTCTCAACCAGCGATGCTGGTGATTTTGACCTGGGTGAAGCGCTGGCGGTGGCCGGTCTTGCGCTTGTAGCCCTTCTTGGCCCGGAACTTGTAGATGAAGAGTTTGTCGCCCTTGACCGCCGGCTCAACGATTTCAGCGGTCACAGAAGCACCATCAACGAAAGGCGTGCCGATCTTGGCGGTGCCGCCATCGTCGCCAACGACAAGAACCTTGTCGAAAGTAATCTTGGACCCGGCCTCGGCCTGACCCTGTTCGTAAAGGTCGATGTAGACCGTTTCGCCCTCAGCGACCTTGCGCTGACCACCTGATTCTTCAATGATTGCGTACATGGCATGCTCCATCTTCCGCGCGGGAACGGGACGGACTTCGTCCGATTTTCACCCGGGCCGCTTCGGGACGGAGAGTGTAGACCTCCTGAGCCCCATGATCGAGCCCAAGTTTCGGTGTTCATGCTTGTATCGAGTCGCGTGAAATGCTATCACAGATCCATGATGCTACGAATCGTCTTCATCGCTCTGGGTCTGTTTCTCGCCGAGCAGGCTCATGGACAGGATCGCCCGTGGTCCGAGCGCTTGCACAAGTCCCTCTTGCCATTGTTTTCGCATCTTGAAGATGGTGAAGTTGGTTCCTGGGGGATCGCGGGCGATTCGGTCAGTCTGCTCAGTGCGTCCTATAACTGGCAGGTTCGCAATCGCCTCGTCGAGTCGTATGGCAACGCAGGCGAAGGGTACCTTGCGCTCGCACGATTTGACGGCCGATGCAACGAGACGGACAACGGCCCACGATGCGGACTCGACATGATTCGCGGCCCGGGTTCGACGGTCGGTGAAGATACCGGCATTTTCGATCCGCTCGGATACGCCACACCTGATGGCATGTGGGGCTTGCTCACACCCACACCTTTTCCAGGGAATCTCAGCGCCCTGGTCTATGGCAATGAAGCAATCGTGCACTACACGCGGCGTGTCGGCGGCGGTTTGATGACCGTTCGATTAAACGGCGTCGCGGTCGCGACCGTCGATACCGGGTTGACCTCGGGCGAGCCGCAGGCCGGTCGCCTCGTGGTTGAGACCGGTGTCACTGACCAAGCGACACTGAGCACGCTGAAGTTTGAAACCGCAGGCCCGTCACCGGTACAAGTGAACGCGGTCGAGATGCGGTCAGACCTGGCAGGCTCGCGCTACCACCGACTCGCACGAGGGGGGGCCGGTGCGTTCATGTTTCAAGATTCCATGACCGCAGCCAATGGTGAAGTGTTGCGGTCTCTTGAAATGGATCTGCTGATCGTGATGATCGATGCGAGCTTTGGCGACGGCGAAGACCCCGTGTACGAACTCTACGAGTCGAATCTGGCAACGCTTGTCGACTGGTACATGGCGCAACTGCCCGGTGTACCGATCATCATGATCACACATCACCCGTTTCGCCCGGCGATCGAAGCCCAGGCCGACGCGATCCTCCGGATTGCCCGCCAGCGTGAACTCGGTTTCATCAATCTCTATGACCTGTTTTCCGGTCACGAAGAGATGGACAACCTCGGCTATTTGAACGGCAGGGTTCACTTGAGCCCATTGGGTGGACAGTTCTTTGGCGGCTATATTCACGGCTTGATCGATGAGGCAGGCAAGCAGGCAGCGATCGCCGACCAGAACAGGGACGGCCGGTTCGACTTCTTCGATGTCCAACAGTTTTTCAACATCTTCAGCGCCGGGGACTACGACCTGAACGAAGACGGCATCACCGACTTCTTTGATGTCCTGACATTCATGGTTGCCTGGTCGTCATCCACCGCTGAGTGAGCATCAGGTCTTCTTCATGATGAAAAGATAGTTGAAACCGCGCAGGAAGAAGTTGTCTTTCTCGGCTGCCTTGTGCCAGTTCCCTCGTTTCAACTTGGTGTTCTGGCGAACGACACAAACGATGTCAACCGGCTTGAATCGATTGGTCATCATGGCAAACAACTCGAACCCGATCGGCATGAACCGCGCGCCTTGCTTGGTCTTGCGGAATGAGTCACTGACATAGAGCCCCATGTATCGACGCGGCTTGAGGACGCGGTCGATCTCTGCGAGCACACCATCCATCGCGTTGTAATAGGCCGACTGTCCGTCTTCGTCATAGTCGGCAGCATCGAGTTTGCCGATGCACGACGGGTCATCTGAATAGTCAATATGCGTGGAATACGGCGGATCAACAAAAACGAAATCAACAGACTCATCTTCAAGCGGCAACTGTCTGGCGTCCGCCTGCTTGATATCTGGTCGTTGCGACACAAGGTCAAAACCGATGCCGTGTCTCGCCAGGTCTGTACACACATCGAGTGTGGTGCCGCTGCCACACATCGGGTCGAGAACAACATCGCCCTCTCGGGTGTACCTTTTGAGAAGTTGCCAGATCACCCAACTCGGCGTTGCCCCGACATAGTTCTTGTCGCCTTGCATCGAGCCCACCGTCGGGCTGTCGTAATGCTGACTCGGGTATTCCCACAGCGTGGTGGTGTTGATGCGCAATGGCGGGCGGCGTTCGCGACCGGGCCTGGGGGCGTCGGGCTCCATCCGCCCCACTGCATCCTTGACGCGTTTACGCATGTCATTGCGATGGTCCGCTTCGGGCTCAATCGATTTTGGCGCACTTCGTGACGCGCCCTGCGAGCGCGGCTGGTGACCCTTGCGCGATCCTTTGGCATCGTTCGGGCGAGCCCCCCCAGATCCTCTGGCTTGACCGCGAGAAGGACCCCCACGCTGCTTGCCACGATCGCTCATTGAAGTGCCTCGATAATCTTCGCCTTCGCTTCGGCAATCGGTAATGCGATGCGTGCGCCCGCCGCCTGCGCGTGGCCGCCGCCGCCAAAGGTATTGGCAACGATGTTCACATCGACCATGTTCGGCCCGCCTTTGCTTCGCATCGATACCTTCGTGAGCATGCCATCGGGTGTGTGCATCTCAGTCAACAGGACAGAAACACGAACCTGCTCGATCGAGCGAGCAAGATCGACGAATCCGCCGATGTCCTGCGGAGCGGCACCGGTTTCCTCAAAATCGGATTGTTGAAGACATTGAATCGCGACGGTGCCACCGAGTGCAAAGTCGATGGTGCTGAGCGATCGAGCCATGAGCCGCAGCCGTGCCGGGCGATCGCGCGATTCGATGTTCAGAAACAACTCTTCGTGTTTGACGCCGGCTTCGAGAAGGTCGGCTGCCAGACGAAACACACGCGGCGTGACATTCGAGTGCTTGAACCAACCAGTATCGGTCGCCAGACCCATATAGAGCGGTTCGGCGATCGATTCGTCGAGTTCTGCCGGCGACGCACACTTGAGCAGCAGGCATGCGAGTTCGGCGATCAGTTCGGTCGCGGACGCTGCGCTCGTATCAACCACGCGCAATGCGCTCACATCAGGATCACCTTGCCGATGATGATCGATGACAATCGTCTTTTCTTGTTTCGGCTTGACCCAGTCGGCGAAGCGATCGAGTTGCGACCACGAACCGGTATCGACGATGACGACCAGGTCTGGGTCGAGCGGCGGGATCGACTGGTCAGGACCGAGCGGCCTCGCTTTGGTATCGCGATGGATCGAACCAAACCACATCGGCATCGGCCCCGTGAACCAGGCTTCGGCGGGGCAGGCGACACCGCTCGGGGTGGTTCGCCGACTCTGCGCGATCGCTCTGACAAGTGCAAGCGATGAACCGACTGCGTCGCCGTCCGGCTTGACATGCGTGAGCACGACGATGCTCGACGCTCGCGCGATTCGATTGGCAACTTCGGCGAGTGTGGCATTGGTCTCCCAGGTATCAGTGGTCACCGGCGGTCTCCTGCAGGGGTAGGCAAAAAGTCGAATACGCGAGCACAGTCTCGGTGCATCTGGTCAACGAGCGCATCGATGGAGTTGAACTTGACCTCTTCGCGAAGCCACGCCACAATATCGATCGCGAGCACCCAGTTGTATTCCGGCAATCCGGGCAATGGCGCCCAAGGCGTGCCTTGTTCCAACCCCAGTACATGGGCCTCGACACAACGGTGGTGCCCGTCAACGGTCGGGCGCGTCCCCACATTGACCGCAGCAGGCAGCACGCGTCCATCGGGAAGCGTCGCGTGACAGGCATAGATGCCATTGGCGGGCATGACCATATCGCCATCAATATTGGCTGTCGGAAATCCGATCGTCCTGCCGCGTCGATCGCATCGAACGACCCGACCCGAATATCGATACGGCCGACCGAGCAAACGAGCAGCATCGGCTACGCGTCCGTTGAGGACCAACCAGCGAACCATCGAACTCGAAACTGGAACAACTGTCTGGTCTTCAAGGTCCACTTCGACTGATTCGACTTCGATCGTCGTGAAATTATGTGCGACACCCAGTTCTCGAATCAACGCAAGGTCGCCAACTCGGTTGCGGCCAAAGCGAAAATCGGACCCTTCAACCCATGCGGTCGGCTTGAAAGTCTCGGCCACCTGCTCGGCGAACGACCGAGCATCCATCCCGAGCAGTTGTGCATCGGGTGCGAGACGGCGAACTTCATCTGCACCCGTTTCCAGCAGCACCCTCGCCCGCTCGTCAAAGGTCGTCAAACGCTCTGGTACACCCCGTGCAGCGAGGACCGACTGTGGATGCGGATCAAAGGCAATGACCACAACGCGGCCGGTGGATCCGACCTCGGCTCGGCAGGCTCTGATGAGCGCCTGGTGACCGAGATGGACGCCATCGAAGTTCCCGATTGTCACCGCTACAGGAAGAGACATGACAGAGCCTAGGTTGCCCGAGCGACCTGCAAGACTGACGGGGTATCGCCTCGCTCAGGTCTATACTCGGTTGCCGCGCCGGAACCGCGGCGATAGGGACCAGACATGGCAATTTTTTCTCGCAAGCCCAAGCCCGCGCCGACACGCTCGTCGCCCGATTCTCAGCCAGCACACACGCCCGCGACTCGTTCGTCGGCCAACGCGCCTGAAGATAAACGAATTCAAGAACTCGGTATCGAAATGCTCGAAATCGCGCGCAAGCACAAGTCCGGCTTGCTCAGCGCCCGGTTCTATCAGGACAAGCTCATGGACTGGGCGATGAAGGACCATGAGTTCAAGGTCCAGTTGTTCAGGTTCGTCGACGCGTTCCCGGTGCTCACCACGCCTGATATGGTCCACGACCACCTGGTTGACTACCTGACACAGCCCGGTGTCAAGACTCCCCCCGGGATGGACCTGGCGCTCAAAGCCGGCGGCATCGCCAAGGGCATCGCCACCAAGTCCATCTCAGGACAGATCAAGGGCATGGCATCAAACTTCATCGCCGGAACCGATGCCAAAAGCGCCCTGGGGGGGCTGCGTGACCTGTGGAAGGATGGCATCGCATTCTCGGTCGACCTGCTGGGTGAAGCATGTCTCTCTGACGCAGAAGCTGATTCGTACGGCGAAAAATACCGCGACCTGATCACCAACCTGCCTTCTGAAGTTGACGCATGGCCGGCCAACGAGCGACTCGAAACTGACCATCTCGGCGGCATCCCGCGCACCAATGTCTCGATCAAGATCTCGAGTCTGTCCGGTCGATTGAATCCGATCGACCACGAGGGATCAATCAACGATCTCATGACGAGGCTCGTTCCGCTTCTCGAAGCCGCACGCGACCGCGGCGTGTTCGTCAACTTTGATATGGAACAGTTCGAGGTCAAAGACCTGACGCTCGATCTGTTCATGCGTTGCTGCGAAGCCGTCGATTTCCAGGCGGGTCTCGCAATGCAGGGCTATCTCAAGTCAGGTGTTGCCGACGCAACGAAGATCTGCGACTGGGCGCGTCGTACCGGTCGCATCGTCTCTGTTCGACTCGTCAAGGGCGCCTACTGGGACTACGAAACCATTCACGCCGAAGAAATGGGTTGGCCTTGCCCGGTGTGGAACGAAAAATGGCAGACCGATCGTTGCTTTGAAGACATGACGCAGGTTTTCCTTGACGCATGCCCGCAAGCAAGTGATGCGAACGCGACCGGACTCGGTCCAACCGCGCTCGAACCCGGGCGCGGCGGCGTGAAACTTGCGCTCGGTTCACACAATGTGCGTTCCATCGCCGCAGCACTCGCCGGGCTCGAACAGCGTGGTCTGCCTCGCAACGCGCTTGAGTTGCAGATGCTGCACGGCATGGCGGACCAACTCAAGCACGCAGCCGAGGACATGGGTCTGCGCGTGCGCGAATATGTCCCGGTCGGCGAGATGATCCCCGGCATGGCGTATCTGGTTCGACGATTGCTCGAGAACACCTCGAACGAATCCTGGCTCAAGGCTGGATTCCTCGATAACGCATCGCCCGACGCATTGCTCGCAGCACCGGCTCCAGCACAACGCGATCGTCACGCTGCCGAGAAGACCGATCTCTATCTCGTCGCGCCCGAGCGGCACCAACTGAGTCCCGCTGTCGAAGGCGTGGGAGACGGACGAGCATTCTTCAACGAGTCATTCCGAGACCTGGCGATGTCATCCGTTCGCGGTGCCTATGCCAGCGCGATCACCAATGCCCGCGTGCCACAGGTTGCCAATGACCACACACCCGAGCAAGCAGCCGAGATGGTTGATGCCGCCGAACGGGCATTTGAGATCTGGCGCGATGTTGACCAGAAAACGCGGTCGGATGTTCTGGTCCGCGCGGCCGCAAAAATGCGCGCGCGCCGCGACGAACTCTCAGGCGTGGTGCTCAAAGAAGCAGGCAAACCCTGGACAGAAGCCGACGCGGACATTTGCGAAGCCATTGATTTCTGTGAGTATTACGCCCGAACTTCGGTCGAGTTGTTTGATCGGTCGAGACTGGGCAAGTTCATCGGCGAACTCGACGAACGCTGGTATCAGCCACGCGGCATCGCGGTCATTATCAGCCCGTGGAACTTCCCGGCGGCGATCTGTTGCGGCATGGCGGCAGCGGCTTTGGTCTGTGGCAACACCGTCATCATCAAACCCGCCGAGCAAACCCCCGGCATTGCCAAAATCCTGCACGACATCTTCATCGAATCGATGCGCGAAGCGGGCGTCGAAAAGTTCGGCGTCAAGCCCGAGCAGGTCATGCACTTCTGCTCCGCGCCGGGTGAAACGACCGGTGCAGCACTGGTGCGCGATCCGCGTGTCTCGCTGATCGCGTTCACCGGGTCGAAAGCGGTCGGACTCAACATCATCGAAGCCGCCGGACTCACACCCGACGGCCAACAGCATGTCAAGAAAGTTGTCTGCGAAATGGGCGGCAAGAACGCCATCATCATTGACGCGTCCGCTGACCTCGACGAAGCGGTCCTTGGTGTGCGATACTCAGCGTTCGGTTTCAACGGTCAAAAGTGCTCAGCCTGTTCACGATGCATCGTGGTTGATCCGGCAGGACCAAACGGCCCGCACATGAACACTTTCATCGAACGTCTCGTCGAAGCGACACGGGCCCTCGTCGTTGCGGACCCGGTTCGCCCCGGCACCGACATGGGACCGGTGATTGATGAGACCGCAGCAGCAAACATTCGACGGTACATCGACATCGCCAAAACCGAAGGCTGTACGCTCGCGCTTGACACCACCATCGGTGCAACCGACACGCCGGGTGATCCTGACTCGGGGACAATCCCGCAGAAGTACATTCAGCCTCACATCTTCACCGGTGTCACACCCGAGCACACGATCTTTCGCGAAGAGATCTTCGGACCGGTGCTCGCGGTCATTCATGCTCACGACTTTGACGAAGCGCTGCGCCTCGCCAATAACCACGCGTACAAACTGACCGGTGCTGTCTACACGCGCAAGCCCGCGCACATCGAGAAGGCCAAGCGATCATTCCGCGTCGGTAATCTGTACATTAACCGTGGGTCGACCGGCGCGCTCGTCGCTCGAATGCCGTTCGGCGGCTTCGGCATGTCCGGTGTCGGATCGAAAGCCGGCGGGCAGGACTACTTGCTTCAGTTCGTCGAACCTCGCGCGTGTTGCGAAAACACGATGCGTCGCGGGTTCGCACCCGAACTGTAAGAACGAAAGGACTCGACCATGCCACGCGTCAGCCTGCGATATGGAGCGGAAGCCGCGTGGCAGGATCGACTCGCCTTCGTCGTGAACATGATGCGCGAATCGTCGCAAGCGACGGATCCCAACGCGCTGATTAAGGCGTACTCTGAAAAAATCCGCGAAGTCAGTGCGTTTGAAGCGTTCATCGCCATCAGTCGGCGAGGTCTTCAAGAGCCGCAGGTGATGATTACGCGGAACTCGAACACCGGCATCGACACCGATCCATGGGTCAACCGTGATTCGTTGCCGCTGCTTGAGAGCGGCATTTTGAGCGAACTGATTTACGCGGGCGAAGCGAGGATCATCGACGATCTTTGTGTACCCGAATCGGACCCCGCATACCCGTACATCGGGCAGTATCGCTCCGCGATCGTCACGCCTGTCTTTGATGGTGGCGTCGCTCTCAACATGAACTTGGTTCTGTCATCGCAGCCCGACGGGTTTGATCCCGAGCATTTTCCGGAGCAGGTCTGGACGACGAATCTGTTCGGGCGTGCGACCAGCACGCTTGTCCTGCAGCGGCAACTCAAGGCTGCCTACGAGAAACTGGATAAGGAACTGCAGACTGTCGCCCGCATTCAACGCTCTCTTTTGCCGGACAAGTTGCCGGGCATCCCGTCGCTCGATCTGGCTGCTTATTACGAGACCTCGGCTCGCGCCGGGGGGGATTATTATGATGTCTTCAACCTTGGCGATGGCCGATGGGGCATCTTCATGGCCGATGTGTGCGGACACGGCACCCCCGCAGCCGTCCTGATGGCGATCACGCACTCACTCGCCCATGCATTCCATTTTCGAGCGGGGCATCCGGACGCAGCCGCGATCGAGCACCATTGCCCGGCCCGGTTCATGACCTATCTCAACGCGAACCTCGAAGCCCGCTACGCCGGACCGAACGGCACATTCGTTACCGCTTTCTTCGGAATCTTCAACGAACGGACCCGACTCCTGACCTACGCCAACGCCGGTCACCCCCCGCCGCGCGTGAAACGATGTTCTGATGGAACAACATTTGTTCTTGATAACATCGATGAATCGAACGCCAGCCCCAGCAAGCCGAACGATCTGCCGCTTGGAATTATGGCGGAAACGCACTATAACGCAGCGACCGCCCAACTCGAACCCGGCGACCAGGTGGTGATCTACACCGATGGCATCACGGAAGCGCGCGGCCAGGGCAATCAACTGTTCGGTACCGAACGACTCGATAAATCAATCGAAAACTGCGGCATCGACGCCGGCGGACTCATCTCGACGATCATGGCCGATGTCGAGACCTTTACTGACAACGAGCCCGCCGACGACGATCGGACCATCCTCGTCGGCAAGGTACGCTGACCCGGTTTTCCGGGTTTATCAAGCGCGCAGCATTCAGGTCCAGGTGTTCACCGGGCCGTCACCATTCGGCTTGTCCCGCTTTTCACCCGGCGCGTGGTGGTCATCACGCCAACTCTCCGGATAGGCCGGATCGTCGATCTCGAGCGCTGCCTTCGTCGGGAACAGCGGCCTGAAGGTATCACACATGACCGCCAGTTCATCCGTGTAAGTCTTGCCGAGCGATGCTTCGACCGTTCCGGGATGCGGACCATGCGGAATGCCCTGCGGATGGAGACTGACCGAGCCCGATGTAATCCCGCGGCGGGCCTTGTAGTTCCCTTCGACATAATACAACACTTCATCCGAATCGATGTTTGAGTGGTTGTATGGAATCGGGATCGCTTCGGGGTGGAAATCGAGCACGCGCGGGCAGAATGAGCAAATGACGAAGTTGTGCCCTTCAAAAGTCTGGTGGATCGGCGGCGGCAGGTGCAACTTGCCCACGATTGGCGAGAACTCGTCAATATTAAAGCAGTACGGGTAGTAGCAGCCGTCCCAGCCAATGACATCAAGCGGGTGGTAACTGTAGATATAACTGTGCACACAGTCGCGCGCTTTGATGCGGACCTCATACTCGCCTGCTTTATCGAAGGTCAGTGGCAATTGTGGCACACGCAAGTCGCGTTCGCAATAGGGCGCATCTTCCAGAAACTGCCCATGCTTCTTCGAGACATACCTTGGAGGGGGGCCAATGTGCGAGTGGTTCGCGGTTTCAAAGGCCACAAACTTGCCGAACGGCATGTCGGCCTTGCTTACGCCCTCCGGACGATCGGCATCGGCAAGTTCATCGAACACAATCTGATAAATGGTACCCTTCGGGATAATGATGTAGTCCTTGGGCCCGAATGCGAGCGTGCCGAACATGGTAAAGACCGTGCCCGAGCCGTAATGAATGAATAGACACTCATCGCCCTGTCCATTCTTGAAGTGGTACGCCATCTGTTCCGCCGGGTTGCACATCGCCATCTCGACATCGGCGTTGCCGAGAATAATCGTGCGGCCTTCAACCGGGTCGCCCTTGGGCTTCATCGGCTGCGTCTTGATGTGACGCATCCGCATGATCTCCCGCTCGACATATTCTGGAGCCGTGTCGTAGAGCTTCTTCCAGCCCGTCACTTGGGTCGGCGGGTGGATGTGGTACATCGTGCTCGATGGGCCGACGAATCCTTCTGTACCGAAAAGTTCTTCAGAATACAGAGCGCCGTCTGGGCGGCGGAACTGGATGTGGCGCTTGCGCGGAATCTGCCCAAGTGTCATGTAATACGGCATGTGCTCACGAACCTCATTCTTCCCCGCGACGGTCAACCATCGGGGGAGGGCGTTGATGCCGTCATTCTAGGGAGCGTCAGCCGCGAATCGAGCCGACCACGCGACCAACCAGCCCGGGTCAAGTCAAAGGGCGGCGGCAACGCGTGGCGAGTAATGCGACACCCAACACCGCAAGTGAACCAGGGGCTGGTGTCTGAAGCATCCCGATGGATACGACCGATTCGCCGGGCAGAACTGTGTCGAGAAAATCGACCCCGGCAAAAAGTCGCCCGCCAACCTCGTAATTGGTCGCTCCAAACCCTTCGTACAGCAAGATCGCGTTCTCAGGGCCCGTTGGAACGGTCACTGGCACGATGGATGCTACCTGCGCATTCGAGATCAGCCCATCCACCAGATCGCCGCCGTTCGCCAACAAGTTGAACATGCCGTTCGGGTCGATCTGCCCGCTGGCCCCGATCCACCACTGCGTCCCAGGCTGCTCGGGCGTGCCACCAATATCAAACTGCATCGACCAGAGACCCGACGACCCGGTGTCGCTGTACAGCCACAGGTCATAGAACGCCATCTCATTGAAAATGGCGTCATCCCAGAACCCGTCTGCCGCATCACCCGATCGCGTGACTTCGAGATAGATGTCAGCGTTGGCCGCGGTCCATCCTAGAAACAACGAACCAATCGCAACACAGGCCACAATATGTTCCACAGCCGTCTCCTTGCGACCTCTGATTTCGATGACGAGGTCAATCGAATTGACAACCGATCTAAAGAATTGCAAGCCGATCGGCCGGCAGGGTCTCATTTCTTTTTCCTTTGGAATCATGATCGAGTGGATCGTACTGCACACACAGAACAGGGATGTCCGCTGAATTTGAGCATGGATCAAGGACCGTCAGTTCGATCCTGTTCCAACAACCCGCGCAACTGCGGTAACATCGCGTCATCAGGAAACTTGCGCAAGCCGTTTTCAAGTGCCGCTGCAGCCTCTTCGGTTCTGCCCGACTCGCCCAAAGCAATCACATACAATATGTGTGTTCGCACATCCGTGGCTCCCAGTTGAAGAGCCGTGCGAAGTGGTTCGACTGCTTCGGCCGACCGCTCGATGTTGATGAGGTTTTCGCCGAGTGCGCTCCACGCTTGAACGCTGCTCGGATACTTGTCGGTCCATCGTCTTGCAACGCGGACGACATCTTCCGTCTGCCCAACCCGTTCGTACATGATGCAGAGGTTTGCAAAATGGGATTCATCAACCACACGTAGCGCCAGAGCGCCCTCCGCTGCCGCGATCGCATCTCTCGTCTTCCCTTGATTCAGATAGGCAACCGCAAGCATCCCGCGCGCATTGGCGTAGTACGGATCGAGTTGAATGGCCTTTGAAAGCGGTTCAACCGCATCGGCGGGACGGTTCGACTTGAGTCGAATCAATCCAAGACTGAAATGCGACTCTGCGTAGTTTGGCTCGATGTCGATAGATTCGAGCAACGCATCCATCGCGTCGACCGGCCAACCTCCCATGTCGAGGCTCACGCCGATTTCGTAGTACGCTTGCCATGAGTCTTCATTGATCGCAGTTGCTTGACGCAACATCTCCAGCGCTTCCTCGTACTTTCCTTCAACGCGCAGACCACTTCCAGATCTGACCAAACGATCGACCTGTTCCGCTTCACTCAGCTCGCGCTCGGCAAACGCGTGAAACGAGACCGGGTCATGCCGAGCGATCTCGTTGATTGCCTCGGCGGGAAACACAAACGATGCCCCACCGCCCGCTCCTCCTTGCATCAATCCGATCAACTCACCGTCAATACTGACGACCGGCGAACCGAATGCGATCGGACCGGTTGCCTGGCTGACGACCAATTGTCGCCCGCGATCAGCCATGTCGTAGACACCGAGTACTTCAAGACAATCGTCACATCGCACTGAAAGGAAGCCACAGTCTGACAGCACAATCATCAACACGCCGTGCAAACCGACCGCTTCTCCTTCACTTGGAAGTGCCACGACGGGAAGCGGCGAGACTCCCTCGGGAGCATGATCGAGTTCAAGGAGAGCAACTTGCAGCGTGTCGTCCACGCCAACGATGCCAATCGCGTGAACAGTCTCGCAATTGCCGAGATCGATAAAAACCGTGGTCGCCTCGTCGATGAGCCTGTACGGGATCGCGAGTGTCTTCGCATCTACGAACACGCCCGCCCCATATTTCTTTCGTCCCGCGCCGTCGACCGTCGTCACCGCTGCCACAAATGGCGCACCATCCACCGTCTGACTTGTCTCAAAGCCAAGTCTTTCAAACCCCGCCATAAGCGCTTCAGGCCTCGTTTGTTGTTCGCGCTCGGACTGCGGCGTTCTTGAATCTTCGCTTTGATTCGACCCCGGACCGCAACTTGAAAGTGCAATGCACCATGTCAATCCGATATACAGCCAGATTTGCATACCACCTGATTCGCACTGAAAGCTGGACCGGTTCACAATCCGAGTTCCATTTCAATCGCCTCCACCAGCACATGCAGGATCAGCATGTGGATTTCCTGGATGCGGTCGCTGGTGGCGCCCGGCACGATCCACTGGTGTTCACACAAACCGGTCAGCACGCCGCCCCCCTTGCCGAGGAGCGCCACACGCGTCATGCCGATCATGCCCCCCGATTCGACCGCGCGCAGCACATTGCGGCTGGATCCACTGGTCGAAAGCACGACCAGCGCATCACCCTTCCGCCCGTGGGCCTCGACCCATCGGCTGAAGACCTGTTCATAGCCGAAGTCGTTGGCCGTACACGACAGGTGCCCGGGGTCGGTGCAGGCCATGGCGGACAGTGGCCGCCGGTCATTGCGGAATCGGCCTGTGAGTTCTTCGCAAAAGTGCATCGCATCGCATAATGACCCGCCATTACCAACCGCGAGGATCCGCCCCCCGCTGCGCAAGATCTTGGCCAGCGCTCCCGCCACGGTCACGATGCGATCCATGCTCGCAGCGTCGGCTGCAAAAGTGTTCAAATCGGCCTGGGCATTCGCCACCGCCGCCCGCACCCGGTCAGTCGTGGAAGTCATGCAGGGAGGATAGGAAGACCCAAACCTGCCAGCACCACAGCCAAGCCGCGAAACGCACGCCGCTTATCTGTACACTGTGTGCATGGACGCTCGAGGACGGGCCAAACAGGATGAACTCGACGGCGATCTCGGCTTGGCCCGAAAACGGCTGATGTCGTTGATGGCAACCTCGACCTACGACCCGAAACTCTGCCGCGAAATCGCCGAATTGTCGGTCCGAATGGGCGATCTGACCGAGGCCGGGCGGTGGTATCTGATGACCGCCGAGCAAAGCACAGCAGAGCAAGAAGTCCTCATTGAACGCTACCTCAACCAGCATCGCCGCGACAAACAATCCATCATCAATACGCTGCCCACTGCATTCAAGCGACTCGATATCGAAACAATGCCGGACCGAGTCCGGATTCGCCTCAAGAACATCGGAATTCGGAAACTTGGTGTCGGACGAAAGAAACAAAAATCGCCTGTTGAAGGATCCTACTCACAAATCGGGCCAGCCAGCTGCTTGGCTATAGCAATCGTACTCATCATTGCCCTGTTTGTTGGATTTGCTGAGATGGTGAGTTGGTTCTTATGATTTGAATTGAACGAATCACTGCTACCAGCCGCCTCATCCCGAAGACTCCACCAATGTCTGAAACACATCCGCCCCGCACCCAGCCGCCGCCGTCCGCTCCGGGTGCCATTGCACACCAACATAGAACAGTCGGCCCGGGTCATCCACCGCTTCGATGACACCATCAGGAGCCGTCGCCACGACCCGCAGCCCCCCCGCTTCCGAGACCGCCTGTTTGTGCCGACTGAGGACCGGCCCCGTGCCAAATCGCCAATCACTTGTCCCGACGATCGCATGTTCGTGCTCCCAGTGTGCGTCGGCTTCGGGGCCTCGGTCGGGCATGTATTGCTCGAGTGTGCCCCCCGCGACGAGGGCCATCATCTGCATGCCCAGGCACACGCCAAGGACGGGCACATCAGGCCGATCGGCTTGTAACGCACGCAACAACGCCACCTCAAACGCTTGTCGATCAGCATGCACCGGTGTCACCCGCGGGTCGGTCGCAGCCCCGAACGCCTCCATCACCGGGTCGTCGCCGCCGGTGAGCACAAACCCATCCAAACGAGCGATCAACCCGTCGATCGCGCACAGGTCATGGCTGAGGAACACCGGCACCCCGCCCGCCTCGACGACCGCCCGGGCGTAACTCGGGTACGACGCACACCGCTCGCGCCCCTCGACACACACCACATCCGTCGTGATCCCGATCAGTGGCTTGTCGATCATCAACACCCCTTTCGCCCGCATACACCGTCCTGTTCGCTTACCATTGCCCTGATGTCTGAACGAAGCGTCATCGTGTCGGTCGTGCTTGCACTCGTGATGGTCGGCGTGTGGCGCCTCAGCCTCATCAACACCCGACCAACGGACACCCAGCCGGTCGCTCTGATCGACTTCGACCCGGCTGCGGTTGATCGTATCGAAGTCTCTGTGACCGCGTCTGCAGATGTATCGACCGAATCGACCATTGTCATCGAGCGCGCGATCCTCTTCGGCTCATCGCGCTGGATGGTGCGCTACGAGATGAATGGCGAAACTCTTTCCTGGCCGGCCGATGAAGGACGCGTGCGAGCAGGGCTTCGCGTGCTGTCAACCGCCACGATGGAATCTCGGTCGAACGCAAGCGACATGACCGGGGGCACGCTGACGCTCACCATGGCTGACACCTCGACGCGCGTGGTCAGTTTCGGCGCCGACCCACTCGCCGGACGCGTCGAGGTCGCTGTGAACGACGGATCAGAACGCACCGGTTTGACCGATGCCGAGATTTTTGAAGCGTTGATTCGCACGGGTTTGCTCGCGTGGCGCGATCCGCATGCGCTGCTGACCATGAACGCCGGCCCGAGCCAGATCGAACTGGAGAGTCCATCGGGCACGCTCTCGATCGTTCGTCGGCAGGGCAGATGGTCGATGCTCGAACCCATCCAGAGCCTTGTCAGGACCGAATCCGCCCGCGAACTCGCCGGGCACCTGGCGGCACTTTCGCTCGATGGCTTCGAACCCGTCAGCCATCATAATGAACCAGTCGATGCGCTTGCAAACCTCAAGTACGGTTTTGCCCAGCCGCTCGCCACCATCGTCACAGAAACTGACTTTCGTATGCGCGACGGCGAGGCGGTGCAACCCGGCACCTTGCGGCAGCGCATGATCGTCGGCAGCCCGACCGATGCGACCGGTCAACAGGTGTTCGTCTATCTCGAGTGGTCGAGGCTGACTGGCGACGCCCCCCCAGAGACGATTGCCGGCCCGGTCGTTGGTCGCGTCGCCACGGAAGTACTCAACAAGTTGACCACGCGCCCAGAACCCTACATCCATCCGGTGATACTCACCTCGTTGCCTGCGTCCATTGACAGGCTCACGATCAGTGACCCACGGGCTGCGTTACAAATCCGCCGCGACGGCGTGCCCTGGCGAACCGACGAACAGTTGCTTTTGCCCGACGAAACCGAGTTTATTCAAACGCTTCTGAAACACCTGACCGAATCACCAGCCGATGCCATCACGATCGTGGATGCCGATCTCATTGATCGAGATGCAGCCATAGGACTTCGCGTCATCGCGAATGACGGCTCGACACCAGTCGATTTGTATCTGTTCCAAAGCAACGACAACTTGCTGGTGGCTGCGGGGCCGATCGCCCGTCAATATCCCGAAAGCGGGCATCTGTTTGCTCAATTGCGAGCACTGCTCGATCGCGCCAGCGCAACAACTGAACAATCGCCAACGAGTCAGCCATAGGTTAAACAAATCGAGTCGCAAGGTCGCCTCACCGATGCGAAGGATTTTCTGCAACTCATTTTAGTCGCCGCCGGTTTCGCGGATCTGCCGAAGCGATTCGCGGAGCGTCGCGAGTTGGCTGTCGAGCACAATGATCTCCTGCAAAGCCGCATTGCGCATGTTGATCAACTGTTCCTGACGAGCAGGATCGACAACCATGTCGGCGTGCCGTTCAAGCGTTTGTGCACGCTGATCAACCACGATGCGTTGCCGATTGAGCGACCGCATCTGATCGACGATCTCGGCGATCGTGGTCATGCGGGCACCTTCGGCCCCGCCTTGGATGTACGGCTCAGAAAAATCGGCGAGCGCCTGACGGGCGGCCAGAGCCGAACGCGGGCGGCCGCCAAAAGCCACCATGCGTGATGCCGACTCGCGCGTCATCGGCCACAAAGGACCGGTCGACTCGGTGATCTGCCCCGCTTCTACCCGAGCCCATTCCTCGACCGTCATATCGCCACCGAGCGGCCGCGTGTGAGACTGCGGCACGCCAACAACCCGCTGCCAGCGCACAGCAAATGCAAAGGCCAGATCAACCGAAGTAGGACGAATCGCATTTGGCAGATCCGCAAACGACCCCAATGCCACATCGAGTTCGACAATGCCGCTGCGTCGTTTAACCGTCAGCCGAATCACATCGCCCGGATCGCGCGACAAGATGGCCCAGCGCAGGTCGTCCTGCGTGCGCATCGGTTCGCCGTTGCAGGCTTGAATCATGTCGAGCGGTAATAGCACATCGCGTGCGGGGAATCCTTCGATCGTGTCGCCGATGATCACGCCTTCATCACTGAACCCCTGAAACTGCACGCCCATACCAGCAAGCAGCCGGCTGTCAAAAAGTCGGCGAGCCACCTGACGCAACCGATGCCGTTGCTCGGGTGAGCGATCGAGCGACTGCGCGAGTTGCTCGATATCAGCAAGTGTAACTCCGGGTGCGTTCGCCATGGCTCGTTCGCCAGCTTCCCGGTCTGCCAAAAGATCGCTGTCCATCATGGAAAGCGCCTCTTCGATCGAATCTGGCACCGATACAGCAGCACCCGCCAACGCGATCGTACTAACAAGACCTACGAACAAGATGTGACAATGGGTCAACATATCCATCATTGTACACCAATTCGTTCAGCGAGCGAAGCAGCATTCTCACGCAGCCATGCACACTTCCGATCGACCATCTGCAAGCAGGTCACCGCATCCAAATGTCCAAATCGACCGGTTTCAACGATGGGGCGCACCGCTTCCGCCACCAGCAACTCGATCATCAGCCAGGGCACCAGTCGAGCGTCTGCTGGTTCAATCCACGAGGTACCGGCATCGAGATAGGACCGCCAGAACACACCGAGCCTCGTTTCATCCGGTTCATAAGGCCATTTCGCCGGGTCAGGACCGACACGCGTCATCGAAAACTGCAACAGCCCGTTGGCCAACTCGACAAGCGGCGGCGCGTATCGGGCGGAGTCGTAATCAAGCACAGCAGCAACAGCGTGATCGCGGAAGATCAAATTTCCCGGGTGCCAGTCGCCGTGAATTATCCTCGTTTCTCTTTCCGAGAACCCGCTGTGGTCGAGCGCATTGGCAGCCTCGGAGACCGGTCGATGAATCCGAGCGATGGACTCGGCACATCCTGCATCGCGCTCACCAACCATCGCCAGCGCGGCATCGAGATCGAACCCGACACGGCTTTCAAATGAGCCGGGCTCATACGCGGGACGATGTTCGACGAGCAATCGATGCAAACGAGCCAGTGTCGTACCCGCACTTGCGATTTCGTCGAGGTGTCCCGACAACGGTTCGCCTTCGATAAACCGAAACAACTCATACACCATGCCGTGATGTTGAAGGATGGAGTTATTGTCTTCGCGTGTTCCCACGATGCCGGGCGTCGGGAACGCATGCGCGTGCAGAAACAACTGAATGCCATGAACGAACGCGACCCGAAATGGATCGCTCGTGCGCGGGCTTCTTCGTTTGAGCAGGAACTTGCCACGGGCCGAATCGATGATCACCTTCGGTGATTGCGGACTACCCCGACGAAACTCGCGGATGGACTTGATGTGCCCCAGTTCCCATCGGCTGCAGACTTCGGACAACTCCTTGGGCGCAAACTGCTCAGGCTCGATCCGACTGACTGATGCCAGATCGAGAGGTTCGTGATCCTGTTGGTCGCCTGCGGACATGTGCGTCCCCGTCATTCGCAGTTCTGGACCTGCTCCTTGATCCGATCGATCGCGCCTTTGATATCGACGATGTTCCTCGCCAACTCGGCGTTCGGGCTTTTGCTCGCCATTGTATTCGCTTCACGCAGCATCTCCTGCGTGAGAAAATCAAGCGTTCGCCCCACCGGTTCGGATCCTTCTGACCCGATGACATCGTGAAAGTGTCGAAGGTGCTCACGCAGTCGCGTGATCTCTTCTCGAATATCCGTCTTCTCAGCGTACACCGCAATCTCACGAATCAAATCGGCAGGCTCGGCGACGAGTTCAGCATCATTCAGCAGTGCCTCGACACGCGATTTCAGCCGCGCCTCGTACGCTTCAACAATCTCAGGTGCTCGTTCGTTCACGATCTCAAGTCGATTCGCAATCAGATCGAGTTGTGTTTCAAACTCGTTGCACAGCGACACGCCTTCGCGGTCTCGCAGCGCAATCAACTTTTTGGCAGCCTCTTTTGCGAGACCGATCAACACGACTCGCGCGTGCGCGAGCCTTTCTTCTTCATCGCCCGGAGGCTGCAACACACCGGGCAACGCAAGAAGCGCAGCCAGATCAAGCGGGACGGCTCCTCCAGACACTGACGGAGCTTGCCGAACCTGTTCGACATACCGCTCGAGTGCTGCGTGATTGACTTCAAGCGCAGCATCCGCCGAAGTGTCGGACACCGACACGGTCATGGTCACCGTTCCCCGATGCAGCCGATTGCGCAACACCGATTCAAGTTCGGCTTCGAGCGCAGCGAGATGCTCGGGCAAGCGGATGACCGCTTTGAAGTACTTGTTGTTGAGTGATCGAACCTCGACGAAGTAGTGAATCCCCTCGTCGTGGGTTGATGCGTCTCCGAAACCGGTCATACTGCGGATCACGCGATTCGTTCTCCGTTAGCCGCCACCGTTGCCAGCGCCATCATCTTCGGGTGTTTCGGGCTGTTCATCAGGCGTTTCGCCATCGATCTCGCCAGCTTCATCGGGTGTGCCCACTGGCGCATCTTCGTCAGTTGATTCGTCTTCAACTGCACCAGTGTCTTCGACCGGAGCAGCGCCGTCGTCAGTCACATCAATTGGCTGCCCATCTTCGGGCAGTTGTTCACCAGCGCCATTCCCTTCGCCCGCCGTCATCGCAGGTATGGGCGCAGGTGCCTGACTTGGTCGAGCTGCAAACTGCAGACCAACAGCGATCGCCAGATACAACACAAAGATTGCGATGGTGGCAATCGTCAGTGCATCGCCGGTTTTCGCACCGAACGCCGTCTGACCAGATCCGCCACCGCCAGCACCGAAAGCACCGCTCAGACCACCGCCTTGAGGCCTCTGAATCAACACGATCAAAATGAGCAGCAGACAAACGATGAGAAACAACGCCACCAGAAGTGACGCAACCCATTGACTGACACCGAGTGAGAGGACGAGCAAACCGATCTCCTGGCCGGCAACCGGCACTTGTGCAAACTGAAGAGGATGGTAGGGCCTCTGGCGACCGCCTTGCACATTCCCTGATGACTTTTACCCCGTCGCACGGATGATTTTCGCAAACTCCTCCGCCTTCAAGGATGCGCCACCAATGAGGCCCCCGTCAATGTCCGGGCACGAGAACAACTCGGCAGCGTTCGATGACTTCACCGAGCCGCCGTAGATCACACGAACCTGACCTGCGAGACGGTCGTCGTAGAGGCTGCTCAAGACCGCCCGGATGTGGGCATGGGCTTTCTGTGCATCGTCCGGGCTGGCGGTTCGGCCTGTCCCGATCGCCCAGACCGGTTCGTACGCAATCACCACCTCAGACATCGCCTCTGCAGAAACATCCTGCAAGCCAGCACGAATCTGCCTTTCGTTGATCGTGTCCGTCTCGCCCGCCTCGCGTTGTTCGAGTGTTTCGCCAACGCACAACACCACCTGCAGGCCGGCTTCGAGCCCGCGCCGGGTCTTGGCGTTGATCAGCGCATCGCACTCTCCGATGACATGGCGCCGTTCTGAATGCCCAACTAACACTGACCGAACGCCACAATCGAGCAGCATCTCGGTAGAGACTTCGCCGGTGAACGCACCGTTCGGTTGGTCGGAGACATCCTGTGCGCCGAGCCGCACGGAAGTGATCGTTTGCGCCATGGTCTGATGCAAACTCATCAGGTAGGGGAACGGCGGATAGACCACCACCTCGCTTGAAGGCGATGAAGGTCCGATTTGATCGGACAAGCTCTGCAACAAAGCGAGCCCTGATTCAAGATCGGTGTTCATTTTCCAGTTGCCGCCGACAAAAGGGGTGCGATTCATGGTCAATCCATCCTTACTGGTGCGATTCAAGTGTCGAAACGAGGCGGAGTGTAGGGGTTGTGCGCTCCTTACACCGATTCTCGGTCTTTCTTACGCACGATTCGCTGGAATCGTGCTTCCGCTGCCAATAGACGGTCATTACAATGGATTGCTAGATTCAGGTGATGCAGCCAGTCGGCTTGCATCATCGATGTACGAATCTTCCCGAGTGAGAAAGAGATCCATCTGATGTTCAAGATGCACCTTTTGTACCCAAGCACGGCCGCGATGGTGCTCGCAGCGTGTGCTGCTGGAGCTGCGGCTGAAGAACCGTTCTTGAACCAGGCCGTCGCACGAGGCATCTCCTATACGGTCGGTATCAACGCTCAACAACTCGGTGCAGGCATTGCCTTCGTCGATCTCGATGGCGACCTCGACGCAGACCTGATCGTTTCCGGATCGCAGACCGGTCTCGTCGCGGTCTATGAAAACGATGGCACCGGTCATTTCATCAATCGCACCGCAGGATCAGGAATCGCTTCATCCACCACCATCAGTTCAGTCACGCCCGGTGATTTCGACGGCGATGGCGATGAAGATCTGCACATCTCGCGAGCCAATGGCGATACCGACCGCCTCTACAGAAACGACGGCGACTTTACTTTTACCGATGTCTCAGCAGCGGCAGGGATCGACTTCGCCGGCGTCAGCATGGGATCAAACTGGGGTGACTACAACGGCGACGGCTGGCTCGACCTGTATGTCTGTACACGCACGGGTGAAAACAACAACTGGGAAGAAAACAGACTCTTCCACAACAACGGCGATGGTACATTTACCGATGTTGCAGTAGCAGTCGGCGCACAGGCGACCGGTGACCCGACGCTCCTCGCGTCATTTCTTGACTATGACAGCGACGGCGATGCCGACCTCTACCTCGGTACCGACAAGGGGAGTGGACCATCGTTCACCAACCGCATGTTGCGCAACGACGGCGGCGTGTTCACCGATGTCACAGCGCTCACCGGCACCGAAGCCAATGTTGATTGCATGGGCATCGCTTACGGCGATATCGATCACAACGGATACCCGGACCTCTTCGTCACCAACATCCAGGCAGGGCATGTGCTGCTCATGGCCAACGGCGATGGTACTTTCTCAGACCAATCCGCGGCTGCGGGTGTCGAACTGTTCGAAATCGGCTGGTCCTGCAGTTTCTTTGATTACAACAACGACACCTGGGAAGACCTGTATATCGCACACATGAACGCAACCAATGTGTTGCTCAAAAACGAAGGGTTGTTCCCGCTCGTTGATGTCAGCGCGGCGATGGGTGTCGGCGAATCCGGCACAACCTACATCTCGGCGACCGCAGATATCGATCTGGACGGCGACCTCGACCTTGCGGTCGCAACCGCATTTGCACCACTGCGGCTGTACATCAATCAAGAGGGCGACAACCGTGACTGGGTCCGCCTGAAAGTGAACGGCACCGGACCCAATGTCCACGCCATCGGGGCACAGGTCCGTGTGACCTCGCAAGGACTCGAGCAATTCAGGGAAGTGAGAGCAGGCACCAACTACAAATCAGACAATGAACGCGTGGTCCATGTCGGACTTGGTGACAGCCCGCTCAACATCGAAGCGATCGAAATCCGATGGCCTGACAGCACGCATCGTCGCACGCTACGAGGCTACCAGAAAAACCGTACTTGGACCGCCTGGCACCCCACGCGACTGGGTGACCCGAACGGCGATGGCATGATCGACGCAGCCGAAGTTCAGCAAGCGATTGACATCATGATCACCCGAGCCGGAGCCCACATCGAACCAGGCGAAGAGATCTTTGATATGAACGGCGACTGCTATGTGGACACCAACGACATTCTGCGCATGGGCATAGTGTACTCAACCCCCCTCGGGAGCAAAACCCTCGGCCCGAACCCGATCTTGCCTTGAACATGTGCAAACCGTCAATACACCGGCTTGAACGCGCTCGTTGAGCGCGAGCGTGGCGTGAGATCGAACAAAATGAAAACCCCCATCGGCGCGCCGATGAGGGTTCTTTGAACAATGGACGATTGGACCGATTTGTCGCGTTCAGCCTTGCGGACCGGCAGCACGAACGGCATCTGTCAACTTGAACTGCTCGGCGTTCTTGCGGAACAACGCTGCAAGTTCCTTCGCTTTAACTTCATACGCATCCTGATCGGCCCAGGTATTCTTGGGCATCAACACCTTGGAAGGCACGCCCTTGACCTGCTTGGGGACATGCAACCCAAACACAGGGTCGGTCTGGAACTCGCCGTTGTTCAGATGCCCGTTCAGAATCTCGCGAACCATCTGACGCGTGTACGCCAGACTGAATCGTTCGCCGACACCATATGGCCCACCCGACCAACCAGTATTGAGCAACCACACACGGGCACCGTGCTTGGTCGTGCGTTCAGCGAGCATGTTGGCATACTCGCTCGGACGACGCGGTAAGAACGGCCCGCCGAAGCATGGGCTGAAATTCGGCATCGGTTCAGTGACACCGGCTTCCGTCCCCGCAAGTTTCGAGGTATACCCGTTGATGAAGTAATACATCGCCTGCTCGGCGGTCAATCGACTCACCGGGGGTAACACGCCAAATGCGTCGGCGGTCAGGAAGATCACATTCTTCGGATGTTCGCCCACCGAAGGGATGGTCGCACCGGGTATAAAATCGACCGGATAGGTCACCCGCGTGTTTTCTGTCAGTGAGCCGTCGTCAAAGTCAGGCTGGCGCGTCTCGTCGTCGATGACGACATTTTCCAGCACGCTACCAAACCGAATCGCGTCCCAGATTTGTGGCTCGGTTTCACGCGTCAACTTGATGCACTTCGCGTAGCACCCGCCTTCAAAGTTGAACACGCTGTTTGGACCCCAGCCGTGCTCGTCGTCGCCGATCAAACTCCGCTCCGGATCGGCCGACAGCGTCGTCTTTCCGGTGCCCGAAAGACCGAAGAACAGCGCCACATCAGAATGGTCTTCACAGGCGACATTGCACGAGCAGTGCATCGGGAACACGCCTTCGTCGGGCATGTCGTAGTTCATGGCGTAGAAAATGCTCTTCTTGATCTCGCCTGCGTAACGGGTGCCGAGAATCACCACCAATTTCTTTTCAAGCGACTGAGCGATCAAGATCGGTGAATCGTGACCGAGTTCCGCCTGTTCCTCAGCGGTCAACTCGCGTGGGCCTGCAGCAAGAATCGTCCAATCCTGCTTCCACGATCCATCGCCATCATCGGAAGCCGACCCCGGCTCGATAAATAGCGTCTGCGCGAACAGCGAATGCCAAGCATATTCGCTCACCACGCGTACACCGAGCCGATGGCTGGTGTCCGCACCGGCAAAGCCGTCAAACACATAGCGCTTGTCCAGCGAATTGAGATACTCGGTCGCGATCTGCACGGCACGATCGAATCGATCTGGTGTGATCGGCCTGTTGACCTTGCCCCACCAGATCGTGTCGTGGATGCCTGGCGAGTCTTCGAGCAGCTTGTCGTTCGGGCTTCTTCCGGTGCGGGCACCGGTCAGGCAGACCAGCGCGCCTTCGCTTGACAGGCGTCCTTCGCCATTGCGGATCGCATGCTCGATCAACTCGGCAGCAGACAGATTGGTGAAGGTGGACGCTTCTTCGATTTGAGGTTTCGTGCCGAGTTGGGCAGACATTTCTGCACTCTCCTGTATGGGTCGAAAAATGGTCGAGATTCTAGGCCACTTGTCGAAGGTCGAACACCGTTGATTGACCCGTGCCTCCTCACCCTCGTACCCTACTGCTCGCAGAGCGTTGCTCTGGCGATGGTGATCGTAGCTCAGTCGGTTAGAGCACCTGGTTGTGGTCCAGGAGGTCGCGGGTTCGAATCCCGTCGGTCACCCTTCATTTCAGACTTGCGCATGAACCAGCTCGAACAGTTCATGCGTTGGTTTCAGGTGACCACCGGCCGAACCGTTCGACAGGCCATAATCAACTTGCGCGTGACACGAAACACCGATTCAGAACTCGCCAGTGTCGCAACTGAACTTGTAATCTCATCGGCACTCTTGCCGATCTTGTCAAAGCCGAGCATGAGCGCGCTCCCCTTGATCTGCATGGCAATTGCCTGAATCTGATGCACATCGCCTGCCTCGATGGCTTTCTCCAGATTGTCAGCGTGTTCCGCAAGTGACGAGGCAAACAACGCAGCCAGTTCACGCATTCCTTCGTCAAGCCCCCCCGCACGCTGTTCGCTGTGCGTGCTCTCTGGGGCAAGATACTCAGCAATCGCGGATATAAGGCGCCCTGGCTCAATCGGCTTTTCGATGAACACATCGACCATTGCTCGCTTGACCATGTCGCGTGTTGCCTGATCGGTGCTGCTGCTGATGATGATGATCGGCATCGTGTGACCTTCCGAACGAAGCAGAGAAGTCAGCATCGCGCCATCAGAATCAGGCAAGTTGAACTCGGTGATGATCAGGTCGCAGCCTTTCTCCATAAACTGCTTCGCCTCTTCAAATGACTCGCATCCACGAATGGAGAGTGAACTGTCCCGAAGCAGATGCCGCACAATCTGACGATCAATCTGCGACGGATCGATGTGGACGATCGTGCCTTGCAGTTTGGACAGATCGATGTTTTCATACGAAAATGATTGAGCAAACGGGTCGGACTCTTGAAAATCATGCAGATTGATTGGTTCGTGAAACTTGATACCGACCTCGTGAATCACGCCTCGAACATGTGAGCACCTTTTTACAACGCCTTCAATTCGCGCGATCTTGCCGTTTACCTTCGGGAGATGCACGATCGCTTCGGTCTCTGGATACACGAAAGCGCTGTGCAGCAAGCTCGCACCCCCGACAGAGAGATTTCTGGCTGCCAGTTGAAGCGTCACTTCCGAGCCATCAGGGCGAATCAGCAACACTTCAACAGAACGATCGCGAAAAGTCCATCTTTGATGCGACCGGTTGGCGTTATCGCCGCCCCGGGCGTCGAGTTCGTCAAGCAAATCATCGAGTTTGTGCGCCTGTGACCCGAGGGTGTTCTCACGAGCACCACTATTTGGCCTTGTCCTGGAACGAATAGACTTTTTCATCAAACGACCTCACAAGGTAACATCCTGCGAGGTAAATCGACTACAAACGACCGGAAGATTTGCATTCCGCCGGGCTGAAGGTGATGAGCGATCTGTTTGCATCGCTTGCCGACTTTATCGGAGTTGCGGTGAGAGCAACCGCACTGATTGCTATCGCTCAATGCAAGCCGATCGGCCGAATTACAGAGACCGATCAGTCAGCCGCATCCATCACACATCGAGGTTCTTTACCTCGAGCGCGTGGTCTTCGATAAACTTTCGGCGAGGTTCGACCAGCTTGCCCATGAGCACGCTGAACAGCGCATCCGCATCGCCCGCTTGTTCCCAGGTGACACGCATCAAGGTTCGCTTCGAGAAGTCCATCGTGGTCTCCCACAACTGTTCTGCGTCCATTTCGCCGAGACCCTTGAATCGCTTGATCTCCATCCCGCGACGCCCGATATCGTGCAAACTTTGCAAAATATCCGGTAGATTCGCAGCCTCGAACACACGCACCTTGGTCGCTGCATCGTCGTTTTCGTCGCTCGTGGTTTTCACACCGCGTTCCACGACCCAAGCATACCGCGTGGGTAGTTTGGCACCGGTGACCGACTCTTCCTGCACCAGGCTGTAGTCATCAATATCGAGACCGAGATCGCTCAGTTCAGCGATGATCTTGCCCAACTCTCGGTTCTCGTGAAGTTCACGCAGCGTGGCAATCGGGCCGGTCGAATGCGCACGCTCGGCGGTATTCTGTCCGCGTTCGAAATCAACGGGCTCAACCGAATCTGCGTCCAGATCATCAGGCTCTTCCGTTTCGCCCAGGCTCCAGCCCTTATCCGCCAACAAGCCGTTCGCTTCGGCTTCACTCCAAGCATAAAGATTGTCGTTGCGGCAACTGACCTTGTGCGTCGGCAGCACACCTTCGCGGCGAGCACCGAGCAGATCAACAAATCGCACGCCCCGACGCTCGGCGATCTCAACCAGTTCATCCAGCCTGCGAAGCAGATGCACCACACGCCGAGCATCCTGACCCGAGATCCGCGTGGTCACTTCGGGCTCGTCTTCGGTCTCGGGCCCGCTGATATCGCGCACCACGAGCGTTGCGTCCTCAAGACCGAGATCAGTCAGCACATCACCCAGCGACTTGTCGTTGAGCACATATTGTGATTTCTTGTTTTTGATGATCTGATACAGTGGCGGCTGCGCAATAAACACATGCCCACGCCGGATCAACTCGCTCATATGCCTGAAGATAAAGGTCAAGAGCAGTGTGCGAATGTGACTTCCGTCCACATCGGCGTCCGTCATGATGATGACCTTGCCGTAGCGCAACTTCGAGATGTCAAAGTCCGGTCCGATGCCGCAGCGCAACGCCTGGATTAGCGTACGAATTTCTTCGTGCTGCAGCATCTTGTCGATTCGCGCCTTTTCGACATTGAGGAGTTTACCGCGAAGCGGCAAGATCGCCTGCGTGTCGGTGTCGCGACCCTGCGTGGCCGAACCACCGGCAGAATCACCTTCGACTAGGAACAACTCGCTGCGATCGACATCGCGCGTCTTGCAGTCACGCAACTTGTGCGGCATCGAACCAGACTCAAGCGCCGTCTTCCGCCGTGTCAGTTCACGCGCTTTGCGGGCGGCCTCACGGGCCTGCGCCGCGATGATCCCCTTCAGACACAACTTCTTCGCTTCGCTCGGATGCTCTTCCAACCACGCATCGAGCGCTTCAGCGACTGCTTGACTGACGAAACCCTCAATCTCGGGATTCAACAGTTTTTCTTTGGGCTGATTGTTAAACGCCGGATCGGGCAACTTCACCGACACCACCGCCACGAGCCCTTCGCGCAGGTCTTCGCCCGTCGGCACCGGGTCCTTGTCCTTGATGATGCCCGAACGCCTGGCGTAGCCATTGAGTGTGCGCGTCAGCGCCACTTTGAATCCCGACGCGTGAGTCCCGCCATCGACATTCTTGATGTTGTTCGCGAAACTGAGCAGTAACTCGTTGTATCCGTCGTGATACTGCAGCGCGACTTCGCAAATCATGTCGCCCGACTCGCGGCGAAGATAGACCTCGCTCGACATGGTGTTCTTGCCGATCATCAGATGCTGCACAAACTCAAGCAACCCAACTTCGGCCTTGAACACATCGTGCCGAGGCTTCCCTTCAGCATCCACGCGCTCATCGGTCAACTTGATCGTCACACCTGGGTTGAGATATGACAACTCGCGCAAGCGACTGGCAAGCGTTGCGTAGTTGAAATCGACCTCAGGAAAAATGGTCGCGTCCGGTTTGAAAGTGATGGTCGTGCCAGTTTCACGCCAAGGGTTCTCGACGGCGGTGTTCTTGACTGCGAGCTCTTCGACGACGGCGCCGCGCTCAAATTTCATTTCATAAACCTTGCCATCGCGGTGGACTTCAGCGATCAAAAACTCGCTGAGTGCATTCACACAACTTACACCCACGCCATGCAAACCACCCGAGACCTTGTACGCAGAGCCATCCTGCCCGAACTTGCCCCCGGCGTGCAATCGCGTCATGACGACCTCGACCGCGGACTTCCCGTTTAGCGTCGGATCGTCATTGACGACCGGGTCGACCGGAATGCCGCGACCGTCGTCGGAGACAACCACCGTTCCGTCCGCCATGACAGCGACATGGACCTGTGTCGCGTACCCGGCCATGGCTTCGTCGATCGAGTTGTCGACCGTTTCGTACACAAGGTGATGAAGGGCATTGATCCCCGTACCCCCGATATACATGCCAGGGCGTTTGCGAACCGCTTCGAGCCCTTCAAGGACCTTGATTTGCTCCGCACCGTACCCATTTTTCGTAGGCAACTCGGCACCGGAGTCAGAAAGACTATTCTGGTCAGTCATGGAGTATGTTCCGTGTGAATCTCGGCCCTGTTCGCCGTCCGCTCCCGTCTTCGGACGGGGGGGCAATTCGGCCTCTCTGAAGCAGTCCTATTCTAGCGCTTTCGACACACCCAAACCCCTTTTTTGACCGTCTATTTATGCCCAAATTCGAACATCAGGACACCCCTCATTTCTCGCGTGGCGGGACAACCCACGCGGCTACAGGTACCGTCCTGCTCCTCCTCGATCTACTAGCACCCGCAATTGTCGGTGTACTTGGCTTTTTTGCTCTCAGTTTCGTCATCGCACGCTCCACACTCCCCATTCACCCGGTGATCTGGATATCAGCCCTGGCGGTTGTTGTTGTGTTCGTGTTCTGGAACCGCGGCATCCACGCGGCTCGCATGCTCAGGCGTTCAAACGACATCTCATCGCTCCCGTTTGCACCCGACGAGCGATACCGGGTGCACATCATCTGCTGGCCGGACGAACTGGGCACCCTCCAAGCCATCGAGTCTTCACCCTTTGAACCCGAACGATTCCGAGCGTTTCTGCCAGATGCCGCTTTCCTCGATATCACAAGCCCGTCGCAGCGACTCTGGTCGCTTTTGCCATTGCCTTTGGCGAGCATGCATCTGCTCGCACATGTCCCCTTCTGGGTTCTGGTCGCGCTCGCTTGCACCGTCGCAGCCATCGTCGGTTTTCTCTGGCGCCTCCCCACTTATGCAAGACTCAGCCCCAATCGACTGGAGATCATCCGCTTTCCATGGAACGGCACCAAACCCCGCGATACACAGGTGTTCACACTCGATGGCCCGGTCTCGATCTCAACCAAAGGGTTTGGAAGCATCGCATGGACAGACAGCGACGACAAGAAAAGGTCGCTCCCGCTCTTATTCGTGATGAACCGGCAGGATGTCGTCCGAGCAGCCATCGCCGCCGCGTTGACGAATCACGAAACACCAACACCCGACTCGCTCTGACGCTGGCGATTTGAAATCGAGATGTGCGGGTCTGCCGTCTCGATCAGGCGCTACCGAACGATCTTGACCACACTGATGCCTTCTTCGAGCAACTCGAATACTTGTTCGATGTCGTCCTTGCCGAGGCGCACGCAACCGAGCGAAGCCTGTTCGCCGATGCTGTCAGGTTCGATCGTACCGTGTAGCCCGTATCCGACGAACGCCGCAGCATCGCCAAGACCTTCGAGCCCGAGCCAATACTCACCGATTGGGTTTCCGGGGTCATCTGGTGCGTAACGCTCGCTCGGGTTGTGTGGATTGACCCACGCCGGATTCGCGACTTTTGAGTTACGAGCAACGAGAAAAGTCCCGATCGGGGTGCCGTCCTCTTTGCCAAGGCCAACATCAAAACTACGAATGTACAGCCAGTTCTCCGGCGACTCGGGCGAGCCATGAAAGATATCCATGCGATAGTCGTCCTTGTGCACGACCGCATGGAACGGTCCACGCACGAGTTTGATAGGCTGCCCCGCGCGGATGCGATTCGGATTCGACATGCCGTTGACGCGTTGAATCAACTTCCAATGGGTCGCGAGTTCCCGCTTCTGCGCAATCTTGGAAAGTCGATCGCCGCCTTGAATCTCGTACACCTCGCACATCGGGTCACCCGGTGTGACGCGCGGGCTGAACACCAAGTCCGCATTGAGTGCGCCAAGTTTCGCTCGAAGCATTTCGGCGTCACTCCCACGAACGCGAGGACTCATCAGTGCCGCATTGAGCACCAACCTCGCTTCGAGGGGCTTGTTGTTGTTCATCAGGTCGTCGGCTTCGCCGATCCGTGCTGCCAGCGCAGCGGCCACGCCATCTGGTGCACGCGTTGGATCGCCCTGCTCGGCTTGACCCGCCTTCTGGGCATCAGCCGCATTGTCATTCGTCGAAGATGAGATAGGTGTCACCACGCCCGACTCACCGCCCTGACGAGCGTTTTCGAGTCCTTCACGCAGAATATTGCGACGCTGGGGCGTATCACCACCGGTACCAGTTGCGCCCGGAGGCGTGTACCCGGTCGGCCCTTTGGCTTCGGTGTGCAATTGAGAATCAGGCGACGGATTTCCCGCACGCGAGCCCTGATCAATCACTTCGGGCCCGCGACCATTGTTCAACTCTGTATCGGAAGTCGGCGTGGTGCCTGCAACTTCTTTGATCGGCGATTCTTCGCCAGCGTCCCCGACAACACCGAACACCCAGAGCCCGCCATAGACAACGCCACCAAGCACCAGCACAACGCCGACAAACGCGACGAGTCCGGCCGACTTTGATCGGCGTCGGCGCCGCGACGAAAAACTCCGCCCGGCGATGTTCTGTGACCGTGCAGATTGTGAGGGCAATCCCATTTCGTTCCTTCCGTCATTCCACCGTGCGATCAACACGCCGCACGCCTCTCTCGCCAACCAGATGACTCACCGGCTCATCCCAAGACTCGCGTGGCACACGCTTGACGATCCGTTCGTCTGGCGCGATGCCGAGCCGCATCAACGCCGACGGCGCACCCGCCAGGTATCGATCATAGAAACCACCGCCACGCCCGAGCCGAAATCCGTCGAGATCAAATCCGAGACCGGGCACAAGCACAGCCTCAATATGTTCGATCGGCACAACCGTTGCTGTCGCTGCAGGCTCGCGCAATCCAAATCGGCCAACGACCCAGTCGCCCGTGCGCTCAAGACGCACAGCTTCCATAGTCCGGTCCTCCCAGTGAACACGGGGCACGCAGACGGACACCCCTCGATGCAGGGCCCGGGCGATCCAACTATCCACATCAACCTCATCAGGCATCGCCAGATACGCCATGACAACCTTGCACGAGCCAAGTGCTGTCGAGGTCTCAAGTTGTTCGTCGATCGCCACATGCGCATCGGGTGCGATCGGTCTCGCACGCAGCCTGAGCCGCAACTGCGCTTTCTCGGCTGCAGGATCAACCACCGTGATGCCTCCGCCTTGCGCGCAGTTTGCGATATGCCTCGAGTCGCTCCTTCAAAATTCGCTCGGCCCCGTTCTCTGTGGGCTGGTAGTACTTCTTCGTGACACCGAGATAGTCCTGGTCGGTCACGCTGCCCTCGGCGTTGTGCGAATACTGATACTGCTCTCCTTTGCGGTCGCGCATTCGCACACCCTTCCCCGTCTCGCCGGCTGTGGGTGACGAGTTCGGGTCGCGCAAGTACAACGGCACCGGCAGGACCCTTCCTTCGCGAACATCCGCAATCGCTGCGTCGATCGCCACATACGCTGCATTACTCTTGGGTGCGAGTGCTAGATAGGTCGCACAGTGCCCGAGTGTGATTCGGCACTCCGGCATGCCGATGCGTTCGACCAGATTCCAGCACGACTCGGCAATGACCACCGCACGCGGATCGGCGTTGCCGATGTCCTCGCTCGCCAGGATCGCGAGCCGACGCGCAATAAATCGGGGATCTTCGCCCGACTCAAGCATGCGGGCAATCCAATACAACGCGGCATCCGGGTCGGACCCACGCACCGACTTGATCATCGCGCTGGCGGCGTCGTAGTGCCCGTCAGCGCCGTACGCAGCGACTTTTTCCTGAATTGACTCTTCGGCGATTTGCTCATCGATCACGATCGGCTGATGGTCAGCATCCTGCCGTTCAATCTGCGAGCGAACCGCCACCTCCAACGCGGTCAGCGCACGCCTTGCGTCCCCTTCACTCTTGAGCGACCAGACCCGCAGCGCTTCGTCGGTCACCGTCAGGTCGAGCGATCCGTACCCGCGCGATTCATCCGCGATCGCTCGCCGAAGCACCCGCACGATGTCGCCCTCGCCGAGCGATTCGAGCCGAAACAGCGTGCTTCGGCTGATCAACGCGCTATTGACCGCAAACAACGGGTTTTCTGTTGTCGCGCCAATGAGCGTGATCAACCCGCGCTCGACATCACCGAGCAGCACATCCTGCTGGGCTTTGTTGAATCTATGAATCTCGTCGAGAAACAGAATCGTGCGCACGCTGGAGGTATCCAGAACCGCGCCTGCTTCGTCGATGATCTCCCGAATTCGTTTCACACCAACCGACGCGGCATTCTCTCGAACAAATCGCCGTTTGGTCGCATTGGCAATGACCTCGGCAAGCGTGGTCTTTCCCGTGCCCGCCGGGCCGTGCAGAATGATCGAAGTCATCGCGTCGGCTTCGATCATGCGCCGCAGGAGTCGTCCGGGCCCGACGATCGATGCCTGCCCGGTAAACTCATCGAGCGTGCGGGGCCTCAGCCGCACCGCGAGCGGTTCAACGCGCCGCCTCGAGCGTTCTCGGTTATCCGCCCATAGGTCACTCATCGTCGTCCAATCCCAACCCGTGTCAGGAAAGCAGATTGCATCGTCGCGCCCCGAGCATTTGCACACGCTAACATGGTGCCCAAATGACCGTGTTTTTCTGGACGCTGGTGCTCGTAATACCCCTTGTTGGAGTGGGTTTTGCGTCGCGCGCCGTGTTTCGCAACCCCAGAGGCGAGTTTGAAGCCGGAGTGGCGTTCATCCTCGGGCGCTGGTATGTCAGATTGGTCCACCATCTGCAAGTTCACGGTAGAGAGCATATCCCCGAGAACCGAGCGCCCGGGCCCATCATCGTCGTGGCCAATCACACCGCAGGGATCGACCCGATCCTCATTCAAGCCGTCTGTCCGTTCGAAATCCGTTGGCTCATGGCATCTGACATGCGAGCACCCGCACTCGAATGGTTCTGGAAGTGGCAACGGATCATCTTCATCGGGCGCGATCGATCGGACAACGGCGTGGGAATGCGAACCGCGATCGCACACCTGAGGTCGCATGGCGTGATCGGCATCTTCCCGGAAGGGGGCATCGAACGCCCCCCCCAACAGATCCTCCCCTTTAACCCGGGGCTCGGCATGATGATCAGACGAAGCCATGCCCGTGTGCTGCCCGTCTTTATCGATGGCACCCCCCAGGTTGATCCGGCGTGGGCAAGCCTGTGGAAAACAAGCAACGCACGCATCGAGTTCGGACCGATGATGTCCTTTGAACGCAGCCTCTCGGCGAACGAGATTGCCACACAGATTCAACAGCACTTCCTTGACTGGTCCGGGTGGTCACTGAACGAGTCGCCGGACAAAGCAGACATTGAGTCGGGCAAAACCGCGAGCCCGTACGCTCGCCCGATGGCGTCACCGGACGACGACGAGCGCTCAGCCGCCTGACTCGTTTTCGATCATCGTACGAATGGCCTCGAGCCGCTTGATATGCTGGGTGCGGTCAGGCTCGAGAATGGTGAGCGCCACGATGTGCCGCTCGGCGGTTGCGTAGTCCTTCGCCAATAGTGCAACCCGTGCTGCGAACTCGCGCTCATTTGCGTCGAACGGCGCCACCTGCGTCGCCCGCTCGGCGTGACGAATTGCCTGATCAAATGCCCCGGTCGCGACATACTGACGCGCCAGTTCGGCGGCATACGCCGCACTTGTTGTTTGCCGCGTATCAAGCCATTCCAGATGCGGAATTGCTTCGGCGTGCTGCTGCGGATCGTCGCGCGTCAGATACCACCGAGCCAAGAGCCGATGAGGCAGATCGTCGACCGTTCGAATCGCGGCGTACCGCACGAGAATCGGAATCAGCGCCTCGGTCGGTTCGCCCTCATTCGACTCGACCTCGGAAACAATCACGCCCTCGAGCACATCAGGATGCTCCGGGTGATCCTCGAGCAACGCTTGCATGACTTCGAGCCGTTCCTCGGCTGAAGGCTCAAATCCACGATCCGCCCATTCCTGCGTCCAAGGTTCGATGAGGTCACCAATCGAAGACAGACCGTCAGCCCGGATCATGCCCACAGCCTGCAACTGACCCTCAGCGAACTCGATAAAGGCCTCGACAAACGCATCCCGATCGAGCCCGAGCACTTCAACAAACGCTTCTGATTCTTCGACACCTGCCGCAGCCTGATCCATCAAAGCGAGCGGTGCTTCTCCCCCCCACCGCTCAACAATGAACTCGTACATCCAATGCCCCTGGGCATACGCCTGATTGCGATCGGTCGGTTGTTCGGGGCGCACAAAGGCGATGTTGATCTCATCGAGGTCGAACCATGCGTCTCGCGCTGCCACCGCCGCAAGCAGTTTCCATCGGTTCGCATCACGAGGAGCGTCCTCAAGATAAACGGCCGCTGCCTCGGTCATCCAATGCGGGATGCGGTTGCGGGTGCGCTCGAGTGAAACCGTGTGGGTGTACTCGTGCTGCAACACGCGAGGCCAATCGTAAGGACCGACCATAAACCCCGGACCGAACTGCGGGCTCTCCATCGCTATCACGGGCCCGGTCGAGGCTGCCATCGTATGAATGCTTGGCATGCCGGTGATACGAACGGCGAACCACTCGTGATTCGGCATCAGTTCGATCGTGGTCTTGCGTGTTGGCTCGTAATCCATCCCCCCCAGGTCATTGCCACAAACGCGCTCGTGTATCGCCTCCAGAATTGGCGGCATATCGAGCGCCAATGCCTGATCAACTCCTGGCTTGTAGCGAATCACGAAATGCTCGGTCTCGATCGTGTCGTAAGACGCCAGTTCGTTCATGAGACGAAGACTATTGGCGGCCCGGGCATTGAATGGATCGAGCGACATCGCCCGTTCAAGAGCCGAGAGCGCTTCACCATCCTGCCCGGATTGCATCTCCATCAGCCCGAGGTCAATGTGAGGAGCGGGCCAGTTCGGTTGGCGGCGAATCGCCTCGGCAAACGCTTCGGTTGCTTGAGTGTATTGACGGGTTTCCGATCGCACCCGAGCCACTTCGTACCATGCCAGCGGATGCCCCGGACTGAGATCGTCACTCAATGCGAGCAGGTCGCGTGCGCGCTCGTCGTCGTATGCACCCGCGGCCGCCGCTGCAGCAAGCGCGAGCCCGAGTCGGTGCGATGGGTATGCACCAAGCAACCGTTCGAGCGGCGCTTCGGCATCATGAGCCTCACGCTCGCGCAACAGCGCCTTAGCGCGAATCGCGTCTGCCCCCGCGCTCGTCGCGTTGAGGCCGCCCGCGAAAACATCCATCGAGTCGGCGACTGCATTCGCGCGTTCGAAGTCGAAACCATCGACAGCCAAACTACCCAGAATGAACAATGCATCGGTGCATCGTGGATTCAACAGCAACACCTCCTGCGCCGCTTGGAAGGCCTCTGCTCGATTGTGCCGCGAGTAGAGGAGTTCGGCTTCAGCCAGTCGAACCGGCCACGCAAGTCGATCGAGTTCATCGCGGGCTTTATTCAACAGCGACAGAATCTGCCGATAGTCCGTGCCGTCCACTCGCGCAGAACCGCGCATCCAGGTGCGCAGCCGTAACCCGCGAACCCCTTCCACCAATTGATTGGCATCCAGTTTTTCCTCTGCCATGCGCCCGATCAATGGGTCAAGGGCTGCATCGGCTTCGTCAAATCGGCCGAGGTCAGCAAGCGACTGGGCGCGGAGTCTGATCGCGCGTATGGAGGTCTGACCGGCGACCAACTCGATGCATGTTTCCAGATCGCCTCGCCGAAGCGCTCCTTCGGCTCGATCCAGCACGGAAACCGATTCATCGTGCAACGACGCATGATCAATCGCACCGACCGTCAATGCCGCCCGCGCCTGCCGAGCCGGAGTATCAAGGTCTGACGCCGTCCACAAGCCGTGATAGACGCGAAGATCCTGGCGTTCTTCATCCGTCAGAAACGACGCTTCCACGCGTTGCAGGACGGCCGGGTTGATGTCGGGTTGGTCGTCCTGCGCGCAGGCGAGCGCCGGACACAGACTCATCGCGACGGCAGCCGTCACGACAGAAAAAGCACATCTCATGGCAGCGTCCTGTCCACGACTTCGACATGGTACCCGTCTTCCGGGCCGGGAATCTGCACGCTGAATGCGTCCGCAGCAAGCGGGCGACGCACTTCATTCAGATCAATGTCAAAGAGCTCAAAAATGTCCGTATCACCGAGCGGATCGACCGACAGCGACGCACGCGGAAGCAGCGTCTGCGGGTCGTACCACACGCGGATCAGATCGAAATCTTCGACCTGTTCAATCCCCTGCCGAGGGCGTAACTCCAGTTGAATCAGACCGTCCAGTTTCTTCGCGAGCGCCTTTAAAAGTGCGTCCCGCTCGGCGTCAAAGTCGTCGGTCAAACCATGGTCGCTGTCGCGCAGCGCGGTATGGAAGTACCCCTCCATATCCTGGCGACGCTGACCAACGGGCACAAAGAACGGCCCTTCGCCAACGCGAAGTGGATCGAACACCTGCCCGGGGCGCACCATGCGGCGTTTGATGAACTGCCGCTCCGCGGGGTTTTTCTCGACAAGCCATTCACCATCAAAGACCCACAGGCGTTCCTCATTGTCTTGGCGCCCGCCTGCAATGAACTTGTCAAACCGTACCGCCACCGATCGCTTGCGAATCGGCTGTGCCTGGTCGGGGACCGCAAAGTCCTGCTTGATCTCAACAGGCGGATCGGTTTCAAATGCGAGGTAGCCAAGTCGGGTCTGCACATCGCCCTGAATCTCGAACAGCCGTATGTACCGAATCTGAGCGGTAAAGGTCCGAATGTTCTTGTCCGCCTTTTCAAGCGCACTGAGTAACGCTCCCGCCGACTCGAATTGGCGTGGCGCCTCTTCATCCTCTGATTCAGCCTTGACATCGCGCGACTCTGCAACCGGCTGACTTTCAGGTATCGTCGTACCGGCATCGATCGAAGGCTGGGGTTCCTGAGTACCCGTCGACCACATGCCGCCCAAGGCTAAAAGCAGCGAAAGCATCAGGTGAACGAAGAGAGTCATGTGAAAGCTCCTTGTACAGGACAGTACCGTTCGACAAACACTGTACGCTGACAAGTTATTCGGCCAATGCGTCCATGTAACTGCGAAGTATTGCGGCTGCAGCGATGGCATCACGACGAGACTTCTTCTGACCGTGCGTCAGGCCGGATTGTGCCATTCTTTGGTCTGCCTCGACCGAACTGAGCCTTTCGTCCTGCAGATGGACCGTCCGTCCGGTTGCTTGCGCGATGCGTTCACCAAACGCCTGCACCATCTTCGCGCGAGGCCCTGCCGAACCATCCATGTTTAGCGGCAATCCCAGAACGACCTCGCCGGCAGACTGGATCGGCCCGAGTTCACGCTCGATCACAACGACCAATGACTTGAGCAAATCCGCACCGTTATGACGAGCGATCGGTACTTCGACGACTTCGATCGGGCTCGCGATCCGAGTAAACAGATCGGCTAACGCAATGCCGGTCCGTTTGTCGCCGAGGTCAATCCCAAGTAGTCGCATTCCGAGGCACACTCCTTGATTCGCTCACACCAGCTCGTCTTCAAGCGTCGCATCAACCTCCTCAGCAGAAGCCGACGGCGTGTCATTGGCCAATGACGACCGAATATCACTCGTTGCCCACGCGGCGCTCGGACCAGCCCACACAATATCTCGATCGACAAGCGCCACAACATCGGTGGCGTAGACGCAGTTCGAGCCGTAGTTCTGCGCGAGAAGCACAACGATGCGATCTGCGAACTCTGCGAGGAGCGTCTCGGCCTGTGAACGGTCGAGTTGAGTCAAGAGCCCAATGTCGAGCATCACCGGTCGCTCTTCATCGCAGATAACGGCACCGAGTTGAAAAACAATCCGACAGGCCGGAGACATCGAACCCCAACGTTCCAGTGTCACAGTTTCGGCAGCGTAAATCCGCACCTCAGCAGCAACCTCGAGCGATTCGGCGATTCGCATGACAAGTTTGAGTTCATCATCACCAGGATTGCGTTGGCCGGTCAATAGTGCAGCACCGTTCACGCCGTTCGGGCAAAATCGCCGACTGACAAAGGCTGCCGACCGCAGCGCGTCGAGACCCGAAGTGAGATGCGTCGAGAGGTCTTCGATCAGACCGGGCAGTTCAAGCCGCAGCGTCGATCGCCCCGTAAAAAACTGAACGGGTGATCCCGGCTGACCAATCACTCGGATAGCGTTCCAATGCAACACGATGGGCTCTCGCTGCCACCTGCCAGCATAGGCTGCTTCTCCTGCAGCAACATGCGACTCAAACGCCAACAGCGGCTCAATCTGCGTGTGCAATCGGCTCAGGACAGAAACCTGGGCAACGGCACCTTCCAGTCGCATCGTCACCTGAATGAGAACAAGCAGGAATCCCATCGCATCCGGCCATGTCATCCCCCCCTCTCCGACCCGCAACCCGAGCACCAGCAACACATAAACCATGATGAGCGGGCGAAACAAAGATGTGATCAGAACCGCACGACTCGAAGTCAACTGCATGTCATCGTAATGATGGAAAAAACTGGAAACTTCAGGCGTGCTGCGATATCGATCGATCGCTGCATCTTTGAATACTCCGCTGCGACCCTTGGCGTGCTGGAGCGCTTCGACGGTGGTCCCCACCGCTCGGCCAAAGCCCTTGGCTGCCGAGTCATAAAACTCGCGGGCCGATTCGCGCACACGCCGATTGTATTTCCAGAGCACCGGGATCGGAACCAACATCGCCGGAACAAACAGCGCGGTTGCCAACCAGTCGAGATAAAACAGCGCCCCGAGCAACGCGACGATCTGAATCACCGGATGAATCAGCCGAATCGTGTTCTCAACCGAAATCCCGCTCAGCCGCGAACCGCGCACGCCCATCGCTTGCAGTTCTTTGCTGCTCATCCCCTCGGGCATGGATTCTGCTCGGTCAACCAGATCAAAGAGATGTAGCGTGGTTGATTCGGCGCAACCGCGTCCGATCGCTCGAGCCCGTCGGATCGCCAGGTAATTGGCGACCGCTGCGACGATCAACATGATCGCAAGCACGCCCGATGCAAGCATGAGCGCGCCCAGGCCGCTCGAGAACTCGACTCCGTGCCACATCACCGGCCCGTCAGTCTCCGCTCGATTCATCAGCCGAAGAAAACCGAGCAACGCAGCAATGGCGCCAATCTGAGCCGCCGCGCCAAGAACACCGAATCCGATCACTGCGGTGAAGTCCGCCTTTCGACCACGCACCGCTCGACGAACGATGCCCGCAAAGTCGTGGATCGTTCGGCCCAACTCGGTCACGGATGTCAGCATCGCACCCACAATTAGACCGATGGTTCAGCGAGTTCGCTCGATGCGCTGCTTGGTATGACGCGCACCGTCGGACGGAGAGAGCGCAGCCGATCCTCGGGTTGCACGATCGAACCATCCGCAAAGTGTCGCTGGATCCACTCGAAACTGAGCATTGACCAGATCAACAGCCGATGATTGCGCTGCCCTGAGAAGTGTTCATCCAAACGACTCTGCAGGAATGCCTTGTCAAACCAGGGCCGCTCAAGTGTCTGGCTGTCCAGCAGAATGGACTTGATGTAGTCCATCGATGGCCCGCGATACCAGTTCTCATCGGGGGGGCTGAATCCCTGCTTCCGGTTATAGACAAACTCCTTCGGCAGGTACCGTTCCATCGCCCGGCGAAGAACGATCTTGCCGTCCGCCGAGTCAATAAAATCGTCAGCACTCGCCGCTCGCAACTTGTCCATCTGAATCTTCACCGATGGCGGCAAACGCCACGCCAGATCGGCAAGTGCATTGTCGAGGAACGGCACCCGCGTCTCAAGGCTGTGCGCCATTGAAATATGGTCTTCTGTAACCAGAAGCCCGTGCAAAAAGGTGCGCTCTTCAAAGTACAATGCACGATGCATCAGGTTATCGACCGAGTCGGCCTGGTCTGACCACGCGGGCGCACCGCGCATAACATCATCGAATCGCTCACGCGGCACACCCAGGTGCTGCTGCATGTCAGATGAGAACAGTCGCCCCAGTTCGCCGGCCGGTAACAACCGATGCCACGATTCAAACACCGCATCATCAAAGCCACCGATCGAATCAAACTGCAACGATGGTCGATACCGCCACGGATACCCCGCGAACAACTCGTCGCCCCCGGTGCCCGCCAGACAAACCTTGACAAACCGCGAAGCCAACTTGGCGACATACCAGTTCTGGTGGCACATGCCCACCCGCGGATCATCCATATGCCAGGTCAAAGACTCCATCGCTGCCGGCATATCGCCCGCGTGCAAAACAACATCGTAATGCTCGGTCTGGAGCAGGTGACTGAGTTGCTCCGCCATGCGGCGTTCGTCAAACCCCTGCTCAATGCCATTCACATTGGTCAGATCAAACCCGCCGGTAAAAGTATGCAGCCGATCGATCACCTTGCCAGCGACCGCGACGATCGAACCGGAATCCATCCCCCCCGACAGATAACTGCCGACAGGCACATCGCTGATCAACTGACGGCGAACCGCTTCGCCGAATGACTGCGCGACTTGCGCCGCCGACTCTGCCGGCGAATCCGTCGTCATCCGCAGCGGAGCGCTGCCTTCGCAATACCGCTCGATCCGCGGCTCAGTTCCACCTGCCGGCTCGATCCGCAACAGTTCGCCCGGCTGCAGGATCTTGACACCCTTCCAGATCGTCTCGCGCGTGAGCGTATTCTGGAAGGTCATGTATTCAACAAGCGACGCCGGATCGATCTCGGGTCGAAACAGGCGACTGGCAAAGAGCGCTTTGGCTTCACTCGCAAATGCCAACTGGCCATCCGCAATCGCGTAGTAGAGCGGTTTGACCCCGAACCGATCGCGAGCCAGTGTCAACGAGTTGTCACGCCGGTCATAGACCGCAAACGCAAACTGCCCGTCCAACATCTCCAGACATCGCGACCCGTGCTCTTCCCACAGCGCGAGAATGACCTCAGTGTCTGTCCCCGAGCGAAACTGGTAGCCGCGCGCTTCAAGATCCTGACGCAACTCCTGAAAGTTGAACACTTCGCCGTTGTGGACGATCCAGAGCAATCGATCGGGCGAACACATGGGCTGATGACCCGCGGGCGAGAGATCAAGAATCGACAGCCGCCGGTGTCCGAACGCAAGTGTGAACTCTCGTTCACCAAGTTCTGATCTCGAATACGAACCGCCGAACACAGGCAGGTGTTCGTTGAGATGGGTGAACTCAGCATCGCAGAATCGCACCCAGGACGAACCTTGTCCGTCGGGCGCTCGGCCGTGATGAAAGAACACATACCCCGCATCATCCGGTCCGCGGTGCGCGATGATGTCGCACATGCGTTTGGGTGCATTGGGGTCAACGGGTCGGCCGTTCAGACTGACGATTCCGGCAATTCCGCACATGCGTCAGCCTCCTGCATCAAGTTGCGAGAATACCGCCCGAAGCACGCTGCTTGCCTACCAGCGCCGTCTCATTCCCTCGACGCCATTCGATCAGGCTCCGCATGCCTTCCTGCAGATCGATGGTCCATTTGAATCCAAGATCGCGCTCGGCAGCCTTGGGACACCCGATCCGATTCGTCACGAAGGTCAGACCCGCCTTCTCGTATGCGATGTCGAGTTCGCTGCCCGACAGGTCGAGCAGGAGTTCGGTCAGTTCCTTGATCGAGGTCCCGATGCCGCGGCCCACATTGTAATTCTGCCCGCCAGCGGTCGAACCCATCGCGAGCACATTTGCCCGTGCAACATCGGTGACATGCACGAAGTCATACTGCTGGCTGCCGTCGCCATACACCACCGGCTGCTCGCCGCGTTCGATGCGATCGAGGATCTTGTGCATGACCGCGATGTACGCGCCCTTGTAGTCTTGACGCGGGCCATAGACATTCATGTACCGCAGGCCGCACCAGTCGAGCCCGTAACGATGCCCGAGGCTCTTGAAGAAGTGCTCGCCCGCGATTTTGCTTGCACCATAGAAGGTATCGTTGTTGTATGGATGGTCTTCGGTCATGGGCAGTTCAACTGCATCGCCATAGACCGATGCTGAGGACGAATAGACCACGCGTTCAACTTTGTTCTTGATCGCCGCCATGATGACATTGAATGTGCCGCGCACATTCACATCGAACGCGGTCTGCGGATACTCATGGCACTGCAGGATCCAGAGTGCCGCCAGGTGAAACACACCGTGGCAACCCTCCATCGCTCGTTCGAGGATGTCGGTCTGCAGGATGTCTCCGCCGTGCGGCGAAACGGTCACCCGTGGGTCTTCAAGAGCCTCAGCGAGGTTGTCGTACGACCCACGAAAGAAATTGTCATAGACCACAACTTCGCCAACATCGGTCTTGAGAAGTTCGTCCACCACATGGCTTCCGATGAGTCCTGCACCGCCGATGACCATGACTTTTTTGCCAGCAAGTTCCACAATCGTGCCTCCACGAGCATCTGACAAGCGGATCAACCTTGATCGCACTGGATGCTGCAAGGCGAAGGGTAGCGCGCCGAACGCCACCATTCGTCGCTTGCCAGACTAGATTCGGCACCGAATTCTGTCAATTCCGGGGGGTCCGGGTACACGGTGTGGCTGGCGTGGTAAAGTCATCCCCAATGTGTGGACTCGTCACCATATTGTCCGCCGAGCCCAAACCAAATCTGGGCTCGTTGGCCCGATCAATGCTCGATCAGATCGAACACCGAGGCCCAGACGGGCGAGGCATGATCGTCTTCCACAACTGCGGCCCCGTCGACCACGATGCACCCGCCACCCTCGCACTCGCCCATTGTCGACTCGCGATTCAGGACACCTCCGATGCCGGTGCCCAGCCCATGTCGACCGGGCAAGAAAAGCACACGCTGTCCTTCAACGGCGAAATCTACAACTTCAATGAGTTGCGTGCACCGCTCGAAACATCCGGCGTCCAGTTCAAGTCAGGCTGCGACACAGAGGTCTTGTTGCACCTCCTCGCAGCGCAAAGCCGTGCGGCAATCCCGCATCTCGATGGCCAGTTCGCGTTCTGCTTCTACGACAGCGACGCAAACACCCTGCTCCTCGCTCGCGATCGCTTTGGCATCAAGCCGCTCTACCACTGGAGCCCGGAACCGGGCGTAATGTGCATCGCATCTGAAATCAAAGCCTTCACCGTCCACCCAGACTGGAAACCCAAACTCAACACACCGCGTGCGCTCGATTTTCTCGCGCGAGGCCTCATCGACCATGTCCCCGGCGAAACCATGTTCGCAGGCGTGCATCAGGTCGTCCCGGGAACATCAGTCCTCATCCCGCTCGATCGGCCACAAGATATGACGACTGATGTCTGGTTCGATCTGGCAACGCACGCACCGCCGACCAACCGAAGCCTCGTCGATCTGCTCGCAAAGAGCGTCGAACAGAGACTCATCGCCGATGTCCCGGTCGGATCATGTCTTTCGGGCGGGATCGACTCATCTGCGGTGGTCGCGCTGGCATCGAGGTCGCTGCACACACAGAACGCTCAAGCCCAACTCCAGACCATTCATGCCCGGACGACTGATCTGTCATCGAGTGAAGAATCCACGATTGACGAATCTCGTTTCGCACACACAGCCGCCAAAAATGCTGGTGCTTCGATCGACGAAGTAACGCCAACCGGCGTCGCTTTGTTTGACATGCTTGACGAACTGGTCTGGGCGCAAGACGAGCCGTTCGCATCGCCCTCGATCTTTGCGCAGTTCAAGGTTTTTGAGCGCGCCCAAGCCCTCGGCCTCAAGGTCATGCTCGATGGGCAGGGCGCCGACGAGCAACTGTGCGGCTACCACGCTTTCTTCAAAGCAGCCCTCGCTGAATATTTCTCCCGAGGGCGATTCTTCGCTGCACATGTCCACGCCCACAGCGCCAAGGAACTGCACGGCTTTCCACTCACGACGCAGGTCGCCCAAGCTCTGGCCGCATTCGCCCCCAAGTGGCTTCGTGCCCGTGTTCGCGGATCGAACGCGTTGCTCTCGCGTGATGTTGCCGCGGGCTGGAATGACCCATTCGATGCCATGCCCAACGGCTGGCGCTCCGCCCGCGAGCTGAGCCTCGACCAACTCACCAGGGGAAGCCTCCCGCAACTCCTCCACTGGGAAGACCGCAACTCCATGCACTTCGGTGTCGAAGCCCGCGTCCCGTTCCTCGACCACGATCTCGTCGCTGCATCGCTGGCACGGCCTACCCAAGCCAAGATCAAACACGGCATCACCAAATGGGCGTTGCGCGAAGAACTGCGCACCATCGTGCCCGGCGACATCCTCAACCGCACCGACAAGGTTGCGTTTTCAACACCCGAGAAGGCTTGGCTGCGATCAGACGATCGCGCCAAGGATCGCCTCGAACGAGGACTGACAGCCGCTGCTGATCTCTTGTCCCCCACCGCTGCCCATCGCCTCCGTGCGATGCTCTCAGAGGGTGACGATGCGCCGACTTACGACAATGTTGTATGGCGGGTGATCTGCTTCGGAGCGTGGGTAGAACGGTTTGGAATCGACATGGAACGCGCCGTCCCGTTCTGCCCCGAAAGGGGCATCGCAATGTAGCCACGGGTAAAGTGAAGCGACTACTTCAAATCATCCGGCACAAACTCATGAAGCCGCTTCAACTCTTCCGCTCGTTCGCGCGGCATCACCAGTGTCGCATTCGGCGTTTGCACCACGATCAACCCTTCGCACCCAAGCAGAGCCACCGTGTGCGCTTCGCCCCCGCTCGTCACCACCAGGTTGTCGCGGCTATCAACATGCACCATCGAGCCCGGGCCAGAAATACGATTCCCCCCCGCATCGGGCTTGCGCGTCTCGCCGTACGCCGGCCACGAACCGACATCGAGCCAGTCGACATCAGTCCGAACGCCACAGATCGTTACCGAGTCGTCATGTGACGCCGGCTCCATGATCGCATAGTCAACACTGATCTTGGGCAGCGTCGGATAGACCTCGTCCAGAACCGCTCGCCGATCGTTGGTTTTCCATGCCTGCGCAATTTTCGCAAGCCCGGCGGCTGACTCTGGTGCGTGCTTCTTGAGCATCTCCATGAATGTGCGCGCATGAAACACGAACATGCCCGCGTTCCAGTGAAACTTGCCGCTTGCGACATACCCCTCCGCTGTTTCACGATCGGGTTTTTCGACGAACCGCGCGACTTGAAACCCAAGGCCATCGGTCCCGTCAATATCACCGGCTTGCTCGATATACCCGAACCCGGTCGCCGCATGGGTCGGCTTGATACCGAATGTCACAATCCGCGATGGGTCGGCTTCGACGAGATCGAACCCGGTCGTGACAGCCTTATGAAACACATCGATCGGCTCGATCAAATGATCCGCTGTCACCACCGCGAACACCGCGTCCGGGTCATCAAGCCCGAACACCGCAGCACCAAACCCGACCGCATTGACCGTGTCGCGCCCGACCGGCTCACCCAGAATGTGATCATCATCAAACCCCGGCACCGTTTCGAGAATCCGCGATCGATGCCCTTCGTTCGTGCAAATATACCGGCAGCCATCCGGCACGAGCCCCACCAGGCGCTCGGCAGCGATCTCGAGCAAACTCGCCTGTTCGCCCTCGCCCCGGTCGATGAACCGAATGAGTTGTTTGGGTGTGCCCTTTCGACTGATCGGCCACAGCCGAGTCCCCGAACCGCCTGCCATGATCATTGCGTAGCGCATGCTGGCACTATACCTCGGCCATCACCGGGCCGAGTTTCAACCTGTCAACCGCAATCGAGGCATCCCCGTCTTTCGGCATCGTTATCGCACCTCGCTGTCGTCAACACCGGTGATTGGTTCCGGTCATGCAGCCTCGGTCACACGCCAACCACCCAACCCACGGGCACAACTTCCGAACCGGCAGCACCTTTGTCTCGAGGAAGTGAGACACCATGCGCAAAGCCCGAACCAGACGCCATCCACGATCCATCAAACGCGGAACCCCGCCACCGGCTGACAAGTCGCCGATCCCCAAAGGTCGCCCGCTCGATGAGTTTCGTGCCGATCTCATCGCACGCATTGCCGCGATGCGTACACCGCCGATCGATTCATAGCGCCCCATGGTTGAAATGAAAAAGCCCAGCCATTCGGATGGCTGGGCTTGTGACGCGTTCATCGGAATCCAGTTTCGGCTATTCCTTCTTCGTCTTCGGCAAACTGTGCAGCACTTCGTCGATGAGCCCGTACGAGATCATCTCCTTGTCATCGAGCCACAGGTTGCGGTCGCAGTCGGCTTCGATCTTCTCCGCTGACTGACCCGTTGCGGTCGAATAGATCGAATACAACCGATCGCGCAGACGAAGCATTTCGCGAGCTTCGATTTCGATATCGGTTGCCTGGCCTTCAAGCACACCGCTGATAAGCGGCTGGTGCATCAGGTTGCGGCTGTTATGCAGTGCATACCGCTTGCCCTTGGTGCCGGCACAGGCGATGACCGAGCCCATGCTCGCTGCCTGCCCGATGATGTAGGTACACACATCCGGGCTGATGAACTGCATGGTGTCAACGATCGCGAGTCCGGCGGTGACTGATCCGCCCGGGCTGTTGACATAGAGGTGAATATCTGCGCCGGCTTCTTCGTTTTGAAGAAACAACAACTGCGCGACGATCAGGTTCGCCATGTCGTCCATCACGGGACCGGTCACGAAGACGATGCGGTCTTTGAGCAGACGACTGAAAATGTCATACGAACGCTCGCCGCGCCCCGTCTGTTCGACGACAATCGGCACAAGCGTGTTGGCACTGGGATTCATGGATGCTCCTTGCGTATTCATGCGTGTTCTCCCAGTTCTCAAGCGGCGCCCTTGGGCGGTGATGAAAGAACCTCATCGACCAGACCGTACGCCTTGGCTTCGGTCGCCGTGAAGTACTTGTCACGCTCAGAGTCCTTGACAACGGTGTCATAGTCCTGACCGGTGTGCTCAGCGATGATCCGCGTCAGGGTCTGCTTGCTCTTGATGATCTGCTCGGCTTGCAGACGGATATCTTCCGCCTGACCGGTCACACCGCCGTAGGGCTGATGGATCATCACCTTGGCGTGCGGCAGAATAAACCGCCGACCCTCAGCGCCCGAGGTGAGCAACAGCGCAGCGCCCGAGTAGGCCCGGCCGATGCAATAGGTCGCAATGCTGCTCGAGAGGAACCGCATCGTGTCGTAGAGCGCCAGTGTGTCATCAACCGCCCCACCGGGTGAGTTGATGTACAGGCTGATCTCCTGCGTCCGACGCTGGTTCTCGAGATAGAGCATCTGCATCATCACGCGCGATGCCGATGCCTGATTGATTTCGCCGACGAGGAAGACGATCCGATTTTCGAGCAAGAGCTCATCAATCGTCATCTCCCGCGTCCGTTGGTAATTCACGCTGGCTGCTGGCATGGTCTCCCTCGCGCTTCAGTCCACTTGGACGCCTTGGTGCCGCTGAGACGGGGCGCACACGCGCACGCCCACACGACATCATTCGGTGAACTATCACCTTCGGCAATCCCGACCCCCAATCATTACTCAGATCGCCCGTGACAGACCGGCGCAATTCTCGCTCAGGCAACCAAGGGGCACACTCGTTGCTCTTGTCACACACAGGCTCTAGCATGTCCGCTACGGGTTTTCTCCCGCTCGGAGACCCGAACGCCCGAGAATCGACCCGAAGGGAGTCTCAAACCCGTGCCTACAGCCGTTATCAGCGACATTCACGGCAACGCCGAAGCCTTGAAGAAAGTCCTCGAAGACATTCACGATTCAGGTATTGAACGAATCATCAACCTTGGGGATGTCGTCGGATACGGCCCGGACCCCCTCGAAGTTGTCGATCTCGTCCGAGATCAGTGCACCTGGACACTCATGGGGAACCATGATTTCGGCGTGCTCTACGAACCGACAAATTTCAACCCGGTCGCCGAATCAAGCGCGTTTTGGACGCGCGGCCAGTTTGATGCCGAGCCAAATCACGAGTTGCGCGCCTCTCGGTACGACTTTCTCGGTCGCTTGCGTGTGCGGGTGGTCGAGCAAACGCCCGATGGTGACTTCCCGATATTGGCGGTTCACGCCTCGCCGCGCCGGCCCATCAATGAGTACATCTTCCCCGATGATGCCAACGACGCGCCGGACAAACTCGAGTCTATTTTTGAACGCGTCGACCGTGTCGCTCTGGTAGGACACACCCATGTTCCGGGGGTATTCACCGACGAGCCAGACTTCTATCCGCCTGATGAACTGGGCGATGCCCGAATCTACAAGTTCAATCCCAGCGAAAAATGTGTCATCAATGTCGGATCGGTCGGCCAACCCCGCGACCAGGACCCTCGCGCCAGTTATGCCGTCATCCACCCCGATGGCGTGGAATTCAGACGCGTTGAGTACGACATCAAGGTCACCGCCGACAAAATCAAAGCCATCCCCGATCTGCACGATTGGCTCGGTGATCGCCTCTTTGAAGGTCGGTAGAACCGATCCACCGATCCAAGGGCTGAAGAACGCTTCGACACCCGTTGCGATCGTGCGATGCAGCCATCTCGTCGCAATCCACATATCCGTTTTCCGCACAACCGCAGCGTCCGACCTGCCGACTCGCTCGATGCCGCCCGGACAGGGGTCTATCCTTGTCCCCGGCTCCTCAAGTGCAGCGGACATCTTCTATGCCCAAACAAAAAAACACGACACTCCGACTTCTCATTCCGCTTGGCGCTCTTCTGCTGGGTGTTGGAATCGCCATTCTGGCTGCTCAGGGCGGCTCTAAATCAAAAACCACCACGCCCGATCCGACGCTCGCGACGAATCAGGACACCGACGATGACGCTGCACCGACGGTCGACGACGACTCGACTGTTGTTGAGACCCCCGACCCGATCGATTCGCCGATCACGCCAACGATCGATCCGGTCGAACCAGAACAACCAGAATCGACCCCGGCGACCGACACGCCCGCGCCGACCGGTCTTCGCGTGCGCACCCTCGACACCGCCATCGCGATGCCCACGCTGGGCAGTCTCGATGCTGACTCCGACTACGAGATGCTGGCCGAAATCTCGCCCTTCGGACTGGGTATCGAATCACTCCGCCTGACTGACTACTTTCAAGAGATCGATCGCAAAGACCACATCCTCGTTCAATCCACACGCGAGATTGACACGGGAGGCGTGGTCAGTACCGCAGTGCCGTTTGCGCTGACCGCGGTGGTTGTGAACGGACGGCGCATCGACCTGACGAGCGGCCCGAACGGCGAACCCGTCTGGCAACACATGCCGAGTCGAAGCCCGGGCGCATTTGATGCCATCATCGAAGATGCAAACGGCGAGCCTGTACTCCGTATCGAGCGCACGCTGAAGATAACGACCAATTCTCATGTCGTGCGGGCAACACAGCGGGCAATCAACTTGTCTGAAGCGCCTCTTACCATGCACTGGGTGCACTCGGGACCGATCACGCTCGACCCAGATACCGGTGGCTATGGCGGTGACAAGAGGCGGTCGCGGTTTGGGTACTGGCTCCGTCCGCAAGCGCAGGCCGGTGACACCGCCGTCCTCAGCAACAAGTACACCAAGCCGTTTTCTTCGCTGGTCGGCATCACCAAGCAAAACGATGCACTCACCATTCCGCTCGCCGCCGACATGTGGCCCAACGAAGACAGCCTCAAGTCAGGCGATCGTCTGGTCTGGTTCGGCATCACCGATCGTTACTTCGGAGCCGCGCTCCATCCCGAGATCGACCCGACGGCTCCGAACAGACTGATGCCCGCAGGCCGCGTCACCCGCATCGCCGGTCTCGAACCCGGCACGCCGATGAACGCCAAGCGGGGCGAGCTGCTCGCGGCAACGATTGTGCTCACACTCGTTGATTCAGAGACTGTCCGCATCGAACCAGGCGCGTCGAGTGCTTTCAACCTCGGCCTGTTCGCCGGACCTTTGTCAAGACCAGCCATCAACGCTGAACCCATGCCCAAAGCCCTCGGGCTCGACGGGCTTGTTCTCTACAACTTCGGCGGCATGTGCGCGTTCTGCACCTTTCAGCCGCTCGCTCGATTACTTCTCGCGACGCTGCACTTTCTGCAGGGGATCACCTTCGACTGGGCGATCAGCATCATTCTGCTCGTGGTCATCGTTCGCACTTGCCTCCACCCGGTGACACGGTGGAGCCAGATCAAAATGCAGCGTTTCGGCGTGCAGATGCAGGCCATGGCGCCCAAGCAGAAGAAGATCAAGGAAAAGTACGGCGACGATCCCAAACGCATGCAGCAGGAGATGACCAAACTCTGGCGCGAAGAGGGTGTCAACCCCGCCGGCATGCTGGGGTGCTTGCCCATGTTGCTCCAGAGCCCGGTCTGGATCGCGCTGTACGCGACCCTGTTCTTCGCGGTTGAACTGCGTCACGAACCCGCGTTCTACGGCGTGTTCCAATCGGTCTTCGGCGGGTGGCAGTTCCTTGCCGACCTGTCTCGTTCAGATAACGCCATCCCACTTGGCGTGTCCTGGAACCTCGGCTTCGCACAGATCGATGCGATCAACATTCTGCCCATTCTCATGGGCTTCGTGTTCTTCTTCCATCAAAAATATCTCACCCCCCCGACCTCGACCTCAATGACACCGGAACAGGAATCAACACAGCGCATGGTCAAGATCATGAGCGTGTTCCTGTTCCCGATCTTTATGTACGCTGCCCCCAGTGGCTTGGCCCTCTACTTCGTGACCAACTCAACGCTCGCCATCTTCGAGAATAAGTGGATTCGCGCTCACATGAACAAGCATGGGATGCTCGATGCCGACAAACTCCGCGAACGCGCCCAAGCCAAACGCGAAGCCAGAGCCTCCAACGGGTTCATGGCAAGGCTCAAAGCGGCGGCCGAACAGCAGCAACAACAGCAGCAAGCCAGCAAGCGCATGATGCGCCGGGTCAAAAATGTCGCGCCTGACAAAACCGAACCCAACTATAAAAAGAAGAAGCCCAAGAGATAACCCATGCCCATCGGCGACACCATTGTCGCCCGCGCCACCGCGCCCGGGCAGGCCCGTCGAACGCTGATCCGCATCAGCGGCCCGCACACCGAAGATGCCCTGAACTGCCTCAAGATCGACACGCCGCGCCGACGCGGAGCGTTCAAGGCGCGCGCGTCGGTGTTTGGGCCGCACGACCTGCCGATGCTTGTGCTTCGGTTCATGGCGCCCGCGTCATATACCGGTGAAGATGCGGCCGAGTTGCTCCTGCCCGCCAACGACACACTGGTCAATCTGCTGATTGATCGTTTGTGCTCTCTGGATGGTGTCCGTCGGGCCGAAGCCGGCGCGTTTTCATCGCGTGCCTATCTTGCCGGCAAACTTTCGTTGGCGCAGGCGGAAGGTGTCGCAGCCAAAATCGCCGCCGAATCAGCGAGTTCGCTGCGGGCTGCCGACCGTGTCCTGTCGGGTCAGGCAGGCGACGAACACCGCGCCTGGGCCGATCAACTCGCCACCCTCCTCGCCCTCGTCGAAGCCGGCATCGATTTCACCGATCAGGAAGATGTCGTCTCAATACCCTCCGATCGCCTGCGCGATGGGCTGTGCGAACTCATTGACCTGCTCGATGCCGCCATCGGACCGGTGCACACATCGTGGTCCAGCGATCGCCCGCTCGTTGCGCTTGTTGGTCCGCCCAATGCTGGCAAGTCGACACTGTTCAACGCGCTCCTCGGACGCGATCGAGTCGTGACTACCCCAGTCGCGGGCACGACCCGCGATGTGATCGTCGAACCGCTTGATCTGTCCATCGCCAACGCCCCCCCAGTCGACCTGGCAGACCTGCCCGGACTCGACGAACACACGACCGATGTCGTAGATCAAGACGCGCAGCGGCACGCCACAGCGATTCTGGAACGCGCCGATCTCATCCTGCTTTGTCAATCGACGCAGCATCAAGACGGTACTGACCGCACGGCTGAGCTTTCTCAGGAGACGACCGAATCGGCAAGTTCTGCCAGTGAAGCCACAGTGTTCGCCGATGTACCAACGCATATCGCCATGCTGCGCATCTGCACCAAAGCCGACCGCCATCTTCCGTCGCCGCTGGCAGACCTGTCGGTGTGTGCCCGCGACGGCTGGCATCTCAACGCTCTTCGCAGACACATCGCCGCCCACGCCTTCGGCTCACGACGAGCGGACGAATCGATGCTCATCCCGAGACACAAAGCCCACACCCGATCCGCACGCACGTTCTTGGTGAGCGCGGTCGAAGAACTCACCAATCAGCCTGATGCCGAACTGCTCGATGCTGAATTGATCGCGGGTTTTCTCCGCGAAGCCCTCGATCATCTCGGCGAAGTCACCGGGCACATTGCTCCTGATGCCATCATCGGCCGCATCTTTGCATCCTTCTGCGTTGGCAAATAATCGCATGACCAATCGAGGCACATGCGGTATACTGGCGGCACGATGACCACGAGCCACCTCATGTCCACGGCTACACCCGACGCGCCCCCCGTCGAAACACCCGCACCTCCGGCGACTCGTAAACCGCAGCGTGCTCCAGCGCCTGCCAAGGCCGATAAACTGCCCGAGTTTCATGTGCTCCTGCACAACGACGATCACCACGACATGGCTGAGGTTGTCGAGTCGATCACGGTCGCCACACCAGTCAACAAGCGTGCAGCCGCCCTGATCATGCTCGCCGCTCACTTCAGAGGTCGCGCGATCGTGCTTACGACGCACAAGGAATTGGCCGAACTCTATCGCGATCGCCTGCGCAGCCGCGGACTTATCGCCACCATCGAAGCGGCCACATAACGCACCAATCGTGCAGCCACCGGCTCAAGTGGCGTTGCAACCGATCTCACGCAATAGATTGGTCTTTTTTCAACTTGAGCCGTCTCAACGCGCACACCGATTCCACGCCGTGCAAGTTCCGGCGACCTGCCACACTTTCGTGTGCGCATGTCATCGACACCATCGCACGCAACCGATGCACGCACCGTAAAGCGATCGAGTTTTTCGGAGGGGTGCAGTTATGGCTATTCGTTTGGGTGAGATCCTGGTCCGCGACGGGCTGCTGACAGAAGACCAGCGCGTTGAGATCATGGAAGTCCAGAAACTGGGCGCACGCCCGTTCGGCTTGCTCGCTGAAGAAATGTTCGGTCTCTCTTCTAAAGCCATCGAACAAGCCTGGGCAACCCAGTTTTCCGAAATCGCCGACTGGATCGACCCACTCGATGCTCAAATCGCAGCCAACGCCCTCGCCACCATCGAACGGCGACAGGCGTGGCAGTTCCGGTGCCTACCCCTCTGGTTCGACCGTCGCGAGTTGCTCGTTGCTTCAGACACCGCATCGCTTCCGCGAGCCATGCGGTTCGTCGGGTGGCGTGTTCCGGACCCATGTCGTTTCCTCCTCGCCACACCCGAGGCCCTCACCGCTGCATTGCAGGCGTACTACCCAATGGGAATCGACGATAATCTGCTCGAACAGTTCGAGCGAAACTTGCGAGCCTGAACCACGCATACAGTTGGGCCATGCCCGACACCCAAGCCGAACTCGACATCCGCACGGTTTCATTCGTCTCGCTCGGATGCCCGAAGAACCTCGTCGATTCCGAGAAGATGCTCGGGCTCCTCGCTGAGGACGGCATATCCCCCGTCTCCGCAGACATCGAAACCGACAACGAACACGACGACCTCTCACTCTCTGGGTCAGAGCAGGATGCCTCCGCAACCAGTGGCCGCGTCACACCGGCCGACGCAATCGTCATCAACACCTGCGGCTTTCTCGAAGCATCAAAGCAGGAGTCGATGGGTGTCATTCGAGAAGCGGTCGAGGCGAAGGAACGGGGCGAGATCAAACGCGTCATTGTCGCCGGTTGCCTCGTTCAAAGACACCGCGCCAAGATGCTCGAGTGGGAACCGGGCATCGATGCCATGGTCGGCGTCTTCGATCGTGACAAAATCCTTGAGGCTGTTCGCGGCGTGGCCCCCACCCGCGAATCGCTCGAAGAGGTCGCCCAGACCGCCGCTCCATATTGGATCAGTTCCAACGCCCTCACCAAAGCCCAGTCGACCGGCCCGGTCGCTGCTGGCATCACCGTCAATGGTAAGGACGGCAAAGGCATCGGGTACTTTGAATCGGACGCTGCGCGCTTGCGTCTGACCCCCCGCCACTACGCGTACCTGCGCATCTCGGAAGGCTGCAACCAGAACTGTGCCTTCTGCACCATCCCCTCGATCCGAGGCAAGATGCGTTCCAAACCCGAAGCCGCCATCGTCGCTGAAGCACGCGAACTCCTTCGCGACGGCGCGTACGAACTCCTCCTCATCGGCCAAGACACCACCAGTTATGGCGACGATATAGGGACAGGCATGAACAACGAGCCCGAAGCGCAAGCAAGGGACCTCTTCACCGCAGGCCTGCCCAAAGTCCTCAAGTCCCTCTCCTCGGCTGTTCGTGAAGAAACCGGCAAAGCCTGGCTGCGCCTTATGTACGCCTATCCGAGCAACTTCACCGACGAAATCATCGATGCCTTTGCAGCCCTCGTCGCCGAGGGGTACCTGCTGCCCTATATCGACATCCCCCTTCAGCACGCGTCCGATCAGGTGCTCACCGCGATGCGACGCAATGTCGATGCAGCTCAACAACTCGAACTCATGCACAAACTTCGCGACCGCATCCCCGGCATGGCTATCCGCACAACATTCGTCACCGGCTTTCCCGGCGAGACCGAGCAGGATCACGAGCAACTCCTTGCATTCATTGACGAAGTCGGATTCGACGCGGTCGGGTGCTTCCAGTATTCCGCCGAACCCGGCACCGTCGCCGGCCGCATGGAATCAGACCCTGCCCTCGCGGTCGATGCCGAGACCAAACAACGCCGCCACGACGAGATCATGGCGCTCCAGCAGCAGATCGCTTATGACCAGGCTGCATTCGTGGCCGACCAGTTCGACCCGGCAAGCCCGACCGACTCCGGCTGCAGGTTTGATGTCCTCATCGACGAATCCATGAGCGCACCGGACGACGCACCTGCTCCCTCCCCCGCGAGCGGGGAAGGTGGCCGAGTCCTCGAGGCCGGAGGGGGTCTTGCAGGGGGGGTCCGTACACAGTACCTGGCTCAAGGCCGAACCTACTTTCAGGCACCCAAAATCGACGCGATCACTTTCGTCCAGTCGCGTGAAAAACTCACACCCGGCGAACTCGTCCCGTGCGTCATCGTCGCTTCTGATGGCTACGACCTCATCGCCCGCCCCATCACCGACCTCGAAGGCCGTATCAGCCTGAATGTGATCTGACACACGCGTCGACGAGCCGAGCATCTCGGAAATGGCTCTGTATAGCCATCATCAATCCAACCAAAAAAAAAACCGATGGCCATCGCCGCTCGGTTCATCGGTTTGTTTTCAAAAAAAAAGAAAAACGGTGCGGGAGGGATTCGAACCCCCGAGACGCTTTCACGCCTGCACGATTTCAAGTCGTGTGCCTTCAACCGCTCGGCCACCGCACCTGCATGTCCCGGGTGCCCGGGACGGGTTGAGCGTAGCACCGCTCACGCCACTTGGCGAGGATGTCACTCATCTTCCGGCTCGCGGCACGCACGCGACGCACCCGGACCCAGCGTGATCACATTCTTCCCCGCCGCCTTACTCTGAATCGCCAACTGGTCCGCCCGTTCGAGCAGTGTCTGAGGCGTACGACCGTCCCACGGATAGGTCGCCAGACCACCCGAGATCGTCAGCGTCCCGGGTGCCGACTGCCCGAGTTTCGGGAAACTGTGTCCGCCGATCTGCGACTGGAAACGCCGAGCGATGCGGTAGATCGAGTCAGGCGGCTTACTCGCCGGGACACGAGGCCCGCGCGGCTCAAAGAAAATCACCGCAAACTCATCGCCACCGATGCGGCACACACGGTCCGAAGGCCGAATCACACTCCGAAGCAGCCGCACGACTTCGACGAGAATCTCGTCACCGGCTGCGTGCCCGAACTGGTCGTTGTACTTCTTGAACTCGTCGATATCGAAGACCATGATCGTCGCGGTGTGCCGCGACGACTGGGCAAGTTCGATCGCACGCGAGAGATAGCGGTCAAAGTACCGGCGATTCCAGGCGCCCGTCAACGGATCGGTCAGCGCCTCGATGCGTTGATCACGGAATCGGCGATCGAGCGCGAGCCAGCAGCCAAGCCACGCTGAATGCGATTCAAGTGTCGCAAGCGTGACCGAACGGTTCTCTGAAACCAGGTACCCGGCGATGCGCCCCTCACTCTTGACCATCACGCTCTTGGCATGACTCAACTCGACCGATGTCGATTGCGGGACGAACTGCAGTGATGGGTCGGCCAGCCGCTCGGCGATCAACTGAGTCGCCAGCGGAATCAGGTCTTCACCCAACATCAACGCACGGACCAACTCGGCATCACCAATCGATGACACCGGCGGCGCTTCCGGATCTTCCGAAGCCAAGACCTCCACCGGAGGCGGTAGTTCAGTGACCGGCCTGGTCTCAATAATGGCTCGAATCTCGTCCGGATTCATCTGGTGACTCACAACCCCATCGATCAACTCGCGCGCAGCGGGCTTGCACGGCCCGATATGCACAACACTTGCATTGGCATCGACGAATCGGAGGGCATCCATGAATTCTTTGAGCGCAGGGAGATCCCAAACTTCCGTCGAAAGTGCCGCGATATGGATCAGATCTGAATTGCGATCGACAACGCTGAAAAAGGCAATCGCCTCAAGCAGCGTTTCGACGCGCGCAATGGACACCGACGGATCGGCTTCAAGAGCCCCCGTTCGCCCGGTGGCGCCCACCACCACAACGCACATCGCGTCTGGCGGGCGACCCGATCGGTCTGTCCGTTTCGCATCACTCACATCTACATCCTGCTGCGCAATCAACTCAGACTGTGACATCATGATGGTTGATCGCCCGCCTGTTCTGGGTGTTTCAGGGCATCAAGTTCATCAAAACTCAAAATAGATCTCGAATCTTCCCCAGATTTACACCCTGATGAGGGGTTATCGGCACCCTCGCCGTCAGACACCACGGACCAACTTTGCAAAGATGGCGTTTGAGCAGCGCACCCTTTCACTTCCGGAACCCGAGCTCGCAACTTCGGCGTCGCATCCTCGTCATACACCCAGTGAGAGACCTGCGGGGCAAACTTCAAACAAGTACGCAGCACAGCATCAGCATCAGGCAAAGACGCAGGAGCAAGCAGCAAAAGGATCACCGGCGTGCAGTCATCCATCGTGTTCAGCCGACACGCCTCAGCGGTCGCCCACGATGCCGTATCGCACTCCGTGAACCACAGCCCACGATCCTGCAACGCCTTTCGCAAGGCCGCCGGCACGACATCGTCGGCCGAACGCCAAATTACACACCTCGCCTGGTGTCGTTGCACACTCTTCATGGGTGTTGTTTGCATGAACTCCCGATCGCTCGAACATATGGAAACGCGGGCGTGACAGGGAGCACTGCTCAGCAAGTCACGGATTCCAGCGCAGGGCGCGGCACCGCGAACGAGGATCCCAAACCTCGTGTCCTGATTCAAGCGTTATACGATGAAAAGACTCACAAGTTTCGGAGCATCTTTGCGATTTCCAAGGCGCCATCACTCGATTCCCGCTGCAAATACCGAGTTTTTCGCTCACGAGCCGCATTCAACGCGGCTTTGATCTGAGCAGCATGGGCTTGCATGTTCTGCTCCGGATTCACGAAATCTTGAAGAATGGTCGCTCGCCCGGCATCGGCCATCGGCTGCGCATTCCGTTTCTGATGGTCGTCATGGTGATATGGGTAAGGAAAAAAAATCGACTCAACACCGTTCGCATCAAGTTCAGCCACCGTCCCAGCTCCAGCACGCGCGATCGCGAGCGTAGCCGATCCCCACATCAAACCAACATCATCGAGAAGACCGACAACCCGACTGGGAACCGAGCACTGTGCATATGCAGCCTCCACCTCATGCACGCGATCAGGACCGGCCTGATGAAGAATCTGCCATCCCTCGAAAACCGATGGCTCCCGCTCGACCAGCATCAGAACAAATCCGTTCAATGACTGGGCACCCTGACTCGCGCCCGAGACCACGAGCGTCGGCTTGGCAGGATCGAGACCGAGGGCAACCCGGCATTGCTCAGGTGTATCCGGTGCGAGAGCCTCTGACCTGACAATCGGACCGATCGGCTCGACCCCAAACGCAGGGTATGTTGTAAACACATGATCCGCTCGACGCGCGAGCAGTCGCGCCGCCTTGCCCGGTACCGCGTCAAGATTCACCAGCGTCACGGAGCACCCGAGCGACCGTGCTGCTCGAGCCGCCGGAGCACAGACGAACCCTCCCGTCGCAACAACCGCGACGGACGCGGGCTCAACCCCCCACAACTTGCACCGATCCAGAATCGCTGTCTTGCATGCCCGGACTGAACCACGCCAGGTACACAAGAAGCGAATCAACGATCTCGGTCGAGCTGAAAAAGGCACCGCCGGAATCTGTGTGAAATCGCAGTCGCGCGGCTCAAGGATCCGCAGATCGATCTCACGCGTCGAACACAAGTATGCGATCGGAATCTGCGACCCCGATGCGCCGCCCGGGTGATCATCGCCTCCGACACGATTGAGTTGTTCTGCAATCGCAACCGCTGGAAAGATGTGCCCACCAGTCCCGCCGCCCGCAAAGATGACGCCTTGCACGCTCACGCGAGAACCGGTGTCTGCAAGTCATCAGATTGGTCGTCAGCAATCTCATCGATCGCCGATTGGACCGGTCGCGAACATCGATCAATCGCAACCACGAGCCCGAGACAAGCGGCTGTCAAGATCCAACCTGTCCCGCCCGCACTCAAGAGCGGGAGCGCGATCCCCTTGGTCGGCCCGAGTCCGGTCACCACGATGAGATTGATCGAGGCCTGAATGACAATCGTCGCCATGATCCCAAGTGCGCCAAGGCGAAGCAACGGGTCATCCTGCCGACGCACAATCGCCAGAATCGCCCACACAAGAACTGCATACAGCGTCAGCGTCAACATCGCGCCAGCGAGCCCGAGTTCTTCGCTGATGATCGCAAATAGAAAATCCGTCTGATCTTCCGGCAGATAACCGAACTTCTGGAGCCCGTTCCCGAGCCCTCGGCCCGTCACGCCGCCGCCCGCGACCGTCGCCATCGACTGAATCATGTGAAACCCGGAGTTCTGCGGGTCGGCATAGGGGTCGAGAAAAGAGGAGACACGCTGGATGCGGTACGGATTCTGAATGATCGCAGCACCGATACCAACCAATCCCAGCGGCACAATCAACGCGAAATGCAGCACCCGCCCGCCCGCAGCGAGCAGCACCAACGAGGCCGCCGTCGCCATAAGCACGCCCGTTCCGAGATCTTCAAGCACGACGAACGCGCTGACAATGCCGATCGCAACAACCGCCGGCACGAATCCGACCCAGAACTTGGCAAGCCTTTCGCGTCCGACCCAGACGGCGTACGCCGCGATCAGCCAGATCAAGAACCACTTGCCCAGTTCACTCGGCTGAATGCTCTGAATCGGACCGACCGTCACCCATCGATTCGACCCATTGACCGGTCGAGCGATCGGCGACCAATACACCGTCGCGAGCAAGCCCACAAGCACAATCACGCCAACCGAAAGCAGCACCAGCGGACTGAACATCTGCCCGACCCGCCCAACTGCCCGACGAAGCAACCCGACCGGGAACAACGCAGCCACCGTCAAAGCGGCCAACGCCATCAACATGTGCTTGGCAGCGGTCGAAGTCGCAATCGATTGGAAGGTCACACCCTCCTGCGTCACCCCGGCATTGAGTGCGGCTGCTTCGGGCGTCATCGGACTCACCGCCATCTCGGCAGAGTTGACCATCACCACGCCCAGCGTCAGCAAGGCGAGCGCGCACAGAACCACAATGTGCCCAGTCCGAAGCATGCACACATTATCGGCACGCCGCCGGCGAATTGGCCAGAGAAGCGAAGATCTGCTCGTTGACAAAGTGGCAGCCTTCAGTATTTGTTCATCTTCGTCTCATACTTTCGATCGAGGCACTGGATCATGTACCGCAGCGCGTCGACCGCGTGGTCGCTGCCGTCTTTGACCGGGGTCAGGGTTTCCTGGTTCTCGGCTGGATACCGATACTTCTCAAGTGATTCGATCAGCGTCTCGCATCGCTCATGGACAAACAGCGTGGGTGTCCCGCTGGCCGGCTTGAGCCTCGCCCGCACCAGACTCAGCCCCTCGATGATGCCCATCTTCCGCCAGATTGGTTTGAGCCCGACCCGCGCAAGCGCCTGCACATCACTCAGCCCGGTCTGCCCCGACCGTTGATTCCCCGCCGGATCGACCCCGATCCACGCAGGCACCGGATGCGAACCCTCTAGAATCGCTCGCGCGTGTTCGCCAAGAATGACACCCGCTTCAGATCGTTCGTCCATCACATAGACCGCCCCCCCGGGAGCAACAACCGCCCACAGCACCACCGTCGGCGCTCGAATCCCAAAATCCATCCCGCCGATCCACTGCCCATCTTCCATCGCACACGGCATCGACGACACCACATGCACCGCCCGCTCAAACTCCGGCAGCACACAATCGCTCCGCTTGGGTCGCAAACACAACATTTCGGACGCCCAGGTCGATTCCGCCACCCGCGATTGCTGCTGCAAGGCATCATGCACCTCGACATGTCCCGCTGGTTCGCCGCGCGCGTCGCGCTTCTTTGCCCGCCCTTCGCACGCTGCATAGAGCCCGCAAGTAGACTCGCCGTGCTCATCGAGACAGGTGTGTGCATCGCTGCACGCACCGAGCACATCGACCACGCCCCACTTGAAGATCGCTCGTTCGCCATGCCTCGCTTCGTTGACCAGGCGGTACATCAGCCCATAGGGCACATGCATCGTCGACAAGCACTCGATCGTTCCCGTCACATGCACCCCGCCGCAATTCTTCGATCGCGTCGTCAGTTGTGCTGCCTCCCAGACCTCCGGATCAAACAGTTCCACTTCGTCGCACCGCAACTTCTGGACGCGTGTGCCACGGACGGAAGTTTGCGACTGCGCAAGCAGTTCGACCACCGACCCGTTGCAGAGTCTGATGCGCTTTTCAGTGATCTTGCCATCAATCAGTGCATCAAATGGCTGTCGGGCAAACAACACCCGCAGATGCGCATGCATGCGCTTCGCCTGTTCAAGAGATCCACCCAGTATGCGAATCTCGATGCCCGGCTTGAACACCAGATCAAGAGCGGTGGCGACTGCAGCGAGAAAGGTCTTGCCGCCCCCCCGATTCGCCCACACGACACAATCACGCGATGCGCCCGGCTCCTGTTCAAAAAACGCGTGGCACAGATAATCAAACGGTGCCGCATGCCCGACAATCAACCCCGAACGAGGCACCGTGAGATCAAAATGTTCAACCAGGAATGCATGCAACTCGTCCGCGGTTCTCGGCCTGCGCAGCGACAGCCCCTCAGAACAATGTTCGTCCATCTTCACACCCCCCGTTCGTCTTCTGTTGTCTCATCAAGCCCGAGCGCCCGAAGCAGCGCGCACGCACGCTGACGGTGGTATGAACGCAGCGTTCGAAGCACGCGACGCCGTTCACCGGATGTGAGAAAAATGGTCAGTGGGTGCGGCAGATCATCATGTGGGGCGCTCGGACGAGGCTCTGTCGCGGCATGTCCCTGATCGTCGCGGTTTCCGTTCGACATGTTGACTCCCCCATGGTGCGCTCGTCGCCAAAGACGAGACTTGATTAGGGGGGGTTACAGCCGCATAAGCCATCGGTTGCACGCACACGCGCACACCGGCCAGACGACACAACGCTGCATCATCGACAGCGACAACGCGGCGACGACGGGCCCATACCCGCAACTCGGACCGAACAAATCGGTCACGCATGAGCGTCGGCACGCGAGACGGATCGGCCAACATCCAGGGCGATACCTCCGCTGCATCCAACGCATCCTGCAGCCGAGCGTCGGCAGCGTGAATCGGAACGCGATAAGCATGCATCCCTGCACGCTCAAAAAACGGGCAAATCGCACCCATCGCAGCCACAGCCTCGGTGGCGACACTCATCGGCTGCGCAAGATACGCACGCACCAACTTCGTCGCGACACCCAACCCGCGATACCGAGGATCAACAATGACGCGCGAGATACAACGCAACTCGGCGTTGATTCGGCCTGCCGATGCACGCCGGTCTCGCCCCGCATATCGCCCCGGCCACGCCTGTTGACGCCAACCACCATTCAAAGTCGGCATCGACACCACCAACACGCCCGCCAACTGCCGATGAGTCCGATCGAACGCACGCAGAATCCCGACCCGCGTCGCCGGCCGACCCGCAACATAGTGATACGCCAGCAACCCGTCCATATCGGCAAGACACCCGCGCTCAACTTCGACCACGGGTTCATGCGAGGCGAGCGTCGCATTCGGGACCAGTGCCCACGATTGATCCAGATGAAACCGCACCACGATCGCGGGCATGAGCGTACAAATAATGTCATCATGGGCAGAAGCACACACCACACCGAGCCCATAACGCGCTGCTTGTTTGCGAACAGATGCCCCCAACGAAAGAGCGGTCACGCGATCGAGGACTGATGCAAACTCATCGATCAAGATCCACTTCGATCGAGTGCGTACTGCATCGTGAAATGTACGAGCAAGATCTGCTCGGTGCCGTTGCCCTTCGCTGAGTTCACCGACGCGCCGCGCCATGAGTGCCGGTTCACCGAGCCCGAACGCCGCGAGTCGCCGAAATGTCTCCTCCGGCGACACGCCCGACCCAAAAATATCGATCAGCAAAGCATCATCATCCAACATCGACTGATGCACGACGACACGCTCTTCGCGTCGACAGAGTCTCCGTTCAAGTGCCCGTAGCGCGGTCGACTTGCCGCTACCGCTCGGGCCGCTCAGAAACGCAACCCCCCCGCCCCGCAATGCCGACCGGACCGAATCCGCAGCCCCAAACGATGCAATCGATGGCTTCTCGTCAGATGAAGCAAGCGCAACACCAAATGGAGCGCAGATCTGTATTTGCCTTTGCGACGGCTGACCGGTTGTCAGCACGACCCGAGGCATCACGCACCCTTTCGCGTGTTCGCTCGTGACCCGCATTCCATTTCATACTGAGCGCAGATCGCGTCATGATGCCGACGAACGGAGTAAAGCGTCATGTGCAGCGTCTGCGCGGCTTCGCGCATCGACTGCCCGCCGAGCATCATCGCGGTCGCCACCTTCCGCCGGGACGGCGCCCACACATTCATTCGTTGAACGACAAAAGTAAACCGGTCAGACAGAACCCGCACCGCCAAGCGTCGAAGCCGACGGCTCACGCGGCGGGTTTCGGTCTCCTGAGCGAGTGCGATGTCCTTCACCGTTCGGCCGTGCAAGAAATATGCTTCGAGCAGCGCCCGATCAGGATGAGGCAGGAACGCCGCCCGAGCGACGATGCGATCCGCCTGCGATCGGTCGATTCGGCGTCGTAGGTCTCGCACGGCACTCTCTCGGGCATCTTTCCAGGCTCCACTCGGTGATCGTGGTGTTAGGGTCTCCCTACGGTTCATTTGGTTCTCCTTGGCCCCCGGGGCACATACATGAGTCGAATCTCTGCGATTTCACACAACCTTGTGGATTCACTACTTAGCGAACTCCACAGAACGGTTTTACCAATCGGTGAACACGAATCAAGGACTTTCAGTTCGAGTACCATGAACGCGCGCACACGGCCATGCGATCGGCTAATGTATGGTATATGATTGGTTGACACATCGCAACAACCCGAGCCAAGCCATGCCAAAAAACACTCCATCAAAGCCAGGCTTCAAACGACCCCGACTCGGCGAAGCCATTCGAAGCGCGAGATTGCACGCCGATCTCACACTCGCCGCAGTCGCTGCCCGAGCGAACTGCGCCAAGTCTTACCTGTCCGCACTCGAGAACGGACACAAAGGACCGCCCTCAAAGGCACTGCTCGAACAACTCGAACACACGCTCGCACTGGAACCCGGCGCACTCACCAGACTGGCAGCCTGGAGCCAGACACCGACAGAAGTGCGCCAAGAGTTGGTCGCACTGTCCAATCGAGAACAAGCAGGGCGAAAAATTGCAACCCTCATCGAATCCGGGGGCATCGACGATGCCGGTAGGCTGCGAGGCTCACTCGACGAAGCCTATAGAACCGGTGAACTGCACCGACTTGTCGAGCACGCGTGTCACGCTGGCAATCTCCAACGGTTTGAGTCTGCTCTCCCGATGGAAGTTCCACTCATCAACTGTGTGCAGGCGGGTTATCCGACCGATTTCACCGATCTCGGTTACCCCGCACGCGTGGCTGATGAATATGTCCGTTGCCCGGGGCTCGGCGATGCCGACGCGTTCGCAGCCCGAGTCGTCGGTGACTCGATGAGCCCCGAGTACATCGAAGGTGACATCGTTGTCTTCAGCCCGGCGCGCGACATCGATAGCGGCAACGACTGTTTTGTCCGCCTGGCACCAGATCACGAAACAACCTTCAAACGCATCTACTTTGAACGCGGAAGTGACGACGAAGAGATGATTCGCTTGCAACCGATCAACAACCGTTACCCGCCTTCGGTCTATCCGCGCGAACAAGTCGAGGGGCTCTATCGAGCTGTCAGCGTGACGCGATCGGTCGGTTAATCGGGCAAAATGCTGCGATGTTGCTACTCGGCCATCGGGGCGAACATCGGAAGCAGCACGCTGATCAACACATAAAACCCGGCACCGAGTGCTGCGATCCCGATCACCATCATCCCGGTGAACTGGAATACCTGTTTCATGTAGTCCTTCATGTCGTAGGTCCGCACCGACTTGTACCCCACCGCGATGAAAAAACACATCGGGATCAAGATCAGATACCAGACACGATCAAGATTCATCGCATCGATAAACGGCGTGTACGCGAGCACCAAACTCATGCCTGCTTCCTCCTTCGCGTTGGAAAGAGTGCATCGAGAATAATGATGAAATTCAACATCCCGCCAAGCGTCGAACTGAGCATGCCGAGTTCATTCATGCGGCCGATTGACTGATACGCAGGCGGACCACCGCCCGGACCCGCGGGAACAGCCACTGGCATGCGCGTGGTCACTTCTGCGCCCGTCGGCTGCAGAATTGTCATCTCGACAACCTTCAGTTCTTCATCAGGATGCAAGGACCGTCTGACAAACGAGTTGGCCACCTTGGCATCGACCTTTTGAAACTCGATGATCTCGGGCGGCACCTCATACGCCTTGTAGCTGTTCTGATGGATCGTGTTCACCCCAAAGGCGATGGGTCCGATCAATGCCTGTCCGAGAAACCAGTATTTGTCTTCTTCGCGGTCAACAACGCTGATGCCACCGACGAGAAGTCCACCAAAGAAAAGCCCGAGCACGCCGACCGCAGCAAAAAAACCGCGTTGGCGTTCTCCTAGCACAAAGAAATGACCCGCACCGGGGAAGGCGAGTGCAATCAAACCGGCGACAAAATGGATGCTGGAACCGGGCTTTTGGGTCATTTGTGGATCCGTCACAAGGGTCTGGTCGAGACAGTGTACCCCGCGATGGTCAAGAATGTGGCACGCGGGTCTGGTTTGGGTGTTGACAAGGACGGTTGACCCGGTAGTGTACGGGCCGATAGATGAAACTGTTGTAAGGCAACGGGGTCAACGGACCTCGGGTAGGGCCAAAGCAAGCATGCACGCCTGGCAGGAGGAATGAGCGATGATCACCGCTCTTTTGGAACAGTCGGAACAGTCACAGGTTGGTATTTTTGAAGCCGAACCGGACCAATGGGGCTCGCGATTTGTCATGGATCGTGACGACGATGATGTCGATTACGACGATGACTTTTACGACGATGACGACGAAGATGATGAGTCCGACGAGGATGACGACCCGTTTGACGATGACGAAGAAGAAGACTTGGACGACGACGAAGACGAGGACGATGATCTGTAAAGAGCATCCTCGCCCAATGACGGGCGGCGAACTTTGCAGGAGAGTCGTTCATGTCAGCCAAACCTGAGTCCGAGAAGCCCGTGAACCCGCTCGAAGCGTCCGGACAGGTCGTTGACCGCAGACTCGGCCTGGACCGCCGCGATTTGCCGGGCTCATCAACTGAGCAGACAGGGCTCGAACGCCGACGAGGCCCCGGGCGTCGTCGATCAGACTTTACCAAAGCCGCTGAAGAAGGCGAAATGACCGACGAACAGTTTCTGTTCCTCGTCGCGATCGATGCCTTCAAGAAAGCCAACAACCGCGCCTTCCCCGCCTGGTCCGATGTCCTCGAGGTCATTCGATTGCTCGGATACCGCAAGACCATGCCCAGCGAGTTGAACTTGCCGAATGCTGAAGACTGGCGTGAGCCTCCCAATTCCGAAGCAGGCGTGCGTCCTGATCGCTGGGAGGAACGCAATCGACGAGAGCAGGAACTCGACGCGATCGACGAGTTTGAACAGCACTTCGGCGAGGCCGCCTGACCGCGAAAACCTTACGAATCACCCGTCGCTGGCGCCCGATTGCGATACAGATCCGGGTCAACACACGCAAGCATCGCAGCACGATCAAGTGATCGACCGAGGAATCGTTCGACACGATCGATCTGACTGGTCGGCTCGTCCATCAGTTCGTTGTAACTCACCTGGATCCACCGAAACCGTTTCGATCGACCGAGCCAGGTTAAGGTGCGATCAATGTCCCGCGCATATGCAGCCCGCAATCGATCGTCCTGCAATGAACCACCTCGCTTGCCGTGCCGCTCGAGCATCTGCCTCTGCGATGCGATGATCTCGTCAATATCCCGGCGCATGAACACAACCGCGTAGTCGCGATCGTCTGGAAGCACACGCAAAAGCACATGCACAAGTTTGACCGCTTTCCCTTCGGCACCGTCGATCCAACCCGTGTCTCGTGCGACCTGTTTCACAGACTCAAGTTCGAAATACCCGCGCGGGTTGTCTTCATCCGCAGCCCGCTCGCCGTCGGTCATGACCTCGACACCGCCGGCATGCAGCAACTGCATCATGAGTGAAGTCCCCGATCGAGGAAGCCCGGAGACGACCACAATCTCGCTGCTCGGATCTGGCGCTCGATGTTTTGTTGATGCGATGGTCACATCAGGTGTTTCAATCCCCGATGCGTGTTTGTTCGCTGGCGATCGCCCGCCTTCTCCATGGCGGATCCTCGACGACCGCGCACGGTGAAACGCCGCCTTGGCGGCATTGCCCATGACTTGCTCATAGATGTCGGCTGCCAGATCGTGAGCCGCTGCAAGTGAAGGAGCCATCCGAAGGGTCACCGCGATCGCTTCGAGCGCCCAACCCGTGCGCCCAACATCGGCCAGCGCCTGCGCAAGATGAAAATGCGACATCGGCCGATGATGATCGAGCGCGATCGCACGCGTATGCGCGAGCACCGCATCGGATGAACGATTTGTGGCACGGTAGACAAGCCCGATGCCATCGAGCGCGCCCACATCTTCCGGATCCACGGCCAGGGCGGCATCAAACGACCGCTCCGCTTCAGCAAGTGATCCGCTGCGGTAATACGCAAGCCCGAGTTGGGACTGCACGGCCGGGTTGTTCTGATCCGCATCCGCCAGCGCGCGTAAGTGGTCAAGGGCGGTTGAGTCTTCACCTCGCGCTGCTGCGATCGCACTACGCACGAGTGCAAGCCGCGTATCCGAAGCATCAGCCCTTGCCAGTTCACTGACCAATGTCTCGCACTCATCAAACGCCCCGGTCGCCATCAACGAACCGATCAGCGAAAACTTCGCGCCACGATCATCCGGCTTGATGGCCAAAATGGCGCGAAAATTCTCCACCGCCTTGTGCGGACGCCCCGTGGACTGAAACACAATTCCGAGGTTTCGCAATCGGTCAATGGTCAAGGCCTCCGCGTCGTCTTCGCCGAGGTACCCGAGTTGTCGAAGTTGTTCGAGCATCGCCGATTCGGTCGCTAGATTGTGCCCCGTCGTTTCCGTCACCGTCTTCTCGGTTTCCGTTTCAAAAGTCGGCACGCGTTCAATCTCGTTCGGCTGCGTCTCCCAGATCTGCATCAAGGGTCGGCCGTCCATATCACTCGCAACCGGCAACCCCAACCCATTGAGAATGGTCGGCGTGATGTCCAGCAGACTCGCACCGAACAGCGTCGTGTCCTTACGAATGCCAGGCCCCCAGAACGCAAGGACCCCCTGCGGCCGATGCCACGCTACAGGTTTCCCATCACGGATCGCACTCGACCCGCTCGGCCGCAAGTGATCACAATGAAAACCATGGTCTGACACGATGCACACCGCTGTGTCGTCGTCGATCAGGTTCATGAGTCGCCCGAGCATCAAGTCGTGATAGCGATAGCAGGCATTCATCACGCCGCTGAACTTCTCAAAGTCCTCCTTCGAAAGGTGCTCCATGCGAGGCGGGTGGTACTCCATGAACGCGTGTGCGAACCGGTCGATGGCATCGTAATAGATGCCGAGGAAATCCCACGGGCGTTCGTGTATGTACGCAGTCGCAGCATTATGCACGGTCGTGCTATGTGCGATGAGCGTGCGCAACTCCGACACCTTCGGCCAGGTCACCGAATCCGGGTCAGTTGCTGCCGGGATGAACGCCTGCACCATATCTTGCGAGATCATCGCAGGATGCACACGGACCGGAGCGAGCGCTTCAAGATCATCGTTCGGCCACACACTGCCCGGCACCAACGGCCAACCAAGATGCGGCTTGTCCGCATCCAAAGGCCCGATCGGATGTGCAAACCGGTCCGTGACGACGAACCCTTCGATCTCTTCAGCCGGGTGACTTGCGTACCAGTTGATCGCGCCCGCCGGTCGTTGGTGATTGGAGAGGATGTTCCAGATCGCCTGACACCGCCGGCCCGTGCTCGTCACCGGACGCGACTTGCCGGTTGATTCATCAGGCTCGGCAAACCCGAGCACGCCGTGCTTGTCAGCAAGTTTGCCGGTCGCGATCGAGGTCCACAGCATGGGTGACAACGCCGGCTGCAGCGTGGACACATTCCCGCTCGTACCCTCTTCGAGAAATCGACGCATGTTGGGCATTTCGCCCGCGTCGATCAGCGGCTGCATCAGTTTCCAATCAGCAGCGTCCCAGCCGATCAACAGGAATCGCTTGGGCCGAACGGGAACAACAGCATCCACCGATGCGTTTGGCTCGGTCGGTTGATCAGTCATAAGTCTTGGTCGCCGCTGACATCAGCCGCAGCGCTTCGATTAAGCCGAACGCTTTTTGCGTGACAAGGCACCGACCGCTCCGAATGCCAGAAGCCCAAGCGCGCCCGGAGCGGGCACAGCACCGGCTTCAATGCCGACACCGGCTTCAGTCTCGTAGCCCCAGGCAAAGACCTCGATATAGCCGTTGTGGTTTTCGACACCGATCCACCCATAGTGGAACGCGGAGTCGATGGTCATGCGCACACCGATGTAGGCTTGCGATCCATCGGTGGGCAACAAGCCCCGGTTGCCACTTGTGCAGTCGTAGTAGTACTGGTAGTTGTAGTAGTAGATATCGCACGCATCGAACGCGAACTCGAGTGTGCTGCCGGAATGGAACGCACCACCAGCCAGCCCTGGTCCGATGACATCACCCGCGTTGATCGGCTTGGCGTAGCGATTGTTAAAGCCGCTGTTGAAAATCTCGGCCCCACTGCCGCTCGTATACGAGTGCTGGTACGAGAAAGTCGGGTAGAAGTCGGCGAAATAGTCGAGGTAGATCGAGGTGCCGGTGACGCTGCCCACACCGCCGTAAGTTTGATTGTCTGCCGAGAGTGTCAGGTCCAGCGTGGTGTAGTACCATGTAAAACCGGTGGTGTTGTCAAAACGAATCACATCGCCATATGCAGCGGTCCCGGCTGCGATCGCAGCTGCAGCTGCCAAGGTCGAGTTTGTCTTGTTCACCGTTGACTGTGCCTGGTCTGACATGCGCATTCTCCCTCATTCTGGATAGAGTCATCACAACTCTGTACCAATACCCTACCACAGGATCGGCTTACTCACAAGCCAAACACCAGAAGACACCGACCGTTCACGAACTCGAGCAGAACTCGGCTTATTGGTAGTAGTCCAGATTGATCTGGACATAGTTGTTGAACTCCTCAGGCAGATCCTCATCCTGATAAATCGCCTGCACGGGGCATTCATCAACGCACAGGCCACAATCGATGCAGGTGTCCGGATCGATGAACAACTGGTCAGCAGTTTCAAAATCAGGTTCGTCTTTTGTCGGGTGAATACAATCAACCGGACAAACATCCACGCAACTGGTGTCTTTCGTACCCTTGCAAGGCTCGGCAATGATGTGAGGCATGGTGACCTGGCTCCTGATGACAAATCAAATCGGGAATCCTTCCCGCGCTAGGCAACCGTAGGTCAAAGCCGTGCAACGGGCAATCAACCCCAACCTTCGTCGCCCACCTTGTCAAACGGCTGGCCGCACTCGGGGCACTTCCCGCTGACATCCAGACCCTGCAACGAATAGCCACACCGAAGGCAAGGCAGATCCAACGCACGCACAGCGTCATCGTCAAACGACGCTTGAATCGGCTCATTCGCATAGCACGATTCCAGTGCTTCAGGTCCATGTTGTTCGAGGATCAGGTCAGTAAAATCGACAGGCTCGTGACACGCCGGGCACAAGCCGTCGGACGGCTGCTCAAAAAACTGGTGGCGGCATGACCCGCATTGCGGCAAAAACGCAGGATCAAGCAGCGTCAAGTCGGGCTCGGCATTCTCCTCCCAATTGTCATCGAGCGCGATTGTCTCGGTTCGAAAAGCCTTGGCAAGACTCTTGGCCGGACCAACATACTCCTTCCACACCACACTGACGCGGTACTGGCCCTCGAGAAGCCCGCCGAATGTCGACACCGCATCGAGCAACTCACCAGAGACATTTGCTGGTACGCCGTGCTCTCGCAAGTACAACACCAAATGGTGAGCAGACAGATAGTCGTGGAACGAAGCAACGAGATACATCACTGCAGCATATCGAACGGGCGAGCGAAGGCGTAGGCTTTTGGCGTGAGAACGATGCTCGCCATTCTGATCGCACTGGCAATCACCGGCTGCCAGGACGCAACCACGAACGACCCGACCGAGCATGACGGTGCACGGCTCGTCGTGCTCAGCCCGGCGCTGGCGATCATGCTCGACCATGTCGGGGGCGGCGACCTGATGATCGGTCGCCACGACTTCGATCAAATCTATACCGATCGACCCGCGTGCGGGCATCAGGGCGGCATCGATTACGAACAGGTGCTTGCACTGGACCCAACCCACATTCTCATCGAATGGGGTGCAAGGCCGCTCCCCGATCGACTGGTCTCACTCGCTGCCGATCACGACTGGTCCATCGAACGAACTGAACTCAGAACACTCGACGACATCCTGAACGCCACGGATATGCTCGAAGAACGGTTCGGTACCGTCCAAGACAATTCCCCGGCAAGTTCGAGCCTTGCGTTATCCTGGGCCCCTTCCACCAAGGCAATCAATCGCGTCGGACGCGTCCTCCTGCTGGGCGCGACGAATCCACCCGGTGCGCTCGGTCCGGGCTCGTTTCACCATGAGATCCTGACCAACCTCGGCGGCATCCCTGCGATTATCGAAGGTGCCCCCTGGATCCAACTCGATGCGGAAGACATCATCGCACTTGCACCTGATGCGATCGTCCTGATCGCACCGGCAACGAACGGCACAGGTATCGAATCCATCGGCGACCAAGCCATCAACCGTTTGGGGGGGATCGGAACACTCGACCTGCCCGCCACGACCAATCGACGCATCGCTGTACTTGATGGCGTTGCCTATCTCACGCCGAGTTCTGCGATGGCTGAGTTTGCGCGAGATCTACGGTCCGTGCTTGAATCCTGGATGCCGCCGGAGTCGCCCTAGCCTTTACGACTCGACATCCGTTGGCAAGGTCTCGATGATATTGGCGATGACCGCATCCGCGGTCACACCCTCTGCTTCACCCTCAAAGTTCAGGATCAACCGATGCCGCAGCGCCGCCAGTGCGACCGCACGCACATCATCTGTCGCAATTGCTGCCCGTCCATCAAGGAGGGCAAGGACCTTTGCCCCGAGCATCAACGCCTGCGCAGCACGCGGACTCGCACCGACGCGAACATACTGATTGACCATGGGCGTCGCGTACAACCCGGCGGAACCAAACTTCACATCGGCCGGGTGGGTCGCCAGCACGAGCCGCACCGCATAGTCCTGCACACGCGGAGCCGCCGCCACACGACGCACAAGGGCTTGATGCTCAAGAATCCGCTCTGCATCGAGCACAGGTTTTGCAGCCGCAGTTGCATCACCCGTGGTCCGCACAAGAATCTCGTTCAACTCATCGCGCGTCGAATACCCGACCAGCAGTTTGAAGAAAAACCGGTCGAGTTGGGCTTCAGGGAGGGGATAGGTCCCCTCTTGTTCCAGTGGGTTCTGGGTCGCCATGACAAGGAATGGCTTGGGCAGATCGTGCGAAACACCCGCCACCGTGACCGAGCGTTCCTGCATCGCTTCGAGCATCGCAGACTGCGTCTTTGGGGTCGCTCGGTTCACTTCGTCCGCGAGCACGATCTGTGCAAAAATCGGCCCGGGCTGAAACACAAACTGCCGTTCAATCCGCCCGTGTTCGCCTTCGCCTTCGAGCACAACCGTGGTGCCGGAGATATCGGCGGGCATCAGGTCGGGTGTGAACTGCACACGCCCAAAATCCAGACTGGTTGCCTCGGCGAGCGTACGGATCAAAAGCGTCTTGCCAATTCCAGGAACACCCTCAAGCAGCACATGCCCGCCAGCAAACAAACACACAAGCACGCGCTCGATGACCGTCTCCTGTCCCACAAGCACCTTGGTGACTTGATCACGGACAGCATAGAAATCAGCACGGAATCGTTCGGCGGCCTCAAGGACCTGCTCGGGAGTGTTCGGGTTCGACATCCGTCAAGCCTACGCCTGTCGGTGCCGCTATTCGATCGCTCCAACCTCGCGAGCGACATCTCGGACGAACGACGCCTCGTCCGGGCGTTCGTTGAGCCACCGTTCTCGCCCTGATTGCAGCATGCCAAGATGCCCATCGACCAATGCCGGTGAAAGTTCAACCCCGAACGCCGCATCTCGATCGGCGGGGTCCTCGTACATCCAGTCCAGGACCAGCAATCCGAGTTCGTTCTTGAAGTGTGACGACTCCCACCACCACTGCATATCAGACTCGGTATCCTCGAAAGGCGGAATGGGTTCGTCGCGATACGGCCCGTAGCCGAGGAAACTCATGAGCCTGATGCGCTCACCTCCCGGCAGTGCCTTTTGTTCAGCGACGATGTCCGCCACATCCGTCACCCACTGTTCGAAGATCGGCCAAAGCCCCGCGACATGCACCGCTTCCATCTGTGCTGCGTGCATCGGGTTGAACACGATGTCGAGTGCAACGCCCTCATCGCGAGCCGCAGCAATCATCAACTTGAATCGATCAAGCCGATCCTGGTCGTAGTGGTAGTTTCCGTATGACTCCGGATTGGTAAAGAACCCACTGAGAATCTTCTTGATCAGTTTGCGACGCCCCCCGCCGCGCATGTTCGGTTCGAAGCGTGTCTGGCCGTTCGGCGAAAATCGCGGCTCTTTCTTTTGCACGATCTGCTGAAACGACTGCATCGTGTCAAACGACGCACGCAGGCTGACGGTGTTGTCGAGGTGGTAACTCACCAGATCACGACCAGGCGCAAATCGAGATTGCGCGAAATCCTGGTTGAAGTCTCGACCGGTCGTAAACAACACGAAGTCAATCCCGAAAAATACACGATCCGGGTCGTTGTGTCGCAACGCATAGTTCAGAATTGGCTGGAGCTCTCGAATATTGGTACCGGGCACCGCGACATTACTCCCGCGTACGCCCCCGAGCGCAGCGTATTCCGGGTCATACCCCATCTGAGATCGCGACGAACCGAGCACGATGAACTCCCAAGGCCCGTGCCGAAGAAGTTCCGCTCTTGCTGTGCGCGTGCCAACCGCGTTCGACATCCGCGCGACTTTTTCGACATGGACCGACGGGTATGCACCATATGGATCGGCAGCAATATTTACCCCGGCAATGACAAACAACGCCCCCGCGAGGAGAGCTGAAAACACAATGTTGTATCGCCTGTGGTTCATCGGGACACACTCAGAACTGGAAGTACAAGAACTCGGACACGCGACTCATCATCAACACGCTGAACACCGCAACGCCGGCGGTAATGGTGGCGGACAGAACCGAAGGAGTCCAACGCAGATTCTGCAGCATCGGAATCGCAAGCGGCGCAGGTGCAGGGCCCTTCTTCGGAATGATCGCAGGCTCGAACTTGCCCATGAACTCCTGCGAGTTGGGCATGAACCACGCCACGAACCAGGCACCGGCGACCAGCATCCCGGCTTGCTTGATATCGAATGAAGTCGCCATCGACAGCCCGTCAAACCCAGCCATCGCACGCAAGATCGACCACGCCGCGTCAAAACTCGTCGCACGGAAGAACACCCAACCCACGATCACAACCAGAAAGGTCAGTGAACGAGCGCTCAGATGCATCACAACGCCATCACGCGAAGCATCCCAACCCATCGACTTGCGCAGCGCCTGGAAGAAATGGTGAATGCACAAGTACACGCCGTGCAGCGTCCCCCACACCACGAAAGTCCATCCGGCCCCGTGCCACAGCCCACCAAGGATCATCGTGATGAGCAGGTTGGCGTACCGCCGCGACTTGCCCTTGCGGTTGCCCCCGAGCGGAATATACAGGTAGTCACGCAGGAACCGACTCAGTGTCATGTGCCAACGGCGCCAAAACTCGGTGATGTTCGGCGACTTGTACGGCGAATCAAAATTGACCGGCAGTTTGATCCCGAACAACCGCCCGAGCCCGATCGCCATGTCCGAGTAGCCCGAAAAATCAAAGTACAACTGGAAGGTGTACGCGAGCGACCCGATCCACGCCTCGGCAAAGGTCGGACCGCTCCCAGCAGCCGCATCGTTGAACACCGTGTTCGCGAACACCGCGATCGTGTCCGCGATGACCACCTTCTTGAACAGCCCCATGACCAGCATGGACAGGCCAACAGAGAAGTTGTCGGCGCGAGGGCGCAGCGAGGCGCGGTTTTCGAACTGCGGCAACATCTCGCCGTGGTGCACAATCGGACCCGCGATGAGCTGCGGGAAGAAGGTCACGAACAGGCAATAGTCGATGAATCGATACTCGCGCGTCAGCCCCTGGTACGCATCCACCAGATACGCGATCTGTTGGAAGGTAAAGAACGAAATCGCCAGCGGCAGCACAATCTCGGGAACACGAAAATCGAGCCCGAAGATGCCATTCAAGGATGACACCGAGAACCCGGCGTATTTGAAGTACCCGAGCAATCCGAGGTTGATCGCCGCTCCAAAGATCAACACAACCTTGCGACTCGAACGGGTGCGTTTCTCGTCTGAAAGGATGAGCCCGAGTGTGTAGTTGAGCAGGATCGAGACACCGATCAATGCGAGGTACTTGGGTTCCCAGTAACTGTAATAGAAGAGAGAAGCGACCACCAACCACGCGATGGCTGCCGGGCGCGTGCGATCGCGCGCCGTGAGCATGAAGTACCCGAAGAGGGTGATCGGCAAGAACGCGAACAGAAAGATGTAGGTGTTGAACAGCATCTTGATCGTTTGAGGCCGAGAGTATACCCCCGTGAACAAGTCACCGGGGCACGGAAACATCGGCTCACCAACGCGATGCGTTCAGTCAACTTCGCCGATTATGCAGCCACTGACCAACCGTGCCAAACGCACCCCACCACATTGGGCGGGCTATTCGCGCAACCAAAAATGATCGGCGCAACAATCGCGCATGAGATGGAGACATTGCAGATAAAAAAGGGGAAAGGCCGCGGTGGGATTCGAACCCACGAATAGCGGATTTGCAATCCGCCCCCTTAGTCCACTCGGGCACACGGCCGATGTCACTCCATCGTAGTCAGCGCCGACCGCGTCGCTCCACCCCGCGATCGGTGAATGAACGCACGACCGGTCTGCAGCAACTTCACTATCGCGTCGTCACTTCAAACGGCTCATCCAACTGGAAGACAACCTTGTCACCGATCGAATACGCTTCGAGTTCGACCTTCAGCGACACCAAGAACAACAATTTGAGCGACTGATCGTCACGCACACTCGTCAGACCTGGTGTCTTGATATCGGCCATGCCGTTGAGCGGCTGACCGGGGTTGTACACAATGTCATACCGCTCTCGATCCTTGTAGACATAGCCGACCGCCTGATACAGCGTGCCCTGTGAATCGATCAGGTAGAACGCGTCGCTTGGATCAGCAACAGAACCGACCTGACCGAGCAGACTCGCCTGCATTGTCGGGCTGACATTGAGTTGAAACATGGCAGTCCCAGCTGGTGCCGAGAAGCGATCAACCTTGAGCGCGGCGGAAATGTCACGCCCGCGGCCAACTTCTGCAGGGGTCCAGGTGCCTGAACCTGATTCGATTTCCTTGTCTTCGTTGAGTTGCAGCCCGCGCTTGGCAGATGACGGAAACGCTTCGCGACCGAGTCTGGTGGAAATGACCAGCATCTCGCTCCCGCCGCGTGTGCCGATGTTCGCAGCCGGATAGGTGAACGACATGCTTCGATCGAGGTTTTCTGCTTTTGCGGCCTTGAGGATCGTCCCCGCGGACACCTGCGCGTCGCGCATGCCGGTGGTGGCAAACTTGGTCGCTTCACTCACGGCGGTGGCATCGAGTTCAAGGCGCACGCCTTTGACATAGATCGCAATCGGGCGATTCCCGGTGGGCACGACGAACTCGGCTGCCATCGCGGCCGACGCACCACCACCGACCGATGAGATATGCACACCTTCAGCCTCGAACCGCCAACGGCCATACGACTCAGCGCTCGCACCATCGCCTTGACTGATCAATGCGATCGGGAAGATGTCGTGACTCGGTTCGCCGGTTGGGGCACCAGAAGCATCAACGGGCTCAGCGATCATGCGAATCTGACCTGGGCTGATCATGTGCTGCGCGGTGCTTTCCTTCGCAGCCGGCCCGAGTTCAAACTTCACCCCCACCAACTGCCCGGTCGATACGGTTTCGCCGTCGGTATCGGTGTACTTCTGAGGCTGCGTTCCACCCGCATAGGTTAACAGCTGATTAACTGGCGTTTGGTCGTTGCCGCCGACGGTGTACATGCCCTTGAAAGTCAGATCTTTGGGCTTGATGGTGTTGCGGGCATCACCCTCGCCGTATGACAACCGCGCGGTCGGGCCTTCGAGATACGGAGCGGGATGCCATTTAGCGAGTGGTTCCGGAGCAAAGAACGCCGCGTTGGACAGGTGGCTGTAAAACTTTGAGGTGATCTTATCAGACGGGATCCAGAGCGTGTCATCTTTGACAAGACTCCCACCACCGGCCGCTCGATCCTCGGTGTAGTAAATCGGCCGATACCCCATCCCCATGGTGGAGTCGCCGAAACGAACAGCCCCGAGCGCGATGACCAGAATGCCGACGCTGAGGATGCCAGTCACCACGCCGCACACGCCCCCACCGATGTAGTTGGCGAGTGTAGTCTGTGCAACATTGGCGATCAGCATCTTGTCAAAAATCACCCGGATGATGACCAATGAGACCAAGAACGGCACGATCAAACCGATCGCCCACGCGTTGCCACCGATCGATGACAGAATCCCCTTGTCAGGCGACATGTTCAACAGCCAGATCGAGGTCATCTCCCAGAACCCGAACGCAAATGCTCCGGCCACGATCACGGCGACCATGTGCAGGAATGCACTGAAGAACCCTCGGATCGACCACATGTACGCGATCAACAAGACCAAAGCAGCGGAAATCAGATTCAGAACCATCGTTTACTCCTCCGAATGGATCGGGGGTTGGTGAGTCGTTCAGGTCGCAGCCGGCTTCTGTGCACTCGAGCCGGGCTTGCTCTTGCGAGGTGCACTCTTCTTCTTGGGTGCACACACACGCGAGATCTCTTCAATACTCGTCACACCCATGACAGCCTTACTCAGTGCTGCCTGCTGAATGTCCGGCAACTGCTGCTTGCGGAACTCCGCCCGCAGTCCAGACCAGTTGTTCGCGACAATCATCTCGCGCTCGGTTGGTCCGATCCGGAAGACCTCAAACAGACCCGTCTGCCCCTTGTATCCAATACCTTGGCATACCGGGCAGATCTCCGGTTTGTTGCGGATCAATACCTGGCCACCCTTTTTAAAGAGCTGTTTGACCTTGTCGGCGGGCAAACCGAGTTTCGCGAGCATGTCCGCAGGCGGGGCGTACGGCACGCGGCAGTTCTCGCACAGGCTCCGAGCGAGCCTCTGGGCGATCACACCACGCAACACATCTGATGCCTGCTTTGCATCGCCAACCGCCTTTACATACAGCTGCGTCGCGGTGAGCGCATCTTCTGCATTCAGCGAAATGTAGATTCGTGTGCGCTCCATGTCCGCCATCGCGACTTCTTTCGCGGTCGCTTCATCAGGCAACTCGGCGATGCCGACGACATCCGGGTCGCGGCGAAGCACACTTCGCACCGTCACCGCGTACTCAGCGCCTTCCTTATATGGGTCAAACTCGATCTGGCGGATGCCTTCAAGTGCGTCCTGTGGCTCCATCTCGACGGTCTGCACATTCGAGGTGTACGCATCGTGCAACTTGAGCATGGCGTAGAGCGTGGTCGAACGCCCGCTGTGCCCAGGAGCGGCAAGCAAGACAAGCCCTTCTTCTTCTGACGCGAGTGTCCGCACCGATTCGTACTGCGGGTCGAGCAACCCCAGATCTTCCGCCTTCAATCGGACCGACTGGGCAGGGTTCACCGTCAGCGTCAAACGCATGCCACCCTTCGAACCCATCGAGGTAATCCGAATCGGCACCGTTTCCGCATCGGTGCGGATGCTGGCATCGCCGCTCAGACGACGGCGCCGGTCTTCGATATCCAACCCCCCGGCAGCCTTCCAGAAGTCGATGACTTTCACAGCAAGTTGCGGCAGCATCTTCTCGCCGGCCTGACGAACGCCATCGACCAGATAACTGATCTGATACGCGTCAGGACCAGGAGCGATGTCCATCTGATACGCATCAAGACGACTGCCGGCAATGAACATCTGCTCGGCAGCGATGCGAATCTCGTAATCAGGCGATTCTTTCTCAGGAGCACGAATGGTCTGCTTGTCAGCCCCCGCAATCTGCAACGCAACCGTCGCTGCGTGCTTGGCAGCGGCTTTGGCTTTCTTCGCCTCGGCCATCTTCGAGAAATCAAGACGAAGTTTCGAACCCGCCGGCACACGCTCGTCATCACGATTCGTCACCACCACGAAGATGATGATGTCAGCGGCCAACAGGAAAAGCATCCCGGCGTAGCCCGCTGCAAAACCCGCAATACCCGGTAGAGGCATCAAAACGAGAGCGGCAACAGCAGCCACCCCCATGAGCATGTGGACAAGATTCCACTTCTCACGGCCAAGGAAAAACCGCATCGCGTGCTTGTCGAAGACATTGGACACCATCCACGCCCACCCCATGATGGGCGGCAGGACCAGGATGGCAAACCACCAGCCGACAAGAAAGAACGAATCCATGGCGAGTGTGCCCGAGCCGGGCATCAGGAATGAAGACATGGTCACCGTCGCGCTACCTCCGTCATCGTCCAGCGTCGCGTTCGCGCTTGCAACCCATCCTGAACTTCAATCATCGAGCCATCCCCAACGGCATCTCTCTTGCAACTGCATTCGATCATGCCACACGATCAATAGGGTATCGCCAAAGCCGGGTCCGTTCGACCCGGCACAACTCAACCCAGTTTCTTGAGACGCATATTCAGTTCATCCACATTCGGGCTCGCTTCCTGAGCCACACGCATATGGATGTACTCCTTCTCTACAAGTTCCACGAGTGTCTGGTTGAAGTCCACCATCCCGGTCTTGCGGGCTTCGACCGAGTTGAGATACTCACGCAGTTCGCCTTCCCGTTCCTCGAGAATGTGCGTCCGAACCACCGCATTGTTGATCAAAATCTCGATCGCCGGGATGCGGTGAATGTGCTCGTGCAGCGTGGGAAGCAACTTCTGATAGACAAACGCACGCATCTGATACCCGAGAATCTTCCGAACCTCAGCGACTTCCTCAGATGGGAACAGCCCGTAGATACGGCTGAAAGTCTGTGTCGTACTCGACGCGTGGATCGTTCCATAGACCAAGTGACCAGTTTCAGCAGCGTGCAGAGCGGCTTCAAAAGTCTCGTTGTCACGCATTTCACCAATCAGCACAACATCCGGGTTTTCACGAACAAGAGCACGCAGGCCCGTTTTGAAGTCCAGACAGTCAATCCCGATTTCTCGCTGATTGATCATCGCTTTCTTGTCTTCGAAGATGTACTCGATCGGGTCTTCGAGTGTCACGATGTGGACCGGCTTGCGCTGGTTCACATAGTCGAGCATCGAAGCAATCGTCGTCGATTTACCTGAACCCGTCACACCACACAGAAGCACAATTCCCTGCGGCTGAAGGGCGATTTCCGCCATCGAAGGCGGCAGATGCAAGCCTTCAAACGGGAGGATGTTACTGGTGATCAGTCGGGCCGCCACGCCCAGTTTCCCGCGTGCTTGAAACAGATTCACGCGAAATCGGTTCTGGTCGTCATAGTCGTACGCAAAGTCGACCGAACCAAAGTGATGCAGGTCTTTGAACTGCTCTTCAGTCAGAATCGCTTTGGCGATCGACATGAACTCGTTGGCATCAACAACTTCGGTGTCGAGCGGCTTGAGCGCTCCGCGCAGTCGAATCTTCGGCACCTGCCCGCTCTTGATCAGCAGATCCGATGCCTTGAACTTGATCGTGGCTTGTAGAAACTTGCCCCAACGCGTGGCGTGAGGGTCTTTCCGCTGTTCAATCGCCAACGGCGCGACATGGCCGGTGATCGCTTCTGTCCCTTGTTCCGTTCCCACACTCATGGACCTGGCTCCTCCTCGGTCGATTCTCTGGTCTGAACCCGCACTTGCGCTCGAGGCGGGCTTTGAGTCTACGCCGCGATGCACAGCCTAGCCGAATGCCTCGGATGATGCTTGATCCAAAACTTGATCAATCGACAAGAGTTTCGTCACCGATCGACCGGACCAACGCAGGCCGCTTGGTTCCATTCGCACCGATACGGCCTTGGGTTGCCCGTCTCGACCTGATGATCGCATCTGTTTGATGCCCTCGGCATGATCTGGACCGGGCCCGGTCCCTATCCTCGAACTTGGAACGAGAATCCGTCGAAGTCGTGGTTGTGGGTGCCGGCGCAGCCGGTCTGATGGCAGCCATTCAGACCGCCCGAACACTCACCGAGACCGACGCTCGAGTCGTGCTCCTCGATGGAGCAAAAACGGTCGGGGTCAAGATCCTCGTCGCGGGCGGCGGCCGATGCAATGTCACGCATCATGAGGTCGACGAACAGCAATACGCTGGCGGCTCGCGCAACACCATCCGCACCGTGCTTCGCCAGTTCGGGGTCGCACAAACGGTCCAGTTCTTCCGAGACCTCGGCGTTGAACTCAAGCGTGAAGACACCGGCAAGCTCTTCCCCGTCACCGACAGCGCCCGCTCGGTCCTTGATGCACTGCTCACCGAAGTACGACGACTCAACATTGACCTGCGTCACCCATGGCGTGTTGATTCAATTGAACGACAGGCAGACGCGTCCTTTCGCATCACCAACGCGTTGACCGGGACTGAACTCGACACCCGCTGCGTCATTCTCGCGACCGGCGGCAAAGCACTCCCGAAGAGTGGCTCAGATGGCAGCGGCTACACACTCGCCCGGCAACTCGGGCACACGCTCACCACACACCAGTTTCCCGCGTTGGTCCCACTGATCATCGGGTCGAAATCGCACTGGCTCACCGAACTTTCTGGCATCAGCGCGCGCGCCGCGGTCGAAGTGCGATCCGGGCGGGGCAAACGATTGGCGCGATTCGAAAACGACCTCTTGTGCACACACTTCGGTCTCAGTGGCCCGGCGATCATGGACGCGTCGCGATGGCTCACGCACGCTCGTTTCAACGACCCAGATGCGTCGCTGTACATCGGCTGGGTGATCGGTGAATCGTTCGCCTCGATCGACGATCAACTTGCACACCTCGGTCGCGAACGCGTTTCGACCTGGTTGCGTGGGCACCTGCCAGAGAGGCTGGCGAGATCGCTGTGTCAATCGCTGAATATCGATCCCGCGAAATCAGGGGCGCAACTTAGCAAGCCCGATCGTCGAGCGCTGGCGCACGGGCTGGTCGAAATGCCAGTCGAAATCGCGGGCGATCGTGGATTTACCCACGCCGAGGTCACCGCGGGAGGCGTGCCCCTTGATGAAATCGATCCGAAGACGATGAAGAGTCGGCGCTGCGACAATCTGTGGCTCGTCGGCGAGATTCTCGATGTCGACGGCCGAATCGGCGGGTTCAACTTCCAATGGGCCTGGGCAACCGGGGCAATCGCCGGGCGATCGATTGCTGGCGAAGTGATCGCTCAAAAAAAACCGGGCTCCTGATGGAGCCCGGCTGATAATCTTCGTTGCGACTTGAATCAGTTCGTCCGAGCGGTCTCGGCGAGCGGCTCTTCCTCTGATCCGTCTTCAGTGCCGAGGAACATGGATTCGAGTTCGACGCGAATCTTTTCCATGGCTTTGTTCTGGATCTGACGCACGCGTTCCTTGGTCACGCCGATGATCTGCCCGACCTGTTCGAGAGTCATGGGTTTCTCACCGGTTTCTGACTCGAGACCGAACCGGTGCTCGATGACCGTTCGTTCGACAGAAGTCAGGTCCGCGCGGTTGTTGAGCACGATTTCACGAACTTCTTCCGCTGCGTCCTTCTCAAAAGTCGCCCGCTTGGTTTCGAGATAGTTGGACTTCTCGAGTTTCGGATCGAAGTCGGTCGGGAACCGCTGGCGATACTTGCTGAGTTTCATCCCCTGGCGGCTGAACGCCTTGAGAATCGCCCGGCAGGCATAGGTCGAGAACTTATACCCACGACCCGCGTCAAACTTGTCCACTGCACGAAGCAGCGCCATGTTGCCTTCACTGACGAGGTCCGCAAAGTCGACTTCGCTCATGCGTGTGCGTTTCGCCATCGCGAGCACCAGGGCAAGGTTGGTTTCCGCAATCTGCTCCCGAATCAACTCCGCCAGACGATGCCAGCGCAAGATGTCCTCCGCCTGTTCCGGCGTGGGCTTGCGTGACGGCGATTCCTTGACCTCCTGCTGCAACTTCCACACCCGATATCGGGCGTAGTTGAACTGGTGGAACAAGACCTTCTCTTCTGCACCTGTCAGAATCACCTGCTGGGCGCTTTTGACGGTGCGCGTTCGAGTCGCTGACAAGTCGTCCATGACCGGGTGGTACCAAGTCGTGTCCGGCTTCTGGATATCTGGAGCTTCCTGATAGATCGCCGACTCGGCGCCATCTTCATAGAAGGCTTCCGAATCGATGAAATCCTGATCTTTTTGAAGCACCTGATTGAGCAGCCGCTCGTCGTACGACGAGAGTCGACGCGCGGTATCCGCCTTGCGGGCGGTGCGCACCACCCCGACGCGATGCCGACGCCGCATCTGTTCGAGCGGGCTCGGTGATGATTTTTGTGATTGAGCCATGACCTGTTGTCCTTCATACCACTTGTGTGGCTTCGCATCCTTGCCGCGGGCCTCTCAAAGACCCTGACAGTCTGATTCGGGTTTGAGCGTGTTCTATTCCCCGTTGAGCCCCTCTGAGACCTCTGGAAAAACACCGATATTTCGATCCGCAATGAACATGCCGTGTGATTCCTGTCACTCGCGAGTCTACCACAAGGTTCGACGAGTGTGCATCACAAGATGTCTGATCACAGCGAATCCGTCTTTTTCCCGCTTAAAACGCCTTTTGCTTATGCTGAACTCCCCTGGTTTGGGTGTGTTCCTGATTGGCGTTTTCACGGCTAATCTGATACGACGCAACGACTTGAAAAGTTCCAGTTCTACTCTGGACTCGTTCTAATAAATATGTATCGACACTGTCACTGCGGCGAGGAAATCGCCCAACTCTGACGAATCCACGCAAAGTTGTGATGATTGACCCTTGTTCCGCTCACGCCTAATGTTTGTCTGATAACGCGACCACAATCCCATTCATCGGCCTTCGTTGAGCCGAAGCGTCACTATACGCGAAAACCACCCGGTTGAGCAAGTCCGGTGTATAGGTTCTTTGCGCGCGTTGATCAAGAGGCCACCCAACGAGACCGGTTCCCTCACGCCCTCAACCATCAAACAGGAGTTCCACATGTCATTCACACTCCCCCCACTTCCCTACGCATTTGACGCTCTTGAGCCACATATCGATGCCAGAACCATGGAAATCCACCATGACAAGCATCATGCTGCCTATGTCGCCAACGCCAACAAGGCCCTCGAAGGCACCTCATGGGCAGACAAACCGGTTGAAGAAGTCCTGGCGAATTTTGGGGATATTCCCGCAGACAAGCAGACCGCGGTCAAGAACAACGCCGGAGGCCACGCCAACCATTCACTCTTCTGGACCATTCTCGCCCCCGCAGGAAAAGGTGGCGGTGGCACACCGACAGGGGCACTCGCGGCTGAAATCGATGCGGTGTTTGGATCGTTTGACGACTTCAAAGCCCAGTTCGCAGCGGCTGCAGCAACCCGATTCGGATCAGGTTGGGCGTGGCTCGGTCTTGACGAAAACGGCAAACTGCATGTCGGAAGCACCCCGAATCAGGATTCGCCGATCATGTTCGGGCATACGCCCATTCTTGGCCTCGATGTTTGGGAACACGCGTACTACCTCAACTATCAAAACCGTCGTCCTGACTATGTTGCTGCCTTCTGGAATGTCGTCAACTGGGCTGAGGTCGGCCGGCGCTTTGACGCTGCCAAAGGCTGAATCCACCAGCATTTTGACCACTTGATCGCACACCCAGCCCATCGAAGGCTGGGTGTTTTTTAATGCGCCAAATACATCGAACGGACCTACGCTCGGCTGTGCGTAAACAGAATGTCCTTCTCACCGTTTGGTTGATCGCTCCGATCTTGATCGTTGTGTTTCTGTGCTACTGGATTCTCCTGTCCCTCCGGGCCGGGCCGGTCATGTCTGAAACGCCGGTTGGTGCAGGTGGCGGCGACACAGGCGGCGCCAATGCCATCGGCGAGTTCCTCGCCGCTCGACGCGCAGCAACCAAACTCGTGTTGCTCATCGATGATGACTCGCAAAACGCAACAGCAGACCTCCCGCTCTTGCTCGGATTCGCTGAAAACGAGTGGGAAGGGACCGCACTCGATCAGAACGAGGACGGCGAATGGTCATGGCGCGGAAACGCCAGTCTTTTGGTTGACGGATTTGAAGTGCTCTGGCGCGATGAAACAGGGACACTCCACCGAGATAAGGGTGGTCGCCGATTGCTTCGTATTTCCTCTGGGCAACAGCGCGAGGTTGTTGAAGCTTTCGTCCCATAAACATGGATCCATAACTCCCTATTCGTCATAGACATGACCATTTCAGGGGATGTTTTCTTCTTTCCTGACTGGTTATTTGCCTCATGCGTGGCACATTGTCTCATGCGAACCACGCGGGCTGTCATTACGGCCTGTGTTTGGTGTGTTGAGGTGTATTTGGGAGTCCCAGGCGAACTGGGAGAGATGAAGACAATGAGCGTCCTGCATCATCAGAGCGAAACGCCCTTTGCTGTCCTTGAGTGGCAGCCTGATGTGATGGCGATGCTCGATGAACACCACCTCGTCGCCTGGTCGCGCAGCACCTACCGCAGGCTTCAGTTTACCGCGACGCTTCAGCAGTTCTTTGGTGCTCAGCGGGATACCGATGTTTGCGTCCTTCATGGACGGTTCATCAACGATCTGGACACTTTCTGTACGCAACTGGAGAGGCTGTTGCCTGGTCCACCGCTCGAACGCCGCGTGGATGGGCCGAGCGGCGTGACCAACCTATTGCGAAGTCGGCACACCTTCCGTGGCCACGCGGCGGCACGGTATCGATTCATCGTCTGGAACGACGCCGATGTCTTGCTTCGCGCCGAACCGAGGCTGTTCGGTGCGTTGGTTGACGCGCTCGCTGGAGTCTCGGCAGAGTGCGAATACGCCTCAGACGACTTGTTGCTGTTGCAGCGTGTCGCGTTTATTGGCGGCCGAGCACTGGAAGAATATGCGGACGATGATCGCGGCCAGTTGCAGCGATGGCTGCCCGATACCATCGGCGAGCCGTTCTGGAAACTCGTGACCGGCCTTGAAACCCCCCCGATCATGCCATATTCGATCGATGGATTGGCATAGTTTCAGACGAGCGCACAAGCGACTATCTGTGCATCACGGGGTTGGCGCGTCTTGAGCCGCTCGCTTCTTGTCACGACTCGTTGAGAACGGGGCTTGACTCGAGTGACGCTTCCCACGCATCAATCGCTGCGTACACCTCAGCGGGTGTCGTGCTTGCCCGCACTGCGTCTTTCAATGGGCGACAGTGCGACCCGTTGATGGTTTTCCCGAACCAGTTGATTTTTTGCCGAACGCGCGACATGGCGTAGCGATCATCGCGAAACTCACGCATGCGGTTGAAATAGGTTCGGATGATGTCGAGTTTCTCAGATTCTGTGGGGGGGCGATAGTCGTCATCGCTTGCGACCGTGGGATGTTGGCTTGGTTGTTGCTGCAAGGCCCAGGCGGCTGCGAAGATCCAGGGCATGCCAAATGCGCCGCGACCGATCATCACGCCGGCGCACCCGGTCTCATCGATCATGGAAACAACATCTTCGGGCGTGCGAATGTCTCCATTGCCGATGACGGGCGGCCCGCCCGTGGGTGTGCCGTCATAATCGCCCCATCGCTCGCCGACTGCTTCGACCACTCGGCGGATTCCGTCTCGGCGGCATGTGCCCTTGAATCGTTGTTCAGCGGTCCGTCCGTGCACGGTGATGCCGCACGCGCCGGCTGCGATGAGTCGACACGCCAGATCTCCTGCCGCGTTGCGCTCAGCGTCCGCTTCGGTCCAACCGAGTCTCATTTTGGCGGTGAGTGGTACCGCATCGGGTAAGACAGCACGAATGGTCTCGACGATACGCTGTGCGGTGTCCGGGATGCACATGAGTTTCGAGCCGCCGTCCTTCTTGCAAACCTTGTCAACGGGGCAACCCATGTTGATGTCGACGACGGTGGCACCATGATCAACGCACCACCGCGCAGCGTCGGCGAGCAAATTTGGATCGGCTCCGTACAACTGCATACCGATGGGGTTGTCGACGGCGTTGGTGCGCGCGAGATCGAGCGAGGCTTCTGAGCCGCACAGGAGCCCGTGCGGACTGAGGAGGTCGGTGCACGCGAGCCCGACGCCTCCGAGTTGTCTGACAGTCATGCGCCACGCGAGATCACACCAGCCGGCGATGGGCGCCAGCATGAGGTTTGATTCGAGGCGTATTGGTCCGAGTTGGAGTGGAACTGCAAGCATGGGCGGGGGTTGGCGTGTTTTTTGATTGTGTTTGTCTCGTCGATCGTCTATTGTTCTGTGGGGACATTCTAGAGGGAGATAGCCTTGTTCAAGACCACGAAAACGCCATTCGCAGTTGTTCTATGTATTGTTACTGGCTTTGCAGCCGGACAGACCACCGTTGATCTCGATGCAGCGAAGGATAACACGCTGTATCAGAGCGCCACGGGCACAATCAGCAATGGTGCTGGGCAATGGATGTTCTCGGGCCTGACCAACGGGTTCTCTGTTCGTCGGTGTGTGATCGAGTTTGATGTTGCCGGTGCAATCCCTGCCGGCGCGACGATTGAGAGCGCCGAACTCACGCTGCTGATGTCGCGCTCGATTTCCGATGAAAGTTCAGTCGCGTTGCATCGCGTTTCGCAGGAATGGGGCGAAGGCAACTCGGACGCGGGCGGCGAAGAGGGCAGTGGCACCGTTGCGGCTGATGGCGATGTGACCTGGGTGCACGCCATTTACGATACCGGGGGGGCTTCAACTTTCTGGGCGAGTTCAGGCGGAGATTACGACGGGCAGGTCAGTGCAGCGGTCGATGTCTGGCTGCCTGGGTTTTACACTTGGTCCACGCCGCAACTGGCTGCAGATGTGCAGGCATGGCTTGATGATGACAATGCCAATCACGGGTGGATGATCATCACCGATGAAGAGAATCCGTCAGCGAAACGCTATAACACGCGCGAGGATCCGAACCCATCCAACCGTCCGGTCCTGCGTGTCACCTACTCGATGCCGGCCGATTGTCCGCCAGACTTCACCGGCGAGGGCGATCTGGATTTCTTCGATGTGCAGGCGTTCTTGCAGGCGTTCGCAGCAATGGATCAATCCGCCGACTTTGTCGATGACGATGTGTTCAACTTTTTTGATGTGCAGGCGTTTCTGCAGGCATTTGCAGCCGGCTGCCCATAGTTTCCGGACGGCGCGATTCTGACATTGTGAGTCCACAATGGACCGCCCGGCGCGTGTCGCGGCTTGTGCTGCTGTACCCGTGCTCTTGCTCGCAGGTTTCTCCTTGAGTGACCCGCCCGATTGTGGTATAGAAGAACTGATTCAGTAGCCTCAAAGGTGGTGCAAGATGCAGTGGATTCGCATGTTTGGTCTCGGCGTGGCAATGAGCGGTGCTTTGGCGACGACTGCGATCGCACAACCTTGCACACCATCGCAATTGCAAAAGTTGCTCCCGGACGGCGGCGACTCTTTTGCCAACTATGGCATTGCCACAAGCATCGCTGGCGATCTCGCTGTGGTCGGCCAATGGAAGCGCGATACAGATCCCAATTTCGATTCGGGCAAGGCGTTCGTCTACGCATTCAACGGCAGCACCTGGTCACAGGTCGCCGAACTGATCGCACCTGATGCAGTGAATGGCGATTATTTCGGAGCCGCGGTGGCCACCGATGGCACAACCATCGTGGTTGGCGCTCCCTACAAAGCGCTCGATGGGGTAAATCAGGCAGGGCAGGTATACATCTATCGTGACCTCGGCGCCGGCTGGGTCCTGGTCGATACCGTGCGATCTGTGGGCGTCACGCCGGGTGATCAGTTCGGTTCTGCGGTTGATGTGCAAGGCGACACGGTCGTCGTTGGTGCATACAGCGACCGGCGCGGCAACGACAGTGAGGCAGGTTCCGTCTTTGTCTTTACCGAGTCGGGTGGCGTGTTTCCTGAAACCGCATTCCTGCAGGTTCCGACAGCATCATTCAGAGCCCATGTCGGACGGTCGGTTGCCATCGACAACGGCGTACTGGTCGCGGGTGCCAACGATGAAGAGGGGGGATCTGGCAACAACGGCGGCGCTGCCTATGTCTGGGTTTTTAATGAAGGCTGGCAGCTGGTCCAACGACTGACACCACCGAACCCGCAAACCTGGGTCTCGTTTGGAGAGAGTATCGACATCAAAGACGGCGTCATCGTTGTAGGTGACCCCGAACGAAGCGTGACAGGTGCATCCGGTGGAGGTGCTGCGTTTGTCTATCGTCCGTCGAGCGGAGGGCTGTGGGGGTACGACACCATGATTACGCCCTCTGGCGTTTTCTCGGATGATGCCTTTGCAAATCGCGTATCGCTGGCAGATGCCAACACATTGGTTGCCGGCGCACATAACGACGATGACTTTGGGCCACAAACAGGATCGGCGTTCGTTTTCAGATTCGATGGTTCATCGTGGGTGCAAACCGGACCCTTCTACGCAAACGATCGAGCCATTGGAGACAACTTCGGCTGGTCAGTCTGCGCCGATGGCAACCGCGCGATCATCGGTGCGATCGGTGATGACGACTTTGCGCCACAATCAGGGTCGGCGTACATCTTCGACCTGGGTTGTGCACCAGTGTGTGTGCCTGACTTTACCGGCGAGGGCGATTTGGATTTCTTCGATGTCCAGGCATTTCTGCAGGCCTTCGCCGCGATGGATCAGGCAGCTGACCTTGTCGATGACGATGTGTTTGACTTCTTCGATGTCCAGGCGTTTCTGCAAGCCTTCGCGGGTGGTTGTCCCTAAGCGACTTGCCCGGGCGTTCCGATAATCTGATCTACTGTGAGACTGCGCGGTTTTTGCGCTCTCGCGTAGCGGGCCACACACTCTCAACGCCGGCGGAAACACATTGACCGGTTCTTCATGACGATGTTTCCACAGCGTCGGTCTTGGAGAGTGTCAATGCTTCGACCTGTTCGCAAGTTTGTTCAACAGTGCCCGCTCGTCGCGGTCGGTGTCGTGACCCTTGTTGGTACAGCGACGACGGCTGCGCTGGCGATCTCCATCAATCCGCCTTCACACGAACGCGAACGCGTGTCACCGCGCCATCGTGCCGTGCCCGAGCCGACACCTCCTGATCCTTCGGACTACTGGTACGAAGACGAGGGGATTGGCCAACTCGTGCCGTGAGCCGCCAACTGTCTGCGACAATTGCGTCACAATTGCGGTACGCTGTGGGGCATGAAAACGCTTGCTTGTGTTATGATGACGGTGGCAACTGGTGCCGGTGCCGATACGACGCCGGAATCGTTGCCTGATCGACCAAATATCCTGTTCGTGTACTGTGACGATCATGCTGCCCACGCGATCAGCGCTTATGGGTCTCAGATCAACACCACCCCCAACATCGATCGATTGGCGAGCGAGGGGATGTTGTTTGAGAACAGTTTTGTGACGAACTCGATCTGTGCTCCAGCACGCGCTGTTGTCCTGACAGGGCGCTTCAGCCATTTGAACGGCGTGATGACGAACGGCGAAACATTTGACGGCACCCAACAGACATTCGTCCCGCTCATGAACCAGGCCGGTTACGAAACCGCCATCGTCGGCAAGTGGCATCTCAAGAGTGAGCCGACCGGATTCGACCACTTTGAAGTCTTGCAAGGGCAAGGGCCTTACTACAACCCCGTTTTGCGAACACCGGCTGGTAATGTGCTCCATGAAGGCTACACCACAGATGTCATCACCGATCGGGCGCTGGCGTGGCTCGAAAACCGAGACACCAATCGGCCGTTCATGCTGATGTACCAGCACAAAGCCCCCCACCGCAACTGGATGCCGAGCCCAGCGCATTTCGATTTGTACGAGGGCGAAGAGATCAAGGAGCCGACCACGCTCTTTGATGACTACGACAATCGCTTGCCCGGCGCCGGCGAGACCGAGATGACGATCGCCCACCACATGTTTGGCATGTACGACCTGAAACTGCCGATCCAGTTCGAAGAACACCAGACATCCTGGGAAACGCGCAGCCTGCTCAACCTGTCACCTGAACAACGCGAAGCATTTGAAGCCGGTTACAAAGGCCGCAACGACGAGTTTCTGGCACGATGGAACGCTGGCGAGTTGACCGGTGACGAACTCACACGGTTCAAGTACCAACGCTACATCAAAGACTATTTGCGCGTCATTGCGTCGGTTGATGACAATCTGGGGCGTGTCCTCGACTTTCTCGATGAAACCGGTCAAGCGGATAACACCATCGTCATCTACACCTCTGATCAAGGATTTTTCCTGGGTGACCATGGTTGGTATGACAAGCGATGGATGTATGAACACTCGCTTCGGTCGCCGTTGATCGTGCGTTGGCCGACTGTCACCGAGCCGGGCAGCCGATCAGAGGCGCTCGTTCAAAACCTCGATTTCGCGCAGACTTTTCTCGACATCGCCGGAGCAATACAGCCCGCCACCATGCAGGGTCAGAGCATTGTCCCAATCTTGAAGGGTGATGTTGATGATGCGTCTTTCAGAGATGCGATTTACTATCACTATTACGAATACCCCGCGCCGCATCGCGTGCCCGCTCACTATGGCGTGCGCACCGAACGCTATAAACTGATTCGGTATCCAATGTATGACGGGTGGGAACTTTTTGACCTGGCTGTCGATCCTGATGAGATGGTGAGTGTCTATGACGCGCCGGGTTACGAGCCGGTTCGCGAAGAGCTCATGGCTCGGCTGAAAGAACTGCAGGAAGCGTACGGCGACACCGAGCCGGACCTCTCGGCATCCGAACGAGCACAGCGCAATCTCGCCGCCAAGGCCGCAGCCACGCCCACCGCGCTCGCATATACACAGGGCGGCAACAGCGATCTCGATCCGTCAAACAAACCACTGACCGTGGGCGCCCGCGTGGTCGTTCCGGATCGTGATGGTGTCGTTGCGGCTCACGGCGGCGGCTCATTCGGTTACGCGTTGTACTTTGAAGATCAGGTACCCTGCTTTACGGTTCGTGAAAGCGGCGAAATGTTCACCGTGCGAGGTCGTGAACTCAATGCTGGAGAGTCTCACCATGTCGTCGGCGTCATCAACCGTGCGAGCGAGTTGGAGATCTGGGTTGATGGCTCACGCATCAACTCGGCTGCAGGCAGATTCATTACAAACAAGCCGGGCGAGGGTTTTGACATTGGTATTGACTCGGGCTCTGCTGTTGGCCCGTATGCAGACCTGAGACACATGCCTACGCCGATCGATGACCTTCGGGTCTACTGGGGCACCATTTCTGCCCGTGACCTTTCTATCTGGCATGAGGCATCGAAGCCATGATGAAGCCGACACTGACTTGTTGTCTCTTCGTCCTGTTGATTGCTGCGTATGCAGCGGCAGAGGCTGCGGATCAAGCATCAAGACCACCAAACATCGTCCTCCTGATTGCTGACGATCTCGGCTGGTCTGACCTGTCGTGCATGGGCAGCGATTTCTATGAAACGCCGCACATTGACGCACTTGCTGCTGAAGGCATGCTGTTCACCCATGCCTATGCCGCATCGGCCAACTGCGCACCAAGCCGGGCCGCCTTGATGAGCGGGCGGTATGCACCGCATACCGGCGTGTACACGGTCGGCACACCGAATCGTGGCAAGGCTGCAAATCGGAAACTGTTGGTCCCGGAAAACACAGCACAACTCGCGCCAGACTTTGTGACCATCGCGGAACGCCTGCAAGATGGCGGCTACGCAACAGGACACTTTGGCAAGTGGCATCTTGGCGAGGGCGAAACCGGACCAATCGAACAAGGGTTCGATGTCAACTTCGGAGGCGGTCAAGCCGGGCATCCAAAGTCATTTTTCAGTCCGTACAAAAACGAGCAGATCGAAGACGGGCCAGACGGCGAGCACCTGACCGAACGCATGGGGCGCGAAGGTGCTCGGTTTATAGCAGCACATACAGATGAGCCGTTCTTTCTGTACATGCCGTTTTACGCGGTGCACACACCCATTCAGCCTCCCGCCGATCATGCCGGCAGATTCGCCGCCAAGCCGCCCGGGACCATCCATGACAACGCTCGATATGCAGCACTGATCGCGGCGATGGACGATGCGGTGGGTGTCATTTTGAACGCACTTGATGCCGCCGAACTGCGCGACAACACGATCGTCATCTTCACCAGTGACAACGGCGGGTTTGGTCGAGTGACCAGCAACGCACCCCTGCGCGGGTCCAAGGGCATGTTCTACGAGGGGGGTATTCGCGTCCCGCTTGTCGTTCGTTGGCCGAGTGAGATCAACGGTGGCTCGCGCTCAGATCAACCCGTCTCCGGTATCGATCTCTACCCGACGCTGCTCGAAGTATCCAATCTGAAAGAAAACCCAGATGCGCAACTCGATGGCATGAGTCTTGTGCCCGCGCTTCGAGGTCTAGATCTGACATCAGAGCGGGCGCTGTTCTGGCATTTTCCGGCATACCTCGAGGCCGCCGGTGCGGTGAAAGGACTGTGGCGGACCACGCCCTGCAGCGTCATTCGTCGCGGCGACTACAAACTGCAGGAGTTCTTCGAAGACGGTCGCGTGGAACTCTATAACCTCATCGACGACCCCGGCGAAACAACTGATCTTTCAACCAGCATGCCGAAACTGTGCGACGAACTCCACACAGCGCTGATTGCCTGGCGTGTGCAAACCAAGGCCGCGATGCCGACCGGGTCAAACCCAGCCTACACCCCCCCTGTGGTTGACGACTAAGCCGCTCTTATTGTGTTATTCACAGTATTTGCTGGCTTCTTCCGGTTTTTCCCACCAGGTGTAGAGATTACAAAGCGATCGCCGGGTGACCATGGTGTAGCGGTGTGTTTCGCCAAGTTCCGCAAGCATCCAGGTGTACGCATCGAGGCTGTACCCCTCAGCCGTCTCAAATCTGCCCGATTCAGAATATGCTCGCCCGAGCAGATTCTTTGTCACCGCTGTCTGAACATGGTCATCACCAAACAACCGTTGACGTTCTGTCAGAACTTCATCGAGCAATTCGATCGCTTCGTCAAATCGTTCGAGTGAGATGTACAGGAGCGCGACATTGGCGAAGCCCTTCAATGTGTCGGGATGATGGCGACCGAGCAAGCGTTCACTCGAAGCCGTCGCCTCGATATGCAGTGCTGCAGCATCGTCAAGTCTGCCCAGTCGGTGATACACGACACCGAGCGACCCGATCGCATCGACGGTGCTTTTGTAGTCCGGCGCGCTTGTACGGCCGATTGCAATGGCATCCTCAAAAACCGCGGCGGCTCCCTCGATATCACCGCCGTGATAGGTGATGCTCGCACGATTGACCAGTATATCGATCCGATTTTCGACGGTGACTTCGGGACGAGTTTCGATCAATCGGTCCGCTTCGTCGAGCGTTGCTTCGGCTCGCTCCAACTCATCAGTATCCGAGTACAGCATGCTCAGTTGATTCAGACGCGCGATCAGCGTGTTTGCATCAACATCCGTCGTTTTGCCCAGTTGCCATGCCATTTCAAGGTGGTGCTTGGCTTCTTCGAGTTGATTCATCACAAGAAACTGAGCACCGATGCGGCCGCGCAACTCCGCTTCGACTTCGGGCGACTCAGCAAATCGCTCGCTGATATTCCCCGCCGCTGAACGCATCGCATCGAGCATCGTGATATTTGGGTCGCCCTCGAGCGTTGGATCGGCGGCAGCAAAAAGATCGTCAAAGGTGAAGGAGTTCATCGCCGACGAGACATATTCGTTGTATCGAGCTTCGTCGCGGTCTCGCTGCGCCGCGCGCAGCGCACCAGTGATGAGCACGATCGCCACACTCAAGACGATGAAGATTGTCACCACCGCCCCCACAACGACCGGATTGCGCTTGGCGAATCGACTGAGTTGATACCAGGTGCTCGCCTTGCGCGCAATAATCGGCTTGCTCGCCAGGTGTCGGTCAAGGTCGTCAGCCAATTCGTCCGCTGTCGCGTACCGCCGATCTGGCACTTTGTCCATTGCTTTGGCGATGATGATCTCGATGTCGCCGCGCAGTGAGCGATTGATCGAACCCGCCAGACTCGGTTCGTCTTCACGGATGGCACGAATCAGTTCATACGCCCCCCTCGATGCGCTCGTGATCGGTCGAACACCGGTGAGCAGTTCATACGCGATCAACCCGATTGCGTACACATCCGTGCGCACATCCGCTCGCACGCCATCATTCGCCACCTGCTCAGGAGCCATATAGGGCAGCGTGCCGACCAGTTGCCCTTGCTGGGTCAACAGCGTGTTCTGCTGCACTTCGGTATCGAACGCCACTCCAAAGTCGAGCACCTTGACCGCGCCCGTTTCTGAAACGAACACATTGGCGGGCTTGAGATCGCGGTGGATGATGCCGCGCGCATGGGCATGCGCAACCGCTCGACAGACATCACGAATCAACTCGACGCACGCGCGCGCATCGAGTTCGTGGCGACTGGCGTACTGGGTGATCGGTAGCCCCTCGACCAACTCCATCGCAACAAACGGTCGCGGGCCAGAAGCGGTGTGCTCGACACCGGAGTCAAACACCGTTGCGATACCGGGGTGTTGCAGTTTGGCGAGAATCTCGGCTTCCTGTTCAAAGCGACGCAGGGCACTTGGGGTCATCATCGAGCTCTTGATGATCTTCAGCGCGACTCGCCGACGCGGTGATCGCTGCATCGCGTCATAGACGATGCCCATCCCGCCTTCACCGAGTACGCCGACAATGTCGAAATCGCCAACCGCGTCCGGTGCGTCGTCCGTCTCATCGCCAAGGTACAGCCAACTCTCGCCATCAAGCGGCGCGGTATCGACTTCATCCGACGCGATCAATGACAGCACGAGTTGCACGACGGACTCATCGCCCTGGGCAAGTGACTCGATCTGTGCATCACGCTCATTCGCAGGAAGATCACACACTGCAGCGAAGATTGACTCGGCGCGGGCAAACACGGCTTGCTCGTCAATCATCATGCATGGCCCCCCTTCTGATGAGCAAAGAGGTCATTGTGATTGCCCCCTGTTCGCGTTGCCGTTCATCCGGTTGAGCAACCACGCGCGGGCAAAGCGCCAGTCACTCGACGCTGTCGAACGGGCGATGCCGAGCACGCGAGCAACGACCTCTTCATCGAGCCCCCCAAAAAACCGGAGTTCGACAACACGGGCTTTGCGCGCGTCTAGTGATGCGAGATCGGTGAGGGCTTCATCGATCGCGAGCAAGTCATCAGGATCGAGCGGGATCGGAGCATGAGGATCAGCGACGGTCAGCGAAACGCGTTCGCGGCCGCCGCCACGCTTGTATCGACCAACACTCCGGGCGTGATCAATGAGTATGCGCCGCATCACGGTTGACGCGAGTGCAACGAAATGATCGTGATGTGACACCGCCAGGTCTTCAGATCCGATCAGCCTGAGGTAAGCCTCATTCACGAGCGCCGTCGCCTGCAGCGTATGCCCCGCTCGTTCAGATGCCATCAGCGATCGCGCGATGCCGTGTAACTCGTCGTACATCAGATCAGACAAGGCATCGATGTCATCACGATGACCCTGTGCAAGTCGCGTGAGGAGCCTGGTCGCGGTCTGTTGAAGTTCGGTCTGCATGGTCCAATCGCCAGTGTACCACGAGTGTTGGCACGCCTGACAGCCTCTCATCGCGGTTTTTTGGAATTCTGCGACTTTCCATCGGGCGCACCACACGCCATCGACGCGTGTGTCTGTGAAGCCAGACCGAACTGTCGATCGGCGGCGCGAACGAAACACCAAAGCACACACCATTTCGGTGTGTCAGATGAAAGGCAACACCATGAAAAACCGTAACCACACCATCGTCGCATCACTTTTGACCGCACTTGCGGGCACCGCAGCAGCCGATGTCCTCACCGTCGGACCCAATCTGACTGACTACGACTATCTCACGATCACGGCTGCAATTGCCGGATCGGCCAGTGGCGACGAAATCGTTATTGCACCGGGCATTTACCCCGAAAATCTCACGATCAACGGAAAGGACCTCACGCTCCGCAATGCCGGGGGCGGCGATGTCACAATCTTTGGCCAGAACCTTGCCCGTTGCTTGAATCTCATCTCAGGATCAGGATCAGATGTTGTCTTGCGTGGGCTCATCTTCACCGGTGGTCGTGACAATGTCGGAGCCGGCATCGCCGTCAGTCAGACCTGTAGTGTGATCGCCGAAGACTGTGTGATTGAGGGCAATACCGCGACCGACTTTGGCGGCGGGTTCTATGTCTCGGGCGAAGGCACTTTCACGAATGTCACCTTCCGAAACAACACCGCTGCCAATCTTGCTGGAGGCGGCGTGTCGTATGGCAACGAGGCTTCAGACACGATGTTCATTGACTGCCTCTTTGAGGATAACAACGCACTCCATGGAGCAGGATTCGTGTATCACAAAGCAGGTATTCGCACATCAATGGTCGGCTGTACTTTTCTCAACAACCACGCCACCGGTCGCGGCGGCGCGATCGCGGTGTATGGCACCGCTGCTGTCGGAGACCTCCGTGTGGACAACTGCCTGTTCGATTCCAATCGGGCAGACCTCGAAGGTGGAGCAATCTGGGTGACCGATCAGGATGTGTTTCGCGCCGTCAACTCTGTCTTTCTCAATAACTCGGCAGCGAACAATGGTGGTGCCGTCGATAACGAACAGATCTTCGACGCCACCAACTGCACCTTCTATGGCAACGCTGTCGATGCAGCCGGTGTCAACGATACCTTCGATTCACACCGCGCCGATGCGGATACCAACCTGCTCAACTGTATTGTGGTCAATGAATCGGCTGGTTCCAAATCCGGCCCTGGAGACCTGTCCGCCCGGCGTTCACTGATTCCCGATGTTGCAAACACGGCTCCCGACGCATTTGGCAACTTGACCGGCGACCCGATGTTCGTCGATGCAGCGATGGGTGATCTGCGCCTTTCTTCAGGATCTGCAGCCATCGACGCAGGCGATTCGATGGGCGAACTCGGATCGGTCCGCGTGCTCACGCTCATCCACGATTTCGACGGTGCAGATCGCAATGTAGACGACACCGATGCACCCAACATCGGCGTGCCGGCATGGGCACTCAACATCGACATGGGAGCGCACGAATATCAGCCCGAGGCAGCACCAGACTGCATTGCAGACCTCAACGGCGACACCGTCCTCGACTTCTTTGATGTCCTCCGGTATCTCGAACTATTCAACGCCGGATGCCCGTAATGGCTCGTCTGTTTGCAAAACACAACGAACCAGAACAAGGAGAATCAGACTCATGCGATATGCAACAAGAACCATCATGATCATCGCGGCGGCTGCAGGTAGCGCTTTCGGTCAGAACCACCCCCACCCAACTTCCTGCGGCCTCGACTGCATCGAAGGCGTGCCCGAACCACTGAGTACCGTCAGGCCGATGGATCGCATCGCCGCAACCACCGCAGGTCTTGATCGAGGCGTTGGCACACTCGAAGACGGATCATTGATCGACATCCTCGTGGTCTACACGCCCGCAGCGGCTGCAGCCATGGGAGGCACCGCCGGGATCGAGCAACTGATCGACGACGGGATGGCCGAACTCAACCTCGCCATGACCAACTCGCTCGTCAGCACGCAATACCGACTTGTCGGAGCCGAAGAAGTCGCGTACGGCGAGCCCGGCTCACTCGGGACAGCACTCAATCAACTGCGCAGACCGGATGACGGATTTCTCGATCATGTTCATCAACGCCGCGACGAAGTCATGGCCGACCTCGTCATGCTCATGACCGCGACCGGAGATGTCTGCGGCATCGCGAATCTCGGTGTCGGACCCGGCAACACCCCCACCCAAAAAAACGCATTCAGCGTCGTCCAGGTCGGGTGTGCGACCGCCAATGTCCATGCGTTTGCACACGAGATCGGGCACAACATGGGGCTGCACCATGACTGGGCAGCGAGCCCTTGTACCAATGGCAGCAGCCGATTCGCCAAGGGGTATGTCGCTCCGGGCGACGCGTATGAAACAGTCATGGGCACCCTGAGCCCGGCACCTCGCGTCCTGTATTTCTCGAACCCGGCGGTCACCTATGACGGCGTACCGACCGGTATCGCAATCGGCAACCCCGAGCCTTCGGACAACGCCACCGCCTTGATGCTTTCTGCGCCGGTCGTTGCCAAGTATCGCAACCGTGACTGCAACGCCAATGGTGTCCTCGACACCGATGAAATCACGGCTGGCGATCTGCAGGATTGTAACACAAACGGCATCGCCGACCTGTGTGAACAAGACTTCAATCGCAACGGCATCCCGGACGATTGCGACATCGCGCAAGCAACAAGCCAGGACACCGATCTCGACGGCGTGCCGGATGAATCGGAAGTCCCGGTCCTGTATGTTGACCACAGCGCCATAGGCACCGGCACCGGCGATTCATGGGCGAACGCCATGACCGATCTGCAGGATGCCCTCGCCGTCGCTCGCGCCAGCGGCGATATCGATGAAATCTGGCTGACAAGCGGCACCTACAAACCGGCATCTACCTCCTACCGCGCACAAGGGTTCGACCTTGTCAGCGGGGTCGCTCTCCGCGGCGGGTTCGATGGTTCAGAAACCATACCTGAGGAACGCAGCGACAGCACCCCCCCAACCATCCTCTCGGGCGACCTGCTCGGTGACGATGCTGCGGACCAGGGCAATCGGGATGACAACACCATCAATGTGCTGTTCATCTACGATCAGCCCGATCGCATCCTCCTTGACCGACTCGTCATCGAGCGCGGAAACGCCAATCTTGAAGTCAACTGTGGCGGGTTCATGCACATCGGCGGTGGAGTCGTTGCCTATCGCTCTGACATTGAGATCGCCGATTGTGAGTTTCGGGAAAATGCAGCACTGCAGGGCGGAGCGGCTTCCATCGTCACCAACACGAAAACCCGCATCCATGATTCGTGGTTCCATCACAACGACGCAATCACCGGAGTCGTCTGGACAGCCAATGGACCTGCTGAATGGCGTGGATCGGTGGGGGCTGTGTACCTGAATGGTTCGCTTTTCGATGACGACAACCAGTTCATCAGCAATCGTGTTGAGTACAACTCTTCACAGGAAGGCGCCTCCGGGGTGTTCGCGATCGGAGGAAGGCCGATCATCGCCAATAGCGTGTTCAACAACAACAGATCGCTCGGCGACTACGCCGGGAGCGCGCTGCGCGTTCAACTTGCTGATGGCACGCAGATCACCAACTGCACTTTCGCAGACAACAACGCACCAAACGCCTTCGCGGGTATCCGTTCGAGCGGGCTGTTTCTGTTCCGCACCACCGCCACGATCAGCAACTCCATCTTGTGGAACAACACCGTCGCCGGTATCAGTGACGAGGGTGACCAGTTCGACTGGGCAGGCTCGGGCGTGGCGTACACACTCGACCACTCCATCGTGCAAGGTTGGTCAGGCGCATTCGATGGCACCGGGTCAATCGGGGGGGACCCACTCTTCTCTGATGCACCATCAGGTGACTACACGCTCGCAGCCGGATCGGCAGCCATCGACATGGGAAACAGTGCCGCCCTGCCTGCAGATGAGATCGACTTTGATGGTGACAGCGATCTGCTCGAGTCGCTGCCCTTCGACCTGGCTGGCATGATGCGTCAGGTCGACGACCCGAACACCGTTGATTCGGGTGCGGGTTCGACACCGGTTGTCGATGCAGGTGCGTTCGAGTTTCAGCCTGAAGACGCATGCCTCGCCGACTTCAACGGCGACGATCAGATCGACTTCTTTGATGTCGCGGCATTTCTTGGCGCTTTCTCAGCCGGCGACCCGGCAGCCGACTTCGTCGATGATGATGTCCTTGACTTCTTCGATGTGCTCTCATTCCTCGAGATCTTCAGTGCGGGTTGCCCATAACTGACTGATCAAGCCGCGACGCACACCATCTTCCATGTCCCCGACCCGCCTGCGGGGTCGGGGTCTCTTGTTTTTGAAAATGATGAACACTTCATGAGGTCGCTTGCGATTCAGAGCCGAGATAGGCAGCCCCGATCGCCGCATGAAAGTCACTCGTCCCGGTCTCGAGCGTCCACGCACGATCGGCGACGCTGGTGAGGTCTTGATCGACCGCGTCTTTGATGTGACCGACCTTGTCTTCGAGCCGAATGCCGATGCCGCCCAGCAGTGCGATGCGCCTCGGTGTGTAGATCGCATGACACACACGGATCGCCCGAACCAAGGCCTCGATCGGTGGGTCATCGATGCCGATCGTTGAAAGCACATCGGCAAACTGCTTGCCATAACGCGCTCGCAATGCCGGGACACCCAGATACGCTTCGAGACTGTTCCGGCCGCCATCAGGACCACAAGGCTGATCTTCGGCGTTTTCGCCGCACGGCCCGACATCGATCTGACCGATGTGTCCGCTACTTTCACCCGTGACACAATGCATCACACCGTCATCGAGTACGCACGCACCCACACCCGTCCCGATCGCCAACGCCAGCAATCGGCCCGGTGACTGGCGCTCGCGCCAATACCCCACCGCAGCCGCATGCGCATCGCCCACCACGCGGATGGTCTGCACCGATTCAAGCACGCCGGTGACCAGAGGCCGAAGCGCAATGCCCTCAAGCGCCGGGATGTTGATACACAACTCGACCTGTGATTGGTCGGCGTTCAGCACACCCGGCAAGCAGAGCCCCACACCTTCAATCACAGCTGGCTGGCTCTTGGCGCGCAGGTCGGCGACACACGCCGATAGGCACGATGCGAGTTCTGCGACCGTCGGCCGAGCGTATCGCTTCGATCGTGTCGTCGCGACGACCTGCCCGTCGCACAGCATCGCTGCCTTCACCGAGGTCCCGCCGATGTCGAAACCAATCGTGCTCAAGGCGTTGGCCTTTGCGAAGGCTGATTCATGAATCGCTCGAGCCCGGTGCGACGAACGCGTCGCTCAGCGCGTGCTTCAGGCGTCATCAACTCGAGCGGATTGGCGCTGTCAAAGAGCGAGGCATATGCGAACAGGGCGTATCCATCCGGGCTTGACGAAATGCGAATCTGTCGAATCGTCTGCGCCGGGTCGGTGTGCTTGTACGCACCAAGCCCGGGCACGATTCGGCCGCCCGAAGCCGCCTGGTGCCATGCCTGCCAGTCGCCGCGATATTGGTTGTCATTGTCGGTATAGATCATCGGCATCGCGGCATCGATCGTTCCCTCACGCAGCCACAACGCGCCGTCCTGCAAGTACTGCACCTGTCCGATGGTGGGGTCACGCCACACCGCTGCGGTATACACAAGATCCTGCTTGCGATTCACAGCCTCGGTCCCGATGCGCCGGACAAGACCCGTGATGCGGTTTCGCTTCCAAGCGCGAAATGCTCGCTTGTCGTCGCTGTCGCGTACACCCGTTCTGCCCGAGTTGGCTGCGAACAACCCCATCGACACAGCATCACCAGGATACACCTTCGTCTCGTCAAGACTTTCCGAGACGAAACGAATGTAGTCGAGGTGGATGCCATCAATCGCGTAGCGATCCACGATGTCCGCGATGACGCGGACGATATGGTCCTGCACTTCCTCGAGCACAGGGTTCACAATCACATAGTGATCGTTCAACGGCTGAGGCGCGCCGCTCTGGTCATGCAGTCGCCACTCCGGTCGCGTGTAGAACAGATGGTTCCGCGCCTTGGGCGGTGTCTTGTCTTTCCACAGAGGCATGACATTCACCCACGCGTGCAGCCGCATCCCGCGGGCATGGGATTGAACGATCGCAAGTTCGAGTGGGTCAAACCCCGGATCGGTCGTGCCCGGCGCCAGGTCTTCGAGCAACTCCTCGCCCCAGGGTTCAAATGGACTGCGGTAGAACGCATCGGCTTGCCCGCGGACCTGCCAGAACACATCGGTCACACCGATCGAAGCCGCCCGGTCGATGGCTTCAGACACATCGGACGGGCTTCGGAAGTCCCACCGCGTGATCCACAACCCGCGCATCGGGCCATCTGTAAACGCGGGCGCCATGCCTGAAACACGATCCCTTGCCGGATTGGCCGCAGCCGTTGTTTCCGCGTTTGCCGAGCGATCGGTCGAACGCGCAGGCTGAGGCTTTGACGCCGTGCGGTCGCGGTCACGCGTCGGCTGAGGAGCGACCGACTCGCACCCCAACAGGGCCAACGAAGTCAGAACAATCACGGCAATAGAGAAGGTGTGATGCAGCATGTGGCTCATGGTAGTATCGAGTCCTCCGCAGGGCATCGCGCCAGCGACCCAATCCTCTACTACCCTCAAGTGTTCAACAGGAGGTTCAGGCACATGCGAACGCGCATCACAGCTACATTGATCGGTTTCAGCCTGCTCATCGGCCCGCTCTTGGGAGGGTGTTCGAGTACGCGAATCGCCATCGGCGAAGCCTTCGGCCACGCCAAACGCGAACAACTCGTCGACCGTGTCGAAGAAGCACGCGACGGACAGGAAGCCGCCAAGGAGCAGTTTGCTTCCGCACTCGACGAGTTTCTGGTCCTCACCGGCGCCGATGGCGGTGACCTCGAACAGGCCTACTCCAAGTTGAAGAAACAACTCGATCGCTCGGAAAGCAAAGCAGACACGGTCCGTTCACGCATTCGCAATGTCGAACGGGTCGCCAGCGCCCTCTTCAAAGAATGGGAAAAGGAACTCGACGAGTACACAAGTGAAGACCTGCGCCAGTCGAGCGCCGCCCAACTCCGCGACACACGCGGGCGGTACAACGAGTTGATCGGAGCCATGCATCGGGCTGAAGCGAAAATGGAACCCGTCCTCGCAGCCTTTAACGACCAGGTGCTATTCCTCAAACACAACCTCAATGCCCGTGCGATTGCTTCGCTCGATGCCGAGGCCGCCAATCTCGAAGCGGAGATCGCCACACTCATCGCCGAGATGGAAGCATCCATCGTCGAAGCAAACACCTTCATCGACCAGATGAAATAGATCGACTCACCCTGTTCCACAACGCCTGCTCGGGCTGAAAAGAGATACTCATGGAATATCGTCACCTCGGTCGTACCGGCCTCAAAGTCAGCCCGCTCTGCCTCGGCACCATGAACTTCGCATGGAAAACCGACGAACCCGACGCCCACAAGATCATGGACCGGGCTCTTGATTTTGGGATCAACTTTTTCGATACCGCCGACTCCTATGGCTGGGGGGGTGAACGAGGCGACACCGAGATAGTCATCGGCAATTGGTGGAAGGGTGACGCCGCCAGACGCGACCGCGTCGTTCTCGCCACCAAACTCTACCACGCCATGCCCGAAAACCACCCAGAGCCCAACCGCGGCACTATGGGTTTGTCGGCCCGAAAAATTATCCGTCACTGTGAAGACTCACTCCGCCGCCTGCAGACCGACTGGATCGACCTTTACCAGATGCACCACATCGACCGCACCTGCCCGTGGGATGAAATCTGGGAAGCAATGGAAACGCTGATCCGCCAGGGCAAGATCGTCTATGTCGGCTCATCAAACTTCGCGGCGTGGGATATCGCGACCGCGAATCAGGTCGCCAGCCGCCATCACCTCGCCGGGCTCGTCTGCGAGCAATCGCTCTACAACCTCGATGCGCGCATGCTCGAACTGGAAGTCGTCCCGTGCTGCCGTCACTATGGCGTGGGGATCATCCCATGGAGCCCACTCGCAGGCGGATTGCTCGGCGGCGTGCTCAAGGGCGACGGCGTGCGCCGTAAGGATGAAAAGACGCAGAAACTGATCGAAGCCCGCCGTCCGCAACTGGAGGCATGGGAAGGACTATGCAGCGAACTCGGGCACGAGTGTGCCGCGGTCGCACTCGGCTGGCTGCTCAGCAACGATGTCGTCACCGCCCCCATCATCGGCCCGCGCACGATTCAGCAACTCGAACAGTCCATGGCCGCCCTCGAAGTGACGCTCAATGCGGATACGCTCTCTAAACTGGACGAGATATTCCCAGGCCCTGGGGGGGAAGCGCCGCAGGCATATGCGTGGTGATATCTCCGATTCACTGGTTGAATGGCACATGAGGTACTTCACCGACCAAGTCCAGTTTTGGACAATGCCAATTCGCATGAAATTGTCGCCAGCGTTCAAGGCCTCAATGCAACTTCGTCGAATGCAAAACTCTGTTGTTGCTCAAAAATTACCCGCAGTCGAAGCCAAACAAAATATAACCGCTTCTATCGAAAACGGCTCGATCAGACCCCCTCGATCTCCAGCGGCACGGTCGAGGTTCGACGCAGAGCGAATATGTGGCGAACCCCTCTTGTGGTTGAGTGACTCAGCCGTTTCAGAACAGGTCCTCATGGACATTGCTGATCGAATCGAAAAGAGTGCTTCATATCTCTACATCGCAGAACTCCAAAGGACCGCTTCTCAAGCAGCTCTTGTCGGTGCGACTTGGCTAGAAGCTGAATCTGCTTTCCGCGTGATCGCTCGATTCCTCAATGTGTCGAGACTCGCCTGCCGAGATCGCAAGAGTGACCGAGATTTTTATAGAAGAGACGATTTGTGGATCGGTGGCGTGGTGTATGCAATAAACCTCATTTTCAGTGGTGACAATACTGACCAAAACGATATGGGAGACCTTGATAGTTGATTGATGCGATCAACACGAGGCGGTCTCCAACATTTCTTCCATAATCTGCACCGCATTCAACGCCGCACCCTTACGCACCTGATCGCAGCACACCCACAAGAGCACGCGCCTCCCGTCACTCGCCGGGTCCATGCGCACACGCCCCACAAACACTTCGTCGTGCCCCGCCGCATCGCGCGGCGTCAACAACCGCCCCTCCGGCCACACACGAACCCACGGCGCATCCTCCAGCAGCGCGCGCACATCCCCCACCGTCGTTGGTTCATCAAGATCCACATTCAACGACTGCGCATGAGCCCGCTCGACCGGCACACGCACACAGGTCGGCAACACATTCAGCCCGGGGTCGTTCCAGATCCGGCGGCTTTCGGCAACCATCTTCGACTCTTCGCCGCTGAACCCCGTCTCAGGATCTCTCGCCGATTCGTGCTCAAACACATTCCATCCGCACGACACCGGAAACACGGTCGGCGTGCGCGATTCACCCGCGGTGACCGCCGCCGTCTGATCGATCAACTCCTCGAGGCCCGCAGCCCCCGCACCCGAAACCGCCTGATAAGTCGTCGCGGTGATCCCATTCACACCCAGCGCTCGCCGCAGTGGCTCGATCGCTGCGAGCATCATGATGGTCGAACAGTTCGGATTGGCAATCAGCCGCGTCGTTGTCGTCAAGAGGTTCCCATTGATCTCTGGCACCACGAGCGGCACAGACGGGTCCATCCGATAGGCCGACGAGTTGTCAATCAGCACCGTGTCCATGTCGTGCAGCGCAGTACGGATCGTGTGCGCCACATCCGCATCGGCGCAGAGCAACGCGAAGTCATGGTGGTCATTTCCGATTGTGTCCACATGCCTGATTTCAATCTCAGCCTCACCATACCGAACACGCCGACCTGCCGATCGGGTGGAGCCGTAAAGCCGCAGATTTTCGCGCGGCACGCCGCGTTCTTCGAGAATCTGCACGGCTTCTCGCCCGACGATGCCCGATGCCCCCACCACCGCTACGGTTGGCCTTGGCTCAGGCATGGACGACCTCCTGTCGATCGGGCGCGCCACACCGCGTACGGCTCAACGCAAGCAAGTCTGCCAGAACAGACTCGGCCGTCGGCCATCGTCCGGCACCCTTGCCTCGCACAATCGTCTCAGAACCATCAGCAAACGAAATGACCGCAGCATTCCACTCGTTCGTCAATGATGCGAGTGGATCATCGCTGGTGACAGCCTCAAGCCGAACACAAGCAGCGCGAGGTGTGAGCATCGCGACATGCCGAACCACGGCGTTGCCATCACTTCGGCCGATGACATCGGCATACGCCTGTTCAGTAATCGACTGCCGCTCGATGTGCTTGTGATCAATCAACCAACCAAGCGTCTGTGCAATCACCAGCAACTTGTCGAGGCTGTCCCTCCCGTCAAGATCGCGCGACGGATCGGCCTCGGCAAACCCGAGCCGTTGGGATTCAGCGACCGCTTCATGCAATCTCGGACCTTTCTGCAACGCGCCGAGCACAAAGTTGCCCGTGCCATTGAGTACGCCGCGAATCGAGACGACCTCACGGCCCTGAATCGCTTCGAGCACCGGCGTGACCCCCCCGACGCTCGCACTCGCCAGGAATCGGCCGCATTCACAACGAGTGGCGATCTCGTCACCGCGTGCTGCGAGCAGCGCCTTGTTCGCGCTGACAACCGAGCACCCGGCATCAATCGCGGCCTCTGTCACCGCCCAGGCAACATCCACACCGCCGATGACCTCGACGACGACATCGGCCCCGCACGATGCCAGACTGACCGCATCAGCCGTGATTCGACCAGCGAGCGGTTCCAACGCCACATGTTTCTCAGGACTCGCGCAGGCTGCTCCAACCACGCAAAACTGGTCCGGCAGTTGAGACACCAGGTCAAGCACACCTCCCCCCACCGTGCCCAATCCGCACAGCGCGACATCGAGTCTCTCGACCGTGTCGGCCCGATTGTCATGCACCGATTGGCCAGGCCCGATGCGCGTCGGCCTCGTGCCATTGAATCGGCCCAGTTCGATCTCCTGCCCATGCGATCGAGCAAAATCGATCGCCTTGTGCTGTAGAATCGAGCCGTCAGTTGCGAGGGCATCGTCATATGACGCATATCCATACCGACCCGGCTTCGGCCCATGAACAGCCGGATCGCGTTCATACAACCCGTCCACATCCTTGATCAGCCGACACTTCTGAGCCCCAAGTTGGTGAGCAAGGAACACCGCCGTCAGATCAGACCCGCCGCGGCCGAGCGTGACCAGTTCGCCCCCCTCCGCCCTGGCCACGAAACCGGGCACCACGACAACACCGCACGCTTCTAGCGCTGCATGGACAACCGCATCATGCACGCTGACAAGGTCCGCATCAAGTGCGTCACCCGCCGCGAATAAGCCGATCGCACACGGCGTCAGCACGGTCGCCGGTACACCTACGCGGTCTAGGTGCACCCCCAGCAACCCAGCCGATTCATATTCACCAAGCCCGATCACACCGGCTTGCGACGCTTGCGAAGCACTCGGCGAAACCGCAGCACATCGTGCGACGAGCGATTCAGTCCGCCCGGCAAGTGCAGATACCACCGCGAGTACCCGCCACCCCTCACGCCGCCATCGGTAGATCTCATGCACCGCGATGCGCAGCGTCTGCTCGTCGAGCAACACCGACCCGCCAAACTTTAAAACAATCAAGGGCCGATCAGACACTTGCCACCTCGCAGTGCCGTGTCTCAGTGCACAATGAGGCTTCGTTCGAGGTGCATCCACACCCCTCATCTGTCCCGGCAGCGTCAACAACCGCATCCAGACCGCGTCGCAGATCACCGATGATCTCATCCACATCTTCCAGCCCGACCGACAGGCGAAGCAAGCTATCGGACACACCGACCGCCTCGCGCTGGTCTCTTGGCACATCCGCGTGCGTCATCGATGCCGGGTGCGTGATCAGCGTTTCGACCGAGCCCACATGTTCGACCAGCGTGCATAGTTGCAAGTGCTCAACAAACCGGCACCCAGCCGCATATCCCCCCTCGATTTCAAACGATACCACGGCCCCATGACCGCCCACATGCTGGCGATCGGCAATCGCCTTTGCGTCGCCGGTCGCTTGCGACGGATGAAACACGCTGCGAATCTCCGGTTGTTCGCTCAGCCAACGCGCAACTGTCTCAGCACGCTTCGATTGCGCCCGCACTCGCAGCGGCAGCGTTTTGACCCCGTTCGTCGTCAGCCACGCAGATAACGGCGACTGAATCGCACCGGTACACTTGCGAATCCACCGAACTCGTTCCAGCAGTTCGGCATCACGCGAGACGATCGCCCCGCCGAGCGCGATCGAGTGCCCATCGATGAACTTCGTCGTCGAATAGACCGAGATATCCGCCCCAAGGTCGAGTGGCTGCTGCAGCACCGGCGTCAGGAATGTGTTGTCCACCGCCAGCAACACGCCCGCTGTTTTTGCGATCTTCGCGCACGCTTCGATATCGGTGATCCCCAGCGTCGGATTCGCCGGCGTTTCAACGAAAATCAACTTCGTATTCGCCTGCACCGCCGCCTCGATCTCGCTTGCGTTCGTCGCATCAACGAAGGTCGTTTCGACCCCGAGCCCGGATAGCAACTGCTGCAAAAGCCGCGTCGTTCCGCCATAGACCGACGCCCCGCACACGACATGGTCACCCTGCTTGAGGACCGCGAGAAACAAAGCCGTTTCCGCTGCCAACCCGGTCGCGAAGCACGCCGCAGGCAAAGCCCGCTCCAGATTCCCGAGCACCGTTTCCAGTTCGGTCACGGTCGGATTCGAGACCCGCGAATACTGGTGCTCGGGGTTCGATCCGACACCCGATCGGCAAAAGGTGGTTGATTGAACAATCGCCCCGACGAGCGGCTGCCCGTCGCCTCGGGACGCACCCGAGCCGTTTCCGCCGCGCCCAAGACAAATTGAATCCAACGATGACGCAGTTGATGCAATGACATGTCCCATGCTGAGAACTCCTTCTCAGCATCGAGAGCATCCAGTGTTGGCGTGGATCGTGACGACACCGTCACGCTCATTTTGACGAACCCCGCCGAAGCGATTTCGTCCACATCGTTCCCCACGCCGGGGCTGGTCTCGGCACCGTGGCTGGAAAAACCAGCTCGGTTGCCGCCCGAGGCCTTTGGAGACACCCCGGGACTCTTGATGCAGCCTCAGCATACAACCCGGCTCGCAAGAGTCAATCCCAATCATCAGATTTTTCGGCACCGTGCGTCTTCCCTACAATATCTATGACGCAATCCGGAATGACTCGAACAACCACGAGCATCATGAGGAAAGGAACCACCATGTCAATCAGAAACACGCTGCTTTCGCTGGCCGTTGCAACCAGTATCGCACATGCCACAACGAGCGCTCCTCAAGACATCATCGATGCCGCATTCGGGCAACTCGCCGACGGGGGCACGCTGACGCAGGTCCGCAACGAACTCGAACGCCACGCCGGCAACGACGACGGTGTCATGTTCGCCATGGGAGCCGTTGATTTTCTCCTCGCCGGTGAAGCGGTCACTCAGGAAGCCCATCGGCTCGGTTTCCTCGGCCCGATGCGGACCGTCGCCGCCATGACCGGCGAGCGGGCGGCCTTCCTCAACTGGTTCGCCAACGATAATCCAACCGAAGCCACCGCCGCCGATGTACGAGCCGCGTTCCAGGGCTTCGTCGACAAACTCGACATCGCCGAGAAGACGCTCGCCAACATCGACAGCGACTTCAAGTGCGCCATCGTCCTCCCCGAGATCCGATTCGACATCAATGCCGATGGCAAGACAACCTCTGCCGAGAGTCTGCGATCACTTTTTGCCTTCATGCCGCGCATGCGTTTTTATGATGAAGCCGCCGAGCGCTGGGTGCAAACCTCGATGCTGCCAGAAGACCTCACCGTCGCCTTCGACCGTGGCGATGCCGATTGGCTTCGCGGGTATTGCCATGTCCTCATGGGTGCGGGCGAATGGGCGCTCGCCCACGACGGGGGGGAACTCTGGGATCACACCGGCCACATCTTCTTCCCCAAGGCCAAGATCAAGTACGATTACCTGCCCGGCTCGACCTACGCCTTCGAGATCTTCACCGGCGGCATGATGCGCACACCCGCACCCTTCGACATCACCGATGTCCTCGTGTTCTTCGGCAACATGCGTTTGCCGGTTGCTGAGCCCGAACGCATGAAGTCAGCCCTCGCACACTTCCAGGCTGCAGTCAAGCACGGGCACGCCATGTGGCACCACTACGACAATGAAACCGACAACGACCGCGAGTGGATACCCAACCCCAACCAGGTCGCAGCCTTCGCCGATGTCACCGTTGACCGCGACATGCACGACGCATGGCTGATGTTCCTCGACGAGGCCGACGACCTGCTCGCGGGCCGCAAAGTCCTGCGCTTCTGGCGCGGCGATGGCAGCAAAGGCATCGACCTGCCCAAAGTCTTCAACGAGCCGCAAACCTTCGACCTGCTCTATTGGATCCAGGGCTCCGCCGCAGCCCCCTACCTGCGCGAAGGCGAGTTCACCGAGCCGGGCACCTGGGCCCAACTCGTCCGCGTCTTTGATGGCCGCATGTTCCGATTCTCGTTCTGGTTCAACTGAAGAAGTGCTGATTTAAATGGATGGCGTTCAACGCCGGATGGCATCAGCCCGAGTCCGAGGCATTGAGGTCCGAAGATAGACCTCGGAGACATAGGGCAGCAGTCATTGTGATTCATCGAACATTGGTGCCCCCCCAATCAACCTGCATCGTCATGCCCAAATACACCCGCAAACTCATTTCCTCAGGCTCTTCATTTGAAGCACAGGTCGGCTATTCCCGCGCGGTCGTTGCTGGCGACTGGGTCATGGTCTCGGGCACGACCGGGTTCGATTACACAAACATGACGATTGCAGACGACTTGATCGCCCAGACCGAGCAGTGCTTCCGCAATATCGCAGCTGCCCTTGCCCAAGCAGAGTCCTCACTCGCAGAGGTCGTCCGCGTGCAGTACATCCTGCCCGAGGCTTCCACCTTCCAAGAGTGCTGGCCGGTCCTTCAAAGGTACCTCGGCACCATCCGCCCCGCGGCCACCATGATCGAAGCAAACCTCGCCGACCCAAGAATGAAGATCGAAATCGAGGTGACCGCCCTGCGCGGCTCGGCCGAATCCGCGTCTTGAAGTCGCAACGACTTTGTCTCGTGCAAGAACGGGGAATGAGCCCAAAAACCGACCTTTCTTGGTCGAATGTATTCCATCGAGCCGACCACCAGACCTCCTGACTGCCCGGCAGAATGCCAGCCAGAGGCCCCCTACACTTCCCCTCAGCCAGCACTTGGCGAATTTCCGGGCTGCCAGAGCCCGCCGGAGACCCCATGGACGAACGCATCAACGAAATGAGTCAGGGAGCGGGACGCGAAGAGTCTCGCATCAACCAGGATTTCATCGACTTCCTCTCCAAGTGGTCCACGCCCGCGCTGGTCGTGCTGGCTGCGATCGCGGTCTCCTACTGGGGCTGGAACCAATTTCAGGCGATGAAGATCGCCAAGGTCAATAAAGCCATGACCGCGTACACCTCGGCCATGAGTGGCGCCAACCCGAATCCCGATAGCCTTGCGCTGGTTGCTGAGGAATACGCCGGCGTACGCTCGGTCGGGAACCTGGCCAAACTCGATCTCGCCGATGTCTACTTGCTCGCGGTCCAGCGCGGCCTCGAACCGGGTGCCGAGTTCGACGCCATCGCAGCACAGGAAGAAGGACAGACCGGACTCGCCGAGGGCGATGCCCTGACCCCTGACCGCCGCCAGTCATACCTCGACAAGGCCGGTCGCCTCTATGCAGAAGTCGTCGATGCCACCAAGGGCGACGCGGGCAAAGCTCAACTGACCGCTGAAGGCGCATTCGGTCTGGCGGCTGTCGCCGAATGCAACGGCGACCTCGACAAAGCCAAGACTCATCTCGCGGATGCAAAGAAGTACGCTGAAAAAGGCGGCTTTACCGTGCTTGCCCTGGCAGCAGAGGCGCGGGCAACCACGCTCGATAACGCCGATGCCCCGACCTTGTTTGATGCCAGCACACTCCCCCCTCTGCCCGAGCCAGAACCCCTGCCCGAACCCGAGATCCCCTCAACCGGTCTGCCAGCGCCCGAAACCCCGACTTTTGAAGCGCCCACGCTCGACAACCCGCCACTGTTCGATGACCCCGCTGACGATGACAGCACGGACGACGGCAACACGGACGACGGCACGAACGATGACGGCAGCAGCACCGACAACGACGACGGCTGAGCCGCGTCATGGCTGACGATCAACCAAGCAACCGTCCACCCCTCATCGGCCCGGGGGGCAAGGTCAATCCGCAGGCCATCCGCGCCTCCTATGACGATGCCGTTCTCGACGCCGACGATGACGCGATTGCCCAGCAAGGCGGCAAGGTGCAGTTCACGCTGCAACGCGACCTCGGCAGCAGGCTCGACCGCTATCTCACGACCCGCATCCCCTTCATGAGCCGATCGAAACTTGCCGACCTCATCGCGGGCGGCGGTGCCATGGTCAACGGCAAACCCGCCAAAGCATCGACCAAACTCCGCCTTGGTGACATCGTCGATGTCGTCATCCCGCCCCCACCCACGAGCGAGATCGAACCCGAAGATATACCCATCGATGTCCTCTTCGAGGACGACCACCTCATCGTCCTCAACAAGCAGGCTGACATCATCGTCCACCCGGCCCGTGCTGAAAACAGCGGCACCATGGTGCACGCCCTCGCGTGGCATTTCAAACATGTCACCGGCGGCGGCCTGTCACGCGTCGGCAATGAATTCGCCCGCCCCGGTGTCGTCCACCGGCTCGATCGCCACACCACAGGCTGCATCGTCTTCGCCAAGAACGAAATGGCTCACTGGAAGATCGCCGCCCAGTTTCAAGACCGCACCGCCGACAAACGATACCTGGCACTCGTGCAAGGCGCTGTCGAACCCGATGCCCAGGTCATCAACCAGCCAATCGGCCCCCACCCCAGCCGCACCAAAGGCTACCGCGAAAGACAAGTCGTCCGACACGATGATCTCGGCAAACCAAGCGTCACGATCTGCCGCGTCCGAGAGCGTTACCGCGACCATGACCGCCCCGTCGGGCTCCAAGCGTTCACCCTCGTCGAACTCGAACTCAAAACCGGGCGGACGCACCAGATCCGCGTGCATCTCGCCCATGCCGGCTGGCCGATTGTCGGTGACGACATGTATGGCGGCCAATCACTCTTCGATTCGAACGAAGCACCGATCATCACACGCCAGGCGCTTCACGCCGGGCTCCTCGCCTTCGAGCACCCGATCTCACACCAGCCGCTTTCGTTTGCCGCTCCGCCGCCCGATGACTTCCGAGCCGCGATCAAACACCTGCGCCAGATGGACACGCAATCTGTCCATGTCGAAGGCACCGTCCCGCTCGAACGGCTCGGTCTCGACACGGCATAATCGCTTGATCAATGCCAGCCAACGACGCAGGCACCGTGCCCACGCCTCGATAGCGCTGACCGAGTATTTGCCGGTTTTACCCGCCCGACGCTTTGGACCGCCGCTCTTCCATGCGCTCACGATCCAACGGATCGCGCAGGCTCGAAGTGCGCTCCTCAAGCAAACGCACAGCCCAAGGACCGCCAATCTCGGCAATCACATCGGCAGCCGCATTTGCCGCTCGGCGTTCGCTGTCGTACAGCACCTCAGCCAACATCGCTTCCACCGCCGCCTGATCATGATGCATCAACCTGTGCGCAGCCCGAATCGCGCCCGGGCGCGTGCGGTTGTACGCACCAAATCGACAATGCGTCAGCACTGTCGAGAGTGCATCAGGCGTGTTGAACTCGGCAAGTGCACCGATCGCTGCCTGCCGAATCGCATCACGCTGGGAATCAACTTCGGCCATCGTCGTCACGATCGACGCGGCATCGACAGCCTTCATGGTCCCCATCGCCTTGATCGCAGCCGCACGGGCCTTCGTACTCGAATCGTTCATCGCGTGATCGACGAGTGTGCTCATGATCTGTCGCCGCGATTTGCCATCTGAACCCTGCGGGTGGTCATACCCCATGCGACCGAGTGCTTCGAGCACCTCGACACGCACAGCCGGGCTCGTCGTCTGCTCCGCCTGACCCGCCGGGATCAGAAAATACACCCGTGAGAGATCACCTTGAGCCTCGAGCGCCTTGACCGCTTCGACCCGCAACTTGTCATGCGCTTTGCCGTCAAGCGCCGTCGCATACAACAACCTGGCCGCAGCCTTGCCTTCTTCATTCGCAAGTGCTCGCGCCGCCTGGATCTTGGCAGCAAGACTCGGCCCACTCGCGAGCTGCTCAAGCCAGAGCACCGTCGCTTGATCGATATTCAACTCTGCAAGGACTGACAACTGCGGATCGAACACCACCATGTCAGGTCGCGCTTCGAGTGGCAATGACACAAACGCGGTCGGTCCTTCCATGCGCACCGTCGCCTTCGTCGGCAGCACATTCGTCTCGGGCGGATAGTGAATCCAGACCGGCAGGTCAAAAACATACGCCGGATTTGCTCCATCAATCGGCTGCGTCTGCAGCGCCGAGATCGACAACGCGCCGTCGCTCCACCTGGTCTCAATGTCCACCCGCGGAATGCCCGGACGACTCGTCCACTGGTCAAAGAACCACCCGAGCGGCTCGCCCGCCCGAGCCTCAAAAGCCGCCAGCAACTCACCCGTATCAACCATCGACTGCCGATGCTCGTCGAGATAGTCAGCGATCGCACCAAAGAACACTTGATCACCAAGCATCTCTCTCAGCATGTGCAGTGTGCTCGACCCCTTGGGGTACGGATTCGATCCACGCCGGAAGACCTCCCAAGGATGCTCATACACAGGGCTCACCATGCCCGGCGTCCCCGGAGCCGTCCCGGTGTCGTTGCGGATCAGGTTGTCATAACTCCCCTGAATACTCGACAGATACCCATCGCGCCCATCCCGTTGCCCAAACCACAACGCTGACAAGTATGTCGCAAACCCCTCGTTCAGCCAGATGTGCTCCCAACTGTCGCAGGTCACCAGATCACCAAACCACTGGTGCCCGAGTTCGTGCGCAATCAGACCGTCAAAATCTTGATCAATTGCTTCAGCCTCTGAATACAGCGCCGCGTCAAACATGCTCGTCGCGCTCGTGTTCTCCATGCCGCCCGCGCCAAAGTTCCACACGACGGCCTGCGCGTACTTCGACCACGGATAAGGCTCATCGAACAGCCGCTCGAACAACTCGACCATCTCGCCTGTCCGTCCGTAGGTGACTTCGACATCCTTGCCGCGTCCCTTCGGCACATACACCGGCATCGGGAGGTCTTTCGTCCCCACATCGACAATATCAAACTGACCGACCACCATCGTCACCAGGTACGCCGGGTGTCCGCCCCCCGCTTCTTCATCCTGCGCCCAGTGCCAGATGTCGTACCACTGCAGGTCGTTCTCGCCGCTAGCCGTCGTGGTGCGCACAACCCGACGATCCTTCCCCGCAAGTCGACCGTTCGAAAGCACCTGATTCCCTTGCGGGCTCGTCACGATCAACTCGGTACTCATCCGATCGTTCGGAAAGTCATGACATGGGAACCAATAACTGTTCGTCTCGGGCTGACCCTGCGTGTGAATCTCTGCTGCCCGGCCAGGAAACGCTGGCGATGCCGGGGTCCAGGTCAATCCATAAGGCGGATCGACCACCCGATAGTTCGTCTGCAGCGTCACCGAAGTCCCCACAGGTACCGCAGGCGAAAACGAAACGCACAGCGACTGCCCATCATGCGTAAACGATGTCTCATACCCAGGCGCAGTGACCGACTCGATCTCAAGAAGCCGAGCATCCAGCCCGAGTTCAACAAGATCAGTCTCGATCGGACTGAAGGTCAGGTACGACACACCATCCATCACCGGCGTGTTCATGTCGTTGATCAGCAACTCGAGCCGCATGTGCTCAAAGTCGGCGTTCCGTGGTGCTGGCAGATTGACCGTTCCGTGGTCGGTCGCAATCACCGGCCTGCGCGGTGGACAATCCAACAGACACGCAAACTCCTCCTCACCAGCCCAGGAAAATGAGGCAGACGCGGTCACAAGCGACAGAAACAACATGGAGCGAGTGTTCATGGATATCTCTCGGTGTCAGGCGACCAATCGGCCGCACATTCCAATGGTGGTGGATCGAAATCTGCTCGAATTGCGAGTCTGAACATGATCGGAATCAACTCAGCCGCACACAATCAATGCCATAGCGTACCCATTTCGGCACAAAAGAGCCCAGTTGTTCACAACCAACACCAAGGAAGGTTGGAGCGCTCGATCGGTTTTGATACCATTGGACATGCACGATCAGCCAGAAGACCCATCGCAGGCACTTTCGTCCTCGGACCGCGAGTTTCGACAGGCACGCCGGGCCCCCGACGACGAACCGAGTGAGGGTCAGAATATCCTCGCAGCGGCTGGCGAATCGAGCCCCTACACCGAGTTCTACTCCCCCGTCCCCGATGGATACCGAAAAGGCTTTCATAAGTATGTCGTCGTCTTCGGGACCGTCATGTCTGGCCTCGGCAAGGGCATTTTCGCGTCCAGCATGGCCAAAGTGCTCAAAGACAAAGGTCTCTCCGTCGCCCCGATCAAAATGGAGGGGTACCTCAATATCGACTCGGGCACCCTCAACCCCTACCGCCACGGCGAAGTCTTCGTCCTCGAAGACGGCACCGAATGCGATATGGACTTGGGCACCTACGAACGAATGCTCGACCAAAACCTGAACCGACGAAACTTCGTTACTTCAGGCCGAATCTTTACCGAAATTCTCGACCGTGAACGCCAAGGTGTCTACCTCGGTCGCGATGTGCAGATGATCCCCCATGTCACCGGCGAGGTGAAACGCAAACTCCGTGAACTCGCCCTGCGTGGCGATGGCACAGGCCCGGCCGATGTCGTCTTCGTTGAAGTCGGGGGCACCGTCGGCGATTACGAAAACGGATTCTACATCGAAGCCCTCCGCGAACTCGCATTCGAAGAAGGCCCCGGCTCGTGCTGCTTTGTCGCACTCACCTATGTCATTGAGCCCAAGGCGCTCGGCGAGCAAAAGTCCAAAGCCGCCCAACTCGGCATCAAACGACTCCTCGAAGCGGGCATCCAACCCCAACTCATCGCCTGCCGAGCCACCAACCCGGTCGAGAGCAAGGTCCGTGAAAAAATCGCCATGTTCTCCAATGTCCCCATGCGCCGCGTCTTCAGCATGCACGACCGCGAAAGCATCTACACCATTCCCGACGAACTGCGCAACGAAGGCCTCGACCGCGAGATCCTCTCCGTCCTGTCATTGCACGACCGTGTGGATTCACGCCATGAAGACAAAGCCCGTGTCAGTTGGAGCCAGTTCATCACACGCCTCACTTCGCCGCGCGAGCACAGCGTCTCCATCGGCATCACCGGCAAATATGCCGAACTCCGCGATGCCTACGCATCCATCGACAAGGCTCTCGAACACTGCTCCGCCTACTTCCAGTGTCGCATCGATCAACACTGGATCGAAACTTCGGACATCAACGACAAGTCCGTCGCCAAGACGCTCGCTGATCTCGACGGCGTCATCGTCCCGGGGGGGTTCGGCTCTCGCGGTGTCGAAGGAAAGATCGCCTGCGTCAAACATTGCCGCGAGTCCCATCTGCCCTACCTCGGGATCTGCCTCGGCTTTCAGGTCGCCGTCATCGAGTTCGCCCGCAATGTGCTCGGCTTGACTGATGCCTCGAGCACCGAGTTTGATCCCGCCAATCAGTCCGCAGTCATCAGCGAACTTCCTGAACAGAAGAAGATCGAAGGCCTCGGCGGCACGATGCGACTGGGCGCGCAAGAAGTCCTCATCACCGAACACACCCTCGCCCATTTGCTCTATAGCCAGCAAACCGCGATCACCGAGCGTTTCCGACATCGCTACGAAGTGGACCCACTCTACATCGAACGCCTCGAAGCAAAAGGGCTCGTGTTCTCCGGACGACACCCACAGCAACCCATCATGCAGATCCTTGAACTGCCCGTCAGTACGCCGGACGAATCGATGCCGACCCATCCGTTCTTCCTCGCTGCACAGTTTCACCCCGAACTCACCAGTCGCCCGCTGCGCCCGCAACCGATGTTCATGGGCCTCATCGCCGCCGCCCTCGAGCGCCGATACGCCGCCGACTCGTCAGCATGGGCTCGCTTGGTCGAGAAAAGTCAGGTCACACGCTGGCTCCGCAAGAACCACTCAGACCACGCTCAAAACCTCGCGTGATGTCAATCACAATCACGCGCTGGCCGATTCACTCCGCGAACGCAACCCGTTCGCCGCATCCCACAGCAACAACGCGCTCAACCGATCGGGCACCCCCCTCTGCATCATGCACGCGTGCACAATCGACTCAGCGTGCATTTCAGCCTCCACCTGCCCCCGCTCGATCGCACAATTGACAAACCCGTGGACCGCCCACGCATGCCCCGTCGCGTTGTCAGGCTGCAGTTCCGCCACATGCCATACGCAGGCATCGAGGCAGCGGTCGATCAATTGCTGGTCGCGACGGTCAATCGCCACGCTCCACGCAGCGTGCAAGGTTGCAAGTTCGATCTCTGACCAAATCTCTATCCCCAGATCATCGCGCCGTGCCGTCAGCGAACCGATTGCTTCCAGCCGAGGAAGCGTCGCATGCCCTTCCGCCAGCGCCCACCACGACGCCGAATCGACACCCGCACCCGCAGGAAGACGCGCAGGTGAGACACCATACACACGACTCAAAATCGCCTCATCAATCACGCGCCGATTGCCCATTTCGTCCGAAAACGCATCCACCGCCAGCCGCCGCTCTTCGTCTGTCAATGCGCTCGTCGGGTCCGGTAGGTCATTGAGACCCGCCCGAGCGAGCCGCTCAAGCCGCGAGATCCATTTCTCATACACCCCGCTCTTCAATTCCCAGCCCCTCTCCGTTTTCACCCTTTGACACCGCACGCAAATTCGATAATCTGTAAAAATGCCTCGTACGCTCGCTCCACGAAACCCATCGCTCGCCACACGGCGCTGTTGCCGGTGTGGTTACGACGGCTTCGATTCACAATATGAGCACGCGTCCTACCTCTGCCCAAACTGCGGCGAAGACCTCTATGCTCGACCGCCGATGAACTACCTCGAAATGGAGGGGTTCCTTGAGCAACCCTCAGCGACGCATCTGAACCGAACAACCCCGCTCATGCGATGGTACCACGCCGCGTACACAACCCTGCGCCGCATCTTCATACGCCTGTAGCAGCCCCTTTCTGAATGATCTGTATCTCAGGCTCTGGCTGCGCACTCGGGCTATCGATCCCCAATGCAGCCCGTGGCTTCCAGGTCTCTGTAAACACGCGATACCCCGGCGCATCCGTCGCTCGCTGTGGTGCTCGCGTCGGGTGCCACAGATGAAACGCCTGAATTGTGTCTACCCGCACCGCTGTCCCCGCTCCTCGAAAGTGCAACCGACGAGCGAGGTCATCATCGTCATACCCGTATCCGACGAATCGCTCGTCATACCCGTTCAGCGCTTCCATGCACCACCGACGCACCGAATGATGGCCGCCGAGCAACTTGGGCTTGTGCGGCTTGACCAACATCCCCCCCACGATCGGCCACGCTCGCATTTGCCGCTGCCGCTCGAGTCGTCGTTGCCGAACCTTCAGGTCGTTCTCGCCCGCGCTCCAAAAGCGGTCCATCATCGCCGCAGCCTCGGCGCGATCGCCTGAACAAAGGGCAGTCGAGAGCAGCTTCGTGTCATCCTCGCTCAGATTCACCCGCGATGCCAGCACGACATCGCACCCGTCAGCAGCCGCCGATACATGCTGCCCTATCGACCGAGGCCCGAGCGCCATGTCGCCATCCATCACCAAAACAAAGTCATCAGGCTCAACAGGACGCAGATCCCGTAACGCTCGCAGCCCGTTATTGCGAACTTGATTCAGCCTCGCTTCACCCTGATGCGGCCGAGTGACCAACGCCGTCGTCGTCAATGGGGCAAACCGCTGCCCGGCGAGAACCGCACCAAATCCGGCATCATCACCATCCACCGAGACAACAACGCTTCGCGGCGGGTTCTCGGACGCACCGATCGCCGCGAGCGTCGCAGCGAGGTGCCGCGTCGTGTGTGTGGGAATGACAATATGAACCTCGGGCAGAGTCATCGGACCGACTCTATCACCCCCGTGCGCTTGATGTTGCCGGTTGTATCGACCAGTTTGAACGACCGAACGCGCATACTCCAGTCTCACGCATGGGTTGGCCGCCGTTCGACGATTCCAATGCCGTGCGGCTCTTTCTCCGAGACAATCTCGCAATACTCTCGCCTGACGAGGCACCAGCCGCGCCGACCAACTACCTGGCACGGCCTGGCCGGCCAACCGCTCACGAATTCACCGCCGAACTCGACCTTGTCGAACTTTCAGACACCGGGCGGCAACTCGCGATCTGGTCGGCCCGGGCGATCGGTCTGAGTCGATCAAATCTCGTCGTCCGCTCACGAAGAATGATCTACGCACACCAAGCCATCGGCGCATTGATCCATCTGGTCGACTCCGAGCCGGTCGTGCTCTTCGGGCGCGCAGTCGATTGCGAATACGCCGGCGAAGGGCAATATGTCGTCGATCTCGACTTTATCCCGATTCCCGCGACAGGACCGATCGCACAATGGGCAGAAGAAGCCAAGCACGGTTAGTTGACTTGCACTTCGCGCCTTGACCTGCAAGACTTCGTCCATGCGCATCGAGTTGACCGCAGACAAACTCAACGCAGCCGGCTGCGCCCTCATACCAACCATGGGCGCTCTGCATGAAGGCCACCTGTCGCTCGTGCGCCTCGCCCGGGCGCGCACCGATCGACCGGTCGTCGCGACGGTCTTTGTCAACCCGACCCAGTTCAACGATCCTGCCGACCTCGAACGCTATCCGCGCGACCTCGAACGCGATGCAGTTCTGTGCGCCGAAGCCGGCGCCGACATCGTGTTTGCGCCCGCCGTCGAAACGGTCTATCCACCCGATCAACCCAGACAACCGGTCACCATCCCGCCTGTCGCACACCTGCCTCAACTCGAAGACGCCGGTCGCCCCGGTCATTTTGAAGGCGTGTGCCAGGTCGTCTCACGCCTCTTCGACCTGTGCCAACCGGTCGCAGCGGTGTTCGGCGAAAAAGACTGGCAACAACTCCAAACTGTTCGCGCCATGGTCACGCTGCAGCATCGCCCGATCGATATCTGGGCCGGACCGATCGTCCGCGAATCGGACGGCCTCGCCATGTCCAGTCGAAACACACACCTCGACGATAAACACCGCCTCGACGCACGGGCACTCTACCGTGCCTTGAACGCATCAACCAACGCGCCTGACCCATCATCAGCCGAAGCACTGATGCACGCCGAACTCGAAGCCATCAACGCCGACATCCAATACGCCGCAGTCCGCGATGCCGAGACACTCATGCCGCTCGTTGAACACACCGATCGCCCGGCCCGTGCGCTCGTCTGCGCCTTTGTCGGTGGGGTCCGCCTCCTCGATAACGCACCATGGCAGCCCCGTCGGCAAGACTGACCGGATCGCACACAGTCCAGGCCTATGGTTCCCTCCACTTCGCCCGAAGGAGGCCTGACCGTGCACGAATCCCCGCTCCACGCCTACCACATCGAACACGGCGCTCAACTCGTCGAATACGCCGGATGGCACATGCCCATCCGCTACACCAGCATTCAAGAAGAACACCATCAAGTCCGCACCAGTGGCGGGCTGTTTGATGTCTCGCACATGGGCCGCGTCAAGATGTCCGGGCTCCACGCCAAACGACTGCTCGAACGCCTCTGTAGCCGCCGCATCGGCAACATGACCGCCGGGCAGTGCCGCTATAGCATGGTCTGCAACGAACATGGCGGCGTTCGCGACGATGTCATCGTCAACCGCATGGAAGAAGACGAGTTCCTCGTCGTCGTCAACGCCTCAAACCGCGAAAAACTCCTCACCCACTTTGAAGAAGTCCGCAAGGCTCACGAATGGAAGGTCAAGATTGAAGACCAGACCATGAGCACCGCGATGGTCGCGCTCCAAGGCCCCAGGGTCATGGACATGATCTCCAAAGTCTCATCCGAGATCCCCACGCTCAAACGCTACCGCTTTACGGTCAAGAACCTGCTCGTCCTCAAACTCATCGTCAGCCGAACCGGGTACACCGGCGAAGACGGCGTCGAAGTCATCCTGCCCGCCAAAGCGGTCGGCATGGCGCTCAAACTCCTGCTCAAAGACGCCAATGTCGATGGAGCCGAAGCCCTCGTTCGCCCCATCGGACTCGGTGCCCGCGACACCCTCCGGCTCGAAGCAGGCATGCCGCTCTACGGCCACGAACTCGGAGAGGACATCTGCGCCCTCGAAAGCGGCATGAACTTCGCCATCACCCTCGACAAGGGTCAAACCGAAGGCGAAGAACGATTCATCGGCCAGGACGCACTCGAAAAAATCATGGCAAATGGCGGCCCCGCACGAACCCTCGTCGGCATCGCCTGCCAAGGCAAGCGAACCCCGCGCCAGGACATGCCCGTCAAGATCGACGGCTCTGAGGTCGGCATCGTCACCAGCGGATGCATGAGCCCAACCCTCGACAAGCCCATCGCAATGGCGTACCTACCCGCCGATCAGGCAGAAGTCGGTACCACAGTCGAGATTGACGCAGGCCGAGCCATGATCGCCGGCGAAATTGTCCCGCTGCCGTTTTACAAAGCTCCGAATTAACCAGATCAATCAGAACTCCCTTCCCCGCGCTCGCGAAGGAGGTGGCCGAGCGCGGCGAAGGTCGGAGCGGGTCCCTCTTCCACACAACTACAAACTCGATCTCGCCCACTCATCCGCACTACCCTCTCCCCATGCTCCAGACCTTCAACGAAAAGAACCGCGACCTCCTCATCAACATCAATGGCGACCTGATCCACCGCGACCAGGCCGGCATCAGCCCGTTCGACTCAGCCGTCCAAGGGGGGGACGCGGTCTGGGAAGGACTCCGCGTCTATGCGGGCCGCGTCTTCAAACTTCGCGAGCATCTCGATCGACTCCGTTCGAGTGCACAAGCCCTGGCGTTCACCCAGATCCCCACGAACGAACAACTCACCGACGAGATCCGCAAAACCCTCGAAGCCAACAACATGTACGACGGCGTCCACATCCGCCTCACACTCACCCGCGGTGTCAAAATCACCAGCGGCATGGACCCACGCCTCAACCAGGCCGGACCGACCCTCATCGTCCTCGCCGAACACAAAGCCCCGGTCTACCGCTCTGCGGTCGGCGACAAAGGGCTCAGTCTCGTCACCGCCAGCACCCGCCGATTCCCGCCCGATTGCCTCGACCCCAAGATCCACCATTGCAACCTCATCCAGTCCATTCTCGCCAAGATCGAAGCCAACAATGCCGGTGCAGACGATGCAATCATGCTCGATAAACAGGGCTTTCTGGCTGAAACCAACGCAACCCATGTCTTCATCGTCTCGGGCGAGGGCGAACCGACCCTGCTGACAAGCCGCCTCGTCGCTTGCCCCGAAGGTGTCACCCGCAGCACCGTCCTCGATCTGTGTCGAGCGAACAGCATCGACTTCGCCGAACGCGATATCTCGATGACCGAGGTCTACCGCGCCCGCGAAGTCTTCACCACCGGCACCATGGGCGAACTCGCCTGGGTCGGCAAAGTTGATGGTCGAACCATCGCCGACGGCACCCGAGGCCCACTCACCGAGCGACTCTCCACGCTTTATCAGGAACTCACCGCCCGCGAAGGTGAACAACTCGTCACACAATAATCGCAGACGATTCAATGCATCGGCCCGCGACCCTCCAGCATGTCCAGCGGAAATGCAGGCCTGTTGAGAGGCCGAAGCGCAAGCCCCAGCAACGACAACTCCCGGTCATCCCCAGCAATCCGGTTCGTACGCAGCAGCCCGCACCCGCTGCACCGGTGGATGATCGCCCATTCACCGTCGCGTCGAACTTCGACCCCAACCGGCTCCATGGGTGATCGGCACGGCGCACGCCGATCGCCCGGCTCGTCATCCACATGCCGAGACCACAGGCAGTACGGACAGTGATTCCGATGTTTCGTACCAAACGACCGCATCGGTACAGTCTGTCGGCAATGAATACAGGTAAACGCATCCCGTTCAGGGGATGAAGATCGTGACTTTCTTGACATTGGAACTCGCGTGCGAAAGCCGGACCGATCGCCCGGTTCGCTGAAAAAGTAGAATCGCATACCGCTTGGAAGGGGTCAAAACGCTCGCGCACTGCACCACGCCGCCCGGCACCAAAGCGCAACCAGAGCGGGGTCACACACGAAAAGTGTGGACGCGAGCAGGATCAGAGAACAATGGGAGTCTTGAACATCAGCCAGCAATATATCACACCCGGGCTGCGACGACAACTATAAAACTGTCATCCAGTTCCTCAGGGTCTGTCACCGGCTGAATATACACTTTCCCCTCATCATCTTCAGCGTCCGGCATCTTCTGAAACACCTCAACGCAACTGAACCCAACCTCAGCCATCGCGTCATGCAACTCCGGCACCGACCACAGCCGCCAGTCGTACACAAACGCGTCGAACATCTCGTCCTCGATCACACCGCCCCGCTCGATGCGAAAGTGGAGCACATCGACCACACGCCCGGTCATCGCGTTGGCATCGCGCTGTTCCCAGGTATACCGCACACGCCGCCCATCGGGCAACATATGCACCCGATGCACCAACCCCGGCAGGTACGACCCCTCCCCGCCATAGGTGTCACACAAGAACACCCCACCTTCACCAAGCCGCTCGCGAGCATTCCGCAGGTAATCAAGCAACTCGGCCCGCGTGTGCATATATCCGATCGAAAAATTGCCCGCAAACAGCAGATCGACCCCGTCCCTGGCTTCGCGTACATCAACCGCGTGACGCGTGATGCGGTCATCCACCCCATGCCGACCCAACGGCTCAGGGTCAATGTCTACCGCCACCGCCCGGCCTTCCTCAACCGTCTCGACCCAATGCACCGACAGCGCCGCGGTGCCGCAAAAGTCCTCACCCAGCACCTTCGGCCCGCCACCATGAATCGCCGACAGCAGCGGCACAAGGTGCGGGGGGGATTGCACACACAGTTCGTAGAGATCAAATCGGTCCATGGTTCATGTTCCTCTATGTTTACTCAGCCGCGAAGCCGGTGCAAGGCAAGTTGGTCGTACAAATCCTGACACTCCGCCAACACACCCGCAAGATGCTCCGGCACCGCCTCCCCTTTCGACCGGTACGGCCCGAACCCCGTCGACTCATACACACTCCCATACCAATGAGGCCCCCACACGCCGTCCGCATCGCGCGGCCCCGCCTTCCACGCCAGCATCGCATTATCCCACGGAATCCCGACATGTGCGCACAACGCCTGCAACATCGGCCCCGGGTTCTCCAGAACATCCCGCGAATCAATCACGGCCGGTTTTCGTCCCGTCTTCTTATACAGCCAATCGAACAACTCGACCTGCTGAGGAAGCCCCAGGTCCTCGGGCGTCGGGTCCGGAATGATCTTGATAAAACTCGTGATCATCTCCGCCGGGTCACGAATCAGAAACACATTGGTCAGCCCCAGGATCCACTTGCGCCCGCACTCGGGTGTCAAATGATGAGACATCTGCTTTTGATACCACACGCTCCGCCCGCCCGGCACCGGCCCCGTGAGCGCCCGCGTCACCAGTTGCCAGTCCCACTCGTGCTCTGCGATGATCTCGTCCCGCGCCGGGTGGTCATACCCGGTCACCTTCAGATAATGCGCATAAAGCGGCTCATCGCTCACCGCACAATCCGCCCGTGCGCCAAACGACCGCATCAACGCCGTCGAAATATTCCGAGGCCCGGACCACATCCCGATCCGAATCGGCTCGCCCCCACCTGCACCTTCGCCCGCCGCCGTCATGACGAAAGCCCCCAGAACCGTGCCCAGTTACCCCACGCGAAACCCGCGACCTCATCATCGCTCCAGCCTCGCGCCGACAGTTCATTCGCAAGTTTTGCAAAATCTGTCGGCCGATCGATCCCCGCCGGTAGATCGTTGGCCGTGATTCCGCCGTCGAGATCTGACCCGAGCCCTACGCCGCGCCGGTGCCCCATGATCTGGCACACATGCTCGACATGATCGATCGCCTCTGCCACCGTTGGCCGATCGTTCGGGTCATGCTTATCGAGCCCGGTCCGAATGAAATTGCGAACCAGGTTCAACCCGACCAGCCCGCCGCGCCGACCAATCTCAGCGATCGTCGCATCCGTCAGATGCCGTTCATTGTCATCGAGCAATGCCCGACAGTTCGAGTGTGAAGCCACGACGACCTTGTCCGTCTGCTCAAGCAACTCATCCGTCGCCCGCTGCGACAGATGCGACAAATCATGCACCACGCCCAAATCATCCATCCGATTTACAAGTTCACGCCCGATGTCCGTCAGCCCCACCCCCGGCGTGCCGTTGCCACCGGTGTACCGCGACCCATGCCACCACGCCAGCCCGATCATGATCACGCCGCCTTCGACCCATTCGTCGAGTTGCTCAGGCGTTTCGATCGGATCGGCACATTCCATGAGAATCCCGAGCGCAATCGGATCTGTCTCGTCTCCAGCTACAATCGGCTCCTGCTCTCCGCGTCGACCGATCAACCGGATCAACCCCGCATCGCGCCACGCGTGGTACAACTTGAGTTGCCGCATCCCGCACATCCAGGCTGCCGATGAGTCCCCCAACGCATACGCATACGCCCCCGTTTCTTCTTGCTGCCCACCCCCATTCTTGGTGGCTTCTGTGAAAATCGTCCCCAGACACGCCCGCACCCCCCCATCGCGCATCGAAGGCAGCGTCAAGGCCGCGGGCTGTAACTTCCCGCGACAATCCGCCGGGTCTACATGCATATCCCGCCCGCATTCAGCCAGATAAGCAAGGTCCAAATGAGCATCAAACCAGTTCATGAGCGATCCTAGCCAACCCCGCTTGCAACAATCGGGTACAATTTGTGTCAGTCAATTCCGAAAACAGTGAATAGGATGCGACTTCTGACGCTCGTCGGCGTGCGTGAGATGTCGCCTGTTCACACACGAAGGGAAGAACCAATATGAAGAATTTCCAGATTCACCGATCAAATCTCCTCACCCAGTCCCGCCGAGGCGGATTTCTCCAAGGATGCCTCATCGTCCTGGCGATCCTGCTTGTCCTCGCTATTGGCGTTGGTGTCTTCGTCGCCATGAGTTGGAGAGGCTGGGCAGCCACCGGCATGTCCGCCGTCGCCACCGAAGTCATCAATGAGTCCGATCTACCTGAAAGCGAAAAGCCCGAGGTCATCGCCGTCTTCGACGAAGTCACCGAAGCATTCCGCGCCAAGAACATCACGCTCGAAGAACTCGCAAGCATCTTTGAAAACCCGGAGGACATGCCCGTCCTCAGCATGGGCATGGTCATGCAGTTTGAAGGCGCATATGTCAACGCGTCCGGCCTCTCTGACGAAGAAAAGGCCGATGCCAGCCTCACCCTCAACCGGGTCTCGCAAGGTCTCGTCAGCAAGCAACTCTCATTCGACGATGCCACGGACATCTTGAGCCCCGTCACCACCACCGATGCCGATGGCGACCACCAACTGCTCATGCCAAACCAAACCACCGACGAGCAGATCCGTGAAGTCATCACCAACGCCAAAACCGCTGTCGATGAAGCGGGTATCCCTGAAGAACGCGTCGAAGTCGACCTTTCCGAAGAACTCCGCAAACACATCGAAGACACACTCGGCCGTAAGATCGGCGACCCCAAACCATAACAACACACCCTCGCCACCACAGGAAACCGACCGTGACCACCGATGAACCCAACATGGTTGACTTCGATGCCATCGACACCAGCGGCCCCATCGCGTGCCCCAAAGACGGCACCACCATGGACGCCATCGACATCGAGGGCATCACCATCGACCGCTGCACAACCTGCAACGGCATGTGGTTCGATCTCGGCGAACTCCGCGAGATCCTTGAAAACAAAGAACTGGACACCAAGTCACTCGTCAAAGACGACCAAGCCAGAGACCATGTCCAGGTCCGGAATCGTGCAACGGTCTGCTGCCCGCGTGACGGCTTCGCCATGATGGAAGTCCGCGACAGCACGCAGCAGCACATCGCCTACGAACTCTGCATGATGTGTGGCGGCATCTTCCTCGATGCCGGCGAACTTAAAGACCTGACCAAGTTCACACTCATCGAACGACTGCGAGCAGCCGTCGCCCGATAGCAAAACGAACATCGCGTCACAACAAACCAACAGGGCCCGTCACACGACGGGCCCTGTGTTCAATTGCACTGACCAAATTTGAGACTCCCCAACGACAGAAGAACACCAATTGCTGGCACTTCCACGCAACGACTCAGTTACCCGATTCTCAACGACTCAACGGCTCTTTGACGCTATGGCGCTATGGCTGAAGAAAGTTCGCCTTCCAAGATTCCTCCCCCGCCTGCGGGGGAGGTGGTCGAGCGCAGCGAAGGTCGGAGGGGGTGCGTCTCAATCACACACAAACTTGCCCGATTCAATACTCCAGCGCACGAGGCAGCGTCTTCGCCTGTGCAACCCACTTCTCGCAGTCCGCTTCGGTCGGCACCCGACGGGTCAACTTCTTCGCTTCGTTCACTTCGGCCATCTTCGCTGCCAAATTGTCCGGACGACGCTGGGCAAGTTCCGGCACAGTGTCAACGCCCGACGCTTCAAGCAACTCCGCAAACTCAGAACCAACGCCGCTGATCCGATACAGATCAACCATGTTGGCCCATTTGAGAATCTGCTTGTCGCTCAAGTCGGCCTTGGCTGCAAGTTCAGACCGGTCCTTCGGTGTCTTGCAAGCGGCAAGCAAAGCATCGGTGTCCTTGATGCCCGCGTTCTGCAGTTTTTCGCCATATGAAGGTCCGATGCCTTCGACATCTTGAATCGGATAGTTGGCCATGACGATGGTCTCCTGGTGTAAAGGTCTTCAATTATGCTTTCTCAACAACAACCGGCTGGAGTCAGCCACTCCAACATCATACCGACTCCAAACCAAGATGTCGAAAGCACTTGCAACAACGCACGCGAGCACCCATGCAGGCAGAATCGTAGAAACGCCGATCAGAACGAGCGCCTTTTTGCATGGGCTACCATCACGCACACAATGAGGTGACAACGCCGATCGGCATCGCCTTCGCTCACGACAGATCCATCAAGCAAGGCAGGTGCACCATGGCGTGGTTCTATCTCGGTCTCGCAGCCGTCTTCGAAATCATCTTCGCGGTCTCCATGAAACAGTCCAACGGCTTCACACGCCTCTGGCCAACCGTCCTCACCATCATCGGTGTCATCGGCGGCATCTCGCTGCTCACGATCGCACTCAAAACCCTGCCCGTCAGCGTCGGGTACCCGGTCTGGGTCGGCGTGGGCACCGTCGGCACCGTCCTCTTTGGTGTCATCGTCCTCCACGAAGCAATGTCGCTCATAACAGCCGCCAGCATCGCCGCGATCCTCCTCGGCGTCATCGGCCTTAAGATATCCTCTCCGAACTCAGACCCCCCCGTCGCTGACGCCGCACCGATAACGACCGCCGACCACCCGCTGTCGTCAGACTGATTCAATTTGAGTCAAAACCGGGTGGCATGCTCACGCGGGTGCCGTAGTCATGGCCCTGCATAGCCACGACCGAGCGCCACTCAATCCACCCAAACCCAACTCATCATGGCCATCCAAAGCGATGACCATGTCACCCGCGCGCACCACGATCTTCAGTTCTCAATGACCACTTTTCCCAACGCCTGCCCACTTTCCAATCGAGCATGCGCCTGCCCAACCTGTTCGAAAGAAAAATGCGAATCGTCAATGACCGGCTTAAGCCCACCAGCCTCCACGATCTGCGCCAGGTCACGCAAGATCGTCGCATGCTGCTCACGCTTGAAGTTGTGAAGCATCGGGATCAACATGAAGACGACATGTAGCGACAGCCCCTTGAAGTGTGCGACTGACAAGTCCAGTTCGCACATCGACACCGTCGTAGCAACCTGCCCATTTAATGCCGCCGCTTCGAACGAGTTCGCGATGTTGGCAGCGCCAACCGAGTCGAACACGAGATCGAACCCCGCTCCGCCAGTGTGCTTGGCGACATACGACTCGATGGTTTCAGTTTTGTAGTTGATGGGCGTTGCCCCGAGTCGCTCGATCAAAGCCATCTGTCTATCGCCGCCACCGGTAGAATACACCTCGGCTCCGTAGTGTTTCGCCAACTGCACTGCGACATGCCCAACTCCACCGGAGCCGCCATGCACCAGTACTTTTTGCCCAGCCTTGATGCCCGCGCGGTGCAGACCTTCATAGGCCGTGATCGCAACCAGCGGCAGCGCGGCCGCCTCGCGCATCGATAAGTTCTGGGGCTTGTGTGAAATGAGATTCGTGTCGGCGGCAATGAGCTCTGCCAGCGTGCCCGGCAGGTCCGCAAGACCCCCCGCGCACCCATACACCTCGTCGCCGACCGCGTAGCCATCCACGCCATCACCGATCGCCTTAATAGTTCCCGCAAAGTCCATACCCAGGATGGCAGGCGTATCAGGCGAAAGAGGCAGATCCTTGCCCATCTTGCGAATCATCGTGTCGACCGTGTTCACGCTCGATGCCGCAATCTTTACTAGAACATGCCCCGGCTCCACCTCAGGAGTATCGACTTCGGCAGCCTCAAACACCGCGTTCTCGCCATATCCATTGATGATCATCGCTTTCATCCGTTTCGTCCTCTCGTTCGTTGTTCGACTAACTTGTAAGAGTACCGGGCAACTCGTGAAGTCCACACCGGCCCGTTACCCCAGCATCGGGCGTGCGAGGTCTGTAGGCTGCTGGCGTTACCGAGGCTCAGTCGAGGTCACACTCAAAGCACCCTCACTTCGGACATAGATGACACATTTTTTATTGGTTGTGAGTGACAGCCATTGTCCCCCACCTGCTGACGAACCGATGTAACTACCTGGGTCCAACTGCACGCCGCCGTCACTCTTCGGCAAGATAACGGACGGCTGCCCCGTCACCACAACCACCCGGAGCGACGGGCCATCGCTATGCAAATTACCTGCGAACCCGGCAGGCAACTCTACCAATGCGCCGCTTGCCTCCTCATCCTGTGGGTTGCCCCACAAATACGAAACTCTTGGCCCTTCCCCGGCCAGCACACTCGCCGGCAGATCAATTCCGGCTGCACTCGATTCATCGAGCCAGACCAAGTTCGATGCGTGAATATTGACAGCGCGCTCCCCGGCGTCAAAAGTCTCCTCCACCGGCTGCACCAGGTAAGGTCCGCTCTGGATCTCGATATACACCAACCGGCCACTTCCATCGGCCGCAGTGATGTGCGATTCGCCCGCCGGCTGAGTCCAGTACGAACCAGCGGGCATCCACATCTCTGCCGCACCAGAATCATCGTTATGAATCAGCCCCTCAATCACGACACCCCTGTAAGTAGTGTTATGAATGTGTGGCGGCGACGAAAAGCCTTCCGCAAAACGGACCAGAAAACCCGTCGCACAAGTCTCAGTACGATCTCCCCAGAGGTCCGCCGCTCGCGGCCCATTTTCTCCTCGGGCCGGATTCAGCGCCCCCCACTCCACAGCAGCAATCGGGACAACCTCAACCATTCCCAATTTCACCCGGTCAAAATCGGCACGAGCCAACTTCGGTGACATGGTTCCGCACCCTGTCACCAAAAAGAAAGAGGGTCCCAAGCAGACCTTGAATACTTCAATGATGGTTACTGACTTCAATTGTGCCCTCTCGCTGCTGCAAGCACTCGATTCAATCGATTCGATCACACCGTATCGCTATGATGCAACAACAACAAGTACCCACAAAAATGTAAGTATTAGATTTTTTGAGAAAAACCTCCACCATGGCACGAAACTACAACTGGAAGACCGGGTGCGATGTCGAAGCAACCCTCAGCGTCATTGGAGGACGATGGAAACCCGTCCTCGTCTGCCATCTCCTCGCCGGTAGAAAGCGATACGGTGAACTGCGCCGGCTCGTCGCCAATGCAACCGAACGGATGATCACCCTCCAACTCCGTGAACTCGAAGCCGATGGCATCATCGCACGCCATGTCTTAGCCGAAGTGCCCCCCCGCGTCGAGTACGAAATGACCGACTACGGCCGCTCACTCGAACCCACCCTCGTCGCCATGCAGGCATGGGGCCGGGATTTCAAGGAGCGGCGCAACGCAGAGGAATTGGCAAGCCGCGAGCCGACTTCAGGTTTGAACGCCTAATCCCCAATCCCTTCCACCCTCGCCTCCCGCTTCCGCTGCTTATGAATCAGCCGCAGGTTTCGGGCATAGATCACCACGCCCGTGCTCTGCCCGAGCACGCCGACGATATCGACCCGCCACACGAAGTAGGTAAACAGGCACACCCCACCGATGAAACTGAACCACCAGAACAGTTCGGGCACCTCGCTGCGACGGTTCTTTTCGCTGACGATCCACTGCATGAACATGCGGCCAAAGAACGCCGCCTGCCCCAAGAGACCAACCGCCACCCACGCGAAGTTCGTCCAACTCGAAATATTGAAGAACCCGAGCAGCGTCCGCGTCATCGGAGGCCGCGCCAGCCACGCGTCCCACTGCTCACGCAACACATCCTGAAACTCGTCGCCCGACATCGGCCCGCGCTCGGCAAGCCCCGGGGGGGAGACAAACTCCACCCGCCCGTTATCAAGATCCTTGACAAACAACTCGATCGAACCGACCTTCACGAAATAGTCATACTGCTCACGCTGGAGCGTCGGCTGTAGCACCAGCCACATCCCAAGGAAGATCAACAGCACCATCGCAGCAATCGGCCCCGGTTTCACAAATGCGTCTCCACCGGCTCGCTCGTAACCTGCGTGCCCACTCCGGTCGATTGACCATGCACGGGCTCCCCATCCGTCACTTCCACCCCCACCACCGGCCGCCGCCGACCGCGCATATACCGCACCGCAAAGCAATCAATCAGCCCCGGAATCGCCCGCTGCCAGATCCCCGCGCTCCCATACTTCGTCTCGCCGGCGGCCCGGGCCCGATGGTTCACCGGAATCTCGACCACCGTGTACCCCATGTGCCGCGCCGTCGCCGGAATGAACCGGTGCATGCCCTTGAACTCCAGCGGCAGCCGCAACCCGATCTCCCGCTTCATCACGCGCAGCGAACACCCGGTATCCCGAATAGTGTCGCCCAGAATCATCCGCCGGAACAATCGCCCGACCCCACTCGTCCGTTTACGCATCCAGTTGTCCGCCCGCGCCCGCGACCGATCGCCTTGCACAAAGTCCGCGTTCTCTTTTTCGAGCAACGCCACCATCGCCGGGATATCCGCCGGGTCGTTCTGCAGATCAGCATCCAGCACCGCGATAAACCGCCCCCGCGCCGCCCGAAACCCCGCGTGGAACGCCGCACTCTGCCCATTTCCCTTGCCCGGCGGCGTATCCAGCATCTTCACCACCCGCAGCCAAGGCCGCTCCGCCATCAGTGCCATCGCCGCCTCACCCGTCCCATCCGTCGATCCATCATCGACCAAGACGAACTCGAACAGCACACCCATCGACCCGACCGCTGCACCGACCTCTTCAACAAGCCGAGTCACATTTTCCCGCTCATTGTGGGCTGGCGCGACCACGCTCAGTTCCACGGCCCCGCCATCAGTTGTTGCACGCGCGTTATTCACCGCCTGAGCATAGCGCCGAGCCCCCCGATTCACCCGATTTCCTGTGCCCAGCCGCCCCGGATGGGTTAGACTCCCTCCATGAAGGTACTCCTCGACGAAACACCGCTCGAAATCACCCCCGCCTCCGTCGCCGAAGCCCTCATCGCCGGCCGAGACGCCGCCGAAGCCGCAGGCAGACTCGTCATCGAAGTCCACGCCGATGGCTCACCCATCGATGCCGCCCTCCTCGACGAGCCGCCCGCCGACACCGCCGGCATCCTCGAACTCAAGATGATCTCCACGCCACCCGGCCCCTTCATCCGCACCACGCTCCTCGATGCCGCCGATCTGCTCGAACAGATCCGCATCGCCCAAACCGAAGCCGTCAAACAGTTCCAGACTGGTCACATCGAAGACGGCGTCCCATCGCTCCAGCACGCCCTCGGCTCGTGGACACTCGTCCGTGATGTCGTCGATAAAGCCGCCTCGCTCGGCACCATCGAACCCTCCGCTGTCATCGTTCCCACAGCCGACGGATCGACCCGCACTGGCGCCACTTACATCGATGGCCTCGCACGCGACTTCGATACGGTCCGCATTGCACTCGAAAAGCAAGACTTCACCGCCCTCGCCGATTGTCTGGAAGGTGACCTCGACACCCAGGCTGCTCACTGGATCGATTTCGTCAAAGCCCTCGCCGATTCTGTCACCGCGGGCGACGATACACCGCGACAGGATTGACAAGCCGGTACAGACGATGAGTGCGCATGCCCGCTACAACCCGATCGACGACCTGATGGAAAAGGCTTCGAGAGCCCTCGCCGACACCAACTACTTCGACGCCATCATCCAATGCGAAAAAGCGCTCAAAAAAGCACGCCGCGCCAACGACTTCGAGAAACTCAGCCGCATCACCCTCCCTCTCCTCGAAGCCCGTCGACAAGTCCGGCAGATCGCCACAGACACCGCACCCTCCGTCCACTACATCCTCGACCCCAACGAAGTCGGCGACGGCTTCAAGCCCGGCTGCTACATGGTCGCCCCGCCCCTGATCGGCCTCGACGCACGCACCATCCACGAAATGGGGCTTCGCAAAAATAGACCAGTCCTCGCCATCGCACGCGAGCCCCTCACCCGCGACGGCCGCTGGCCAGTCGTCGCCGTCAGCGAAGTCTCCGTCCGCATCCGTATCGCCCCCCCCGAACCGGTCGATCGCGTCGAAACCAACATGCGCAAAGACGAATTCGCCGGCGATATCCCCGTCAAATGGTTTGAAAACACCTACGAAGCCCTCGGCGACCAAGCCATCAAGACCGTCGACCCAGCCGAACCCGCGGCCTATCGCGTCGACGACCTCATCGAACGCATCAACGCTCTCCCCTACCACGAAAAACTTCACCAGGCCCTGCACGCCGCCGCCCGCGAAGCGATGACCGAACCACTCCCCGACCTCCCCCGTCGCCGCCCCCAACTGCGCCCCACCGACTCGTTCTAACCGCGAACATCACCCCCAACGAGCCGAGCGGCGCAAGCCCTCGGTCACTCCTCAAAGCGCCGCAACAATCAGGGCTCGATCCCCTTCCCCAGGTTGCATGAGCCTCCGACCCTTGCGAATGAGATCAAAAACCTCACGCCATCTGATGGCACCGATCAACTTCACTTTGCACGGAACGCCTCCCTCCCCCATGTCCTCATGGGGGAGGTGGCCGAGTCGTCGAGGCCGGAGGGGGTTCTGCGAAAGGTCCAACTCGATTTCAGCAAACCCGACGAATCGGCTCGTCGAATCGAGAGAGCACCTTTCAAACATCCCCCAGCGACGCACGCCGTTTATGAAGCACAAAACGCATACCACGCTCTTCCGATTCGTAGTACGCCAGCACGCCGTGAATGCTCGACAACACGGTTCCCATACCAGTGCCCACGATCCCCTGAAGCGCCGCATCCAGTTGCATGATTCTTCCGTCAAGCCACCCGCACGAAATGACATAGCACTCGGACGGTGCACCTCGATCAACAAGCATGGCGCCGATCGCCTCCGGATTCTGCGAATCTCGCGGAACAACCAACATGCAGTGCTCATCAAAATCGCCAAGAGCCGTGTGGTTCAGTCGATCGGTCAACTCATCTCGTTTCTTCCGCTGACCGAACCCGTGGGGATACCGAACGCGTCGATGTGGCGCGACAAACGCTTCGATGACTCGTTTTTCAATTTCGCTCGGTTCCATCACGGCATGCCCCTGCCTTTGATCATGGCTGCGTTACCACGCCGACTTCGACGAAAGCGGCGCCGCCACCCGCCCGATCAAAACCGCCAGCGCCCCCTTCACGATCGCCGCCGGCACAAACGGCAACAGCCCCCCCTCAATCGCACGCCATAGCCCAAACCCGTTCACCCATGCCAACCACGGCACACCAATCCCAAAAATCACCAACTCCCCCGCCACAACCGCCACGATCATCGCAAGCCAGCCCCGCACAGTCCCATCCGCCCGCCGAGCGATTCGCCCGATCACCGGCTGACACACAATAAATCCAACTAGATACCCCCCGGTCTGCCCGAGCAGCGCAACGATCCCCTTTTCACCTTGCGCATAGACCCCAGCGCCCAGCATCCCCACCACCACATACAGCGTCATGCTCGCCATACCCAGCCTCGGCCCGATGCACAGCGCCGCCATCAACACCACCAGCGTCTGCATCGTCATCGGCACGCCATCGGGAGGCAGTGGCACCGCCACATGCGCACCAAGCATCGTCATCCACGCAAAAAACGAGACGAGCAACGCCCGCAATAAGACCAGCGAAAGCAAGCGATCCTCGCTTCGTACCCCTTCAATCCCGATTGGTCCGCCCGCGCTCATGCGCCAACAGTACGCGCACAAAAAAAGCGGGACGACCGCACCATCGGTCGCCCCGCAGGAGTCATCCCTCACGCCGCGTCGGCAGACTCCCGCACCGTTCTGACGCTGTCGCCCAGAACAAAAGGCGACGGCACACAGAACGGCCCACCCGACACAATCGCACCAGACTCAATAATCAACTTGCTCGCACGCACCGCACCCTTGAGTTCGGCCTCCGGACCGACATACACCGGGCCGCCCGAGCGAATATCCGCTTCCACCTGCCCGAGCACACGAACACCCAGGCTCGCCACAATATCGTGACACACAACCCGCGCTTTCCGGTGTAACACAACCACGCCCGTCGTCCGCAGGCTCCCGCCCCAGTGCATAGCGCGAACACCGATATCTGCAGTATTCAACTGCTGATAGCACGCATGGCAACTCACCGACTGCGCCTTCGGAGAAACCTCGTTCTCCTCGCCGCAGTGATAGCAACGCACACTTCGAGCGCTCTCCAGACCAAGCAGTGCTCGACGCAAACTTGACGGGTCGTTACTCACAGCCGCTCCAATCAGGCAGCCTCAACCGCACCCGTCGAACCAACACGCGTTTCAACAATCGGCGTTGTTTCCGTCACCGGCTTGGACTCGGTCAAGGGCTTGTTCGCCGTCGCAGGCTTACTCATCGAACCAAAGGTCGCCGAACCGCTCCCGGTGCTGCCGCTCGAACCAGTCTGCAACCCCGACCCGACCGAACGCGTCGTCGTCGCACCGGACGCGACACTCGGCCCCACACGGCAGTTGCCTTCAAAGGTCGCGCCTTCAATCACAATCAACTTGTTCGCCACGATATCACCCTGCACCCGTGCGTCAGCATTCAATGTCAACACTTCACCAGCCGTGATATCACCCTGGATCTGTCCATCAACAACGACGCGCTGCGCATCAATCGCAGCCAGACAGTTCGCGCCTTCACCAACCTGCACTTCGCCCGCTGAACTGATCTTCCCTTCAAATGTACCGAGGATGCGTGCACCGCTGTCAAAGGTCATCTCGCCCTTGATCTTCGTGTCGCGGCCGATCACTGTCATTTCACTGTTCCCTGCCATTGCTGACTCCTTCATAGGCAAACGGACAGCCCGGACGCAACCGACTCCCGGCCGCGCCATCCATTGCGGGTGCCCTTGGTGTATTTCACAGAGGCTTCAGTCCTCTGCCAGCCCATCCATCGACCTCCGTGATTCAACTCAATGAGAATCAACCGGCATGTTTCGCGCTACAGCGCAAAACTCCATCGCGCAACATCTGCGCCCGCCCGACAAGCCCGCAGCGCCAGCAAAAGGGAATCCACGCATCAACGAGCCCAGACCGTCAGTGAGTGGGTCCTGAACAAACGAGCCGAGCGACGCAGGCCCTCGGCCCTCAATCTCACAAATCACTCGTTTCCCAAATCCCCTACGCCGCTTCAATCCCCGCCGCCCGGTCCAACTGGGGCACAATCACCAGTGCCGTCAGATCATCCGGCTGGTGCAACGACCCCAACTGCCCGTCCAACGCCGCTTCAAACCGACGCTTTGCATCACCGAACGCGCCACTCTCGCCGCAGTCCCGGCCGAACGCTGCCAGCGCGCCCAGGTAGTCCTGCGTCGGCAGCCGAAGCGAATACGCGTCCTCAGCCGTCGAAGGAAACGCATTCTCAAACCCATCGCTAAACACAACAATCGAATCGCGCGCACCAAGCTGCACACGCTTGGAATCAAACGCAGCCTCTTCAAATACACCAAGCAACGGCCCCTGCGTCGAGACGCGCTCAACCTCGCCATGCCGTGTGATAATCGGTGGCGGATGCCCCGCACCCGCGATATCCGCTTCACCCGTCCGCGTGTTCAGCACCCCGTACACACCCGTCGCGAATCGAGAACCCGTCGAGTTTCGCGCGCACATCTCTATGTTCAAATGCGCCAAAACCTCTGCCGGTGTTTTCACACGCCCCAGCGAATCAAATGGCTCAAGCGATCGAGCAATCAACAGCGTAAACAGTGCCGCAGGCACACCATGCCCGACCGCATCCGCAAGAAAAAACCCGACACGGTTGTCATCAAGTTCCATCACCTGAAACAAATCGCCACTGACATACCCCGCCGGCCGACAGATCACCGCGAGATCAATACCCTCGACCACCGGCGCTTCACGCGGGATCAACTCCTGCTGAATCTGCGCAGCCAGTGTCAGTTCATCGAGCATTGTCTCCATCTGATTCATCAGCCCGGTCTGCGCGCACAGCGCCCGGCTCCGATCACGCACCAACTCAGACACCACGCCCTGCCGTTCAAACAGCGCTCGCAAGACAATCGCCGCAAGCGCCGGATCCGAATCTCGCCTTCGCGTCAAGACACCCGCTGGCGTCCGCCCCGCCACCGCGTCCGGATCTTCTGCAAGGACCAAAACAGGTAACTCGGCGCACGAAACCCGATCGAGCGCACGCAGCGTCTCGCTCTCATCGAAACCATGCCCCAGCCAGATCACCACAACTGAATGCGCATCAAACTGAAACGCTCGGTCCGCAACCGTGTCGAGTGTCATCCGCCGAATCACAGGCCTTGGCTCCGGCCACGCACAGATAACACGATCCACCCATCCAGGGTGCGGCCCGGGCTGATCACTCGGAGATGCCAATACCAAGACCGGTCGCGCTGTTGTATCGTCGCCCAAGGGAATCACCTCCCAAGGGCTATCGGATCATCGAGCAAGCCGCTTCAGCCGCTTCAGGTCCAGGTCGATCTGATCGCCCGCCTTGACACCCAACTCGTCAAGCATGCCGCCGCGAACTTCGATCGCGAACTGCGCTGCAAATCGGCTCGAATACTTCTTGAGTCGATTCTCATAGGTAAACTCGTCTTCATCCGCCCGTTTCGGCTCTTCAGGCTCCATCGTGTGCACAGCCGTCACCGTCCCGAGCGGATCAAGAAACGCAACATCAATCGCCACAGGACAATCACGCATCACAAACTTCAACCCGCGCGATTCCGGAAAAACAAACAACATCCCCCCATCCTCGGGGATCTCCGTCCGTCCGCCAAGCCCGATCATCCGTGTCGGGTTATCGGCTGCAAGATCAAGTGTGAACGATCGGCCCTTCAACTTGACCACTTCCGTCCCGCCTGCAGAACGAGCCGACAAGATCCGATCAACCTCGCCATCCGTCGTCGTCGCAAGATTCGTCGGATCCGTCGATTGGCACCCAATCGGCACCGTCGCAAGGACTATGGCTGCCATCAACACCACAAACGCAACGCCCGCAATGATGCGCGTCATGCTCGAGCCGCTGTGCTTCTTCAAATATTGGCCGTCAGCCATTGTTCATCCTCCTGCGTATACACCACATCGTCGCGTGGAATCCTATCGAGTTCAAACCCGGAGCGAAATGCCTCGCTCGACATCTCTTCACGACGCTCACACATCCCGCACCAATACCCGATCAAACCGATCACCCGTTCGATCGGCACACCCATCGCCCGGTACGCCATCAGCCGGGTATCCCCATGCCTTTTTGCCAAGCGCCGTCCGTCCGCCCCGCGCACCAAAGGCACATGAATCTGCCTCGGCATCGGACCACACCCGAGCATCGCATACAGCAACCCCTGTCGTCCTGCAGAACCCAACAGGTCGTTCCCACGCACGACTTCTGTGATCCCCTGCCTCGCATCATCAACCACGACCGCCAACTGATACGAAGGCTGACAACGCCGCGTCCACACCACAAAATCACCCACTTCATCATGCGGCGAAACCTCGACACGCCCGTAAAACCCATCATCGAACGAAATCAATTCGTCAGGTGTTCTCAATCGCCAATTCGTGTTTTCCTGATCAAAATCATCATCACCACTCGACGGTCGAAGCGATGCGGGAAACCGCACCTCGCCGGTCCCCTCTTGCGGTGCCGAAGCCGCCGCCTCGATTTCCGTCCGCGTCAGTGAACACCGGTACACAAGCCCCCGCGACGCAAGTTGAACCATCGCCGACCGATACGGCTCTAGATCATCACTCTGCACAATCGGCCCAACATCCCAATCGAGCCCAAGCCAACGCATGATCTCGATCGTCTCATCCAGCACGCCCGGTTTCACACGAGGCGTGTCCAGATCCTCGATACGAAGCACAATCCCCATGCCCGTCGATCGCGCCATCGCCCAGTTCATTAGAAAAGTTCGAGCATTGCCCAAATGCAGCGCGCCAGTCGGCGAAGGCGCAAGACGCGTCCACCCTGACGATTGTTCAGTTTTTATTTGGGTTTCCCGCTCCATCATTCACACCCAACGCTACACTGTTCGTCGATGCGTCGCGCATCGATTGAAGGAGGAAAAAGCGTGATCAAACTCTCAGACCACGAAGTCGAACAGTCCCTCGCTCAGTTTCCAGCATGGACCGAAATGAACGGCGAGATCCAGCGCACATTCCAATTCGACAATTTCATCGAGTCTATGAAGTTTGTCAACGCCGTCGCACAGGTCGCCGAACAAGATCAGCACCATCCTGACATCCTCATTCGATATGACAAAGTCACGCTCACCGTTTCAACCCACGACGCGGGCGGCATCACCGACAAAGACTTTGCACTCGCCGGCACAGTGAACGCGCTATTCGACTCCTGAATCGCCCGCTCGCACAACCACGATCGTTTCGTCGTCCTTCTGCGGCGCCAGCCCGGAAAACCGGCGAATGTCCCAACGCAGATGGTCAAGCACCTGCTCCGCTGTCGCCTCCGGTTGATTCGCAATCACCGTCGCCAGCGATTCCTTGAGCCGCATGCGACCAAACCGAGAGCCCTCAAAGTTGGTCGCATCCGTCGCGCCATCAGTATAAATCACGACGACATCACCCGGATCAATCGAGACCGAGTGCTGCACATACGCCTGCTCAGGAATCACCCCCACCACCAGACCGGTCGTCTTGAGTTCAACGACTTCGTCCGCACGCTGAACCCCCGCCCGAGCAAGCAACGGCGGATCATGCCCGGCAGATCCATAAGTCAGCGTGCGACGCGTCGGGTCAAAAAGCCCGTACCACACCGTCGCAAACTCATGCGTCATCGTGTCGCGGCACATCGCATCATTCACACGACCCAACACCGATGAAATCGCCGCGTCGTGATCCGCATACGCACGAAGCGATGACTTCAATGCCGCCATGAGGAGCGCCGCTGCCACACCCTTCCCGACAACATCCCCAACCACCACGCCGAGCGTGTGATCGCGTTCGATCAGGTCAAAAAAATCTCCCCCAAGTTCGAAGCACGGCTCACAACTCGTTGCCACCTCAAGACCCGCCAGTCGCGGCATCTCCTGCGGCAACATCCGCCCCTGAATATCTGACGCCAGAACCAACTGACGCTGAATCCGCTGTTCCTCAGCCTGAACCAACTGCAACCGCGCCTGATTCACCGCAACACCAGCCTGCTGCCCGATCGATCGCAGCAGCGCCCGCTCCTGCTCCGTAAATGACCGAGGCGATCCACCGTACAACCGAATCACACCGATCAACTGATGCTGAAAAACGATCCCGGCCGCAACAAACGAAACAACGCCCTCAGCCGCACACCCAGGCTTGTTCAAGACCTGATCATGAGCAGCAAGATCCGAAACCTCCACAACCTCGCCTGCCAACACACGACGATCAAAACATCGGTCCCGTCCCAGAGGCATCGGATCACCAAGCCACGCCTGCGAAAGCCCGCGACTGGCAGCAAGCTCGAGTTCCTTCTCATCCTCCGACGCAGGCAAACCATCAGAATCACTCGGGAGCAGCACAATCGAACCCGCCTTGAGTTCAAGAGCCTCGATCGCCGCATCAAGAGTTGACTGCAAAATCTCTTCGACACCGAAACCCGAAACCAGCAACGAGTTCAACCGATACAAAACCTCGATCGTCGTGATCCGGTGCCGCAGTTCGAGCACATCCGTACACAACTCAGATGCCGTCGCAGCCACCAACTCCAGAACACGCTCGACCCCCCCGCGAGCAGCACCCGTCAGAACCGGCTCTCCGTTCCCGATCGAGATCCATCCAATTCGTTGCTCATCAACAATCAATGGGAACGAGACCCAGTCCGCCGGATCAAGAACCTCATCCTCACTGATCTGCCACGGTCGATCGCCTTCACCCGGTGTCACCAACCGCCCGTGTTCATCGTGGAGATGAACACGCACGCCCACCAGACTCTCGATCTCAGCGCACAGCCGCGCCAGCCCACCATCGGTCAAGAAAGTGGTCAGCGACAATGAATTTTGTTCTTGCGGTTGCGTTGTCATTCAGGCCGCGTATTCGCCCACACAGCGTCAATCAAATCCAGAACCCGTCGTTCATTCTCGTTCGCAACATCGTCGTAGCCGCTTCGCGAACGATCAATCGCAGCCCGCGCCGCCTTGGTCCCATCGACAACCATCGTCGCATCACCAAGCTGAATGCCCACATACGCGAGCAATATCCCCGCCGCTCGCGCCCGACGAAGATCACCAGAAACAGGCGACTCGATCTCCGCTCGAGAAATCCCTTCTCGAAGTTGCTCGATCACAGCAACAAGCCGATCGCCTTGCGGCATCAACGCCGCGTCATACCGAGCCGAGACGGTCGCCGGTTGCTCCATCAACAAAGTCCGCAGGTTTAACGCTGCGGAAAGATACATCCCCGCGCCGATCTGTGCATGTATACGCCCGAGTTGCGCCGTCACCTCGTTCGGCATGATCGTCAACGCATGTGCAAACCGCTCCTCAGCATCGAAATACCGTCCGCTCCGCAGATACGATTCCGCGCGACGCATATGCTCGGCAAAAATCCCCTCTGACCCTTCAACCACGAAACTGGTCGAAGGCGCGCCGCCTCGCCGAAGCAGGCCGATCGTCTCCGCGTCAAACTCGACCGTACCCGGCGACCCGGGCACCACCGCATCAGAATCGACCGGCTCGGCCTCGACACCAGTTGCATCTTCAGGAAGCAACAACTGATTGCGCAACTCTTCGATGCGAATTTCCCAGGGCGATCGCGTATCAACATCTTCATCGGTCTCCGGAACCGGCAGCGTCGCAGCCCGCTCTCGAAGCTGTTCCATCATCACGGTGTAACTCGTCTCGAAACGCTCAAGTGGCAAGCTGCCATCCAATCGACCAGTGCCAGTCGTCGGACCACTCAATTCAATGCGGCTCACACCACGCAACTCAGATGCAGCCAATCCGTAGTTCACTCCATCCTCTTGCGGCGGCTCAACACCCAACAACATTGGTTGGTATCCGCGATTCGCTTCAAACGCCGACGACGCACGCAGCGATCCCATGAACGGACTGTTCGACTCAACCAACTCAGGTGTCATCGTCTGAATCGCGCCTTCTCCAAGTCCGGTTGACCTGCGAATGCCGCTGGTGTTCGGCTGATAGCCTTCCCGAGGCAATGCATAGGAACCCACAAGATTCTGCGGCGGACGACCACCGGTCGTCATAGCAAACTGCAGCTGCAGCGCTTCCGACCCACGAATGCCCATGCCCGCAAGCCCCGAGTTCAGTGAATCGCGTCGGAATGCAAATAGGTCATTGGACCCCAATTCCCCTCGAAACTCACCAGGAGCCTGGTAGCCAAGGTCACCTCGGAAACTCAACCCACCAATCGCATTACCGGTCACAATCGCGTTGCGAAACCGCAACTCGTCAGCAAGGTTCGGTCGCGCCTCGTTGAAGCGTGAGTCACGCGACAGGTTGTTGTCGAGGCCTCGCCCGTCACCCAGTGCGTTCTGAGCGACCGCGCTACTCGCAAGTCCAGTCAAGGCAACAATTACAGCCAATGAGCGTTGGTTCTTCATCACGATCTCCATGCCAAATGCTACTCCGCGCACCCAAGCAAGGATCGGTTAAATCACCGCCAAACATCTATGAAACAGCGAAAGTGCGCACAACCGGGCTCGATCGCCCGATCAGAACTTCGCAGATGGGGCCGCAACGCCCAACGCTTGGAGCGCTTTTTGGCATCCTGGCGCTTCATTGAACACGAAGTAGTAAATCACACCGTCTTTGACCAGCGCCAGAATCTGCGCCCCTTCGAGCCCGCACTCTTTCGTCTTCAACGCATAAGTCCGCCCTGGTTTGAGCGGCAACTCGCCGTTATCCGGCTTTACAAAGACACTGATCTCAGGACCAAAGTCCGCCCGGTAGACACCATGTCCCGAAGGCCCGTCACCAGGTACATGGCAAGGGCCTCCACCGGCAAACCGAACCTCTTTCGCTGGGGATTCCGGAACATCGACCGGGTGTCCGAACGAACTCGTCATCAACGCTTCAAAACTCGCCGAATCACTCATCAAAGTCTTGAGTGCATCTTTCGCGATGTCGTCACAGAACCGATCATGCTGCCCGGTGAGAAAACCAGCCAACTGCTGCCGATAGGCCATCTGACCAGGATCGAGCGGCACCGACGAAAGTCGCGTCGCCTGATAAATCAAAGCCGCTGACAATCCGAGCACAAACACCGCAGCCGCAGCCGATCGAATCGAGGTCCGCGACCAGAACGAAGGCCGCCTCGTCTGCTCCGCAATTTCTTCCAGTGACGCGCCAAGATCTTCATCCGCCTGAATCGCCGCCGATACGCGATCCGCCAATCCCGTCGGGACAGCAACATCCGCCATTGTGCGACCCGTCGATTCACGCAACCGTTGTTCAAACGCAACCTGATGAGCGATACTCGGATCACCAGCAAGCAGATCATCAAACCGCGCCTGATCGGTTGCAGAAAGTTCACCATCCGCAGCGCGGCGCATCAATACCTCAGCCTCGTGGCTGCCATCCGAACCATCAGCATGAAAAGAACTGTCACGCATCAGTCATCACCATCCTGCTGTCCTCGTTGACCACCGGTCCCGAGACCCAAGTCCGACACCGCTCCGTCGTCCGCCATCAATCGTTCCGCGAGTAACTTGCGAGCGCGATGCAGCCGACTCATCACCGTCCCGATCGGAACATCCATAATCGCCGCAATCTCTCGATACTTCAAACCCTCGACACCCCACAACAGCAACGCCTCGCGATAGTCCGGCTTCAAATCGTCGATCGCTGCCTTCAGCCGACCGTCGACATGCTCCCAATCGAAAGCCGCCAGGTCGTACGCCGGTGCAGCATCCTCCGGAGCGCGTTCCGTCTCCGACGCCGTGTAGAACTCCTCGACCGTCCCAGGACGACGAGCGTCCTTCTTGATCTTCGTGTAAAACAGATTGTGGCAAATCGCAAAAAGCCACGAACGCATACCTCCGGTCCCGGCCGATTCCTCGAACCGTTCGATCGTCTTCGGACGCATCGCCCGGACATACACCTCCTGAACAAGGTCCTCAGCCTCATCCGGGCGGCGCGTCAGGTGAAACGCCATCCGATACACCGCGTCAAGGTGCCCGAGCGCAAGCTTCTCAAACTCCGAACGCTCCAACTCGAACCCTTCCGACAAAGGCATGAACCCAGGTCACGCCCTGAGTGTTCCCGAAGATTGCAAAAGAGCATACGCGATTCAGATTGTCCGGGTAACTCCAATCGTCCGGCCCCTATTGTCACTCCATGCCACCCCTCGGCCGTAGGTTCATGACCCGACCCGCTGACGAACTCGCACGCGCCCTCCTCGGTGCCCGGCTCGTCCGCATCCTCCCCGACAGCACACGCCTCGCAGGCATCATCGTCGAAACCGAGGCCTATCTCGGTCCAGAAGACAAAGCCGCTCACTCCCATAAAAGCCGCCGCACTGAACGAACCGAGCCCATGTACGCTGCGCCCGGCACCGCCTATGTCTACTTCACCTACGGCATGCACTACTGCATGAATGTTTCCGCCGGCAAAATCGACCTCCCTCACGCCGTCCTCATCCGGGCCCTCGAACCCACCGAGGGCATCGAAACCATGTTCAGACACCGCGCCGGCAAAGACCCCAAACGCCCCATGAAGCAACGCGATCTTTGCAACGGCCCGGCCAAACTCTGCAAGGCCCTCGCCATCGACAAAGCGTTCACCGGGATCGACATGTGCCAAAGCCAACACCTCTTCCTCGAGCGCGGACGAACCATAT
>JAUIES010000001.1 GCA_030429705.1 Phycisphaerae bacterium | reverse complement strand
ACCAGAACCTGACAGACTTCACTATTGCGTACGATGTGAACAGCAATATCACCTCGGTCGAAGGCGCTGTGCACGCCAACTATGGCCATCTATACACGATGGATGATCTGAACCGCGTCATCGACTCCGAGCGCGGAGCAGTGAGCGGTGGCACGCTGTCAGACGACCTCTGGCATCAGACCTGGGCGCTGTCGCAGACGGGGAACTGGCTGAATCACGACCTCGACCTCAATGGCGACGGCGACTTGATCGACACCGACGAGCAGGATTCGATCAATACCTTCACCAAGGCCAACGAGTGGAACGGCCTCGACATCGACGGCGACCTGACGGTCGATTCTACGATGGTCTACGACGAGGTCGGCAACCTGACAGACGACGATCTAAACTACGAGTATCTCTACGACCCGTTTGGCCGTCTGCGGAAGGTCATCGCGACCGGCACGAGTGATGTGGTGGCTGAGTATCGCTACAACGGCCTGAATCAGCGGATCACGACTCATTTTGATACCGACGCCGATAATGATGTCGATGGCAGCGACACGATCAGCCATTTCGCGTACGACGCTCGCTGGCGGACCGTGGCCAGGTACGAAGACTCGGACACCGACCCGACCGAACAATGGGTCCATCACCACGCGGGCCTTGTGGAGAGCGGGTCGAGCAGTTATATTGATAGTGTGATTTTGCGAGATCGCGACACCACAGCCAACGGCACGCTCGACGAGCGCGTCTATTACCTGCAGAACTGGCGGGCTGATGTGGTGGCTTTGATCACCGACACCGGCAACCAGATCGAGCAGGTGCGATACGAGCCCTACGGGACGGCGTTTGGCCTGCCCAAGGGTGACTCCGACTCCGATGGCGACTACGACGCCAGCGATGTGCTGACGGGTAGTTACGATGTCCGCAAGGACGTCAACATGGACGGCTCGATCACTTTCGCAGACACGACCGCAGCCATCGGCAGCACGGGCTATCAAACCCTGGCCAGGGGGGTCGCGTCATCGCCAGCTATCGACAACCGCAAGGGCTACGCCGGGTACGAACACCTCGCAGAGCTGGCAGGGGCCAAGTACGATGTCAGGAACAGAGTCCTCATCAGCGAGATCGGATCGTGGACCAGACGAGACCCACTCGGGTATGTCGATGGGATGAGCCTGTATATGTATGTGAGAGTCAATCCTATCGTTTATGTTGACACGCTAGGATACCGAGCTCGACGGCCTCCAGTACGTTATCGTTCACCCAGGCCAGGGAGCGAACCCAATGAACACATGTTTCCTCCAGGGTATAGGCCATCTCGCCACTACCGACCACCCGTGAGACACCCCGGTCGTAAGGGATTGCCACCGTTGCGTGAGCCTCAAATTGGTCCCCCGGGGATGATTCCAAGGCCTGAAATTGAATACCATCCGCTCCAGGAATTGCCATTCACACCGTCAATCTGGATTGAACCGCAGCAGCCTAACATTTTGGAACCACTGCCGGATTCATGGCTTGATTGGCCAGAGCCTTATATTGTGCCTGAAACCACGCCTTATATAGAACCGCAAGACCCGATTCAGGACCATGATACAGATCCGAGGGGGAGGCGAAATAATGGCCAGATCTGCCCGAATTGGTACTTGGATATATTGCAAGATAAGATGGCCACATTTTGTAAAGGAACATCTCGTGTGTGTACACCGGGAATGTCATGTGCCATGCTGTGTCATAACGCAGAACGCAATCGACTATGCATGGCTTTAAGATTCCAAATATGCGAACAATGCTATGGCGGCAACTGTAATGAAGGGCATGTCAAACAGTATGAAGATGTCTTTAAGACATTTATGAAATGCGTTAATCTGATTGAAACCCACAAACCGAAGCCGTGCCCGCCGTGCAATACATGGCCTGATTATGTTATACCACCGGTACCTTCGGCGTCTCAGGCAAATGGGCCGGTGATCGCACATTGATTGGAAAGAAAATGCATGAACAAACCGTCTCTGATGAAGAACGGACCGCTCGGCTTCAGCCGTTAGCCAAGCTATACGCTGATCGTATTCCCGACGAGGATATACGCACCTATGCAGAACTGCAGCATGGGCCACGTGACCCTGTTATTGAAGCGTTTACTCGAGCTATCAATGGAGATGGATCAGCCTTTCCCTTGCCGTACGGTTGTGATGAATCAAATTACAGTTGCGGCTTGTTTGGGATCGATAAGTTTCATATAGAAACTATGATCATGTGCTGCTTTATCACAATTGAAGACGATATGGTCAAGCGATATACACTTGACTTTACAGCAACAACTGCGCTCTGCACGCTATGTAGGTTGTTGATGGAGCGGGGAGATATCGCTGAGATAACTACAGCTCTGTCGTGGATTCAATCTGTGCGTCCTGCAGTCGCCGAGGATGTGAAGACATCGTGGGAATTCTATGAGTCACCCTTGGCATGCTATATGGATACAACATTTGCTATTCTGTCCCTTTATGGTTCAATGCTGTTGGCACAAAGAGCCTCGGAGCATGCAAAACTTGTTGCCAAGCACTATGATTTAGAGTCATATCGGATCACCAATCTGCCGTATGAAGATGAAGAGAGGTCTGCTGCATGGGATGAAGTAGCAGGCCGCCTGTCAGAATCCGGCGCCTTTGATATTCAGAGGGTGCTGGAAACACTTATTAAGTTATAATATTACAAATATAGCATAGATTTAATGTTGATTCCACCTGCGCGGCTGACCTGCCCGTAGTGTCAAAATACTCAGGCGGGGTGGCACCGAGGCCGGATGGGCCTCGTCTTTCTCGTTGACCGTGCCACCGAAGTCCGTCTTCGGACTTCGGTGCTTCGTCGCTGACGATCCTGTGGTATCCTGCCCTCGTGCCATCTGCCGGACCCATGCGAAAGTCACTCAAACGCCGCGAAGTTGCCGGAGAGGTTCGGTTCCTGACTTTCTCGTGTCAGCGTCGACTGCCACTGCTTTCCAATCCTGATATCGCGCGTGTCTTCGCCGACGCGCTCAAACGCACGAGCGAGCGAACCGGGCTCGAACTGTATGCATGGGTGGTAATGCCTGAGCATGTGCATCTCCTGGTTCGACCTCCGATCGCAACCGATGGTACCCCTTCGCCCATCTTTCGTTGCTCCCCCCTCTCGCCCATATTGAAGAGTCTCAAGACTTCGGTGTCTCGGCGTGTACTGGCGCGATGGGCGATGCTCGATGCACCCATTCTCAGCCGGATTGACAACGGACGCGGGCAGTCGAGGTTCTGGCAGAAGGGCGGAGGGTTTGATCGGAATGTGCGTGATGACACCGAGTTCTGCAGGACCGTGCGGTACATCCATCGCAATCCGGTCGAGCGCGGTTTGGTCGAACTGTGTGAAGATTGGCCGTGGTCAAGCGTGCGGTGGTGGATGGGCCAGCGGGACGGAGAGGTGCCCTGTGACCCGCCGCCGAGCGTTCAGAAGGGGTGGAGCGACTGGCGAGGATTCAAATAGAATGAAAGCCGGTGAGCGAAGCCGCTCGATGATCAGCGGCGTTGGACGAAGCACCGAAGTCCGAAGACGGACTTCGGTGGCACGGGGGAGCGTAGAATGTGGGGTCATGCGATGCCGGAGTTCAGCAAGCATCGGTGCCACCCCGCCGATGGCCTCGTGGATGTCACACTGACTTACGACGAGGTCGGGAACATGACCTCGGACGGCGAGGACTATGACTACGAGTACGACCCATTCGGGCGGCTGCGGTATGTCTACAAGACCGGGACCAGCGATGTGGTGGCTGAATACCGCTACAACGGCCTTAATCAACGCATTGCCAGTCATTTTGATGTCGATGAAGACGGTGGCGCGCTCGAAACGGCCGCCAACGGAGATCCCTGGTGGTACTTTGCCTATGACGGCCGCTGGCGGATGGTCGCCCGAGTGGTCGAGCGTGACTCATCGACCCCGATCATTGTTGAGCAATGGGCTTATCACCACGCGGGTCTTGTAGAATCGGGGACTTCCAGTTATATTGACAGCGTGATCCTGCGCGACCGCGACACAGCAACCACCCCTGACGGCGTCCTCGACGAGCGTGTCTACTACCTCCAAAACTGGCGGGCCGATGTCGTGGCCCTCATCACCGACACTGGTAACCAAGTCGAGCAGGTCCGGTACGAGCCGTACGGCAGTCCGGTGGGCCTCCCTGCAGGCGACACCGCTGCAAATGGCGATGTCGATGCCGTCGATGAAAACCAGGTCACGACATGGAAGAACGCATCCACCTACGATGTCCGAGGCGATATGGACATGGACGGTGATGTCGACACCGCTGACCTAGACCTCGTCAAGGCCTCCAAAGACAATGGAATTTCCCTCGGCATCTATGTGCTCAGCACCGTCGAGAATCGGAAAGGGTATGCAGGGTATGAAGCGCTGAGTGAACTCAGTGAGAGCAAGTGGGAGTGGTGGAACAATGTTCGGAGTTCAAAGCTTGGCCTATGGATACAGCGCTTTGAATTAGATCAGACATTGGCTCGATTGCACGACCCAACACCAGGATTGTTTCCACGCCCAATTACTTGGTCAATGCCTCCGGAATATTGTGGAGATATATTAGATGGGGAAGATTGTTATGCATGTTGCAATAGGCATTTGAATGAAAATTCCCAAGATCCAGACTGGTTAGAACAATGCCTTGGGAATTGCAGAAACATACCTGTCGGACCAGCATTTGTAGATCCCAGTTTGAACACTTGCCATGCGGACATTAAGCCACGAAACGGTGTATGCCCTACCGGGTACACAGATCATAATATTTATTGTCGAAACCAATTGAGTGGCGATCTAACAATTTCTGACATTTGTTATAAATGTACGGGATCATGTGCTTATGGACATTGCGAAGTAAGATTTGGCATACTTAATTTTCCAAATCCGAACCCAAACGGGCCCTATCAAATCTGCCAAGGACCTTATTGCGAATGTGATTCTTGAAAGGGCGCTAATATGACTAATCGAATGACTGTTGCTCTGCGCCCTCCACAAATATGCTGGATGATTGGAATTTTGATTCTCTGCCTTGCTTTCTCGGGTTGCTCGATCCGTTCGCAGCCGATTGAATCGCGGCGAGCTAATCTCAAAGAACAAATGCGCACCGGCGATATCAATCCTGCCCAGTTCGCAAAAGTGCAACCAGGTATGACGAAAGCTGAACTATTGTCACTTGTCGGGCCTCCGCAAGAGGGCATTCGAGCGCCGTCTGGCGGTTTCTTCACGAGTTTTTTAGTCAACTACGGAGAATTAACCTATGAACATCCTGCATTTCCTTCGCCGATGCCGTTTCGGGTCGGCTTGAGCACGAAAGACAATTCAGTCGTGGATGTGGAACAGCCATTCTCGCTTCCTGTCTTGCTCAATCAATTGCCCGTTCCGGAGCTTCTGACACCAAGACATTTGTCGGAGATACAGCATTATCCTCGTTATGTCGATTTCCGTTGGAAGCCATGTTTTTCTGAATTGGATGTTGCATATGAAATCGAACTATGGTCTGCCAACCCGTCCTCACAATGGGACGATATAAAACGATTGGCTGAAGGCAAACTTCATCCGAACCAGCTAATCGGGAAAATCACGACTGAAGTCCCGTATGTGGCATTTGAACTTATTGGAAAAGGTAGATACCTGTGGCGTGTTCGTGCCCGAACCGCATTGATAGAAGGACCATGGTCGGAAGTCCGTCTCGTGGATTCAGCTCAGTAGCCTTTGAAACGAAGGTGGCGGTTGCCGTTGCTGCTCGCAAACTCACTGATCCCATGCCGCCCAAGTCGTCTTCGACTTCGGGGCAGTTCAGCAATCGTGTCACAGATGATGCCCAGTCTTCTGAGAGCTCGACTTGAATCGATTGGCTGACGGCCGCTCGTGCTATAGTTAAAATCTATCCACTCAGTACCTCACCTTAAAAGTCGGCGAACCTTCCGGCCTTGACCGTCTCCGGTCATAGAGCTTGGTCGTGGCGATGCTGGAGTGCTCGAGCCACATCTGGACAGAGGCGATGTCGGCTTGGTGTTCGAGTGCGTTGGTGGCAGCCGTGGCCCGCAGCGCGTGCAGACACAGCCCATCCATCGTGACCCCGGCGAGGGCGCCGTAACGTTTGAGCAGCTTGTAGATGCCGCCCCCCGTGATGGCCTGGTCGAGCCTACCCCCAGCAGGACCCTTTGTAATGTTGCGGACGCCCTGAAGATCGCTCCGCTCCGGTCCTCGCCACGACAAACTGCGTTCAGGTACTCCTGGATGGTTGATAGCAAGGTCCATCCCCTGCCTTATTGTGACATTGAAGCGCTGGCACCAGCGCTTCTCGCAGTTTTTGAAGATCACAGAACGACCACTTGCGTGAGAACTCATCGAATTTACGACTGAGCCTCCCAAACTGGATGCTGACGGCTCGAGTCTGATCTTTCTCCGACCACCCCCAACTTACACTACGACCACTATCCCGTTCTCTGAGGGACACGACTGTTGTTGAATCCGCAAACGCGGAAGTCACGGTCACGCGCAATGACGGTCAGATGGACGCCAGTGTTTCCGGATACCGAATTACTACGTTCTCGACAGCTCCGTCATCGAGGAATTCGATCGGTACACGATTGCGAAACACGAGCACCGATTCGATGCTTGTGCCTTGGATACCCACGAACCGTTCCACTTCGAGCGGGTGTGCCCTGAGCAACTCCACTCGTTCATTGTGACGAAGTAGGCGATCGGGCCTGCCTTTATCATCCTGTTTCCCCCTAAACTCTGCGAGCTGTTTCGCCACTTCACTTGGTGTCTTGGCTACAAACAGGTTTTTGCATTCGATGACGAGCGTACGCCCACTCTTCGGATCCCAAGCGAGGATGTCTACATCACCGAAGTCCCGGTCGAGCTTTCGCCCGAGGATCTCTTGAGGGAGCACTTCAAGTCTGTGCTGCCAGCCCGCGTCATCCAGAATCATCGCCATGGCTTCGGCGAATTCATGCCCAAGCTGGTCTCGTCGAAAGCCCACCCAACTACGCATATGTGATGTTCGGAACATCTGGTCGTCGTACTCGGCGTGGAATGCCCTTGACACACGAAGGGCGATGCCCCGGCGAACAGATTCGGGTGTGCAGATACACAAGCCGTCATTCGCTTCGGTCAATTGCACTATGGGGCGGTATACCAACGACAGTCGCCGCTTAAATCGCCAAGGCACGATGTCCTTGTCGGTGTACCCTATAGGAGGTTGATCCCACGCTGGCCTCGGCGAGATGAGCAATTCGTCGATGAGTCGGTTCGCGGAGTTTGCCGACATGTGTTTCGATGTCAGATCGACGAACCGCGAGCGATTCCAACACACAACCGGGCTGTGTTCCTGAATCGCCTGGTCTTCTAGATCATCGAGGAACTGCCGCGTGTCATCGATACCGAAACCAAATTCTTCTTCCCACAGATCTGCGAACTCCTCCCCTGTTGTCTCCGCCATCGGTGCGGCTGAGATGCGAGGCTTGAACAGCCGCTCGTATTCCTTTGAATAGCCTCTGAGCCGCTCTGACTCCATGCCCAAGCCGTACGGTTCCAGCACTCCCTCGTAGAAGTTGCCCGTGATCAGCAGAAGGCCAAGTGCCGATACTTCGAGCTTTGCGGGAATCACCTCGTGCATAATGCCATCGGACCAGCCTCCATATTGGCACATGAGTTGAATGAGAGCCATGAGTCGGGACAGCTCAAGCTCCCCTGGCTCATCGCCGCCATTCTCCGGGCATTCGCACACGGCCATCTCGATCGCGTACCGACACATGCCGTTCGCAAGATTGTTGCGAGAGATCTGTTCGGTAGCCACCCGCAGTGTGCTGCCCTCATCGGGATGCAACGCAATCACAGCACGGATAGTACGCTGCCACTGCCGATTGCTGCGCTCAGTTGCCATCGTGTTCAACAAGAGCTTCTCAATCGTTGCTTTGCGATCAAGCTGGTTGAGTATCGCTCGCACGTCAGTCCAGAGACTATCGACGACACGATTCAGGGTCGTTGTACACGGCTTGGTTCCAACGACTTCAGTCCCGGGTAACAGACCTTCAATACGAAATGCAATACCGAGACGGCTAAGCGTGTCATCAAATGGTTCTAGATGAATCGGGTGGCGGGGAATTGCATCGGCCACATAATCCCCAAACTCGCTCGCCTCGAGTAAGTGAAAATGTCGAGCGTCATCGGTGCCGATCGCCAAGTCGACGACCCCGAATGCATCGATTTCGAGATCAAGCAATCGAGCAACTCCGTCGACGAGAGACATCAACACGGCCTTCTCCAAAATGTTCTGCGGCTGGTGAAGTGCGATGAATACCGATCTCGGAACTCGCGAGGTAATGCGTCTCGCAACCGGATCAATTATCGTCTCAATCTGTACAAACAACTCCTGTGCAGACTGCTGATCTACTTCCGAATATTCACTCAGGTCTGTAGTCATCTCATAGTCGATGTGCCAATCGACTGCCGTAACTGGCCTGTTACCAGTCGAAGTCTCGATCGCAGGTACGATTGTGCCAAGCCATTTCGTGAATGTGTCAAAGAATCGAAACAGCCCGTCGGGATCATCAGTATCTTCGGTATGGCTCGTTAGCCACACCGTTAACCATGTCCCCTCGTAGACGGATCTGAGCTGACCAGCGGCAGCGTCGCCAAGGACTCCGTAAAGGGGCTGTTTTGCGTCAGAATCAAAGAACGAATTCAGGTGATATCGCCGCAGCAAAGCAGATGCGCCACTGGGCGGTGTGGCTACATGTACATCGTGCCTCTGCGCCACTTGGCGCCGCACGTCCAATAGGGCGTTAGTCGGAATCATCAGCATCAGCGGACCCGCGCCCTGTACCATATCTGGCCCAATTGCGCTGTGAGGGGCCATGTGAAAGCCTTGATCCACAGAATAACCGTAGAGGTTGAGTGGCCCATTGACGTTGACGAGTTGCACATTTCGGTTCTCAAGCTCCCGGAGATGATCTAGCAGCCGAAACAGATGAAGTGGGCGAAATCCTCGCGACCAACTCAGAGTGACCAACTGCTCGATCGACATCGCCTCTATCCGCCAGTCGTCTGTTCCCGATTCCAAAGCCGGAAACACCAGGCCGCGTCCCCACCCGCAACCAACCAGAACGGTCATTCCCTCCTTGAAACCCGGGCGCGCCGAACAATGAGCGACTGCACGATCAAGGCAAACCTGACAATGCTCAAGACCACCTTCAAGGCTCGGACTGTTGCTCGTGAAGTCGTGTTCCCTGAACTTGTCAAAGCCATCCATCAGAAAGAGGAAGTGAATGACGCGGTCAGTATCGGCTTGCTGAACGACCTCGCTGACAAGAACGTGTTCACAACTCCGCCACATGAGTGGCGCCCCGTAGGACTTTCCCAGGATAGGTGTGTTGGTTACGAGGCTTGAATACTCGCTGGCTAAGTTGGTTGCAAGCGTCTTGGTCTGCCGGTTGTATTGTTCAGCAAACTCGATGATTCTGAAACGGATCGCAGTCGACACATTTGCTGGCACAGCGAGAAGTAGACCCTGGCTGTGGCGAATGAGGGGGGTTAGGCGTAGATCGGAAAGGCCATTCTCTTGTGGTTTCTCTCGCAAGTCACGAAGCGTGCAAGTAAAATCTGCCAAACGGTCAAACTCTATACCTGCCGACGAAATTTCGTCAAAAGTGAAAGTAACTGCTCGACCGAGTGCAGCCCGTTCCTTCGTGATGGCCGGTGTAATCTCAGAGAGTGGATACTCTCCGCCGCAGCAATACCGAGCCAGCCCTCTACGCTCCGCTGCGAGCTCTGACAATGTGAGTAGCCCTGTGATCTCTTCTCGCAAACGCGTGTATGGTTGCCCTTCCGGCATCCCACTCACAACACTCAGCAGTCTCTGCAATTCAAAAGCGTTTGCCTCCCACAGACCCTCGAATATTCGATAATTATGTCCCTCGAAATGAACCAGGGACAGAAAGATATCCTCGGTGGGGTCCTCCATCGCACCGGGGCCTAATTCACCGAAGAGTATGAACAGACGAGATAGCTGCCGGGCGTTCAGCGGCTTGTTTCCCTTCGCCCGGTAGAGCACAAACTGGATCATTTGCTCAAGACGGACGGCATTCGCTGCGAGCTCTGGACATGTCAGCAATCCGGCAAGCATGGTTGCCGCGCGAATCGGGTCAATGTTCCTGATAACATCAGTGGCCTCATTCCACTTACGCTGCAGGCGCCGTCTATTTTCGGGGAGTGAATTCCGCGACAAAAACTGCTCTAACAGATCGGGGATATTGTCGGCGTTGTTATCTGTGGCGTCCATTTGCGTTCAAGTGATGTGTGATGACACTCTCATATCACCATAGCAAAAATGCGCGACTATGTGCCTGAAATCCTCATCGAGGAGAACTTGGCGCCGCTCGCGTTGTGGAAGTGGGCTTGATATGAATCTACCAGCGACAACGATGGCTACAAGCAGCTGCAAGCTCGTCGCGATGACCACTCCTGCGATGAGCCACGGGTTCGTTGGCCATTGGACCTGAAGCATAAACGGCGGCGAGACGGCCCACGCTCATCTCATCATTTCCCAGATGTTCCGATGCCGCTATGTGTCGCACCGCCAGCGGAGCTTGATCGGGACCGACATGTCTCTACACGAGGGTCAGACTTGACCAAGTCGGCGCTTCGCCCTCTGCATCTCTGAGAAGCTGACCTTCCGTCGCTTCGGCCTTTTCAGATCCGTCCCAAAGAGTACAGCTCCCTGCATCGACGCCGCGACGGCTGCACCAACCACGCAGTCAAACCAGTGATTGTCCGAGCCTGCGAGACGGAGCTTCCATTCATCGACGGTGCGACCTCGCCCTGCGGTCGTGACCCGGTACTCGGCGGCGAGATGATCTGCGAGGAGTTGGTGAGTCTTTGGGTTCTGCCCATAGAGAGACAGGCAGCCCGGATCACCCATTCGGACGGCGAGCCGGGCGTGGATAAACGACTTCCAGTAGTTCGTGTCAAAGAGCGCATGGCGGACAGCCCGCTTGCCTCGCTGAAGTGGAACACGCCAGTTGAGCCCGACGCGCTCGCCCTGCTTGCGTTTGTAGTCGGCAAACGGGACACTCGATGCGCCGCAGTACCGGCCATGGCTAGGCATGACGATGCCACCGAATGTCGACTGACGGCAGAACTGATAGACGATGTCAGTCGATTGGCCCCAGTTGGCATCGATGAGACATCGGTCAATGTGAAGATCAGTCCCATCGTCACGCCGCCAGCCACGAGTGAGCAGTTGGTTCGTCAACGACTCGAGCCCGGCATAGATTGCTCCTTCCTGCCCACCACGCGGGTGCGAGCTCAGCAACGTGTGTTGCGCCTCTCGAAGCGTGAAGTATGCTGCGTTTTGATCAGGTTGAGTGCCGTAATCAATAACATAGCCCGTGAAGTCATCCTGCCATGCTGCGACTAACCAATACAGCAGCTTGCCTTGCACATCGATGAACATCGTTAGGCGGGTGCACGCGATGGGCACTTCGCCTCGGGCCATGCCGTTGGTCTTGGCGGCGATATCTTCCGCGCTCAACTGTGTGTCTTCCTCGGCCGCTTCGGGGAGAGGTTCGTTCTGATACTCAGCCCAGAAAGCTCGCTCGTCCTGGAGACGGAGATTCATCGCATGCTGGACCGCTGACAGTTCGTCGTGATTGAATCGATCGGCCCATGCAATGTTGGACCCCTCATCCATCGCCATTCGGTTCTTCTTGTAGAACGCTGTGGCTTGCGAAAGGCCACGCTCGGCCCGGAGCCCTTCGGCGCGCAGCTCGGCGTAGGTCGCCCACAGTGCCTCGTTCGTTGGAAACGCGTTCACCATCTTGGTGCGTTCGCCCTGCCACTGCGGGTGCTTGTCGCGGTCGAGCAATCGATCCGCGAGGTCGTCAGGACGCACGACGGTAAGAGTCAGGAGACCAGCGATCTTCTTGCCAGGACCCGTGAGCCCGAGGATCGCACCGGCCAGAATCCGCTCGCGCGTCGCGCACTGTGACGGGCTGCGCGCGCTCTCGTCAGTTTGCGGGTCGTCGATCAACACCAGTGATGGCCGGACCCCCTTGCCATCAGGGCGTTTCCGCTTCATGCCGCGTATTCGACCTGTGATCCCTGCGACGGCGATGATCGCGCCCGAAGCGCGCGAATCAGGGAGCGTGGGGAGAACCAGTTCTTTGGCGGTCCATCCGATATCAGTCGGACCCCCTCGAAAAAGCTGACCTGATGCACGCTGGTAGATGCCCTCTAGACAACGAATGGGGAAGCAGACCTCCGGGAAGTCTTCGAGCAAGAGATCATTGTGTTCAAGTTCACTCTTGATCGAATCGAGCATCGACGCAGCGTGTTCTTCATCCGAGCCGATGAGCGCGACAAACTCCTGGGCTCCAATCAGGATGGCCCAGAGGCAGGCGGTTTCGCAGAGCGTGGTCTTGCCGCTCCCGCGAGGCATCGCCATGGCGAAGAGCCCGCCTTCAAGTACAGCCTGCTCGATCTTGGCGATGACTTTGAGGTGGTCGTCAGACCACGCCAGATGAAACACTTGGGGAAAGTACGCGTCACAGAACGCGCGGAAGGATGTCGTGCACAGCGCTCTGCGATCGGGATCCACGACGGCAGGCAACTCGCCAATATTGCGACCAGATAGCGATAGTGCGAGGTTGCGGTCCCGCGATCGCTCGCGCATCGCGTCATAGCCGGTCAGCTCGTCTGCTCGTGGCTCTGGTTTTGGCGCATGTCGTCGTGATGCGAGCCATGCCGAATAGCGGATCAGGTCAACAGCACGATCGTTGCCGGCGGCGACGATGCGATAACCCGCTCGCGTGCGGTGGCGATGCAGTTGACGCTCGCTAATCACTTCGCCGAGCGGTGTGGAGTTGAGGAGCCGACACAGCTCGGCAGGACGCAGCGACCGTGGGTCAACCGCCATGGCAGTTCACCACAGCTTTTACCTTCACCAGCCACGCGGCATAGTGCACGAGATTGAGACGGCCGTCGGCGTTCGTCGGAGCGCCTTCGGCGATGTCTTCCTTGATCATGTCCTCCGTGATCGGCTCAGTGCCCGCCTTCGTGAGCAGCTTGGCCAGGTCTTCCGCAGAAAGTGAAGATGGGTCGAGTTGGTTCTTGCCCCCAGATGTGGGCGCTCGTTTAGCCACAGCTTCCCCCCTCTGGCCGATGTTGTGCACAATCTGAAAAACATCTGCGAATCATGGCAGATTCGACTGGATGTGCGCCCGACATCATGGCAATGTGTGGTCGTCGCTGGGACAAGCCCAGCGAAACGAAGCCGAAAGGAACAACACAATGAACGAAACTCAAGCCGACACCGCCAACGAAGCCATCCGCGAGATCGCCAAGCTTCAGAGAGAGCTCGCGGAATTTGTCGACAACGCCGCAGCGAAGGCAGAAGCCTTGAGCATCGCGATCTCGCGGAAGGCCGACGAGCTTCACGCCGCGATCAAGCGGGACAGGCGTTGCATCGCCGAGGCAGCCGCAACGCTCGCCGCCGAGAAGGTGAACACCGGCGAACTGAACAGCCGCCTGAACGACGAGTTTCGAGCACGCGGCCACGAGGTCTACCCAACGCCGTACGAGCCCATCGCTGCGAAACACTGCATCATTTGGAACTACCGGTAAGCCACAACGCTCGCCGGCACTGGGTCGGCGGGTTCGACCAACGAAACGAAGAACCCAAACCAGAAGGAGTCTCAAATGACAACCACAGCCAAGAAAGCAACGACCAAGAAGAGCCCGCTTTCGAGCGTGATGAAGAGAGTCGCCGCGAAAGACGCGGCCAAAGCCAAGCAGCGGGCGAGCGGACCGGACGAGATTGTCGAACCGGTCGCCAAGGTTAGGAAGCCGACGACGAAGCCGCGTGCTGGCAGTCGTTCGAAGAGGGGGGCGACGGCCCCGAAGAAGTCTGCTCGGGCGACACCGGCCAAGGAAACCGCCAAGACGGCGAAGACCAAGAAGCTGAGCGGGCTCGACTACGCGGCACAAGTACTTGCCAAGTCGAAAGAACCGCTTCAGGCCAAGGCCATCGCCCAGCAAGCGATCGCAGCAGGCTGGAAGACCAACGGAGCGACGCCGCACGCCACGCTCTACGCGGCCATGATCCGGGAGATCGCGAAGAAGGGCAACGACGCTCGCTTCGTCAAGACTGATCGCGGGCTGTTCAAAGCCGGGAAGGCGGCGTGAACCATGACCGCCGATCTTGATATCTACAGCGTCGACCGAGCGGGCAAGCTCTGCCGAGCAGCGACGCCCCGGCGTGGCGATCCGTACGAGCACCGGTGCTGCCTTGATGTCCTCGAATCCGTCGCTCATTGGTTTGACGAGCACCGGACCACGCCTACCACACTCGACTATCTCGCCGCAGCGATCGACGAGCCGAGCACACAGGTTGCCACGGCTCTCGCCTTCCTGGTCGAACGCGGCATCGTCGAGCGCATCGGGCGTGCGAACTACCCGGCCTCGGATTGCTGTCACCTCGATGCCATGATTGAATACCACGCGCTCCGCGAAAAGGGACCTTCCTGATTGCATCACGGCCCCCCTCACGCCTCGGCCAATGCTGGGGCGTTTTCTCGTTCGGCCTTGCGGCCGGTGAACTTCTCCCACCGATCAACAATCACATCGCAGTACTTCGGCTCCAGCTCCATCACCGCAGCTCGTCGGTCCAGTTGCTCGGCAGCGATGATCGTGGTACCGGAGCCGGCGAACAGGTCCAGGACCAGCTCGCCCTTGATCGTGCTGTTGCCCATGAACTCGTTCCAAAGCGCGATAGGCTTCATAGTCGGATGTTCACGGCTTGCCTTCGGGCGTGCGAACTCGAACACACTCGTACGCGTGCGATCAGGCGGAGCTCGGTGCGCAGCACCAGGCGACCAGCCGTAGAACACGGCTTCGTGCTTGTAGTGGTAATCGCTGCGGCCAAGGACCATCGAGTCCTTCACCCACGCCAGCGTCTGCCGCCAAACTCCGAGCTCTGTGAGCACGCGAGCGAAGTCGAGAAATTGCGGACCAGCGGGCGCCGCGACATACCACACAGCGCCCGGGCGCGAGTGCTCGATCATCTGTCCGAATGCAGCTGGCAGCAACACCTCGAGATCGCCCGCACCGTCGTTCTGGATCGTGAGTGCCTGGTCGGTCTTGCCCTCATAGCTCACGCCATACGGAGGGTCGGTGAGCACGAGCGACGCTTTGTCGCCATCCATCAATCGAGCAACATCCTCGGGGCTCGTCGAGTCGCCGCACAGCAATCGATGCTCGCCGAGGATCCAGAGGTTGCCATGTTGGGTGATCGGTTCTTCGGGCGGCTCGGGCACTTCATCCGGGTCGGTGAGTCCTGGCTTCACCTCGGTGCCCATGAGGCGAGCGAGTGCGTCTTCATCGAAGCCCAGCAGCGAGAGATCAAACTCAGCGCCCTGCAGGTCAGCGAGCTCGAGTGGAAGTAGGTCGAGATTCCATTCGGCCAACTCAGCGAGCCGATTGTCTGCGATGCGGTACGCCTGGACCTGTGCAGGCGAGAGGTCCTTCGCAACATGCACCGGCGCCTTCGCAAGTCCGAGCTTGATTGCAGCCTTCAAACGCGTGTGGCCAACCACAATGATACTGGTCTCGTCGACCACGATCGGCTGGCGGAATCCGAACTCCTCGATGCTCGCCGCAACCTCGTCAACGGCGTCATCGTTGATGCGTGGGTTGCGATCATACGGATGAATCTCCGACAGCGGTCTCTGCTCGATTTTCATGTGACCCTCCGTGGTCGAACATCGGAACAAACAACATACCAACATCAACGAATGACACGCATCCAAACTGCACTCCATGTGATTTCATTTCACGCATTCAAACACACAGCATGTCGCATGTTGACAACGGCCAGATGTCAAGGACTGCAACGAACTCAAATCCGCACCCGGACAGAGAGAACAAACTCTGTCCAAGACGGTGACTGTTCCCAGCGGGGTGACAGAGCCTACCCCCCCCGAGGTAGGACCCATGGCTGGATGGCGGATCCCAGATGTGGGGGGGATACTCACATCCGGAATATTGCCCCCGGGGCACTGGGGTTTGGATCGAACCCCGATCTAAACCCATTGAACTTCGGCGGCTCCAACTTCGGCGGCGCGGCCAATTCAATTTCCGCGGCGGCATGAGGTTCGGCGGCGAACTTCCGCCGCGTGGGTCTCCCCCTACGGGGGAGAGACCCACCGCCGCCGAAGTTTCGCCGCGAGCCCCGAACCTCGGCGGCGCCGCCGGAGTTACCGCGGCGCCGCCGAAGTTTGTAAATGTTCGGCATTCACATAAGACTGTCATATAAGTTTTCCTTCCTCACACGCACATAGCCTCGGCCGCCTCCCCGTCCTGATCCGGCCTTGCTCACTTGCTCGATCAAGTTGAGTTGGAGGGCTCCCGCAACGAGCGTGCGGACCGTGTCCCGGTTCAGGCCTGGCTCTCCTTTTGCCCGTTTCCACAACTCGTCCTTGGTCGCAGGTTCATCGTTGACATATCTATCAACGAACTCGGCTGCCGTCCAATTGCGTGCTGGTGACTTGGGCTCGCCATTCGATTTGGGCTTGACTTTGCCCTCCAGATCGCTCGGGTCGAGGTCTTCGTCGATATTCCAAACGGGGAACTCCCAGCGGACGCAGAAGGGGTCTGGCGGAGGCCACGAACGCACCACGGCGTCGAGCACAGACACGCCGTCTTCTTCGTGCGGCCGCAATGCCACATGTGCATCGGCAGCCCGGCTCTGCGACCCGGCACCCGCACCCATATCGGTGACTGACTTGCCTGATTGGTTGCCCTTCGAACTGTGATGAATGAGCACGAATGAGCAGCCAAGGTGGTGTGCATAGGCATCGAGCGTGTTGTAAATCGCGGCCATCCCGGCGTTGTCATTTTCGTCCGCGCCGCTTGGCATGAACCGGTAGAACGCATCGAGGATGATCATCTTGTACCGGTTCGCAGGCATCTTGGCGAACTGCTCGGAGAGGCGGTTGATGTCCTTCAAGCGGCCACGAACATTCACGATGTCGATCATGCCAGCACGGGCCTGCTCGGGTATTCCGCGAGCCTTGCTGATCTGCGGCATTCGGTGCGCCGTGGTCTCGTGGTGGAGCTCGTTGTCGATGATGAGCACGCGTCCCTGCTCGGTCGGGAATCGCCCCAGCCATGGCTGCCCGAGAGCCAAAGAGAGTGCCATATCCATCGAGAGCCAGGACTTGTGGCTCTTGGGCGCTGCGATGATGTTCATCGTCTCGCCCTGCCTGAGCAAGCCGTGAATGACTGGTCGGCGCAGCGATGGGAAGCGATGAACGATCTCGCACGAGTCGATGATCTCAAAGTCTGAGTCGGCGGGCTGACTTGGCTGGTTGCCCAGGTATGGCGTGAGATCCACGCCGCCGCTGTTGCTCGCAGCCTGAGTCTGGAACGAGTCGATTGTGTGGCCAGCTGGTTGCCCGCCCCACCCTGCCTGGCCAGCTGGTTGCCCGCCCCACCCGGCCTGCCCGAGCGCCCGGGCGGACGCTTCGAAGTCGCCACCGTGTTCGAGCAACGCGAAGACCGCGAACGGGCTGTAACCCTTGCCCGGTTCGAAGGGAGCGGCAGAGGACGAGAACACATAGAACACGCCGTCTTTGAGAGTGGCGCTTGAACCCTTGTCCTTGCCCGGTCGTCGCCAGTGCTCGTTGTCGCCGCCTCGGACGCACACCCAGCCCGCTCGCTCGAGATACGGGCGAGGATCGCCGCTTTGGTTGAACGCCTCTCCGGGCTTCTGCTTGCCGTGATCGTCGAGCCCAAGATCGGCGTTGGTGAATCGGTAACCATTGCCGGTTGGTGCAGATTCTGACACTGACAGAACTGACACAACCTCGTTTGGAGCCGATCCGACCACTTCCTTCGGCCCGGACTCGTCCAGCGACCACGCCGCACTGAGCAGGGTGTTCCGTTCGCTTGCGGTGATCGTTGGCGGCTTGGCGAGGTCGCCTTGGACGATGGAGTAGTTTGGGCTCGGTGCACAGAGGAAGAGCCCGCCCTCACCGCGCGTCTCGATCATCACAACGGTCGCCGCCCAAGAGCCGTCAGGCATACGCCGCGGCTTGTAGTCCTTGGCGCCAACCGTGATTGGACTATCGTCGTCGGCTTCGAAGTTGCGGCTCGCGAGCTTCGTGTTGCCGCAGATCTCGGACTCGGATCTGTACACCGCATGGAAGCCACCAGAGGGCGTCGACTCGATGACCAGGCGTTCGAGCAAGCCGGGCGCCAGCTCTTGAACGAGCTCTTTCCACGCGTCGAACATTGCGCCGCCAAGATCGAAGTCGATCATCTCGAGGTTGCCGCTGACTGCACCGCAGACGATGCAAAGGCCTTGTGCAGATTCGAGCCAGCTATCGAGCTCGGCGCTCGACGGCAGGTGCGATTGGAACGGCGACCACGATTGAATCGACGGTCGCTTCTGGGCGGGCAGAGCGGGGAGCACGGAGAGGCCGGCGGCAAGGTAGCAGGTTGCAGCAGTTCGAATAGGCATTGGGGTGTATTCGTTCATAGTTAGTTCGTTCAGCCAGTCGCCCCTCCACTCTTGGACTTGCGCTGCTGTTGATGTGGCTATCAACCGATTGGGGCGTACACGTTGTCAGGATCGACTTCAGCTTGTTATGCGAGCGAGGGTCAGAGGCCTTCTCGTTCAAGTTCCCGCCGCACCCGATCACGTTCGGCTTGCACGGCCAATGCAGGTGCGACGAGGGTTGAGTCACCGAGTGGTCGTTTGGAGGACCGGCAGTCACCGCATCGTACTTCATCGTTCAGTTCGAAATGCGCGACGTCCGCAGCGGCAAGCCGTTCACCGAACTCATCCAGCCATCGCGGGGTCGTATAGATCCTTCCGCCCAATCGCAAATGTTGAAGTCGCACCCGTTTCCCAGACCTGGCTAGCACACCGCGCCGGCACCACCGCCACAAACAGTTCGGCGAAGGTGTTCCGGGTGCGATACGCGAAGCCTGGGAAAGCGATAGCCGCTCGTCAGGTTTGGCGTGGGATTCTCTTGTATGCCGCCTCGTTGGTTGGGAGGTGTTGCTCATACGGCGAGCATTGCCAAGCCCTAATGTGGGTCAACGCCAACTCAAGCCCCACGGGACAATCCGGGGACATTCGTCACTACTCTGAGACATACAAGTGACGTTGGCTCACCGATATGAGCGAGCCCTGGTCCGGTCTCGACTTCGTGCCGGTACGAGTTTCAAGAAGGGACATAGGGTCGCGGTGCTCGCGAGATCTTTGTGGCGTAAACGAATTCGCATGGGAGATGCGATGGTCTCTCGCTCTCAGTAGCTCACGGCAGACGAGTCCCCACGAGACCTACACTCGAATCGCTATCATGGCAGAACTCGAAATGCAAGAGCAGAATAGTCTGGAAAGCTGTAGTTAATTCGAATCAGGGCAACCGCACCACGATGGGCCCCGACGGCACAATTGACTGGACTCACAGATAGTCTTCCCGCCCGACATGTCAAAGTTCCAGTAGCAGTTGCCACGCGTTGGCGATGTGCTTTCCGTTCAAAAACCTCCCGGATCTGGCTGTATTAGTCAGTTTTTGCAAGTCGTCACATGAGTAGCGGCGGCGTGGTCCCTTAGCGCGATGCGGACCGGAAGCGATACCCGCGTGCTTGCGAATTTGATCGAAGGTCGTGCCGCTAAGCGAGGCGACCTTACTCGCATGGTCTATCAACTCGGACCGCGACCACCCTTGTGGCTTTGATGTCGGCTGAAATTGTTGAGCTTCATTCCGAAGCTGCGCTATCAGTGGTGCCGCGCTGGCCGAAGCTGAAAGTGACTGCCCAGTTTGAGAAAGATCGGCTGCGACCTTTTTAAATCGTGCACTCCAAGCTCTCGCGATGTGTTGTCGCTTGACTAATTCAGCGCGTAGACGATCAGGATCAGCGGGTGCCAGTACTTCAACAATCTCACTACATCGCATCTTGCGTATTGTGTTGATCGACAGTGGTGTCGTAGACATCAGCATACTGACGAGCACCCCCCAGGCCGGGTTACCGGGCTCGCCTTCCAGAAGCCTTTTGACGACCTCGAGTTCAGCGGCAGTTGGACGGTAATAAAACCCGCCATTCCGATCGCATTCCTCCTCAACACCTAGAATGATGTACTTGATGGCGCGATCGTGTTGGGAAGTCCCTGGCATTCGCACCTCATTTCCCGGTTCGACCGTCGATGCGTCAATGAGACGGTTCGGTGGAGACGGGCGAATTGTGACCGGATTCACCGGCCACACCCAAGTCATCTCTTCAGGCTTCGTTCCGCTTGACATTCAGAATCTTCTCCATCTCAGCATGGAAATGAAAAGGGCCGACCGCGCACTTTCTCACCGAGAATGGTGACGGAAGACGGACTAGATGATGAACATACTCCTATTGGTGCAGTGTATGAACAACTATCGTCGCAGGCCGCCTACCCCAGCCGCTGCATCGCCTGAACCACCTTCGTCGCATCGCGCTCCGCGTAAACCGCGTCGGTAATAGCCGCTGACGAGTGCCCCAGGACCAGCTGAGCCGCCTCGAGTCCGAACTCCCGGCGGATCCGGGTCGCCGCGTTGTGGCGAAGCTGGTGCGGGTGCCAGCGGTGCGATCGCCGCCACTCTGACAGCTCGCACCTTTCGCCTTCCGCCAGCCGGGCGATGAACTCGCTCTGCGTCTCGCCCCGACCGCCGCCAAGAGTTCGCGGGCGGAGGTGTTCGGGCGGCGGAAACGCACGGTCGCAGGCGTACTGAATCGCCCGCCGGTAGCTGCTCACCGTGTAGGTGTCGCTCGGCTTGCGATCGGGAGCCTCCACCCGGTTGGTTCCCGGCCGGTTCCCGCAGGAAAGCGGTGTCTTCCTCTCCGCGTGCTGTCGCGCGCGCCGTTCGGCCTCCGCCTCGGCGGGGCTGAACAATGGCTGGCTCGGCTCCCGCCCGCTAAGGAAGGGCTCTAGGACCGCCTCGGCCTCCGGGCCGAAGTACACGAGCCGCTCGCGCCCGAGGTGTGCGGTCTTGTGCTTGTTGAGCCGCGCGACTAGAAGACCTGTCCCGGCGTCGCGATCGATGTCGCGTCCGCGCAGACCAACGATCTCGCCCGGCCGAGCCCCGGTCAAAAGTTGTACCCGCACGATCGCCCGCACCGGCGACGCCAGATGAGGGATTGACGCCGCCAGCACGAACTCGGGCACCGGCCTGACCTTCGTCCCTTCCTTCGCCCGGGTACGGCCCCGCTTGAGCGCCTCGAGCATCGACATGGCGTCCGCCACCGACGCCGGCACCAGTTCTTGGGTGACACCCCAGCGGAAGACCGCTACCACGATCCGCACTCGGTCGTTCACCGTCGTACGGGACCACGGCTTTCGCGGCGGGCTGGCCGACGGGTCGCCGCTGATCATCGCCTCGCGCAGGAGCCTCAGACGCTTGGGGCCGTACTTCGATACTGGCGTTGATCCATCCATCTGACGAAGCACGCGAAGCGTCGCCTTGATCGCGTGGCAGCGCTTGGGCAGGAACTCCCGCGCTACGCGGCGCCAGTACTCGAGGATCAGCTCGTCCACAGCTGGCTCGTCGAACGCTGCGGCCTCGGACTGAGGCGGTCGGTCTGGGAGCCGGCGCCCGAGCGATTCATAGTCGGCCAGAACACGGTGGTAGAGCTCCCGGCTCGCGGGCGTCCCGTACTCGCCCAACCAGTAGTCCTTTCGCCGCTTGGTGAAGGCATCGGTCAGCGTGACGATGGCCTGCGTGTACCCCTTGCGCCGGCGGTACGCGGGGGACATCCGGGCGGTCGTCGGGCCGGTTTTCGGTCTGGTCGTTTTTGGCATTGGCGGCGCTCCTCATGGTCGAGCGCGGTGTCACACCGCGCGCAATTCGACCCGATCTGCGCCGCCGTCCGTCGGCGGGTCACCGCAATTTGCGGTTTCAGAAAGCCTTACGGCAATCGGGGTGAGAGGATTCGAACCTCCGACCTTCTCGTCCCGAACGAGACGCGCTACCAAGCTGCGCTACACCCCGAATACTGAACGAGAGCATATGCAGGCCCACCCTCAGACTCCACAGTCAATGCGGCGCCGCACGAAAGCCTGAGCACGGTTCCCTCAATCCGATCCCCTCAACGCCCATGAACGCATTGCCTGGCGCGCATCCACCAAAAAACCCCTTCCTGACGGTCGGGGCTCGTTGAATCAATGGTGTCTGGTTGATGCTGGAATCCGCAACAACTCGACCATCAGCCTATAGATCACCCGCCTGAGCGCTTAGGTTCGGTCGTGTACACATTGTCATCAATCGTCGACGGGTCGCCGTCTTCACCCGCCGAATAGAAATAAGGCCTCGGGCTCGGGCAGATCCCGCCATCCGAATCACCCACCATGCCAGGTGTCGCCTGCCGATCATCGTCCGTCAAATAGTTGCGCCGAAGAATCCAGACCGCGAGGTCGTTACGCACAGTGATGTCTTTGATCGGGCTCGCAGCCGCATCTTTGAGACTGACCTGCGTCCCGGGATTACCCACGGTGCGCTCATTGGCGGTCCACTCGCCGTCAAAGGTCGGATGCACATACCGAATGGGTCGATCCCACGCATCAAACACCGTCGTCAGTTCCGGCTGCGGGCCGGCGCCATCCGCGTCATACGATCGCACAAACTTCGGATTCACACCGGCAATCGTCGCCGACACGCCCGAGGTACCCTTCGCCTGATGCAGAAAGAGACCAACGGTGTTCATCGTTTCTTCGTCTGCAGAACCCATATGCCGACCGTCGAAAACCGGGAACAAGTTCACCGATCCACCAGCGTTCGCATTGGTTTCAACGCGCGCTGTCGAATCCGGTATCCGCCCAACCCGGTTCACATAGTCCGCAAGTGCTGAATCGAGCACGCGCAGCGTGTCCGCGGTCGCTCGCGCTTTGCCGCCCGAAACCACGCGCGAGCCGACAATGATCGAGATCGCCATCAGAACCGAGATGATCCCGATGACCACGAGCAACTCAATCAATGTAAATGCGTTGCGTCGGCGATGAATCAAAAGCATGGGGCCTCCCCACTCAGCACGGACTGTGCGCCCACTGAGCGCGTATGAAAGCAGCAACCGGCTCGACCCGAAGAGCCGGGGGCCGGGAAGACCCCAAACCACCGAAAGGGTATACGCCTCGAACCGCCAAAGGATCCAAAACCGCCGATTCGCTGCATTGACCCACCGTCAGCGTGCCGGAGGGGCATCAAACCCCGGTCCGGTGATCCCGCCTCCGAACGCTCCTCCACCCACCGAAGGGGCCGGACGACGCGGCTTGGGCGGGGGAGGCGCACTCGGTGGCTTGCCAGGACCGCCCGGTTGACCACCCATCGGTCCACCAGCCCGGGCTGCCGGGTCGGCAGGACGAATCCGCGCTTTGAAGATGTAATCCGTCACACGGTCACGCACCGTCTCGAGCATCTCGGCGAACAGCCTCGCACCCTCACGCTTGAACGCGATCCGCGGGTCTTGTTGGCTGAACGCACGGAAACTGATCCCGTCTCGCAACTTGTCCATTTCATAGAGATGCTCACGCCAGCACTGATCAAGCGTCTCAAGCAAGATCGTTCGCTCAAAGTGCAACTGTTCAGCCCGGAGCAAGTTCTCAACCCGGGCTCGCACAGCATCTTCTCGCTCTTCGGGCTCGAGGTACTTCATCCGGTCAGTGATGCCCACGCCGAAACGCTCTGTCAGATGCTGATCGAGAATCTCGTCCGATTCGCACGCGATCGCAGCGTCAATCTCCTTGTTCAGTCGATCTTCATCGACGAACTTCTCGCTCTCAGCATTCAGCCGCTCACGCATCTTCGCCGGGGGGGTTGTGCGAATCTCATCGGCCTTCAAATCAATGCCAAACCGACGATTCGCCCAAACACCCAATTGGTCAAACGCATCGGCAGGGTTCTGCCTCGCCCGCATCATGGTCAACTCAAGAATGAAGTCGATGGGATACTGAATCTCGCGAACTCGATACAACTCACGCGTCTTCTCAAGAATCGGATCGCGCGGCGACCGATCCTCGTCTTTCTGCGCCGCGACGATATCTTCCACCGGCACCTCGAACGCGAACTTCTCCTTGACCCAGCCAACGAGGCACCGAGCGCCATAGTTCTTCTGCACGAACTCGTTGAGCCCCGAAAGATCCGCTTCATCAATACGGTCAAAGGCTGCCTGCTCGAGCATGTCACGCACATGACGCCGCTCGGCGATCCCCCCACTTCGAATCTCGCCGGCATCAAGTTCCACACCAAAGCGCTGCTTCGCCCAGTTGACCAACCCGGCGGAATCGAAATCGACGCTGATCTCCGAACCCTCAATCGGCATGTACTCACCGATCGTCACATCGATCATCGACGCAGCATCGTCTTTCGCCTGTTTGCGAATCAAGACATCCATCTCGTCGACCGTCTTGCCGCGCAAACGCTCGGACATGATCGAAAAGTCCAGTTTCTGCCGCGCGAACTCCGCAGCACACTGGCTTGGGTAATCCGTATCGAGGAACTCCTCGATCGCGTCATCGCTCGCTTCTTCGATGTACTCGAAGATGAGCCCTTTGACATCACGCCCTTCGAGCACACGCTGCCTCAAGCCATAGAACTGCTGCCTCTGCAACTCAGCGATTTCGTCATATTCAAGAATGTTCTTGCGCACCTGGAAGTTGCGCTCTTCAACCTTCCGCTGGGCGCGCTCCACATTCTTGCTGAGCCACGGGTGCTCGATCGCATCGCCTTCCTTCATGCCAAAGCGTGACAACACCTTCATCGTCGTCTCACCCGCGAACATCTTCATCAGATCGTCTTCAAGACTCACAAAGAATCGGCTCGAACCCTTGTCGCCCTGACGACCGGATCGGCCGCGCAACTGGTTGTCGATACGACGCGACTCGTGCCGCTCGGTTCCGATCACATGCAATCCGCCGAGGTCCTGCACATTGTCGAACCACCGGACGCGGTGCAGGCTGAATCGCCCCCCACCGTCGAGCGCCTCCATCAACTCATCCACACCCATGGTCTCGATCTTGTTCGGACTCGCCCAGGTGTACTGGGTCGCCCACTTGCGCAGCAGCCGCAACTGCAACTCTTCAAACGGCATCTCCTCTGCGTCACGCTTGCGGACACCCTCATCCTTCAGTTCGGTCGCAGCAATCTTGCGGTAGATATTCTCGCGCAGTTCTTCTTCCGACATCTGAGCATTGATCGACTTTGACGCAATGCTCCGGCGAAGCCAGTGCTCGACCAACTGCTCGCGTGAACTCTTCGCGAGTTTAATATCCGTCCCGCGGCCGGCCATATTGGTCGCGATCATCACCGCACCGAGTTCACCCGCGTCTTCCACCACATTCGCTTCGCGTTCGTGCTGCTTCGCATTGAGGATCTGGTGTTTGATGCCGTGCTTTTTGGACAACATCGCGCCGAGCATTTCACTCTTCTCGACGCTCGTGGTACCAACAAGAATCGGGCGACCAACATCGTGGAAGTGCTTGATCTCGTCGACGATCGCGTCCCATTTGTCTTTTTCACGCAGGAACAGCAGGTCGTCATAGTCGCTGCGAATCACCGGCTTGTTCGTCGGAATCGCCACAACATCAAGGTGATAAATGTCGTGGAATTCCTGGGCTTCCGTATCCGCCGTACCGGTCATCCCCGCGAGCCGCTTGTACATCTTGTAGAAGTTCTGGATCGTCACCGACGCAACCGTCTGCGTCTCCTGCTTGATGGGGACACCTTCCTTGGCTTCCACCGCCTGGTGCAACCCGTCAGACCACTGACGCCCGATCATCGGGCGGCCGGTATTGGTATCGACAATCACCACACTCGCTTCGGTCTTCCCACTAAAGCGATCAGGGACATCCATCACGATGTAGTCCTTGTCGCGCTGATACACCGCATGTGCGCGCAGGGACTGCTCAAGCAAGTGAGGCACATCCATGTTCTCATCGACATAGAACGACCCAATGTTTGCCACACGCTGCGCCTCCGCGATCCCTTCGTGCGTCAGGTGCGAAGACCGTCGATCCATTTCCAATTCATAAAACTGCGGATGATCGTCACGCGCGCTCTCAAGTGCGGGTAGGGCTTCCTTTGCCTCGGCGAGTTGCTTCTGCATCGCCGGAACATCTGCCTTATCGCGCGTCTGGCGGATATCGCCTTCGAGCCCCTTGATCTTCTCCTTGCACGCGCGGACTGCATCCTCGGCGTCCTGCCACGGCTTTTGCTTGGCGACCAAGTGGCGCGCCAACTTGTCTGCCACATCGTACGCTGGCTTTTCGTCCTTTGCAGGACCTGAAATGATCAAGGGCGTGCGAGCCTCGTCGATCAGAATCGAGTCAACTTCGTCAACAATCGCGAACTGACGCTTGCGCTGTACCTGGTCGTCCACAGACCGCTTCATGTTGTCGCGCAGATAGTCAAACCCAAACTCACTCGTCGTGCCGTACACCACATCGCAGCGGTACATCTGCCGCTTCACCTCTTCTGGCTGCGTGTGCTGCGGGTGAATCGCCCCCACCGTCAAACCGGCTGCTGCAAAGAACGGGAAGGTCCAGTCGCGGTCGCGCTGCACGAGATAATCGTTCACCGTCACGACATGCACTTGCTGGTGCAGACACGCAGCCATATACGCCGCGAGCGGCGCAACAATCGTCTTGCCTTCACCGGTTTTCATTTCCGCGATCTTGCCCTGCCCGAGCACCATGCCACCGATCAACTGTACATCGAACGGCCTCGCCCGGAACGGCGGACGACTCTCCGGATACAAAGCCCGAATCGCCTCGTAGAGCTCGGGCGGAAAATCAACCAGGTGCCATACCGGCACCGGCTCGACACACCCAAGGAATCGCCCCTCCGGTGCAGCAGGTTCGAGTGACTTCGCTTCTTCCGCAACCCGGTCAAACATCGCTCGCGCGTCGCCACTCAACAAGTTCGGATCAAACCCATGTTCTGGGTTCAGCACATTGCGAATTCCAATCGACCGGTCCATCGCTTCGCGTGCGACGGCAAAGACTTCGACCAACATGTCGTCTGCGGACTCGCCGCCATCGATGCGATCACGAAACTCCTTCGTTTTCGCGCGAAGTTCCTCATCCGTCATCGGACGCATCTGAGGCTCGAGCGCATTGATCGCGTCAACACGCTGGGTGTATTTCTTAACAAATCGCTCATTCCGCGATCCGAAGATCTTGCCGAGAAGTGGTCCGACAACGGGGATATCTTGATTAGGCATACTGCATACTTCCTCGGGCGCAAACCCGGTGGAACAAATTGGTTCAGTTCGTTGTGAGGTTGCCGAGCGGCTCACGCTGACTTGTCAGCATCGACGAGGCTCAGGCACAGGAGATCGAGTGGTCAACCGCGCGCGGGCGGCGGCAGATTGAGCAACTCGATTAAAATCGAGCAGGCTTCAAACCCCTGGCAAGTCGTCGCGATCGGTCCGCAATTGTTCGCAGTCGTCGCACTTGTTGGTGTTTCCACGACCCGACGATCATCACGAGCGTGCGATTCGTGCGCGACCTGTGCGAGGAACCGCACCACCGCGTCAACCATCGCTGGGCGCTGATGTGGCATCGCCGATGAGACAGCCGCCGCCTGCACCGAGAGCGTCAGCGCGAGCAGGAGCGTCCATCCGCCGAAACCCTTCCAGGTCGTCGCGGGCGATGTGGTGCCAGAGTCAGACATCCGAAGCCAATTATCGACCGGTCACCAGCCCGAAGCAAGCCCAAGCCTGTCCCGATCGCCCGACTTTTCCATCTCCACGATGTGGATCAACCGATTCTGAGCGCACGCACCCGCTTGGTCCGATACTCTCTCAGCCCGACACCGTTCCAGACCGCTGCGACGGGGATACACTCGCCCCCGATGAATCATCAAGATCGCACCAAACCGAGCGTCACGGAGGATGCCCACCCCATGGTTGCCACACGCCGATCACTGCCAAGCACTCGCCAGTCCGTCACCCACAAATTCAGCGTCAGCAACTACGAAGGCTACCTCACCATTGGTATCTACGACGACGGCACACCGGGCGAGATCTTCATCAAGGTCGCCAAAGAAGGCTCCGCACTATCCGGGATGTGTCAGGCGTTCTGCCGAGCATTCAGCATCGCACTCCAGCACGGCCTCAGCGTCGACGACGCTGTCAGCCGATTCAAAGGCATGCGATTTGAACCGATGGGACCAACCTCCAACCCCGCCATCCCCGAAGCCCAGTCTCTCGTCGATTATGTCGCTCGCTATCTCGAAATCGAGTACGGCTCAAACGCGGCGCTCCGGCGATAACCAATCTCAATTCTCTCAAGCGGTTTCGAGTATGCTCGCAGTACCATGAAACTGCGCCCATACCTCACCCTTCTCGTCGTCCTGATCGTGTCGCTCACCACGACGACGATGTCGCGTGCATCCACCGACGATCGACCCAACATCATCCTGTTCATCGTCGATGATCTCGGCTGGCAAGACACCTCTGTCCCGATGGGACCCGAGCCCGGTGCGCTCAATCTCCGCTATCGCACGCCGCATCTCGAAGCGCTCGCTGCCCGAGGCGTGCGATTCTCCAACGCCTACGCCGCAGGACCCGTCTGTACGCCCTCGCGCACCAGCATCATGACCGGCCAGTCACCCGCGCGGACACACATCACTTATTGGACGCTCAACAAAGACACCGACACCTCACGAAATCGCGACGACATCGCCGCACCCGCGTGGGCGCTCAACGGCCTGCAACCCGGCGACTATCGAACGCTCCCCGAGCGACTCGCTGAATCCGGATATCGAACCATCCATGCCGGCAAAGCCCACTTCGGCGTACACAACTCACCCGGAGGCGACCCAACCAACCTCGGTTTCGAAGTCAACATCGCCGGCCACGCCTCGGGCGCACCTGCCAGTTACTACGCCGAACACCATTTCACCGGTGCCGGCCGACAAGGCAAGCCCCCCCACTCGGCACCCAATGTCTGGGATGTGCCAGGGCTCGACAAATACCACGGCAGCGATCTCTACCTCACCGAAGTCATCGCCATCGAAGCAAGCGCGCAGATCCGCAAGGCAGCCGACGACGATGTGCCGTTCTACATGAACTTCGCACCCTACGCCGTCCATACCCCCATCATGGCCAACGAGCGTTATGCTCATCTCTACGCCGACCTCGACCAACGCGAAGCCGCCTACGCCAGCATGATCCACTCCGTCGACGCAGCGCTGGGCACACTCGTCACCGCGCTCGATGAGTCAGGACAAATCGAAAACACCGTCATCATTTTCACCTCTGACAACGGCGGCCTCTCCGCCCACGCTCGCGGAGCCGCGCCCGACGGAAACAAACAACACACCCACAACGCCCCGCTTCGCTCAGGCAAAGGCTCAGCCTACGAAGGCGGTACACGCGTCCCCATGATCATCGCGTGGCCTGGCGTGACCGACCAAGCCGACCGCGCCAACACGATCAACGACACTCCGGTCATTGGACAAGACCTCTACCCAACAGCCCTCAGGCTTGCCCGGGTCGAACCAGACCAAGTCGACCGGGACGGGCAGAATCTGTTGCCATTGCTTGAAAGCAACAACGACGCGTTCGACGCCCAACGAACACTCGGCTGGAACCAACCTCACCAATGGGGTGCCGCTGGACCTGGCATCTGGCCGTTCACGAGCAACCGCATCGGTGACTGGAAACTCATCTACTTCCACGCAGGCCGACGATTTGAACTTTATAACCTGGCCACGGACATTGGCGAAACCGATGATCTCGCACATTTCATGCCGACCAAAGTCGCCGAGATGGCGATCGCAATGGACGCATGGATCGATAACACAGGTGCCCAACTCTCCATCGACAAATCCACCGGCCTCGAAATCGAACGACCCGGATTCATCGCTGCACAAAAATTCGATCAACAACCCGTCACGGTCAAGCCCGTACCCAGCCAGGAAACACGCACGCATGCTGCCGGGTGGGGCGATCGATCATGGATGGATCAGTTCAACGACATACGAACAGCCGCACGAGAGATACAGCCACGCGTCGTGCTCATCGGCGATTCGATCACGCAAAGTTGGGGCGGACCGGGCAGACAGGTCGGTGGCGGCGGTGCGGCAATCAGAGAATCGATGCTCGATGAACTCGGCCCGGTCCTCAACGCCGGCATCTCCGGTGATCGCACACAACACATCCTCTGGCGGCTCGATCAGGGCATGCTTGATGGCAGTGCACCTGAAACCATCGTGCTCATGATCGGGACCAACAACCTGCCCCACGATTCCGCTGCCGACATCACGCTCGGCATCGAACACATCATGGATCGACTCTCGCGATTACACAGCAACCCGCAAGTCATCGTTGTCTCGGTCCCGCCTCGTGGACAAAACCCGGATCAGGACACGCGCGTCAAAGGCGCTGCGATCAACCAATCCATTCAAGCCTCGTGTCTGAATCGCGGCCTGACCTTTATCTCACTCGACCCGGTCCTCCTCCATCCATCCGGTGAGGCGAACGAACAGCGCATGGGACGAGATTTTGTCCACTTTTCACGCGAGGGATACGAAGCGGTCGCAACGCTCCTCGTCGAAGCCATCACCGCTGAACCCAGTGATTGACGCACAAAACAAGCAACGCCCGAGCCAATCGACCCGGGCGTTGGTGTTGTTTGAAACGAACCGTGATCAGCTCACGAGGTCCTTGAGACCCTTCATGGGGCGCACCTTGACAACATTGCGTGCCGGCTTGGCTGCAAATGTGGTCGGCTCCTTGGTGAAGGGGTTGATCCCCTTGCGGGCCTTGGTGGCGGGCTTGCGCTGCACGGTCACCTTCATCATGCCAGGCACGGTAAACTGACCGGCTTTCCCTTTCTTCAGGTCGGCAGCGATCATCGTGCTCATCGTGTCAAAGACTGCAGCGACTTCCTTCTTCGAGATGCCCGCGTGCTCGGCAAGCGTGGTCATGATCTCACTCTTGGTGCGAGGCTTGGTCGCAGAGGTGATCCGTCCGGCTGTCTTGGGGGCAGCAGGCTTGGCGGCGGTCTTCTTCGCGGTCTTCTTGGCAGGCTTGCGCGCGGCGGTTTTCTTCGCGGTTTTGCGGCCGGTGGTCTTCTTTGCAGTTCTCTTAGCCATGATTCATTCTCCGGTGTGTGTGTAACTGTCCAACAGAACAAGGCGTTTCTTGTACAACAACATTATCGGCCGGACAAGTCGAATCCCCTTGTTTTTCAGTGGTTTTTGTCATTTCGCCTCTTTTTTTGCCACTTGTCCCCAAGTTCAGACGCAAAAACGCATGATCGCTCAACCCCAGAGCGCGCTCTTCATGCCCATACTGCACCGCCTCAATACACGGCCGAAGCGCATCTGACACGAACGCATGATCAAGCCGAAACCGACCGCCGACACCCGATTCCCACGAGAATTCACGCCCATCCGGATGCAGCAACCGGTACGCATCAACAAAACCCATCGCCGAAAAACGACCGAGAAGCGCCACGCTGGTAAATGACGATCCGCGTTCATCCTGCCGATGTCGTCCCGTGTTGAAATCTCCAATCACAGCGTGCGCACCATCACGAAGCCTTGATGCGTGCTCGAGCAATGCATGCCAAAACGCCGACTTGCGAACCAACGCGTGCGCATCCGATGCTCTGGCATCCGGAATATGCACCGCTGTCACCACCACGCCCGACTTCTCAAGTCGAACACTCACGCCGCGGCGAGGCTCAGGGCACGCCCAATCGAGGACCGTCATCGGCTCGCGGGCCGCGACAAACATGCCATTCACGCCAGGCTCCGGGTCGGTCCGAACCTGAAAACGCCACCCATGATCCGCCAAGACCCCGGCGATTTGCCCGCCCATACGCGCTCGAAACTCCGACAGCACGATCACATCCGCTGCCTGATCAAGCAGCGTGAGCACAATCCCCGGCGTGCGCCGAGCCCCACCACCGTGCAGGATGTTCCAAGACAAGATCGAAAGCGGTTGTTCCATACGCAGCGCACAGTCTACGGTGTAGGCATGACCAACACAGCAGCCGATATTGCCGTCAGCCGCCAGATTCCAGGCGAACTGGTCGTTCCCAATGCCACCGTCCGCGTGCTCGGCGACGAATACCCGGATCGCGCCGACCTGCTCGCATTCGTCGAGGGTGCCCACATCATCGTCACGATGTACACCGAGAAAGTCGACAGCGAACTACTCGATGCAGCCGGTCCACAACTCAAGGGCGTCTGCAACTTTGCTGTCGGTGTCAACAACATCGATTTCGCCGAATGCGCCAAGCGCGGCATCAAAGTCTCGAATACACCCGATGCCGTTACCGAAGGGACCGCCGACCTCGCCTGGCTCCTCACGCTCGCGGTCGCACGCCGACTCATCGAAGCCGATCAATACGCCCGAAGCAGTACCTATCCGGAGCGTGGCGCACTTGGCATGGCTGAGTTCATGGGACTCGATTTGACAGGTCGCACGCTGCTCATCGTCGGCGCCGGTCGCATCGGTTTTGCAACCGCCATGCGAGCGCGGGCATGGGGCATGCGTGTGCTCTATGTCGCCAGGTCTCGTCACTGGGACTTCGAACTTGCCCCCCTCGCAGCCGAGCGCGTGTCGCTCGCCGATGGTTTACGAGCAGCCGATGTGGTCTCGGTCCACACGCCTCTGACACCAGAAACAACCCATTTGATGGACGAAGCCCATCTAAAAATGATGAAGCCCAGCGCGATTCTGGTGAACACCTCACGCGGCCCGGTCGTCGATGAAGCCGCCCTTGCCCGCGCGCTCCATGACGGCCGACTCTGGGGCGCCGGGCTCGATGTCTTTGAACGCGAGCCCGAGATTCATCCCGACATTCTCACTGCTCCGAATACCGTGCTCACGCCGCACATTGGTAGCGCCGAAAAGCGGTTCCGTGAACTCATGACCGCGATGGTGGGTGACAATGCAACGGCGATTCTCGCGGGCAGAACGCCACCGAACGAAGTTCATGGTTGATTGACAGTTGCAGCGACTGCGTCACTTACAGTTGCCAGAGGCTGCTCGCCCAGGTCAGGCCGCCGCCAAAGGCAACAAACATGACTTTTTGCCCTGCCTTCACGCGACCTGCTTTGCGCAACTCGTCGAGACAGATCGGAACCGATGCTGCCGAGGTATTGCCATAGCGATCAATGTTGATGTACAACTTATCTTCGGGCAATCCAAACCGTTCGCGGGCAGCTTCGAGAATGCGAATATTGCTCTGGTGACAGATGAACATGTCCACTTCGGAAGCATCGAGTTTGGCCGCATCAAGCGTATCTTTAATCAGTTCACAGAAAGTCTTGACAGCGAACTTGAAGACAGCCCGGCCGTTCATCTGCATCAGGCCGACTTTCCATTCCTCATACTCCCCCTCAGGGAAGTCGCGTTCGTCGCGCGGGATGTACAACTCGCGCCAGCCCGAACCGTCCGAGTACATGCGTTGGGCAATCACGCCAAGTGACGGATCAGCATCGGCTGTCAGGACAGCCGCACCAGCGCCATCGCCAAACAGTATCGACACCCCTCGTCCTCGTGTGGACCGTTCGACAACTTTGGTCAGGTGCTCTGCGCCGATCACGAGAACACGCTGATGCGCCCCTGAACTGACCATCGACTGAGCGAGGTTCAGCCCATAGACCCAGCCCGAACAGGCAGCCGTCAGGTCGAGCGCTGCAGCGTTCCCCCCGCCAAGATTTTCCATGACGCGGCACGCGGTGGAAGGGCACGCCATTTCAGAACCCACTGTCGCCAGAACGAGCATGTCTAGGTCATGGCTCGTCAGCCCGGCATCCGCCAGAGCGCGCTCCGCCGCAGTCGTCGCCATCGTGAGAACGCATTCACCGTCTTCAAGTGAAGCGATATGCCGCTCGCTGATACCAGTCCGCTGGAGGATCCACTCGTTGGAGGTGTCCATCCGCTTTTCGAGATCGTGGTTCGAGATGATCCCCTCGGGCACATACATACCCGTGCCCGCAAGGCGAACACCAGTCGTCGCAGGCCCCGTGGTCACAGTGACTTCGCCTCAGTGTTCATGCCACTCTCAATCTCTTCAAGACGAGTCACGATTGCCTCGTTGACCGCCGTCTTGATGAACGCCTTGCTGTTGCGAATCGCTGCAGTAATCGTGCGAGGCTGACTCGACCCATGTGCGATCATCATCGCGCCATTCACGCCGAGCAGCGGCGCGCCGCCGTACTCGTGATAGTCATTCTTCGCATAAATCTGCTTCACGATCGGCTCAAACTGCAACGCCAGATCCGGGTCGAGTTCAAAGATCTCGGACGCAATCGCTTCAAACAGGCTCTTCGCCATGCCCTCAGCCATTTTCAAGACCGTGTTGCCGACGAATCCGTCTGTCACAATCACATCGGCTGCGCCGGCAAAGAAGTCGCGGCCTTCGACGAATCCGATGTAGTTGATATTCGGCGTCTCACGCAGCAAATCACGCGCACCCTTGACCAGGTCAGATCCCTTGGCCTCCTCTGAACCAATGTTCATGAGCGCAACACGCGGGTTCTCCATCCCGAGAATGTGCTTGGCGTAGGTGTCCGCCATAATCGCATACTGCCACAGATGCGTTGCTTTCGGTTCAGGGTTGGCGCCCGCATCACACAACACGATCGGGCCATGGAACGCAGGGATTGTCACGGCAATCCCCGGTCGATGAACATGTGGCAGCCGCTTGAGATGCATGATGCTCGCAGCCACACACGCGCCTGTGTTACCCGCGCTCAAAATCACATCACACCGGCGCTCCGCTTTCCGCGAGCCCAGGTGCGCCATCTTGACGATTGAAGATTCCGTTTTCGAGCGCACCGCCTTGGTTGGCGACTCGTGCATCTCGATCATCTCGGTCGCGTGCTCGATCTCAAGTCGAGCGTCGTTGACACCCCACTCACGCAACGATTCTTCAATGAGATCTGTTGGACCGACGAGGACAATCGTGTCGTCTGCGTCAAGTTCCGGGAGCGCAGCGATGCAACCCTTCAGCACGGCTTCAGGGGCATGGTCACCACCGAGAACGTCGACAGCCAAACGCACCGACGGTCACTCCCAACTGTGGCTGAACGCCACGCAGATTAGTCCTTGGAAACACCGATGCCGAGCTTCTTCACGCGAATCACAAGACCCGGACGAACATACCCGGACTGTGATGACACACGATGATGACGCTTGGGCATACCACTCAACGGGCAAATCGTCGAATCAGCAGGGGTCAACGCATGATGCGACCGCCGACGACGCGAACGACCGTGAGATTGACGATGAGTAGGAAGCATCTTGACACCCTCCAGCGAATCGAGACGAATCCCGATCGAAGTCCTGCATGAAAACCGATACATTCCCCGTCCCTGCCGAACAATCGGCAACTCGAGGAACCGACACGCCCCTCGCTTCACGCTTTGGAGCAGCGGGACGGTAGAACCGGCGCGGTTCACAGTCAACGCGAATACGCCAGCGACCACTATATACATAAAGCATTCCGCATGCTCTCAGTTTCCTGATGCTCCGCAAATATGCCCAAACATAACCCAATCGCACGAATCGCCGTATGCGATCCCGCTTGTTTTGAACTTCGACCAGTCCACCATGGATAGCGCTCAGCACGATTCACTTTGCCGAACTGCGTCCACCGCGCTACGATCAGCCTCGCCATCGATTCTGCGTCAATCGCGGCATCTGGGCGTTGCCTCCGTAGCTCAATTGGCAGAGCAGCTGACTCTTAATCAGCGGGTTCAAGGTTCGAGTCCTTGCGGGGGTATTTCTGCTTTCGGGTGCGTATGACCGCGCTTCATCGCATAAATCCGCGATCCGCAGCCTTTTACCATTCCATCCTTCACCCTCAACGGACCCATCGGCGTTGCGCGGCATTGCGCTCGTCGTCGATACATCGCGCTCCATTTGCGTATGTTTTTGCGTATGGTCCGAATTGGTTGGAGCGTGCCGGTCATCCGTTCCCGTTGCCCGCAAGGCTTCTGCCTGTCGCTCTGGTGTGCGATCAGAACCGGGCATCCCATCGAGAACCTTCGATAGTGAGTGCATCCCGACCCGTGCATAGGTCCGAAGTGTCAATTTCGGGTCTGAATGCCGAGCCAATTCCATTGCCTCTTTGACATTCGCACCCGCCTCAACCACCCGAGAGATGAAATACACCCGCAAGGCGTGAAAGTCAGCGTGCCGACCCATCGCATCGACGGGCCGCAGGAAGTCGGATTGCTCGCGTTGGCTGCGTTCTTCCTGCGAACGGGCTTCGGCGATCCATTGATCGCGGGCAACTCTCATATCGGCTTTGAGCATCATGCCCGCTTTGCCATCGGGAAGCGGACACACACATTGGCCAGGCTCCTTGCCGGACAACCAATTCCGAAGGATGTTGGCAAGATCAGCCCGAATCGGTTGTTCATCGCGCCGCTTGCGTTTCGAGTATCCCGCTTGGACGGTCACGGTTGGCATCTCGCCATCGAGATCGAAACTCTCTGGCGTGAGGCTCGACACTTCGCCCGCTCGAAATCCCGTGCCTGCAGCGATGCGGTAGGCCCAAGCACGATCGGGTGCATTCATTTGCACTGTGGTTGTGGTCAGATTTCCTTGCTTGTCCCGCTTGCGCCGTTCAACGGTCACCACAGGGCTTTGCTGTGCTGCGTCGATGACCCGTGCAATTTCTTCGGGGTCGAGGTCTCGCCTCACCCGTCGCCGATCGTTGTCCATATTGCGCGATGCCATTCCAGCCAACGGGTTCGACCCCAACCGATTGCCACGCACGCACCATCGGGCGAATGCCCGCCACGCTGTCACCGCCGCATTGAATGTGCGGGCGCTCGTTCCGTTCCTCTCGGCCTGCTCAGACAGGTGCGCCGTGAGTGTGTGCGCGTCGATGTCTGCAAGTGTGTGCCATTCGAGGGTGTCGGCGACCGTTTCGAGATATCGAATGGTCCCGCCGATATGCCGATCATCGCGTTCGAGTGATTCGAGATGCGTGCGGTAGTCATCGAAGTGTTCACGCAACGGGCGGGCTCGATGGCTCGCAAGGCGTTCGGCCGCAGGATCAACCAAACCCGCGATGCGCTCGATTTCTTTGCCTTCAATCTGCGAGGCAAGCCGTTCGGCCAATCGCTTGTCGGTCGTTCCGCTCGACTTCTCGCGCCGCACGCCGCGATGATCGTTCCACGCGATCCGGTAGTTCCGTTGACCCTTCCGCTTGAAAACACTGGCCATCTGTTATCCCCCCCGCTTGCGGGCTTTGGGTTTCAATGCGATCTCATACCCCAGGTAGTCAGCAAGCCGTTCGATCGTCTCGACGGTTAGACCTCGATTGCCATTAACCAGCCGAGAGAGTTGACTAGCCGAGACGCCGCTTTCTTGCGCGATGCGGTAGCGGGTCTCGCCACTTGCCTCGACCGCTTGTGCAATCGCTTCAATCAGTCTCATGAATTGAGTATACACGATTAGTTGCCTGCTGGCAACTACGCTGTCCCACTATCCCCGTTTCGTCACGAGCCGCTTCGACCATCGCCCAAAATATTTCATCATCCGATGATCCTGACACTGCCAGCCATTCGATAGATTCTGGCATGTTCCTGCCGATTCCCACTTCGTCACCCCATGCCTTTTCGATCTGGCCTGCTGCCTCGCGCACTTTCGGTCGATACTCATCACTCCATCGCTTGCGTTTCCCGTGACACAGCGTTCTTTGGGCGATGTGATGCCGAAACTCCGCACGCGACTTGTACGATTGCATTGGGAATTCTGGAAATCGCCGACTGTTTCCGTCTCTCGCGATTGGGTAAGGCTCCCCGCGATACCTCGCCCGTAATTCACGGTGCAACAGCCAACCGTTTGCGTTGTCAAACTGTGAGAGCAAACCGCGATCAAACAGATCGAGCACAATGGCCGCTCGTTCGGATCCTTCGATGAGGACGAGCACTGATTCGGCGTTTGCCCGATCGGCTTCAATCCATCGAGGCAGAGACTTGCTTTCCTCCCGCCAGGGCGAGGATGACCGTCTCTTCGACCTGCTTGAAGCCTTTGTACGCGCCCGTTTCAGCGCTGCTGGACCCTCGCCCTCTTCCAGAGCCCAAACGAGCAATCCGGCGTTGTTACCATCGCTCTTTTCGGCGATTACCGCCGCAATCTCATCGGCTGGGTGATTCGCTGCCAGGTGCCGAGCCTTCTTGACCGACACACCCGCGTCGATCAACATGGCTTCGATATTCTGAATCAATGCATCTTGCATCATTCAATCCTCCGTGACTCTCTCCACCCCCGGCGCCCATTTGTTCGATTCGCTGGGTGGTGGTGGTGATGGTGTATTTCTAATTGGTTCAATGGTCCTGATTGTGCGTACCTCGTTCGCCGTTGACGGGAACGGGTTTTGCGCTTGAATGGAACGAGATTCACACTTGACAGAAGCCAGTTCGCACTTGCGAGCGCGTAGCCTGTTCGCGCTTGATTTCGTCGAGCCGATCGAAGTTGAGCCGGATTCGACTCGTGTTCGGCTTCCCGTGCTCGGAGCGTCCGCCAGTTCGCTTGTCCACAAACTCGATGAGCCCCTTTTTACGCAGCCTTTTGAGCACCAACTGGGTGCCCTTCCGGCTCCGCAGCCCCGCCGAATCGGCGATGCTCTGCACACTCGGCCAGAGTTCCGGCGTGGGGTCAAACACCTCGCCTTTGCGCGGCCATTTGATCCAGTCGATGAGTGACCGCATGACAGACTTCTCGTACGCGTCGAGTTGAGCCGCTGCGATGGCCTTATGCCAACGCATTGGTCCGAAGAAGAGTTGTTCGCCATCGCTCACCTCCGCTCCCGCGCAGCACGGCGCACACGGTCAGCGGAGCCTGGCGCGGTTGGCGCGCCGAGTTCAACCCATGCCTTCAACTCGACAGGCGAGAATCGACGGAGCGTGCCAATCCGAACACTTGGGATGGCATCGCACGCCGCCAGTTCCCAGAATTTGCGCTCACCAAGCCTGAGCATCGCTCGGGCTGTATTGGAGTCGACGAGCAAGGGTTGGGTATCGGGTGGAGGGTTCATTTCGAGCCCTCCGGGTCAGACTCAACGACCATCGCTCGCTTCACATCGAGAAGATTGAATCGCAACACCTTCGGGCGAATTCGCATCGCAGGTATGCGCCCATCTTTCGCCCATTCGCGGATCGTCTCAGGGGTCACCCGAAGAACGCGAGCCAGTTCGCTTGTGGTCAATAGTTCGTGATTCGACACTTTCAGGACTCCTTCGGGCACCATTGCCCTCAGTAATCCCTGAGCGGTATCGCCAAAAAGCAGGCCGATACCACCCGATACCCCTTGATAACAAGCGTTATCGGTGCCGATACCTCATTGATTTGCTTTCAATCATCCATCGCATTTTGTCGCTGTTTGGCTCGAATGTCGTGGCTCCGCCCGTCCGTTCGTTTGCCACGATCCAAAACAGAAGGGTCAACGGTCACCGCTGGCCGGGCTGTGCGAGTCAACCCAGATGCCGACATCTTCTCAGTCAGTCCGCTTGCATCAGCGTGCCTTTGCACTCGCTTGATCATCTCGCTAATGCGAGGCTGGGTGTACTTGGTGCCATGCTCGAGGTTGAGTTTTTCGGCGATCTTCGACTGTGTCTTTCCATCAAGCAATGACAACTGCCACGCTTGTCGATCATGCGGACCCAATTGAGGTAGCCCATCGGTCTCAGTCTCTTCAACTTGATCGAAGCCCTTGGCCGACCCTTGCGCTCCCCGTGACTCAGGCTCATTGAACAGGATTGGCACGAGTCGCTCGATGCGAGGCTGGAGGCCCAAAGCATTCCAAGTGTGCCGCCATCGAGCCATCCGATCGCCGTACTGATCCTCTCCGACGCTGTCGGGGTCAAGTTCGAGAGTCAGCAGACGGAGTTCCTGGCGAATGTCAACGCTCAGTTGATGAGAAACTGCCGGAATCAAGTGACCTTCGAGGTTTTGGATGAGCCGCCTGACGCCGGAACGGGCTTCATCACGAATGATTTTCGAAAACAACTCACTCTCCGGTCCGACTCCATCACCGAGACAGTCCAGAACTTCACAATCTCCCAGTCGCCACTCCGCACTCACTCGTTCCAACGCCTCCGCGACGGCCTGAATCGGCGTCTGTACCGCTGTCGAGTCTTTCAACGACTCCAGACCCTCGAAGGGATCCGGCGCCTTCCCCGTCAACTGGATTTGCGCGATCAAGGGGCGATGGCTCAGTTCAGAGACAGACGGCGTTTGGGTGCACTTGCGATGAGCATGTACGATCTGAGGCCAAGCTGGACGCCCCGAATTGCGTTCATTCTTGATGGGACTGAACCATGGGCCGACTGGGTGGCTTTTCGTTCCATCAAGTGAGCGATCGATCTCGCGAGCGCAAACCCACTCTCGACGATCCAGCCGTTCCAACTCCCAAACACCGACAGCAGAGTTGTCCAATGGAACATCCCAAATGCGCCGTTCAGCCAAAATTTGTAGCGCGGCAAACTCCTCCGCCGTGAGCGCATTCATCGTCAACCTGCCTTTCAGGGCTGGACGAATGCGATCGCGGGGCAGATTGACCGCGATCGCATTCGCACCACCGCCGGGGGCGACCCGGCTACCCGTGTGACAATGGTACTCCCATGGCTCCCAACCCTATATGACTGAAAGCCAGCGTCATCAGTTCGTGGGTATTCAATTCGGGGATCGTGTGGCGCCTCCTTGAGCAGCGCGAATCAAACAAACGCGAATTAGAAGCACGCTCACCAAGCAAAAAGGCCTGACGGGGGCGTTCCCGGTAACATTCAGCGGATGGAATCGCACCAAGAGCAACGGGAGGCGTCGAATCGATCAATCGCGAGATTGCCGCCTTTCAGGAGCAAAGATGCCCACGGCATGCCGCACAATTCTCCATGTCCCACACGCATCGACGCACATCGACCCGGCGGATATGGACTTGTTTCGTGTGTCTCCTGACGAACTCCAGCGCGAATTGGAGCGCCTGACGGATCACTTCACGGACAAACTGTTCGCACCTGATGACGAACTGCGTCAGACCCAACTTCGGCACGCGGTGTCACGGTTTGTAGTCGATCCTGAACGATTCGAGCGCGACGAAGACGAGCCGATGGCCACGCGTGGCATGGGCGTGCTCTATCAACGAGGCACACAGGGCCAATCGCTTCGGCCCGAAATCTCGTCAGCTCGTCGCGAAGATCTCCTCGATCGGTTCTACCGGCCTCACCATGCGGCTCTAGAGCAACTGGTTGAGTCGGCGCTCAGCGAGCACCGCCGATCGCTCATCATCGACTGCCACAGTTTCCCAGACGAGCCACTGCCGTGCGATGTCGATCAGGCCCGGCCCCGACCGGACCTGTGCTTCGGCACAGACGCTTCCCACACGCCCGCGCTTTTGGTCCGGGTGCTCACCGAAATCGCGAATCGACACAGACTGAGCGTCGGCATTGATCAGCCGTTTGCGGGCACGATCGTGCCGATGAAGTTCCTGAGCCATGACCGTCGGGTCGCCTCGGTGATGATCGAGATCAATCGAAAGTTGTACATGGACTTGGGCTCGGAGGGTGCCGTCCAGACCGACGGATTCGAGATGACTCGAACCATCTGCCAGGAGATGATCCATGCGGCAGAAATGACCATTTTCAACCTGTGAATTCCCATGCCTGTTCATAGTCTGTTTGAATAAATTAGCTCTGTGTCAATGGCGAAAAAAACCGTTCCAATGGCGATATGCGACGATATGAATGCATGAGAGTGTTTATATCGCCATAAATCTTGACATGGCGACATGGTGCTTATAGCATGGCGACATGCATACGCAACCCTACACCCTCAGTGACCTCGCCGACAAGACCGGTATTGAACCTCGGACGATCCGCAGCTACATCGAACAGGATCTACTCCCAGGAGCATTGTCGAAAGGTCGCGGAGCCTCCTATGGAGATGAGCACCTGCACCGGCTCGGCGTCATCAACAGACTGCGGTCTTTCAAGTCTGACATCAGCCTCAAGCAACTCCGGGTTCTGCTCACGCAACTGTCTCCGGCGCAGATCGAGGGCATTGCAGAGGGCACATTGACCATCGGCGGCCTCGTCGACACCGATGAACCGGCTGCGTCTGCATCGGCATCGGCACTTGACTACCTCCGCACCGCCTCACCGGATTCCATTCACAGTTCCAGGCGAGGGGACTTGCATGGGCTCCGCTCCGGCTTGCGAGGTCGCCCTAACCCGACCAGCATGACTGCCATCGAGCAGCTGCTGCACGCCCTCGCCGAATTGGCTGCCACTCAATCGGTTCAGCAGAAGGTGCGAGATGAAGTTTGGCACCGCCTGGCGATCACGCCTGACATCGAGTTGTCGGTTCGCGGCCCTTTCGATGCAGAGCATCTCGATCAGCTGCGCCAGATCGGTAACCACCTGCGTCACTTTCTCACAAAAGGCGTTCACTCATGAATCCCACTCATCCCACGCTTTCAGTGCGATTCGACGACGACACCCTCTGTGCCGACGAGCCCTGCATGCGCTACATGCTCCTCGAAGTCGAAGCCCCGGCTCTGCCTGTCGAGCGGCACAACATGCTCCCGTTGAACATGGGTCTCGTGGTCGATGCCTCAGGCTCGATGCGCGGAAGTCGGCTTGAGTCGTCCAAAGCGGCGTTGCATCAGTTGATCGATGCACTCAACGAAGTAGACACTGTGTCACTCGTTTCGTTTGCGAGTGATGCCGTCGTGCATGCGACACCTCAGCGTCTCGACGAGACGGGCCGCCGCACGCTCCACGAGGAGGTGGGCAAGCTGCGAACACGCGGCAGTACCGATCTGTTTGCGGGTTGGTGGCGAGGCGCACTCTGTACCGCGGAGATCATGGAACTCGGAAGTCCCGCGCGGAATCGCATTCTGCTCCTTTCTGACGGACGAGCGAATCGAGGGGAAATGAGTCTGACGGCCATCCAGGAGCACGCGGAACAAGTAAGCCAGCGGGGACTTCTGACTTCGACCGTCGGCATTGGGGCTGGCTACTCGCCCCGGTACATTCAGACATTGGCGAGCGCAGGCGGCGGCGCGATGCACGATACCGACACTGGTGAAGATCTCATCGATGTCCTGCTCGGCGAGTTGGATGACGCGCGGCAGGCCGTTGCCCAGAACGCCGAAATCCATGTCGCGCTGCCAGACGGTGTCGAAGCCGTTGCTTTTGGCATCGGCGACGAACACACAACCGGTGGAACGCTTCGAATCCGACTCGGAAGCCTCTTTGAGAATCGAAGTCGGCGTGTCGTCGTTCGCCTGCATCTTCCGGCGGTTGAGTTTGGAGAGCGTCTCGAACTGAGCGCACGACTGGTCTGGAGCGAGCCTGGCTTTGCACTGCAACAGCATGAGAGCGACACCGTTGTTGTCTCCCTGGAGACAATTCTCGAGTCCGAACTGCCGAGGGTGGTGCCCGATCGGGTCGTGGCAGACATCGTGGCCGAGGTGTGGAACGCCTGGGCCATTCGTATGGCGACTACGCTGAATGAGCAGCGCGAATTTCAGGTCGCGGCCAGGTTCCTCGATGAAGAACTCGCGCGGTTTGAGGTCTATGTCTGCGACCTGCCGCGAGGGCGCGAGTTGCTTCAGGAACTTCGATGGCTGCGGCATCGCGTCGAACGGCGGCTCAATCCCGTCGTTTCCAAGCACCTCGCAACGGGTGCCTACAAGGATTTACACGGCACGGCGGACAAGCGGCGCCGCGTGAAGCCGGGCGGCTGGAAGGGCTTGCTCGCTGACGAGGGTCGGTAACCAACATCCTCCTCCCGGAGACCTTCTATTTCAAGGAAAAGCAAGAGAGGACTCCGTTGAGACAGGGCTCAGGAGACAACGGGCCAAGAAAGAGGTTAAACCATGAACGCACTTGAAGCCGTCGCGACGATGGTCAACACACTCGATACCTCGATCTTTGAACGGCGAGCGCGCGAGGATGTGATCTGGGAGAGCCAGTCAGTCCTTGGAGACTTGAGGGGCAAAGAGACGGTGCTGGATTACCTGAATGGCAAATACGAGACCATTCGCCGCACGAAGGCTTACCCGGTTGCCCAACTCGCCTGCAATAACCCTCGCAACTACGAGGATTGTTTCGTCGTGGAGCAGTTGGGATCGTGCAAGTCAACGACATTTGTCAAGGCTGATGGACGAGACCAAATCATGCGAATCGATGTCTGCTTCATCCCGTCCCCTGCTCAGGTCATCAAGACCGGGCGGTTCCCAAAGTTGACGCTAGAAGAAGTGAACCAGCGTCGACATGCGTGGATCGATGTTATCGCCGAAAGAATCCAATTCGAAACTGATCCGATCGAAGTGCGCGGGTACTTCATGGAACAGTCCCAAGGGCAACGGGTCTACATCGAAGAAGTTGTGCAGAAGGCCGCCGAACTTCTGCCCGGCGCCATGACAGAAATCTGCTCGGTGGGGGTCGACGCGGCATCGAATGAGCGAGCACGGGACGACAGCGTCGACGGGTTTCCGTGCATCGCGATCCGTAAAGGCGGAACGCTCATCTGGCCCGGAGGCTTGGAGATCAGTCTTGACAAATTGAGCCAACATCTTCACCGGGTGGGGTTGGCATGATTTCAGATTCGGCATGAATGAGCCTCGGTAGCTCAACCGGATAGAGCAGCCGACTTCTAATCGGCAGGTTGTTGGTTCGAGTCCAACCTGAGGTGTTTGAGAGACTGGACACGCATGATTGCGTCACGCCAACACATGGCACCTCGGGGCATGGCTTCGATTCGAAATTGGCAAAGCCAAGAGAGGAAGCAAGGATGAACAGCAGAGAACAACTGATGGCAACGAAGCCGAAGCGGGAGAACTTTCCAAACGAGGAAGCGTTCGACGAGGCGCATCACTACTGGATGAGTCACGCGGGACGGATTCTGTCGGTGACCGCCCAACGCTTCAAGGCCTCCCAGAATTCAACCAAGTCAGATTCGAAGAGCGAGCGGTAGAAATCGGGCTACTTGGCAACTTCAACCAAGTTGCCCTGTGAGACGACACGCAGATTGCCATGCATCTGGTCAGTTCGACGCTTGCACCGGTCGCGATCAAGGGCGCCGAGGCGAGCATTTTGGCCCCTTGCCTCGTTTCTCTCACAGTTAAATGCCTGACGGTGTCCGATTTCAGGTACAGTTCAGAGATGGGACATGCCCTGGGCAGGTTCAGAACAAAGGGAATGCAGCAACCATGATCAACGGTGAACTCAAGTCCAAAGTCGACAAGGTCTGGCTCGATATTTACACCGGAGGTATTTCGAATCCTCTCACGGTGATCGAGCAGCTCACCTACCTCCTCTTCATGAAGCGACTGGATGAGATCCACACGCTCGCGGAAGCCAAGGCGGCTCGGCTCAAGAAGCCCATCGAGAACCCGGTGTTCGGCCCCAAGGAGGACCATCTCCGCTGGTCACGGTTCAAGGAGACCGCACCAGAAACCATGTTCGAGACGGTCAAGGACGAGGCTTTTCCGTTCATGAAGAGCCTCGGCACCAAAAATGGCAAGGGCGACCGAGAAGACTCCACCTACACCCACCATATGAAGGATGCCATCTTCATGTTCCCCAAGGCGAGCCTGCTAGCGAATGTGGTCGATCAGCTCGACGGCATCAACATGGCCGACAAGGACACCAAGGGCGACCTGTACGAGTACATGCTCGGCAAGATCGCCAGCGCCGGACAGAACGGGCAGTTCCGCACACCTCGCCACATCATCAAGCTCATGACCGAAATGATGGCCCCGACCCCCAAGGATGTGATCTGCGACCCCGCCTGCGGCACGGCGGGTTTCTTGATCGCCGCGTCCGAGTACCTCCAGGAGCATCACAGCGGCGCGATCTACAAAGACGCCGCCTCCCGGAAGAAGTTCAACGAGGGGACCTTCCACGGCTTTGACTTTGACTCCACCATGCTTCGCATCGGCAGCATGAACATGCTCTTGCATGGCGTCGAGAATCCTGACATTCGTTACAAGGACTCGTTGGCTCAGACTGACACCGACGATGCCGAGCGGTATTCACTTATCCTCGCCAACCCCCCCTTCGCGGGCAGCCTGGACTTTGAGTCCACCGCTAAGGACCTGCTCCAGGTTGTCAAGACGAAAAAGACCGAGTTGCTCTTCCTCGCGTTGTTTCTGCGGCTATTGCAGACCGGCGGCAGGGCCGCGGTGATCGTGCCCGATGGTGTTCTCTTCGGCTCGTCGAACGCCCACAAGGCGCTGCGGAAGATGCTCGTCGAGGACCAGAAGCTCGATGGGGTGGTCTCGATGCCTTCGGGCGTGTTCAAACCCTACGCCGGGGTCTCGACGGCGATCCTGCTGTTCACGAAGACCAACTCGGGCGGGACGGACCATGTCTGGTTCTACGACATGCGGGCCGACGGCTTCTCGCTCGACGACAAACGCACGCCGCAAGCGGACAAGAGCGACCTGCCCGACATCCTCAATCGCTGGCAACACCGTGACAAGGAGATCAAGCGGGAACGCACCGACCAAAGTTTCCTCGTGCCCAAAGACGAGATCGCGGGCAACGACTACGACCTGTCGATCAACCGGTACAAGGAGGTGGTGTACGAGGCGGTGGAGTATGACCCGCCGAAGGTGATCCTCAAGCGACTGGCGAAGCTGGAGGCAGAAATCGCGAAGGGGCGCGAGGAGCTAGAGGGGATGCTGAAGTGAGTTGGCCAACTGTTCCATTAGGAGAACTCGTTAGGAAGTGTGAGACATGGGACCCTAAAGCGGATTCCAAAGGTGAGTTCGTTTACATTGACCTCAGTTCGGTTGATAAAGACACGAAAACAATCAATAACGCTACAGAAGTTGCATGTGCAGAAGCTCCTAGTCGCGCTAGACAGCTTGTGCAGACAAATGATGTGCTTGTTGCCACTGTGCGACCAAATCTCAATGGCGTGGCTCTCGTTGAGGCGAATCTCGATGGCTCTACCGCTTCGACTGGTTATTGCGTATTACGCCCGGACACATCAAAGCTTGATCCGCGATATCTCTTCCACTGGGTAAAGACGGATCGCTTCGTTGAGAAGATGGTCGATGTTGCAACAGGCGCGAACTATCCCGCAGTCTCTGATTCAAAAGTGAAGGCATCGAAAATCCCCCTCCCTCACCTCACCGAGCAGAAGCGGATCGCGGGGATACTGGATGCGGCGGACGCGTTGCGGGCCAAGCGGCGTGAGTCGATCGAGCAGCTCGACCGGCTGATCCAATCGACATTTCTTGAGATGTTTGGGGATCCGGTGACGAATCCGAAGGGGTGGCCAGTTCATCCACTAGGCGTACTTGCTGAGTTTCGAAACGGCGACAGAGGCGAAAACTACCCATCGAAGACCGACTTCGTGGAGAATGGAGTGCCGTTCATTAACGCGGGGCATCTTCAAGATGGGGCGATTAGTTTCGCTGAGATGAACTACATTACAAGGCGGCGCTTTGACAAGCTAGGTGGGGGCAAGACTAAGCTAGGAGATATGCTCTACTGCTTACGGGGTTCGCTAGGCAAATCTGCAGTAGTTCGACACGAACATGATTCAGCCATCGCATCTTCGCTTGTGATCCTGCGGCCATTCGAAACGCTCAATGTCGACTATCTTCACACGCTCCTTGCGGGGCATTACGGCCGAATAGAGGTAGAGAAATATGACACGGGCTCCTCGCAGCCGAATCTATCGGCCGCAAGTGTGAAAAAGTATACGATTCCAACTCCCCCCAGTGATCTGCAGAGCAGGTTCGGCGAGGTCTTATGTACTTTGCGGCAGCACTCAGTAACGCTGGAAAGGCACTTAGACTCGCTAGATGTACTATTCACCTCGCTCCAAGCTCGCGCATTTGCAGGAGAGCTGTGATGAGCACAGGGGTACAGTTCCAGATCCACGACTGGGTAATCGATCTGCAGAAACCCGGCGAACGGGGGCAGTATACCGGTAAGTCACGCAAGGCGGGGCCGAATGTCATGGTCGAGCTGCGCTACCCCGATGGGCGGCAGATGTGGCGGCCACTGCGATCTCTGCAGGCGGCACCGGACGACGGCGGGACCTCCATCGAGAGCCGATTGGAGTCTGGCGTGTTCGGCTCTCTTCGTGATCTGCAGCGTTTGATCACTTTCGAGAAACTTCGGGGTACGCTACACGAGGTTGTCTACTCGATGGAGGCCGCCCAGATTGATTTCTATCCGTACCAGTTCAAACCAGTGCTCAAGTTCATCAACTCACCGACGGAACGGCTGATCATCGCCGACGAGGTGGGCCTCGGAAAGACGATCGAGTCCGCGCTCATCTGGCTGGAACTGCAGGCCCGTCGACAGGCGAAGCGTCTGCTGGTGGTGTGTCCTGGCATTCTGACCGAGAAGTGGAAGAGCGAACTGCGGGACAAGTTCTTGCTCGATGCCCGCATTGTGGACTTCCAAGACTTGCGGTCGGAGATCAATGAGCTGCGGAGCACGGGACCCGCTCATCAGTTCATTTTGATCGCTTCCTACTCCGGGCTTCGTCCGCCGAAGCGAGACCTCCGATACCTTGACGAAGAGCCGAGCGAAGGAGTAAAGGAGTCGGTGAAGGTCCGGCTTCTCCGTGAGCTGCGCGAGTGGGACTATGACCACCCGCCCTTTGACCTCGTGGTGTTTGATGAGGCCCACTACATGCGGACTCCCACCACCTCCACATTTCACCTTGGCGAGAGCCTCGCACGCCACAACGACACGGGTGTCCTCTGTGTCTCGGCAACCCCAGTGAACAACAAGAGCACCGATCTGTCCAGCTTGTTGCGATTGATCGACCAGGACTTTTTCGAGACGCAGGATATGTTTGACGAGTTGCTGCGCAGCAATCGCCCTGCCATCGCCTCCCTCAACGCGCTCTCGCTGACCCCGCCGGATATGGCGGCGCTCAAGGCCGGTGTCGAGGGGATGACGCACAGCCCTTACATTAAGAAGTCGCCATTGTTCGAGCAGTTTTTGGAGCTGCTCACTGAGGTTGAAGCCGATCCAACCGATAAGGCGCTGCTGGCCAAAGCGCAGGATATTGCGGAAAAGCTGAACCTGCTTGGTGGGTACATCAACCGCACTCGGCGCATCCAGGTTGAGGAAGGGCGACCCATTCGCCGCCCCCGCGTACTTCAAGTCGAATACACCCCGGAAGAGATGCAGCTTTATCAGTCCATTCTGCGCCTGGTTCGGAAGCGGTGCAGCCGCGATAAGGAGCCGTTCCACATCTTCCGTGTGCTCGGATTGCAGCTCCGGGCTGCAAGTTGCCTTCCGACGATCGCCGCGGACATCCGCGAGAAAGGGATGAGCAGCCTTGGTGGTTCGCTTGAGGAGATGGCCGAGCTTTTGGCCGAAGGGCTCTCGGGCGAGGAGTTCAGCGATTTTGATCACGAGGATGATGTGGTTGAAGAGCAGATACAGGTCGCACCCGACTTCAGAGCGCTGCTTGAATACGACTTCGAGGGCAACGATCGCAAATTTGCGATGATGCTTGAGATGTTGATGACGACCCCGGACCCCAAAGTTGTGATTTTTGCATACTACCGCGGCACTTTGCATTACCTACGGCGGCGGCTTAAAGACGCCGGGATTGAGACTGCCCTTATCCACGGCGGTGTGGCTCACGAAGATCGATGGGCTGAGCTGGACCGCTTCAAGGACCCACACGGGCCTCGGGTTCTCCTTTCCTCCGAAGTCGGCAGCGAAGGTATCGACCTGCAGTTCTGCCATACGGTGGTCAACTACGACCTGCCTTGGAACCCGATGCGGGTCGAACAACGCATTGGCCGAATTGATCGCGTCGGGCAGAAGTCTGAAGTCCTCAACATCGTCAACTTCAAGGTGACCGATACCATCGAAGAACGCCTCTACGAACGGCTGCACGAAAAGCTTCTTCTGTTTTCCAGCAGCTTGGGTGATCTTGAGGCCATCATCGGTGAAGAGGTCCAGAAGCTGACCATCGACTTGCTCAGTCATGAGCTCACAGCTGACGAGGAGGCTTTTCGCATCGACAGCACAGAGCGGGCAATTGAGAACCAACTTCTTGAGATCAAAAGGCTGGAAGATTCTGGCGATTCGCTAATCGCACTGTCAGACTATGTGCAGAAGAAAATCAGAGAAGACCGGGATAAAGGACGCTACATCCAGCCCGACGAACTGGAGGATTACCTGGATGACTTTCTGCAGCGCAGGTTCCGCGGGTCCGAAGTCAATCACAACACACCGGCTGATGGTTGCCTGCGCATCCGTCTCAGCCGGGAAGCCCAAGCCTCACTTGACGATTTCATCAGAAACGATCGATCGCTTGCAGCTAGGCCGTTGAGGCAACGCGACCTTTCGATTACTTTTCGCCGCGAAGCCCATGACCGCCTGAACGCTGCCGATCGCAGGTCGGTCCACTTTGTGAATCACATGTCGCCACTGATCCGATGGATCACGGAGCAGAATCGGATCGGTACCCATTCTTTTTACAATGTCTCAAGCCTCTCTTTGCAAGATGAGACACTCCAATCGGGCACATATGCCTACCGCATTCAGCGATGGATGTTTAAGGGCTTGGCCAAACGCGAGACGATGGTGTACGCCATCATGTCCTTAGACACCCAACAACCGTTCAGCTCCGCCGATGCTGAGATATTGATGCATCGCATGCTTCGTCAGAGTAAAACCTGGGATTACCCCAAGTTTGATCGTGATGCATTGCTGATCGCTTACGCTGAGCTCGGTGAACATCTTGATGCACAATTCGATCAGATGACCAGGAGCTTTGACGCCGAAAACCTAAACACAGTACAAGTTCGTGTGCAGCGCGCGAAGAGCCACTGGGATCGGCTGATCCAACAGAAGGAGAAGGCACTTGAAACCATGTACGAGAAAGGGGCGAGCCCTCGACGCACCAAAGGTTTTGAGACAATGCTAAAAAACAGCATTCAGAACAAAGATCTGAAAATCCGCGAGCTTAGCGATGGAACTGAGATTGATATCGAGGCCGAAGACATCGGTGCGGGGGTCTTGAGGGTGGAGTGATTCGGGTTTGCATGAAGGAGTGGGTCCGTGTCCGATTACTTCAAAAAACTTGGTGAGGCGCTCTTTGGCAGAAGCGACAGGTCGGAGTCCCGCGATTCTCGGAAGCAAGCATCCGAAAGCGTCGTCAAGCCCACGCTTCGCCGCAGTACGAGGGAGGCTCGTGAAAAGACGACATACCGTGATCCGTACTTTGTCCAGATCGGTTTCGATTTTGGAACAGCGTTCTGCAAGTGCGTCTGTCGCGATGTTCTGGTTGACAAGGCTTGGGTCCACATTCCCACTTGCAGCGCCAACGCGAAACTCCCGTTTTTACTTCAATCTGCGGTTTCCTACAACGATGGGCGCCTTGAGCATGTGCAGGATACCACAGGCGGGTACAAAAATGACGGTCTCTACTACATCAAGATGGCCATGCAGAAGATCGGGCTTGGCAGTCTAAATGACCCAATTCTTCGCGCTTTTCGTGAGGCACTGCCCAAAAACTCAGATGTCGATCTGCCAGAGTTCGTCGAATGCTGTGGGGTGTATCTGCTCGCGGGCGCTTTCGGAAACATCAAGGCTGACATAGCCAAGCGATTCCCCGGAACCGTCGAGGGTGATTACATCGCGATCAATATGGCAGTCCCGGTGGCTGATGCAGATCACCCGGGTGTCAATACGATATTTGATCGAGTGCTTCGACTCGCTTGGGTGCTTTCGGACGAGTACACAGGGCATCCACCAGTCTCCCTCACCTCACTCCAGTCAGCAATACGGAGAACGGATCAGGAGGCTGCATCCGAATCAACACGAGAGGCTTGCTTCATCTACCCTGAAGTGAGTGCCAATGTGCAGGGCTTCGTGCGCTCACCAAACTCTGCCCCCGGCCTTTACTTGTTCTCGGATACCGGCGCTGGGACCGTTGACCAGAGTGTGCTCTTGTTCGCCCAGCCAGATGGGCAGGACCACCTCACTTATCTGCACGCCGAAGTACTCCCCCTGGGCTCAAGCCACATCGAGCAGCTAGCGGCTCGTCAAGACGGGGATACTTCATGGTCAAACATTGAACGACGGCGAAAAATGAAAGAATCAGGTCATGTCGACAAAGTCATGTCCAAAGTGCGCCACTCCATCCAAGTCAAACTGCTCAAGAGCAGTACAAAGACGATCGCATGTTCGAAGCAGAAGCTGCCCAGACCGAATCAAATCAATGATATCACACTTATCTTTGGAGGTGGAGGACATTGCAAAGATCCCTATCGGTCAGGGGCGATGGAAGTCTTTGAGCATTCAATCTTTCGGCAAGAGGAGATTGAAGATCGTCATAGGAAGCGAGAGCCCTTCGATATCGGCATGCCATTCCCGAGAGATCTCTCGCTTAATCCGAATCAGGAACGGTGGTTTTCGCGGCTTACTGTAGCGTACGGTCTTGCATTTGAAAGAGGTCAGTTGGCTACTTTTGAACTCCCGAGCAGTGTCCCCGTACCAGAGAAAGTCTTGCGACGCAGAACTGCGAAGGTGAACGCGATCAGCAAGGATGATGTTTAGATGAGTCACTCAGCTGTTCAGCCGGAGATAAGAATCAGTGTCTAACTTCGCCTTCATGCCGTCGTCGCTTCGGGTGATCACCGACTCGGCACGCGAGGCCGAGGGGCACATCCGCGGTGATCCACACGCCTCTTGCTTCCACGCTCGGTTTGCACTCGAAGCGATTGCTCACTGGCTGTACCGCCACGATACCAAGCTCCAACTGCCCTACGACCAGAGCCTTGGAGCGTTCCTCCATGATCCGGGCTTGCAAGGCAGCACATGCAAAGGGTGGGGCTGACCATGGCCGTCTCCGCGAACTTCATGTTCCTGCAGCACGAGTTCCGGTTCGTGGCGGAGAGCGCGAACCTCGCGGAGCAGTCCATCAATCGTGACCCACGAGGCGCCTGCTTCCACGCCCGGCACTGCCTCGAATCGCTCGTCAAGCGGATTTACAAGGTGGATAAGGCAATCAAGCCCTTGAGCGACTCCCGGCTGGACTCGTATCTCAACGGCCCGGAATTCAAGACCCAGGTGCCCGAGAAGGTCTGGGCCAAGATGGAGTTCGTGCGGCAGGCGGGCAACAGGGCCGTGCACGGCAAGAAGGCCCCGACACCCGAAGACGCCCTCGCCGTGATGCGGGAACTGTCCCATGTGGTGTACTGGGCGGGTCGGACATATCTGCGCAATGGAGCTGAGCAGCTCGAAGGGTACGCCTACGACGAATCGCTGGTTCCAGCCGACACGAGCGAGCCGACGGCGAGCCTCGGCGAGTTAGAGGCGATGCAGGCGAAGCTGGATGCAGCAGCGGAGGCAAAGCACGAGGTCGAGGCGGAGCTGGTGAAGCTTCGGGAGAAACTCGCGGCGATTAAGGCTGAGAACGAGCAGGTCCCGGACACGCACGACTACGACGAGGCGACGACCCGACGCCTGCTGATTGACCTGGAGCTGAACCGGGCCGGGTGGAAACTCAACCAAACGCGGGACCGGGAGTATGAAGTCCAGGGCATGCCGAACAACAACGGCACCGGGTATGCCGACTATGTGTTGTGGGGCGAGGACGGCAAACCGCTGGCGGTCGTCGAGGCCAAAAAGACCACGCTGAACCCGAGGAAGGGGCAGCAGCAGGCCAAGCTCTACGCGGACTGTCTCGAGCAAATGCACGGCCAGCGACCGGTGATTTTTTACACCAGCGGCTACACGACCTGGATGTGGGATGACTCGACTTACCCACCGCGCGAAGTCGCAGGCTTTTACAAGAAGGACGAACTGCAAGCGCTGATCGTCCGTCGGAGCCAGAAACAGCCACTCGATGTGACCAAGATCAAAGACGCGATTGCCGGGCGCTACTACCAGAAGCGGGCCATCGGCAGCATCAGCGAACGGTTCACCACATCTCAACGAACTGCACTGTTGGTCATGGCGACGGGCACAGGCAAGACTCGAACCGCGGTCGCGCTGGTCGACCTGCTGCAACGAGCGGGATGGGTGAAGCGAGCATTGTTCCTGGCTGACCGGATCTCACTTGTGAATCAAGCGGTGGGTGCGTTCAAGGCGCACTTGCCCGAATCGAGCCCGGTCAACCTCATCAACGAGAAAGGCTCCACCGGGCGCGTGTATGTCAGCACATACGGGACCATGATGGGTCTTATCGACGAGACCAATGGAGATGAGTCTCGGTATAGCGTCGGGCACTTTGATCTTGTCATCATCGATGAGGCCCACCGGTCGGTCTATCAAAAATACGGTGCGATTTTTGAGTACTTCGACTCGCTGTTGGTGGGCCTGACAGCAACGCCCCGAGAGCAGGTTGACAAGAACACTTACGACCTCTTCGGGCTCGAAAAAAGCGTCCCGACCGACGCCTACGAGCTGGAGACTGCCGTGGCCGATAGCTTCCTCGTGCCGCCCCGCGCAGAGCAGGTCGACCTGCGGTTTCCACGCGATGGTATCGACTACGACTCACTCAGCGAAGAAGAGAAGGAGCAGTGGGAAAGCCTCGACTGGGGCGACGATGTGACCCCGGACTCGCTCCCAGACAAAGTCAACGCGAGCGCGATCAACAGCTGGCTCTTCAACAAAGACACGGTTGACAAAGTGCTCCAGTACCTGATGGAGCACGGGCATACCGTCGAGGGCGGTGACCGGCTGGCCAAGACAATCCTGTTTGCTCGAAACCACGATCACGCGCAGTTCATCGAGGATCGATTCAACTTCCATTACCCACACCACAAAGGACACTTCGCACGGATCATCGACCACTACGCCAATTACCCGCAGAGCATCCTCGATGACTTCTCGCAAAAGGACAAAGCGCCTCACATCGCTCTTTCGGTGGACATGCTCGATACCGGTATCGATGTGCCTGAGGTGGCCAATCTGGTCTTCTTCAAGCCGGTCTACTCGAAGATCAAGTTCTGGCAGATGATCGGGCGCGGCACACGGTTGTGTCCCGATCTATTCGGACCGGGCGAAGACAAGCAAGACTTCCGCATCTTCGATTTCTGCTTCAACTTTGATTTCTTCAAAGAGAACCCCGATGGAATCGAACGCGGTGGTGGTGTCGCACTCGGCACGCGCCTGTTCCGCGCCCGTGTCCAGTTGCTCGGGCACATCCAATCGACCCCTGAACTCGACCCCGACTCGTCTCTTGCAGAATCACTCAAGTCTGGTCTTCACGGCGAAGTCGCGGCGATGAACCCGGACAACTTCATCGTCCGCATGCGCCGGGAATCTGTCGATCGATTCCGCGAGCGCGCGGTGTGGGACCAGCTCAGTGACGCCGACCTTGAACACCTCCAGAAAGCGGTTGCGGGTCTGCCCAGCGAGATCGACACGGATGATATCGAAGCCCGTATGTTCGACCTCACCGCGCTGCGCATGCAGCTCGCCCTGGCCGAGAGCGAACCCGAAGTCTTCGAGACGCACCGCCATCGGGTCGTCGAGATTGCCATGCTGCTCGAAGAGAAGACTGCGATCCCCGCCGTGCAGGCACAGCTTGAGTATCTTGCTGCCATTCAGGAGAATGGGTTCTGGGAGGAGATTGGTTTGAACGGGCTCGAGGAGCTTCGCCTCCGCCTGCGCGGGCTGATGCCGTTCCTTGACAAGAAGAATCGCAAGATCGTCTACACGGACTTCAAGGACGAGGTCATTGGAGTTCGAGCGGGCGAGATTATCGCCATGCCCGCCATGACCGGAGCGCAATACGAGAAGAAGGTCAAGCAGTTTCTCAATGCTCGCATGAACAACATCGTCATCCACAGGCTCCGAACCAACGAGGCGCTCACTCCATCTGACCTCGAGGGTCTCGAAAGCGCCTTGGTGGACATTGGTGAGGACGACGGACCACAGCTCCTCAGCGATCTGTTGGTTCGCAGTCAATCGCCCTCCCTGCCTCACTTCGTACGAAGCCTCGTCGGCATGGACCAGGCCGCGGCGCAGTTGGCATTCAGCCAGTTCCTCAGTGACCGAAGTCTCACCACTCAGCAGATACGGTTCGTCGAACTGGTGATCGATCAGCTCACTGAACGGGGTGTGATGGATGCATCGGCCCTGTACGAGCCGCCGTTCAGCAACTTGAATGCAGGCGGGCCCGAAGCTGTGTTCGCCGATCACGAACCGGTCATTGAACAGCTTTTCGCTGTGTTAGAAACCATGAACTCCAACCTCGGATCGAGCACCGGCTAGGCCCTTTGGTTTTGCACCTGCGCACCTCGGACGGGAACGGAGTCATTCGCTTCATGGGCTCCTAATGAGCGCCTCAAGAGATCGTTCTGACAGTGAGTAGAGTGTCTCGTTCTGTCACACATGGCATCGCTCTTCCGCAGGGAAGAAGCGAAATCCTGTTCGATTTGATTTTTCATTCCCTTTCACCGGAGCGCGAGTCTCAGAACTGGTAGAATTTATGCATGACCGCACCGTCAACAACGGGTTCTAACGGTCGTGATAGGCACGGGCGATTCACGGAAGGCAATTGCTGCGCCAGGGGCAACCCTCAGGCTCGGCGCGCCGCCCGCCTTCGAGCCGAATTGTTCCGCACAGTGACGCCGAGAGATCTCTCGGAGGTCATCGTCGCACTGGTCGCTCAGGCCCGAGCAGGGGACACTGCCGCTGCGAAGTTGCTCCTAGACCGTCTCCTTGGACCGCCAGTCTCTCTGGACATCCTCGAACGAATCGAGGCTCTCGAAAGAAGCGCCGCGCAGGCAGAACATCACGAGGCACAGAGCAATGTCGCTTGAAGCTCGCCTTCGACGGCTTGAACAGCGAATTGAGGCAACGGCGCCCGACGCAGACTGTCCAACCTGTGGTTTCCCTGGCATAGTGAGTCCGATGTTCGTCGCAACGCCGGACACCTATGGCACGCCTTGCCCCACCTGCGACCGGCCCCGTGATACTGAAGGACTGGCGTATCCGCACTACCCCGTGATCTTCGTCGATCCGAGGCCGCTGGGGGAGATTCAAGTTGAACAGCGTGCGGACTAGGCTGATGACGGGGATCATGAGGTCAGTGCCAGTGGCGCGTGACTCGATCCCTGCGAACTTCCTGAGAATGCCCTCGACTATCGTGTGGGCTGATCGCGTGAAGTGTACGAACCGGCGACTTTCGACCCCTTCTCCTTCGCCATCCGATCCATCTTACGAAGTCCGCCCTCGAACATCCGTTGGCTCCAGTCCGGTGCGGCCATCTCTTTGCGTACCCGTTCTTCCAGTTCTTGTTTCTGCCTCTGCTTCTTCATTTGGCTTTGCTCTCTTTGCTTGTGCGGCCTCGCGTGCTGGTGTGAATGGGCCGAACTCTACTTCTTTTTGGTCAACGACGATGATTCGGGGGAGTCCAACAAGCGGATCTGTTCGTCGAGTCGCGGGAGTTGTCGGCCCTGATGTGTCCTCCAGTACGACCTTGCCTCGTCGAACGCCTCGTCGGTTGGGAAGTTCTCCCTCTGTGGCGCTGTCTTTAGAATCCAAGCCTTGTGTTCCATCAACTCTTTCATCCTTGCCTTGCTCATCATTGCTTCCTCTCTTGGCTTCCTTTGTGGTCGGGCCACCCCCATCAGATGGCGGGACCGGACCGGATGGGTGCATCCCAGACATGGCGTTGTGGATGTGCTTGGCCGCCTCCACGATCTGCTTCGCGTGGTCTGTCTCTGTGTGAAACACTCACAGTGATTCTGGCGCGAACATCCGAATCCCCACGCGCCTCAGCCGCTCGTAGAACTCTGCCGGTTGGGTGTCTTCGGGCAAGTCTCGCTCAAGTTGCTCAATCGCTTGGTGAAGCGATTCCTCAGAGGGTTTGATCTCCCGGACGCCTGTCAACAAATACATGTTCGTGCCCGGCGGAATCGGCTGTGGTTGGTTCTGTGCGGTTACGGCAATCGCTTCGGCTGGATTCATGGTCAACACCTTTCAGTGCGTAAATGTCGCCCTGTGGGGGTGGCCGACCATCGACCGGTGTGCGTCATTTAGTGACGCCGCATGATCCCTCAGAGGGCTGCCTCGGCACCGTGACGGCGTGTTCGCCGGTCGGTTGCCGCCCTGGTTGCAGAGGCTGCCAGGGACTCTCGATGCGCATCTAGTATAGCGATCTCGGGTTTGGCGAAGGCCACGGGTTTCATTGGGGCGTGCTCATCATACCTGCCAATCGAAAGCCACCAATATCGATGCTTGACCGACGCTCACCCAACTCCTCCCACCAAAAAAGCAGCCCATTGCAAAGTCCAAACCACATCACGCGGAAAAAACCGGGGCTGCCCGCCCCGCCTTTCGGCCCGTTGTCGGCATTAGCCCCGTACAGTCGCCACCATCGCCGCAATGCCCGCGCGGATACTTTCAGGAAGGTCGGGCCACACTTCAATCAACGCGGACAGTTCTGGGTCAAACGCCCCATCTGCAGAGTTTTGCGTACTCTGGTGCGTATGGTCGATCGTAAGTCCTTTAATAGCAACGTCTTCCTTCTGACTCTTAATCAGCGGGTTCAAGGTTCGAGTCCTTGCGGGGGTATTCACAGCAATCGTCGCGCGGGTTGGATATTCGACTCAACCACCGATTTTGCTCCAAGGGACCGCTGACATCCAGTCAGATCGACCCTCGAGCAAGCCCACAATAAACCGAAATGCGTCGACAATACCAGGCCCGGGCTGATGGAAACTCGCTCGGCCATCGACCGCATACACGCGATCCGTTCGAGCAGCCGGCGTGCTCTGGAACCACTCTCTGTTCAACAAACTCCGTGCAGCCGCCTCTGACTGCGTGAGATCAGCGCCGCGCGGACACACAATCACAACCTCTGGTAACCGCGATGTAAAGGCTTCGGCATCGACTGTAATAGACGGCCCGGCGATGCGTTCGGCCTGCTGCGGACCGCACGCCGCGCCCGCATTCGGTTTCGCGACGCTCGCATTCCAAGGGTGAACACCACCCGCTCGTTCGATCATCTGCACCGTCCAATGACCCGCAACCATCAGCGGATCCAATCCCTCAAGAAACCCCACAACAGTTCCATGATCTACAAAAGGCGTCACCCATTCCTGCACTTCCAGAATCTTCGTTCGCAGGGCGACTGCGCACTGCATCCCTCGCTCAGGACAGCGCAAAGCCTCAGCAACGCGAATCACATCATCAACGATTTCTTCGATCGAATGAGGCTCAAGCCACAACAGAACCGGTTTTTTACCGCCCGACGACTTGATTGCATCGATCACACCCTCGACCTCACAACGCGAGAAACTGCCAGACGATCCTGCGATCACCACATCGGGAGCCAGATCGACAAACAAGGATGTATCGAGTCTGTCAAGCACTCGGCCAGAACTGGTCGATGGGCGTACAAGTGTTGGTCGGCCCGACACTTCGCCCGTTTGTCCTGTACCCTGATTCAAGGCTGGCGGCGAAGCGTCCATTCGAATCGAAAGATCACGCGTCTCAACATGCCCCACGAGTGTATCGCCCGCCTCGAGCAACAAGACTATTTCGGTCGCCGATGGCAGCAGTGACACAACACGCATTCAATAGAGCCTCACCATGAACATCAATCTCACAACCAACCGTAGACGCCCCTCGGAGGACGCACGCATGAACACACGATCACCTTCAAGAATCTACGGCCGTCCTCCCTTGCCACGAACTGCTGCATGGCTCGCGGTGCTGGCCTCCTGTTCAGGCTTGGCGATGGCGCTTCCGGTCCAGCCTGCCACGCAGCCGGGGACACCTGCCGATGCCGATGCCAACAGCGTCGTCCCGGGTGCTGTCGTTCCCGCTGCCCAGCCCGAATCTGACACCGAGTCGCAACCCGCCTCGGCAGATGATGGTTCGATCACATTCCAGGCCTTCTCGGAACCGGTCGAACTGTCGACGCTCGTCGACTATGTCGCATCGACTCTCGGCATCAACGTCATCATCAAAGGCTCACTCAATGGCACCGTGACCTTCAACGCGCCCGTCGATGTGCCCAAGTCCGATCTCATGAATCTCCTCGATGCTGTTCTCGAGCAGTACGACTTCTCAATCACCCAGGACTCCAGCGGCATCTACACCGTGCAACCCGCAGCCGAAACGCCGGTCACACGCGGCGGCGATCGGGCAACCAGCAAAATCATCGAAACACTCGGCATGCGGCCTTCCGGATTGCAGGAAGCCATCCAGACCATCCTCGGCCAGGCCGGGGGGGGCACCACACCGGGCGCAACCGGCGGCAACATCGCCTACATCGATGAACTCGGCGTCCTCGTCATGACCGGAACACCGCGCGACATCGTTCGCGTCGAAGAAATCGTCCTCGATCTGTACGATCGATACGCCAAAGCACGCTTCAGCCGCATCGAACTCGAACACATCGCAGCCCCGGTCGCCCGCGAACGCGTCATCCAACTCGTCGGCGGCAGCGGCACCGCAGCCTCGACCACCAACAATCGAAATCCACAGATCCAGAACCGCGGCAACCCAGGCCAGCAAACGCCCAGTACCGGCACCTCCGGCAGCGCGCTCGACAATATCGCTGACCGCCTCACCGTCGATGCTCAGTCAAATGCCCTCATCTTCCGCGGCAACGGCTCGGAACTTGAACAGGTTCATGATGTCATCACTGTCATCGATGTGCCCAACACCATGGAGCGCAGGCAGTATTTCGCCGGAACGGCGGTCCTCCAGATCGCCGACCTTGCCAGACAACGCGGACTCGGCGAAGTCATCACGCTTGAAGACACCAATTCAAACTTCAATCCGTTCGGTGGTTTCCAGCAACCCCAGCAGAACCAGCAACTCAACCAGACGCAGGAGGTCGTTGGCGGCCCGATCATGGTCGTCGATGAACGCCGACAGTCCATCATCTATTACGGCACAGCCGCCCAGCAGGCCGAACTCGCCGACTGGATCGAACTCCTCGATGTCAGCGAAGACATCATCACGCTCGAGTACTACAAACTCTCCAACGCCCGTGCGACCGATGTCGCCGAGATTATCCAGGGACTCATCTCCGGTCAGTCCCCCACCGGCGACTCGGCGCTCCTGCCCAACACCAACAACTTCAACCAGTTCAATCAATTCCAGCAACAACCCCGCTCGACGGGCGAAGAGGCCGGCTTCGCACCCGACCCGACCCGTGTATTCGTCATCGCTGACGAATCGAACAACCAGGTCATTGTCAAAGCACCCAAGAAGCAGCAGGACGAGTTCTCGAAACTCGTCAATCGCCTCGACCTGCGCCGCCCGCAGGTCTATCTCGAAGCGACCATCGTGGCGGTGACGGACAACCGCGACTTCCGACTCGCGGTCGAAACTCAACTCGCTGCCGGGCAGTTTCAGGCTCAGAATATCTTTGGCCTCAGCGATGCAGGGGCGACATTCACCGACCCTCGCAATGTCGCGACCGGGCTCGCCGGATTTACCTCAGCACTGATTCGTTCAGAATCGGTTCCATTCATCATCAACGCAGTGCAGACCGATACCGACTCGCGCATCCTCTCCTCACCACAGTTGCTCGTCAATGACAACGAAGAAGCCACGATCGCATCCATCGAGCAACAGCCAACCACGACGACCTCTCAGGGAACGGCGACCACCGACCAGACATTTGCAGGGTATGAAGATGCTGGTACGACGCTGACCGTCACCCCCACCATCTCAGAAGCCGGATACATCCGCCTCGAATACAGCGTTACCCTGTCAAACTTTATCGGCACCGGCGCCAACGGCATTCCTGCGCCCAAGCAAGACCGAAGTGTCGATGGCATTGCCACCATCCCCTCTGACGCAACCATCGTGGTCGGCGGTATCGAAGTTGACAGCGATAACGACACCATCGTCAAGGTGCCGTTGCTCGGCGATATCCCACTCGTCGGGCATCTCTTCCGCGACACCAACAAGCAACGATCAAAAACGCTCCTCTACATCTTCATCACGCCCAAAATCATGACCGACCCGACCTTTCAGGACCTGAGGCTGCTCACCAAAGGGCCGCAGGCCGAAGCGGAACTCGATTTGAATCTGCCCAAGTTGAAACCAACACGCATTCAGATGGTCACGCCGAGGTCTCTCCCCCCCGCAAGCCCGGATCAACCATCTGAAGATGACGCAACCGACGAAGACGCAGTGCGTGAGGAGCAGCGCTGAAATGGGCAAACTTCGTGCTGAAAAATCACCAGCCCTGATCGAAGAAGCGGGCGCGACCTCCATCACCGACTGGAACACCGTCGCGCGCTCGCTTGGTCCGCTCCGCGTCGCGCCAGAACAACTCGGTCAGTTTCCGACCGCGCACGGCTCCGATTCAGAGCCTTGGGACCTATTCCTCCAACTCGCGGCGCTCGACGAACTCACCGCGCTCCAGAAACTCAGCGAACTCACCGGGCTCGAGATCTTGCCCGAGCCTCGCCTCGGTGAGTCGGCTAGTCGGTTCTATGAATCGGTCCCGAATGCCTTCGCACGATCCCACTCGGTCGCCGGCATCGATTCAGACGGCCATGTCATGACCGTTGTCACTTCGCAACCGATGATCCCCAGTGTCTTCACCCTCCTCGAAGACATGCTCGATATGCCGATAAAACTGGTCCTCGGCCCGCGCGCCGCGGTCGCCAGCGTTATCAACCGCGGCTACGAGCAGCGCGGCGACCTTGTCACCGAAATCGTTGAAGAAATCCCCCTCGATGAATCAGCGCTCGCTGCTGCAGCCGGCTCGGTCGCCGCTGGCAATGATCTCCTCGCGATGGCCCGGCAGACCCCGGTCATTCGCCTCGTCAACATGATTCTGTTCGAAGCGCTCCGCCGCCGCGCAAGCGATATCCATGTCCACCCGCAGGAAAACCGGCTGGTCATCCGCTTCCGCATCGACGGCATGCTCTTCGACGCTTTCACCCCCCCGCAATCGCTCGCGCCAGCAATCTCAAGCCGCCTCAAGGTCATGACCGAACTCGATATCGCCAACCGGCACAGCCCGCAGGACGGCCAGACCACCGTTCGCATCGGCGCGAAGAAAGTCGATATTCGTCTCTCGGTCATTCCCACCATCTATGGCGAACGCGTCGTTCTGCGCCTGCTCGATCAGGCGCAAACACAACTCAGTCTCGATGCTGTCGGCATGTCGTCCAAGATGCAAACACGCCTCATGGACACCGTCGAAAACCCCAATGGCATGTTGCTCGTCACCGGCCCGACCGGATCGGGCAAGACAACGACCCTCTATGCGGCCCTCGGCCGCATCGATCGCGCCAGCCGAAATGTCATGACGATCGAAGATCCGGTCGAGTACCGCCTCGATGGCATCAGCCAGATGCAGGTGAATCCAAAACGCAATGTGACCTTCGCAACCGGCTTGCGAGCCCTCCTCCGTCAAGACCCTGATGTCATCCTCATCGGCGAAATCCGCGATCAGGAAACCGCACAACTCGCTATTCAAGCCTCCCTCACCGGCCACCTCGTGCTCGGCACACTCCACACCAACGATGCACCAAGCGCGATCCCGCGCCTGATCGATATTGGAGTCGAGCCGTACCTCATCACCTCAAGCCTCCTGGGTGTGCTGGCACAACGCCTCATGCGTCGCCGATGCGATGTGTGCAACGGCGTCGGTACCGGTGAAGCCGGCAAACAGTGCGACAACTGCTTCGGCACAGGCTATCGAGGACGCGTTGCTGTCTACGAGATCATGCAAATGAACGACGAACTGCGCAAAATGACCGCCGAAAACTGTGACGCGGTCACGCTCTACGAGATCGCGGTCGAGCATGGTTTCGAACCGATGCGCGTCGATGCCATGGAAAAAGTCCAGCAGGGCCTCACCGACGAATCGGAAGTCTTCCGCGTTCTCCACTAACGCCTCCGCCCCCACCCGCCTCTCGTCCGAAGCGGCTCCGACGACCGATATCTTGAGCGCAAGGCTCACATCCGCCGCGTCCCCACCCGGTCTTCAAGAAAATCACGCCGCCTGCAGGCGATTCGCCCGTTTTCAATTCGATAGTCCAAGCGTCACCACGCTCGAGGGCTATCCATGCACGATCGTCCGAAAACACGCAACCAAGGCTTCACACTCGTCGAGATCCTGATCGTCGTCGTCATCCTCGGCATTCTGGCTGCGATCGTCGTCCCTCAGTTCGCCAGTGCTTCGGATGAAACCCGGCGCGCCGCGTTCGCGCAAGAACTCCGCGTCTTCGCAGATGCCGCCGACTATTTCCATGTCAAAACCGGCTCACCGGTCCCCGACGGGTCATCCGGCGTCATGCCCGTCGTCTGGGCCGAGTATGTCGACCAGGCCGAGTTTGAAGCAGGCACGCCCCTCGGAGGGGTCTGGGACACCGAATACAACGACAACGGCGTGACCTCCGCAGTCGGTGTCCACTTCGATGGCACCGGCGACACACGGGACGATGCTTACATGACGCTCGTCGACGAGCTTATCGACGATGGCGACCTCACCTCGGGCACATTTCGCAAACTTGCAGACACGCGGTATTATCGCGTTCTGGTCGAGTAGCCCCGCACCACTCCAAAATGCCCTGTGCTGGGTGCAACCTTGGGTGGCGACGGGAGTATCACTCTCCGGAGGCCTCCCGCTGTGCCGATGACACGCCAACAGGAACGATCACTTCTCGCCCGGGCAGCCCGCGGCGATCGTGATGCCGCTGGCGAGTGCATTCGCAACTTCCAAGGCCCGCTCTACGCGTACATCCTCCGCATGTCAGGACGCCCTGATGTCGCAGAAGATGTCGTGCAAGAATCATTCGTCCGGGTGCTGTCCAATCTCGACCGATACGACCCACGGTTTCGATTCTCAACCTGGCTGTTCACGATTGGTCGCCGTGTGTATCTCAACACTCAAGCGCGTAAACGAGCAACACCCAGCAGCGACCTGATCGGTCACCTGCCTTCTGCCGCACAACAAAGCCCGGTCGACGCTGCCGATGAACATCGCGCAAGTACGACAGACCTCGACCGAGCGCTCAACCAACTGACTCCCATTCAGCGTGAGGTTCTTGTGCTGTTCCACCAACTTGACTGGCCGATCGCTCTCATCGCTCAACATCTCGACATGCCGCAAGGGACCGTCAAGAGCCATCTGCACAGATCACGCGAGCGCATGAGACAACTCATGACCAGATCAACCGATTCCAACACACTGAAAGGACAGCACAAGTGACATCGCCGAACACGCCCCAGTTCAATGATCTCGATGAGGCCATGGATCGGCTGTTCGACCGAGAACTTTCGCACGCCGAGCGCGAAGCGCTCTCCGAGCAACTCTCGAAACACCCCGCGTCGCTGGCTCGTTTCCGCGAAACCACCGATGCCGTGATGGCGCTGCGTGAACCCATCGACACACCCGATGTCACCGAGGCGGTCCTCGCCAGCCTCCGCGAACGCCCGGGATTTGTCAGTCAACGGTCGCGCCGATTGATCACAACCGGCCGCCTCGCTGTCGCCGCCGCTCTGCTCGGAGCAGGCGCCGGAGTCATCGTGCTTTCTGAGTACGCACCAAACACACCGATTGATTCCACAATCGCCTCCACCCAATCGAATCCGATTGATGATGTCGTCGCTCAACTGCACGACGAAACGCTGGCAGCGGCCGAAATTGAAGCGCTTCGCACCATGCCCCTCGACCTCGCAATCGATGATCCCTGGTTCGCTCAGTCCACGACCGTACCGTTCTCCGAAACCGCGCTGCAACTCAATCGAGGCCGCATCGATGCACTCACGGGAACCGGCAATCTGATTTCACTCGATCGTGCGCGGTCGACCGGATCACTCGCCCGTCCGGATGAACCGTTCTGGGCTTCATCGGCCTCGTCAGAATCGCCGTGGCAGATCCCGTTGCGTTCGCCAACGCTCACGCTCGATCCTTCTGTCACCGAGGCATTCATCATGCCATCTCCGCTGGATCCCCTCGGCGAGTTGCATCTGAAATCGCAACCACAACTGTTGCAAGATGCACTCGAGTTCAAGCCCGATCATCGGACACCGGGTGCATCGTCATCGCGGACGGCTGACGAAGACTAGTTCGCGTTCACGCGTGAGTCGTCTCGCTGCGCCGACGACGGGTACTCGCAAGAACCAGCCCGAGACTCCCGAGAGCAACCGACGACGGCGCTGGCACATTGGCAACATACACCCGTACATTGTCAATGCCCCATGACTCATCATCGAGATTGGTGACAGAAGTCGCACCAATGAAATCAATCCAGATCGTGTCAACCGCAGGATCGACCGAGAAAGTAAGCTCCATGTCGCGGTAGATTGAGTCCGCATACTGGCTGTTGAACCCGAGGTTCACAGGCCCCACCGTCGGTTCAACGGGGTTGAGCCAGGTCTTCGTGCTATGCCAGCCTTCCCAAAGCAGTGTTTCGTTGTTGGCGCTCACACCAAACATGTCCGGGCCATATTCACCGGCATATGCACCGTCCCACGAGTCGAACAGATAGAGATCAAAGACGAGGGTGTAGTCAATCGCGGATCGCCCGCCGTTCGCGCCGCCGCCATTGCCGCCGCCATCACCACCCGGCCCGTCGTTGCTTCCTCCGCCATCGCCTTGATCGCCTCCGTTATCGCCCCCACCATCGCCCGGCCCGCCCGGTCGATAGGCATCGAAGGTCAGCGTCTGGGTTTCCTGGCCGAACCTGCCAAGAAAGCCGCCAAAGTTCGTCGCTGTGTTCCAATCCGGATTGGTGATCCACTCCGGGCCGACCTGCAGCGCCGAGGAGAAGTCATTCTCATAAATCAAGACCGGGTTGGCGCTCGCCACCGAAGCCAAAGTACCCATCGCTGCAATCAAGAGTCCGTTTTTCATCTCTCACTCCTTCTTGTGAATCGACGGACCGAAACCCGTGTTCACACTGCAACAGGCCATATGAGAGAGCCCTCGTCAACTCCGAACCGGTGAACCGGGCATCAAGAGCGTGCGCTGATTCGATCAGGCAAGATGGGCAAGCAAAGAACAGGTTCCAAGTCGTCCTATAGTCCAAGCCTTGACGCGCCGATCCCGTCGCGCAGGCCCTACGGAAGACCCCAAATGACCTCGATCCCCGAACTTGTCACTTCGCTCCGCAATGTCGCCATCATTGCGCATGTCGACCACGGTAAAACCTCGCTCGTCGACCAACTGCTCAAACAGTCCGGGAACTTCCGCAAGGGCGAACTCGAAAAACTCGAAGGAGGCCAACACGGTCTCATCCTCGATTCCAACCCGCTCGAACGCGAACGCGGCATCACCATCCTCTCCAAAAACTGTGCCGTCAACTACCACGACCCGTCCGGCACCGACTACCGCATCAACATCATCGACACCCCAGGCCACGCCGATTTCGGCGGCGAGGTCGAACGCGTCCTCCGCATGGCCGACGGTTGCCTCCTCGTCGTCGACGCCTATGAAGGCCCGATGCCCCAGACCCGGTTCGTCCTCACCAAAGCCCTGCAGGAAAACCTCCGCCCGGTGGTCGTCGTCAACAAGTGTGACCGCCCCGATGCAGAGCCCGATCGCGTGGTCTCGGAAGTCCTCGATCTGTTGATCGCCCTCGGCGCTGAAGACGACGAGATCCTCGACTTCCCGGTTGTCTATGCCTCTGCCAAGGAAGGCTGGGCGTCCAAGACCTGGCCGCCCACCGACAACGAAGACCTCCGCTGCGTGTTCGATGCCATCGTCGAGCATGTCCCCCACCCCGATGTCTACATCGAGAAACCGCTACGCATGCAGATCACCACGCTCGATTACTCCGAGTATGTCGGACGAATCGGTGTCGGACGCGTCTATCAGGGCACCATCACCCTCGGTGAACCCGTCGTCGTCGTCAGCCACGAAGCCGACGGCTCAACCAAAACCCGCAAAGCCAAAATCGGCACACTGCAGGGCTTTCAAGGCCTCGGCAAAATCGACCGACCGCGCATCGAAGCCGGCGACCTGTGCGCAGTCTCCGGCATTGAAGACATCGACATCGGCGACACCATCTGCGACCCCGACCACCCCGACGCGATGGACGCGGTCACCATCGACGAACCCACGATCTCGATGACCTTCCGCATCAACGACTCACCCTTCAGCGGTAAAGACGGGCAATATGTCACCAGCCGACAGATCCGCTCACGCCTCGAGCGCGAACTCGAACACAATGTCGCCCTTCGCGTCGAACCCGGCCGAGGCTCTGACGAGTTCATCGTTTCCGGCCGAGGCGTCCTCCACCTCGGCATCCTCCTCGAAACAATGCGCCGCGAAGGCTACGAACTCTCCGTCGGCCGCCCCATCGTCATCGAACGCGAGATCGAAGGCATCCGCTGCGAACCCGTCGAAGAACTCGTCATCGATTGCCCTGAGTCCACCGTGGGTGCCGTCATGCAACTCATCGGCGAACGCAAAGGCACCATGCGCAAGATGGACACACGCTCAGACGGCATCGCCCACTGCGTCTTCGAAATGACAAGCCGCGCCCTCATCGGCCTGCGAGGACGCGTCCTCACCGCCACCCAAGGCCAGGCAATCATGCACCACACCTTCGAACGCTTTGACCCCGTCTCCACCGAGCGCGTCCGTCGCTCGAGCGGGGTCATGATCGCCACCGAATCAGGACAGGTCACCGGACACGCAGCAGAACTCCTCCACGAACGAGGTGTCCTCTTCGTCAAACCGGGCGACGCTGTCTACGGCGGACAAATCGTCGGCGAACACAACCGCGACACCGATATCCCCGTCAACATCTGCCGCCTCAAACAACTCTCCAATGTGCGCAACGCCAACAAGGAAGCAACCGTCACCCTCAAGGCGCCGCGCAGCATGAGCCTCGAACAGGCGATCGAATACATCGAAGACGACGAGTTCATCGAACTCACACCGAAGTCGATCCGGCTTCGCAAGTCCATCCTCGACGAAGGCCTCCGCCGTCGCGCCGAACGATCAAGCAAGGACAAAGCCAAGAACGGGTGAGGTTCGGATTTTTCAGCATATAACGCGCTCACGAGTGCCCCGCCGATTCGCGTCGAGCGACTGCTCCCGCTATCCTCCGACTTCAACACGACAAACCCCGCCACGGAGGGTGGAATGGCCAAGAGAGAGCGAACCAAAGCCAACGCCGAGACAATGGCGACCAAGCAGCGCGATATCTCCGTTTCGGAGTTCTTCGCCAAAAACCGGCACCTGCTCGGTTTCGACAACCCGCGTAAAGCCCTCCTGACCACCGTCAAGGAAGCCGTCGATAACGCCCTTGATGCCTGCGAAGAAGCCAGCATCCTGCCGGATATCGAAGTCAAAATAGAAGAAGTCGAAGCCGCAACCTCCGCGAGCAAAGCCGGGCGGTACCGCGTCACCATCACCGACAACGGGCCCGGCATCGTCCGCAAACAGGTCGAAAACATTTTCGGCCGCCTGCTCTATGGCTCAAAATTCCATCGCCTCAAAATGTCACGCGGGCAACAAGGCATCGGCATCTCGGCAGCCGGCATGTACGGGCTCATGACAACCGGCAAGCCCATGGTCATCACGACCCGCCCCAAGAAGACCAAGCCGGCCCACCATCTCGAACTGGCGATGGATACCTCGAAGAACCGGCCTGAAGTCACCATCGATGTTGAAACCGAAGACTTCCCGCAAACCTCCAGCGGCACGGGCACGCGCGTGTCGATCGAAATGTCGGCCAAGTTCTTCCGCGGCAAGGGCTCGGTCGAGACCTACCTCGAACAAACCGCCATCGCCAACCCACACGCCGAGATCACCTTCATCCCCCCCGACAAGGCGAAGGAAGACCCGACACTGGCGAGCGCAGACAAAGGCGAATCAACGAGCCCCGACCGTGAGGGAGGGGTCACAAGCGACACGAGCGTTGATTCCCTCGCTGACGCTTCGGGCTCGTCAAGTTCGGGTCCGTCAGGTGAAGACATTGCCCGAACCACCGAATTGCCGGATCGCATCGTCTATCCACGAACCATCGACGAACTCCCGCCCGAGACGGCCGAAATCAAGCCGCACCCCTATGGCGTCGAACTCGGAGCCTTCCTCAACAAAATCAAAACCACCGACGAAAAACAACTCGCCGGCTTCTTCAAGAACGAGTTCTGCCGTGTGCCGCCATCGGCCGTAAAAGAAATTACGGATCGAGCCAGCACCAAGACCAAGTCTTATTCCGGCCAGACCTGGATCAAATCCATCGAGACCGCCGATGCCGATCGCCTCTACAAAGCCTTGCAAGACTCCAAACTTCGTGCCCCCCCCACCGACTGCCTCGCCCCGATCGGCGTACGCGTCATGCTCGCCGGGTTGCTCAAGGGCGTGCGAGCGGAGTTCTACGCCGCCAGCACACGCAACCCGTCGGTCTATCGCGGCAACCCGTTCCAGATCGAGGCCGCCATCGCCTTTGGCGGCGAACTGCCGGGCGACCAACCCGCCCGCGTGATTCGCTTCGCCAACCGCGTCCCGCTGCTCTATCAGCAGTCCGCTTGCTCAGCCCACAAGAGCGTGGTCGAAACCAGTTGGAAGAACTACGGCATGTCCCAGCCGCGCGGCTCGGCACCCGTCGGCCCGATCGTCATCATGATTCACATGGCCAGCGTCTGGGTCCCCTTCACCAGCGAATCCAAAGAAGCCATCGCCGACTATGACGAAATCCGCAAGGAAATGCGGCTCGCGCTCCAGGAATGCGGCCGCAAACTTGGCACCTACATCCGCCGCCGCCAGAAGATGAAACGCGAAGGACAGAAACGCGATGTGTTTGAACGCTACATCGGCGAGATCGCCAAAGCCTGCAACGCCATCGCCGGAGCCGATACCGAAGAACTCTACGACGCCCTGATGAAGCAAGCCAAACGCCGCACCGAGATCGCGGATGCCGTCCTCGATGAAGACGGGCAATATGTCAAGGACAACTCCAACGGCCGCCTCGACAACGACGACGGCGTCATCATCATGCGCGACGATGACGATACCCCCCCACCCCCCGGTGGGACCGGCTTCCAGCCGGTGACTCCCAACGAGCCCGAATCGCCAGCGAGGGAATCCAAATCCACACGCAAGTCACCCGCGAAAAAGAAACCAGCCGCAAAGGCAAAACCGAAGCCAAAAACCCCCGCCAAAAAGCCCGCCACCCGCAGACCCACCGCCTCGGCCACCGAAGCCAAACCTGACGCCATCAAGAACAAGGGCAAGCCGAAGCCGAGGGTGAGGTTGGGACAGTCGCAGGAATCTGGACTTTTCGGTTAGTAGAGCTTCGTCCATGAGTCAGTTAATCCCCCATACTGTGATTCTCATTACCTCACTGCTGTTATTTGGCTGCGTCTCTATCTCGTGTGGACGCGATCACGGCGAAGGAAATTCACCACAACAAGCTACGCCGCCGGAGACACTTTCGGAGCCACGCATGACATCGACTGAGTTCATCGATTCGGTACGAGACGAAGTCCTGGAGGGCGTTGATGACGAAACAACATGCGACCTCGACGACCCTGCGACCGACGCCGCTTGGGAAAGGCTCATTGAGCGTTTGTCGTTCGAGTTACCCGCCTCGCTCCGCGATTGGTGGCAATATTGCGACGGAGGCGACTATTTCGGATCGATCATGATGAGTATCGGCGAGGTGCCCGCGCAATACATTGACGGTTTTGACAGCGTGGCATTCCACAGTTGGGGGAATGGCGATTTTGACCATGTCGTGGCTTCTGAAAATGCCCCGTATCCAGTTGGCGCCGTGATCTTCTATTGCCACGAAATTGGGCGACACGCGTTGGTGTCAAACACGCTGGAGGAATGGTTCAAGGCGGTCTATGCAGAGGTCAAATCCGAAGGCGGCGTCTACCACCCATTCGACTTCCTTCAACCAGGCAATGCCGACCGCCACGGCATGTACCGCAGAGTCTTCGAGGAGATTCAAGATTGAGTGTAACTAAACCAAGTCGTCCACACACCACATCCAAAAAGGCCGCCACCCGCAAACCCACCGCCTCGGCCACAGAAGCCAAGCCTGAAACCATCAAGAACAAGGGCAAGCCGAAGCCGAGGGTGAGGCTGGGACAATCTCAGGAATCTGGACTGTTCGGATAACTCGCATTCTAGTTCAGGAATAATTTGGTCGGATATGGTCATGTCAAGCCATGCAAACCTGAATGCTTCTGGACGGTACTTTCGCGGGCCGAGTTGGCCGCGAGTGCGCTCTGTGAATTCGAAGGTATGTTTGAATTCAGGGTACCCCCCGCTTTTTATTGCAATTCTGCTCATTGCCGCACTCGGATGCCTTGCGGCGCTTGTACGCGTGGTTTACCTTTCAACAGTTGATTACGAGATCGCGGCCTGGATCGTCACCCTCGTTGGTGGAATCGGCTGGCTAGTCGCATTGGCTGCACTGGTCTCTATGTACATTCAGCCTCATCTTGCCAATGCACGCGAACCATGGGTCGCTATTGACGATCGCTCGCTGTCTCTCCCTAGATTTGATTTGAGCGTCCCGCGCAACCAAATCGTTGGCTTCGTGTTCTTGGGAATCTCAATCGGTGGAGCGCACTCGATGTTCAAACCCTTACTAGCCATCGTGCACCAAGAAAGTCCGGACACACCCGCTGAATCTATTCTGATTCAGTTTCCCTACGACAGCCTTGCTCTGCGTCGTTCCCACGACTTAGCAAAACAAGCTGACATTCCTCACTTCGGGCGATACGGACTACGGGTCAAGCAGGCGAGCGACATCCTTGAGGCCGCAGATACACTCATTCAAGAACGGCTCATCGGCCGCGAAAAAGGAACAGCCTAAATGGCCAAAAAAACCACCAAGAAAACCTCGAAGAAATCGACGACGAAAAAGTCATCCTCCGCCGTCGAGCCCCGCCCCTCCGCCTGGGGCAAGCGCGACGCACGCACCGCAGCCGCCATCCGCGATCTTACCGAGGGCATCGTCAAGTCCGCCATGAGTGGCCGCGAACCAAAGGTCGATATCCCCACCCGCTCAAGCGCCAATACCAAGTGGAACAAGTCGCGCGGCATCCTCCAGATGGGCAGCGCCACCACCACACGCCAACTCTTCAACCTGGGTCAGGCCCGCAACTTCATGCAGACCCTCCTGCACGGGCAAGGCATCAACGAACTCGTCGACGCGGGCAAGACGCTCAGCCTTCGCGGGATGTTCTATAAAGGCCTCCACACCGTCAAAGGTACCAAGGAAAAAACCTTTAACGACCAGACCGAGTCCGACAAAGTCCTCGAAGACCTCGAAGTCACGCTCGGGGCCCTGCGCGAAGAACTGCATATCTTCGCCAAGAAGCGCGGCACGATGGTCGGCAACATCACCGTCATCGACAACGGCGACGAGATCAACTGCCGCAAGATGGGCTCGGGGGGGTACGCCATTCCGAGTATCTGCGAGCCCGAGGTCATCCAGTTCAAGAATGTCGATGCCGACTTCATCCTGCATGTCGAAAAAGACACCGTCTGGCAACGCTTCAACGAAGACCGCTTCTGGGAAACGCACAACTGCATCCTCACCGAAGGCAGCGGCCAACCCACGCGCGGCGTCCGCCGCATGCTTCACCGCCTCCACAAAGAACACGGCCTGCCCGTCATCTGCCTGCTCGACTGCGACCCGTGGGGGCACTACATCTACAGCGTCATCAAGCAAGGCTCCATCTCGCTCGCGTTCGAAAGTGAACGCCTCGCCATCCCCGAAGCCAAGTTCCTCGGCATCCGCGCTAAAGACTACGAACAGTGCGAACTCTCCGACGATGTCCAGATCGAACTCAACGACCGCGACATCACCCGCGCCAAACAAATCATGGCCTACCCTTGGTTCGCCGACCACAAGCCCTGGCAGAAGGAGATCAAGAAAATGCTCTCCAACGGCTTCAAAATGGAAGTCGAATCACTCATCACCAAAGACATCTCTTATGTCACCGAGGTCTATGTGCCGGAGCGACTCAAGGCGGAGGATTGGTTGAGTTAGGTCGGCCAATCGTCCCATTCTGACCGAACGAAGCTCAGAGTGACCAGACAAGGAGCACACGCCGCCATGAGCGACGACATCCTCTCATTGGAAGCAGTTCGAGAACGAGATATCGATATTCTCCTGGTCGAAGAGTTCACAGTGAATGAAGAGTTTGCCCGGTGGTTTACAGGACTGGTCTTCGACGACGACGCAGAATTCTCATTTACCCTTGTCGCTCGGCGCTCCATCCATGCCGCCGGGCTGGGTGAGACCGACATCCTCCTCATCTTCGAAGCAACCAACCTCGAACGCCGGGCCATTCTCCTTGAGAACAAGATCGACGCACCGCCGCAACCCGCGCAAGCCGAACGCTACCAGCAGCGAGGAGAGAGAGGACGATCGGATGGCGAGTGGTCGGCTTTTCAAACCTGCATCATCGCTCCCTCGCGATACATCACGAATCGGACCGGCACCGACGGCTACGACTCGCGGATAACATATGAGCAACTGCGAGACTGGTTCAGGAACTCCACAGAGGACGATGCCCGAGCGAACTTTCGCGCAGAGATGATTCAGCAGGGCATCGATCAGAACCGCAGAGGCTACAGCCCGATCTACGATCCGGCCGCCACCGACTTTTGGCACAGCTACTGGGAATACGCGATCCAGCGAAATCCGGAACTGGAAATGGCAAGTCCGGGACGGCGACCAGCTGGCTCACACTGGATGCAGTTTCGCCCCGTTTCCCTGCCCCGTGGCGTTGTCATCCAGCACAAGACAGGCCACGGTCGGGTCGACCTCGAACTCCGCGGCATGGCCGACCACGCTCAAGAGTTCGCCGCACGCTACGCCGACCGGCTTCCGAGTGATTATCGTATTGTCAGAGCGTCTAAATCCCTCGCGATTCGATGTGATGTACCACTCATCGACCATCAACAGTCATTTACAAGCCAGGTCACACAAGTCTCCAAAGCACTTGCTGCCGCCTCAGCGATGCTTGAGTTGTTCCAGCATCTCGGGCTCGAACAGCACCTTCTACCACGCGACTGAGCCAGCGACATCCCAGCGAGTCCCCGAGCCGAGGAGTACCAGCGGATCGTCCCATCAGCACTCGCAATAGTCTGCCTTCTTGGGGAGTCGCATCAGCTCGCCACACCCAACTCCCTCTATATCCTCCCTTATTTCACTCCCAACGGCGAGTCTGGCCTCTCTTCTCACGGTACTCGCCCCGCTTCCATTGCACACCTGAAGATTCCGTGAAAAGCGACCGGGCCCCCCTGCAACCACCGCGACCGCGCGGTACGCTGCCCATCTAGATCAAAAGGAGTTAACCATGTCCACGACCATCCGCACCTCGGCCCTTCTCGCCGCCGCTCTCACCACCACCGCCCTCTCAACCCCCCCCATCCCCTATGACCCCGATCTCCAGTGGTTCAAGGGCAACCTCCACACCCACACCTTCTGGTCTGATGGCAACGATTTTCCCGACATGATCGCCGAGTGGTACCGCGACCACGACTACAACTTCCTCGCACTTTCCGACCACAACATCCTCAGCCAGGGGCAGAAGTGGATGAAGATCGAGGACATCGACCGGCGATCGGGCGGTGATGCCTTCGGAAAGTACCTCGATCGCTTCGGCGAGTCATGGGTCGAGACCCGTGGCAGCCGCGACGACAGCACCCTCGAAGTCCGCCTCAAGCCGCTCGATGAATACCGCACGCTTGTCGAAGATCGCGGCCAGTTTCTCATGATCCAAGGCGAAGAGATCACCGGCTCGTTCCAGCGCAGGCCCATCCACATCAACTCGACCAATCTCGGCGTGTTGATCCCGCCGCAGGCTGGCGACACGGCAGAAGAGGTCATCCGCAATGTCCTCCAGGCGGTCGAAGCCCACGCCGAAGAGTCTGGTCGCGAGATTCTCACCCATCTCAATCACCCCAACTTCGGCTGGGGCGTGACGGCTGAAGACTTTGCAGCCGTGCTCGAAGAACGCTTCTTCGAGGTCTTCAACGGCCACACCAGCGTCCGCAACGATGGCGACGCAAACCACGCCAGCACCGAAAAGATGTGGGACATCATCAACACCATCCGCATTGCAGAACTCAACGCCCCCCCTATGTTCGGCATCGCTACCGACGATAGTCATTCATACCATGGGCACAGCGATGTCTCCGTCCCCGGCCGCGGCTGGGTCATGGTGCAGGCCCGGCATCTCTCGCCCGAGTCGATCATCCGCGCCATGAAGGCTGGCGACTTCTACGCCTCGACTGGTGTCTCGTTGGACGCAATCCAGTTCGACACGGACGAGGGTTCGCTCGCCATCCACATCGCAACTGAGGAAGGGGTCGAGTACACCACGCAGTTCATCGGCACGATGCAAGGCGTTGACCTGACCAGCGAACCGGTGCTCGATGCCGAGGGCAACGAGATCATCGCCACCCGCCGCTACAGCGACGATGTCGGCCGCGTGCTCAGCGAAGTCAAAGGCACGCCTGCTATATACAACTTCACCGGCGACGAGTTGTATGTGCGGGCCATCATCACCAGCACCGCACCAACCGACAAGCCGTTCGCCGAGAACCGGTTCAAGCGAGCCTGGGTCCAGCCGCACATGCCAGCCGCAGCCGATGACTAACCCCCGGTGGCATCGGCTTCCAGCCCGTGCATCATTCTGACAAATCGACAACGGGCCTGTACCAAGCCGCGCCGGTTGGAAACCGGAGCCACGAGGGCTCTCGACCTCAACCATCTGCAACGGGCATATGCCCCGCCCTCTTCCGGGCCGTACAATTGATCTGTCAACTGCCCGACCATTCGTACGACTCGGAGCCTTCATGTCAGACCCGCCCGAAAACTTCAACCCAGACGAGACCTGGATCTCGGAAGGCACCGAAGTACCCGGGAGCAACTTCCACGAAAGCCCGACAGCCCCACTCGCTCCCGGCCGGACCGCCTCCCCAGAAGCCTCATTCGAAACCGCAGCCGCCTTCGACGATCTTCGCGAAGGCGTCCAGGTACCGGGCTACAAGATCATCCGCCAGATCGGTAAAGGCGGCATGGGTGCGGTGTTCCTCGCCGAGCAGGACCGCCCGCGACGCACGGTAGCGCTCAAGGTCATCCGCGCTGACCGCGTCTCCGAAGCCGCACGCCGTCGATTCGAGTTTGAAGCCGAGATCCTCGCACGCTTGCAGCACCCCGGCATCGCCCAGATCTACGAAGTCGGCACCTTCAACTTCGACAACGAAGTCACGCCGTACTTCGTCATGGAGTACATCGCCGGCGCTCAGCCGCTCACCTCCTACGCAAACAGCAAGAAACTGAACATACAAGAGCGGCTCGCTCTTTTCGCCAAAGTGTGCGATGCCGTTCGTCATGGCCACCAGAAAGGTGTCATCCATCGCGATCTCAAACCGGCCAACATTTTGGTCGACGATACCGGCGAACCGCGCGTCATCGACTTCGGTGTCGCACGCGCACAAGACTCCGAAGCCGTCCTCGCAACAATGCAAACCAACGCCGGGCAACTCGTCGGCACGCTGCAGTACATGTCGCCCGAGCAATGCAGCGGCAGCCCCGACAACATCGATGTGCGCACCGATGTCTACGCCCTCGGCGTTGTGCTATTCCAACTGCTCAGCGGCGAACTTCCCTACGACCTGAGCACACTCGGGCTCGCCGAAGCAGTCTTCGTCGTCACACAAGATCGCGCCCCCTCACTCGCAACAATCGAAGCACGATTCAAAGGCGACCTCGCCGTCATCACCGCCAAGGCCATGGCCAAGGAAAAGGATGACCGCTACCAATCCGCTTCAGAACTCGCCGCCGACATCCGGCGCTACCTCGAAGACCGCCCGATCCTCGCTCGACCCATCGGACCCGTCGGACTCCTCTATCGATGGATGAAGCGCAACAAACAACTGAGTACCGCCATCGTTTCGGCGGCAGCAATTCTCACCATTACCTCCGCTGTTCTCATCGCGCGCATCGTGGTCGCCGAACAACGAGCTACCGAGGGTTTGGCAAACGCCAAGGATGTGATCGGGCGAACCAATGTCATGCTCCAGTTCCGCGACAAGGACGGTCGCACAATCGTCCAGGAGGGTCGCGTCGATGTTAAACAACTCCTCGATGGAGCAGCCGAACACATCGACAGTTCCCCCCCTGACAACCTGTCTACAGAAGCAGACTTCCGCGAACTGCTCGGCGTCGGTTATGTTTCACTCCGTTCACTGCCCGAAGCGCGGAAAGAACTCGAACGGGTCCTCGAAATCCGCAAGAATGAGAGGCCCGTCAACAAACCCGAACTCGCAGCCGCATATCACAACCTCGCTCGCGTTGACTATTGGGACCGGGACTATCAGACCGCTCACGACCACTACGACCTCGCCGTCAACCTGCGACGACAGGTCAACGAAAGCGACGACGCAGACCTTGCCTCAAGTCTCAACGGACTCGCAGCCGCCAAGCAACGCCTCGGCGACCTCACCCGCGCAGAAGAACTGTTCAGAGAATCACTCACAATGCGCGAACGCCTGTACGGCCAGCAACACCCGGAAATTGCCGCGAGTCACAACAACCTCGGCAACCTCTATGTTTCTCAGCAGCGATTCGATGAAGCGGAAAAATCGCTCAAAAACTCGCTCGCCATGATCTCCGAACTCTACAAACCAAAACCAGATGACGAAGATCAGGCCGAAGCGATCGAAACATCCTTCGCAGCCCACAACCTCGCCGCATGTTTGATGCGCCTCGAAAAATTCCAGGAAGCCGAGGAGTACTTTGACCGCGCATTGACCATTCGCACTTCGCGCCGTGCAGCCGGCGACATCCTCATCGCGATCTCGCAACTCGGGCTCGCCCGCGCTCGTCTCGAACTCGGCAACAACCCCTCTGCAGAACACCTCGCAAGAGACGCACTTCAATCGATGCTCGCGGTCAATCGACCGTCTTCCCACCCCGATGTCACATCCGCCCAGGAAACACTCGCTCGAGCGCTCGAAGGTCAAAGTGAAACCGGCGCCGCGATCGAAGCAATCGAATCCTCGATCGAAGGCACGCGGGCAGCATCACCAGTTCTCATCGACACACTTGCCGAACGGCTGACCTTCCTCGGCCAATGCCTGATCAAGACCAATCAAACCGGCCAAGCCGAAACCGCACTCGCTGAAGCGGTCGAATTACTTGTCGGTGAAGATGACCCGCACCTGCTCAATCGCGCAGGACAACTGCTCGTCGATCTATATACCCGATCGGGGCGCGAAACCGACGCATCGCGCATCGCATCAATCATCAACGATCAGTAATCAAATTGAGTCAGTATCCAATCCGGAAGGTCCGGATAGACCAATTACCGGCGACGACGGGCAGCAAACCCCGCAAGACCGAGCAGCGCAAGCGAACTCGGAGCCGGAACCTCAGGAAACACGGTCCCGGTCATATCGATTCGGTAACTCCCGGTTTCCCCTTCACCTTCCCAGCCGATCAATCGATTCAACCCGCCAGGACCATCCGCACCCGAAATCTCGGTCGGTGAAGCCATATCAAAAATCAATCCGGTCGATGAGATTGGGTTTCGGCCTCGGCCTGCAACGGCAACCAGATAGTCACCCGGAAGATCGAGCACGACACCGGTGCCATCCGTCGCCATACTCGTCAGCATCGGAAGCGATGACTCTTCGCTCATGTCGTCATTGGCCAGCAGACCAAGCGCAGCGCCTGCATTCGTGATGTGAAACACGAACAACTGAGCATCGAAATCGGCAACCGCGATCGACAGGCTGAATGAGCCCGGATCACTCACGCCGAAGTAATACATGTCCTCAAAATCAAACTCGGTCCCACGATCGCCGAGGTTACCCGAGAGCGAGTTGATGTCCCCATCGCCAAGCGGTATCTGGGCCGATCGCGGATCCGACCCCGCGTCGCCAAGTTCAGTCCAGTCAGGACCGGCAACCGCGAATGAACCACAGGTCAGCACGCTCGTCACGGTCACAATCTGATGTAGTCGGGTCTTCATGGATGCTCCAGCCAGTGTCGAGTCAGACATTACAAACCGCCCACCACCAAATCACGGGGGCGTAGATACACTTTCAATGTGCCCCCGACCGCACATTTGACCATGCAAATTCACCGATTATCTTCGTGATAACGGCTTTCTCTGGCCAACACCAGACCAAACCGCCCTCCCAAACAGATCGCCCGGGGAAAAACCCTATTCCGAGAATCGAGCCCTTCAGCGAATCAACTGTCCCTCGCTCTTCCCGATCTGCGGATTGCCAAGACGCGGCATGCCACTATCGCCACGCTCAATCACGATGTCGTCGAAGAAAATGTGCATGTCGCTCGGTGCCGTTTCACCGCCGTAGTGCACATTGAACCACATGCGGTCAATCCTCAACTCACCAGCATGACGAAACACGAGAGATCGTTCATCCACCGCGAGAACGCCGTCCACCCAAACCTGCAGAACGCCATCGGCCTGACCCTTGCCATCAACAATCGTGTTCATCCGTACATGCTGCACAATCTCATACCATCTATTCCGCTCAAACCGAGGTACGCCGCGCGCATGCCAGTCATAAAACACCGAACGACCACTCCGTTCTGTCATGTTCGCGAGATAGCAGAGCGAAGCCACGCGAACAGGCACGCCTTTCGGCGCTGGATAGAACATACTGCGCGTGGACCAGCCATTCGAGCCGTTCGAGACCCGTGCCCCCCAGCCTGCCACGCCATAAGTACCAGCAAAACCAGGCAACTTGCCACCCTGCTCAGGCACAAAATCGGATCCAAATCGCATCAGATAGCGACACGTCGCAGCCGCGGGGTCTTCAAACCCGTGCTCTCGAAACTGGTACTCCAGTTGATGTGTGCCGGCATTCGTTCCTTTTTCAATTGTCACGCGTAGAGCTCGGCCGCCCGCGCCATCGCGCGCTGGCTCGAAACCGAATCGACGATCATCAACGCCCTGGATCCCGACCGTGTGTTCCAGATATTGCTCATTCCACGAAGTTCGCCAGGACGGACTCTCGAAACCGCTCGCGAATCGCTCGAACGGCTCTAGCGAAGCGCACCCGCACAACTGCATCCCTGCAATCAAAAAAAGTGTGTTCAAGAAACCCCTCAAGTCGATTTTGAGCACCTGCATTGTTCGCCCCCTATTTGGGTACTATTGAATCACCGTTCGATTCTGAGCGCATCAGGGGTCATCCCGTGACAACTTTACCCCTCGTTATGGGCATGTGTTTGTTAAACATCTTCACACGCGAGAGTTACAATTTGATCCATGCACCGTTCTACACCTCTGTAATTTGCACGAGGCTTTCAATCTTGGTAGATTACCTCGCATTGGGAGATGCAGGTGGCATCGATCAATCTTCGGTTGCCCAGCCATTGGCTGTGTGTGCAAAAGGAACGCGGGGGATTGATTCTCGAAATCTGGAATTCACAGCGGCAATCGGCTGATGATCGGATGCCTCGACACAGGCGCACGATCTTCAAGCGATTCCGCCCGCACGCAACGCTCATCGAGCGTTGCGGCCGAACGACTGCCGTCGATTCACCGTCGGCTGACGGGCACTTGGAGGAAGTGTCCCTCGGCTTCGGAAATCGACGGCGGTTTTTTGTCCCCATTCACTCAACAAAGATCTCTCGAAACCATACGCACACACTTCGCGTACAGACCGACAGATGGAGAACCACCCCGACAGCGGTGTGTCTCCGTTTGCGTTTTGGGGGTCCAAACCGACTTGTCAAAATCGAACCGTCTCGCGGCGACGCGAAGCGGTATACTGTTTCGCCCGGGCGGGTGAGGCCGGTCGAAGCGTCCTTTCACCTGTCCAGTACGCAGATAGCTTCCTTGTGAGCCGTGAGCGCGGCATCGGAGATGGTCATGGCCAAGATGTTCTACACAATCGAAGAAACCGCCGAACGCCTCGGCATGTCCGCAGAAGAAGTGAATGAACTCGCTTCCAGCGGCCAATTGCAGGAATTCAGGGACCGCGACCGCCTCATGTTCAAGGTCGAACAGGTCGACCTCCTCGCAGGCTCCGAGTCCGCAGAAGAAGTTGACGAAATCCCCCTCGCTGAGAGTGGAGGCCTCGACGCTCTTTCCGCATCCGGAACAGGCTCAGTCTTCGCTCTCGAAGACTCACGCGAATCAACAGGAATCAGTATCTTCGAGCCAGATTCCGGCGATGACTTCGCAGACCCCTCAGAACAAACCCAGGTCAGTTCACAACTTGGTCAGCCAGACTTCATCACCGATTCAGGAGCCTCAGGCTCCGGATTGATGGACTTCACGCGTGAACCCGATGACACCAGCCTCGGAGCAGACCTCCTCGAGGATGTCTATTCATCCTCAGATTCTGCACTCGGAACCGGTGGCGCCAGCGCGATCGGTGGTTCGGCGATCGGTGGCAGCGCCATCGGCGCATCAGCAATCGGTCAGGCACCATCGGGTGACCTGTTCGAATCTTCCGGCGGACAATCAGATGTCGTCTCTTCACCGGCTGTACCCATGGGTGCATTGGGTGAGTCTTACGACGGTCCGTGGAGTGGCATTGTTGGTGGCTTGGCACTTGGTATGGTTGTGCTGCTCGCGCTCGCACTGGCCATCGCCATCTTCGGCATGACTGGTGCTGCAGGTGCCATCCTTGCCAACCTCGACTCAACCATGGTCTGGGCCATCATCGGTGGTGGAGCCGCCCTCATGTTCATGGCTGCCATCATCGGTTGGTTCGCTCTTCGCCGCTCTTAAATCAGAACCTCGCCCAATCTGAAATCACAGACAGTTCCAGGCGCAATCAATCCGCCTCGAACGCAATTTTCAATTGCATAAGTTCGCAGCACCCGGCTCCAGGTCGAAGTGTATCGACCCACGGTGATCGCACATAGGCTTCTGCACGCCCCGCCAATCGGACAACCACCAGAACGCCAGGGACGACCATCGATAAATCACCGCGTCCGCTCAGCTCTGTTTCGACAGACGCAAGATCGATCGTCTCGGCTTGCACAACTGTCGATTTTTGCGATTCTGCGCGAGGCTGACTCAACAACTGGCACGATCCGGAAGTCAGGTCAACAAGAACGCGAACGACGCCATGCGTCTGGTCCTTCGGATCAACAATCGACCACGACGCGTCAACCGTCCGAACACGACGCTCAATCGCTTCTGAGGGTCGGACCCCCACCGCTGCACTCGATGGCGTGTGACGATGCGTGATGATTCACTCCTCAGTTGATTCTCGTCGTGCCCCTGTACCTAACAGCGTGGCTGCCAACTCGAGCCCCTCGCCAGAAGGACCAGCGAACCGCTCGCTCAAGGTCGCAATCAAATCCAAAAAGACGATCATCGCGTCGAGGCGCTCCGCCAACGCATCGTCTTTCTCAGACGCCGCGCTGCCGATCTCGTCGCGAATGTCGTGCAGCGCGCCAAGCAAAGGATCAACTTCTCGCTTTTTCCGTTCTCGGACGATCGCTCGAAAAATCGCCCACACATCCTGCTCAGCAACGAAGTATTCCTTTCGATCGCCTCGCTTGTGCGCTCGCGAGATGATGCCCCAATCCAAGAGCGCCCGCAGCGACATCGACGCATTGCCACGCGAGATCTCAAGACGCTCCATCACGTCGTCCGTGCAAAGCGGGTCGCCCGTGATATACAGCAACGCATGCACCTCGGCCATCGTTCGGCTGATGCCCCACACGCTGCCCATGCGGCCCCACGACTCGATGAAAGTCATCTCAAGTTGTTGCTGATCTCGATCGGCACGCATCATCGAATTATCCCGCCCACAATGTCCAATTCTACATCTGTTTCAGAATATATTGAAACATGAAAATCCCGTAGTTGCAAGCCAACAAACCAATAAAAGACGGCGGCTTGCCGAAGCAGAACCGCCGCCTTTCCGGGGCATGAGTGGAGCACTGATACAGTAACTGTTACATCACCGCTTGCTCACCGTCGTTTGTCACACATTCTGATCAGAATGTGCATAAGTCCGTCATCGATTGGTCCTTCTCATTGTCCTGACAGAACCGCCAGAACCACTTGAGATGCGTTAAAAAGGCTGTGAACCGCGATTGCAGCCCAGACACCCCGACGCTCGCACACGATACCACAAGTTGCGCCCAAAACAAATATCGGGATCAACGCATGCAGCGGGATATCCCCCGCCAGATGCGCCATTGTGAACAGCGAAGTCGTCACCAGAATCGCAACCCATCGGCGACCGGTCGCACGCAGCACACTCGTCTGCACGAGCCCGCGATACACCGTCTCTTCAAACACCGGTGCTCCAATCACAGCACCGGCCACTATGAGCCAAACCCGCGCATCACCCGGAGTCGACACGATCAACTCCAATGTCGGATGGGCAATCGGATCGGGAAGCGCCCCCTCGATCAGCGTCTGCACAATGACCGCGACATTCATCGCCAGAAACAACGCAGGTATCGCGAACACAAACCACACGCATCCGGCCCATGGCGATTTCGTTGCAAAACCGAACCGCCAACCCGCAAACCTGGTCGAAAGGTAAACAAGGGTGATGACACTCGCGAGAACGGCAATCGCATACACCCCGCCGGCCGATGCGGCTCCGATCTCGACTGGGTCGTCCGATTCACCCAAAATCAACGCTGCAATCGCACCTCCCACGACCCAGATGCCGATATACAAACCCAATGCACCGGCAAACCACATCACAGGCTGCGTCGTTTCAAGTCCATTCGCTCCGATTTCGTGATCACGCAGCGTCAGCAAACCTTTCCGACGCGCCACAGCAACAACCAAAATCGTCGCGACTGCAGCAATCGCGCTACGGACACTCAGATTGACCCACGGGATGGTGGCTACGGTTGACTCATCCGTCGTCGCTGCTTCCGATGACGAGCAACAGAGAACAATGAATCCAATGGACAGCAACGCAGAAAACCCACTCGAACCGCCCGCGGTCTTGCGCGAGATCATCGAACACAAGCGCGCAGAGGTGTACGAAGCCAAAGCCAGAACATCGATGAAACAACTCGAAGCGATGGTTGCACAGGCAGAACCCCCACGCAACTTTTTCCGTGCTGTCACAAGGCACTCAGAAAACCACCCCACCGCCGTCATTGCCGAGGTCAAACGACAAAGCCCGTCGGCGGGTCTCATCCGACCTGAATACGCCGGCGATGGGTTTCGACCTGAAGTCATTGCCCAACGCTATCACAACGCGGGCGCTTCAGCCATCTCGTGCCTCACCGATGAGCGATTTTTTGGAGGGCACCTGTCTTACATCGAACGCGTCAAGTCCGCCATGCCGCTACCAGTCTTGCGCAAAGACTTCATCATCGACCCGTGGCAACTCTGGGAGAGCCGAGCAGCCGGCGCTGACGCTGTCCTGTTGATCGCCGAATGCCTGACCGAGTCAATCCTCGTTGACTTGCTCATCTTGTCTCAGCAACTCCAACTGACCGCGCTCGTCGAAGTCCACGACATGGAAAACCTGCTGCGTGTTCGGCCTCATGTCGGGTTCCCACACCCTACCTATTGCCTCCTCGGTATCAACAATCGAGACTTGCGCACCATGAAGACCGATGTCAGCCACACCCTCCGTCTCGTCGATCTCGTCGATGAACCGTCCGTCCTCGTCAGTGAATCCGGGATCAAAACCCCGCAGGACATCGCGCGACTGAATAGCCAGGGCGTACGCATCGTTCTCGTGGGCGAACATCTGATGCGGGCAGACGACCCCGGGCAGGCTCTGCATGCCCTCCTCAGCCCGCCGTGACCTGACCGTTGCACGATTCTTATGTGGATTTGACGCTCGATTGTAGTACAGTTTGTGATTCAACCAGGAGAAACACGATGCCAGGACAAGGCCTCATCAAGAAAACCGCGTGCGTCTGTCTCATGCTGGTCACTGCAAGCATGGCTGCAGCCCAATCAGCCGAAGAGATCCTCGAGCGTGCATCGAAAGCGCTCATCGAAGCAAAGACACTGCGAGCCCAGCTCAACATACGAGGCGAAGGGGCAGATATATTCAAGTCAACAATGCCCGTTGGTCAGGCTGCCTTGCTCATGAAGTTTGACCCCACCGAAGACCCCGAAGCGAAGATCACACCCAGTTGGACCTCCCGCATCACCGGCCAGACCACTTCCGGTAGCGCGCAGGAAAAAGAACCCATCAAGATCGACCTCGTCTTGAACAATGACAACGCACGCTGGCTTGATGTCGCAGAAAAAAAGGTGTACCAGTATCCCTCCTCTCGCGCGCTCGCGACCAGGAGCCGAGGATACTCAGCCGCCCGCTCGCTCGTCCTCGAAGAACTGCTCAAGCCAGTCCCTCTCAAAGACGAGATCGCGGCGAGCGAACTCGAACTGCTCGATCAGGTCACCATTGATGGCGTCAAATGCGATGTCATCAAAGTCACCTATGCCAAGCCGGAAGGCCGCCCCACCCGCGGTCGCCCTCATCAGGTCGCGCGTGTCTCAGTCGGGCACGAAGACCACCTTATCCGCCGCATTGAACGCGTGTCGGGCGACGGCGCTTTCTCCATGACCATCGTTCTCGAACTGACGAAACTCGAACCCGGCATCGAACTCGAAGACAAGCAGTTCGATCTCCCACTTCCAGAAGGCTACACACTCGCGCAAAGCGCTATTCGCCGGTCCACCGTCGTCGCAGATGCAACCAACGCAACGCGTATCGACACACCGCCGATCGCAGCACCCGCAGAAATTCGACCCGCAGCCCCCGCCAATGTTTACCCACCCTCCCCCGACTTCTCGACTGCCAATGACGCGGGTGAAACAATTTCACTCGAATCACTTCGCGGCAATGTTGCGGTCCTGTATTTCTGGGGCTCTTGGAGTATGGAATGCCGACCCTACAGCCCACTCATGTCGAGCCTGGCTGAGAATTACTTCGATCGCGGTGTCCGTGTCATCGGCATGGCAGTCCGCGAACGCGACGCGACCACCGCGGTCGATGTTGCCCGCGTGCGCGATTACACCTTTGAAATCGCACCGAACAGCAATAGCGTCGCAGACGCGTTTTCCGTCGTCGTGTTTCCAACCGTCGCGGTCATTGATGCCGCGGGCAATCTCGTCGGCACCGAACGCGTTCGCCGTGGCGCCGAACCCGATGATGTCATGAATCGTGTGCGAACACTGGTCGACAAGGCCCTCGCCAACGACGGCTCACCAACTGCCTTGGACGATGATGACGATTCCTGATCGCACTTACTTCGCCGATCGATCATTGTCTCGAAACGCTCGTGCAAGCAACCGATCGGCAAGCCCGGGGAACACCGTCGCAAGCCCCGTCGCAGTCCGCGTCGCAGCGCTCGTCCACACTTCGCCGCGAGGCCTGCGCAAACAGCGAACCACAGCTCGCGCCACACGCTCGGGCGATTGCATGAGCCAATCTGGCGCATGATTCGGCACTCCCGTTACCTCGCCGTTCGCTGACACCTTGTTTTCAAACAACTCGGTCCGCGTACCGATTGGGTGCACGCTGGAAACATGCACCCCCGTCCCGCGCAGCTCGAGCCGCATCGAACGAGCGAAGTGATCCTGGCACGCCTTTGTCGAAGAATAACACCCATACGCGGGCATCGTGATCTTTGACAGGCAACTCGAACAGAACAGCACATGCCCGGCCCCTGCCTGACGCATGATCGAAAGCGCCGGACGAACGGTGTGCAAACTCCCCCAGAAGTTCACCTCGAACATACGCCGCATGGACTCTTCGTCTATGTCCACACAAGGCTCTTCCAGACTGTACCCAGCGTTCGCGAACACGCCATAGATCGAGCCGAACGAATCGACCGTTTGCTCGATGAGCCTCTCGCAGTCTGCGGGAACCTCAACCGAACCGGGCACAGCGACGGCTCGCCCCCCCAATGACTCGATCTGAGCGCACAACGCGTCAAGCCGGTCCGCCCGACGCGCAAGCACGGCGACCGGCATGCCCACTCGAGCGCACGCAAGCGCAGTTGCACGCCCGATGCCGCTGCTCGCACCCGTTATCGCTATTGGCTTGTCACTGAGATCGATCGGCACCGATCAGTCTAGCGGCGGCGCATCCGGATCGCTGCCGACAAACGCCTGGCGAACGCTCTGACTCGCTTGCGACAGATCCTCACCAAACCCCTGCACCGTGCCACACCCGACCGTAAGCAATGCCAACGATCCCACAACAAACGATGTCAGCCTGACTCGATGCGTTCTCATCCATCCCAGCATGATGCCTCCTTTGTGCGCGGTTGTTCGCGGTTCGCAGGAAGATCATCGGACGAACGACTGGCGTGCGCTCACTCCGCACCGCGGGTGCGCCGGAAGAACCACCCCAACTCTTCAATCCGCCACAGCATCGACCCAAGCGCAAAAACTGCCGCCCCAGTCACGGTCAAAGCGCCGAGTCGCACCACAGAACCTGACCAATGCTCCGCGGCAGGCAGAGCCAAACCCACTCCACTTACAGCACCCGCCATCATGAGCGTGAGCACAACCGATCGCCCGATCCCTCGCCGGGTGCTCCGATCAAACAGGTTGATGTGCTGGCGCCTGAGCACGAGCCACAGCACCGCGCACTGCACGATCGCCGCGATCGCGGTCGACCACGCCAGCCCGGCCTCTCGCAACGGCGTCGCAAACACCAACACCACATTGAGCAGCAAGTTGAGCCCGACCATCCCGACCGCGATCTGCATCGGCGTCTTTGTGTCACCACGCGCGTAGTATGCTCGCGTCCACAACTGATTGAGCGAGTACGCCCACACTCCTACGCCGTATCCGAGCAACACCGCCGATGATCGATCGACACCGCTCTTACTGAACCCCCCACCAGGGCCTGAATACAGCACCGCAATCAAATCAGAACGCACTAGGATCAACCCCACTGTCGCCGGAAGCGCGATGAACAGTGACAGCCGCACACCGTGCTGCAGCATCTCCAAAAATCGCTTCGGCTCGCTCGCCGCTCGACTCAAACTCGGAAAAATTGCCGTCGCCACAGCAATCCCGAACACGCCAAGCGGAAACTGATACAACCGCTGCGTAAAAAACAAAATGCTGTTCGATGCCGCATCAAGCGGGTAAGGACGACCGCCAATCGTCGGACCGATCCAGTTCGGCCACATCGCAATGAGCGTATCAATCAACGCATTGAGTTGGAGTGTCCCGAGCCCAAGCAAGACAGGCCCGAGTTTCTTCAGCATCCGCCGAGCGGGCTCAGACGCGTGCTCAACCGCTCGTGTCCAGTTCACAACACCGCGCAGTGCAACCAGTGACCAGACTACCTGAAGCCCCCCCGATACCAACACAGACACGCCGATGATCCAGCCCCACTGCCGCGCATCTGCGTCGCTCATCATGAAGAACGGTAGCGAAACCGCAATCATGCACGCATTGAGAATCATGGGCATCGCTGCACCGGGTGCAAATCGACCGTGTACCTGCAACATCCCCGCCAGCATCGCTGCAACGCACACCAATGGCATGTACGGCAGCAAGAACATGACCAACGCAATCGAATAATTGCGTTCTGGCTCCGGCGTCATGAACACCAGAATCAACCCGAGCCCGATCTCCACAAGCACCGTCAGAACGGTCGTCAAGACCGCAACCAGACCGATCGTCAGCGAACAGAACGCATCCGCACGCTTCGGGTCATCCTGCGTCAGCGTCGCATACTCGGGAATAAACGCAGCCGACAATGCACCTTCGCCAAACAGCCGCCGGAACATGTTTGGAATCGCAAACGCTGCAGCAAACGCAGAACCCACAACACCGTCGCCAAAAATGCGTACCGTGACCAGATCACGAACCAATCCGGTGACGCGAGAGATCAGTGTCAGTCCGGAAATGGTCCGCACATCGCGCCCCAGCCGGAGCCGTCCTTCATCACGAGCAGAATCGTTCATCGAATGAAGATCACCCATACCAGAAGCACCGCAGGGCTCAGGAAAATCAACGCACGAAAGATGTATCCGAAAAACGACGGCATCCGCACTCCAGATCGCTCAGCCAACGCCTTGACCATGAAATTCGGCCCGTTCCCGATGTATGTGAACGCTCCGAAGAACACAGCACCAAGCGACACCGCACGCACCAACGCCGCCCCCTCCGTCGTGCTGAGAAAAGCACGCAGCGAAGTAACCGACATCTCTCCAGAACCAAATGCAATCTGCAAGAAGTTGGCATAGGTCGGCGCGTTGTCAAGCACGCCGCTCAACATCCCTGTTGCAAAGTAAAACTTTGTCGGCGTGTCAATACCAAGTGAATCACCCTTGAACGCCAGATAACCCAGCGCCGGTGCCATCGTCGCAAAAATACCAACAAACAGCAGCCCGACTTCTTTCACTGGGAAAAAGTTAAACTCGTTTGATGCGAGATTCGCCTTCGGAGCGACAAAATACGCAACAGCAGCCGCAACCAACTGGACGACTGGTCCAACCGGCACACCCCGCGTGTCCACCCGACCGGCAAGGTACGGATCGATGAAAACCGCCCCGATGATCACCCCAAGCGCAATGATCCCGCTCAGACCACGCACGCGAACACCATACCCGGTCGCTTGCTCGACCTGCACAGGTGCCAGCCTCCGCTCAACGACATGGTCAACAATGTACGATGTCATCAGCAACGCGCCGACGCAGGTCAGCCACATCGGGAAAAGATGTTGCGCTGTCCAGAAAAATGGCACACCCTTCAGATACCCCAGATACAAAGGCGGGTCACCAATCGGTGTCAACGCCCCCCCGCAGTTACTCACGATCAAGATGAACATGACAATGTGAACCGCACGCAATCGACCCTCGTTGAGCCGCATGAAAGGCCGAATGAGCAGCATCGATGCACCAGTTGTACCGACGACATTGGCGATGACCGCCCCAAACGCCAGCAGGGTCACATTTGCCATGGGGCGACCTCGCCCGCGAATATCAACCACAACCCCGCCCGATGCGACATACAGCCCGCCCACAAGCGCGATAAATGCGACATACTCCTGTCCGACATGAAACATCTGGTACACGCCATAGGTCATGCCGTGTGTATAAGGCTCGGTAAACCCAAGCAGGTAATACCCGGCTGTCAGCCCCCCAAAGAAAAAAGCGAAATCCGCAAAGTGATGATGCCAAAACCGTTCACTGACAAAAGGCATCAACGCGATACTCAAAAGCAGTGCCGCAAACGGTGCCACCAAAATCAACGGAATCGTTGGTTTCATCCCATGAGATGCATCCGCCTCGTGCCCAACATCTTCCGCAGCCTCTTCGTGATTTTCACCCTCGACCACGGGCGACGCGTGTTCATCGGGCGATTCAACATGCTGTTTCTCGTCATGCGTTTCGTCGATACCGCCGTTCGAGGTGTCAATCTCGTGCAGCCCTGCATCCAGATACGTTGGTGGCATGACGATCGTCGCCAAGCCACCAAGCACCAACCCGGCAATCAACATCAAGATCCAGATCGGCGGGCCGAACAACCCGCCCGACCGCTGTAGCGCCACACGCGCCATCCACGCCGCAAACACCGCACCGACGACACCGAGCACCCCAGCCAAAAAGTCTTCAATCGCGACAGTCCGCTTGAGTGCAGGAATTCCTTGCGTCGCCTCATCGATCGCCGCATAAATCACAGCAATACCGGCTGAAACAAACACATTCCGCCACGAAAGCGCAGCCCCAAAAAACCGACACCAGATCAACAAAGTCGCCCACATGCCAAACGCTGCAACATGCACAAGGATGTCCGGCCGCGGGACCGAACCCTCGATGCGTACACCGGGTATATGTGTCCCGATCGCCAGCGCAATCGCATACAGAAGAAAGACCGGCCTCGCAAACTTCCAAGTCAACAGCGCAGGGAGTTGCTCGTCATCATGACTCACAGGACCGGCCCCGGCATCGGTACTGATCGACCAGAGTCCGTAACCTGAACTTCACTCGCCGCCCCCCCACGCCGTTCGAGCAATCGATCCCACTCACGCAGCAAACCAGCACCAAGCGCTTCATAGTCTTTCGCACCTGCAGCATCGGGGGCATAGTCAAAGATAGTCTGCCCGAAACTCGGTCCCTCAGCCAGTTTGATATTGCGTCGAATCGGAGGCCGAAACACCCGAGCAAATCGCCACGGTGATTCCACATCCGCTCGAGCCGATTCAAAGAACGACTCCATATCGGCCACGACCTCACGCGTGTGCGTCGCCTGCGCGTCATGCATGCAGAGCACCACCCCCGAAACACGCAACTTGGGGTTCAAACCAGTCCGCACCAACTGCACCGTCTCAAGCAACTTGCCAAGCCCTTGCAACGCTAGAAAATGCGCCTGCATCGGAATGATCACTTCGCGTGCCGCAACCAAACCGTTCATGGTCAATGCGCCGAGCGAAGGCGGGCAATCAAGAAACACAAACTCGTAGCATTCTTCCAGACGACCCAGCACGCGATCCAGCCGATGGTGCCGATCGTTCTGACTCGCAAGCTCAGATTCCGCACCCGCCAGATCCGTCTCAGACGGAATCAGATGCAAATGCTCGGACACCTCCAAAGCCGCGTCCGTCGGGTCAGCCGATCCATCCATTAACAGGTCATACGCCGAAGCGTGTGCATCGTCCGGGTCAACCCCCAGATGCAGCGTCGCGTGTGCTTGTGGATCGAGATCAACAACAAGGGTCGATCGCCCTTGCCGGGCTATCGCCGCAGCAAGGTTGACGGTCGTGGTCGTCTTGCCCACGCCACCTTTCTGGTTCATCAAAGCGATTCGGCGCATCGGGCGTGCTTCGGTCATGGGCGGAGTATATCGCCTCCACCCTTCACACTTCAGGCAACACCATGCAGATCACACCGTCCCAGTCACCGAACTCGACTCCCTACCAGCATTCGCAGACCCGTCCTCAGGCACTGTTCGCCGCTGAACACCGTTCATGGCCTCTTCCTCAAGATGCTTGCGGCGAGCAATCTTGATCGCATACACCCCGATGTACGAAGCAAATAGCAGTGCCAGCGAATACACAACGCGCGCACGGCCCATACTCAGTGCAATACCAAGCAGCGCGAAACAAATCGCGATCACATACAGCACCAACACCGCACCTTTGACACCGAGCGATCGGCGAAGCATGTGATGAAGGTGGTCCGCGTCAGGATCAGACATCTTCTTCCGTGCAAGCCTTCGACGCACGATCGCAAGCACGGTATCGATGATCGGAATCGCGTAAATGATCAAACCCGCGATCACCAGGTACGACCGCCCTGCATCCGTGCCCGAATCACCTAGCAACAAGATCAAGACGATCGTACAAAACCCGAGCATCAACGAGCCGCAATCACCAAGAAAAATACTCGCCGGATTGAAGTTGTAAGGCAGGAACCCAAGACACGCACCAATCAAGGCAAGCCCCAGCACAATTCGCTGCGCATCGCGAGGCCCATCGTCAAGCACCGCCAGACCAAGCGCAATCACAACCAGACCGATCGCGGCGATCGCCGTGACACCCGTCAGCAGCCCATCAAGTCCATCGATCAAATTCGCCGAGTTGCACCCACCGAGCACGAAAATCGCTATGACCGCTGTGCCAGTCCAATAGATCAAGTCAAACTCGACCATACCGAACACCGGCATGCTGAAGGCCCAGCTCAAATCGTGATTGTTCAGCAACGCACCAAGCGTGGGAGACAGAATGCCCTGGGCAACCTTGACACCGATATCGCCGTACGCGAGAGCGGCAGCCGCAAACAACTGCCCCCCCAACTTCACGCGGGGCATAATCCCGACAACATCATCGATCAACCCGACAACCATGATCACGGTGATGCCAAGCACGATCGAAGGCGGCACCAACTGCGGAATCCCGGAACCAGGCGGAATATCAGTGCCGGGAATCGCATACTGCGTGATGTGCCAGTCAATCAACCCCGTGAAGCGGGAGGCAAAGTAACTGTAAAAAATCCCGCTCATGATTCCCAGGAAGACAGCCACACCACCCAAATACGCAATCGGAACCGAGTGAATCTTCCTCGCACTCGGACGATCAATAATGCCCACCGAAATCGCAGTCTTACGAGCCAAAGGCGTCGCGATCAGCGTGATGATGAACGCGACAATCGCAACCCCGAGATACCCTTGGAGCATGCCAAACCGGGTCACCTCTTCGCCCACAAGCATTCCGGCATCGCGCGACAGACTTGTGTGTAACTCCGACAGCCGAGCAATCTCGTCCCCGAGCAGATCGATCTGAGTCGCCACATCGGGCGGCACCAGGATTTTCGCGTCGGGCATCATTGAGACGATTCCTCTTTCACCAACTGCTGCCGAATCTCATTTGCAAGATCTTGAATCGTGTCCGTCAAGTTCCATTTCGGCTCAAACCCGACCGCCGACCGCACGCGCTCAAGCGAAGGCCGACGATGACGCAGATCTTCAAAACCGCCGGGATACGCATCACCGTAGGGAACCATCGACACGGTCGAAGTCGACCCGAGCGTCGCAATCACAGCCTCAGCCAGCGCTCGTATCGAAATCGACTCATCGCTGCCAACATTAAACACCCGACCCGCGCAGGCTTGTGAACCAAGTAACTTGGGCAGAACACGCACCACATCACGCACATCGCAGAAGCATCGTGATTGCTCGCCATCCCCAAACACCTTGAGCGGCTCACCACGCAGCGCCGATTCAACGAATCGAGGCAGCACCATGCCATACGACCCAACCTGCCGCGGACCAACGGTATTGAACAATCGAACAACAACCGCCGGCACCCCGCATCGCGCATGATGCGCCAGCGCAAGATACTCATCAATTGCCTTCGTCTGTGCATACGACCACCGCAGCGCAGTCGTCGGGCCGTACACAACATCGTCGTCTTCACAGAACACATCGCTCGCGGGCTTCCCATAGACTTCGCTGCTGGATGTCAACAGGATCGACGCCGGCCCCCCATCCCTGCCATGCGTCCTGGCAAACCGCAAGACGGCAGAGGTCTGTTCGACATTCGTCTCGATCGATCCGATCGGGTCTTCCAGAATAAGTTGCACCCCCACCGCAGCCGCGAGGTGATATATCTCATCAAATCGTTCGCCGGGTCCAAACGCATCGAGCGCCCGTGTCACCGTCGATTCGATAAATCGTAGTCGAGCGTGCCCCGCACCCAGATTGCTCTGCCGCCCGGTCGAGAGATTGTCAATGACCGTGACATGATCGCCGCGTTCAAGCAGGACCTCGATCAAGTGCGAACCGACAAATCCTGCCCCACCGGTCACCAGGGTCCGTCTGACATCGGGTGCTCGCGTTTCTTCTGCTGACTCGGGCACCGATCGACCTCGCTTGCAACCTGCCGAACCTCTGGTTTATCCTTCCGCCGGATCGTGATCGATGGAAGTACCCACCTTCATCCCCGGCGTGTGATAGGCGCGGCTCGCACGAATGTTCTGACGCATGTATCCACCTGGCGCCGAACGCACAGCATTGACGACCACACCCAACATCTCTGAGCGACACTCATCAAGTTCGTTCCGCAATCGGGCAACCATACCTCGTTTTTCGCCATACGCACGTACCACGAGCATCGAGGCATCCGTCCGATTCGCGATCGCCATGCCGTCGCCTGACACCATGGCGGGCGCGACATCGATCAGAACGAGATCGTACTTCCCTTTGCAGGCACCGAGGCAATCGGCCATCTGATTGCCGCCCAGCCGCTCGTACTGACGATGCTCAGCCGATCCAACAGTCAGCACATCAAGATTCGCGACACCATCGACAGGCTGCGCAGCGTCCTCGAGTGTCGTCAAACCGGCCAACACATCTGACAACCCAGGGCTCGCCTGCTTCTCAAAGATCCGATGCAGCGCCGGACGACGGAAGTTCCCATCGATCAACAACACTTTCAGATCCATCGAAGCACACGCCAAACCGAGATTGCTCACGACCGACGATGCGCCCGAACCGGGCATGCCGCCCACGATCAACAGCGACTGATGACCACTGCGTTGCATCTGCTTGATCACCGTCGTCCGCAGTTGCCGGAAATGCTCAGCAACAACGCTGTCAGCCGAATCGCGGAACATCACTTCAATCTTGTTCTTGTTCCCTTCATCTTCATCGCCCGCTGCGATCATCCCAACGACGCGCGTCCGAGGCAGAAGCGCAACATCAGAAGGCCCCTTCACACGCGTGTCAAGCAACTCACGCAGCAGCAGCAAGCCACCAATGAGCCCTGTGAACAGGAACGCACCCGCCGGCACCATCATGAAGATCTTGGGAAACGAAGGCCGGTTGGGCTTGCGCTCAGCACCAGCCACCCCGACAAGCGATGCATTCTTCAACTTCGATCGCTGGGTCAGGCTCGCAAGCGAGTTCAGGTTGGTCTGGCGCTGACTGATCATCTCGTTAATCTTGCGTTCAACATCGTCAAGTTCTGAGATCGTTCGATTCAGATCCGCAAGTTCATTGCGCAAGGTCTCTGCCTCTCCCGACAACTTTGCTTGTGATGCCTGATACGACCGCAACTGCTGCGTGTAGTCGTCATACTCCGCATCAAAATTCCGCGCCAGTGTCTCTTCGATCAGATCTGTCATCTTCTGCTTCGTCGAGTCGATCTGCGCCTGAATGCGCTTGAACTCGCGGTGACTCGGCTTGTACCCACGCTCGCGCAAACTCTGCAACTCGGTCTCGAGCACTTTCAGCGTCTGACGCTGGCCCTGCACCAACGGATCCTGATTCGCCGCCGAACGCTGCGAATCCGAATAAGTCACACCCGCTTCCGAGTTGCGAGCCTGCTCCATCGTCTCAAGCCGACTCAAGATCGTCGTGATCCAGTGCTCGGCTTCTGACAACTGGTTCAAGGTCAAACTCTGACGCTGGCCCAACGCATTCGTCCGCAGATCGAGCGAGTCGACAGTCTGTTCCTTCAGCAATCGGGCTCGTTGATCATTCAACGAGTTGATCGTCGTATCGATATCTCGCACGGTGTCATTGATGACCCTGCTTTGTTCCTGAACGCCGACACTCGTCATGCGCGTCAAATCGCTCAGGTACACATCCTTCAAAAGACCCGCAATCACAAACACATCATCCGCCGTTCGACCCTTCACCGACAACTTGAAGTAGTTCGTCCCGCTGATCATGCTCGATGAAATCGATTCCTTCAACGCTTCCGTCGCTTCCGTCGTGTTGATACGGCCACCCGACATATACGGCTTGACCCAGTTTGGCGCCTGCGTCACAAGCCGCGGATCACTCGCCAGAGTGTCCAGCATCGAATCAGAGACCAACTTCAACTTCTCAGTCGCCATGATGCGGTCGATTTCCGCCGAACTGATACCCATCGAAGTGATGTCTTCAATGTTCTCTTGAGGCATCGTGACTTCAAACATGACCTCAGACACAAAGGTCGGACGCAACTTGAGAAACGCGAAGTGCGCAGCCGTCCCCATGAACGCGCCGAAGATCACACATGCCACCAGCACCCATTGATACTTCTTGAGCAACTTGATTGGGTCAATCGTCACCATGGGTGCGCCGCCACCCCCACCACCAGCCGGTGGGCGAGGCATCGGCGTTCCAGTTGGTGCAGCAGTTGGCATCGTCGTCATCGCTAGTCTCCCGCCCGGTTCTATCCATACGCCTGGGCGAAGGCGCTTCTATCGAGACAAAGGGTCGTTCAGTGTTGTCGGCCAGATTTACCCGCCGAGTGAGTCGATTCTCCGCAGAAGCAGTTCAATATCGGACTCAAAATCCTCTCGAAGATCCGGAACGAGCGAGATACCCAGAAGCAACCGCTCCAGATTCTTGCGGGCTTGCGACAACTCACCGCGTTCGATGTTCAGTTCGCCGCCCGTCACTGCAATACTCACATCCGATCGCTTCGAGTTCGAGAATCGTCGCGCCTGTCGCAGTGCTTCCATCGCCTTGTTGAGTTCACCCGTCCCGATATAGACGCGAGCAAGCGAGTCGTACGCTTCCGATTGCTGCGGAGCCGCTTCGACGGCTGATAACGCGAACGGCAACGCATCCGAAGGTCGGTTCAACTCCGTTGCCAATGCAAACGCTGCATTGTTACACATCTCCCAGTCGCCGGGGAACATGTCAAGACCAGCTTCCCACACACGCACCGCTTCTTCATACAGACCGGCCGAATAGTACATCGCGCCTTCCTGTCGGAACGCAAATCGTGCGAATGGCGAGGTCTCGCCCAACGCTTGCATCTCGCGGAACAGGCTCGACGCTTCGTCGTGCGTTGCTTCATCAGCCGACAAGGACTGAGCATAAAACAACCGCGCCCAGGGCTTGCCCGGCGCGTCATCCGATAGTGATGCAGCCAACTTCTGCAGAAACGCAGTGCGCCCCTGCACATCTTCACCATACAGCGCGGTGAGATTGCCAAGCCAGATACTCAACACACCCGGTCTCTCAGAGAGTGTCTCAAACAACGCAGAGAGCGCAGTCTCGGCTGCAGCCACATTGCCTTGCTTGAACTGAATCGCTGCTGCAGCAAAATCAACACGCCAGTCAGTCTCAGCAGCACCCGTTAACTGACGCACTTGCCGCAGCACCAGATCCGCATCACGCGTTTTCGGCTGATCGCGACTGATCAAACTATTGATGTACGCCAGACCAAAACCATGGTCGCCGCTCAACTCCCAACCACGCTGGTACAGCGTCGCAGCTCGATCCCAGAACAATCTATCCTCAAACACCTTGGCAGCCGTCGCAATCAACATCAAGTCGCGCGGCCGCTTCCGCATCGTTTCTTCAACAAGGTCCATCGCACGACCGTCTTCATCACGCATCAAATGCTCAAGCATCACCGACATCAAAATGTCCGTGTTCTGCGGATTTGCTCGAAGAGCCGTCGTTAAGTCCGCGAGCATTTCTTCGTACCGGTTCTCGCGGCTGAACACACCCGCACGAATCTGCAGCGTCTGCACATTCGTCGGGTCAATCGACAACGCCTGACCCAGGTCAGCGAGAACATCCTGCAACATATTGGCATCACGCAGGCGATACTCCGCACGACGCGAGTAGGGCAACGGGCTCTCTGGGAACAACGCAACGGCACGGTCATACATCTGCGCCGCCTTGGTCGCCTGCCCAAGCCCGTCTGCCGCTTCGGCTTGCTGCAAGAGTGTCGTCAGATCCTCCGCCATCGACGCTGGCAGAAGATCCAACTGCTCCTGCGCCTTCGCATACTCACCAATACGAAGCAACATCTCAATCCAACGCAGGCGATAAGGCTCACCCTCGATATCTTTCCCAGCATTGACGACCGCTCCAAAGGTCTCCGCCGCAATGCGGAACTGCTTCTGATCCATGTACAGCGATCCAAGAATCTTGTCGACCTCGAGATCTTCCGTCTGGTATTCCTTCGCACCAATCAGCGAACTCTCGGCAACGCTGTATCGACCGCGCTCCATCATGAACTCGGCAAGCGCAACGAACGGCACCGCAGTCACATCGTCACCCTTTTCAAGGATGTACTCGACGAATACACCTCGTGCCGCATCGATGCCATCAATCGTCGTGCCATCTTCCTGTGGCACACGACCCTGGTCGGCAAGCCAGCGGGCTTCCAACTGCACCATGCGAATGTCTTTTTCTTCTGCCTTCATACTGTCGATCAGCGATTTCGCCTTCGCCCAGTATTCACGCCGCGCTTCGTCGGCAACAACGAGATCCTTCGAACTCGCAATGTCGATATACAACATCGCGAGTTGAATCTTGTTCGTCTTGTCCTCAGGGTCAACAACACTGATCTGTTCACGAACGGTGATCGCACGCGACATGCCGGCTTCACCGCCCGCTTCAGATTCAAGCGACAACCACATGTTGCGGAACCCGCTGTCATTACGACCGAATCGCTGCGCTTCACGCGCCACAACCAACGCCTCTTCAGGACGACGAAGCGTGTACAAACTCTGCATCAGCGCTTTCGCGTTGTTGATGTCGTCAGGCTTGATGTTGTACGCAGTCTGGTATGCTTCAAGCGCCTGCTGACTCAATCCCGCAGCCTGCATCTGCGTGCCAAGCAAACGGTACACCGGCGACTGCGTCGCGCCCAACTCAATCGCCTGTGTCAGCGTGTCGATCGCTTCCTGGGCACGACCTTCCACCGCTTCAAGTCGAGCGCGATAGATCAGTGAATCGCCACCCAGCACGCCTCGCCCAACAGCCTCTTCATACACCGCTCGGGCTTTTGCAAGGTCCTCTTGCTGAAGCGCATCCACGAATGCCATGTCGATCAACACGGTGTCATCAGGATTCGCTGCCCGCGCTTGCGCGAGCACCTCGCGAGCCCGCTCAGGCTCGTCATACGACATCAAGACACGAAATGTATTCACCGCCTTGCGCGTGTCCGAAACGGGTGAACTGTCGATCAAAGCCAGATTTGCATCAAGCATGTTGTCCTGCTGAATCGCGTCGTTCAAACGCACAAGCGTTTCATCATCAGGATTCGATTCAAGCGATTTACCAAGGGCTTCCTTCGCCGCATCAAGATTGCGCTCCATCATGAAGATCGTCGCCAGTTCTCTCGCAAGGTCCGGCGCATACCCATGCGTCGCAATCGCGTCCTGCAAAATCTGCTTCGCAAGAATACTGTTCGAAGCCTGTGTCGCAGAACCCCCAAGCGCCGCCCGCGACTCCGCGAGCGCTTGCTCAATCGGATCGTCCGAAGCCACCAACCCAAGCCCGATTTCCAACTTGCGAATCTGCTCCACCACCGCTTCATTCCCGGGCATCAGCGAGTTCGCAAGCCGAAACTGCGCCAACGCCTCTTGCGGATTCGCGAGTGCCATCTCAGACTGCGCCAACGCGATAATCGCAAACGGTGCCTCGGGCCGAAGATTCAGAAGCTCCTTGAATGACTCACGCGCACGCCCGTGTTCGTTCAAACGAGCAGCCGCCTGTCCCTGCATCCAAAGCCCTTGAACCCGTGCCGTCGCCTGGTCCGTCGGCAGACTCTGAATGTACCGCTGAAACAAGACCAAAGATCCGCGAATGTCCCCATTCGCATCGGCAATCAATGCATCGATATACAACAACTGCGGGTCAGACAACCCCACACGCTCGGCATACTCATCACGATTCACCTTCGCCTGCGCAACATACTGCGCAGCAGCCGCTTCATCGTCCGACCTGATCTCACCTGCCTGCTGCAGAGCAATCTCTGCCAGCATCCGATACGCCTGCGTCTGGTGGTGCATCCGAATCATGCCAGGCAAACCAACCGACATCTGAGGCTGCTCGGTCAAACGCTCGTACGCGACCGCTGCCTCAACAAGATCACCGCGAGTCTTCAGCGTGTTCGCAAGGAACGCAAGCGCCGATGAATCTTCAGGATCGCCTTCCAACATCTTCTCGACCAGCGCAACCGTCCGCCTGTTTCGCGCGTCAGGATCAACACCCTGCTCGATTCGAGAGACCCGGCTGATGATCGCCAATTCCATCGGATCACTGGTTTGTAGCAGCGACTCGAACATCTCCTCGACCTTCGGTATAAACGAACGAGCCGAAGCAGCGACTGCTTCTCGCCTGGCAACACCCGCAGTTGTGTTCCGTCTGATCTGTTCAAACGCCATGTCGATCTCGACCGCCAGGAGCGACTGGATCACCATCGGATCATCCGGATCTTCAAGCAGGTGGAAGGTCAGGTGCTTCTTCGCTTCCTCCATCTTCGCCAGATACCCGTCCCAACGACTCGCAGCCAACTCGCCCTTTGCAGCAGACTGATCAAAGATCATCAGACCAACAGACATCGCTCCATCTTCAGGGTCCGCATCAAGCGCCGTCACCAGATCATCCCGCGTTTGCTCCATGACATCCGTCGAAAGCAGCTGCGTGTTCTGAATGAGATTCACATACGCAAGCGCTCGGAAACGACGAAGCCGGTTCACCTGCGTGTCATCCGGATTAGCCATCTGCATGTTCGAGACCAAAGCCACCGTCTCGCGCTCGAGATTGCTCACCGCTGCCGGATCAAACCCGCGCATCTCCGTCATCCTGTACACCAGCTCAAGATACTCCAGCGACGCATCAATATTCGTTTGTTGCGCTATCGCCATGGCACGCAACATCGGTTGCCACGCGGTCTGGAACTCGTTCTTGTACACCGTCTCGGTATCAGGTGTCCACGCTTCGATCGCCGACCGGTACTTCTGCAGCCACTCAACATTGTTCGGGTCGCGGTTCACCGCTCGCCCGTACATGTTCTTGGCAACTCCATATTCGCCGTCGGTCATCGCCTTGTCGCCAGCGCGAACATTGTCCTCAGGACCACGCTTGAGCACGAACGAGTACAGCCCGATGCCGACCACGCATACCGCGATCACACCTGCAACCAACGCCACGACCAACTTTGTATTTACGCGAGAAGCCATTCCTACTCCCGAATCTGAATCACCGACCTCGGTGACTCAATCCTTTTAATCCTCAGCCTGTCCGGCGACAGTTCGCTTTGGGTTGTCCTCTGGATACTCGCCAGACTCGACCAATGTCCAGTCCGGCACACACCGCATGATCTCAGGCATCAACTCACTCAAGAGACTCGCGCCTTCAAGAGCCAACTCTTCGCCCGATTCGACCGTCGCAGAACTCAACTGCACCTTCAGGTAATACGCATAATCACTCGTCAAATTGAACGCAAGCGTCCGTACCTGTTCGGCGCTCGAAGCTACCCCGCCGTTGGCAACAAAGAAATAACCCGCAAGCAATCGACGATTCGAATCCGGACTCTCAAACTCCGTCACACGCATCCGAATCGGTGAATCCGGCGTGATCGAATACGGCAGACGAACACGCGTCCCCGGTGCCGTCGAATAAGGCGACGGCAGCGTACGAGCCGTATACACCTCGCCAAGCGGCGACTGACTCGCCGCCTCATCCTTCACCCAGGTCGTGCTGTCCAGATCGAGGCTGAGCGTGCGGGCGTCCTTCGTCCGTCGCCACCCCCCCCCAACCATGCAGCGCTCAGGCACATGCGGCACCGTGTCAATCCCGCCGGTGTAGTAGGCAGCGTGAAACTCGATGACCATCGGCCTCTCGCCTTCAATGCCGCCCTTTCGGCGGAACGCACGCGAGACAAAGTTGTTCGTGCCCAATGTCTTCACAGTGTCCTCGTCAAGCACCTGATCAGGACCAAACTGCTCCCAGTTCGGTGTCTCACGAGGTATCGTCGATACCTGCCGCCGCCCCGGCGCATGAATCTCTTCCTTCTGCAGATGCAATCCGTACCGATCGATCGCCGCTCGCATGCCGATCGCCGACACGCCCAACACCAGAAATGCCAGGACACATGCGGGATGGAGGACCGTGCGCCAGTTCACGACACACCACCTTCCGGCTCGCCTTCAAGCCGGTTCAATATCCACACCAAACCCATGAACAACAACAACGATGGCACCAGCAAGATCGTCCCGATGATCATGTGCGCGTCACCCGACGCGAGATCAGGGTCAGCCATCGAAAGCCAACCCAGCACCGCAACACGAAGGACATTCATCGCTACCGCCACAGGCCCAGCAATCAACATGATTGCGATCCGCTGCCACCAACTCTTCGCAGAAAGCAACGCAACCGCGCCGGCCAACGCAAAGAACGCAACAACCATGCGCATCCCGCTACACGCATCCGCGACATTCAAGGGAATCGGTTCGCCGGTCGATTTCTGAATCAACAGCGTGTTGCCGCTCAAATCCACCGAGTATCCAAACACCGGTCCGAGCACCGACAGCAAAATCCAGGAGCCCTCAGAAGCGATCAACTTCAACTTGAAAGTGATCGTCTCCATGATCGAAGGCGAAAGCGTTACCGAAAAAACCAAAAACGCGATCGGCAAAAACACCACACGCATAATCGCCGGGCCCGCCAGAAGCAACACCACACCAAACAGCGTCAGGATCATCGCAAAACCCTGCACCATGTGGTTGGAAATCGTCACGATCCCCGCAAAATAAGTCGCAATCCCGAGCAGAATCGGAGCGAACCCAGGCCAGAAAACCCGTGCTTCCGTCTTCGCTATCAAAGCCCGCTGTTGCCAGACCAGATACCCACTGATCGCTGGGATTGCAAAAGCGTGCCCCCAATCTTCGATCTGGTTCCAACTCCACTTGCTCTGCACAATGAACCAGCGAAAGAACAGCCCGATGAATGCAACACTCAGGGCGCCCGCAATCACCGCGCCGCTCGTTGTCAGAACACCGAACCGAAGGTCGGTCGACACCGAGTCCGCACTCACCGTGTTGTCCGGCGATTCACTCATGAATCTTCATCATCTCCGAACCCACCTGCAGCCGGTCATCACGAACCTCCTTCGTCATGAACCCGGAACCGACGGCGCACAGCCGACCACATCACTACGAACCACAATCAACCGAGTTCGGTCAACCAATCAAGCGCCGACCGGTCTCTCAACCACCGAACCGGTTACTCGGAGGTGCACCAAACACATCATTACCAAAGTTCCTGTCAAGCAGGAAACCAAACCCGTACGACATCCGGAACCCGTTCCGAATCACCGCAAGCGGGAATGCCCAGAAGTTCGTTCCCACATTGATCCGGTCATCCGGCTTCAAGTACACATCCGGCTGCGTCCCCTGCGAAATCGCACGCAGATCCAGCATGATCGTCGCCTGCTGATCATCGCCAACCATCCGCGTCAGGTCGACACGCTCAGGAATCGCCAAGCCGCCAAGACCACCCGCAGCCGTCATCGCCCGGGTCAATGTCAAACGACCAACCTGAGGCAACGCAAACACACCCGGTCGATTGACTTCACCATCGATGTACACATTCCCTGCTTCTGCAAGCGGAACGCGAATAATGTCGCCCGCACGCACAACAATGTTGTAGCGAGCATCACCCGCTAGCAACGGTGCCGCACGCACACGAATCACACGCTGCGTCACCAACTTGTCAATGCCGGCCATCGGATCGCGTTCGCCCATCGAACCCGCACCAGGATTGGCAGCATTGCCGCCTGCCATCACCCATTCGCCATTCAAAAACACCCAGCGAGACCCACCAATGGTCGGTGCCGATCGCTGGTTCCCCATGTCGATATCCACGCCGGGAACAGCACCGCGATCGTTCGAATCCAGCAGGTCGATCATCGGCTCAGGTTGACCGTTTGAGTCTCTGTTCGAGTCTGTCTGCGTTCCAAACCCGTCAAACTGCTCTGCCGGCCGTGTCGGTAGCGCCCCGCTTCCGCCATCACCCGAGAGATCATCAATGATGTCGAGTAGCTGCTCACCGGTCGGTGTCGGACCGCCGTCCATCTCAGGAATATCCGCCGGTGCACCGCCTCCGGCATCACGCGTCAAAGGCACTTGACGAATCACATGTACATATTTCGCGGTTTCGCTCATCCCGCCCGCAGCGATCAACGCTTCGAGCAGTCGGTAATCTGACGAAGGAATCCCGTACGGGCCAGGCGACCGCACGCCACCCATCAGGTGGAACGCCTGCTGCCGACGAGACTGCAGCGAAACCGACACCAACGGATCATCAATAAACTCGGATGCCTTCGCAGCAATCGTCTGCCGGGCCTGCTCTTCCGTCAGCCCGGTCATATACACACGGCCGAGCTGCGGAAACTCCACATACCCCAACTGGTCGATCGTTCGTTGCTCGATCTGAGGCTGCCCGGGAACAACAAGGTCATACACCGTGACGATCAGACTGTCGCCAGGTCCAAGTCGATACGGCTCGGCTTCCGGAATCAAATCATCAGACCTGATCTCGCTGTACTCGACAAACTGGTCGGGTTCATCTTCTATCGTTGCGATCCGCTCGAGAATCGGCACTTTGGTCGGTGTTCGTTCCCAAGCACCAACAACACTCGGATCGAGATATGAATCCCAGTGGCTGCAGCCGCCCAAAAATCCGGCGAACGCGACCAAGATCGCCATACGCCCGATTCGTCGTGAATCCCCAAAACAGGTTGATTTCGCCGGCTGTATCACAGTCTTACTCCTTCGAATCATCAAGACACGAAACCATCCCGCTACGGCGAGATCGAATCTATAGAGGGGAGATCGGCTAACTACCCCCCCGTTTCTGAGAATGCGCGTACGGTAGCGCTCGGTCTACCACTGTCAAACGCCGAAACCCCGCCCAGGGTTCGCAAACACACGAATCCTTCCGCTATCTGCATCGACTCCCTCGCTGCATCGGTCCAGCGAGCCTCTGATTCGACACGCCGAATCACCAGACACACCAAGATCAGAGCGCAATAGATGCCGAATTCAATCAAAATTCCCTACAACACTTCGCACGAGCACCGGGGCGGTCTGAATCCTACAGTTCTACATGACCTCTCGACAGGACCATCCTGCTACAAATCAGAAATTGATCAGCCGAACGCTGGCTCGACACCCCAGACCGCTCGGCGGCGACCCCATCAAAACCGCTCGACCAGCGGTCAGTCTCTCATCCCTCGTCATCAACAACAATCAGACCCAGCAACTCCGCGCCAAGAAAAAACCAGCGTGGCTCCGAGCACGCGTCCCCGGAGGCGAAGCCTTCAAGGCAACCAAAGCCAACATCGAAACCCATGGCCTCCACACCGTCTGCCAGGAAGCATCATGCCCTAATATGGGGGAGTGCTGGGAACGAGGTGTCGCCACAATCATGATCCTCGGCGACACCTGCACCCGGAACTGCGGATTCTGCAATGTCAAAACCGGAAAGCCGCCCGTCACCGACCTCGACGAACCACGCCGTGTCGCCGACTCGTTGCGAGGAACCCATCTCAAGCACATCGTCATCACGAGTGTCGATCGCGATGACATGCCCGACGGCGGAGCCGCCATTTGGGCTGAAACCATCATCCGCCTCCGCGATGCCTGTCCGGACCTCTCCATCGAAGTCCTCATCGGTGACTTCCGCGGCGACGAAACAGCACTGCAGATGGTCATCGATGCCAAACCCAACATCATCGCGCACAACCTGGAAACCGTCCGACGCTGCCACCCTGCCGTCAGGCCGGCTGCTCGCTACGAACGCTCGATCGAACTCCTCCGCCGCGTCAAAGCCCAAGGCCGAATCGCCAAAACCGGCATCATGGTCGGCATCGGCGAACGACGCGAAGAAGTCCACGAGTTCCTCCACGACCTCATCGCCAAAACCACCGTCCCTGTTCCAACACCACAAACCCCGACCATCAGGGAGGGGTCTTCCAAACTGAACAACCTAGACACGGCCTCCCCCACCGATGCCTGCGACATCATCACCATCGGTCAATACCTGCAGCCAACCCTGAACCACCTGCCCATCGACCGCTGGGTCCACCCCGACGAGTTCGCCGAGTACGAACGAGTCGGCACCGAGGCTGGCTTCAAAGTCGTGTTCAGCGGCCCACTCGTCCGCTCAAGTTACCTCGCCGACAAACAGGCAGAGGGCCTCGACCTCGGCTTTTGATTCTCACCTTAGCTGCGCCCATCAAGGTCGATAGAACATCACGGACACCCGGCTGAAAATGAGCCGAGGTAACGCTGAACATCAAAGAAATCGAGCGCTCCATCACCATTCAGGTCAACGGACAAATCAAACTCGGCAAACAGATTCAAGAACGCCTGCAGATCCGCAAAATCCAACTGCCCGAACGGCTTGACAATATCCGCCTCGTTGCAAGGCCCCCCCTTGACCGCCGACCGGGTCGGGAGCGCTGACAACCCTTTGCGTGACCCTGTTTTACCTGTCAAGAACCAGGTACTGTCATCACCATCCAGATCAGCGACCACGAAGCAACCGATCGGGTCACCCGTCAAGTACATCTCGATGACCGGTTCGGTTCCCCGTTTGGGATCGTTCACAATCGCGAACAGGAACTGATCGCTGGCGTTGAACGAGTTGTTCACACACACGACATCCGTTCGCCCGTCGCCGTTGACATCGGCAAAGCCCGCACCGATGGGATTCCAGCCATCCACGCGCGCCCGGTCAAAGATCACCTGAGAATCGAACCCGCCGACACCATCGTTCAGCATGAGGACGACCTGCACATCGGCACTCAGATTCTCGGACAGCACAATCACAGCATCATCATGCCCATCGCCATCCCAGTCGCCCGATGCCAACTGTTCCGGGTTGTTGAGTCCGGCGATCGACACCGTATCACTCAAGACCATCGAGCCGTCCGGCATGATGTTCCAGAATGAGACATCGTCGAGAGCGCGATGTGCAGTCGCGACCCAGTTGGATCCGTCGTCATACCGTCCCACCGCCAATGTCGTCCCCGGCGCACTGATGCTCGAACCCTCCTGCCAAGGCCCGTCCGCAAACGCAAACCAGGTCGTGAGCGTGTTCTGCGCCAACACGACAACATCGTCGGTCGCATCGCCATTGATCGACATCGCGCCAATCGCCGTGATGAATGCGCCGGGCGCCAGCCCGTCGTCAACCAGCGCCAGGTTCCCCGCCCCATCGTTGCGCAGATGAAACGCACCGCCGCCCGTACTCCCGGTCACGAGGTCTGGTCCATTGGCACCATCAAAATCCCCCACCGCCATGGCTTCGTTCGCACTGAGATCCAATTCAAGACTCGAGTCACCAAAAGTCCCATTGGCAGCATCCCAGTCGGCGCGATACAACTGTCGTGTACTGCCATCATCATCAACAACGAGGGCTCGCATCTCGGGCACGCCATCGGGAGATGAATCGAAATTGGCAGCCACAAAGCACAGCATGTCACTTGTCAACACGAACTCTTCAAATTGCTCCGTGAGCAAGTCCTCTCCGTCGCCTCTCATCAGCACCGCCACTTGCTCGAATGATGACAACACCAACAAGTCAAGCGTTGGCGACCCCGGAACTTCGGGTACCGAAGGCACAAAAACAAGATCCCCAACACCGTCAGGGCTCAAATGCTGCGTCGAACCTGCAAACACTCCCCCGGGAGCACCAAACAGCATGGAGATTTCGTCGACGGTCCCACAGGCGACCGCCGCATCAAGATGGCCGTCAAAGTTTACATCGCCGAACGCGACATGCGTCGGACCATTAGCCACAGGCTCAAGATCAATGAGCCCAACAGTACCATCCCCGTTGCTTTGATACACGCCAACCGTGTTACCGTTGACACCCGGCGATTGATTGAGGACAACGATCTCTGAAACACCGTCATCATCGAGATCTGCTGCAGCCACCCTACTCGCGACACCACCAGTCGAATAGCCTGCGTAGGGCGAATAAGTTCCGGTTGGTCCGTCGAACGAATACAAACCGAGGTTCTGCCCGCCAGTATCTTGAGCAACAGCAAGTTCATCCCCAGCCGTTCCATCCAGATTTGCAGCCGCGACAGAAGTGACCGTCCCAAGCCCCGACGGGAAATTCGGGCTGGCGTAGGTTCCGTCGTTCTGTTCGACATACACCGCCATCGATGAGAAAGGCCCCCCTCCAGTTCCATACACAATCAAATTCTTGAGCCCAGACCCATCCTGCTCGGCAAACTCAACACCGCGGACAGTCAGAATGTTGCTGGCACCAATTGCCATGACACCGCCATTTTTCAAATCCAGGTCGACGATGTACGCTTGACCATCTGCGGTCGCGACGGCGATCTTTTCGACAATTCCAAAGTCATTCATGCACTTTGAAACCCCAACAGGCACACCCGGGATCGAATACAACTGAAACAACCCTTCGTTGTAACTCTCGTCGGTATCAGAATGAATCGAATAGATCAGATTGTTTGCGTCGACAGCCGCGCGATAGCCGATCACCTGAATCGCACCCGTCCCACCCGATTGCGGCGGGAGAACACACCCGCCCGCATACGACTCGTCGAATCGCTGTTGAACCTGGGTCAGTGTGATCGGCCTGCATCCGGTCACAATCGTCAACGCAGCCAATACGAACGAAAACCGCAACAAGTTCAACGGTGCCATTTCGCCTCCCATCAGTTCATCTGGCTTAATGCTAGATGATGACAGAAGACGGCCTATTGATCAATCAAATTCCGAAAGTTCCGAACCCCCGGCTCAAGCGATAATCTCAGACAACGCCGATGTCGCGATTGTCGCTATCCACCCGAGATCAAAGCCCCATCGCCTCGACCATCGCCCGCCCCATGTCAGCAGGTGTCTCGGCGATCACCGCACCCGCCCCGCGCAGCGCCGTGATCTTGCTCTGAGCCGTGCCCTCGCCACCCGAGATAATCGCGCCAGCGTGCCCCATCCGCTTGCCAGGGGGGGCCGTGCGACCCGCGATAAAAGCAGCCACAGGCTTGGTCACATTTTCCTTGATGTACGCAGCCGCAGCCTCTTCATCCGTTCCGCCGATCTCACCGATCATCAAAATCCCAGCAGTCTCCGGATCGTCTTCAAACAACCGCAGACAGTCGATATGGTCGATCCCGCGCACCGGATCGCCGCCGATCCCGATGCAGGTCGACTGGGCGAGCCCGAAATTCGAGGTCTGCCACACCGCTTCATAGGTCAGTGTGCCCGATCTACTCACGATACCAACCGCTTTGCCTGTTTTGGCTTCCGAAATATGCGTGTGGATGTATCCGGGCATGATGCCGATCTTGCACCCGTTGTTCGTGTATGGATCCGCCGCCGACTTGTCCCCGCCCGTCTTGGGCCCGGGCGTAATCACACCTGGACAGTTCGGGCCGATCAGCGTAAACAGATCCTGAGCAGGCTCGACATCAGCGCCTCGAGCGCTGATGTTCATTTCATCAAGCACCGCACGCACGCGAATCATGTCCTGCACCGGCACCCCTTCGGTGATCGCACAGATCACGCGAATGCCGGCGTCCGCAGCCTCGAGAATCGCATCACCGGTAAACGCCGGGGGCACAAAGATCATCGTCGCTTCCGCACCCGTTTCATCGACAGCCTGTTTGACGGTATCAAAAATCGCAAGCCCGTTTGCGTCCTTCTGTCCACCTTTGCCGGGGGTCACACCACCAACCATCTTGGTGCCATAGTGCAGGCACCCGCGCGTGTGCACCGCTCCAAACGAACCGGTGATACCCTGACAAATGACCTTCGTGTCGGCGTTGATGAGCACAGCCATGGCGGACCTTTCAAGAGAACCAGAAGTGAGGGCACAAGCGTAGCACAACTCGGCGAGACTGGCAGACCACAACCGCCGTCGCAATCACTCGTTGGGGGTATACCACCACGGCAGCCGACTCTCAATGGGCTCAGACTTGCCCGCTTGCTCGATCAAACGCAGTTCCTCAGCCGTGAATCCCGATCGAGAACCGCTGAACAGATCAAGCTTCGGCCCAAGCCACACCGCCAGCACCACAACCACCATCAGCACCGCCACCGTGCGACGCACACCGCGCGGAGCGCCCGCCCAGGCAACCGCCAATCGCCCGAGAAACCCGGTTCCGGCGTAGAGAACATCTTCAGTCAGTGTGCGCAGCGACATGGCTCAGTTCGGAAGATCCCGGCCTTCAATACCTTCGCGCGTCGCCCAGAAGTACGCGGGGTACTCAGCATCGGAACCGACATCCGCCCCGTGGTTCAACTCAGGGTGCTGATGGGGCGCAAAAAGACCCGGTCGATCAGGAACCGCGATCATGCCACTCGCTCGAATCGCGCCCGTCGTGTACACATCGCTCATATCGACTTCGCGAACACTCCCATCGACCGTCGCAACCGCAATCTTCGCGCGAATGTTGTTGAACGCCGGAGGCCTTCCGGTGCTCACTTGCTGCTGATCGGGTGGCTTCGGACGCGTCTGCTGCCCAAAGTCTGCGCGCTCAAACAGCATTGCTTTCATGCTCGGATAAGTTACACCCTGCAAGAACTGGGTCGATATCAACGCCGCAGTTGCAGGAGCGCGCTCCGCATCCTGATACCGCGAGGGTGAACTGTAGAAAGTTGGGCTATACACAAACGACGAAGGCCACAGCGCAAGCCCGCTTCGCGACTCCGGCTTCTTCTTGAACTTCTTTTTCAGTACCTTCATCCACGCATCGGCCGGCGCAAACTGCTCTTCACGAAGTCTCGATTCTTGATCCAGATCGGCCAGATAACTGTACCAGTAAAACGCAAACGCCTCAGTCGAACTTTCCGAAGGCGCTGCGCCAAAGTCCCAATCAAGATCGCGATCCGACAAAGTGCGTGCGTGCGCATACGAAACCGCACTCCCACCGAATGGATTCAAAAACCCATCATCATTCGAACCCGTGTACATCCCCATCACCTGCGACAATGACCGCAGGTTGGCAGAACCGGCTGCATCCTCCGCCGCCCGTCGACCCTTCATCAATGCAGGCACCAGGATCCCCACGAGCAGCGCGACGATACCGACCACAACCAGTAACTCGACGAGTGTGAAAGCACGCTTCATGGCTTCTCCTGTGCGCACAAGACATCGGTCCGATTGGACTCACCAGGTCTATACCTGCCGTCTTGCCCGCAAGTTGCAACACGCACCAGATTCGACGGGAAACCCGGCAAATCGGACTTTTCGCCGCGAACCACCCATATACTCGGCATCCGGCGGTGGGCCGGGCCACAAGGGAGGCTGCCATGCGCACCATCGTGACAGGACAGATCGGACTCGATAAAAAATCATATCTCGCTGAGGTTGCTCAGTTTGCAGGCGATCAAGGCGAAGAAATTGGTCTCTTCAATGTCGGCGACATGATGTACGCCGAAGCCCCCGATATCCGCCCCGGTCGCATCCTCGACCTCCCCCTCCTTCGCCTCAACTCACTCCGCCGCGCCGCCTTCAAAGATGTCATCGCCGACTCGCGCGATATGGACAACATCATCGTCAACACCCACGCCACCTTCCGCTGGAGGCACGGGCTGTTCTCCGCCTTTGACTTCGACCAGATCCAGAAACTCGAACCCAGCGTCTTCATCTGCCTCGTCGACAACATCGAGGTCGTCCACGCAAGACTCCACGATGAACACGACATCGACGCAACCCTCAAAGACTGCATGGTCTGGCGCGAAGAAGAGATCCTCGCCACCGAACTCATGAGTCAGGCCATCCCCGGCAGCCAGTTCTACATCGTCTCGCGCGGGCGCCACGCCTCGACCACCCGCACCATGTTCCGCCTCGTTTGCCGTCCGGACATGAAACGCGTCTACCCCTCCTTCCCCATGAGCCATGTCGTGGACATGCCCGATGTCCTCGCCGAGATCGACGCCTTCCGGGCCGCGCTCGCCGACCACTTCATCACCTTCGACCCGGGCGATGTCGATGAGAAACTCCTGCTCGACCGGGCGCTGGCCGCGGTCAAAGACGGCAAGGACTTCTTCGACCACATGCCCCACCAACTTGGTGGCGTGCAATCGGACATGGAACCCATCCGCATGCGCACACGCGAGGTCCTCGACATCGCCGGCGATATCGACGGCCAGATCTACATGCGCGACTTCAAACTCATCGACCAGGCCGACATGATCGTCTCGTATGTCCCCGAACTCCCCGGCGAGGGGGGGAAGTCCATCCCCGGCCTCAGCAGCGGCGTCGAACGCGAACTTCAACACGCCTGGGAAGGCGCCAAAGAGGTGTATGTCGTCTGGAAGCCAAGCAAGGCCCCGAGCCCGTTCATTACCGAGACGGCCACCAAGGTGTTTACTTCGGTCGAAGAAGCCCTGGGTTACTTCGAGGCTGAAGGCATGTTCGGGCAAACCAACTTGTTCGGGCATTGACTCGCCAACGAGCCCGAATCAAAGGCGAGGGACATGCTTTTCATCACTCGTATCGATGGTTCAGGAATTAGAACTGCGACTATGAGCATGAGCCCACGCCGAAAACTCCAAATCGCTCTCGCGATTCTTGTCGTCGTCGTTTCGATTGTGACAGTCACTCGGACCATTGCACATCGCAGTTGTGATCACGATTGGCCTTCTGAACTGATACCACCACTCATCAATGGGCACCGACCTTTGGCTGTTGGTGACTTGCATCAGATTCATGTCGCCTATATAGCTTTAGACGATCGAGGCAACGAGTATGTGGTGTTCGCAATGCAATTGAATTCAAACAAGAGTGAATTGTCTTTCAAGCCCATCAACACGGCCAAAAGTGATGAGGTGGGCCTCAATGGCACAATTCATTCAGCACTGCCAGATTTGGATCAGTGGCAACCGCATGTTTCCGAGGAAACGCGACATTATTTGAGCGAATTCAACACTGCCCTAAATGGTCGATTTAGGGATCATCGACAGCCACAAGGTTTCGTTGGGGGGATATTTCGAGAGTGGGTCGCGGTGAGTAAGAGTGGGCTGATAGTCTACATCGCGCTTGGTGATGGGGGCATCTGGTTTCTTGACGATGAACTCGTTACTTGGATGAAGAAGCACGGACACCACATGAACAGTCACGCTCCGGCTGATCATGGGAACTTTCGCATATACGAACTTTGTTGGTCAGCTCTTTAGATCCAATCTTCGTCGGGTGGCCAGGGTTCTTTCCGTTGTGTGCCACGCACAGCGAGTCCTCGAGTCGTGCGTGTTTGCGTGCCCGAATGTTCCTGACCGCCGGCACGGCGAGGCGGCACCAACCTTCATTGAGCCTCTCAAATTCGCCCGGTGCCACGACCGGCGGTCTTCCGCCCGTCAGGTCTACCGGTGCACCACGACCGAATCACCACGCGCCGAAGACGGCGGGTGGTGGCACCGGGGCCAATCGCTGACCAACCGCAGGCAATCGGTCGCGCGCGGCAGCCAAAACCCTGCGCACTGGAAGCAAATTGTTGCGCGCTGCAGGCACAACCTCCCGTTCTGCAGGCAAATTGCGGCGCGCGGCAGCCAGAACGCCGCGTTCTGCAGCCAAATTGTTGCGCGCTGCCGACACAACGCCGCGTTCGTCAGCCCCATAACCATGTTTTCACACCCAAACAGATGAGACAATCCCCCCCACTGCGCAATTCCTGCCGATGGGTGAACCTTGCATGATTCGAGCCGACGAGTACAAACAACCCACCCGTTCGATGAACGGGTGGGTTGGTCAAAGTGCATGCTCAATGTACGATTCGGCTCGGGTTACGAGCGCCGTCTGCGGCCAAGACCAATCAATCCGCCGGAAATCAACACCATACCGGTCATCGGCGATGGCACCATGGCAAACTGCAGGTGATCGACCTCGATACCGCCGGCTGTGTTGCGAATGAAAATCGAGCCGATGCCAGCGTCATGGCTGATGCCGTAAAAACGGTCTTCATCCGTTTGACCGTTATGCCCACCGCCCGCGTGCGTGCCAGAAAGTGTTCCGATAGAGGCACCCGAAGCATCGAAAGCCTCGAACTCAATCGTTCCTGCGCCATCCGTCCACACGATCCCTGCGTGACGAGGCAGCCCTTCAAGAATGAGTTCATCAAAGGTGAACAGAATGCCGGTTGCGCCTGAGCCCCAGAACAACGAATGACCGCCAAGACCAGACCCATCAATGACACCATCGTCGGCATCGACTGAATCAGTCGCGCTCCCTGGTCCAACCACCCCGCCAACACTTGCCGACACGCCGGTCAGGTTGAGCACGCCGTCTTCAAAGTCCTCGATCATCAGACCTGACAAACCCGCAAACGGGCTGTCGGCACTGCTCAGGTATGGCGTCGGGCCATGCAAAGTGGTTCCTGCTGACGCCGAAGTGGCCAAAGTCGCTCCCAGCAGCGTCACCGCAACCCATCGCTCAATATGCATGACATCCCTTTCGCCTCAAACTGTGTACAAACCAATCTTCTCCAGCATCAACAAGTAGCACGAAAACGGACCTTTGCCAATAAAATCGAGTGTCACGCACAGATTTTGGGGGGTCGCCGAGACATACGGCTCAGCATGCCACACTGCACAGAACGGGCGGGTGGCATGGTCATGGTTTTACTGAGCAAAGACTACACGACCACACCACCCGGCTCGAGTCAAACGGTCTGAACTACGGGCACCCCGCCGAGAAGGCATTCAAGAAACCCGCTACATCGAAAAAGTCGAACACGCCGTCGCCATTGAAGTCGGGGCTGGCGTTCAGAAACGAGGAGACATCAAAGAAATCAAGCACGCCATCGCCATTGAAGTCTGCTCGACACACGCTGTCGAACACATACACCGAACCGGAGTTTGATCCATTATCCTCGTCGCCGACAGCGCCGACAACGACACGACCATGCTCGATCGCGATCGATTCGCCGAAGTAGTCAAACGCCGATCCATCGTGCGCCAGAAGTTTGTCAATACGCGAACCGCTCACTGCGTCGTACAGATACGCCGAACCAGCGTTGAATCCATTGTCACCGTCCTGATGACTCCCGATCGCGACGACACCATCATCGATCGCAACAGAAATCCCAAAGTGGTCTCGATCGTGGCCGTCACTCGGAACGATATAAGACACCTGATCGCCGGTCGACGCGTCAAAGACATACGCCGCGCCGGAGTGATCAAAGAAGATGCTGCGTGCCCACGCCCCGACCGCGACCAGGCCGTTGTCAATATCGATCGCATCGCCAAAGAAGTCGGTCCAGGTTCCGTTGCCAGCCGAAAGTCTGTTGATCTGGTCCCCGGTTGATACATCAAACAGATACACCGCGCCAAGGGTAAACCCTTCGCCGAGGACGAAGTACGATCGCGATCCGACCGCGACAACCCCGTCATCCATCGCGACCGACACACCAAAACTCTGGTTCGCCGCTCCCTCGTTCGGCAGTAGTTTTTGCAACTGCGCGCCGGTTGATACATCGAAGAGATACACCGAGCCTGATGAGTCGCCCAGGTCGTCAGTGCGAATTGCTCCCACAGCAACGATCCCGCCGCTCATCGCGATCGAGTATCCAAACTCATCGCCTGCTTGCCCATCATCAGGCAGCAGTTTCGCCAACTGGGCTCCGGTCGCAGCATCAAACAAGTACGCTGCCCCAGAGTTCTCGCCATGATCATCGTCAAACCGAGCACCGACCGCAACGACCCCGCCGCTGATTGCGATGGAGCAACCGAACTCATCGCCTGCAGCCCCGTCATCGGGAACGAGCTTCGCGATCTGAATACCGGTCGCCGCATTGAACACATACGCCGACCCGGACTGGGCGCCAAGATCATCGTCACCCTTGGCTCCCACCGCAATGATCCCGCCATCAATACTGACAGCATGGCCGAACGCTTGATCGACGACCCCGTCATTGGGCGCGAGTTTCATCTCCTCATTGAAATGATCTCCCAATGAAAAAGCAGCACACCCGGCAAGCCCAATCACAACGGCGGGCAACCGCGACTGTGTTCCGTTTAATCTAGTCTGTCTCATTTCATCACCTGTTCACAAGAACCCGTTCTCTATTCAGCCCATCTTCAAGATTCGAAACGCATCTCAGCAAATGCTCGACAGGCCCTTCACTTCATTTGCTGCCGGTTTACTCCTGCAAATGGCATGCCATTCAGGATGAACTGGTCTAGAATGAAAAACGCGCGTTGTGGACGCACCCGCGGCTAAAACTGGCCATCCGGCTGCCAAACAGTGGCCAACAGACAACCAATATGACACCCGGACCGTTCGCCCCAAACCTCGGCCTGCCGCGTGTCGCAGCACAGGCGGGTGGCATGGGTGGTTGTTTCCCATGTGCCACGCAAATCGAGTCTTCGAGTCGTGCGTGCTTGCCTGCCCGAATGTTCTTGGCCGCCGGCACGGCGAGGCGGCACCGACTGTCGTGGAACCTCACCTATTCGCCCGGTGCCACGGCTGGCGGTCTTCCGCCCGTCGTGTTTACCGGTGCACCGCGACCGAAGCACCACGCGCCGAAGACGGCGGGTGGTGGCACCGCCGTTCGTTCAGCGATGCTCCCACGCTTCGAGCACCTTTGGCCGAATCACTTCGTTCCACCGTTCGTACCCCGTGCTATTGAGGTGTAAGCCGTCATCGAGAAACATCGCCGGGTCAGGCGTGCCGGCAGCCGTCAAGCCCGGCGACACGATGTCCAGAAACTCGGCCCGCTGCGTGGCGTTGCAATAATCACGCACGATCTGATTCGCACGCTGCATCGCCGGCCAATTGTCCCAACGAGCAAGGCTCGGCTTGATCGCGATGTACATCACCGTCACCTTCGGCCACTGCGCTCGGGCGCGTCGTTCAAACGCGATGAATCCATCGGCAGCCGCCTGAGCGTCGGTATTGTCATTGCCGAGGTCGTTGTCCCCGCAGTAATACACGATCACACTCGGGTCGTAAGGCGTGACAATCCTATCAAACACCGCAAGCACCTCGCCCGTCTTCGAGCCCCCAAACCCACGACGCAACACCGGCACGGGGCTCATGTCCCGCTCAAGCGTCTCCCACATGCGAATGCTCGAACTCCCTATGAACAGCACCTGCCCCGGTTCCGGCGGCGATGCTCTATCCGCAGCCTCAAACGCCCGAATCTCTTCCTCATACCACGCAACCGGCGTCGCCGGCTCACGCTTTTCAACAATCGTGCTGTTCGGGTAAAACGCTGTCCACGAATAGTAATACGACTGGGCTGTGCGCACATCGTCGGGCACCTCGATCACATGCACACCCGCGTCGTCAGCCGAGAATCGCACCCCCCCTGCCTTCGTCTCAACAGTCATCTCGCGATCGATCGCATCGACCGGGACGAACCACGCCTCGCCCTCGTGTTCAATCCCCAGCCCCAGCGTCTTCTTCTTCATCGCATCGCCGAACGATCGAACAGGCACCATCAATCTGTCAGAGCCAAAATACTCGACATACGGGTTCGCGCCTTCATAGTTGCGGCTGTGCCCAGTCTCGCGGCTCACCAATTTGGCATCCGGGTACGCGTCGGCAAAGTTGTCAAACCGAACGATCCGCACCGGCTGCGTTGTGAGCGCCGTCCCCGACATCGGGCCCGTCACCGCCCGCATCATCAGTTGGCTCCACAGCCCCTTGTGCGCCCGGTCATACATCAACACATTTGAGTTGTACAGCGCCCCCGACACCCCAAACTCCAGCACCTCCGTCTTCCCGCCGGGCATGCGGACGCGCCTCGAAAACACCGTCGCCGAATCGCACAGCGGGCAATAAGTTGCCGCCATTGGCTCGCCGCCGAGATCAAGATTTGCAATCTCGTGATACATCAGGATCCGCACCGGCACGCCCACAACAACCCCGCCTGCGCCGACCTCGATGATCCGATCACCAGCCTTCAGCCACGCTTTCGCCTCATCAACACTTTCAAGAGCCGGACTCATCAGCGCCGGGATCGCATCCCGTGGCAACAACGCATGCACCTCGTCAAGCGGGATCTTCGCGTTCGTCGCGTCGTAGTCAGTTTTGATATTGACTGCCCCACGACGATTGATCCGCTCAAACATCTCCGGCTCAGCCTCCTGAGCACAGGCCGATGTCGCCAAGGTCGCCACCAACAAACTCGCGAAGAGCGCACGAAGCATGGAATGAACGCGTTGAGGCATGTCGGGCTCGCTTTCAAAGGAGAGTGTGGATTCACAGTGCAAGCCACATCATAACAACGATCGCGCAGGCCTTGTTCCACCTCAACCCGCTTGCCGCTTGCCGCCCGTCGTCGGGCGCATACAGTGCAACCGGTCAAGCCCCGGCCAGCAGCCGAGGTTCAACATGTTCGATCGTCTCAGCGAAGGCTTCAACAGCGCCATCCGTAAACTCAGCGGCCAGGGCACAATCACCGAAGCGAATGTCCGCGAAGCCATGGCCGAGGTGCGCACCGCACTCCTCGAGGCCGATGTCAATCTCAAGGTCGTTGATCAGTTCTGCGAGCAGGTCATCGCCGATGCCGCGGGTGCCGAAGTCACCAAAAGCCTCAAGCCCGGCCAGGAAATGATCGGCATTGTCCACCGACGGCTCGTCGATCTCCTCGGCGACGGACGCACCGAGGACGGCCAACCAACCCCCCCACCCGGCATCATGAAAGTCAGTCCTGGACCGACGATCATCATGATGTCCGGTTTGCAGGGCTCAGGCAAAACAACGACCTGCGGCAAACTCGCAGCCTACCTCAAGAAACGCGGTCGATCAGTCATGCTCGCCGCCGCAGACCTCCAGCGACCTGCCGCCGTCGAACAACTCAACATCATCGCCGACCAGGCCAACACCGACATGCCCGGCGGGGCTCAGGTCCACTTTTACGGAGAACCCGAGAAATGCGCCGAATACGGCAAAGCCGTCGGTGTCGCAGTCGCCGTCTGCCAGAGCGCCCTCAAAGAAGCCCGCAGACTCGGCGTCGATGTCCTCATCCTCGACACCGCCGGACGACTCCATGTCAACGACGAACTGATGGGCGAACTCCATGGCGTCCGCCGCGCCCTCAACCCGCATCACATCTTCCTCGTCGTCGATGCCATGACCGGTCAGGACGCGGTCAACAGCGCCAAGATCTTCCACGAAAAACTCGAGGTCGATGGCATCATCCTCACCAAGTTCGATTCAGACACACGAGGGGGGGCTGCTCTTTCGGTCAAGGAAGTCACCGGAGCCCCGATTCGCTACATCGGTATTGGCGAAAAACTCGACGCGCTCGAAGAGTTCCACGCCGACCGCATGGCCGGACGCATCCTCGGCATGGGTGATGTTGTTTCACTCGTTGAGAAGGCGCAAGAGGAAGTTTCCGAAGCCGAGGCCGAAGCCATGCAGGCCAAAATGGCCAAAGGCGAAATGACGATGGAAGACTTCCTCAAGCAGCTCCGAACACTTCGCCGCATGGGGCCCATGAAACAGATCCTCGGGCTCCTCCCCGGGCTCGGACCAATGCTCAAAGATGCCAATGTCGACGAAGGCATGTTCGACAAGACCGAAGCCATGATCCAGAGCATGACACCCCAGGAACGCAAGTCGCCCAAGGTCATCAACCCTTCACGCCGACGACGCATTGCCCAAGGCAGCGGCACCGAAACAAACGATGTCGGTCAACTCGTCAAACAGTTCTCCGCGATCAGCAAAGTCTCCAAGCAAATGGCCGGCATGAACGCAAAGAGCAAGGTCGAAGCCGTCAAAGAGATGCAACGCTCCGGCGGCATGGACGGCATGATGCCCGGACTCGGTGGCTTCGGCGGCAAAGGCAGCACAAAGTCCAAGTCACCGAAAACCAAATCGCGTCGCAAAAAGAGCCGTTAGATTGATCAGCAACCACCAGCAAAGTCATTGAGGAACTCGAGCACATCGAAGAAGTCGAGCACACCATCATCGATGAAATCGACCGTCATATCGCCTTCAGAGAAGCGCGCGAGAAATGTCTGGACATCGAAGAAATCGAGCACACAGTCTTCGACCAGATCCGCCGGACACGGCGGCCAGACGACCGGTTCGTATTCGAAACCCGCTTCAGGCGTGATCCACGCCACAGCATTCATAAAGAAACTCAACGCAAGAGGCAGGTCAAAAGCACCAGCGCCGCAGTTGGCACCGCCGAATGAAGCAACCCACTCTTCATCGCAAAAAAGAACCGCCCGACCAAGCCCGTGCTCAAACCCGGCCGCGACCGCACTCTCGCCGTGATTCAAAATCGGAGCCCCGTGTGCGCCGAGCGATTCGAAATGACGATGAAACGCGATCTGAATTGAACTGCCAGCAGTGTTTGCAAAAGGACCGACCGTCGTTGCATGGGAAGCGAACGCGCCAAAACTGCTATCACCACTGCTGGTTCCAACCGCGCCAAACAGCGGGCCATACCGAAGTCCGGCGCTGTTCTCAAACACAAACAACCCTCCACCCGCTTCAACAAAAGCACCAAGGTCTCGCAACTCACACGCGGTCAGAGGTTCGCTCAGCGTCGACAACATGACAATGTCAGTCTGCGACAACAGCGGGCCATTGATCTCAGGCACAGAGTTGAACTGAATCTCTCGATCAACGACGCCTCCGATACCAAAATTGGCCGGATCGGTAAGCGCTGCACGAAGATCTTCGAATACTTCACCATTCACCAAATCGGTGTCCCACGCACCATTGCAGTCGTACGCGCGAAATGACTCAAGCGTCAGCACGCGAATCACACCGACCGGATCCCCCGCAACCGCTGGCGCTCCGAGTAAACCCGTCCCCACGACCGCCGCCAAAAACCGAAAACGACCCGTGTGACATACTGATTGATGCACCATGTTCATAAACCCCATCGTCACAGTCCTCCTATCGACACTCTACTGCCTTCTCTCTCGTCACGCCAGCAATTTTCCGCCCCTGCGAGCATGCTCCCGTCCAGATCCGCCATCCATCGCGAGCGCCCCTCCCGTCCCCTCGACCTATCCTTCACATTCGCTCCAGGAGAATGAACCGTGCAAGCATCCACCATCGCTGTCACCGGCGCCACCGGCTTCGTCGGCCGATCCGTTGTCCGTGAACTGCTCTCAAAAGGACACGCTGTCCGCGCGCTCGTCCGTGACCGCGTCAAAGCAACTGAAACATTCGGCCAGATCGACAACAACCTCGAACTGATCGTCGGCGACATCCTCATTCCTGCCGACTGCCGCTCGCTCGTCAACGGTGCCGATGTCTGCATCAATCTCGTCGGCATCATCCGCGAACAGGGCCCCGCGACTTTCGATCGCATGCACATCGAAGCCACACGCAACATCGTCCGCGCCTGCGAACAATCAGGCGTGAATCGATTCCTGCAGATGTCTGCACTCGGCGCATCCCCACTCGCCGCCGCCGAATACGCGACGAGCAAGTTCGAAGGCGAACGCGTCGTCCGCAACAGCAATCTGACCTGGACCATTTTCCGACCCGGTTTAATCCACGGCCCGGATGGCGCCTTCACCCAACTCGCCGCCGACTGGGCGAAGGGTCAAAAGCCCCCCCATTTCTTCATGCCCTACTTCAGCCGTTCCGAACGCGATGAGCACGGCTCACGCACCGTCGTTCCTACCGTCCAGCCCGTCTTCGTTGACGATGTCGCAAAAGCGTTCTGCGATGCAATCAATCGCGACGAATCCTTCGGCGAGATCGAACCCCTTGTCGGTTGCGAACCCATCGCCTTCGACGACATGCTCCGCGCCATCCGCGATGCGCTGCCGTCCGACGGCCCGAATCTCGCAGCCATCGGTCTGCCCGGCCAGATCGCAGCCATGAAAGCGAAAATGGCCGGCATGATCGGTATGGGAGCACTCCTCCCCTTCGACGAAGGTATGGCCCTCATGGGACAACAAGACGCCACCGCAGACCTCACAAAGGCTCGCGCCGATCTCGGTTTCACCCCCGTCGGGTTCACCGAGACACTCGCCGGATACGCCCACAAACTATGACCCGGCTCACATCTGACCACGCGTCTTGATCTGGCCCCACATTGCGCACGCGCGCCTTCAGGACTCAGCAATCGCTGAGATATCAACATGCCCCTCCGATACAAATCACGCCTCCTCACGCTCCTCGGCCACGCCGGATACGAACCCAAAGCCCGCAGACCGCTCGGCGTCGAACTCGGTGTCGATGATGAAGACGACTTCTTCAAAGCGCTCCAGGATCTCGAATCTGAAGGCATCATCGAAACCGGTGACGACGGCAACATCCGACTCGCATCACTCCCCGATCGAGGTGAACTCGTCGGCACATTCCGAGGCTCGGCAAAAGGCTTCGGCTTCGTCCAACCAGACAAGACCTACCTTGAGGGCGACATCTTCATCGCCCCCGAAGAAACCAACAACGCGCTCTCGGGCGACAAAGTCAAAATCAACTTTTGGCGCGACCACCGGCGTGAACGCTCGGGAGGCGGCTTCGGCAAACAATTCAAAGGCGAAGTCCTCGAAATCCTCTCACGCAAAAAATCCAGTTTCAGCGGCGAAATCGCCAATCAGGGCGGCCGATGGATCGTCTACCCCGACGGCAAAGATCTGACCAACCCCATCCGCGTTCCTGATGCCACCAGCAAGAATGTCAAACCCGGCGACAAGGTCATCGTCGAGATCATCGACTACCCAGAAAACGGCGCACTCGCTGAAGGTGTGATTACCAAGGTCCTCGGCGAAGCCGGCGAACCCGATGTCGAAACACAAGCCGTCATCGAAACATTCAGCCTCCCATCGACCGAGTTCCCCGAAGCCTGCGTCCAGCAAGCCCGCGATGTCACCCGTCGATACGACCAGGAAATCGCCGAGTGGGAAGCCAAAGGCCCTTCCGCCCTCACCCTCCGCAACGATGTCACCGGTCGATTCGAAAAAGTTAAACGCGAGTTCATTTGTACCATCGATCCCCCCGATGCCAAAGACTATGACGATGCCATCAGCATCCGCCGTATCCCCACCGACCAAGGCGGCGGCTGGGAACTCGGCATCCACATCGCCGATGTCGCCCATTTCGTCGAGCCCGGCTCAGCCCTTGATATCGAAGCGAAGGAACGCGGCAACTCCGTCTACCTCCCCCGTCTCGTCATCCCCATGCTCCCCGAGATCCTCTCCAATGGCATCTGCTCGTTGCAGGAGGGTGTCCCCCGATACGCACGCAGTGCGTACATCCGCTATGACAGCCGCGGTAATGTCCGCTCCGAAGGCGTCGCCGCCAGCCTCATCGAGTCATCCAAACGCCTCACCTATCTCGAAGCCCAGGCCCTCATCGATGGCGACGAAGAAGAAGCACGCAAACACGCCAAGAACGACACCCCCTACACCGACGAACTCATCCAGGCCCTCCACGAGATGAATCAACTCTCCAAGATGATCCAGGCCCGCCGTCACAAGCAGGGCATGATTCATCTCGAACTGCCCGATGTCGAACTGGTCTTCGACGAAGACGGCAAAGTCATCGATGCCGTCAAGGAAGACGACGCATTCACACACACGCTCATCGAAATGTTTATGGTCGAAGCCAACGAGGTGCTCGCAAGGCTCTTTGAGAACATGAAGGTCCCGCTGCTCCGTCGGATCCACCCCGAGCCAGTCCCGACCGAAATCGATCACCTGCAGAAGGCCGCCCGCGTCGCCGGCTTCGCGATCCCAAAATCCCCCACCCGTGAAGAAATGCAAGGCCTGCTCGACGCCACCGCCGGCACACCCGCCGCCCGCGCCGTCCACATGGCTGTCCTCCGAACACTCACCAAGGCCGAGTACTCACCCGCCGCCATCGGCCACTTCGCACTCGCAAGTTCCGCCTACGCACACTTCACCAGCCCCATCCGCCGCTACCCCGACCTCACCGTCCACCGCGCCCTTGCCGAATACCTCGAACGCACCGACAATGGTAATAACCGACCTCGGTCCGAATCTGATAAGATCGCGCTCGGCCGAAAACTCCACGATGTCCTGCCCGATCAGGACACACTCGTCGAGATCGGCCGCCACTGCTCGACTACCGAAGAAAACGCCACCGGGGCCGAACGCGAACTCCGCCAGTTCCTCGTCCTCCAACTCCTCGCCGAGCAGATCGGCGAAGTCTTCACCGGCGTCGTCACCGGTGTCTCGCCCCGCGGCGTCTTCGTCCAGATCGACAAATACCTTGCTGACGGCATGGTCGGTAAAGACGACCTCCCCGGCGATGTCACCCGAGGCAATCAGATGCCACGCTGGCGCATGGACCAGAAGACCGGCGCCCTCGTCGACGAAAACTCCGGCCGATCATTCAACATGGGTGACCGGGTCAAAGTCTCGGTCGCTGCTGTTGATCTCTCCCGCCGCCAACTCGATTTGCTGATCGTCGATGCTGAGGGCCGAGCCGTCGGCAAAGCCAAACCCGGCGGGCTGAAAATCGGCGGAGGTTCTGATTTTGGAGGTCTCGAAGGCGGCAAAGGCGCCGGCTTCAAAACCCCCGGCGGTCAACGCCGAAGCCGCAAATCCAAAGCCCGCGACAAGGGCAAAACCGACTACCGGCGGGACAAGAAAAAGAAGAAGTAGCGCCTCTTATGAGCGACCCCCTGGTATTGCCGATTTCCAACCGGCTCACGCCATCCCGCGCCCAAAACGCCGCGTTTTCATGGCGATTAGTCCATCTCAATTCTCCGGTTGTCTACCACGGCCAGCGTTCTTCGAGTCGGCCGTTCAAGCAACAGTCTGCCATCCAAGTAACAAAGAACTCATTGTGTCAGGGCGGCCCAACAACCAACCACTCAATCCCGCCGCGTGTTGACCCACCCCTTCGACAGAAACTCCCAGTCAGGGTTGTCCGGGCAGGCGGTGTTGAACTGCTGGTTGCGGGTCATGTCGATCGTCTGTCGCGATTCCCACGCATGCACCTCAGCGTGGCCGTCAGCAAACCCGATCGTGCTCGCATCATCATGCCACACCGTGAGCGGGTCCACCCACGCTTCGCGGTCGAGGAACATCACCCACGAGTTCATGTTCACACCCCGCGGATCCGACTCTTCGAGAAACACAACGCTGGTCGCTGGAAACACAACCGCGGTCGCGCGGCGGGTCGCTAGGCCTGACCCGACATAGTCCTCCCACCAGTCGTCCCCGCTCACCCAGTTCAGAATCGAGTAAGTCCGGTACGCAATATTGCCAGCCACCCCGTGCCCAACGCTGCGATCGTCCGACGGACAGTGATACACCTCGACCGAATCCACATACGACCAGAGTTTGCCCCGGCGGATACCGCGCTGGTGGTCGCGCGTGTGGTCGCGGTTGCGCAGGGCGTTGGTGCCGAGGCGGAAGCCATCGTCGCGCTGCGGCCAATCGACCCACGAGTGGTCGTACCCGCCTTGGGCACTGCGGTTGGTCCACGCACCGACGAGGCGCCCCCCATTGTCGTCTGCATACATCACAAAACCCGCAGCCAGGTTCTTCTGCGAAGCCAGACACACAGTCGTCAACCCCGCCTCACGCGCACCACGCAACGACGGCAGCAAGATCGAGATCAACAGCGCGATGATCGCAATAACCACCAGCAACTCGATAAGCGTGAAGCCGGCACAGCGTTTGAGGAAGGTATGCACGCGTGCAGTGTACCGGACACGGTGGCTGTGCACAAGGGTCATGTACCATCAGATGGCGGGCGGCGAACAACGACTCACCCGCGATTGACGCCCATCACCCCCCTACCTTCCACTCCTCCTTCACCACCGCCCACCGCTCATGGTCGCGCCACCGCCCGCGAATCTTCAGATACCTCGGCGAATACCCCTCAAGTTTCAACCCCGCCTTCACCACCACGCCACGCGACGCCTCGTTCTCCGGGATCAAGTTTGCCTCCACCCGGTGCAACCCCATCGGCCCGAACGCATACCGCAGCCCCAGCCGCACCGCCTCGGTCGTGTACCCCTGCCGTGCGTGCTCGGCCCCCACCCAATACCCAAAGTGGCAGGTCTGCTGAATCCCGCGTTCAATCCCGCTCATCGACAACCGCCCCACGATCACGCCATCCGTGACGCGACACACCAGAAACCGCCTCGTCCGCGGCGTCTCGCGCATCTCGAGTTCAAGATCAAACCCGCTGTCACCCCAAGGGTCGAGCCCAGCCCGCGGAATCGGCTCCCACCTCTCGAGAAACTTCCGGCTCGCCTGCCGAAGCCTGATGTATTCCGCCCGGTCCGCCTTGCGCGGCATCCGCAAAAACACCAACTTCCCCGCCGCCACAGCATCCTTGCGACCCGGCACCTTTTTCTTCGGCTTTGCATCCACCTGATCCATCATGCCCCCCCAACATGAACAACAACATGCCGCGTATGCGCCGCCCGGCGATGCTCCCACAGATAGATCCCCTGCCACATCCCCAAGACCAATGCCCGTTCCATGATCGGGATCGACAGACTCGTCGCTGTCAGCGCCGCCTTGATATGACTCGGCATATCGTCAGGCCCCTCAGCCGTATGCGTATAGATCGGGTCGTGCTCCGGCACCAACTTATTCAACCACACCTCAAGATCATGCTTTGCCGACGGGTCCGCGTTCTCCTGAATCGTCAAACTGCACGAAGTGTGCCGCACAAAAATGGTGCATAGCCCCTCGCGCACACCCGCCTGTGCAACAACCGCGCGCACCGCCGGCGTGAACTCATGCAAGCCGCGACCCGGTGTCGACATCGTCATCTCTTCAACCATGTCGCCAGTGTATCGAACACACCACGATCGCTCAAAAACTGTACTCATCCTCAGCCGGCGGATTCATCGATTCGAGCAATGGCGGAATCGCACGCATGCACTGCACCGCACCAATCGCAAACACCATCACTGCAAGAACCGCAAACCGAGTGTTCGGCTTCATCTTTGCCAATACCGGCTTGCCCACCGGTACGCTACACAACCCCAGAGGAATCGGCACGCCAACAAGCAACCCCAACATCAACCACCGTTCGTAGTCGCCGAACCAGTTTGCAAGCACCAGCACCCCAACCAGCAGCACACCCACAAAAGCACCCACACCGCGCGACAACCCCACAGTCGGCCGAACAACTGACGCAAACACGGCCGCCCCAAGCACCGCTCCAACCGGACCAAGAATCAGCGGCGCGTTCACCAACGCTTCCGTCGCGCCCACCGCTATCAGCCCGACAACCATCGCCATCAGCACCAGCCATCGCCAGCCAGGTAACTGAGCCGACGCCTTCTCAAACATCCATCCGTACACCCCGGCCAGACAACCCATACCAACAATCGACACCCACCGCATCGGCTCCGAAATCAGCGACCCGTGCAGGAGCGACAAGATACTCCACGCGACTGCCACACCAAACACAGCCGTCAAGCAATACCCCCCCCAACGCCAACGACCCGATGGCACAACCACACCGACCAATCCTGCCAAGCCCGCAATCATCGCGACAAACGGAAAGCGTTGCGGCGCGCCGCTCGGCCACAACTCGACACGCGACTGCCACGCATACGAGCCCATCACGACACCGCACGCCATCAGCAGCACCACAAGCCACGACAAACCACGCGCTGGCGCCGGATCCGGCGCATCACGCCCCTTGGTCAATCGGGCGAGTATCACAACCCCGACAACCAACAGCACAGTCGACACCGCACCGGGCAACCCGACCGCCAACATCATCTCGCGTGGTCCCATTAATCACCATTCCTGCAGAAACCCGAGAAAAACAGCCCGATCGAATGACCGGGCTGTCTGTTTGTTCATCGAACAACTCATTCGATCACTGAGCCGTACCTTCGCCCGCGACGATGATGCGGACATCATTGCCAAGTCCACCATTGTTCGAGCCATCTGGCGCAAGATAAGTCGTGTTGCCAAACACTTCTCGCTTGATGGTAAACTCAGCCTCAAAACCCTTCGTCTTTGAGCCGCGGAACTCACCCTCGCCGGTGTACAGCAATCGCGCCGTGATCGGCTTGGTCACGCCGAACATCGTCAGGTCGCCGTTGAGTTGAAACACGCCCGGTTCGTCCGTCGCTACAAGGCTTGTGCTCGCAAAGGTTGCTTCCGGATATTGGCGAGCATTAAAGAAGTCAGCCGACCTCAGGTGCTGGTCGCGTTTTTCGCTGTTCGTGTCAACAGATGCCACCGGCACCGTCACTCTGAAGAAACTCGATTCAAGATCGTCGGGGTCAATCTGATAAGTCCCCGACAACTCGTTAAAGCGACCCCAGAACACGCCCGCCTTCGCATGATTGATCCGAAACAGCACGCCCGAATGACCCGCATCTATCTTGTAAGTCGCCGCAGTTGAAGCGGTCATGGCAGCCGAGGACACAGCCTCACCTGCCGCTGTCGATGCACTGGGCCCGATGCCCATCCCAACACCCGCTGCAACCAGAAGCCCTGCAAGACCAACGACCGTCGCTGCTTTACCTAATTTTCTCATACCAATACTCCTGTCAATGACTAATTGAAAATCCCGAAGATAAGGTCTCGAAGTCGATGCGACTCCATCGGGTTCTTTTCCGCCCAGATACTACAGTTCGTTTGATTGATGATGCGCTCGGCTGCATGATCCAGAAATATCTCCGCCGGCCTGCTCCGTGTATGAGCACCAAGCACCAACAACTCGACTCCCTCCCGTTCGACAAACGCACTCAAAACCGCCGAAGGTCGACCAACCTCAACCACGACATCAACAGCGACTGTCGCCCCCGTATTCGCGCGGGCCGACTCTATTTGTCTGCGGGCAATCCCCTCGTGCACCTCTCGCAACTTCGCCTCCGCTTCGTCATAGTCGCTCACCAGGTGATACCCACAAGGCACCTCGTACGCCATGATCATCGAGATGCGATCGTGCCCGAGCGTCGTTGCCAGTTCCAGACCGCGTTCGAGTTCCAGATTCTGGCTATCGATACACGCACTCGCGACCGCGATCCGCGCGATCGACCCTCGATAAGTCGGCTCCACAATCAACACACTCAACGGATAACGCCGAACGACCCGCTGCGCGATACTGCCCAACATCCCCTGCTTCGGCCCGCCCTTCCCCCATCGACCGATCACGATCAAATCGGCTTCAAGGTGAATCCCGAGCGACAAAATCTCCTGCTCAGGGTTCCCCACCGCCACATGCAACTCCGCGAACTCACGCAGCCCTTGTTCCTTGGCAAACGCCTCGAGCGCTTCGCGACCAGTCCGCTCGACCTGTTCCATCAGACCAGGGACCGCGCGCTCATGGGTGCCCGACACGGGCGCTATGACATGTACCGCGTGCAACGCCGCATTCAACTCTTCCGCCAACTGTCGCGCCATCAAAATCGCGCCCACCGATTCTTCAGTGAGCCCCGTCGTGACCAGTATGCGCCGAATTTTCTGAATGTTGTTACGCATGGTGCCCTCGGTCCTGCTCATTTTTTCAACCAGGTCATGTCAATCATCCGCATCTTCAGCCTGCTCGCCCGATGCTCGAATCGCTCGAAGAGCAACGCGCAGCCGATTCAAAACTATCGCATGCGTCGACGCCAGGTTCGTCGTCTCTCCCGGATCAGTCTCGAGATTGTATAACTGCCACGCCGGCTGCCCTTCGGCAGGCTCGAGCTTCGCGGGCCTCGTGAAACCACCCGACCCCAATCCCTCAATCAACTTCCATTCGCCCCACCGCAGCGCAAAAGTGCCATTCCCCGAGTGATGCACCAGCATCTCTCGCCCTTTCGCCTCTTCGCCAGTCAGAACACCCACGAACGATGCACTGTCTTCGCCGTTCCCAGGTTCAACATCCGACCCCACAATTTCGCGCACACTCGCAAACACATCATGCAGCCCGACAAGCGCATCCGTCGTCGATCCCGCTTTCACACGCCCAGGCCAACGCACGATGAACGGCACACGATGCCCGGCCTCATAGATATCCGCTTTCATCCCGCGATACCCAAGATGTGACTGATGCCCATACGCCTCAATATCCGCTGGTCGCCAGTGCGCACCATTATCTGAAGTCACGATCACCAGCGTGTTTTCGCGCACGCCCGCATTATCGATCGCATCCAGCACCCGCCCGACAGACGCATCAACCTGAGCGACGAAATCGCCATACCAACCCGCTTCCGATGCACCCTGAAACGCATCAGTCGGCATCCAGGGCGTGTGCGGCGCCGGCAAAGGCATATACAAAAAGAACGGCTCCTCAGCCTCAGCGCTCGTCTTCACAAACGAAACTGCACGCTCCGTCACACGAGGCAGGCACTCGTAAAAATCAAAATCTTCGCCGACCGCACCCGCGCGCCAAAACCCCTCGCCCCCAGACCAACGCCGCTTGCTCCCCGGCGTCTGCTTCGTGAGCGGGCTGTTGATCCGGTCACCATCCACATACACATACGGCGGCATATCCAAAGATGCCGGAATGACAAATACTTCGTCAAACCCTACCTCCCGAGGCCCATACCCAATCGCCCCGCTGAAATCCGTCTTCGCGTTGGGCTTCTCCTCATCAAACGGCCCGAGCCCAAGATGCCATTTGCCGATGCATGCCGTCCGATACCCCTTGCCTTTCAGCATCGACGCCAGCGTCTCGCGCCCAGGCTCGATCAACGCACGGCTCTCGCCATTGAGCACCCACGCCTTGAGCCGCGTCCGCCACGCATACCGACCAGTCAAAAACGCATACCGCGTCGGCGTACACACCGCACTCGGCGAATGCGCATCCATAAACCGCATCCCTTCGCCTGCCAATCCATCCATCCGAGGCGTCGGAATCTTGCTCTTGCTCTCATCCGCGTGATATGCCCCCACATCACCAATCCCGAGGTCATCCGCCAGAATCACAACAATATTCGGCCGATCAGACTGAGCCCACACCGGCCCGGTAACCAACCCCATCGCCCACCCCAGCACCAACACCAATGTCGCCAAGCTCGTCGTCTTCATCCAGAACCTCCCAACAGATCGTCCCTCTAGCCTAGCATCCCTGTCGAATCTCACCTACACACGCTCAACAGCAGGAACTCATCACGCGATGGACCGCAACCTCATCCGAAATTTCTCAATCATCGCCCACATCGATCACGGCAAGAGCACCCTCGCCGATCGACTCCTCCAGGCTACCAAAGCTGTCTCAGATCGTGAGTCCAAGGCCCAGCTCCTCGACTCAATGGACCTCGAACGAGAACGCGGCATCACCATCAAAGCATCCGCTGTCACCGTTATGCACATGCACAACGGCCAAAACTACATGCTCAACTTCATCGACACGCCCGGCCATGTCGATTTCGGCTACGAAGTCTCCCGAGCCCTCAAAGCCTGCGAAGGCGCACTCCTCGTCGTCGATGCCTCCCAGGGCGTCGAAGCCCAGACCGTCGTCAACGCCTACCTCGCGGTCGAACAAGACCTCGAAATGATCCCCGTCCTCAACAAAATCGACCTCCCCGGCGCAAGACCAGACGAAATCGCCATGGAAGTCGAACAGGTCCTCGGCCTACCGGCCGAAGACTGCATCTCAGTCTCCGCCAAAACCGGTGTCGGCATCCCCGAACTCCTCGATGCCATCTGCGAAATCCTGCCGCCGCCAAGCCCCCCCAAATCTGACAAAACACGCGTCCTCATCTTCGACGCAATCTACGACGACTACCGAGGCGTCATGCTCTATTGCCGTGTCTTTGACGGCCGACTCAAAGTCGGCGACAAGATTCGCATGATGGGCATGGAGAGAACCTTCCTCGTCACCGAGATCGGCAAAAATACACCCAAGCCAGTCAAGGTCAAAGAAGTCGGACCGGGTGAAACCTGCTATGTCGTCGCAGCCATCAAAACACTCGGCGATGTCCGCATCGGCGACACCATCACACTCGACAACAACCCCGCCGACGAACTCCTCGCCGGCTACGAACCAGCCAAACAAATGGTCTTCTGCGACTTCTACCCCGCAACCACCGCCGACAAAAAGGGCGGCGATATCGAGGAAATGCGCGAAGCCATCGAAAAACTCGCCATCAACGACGCATCCTTCACCTACCAGGCTGTCCACTCCGAAGCGCTCGGCTTCGGCTTCCGCTGCGGGTTCCTCGGCCTCCTTCACATGGACATCATCCAGGAACGACTCGAACGCGAGTTCAACCTCGAACTCGTCCAAACCGCCCCCACCGTCTCCTACGAAATCGTCGTCCGAGGAAAAGGCGGCGAACTCACCGAACGCGAAGTCCACAACCCCGCCGACCTCCCAGACATGGGCTCCGTCGTCGAGATCCGTGAACCAATCTGCAAGGTCGAGATCATGCTCGCCAAGGAATACATCGGCGATGTCATGAAACTCTGCCTCGACCGAAGAGGCGTCTACAAAAGCCAGGTCTATGTCTCCGACACACGCGAGATGTTCAACTTCGAAATCCCGCTCGCAGAACTCATCTATGACTTCTACGACAAACTCAAAGGGCTCACCAGCGGCTATGGCACCATGGACTACGAGGTCGTCCGCTACCAGGCCGACCAACTCGTCAAGGTCGACATCCTCATCAACGGCGAACCCGTCGAAGCGCTCTCCCTCATCACACACCGCGAAAAGTCCGAAGCCCGAGGCCGCGTCCTCCTCCAAAGACTCCGCAAACAAATCGACCGCCACCAGTTCGAAATCCCCCTCCAGGCGGCCATCGGCGGCAAAATCATCGCACGCGAAACAATCAAGGCCTACCGAAAAGATGTCACCGCCAAGTGCTACGGCGGCGATGTCACCCGAAAACGAAAACTCCTCGAAAAACAGAAAAAAGGCAAGGACCGCATGAAGTCCATCGGGAGTGTCAACATCCCCCAAGAAGCCTTCATGTCCGTCCTCGATGTCGGGGAGGGGTGATGGCAAGGGAGGTTGTGTGGCGCCGAAGCGGCCTCGACCCGTGCCACCGAAGTCCGCCCTCGGACCTCGGTGCTTCCCCATTCACACACGAGCGAATCGTGGTTGTGCAACTTCATGCCCAAAGCACCCGGCAAGAGGCGGGTGGCATGGTCTTGGCTATGCAAGGCCATGGTTCACCATCAAGCACGACGAGAAAACACCGAACTCACCCTGACCCGTGCCACCGAAGTCCGTCTTCGGACCTCGGTGCTCCTTCATCCACGAGCCGAGTGACGCAAGCCAGCAGTCCTCCCTCCCCCGCCCGCGGGGTAAGTGGCCGAGCGTAGCGATGGTCGGAGGGGGTGCGTCCCAATCCGAACGAGTCGCGCCCCAACCCAACGAGCCCGAATCGCAAGGGAGTCCGATCACCAACAAGCCATCATTCAACCCAGGGCTATCCCCGCTACACTCTCCGACAATCCAACCCAAAAAGGACTCACCATGACACCCATGCACGACACCGCCCTCAAGTTCTTCGACGCCTGCGAAACCGGCCAAGGCTGGAACACCTGCAAGCAATACTGCCACCCAGGCGCCACCTTCTCCGCCCAGGCCGACGGCCTTCAAGATGTGCAAACCCTCGAGGGCTATACAGACTGGATGGCCGGCCTCTACACCTTCGCGCCCGACGCCTCCTACGAGATCAAAGCCTTCGCCGTCGATGAAGATCGCAACTGCGCCGTTGGCTACGGCGTCTTCCACGGCACCCACACCGCCGACGGCGGCCCGGTCCCCCCCACCGGCAAATCGGTCGAAGCCAACTATGTCTACGCCATGCACTTCAAAGGCGACAAAATCAACCACATGACCAAAATCTGGAACGACGGCCACTCCTTCAAACAACTCGGCTGGGCCTGATCGTTCCAGTATCAATCCCTCCCCCGCCCGCGGGGGAGGTGGCCGAGCGCAGCGATGGTCGGAGGGGGTGCGTCCACTCCCTCGCGCACCCCGATTCAACTACACTTAACGCCATGCAACGCTCCGACATCGCCCGCGCCTTCGTCCACGCGCTCGACCATGAAGACTTCGCAGCCGCCGAGCCCCTGCTCGCGCCAGACTGCGTCTACACCATCCGATCGGAAACCATCCAATCTGCGACCGAGATCATCGCGTCATACCGAGCCGCTGCCGAGTGGGCCCGCACCAGTTTCGACCGCATCCGTTACGAGTCACAACTCACGCAGGAATCACCATCGCGATTCCGCGTCCGCTACATCGACCTCACCGACCACCGCGGCCTCACCCACCGCCATGAGTGCGAACAGGTTTTCACCTTCAACAACGCAAACCAGATCGACACCATCGAACACATCGACCTCCCCGGCGAACTCGAACGCCTCGATACCTTCCTCGATCGCGTCGGCGTCACACGAAGCACCCCATCAGCAAGCCCGCCCGACGCTCCCTAATCTAACCCCATGCCACTGCCCACCGTTCTCGTCACCGAAGTCATCCGCTCGACCCACATGGGCCAATTCCATGGCGGCGCACACCTCGTCAACCTCGAAACCGGCGAATCACGCAAAGTCCTCTCTTGGGACGACGGCGCGATCGACTTCGAAGGCCGAGGCGGCATGCGAGGGCTCCGAGGCATCGCGTTCCACAACAACGAAATCTACATCGCCGCCACCGACGAACTCTTCGTCTTTGACCAGGACTTCAAGCAACGCCGCTCGTTCCCATGTGCAAACCTCACGCAGTGTCACGAAATCTGCACCAATGGCGAAACACTTCTCCTCACCAGCACCAAACGCGATGCCATCCTCGAATTTGACCTAGCGACACAAGCCTTCACCGTCGGCCACCTGCTCATCGGAAAGCCCGTTCAAAAACAAGTCAAGCGAAAAATCGTCACTGAGATTGAATATCGCACCGAGCAGTTCGACCCGCACGCCGACAACGGCCCGCCAATCCGCGATCTATTCCATATCAACAATGTCTTCGCCGAAAACGGCAAAGTCTTTATCGGAGGTGTCCGCCTCAACGATGTCCTCGAACTCAGTCCCGACGGCACCACCAGGTCGATGGGCAAAGTCCCAGACTGGACCCACAACGCCAGACCCTTCCGCACTGGCCTCCTCTACAACTCGACAGAAGCCGACGCGGTCGTCTGGGGCGACAAATCAGGCAAAGCGCTCGTCAGCCTCAAGATTCCAAAGTATCCGGATGCACAGTTGGTCAACGCGAACCTGCCTCGTGACATCGCCAGGCAAGGGTTCGGTCGCGGGTTGTGTGTGACCGACGACGGATTGATCATCGCGGGCTCGTCACCCTCGACGATCGCTGTTCACGACCCGGTCGCTCGGAAGACGATCAAGAAGGTGAACCTGACGATGGATGTTCGGCACGCACCGCACGGGCTCGAGATCTGGCCGTTCTGAACGCAGGTTAAAACGACCCAGATTCACAACACCTCGGTCTGGCTGATTCAAACTGCTGGTTGATGAAGTCGCGGTCGAGTGCTGCGTGCGCGCGGACCTGAGATTGCGCGATCAAATCGGACAATCTGTGGTCGTGCACTGTGAGTTATAGGACTTTTATTTGAGCCTTGTAGTTTATTTTTTAGATATTGGTGGCAGAGTAGTTGTTTTTGACCCTGTTTGGGTGGTATGGTGGTCGCGTCCTGGTCATGCAGAGCGTGGCTGGGTGATCAGCGTCTGTTTGGACTGATTTTGAGGAGAGAACTGATGAAAGCACTTTTGAGTTGCGCCGTGATCGCCGGCGTGTGTGGTTGTTCGTTCGCGGGAACCGTCACGCAGTACCGACTGGGCGATCACCCGGATGGCAACCAGAATCCGCCTCCCTATGGACTTCGTTATGACGGCATGTTTGGTGGCAGCGCTGTGGCGACCTTCAGCATGGGTTATTACAACAACACGACACTGACCGTCACCGACAATACCGACACGGGCGGGAATATTGAAATCAACATCGCTGGCATGCTGTATGGCGGTGAAGTTGACGGATCGGGGGGGTATGTTGCTCCGAGTGCGTACCACTTGAACTTCACATACACATTCAATGTACAGGCTGAAGCAAACGGCTGGATTGCCGTCGGAGAAGATTCGGCGGACGCTGGAACACTGATCGTTGACGACGGCGGGAGCGCGTCATCGAATCCGGCTGACTCGTTCAGTCTGACATCGAAGGCGGACACTGCTGGAAATGCGTTCTTGTTCCTGGCGGACGGGCATCGCCTTCCGGACAACTCATCATGGGTGGGCCGCGGTTGGTTCCAGCCTCACAACGGACAGAGCGGCTCACAGGACTTCCTGTTTACAGCAACCCTGATTCCGGCTCCTGCAAGTGCCTGCTTGCTTGGCGCGGGAGGTCTCATGATATCACGGCGTCGCCGAGGCTAAGCAGACACGACAACAACATGGCGCAGGGGGCTTGGGTGTCTTTTTTCCTGAGCCCCCTTTTTGGTTTGTTTCTTGGATCGTTTTATCGTGTCAGCGTGACGACACCCACCAGAATGAGCGCAACACCTGCCAGTTTGCGTGGACTGATGGGCTCGCCGAGGATGAGCCAACCAAGCAGCACACCGGTGGCGGGTGCAAGGGCAAAGGCTATGGGTTTGATACGCGACACTTCTCCAATGGAGAGGGCTGCGTAGAAGAAGATCATCGCGGCGGCTCCGGCGATGAGGCCCGAGCCGAGGACCAGTTTCAGCCAGTTTGCACTGTCGAGATCTGCGATGCCTCTCGCTTCAAGTTGGCTAAATCGCCTGGCGACGAACCATGCTGCCCAGATCAATGGGAGCGCGATCGATGAACGAATGGTGACGGCTGCGAACGGGCCGATCTTGCCTGTGTGCAAGACCGACCGCGTGGCGACTTCGCCGACCCCCCAACACAAGCCGGCACCAATAGCGAGCATGACTGCATTCATAGCTGCAAGGATAGCCGATCTCAGCTTGTTACTCTGGCTGGGGCTGATCGGATTCGAGCGTGACGATGTCCTGCCCACCGACTTGCTCTCGGACGATACGAATAGGTGATTCTGCTGAGCGAATGTGGAGGTCGCGTTGCGGGAATGCGATCTCGATGCCTTCTTCCTTGAAGGTCTTCATGATGGTCATGTTGAGCACATGCTTGACCGAGACCCAGTTGCGCACGGAGGGGATGTAGACGCGCAATTCAAAGTTCAGCGTGCTATCGCCGAACTCTTTGAAGAACACTGTGGACGGCGGAGTCTGGAGGACGGTCGGTTCTGCAGCCGCGATTTTCTTCAAGACCCGAACGACATGGTCGACATCGGCGCTGTATGACACGCCGACATTGATGATGGCACGCAAGATGGGGTCGGTGAGCGTCCAGTTGATCACATCGCCCGTGATAAAGGTCTTGTTTGGAATGACGAGTTCTTTATTGTCCCAATCGAGGATTGTCGTCGCACGCATGCGGATGCGTGATACATCCCCGGTAACCCCCCCTACAGTCACTGAATCGCCGATGCGAATGGGGCGTTCTGCGAGAATGATGAGCCCTGAGACGAAGTTGGCGAAGATCTCCTGGAGACCGAAGGCGAGGCCGAAGGTGAGTGCTGCTGCAAGCCACTGGACCTTGCCCCAGGAGAGCCCGATGACGCTGAAGGCGATGCTGAATCCGATGATGGCGATGGCGTAGCGGACGACGGTGCTGAGCGCGTAACGACTTCCCGCATCGAGCGGGAGCCTTGGCAGAACAACGATCTCAAGCAGGCCGGGCAGATTACGGAATGAAAGCCAGGTTGCAAACAGAACCACGATCGCCAGCGCCACCTCTGTCAGAGTGATGATGTGTGGCGGTTCTTCGGGGGATTCCGTATCGGCCTGCTTTGTTGACCCGTTTGTCGAAAGTGGTGTGGTCAGGGGTGTGATCGTTGGCGTGGTGCCTGGTGCAGTCCCCCCCGTGGATCCGGGATTGGAATCGCCTGTTGGTTGACCAACTGTGGATGTGCTGGCTCGCGAAGCGTCAACGCCATCCTGAATCGGCGTCGTTGTTTCGAGTATCGGGACGCCTTCGTCTTCGGTGTCTGAAACGACTCTGACCTGCGGCCAAAGTTCGACGCGATCGAGCATGCGAAGCGCAGGCAGGACGGGCGACCAGATACTAAAGAGGCCGACGATCGCAGAAATGAAGATGACAGCACGGAAGATCTGCTGCGTCTGTGCGCTGATCGCGGGGAGGTTGAGTTCTTCCTCTTCGAGGATGACTCCTGATTCTGCAGAAGTTGCCATATCGGCTTCCGTCATTTCTCGCTTGCGTTTGGCGGCTGCGCTTGCGACGCGTCGACGGTTTACGAAGAGCCAACGCGACATGATCGCATATGCGACGATGAGCGTGAACACGAGCATGAGCGATTGCTGCACCTGCGCGAACAGATGAATGACGGTGTAGTGATACCCGATCCAAGACAGGACGATGAAGAGCAGTGGGATTCCGATCGCGAGTCCGTACCAGAAGTAGACCGTTTTGCCAATGAATCGATTCGGTTGTCGACTGAGGTACTCGGCCATCGCCGGACCTGCGGGTTTAAACACACGCATGACGAACACAGCGAGTGCAATCATGTGTGTGGTGAAGACCACGCGTCCGGCGGAGGCGATGAAGTCGTCGTTGCCTGCGTTATTGATAGCGTGGCCGAGAATAACCAGTGGCACAACGATTGGAAGATACCACGCCATCTGATTGCGAATGTGTCGGACTGTTGGTTGTGGCCAACGAAAGTGCGCTGCGAAGAGACCGCGCGTGCGCATGCTTGCGAACGCAAAGAACGCGAGCACAATCATTGGCGAGGTCTTGAGGACTGACGCGCTGATCGCTGCCACAGCGGGTTCGGCAGATGATGACCCGTGCAGCAGCCATGCAATAAGGATGAAAATCGTCGGGATTGCGCAGTTCGCCCCGAGGGTGAGCATGAATCCAAGGGCAGTCCATCGCATGGAATCGGTGCGATAACTTCGCACGAGGTCTGCAAACTCGAAGAGTTTTATTCTTGAGAAACGCCGTACGAGAAACGCCAGCACGATTCCAAAAATGACAATCAGCAGACGAAATGGGTTTGCCTTTGCATCGGTCAAGACCTGTTTGACCGTTTGACCCCATGCGCCTGGGTCTGCACACCACGCGCCAGCCTGATTGAGTGAGCGACCGAAGTTGAACTGACCGTCGGCGATGCTCCGAATCCAGAGGATGCGTTCTTCGATGTAGTTGTGATATGCAACCGTTGAATCGAGCAGTGTTTGTTGTATGGCTGCGAGATCGATTCGGAGTTGGGATTCCTTGCTTGCATCGACGATGAGGCTGTCGAGCGCATCGCGACGATTTGTCGCGAGCCTGCGTGCGTATTCGTCGAGCACGCTCATGTCGATGGGGCCATCGGTTTCTGAAGCATTGACGGCTGCGATCAGGTCTTGCGTGACTTTGCTGATGTCACCTGCTCCCTCGCGCTGCTCTTGTAACTCGATGCGTCGAAGTTCGACTTTTTCAAGTTCCTTTTGCGTGGTGCGCAGGTCCTGTCGCAGTTGGACGGGATTCTTCAGGTCGGCGTATTGATTGCGGAGCAGGAGTCCGGTTGCTCGGTTGGGCGCGGCTGCGCGTATGCGTCGTTGCACGCTGTTGTATCCGGCGCGGAGTTGGACGAGATCTTGACGGGTGCTCGAAAGGCTGTTTGCAAGCGCATCAAGCGTTTGTGTGGTGCCATTGGTACCGGTGCGGAGATTGGCGAGGCGTGTGTTTTCGTCTGCGAATTCTTTGAGTGCGGGCGAGGTGCTGGCGATTTCCTGAGCGAGTTGCCTGGCTTGGTTTGCAGCTTCACTTGCTTCGTTTTTGCGGGCTTGCGTGACCTTCGTTTGCCAGGCATCAACCGCGGCTTGAGCAGCGGTCACACGACGAACGGCGCGGTCGCGGCGTGCGGGCAGGAGTTCGACGCGTGCGTCGTAACTGGCGCGTTCGGCTTCGAATGCCTGAATCTCGACGAGAACAGCTTCTCGCCTGGCTTGCTGGAGTGTGCGTTGGGCGTTGGCGACGGGCGATGCATCTGTTGCAACCTGAGCGTTGATGGTATCTTCGATTTCGTCGAGTTTTTTGCGTAGTTCGGTGAGTCGGTTGGCGAGCACTTCGCGGCGCTCGTCACGCCTTGTAGACTCCGCGGCGAGTTCGGTTGATTCGGTTCGTGCTGAGAGAAGGACAGACTGGGCCTGGTTGAGACCTTGCTCGAGCTGGATGAGCGTGGGGTCTTGGGGCAGGTTAAGTTGGACCGGTGCGGGGGGTTTTGCGAGTTCAGCGCGGATGGATGCGAGGAGTTCGGGGGCGCCGGCTGTGAGTCGATCAAACTCGGCGACTTTGGCGGCCGACTCGGCGCGCTGGGCGAGTGCATCGAGGGCTTCGCGGTACAAGTTGGAGGCGGCTTCTTTGGTCGCAGCGTCAAGATTTCCGATCGTTTCGAGCGCTTCGATCTGTTTTTGAACCTGGTCTTGCGTGAGCGCGGTTGTTTCCGGCTGATTCTGGGCTTGAGGCTGATCAGGCTGGGCGAAGGACTGACACCCGATGAAGCAGATGAGGAGGACCGAGAAGAGATGATTTTTGAGGTCTCGTTGCATGGTTTTTGTGTATGGGTCGTTGGGCATGGGCGGTGAAGGTTCGCGGCGAAGTGTATGGAACCAAATCGCACGAACACGCCCCGATCGTTTGGATCAAAAGCGTGAATGAGTCGATCTAGGCGAAGGCGTTCCGTTTTAATTGAGAGGGAACCGTAAGTTCGTTATCGTGGTATGTGTTTGAACAGAGGGGACGGGGAGTCCACCCATTTTGACTTTTTGTGAAGGGGAACCTTATGAAGAGGGTATCGTTATCGGTCCTGCTAGCAGCCTCGGCGGCTTTTGCTTCGCCCGAGATCAGTTCGCCGTTACTTGTTGATGCGAAGAACTCGACAGAGGTCATGACTGCGTTGACGCTTGATCGCACAGGCTATCAGGTGCTGCAGACGCTCGACAGCGTGACACTGGACAACTTTGTCCTTTCTGATGATGTAACGGTTGATCTCGATCTTGAGAGCCGCGAGGTTTATGCCCAAGATGCCCGTTTGGTCGTTGTGACCGAAGACGGTGAGATCGAAATGGATCGCCCGGAGGTTTCGTTGTTCGGCGGTTCGGTCGCTGGCGATGCGGACTCGCTCGTGTTCCTCGCGTTCAGCCCGTATGGGGTTGAGGGGTTCATCGAAACGATGGGGCAGACCTGGATTGTTTCGTCCGGGCCGTTCGATCAGGATCTGCCGATTGGTGTGTACAACCTGACCACGCTGCCTGAGGGCGTGATCAACTGGGCGCAGTGGGAATGTGCTGTTGATCAACTCGATCAACCTGTGCAGGTGCCAGGACCGGTGGTCGAACATGACACGCGCGGCGGCGTTTGCTACAGCCTTGATTTTGCTGTCGAAACGGATGAGCAGTATCTGGGGTTGTTCAGTGGCGATCAGGCGGCTGCGAACACTTACCTGGCGACTCTGTTCGGTGCGGTTTCTGAAATTTACTCGCGTGATGTATTCACGACGGTGCAGATCACATTCTCGCGTTTGTGGGATACGACCGACCCGTGGACTGCTAACGGCAGCACCACGGATCAGTTGTTCCAGTACCGCGATTACTGGGAAGCCAACGAAGGTGCTATTGAAAAGGACCTTGGTCACTTCATCTCGGGTCGTGGACTTGGCGGGGGCGTTGCGTGGCTTCCCGGTATCTGCAATAGCGGGTTCAACTATGGCTTGAGCGCAAACATGAACGGGTTCTTCCCGTATCCCACGGAAGACAACAACAGCCAGAACTGGGACATCATGGTGGTGTCGCATGAAGGCGGACACAACATTGGTGCGCCGCACACGCATGACATCGGTATTGACAACTGTGCTGGTGGTGACTGCTCGGTGACCCCCAATGGCACGATCATGTCGTATTGCCACCTGTGCCCGGGCGGACTTTCCAATGTTCTGATGCGTTTCCACCCGCAAGAGATCAACAACGAGATTTTGCCGACATTGGCGGGCGTTTCGTGTGATCTGTCGTGCGAAGGCTTGGACTTTGACTTCCCGAGTGGTATCCCGACTCAGATCGCCCCTGACGGCTCGACGACGATCACGATGGATGTCTCGAGCGTGACAACGACCAACCCGGTTTCGGGAACTGGCATGTTCCACTATGACATTGGCAATGGTGTCAATTCGATCGCGATGACGGAAGGCGCAGCGAACTCATACAGCATCGATGTGCCAGCGTCTGATTGTGGCGGCACAATGACCTTCTCGTTCTCGGCTCTTGGCGACGACGGCGAGACCTACACCAGCCCGGTCAGCGGTGCGTACAGCGCACTCGTGGTGGACGGCCTGGACACCATCGTTTCGATGGACTTTGAATCGGCCCCAGGTTGGACAGTTGAAAACATCGATCTGACCGACGGTGGCTGGGATCGCGGCGTGCCTGCTGGTGGCGGCGACCGTTGGGACCCCGCGTCAGACTTTGACGGATCGGGTCAGTGCTGGCTCACCGACAATGTCGATGGTAACTCGGATGTTGATGGCGGCCCGACGCGGTTGACCTCGGCTTCGATGGACCTTTCGGGTGCTGTCGACCCGGTCATGTCACACGCATATTGGTTTGCTCGTAACGACAGCGACGGCGACGACGCGTACACCGTTGAGTTGTCAGACAACAACGGTGCGAGTTGGACGCTTGCGTTCTCGACGACATCTGGCGCTTCGGCGTGGATGGAATCGAGCATTCGCATCCTTGACCATGTGTCGCTGACCAATCAGTTCATGGTTCGTTTCAGCACCTGGGACAATCCGAATGACTCGGTCATCGAAGCGGGTGTTGATGCCCTTCGCATCGATGACATTGTGTGTGACGATGCCGGTTGTGCAGCCGACCGCGTGATGGACGGCGTGCTCGACTTCTTCGATGTGCAAGACTTCCTCGGTGACTTTGCAGCACAGGACCAGTCCGCGGATATCGTTGATGACGATGTGTTCGACTTCTTCGATGTGCAGGCGTATCTGACGCTCTTCAGCGACGGCTGCCCATAATCGCGTCGCATTGTTTTACGCATACAGGGCGCTCTCTTTAGAGAGAGCGCCCTTTTTCATGCGCTCGCGTGATTGGTTGGCTCGAATCGATGGATCTTGAACTTGAAGAGGCTCGGTCGTAGCAATGGGTTACCGGACATTGACGCGATGCAATTTTGAAGCCAAAAAGCGGGAGAAAGGACGAGTTGGTCAAAACTCTGCGAAGACCCGCCTGAAAAGGGCGTGCAAACCGCAAAGTTGCTACCGATTCTCGGATCCTGGTGTACCTATTGACTTATGGCCCGCCATGCGCGGCTGGGTGTGAGAAGATTTTAGGTATTTAGTTCAGGGAGAGTGGAATGCGCAAGTTGATTGCTATGGCTGCTGTTGCCGGTGTCGCAGGGGCTGCGAATGCCGATGTCTTGATCAGTGAGATCCTCGGCAGCACGACCGGTGCTGACTGGGAGTTCATCGAGTTTGTCAACATGGGTGCTGCGGCTGTGGATATCAGCGGCTGGTCACTGGAACTGTGGGACAGCGACGCTGGCGCTTCGTTCGGCGGCGTTGACGGCGGTTCGCCGTACATTGTCGGTGCTGGCACCATCATCGGTGCTGGTGAAACCTTTGTGATGGCGAATGCTGACGCCGTGTCTGGGTATGGCACATTTACACCGGATATGGATCAGCCCGGATCTGTCGAAAACAGTTCATACACCGCGATTCTGGTCGATGCGGGTCTTGCCGTTGTCGATTCGGTGTTCGTGACGGATGGCGGCGATGGCGATGCTGCCAACCGCGCTGGCGCAGCATTTGATGCTGCCATGACAGTTGGCCCGGATGGTACTTTCCTTCCCGCCGGATTCGCTCGGACGGACACGGTCGGCGGACATGTCGTTCTGGAGTTCTTCCATGACAACCGCACCGGTTTCGACCTGTTTGGCGGCACCCCCGGTATCAATCAGATCATCCCCGCTCCGGGCGCTCTCGCGATGCTCGGCTTAGGCGGTTTGGTTGCGACGCGTCGTCGCCGCTAACCTGACCCAGACTCTTAGAACACAAAGAACGACCCGCTCTCCTCGTGAGAGCGGGTTTTTTCGTGCCATCGTCCGCGGTTGCGTGACGATCTCGCCCGGGGTGATTCTGCAACTGCGAATGCACCAGGTCAAGATCGGTGCATACGGACATCGCATGACCTGAATTGAAAAGCCCGCAGTGATGCACTGCGGGCTTGCGTGTGATTTTCGTGTTGGAGCGAAGCGGGTCAGCCAGCCCAGTCGGCTTTGAACTTCGTCAGGAGATCTTCCAACGACTTGGTGGTTTCATCTGACAGCGCGAGGTTGGTCTCGATGTCTTCGTAGACAGATTTGCCTGATGTGCGGCAGTATTCGTGCATCGCTTCTTCAAACTTGGCGACCTTGTCGAGCGGGACATTGTCGAGGAAGCCCTTGGTACCGGCATAGATCGAGATGATCTGCTCGGTCACGCGCATCGGCACATACTGCGGCTGCTTGAGGAGTTCGACCATGCGAGCACCGCGATCGAGCTGTTTCTGCGTGCTTGCATCAAGGTCGGTTCCGAGCTGGGCGAAGGCTTCGAGTTCGCGGAAGGCAGCGAGGTCGAGGCGGAGTGAGCCGGCGATCTTCTTCATGGCCTTCACCTGAGCGGCACCGCCGACGCGCGAGACCGAGATACCGACATTAATCGCCGGACGAACGCCGGAGAAGAACAGTTCGGGTTCGAGATAGATCTGGCCGTCGGTAATCGAGATCACATTGGTCGGGATGTATGCGGAGACATCGCCTTCTTGTGTTTCGATGATGGGGAGCGCGGTGAGTGAACCTGCACCGTTTTCGTCGTTGAGTTTGGTGGCGCGTTCGAGGAGGCGGCTGTGCAGGTAGAAGACATCGCCGGGGTAGGCTTCGCGGCCGGGCGGGCGACGGAGGAGGAGCGACAACTGGCGGTAGGCGACGGCCTGCTTGGATAGGTCGTCATAAACGCAGAGTGCGTGCTTGGGTGTCTTGCCTTCCATGCCTTGCCACATGAAGTGTTCACCCATGGCGCAACCGGCGTACGGTGCGATGTACTGGAGGGGGGCGGGGTCAGAGGCGGAGGCGTTGACAACGATGGTGTAGTCCATCGCACCGTTCTTGCGGAGTGCTTCGACGACGCCTGCGACGGTTGATTCTTTCTGACCGACGGCAACATAGATACAGACGACGGCTTCGTCGGTGCCCCAGTACTGCTTCTGGTTGATGATCGTGTCGACCGCGACGGCGGTCTTACCGGTCTTGCGGTCGCCGATGATGAGTTCACGCTGACCGCGACCAATCGGGATCATCGCGTCGATGGCCTTGACACCGGTTTGCAGCGGTTCGTGGACCGGTTGACGCTCGGCGATGCCGGGGGCGATGATGTCGATCTTGCGTGTTGCTTCGGCTTCGATTGGTCCTGCGTCATCAAGCGGGCGACCGAGGGGGTCGACGACGCGACCGAGGAGGGCTTCACCGACGGGGACTTCAAGGAGTCGTCCGGTGCTTTTAACGACATCACCTTCTTTGACGGAGAGATAATCGCCGTAGATGACTGCACCGACGGTGTCTTCTTCGAGGTTCATGACCTGACCCATGACGGCGCCTTGTGCTCCCTGGAACTCGAGGAGTTCGCCAGCCATGGCTTTGGAGAGGCCGTAGACACGCGCAATACCGTCGCCGATTTCGATGACGCGTCCGACTTCGGAGACTTCGAGTTCGGCGGTATATTGCTCGATTTCCTGTTTGATAACGCTGGCAATTTCGTCGGTCTTGATCTTCATAGTGCAATGCCCTTTTCCGCCGCACTCGGCTTCGAGAATGGGTGTGCCGCGCACGACTTTGGCGCGGGCCCAAACAGTAGACGCGCGCGAGCCCGCGGTCTCTTGAATTGTGGGTGTAAACCTGAGAATCTTGGCCGAACAGAACTCGAAACTAGTCGGCTTCGGGCGGTGGTTCGCGGCGTGTGATCGTCACGCGAACCGAGACAGAATCGGCCTGCGCTTCGACCTGTTCAAAGCCGGGCGGGAGGATGATCTGCGCATCTTTGGTTTCGATGCCGCGTTCAAGTTCTTCGAATGTCAGTGCGACGACCGCGACCGGGCGAAGGGAGGTATCGGCGCGGATGCGTTCGATGAGCGGGCCGGGGCCTCGAAGGACGACATCGTGCAGGAAACGGTCGTCTTCTGCGACTTCAATGTCGAACCGTGCGAGTTCTGCGGGTGCGACGCGCAGTTGGACGGGCACAGCAGGTATGGTCTCAGTCGCAGTGCGTGATTTGAGTTTGAGAATCACGGATACAGACGCGGTGGTTGGCCGGAGAAACCACGATGCTGCCAGGGCGGGCGAGGGCGAAGCGGTGACACCATCGACGCGTTGTTCGACACCCGGAGTCAATCGGGCGAGTTCATCTTGGCCGAGGGTGGCGTAAACAAACACATCCGACGAGGCGAGCGACGACTGGAGCGAGCGAGGGATACGGAACTGCACGGTTTCAGGATCGGTTCTGGCTTGTCCTTCGATCTGGATTCCGGGTAGTTCGGCGCGCACCGGCACATCAATCGAGACAAGTTCGTCGGTCAAGATACGGATGAACTGCGGCTCAACATCGTTCAGGGTGACGGCGTTTTTGCGGAACAGGTCGCTGGCGCGTAGGACGGCGCGAAGGTCTACGAGTTGTTCGCCGGGCTCAAATGAGATGTCGACACCGAGTTGCAGCGTGATTGGGTCGCGGAGCGTGCGTGTGAGTTCTTCCAGGCCGCTGCCTGAGCCACTGACGCGCAACTCGATGCGACCGTCAAAAGTCTCGGTGTTTGCGAGTCGCAAGACGCGGTTGACGGATCCTGGCTGAATCTCGAGATCTGCGGTGAACGGTGCGGATCGGAGCGTCTGACTCTCGGCGAGGGTCCAGACGAGCACGGCGATGACCGTGACGAAGATGAGTCTGAGGACGAGGGACTTCACGCTTGTTCCTCGGCTTTCTGCGGGGTTTTGGGTGTTGATTCGACGGGTTCTCGCATGGCTTCTGCGACGACTTCGGCTTCTTCGTCGGCATCCGGCACGCGACCGAGCCTGATGCTGAGTTGTTCCCCAAGTTCGCTTGCGGTGATCGGGTTTGAAAGTCGACCGCGTTCGGCGATGCGCATCGAGCCGGTTTCTTCGCTGACGACGATAACGATGGAGTCAGAATCTTTGGTGACACCGACGGCTGCGCGATGTCGTGAGCCAAGATCGGGCGATGGCATTTCGTTTGGTTCTGCGAGGGGCAGTTGGACACCGGCGGCGTGGATGCGGGTGTTGCGGATGACCACCGCGAGATCGTGGAGCGCGGAACCTGGGAAAAAGATTGATCGGAGGAGCCGATCGGAAACTTCGGCATCGAGGGTCGTGCCGCCTTCGATCATGCCTCGCAGCCCGACGGATCGTTCGAGGACAATAAGGCCGCCAAACCGCGCCTTTCCGAGGTATTCGCATGCGGAGACGATGGCTTCGATGACATGCTGTTGGTCAGATTTGCTTGATCGGAAGAGTGGTGTTTCACCGAGACGGATGAGTCCTCGGCGCAGTTCTGGCTGAAAGATAACGATGAGACCGATGGCGACGAGCGCGAGCGCTCTGTCGTAGAGATAGGTCAGTCGTTGGAAGGACTCGCCCCCGCTGCCGAAGATGCGGGTGAGGACGGTACCGACGAGGAGGAGGATGAGCAGGCCTTTGAGCGCCCCGACCGCACGGGTGCCGCGGAGGAATCGCATGATGACCCAGACGACGATCCAGATGACGGCAAGTTCGACCGCGACCTCCCAGGAGGGATAGCTGTTCAGTCGGCTGAGCAGGTCGGTGATGCGATCGAACAGTGGCACGGCGTTGGTGTCTCGGGTTGGGGCAGGTGTGGTGACGGGGTCGGGACAGAATGTGTACGCAAGAGTGTATCGGCCTTTGCGAGGGTGTTGCACGATTTGGGGGGGTCGATATCAAATCGGTGACTAGGCTTCGGGCACGATGGCATCGAATCGGAAGATCACTTCGTTGGTCGCGGACTGGTTTGGATTGCACGCTCGTGCGCTACCCTGGCGGCGCACCGTGCGCGGTCGACGCGACCCATATGTCTCGTTGGTGTCTGAAATTATGCTCCAGCAGACACAGGTATCGCGCGTGCTCGAGCGGTTTGACGGGTTCATCGACCGGTTCCCGACGGCGCAGGCTCTGGCTGATGCGCCAGAAGAGGCGGTGCTGGGTGCGTGGTCGGGGCTTGGGTACTACCGGCGCGCACGGTCGTTGCAGGCTGCGGCACGCGTGATCTGTGAAGACCATGGCGGGCGGGTGCCTCGTGATCTTGACGACTTGATCGCGCTTCCTGGTGTGGGTCGTTATACGGCGGGTGCGATCTGTTCGATCGTGTTCGGACAACCGGTGCCGATCGTGGACGGCAATGTTGTTCGGGTACTGGCTCGGCTTGACGGTATCGATGGGCCACCAGACCACGCCCGGTCGTGGGCGCGAGCGGACGAACTCGCGCAGCAAGCGAAAACGCCAGCGCTATTCAATGAAGGGCTGATGGAGTTGGGCGCAACGGTGTGTACGCCTCGTAACCCGCGATGTGGCGATTGTCCGCTGAAGACGCATTGCAAAGCGCATGCTGCATGCACGCAAGAGCAGATCCCTAGCCCGAAGCCGAAGTCGAAGCGACAGGTGCTACACGCGAGTTCGATGGTGGCGATCGATGGGCGCGGCCGCGTGTTGGTTGAACAACGCCCGGCTGATGGACTCTGGGGTGGACTGTGGCAAGTGCCCACGGTGGAACGGGCATCCAAGGCTGTGGGTTTACGAGAGTTGCGGGACCTGTTCCCGTGCCGATCGATCGGACGGGTGAGCGCGTTTCGGTTTGACACAACACACCGCGAAGTCCGGTTTGTGGTGTACAAGGCGATTGGCGTGCGGGCGGGAGGCGGTCGGCAGTGGATGACGCGACGCGGTCTCAGTCAACTTGGTGTCTCGAATGCCCAACGACGGGTTCTCGATGCGGTCGGCATCGAGCTCGATTCCTGCGTAAGGTCTGGCACATGATCGTCGCAGTCGTCATTCCGGTGTACAACGAGCGTGTGCTGTTGCCTCAGTTGATGGCGAGGCTGGACGAAACCGAGCGTCCTCGTATGCCCAACGGTTTGCTCGCGACGCGCCATGTGATTTTGGTGGATGACGGATCGACGGACGGGACAGCCGAGTTGATTGCGGAATTCGGGATGCGCGAGGATGTGACGCCACTCTCGGCCAAGGTGAACGCTGGGAAAGGTTCGGCACTTCGCCGCGGTTTCAAATGCGCGGTGGAGATGGGAGCGGATGTCGTTCTGGTGCAGGATGCAGATCTTGAATACGACCCGGCGGATCATCAGGCGGCACTCGACCCGGTCTTGAAGGGGCAAGCAGACGCGGTCATCGGCACCCGTTTTCTTGGACAGACGCATCGGGTGCTGTATTACTGGCATTCGATCGCCAACCGGGTCATCACACTGACAAGCAACATGCTGAGCAATCTGAATCTGACGGACATCGAGTGTGGCACAAAGGTGTTCACGCGGCGCGTGCTTGAGCATTTGGCGCTCACGGAGAATCGGTTTGGTATTGAGCCAGAGATGGTGGCGAAATTGGCGAAGATGCGGCTGCCTGCGGTGGATGTGACCACGAACAGTGCGGACGGTTCTGAGGCGCCTGGTGCATCTACACAGACCTACCCAATACGGATTTTTGAAGTTCCAATCAGTTACGCCGGCAGGACTTATGCTGAAGGCAAGAAGATTGGCTGGAAGGATGGCGTGCGTGCCATCTGGTGCATCTTCAAATACAACCTCTAGGGTCGTCATGTGACAAGTCTGGGCGGTTTCGGGGCTGCGGATTGCATCTCAATTCGTCAATTTGCCTGTTATATTACCGTACATTTTACTATTATGTGTATTCACAAGTTTATACCAGACTTTTTTTACAGAATATGGCTCTTTGTTCTTTATACATACCCTCTTTAGGGTATTATGCCGCTCGTTGGGTCACGATTCGTGGTGGTTTGACACGAACGAACTGCTTACACATATGTTCCTGAGGAGAGAAAACGATGACAAAGACAATTGCACTTGTTGCGGTCGCTGGCATGACCAGCGTTTCGATGGCTGGTATCCCCAACTCGGTTGAGGCGACCTTTAACGGCGTGAGCCCCGGCGGCACGCTCGTGATTTCGCACGATGCTGGCGAATCGGAAGGGAATGCTGGCGGTGGGTTGTTCAATTGGACACGCACAGGCGGTTCGTACACGGGCGCTGGTGCCTCGGGTGAGTTCATCTCGATGTGCATCGAGACGACCGAGAATGTTTCGAATGGCGACCCGTATACCTATCAGGTCGTCAATCTGGGGCAGGCGCCGACTGCTCAGGCGCCGGGGATGGGGAGTGCGAAGGCCAATCTGCTTCGCGAGTTGTTTGGCCGGTTTTACTACGCTGGCATGACAGGCGAGGACGCGGTCAAAATGCAGGCTGCGACTTGGGAGATCGTCAATGATGCCGGCCTGGACCTGTCGAGTGGTGACTTCCGTGTTGCCGTTGGCCAAGATCTGAGTGCTTCCATGCAGTCGTCGGCGCAGAGCATGCTTGACGCACTTGACGGCACAGGCCCGACGCTTTCGCTGCGTGCGATGGTTGGCGGCGGGATTCAGGATCAGTTGATCATCGTTCCGACACCGGGCAGTGTCGCATTGCTTGGACTGGGCGGTCTGGCTGCGATCCGTCGTCGTCGCGGTTGATTGCTGACCAATACTGCGAATCTTTCAAGACTCGGTCTTCGGACCGAGTCATTTGTTTTGTCATTGTCGGTGATGGACCGAACTGGTTGAACAGACACTTCAGGCGTCGATTCGAGTTTGCTCGTTCATGTACGGGCGGAGGGCATCGGGGATGGTGACAGAGCCGTCTTCGTTCTGGTACATCTCAAGGATCGGGATGAGGAGCCTGGGGCTTGCAGCCACGGTGTTGTTGAGGCTGTGACAGATCGTCGTCTGCCCCTTGCCCGAATCCCCCCCTGGTCGATACCGCATATTGAGGCGGCGGGTCTGGAAGTCGTAGAGACGGCTCGCGGAGTGGGTCTCGGCATAGGCACCGGTCGGGGTGCCGTCGGAGGCAAGTTCGCCTCGGCCGGGCATCCAGCATTCGATATCGATCATGTCAGCGTTCTTGACACCCAGGTCGCCGGTGCAGCATTGGAGCAAACGATACGGCAAATCGAGTGATTGGAGCAGTTCTTCGACAAAGACGATCATCTTGCGGTGCCAGTCGCGGCTTTCGGTTTCGTCGGCTCTACAGATGACGACCTGTTCGACTTTGTCGAACTGATGCACGCGGTAGAGGCCGGCGGTGTCCTTGCCAGCAGCACCGGCTTCGCGTCGGAAGCAGGTCGAGACGGTGACATAGCGTTTTGGGAGGTCGGCTTCATCGAGGATCTCGTTCATGTGGAGACCCATAAGCCCGACTTCTCCGGTGCCGGTGAGATAGAGGTCGTTGCCCTTGTGCTCAGCACCTTTGGTGGATGCTGTTTCCGTGTTGTCCGGTTCGGCTTCATCGGTTTCGATTTGCCAGCGGCGTGTTTCGTCGATGAGGTAACTTTGGGCTCGGCCTCCGGGAAAAAAACCGGTGCCGACCATGGCTTCTTCGCGGACGAGGACGGGCACGCTCATGGGTGTGAAGCCGTGCTTGTTTGACATGAAATCGATGGCGTAGCGGAGGACGGCTTGATGAAGGCGCATGCCGTCGCCGGTGAGGAAGTAGGATCGTGAGCCGGCGAGTTTGACGCCACGGGCGTAGTCGACGAGCCCGAGCGATTCGCAGAGTTCGAGATGGGTTTTGGGGACGAAGCCTTTGTTTTCTGCAAAGGACTTTGTTGGATCCCAGCCTTCGGGTGCCCAGTGGCGCAGTGCGATGTTGTCTTCGGCGCTGGCTCCGATGGGGACATCTTCGTCGGCTGGCTGCGGGACAGCGAGGAGAAGGGCTGCGAGTTCGGGCTCGATGGCATCGAGTTGGGCGTCGAGTTGCTGGATATCGGTTTTCAAGGCTGCGGGGGCTGCTTTGATGGCATCGACCTCGGCCTCTATGGCTGCCTTCTCGGCTTCGTCTGCTTTTTTGAGACGGCCCATGAGTTGTCCGATCTTTGGGCCGGTTTCTTTGGCGAGGCGATTCTGCTCGGCCCGGAGGGATTCCTGGCGTGTTTGCAGGTCTCGTTTGGAAACATCGAGAGCGAGGAGTCGATCGATGTCGACTGCGACATTCTTGTGCCGGGCACCGGTGCGATAGCGGTCAGGGTGTTCGCGAAGATCTCTCAAATCAATCATGGGACCAGAGTGTAGATCGTGGGCCGGGTGAAGGACTTGGAGGCGTTTGGAATGGAATCGAAACTGGTTTGGATCCGCGTGGCTCTGAACTCACTATCCTATGAGGGCATCTTGGCACCGGGGAAAGGGATTCATGGCGACGCTTCAACTGAAAACGAATGCTGGGCGGGGGCGCCCGATTCGACTGGATGAGGATCCGATCACGATCGGACGGCATCCTGACAATCGGCTTCGCATCAAGGATGACATGGCGAGTCGCCATCATTGCATTATCGAGCCGTTCGAAAGCGGGAAGTTTCGGGTGCGCGATCTTGGCAGTCGGAACGGCACCAAGGTCAATGGGCAGAAGATCGACGAGGCGTTGCTCCAGCCGGGTGATCTGATTCAGATCGGGCAGTTGCGGTTTGAGGTCGAAGAACGACGCAGCGAAGTGACCGAGCGCGTCGGGGCGACTGCGGAACAGGATGCCGAGAGCGGACCCACTATGCCAGTGAAGACTCGCCGCAAGGCTGAGGAACGGGCACCTTGGGTGCAGGAACTGCAGACGATCATCAAAGCGTTTGCGGTGTCCGGTGTTGATGACGAAAATGTGCGTGTGGTCGACGCTGGTGGGCAGTCGTCGGAGGCTTTGGGCGGGACCGGGCCCGGTCCTCGCGCGACGAGGCTTCTGCTGCGTGTGGCATCACGGACGCGTTCGACAGATATCCACTGCGAACCAAAGGGTGAGAGTGTCAATATCCGCATGCGTGTTGACGGGCAGATGGTGTGGATCACGGAACTGCCGAACGATGTTGGTGAGCGCATGCTCGGGCTCGTGAAGAATGCGTGTCAGATGAAATCGGCTGCACGGGATGCGGTGCAGGATGGGCACTTTTCGGCTCGTTTTCCTGATCGGCGTGTTGAGTATCGTGTGAGTATCACGCCATCGGTGCATGGGCAGAAGATGGTGATTCGTGTGCTCGATCAACGAGGCGTGCCGACTTCGCTTGCTGATCTCGGGCTCGTCGGGTACATGCATGAGCGAATTCATGCGGTGTGTCAACAGGACTCGGGATTGTTGCTTGTGTGCGGGCCGACTGGGTCGGGCAAGACGACGACGCTGTACAACGGGCTTCGCGAGATTGACCGTGATTCTCGAAATGTGATCACGATTGAAGATCCGGTGGAATATCAGATCGAAGGCGTGACACAGATGCCGATCGATGAGAAGAAGGGGAATACCTTCAATACGCTGCTGCGATCGGTGCTGCGTCAGGACCCGGATGTGATTCTGCTGGGTGAGATTCGTGACGAAGAAACGGCACGAACGGGAATGCAGGCTGCGATGACAGGGCACCTTGTGTTTTCGACGGTGCACTCGAAGGATTCGATCTCGGCGGTGTTTCGCTTGCTGGACCTGCGTGTTGAGCCTTACCTGGTTGCAAACGCGCTGAACCTCGTGCTTGCGCAGCGTCTGGTGCGGACGCTGTGCGAGAAGTGCAAGCAGCAGGTGCCGGTGACACCCGGGCAGGCGAACAAGATCGGGCGATTCCTGAACCAGAAGACGCACATCTGTGCGCCGGTTGGGTGCCCCACTTGTATCAAGACCGGGTACCGCGGGCGAAGAGCGTTGTTTGAGTTGCTCGATTTCAATGACGAACTACGCGATGTTGTGCTTCGGAATCCGAGTATTCAGGGAATGCGGAAAATCATCGACCAGGGGTTGTTTACGACCCTGCAGCAGTTCGGGTACCGCATGGTCTCGGAAGGGACGACCAGCATGGACGAGGTTGAACGAGTCGCTGGTTCAAGTTGATCGCGGCACAATGAACGGGAGAATGGGCATGAGGAGTCGGCTGTTTTTTGTGACGGTCGTGTGTGTTCTTGCATGCGCTGGTTTGCACGCGCGGGGACAGACTGGGCCGAACATCGTTTTTATTTTGGCAGATGATCAGCGTGCGGACTCGATCGCGGCGCTGGGCAATGAGGAGATCATTACGCCGAGCCTCGATGCGTTGGTGGCTCGTGGCACGACCTTTACGCGGGCGTATTGCATGGGTTCCAACTCAGGGGCGGTGTGTGCGCCGTCACGAGCGATGATGATGACAGGTCAGCGTTTGCAAGCCGTGAAACCACATATCTGGAATCTGCCAGCGACGATGAAGACACTACCCGAGATGTTGCGTGACGCTGGGTACGCGACTTTTGGAACGGGCAAGTGGCACAGCGGCAAGGCTTCATTTGCTCGGGGGTTTACGCATGGCGGGTCGATTTTCTTTGGAGGCATGGGGAGCCACACGACACTGCGTGTGCACGAGTTTGATCCGAGCGGCGTGTATGCCAACGACATGCGCAAGCCGCTACATGCGTTTTCAAGTACCGCGTTTGTTGACGAGGCGATCGAATTTCTGGAGACGAGGCCGAGCGACAAGCCGTTCTTTGCGTTTGTTTCGATGACGGCTCCGCACGATCCGCGGACGCCTCCAGAAGCGGTTCGCGCGTTATATGACGAAACAACGGTATCACTCCCGAAGAACTTCATGCCGGTTCATCCGTTTCATAATGGCGAGATGACGATTCGTGATGAGGCGCTCGCGCCCTGGCCTCGGACTGCGGACGACACGCGGAAGCAGTTGATCGATTACTACGCGATGATCACGCACATGGACGAGCAGATCGGTCGGTTGATTGAATCGATCGAGTCGCTCGGGCTTGCGGACGATACCTGGATCGTTTTTGCGTCTGATCACGGGCTTGCGGTTGGGAGCCATGGTTTGATGGGCAAGCAGAACATGTATGAACATTCTGTGCGCGCACCAATTGTCATCGCGGGCCCGGGTGTGCCTGCGGGGGAACAAATCGACGAACTCGTGTATCTGCTTGATTTGATGCCGACGATGTGTGCGATGGCCGGTCTTGCACCACCTGAAGGCACTTTCGGGATTGATCTCTCGCCGCTGGTTTCAGATAAGCCCGTTGGGCAAAACCTGATGCGCCGTTCGCTGTTGCTCGAATACACCAGCGTGCAGCGTGCTCTCGTGGAAGAACGATACAAGTTGATCGTGTATCCACGGATCAATCGCTTGCAGCTCTTCGACCTGCACACCGATCCGGACGAGATTGAAGACCTTGCGTCTGATCCTGCGCACCATGAGACGATTGAACGCATGATGGCTGATTTGCTTGCGTGGCAGGATCTGGTGGGGGAAACCGCACCCTTACGCACGGACCCGCCGCAATCAGCGCGGTTTGATCATGTGCATGCTGAGCGCAAGCGCACGGGCGGATAATTGGCAGGACAAACCGAGACCCGGCAGCAGACCTGCGCCCACGGGCGACCGATGTCGCGCGGGCAGAGGTGTGCCGCCGAGTCCCAGGAGAGAGGACGGATCATGCATCGTCAAGGACTCCGAGCCTGCGCAGGAAGGCTGCGGCTTCGACGATTTCTTCGCGTGTGAACTCCTTGAGGCACGCTGGCTGATACTGGCTGCCGAGCACTTCGCCTGGTTTCAGATCATGTGCGAGGCCATCGGCGTTGAGTGTGGCCATGGCGAGCAGGACCGCTTCTGATGCTTCGCAGAGCCGGTCTGCGCTGATGGCGTCGTACTCATGGTCGTATTCATACTCTTGTTCGTATTCGTGGTTGTTGTCTTGCATAAGACCCTCCTGATTCCTTATTCGTGAACACCCCCCACCGAGTTTCGATTCCCAACACAATTCATATTTTGATAAGCGAAAAATAATTGTGCGACACACGGAACCACCGGCGATTGTGTGCGATTGCTGACGAGCAGGCGGCCTGTTGGTGCCGACACTTGTCGTTGGCGAAGAAAATTTATTTTATCTTGCACAGTCGATCGAGCGTGATTTGTCAATCGTGCGGGATCAACTTGGCATCGCGCAGGGCCGGAAAAGTGGTTCGCCAATCACGGACCACGCGTGCCTCGATTGGTGCTGACAGCACGCATTCTTCGCTCTTTGCTTCTGCAAGAATTTCGCCTTTTGGACCAACAATGATGGATCCGCCGGCGTACGAGAGGTGTGGATCGTCACCCGTTCGATTGACACCGAGGACAAACGCCTGATTCTCGATCGCGCGTGCGATGAGCAGGGTCCGCCAGTGGTTTTGGCGTGGGTCCGGCCAGTTGGCACCGACGGCGAAGAGCTCGGCTCCGCGTGATGCGCCGATGCGGAAGAGTTCCGGAAAGCGAAGGTCGTAACAAATGGCTGGGCAGCACACGATGGGATCGTTTTGTCCCCAGGTAAATGTCACGACTTCGTCACCACCGACAAATGATTCGGACTCTCTCCCGAAGGAGAAGGGGTGTATCTTGGTGTATTCGCAGCGCGTGAGTCCGTCAGGGCCGACGACGCTCATGACATTGTGGGCATAGGCGTTGCTTTCGAGTTTGACGGTTCGGCCGCCCTGCACGATCACGCCATAGTTTTGAGCTGTTTCCGAGAGAAATGTCAGCGTGCGTAGATCGCGATCGTTCGTGATGTTGGTGTTGAGTGAAAAACCAGAATCGAACAACTCGGGCAAGACGACGAGATCACCGGCGTTGATCTTTGCGCGCGAGAGCAGATCGTTGACACGCGCGAAGTTGGCATCGGGTGACTGCCACTGAATATCGAACTGTACAAGATGGGCTTGCATGAAACAAACAGTATTCCGTCAGCGTTGGTCGTTCTGGACGGTCCTTGGATGAATGTGTGTGTGCTGACTGATGGACAGCGAAAACTTCACAGTCCTTGGTGTAGACAACGGAACGGATGACACCTTGAGTGAGCGGATATGACGAGCCCCCTTCCTCCCGTCGCCTTGGCGAGTCGATCGCCGAGGCGGCGGGAACTTCTTGCAACGCACGGCCTAGAGCACACGATTGTGGATGCCGATGTTGACGACGGTGACCTTGAGCCGGGGTTGACAGATGCGCGTGCGTGGGTGATGGGTCTTGCGTATTTGAAGGCTGCTGCCGGTCATGCACATGCCGGTTCGAATTTGGAGCAGGGGTGGTATGTGCTTGGCGCCGACACAGTGTGCGTGCAGGACGGTGCGATCATCGGGCAGCCGCGGGATGCTGACCATGCGCGGTCGATCATCGAGCAATTTCGAGGGCAGACGCATGAAGTCTTGACGGGTGTGGCGTTGATTGATGCGAAAACGGGCAAACGGGCAATTTTTCTGGATGTTGCTTTGGTAACCGTTGGATGGATTGACGACGCATCGATTAACGCGTATGTGTCGACAGGCGCGTGGCGTGGGAAAGCGGGTGCTTATAACCTCGCAGAGCGTGTTTCTGCTGATTGGCCTATCACCTATTCGGGTGACCCAGAGGGGATCATGGGGCTTCCGATGAAGGCGCTTTTAAGCCGACTTCGCGCGTTGTCTGCCGGGGGTGATCGGTTGGAGAATCGGACGGAATAGGTGCTTGACAGTTGACCTTGGCGTATACTGTGTCTGTTCTCAGTGTCAGGCTCTATCCGAGGTCGGATGGACACGCGGGGTTCCCGTCGCTTTCTCTTGCCCGAGTTCAAGCACGGATTCGAATGTATCAGGGGCAAGGTGTATTGAAATGAAGAAGATTTATGTCGGGAATCTGTCCTACAGCACGGGTGAGGACGCACTGCGCGATTTGTTTGGCGCTCATGGTGAAGTCGTTTCGGCTTCACTGGTCATGGACCGCGAAACCGGTCGTCCGCGTGGATTCGGATTCGTCGAAATGGCGAATGACAACGAAGCCAACGCTGCAATCGAAGCAATCAACGGCACCAATGTCGATGGTCGCGATCTGACTGTCAACGAAGCTCGTCCGCGTCAGAACCGCGGCGGTGGCGGTGGTGGTGGCGGCTATGGCGGTGGCGGCGGCGGCGGTGGTCGCGGCGGCTACGGCGGTGGTGGCGGCGGCGGTGGCGGTGGCCGCGGCGGTTGGTAATCAACGCCGGGCAATCGCCCGTGTAACTTGATCAAGTGCGAGCCGGGATGTATCCCGGCTCGCTTTCTTTTTGTCATGACACGCCGTTGCGTATGCTCGAATCATGAAACTGCCAACTCCATCGACGCTTGCAACGCACTGGATGCATGACCCGAACATTGTGTTTTTGAACCAAGGGTCGTATGGGGCGACACCTCGGGTGGTGATGGAGGCGAGGCTGGCGTATCTGGCTGCGGTTGAGCAGGATCCAATTCGGTTCCTGATGCAGGATGCGTGGCGATTGCTGGATCGATCACGCGAGAAGTTGAGCGGGATCGTCAACGCCCCCCCTGCTGACATTGTGCACATGCGCAATGTCACCGAGGCGGTCGCGACAATTGTGCAGAATCTGACGCTCGAACCGGGTGACGAGGTTCTGGCAAACACACATGAGTACCCGGCGTGCCTGGCGATTCTTGAACATGCGGCTGCCAAGGTGGGCGCGACGGTTGTCACGCCTCACCTGCCGTTTGTCGGCGCGACTGAGGACGCGCTCTATGAGGCGGTGACCAGCGCGGTTACGCCGAAGACACGGTATTGCCTTGTGAGTCATGTGACGAGCCCGACAGCGATGATCATGCCTGTGGAGCGCATTGTTGCGTTTATGCGTGAACGCGGGATTGAGACCATCGTGGATGGTGCGCACGCGCCCGGGTTTTGCGAGGTTGATATTGAAGCGATCGGACCGGCGTTCTATACAGCAAACTGTCACAAGTGGCTTTGTTCGCCGCGGGCGACTGGGTTTTTGTATGTGCGACCGGACTTGCAGGAGGGGTTTCGGCCTTTGGCGCTGTCGGTGCATACGAAGCGGCCACGGTCGGATCGGTCGTTCTTTCACACTGAGTTTGATTATGTCGGCACGCAGGATAGTTCGGCGGGGTTTTGTCTTGCGGATGCGATTGATGCGGTGCCGGGGTTCGTCGGTGGGTCGTGGGCGGATGTACGGCGTAAGAACGACGAACTTGCCGTAATGGCTCGTGATGTGCTCTGTGAGGCGTTTGGGGTTGATCGTCCGATTTCAAATGAGATGATCGGGCCGATGGCGACCATTCCGTTACCTGCGCACGACGCGAGTCGGTTGGAGCGACTGGCGAAGCGGACGACGAAGTATGCGGATGCGATGCAGGATCGACTTGTTGACGAGCACCGAATCCAGGTGCCGATCTGGTCGATGCCGATGGCGGCCGGGGCTGCACCGACGCGGTTTGTTCGCGTGAGTTGTCACTTGTACAACAGTCTTGAGCAGTACGACTACTTGTCGCGGGCAATCCTTGCTGAGATTGAACATGAGATGACGCTGTAGAGGGCGACTCGACGCGCGGCTGGCAATGGTGTTATGGTGCGCGTATGGAACCTGGAGCACAACAGACCGCAGAGCGGTTTCGTCCGTTTGGGACGACGATTTTTGCCGAGATGACGGCGCTTGCGAATGAGCATGACGCGGTCAATCTGTCGCAGGGCTTTCCGGACTTTGATGGACCGGCGTTTGTGCGTGAGGCGGCGCGGCGAGCGATTGATGATGGGCACAATCAGTACGCGCCGATGCCGGGCGTTCTGGCGTTGCGCGAGGCTGTGGCTGCGTGGTGGAAGCGGTCTGCCGGTTTGACAGCAGACCCGGCGACGGAGATTACAATCACGAATGGGTGTACGGGGGGGCTGGCGGCGGCGATGCTGGGGCTTTGCAACCCCGGTGATGAAGTGATCATGTTTGAACCGGCGTATGACGCCTATCGACCGGACTGTGCGATGGCGGGTGCCGTGCCAAGGTTTGTCACGCTTCGGCCGACCGCGAACGGTTTTGGCTTTGATGGTGACGAGTTGGCGAGTGCGTTTAATGAGCGCACACGGGCGATCATTGTGAATACCCCTCACAATCCGACGGGGAAGGTTTTTTCGCGCGATGAGCTCGGGACGATTGCGAGGCTGTGCGCCGAGCATGATGTGATTGCAATTGCAGATGAAGTTTATGAGCGGCTTGTCTTTGGTGACGTGTGCGTGCACACACCGATTGCGACGCTGCCGGGTATGGCGGAGCGAACACTGACGCTCTCGAGTTTGGGTAAGACTTTCAGTCTGACAGGCTGGAAGATCGGGTGGGCGATCGGACCGGCGGCGCTGACGGCGGCGATTCGTTCGGCGCATCAGTTTTTGATCTATGCGGTGCCCACGCCACTTCAGGTGGGAGCGGCGGTCGCGTTGCGTGATGGCGAAGCGTATGTTGCTCAGTTGCACGGGCGATACGCGTCGGCGCGGTCGTTCCTGTGTGAAGTGCTTGACGAAGTCGGGTTTGATGTGCATGAGCCGGCGGGGACTTACTTTGTCATGTGCAGTCACGGGCGAGCGGGCGAGCAACTCGGCGTGCGGGATGATGTCGAACTGTGTCGTGTGCTGACGCGCGATTACGGTGTCGCGGCCATACCGCCAAGTGCGTTTTACAACGACCCTGCAGATGGGCGATCATTGGTGCGGTTTGCGTTTTGCAAGCGGCAGGACACACTCGATGAAGCGGCGCGGCGGCTGCGGAGGATCGGACGATGATCGCGGCGTTCGGGGTCAAGATCAGCGAGGGGTTTCGGCGGACTGCTCCGGATCCATTCGTCCTGGCTGTCTTGATGACGGGTGTGACCTTTGTGTTGGCGATCGCGCTGACCGAGACGAGCGCCGTTGCGGCTATAGATGCGTGGGCAGGCACCGGGGGGGTATGGTCGGCTGGGCTGTTGAAGTTTGCAATGCAGATGTGTCTGATTCTTGTGACGGGGCATGCGCTGGCTTCGAGCCCGCCTGTTGCCCGTATGCTCGGGGCGCTTGCGTCGATGCCGCGATCGGCCTCGCAGGCTGTGGCAATTGTCGCGCTCACCGGCGGCGTTCTTGCGGTGTTCAACTGGGGGCTCGGGCTCGTAGCGGGCGCGATCATGGCTCGGCGTGTTGGCATTGCGATGGAGGCACGAGGTGTGCGCGTGCACTACCCGCTGTTGGCGGCGGCGGGGTATGTGGGGATGATGTTGTGGCACGGCGGGTTTTCGGGCAGCGCTCCACTCAAGGTGACGAACGCGAGCGAGATCTCGGATATCTTCGGTGCGGACGCACCGTTTGAGGTGATCCGCATCTCGCAGACGCTTTTGAGCCCGATGAATCTGTTTGTGACGGGCGGATTGATCGTGCTGGTTCCGTTGCTTTTGACGCGGCTGTGTCCCAACGGTGATGCGGCGCGGCCAGCGAGTGCGTACGGGGTGTTGGAGCAGGAGGCGAAGGGCCTGGTCGAGGATGCGACACGCAAGCCGTTCCTGCCTCGGCTATTGGAAGACTCGCCGGCTGTGACCGTGATTCTTGCGGGTCTGATTGCGGTGTGGGCGTGGCGTTATTACCTGCCGGGCGTTGACGCGGCGACGGGCGAACCAGTTGCGAGCGGGCTGATGTCATTGACGCCAGATACGGTGAACATGACGATGCTGATGCTGGGCTTGGTGTTGCATGGCACGCCGATGCGGTATGTACGAGCGATCGAGGAGGCGGCGAAGGGGTGCGCGGGGATTATTCTGCAGTTTCCGTTGTATGCGGGGATCATGGGTCTCATGGCTGCGAGCGGGCTGACGGCGATGATGGCGGAGGGCATCGCCGGTTCGGCGAACGAGACGACGCTTCCGATCATGACGCTGTTCTCGGCGGGTGTGGTCAATCTGTTTGTGCCGTCTGGGGGGGGTCAGTGGGCGGTCCAAGGTCCGATCGCCATGCGAGCAGCGGCGGAGATCGGGGTGGACCCGGCGAAGATGGTGATGGCGGTCGCGTATGGTGACGAACTGACCAATATGTTGCAGCCGTTCTGGGCGCTGCCATTACTCGCGATCACGGGGGTGAAGGCACGCGACATTGTCGGGTACACGGCGATTGTCATGCTGATGGGAGCGGCGTGGATGGCGGTTGGGCTGTTGGTCTTCTAGCAATTCTTCGACGCACGCATTCCGACCTTCGTAGCGTTCGTCCACCTGACCAAATGCTCGGAGGCGTGAGAAAGGACCGAGGGCTTGCGCCGCCCGGCTCGTTGGGCCCCACGCCTCTGCTTAACAACTGCCGCTATTGACGCAGCGTGTTGAGACAGCGGTCGATGCGGGCGAGGGTTGTTTCTTTGCCGACGAGGGTCAGGGTGTGGCCGAGGCCGGGGCTAACGCCGGTGCCAGTGAGCGCGATGCGGAGGGGTTGGGCGATTTTGCCCATGCCGATGCTGTGCTCTTGTGTGTAGGCTTGCAGGAATGAGTCGATCGCGTCGGGTGTCCATGGGTCGATGGACGCGATCGCGGTTCGCAGATCGGCGAGTGTGTCGAGGCCTGTTGGTTCGCCTTTGAGAAGGAACTTGTTGACGGGCTTTTCGTCGTAGGTGATCGAATCGGTCTCGATGAATGCGAAGGCGAGGGCGGTGCGCGCATCGCGGAGGGTCTTGGCGCGAGGTCTCGCGGCTGCGACGGCAACCTGCCAACGGGTGGTGTCATTGTGAGCCCACGACGCAAGCGCCTCGTCGAAGCGCTCTGCCCATTCGAGCCACAGCGTTGCAAAGGTTGCGTCGTCAAGCGTGTGCTGGATCGTGTCGGCGCTGAAGGCGAGGAGCTTGTCGCGGTCGAACTTGGACTGGGTTTTGCCGATGCGGTCGGTGTCGAAATTGCTTGCCAGAAAGGCGTGGTCGAAGCGCTCGAGGTCGGTGCCGTCGGCGTTTTTGATACCTGGGTTCCAACCCAGAAGGGCGAGGAAGTTGCAAAGGGTTTCGGGGAGGTAGCCGGCTGCTCGAAAGTCTTCGACATCAATCTCGGGGAGTGTGAGGTCGAGGGCCTGGGCGACGGCTGAGACCTGGTCGCGCCCGAGCTGCCGCTGCTTGTCTTTGAGCCACGCAGCAAGGTCGGTGTCGTTGAAGGTGCGGAGGATTGGTTCCTGATGGGCGCGGTTCGATTGGGGCAAACGATCGATGAGTTCGGCAACGGTTGTGATGCCGGCTTCTTTGACTGCTATCTTGGCGGCTTTGTCCTTGTCGCGTTTACTCATCTTGGTGCCATCGGGGTTAAAGATGAGCGGCATGTGTGCGTATGCAGGGGTGGGCAAGCCGAGTGCGTTCTGGATGGCGATATGTTTAGGGGTGTTGTTGAGGTGTTCCTGGCCGCGAAGGACATGCGTGACACCCATGCGTGCGTCATCGACGACGACCGCGAAGTGGTAGGTTGGATAGCCATCGGTTTTGCGAATGACGAAATCGTCGAGTTCGGCGTGGGGGAAAGTGACTTCGCCGAGGACCTGGTCGTGAACCGTGATGGCGGTGTCTGGCATATGAAGACGAAGGACATGCGGCTCGGTCTTGGCGCGTTCAAGAGCGGCGGCGTGGTCGAAGTCGGCGGCTCGACGGTAGATGAAACTGCGCTTTTCTGATTCGGCCGCCTTACGCATGGCTGTGAGTTGTTCGGGCGTGTCGAAAGCGGGAAAGGCGACGCCAGCGTCGAGGAGTTGCTCGAAGTATGGGTTGTAGATGTCGTGGCGCTGGCTTTGGTAGAAGGGACCGATGTTGCGTGGGTCGCCACCGACGCGAACGGGCGTGACGCCCGTGCCACCGTCTGATGTGAAATCCGGGCCGTCGTCCCAGGTGATGCCGAGCCAGGCGAGGTCTTCGAGAATGCCTTTGGCGGCATCTTCGCTGGATCGTGCCTGATCGGTGTCTTCGATGCGGAGGAGGAACCGTCCGTCGTGTTTACGGGCGAATGCCCAGCAGAACAGCGCGGTGCGAGCACCACCGATGTGGAGATGTCCGGTGGGCGAGGGTGCAAAGCGTGTGATGACTTGGTCTTGTGCCATAGGACGAGAAGCGTAGTCGTGCGGTTTCTGGCGCGATTGCGTGTGGATTGGTCTTGACGAGCGTTCAGTCCACTTTTGAGCCTGTAGTTATTTTGTACGACCGAATGGCTGACATGGGTGTTTTTGGTGGTGTAAAGGCCACGAAAAGAGCGGAGTTCGCTTATACTGGCGCGTCACGGCTTTGGGCCGTGATGCGCGATTGGGTCTGGACACCCGGTTGCTGTATTTGATTCATCCAAGATTGTGCCTTTGGGAGCATCGAGGCCGATCGATTCAACTTTGCCCTAGGGAGGCCCCTCATATGGCTGTACGCAACCCCGCTGATATTCGTAATCTCGCTCTTGTTGGTCAGGCATCCAGTGGGAAGACAACGCTGGCAGAGCGACTCCTTTTTGCAACAGGCACGATCCCGAGGATGGGTTCGGTTGAAGAAGGGAACACGGCGAGCGACTTTACCGATGAGGAGAAGCACCACAAGCATTCGCTTCGGCCTTCGATGCTGCACTTCGAGCATGAAGGGCACATGGTGAACATGATCGATGCACCGGGCATGCCGGGGTTTATGGGTCACGCGATAAGTGTGTTTCCGGCGGTCGAGACGGTGTGCGTTGTCGTCGATGCGCACAAGGGTATTGAAACCAGCACGCGGCGGATGATGAGTCTCGCCGAAGAGCGCAATCTGCCTCGGATGATCATCATCAACAAGATCGATGAACAGAATCTTGAACTTGAAGAGTTGGTCGAGCAGATCCGCGAGGAGTTCGGTTCGATTTGTCTGCCGATCAGTCTGCCGAGCCCTGACTGTTCGTCGGTCATCGGTGTCTTTGATGAAGCGTCGGACGAAGAGACGCTGTTTTCGAGTGCAGCCGATGCACATCAGGTGATCGTTGAACAGATCGTGGAGATGCAGGACGATCTGATGAATCAGTACCTGGAGGACGGGGACGACTCGAATCTCGACAAGCAGAAGTTGCACGATGCTTTTGAAGCCGCATTGCGTGAGTCGCATCTGATTCCGATTTGTTTCTGTTCTGCGAAGACAGGTGCGGGGACTGAGAATCTGCTGCACATGTTTGCGAGTTTGCTGCCAAGTCCGCTTGAGGGGAATCCCCGCCCGTTCATGGTGCGTGAATCTGAAGATGCTGAGGAGACGGAGTTTCACGCGGACCCCGACCCGAGCAAGCCGTTGATCGCGAATGTGTTCAAGGTGACGACGGACCCATTTGTCGGGAAACTCGGGGTGTTCCGTGTGCATCAGGGAACGATCAAGTCGAAGAGCGAGGTTTTGCTTGCGGACCACAAGAAACCGATTCGCATCGGGCATTTGCTCAAGCGGCAGGGGAAGGAATCGATCGAGGTCGACGCTTTGGGCCCGGGTGATATCGGTGCGGTCTCGAAAATTGATGATGTGTTCTTCGACGCGGTGCTGCACGAGGGGCACAATCTTGACTCGTTGCACCTGCGGCCGTTGCCTCTGCCCAAGCCCATGTACGGGCTTGCGATCGAGTTGAAGAATCATGCGGATGAAGCGAAGTTTTCTGGCGCGATTCACAAGTTGATTGCAGAAGACCCGTGTTTGACGATGAACCGGATCGCCGCGACGAAGCAGACGGTGTTGCAGGGATTGGGCGAGTTGCACCTTCGGATTGTGCTTGAGCGGATGAAGGATCAGTTTGGTATTGACCTTGAGACGAGCCCGCCGAAGGTCGCGTACAAGGAGACGATCACCGGGAAGGCGGAGGGACATCATCGGCACAAGAAGCAGACCGGGGGTGCAGGCCAGTTTGGTGAGGTGTACTTACGCATCGAACCGTTGCCGGCAGATCATGAAACTGGTTTCGAGTTTGAAAACGCAACTGTTGGCGGGTCGATCCCGAGACAGTTCATGCCGGCGATCGAGAAGGGCATTCGCCAGACGCTTGAGCACGGTGCGGTCGCCGGGTATCCGTTTACGGGTGTGCGTGTGTCGGTTTATGACGGCAAGCACCACCCGGTGGACTCCAAGGAAATTGCGTTTATCAGTGCTGGCAAGAAAGCGTTTATTGAAGCTGTGAACAAGGCGCATCCGGTGCTGCTTGAACCGATTGTCACGCTGGAAGTCAGTTGCCCGTCCAATTACATGGGTGATATCGCGGGTGATTTGTCGACCAAGCGCGGCCGCGTGATGGATACGCGCATGCTCGCGGGCGACATGTGTGTGATCGTGGCGCAAGCGCCCTTGAGTGAGTTGCAGAACTTCTCGACCGAGCTCAAGAGTATCACGGGCGGCGCTGGCAGTTACGAGATGGAGTACAGCCACGACGAGAACACGCCGCCGCATATTCAACAAGCAGTCGTGAACGCTTTTGAAGGTCACAAGGACGACGATTAGGACCAGTCGATTCGATGCTTGATGCAAATTCACAGGTCCTCAGCGTCACTGCTGAGGACCTGTCATTTTTGCGCGTTGTGATGGTGCTGGTTTGCCCGGGTGTTTATTGCACGATCCTGTGAGCAAGGTACGATCGGGTGGGTATGAGCGATGCCGTTGTTGGATCCATTTCAAATGCAGCCACACCCGCGACGCAGCGTGTGCGTGTGGAATCAGACGATGGGTTACGCTCGACGAAGATGGCGAAGTTGGTGGCGTCGCGCGTCTATGGACAGGCTCCCGGTCATGCAGGCTCGGCTACTCGGCTGGCGGCTGACTCGGTCACCGATGTTTTTGAGTCAATTCAAACGGAGCGTAAGCCCACCCAAGCGGCGCACTCATCGAGGACATCGCATGGAAAGGGTTCGCTGCCGTTCTATCAGAATCCGGCACAGCAGGTCGAGGTTGCCACGGTGATCGCGGTCGGTCGAACGCTGGATGTGAAGGGCTGATCGCTGTTCAGCCTCCGCGTTTGCTGTAGTCGGTGTGCCCGGCTTCGTAGATTCCTTTGAGTCCTTCGATGGAGCCGTCACTCGCGCGGTCGATCTCGAGTTGAAACCCTTGCACGCCTTCGAAAATGAACACATCTTCCTTGATCGGGATGAGTAATCGTTCACCGGCGCTGGCTTCAGGTCTGCTGTACCAGAGTTGGCCGTCGCGGTATTCGATGGTGCGCGGGCCGTAGTTACCTGCGATGGCTTTCATGGCCGACTCATCAATATTGACTGTGTCCGCGTTTGTGCGATGAGCGAGTTTTGCCCACTCGGCTGCACGAGCGATCTCGGGTTTGTCAGACTTCGCGAGCGTGTCGAGGGCGCTGGTGATCGCGACATCAAGCGCTTTGGCTGCTTCGACTTTGATGTCCGGCTCGACGCCGGTGCCTTCCCAGTTTTTGCCGGTGATGGGGTTGATCGCTCGGCCGACGGGGATCATGGCGACGAAGTCACCGACGCGGAATCCATTGACCGGGTGCGCGCCGCCACCGGTGGTTTCGCCGACCACGGTTGCACGCTTGCGGGTCTTCAGGTTGTAGGTGAACTCTTCTGCACCGGAGAAAGTAAAACTGCTGGTGAGCACCCAGACTGGTGTTTCAGCGAAGCCATCACCCTTGACTGATTTGGGTTCGGTCCAGAACTCGGTGGTTTCGTCCGCCGGGCGGAAGTAAAGGCTGTTGAGGTGAACGGGCTTGTCCTTTGCGAAGAGGTATGAGCAGATGAGTTGGACGGTCGCGGGATCGCCGCCGCCGTTTTTGCGCAGGTCAAAGATGAGTGCATCGGACCCTTCGAGGATCTTCATCATGGCGTGGATCTGGGGTTCGATGCGTTCACGCATCTCGAATCCCCGGAAATCGACATACCCGATATTGCCATCGAGGCGTTCGATGCGACTGATTGGTGTACCCCGCTTCTCAGGCATGACCTGGACTGGTGCTGAGGGCGCTTGCGTGGGTGCGGGGCGAATGCCGAAGTGGCGATCGCCGGTAAGTTTTTGGAGGTCTGCTGTGAGCCGCTGCGCGAGTTCGATGCCTTCCAGACCTTCGTAGACGCCATTGTCGGCGTTCTCTTCGAGCATTTCGGCTGCTTCTTCACCTTTTTCGGGGAAGACATAGTTGTTGCGGATGTCATTGGCGAGTTGGTGGATGATGCCGCCGACATCAACGCGTTCGAAGAGCGGAGCCGCGACCGAGGACGCGAAAAAGAGCAGAAAAGTGCCTGTGACGAGCGTTGCTCGCGCCACGATACCGATATTGCCCATCGCCAGTCCTTTCGAGGGTGCTGCTTCGGCCGGTTTGGCCGAGTGTTAGACGCTCTTGGATGACAGAGATGCGCCTGATCAGAAAACCCGTCACGCGTCTGGAAGTTTCCATTCGTCTCGGCGGTCATAGTCGAGCCAGTCGGGGTTGCCGGTGCCTTCGGTGAATGACCAGGCTTGTGGATCCCAGGCGATCCGTTCGTTGTGTCGGTAGACGAGATTGACAAGTTCGCAGACGGCAGAGGTTCGAGCGCCGATCTCGACATCGCAGATCGGCTTCTCGCGTGAATAGATGCAGTCGATCCAGTTTTCGGCGTGGTTCTTGTTGCGCGGCAGATGCAACTCGTCGTCACCGATAGGCGTTTCATACAGGTTGCTCGGGACTGCATCGATGCGACCTCGATCGACATGGACAACGCCTTGGGTTCCGATGAAGGTCGCCCCGCTTGGTCCGCCGTGGGTCATGGTGACGCCGCTCGCGTAGATTGCTCGTACACCTCGTGTGCGATCGCCATCGACTGCGGGGAGGATTTCGACCGGTCCGGTGTCGTCGGCGTTGATGCCCCACTGTGCGATGTCATAGTGATGTGCGCCCATGTCGGCGAGATAGCCGTTGCAATAGTCGATGTAGTTTCGCCATCGCGGGTAGTGGTTGTGTACACCTCGAGGGCTGAGTTCGCTGTTGTATGGGCGGTCGGCTGCGGGACCGAGCCAGGCTGACCAGTCGAGCCCGGGCTCCATGTCTTCGGGCGGAAGGTCGCAGACTTTGGGGGGGTCGCCGACACCGATGTTGACATTGAGCACTTTGCCGATTCGGCCGTTGCGGACATATTCGCATGCCTGAGCGAACTTGTGGCCGAACTCGCTGCGTTGCTGGCTGCCGGTTTGGAAGACGCAGTTGTGCTTGCGGACAGACTCGATGATTCGACGGCTTTCTTCGAGCGTGTGGGTGAGCGGCTTTTCGCAGTAAATATCTTTGCCGGCGTTGGCAGCCATGATGCACATGGTGGCGTGCCAGTGGTCGGGTGTGGTGATGACGACCGCATCGATATCGTCGCGAGCAAGGATCTCGCGAAAGTCGTTGTAGGCTTCGCAGGATTCATCGCCGCGAGCCTTGTTGATCTCGTTCTGGTAGTGATCGCGACGGGTCTTGTCGACTTCTGCAATGGCGACGACATGACAGCGTTCGTTGTTTTTGAAGTAGGCGTTGAAGGTGTTTCGGCCACGGATCCCCATGCCGATGATGCCCAGACTGAGTTTTTCGTTGGCGCGTGTGCTGCGAGCGGCTCCGGCGGTGGTGAGGATGGTTGGGACGGCGGCAGCGACGGCTGCTGATTGCACGAACTGACGACGGGTCCAAGTCATGTTGCGATCTCCTTTTGCGAGCGAGCGCGAGTTTACCAGAATGCCTGCAGCGGATCGTTTTGCAGAGAAGGGAATCGTTTGGTTGCCACGCTGCGCACCGGGTGAAGCAAATCTGTACACTCCCGCGATGGATAATCGAAATCGTTTGTTCGTCGCCAGTTGTCTGGCGTTGGTTGTTACTGCGATGTCGTTTGCTGTGCGCGGCGGGATCATGGGAGACCTCGAAGCTGATTTCAACCTGACGAAGGAGCAGGTCGGCTGGATCAACGGGGTGTTTTTCTTCGGATTCACGATCTCAATGATGGTCGGCGGGCCGCTTTGTGACATCGTCGGCATGAAACGGCTGGCTTGGGGAGCATTTTACGGGCAAGGGATCGGGATGCTCATCACGATCTTTGCGAGCGGGTATTGGTCGCTTCTCATCGGGACGCTGCTTGTCGGAATCGGGTGCGGGTTTGTTGAAGCGGCGTGCAATCCGTTGGTGGCGACGCTGTATCCGGATGCGAAGACGAAGATGCTAAACCGATTTCATGTTTGGTTCCCCGGGGGAATTGTGATTGGCGCCCTGGTGACCTTCGCGCTTTCTGAAGCGTTCAAATCAACTGAGCCGGTTGCGCCGGGCCCTGGGGGTCTGGGTAAGTTGTGGCAGTGGAAGATGCTGTTGATGGTGCCGCCGCTTCTGGTGTATGGGTTCATGTTCTTAGGGCAGAAATTTCCTTTGACAGAACGAGTCGCAAGCGGTGTCACAACGGGTGAGATGTTCAAAGAGTGTTTGAGGCCATTGTATCTCATCATGTTGGTTGCGATGTGTTTCACGGCCTGCACGGAACTTGGCACGAACCAATGGATTCCGAACATTGTGGAGTTCACCGCTAACCAACACGGGATGCTCGTGCTGGCTTGGGTGACGGGAATCATGGCGGTCGGGCGATATTGCGCTGGTCCGATTGTGCAACGGCTCAGCGCGTCGGGTGTCTTGCTCGCATCCGCGATTCTCTCGACGGTTGGCCTTGTCCTCATGAGCAAGGCCACGAATGGCGTCGCGGCGTTTGCCGCGTCGGGCGTTTTCGGGGTTGGCGTGTGTTACTTCTGGCCAACGATGGTCGGGTTTGTGGCGGAGCGACTCCCCAAAACTGGCGCGCTCGGGCTATCGACGATTGGCGGTGTGGGAATGCTTGCAGTGTTCTTTGTGCAGCCCTGGATGGGAAGCATCTATGACGAACGGATCAACGAGACGATCCCCGGAGAGGTGATCGCAGCGGCTGTACCGTCGGCGGATGCGCTCGCGGCGGCAAATGCGATTGAAGGTGCGGACGAGCGGGCAGCGGCGATTGAACGGCTGCCTCTGGAGGCTGCTCGTGTAACACTGCGTGATGCTCCGAAGGAGACGGAGGAGTATCAGATGTGGCGTGATGTCCAGTCGGAAGGTGGACGCGAGGCGTTGTGGCGTGTTGCTGCCCTGCCAGCAGTGTTAATCCTGATCTTTGCGGGGATCTACTTCATGGACCGCAAGAACGGTGTAGCGCACGGATCTGACGAGGCTGCAGGCGAATAGAATGATTGATGTTCACCGATGAAGTCAGACGACTGATCGACGAGAGTGTTTTGTGCTGGCTTGCGACCTCATCGGCGGCAGGCGAGCCGAGCGTTTCGCCCAAGGAAATATTCACAGCCTTTGGTGATCGGGCGATTATCATCGCCAACATCGCTTCACCCGGTTCAGGGCGGAACATTCGCGAGAACGCGCAAGCCTGCGTGAGTTTCATCGATATTTTTCGCCAGAAGGGGTTCCAGGTCAAAGGGGGGGCCGTTGAACTTCGCGCTGGTGATGAGCACTTTGTCGAAGCCGAGGCGGCACTGACAGCGATGACGCAGGGGTTGTTTCCATTCAAGTCGTTGTTCATGGTGACTGCGGAGACGATCGAACTGATCGTTGCGCCTCGGTATCGACTGTTTCCTGACACGGCTGAAGCGGATCAGGTTCGCGCAGCGATGGCCTCGTATCGTGTGCGGCCGATTGCTGACTGAGCCGCGACCGGGTTCAGGTGACACTTTCGTAGCAGCGGATTTCGAAGAGCCTTGCTTCACCGGAACCGTTGGCAGCGAGGACTTCGAGCCGAAGAGCGACGATGTTGACCGGTTGAATAGTGTGGCGGCGGACGCGTTGGTAGTTCCCCACGACCTCGGCGAGTGTGACCTTTGTTCCATCGTCAGTCGTTCCGATCAGGCGGTAGTCACGCACGGTTTCGGGTTGCGGGCCTTTGACCTGTCGATTGGTGACATGGTTTGACGCTGACAGCGTCAGTTCTCGATGAAACCCGGTGTCGAAGGTGAGTTGGATGTGGGTGATTGGTTGGGGCTCGGTCCATTGCAGTTCGAGCCATGCGCCGACAGCTGCCGGGTCATTCTCGTTGCTGAGTTTTGCTCGCCAGCGGTTCTTGGATTCTCCGGGCAGGTCGCGGGTGTAGCCCGAAAGGACCTGCGATGGTTCTCCGCCTTCAAAGACACTTGAGGCGGTGACAGTTGCAGCGCGGGCGAGGTCGGCGGGGTCGGTATTGACGACCTGGCGGATTGGCTGGTCGTCTCGGAGGAGCCGTTGTTGTAAATCGGCGATGCGTGTTGTGCGCAACTCGCGCGGCGAGAGCCCGTGCTCGGCGCACATGGCGGCTGCAGTGCCGACCGCCTGCCCGATGCAGGCGCAGGTTCCCATGACGCGGGCTGAGGTGAACGCGACATGGGTGTTGCTGATGTTTCGACCGGCCATCATGAGGTTGGATATGTTGCGTGAATAGAGCGATTCGAGCCCGATGTTGTAGGGTTCTTCCATGCGGACCGCTCGATAGGGCCGCTTTTCGGGAGCGTCGAATCCTTCGGGGGGGTGTTCGTCGAAATTCCAGCCACCGATAGCCACACCGTCGTCGCGGTTCTTCCAGCCGCCCTCGAAGTCAGCCTGGGTTTGGAGATGGTCGCCCATGATGCGGCGCGATTCGCGCTTGCCGGGGATCATGCCGACGGTTTCGAGAGCCCAGTTGGCTGAATCGGGGCGATCACCGCTGTTTTTGATGTAGTTCCAAACGCCGAGGACGATGGCAAGCAGTTCGTAGCGGAGGCGTTCGTTGTCGCGGATGGTGTCGAACATGCCGCCGAGTTCGATCCACCAGAAGCCGTACTCGTAGGAGTGCCGCCCGACATTGCGCAGTTTCAAATCGTCTGCCGTGATACTGCGCACCCATGGCGGCGCGATGTATGGCATTGGCTTGTCGTGTTGACGAGCGGTGAAGAGGATGCTCGAACCCTGGGTTTTGCGGTCCCCCATTTCTGGCGCGAGTGATTCGTTGAACTCGGATCGAGATTCGCGCCCGTAGCGTGTGTCCGCCCCGGCTTCGAGGGCGAGGCGTGAATCACCGGTGCAGTCAAGATAGACATGGGCTTTGACGCGATAGATGTGTTCGGTTTTATCGCAGCGCACGAACGCGGCCGTGATCTTGCCATCGGTCACCTGGGTGCGATAGATTGAACTGTCGAGCAGGAGCGTGATGTTGGGCTCGCGGATGCACTTGTCGTAGAGGAGAAAATCGAACATCTCGTAGGCGCGGTTGGGGTTATGCACTGCATCGTCGAGTCGGATTTCTTCGAGCACCCCTCCTTCTCGCCAGCCGGGCCGCGAGCCGTGGCAGTCGGCCCCAACGATGTGCATCTTGATCTCGCTGCTGGCGTTGCCGCCGAGCCTTGAGCGGTCCTGCACGAGTAGGACTTTCGCGCCATTGCGTGCTGCCGAGAGGGCTGCACAGACACCCGCCATACCGCCGCCACAGACCAGGACATCGGTCGTGACATCGACGACGGTCATGTTGGGTTCGGCGGCGAGCGGCGTGGCTTGTTCATCGAAGAGGGTTGTTCCACCCGGTCTTGGCAGTGCGCCCGGCGGAACGGCGAGTGCGGGCGAGCGCGCGAGGACACGCCTCCCATCGATGAGGACGCAGTAACCAAAGCCGGTCGCACCAGCGGCGAGGAAGGATCGTCTATTCATGGGGCGAGTGTAACAAGAGTTGAAAAGCCGTCGTGCGATGAGCAACCCGCATCACGCAAAGCAGACATAGACGACCATCGCGAAGATTGGGATGAGTGAGACCAACACGGACTCTCTGATCGAGGGAAAACCATGCCAAGGGTCCTTCTGTTCACGAGTGACCTTGCCGAGCAAGTCAAGTCGATCGAGATGCTCGATGAACGCGTCAGTACTCCTGGCGGGAAGAGCCCACTCGTACAGACGGAACGGTTTTTCGTACTCGGGTCGTTCTTGAGGCCGCAGATATATTGCGGCCTTACGGCGGCCATACCCGCTCGGCGGTTCACTAACGAGCACATTGAATCGCGAGCCTTCGATGCCCTGAAGTTTTTTGCCAGCCAGTAGGGCCGTTATCACCGTCGTGCGCTGCCCCGTTGATGTTCCGCCAGGTTCAAATTCGATGACCAAGCGGCGAGCGGTCCTCAACCCAATCGCATTGTTCACATTCGTGATCAGCCAGATGAACACGCACCCTGCTGCACACAGAACAAGACTCACTGCGACGAAGGTCGACACTGCGCGGTCCCCGCTTGGTTGTTCACCTTGGTAAGCAACCCAAATGAAGACACTCATGCTTCCAAAGGAAACGACACCCATACCGAGGCGCAGCGTATCACGGAGTGTCCAGAGTCGTGGCTCGGAGCGATCAGATGGCACGAGCAATCATAGGTGACGCTGGTGTGGTTCGGAGAAAAGCCGGGTTTCGACAGAAATGCACTTCGCTCGGCGAGCCGGGCCGCCGTTGCTAGATTGCGTCTTCGTGCCGGGCTGCGTGGATCCACGCGCGCAGTTGACCGCCGTGGTGTCCTTCGTGCCAGACGGCGTAGGCCATGTTGTCGGCCAGGGTGGGGAAATAGGCGCGGACGGGCTCGATCGGGTGGGGCTTTGACAGGCGATCGGGGTCGGCTGCGCGGAGGGCTTTGAGCAAGTCGGTATGTGTTGCGGCTGCAGCATCGATGGCGGCGGACCATGAGCCGAAGCGGGCGGTCATGTTTGCTCGGGCTTGCGAGATGTCTGAGCCGGGGCCAAACTCTTCGAAGTGGCCGTCCTCGGTGGCTTCGCGTCGCCCGCCGATGAGGCTTCCGGTTTGGAGTCGGTCGGCGAGGCAGAGGTGGCCGACAATCCAACAGGGTGAATACGGGAGGCCCGCAAGAAGACGATCGCAGGGTTCATCAGGTATTGCACGCGCGATCGCAAGGATGTCGCGGCGCTGGTGTTCGAGCGTATTGGCGATGGCGTTGAGCATCGTGTTCTCGCTAGCCCCTCATTGACGGCCGCGTGTTTTTTGAATCAGACGGGCGGGACGCCCGTTCCACCGTGGGCTGGAAACCGGCTCGATGAACCAAGTAGCCGGGTCAGCACATCGTCATGCCACCGTCGACGCAGATGGTCTGGCCGGTGAGGTAGCCTGCGTCGTCGCTCGTGACATAGGCGACGGCGGCCGCGATGTCGTCGGGTGTGCCGAGGTTGCGGACCGCCATGGCTGCCTTAACATGGTCGATGACCTGGGGGGGAAGGTCGGCGGTCATGTCGGTCTGGATGAAACCTGGGGCGACGATATTGCAGGTGATATTTTTGCCGCCGAGTTCACGGGCGATTGACTTGCTCAAGCCGATGAGCCCTGCTTTGGATGCGGCGTAGTTGGCCTGCCCGGCGTTACCGACCACGCCCGAGGTGCTGGCGATGTTGCAGATGCGGCCGAAGCGTTGCTTCATCATGGCGCGGGCAGCGGCCCGGATGGCGACGAAAGCACTCTTGAGATTGGTATCGATGGTTTCGTCCCACTCTTCGTCCGACATACGCATGACGAGGTTGTCGCGGGTGATGCCTGCATTGTTGACGAGGATATCGAGGCGGCCGAATTCTTCGACGACAGATTCAACCGCATCGGCGAGTGATTTTGCATCAGACACATCGCAGGCTCGCACGCTGGCTGCCCCCCCGCCAGCCTCGATCTCGGCCTTGAGATCGTTGAGCGGTGCTTCGCTGCGTGAGACCAAAACGACATGGCGACCTTGGCCGCCTTCGGTCGTGGGTTTGGCAAGTCGAGTGGCGATTGCGCGGCCGATACCACGGCTTGCGCCGGTGACGAATGCCACCCGCGTTTGTTTAGTCGTCATCGTTGTCTCCTGTCTGTCGCTTTCAGTCGCTCAAGGGGCGGCTGAATCGTACGATTGTTTGACCTGCGCCGGTGTGAGTTCGAGGATCTCTGCCAATGCTTGAAAGAGCATGTCGTCGGTGAGTTCACCGAGTTCGCCGGCTTCAACTGGCATGAACTGCTTCATCATGTCCATCTGCAATTTGACCGTATCAACCAGCGACCGAAGCAGCTCAGGCTCCAGTTTGTCTTCTCCCCGAGGCGTGTTTTCAAGTTCAGTTTTACCCGCTTCATACTGGCGTAAAACTTCGCTTGCGGGCAATCCCATTCCCGGTGCTGACATGGCCGCCAACTGCTCAAGTGGAACTTGCGGCACGCCGAGGAGCGGAATCAATTTGTGTGTAAACTCAAGCCCGATGTACAGCATTTTGTCGGAACTACTCAGCGCTTCGGCGATGCGACGGGCTTCGGCACCGCTGTTGTCTGTCTCTTCGAGCACAACGGCTGTGAGGTCGGCGAAACTGGCATCGTCCCAGTCTGAGGCGCGGGTGCGTTCGGTCGGGGTTGACCATTCCTGAGCCCAGACCCAATCGCCCTGAGCGCCCTTGGAAGCGCGGAAGCCGAGGACATAAGCGACGCCCGGCTCCTGGATGGCGAGGTAGATTGTGCCGTTGAATGCTTGTTCGTCGACATCTGGTTCTTGCGAGAACTCGACGATGCGCACGCCTTCGACCTGGTCCATGACATCGAACCATGCACCTGTTCCGACGAGATCGTCGAGTGTCTGGCGTGTGGGGGCGGTCATGTGATCGCCGAGGGTGTCGTAGTTGTCGGCACCATCAGCGAACGCTGAGGCAAACGCGAGCCCGGCGCGAGCGAGCGTGTAGTCATAGACCTCGAGGTCAGATGACATCGACACGCGTGCGTCCATCTCGACCTCGGTACGCACCGAGTCGAAGTTGACCGGGTCAGGCAGAGCGGGCGGGGGTGGTGGTGGCGGCGGCGGCGGTGGCGGCGGCTCTTCCTTCTTACAGGCGGTGAGCATGGCTGCGCCGCCGACGACGCACAGGCCAAGGGCGGCGCTTTGGGCACCGACCATTGCGCTGGCGAGGATTCCGAGCATTGTTGTGCTTGGATTTTTATGCTGGTTCTTGGGCCGGTTCATCATGCGTTGTCACCTTGCGTGTTCGTTCGATGCGTCTCATCAGCCCGGCCAGTGTTTTGCCCGGAGCCAGTTCATCCCAGTCGGCCTCGGCGTGCTGACCGACGAGCCATTGACAGTTGTCTGCCCATCGCACAGGGCTCGTGAGTTGTTCGACGAGCCTTTGGCGAATGGACTGCGTGATGGTAGTGCCTGATTCTGCGGCGTGGGGCTTGCCGGTCACATTCGACATGACGGTCGTTCGAGGTTCGTTCATGGCGGTCTTGTCGAGCGCCTTGCGGAGGCGGTCGGCGGCGGGCGCCATGATCGGGGAATGGAATGCCCCGGCAACGGGCAGGCGAGCGGCCCGGAGGCTCATTTCACCCGCGATGGTTTCGGCGCGGTCGCAGGCGGCGGCCGAACCCGATACCACGACCTGTCCCGGTGCGTTCAAGTTGGCCGGGACGAGCACATCACCCTGCGCAGCTCTTTCACAGAGTTCGGAGGCTTTGGCTTCGTCGGCACCGATGAGTGCGACCATCCCCGAGGGGACTGCTTCGGCGGCATCCTGCATGGCGCGGCCACGGAGGGTGACGAGCTTGAGGCCGTCCTCGAACGAAACGGCACCAGCAGCACACAGTGCGGTGTATTCGCCCAGACTCAGCCCGGCAGCAGCGGCGAGTGGGAGTTCGGGCATCGAAGTACCCCACAAGGCACACAGGCCGGCCAGAGACGCGATCGATGCGACGAAGATCGCGGGTTGGCTGACATCGGTCTGGTTGAGGCGTTCGACCGGGCCTTCGAAACAGAGGGTCGAGATCGGCGCACCAAGTTGATCGCCCAAGATCTCGTCCGCCTCTGCAAACACATGTGCGGCTTGGCGGCTCGATTCGGCCCAGGCGCGCCCCATACCGATGGCTTGGGCACCCTGACCGGGACAAAGTATGACTTTTTGGGTTCCTGACATGGGCTGATCGTAGGGACCAGTTGGGTGAACAGGAATATGGCCCAGTTTGGAAAGCAGATCGTGGGCCCAGATTTTACGCGTTCTGGATGTGTTCAGGCTCGGTTGCGCGTGATTCGGTCAGGCTTTGCGGACTTGTTGATTGACCGAACCACAGTCCGGGCAAATCGCACCATAGACCCCGGTAGGCTGGTCTTTGAGGTCGGTGCCGCAGGCCCAGCAGACGGGGCTACCGAGTCGATTGGTGACGGTGTGGACGACGGCAGCGACGGTGATGAAAGCGGCTCCGACGACGGGAATGACAGGCCAAGCCATGAAGTTGATGAGCGCAATCGCAGCGAGGATACCGCCGAGGAGTATCGCGAGGACGCGCAATCTCAACTTATGGAACCAGTTCAACGCGGATGCTCCTTGCTGCCGACGCGATCGTGATCGGTCGAGCGAGTCTATTGAACCCGATGTGGAGTGCGAAGTCCATCCATTGGTGGTCAATCCAATGATCGATACAGGTCAATGGTGCGTTGCAGTTCCCCTGGCTTGGGGACCTTTTTCATTTGAATCTCGATGCCATCTTGCCCTGAGCTTGAGATACCGACGGTTCCGACATGCCAGATGCGTTCCCAGAAGGTCTGATCGACCTGGACATTGCGGATGTTGTCATGGACCACTTCGCTTGTTGATCGGCTGAAGAGTCCGTTTCGCGACACAGTTCGCTTGTTGGTGATTTCGAGGGCAGCGGAGAGGCACTGGATCCACCACCACGCGATGACGCCGCCGCCGCCGAGAACGGTCAGAACGGAGACGATCGCAAGCCACTGCGGGACGGTGTTCGGGCTGATGAGGTGGATCGCAGCGAGCACGATGCCGGTGGCTGCGAGAACGGTGAGCAGGCTGAACGAGATCGGTCGAGACCTGAACAGTGCTGGCCGGACGAGCATGACCTGTTGTTCCGGGCCGGCATCGGGCGGGAGGCCGAGGTCTTCGGGGCGTTTGGTCGAGCCTGCGGGCTTGGTGCGCACGGGCGCGTCTGGCATGACATTCATGTCGCCACAGTTTGGGCACTCGACTTTGGCTCCGGCTCGATTGTCTTCGACCTCGATGGTGCGTTCGCACCGGTCGCATGGTTTCGTGATCATGGATACCCCTTCAAACTTGATTGCCCTGTTCTGTGGACAGGGCCATCGTTTGTTGTTTGGAGAATCGAGTTATCCGTTCCACGAACGCATGGCCGGACCGGTGTACTTGGCAACCGGGCGGATGAGTCGATTGTTGGCGTGCTGCTCGCTGATGTGCGCACACCAGCCGGTGATGCGGCTTGCCACGAAAATGGGCGTGTACTGAGGCACGGGGATGCCCATCGTGAAGTAAGTCATGCCGCACGGGAAATCGACATTCGGGTGAATGTTCTTTTCTTCGAGCATGATCTTTTGCACTTCGGCGCCAAGGTCGAAGAGTTTGAGGAAGGCATCGCCGGTTTTCTCGGCGAGGTTTCGGCCGAGGCCGTTGAGGATCGGTGCGCGGTGGTCGCCGTTCTTATAAACGCGGTGACCGAAGCCCATGAGTTTGCGTTTTTCTTCAAATGCTTTGTGCATCCAGGCGCGGATTTTTTCGGGGTCGTTTTCTGCGCCGATGTCTTGGCGGATTTCGCTGAGCATGTCCATCGCGGCTTCGTTCGCCCCGCCGTGGAGCGGGCCTTTGAGTGCAGCGATCGCACCGGTGACGGCACCGTGCATGTCGCTGAGTGTGCCCGCGATGACACGGCTTGCAAAGGTCGAGGCATTGAAATCATGCTCGGCGTAGAGGATGAGACTGACATCCATGACATGGGCTGCTTCACCGCTCGGGCGCTCACCGGTCATGAGGTAGAGCAGGTTTGCAGCGTGCCCGAGTTCTGGGTCGCCGCCGGTGTCTGGTTCGACGAGAGGTTTGGCATCGAGAATGGTCTGCATGTGCCCGATGATGGTCGGGATCTTGGCGAGCAATCGCTTGGACTTGCGAAGGTTTGCTTCGGGTGAGTTGTCCTGACAGTCTTCGTCGAGGTGGCCGAGCATGGACACGCCGGTGCGGAGGACATCCATCGGAACGGCGGTTCCCGCTTCAAGCGGGGCTTTGGCGGTCTTGAGGAAATCGATGATGCTGCTGGGGATGGCGCGCATCTCGACGAGTTCGCGTTTGAAAGCGCGCAGTTCGTCGGCGTTTGGTTTGGTGCCAACGAGCAGGACATAGGCGACATCTTCAAAAGTGGCGTTTTCAGCGAGATCGTGGATCTCGTACCCTCGGTAGATGAGTTGGCCCTGATCAACGCTGCAGATCTGCGTTTCGCCGGCGATGATGCCTTCGAGGCCTTTGGTCACGGTCGCGGTCATGATGGAATCCTCCGTATTCGTTGCGAACAGCATGATAGGTGAGAGGATGGGTTGGGGCATGAACGACGACTCACACATTCATCCACGCAGATTGCGGGTTTTATGAACCGGGAAGCCCTTGGAGGTGCTTGTTGACCTGTTGATCTAGTTCTCTTGATTCTGGTAGTTGGTCATCATGAATTCGAGGTCGCGGGCGTCGATGAGGCCGTCGTAGTTGGAGTCGGCCCGGAGGCTGCCTGCCTGGTACCAGTCGATGAAGGTGGTGAGTTCGGTCTGTCCGACGCGGCCGTCGTTGTCGAGGTCGTAGGAAAGGCGGAAGAGTTTTGCATCACGGCGTGCGATGAGCGTTTCGATGTGGAGATCCCACTCATTGGGTGTGAAGAGGCCGTCGCGGTTGGTGTCGCCCATCGCCGCGTCGCGCGCGAATGCTTGGTACGCGTCGTTTGCATTCACCCAGCCGCTTGATGATCTTGCATTGTTGTATTCGTCGGTCGCGATCTGGAATTGCCGCTGTTCGTCGTCGTTGATAATGCCGTCGCTGTCAGCATCAAAGGTGTCGGGCTGCGGCGAAACGAAGACGGGTTTCTCGGCGACTTCTTGATCGCGGTCTTGAAAGATCATGGCTTCGATCAATGGTTGTGCCAGTTCGATCATCGCCATCTGCTGTGTTTGTTCGAACGACTCGCGCTCTTCGGCGATTCTTGCTGCGAACTCGGCTCGTCGGGCTTGTCCATCAGGGCCATCGAACATGCCGTTCGCGTCCATCTCAGCGAGTTGCGCTTCGAGTTGTTCGATTGGATCGCTTGTCTGGGCAAGTTCGGCCTGCCCGGCGTCCCGTTCGGCATCGGTCAGTTCGCCGTCATTGTCGGTGTCCCATGCGTTGATCATGGCACGATCGAACACGCCTGCGAACGCGCCATCTCGAAAAAACGCGACCGAATCGACGATTGATCGTTCGTCGTCGCTGAGTTGGCCATCTTGATTGCGGTCGATGCGGGCGAGCAGAAACGGGTGGTCGAGTTCGCCAAGATTCCGGAGGTCGGCCTGGCTATAGGCGTACATCTCAGCGAAAGTGATCGCGCCGTCGCCATCGGCATCGAGAGCACGGACCATGTCGATCTCGATCAGGCCGAGGTTCATGAGCCACCCGGCGGCGCGATGTTCGCCATCAAGGATGGTACCGAGTGTACCGAGAAAGCGAGCCTCGAATTCCTGATACGGCCAATCGGCCGGTCGGTGTTCATGGACCCACGCCAGTGCTTCTTCGTAGCGTTCCCGGTCTGATTGCTTTGCGATCGGCGCGGCGCTGGCTAGTTCGGCTTCGAGTCTGGCAAGGGCAGCATCGTCGATACGGATGCGCGTTGGCGCGCTCGATGGATCTGTGTCGGAGGTTGCATCGTCGCTTGCGACCCGGCTTGGGTCGTTGTCATCGGTGGTCGCGATTGGGGGGGTTGGGCCGACAGGCTGACCGGTGAGCGATGGCACGCCGAAGAGCATGACACCCGCCAAGACCACCAACACGGTGATGACACCCATGATGACTTTCATCACGCTCCCTTCGCCGCAGATCAGAGCCGACCCTCCCAAGTCCATACTCCGCTGCGGCCCGACAGTTTCGGCAAGCGCCGAAGAACTGTCAGTACCCCCGATTGTAGGCCCTGCGAGACGGCTGCCGGGTTATCCGCCCTGGCGTTGGTAGTTGATCATCATGAACTCGAGATCGCGGGCATCGACAGTACCGTCGTAGTTGGAATCGGCCCGGAGGCTTCCGGCGCGGTGCCAGTCGATGAAGTTGGTCAGTTCGGTCTGCCCGACGCTGCCGTCGCCGTCGATGTCGTAGGACTGGCGGAAGAGGCGTTGATCGCGTTCGGCGAGGAGCATGTCGAGGCGTGCATCCCACTCATCGGGTGTCATTCGGCCGTCGCCATTGGCATCGCTTTGACCGGCGGCGTGTTCGAACTGTGCTCGCATGTAATTGCTGGTTGCATCAGCGGTGAAGTCCTGGATCTTTTGCTGATAGTCGGCCATGGCGGTATCAAATGCGGCTTGCTCGGTCTCACTGAATCCTGGTTCGCCGTCGGCATCGAATGAGGTGTAGTCAGGGGGGGTTGGCATCGAGGCCATCATCTCGGCTTGAATGGCTTGCTGGTCCATGTTCTCAACGCGCATGGCCTCCATGAGTTCTTGGGCGATCATCATTTCGTTGATCTGTCGCATTTGCTCGCTGCCTTCATCGCCGAGTTGGGCTTCGATGGCAGCCATGACTTCGGCCCGTCGTGCTTCGCCGTCTTCACCGTCAAAGGTGCCGGCTTCTTCCAATGCTGTGATCTGCTGTTCGATCATGTCTTTGAGGTGGTCACCGCCGCCGGCCTGCCCTTCCTCGCGTTCGCTGTCGGAGAGCACGCCGTCGTTGTTGGTGTCCCATTTGTCGACGCGTGCTCGTTCGATGGCACCTGCGAATGCGCCTTGGTCGCTCATCAAGGCCATGACGGCCATGGTTTCTTCCTGACTCAGTTCGCCGTCGCCGTCAGTATCGAGTCGTTCGACGAGGTAGGGGTGCTCCATACCATTGAGCTGCGCGACACCGCTTTCTCGAAAGGCTTGCATTTCTTCGTCACTGACGATGCCATCGCCGTCGGCGTCGAGAGCGCGCGTCATTTCAAACTCGATGAGCGAGGCGTTCATCAGCCAAAGTGCCGACTGCTGTTCGCCATCGAGCATGACATCCCACAATGACAGGAGTTTGGCTTCAAGTTCGTTGTAGGGGTTGTTTGGGTCGCGGTTTGCGTTCACCCATTCCCAAGCGGCTGCGAGGCGTTCTTCCGCAGTCTTGCCCTGATACGGCTCGGCGGCTTCGAGTTCTGCTTCGAGTCTGGCGAGGGCTTCGTCGTCGATCCGAATTTTTGGAGGGTCGCGGTCGGCGTCGCTGTTTGCACCGTCACCCCGATCAATCTCAAGCCCTGAGCCTTCGGCGTTGGTCACTTCGCCCTCGTTTGAGCCGCCGCCGGTGAAGCGGGGGACAGCGACAACCGCGATGACGATCGCGAGAATGATGACACCAACGACAGCAGCAACCACTTTCATGAGGCACCTCCAGCACAAGTCTACCCGCGTTGTTGGGGATCCGTTGCAGGAATTGCGGCGGGGATGGCATTGGGGATTGGGGATTGGGCATTGGGCATTGGGTAGATCGGATCTCCGAGCCGATGCGTTCTCTTTGAAGCCGCGTCAATCGACTCTCTGAGCCGATGCGCCGCCAATGAAGCCCGGTGACCCAGCACGCCGAGCCGACACGCCCCCTGGTGGCACGGGCCTCTAGCTCGTGGGCTCGGTTGTGCGACGATAGACTTCATGCGTTGTGCCCCCTGCACCAGCCAAACCCGAGCCGCCTCAGCGTGCGGTGACCACCTGCACCTGCGGCTACGACTTGACAGGTTTGCCTGCGAACGCGGCGGCCAAGTGTCCCGAGTGCGGGGCTGTGGTTGCGGAGCTGCGGCCTCGGCTTGTGCTCTGGCCGCTCAAGTGCGTGTTAGTAGCGTTGCTGTTTACACCTGCTCTGGTGTGGTACTCAGGTATCAACGCACCCAGTTCGACCCCCGGGTTTGACGACCCGCTTTCGGCCGGGCTCCTCGTGATGTTTGAGACGGCTGCCTCGTTCTTCGTCGTTTCGATTCCCGCACTGATCGTTCTCGTTGTGCTTCTGGTCGAGGACAAGTCGCTCGTACGGCAGATTGGTGTGAGTCTGGGCATCTACTTCGGTGTGATGTTCGTGCTTGGGCTACTGCTCGCAGCGCTCTATCTATAAGTCGTTGGCGATGTGCGTTCATCCACCGGTCCGTTTCGATTTACTGCAAACGCAATGACCTCGCCGAATCACCAACAGACGCCGCGGCCAAGTGTCCTGAGTGCGGGTGGGGGAGAGCGACCAGTACGCCATCGACCAAACAAGCGGCTGCACTGGTTAGGGGAAGATGGCTATAACGGCGAAGAACACGGCGATGCCGAGCAGCAGGCACAGCAGGAAGACCATCCCCGCCAGCGATGATCGGCGCAGGAACGCGACCGTCGGCCGGGCCCGATTGGTGAACCGCACGCTCGCCACGGCCGCCACCGCGAGACACAGCAACACCACCGGCCCCGCCAACCAATCGAGCACGCTCGAAAGCAAACTCTTCGTCGGTGCTTCGAGCAGTGCGTTCATATAGAGCGCTGCCAACAAACACGCCGCGATCGCCGCGAGCAGCCATCGGCCGCCCCCCTCGACAAACCCAGTTCGCGGCGAAAGCCCGGCGACCAAGACGCCGCATTCCGGGCAGCGCGCGTCTGCGGACGCGGGTAAGCCGGTCAGGTCGTAGCCGCAAATGCAGGCCATCGGCTTGAATGAAGGGGTATCAGGTTCAAATGGCGAAGTTGCCATGGCTCATCACGAGATCTAAGGGAGCAGGTTCTTGATAACCAAATATGTTGTGCCGTACACCGAGCCATTGATCATATTGCTAAAGAAGAGCGCGATGACAGCAAACATGATCTTCGTACCAATCCCTCCATATCGCCCGATCGCCACTCCGAGCAAGATCGCGGATGGCCAACTGACGAGAAACAAAACAAACTTGTATACGATCGCATGCGAGTCGAATACTTGCAATTGTGCTTTCGCAGGGTTGGTGTTTGCTGCAACGACGATGCACCAGATCATGACCATCACGGGTGAGAGTGCAGGAACGAGAAAAAACCAAGCACCCTTGTTTGGCGTGTCCGGATGGATCAGTGGCCGCAGTAACTTGTTGCATTTTGGACAACGCTTGCCGGGTGTCGCCTCGACCACGCCAAGGGGATGCCCGCATGGACAATGCGTCATCGTTTTGATCGGCGGCACCGGTTTATCATGCCTCTTGAACAAGTCTGAGAATGATGACAACTCTGGTTCTCTCCGATCTCATACTCTCGATAACAATGAAGCCAGTTCGGTTACACCGCTTCACCCGCCCCCACCGTGCTCGGCCTGGAGATGCCTCACCAATGCCGCCGCCCCGAAATCGCCGTCCTTGTCGCGCCACACGGTGTGGACATGGTTGGCCCCGTTCTGCGTGTTATCGAGTTCGAAGGCGAAGCCGGGGCCCTGGACGCGGTAGTAGTGGCCCTCGCCGGGTTTATCGCCGCCCATCCACGCAAAGTAAATGTCACCGGGGTCGGCGCTACCGATGCGTTCGAGCCACACGCGGGCGGCCTCGGGCTCGAGGTTGTTGACATAGACCGCGATGAGGTCGCCGAGCAGCCGTCGTTGCTCGCCCGTCATGAACTGGGCGGCGAGCCCCTTTGCTGGCTCGATGGTGTCGAGCCCCTTGCCGGGGGTGAGCAGGATGTCGGCCGGTGCGGTGTTGCTGATGATGACCTGCGAACGCTGCGGACCGGTCATCGAGGCGAGCAGCTCGAACCCAAGTTCCTCTTCATCAGCGAGCACCTGAAACCCCTGCCGCGGACCTTCAGGAATGGTCGCCGGGTTCGAGCCCATGAAGAACGGCGTGACGGACAGGTTCTCGCCCGGGCCGACGGTGACATTGACGGACAGGTGATGCCCCTCGAAGCGCCACGCCCAGACATCGCGAGCGGGCGTGCCGAAGAAGGTGAGGTAGTAGGCGCCCGGGACGCGCGAGGCCCCACTGCCGCCGCCTGCGATTTCGAGATCGCGCAGCACGGTTTCAAGATCGATGATGGCGTTGACCTTGAGATAGCCTTCGCTGCTGAGCGTGGAGCGGAGCAGGGCCTGGGCGGCGAGCCGCTGGTCGTCGGTCATGGCATCAAGGCGAAGCCCCGCGCGGGTTTTGGGGACGAAGTGCCAGTCCATGCGGTTGGCATCGTCGAACGGCTTGACGGTCAAGGATTGCTGTTGTTCATCGAGGGTGGCGAGGAACCGGGCGGCCGACGACGAGATCCGCTCGACCGGTGTCCGCACGGGGACCACCGCGTGAACAAGAGCAGCGACAAGGGCAAGCACAGTGATGATGGACAGTCGTTTGATCAGCATGGCGACATGATACAACACCGGCGCTGGCGTTGCCGATGACCGGGCCGGCCGCTTCCCTACGATGCGTTCATGCCCGCCCGCGACCTGCTCACAGACACCGGCCCGATCGCATCCACCCTGGGCGGACGGTTCGAGTCTCGGCCCGAACAACTGGCGATGGCCGATGCGGTGGCGCAGGCCATGTCGGCGGGCAGCGTCTCAATGATCGAAGCGGGCACGGGCGTTGGCAAAAGTTTCGCCTACCTCTTGCCCGCGATCGAACGGATCATCGCCAGCAACCAGACCGTCGTCGTCGCGACCAACACCATCGCGTTGCAGGAACAACTCATCACCAAGGACCTGCCGTTGCTCGAGCAGGCCCTCGGTGATCGGCTGTATAGCGAAGAAGGCAAGGCAAAGCTTCGGCCCATACTCGTCAAGGGGCGGGGCAACTACCTGAGTGTCCGCCGCCTGAAACTGGCGAGTCAGCGGGCTGAAACGCTGCTATCCGATGCGGCAAGTCGGCGGAGCCTGCGGGTGATTGAAGACTGGGCATATGACACCGAGGATGGCACGCGCTCGACGCTGCCTGAACTCGAACGCCCCGGCATCTGGGATCGTGTGCAGTCAGACTCTGGCAACTGCATGGGCCGGCGCTGCCCCAACAACGAGCAGTGTTTCTATCAGAACGCACGCCGCGAGATGGAGCGGGCGAATCTACTCATTTGTAATCACGCCTTGTTCTTTAGCGACCTTGCGCTGCGATCACAAGATGTCGGGTTTTTGCCCAAGTACGACCATGTGATTCTCGATGAAGCGCACTGCGTCGAAGATGTCGCAGCCGATCACTTCGGATTGTCACTGACACAAGGACGCGTGTCGCATTTATTAACCGGGCTGTATCACGGGCGGACGCGCAAGGGGTATCTTGCTCAGTTGACACGGCTTGGGATCGATCTCGATCTGGTCAACCGGGCGGTCGAACTGGTGGGTGAGGCTGAGGAAGCGTCGCGGCTGTTCTTTGATGATCTGATCGATTTGTCGCGTCAGCCTGATGTCCGCAACGGCCGCATTCGCAGGGCCGATGCGATTGCGAATCCACTCACGCCTGCGATGAATGATCTCGCTCTTCGTTTGCGTCGGCTTCGTGAAGAGACCACAAGCGAAGCGGATCGATTCGAACTCAACGCCTTCGCCATGCGGGCAGCCGAGATCGGCGATGCTGCCGAAGCCTTGGTAGCGCAGACCGCTGAGAAGTCATGCTACTGGGTCGAAGTTTCGCACCGGCAAGGGGGGCCGCCGCGTGTGACGCTGTCGTGCAGCCCGATCGATGTCGCACCACTATTGCGTGAGCACTTGTTCAAAGAGCAGTGTGTGATCTTGACGAGTGCGACGCTCGCGACGCGCACGATCGACGACGACGAACCAACCGAACGAGCGGAGACCGCTTTTGCCCACGCGATCAGTCGGCTCGGGTGCGAGGGTGCGACGACGCTGCAACTGGGAAGTCCGTTTGATCACGCCGCCCAGGTTGAACTGCATATCGACCGCACCATGCCCGAGCCGCAAAAGGGCGAAATGGAGCCGGCATATCTGCAGGAACTCGTCTCACGCATCCACGACCACATCGTGGCGACTGATGGCGGCGCGTTCGTGCTGTTCACCAGTTTCCGGCTGCTCTACGCGGTCGCCGACATGCTGGAAGAACCGCTCAGTTCGCTTGGCATGTCAGTCTTCACTCAGGGCCGCGGCGGGTCGCGGTCGGTGATTCTCGACGGCTTCCGCTCGACCGAGCGAGGCGTGCTGTTTGGCGCGGCGAGTTTCTGGCAAGGGGTCGATGTGCAGGGTGATACGCTGCGCAATGTGATCATTACACGATTGCCGTTTGATCCGCCCGATCGACCACTCACAGAGGCGCGGCTGGAGCGGATCTCCGAGCGCGGCGGTAACCCGTTCATGGAAGACTCATTGCCTCGGGCGGTGATTCGGTTCAAACAGGGATTCGGGAGGTTGATTCGTTCGAAGACTGATACCGGCCGCGTGGTGGTCCTGGATCCGCGCATCGCGACAAAACGCTATGGCAAGTTGTTCTTGAAGGCGCTGCCCGAAGGAACGCGCATTGTTGATATCGCTGCTGAGCAGCAAGACCCGTTCTGATGCCGATCACCCGAACCAGCGAAGTTTCCACACGCCGCGCTCAACGACGACATCGACAAAAGTCCAGTTCAATCCTTCGGAAGTGCGTGGGGGGGCGGCAAGCCGGAACGCGTTCCTTTCGAGCGGCTTGAGGAAAAGCCCCGGTGTAAACTCACCCATCGGCATGCGAGACAGCAGTTTGAGTACATCACGCTCGCGGCGGCGCAGTTCGAGGTAGGCTTCGGCCGGGTCGAATCCGCGGTCGATGAACTCCTGTTTCGTCTTTTCTGAAAGAATTTGTTCAACAAAGAGGTCGCGGGCTTCCGGTATCTCTTTGCCCTGTGCACCGATCAATCGGCGGACATGGGTGAGCAGTTGGAGCGCATTGCGGGAAATCAGTTCGATCGATCCGTCTTCGTGTTCGATGACGATTTCCGCGCTGCCGGTGGCTCCCGGTTGTTGGCCGGGTCTGACAGGCGGTGTCTGCGTGACGGCGCCGGGCAGGCTCGCCAGGGGCGGGTTGTATGACACGACGCGTTCGTAACGGCATCCTGCTGCGATACAGGTTGCAGCGATCGTCATCAACAAGACACACTTCACGCGGGAACCTCCTCAACCAGTGGCGTGGTGGCGGGCGTCGGCGTGCCACGCCTCCAGAGGTCGTGGACGCGGAACCGGGGCTCGGCATCGGCGTAATCCGTTCGTGTGTGAACGCCGCGCGATTCTTCGCGCCACTCGGCCGATCGTGCGACGAGTGAGCCTGCCAACAACATGTTCTGCACTTCCCACCCGCGCGGTTCGTCAAAAATCTTGTCAAGGGTGTATCTTGCCCAAAAAGTCAGCATATCGACCGCATCATGGAGCTTGGTGCCGTTGCGTTCGATGCCGACATTGCGCCACATCGCCGATTGCAGGCTTGAACAGACATCTGCAAGGTCGATCTCACCTTGGGCGGACGGGCGGATATCGCTGACGATGGAGACCGGTCCTGTGCGTGAGCCATTCGTTCTCGCCTGTTCGGCGGCGCGGGCACCTGTGATCTGTCCAAACACGAGCCCTTCAAGGAGCGAGTTGCTGGCGAGTCGATTGGCGCCGTGCAGCCCGGTTGATGCCACTTCGCCGGCGACGAGGAGCCCTGCGACATCAGTCTGACCCTGCAGGTCGCTGCGCACGCCACCGACCATGTAATGGGCAGCTGGATGGACCGGGATGAGGTCGCGTCGCGGGTCGAGTTCAAATCGACTCAACTCGGCAAAGATGCCGGGGAATCGGGACTGGAATCCGTCAATGTGGCGGCAGTCAAGCCAGACATGCTTCCCCCCCTGCTGCGCGATCTGTTGCACGATCGCACGAGCGACCACATCGCGCGGCGCGAGTTCTGCGAGCGGGTGCACGGCCACCATGAACCGTTCGCCGGCATCATCGAGCAGATGAGCGCCTTCGCCGCGGACGGCTTCAGAGATCAAACTTCGACTTGCGCCAGGCAGATAGAGCGTTGTCGGGTGAAACTGGACAAACGCCATGTCGGCGAGGGTCGCCCCCGCCCGGTAGGCCATCGCGAGCCCGTCGGCGGTTGCTGGCTTGGGGTTGGTCGTTTCACGATACAACTGCCCAGCGCCGCCTGACGCCAGGATTGTGGTGCGGGCCCAGATCATCTGCAACCCAAAGCGTGCGTGATGCGTCACCGCACCGAGTACAGGCGCACCGGGCTCATCGCTCGGGGTGATGAGATCAAGTGAAAAACACTGGTCGAATAGACGGATATTGTCGTTGAGTTCGACGCGCCGCGCGAGACACCGCTCGAGTTCTGCACCGGTTGCATCGCCGCCAGCATGAAAAATGCGGCTGGCGGAATGCCCCCCCTCGCGTCCGACGAGCAACTCACCGGCGTCTGACCTGTCAAACTGCATGCCCCAGTCGATCAACTCGTGCAAGAGCGGCGGGCCTTGCTCGACGACGAGGCGAACCGCTGCCTGATCGCACAAGTCTGCGCCCGCCACCATGGTGTCTTCGATGTGAGACCGCGTCGAGTCATCGTCACGCAAGACGCCTGCGACACCGCCCTGGGCCCATGCGGTGTTTGTGAGCCGCAATGAGTCCTTGCTGAGCACGATCACATCGGCACCCTGCTCGGCGGCCTCGATCGCGGCACGCAGGCCGGCGACACCCGCACCGATCACCAACACATCGGTAAAGATCTGCGGCAACAGGCTGGATCTGAACGGAATCAGATAGCGTCGATCGTCAAAAACAGTGCCCATGGTCCATCAACGGTAGGTGCAAAGCCCGCGCCGAGCGGCAGCGACATCTGCGTCGCTTGGAAACAACCCCGCACATCGTCGGCTATCCTCTCTCCTGATGCCCGAACACCCACGCAATCTCGCGCTTCGTGTCGTGACACGCCCGAACGATACCAACCATTATGGCACTGTTTTTGGAGGCGTGATACTCGCGTACATTGACCAAGCGGGCTATGTCGAAGCGCGTCGACATGGCGCGTTTACTTGGGTCACCGCCTCCGTTGAGCGTGTTGACTTTGAAGCGCCGGTGGGTGTGGGCGATGTTGTCAGTTTTTATGCCCGCACGGTTCGTATCGGCCGGACCAGCTTGACAGTCGAAATCGAGGTCGAGAGTGAGCGTGTTGAGTCTGGTCGCGTTGCTCGTGTGACAGGCGCCACGATGACGCTGGTCGCGCTCGATGAACACTGCCGACCGACGCCGATTTTGCCTGAGGGCGCTGATGGTTCCAAGCCATGACAGCACACCTGACGAATCTATTGGTCCTGCTGTCCGGTTCCGGTAGAACGCTCGTCAACCTGGCGCAGGCGATCGCTGATGGCAAACTTGACGCGCACATCGCAGGTGTCATCGCATCGCGTTCGTGCAAGGGTATCGATCGTGCAGCCGAACTCGGCATTGATCATCGCGTGGTGCCGGGCGAGATCAGCGCTGATGATCTTGACACGCTCGCACGCGAAGTTGATGCGGACTGGATCGTGCTCGCAGGGTACCTCAAACTGATTCACATCCCCCCGCGGCTGCGCGGTCGGGTGGTCAATATCCACCCGGCGCTCTTGCCAGATTTTGGCGGCCCGGGCATGTTTGGTGACCGTGTTCATCGGGCGGTGCTTGATGCTGGTTGTGCGGAGTCGGGGTGTACGGTGCACCTGTGTGACGATCGGTTTGACACCGGACCGATTGTTCTGCAACGACGGTGTCCGGTTTTGCCGGGTGATTCGGTGCAAACGCTCGCGGACCGCGTGTTTAAGGAGGAATGCCTCGCGTATCCAGCGGCATTGCAACAACTGGTCAGTTCGTGCGAATCGAAATCTGAGATGCCCGGAGGACACCAGATATGATGAATCGTGTTGTGTTGATTGCGGTTGGTGTTGTGCTTGCCGGGGGGGCTGTCGCACAGATCGAGGACACGACACCGAACACAGGGCTTGAGAGCCTGATCGAGCACATTCAGAAGCGCAACACTTCGCTTGATCTGCAGGCGGAAGGTGTCAAAGCATTTGAAGCGGGCGACATGGTGGAAGCCGAACGCTTGTTCACCGAGCAGGCGCTGCTTGACCCGACCAACTTCACCGCTCACTACAACCTCGCGTGTGTGCGCGCGCTGGCGGGTGATGCGGATGAGTCGTGGGCCCACATCACTGACGCATTGCAAAACGGATTCATCGATGTTTTTCAGTTGCAGCGTGATCCGAGTCTTGCCTCGATGCAAGACGACCGGCGCGTGCAGGCGCTCGTCAGTAACTTTGATCGCATGATTGAAGCGCATCGCACAGCCAGCGTCGGGGCCGCAGAAAGGTGGATCGGCAAGCGCGCCGAACGCCGAACGCTCGAGCCACTCCGAATCGAAGTGTTTTCCAACCATGATGAAGTCTCGACTGATCAGGCGGTCGTCGAGTTAGAGGCAGTGGCCGAGTTTGCGCGGCGTCTGATCCCTGACCTCAACAACACAGATGATGCAGCGCTGGACCCGTGGGTTGTGGTGACTTTGCCGGATCAGCAACGGTTTATGAACTGGTCTGTACAGACATTCGGCCCGGCGGCGCGCGGGTCGTTCAGTCAGATCGGGGGGGCGTATGACCACGATGCACGCCGACTGGTTGCACGCGATCTTGGCGCCACCCTTCGTCACGAGTTCTTCCATGTTCTCTTGTGGCGAGACATGTCACATCGCGGTGTGCCGGCACCGATCTGGATTCAGGAAGGGCTCGCGTCATTGGTTGAAGATGGCACCACCTCGGGCAGACGGTTCACGCCGGTGCCATCCTGGCGGACGAACATTGCCAAGCGGCTGGAAAAGAACGGGCGTCTGCCGCGCATCGAAGAACTGACTTCGCTGACGCATGAGCGTTTTTCGATGAATCGGCCATTACGGCAGTACGCACTCGCCCGCACTTTCTTTCTTTATGTCTATGAGCAGGGCAAACTGGCGGCGTGGTATGCGGCGTATGCGGCTGACGCAGAACACGACCCGCATGGACTCAAAGCGCTCGAAAAAGTCCTCGGGATGAACGCAGACGACATGCACGATGCCTATCGGTCGTGGGTGCGCGATCTGCCGATGGTGGCTGAGTCGGCGGATGATCTTGATGTGCAACTCGGTGTTGATGTGTCGAACGGCGATGGCGACGGCCCGGTTGTTGTCGGTTTTGCCGACACCAAAGCAAGGCGCGACACGGGGCTTCGGGTGCGCGATGTGATTACGAGCGTGAACGGCAAGCCGACGCGCGACCTGCAGGAACTCATCCGCCTCCTGGGAGGCACGCACCCCGGCCAGAACATCACAGTTGAGTTTCGTCGCGGAAGATTGCATAAGAGCACGAAGGTGACGCTGCGCGAACGGGATTGAACACCGGACAGGAGCACGCATATGAGCAAACCGGTAACAGGCGACACTGGCCAGGTCGCTCGCCGCAAACGAAAGCGCTTTGGTTGCCTCGCTGTAATTTTGGTGGCGGTGCTGGTGGTGATGTTGCCTGTGGGTGTGTTGGTGGTGCGGATCTTGGAGGATCCAAAAATCACTCGTAACTACGCTGTTGAATACAACTCCCAAATGGTCGGTGTCCCCGAGTACGACAAGGGGTGGCCGATCTATCGCGAAGCAATCTTGGCCGCCTCTGATCATCCGATTCCGGACTCCATAGCGGCCAATTGGCCTAAAACTGCAACATGGTCGAACTGGTCTGACGCTGTGTTGTGGGTCGAACAAATGCAACAGCCCCTCTCACTTGTGCGCGAGGCATCGAAGCGCCCAATCTTGGGGCTGCCGTTGTCAGACGCAACCGACCCGGACTTGAACCAGGCAAACTTTCAAGTCTGGTACAAGCATGAACCAGCTACACCGCCATCTGCGAATCCGTTGCTGTTCGGCGCCTCGCTCGCGCACCTTTCGATGATTCGAGAAATGACCAAGGCGCTGAAATTGGAATCGATTGTATTTCTGGAACAGGGGGACTCGGATCGAGCCATCGAGAATTGCGAAGCTCTCTTACGCATGTCCGTGCAAATCAATCAACTTGATATGTTCTCTGAACAGTTGTTCCAGATCGCACTCGATTCGGCTGCCAGCCGGAGTTTGCTTTTCTCGATCCAGACCTATCCTGATCAATTCGATGAAGGGCAGTTATCTAGGCTACAAGAGACATTCACGGTACATGGTCAACTTGACTCGACTGCCACCCAAGGTATCGCTCGTTTCGTGGCCACTTTTGACACGGAGTTGGTGATACTCGAAGATATCTTGCAGAGGGCCTACTCCGACGATGGGCAGGGTGACGGGCACCTCACAATTGAGGGCGCTCAGGTATTTCAAGACTTGGGGTCTACTTCACGGTTGGTCGCCATATTTGGGCCAAAGAGCCGAAGACGAATAATTTCCGACTTTGAGTCGGCTGTCCCGTTCCTGAACGAAAACGCGGCCAGACACCCGTGGAATCGGCCAGACTCTTTTCAAACATCCGTGGATGCGCTGAACTCGAATCACTCGATAATGGCGGTTGTTCCCGGCATCCTTCGGATCGAGACATTCACGCCAGGGTGGTATAAAGCAATCGCCGCAGCCGACCAACTCAATGCAGAGCACGATGCCACGATCGCCGTCATCGCGCTGTATCGCCACCGTTTGAAATATGACACATTCCCAGACGCACTCGGCGATCTCGTTCCCGAGTTCCTGCCTTACCTCCCGCTCGACCCGATCAATGGTCAGCCGATGCGATACAAAGTTGTTAACTCGAATCCGGTTCTCTACTCGATCAGTGCCGATCACATCGACAACGGAGGAACGAGAAACGAGGATGGCGGTGATGTCTATCCAGGTGCTCCGCCCAATAGAAAGGGCGACTGGGTCATTTTCCCTTTAAAGACCCCAGTTGACTGGTTCGCGGACGAAACTCCCTGAGCATCCATCGCCTTTTTTCAACTTGACCTCGATGCCCCGCAACCATTGCAGGGCAACACAGGTACGAACTGAAACACCGGAGGTCTTATGAACAACTTGAATACCGAAGACGCGGCTCAGTGGCATGTGGCTCGCCGAAAAAGGCGGCGGCGTGGGTGCGCGGCACTTGTTTTGACACCGGTTCTGGTGGTCGGCATGATTGTCGGGTGGTTTGGCATCAGGCTGTTTGATCAGCCGAAGATCACGCGCAACTTTACTGCGGAAATGAACGAAGCGATCTTGTCGTCGCCCGAGGGGGATCGCGGCTGGCCGCTGTACAAACAGGCGAAACTACTGCAGCTTGAACACCGTTTACCGGACGAACTGAGTGATCAATGGCCGATCTACCCTGGGTGGGAACGATGGCCTGACGCTGTCGCCTGGCTCGAAGATGAACAGCACATTCTTGACCTCGTGCGTGAAGCGTCTCGCAAGCCCGTGCTCGGGCGAGCGCTCACTTCGACCCCCGATCCTGACATTGCAGCAGCGGAAGCCAAAGTGTACGGGGGGCAATACACGGTCGTACCGGCTGAAGAGAATCCGATGCTGATCAATGTGCTGCTGCCCGAACTCGGCACCATGCGGAACTTTGTGCGCACGCTCGTCGTCGATACGCACCGGGCTTTGGAAAATGACGAAACCGAACGGGGTATCGAAAACATCGAAGCGATGCTGAACATTGCTTTTCATAGCCGCGAGTCGGGCACATTGATCGGCCAACTGGTACAGGTTGCAATCGAGAGTCTGGCGTGCCAGACCACGCTACGCGTGATGGAGTCCTATCCGGATCAGTTTAATGACGATCGGCTGGCGCGTTTGCAGGATGCCTTCATGACCAATGGTCGATTTGACCCCCCCAACGATGGCGGACTGACCCGCATCGATCTTGACATGACGCTCGAACGCGCGTTCTTCTATGACATGGTGCAACGCATCTATTCGGACAACGGGAACGGCGACGGGCATATGACGATGGAGGGTGTCAAGCAGTTGAATTACATCGATGGCATGGGCTCGGGCAGTTTCGAGAACCTGACCACGCCCATGATGGTGTTGATGGCTGCATCGCGGAAAGACCTGACCGACAAGTACGAGTCGTTCATGACGGCGTTCGAGGAAGCTGCAAGTCAGCGGCCTTGGGACCGCGACGGCGCCATGGGACAGATTGAGCAGGACATCGAATTGCTCAGCGCTGACCCGATCGAACGGATGCGGTACGCCCTGATCACAATGCTCATGCCTGCACTAAGCCGTGCGGTCAACAGTCTTGATCTGATCGATACACAGCGGGACGGAACGATCGCGGCGATTGCGATTCGACGGTGGCAGTTGACCAACGGGGCGCTGCCTGCGTCGCTTGACCAACTGGTGCCGGGTTTGATTCCGGCGCTCCCGCTCGATCCTGTCGACGGGGAGCCTTTGCGTTACGCGGTGATTGACGGGCGGGCGACGCTGTATTCACTTGGTGGCGACGGCGATGATGACGGTGGTGCCGCAGGTGAGGACCCACGGAACACGCGTCCCGGTCGATACAACGCGGATGACGGTGACTGGATCGTTGTTCCTGCTCCGGCGGTCGAAGAGCCTGTGGAAGAATAGATGAAGACAACATTACCCCTTGTTTAGGGTGTATTGTGCCTAAGAACAGGCTCAATGTACGACAAGTGACGATGTGACACTGCTGTGACACGCGAATCTTGGTCCCGGTTTTGACCCGTTCAAGGGTGGTGAATACCCTTGCCCGCGTGGAAACCGGGATTTTTTCGGGTTTCCAGCCGCCCCTCGGAGTATCCCGTGGCCAAAAAGACAACGACAACTCGATCCAAGACGACCAAGAAGGCTGCGCCCAAGAAGCCAGCTGCCACACGCGCTGCGTCGTCGAAGAAGACCACGAAGAAAACCACTAAAAAAGCGACCACGAAGAAGCCGGCATCCAAAAAGGTCGCGAGCAAGAAGGTCGCGTCGCAGGGGACCACCAAGAAAACGCCTGCGAAGAAAAGTGCTAAGAAGCCGGCATCAAAGAAAACCGCCAAAGCAGCAGCGGGCAAAAAAGTGACACGGACCGAGGCACCCGCCAAGAAGTCGGCGAAGAAAAAAACTGCCAAAACCGCGGCCAAGAAGAGTGCGACCAAAAAGGTCAGTGCGTCGAAGTCGACAACCAAGAAATCGGCGAAGAAGCCCGCGACCAAGAAGTCAGTGACAACGAAGAAAGTCACCACAAAGAAGGTCGCATCAAAGAAGGCTGCGAGCAAGACAACGACCACCAAGAAGGTGGATACCGAACCAGCGGCTGCACCTGCATCCAAGACAGGCACGGCGACACCCGGAAAGTCCGGCCGCAAAGGCATCACCGTTGTCCCTGAGAAGCCGAAGCGGACGATGCGCAGCACTCGCAAGAAAGTCGTTGCGATTGTGCGGCCTTCAGGTTCGCAGTTGCTTGGCCCGGGGACACCCAAGCGAGCCCCACTCATTCCGTCAGGTCCGAAGGTCTCCAAGCGGAAGACCACCAAAGAAAAAGCCGCTGCCAGCGTGACCAAGAGCCCATTCAAAAAGCGGGAGCTTGACAAGTTCCGAGCGATGTTGATTGCCAAACGACGATCGCTCGTTGGTGATGTTTCGCAGTTGGAATCAGAAGCTCTTCAGAGTGGGTCCGGCGGATCGAGCAACACTCCCCAGCACATGGCGGAGCAGGGTTCTGACAGTGCGGACCAGACATTGTCGCTCGGCCTGGCGGCTGCTGATCGACGGATGATCAAGGAAATCGATGATGCGTTACAACGGATCATCGATGGCCGATTCGGGATCTGCGAGTTAACAGGCAAGCCCATTCAGGCTGCCCGCTTGCAGGAGATCCCGTGGGCTCGATATTCGATCGAAGCCGCCCGCGAGCACGAACGCCGCTCGTTCAACGGAAACTGGTAAGCCGTGGCAGATGACGCGGGTGCAACTCAGGAACAACCGGCGTACCGGTCTGCCCGAGCGTGGTGTGTTCTCGCAACCATCACGATCATCGGGCTTGCGATCGATCTGGTCAGCAAGTCGATGGCATTCGCAAAGGTCGCCGACGCACCGGTTTCGATTGATCGCGCTGCGGTGATGGCTTCTGACTCGCTTGATCTACTTGTGCCTCGTCACACACCGATCGTGGCGATCCCCCGACTGCTTGAGTTCACGCTCGTTCTGAATCCGGGTGCGGTTTTTGGTGTGGGAGCCGGTCAACGGTGGTTCTTTGTCGGTTTTACGGTGCTGGCGCTCGGGTTTGCGGGATGGATCTTTGGCGCATGGACGAAGAGCAAGGACCGATGGGCACACGCTGCGATCGGTCTGATCATTGCGGGGGGGATTGGCAACCTGTACGACCGCCTCGCCTTTGCGTGCGTTCGCGACTTTATTCATCCGCTGCCGGGTCTTCGATTGCCGTTTGGTCTGTCGTGGCCTGGCGGATCGCGCGAGGTCTGGCCGTATGTCTCGAATGTCGCCGATCTCTACCTGCTGGTCGGGATTGGGATCTTGCTCATCCTGAACTGGTCGAGACCGCACGAGCGAGCAAGCGCGACAGCGCAAGCAGCGGCATCACCGCAAGACCAGCCGACGACGAGCGATTCCTGAAGTCAACCTGAAGCGACGCCCGCGGCCCGATCGCGGATGCTGTCGATGATTTCTCGAATCTCTTGTGCCATGCGTGAGTTAGGGAACTCTTTGATAATGCGATCTCCAACGGCGCCTGCAATGTGCCACTGTCGGTCCTGGACGGCGAGTTTGAACTGCACGCCGAGGTTTTCGCGGGCTTGACCAATGACACCTTTGGCGACTTCGCGATAAGGTTCGGCTTCATCTTCGGTGAGGTAGTTGTCGAGTTCCTTGAGCAGTTCGAGCGCGTCATCAACTTCGTTCTGTTCTGCTGCCAACAGGAATCGGCGTTCGAGTTCACCCTTGTACCGGGTGCGGGCTTGTTCGACCCGGTGGCGCAGCCCTTCGACGCGCGGCGAATCCGGGTAGAGACGACTGATGCGTGCGGCTTCAAAGCGGGCATCGTCCCAGCGCAGTTGGACGATCATGCCATCGAGTTTTCGAATCGCTTCATCAACGCGTCGCTCGACCGTCTGAAAGCGTGCGGTTTCGATGCGCGTACGGAACTCCTCCGCATCGCTGCGATAGCCGAACCGTTCGGCGAGCTCTTTGACAAGCACCATCGCAGCGTCCCAGTCTTCCGCTCGAATGTCCTCTTCGATCGCTTTACGCAGTAACTCGCGTTCGCGCGAACGATTGAGCACGCGGCGTGCATCGTCAGAGAGGGCTTGTTGCTCGGCGAGTCGTTCAAAGGCATCGATCACGCCGGCCGAACCATCACCGTCATTGCTGTCGTTGCGACCCGCCATGCGAATACCGATCGGCGCGAGGCATGCGGTGATGACCAGACCCAGACCACCGATCATGGTCATGGTTGCGTCATCGCCATCGGTGCCAAAGAACAGCGCAGCGCCAGAAGCCGCTGCGAGGATCACATACAGCCCGATGGTCCAGTAGGGAGGTGTGCGTGTCTCGGTTGTCATGCGTGCGCTCCTTGCTCAAAGTGTCATCGGGTCTGTGACGCAAAAGACTGGACTAACTGCCGGGGACGGGGTCGCCACAGTTCTGCGTAACGGGCACAAGGCACAGAAAATGCAGGGCGTGTCCGGTTGCGGCTTTGAACTGGTGCACCTCGTTGGCGGGGACGAGAATGACATCGCCGGCTCGGATTGGGTTCTCTTTGCCTTCGAGCAGGACGGTGCCCGAGCCATCGACGACGAAGACTTCGTGTTCGTAGTCGTGGCTGTGGTGCGGGGTGTGACCACCCGGTTCGACCTGGATCTGACGAAGGGCGAAGTTTGGGGCGCCGTCTTCGCGGCCGACCATGACGGCCATGGACGCACCTTCGACGCCGGGCATGTCGATGGGTTTGCGGGGTGTTTCGTGGATATTGCGGATGAGCATGGGTGCCCTTTTTGTTTGGCGTTCGATGAGCCGAGTTTCATCGCCGGCTCGGGTGGCGTCTGTGTCCATTCTACCTACAGTTGTCGCATGACCAAAGCGACAAACAGCCCGATCGTCGAGTGTTTCACACTCGGGCCCTTCATGACCAACTGCATGCTGGTGCGTCCGGATGCTGATTCGAAGCGGGCCTGGATTGCGGATGTCGGGTTCGAGCCCGAGGCCTTGCTGGACCGGGCCGAAGAATTCGAGATCGAGGCGATCGTGCTGACGCACTGCCACGCTGACCACATTGCGGGGGTGATGGAAGCGAGGCGACGCCTCGGACCGGTGCCGATCATCGCGCCGGCGGCAGAAGTGTCGTGGTTGAGTGACCCGCAGGCCAACTTGTCCGCATCGCTCGGGCAGCACATCACCGCTCCTGACCCCGAGCGGACGGTGTCGGGCGGCGAAGAACTCGATTTGTGCGGCCAGTCGTGGAAGGTGCTTTCGACCCCGGGACACTCACCGGGCAGTATTTCGTTGTATCACGAGCCGGTGGTGATCGTGGGCGATGTGCTGTTTGCCGGTTCGATCGGACGGACGGACTTCCCGGGTTCAAGTTTCGAACTGCTTGCTCAGTCGATTCGCGAGAAGTTGTACACCTTGCCGCCCGAAACGCGGGTGTATCCTGGGCACGGAGCGGAGACCAATATCGGGCACGAGATGGCGAGCAACCCGTATGTGCGGCCGGTGGAGGCGGGTCGGCCGTGAGGGCCGGTCTCGCGAGGTGTGTCGCAGGCCGATGACATGATGTTGCAGGTCTGTCATCTCGTGTTGCAGGCCTGAATGATCGTGTCATGGCCCGATCGACCGACCTGATCGAGGCCCTCAATTCGGTCATAAACCGCTTTCAGAATCCGGCAGGGCGGTTGTTGTATCCGTGATCGCGGGTTGTGGCTGGGGAGTCTCGACAATCGGCGTGTTTTGAGAATCGTCTCCGGTATCAGGGCCACAGCGAATCACCGATCTGGCAGCGTCCAGCCCGCTCATCAGCATGCCCGGTCTGAATCGTGCTTCGTCAACTGAGAGATTCGGCTCGCTCGCGCAGAGCACCTGCAGAGATCGCCCGGAATTGGCCGGGTCCTGCTGGAGTTGCTCATGTTCACCGCCACCCTACATCAGACATCGCGCGTGCGTCGCTTCGTCCTCATCTCCGCCGTCTGCTGCCAGTCTTTTCTCATGCTCTCGAATGCGGACGCTGCGCTCGCGCAGTATCACGGCTTTGACCGTGTGACCAACCCCTCCATCGCCGGGGCGACCAACAGCCTCGCGGCTGAAGCCAACTGGCTCAATGATGCCGCGTTGCGCGGACCCATACACACAGTGGATTTCGAGTCGATGACCCTCGGGGCCAATGCACCCTCGCACATCATCGCGCCCGGTGTCCGCATGTGGACACGCGGCGGGATCTACTGGAACTTTCAAGACACGCTCGCGGTTGATACCGCGGTGGCGAATCCGAACTACGCGCTCGTGAACGGCTTCAACACCACCGCCGGCGGCAGCCAAGTGATGCGTTTTGAACAGCGCACCGGCACGCCGTGGCTGCACAAAGTCACATTCACCTTCGACCAACCAGTCCAAGCGCTGTCACTCTTCATCACCGGGGAAGGGAACAACGGCTATGCGGGTCTTGGAGACCGGTACGCCACCAAGGTCTATCTCGATGGCAATATCAACTGGGCGATGTCATTTGGCGACTGGGGCAACCCGTACTGGCCTTCGCGGACCCAGCCCAACGCCCGCTTTGGCGGATTCATCGACCCGACCGGCTCGTTTACCAGCGTGACCATCGAAACACGGTTTCCCTCGAGTGAACTCGATTGGAACGGCGGCTTCTGCTTTGACGATGTCCGCTGGGTGTACGCGGTGCCAGCACCCGGAACGCTCGGCCTCTTAGCGAGCGGCGGTCTGCTGGCGACCCGTCGGACGCGCCGAAGTTGATTCACGAATGCCGTCCGACGCGATGACCATTGCGACTATGGGCAACCCATGCTGAACGCCTGCAGAAACAACTGCACATCGAAGAAGTCGTGCACCGTGTCGTTGTTCATGTCGGCGCTAGATTCCATCGCAGCGAACGCGCCGAGAAACTCGAGCACATCGAAAAAGTCGAGCACGCCGAAGGGCTCGACGAAATCGGCATCGCTGCACGGACCGCCGGTGCCAAGATCAGCCCAGAAGCCGCCGGTGAGTTCGAACGAGCCTGCAGTCAGAGCTCCACTCGCATCGGGTTGACCGATTGTTCCAGAAAGTTCAAAAGTCCCCCCGGTGCTGGTGCCACCCCCACCATCGATGGTGTACCAGTTCAGCGTGAACGGCTGGGCGGCGGCTTTGGCAGTGACGAGGCCTGTTGCGATACAAACTATGAAGGCTATTACCAGTGTCGTGCGATGCATGTCGATACTCCTTCGGGTCTATTGCCCGATGTAGGCGGTGCTGAACTCGGCGGTGATCACACAAGGCGTGGCGATGGTGATTGTCTCAGGATATTGCCCGCCAAGCAAGTGAATTGTAACATCCGGCGCGAATGGCGGTACACCTTGGACCGCTTCTGCGACGGTGTCGAACGGATTGCCCGGTGTCCCAAACTCGGCCCCGAGCCATGAGCCATTGACCCAGATGCCCTGGTCCTCGAGTGTGGTCACCGAACCCGTGCCTGCGGCGTAACCCTCTTGAATGTGAATGATGTCGGCTTCAGACGGAAAGAACAGCGACCGGGACCTGAGGTCTCGATTGTCCATGATGCTGCGGAACGCATCGGGATTGCCGGTTGTGTTGTCACCGAGGCCGAGCGCATGACCGATGCAGTGTGCCGCAGTCAGCGCCAGACTGATGCCGTTGAAACCGGGGTCGTTGTTCTCTTGAAATCCGTCATCAATATCGAAGTGGATGTTCCCTGCGTGCGGTTCGGTTGCGACGCCGCCGCACGGGCTGTTGCCGCCGGGCGGGTACGCGGCGTGATAGAAGCGGTTACCCGGCCCATCGAAAACGCAATCGGGGTCTCCGCATTCGGCGGGCTCGCTCGCGCAGTGTTCGCCCGCCTCCCACCGAAAATCGATGGAACGAGAGCGATTTGGGACGGCTGTCTCGACGAAATGGATCTGCACGACATCCGCCCATGTCTGCAGGGCTGTGAGCATGGCGGTGCGCTGACCGGCTTGCGTCCCGCGCGGGCTGGCGTTTTCGATATGGAAGTAGAGCGTCGTGGCGTGCTGCCCGACACCATCCCACCCGTCATTGACCATGCCGCCGGGTTGTCCCCCCCGATGTTGGACGCCCTCGTCAGTATGTGCCGTGGCATTGGCGTACTGTGGTGTCGAGAGTGGTTGGGCCGACGCGGCCGTGCACACTAGCATGACCTGCAAGGTCGTTCTCGCAAAACGCATGATTCGATCTCCTCCGGATTACTGACCGATAAATGCTGTGTTCACTTCTGCGGTGATGGTGCAGGGCTCATCGAAGGTGATCGACCCCGGATAGAGGCCTCCGATCACATGAATCGTAATGCCGTCGTTTTGCGGCGGCATGGCGTCGATGGCTTCTTGAATAGTGTTGAACGGGTTTCCGGGCAGACCGTTTTCCGCGAAAGTGAAAGCCGAATTGACCCAAATGCCAGAGTCTTCGAGTTTTTGCACGCTGCCGACTCCTGCAGCGTACCCGCTCTGAAGATGGGCGATATCTGAAGCGGACGGCGCTTGCATCCCTTGCGAGGCATTCACAGATGTGCGCATAATGTGCGGCCCGCCCGGACCCACATCGTGGACGAGCCCGAGTGCGTGCCCGATTTCGTGAGCCGCAACGAATGTCAAACTGAGCCCATCTCCCGCGTTGTCACGCTCATACAAGTCGTCGTCATCGAAGTGGACATTGCCGGCCCAGGTTTCGAGCATGGGACTGACACATTGCGACGCAGCACCCGGTGTGAATCCGGCGTGCGCGATCACACCTCCTTCGCCATCGAAAGGACAGTCAACATCGCCACACTCGCCACTCTCAATAGCACAGTGGTTACCCCTTGCCCAGCGAAAGTCGATTGATCTGTTCCAGTTGGGTGCGCCGATTTCGACGAAGTCGATCTGGACGATGCTTGCCCAGGTTGCGAGCGCGAAGATACAGGCTTCGCGTTGATCTCGAAACGCGAGGTCGTCGGAGTAGTTCTCGAAATGGAAGTAGAGCGTGGTTGAGCCCTGACCGGGTCCGTCCCAGCCGTCGTTTATCATGCCGCCGCCACGAAACTGAATGCCAATGGGCTCGACCGGGCAGTAGAAAGACTGGATCGGTTGCGGGTTGACAACCTCTGATCGCGACGCACTGTTGGACATGTTCATCGAAACGAGTGCAACACAAATGGTGCTCACAAGCATGGGTGGTTCTCCGGTTGCAATAGGTGACTTACTGGAGATTGACGAGCACGAGCACCAGACCCTTTTCGCCCTTTCTGAGGCTCGTCATCGCTTTCCCGATTACTGAACCTGCGATGCGGGTTTGGTCGCTCGCTCGCATGGCGTACCCGGCGGTGGTCGCCGTGGTCAGCATGTCTCCGGGGTGGATGGCTTCTGTCGACGAATCGCAGCGAACCCAGACTCGGCCGGAGAGCGCAATTGCAGGCGAGTCTTCGAGCCCGTCCAGATTGCCCATGATGGTCCCCGCCGGCAGGCCGTTGGCACCACTGACGACGCCTGCCACGAGGTGGCTGTACGCGCTGGTTGCGACGCGCAATGAGCCTGGGTTTTCGGGATCAATTTCGAGCACGGTACCGGGCTCTATGAAGTCATTTGACGCGACGGGGAATCGTTCTGCGAGATCGGCGCCCATAACTTCGAGCACATCAACGCGTGCATTGCCGTCGACATGCAGTTTGGCGCTTGGAATGCTGACGCCGATACCGACATCACCGTTGGGTGCGATGACCATCTTGCTACCGTTGGCGGATTGTTCGACCTCTGAGCCGTACTTGAAGTAGAGGGTACTTGCTGCGCCTGTCCCCGAGGTCGTTCGCCCGATATGCCAAGCATCGACCAGATTCCCTCCCGCGAGTTCTCCGAGCGAGAAGACCGAGCCGTAAGTTCCACCATTTGTGCTGTAGAGACCCATCCTGGCATCCGTGGCTTCGATGACCATGTCCATCAGTTGGTAGTGCGAACTGCTCAGGTTGATGTCTTCATTCTGAAAGTGAAACAGAGCTTGGGGATTCAACTCACCACCAAAGCCAAACAGGCCTAGATCGGTCACCTTCATGAATGCAGATGAAGCACCAGAGATTTGGAAACCCTGGGGTCCAAAGAGTGGTTTAACATAGCCGAGCGACGCCAGTTGGCTGCTGTCACTGAACACGATGTTGCCCATTCGTGTGTTCAATCCGCCAGCTGTGTTTCTGAAAGTCAGCGATGGACCAAAGTCATCGCCTTGAGAATTGAGGAGCAGATCGACATCCGGTCCGCGCATGGTCAGTTGTGAAGACGGGCTCGTGGTACCGATACCGACATTGCCCGCGTCATCAACGAAAATCCCGCGCGTTTGAATCGCGTACGGCGCTCTTGTGACCGGCTGACGCGGCATCAGGGTTGTTCCTTCGACAACCATCTCGAGCCATCGATCGCTGTTGTTGAACGCAGCAGGTCCGAAGTCGAGGGCTGCCTGAAAGAGACCGTCGGTGACTGCAATGTTGCTGATCGTTTGTGAAGCGATCATCGAACCGCCTGCAGCAGCACTCCAGAGACGAAACTCGATGTCATACGAACCGACTGCCGGTACACCTGCGTCCTGCAGGCTGCCCTGGTAGGTAAACTCGGTGTCACTTGCGAGCGTGGATGCTCCGCATGCTGCCGCCAAAATGAGTGCGATTGTTCCGGTTCGTATTCGATTCATCACTGTGCTCCCTGTGGTCAAGATCCTGGTGCGTTCTCATGTGACCAGTTGCGTGATCACGCTGGCAATTCGAAAATGCACATGAGCGCGGTCCATCGGTGGTCAAAATTTCGTATTGGATGGCAGACCCAGGTTTGATGGAGCAATGCGTGTCCTGCCTCGCTTTCCATGCTGATCATTGGATTCGGCCTTGCATCAGGGCGGTGGGTCCGCGACAATCAGGCTGTATGTGTGCATCCGACCCGAACACATCTGCGAACGCTCGACCGAGTGGCGGGTGCAATCAATGCGATGAGTCCGAGAAGCAGTCGGCTGCAGACCTCCTGCCCGTCATCTATGACGAGTTGCGACGACTGGCAGCCCATCGGCTTGCTCATCTTCCTCCGGGACAAACACTGCAACCGACTGCACTCGTTCATGATGTATTTCTGCGCATTGTGGGCGAGCGTGATCCTGGTTGGCATGGGCGTGCGCACTTTTTTGGGGCTGCTGCCAAAGCCATGCGAAACATTTTGGTTGACCAGGCTCGTCGGAAATCTGCTGTCAAACACGGCGGCGATCGGCGTCGAGTCGCGGCGGATGACTGGGATATACCCGACATGACCGAAGGGTTGCCGATTGATGAGATCTTGGCACTCGATGAGGTCATCGAACAACTCGCAACTGATCATCCTCGACCAGCTCAAGTCGTCATGCTGCGATACTTCGCAGGACTCACCTCTGAGCAGGTCGCCGAGGCATTGGATATTGGTCTCTCAACGGTCAAACGCGATTGGCGTTTTGCGTGCGCGTGGCTTCGTCGTGCGATGGAAGGCGAGGCCCCCACCGATGCTTAGTCGCGCCAGCGTCATTGCGGATCTCTTTTCGACGGCTGTCGATATGCCGGCGTGCGATCGGTGTGCGTTTCTTGAGAGCCATTGTGATGATCCTGCCATTCGCAGCGAGGTCGAAGAGTTACTCTCATTTGACGAATCGCATCCGAAAACTTTTTTGGTTTCGCCCGTCCAAACGCAGCCACCCATCGGACCTACGCCGGGCGACCTGATTGCAGGTCGGTTTGAACTGATTGAAGAAATTGGGGATGGTGCATCGGCGGTTGTGTTCCGTGCTGCTCAACTCGCGCCGATTACCCGCACGGTCGCGGTCAAGATTCTCAAGCCGGGGCTTGATACGAGAAGCATCATCTCGCGGTTTGACGCTGAGCGACAGTTCTTGGCGATGCTGGACCACCCCAACATTGCGACGGTTCTTGATGCGGGCGCGACCGAGCAAGGCCGACCATTTTTTGTGATGGACTTGATCGAAGGGTTTCCACTCACACGGTTTGCCAACGAGCGCGGACTCACGATTGACGATCGGCTGAGTCTCTTTGTGCGGGTGTGCGATGCCGTGCACCATGCGCACACCAAGGGGGTGATTCATCGCGATATCAAACCGAGCAATATTCTGGTGGTCGATCGCAACGGCTCGGCGGAGCCGCAGGTCATTGACTTTGGAATCGCCAAGATCACCTTCGATACGGGCGTTGACCGAACAACGCACACGATGCACGGACAACTTTTGGGTACGCCAGCATACATGAGCCCCGAGCAGGCGCGGGGCAAACTCGATATCGACACCCGTGCTGATGTCTATGCACTGGGAGCGGTGCTTTATGAACTGCTGACCGGCGTGCGCCCGCTGGACATCGAGTCGGGAACGAGTTTGCCGTCGCAAATCGATCGCGTCGTGTGTGAGACCGAGCCGAAGCAGCCGTCCCTTCGCGTCAAGCACATTCGATGCGCAACCGATGATGATCGAAGCGACCTGGTGGTGGCGCGGTGCGGGTTGTCAATGGATGGATTGGCTCGCACTTTGAAAGGCGATCTGGATGCGATTGTCATGCGGGCCATGGCAAAAGATCGCACTCAGCGATATCAGTCTGTCTCCGAACTGGTGGATGATCTGCGAGCGTTTCGGACGAATCAACCTGTCCGCGCTCGGCCGCTGTCGGCTCGATACAAGATGTCACGATTTGTGGCGCGAAATCGACTCACAGTTTCTCTGAGTGCGCTCTTCGTCTTGGTCCTTGTCGCAGCCACGGGTCTGTCGATCTCCCTCGCGATGAGCGCCATGCGATCGAGCACACGCGCTCAACAGAATGCGATTGATGCAGACGAACAGCGCGCAATCGCAGACGCAGTTCAGGCCTTTCTTCAGGATGTATTGACCTCTGCGGGTGACCTTGGCGAAAACGGGCAGGATGTCACCATGCTCGATGTGCTCGCAGCCACGACCGAGCGACTCGATGCGGGAGCTCTGAGCGAAGAGCCCGAAGTCGAGGCTCGCGTGAGGCTCATTCTTGGGAATACCTACTACGAACTCAGCTGGATGCCGTTGGCGCTCGAACACATCGAGTGGACCCACGATTACTACCAGACGACCCGCCCGAACGATGACGCGGATCGGCTCGATATCAAATGGACCTACGGCGAGATGCTAAAAGAGAACTTTCGGCTGGAAGAGTGCCTGGCGATCTTTGAATCATTTCACAACGAATCTCTGGCGGCGTATGGCCCGGATAGCAGCCGCGCCTGGTACGCGCTCGATCAGATCGGAAACACGCTCTACCGCCTCGGACGCGCGAGTGAAGCGATTCCTTACCACGAGCGTGCATATGCGGGGTTGTGTGGCGTTTTTGGCGAGGGACATGCGCAGACCGGGTGGGCGCTCTTCAATATCGGTGCTGTCGAGACGACTCTGGGTAGTTTCAACAGCGGCGAAGAGCACCTGCTCGAGGCTATCGAGATCTTCAAGCAGGGTCATCCCAAAGCACGAGCGAGCCTTGTGCGCGCGCAGCGTCATTTGGCTTTGGGCATTTACGAGAAGCAAGGCCGATATGATGAAGCAGAGCGGCTGCTTCTCGAATCGCTTGAAAAATCGATCGAAATTCTTGGTTCATCGCACGGCGAAACGGCGGACGCCCAGTTCGCGCTCGGCTCGTTCTATCTACATCGCGGCCGACTGGACGAAGCACGCGTGTCGGTCAACGCTTATCGTACTTTTGTAGAGGCGTCTGTTGGCGCGGAACAACACCAGTTCCTCAGTGCGCTTCGGGAGATCGCAGCGATTGACATGGCAGGGGGACGATACGCCGACGCATTGCGTATGTACGAACGCATCGACAGCATGGCTGCGTCCGCGATGGTTGATCTTGACGAACCACAAACCAAATCGCTCTTAGATCGCTACATCAAATACAGAATCTCGGCTGCGCTCGGCACGACGCATGCGTTGATTCGACTTGGGTCGTTTGCACAAGCCCGGGAGACGGCATCAAATGCCATCGATCTCGCGACGCGCATTCAACCTGATCGGCCGCTGTCGAGAGATCGACTTGAAGCGTTTCGGCTGTGGTGTGTCAGTCATATCGAACTGGGGGACGCTGCGGATGTCATCGACGAACTTGTCGCAGTTGAACTGACCGCTCGGCAAGGGCTTGGTCCTGGTGATCGTGTTTCACTCCGCCTTGCCGACACGCTCGGGCAAGCACTCTTATCGATGGGGCAGGTGGATGCTGCTGAACCGTTGCTCCTGCGAGCGGAACAGGGTCTGCGATCTGATTTTGGGATGGGTCCGCTTCCCCGGTGGATACCGAGCCTGTTTCGCTGAATAGGTCGAGACTTGCGCAAGCCAGCTACCGAGAGAGTTGAGTCGCCTTCAACGATGGATGCCCATGACCGAATGCTGAAGGGGTATGCAGACGACATCCTGTAGCGCGAGGCTACTTGAGATCGAAGTACAAAATTTGAGCGTTTTCAATGGCTTGCAGATGCAGCGCACCTTCGCCCTCAATATCCAACGCGTCGCCTGCTTCCAGGTCTCGGTTTCCGAAACGAACACGCCCGGTTGCGATATGGAGGTACCCGAAGGGGAATGATCGGCTAGGACACTGTATCGTCGCGCCGGCCTCCAGTTCAGTCACAGATAAAACCGCCGACTGATGAATGACGAGCGATTCGGCGCGACCATCAGTGCTCGCCAGGACCTGCCACTGATTCGCTCGGCCAGCCTTTGCAAACGCACGCTGTTGATAGCCCGGGTCGAGCCGAGCGGTGTCAGGCTCGATCCAGATCTGCAGCAAATGCACAGGATCGGTCTTGGACGGATTCATTTCGCTGTGACGAATGCCGCGTCCGGCGCTCATGGCTTGCAACTCGCCCGGCACGATCACACCGCGGCTGCCCGTGCTGTCCTCGTGCATGAGTGAGCCGCTCAGCACCCAGGTCATAATCTCCATCTCGCGGTGTGGATGCGTGCCAAACCCCCGGCCCGGGCTCACAATGTCATCGTTGATCACGCGAAGTGACCGATACCCCATGTTGGCGGGGTCGTGATACTGCCCGAACGAGAAGGAGTGGTGGCTCTTGAGCCAGCCGATGTCGGTGGTGCCGCGCTCGCTGGCTTTCCTGATGTCGATATTCGCTTGGTTGGTCGTCACAACTGCTCCTTCGTTTGGCGTTTTGGTTCGCATTGCTTGATATATATGTTACAACAACTATTTACGCCTTTCACCTATTCCCCCGATCGATCGGACATTAAACAAAAAATCCTCGACCCAGTGGCTCAGGGATCATCCTGATCGGGTTTTGACTGCACGACGGAGACAGCCACACCTTCAAACCGACGATCAAGAACTTCGCTCTTCCCCCCCAGCACACACGCCGCGCTGGCCAGCGCATCCGCCAGCAAACCAGTCTCCGCGGTCACGGTCGCCGCGGTCGCCCGGGTGACCGGCTCACCGGTTCGCGGGTCGATGATGTGGCTGTAGCGCACGCCATCAATGACCACATGCTGCTCGACATCGCCCGAGGTCGCCACCGCCCCATGCACGAGATCAACCGCACTCTCCTTCGGCCCGATCGCGTCGTCAGACTTGAGCCCCGTGTCGATCTGCACACGCCACGCATCGTGCCCCGGCGGCGGTCCGGAAGCCGTCAGGTCGCCGCCGAAATCGATGAGCGCTCGGTCGATACTTCGAGCGGCCAACACTTTGATCGCTTCGTCCGCGGCCCAACCCTTGCCGATCCCGCCGAGGTCCAGTTGCATGCTCGGTACCTGCAGCGTGACCGTCTGCGCCTGTTCATCCACTGAGAGTTTCTTGTACCCGACCGACGCCCGTGCTGAGGCAAGTTCATGGTCGCTTGGCCGCTCGACCGACTTGCGCGCCTCGCGCCAGAGCCTGACGACGGGGCCGATGGTCGGGTCGAACGCGCCGTCGGTGCGCTCTGCGAGATCGACCGATCGGGCGAGGATATGTGCCAGATCTTTGCTGACCTTGTGCGGCTTCCCCACACTTGCTCGACACAGCACCATGAGTTCGGAATCCGGTCGATAGTCGCTCATGACTGCGTCGAGTTCGTTCAATCGTTGGTAGACGGCGTTGGCGGCTGCATGGGCCTGCGGCTCGTCTTGGGCGTAAAAAACAATTCGGGCGCTGGTCCCCATCACGATTCGGCTAAACTCAAATCGGACGAGATTTTGGACCGTGCCGCAGGCTGGTGTCGAAAGGCTACACAGCATGAGAAGAGGAAGTATGAATTTGAGAATGTTCAATCGCACCACGCAGGCCTCCCTGATTACGCTCGGCTTGGTCGGACTCATGAGCGTAGCGGGGTGCGGACACAAACACGGTGTCCACAGCACCTCGGACAGACACGACAGCGGGTCAGTCGAGCGCAGCCAACCGGTGACCGGGCAGAGCGAACGACACGGCGGCGATCACACATCGGATGGAACGCAGGAGGTGCACCCTCATGATCTCGAGACCCGGACAAATGAGTCTGGAGCGCCGCGCGATGTCACACTGCATGAAGCGCAGGCTCGCGAGCCATCGCCACAAGCGCCGACGCGCGTTCAAGGTGCGTCCATCGACCCGCCCGTGATTGAGGAGATCATGCCGCGCCCGAAGGATGGCCCGCCGCCGTCTGACAGCACGCCTGATGCAGGGACCACCACCAACGCACCCAAGGGCAAGGTGGTCAAGCGGACCGTACCCGGGACTGCTGTGGGCTACGAGATGGTGCAGGTGCCTGGGGGGGCTGTGACTGTACTCGACGACGAAGGCAACGAACAAACGGTTGAGGTCAAGTCGTTCTGGATTGCAACAACAGAACTGAGCTGGGACATGTACGACATTTATGTGTTCAATCTTGACGAGCAAGGGGTGAACGCGAAAGCCGATGCGGTCAGTCGCCCCAGTCGCCCGTACATTCCGCCGGATCGCGGGTTTGGACACGGCGGCTACCCGGCGATCAGCATGACGACACAGGGCGCGACCAAGTTCTGTGAATGGCTCAGCGCGAAAACCGGTCGCAAGTATCGGGTGCCGACGATTGCCGAATGGCGTCTTGCTGCTCTTGCCGGAAGCGAGGGCCCTTACTCGTTCGGCGACAACGCCGACCTGATCGACGCGTATGCGTGGACCGAAAACAACTCACCCGACAAAACCCAGCCCATCGGCCAGAAGCGCCCAAACGCTCTTGGCATGTTTGATGTCGAAGGCAATGTGATGGAGTGGTGTCTGACGATGGATGGTCAGGGGTTCGTCGCTTGCGGCGGCTCGTACTACAGCACGCCGGAAGACTCGACCGCTTTCAGTGTGGCTGAACAAGACTGGGAATGGAACATGACCGATCCCCAGATTCCGAAGAGCCCTTGGTGGCTCAGCGATGCGAGTTGGGTTGGGTTGCGGATCATTTGCGATGACGAAACCGTCAACGCACCGAAGGGAGAGATCGATGAATGAGCCAATCGAGTTGAACATGACCCGCCGAACATTTGTTGCCTCGGTTGGAGCGGCGGCGGCTGCGAGTTCGGTCCTTGCTTCGGTCGGGTCGCACACACGCAGCTGGGCCAAGGGGCCGCGCGTCAAGAAAGCGCTCAAAATCGGGATGATCAGCGAAGGCTCGTCGCTCACCGAGAAGTTTGAGATCGCCAAGCGCGCGGGGTATGACGGGGTCGAACTCGACAGCCCGGGTGCGTTTACCGCAGATGATGTCAAGGCTGCCAAGGATGCGACCGGTCTGGAAGTCCCGGGTGTGGTCGATTCTGTGCACTGGCGCGACACTTTGAGTCACCCGGACGTAGCCGTCCGCGCCCGCGGGGTGGCCGGGCTTGAGACCGCGATTCGTGACTGCCATAGTTTTGGCGGCACCTCGGTGTTGCTTGTGCCGGCGGTTGTGAACAAAGGTGTGTCGTACGCCGATGCGTACCGGCGATCGCAGGAAGAAATCCGCAAGGTCTTGCCGCTGGCGACAGATCTGAACATTCAGATTGCGTTCGAGAATGTGTGGAACAACTTCCTGCTCAGTCCGCTCGAAGCGGCACAATATTCGGATGCGTTTGAGAGCGACCTTGTGGGGTGGCATTTTGATATCGGCAATATCGTCAACTATGGCTGGCCGGCACACTGGATCGAAGCCCTCGGGCATCGCATCTTTAAACTGGATGTCAAAGCGTTCAGTCGATCGAGGCGAAACGACGAAGGGCTTTGGAAGGGGTTCGGCGTTGAGATTGGTGACGACGGCGATGATTGCGATTGGCCGGAGGTCAGGCAGGCGCTCGATAGCATCGGGTACCGCGGCTGGGCTGCAGCCGAAGTCGGCGGCGGCGACCTCGCCCGCCTGACGGATATCGCCCGGCGCATGGACCGTGTGCTCAATGCCTAAATCTGCTAATCTCTTACATACGAAGCCTGTCGTTGTTGAATCGATGATTTGAACAGCGTGCTGGTCGATATGACAACATATTCCCGCCCGAGACCCGTGCGGGGAAACGAAGGAGCGAGCGATGAAAACGCCGGTGACCCGTAGAGACTTTGTCCGCACGACCGCTGCCGCATCCGCTGCGGCCGCAATCTCGCCGATGGCGTTTGCCGCACGGCGGCAGGATTCGGAGCAGATTCGCGTCGGTGTGATCGGTTGCGGCGGTCGCGGCACGGGTGCTGCGGTCAACGCGATGCAGGCCCACCCGGCGGTGCACATCGTTGCCATGGCCGACATTTTCGCCGACCGCCTGACGGGTAGCCACGCCAACTTGAAAGGACAGGAGCCGTTCAAGGACCGCGTGCAGGTCAATGAAGCCCATCTGTTCTCTGGGTTTGACGCATACATGCAGTTGCTGGCGATCAAAGACATCGACTATGTCATTCTGGCGACGCCGCCCCACTTCCGCCCGATTCATTTCGAGGCAGCCGTCGCTGCGGGCAAGCATGTGTTCATGGAGAAACCGGTCGCAGTCGATCCGGCGGGCATTCGCCGCGTGATCGAAGCGGGCAAAGTCGCCGACGAAAAGAATCTGTGCGTTGTATCGGGTACGCAGCGTCGCCACCACATTATCTATCTTGAAGCCATGCAACGGATCGCCGACGGCGCGATCGGTACACCGGTGAGCGCGAACTGCTACTGGAATCAGGGGGGGCTGTGGATGCACGCCCGCAAACCCGAGTATTCTGACATGGAATGGCAGATCCGCAACTGGCTGTACTTCGCCTGGCTCAGCGGCGACCATATCTGTGAACAGCACATCCACAATATTGATGTCTGCAACTGGGCATTCGGCGGACCTCCGGTCAAAGCGATCGGGATGGGCGGTCGTCAGGTTCGCACGGGCTGGGAATATGGCAACATCTTTGACCACTTCGCGATCGAGTTTCAATACGCCGACGGCGGACGCATGACGAGCATGTGCCGCCAGATCGACGGGTGCGCCAGCCGCGTGGAAGAGTTCATTCAGGGAACAAATGGTTCGGCTTTTCTCGATCACGGCGCGTCACGCCTGACCGGAGCGAACGAATGGAAGTTTGAGGGCCGAGCACCAAACCCCTATGTCGTCGAGCATGCCAACCTGATCGAAGGCATCACCAACGGCTATCACATCAACGAAGCGCAACGCGTCGCCGAAAGCACCATGACCGCCATCCTGGGTCGCATGAGCGCCTACAGCGGTCAAGAAATGACCTATGAAGCGGCTTTGAATGCCGATCTTGATCTCTCTCCGGCCCGTTATGCGTTCGGACCGATGCCCGTGCGCCCTGTGGCGGTGCCCGGCAAGACCAAGTTTGTGTGATTCAATCAAACGATTGACTCAACGAGCCGCACCCGGAAGGAAGCGGTCTGAACCATCGGTGAGCGCGAATCAAAGAAACCGCTTCCTTTCGGGCGCGGCTCATGAAGATATCTGAAATTTACAGGAGCATCGCATGGAACGCAGAGAGTTTATTTCAGGTGTCGCGGGTGTCGCCGGTGTGGCTGCTGCGACGGGCATCGCTTCTGCTTCGACGAGAAGGTCACCGGCAGGTGTCACATCGCAGGCTCCGTTCAAATCGGCGTATGCCCCGCACTTTGGCATGTTCAGCCAGCACGGGGGCGACGATGTCGGACAACTTGAGTTCGCTGCTGAGCAGGGCTTCACCGCATGGGAAGACAACGGTATGGCCGGGCGGAGCGTCGAACAGCAAACCAAAATCGCAAAGGCCATGGAACGCCTTGATATGCGCATGGGCGTGTTTGTCGTCAACATGGGGACCGCATGGAAGACATCGTTCGCAGCCCGTGACAAGGCACTTCGAGACCAGTTTCTCGATGAGTGTCGCAAGAGTGTGGAAGTCGCTAAACGCGTCAACGCAACCTGGATGACGGTTGTCTGCGGCACCGAGCACAATCGCCTGCATCCGGAACTGCAGATGGCCAACTGCATCGAACAACTTCGGTTGGCAGCCGATATTTTCGAGCCGCACGGACTGGTCATGGCGCTTGAACCACTGAACCCGTATCGCGATCACCCTGGTGTGTATCTGCAGCGATCGACGCAGGCGTACGCCATCTGCAAAGGTGTCAACAGCCCGGCGTGCAAGATCCTCTTTGACATCTATCACCAACAGATCACCGAGGGCAATCTCATCCCGAACATTGATTCATGTTGGGAAGAGATCGGCTACTTCCAGATTGGTGATAATCCCGGCCGAAAAGAACCGACAACCGGCGAAATCAACTACCGCAACATCTTCAAGCACATCCGCGATCGCGGGTTTACCGGCATCCTCGGCATGGAACACGGCAACAGCAAGGGCGGTAAAGAAGGCGAACAGGCGGTCATTGATGCGTACCGGTGGAGCGACGACGGATAAACCGCGCGATCTGCACGCTTGCAAGGCTCGCGAACAAGCATGCGTCGGTGACGATCGTGCATGAGCGCGCATCGTGGTGAAACATTTCGGTATGATGCAGGTGTGGCAATTGTACACTGCCTGACTTGTTCCAAACACATTCCCGCCGACGATGTCAATGTCGCTGAAGGTGTTGCGTTTTGTCGAGCGTGCGGGTCACTCTCTCGACTCGCGGATATCCTCGCCGATGCAGAAACCCGGGCAGAAACCGGACTGGTTGACCTTGGCGATCCGCCCGCGGGGTGTGTGTTCAGAGACGATGGCGATGTGACGCGTGTGATCGCTCGGTGTCGATCAACGGGTTCCGTGATCGGAGCCTTGTTCATCTGTGGCTTTTGGAACGGGATTGTCTCTGTTTTCGTTGTGATTGCGCTCGCTGGCACGATCCATCAGATTTATGGATCAGTGCCGTCCTGGTTTCCGCAGCCTTCGGGCAGTCAAGGATCGAGCGGGATGTTCAACTCGGTGGGCGGGTTGTTGTTCATGTGGCTGTTTCTCACGCCGTTCATTTTGGTCGGGGCTGCCCTTCTCGGTTGGTTCCTGACCGCCGCATTCGGGCGGTGCGAAGTTCGGCTTCAAGGTCAGCGTGGGACAGTCTTTACAGGTGTCGGCCCGATCGGGTGGAGGCGGCGCTTTGATACCGAACGCCTCACCGCGGTCCAGATGGGCAAGACGACCTGGACAGAAAATGACGAGCATCAGCCTTGCCTGCTGATCGAGGCCGACAACACGATTCGGTTTGCGTCGCTCATGTCCAGGCCGAGACGAGCGTGGATGCTCGGAGCGTTGCGTTCATTGTTGCGACCGGGCCGCTCGTTGCGGTGAGTCGCCCTCCATACCCTGATCTGTGCCCGATCCCGCCCACATTCCGGTTCTCCTTGACGAAGTGCTCGAGACTTTGGACCCGAAGCCAGGGCAGACGCTCGTTGACCTGACCGCCGGCTTGGGCGGGCACGCGTGCGCAATCGCCGAACGGATCGGCCAGGACGGCTGTGTGGTGCTGTTCGATCTTGACGCTGGCAATCTCGCGCTGGCTGAAACAGCGGTTCGACGAGCGCTGCGACCCGATGACCCCGATTCAGCGTCGGTGGTCGCGATTCACGCGAGTTTTGCGTGGGCAGCGAGTGAACTGGCAGAGCGCGGCATCGTCGTAGATCTACTCCTCGCGGATCTGGGATTTGCCTCGAATCAAATGGATGATCCTTCCAGAGGGCTCAGTTTTCAACGGGCCGGGCCTCTTGATATGCGGCTGGATCCCACAGCTGCTGCTTCGGCAGCCGACATTATCGCTGAAACCCCCGAATCGGACCTGGCCGATCTGATCTATCGCTTCGGTGAAGAGCGTCTGAGCCGACGCATTGCAGCAGCGATCGTTCGAGCACGCGAACAAGAACCCATCACCACCACCGCTCGTCTGGCGGACATTGTGCGTGGTGCCTATCCGCCCAAGGCTCGGCATGGGCGCATTCACCCGGCGACGCGGACTTTTCAGGCGCTGCGGATCGCGGTGAATGATGAAATCGGCAATCTGGAGTCGCTGCTCGCAGCGATCGATCGACAGTCACAATCGCCGACCTGGCTCGCCCCCACCGCACGATTGGCATTGATCTCGTTTCACAGTCTTGAGGACCGGCCAATCAAGCACACCTTCCGCTCGATTGTTGACCGCAACAACGCACAGTTCATCAACAGAAAACCAATTGTTGCTGGACTGCAAGAAACGACGATGAACAGTCGAGCAAGATCTGCTAAACTCCGCACGCTGGCATTCACGCAGGATGGGTGAATGCTTGCAACTGTCTCCGACCGCGCAACCAAGGATGGATTGTTCGGCTGGAATCTCGACCCTCTGGCACCGAGCAGGCAAGGATGCTGGCCCGTGACCCGTGAACAAAAACTCGCTCTGATCGTCGGATTCGCCCTCGTTCTCGTGGTCGGTATCCTCATTTCCGATCATCTCAGCCCGGCGTCACTCGATGAACCGATCGAGTCGCTGGCGTTTGGTTCGCCGATCGGCGACCTCCCGCCAGCGGTGGTCATTGACGACCGATCGATCCGCCGGTCAAACGACTGGGACCAGACACCTCGCGTCAATCGACCGACACACCCTCCGGCAGGTACGCCTGAGGAAGCGCCCGAAAAACCCGCTCCGAATGACGACTTTGAACCGATCAACATCAGTCAGGGGCAGCCGTTCGGCATTTCGGATGACGACACGATCGAGTCGGAGAAGCCTGAACCGAAGAACGACTGGTCGCAACCGCCGCAGCCGAAGCAGTCGTTCACGCGATATGTCGTCAAAAAGAATGAGTCTTTGTCGAAGATCGCTGATCGTTTCCTTGGTTCTCCGACACGCTGGCCCGAACTGGCGGCCTTGAACAGCGACCGCGTCGGGAAAGACGGGTCAGTCCGCGAGGGCACCACGCTTCGCATCCCTGCGACCAGCGACTCAACGCAGTCACCGACCACGCGGAAGTCGGATGTACCGACTGGATCGCCGAAGACTTACACCGTGAAGGAAGGCGACACGCTTTCCGAAATCGCGCAGACCTACCTCGGCACTGTCAAACGGGCTGACGAGATCCTCAAACTCAACAAGATTGACGACGCTGACGAGATTTTTGCAGGACGCGTTCTTCGTTTGCCGCCCCGTTAGGAGACGCGCGTCGTGTTTGCGAAACTGGCGATCATCATCGTGGCGATCGGGCTCACCGCGTGTGGGCTGCTCGCGATGCGCCAAGCGAGGCTCCAGGCTGCTCACGAACTCGCACAAGCGCAACTTCGCATCGCCCGCGAGGATGAACGATTGCTGACGCTGCACGCGCAGATTGCCGAGCGGATCACACCCGAGCGCATCGAAGCGCTCGCGACACAAGCCGGGCTCTCTGCAGACGAAGAGACGATGCTCGACGAAGTGTCAGACGAGGCAGCACAAAACGATTCTGATCGACCCGCTGAATCACCGACAGCTGGAGACACGCCATGAGCGACCCACAACCCCAAAGACGGGCCGGTGTCGTCGGCGTGTTGTGTGCTGCCGGTTTCATGGTGGTCCTGGGCGCGGTCACGACGCGCATCATCATTCTGCAAACCCATCCGCCAACAGAACTTGCTCAGTTCGTTGATGATCGGACGAGTTCGTGGGAGGTCGAACCGATCCGAGGTGATCTGCGCGATCGACGCGGGCGAGTCGTTTCAACCTCGCGATTTGAATACCGACTTGTGATCGACCCGGTGACCTTTCCCAGCGAGCCCGACCGGGCGATCGTCCAACTGGCCGAAGTAACCGGTCTCCCGATGGCTGAACTCGGCAGTCGAATCATCACGACGCTGGGCGAAAACGATATTCGTCGGCGCATGCTCGATGAGTGGAACGCGCCGGACCGATCGGCGGACGAACCACCAAAGACAAAACTCGGTCGTTTCCTTCAGCAGGTCGGTCTGACGCCGCCGCCGCGCGACGATACGGGGCAGGAACTGACCGCGTGGGCTTCGGAAGCCGGTTCGCCGCCCCCGATGATTCGGTACCTGCCATTCAAGCCACTCGTCGATCTGGAGACCGCGAACGCTGTGCGGCTGCTTCGCATTGCCGGCGTGTCGTTCGACCGTGTGGCTGTTCGTGATTATCCAGGCGACGCAACCGCAGCGGGTTTGATCGGTAAGGTCGGGTTCGGGCATGTCGGTTTGCTCGGAGCCGAGATCACATTTGACACAGAACTGCATGGCGAACCCGGTTTGGTGCGCTATGTGCGCGATGATGGCGGCCGTCCGCTCTGGGTGGGCAGCGGCGATTGGAAGAACCCGGTTCGCGGCGACGACATTCGCCTGTCAATCGATCTTGAACTTCAACGCATCGCGCTCGATGAACTTCGCCGCGGGATCACCGATGCCGGAGCGGCCGGTGGTCGCCTGATCATGCTCGATCCGGCAAGCGGCGAAGTCCTGGCGATGGTGGACGAGATCGTTACCGATGTCGAAGCCGAGCCGTTCCCGTTCATCAAACTCGGTGAAGAGAACGCGAACGGACCAGCACCCGAAGTCGACCCTGATCATGAAAACTGGCCGAGGTATCAGGTTGTTCGGCAAGATCCGAAGCGGGCGATTCACCCGGCACTCGGTCGCAATCGCTGCGTGGAAGACATCTATGAACCCGGCTCGACCTTCAAGCCGTTCGTGTGGGCTCGCGCGCACGCTGCCGGTTTGCTCGGTGACACTGAGAAGATCCAGATTGCCGATGCGCGCAACTACCGCACGCCTTACGGCAGGCGTTTGGCGGATGTCACACGCCGCGCCGAGTTGTCGTGGGATGAAGTGCTCCTGTTTTCTTCCAACATCGGCATGTCGCAGGTTGCTGAACGACTCGAGGAGAAGGACCTGAGGAACCTGGTTCACAACCTCGGGTTCGGCTCGCCCACCGGACTCGGGCTCCCGGGCGAAGCAACAGGCCTGGTTACTAATGCACGCGACTGGACTGAATACACGCAAACATCCGTTTCAATCGGATATGAGATCGGTGTCACGCCGATCCAGATGGTTCGGGCGTTTAGCGCTTTTGCACGCAGCGGCGACCTGGCGGGCACCATGCCACAGGTCCGGCTCACCGCACAAAGCGCCGATGACCCGATCGGCAATCTCGTCGAACGGGTCTACGACCCAGAGACGGCGTTGCGTGTCCGGGCGACGATCGAAGGGGTCGCCAAACGGATGGATGCCAACCGTGAGCGGACGGTCGAGAATCCGGTCGAAGCCAACTACCGCCTGTTCGGGAAGTCGGGCACATCAAAGATCGCAGTTTCGCCGCCGCCCGGTTATGGTCTTCCGAAGTATGGGAGAGGCTATTTCGAGAAGCAGTACAACTCGAGTTTTATCGCGGGCGCTCCATTCGATGAACCCCGTTTGGTTGTACTGGTCATTATCGACGACCCGGCACCAGAACTGGTCCGTATTGGTCATGCGTACGGCTCGTGGGTCGCAGGCCCGGTGGTTCGACGGGTCATGGAACGGTCGCTGCGATACCTCGGCGTCGATCCGGACATGCCTCAATCGGACCTGGCATCTGGCGGCTAAACGGCGCTGGTCACCTCTTCGCATGCATCGCGTATCATCGAGTCCGTGGTACTTTCCGTCGTCGATCTTGGACGCTTGGCGTATGCCGAGGCTTTTGTCGCCCAACAAGAGCATCACGCTGAAGTTCTCGCTTCGCGTGAGACCGGTTCACCGATCAAAGGCAGGATTCTGCTCGTCGAACACGACCCAGTCGTGACCATCACACGCAAACCAGGTGTCGCCGACCATCTGCTCGCGCAGCCTGAATCCCTTGAACGACTTGGTATTGCTGTCGAACACACGAACCGGGGTGGCGACATCACCTATCACGGTCCGGGGCAACTTGTCGTCTATCCGATCATCGACCTGAACGCGGTTGGGCTTCGCTTGCACGAATACATGCGGCGGCTGGAGCAGGCTGTGATCGAGACCATCGCGGCGTACGGGCTGACCGGCGAGCGTGACCCGGAGGCTACGGGCGTGTGGGTGCAACCTGACCAAGGCAGGCCAGCAGCCAAAGTGTGTGCGTTGGGCGTTCGCGTGCAGCGGTGGATCACGCTGCATGGGCTCGCGCTGAATGTCACGACCGACCTGTCACACTTTGCGACGATCGTCCCGTGCGGACTCGCCGGTCGACCCGTGACGAGTTTGCACGAGATTCTCGGCGCAACTTGTCCGCCAATTGAACAAGTCAAAAAAGACCTGGTGGCCAATCTGGAACGCGCGCTTCTCGAAAACGCTGACGAACGATCTCAGGGCTGACCGCCGCCTTCAGCTGGTTGAATGGTGGGCTCGGCGGTTGGTGTGACTTCTGCTTCCGGTTCTTCAATGACCGGCACTTCGTAGCCGAGTTCTTCGCGGACACGGTCGGTCAGATCGTGTTCCATTGCAAACCGCATGAGTGGCCGCGACATGATGCCCTGTGTGACCGCGTTGAGGCTGTTGGTGATTTCAAGATCGCCACCGGCTTGGGTTGAGAAGACCATCCCATACCCTTCGCGTTCGGCGACGATATCGACCGCTTCATGGATGCGTTTGTAGACCGCTGCTGCTTGCTCGCCGCTGAACTCCATAAACTCTGCCGATTTCTGCTGACTCATGCCTTGATAGGCTTGCTGACGCTGTTGCAATTGCTGATAGAGCGCCTGGCCGCGGGCTTGCTCAGTCTGCGGGATGAGTTGCAGTTCCTGGCTCATGCGTTGGATGTCGGCTTCGACCGCCGCGAGTTCGGCGAGGGCTGCTTCGCGCGCGGTATCACGCGGTTCGGCGTACTCGGTTGTCTGCAAGAGTTCCTGAAGAAGTTTGAACGCGTCCACGGTTGCTGAGGGGGCATCGGCTTGAACGCTGCGATTGCCAGCTCCGGTGGCTACAGCCAAGGCTCCGAATGCCACCGCTCCCAGAAAAACCACTGCTGCTGCTCGTTCGAATCCGCGCATGATCGATCACTCCATAGTTGGTCGTTTTCGTGTAAAGTCCGACGGAGTGTAGGGCCTTAACCAAGGCAGACTGACGGAGGTATACAGATGCATGATCCACGACTCGACAAACTCGCCGACATTCTGGTCCGGTACTCGACGCGCATCAAAAAGGGTGATCTCGTGGAGATTCGGTCAGATCCATCGGGCATGCCACTTGTTGCAGCAGTGTTTGATCGCGTCCTTCAGGCGGGAGGGCACCCTTTCTGGACGGCTCGGTCGGAACAACTCACGGATGCCATGCTGATGGACGGCTCTGATGAGCAACTGGCGTATGTGTCGCCCATCGAGCATCACTGCAATGAAACCGTGGATGCCTACATCGGCGTGTGGGCGGATGTGAATACGAAAAGCCTCGGGGCTGTCGATCCGGCTCGACTCGCGAAAAGCCGGGCCGCACGCAAAGACCTGATGGCCCGGTTTCTGGCGCGGGCTGCGGAGGGATCGTTGCGATGGGTCGGGACCCAGTTTCCGACGCATGCTTCGGCGCAGGATGCCGAGATGAGTCTGTCTCAGTATGCCGATTTTGTGTTTCGTGCGGGGCTGTTGCACCTGCCGAATCCGGTCGCAGCCTGGGAGGAAGTGTTTGAGCGGCAAGAGCGTGTGCGCGAATACCTGCAAGGCAAGAAAGAAGTCCACTTTCAAGCACCCGCACGCGATGGTCACGACGGGACTGATCTGCGCGTCAATGTAGACGGCGGGATCTGGGTGAACTGCGCCGGGCAAGAAAACTTTCCTGATGGCGAAGTGTTTGCCGGGCCGCAGGGCGCAGATGGACATGTCAACTATTCATTCCCGGCTGTGTACAACGGGCGCGAGGTTGAGGGCGTTCGTCTTGTCTTCAAGGGGGGACGAGTGGTCGATGCATCTGCTTCGAAGGGGGAAGATTTTCTAATCGCGATGCTCGATCAGGATGAAGGCGCACGCACCATGGGTGAGATCGCCATCGGGACCAACTATGGCATTACCGAGTTCAGCAAGAACACACTCTTTGACGAGAAAATCGGCGGGACTTTCCACGCGGCCTGCGGGGCGGGATACCCCGAGAGCGGCAGCACCAACGAATCGGGGCTGCACTGGGACATGGTGTGCGATCTGAGGCAAGGCGGGTCGATCGAGGCCGATGGCGAACGCTTCCATGAGAATGGGTTGTTCTTGCGCGATGGGTGGCCGGCCCCCACCACGAACCAATGACTCCTCGGCAATGATTTCAGATCGACCGAGTCTCGCAAGCGAGTTTGAGACACCAGTTGGATGAAATTTTTGATTTTCTTCCACAAATGGCAACAAATGAGCAAAGTAAGAGTTGTTTTCAGACCGAAGACTTGCTAACTTGCTCGCTCTACACATCGCCGGATGGTCCGGCAGGAGGTGACTGATGAAGCACACAACCCAACGCAATGCGACTGCCAACCAGGTTTCGCCGCAGGTGGACTGTGATTACGGTCAACTCTTTGGCGAACGCGCCGGCATCGATACCAATGACAATTTGAACTTGAAAGTGCCTCCGATGTAAGGCAGACCAGTTTTTTCTGTAACTGATCAACCCCGGAGGCTCGTGCCTTCGGGGTTTTCGTTTTTGAACTTGCGCTACCGGCGCAGGAGGAGCTATCCATGCGCGATCAACTCATCGTTCTCGCTGCCAACCTTGGCGTCGTGGCCGTTCAAGCAACGGTCGTCATCCTCATCCGCGTCGTCGATGCTGCGAACCCACGCAGAACCGATCGACCTCGCTCACGACACATAGAGCGCGCGTATCTCGCAAGCAGAAACGCCAGTCGAAAGCGAGGTGAACAGTCCGGGGGGCGCAATGCATGGACCGACCATGCAAATCACCCCACCCTCAGCGGCAACGCCACACGATGGAGTGCCGCTGTCCCGGGCGTGAAGTAAACCGTCGTTCAGTACGGACGGCGCTCGACAATTGAAAACAAGTCGCTCGCCAGGCCGACTGGCGGGCGATTTGTCATGCGCCGAGCGCCTCATCCAGCCGACCGTTTGACGTTGTCAAACGATCCTGCGCTTCGACCACATCGATGTCGAGCCGGTACATCAGGACTGCGAGTTTGACGGACCCTTCGGCGCGATCGAGCGCGTCGAACGCTGCACTTCGAGGTAGGCCGGTCAAGGTTGTCAAGATGCGAGCCGCCCGGTCACGGAGTTTGGCGTTCGTTGCTCGCAGATCGACCATCAGGTTTTCGAAAACACGCCCCTCGCGGACCATCAGCGTCGTCGAAATGGTGTTGAGCGCCATTTTGGTCGCGGTGCCCGCCTTCATACGCGTCGACCCGGTGACGACCTCAGGCCCGGTTTCAAGAACCACCAGTTGATCGACAAACGATGGCGGTTCGATCGGGGTGGCGACAACCATTCCGGTCAACGCACCGGCGTGACTCGCAAACTCGAGGCCGCCCAGGACATACGGCGTGGTCCCGCCCGCTGCGATGCCGATCACGGTGTCCTTGGGTTGCAGGTCGAGGTCGGTCAAGGACTCGTGTGCGCCTTCCCATTCGTCTTCGCGCGATTCACTGCTCTGGCGAAGGGACCGGTCTCCGCCAGCGATGATGCCGACCACGCGACCCGGTTCGACCTGGAAAGTCGGCGGCGCCTCCGACGCATCGAGCACGCCGAGTCGCCCTGAGGTTCCCGCTCCGAGATAAATCAACCGTCCACCTGCGACAAACCCGGGCTCGGCAGCCTCGATCAGGGCTGTCAACGCGGGTTGTGCACGCTGCATGCACTGCAAAATCGCCCGGTCTTCCGCGACAATCAACGCGACACAGGCTGCAACATCCAGCGTGTGCAGGTTCATCGATTGCGGGTTGCGCTGCTCTGTTGTGAGGTGGCTTCGATCGGGTACCGACATGGAGGTGTTCCTGTTCGACCGATGACTGAATCGTCTTAGACAGCGACTTGTGCACGAATGTGCGGATGCGGGTCATACCCCTCGATGGTGAAATCTTCGAAGGTAAACGCGAACAGATCATTCACCTGTGAATCGACCACGAGTTTGGGCAGGTCTCTTGGCGACCTCGTCAGTTGCACGGCGGCCTGCTCGAAATGGTTGCTGTAAAGATGGGCATCGCCGAAGGTGTGCACGAAATCGCCGGGTGTCAGGCCGGTGACCTGCGCGACCATATGAGTCAGCAACGCATAACTGGCGATGTTAAAGGGGACGCCAAGGAAGGCATCGGCTGAGCGCTGATACAACTGACAGGAGAGGCGGCCGTCGGCGATATAGAACTGGAACAGGCAATGGCACGGCGGGAGCGCCATGCGATCGACATCTGCCGGGTTCCATGCGGTCACCATCAGTCGACGCGAATCGGGGTCCGTGCGAATGCGATCGACAACCGCCGAGATCTGGTCGATGGTTTCGCCATCGCGTGCCGGCCAACTGCGCCACTGATGGCCGTAGACCGGGCCGAGATCACCTGATTCGTCTGCCCATTCATCCCAGATGCGTACGCCATTGTCCTGCAGGTATTTGATATTGGTGTCGCCTCGCAGGAACCACAAAAGTTCATAGATGATCGATCGAATGTGCAGTTTTTTGGTGGTGACAAGCGGGAATCCGTCTGCGAGGTCAAACCGCATTTGGTGCCCGAAGACGCTGCGTGTGCCGGTTCCGGTCCTGTCGCACTTATCGACACCCTCGCTGAGGATGCGTTTGAGAAGATCGTGATACTGGTGCATGGGTTGAGTGTATCGACCTTCCGAATCGAGGCATCGGGATTGTTCAGACATTGGTCTGGAATGTGAGGCGAAGAGCGGATCTACCCTTATGCATGGCGCTTGATCGATATCACCGGCAGATGCTTCTCCCCGACTTTGGTGAGACTGGTCAACGCCGATTGCATGAAAGCCATGCGATCATCATCGGTTGCGGCGCTCTGGGTTGCACCGTCGCGGATCTGCTTGCACGAGCGGGTGTGGGCGTGCTGACCCTGATCGACCGGGACATTGTGGAGCGCACCAACCTCCAACGGCAGGTTCTTTTTGACGAAAACGATGCAGCAGAACACACACCCAAAGCCCTGGCTGCCAAGCAACGGCTTGAACGGGTCAACAGCGCAATCACACTCAACGCGGTCGTCGCGGATTTCTCGTCGAGTGCTGAACGCCTCGTGCAGCAGTTACAGCGCGAACAACCATCGGCGCACCCCGTCGTTCTGATCGACGGCACAGACAACTTTGAGACGCGGTATCTCGTCAACGATCTTGCGGTCAAGATGGCGTTGCCTCTGATGTATGCGGGCGTGGTTGGTACTTCGGCGATGGCGATGCCGATTATCCCGCCTCAAGCAGGCACCCGATTTCCGTGTTTGCGCTGTCTTTTTCCTGATCCGCCGTCCCCCGGTTCACAGCCGACCTGCGATACCGCCGGCGTCCTCGGGCCGGTGGTTTCCATCGTTGCGGGTTACCAAGCCTGCGAATCGATGAAAATGCTGCTCGGTCGATGGGATCTCGTCCAACGCTCCTTGCTTTCATTTGATGCGTGGCGTGGTCATCGCACGCGGCTGGATCTGTCTGACGCACGCGACCCGTCGTGCCCGTGTTGCAGCCAGCGGTCGTTTGCGTTTTTGGATCGCAAGGACGCATCAACGACCACATCACTCTGTGGTCATGGTGCGGTGCAGGTTTCGCCGGGCAGCGCGACCAGTCTGGATCTTGAAGCCCTGGCACGACGACTCGCGCCACATGGTCGATTCAAACACACCGAACACCTTGTCATCGGCGAGTTGTACGAAGAGCGAGGCGATGACAACGACCGGATCGGGATCGCAGTATTCGCTGATGGACGGGCCCAGATTCGCGGGACCGAGTCACCCGAGCGCGCGCGGTCGGTATACGCGCGGTTCGTCGGGGCATAGCCTTGGCAGCAGACTGTGGGGGCAAACTTCAAGTCGAAAGGGTCGAACCATGAGTCAGATCGGACAGATCATCAAAGTGTGTGCTGAACGAACCATCGAGTTTGGCGAGGTTCTTGCCAAAGACATCGATGCATCCGAGTTTGCCAGTCAGCCCACCGTTGATGGCAAGTTGGTCGACTGTTGTCATCCGGCATTTGTGTACGGACACTTGAGCCTGTACCCGTCGCGGCTCGTGACGCTTGCGGGCGGCGACGCGAACGGGTTTACTCCCCCGGAAGCATGGCAGGATCTCTTCAAGGCTGGAGCCGAGTGCAAGCACGACCCCGACTGCAGCATCTATCCAAGTAAGGACGAATTGCTCGGCGCGTATACCGACTGGAGCCGGGCCGGACTGGCGATCATCAGCGCGTACTCGCACGAGCAGTTTGACAAGCCGAATCCGGCGGGCGGGACATTTTCGGAAGTGTTCCCGACCATCGGTATCATGAGCAACTTCCTGTACAACAACCACGCCATGATGCACTTCGGGCAGGTGAGCACCTGGCGCCGCGTGTTCGGGCTTGGCTCTGCGATGTAAATCTGCTCCAAAGGGACGCTGATGACCAATCGAGGAACAATTCGCGCAGCGGTCGTGCAGGCGAGGCCGGACCCCGCCGGGCTCGACGCGTGTATCACACAACTCTGCGACAACATCGCCAATGCCGCCAGCCAAGGTGCTCGCGTCATTGCCTGCGCAGAGACTTCCATTCCCGGCTACCCGGCATGGATTGATGCGTGCGTCGAGGCCGGCTTGTGGAATCACCCCCCCACCCTTGCTGCATTTGAGAAATACCGGCGCAATAGTCTGGTCGTGCCCAGTGACTACACCGCCCGTATCGGTGAAGCAGCGCGTCTGGCGGGCGCGGTTGTCGTGGTCGGAGCGAGTGAACGCGTGGACCACGGTCTGGGCCGAGGCACGCTCTATAACACACTTCTCACCTTTGCGCCTGATGGCTCGCTCACGCGTCATCATCGCAAACTTGTCCCGACCTTCACCGAGCGGCTGATCTGGGGCCATGGCGATGGCGCGGGTCTCGAACCGGTGCGTGCATCGGTTGAGGGGGCGGGCGAGATCAGCGTTGGGAGTCTGGTGTGTTGGGAACACTGGATGCCGCACGCCCGGCAGGCGCTTCATGAGTTTGGCGAAGACATCCACATCGCTGTCTGGCCGACCGCCCACGAGATGCACCAGATTGCGAGCCGTCAGTATGCATTCGAGGGCCGTTGCTTTGTGCTTGCGATCGGGCAGATCATGCCAGCGTGCGATCTTCCGGGGGGGTTGACCGCCCACAATCTTGGGCCCGACGATCTTTGTTTGCGTGGCGGGAGTTCGATCATCGCTCCTGATGGCTCGTACCTGGTCGAGCCGAAGCCGGATGAAGAATCAGTGTTTGTTGCGGATCTCGACCTCGGGTTGATCGATCGCATGTCAATGACGCTTGATGTTGCGGGTCACTACGCCAGGCCGGATGTGTTTGCGTTCAGCGTCAACCGTGATCGTCGCAGCGTGCCCGCATCGACTCAATCGAAGCCGGAATGAGATCACAGAGTTCCATCGGGAGCAACCCGGCACTTGCTCCTGATGCGTCCGCCCATGCTTCGCCCGCCAGCGCATGCGCTTGAACACCGATGCACGCGAGTTCGAAGAGACCGATCGCTGGTTGAATCTGACCGGGCACACAAATCACTGGCGGCGCAAACTGGGCAATCAGTCCACCGATCAATCCGGCGAGCACATCGCCTGTGCCACCCGTAGCGAGACATGGGTGCCCGCGCGAACAGACCCAACTGCGATGGCCGTCAGACACGACGGTGCCCGCGCCTTTGAGGACGACGATGCACCCGAGCCGTTGTGCGAGTTCCCCGGCTGCCGCTTCGCGTTGTAATGAATCAGTCGGATCGTGGCGAATCCCGAGCGTGGCTGCGAGCCGGCGATATTCGCCCGGGTGTGGAGTCAATACGACTCGGCCACGGATTTCCTGTGCGTAATCTGGCAGCCGAGCAAGTGCATTCAACGCATCGGCATCGACGACGACGGGTACCAAGTCTTGCTGAACCGCCCGCACGCTGAGGCTTTCGACAGCGCGCCCGTCACCCATGCCAGGACCGATGACGAGCGACTGGACCAACGCCGTCTCGGCATCAAACTTTTGAATCGCGGGTTGTTCATCGAGAGCGCCATCGGCGCCAACAGGCAGCGCGGTGGCGGTCGCATGCATCGAAGCCGCCACGACCGTATCGCAGATCGGCTCTGGAGCGAGGAGCCTGACCAATCCTGCCCCCCCGCGAGCGGCTGCATTCGCTGCCAAACTTGCTGCACCAATCATGCGCCGTCCGTGCACGCACCCGGCGATCACAAGGACAGATCCGAATGAGCCTTTGTGTCCGTTCGTCGGTCGAGCAGGCAGCAACGGCAGTTGATCGACGCGATCGAACATGGATACCTCGTCAATCAAGTGATTCAACTGCAATCTGCAATCGACCCATCAGGGGCGCGATCTGCAGCAGGCCATTGATGGTTTCGCCGTCTCGCAAAGCGCTCATGCCCAGTGCGATATGTGTCGCGTCATAGTCGAGTGACCCCGGCAGGGTTGCGTCGAGATCGACCCACCGTGGCTCGCCTTCGATGGTCAGCAACGCTTGCGTCCACATGTGATACCCAAAGACAGATTCAGCGCCAGCAAATGAATCGACATAGACAAGCCCGCTGACGACCCGCGACGGTATGCCGTCAACCCGTAGCATGGCTGCGAGCAATGTGCCGTGTTCGGTGCAGTCCCCTTCGCAGCTCCGCGCGACTTCGCTCGCGCTTGCAAACCCGACGCCGAGGCTCTTGGTGCGCACATGGCGGTACACGAACCGCCGCAGAACTTCAGCCCGTTTGACTGGATCTTCAGTCACGCCGTCGAGCGCTCGTTTGACAAGATCAATCACCACTTCGTCGCGCGTGTCAAGCATGGATGTTGACTCGGTGAACGATGCAATATCCACCTTTCCCGCAGGTGTAAATGTCTGCGCATCGACATGCACTCGAATTGTGCGATCATCGATGCGCTCCATCCGCTGCGAACCGGTTGTTGGCACATCGGCGATCTCGCCATCCGGTACGGTCAGCAGGTAAGTCGCGCCCTTGAGCGTGCGGGCACCGGGGATATCACGATCGGGCTTGATAAACAGCTCGGTCATCATCTCAGGAGCATCAATGTCTGACATCGCCAGATCTTTGTCGGCTGCCATCATCTTGATCGTCATGCCGCCAAAATCGGTTTCACTTTGCAACACCTCGCCGCGATCGTCGATGTATTCGACGGACGACATCGTCGGTGTCAGGCTGTTGACCACTTTACATCGGACGGCTTTGACCGTTCGGCCGAGCAACTCAAGCGTGGTCGGCTCGAAATCGGTGTAGGTCATCATCAGAGGTTGCAACTGCGTCGTTGCATCAATGGTGCGGACGGTGATTTTGTCCGCTCGTGCTGCCAGGCGCTTGGCGAGGTACAGATCTGCAGCCCTGGGTGTCAGCCACACACCCTCGATGGGTGGGTGTGTGTTTTCTGTGACACGCCCGTCGGCAACCGTTTTCTCATGTACGCCATAGTCACGGAAGGTATAAGTGGTCACTGTCGTCGGACCACCAAACGACTTTGAAACCGATGTCGAGATCGGCTTGCCGTCGGGTGTCTCGGTAAAGGTGGTTTCGATGATCAGTTTGATCGTTTGCCCGGCTCGGTTGAGTTCGATGAGCATTCTGTCGGTGGAAACAATCTGCTCCTCGTTCTTTGCGACGGTCGCGTGCATCCAGCCGGATCGCTCACCCATCATCTCGAGCACAAACCACCGCTCTCGAACCTCGTCCCCTGCGAACACGGATTGTGCACAGGCAACGAGAACCACCATCACTGAAAGAAACAGCCGTCGCGTGAACATGGGTTCTCCTTGCGATCATCCTACCAAACCTGCGCACGAGAAGGCTATCGTCTTGCCGCATGATCGACACACACTGCCACCTGGTTTTTCCCGACTATGCCGGTCGAATCGACGAGGTTCTGGCTGAAGCGCGGCAGATGGGCGTGACAGGCGCCATCACGATTTCGACATCGTCACATGATGCTGAAGCCTCGATGCTGGTTGCTGAACACCATGAACATGTCTGGTTTACCGCCGGCGTGCATCCGTTGTACGCCGATCAGGCGCCGCATGACTGGCAACTGCTCAAGCGTCTGGCGCAGCACGACAAGTGCGTCGCTTGGGGCGAACTCGGGCTCGACAATCATCATGCCCGCCCGCCGCGGCGAGTGCAAGACCCGGTTCTGGCCGAACACCTGGCGTTCATTGAATCGTGCATTGACGACGGCATTGACCTTCCGATCGTGCTGCACTGCCGCGAAGCATTTGCCGATCTCATCCCAATCCTTCGCGAAACCCGCATCGATGGCTCACGGTTCGTGTTCCATTGCTTCACAGCAGGACCAGACGAACTGCGCATGGTGCTTGACCTTGGTGCCATGGTCTCATTCACCGGCGTGGTCACCTATCGCAACGCCAAAGCCACCGCCGAGGCCGCACGGCTCGTGCCACCTGACCGAATCATGGTCGAAACAGATGCACCATTTCTTTCACCCGAACCCAAGCGCGGCGTTCGACCCTGCATGCCCGGTTTTGCTCGGCACACCGCTGACTTCCTCGCAAACTTGCGTGACACGCCAAACGCCGAATTTTTGCAGCAGATCAATGCAAATACCGAACGCTTCTTCGGCATTCCCGCAGTCGAACTCGGCGAGGGCGGAGCGTGATCAGTCTCGCTGCCCACAACCTCGGCGGCTGGATGCACGACATCTCGCCGGTTCTCTTCAACCTGTTCGGGCTGTCGATTCAGTGGTACGGGGTGTCGTACCTCGCCGGGCTCTTCGTCGCATGGTTGGCATTACGGCAACTCGCCAAACGCAATCTGGTCTGCATCCCACTCGCACGCGTTGAAGACTTCATGATGATGATGGCGATCGGTGTCATCGCGGGCGGACGGCTTGGCTATTGCCTGTTTTATGCGCCAGACCTGTTTATCACCTTTGAACCCAATATCCCATTCTGGGGCATGCTGATGATCAACCGGGGCGGCATGGCGAGCCATGGCGGTATTCTGGGTGTGATGCTGGTGTCGTGGCGCGTCAGCCGCGGCTTCAAAAATGATGAAGGTTCTTTTGAAGGCCGATGCCCCCCCTTGCATGTCATGGATATCGCGGCGTTCCTGGTGCCGTTCGGCATGTTGTTCGGCCGCATCGCCAACTTCGTCAACGGCGAACTGCTCGGCCGAATCGTTGCGTTGCCGGGCGAGGTCGCACCGTGGTGGGCGGTCCGATTCCCGCAGGAACTGCTCACCGGTCACGCACCAGACCTAACTCCCGAACAATCGATCCAACTCTCGCGCCTGATCGAAGCACACCGATTGCCCGATGAACCAGAATCCGTTGCGATCGAGACCATGATCTCGCGCCTGCAAAACGGCTCGGCCGACCTGGCAGCCCAGCTCGAACCGCTTCTGGCTGCCCGACACCCATCGCAACTGTATCAGGCGGCTGCCGAAGGACTCATCCTTGGCATCGTGCTCTGGGTCATTTGGCGCAAGCCTCGCTTGCCCGGCGTGGTCGGGTGCTGGTTTCTGATCACCTATGGCGTGCTGCGCATCGTGACCGAGTTCTATCGTCTGCCTGACGACCAACTCGCGGTCCAACAGATCCTCGGTCTCAGCCGAGGCCAGTGGTTGAGTGTGCTCATGATCCTCGCTGGTGCGACGATCCTCACGGTCGTCATCCGACGCGGCGGACCCAAGTTTGGCGGGTGGGCATCGCGATCGAAAGCCGCTGCGTCAGAATCTGCGCCATCGTGATTCAAGACGATCGGCTGCAGAAATCAGCGAGTGACTTTCCGATCGCGTGGGCTGATGCCTGCTGTTTGGTGTCGTTCATTGAGCCATCATCTGCGAATGCTTCGTGACACTTTGGCAAACTGAACATGTCAGGCAAGACGACAACGCCGATATTGCCCAGCAGGTATCGCACCTGTTGCAACCCGCGATAGCCACCAAAGTACCCTGGTGACGCGCCGACCAGAGCTGCGGCCTTGCCTCGGAAACACTCAAGTGGTTGCTCGCCTTCGCGCGGCCTGGAGGCCCAGTCGATCGTGTTCTTGAGCAAGGCGCTGAACGAACTGTTGTATTCGGGACTCCCGATCAACAAGCCGTCACTCTGTTTCATCAGTTCGCGAAACTTGAGCGCGGTCTCTGGCAGGCCTTCGCGTGCTTCGAGGTCTTCGCAAAAGATCGGCATTGGGTAGTCAGCGAGGTCCGCAACGGTGACATCTGCCCCGGCCAAACGAGCGCCCTCGGCTGCAACGGCGACGAGTTGCTTGTTGTATGAACCCTTCCGGGCGCTGCCTGCGAATGCGAGAATCTTTGCCATTGTGTGCTCCGTTCAAAACGCGCGACTCTTTCGTCGCCGGGTCAATGTATGTTATCCGCCACCCAACAGCGACTTGATTTTCTTATCAAGTCGCCGATGGTCGCGTTTGTTTGAGGTTGTCTGACGAACTGTCTGCAGCATGCCCACGGCTGACGATCCGCTGCGCAGGTGCGTCCACGCGTCGGACAGTTCGACAGCATCCTCGGCTTCCTGCCCGGGACGCAGGTGCATTCTGAGCAAGTCCAACACCGCTTCATCGGCGTACACCCGCAGCCGACCGGTGTGCCACAACGCGTCGAGCAACAAGGGATCTTGTTGATCTTGATGATCTAGTTTTGAGAAACAGGCGAAGACATGCTCCGGACGGCCGGCAAGAAATAGTGGCAGGAGTGACGCGCGAGCGAGCGCCGCATCGAACGCACGCGACTGCTCTTCAAGGAGGCCTGTCGCAAGTCGAGCCGCCGATTCGGTTTGCCCAGCTAGCATGAAATCTCGAATCGCGTCAGCAAACTTCTCCTCTCGTACGGCTGAGCGGGCTGACTCTTCGACGCTGCGTGTGCCAGGCAAAGGGCATGCATCCTCGACCCGTACCCCTGTTGCGTGGAAGGTCGCGAGTGGATCGCCCAGGGCTGCCAGTTTCCATGGTTCGGATCGATGCCTGACGGAACAACCGAACGGAAACCCCCCCGCTAATCGCTCAGCCACGATCGGCGTGGCGACAAACCCGCTGAGCCCCGGTTCCTGCACAGACCCGAGGTAGGCGTACGCCCCGTGTTCGATCCATCGGCCGGCAACCGTGTCCAGTGATGCAGGCCGGGCAGCGGAGAACGAGTGCACAAAATGCACGCCAGCCGGTTGACGCAAGAGCGGCACATCGCCCGGGTAAGCATCGTCATTCACAAGTCTGAAGAAATCAGGATTGCCCATGGAATTGACCAAGATGAGCCCGGCATCGATCCCACGGGCGCTGGCTGCCCGCCATGTCGTCAGATCCTGTTTTGGCGCGTCGAAAACGGTGGTGGTCCAGTCTGAACCGATCAGTTTCTCGCTGGCAAGCGTGCCATCAAACTGACTCCAGCCTGTGCCGCTCTGGTAACTGTCGAAAATCCATGCAGAGTGATAAGCCAGAAACAAACTGCACATCGCCTGATAGACGGTCCGGGCTTCATCGGTGCAAACCAACTGCCCGGTCCATGCCCACCGCTGCGCCGAACCGGGTGTCAGTCGACCGAGCGCGTCGGTCGTGGCGACGACATCGTTTCCCCCTTTGCCCGAGGCAGCCTTGACCGGACAATCAAACGCGAGTGTGATTGCATCAACTTCATCGATCGGTTCAGCCCAAGACAGTTCAACCGCGTCACAAAATGCCCGCGCGTTGGTTTCGATCGTTGCCAGTGCGTCCTGCTCGAGGCGCACATTCAGCCGACCCGGGCTCTCGACGAACCCGATCGGCTGCACATGTCCGGCTGCGAGCGCAAGCCCGCCCGCCCAGCCGGCATCATCCGGGTCTGTCAACACGACCCCCACCATGGGCACCTTGGCTTCCCGAATGCGCTCGACGAACCCACGCATGGACGGCGCTCCGCCTCCGGTCAGGACCGCCTGATAGAGCGCCGATTCGATGCGCCTCATTCGGCTGGCACGGTCTCTCGGCCACGGCTCTGCAGAGGAAGTAAACCGAACGACCGATTCCGGTTCAAAGCCACGGACAAATCGAGCGATGTCTTCCTGAGATCGCACACTGCCGTCATCCCACAGCACCGGGAATCGTGTCATGCCGTCCCACGCTGCAATTGCATCGAGATACGACGCTGCATCTTCAACGATGACCACTATGGGGATCACGCGCTCGGCCAGACGCTGCTGCTCGAGCCGAATCGCGATCGCCTGCTCCGGACCGACCGAGGTCGCCAGGGTGCGCGGCGTCGGTTCCGGCTGAGCCGGTTCGGGTTGACTCGCCCCGAAAATACCCAGACTGAGAAACCCAGATGCGATGAGTGTGATGCCGTGCATGTCACACACTCTAGCGCTTTGGCATAGACTCGCTCGACATGCCCACGATTGACCGAGACGCTTTTATCGCCCTGTCAGCCTCGCGTAGCCGCACCGGATGCATCACCGCAATACCTGTTGGCATTCGATTGCTCAGCGATCAACTGACTCCGGTCCTCGCCTACCGCCGCCTGGTCTCGCCTGATGAACGCACCGCGCCGTCTTTTCTCCTTGAATCGGTTGAAGGCGGAGACCGCGTCGGTCGGCACAGTCTGCTGGGCTCAAAGCCAGTCCTCGAGGTGGTTGCCCGAGCATCGTCGTTACAACGCATCGACCACCGCAACGGCGCGACCACTTCGCACGACGGACAAGATCCGTTCGCATTGCTCCGCTCCATCGCAAAGGAGCGTCAACTGTTGGTCCCGCCGGGTGCGATCGAGTCTGGGTCGTTGCCGTCATGTGTGCTGGGCGGCTGGTTTGGTTATGCTGCGTATGACTCGGTCCGCTATGCCGAGCCGGAGAAACTCGGGTTTTCACAAGCCCCCCCGGACGATCGGAACCTGCCCGATCTGCACTTTGCCTATTACGACGGCATCATCGTCTTTGACACCATCGACAAACTTGTTCACATCGTGCAACTTGTCGAACTCACGGACGACACGGACGCTGGCGAGACGTATGACCGAGCCATTAGATCACTGAATGACCGTGCTGACGAACTGCAGCAGCACAGCAAGCCGCTGCCCCTCGGTCGCGTCGGCGCCGAACAACCTGCCGGACCTATGCCTTCAAATCTGACAGAGCAGCAGCACGCAGCGATGGTTGATCGTGCGCTCGAGTACATCCGGGCGGGTGATATCTTTCAGGTTGTGATCGGGCAACGGTTTGAGCGCAGCAGTGCCGCCGATCCGTTTGATGTGTACCGAGCGCTGCGCGCGGTGAATCCGAGCCCATACATGGTATATCTGCAAGCCCGCGGGTGCATTCTGGTGGCATCAAGTCCGGAGATCTTGTGCCGCGTTCGCACATCGCCAGCGGGCGCGGTTGTGACCAATCGCCCTCTGGCGGGCACGCGCAAACGCGGAGCGACCCCCGAAGAAGATGCCGCCCTCGAAGCCGATCTGCTTGCCGACCCAAAGGAACGAGCCGAGCATGTCATGCTGGTCGATCTGGGGCGCAACGATGTCGGACAGGTCGCGGCTCCGGGGAGTATCGACCTCTCGTCACTCATGACGATCGAACGCTATAGCCATGTCATGCATATCAGTTCCACCGTCACCGGATTGCTGCGTGATGGACTCGACGCCTGGGATGCGCTGCGAGCCGCCTTGCCGGTTGGAACGATCAGCGGAGCGCCGAAGATACGAGCCATGCAGATCATCGATGAACTCGAGCCGATCAGGCGCGGGCCATATGGCGGGGGCATGGGCTGGGTTTCGCTCGACGGCCAGATGGATATCGCGCTCGCACTTCGAACCATGGTCGTGCCAACCGACAAGCCCGACGAAAGCCCATGGCAGTTTCACATTCAAGCAGCGGGCGGGATCGTGGCCGACTCGAAACCGCATGCGGAATACATGGAAACCGTCAACAAGGCCGCCGCCCTCGGACGCGCGATTGACCTTGCTGAACAGGCATTCGATCGTTCAGACGGCGAGCAATGATTCTGCATCAAGTTCGGTCAGATCGCTGACCACGCGGTGCGCCTTGCCAACCTCGCCGGCGAGCCCAACACCGACAACGCGCATCGAACAACAAAGCGCCGCTTCGACCCCCACCTGAGCGTCCTCGACAACAACACACCGAGACGGCGGCACCGATAGTGCGGCAGCCGCTCGAAGAAAAGTCTCCGGGTTGGGTTTGGGAATGGCGACATCGTGGCCGTCCACGATGTGGACCAACATGTCCAAGAGCCCGGCGCGTTGAATGATCCGTCTTGCGTTGCGACTTGACGAGCCAACCGCCACCGGGACGCGCATCGCATGCAGTTCGTCGAGCAACGAACGCACACCCGGCAGCACGATCGATTCGTCGGTCGATTCGAGCAAAATGCAGAACAACTCGTTTTTGCGAACAGTCAACTGATTCCTCGAATCGTCGTCCAACGCGCATCGATTCGCATCGAGAATCAACCGCAGGCTGTCCGCACGACTCAGACCACGCATCCGTTGACTGATGGTCGTATCAAATCGGAGACCCGCTTCGTGCGCCACCTGTTGCCACGCACGAAAATGCAGGTCGTCGGTACGGGTCAAGACACCATCGAGATCAAAAATAACGCCTTGGGTTGTCATGCGTTCAATTCTGATGCAGGTCAGAATCGTCGTTCGCGCCGACAACGGTCGGCTCACCTTCGTCGTCAGATTCGATCACACCCAAATCTGTGAGTGCATTGAGAGCAGCTTCTTGCTCGGCCTGTTTTTTCGATTGACCCCATGCCGGTTCAAATCGTTGGCCGTTCATCTCGACAGCGATCTTGAACGCCTTGGCATGATCCGGTCCCTTTTCGTCGAGCACGCGATAGACCGGCGTTTCCTGCGTCAACTTTTGTGCGTGTTGTTGCAGGACGGACTTGAAGTTCTGCTGATGCCCGCTGCGGGCAGCGCGCTCGATCACCATCCGAAAATGCGCCACGATAAATCGACGCGATTCTTCCGGTCCGCCATCAATGTGCAGGCCTGCAATCACCGATTCGAGGACCGCTGCCGCCAATGACGATGGGAGGGAATCGCTCGACTGCATCCCCTTGCCAAGAAACAGCAGTTCATCGAGCCCGAGCGAACTGGCGATCATGGCGCAGGTTCGCCGTGAGACTGCTGACGATTTGATTTTGGTCATCTCGCCTTCGAGCAACTTGGGATACCGCTCGAAGATCATCTCGCAGATGACCTGGCCGAGTATGGCGTCGCCGAGAAACTCGAGACGCTCGTTCGATCCAAGTCGACTGTCCGAAACAGAGGCATGGGTCAGCGTCTGTTCGAGCAGTTCCCGGTTTTTGAATCGATACCCGAGGACTTGTTCCGCTTGCTGCAATGTCGATTCGTCCATACCAATCACGCTCCATGTCCGCAAGTGCGGAAGGGATTCGTTCGGGCCCATGCCCGATATCAGGTAGGACGCAAGCGCTCGGCACCCGCCACGACCGATAACCAGTCGTGGCGCGCATGGAGCGGTCGCGGCCAGAGCGAAGCCCACGCTTCGCACATCCATCATCCACCATATCGGCATGCAAAGCAAGCAGATTTACTGTGGACCACGCCGAACGGGTGGACTATCCTTCGGGCCGTTACCAGAGGTGAACCATGCACTATCCGCGTCGAATCAGCAAGATCAAGAAAGTCCGCAAGCACGGGTTCCGGGCTCGTATGGCATCCAAAGGCGGTCGCAAGACCATAAACGCCCGCCGCGCCAAAGGCCGCAAACTCACATATAAGTGCTGACGACACCTCAGTGATGCCCGTGCATCCTGACCACGAGATTAAATCAGATGCCCGCTCAGCGCGGCATCTTTTTTTTGTTTCTGGGTCAATTCTGTTTTCTTCATTGTGCCGACTTGGGCGCAACACCGAAACTCGATACCCTGACGACGCGATCAGACACACGATTGCAAGGGAGTGTGCCTTATGAGTGATTGGAGCCCCGGAGTCCCGGACGACGCGCCACTCGAATCCACCGAACCACCGAAGTACCGCGAGGTCACGGTTTCCGCGATCGTCTTCGGCATCCTGGTCGGCATCGTCATGAATGCGGCCATCACTTACGCCGGCCTCAAGATCGGTTTTACCATCGGTGGTTCGGCAATCGCAGCCGTCCTCGGGTTTGGTGTGCTAAGAGGGCTCCTGCGGCGCGGCACCATCCTCGAAACCAATATCGGGCAGACCGTCGCATCGGCGGTCAACACTTCAAACTCGGGTGTGATTTTCACCGTGCCCGTGCTCCTCCTCATCGGCTACAAACTCGACTGGATGTCGGTCGACTTCTGGCTGATCACCCTCGCGTGCGTGGCCGGTTCGATGCTGGGCACCGCGTTCATCATTCCGCTACGCAAGCAGATGATCGATATCGAGCGTCTGCGCTTCCCGAGTGCAACTGGTGTTGCCACGATTCTCAAATCGCCCGGCGCCGGGCTCAAGAAAACGGTCGTCCTCCTGTTGGGCATCCTGCTCGGCGCGTTGATCTATCTGCCCGCGGGCTTGCCGGCAATTCAGACCGCTGTCCCGCTCGATGAAATCACCGAATCAAACCAGCGATCGCTCGATGAACTCATCGCCCGTGTGGATGCCGAAGCGAACCCGACAGCCGGCGATGTCGAAGGCAAACCACTCGACCTCCTGGACAAACTTATCTACAACGAGCGCCTCGATGTCGCGACGGCACAAGCCACACGCGACGCTGCCGGTTGGATCCGGTCCGAACGAGCCCCGGAAGAAATCGTCAGCCGCGGCGGCCTCCTCTCGCAAGCGAGGAACGAGCGAAAACTGCTCGCTGAGAAAATCAAATCGCTCTCCGTCTGCCCTGTCGAACCGGGATTGCAGGATGAAATCCTGGTCCTCAAGTCCAAGATCGCTGCGATCGAAGAAAGCCTCGCGACAAGTCCGGGTAGCGAATACCCCGATGAAATGCTGCTGGCACTCGATCACATCGTGACGGATGGCACGCCCTGGGGTGAACTCGCGCAAACAATTAATGGGTGGGCCGCCAAACCATTGTGGGGTTATGCGGATCTTGGCGCTCGGTTGCCGCAGTACTACGACCGCGACGGCTCACTCGCTGAGTCGGTCGATCGCGACGGCAATAACCGCTCCGACCTGATCGTGACCGATAGCAGCGTCGATGTCGGTCGCGTGCTCGGGCTACCTGGCGAGTTCCAACTCATCTTCGCGATTGCCCCGTTCGCCCTCGGAGCAGGGTTCATCACGGGCCGTCCCGGTTTGATGGTTCTCGCGGGCGGCATTCTTGCGTTCTTTGTCATCAATCCATTTGTCTATAACGCCGGATATTTGCCGCCGGGCACAGCCGCTCACGATGCACCAGGGGTGGCGTTCGGGCTGTTTGATCGCCCGCTCGGTATCGGCCTCCTGCTGGGGGGGGCACTCATGGGTGTGGTCGCGGCCTTCCCGGCAATTGTCGCTGCTCTCAAATCCATCGGGTCGGCGAAACTCGGCGGGCGCGATGAACTCGGGTTCATGCCGTTGATCGTCGCCATCGTCGGCGCGGTCGCTTTGCTGTTCTTCGCAGCCGACTATGTGGGCAACAAGCCCATCAATGAAGGCGGGCTGTGCCCGGTCACCCAGACCGAGGTCACCTGCGAAGTCGAACCCGCCGAACTTGACGGCTACCTCATTCGATTCGCCGGACCGGATGCCAAGAACACTTGGGACAACGAATGGACCGAAGAACAACGCGGTGACTATCTCGCGAGTCGTTCCGCAAAACGCGGTTGGCTCGCGGGGTTTGATCCTCACTTGCGTGCACTTATTATCGCGATCGTCGGTTGCGCCTGGATCTGGTTCACCGGTCTCATCATCGCCCAATGTACGGGGATGACCGACTGGTCACCCATTTCCGGGATGGCGCTGCTCACCGTTGTCCTCGTCCTGATGATGGCGGGCACCGGCGCCGTCATCGGGGCTGTCCTCATCGGCGCAGCGCTGTGTGTCGCCATCACGCTCGCGGCGGACATGATGGGAGACCTGAAGACGGGTTATCTCGTCGGCGGGCAACCGCGCCGACAGCAACGCGTCGAGTTGTGCGTTGTCTGGATCGGCCCGGTCGTCGCCATGCTCACCGTCCTTTTGATTGCTCAGGTGAACGAACGGCAAACCGGTATCCCCATGGGACCGGGAACCCCCACCTCGGCCCCACAGGCTCAGGCTCTCCAGGCTGTCATTGAAGGTGTTCAGGGTGGCATGATGCCGTACGCCCTCTATGGCATCGGTGCGCTGCTCGGCATTCTGCTCGGGCTCGGCTCATTCGCCGGACTGGGTGTCCTCGTCGGTCTCAGCATGTATCTGCCGTTTGCGTACATCGCCACCTATGGCATCGGCTGCATCGTCAACATCCTGCTCAGCGCGTTCAAGGGCAAACGATTCTGCGAAGAATGGGGTGTGCCATTCGCGGCAGGATTGATCGTCGGCGAGTCCATCCTCGCCCTGCTCATCAACATCTACATTCTGGCGACAGGCTAAGGAGACGCACCATGAAACTCATCGGCAATCTTCTAGTGTGGATCTTCATCTCGACCGGCTTGCTCGCAGCCACAAGTTTTTACGCGTGGCCGGTCGGCATCGACTCGGCCGCCGACGCGCGATTTGAACTCAGTGCGGGTGATGAGGGCGCCCCGACCTACGCCCAACTGCTTCGCGCCTCGACCACCGAGGATGGCAATGTCATCGCTGACGCCGATGCAGATCTCAATCCTGAAACGCTCGCGTTGCTCCGCACAGCCGGTGTCAAACGCGTCGTCATCAAACACCCCGCAGGTGCTTATGGCACCATGATCTCCAACTGGACGGGTAAATGGCTCTTCCTCGGTTCGACGATCGGGCTTGTTTTCGGCGGATTACTCCTCAAGAGCGCCGCACGCCGCGAAGTCGAAGCGACGGATGCCTCCGACTCGCCGCATTCAACACCTGAGCAGGCCGCGGGCAGCATTCGTGCAGCCATTGCCGATCTGCGTGGCCGATTGCCCAGTATTGAAGGCCGAGATGAAAAGGAACACGCCATCATCGAGACGCTCAGCGAAGTGCAAGGCGATCTGGTCCCAGCATTTGTCGAGACGCGTGCTGTCCTCATCGCCCGCAAAGGCATGGGACACTACGCCACGGTCATGGACAAGTTTGCGTCAACAGAACGACAGATCAACCGCGCATGGAGTGCAGCAGCCGACGGCGCACTCGAAGAGTCGCTGACCGCTCTCGATGCCAGCGCAGTGCAGGCCGACCAACTCGCTGAGGCACTTGGCGTGCAGACCGATTGAGAGTTAACCTGCATTCAGCGCAGCGGTAATAATCGTGTCGACTGAAAGTGGTCCCTGATTCGAGCCGCTTGCTGCGTGCATGGCCCGATCGACCGCGCGCTCGGCCTCGCTGTGTGTCTGACCCAATGCCACAAGAGCAGCGACCGCTTCGTTGGCTGCTGATGAAATCGGTCGGTTGACCGGCTTGGCATCGAGTTCGCCCGACACATCAATCGTAAACCGACTCACCTTGTCCGCAAGATCCACGATGATGGTCTCCGCCAGGCGCTTGCCGATCTCGGGTAACTTCTGCAGGGCCCGTTGGTCACGCCGAGCAATTGCGGACGCGACCTCACTCGGGGGCTCTGCGAGCGCCCGAATCGCCTTTTTCGATCCGAGGCCTTTGACCGTCGTCAATAACTCAAAGAACGCGCGTTCGTCGGCTGTGTGAAAACCCACCAGCCTCGGCACCAACACCGCACCTTGCGACTGCGACTCGAGGTAATGCCGCGTCTGCAACGACACGCTCTGACCGACGCGTTCTTCGAGCCCGGCCTGAGCATAGACAGGGATCAGTAACTCATAGACAAGCCCTGATTCGAGTTGCACCTGTGCGACGCCGTCAAGAATCTGGAGGAGCTCACCTTGGATCGCGCAAATCATGCCGACACTGTATCGACGATCGGCAACGGGTGCGGCGATTTTTGCGCTCGGGCTGTGCGCACAGCGTGTTCCGATGGGCATTCCGCTCTTGATCCGATGTTGAGACTGTGATCTGCGAACGCACCATCGTGATTGGGACACCGGACGCTGTCGATTTGTTGATTCGGCAACTCAATCTCCTTGAAGACGCACCAACCGTGATCGGAGCCGTCCTGATCGGTGAGACAAGCCCAACCGATCTCCCGCCTTCGGTGCTTGTGTTGGGTCGATCAGACGATGTGTGTTCGATCTGCAAGTCACACAGCGTTTCACAGGCGATTCTCTCGGTCCCCGCCCCACTTGCGAGTGAAGAGCGGCAAGTCCGCAGCGCACTTGGTCGGATCGGTGTCCGTGTTCGCATCGTTCGGCCGCTTAACGAACTCCTGGCGAGCGAACCCATGTCGCGTGGCCCGCGGCACGGCCCGTCGATCGACCTTGCGTCGCTCGTCGGTCGTTCCGCTCAGCCATTGGACCGAGACCGGCTGAGCACCATGCTTGGCGGTTCGCGCGTCCTCATCACCGGTGCAGGAGGCTCGATCGGGTCCGAGATCGCGCGCATCTGCGCGAACTTCGACCCCGCGATGCTCATCCTCGTCGAGCGAGCAGAAAACGCCTTGTTCGAAATCGATCGCGACCTCGCGCGTCACCATCCGTCCATTTCTCGTCACGCTGTGTTACACGATGTGGTGCAACCTGACCGAACGGATGCGCTCGTCGCCGACATGCGACCCGATCTTATCTTCCACGCTGCGGCTCACAAGCATGTCCCACTCATGGAAGACCATCCGGCCCACGCGGTGACCAACAATCTCTTTGGCACGCGCTCCATCGCCGATGCCGCGGTGCGCAATGGTGTCAGTCGATTCGTCCTCATCTCGTCTGACAAGGCGGTCAATCCGACTTCGGTCATGGGCGCGACCAAGCGTATGGCTGAAATGTATGTGCAAGGACTCGGCGCACGAACCGATCATGACACACGCTTGAGCATGGTCCGATTTGGCAATGTCCTCGGAAGTGCGTGCAGCGTGCTCCCGATCTGGGCATCGCAGATCGCCGAAGGCGGACCGGTCACCGTCACGGATGAACGAATGACACGGTACTTCATGACAATCCCCGAAGCAGCAGGACTGGTCATTCACGCCGCGAGCATGAGCCGACTCGAACATGCCGAGGTTTTCGTCCTGGACATGGGCGAACCGATTTCGATTGTGCGGATGGCTGAGCGATTCATTGCAGCCCACGGGCTCAATGCGCGTCGTGGAAACACGCTGGAACCACTGCCTTTGGATTCGATCGCGATCCACCTGACCGGGGCTCGCCCGGGCGAGAAGCTGCACGAAGAATTGGCGTACAAAGACGAACGACTCAGCCCGACCAAACACCCTGGTATTCTCGCGCTTTCTGACCCGGATCTGCCTGACACCACGACGCTGTCGGCGATGATCGAGCATCTCGACCGCGCCAGGCACGATCGGTCCGCTCCCGAGGTTGTGCGGGCGATCGGTCGGTTCGTACCCCAACTGGCGACGACGCGGACGGCAGCCTAGCGCCAGGTCACCCTCAACCTATCCACATTGAAATCGCCAAGATTCGGTGGCCAATAACATTATTTGTTGACACAGCACGACTTGCGCCGAATGTGAACCCGTGGGTCCGCAAAATGGGTCCGGTCGCGCCGTCTGGTGAACTTGATTCCATCGTTCCCGCGGAGACAATGGCCTCATGCACAATCAGTTGCACACTCACTCGACACCAACCCTCACGCAGCCGACGAAAGGCATGCGGAGGAAGAGAACAATGCCCACGACGCAGAAGTCAAAAATGATCTTGGATACCCGGTCGCAGCGAGACCGTGCACTGCAGTTGCTTGATGCCTTGCGCAGTGCCAAAGAGCGCTCAGAAGGCAATCTTGCAAGACTCAACCAGACCGACTTCCTCAAGAAGGTCACGGGCGCGAGTTCAATGGACAACGCCATCGCCAGCACACAACGGCTGATTGACGCATTTAATCGCGTCCTCAACCAGTTGCACGATGAGTTGAGCGATGCCGACCTCGCCCTGCTCGGCGACCTTGAAAAGCACGCACCACCCGTGGCGTAACGCTCGCGAACGAATCAACGCAAGCTCGATTCACATATCGACTGACAGAACATGGGCCCCCTAGCATCGGGCCCATGTCCGAAAACCCAACCATCCAGATTGCCAGACTTGACCCGCGCGCGGTTCTGCCGAAGCCTCACTCAGCGCTCGCAGCGGGACTCGATTTATCGGCGTGCCTGCCTCGCGACCCCATTGCAACCAACGAAGTAACGATCCAACCCGGTGAGATCGTCAAGATACCACTCGGATTCGCGGTTGCGATCCCCCCCGGATATGAAGGGCAGGTCCGACCGCGGTCTGGGCTTGCCACCAAATTTGGTGTGACCGTTCCAAACGCACCGGGCACCGTCGACGCGGACTACCGCGGCGAGATGTTCGTTGCATTGATCAACCTTGGTTCCAAGCCTCACACGATCGAACACGGCCATCGCATCGCACAACTCGTCATCGCGCCGGTCGTGTCACCAACCATTATCGAGGTCGATCGCCTCGATGAAACCGATCGTGGGGCCGCCGGGTTTGGTTCGACCGGCTTGTAAGACCATCGATCGAGTCGATTAGTCGAATGATGGCCTTCCCGCAACCGACGGACTCACGCCGAAGACGCGCGGTATGTCGGGCATCGCCCACTTGACCAGCATCATGGTGTGTAGCAACACCCAAATCGATACTGAAGCAACCGCAACCGGAACATCGCTGCCTGGCAACATCAGAATTGACGAAGCGGCGATACTGACAAAGAGCCCGCGGAACATGATCTCAAGACTGTTGGTCGAAAGACCGGTCGCAATCGATAACGCGAACATCGAGGTGAGTACGGCTGCAACGATTGGCAGCTGGTCCGCCAGATTCGCAGGGACAATTTCGAGGGGCAGTTGCCAAAGTGCAATCGCTTCGGTCATGATGTTGAGCCAGGGCTGAAACCACGCTCCAAGCATGACCGAGAACATCGCAACGAGCATCAGTCCCAGATCAAGACCCTTGCGTTTGATGGCTGCACAGCCCAGCACCGGCACCAGATACGCAGCCCCGGCTGCCCAGAGCGATGCCATCTGATTTCCCGCATTCAACCAAAGCCACGCCGATACAGCAAGCGCTGCGACCGTCGACATCAGGACCAACAACCCGGGAACGCTGGTCAGGCTGTTCATCATCGTCGGCGAGGTCGCCTGGACCGGAAATGGCGCGGGACGCGAGACCGGCTGAGGCTCAGTGTTGTCGGGCTTTGATTCAGCTTTGCGTCGTTTGGACTTGAGCACTTTGCACGATTCTTCGAGTGAAGCGCACCGGCTCTCAAGTTGCTTCACGCGTTTGGCAGCCGCAGCCCGCTCTTCGTCAGACTTGGCCGCATCCGCCTGGTTCTGTTTCTCGGCCTGAGCCAAACGCTCGGCGACTTCGACCAGTTCGCGACGCAACTTGCGATGTTGTTCGGCCTGGACCTCGATCTCTTTTTCACGCTGCGCCAAAAACACCTTGTGCTCAGCCAATCGACGCTGCTCACGCTCTTGCGACTCGGCGAGTTGCTTCGAGGCCTTCTGCTGCTCCATCAACTGCGCACGCGCTTCATCGAGTGACGCACGCATGCTCTCGGCTTCACTGACTTGACCATCAACCTGCGACTCACGCGATGCGAGCGATTCCTCCCGATCACGCAGATCTGCCTGCAGGCGATCGATCTCGGCTTGCTGACGCAGGATGCTGTCGCGCAGTCGCACCTGCTCCTGCTCATTGGCTTCGACTGTACTTTGCCGCTGCGCGAGTTCTTCAAGATGTTGGTCTTGTTCGCGCTGCAGTTCGTCAGCGTCGCCGATATCGAGCGTCTGCAACTGCCCGACGCGCTGCTCGATCTCAGCGATCACATCCATGAGATCAGGTGCCGGCTCGACAGAGCCGAGAATATCTGATCGCGGTGTCGGTGTTGATTCGTTGGTCCGATTGCGCACAATGATGCTCCATACCTGGCGAGTGAATGACCGAAACAGTCGTGTACTCGTCTTCACTTATCGACTACATATCCATCGAAAGCAACTGACCCCGGTGACATAAAGTGCCAAATCAGGGGGGTTTGTCGGACTGCTCCACTTGGGCAAGTTGCTCCGTTCGCCCGAGAACACAAGCCCGACGCGCACAAGTCCGTAAACTGTTGCTGTCGTGAACGCCTTTTCACCAACCCCTCGTCAGGTCGCCGAGCGCATTTTGTGCACATTGCATGATGCCGGCCATACCGCGTATCTCGCAGGCGGATGCGTGCGCGATGAACTTCTCGGACTCCATCCCTCCGACTACGACATCGCAACAGACGCAAGCCCGGATCGCATTCGTGTGCTGTTTCCGCGGGCTTCTTTTGTCGGAGCAGCATTCGGTGTCGTCCTCGTCACACAACACAGCCACACAATCGAGGTCGCCACATTCCGGTCTGATGGCCCCTACTCCGATCGACGCCGACCAGACACCGTGACTTTCTCGGACCCCAAAGCGGACGCTCAAAGGCGAGATTTCACTGTCAACGCGCTCTTCCTCGATCCACAAGAACCACCAGACGAGACCGATCGATCACTCGGCATCGCGGGGCACCTCATCGACTTTGTAGGCGGGGTGGCCGACTTGCGTGCCCGGGTGATCCGGGCTGTCGGCGACCCGGAGGCGCGACTTGCCGAAGATCATCTGCGTGCGCTCCGGGCCGTTCGGTTTGCCGCTCGTCTCGACTTCGGGATTGAATCGGAGACCGCCGATGCCATTCGCCGACACGCGTCTGATTTGGTCGGCGTGAGCCACGAACGCATCGGTGAAGAACTGCGCCGAATCATGGCGCATTCATCGCGCATGAAGGGCATGTCGCTGCTTGCTCATCTCGAATTGGACAGCCCGGTTTTCAACGAACCAACACATCGAGGTCCGTGGGACACCCTTGAGCGCATACAGGCGTCAGCGCCTTCGTTCGCACACACGCTTGCTGCTCTCGCGGTCGATCGACATGGCGGACAACTGAAGCCAGAGCCACTGACCCGGCGATGGCGGTCAGCGCTCATGCTCTCAAATGTGGAACGGGACGCTCTGCTCGAACAACTCAATCTGGCGTTCGACATTCGTGATCGATGGAGATTGGCATCGATCGCTCAGCGCAAACGATGGGCATCACATCCCCATTTCGCCGAATCGATGATTCTTATCGGACATAATAGCGATCTCGTCGAGTCGATTCACAACGATGTGACATCGCTCTCGCAGACTTCGGGAGGCCTCTCACCGGTGCCACTCGTTGACGGGCAAGCTCTTATTGCAGAAGGGATTACACCAGGACCCTCGTTTGGAACAATCCTCCATGAGCTCTACGATCGGCAACTCGAAGGACAAATCACGACGCGCGATGAAGCAATCCGTCAAGCCCGGGAACTTAGCGACCAGAAAAGCGTCTAAACTTGGGTGTATGGCTTTTCTCAGCCACATGGCACATTTGAACAATCCAAGCGCATTGGACCGTCGGAGGACTACCAGCAATGAAGAAGACACGAATTGGGAAGTTTGCCCGCAGCCTCGCCACGCTGCAACTGGCGATGATCCCCCTCGCCGTCGGCGTCGTATCAGTTCCACAAGTGGCTGCAGCCGGTTATGCCGTCGCTGCTGAAACCACCGACCAAATCATCTTCCGCGACGGACGCATCATCAAGGGCATCATCGCAGAAGAAACTGACAGCACCGTCTCCATGTTCGTCATGGTCGGTTCCATCCGGGGTGCTTCGCCCACGGTTTACAACAAGACCGACATCCTGTCCGTCGTGCGTGGCACCGGCGAAGACGAGACTGTGACTGAAGCCGGTGGATCCAGTGATCCGATCGACAAGCCAACGGCCGCATCTCCGGGTGGCAAGGTCATCTATCACATCAAACTCAACGGCGAGTTTGGCAGGGATGTCAACAAGACTCCGCTCAAGCAAGCGGTCGATGCTGCCAAGCGGTACAACCCCGACTATTTGCTCGTCGAAGTCGACAACCTGTGGGAACAGTTCGGTCAGGACCTTGGCGATGAAACCGCAAGTTTCGATCAGTTCTCGATTGCCGACCAACTTGAGCCGATCCTGCGTCAAGACCTCCAAACTCACTGGGATAACCCGCCGGAAGTCGTTGTGTGGGTCAAGAACGCCATGGCGGGCGCTGCGTTTATTCCGTTCTTTACACCCAATGTGTACTTCTCATCCGACGGACGCATGGGCGGTATCGGGAACCTCGGCGGCATGTTCGGAAGCATGGGTGACGAAGTTGTCCGTGACAAGCAGGAATCGCTCCGGCTCGCTCGCGCCAAGGGCATGGCGATCGCCAGCGGCCATGACCCGCGCATCATCGAAGCGATGACCATGACCGAATATGTCCTCTACTACACCATGGATGGCGGACGCCCGGTCTATTACACCACCGCAGAACCTGGTGCCGAGCTGCTGACTGACGATGGTAAAGACGGCAACGCCGACACCATGCAGGAACAAGTCCGCAGCGAAGGGAACGATGTCCTGACGCTTCGCGCTGAACTCGCACAGAAACTCGGTGTTTCAAAGGGCACCGCAGACACGGTCGAAGATGTACTCTTCTATCTCGGCGTTCTCGACAACTATGAGTTGATCGAAGACCCGGCAGAACGCACGCTGGACCGTTGGGCGAAGACGATCGACCGTCTCGAACGCGACATTCCAAGAATGTTCCGCGAGTACGACGAGATCCAGGTGCAAGGCGACTACAACGAGCGCAAGCGGGCCCGTGGAGCCAAGATCAATATCCTTCGCAAGATAATCGGTCAGGTTGAACGCTACGCCGAATCATTGCAGTTCAGCCGAATCGGGGTCCCCCCGGTCGCTCAGTTGCGCGTGCTCATCGAGCAGTTCCGTCTGCAACAACTCGCTGACCGCCCGTAATCGCCGCATCCAACACAAAGGGAAACATGATGATATTCAAATCAATCACACGCAAACTCGCGGTCATGGTGAGTGCTCTTGCTCTTGCCGCAGCCACGCAGTTCTCATTCGCTGAAGACACAGTCCATCTCAAGGACGGCACGGTCGTCAAGGGCGAAATCCAACGCGAACTTGAAGGCTCGGTCTGGATCAAGACTTCGATCGGTGAAATCGCATCGACCACATTCATCCTCAGCGACAACATCAAGTCAATCGAACGCGATTCAGTCGCCCCCACCGCGGACATCAAGCCCGCGAACGATCCGAAGGTCGAGTTGACGCCGCGTCGGCCCGGCGTGCCTCGCGCTGCGGTGATCAGCCTCGAAGGCACCGTTGGTATTCAGATGACCGCAAAGACCCTGTACGACCTCATCCCCACGCTCGAACGCGAGTTGGGGACCGATGGCACAGGCATCGTGGTGTTCAAGATCAACTCGGGCGGTGGTCTCCTGCTCGAAATCCAGAAACTCTCAGATGTCATTCATAATGAATACAAGAAGCGTTTCCGTACTGTGTCATGGATCGAGTCGGCCATTTCGGCAGCTGCGATGACATCGCATTGCATCGAAGAGATCTACTTCCTTCCTGAAGGAAACTATGGTGCTTGCACCGGTTGGTCAGGTCGACTCGTCGCGGTCAAGGGACGAGGCCTTGAAGGTGTTCTCTACATGATGGAACAGATCTCAGCGCGCGGCGGATACAACCCGTTCATCATGCGGGCGATGCAGATCAACGAAGCACTGTCTTGCACCATCGACGAACGCACTGGCGAAGTCACCTGGTACAAGACGGAAGATGGCGAATATCTCGTCAACCCGAAAGATAAAATCCTGACCTTCACCGCACCTGACGCTGCGAAGTTTGGATTCTCAAAAGGAACGGCAGTCAACCTTGAAGAGTTGACCAAAGCCATGGGATATCAAGAGATTGACTGGGTCGGTGAAGAACGCACCGGTTATATCTATCCGATCTCAAAAGCCGAAGATGCCATGATCTCGTACCGCGAGAAAGTCACTTCTGACGAAGAGCGCACAAACGAATACTTCGCCAACTACGGCCAGGCCCGTGCGCTGGCTGCCGGCGCACCGATGGAAACGCGTCCTCGCTTCGTCGGCCGGGCCCGTTCACATCTCAAGAAGATCGAAGCCATGGTTCGCAACAATCCCAACTTCGCGCTGCTCACCTGGGGCATGATGATTGAAGACTGGGAACGCGATTGGCTCGAAGTCGAAGAAGAGTACCTCGCGTCACTTCTCCGCCCATAAACAATTCCTCGTTCTGTGATCAACTGACCCGGCGCAACGGCGCCGGGTTTTTTCTTGCGCGTGGAGCGATACAGTTCACACATGACACCGACACCCAAGACCGAGTTCAAACCAACAGCCCCCATTCCCACAACGGGCTCGGTTCAATTGCGCGTGCGCTACTGCGAATGTGATCCGATGGGTGTGGTCCACCACGCCAGTTATGCACCCTGGCTGGAAATCGGTCGGACCGAACTTCTTCGCGAAGTCGGTGCGTCATATGCAGCGATGGAGCGCAGCGGCGTGTTCCTCGTCGTCACCAAGCTCGACCTGCGTTACCGCCGACCAATCCGCTATGACGACTTGCTCGAGATCCGTACCTGCGTCGAAAGCACCACCCGCATCAAGATCCGACATACCTACGAAGTCGTTCTTGTCGAACGCCATGGCGAGGCGCCTGACCTGACGGACCCGGCCATTCCACACGACGGCATCTGCTCGGTCGGCACCAGCGAACTCGCGTGCGTCGGCCCGGACGGCAGACCACGCGAGTTACCATCATGGCTCGGTCCTCAATAGCCTCGGTCTGTGATGCTCATCGAGAGACGACCAGCGTTACAACTGCTCAACACGATACTCGTAGTGAACACCGCGCGCTCTTTGTTCGTCGAGCAGGTGATTGACGATTTGCTCATCAGGACCGATGAGTTCGGGCGGGATCACACCAGGACGCTCGTACGCACCGGTCGCGACCAGCCGCGCCATGATGGCGCATGGAAACGCCGTCGTGCGTGACATGCTCGTTGCGCCAGTGCTCTTGTCAAAGTAATCGAGCAGATCCCACACATGCCTCGTTTTCTGCCCACCTCGAGAGCCGGTCACGCTCACACGCATAACGGTCAGATCCTCTTCGCCTTCTTCATATGTCCACTTGGGGAACATGAGCGTGCTGATCACATCAATGGGGCGAACGCGCGTCCCCCCCACATCAATTGGCTCACTGCTGAACAGCCCCGTTTCGCGAAACACACGCATGAGTTCGATATGCCCCGGGTAGCGTAGCGTCTTTTCCCTCATGAACGGCACCTGCATCGTGCTCGCCAGACTCCGCAAACCATCCGTGTTAAACGATTCGAGTGTGCCGATTCCATCAAAGTCAAGCAACTCGGGCTCGCTCAATGCCTCTCGAACGACGACTTCGCCATGCTCGACGATGCGGCTTGGACGGAGGTATTCCTCGATCACATCGTGCGGCGAAAACCCCGCCTTGTACTCGTAAGGCCAACGCCTTTCGCGTGGCAACCCCCCCACGAGGATCTCGATATCGTCACATTCATCAAGCAATGACGCCCCGTACCCCGAGAGCAGATTACTCATACCAGGCGCGACACCACAGTCGACAACAACTGTCACGCCTCGCTCGCGTGCGAGTTCGTCGAGATCGATCGCGTCTTCAGACATGAAACAGATGTCACAGAAATTTTTGCCCGCTTCGATGATGGTGCGCAGGCTCGCAAAGCCGATCGTGCTGGCGAGCGCACCCAAGACGATGTCATACGGCTCAATGACCTTCGTCAAGACCGCCGGGTCAGACAGATCCGCTTCAATGGTCTGGACCGCCCGCCCTTGACCACGCGCACGATGTTGGGCGGCTGCCAGCGCGTCGGCTCGTGAATCTGCAACCGTGACTTCAAACGCTTGATCACTGGCGAGATCGATCGCCATCACTGACCCGACCATACCGCCACCCAACACGATCGCTTTTGGCATCGTCACTCCTTCACTTCTCGTTTGCGCGGTAGCGCTGGTCGTCGAAGTCTTTACGAACTTCCCGCCCGCATGCGGTCAACACCAGCCGGAAAGGGATAACTCGGAAACACACCGACATCGCCGAGGCCCCACATCCCGGGCGCTGCATACACATCGCCTCGGAATCCGGCACCGTGCATGGTTCGTAGCGTTGTTTCAAAACTCGGCTCGGCGTTGGAACCATCGCCTTCGATCAACCGGTTTGATCGTGCACCGAGAAATGACACCGAGCAGATCGGCCGACGGTCGGTCCGCCCCGCGATCATGCGCGTCACAGTTTCGAACCCTCTCGCAAGATCATTGAGTGTGAAATGGTCCTGAGCGCGAGGTCGCAGGATGCCCAAGACAAGAACTGAATCAAGATCGAATTTCAGCACATACGGCTCACGGTCACGGGCAGCGTGCACTTGCACCGATTCCTGAAACATCTTGGCGTAACTCGTGACTGCGTGCACCGACCATTGACTGGTCTTGACCAGTGAAACGATCTGCGCGATGAGGCCATGAGTGTTGTCTTCAGCGTTGACCGAACACACGATGGATCGATATCGGCCATCGAGCACATCGCGAAGCATGTCCTGGCCCCAGAGCAGCCGGATGTGCGAGCCTGGTTGACCAGACACACGCTCTGGAGGCAAAAGCGAGACGCGATCAGGAAATGAATCAGGACTCAATAATGCATCGGCATCGTCATCGTAGAGGCGAATCGAATCTGCGGACATGCGACCCTCCTTTGCAGACAACATGGTACGCAAGCCTATGCGGCAGCGGCGTTGCCTCGCATTGGGAGAATCACTGTGATGATCGCGCCGCCACGGGGGTTCTCAGAAATCTCGATTTGTCCGTCATAGGCACCAACGATTCGCTGGCAAGTTGCAAGGCCGATACCAGCACCTTGAACCCGCTCGGTATGATCGGACCGCTGGAACAGGTCAAACACGCGCTCGCGGTCCTCCTCAGGAATGCCGACGCCATTGTCTTCAACGACCAGCCGAATCGCGTGCCCCACCTGCTCGGTATGGACCTGCACCACGGGGTGACGGTCTTGGCATCTGTACTTCAAACTGTTTGAGAAGAGATTTTGCAGCAGGATCTGCAGATCAGTCGGATGGAGAGGAACCAATGACTCAACGCGGATCTCAACGCGAGCGCGAGAAACGGCAAACTCTTCATCCAAGCTTCGTCGCGTTGCTTCTACTGCTTCTGTGAGCGAAGATTGTTCCCCAGTCCTCGCATGAATTCCCACGCGAGCGTATTCGAGCAATCGGCTAACCATCGAGTCCATTCGCAGGCACTCATCATGTGCAGCCAGCGCCAATTCGATTCGGGCGTCCTCGTCCAGATCCTCGCCTTCATCACCTATGACACTCATCAACCCGCCGAGTGTTCGCAGTGGTCCTTGCAGATCGTGCGAAGCCATGGAGGCAAACTCCTCGAGCCTCTTGTTGCTTTCACGCAGTTCCGATTCGACTTTTTCTCGTCTTTGAATCTGGTCATTCAGTTCGTCGTTGATCGTGCGCAAGCCTGGCAACTCGAGTGCACCCGGTAAAACGCGAATCAGTGCGATGACCGTTGCCCATGATACAATTGCGGTCAAGATCTTCCATGCGCCCGCCAGTCGATACGCAGGCCACCAGAAAATAGCCGCTTCAAGCAGATGCCCGAGCCCGCAGGAGAGGATGAACGCAGTGAACAACAGAAACACCGAAGGAAAAGGCGCATCGCGTCTCTTCCAAATGAAGTAGATCAGCGCAATAGGGATGGCTGCGTATGCAGTGAACACGCCGATGTCCGCGCCGATGTGGATCCAGCCATTCAAAGCGCTCCATTCACCACACTCCCATCGCGGCGGAAACGACTCGGTATTGAGTAGATTTGAGAGATACCATCCACCTGTATCCGACTGACCCAGCGCTGCGCAATCGACGCAAGAACTGAGGTGGTTCCCGCCTCGGTTGGAAAAGTCAGCCAATGGCGATGTGTAGGCTTCCGCGATCACATTTATGTTGATCGGCTGTCCAGTTTGATGATCGGACTGCCGGCCAAAGAGACTCGCTCGCTCGTAGCAACTGTGAGGCTGAACACCCTCATCGAGGTAGTGAATCGCACAACGACGAAGGATGTCTCAAAGCCGAAAGATGTGCGTATGACAAAACGAAAATGAGCCCTCCAGTTTTGAGGCTGAAGGGCTCAAGCGTCGGCGATGACCTACTTTCCCGCTGAACAGTATCATCGGCGGATACGGCTTAACTGCTGTGTTCGGTATGGGAACAGGTGTTTCCCGAATCCTATGGTCACCGACAAACTCCGGATACGGATTTCTCCGTACACGGTGATATACCGGAAGTGAACGAGTGGCGATTGTGTCATGCATGGCTGCGTGACATATGAAAGTATCTTTGATTGCGTGCGATTGCGGCGTCTGGCAGGAGTGATCAGACCTTTGACCGTTAGTACCGCTCCGCTGAAAACTTCTCAGTCCTTACACGCGCGGCCTATCAACCTGGTAGTCTTCCAGGGGTCTCTCGTCAAAAGACGACCAGATCTCATCTCGAGGGGGGCTTCCCGCTTAGATGCTTTCAGCGGTTATCCCTGCCCGACGTAGCTACCCTGCGGTGCACCGAGCGGTGCAACAGGATCACCAGGGGTCAGTCCAACCCAGTCCTCTCGTACTAAGGTTGACTCCTCTCAAATCTGGAACGCCCACAGCAGATAGGGACCGACCTGGCTCACGCCGGTCTGAACCCAGCTCGCGTACCGCTTTAATAGGCGAACAGCCTAACCCTTGGGACCGCCTACAGCCCCAGGATGCGATGAGCCGACATCGAGGTGCCAAACCGCTCCGCCGCTATGGACGCTCGGGAGCGATAAGCCTGTTATCCCCGGGGTACCTTTTATCCGTTGAGCTACGCCCCTTCCACACGGAAGCGCAGGATCACTAAGGCCCACTTTCGTGACTGCTCGTCCCGTCGGACTCGCAGTAAAGCTGGCTTGTGCCTTTACACTCTAAAACGCGGTTTCCATCCGCGCTGAGCCAACCTTTGCACTCCTCCGTTACTCTTTAGGAGGAGACCGCCCCAGTCAAACTACCCAGCACTCACTGTCCCCCGCCCTGCTTCAAGGGAATCGGGGTTAGGCCACAAACTCACGAAGGGTGGTATTTCACCAATGGCTCCACGAGTGCCAAAACACTCGCTTCAAAGCCTCCCACCTATCCTACGCATCATGTGCTCGTGACCAATAAAAGCCTGCAGTAAAGGTCCACGGGGTCTTTCCGTCTTGCTGCGGGTAGGCGGCATCTTCACCGCCACTACTATTTCACCGAGTCGGTCGTGGAGACAGTGCTCCAGTCATTACGCTATTCATGCGCGTCGGAACTTACCCGACAAGGAACTTCGCTACCTTAGGACCGTCATAGTTACGGCCGCCATTGACCCGTGCTTAGGTTGTGAGCTTCTCCGAAGATAACCCACTTCCGTGACATTCGGGCATTGGGCAAGCGTCACACTGTATACATCCTCTTGCGAGTTAGCACAGTGCTGTGTTTTTGATAAACAGTTGCTAGAGCCTCTTCTCTGCGCCCCGAAGGGCCCCCTTCTTGCGAACGTACGGGGTGATTTTGCCTAGTTCCTTCACGACCGTTCTCTCGAGCGCCTGAGGCTATTCGCCTCGCCTACCTGTGTCAGTTTTGGTACGGGACCCACTTTGCCCACGCCACTTTTCTGGGAACCAACTCCACCAATATCGGCCGAAACCTCGCAACTTGTTGCTCTCATTGACTTTATTGATCCGCATGACGCTTTGATCACCATGGGTGTGCAGGAATATTAACCTGCTGTCCATCGACTACGCCCTTCGGCCTCGCCTTAGGACCCGACTAACCCTGGGCGGATTTACCTTCCCCAGGAAACCTTAGGCTTACGGCGACAAGGATTCTCACCTTGTTTATCGTTACTCAAGCCCGCATATGCACTTCCATGCGCTCCAGCACCCCTTCCGGAATACCTTCACCGCCCATGGAACGCTCGCCTACCACGCTTTCGCGTCCGCAGCTTCGGCTCTTTGCTTATTCCCGATCATTATCGGCGCCAGACTCCTCGACCAGTGAGCTATTACGCACTCTTTAAATGATGGCTGCTTCTAAGCCAACATCCTGGTTGTCACTGCAATCTGACTTCCTTTCGAACTAAGCAAAGATTCGGGGCCTTAGCTGGCGATCTGGATTATTCTCCTTTTGACCACGGATATTATCACTCGTGGTCTATCTCCCAGGACTTGGACTTTGGTATTCGGAGTTTGGTTGAATGGGGTACCCGGGTAGGGCCCACCACTCATCCAGTAGCTCTACCCCCAAAGTTTGCCTCCTGAGGCTAACCCTAAAGTTATTTCGGCGAGAACAAGCTATCTCCCGGTTTGATTAGACTTTAACTCCTCCCCACAGCTCATCCCATGTCTTTTCAACGACAACGGGTTCGTGCCTCCAGGCGGTTTTACCCGCCCTTCACACTGGCCATGGGTAGATCACACGGGTTTCGTGTCTAGTCCCTGCGACTGAACGCCCTGTTCAGACTCGCTTTCGCTACGCCTCCGGTCCGGTAGACCTTAGGCTCGCCACAAAGACTAACTCGCGGGCTCATTATGCAAAAAGCACGCCGTCACCCCGAAGGGCTCCGACCGCTTGTAGGCACACGGTTTCAGGTACTCTTTCACCCCGCTCATGGCGGTGCTTTTAAACTTTCAGTCACCTTACTGATTCACTATCGGTCGTCAAGTAGTACTTAGTCTTGGAGGGTGGACCCCCCATATTCAACCCGGGTTCCACGAGCCCGAGCCTACTCTAGGACTAAACTGAATCGAAACACTACAGGGCTTTCACCTTCTTCGGCTGCGCATTCCAACGCATTCACGAGCCTATCAGTCATCCGCTTTCGCTCGCCGCTACTTACGGAGTCGCTGTTGCTTTCCTTTCCTCCGGGTACTGAGATGTTTCAGTTCCCCGGGTTCGCCTTACGCACCTATGCATTCAGTACGTAATACCCCATAAGGGGTGGGTTGCCCCATTCAGAAATCCCAGGATCACAGCTTGCTTCCAGCTCCCCTAGGCATATCGCAGGTTGCCACGTCTTTCATCGCCTCTTGACGCCAAGTCATCCACCGTGTGCCCTTATTGGCCTGATCACACCTGCCGGACGCCGCCAATGGCGACACCAACAACTGTGCCAGTCCGAACTCTGTACCCAACTGCTTTGCGGACAGTCGGTGGCTCGGAATCTGGGATTCACTCCCAGACGCACGCCGCACGCTATTCGAGATACTTTCATGTACACCACTTCTTCATGGCAGAAGTGATGGCCACTCGTTCCTATCCGGTTTTCAAAGAGGCACGAGGCACGCACGGGATCAACCCGATTGGCCTCGCACAACCATCCGATCAGGCCAGATACTGGCCGTTTCAAATGGCGAGCGGATACTAGGTCAGTCTCGCTAACAGTCAAGCATGCACGCTCCGAATTCACACAAGAGAGCACACAATTCTTTCCGACAACCCCTCAACGACGCTGACGACTATTCGTCTTCTTCTTCGTCGACCGGTTGACCGAGCTGATACGACGCACGCACAGCCTCGTAGATCGGTGTGTCGCGGTCCTGATCAGGTCGACGATGCTCCACAACCCCGCCTTGCGTCTCGAAGTACACATAGAACAGTGGCGAAGAGCCGTCCGCACCGGATTCACCAATCGGCAACTGCACGACATCCAAAAGCATCGCGTCGAGGGTGACCGGCACCTTCGTTGGGGCTTCTGTCACCCCTTCGGGTAACTCTTCGGGCTCAACTGGTTCAGGGTTGTTTCGACGGTCATTACGATTGTTCGTGGGTGTCTGTGTCTGCTGAGGCCCTCTGCCTACGGGATCGACCGGAACAATAAACATGTCCTGGGGATCATCCGGGCTCGCTCCTGCCGGTCGACGATCACGCACATTGCCTCTGCCGAATTTGTCATTTTCAATCACCCCGGCGAGGCGATAGGCGACATCCTTTTCAACCAACTCGGTATCGAAGAGATACAACCCGTCACCAACGCGTACTTCGGTGTGGGCCATGTCACCGGGTTCGAGCGTGATCGATCCTCGGCGATAGTGCCCGTAGTACATGTGATAGACCTCAGCCGACACGCTCGCGCCACTGCCACCGATCAGGCTAATGCCGCCACCAGTCCGTCTCGCCTCGTCTGCTTTACTCAAGAACAGGTACGACTCCTGCCCGACCATGACCGGATCAGTCCACGCTGACCACGGGCTGAAGGCATAAGGCTGTCTCGCAAGGTCAAGATCGTCGCCGATCTCAGCGTTCAGCGCTTTGTCCTTGCCATAGATCGGATTGTTCACCTTGACACGCAAACGATACCGGTACACAGCACCCGGGACCACATCAAGATCGTGCACCCAGAACTGGAACGACTCGTTGCCAAGAAACTCTGAGTTTTCGTCTTCGTCAGCATTCGCGAGTTGATCGTTCTGATCATCATCAGTCGCGACGGGGAAGCCGAGATCTGCCAACTGATCTTCAAGGTCTTGAATCTGATCAAGTTTCTTATCGATCTGGCGATTGATGCTCGCAACGCGCGCAGCTTCGCGGGCAGCATCACGCTCGGCATTGTTGTTTTGACGATTTGGATTCCTCTGCCCACCTGGCGCACTAATCAGTCCGCCGCCACCGGAATCCCGCTGGCTACTGGTTCGGTCACGCGGGCCCTCGGCGAGTTGATCTTCCAATCGTTGTACAGCCTGTTTGGCCAGACGACGCTTGGCGCGAACCACATCGACCTCGCTCATGCTTGAGAACTGCTGATTGCGCTCGATCGCTTTTGTGGGAGCCATCCAATCAGGACCGGCGATCTGAGGCACATAACTCGGCCTAGCGATTGCATCAACCGAATCGAGCGCATCCTGCACAATCTCACGCAACTCGATGGGTGTCGGCTCGACATCCATGCCCACGGCTTCCATCAGATCAAAAGCACCGGGAATCTGATTGACCGGCATGGCAGATGACCACTGGCCATCGCGTCCGAGTTCCTGCCGTTCAGCAACGACTTCCATCACCGCCACGCCAGTTCTCCACCAGGTACTGGGAATCGGCCGATGGTTTGCATCGCCTTCACGCAGCATCGCCATGGTCGCTGCACCATCGAGTGTTGACTCGACGGACACCCCGACCAGGTCATAGGGCTGACGGGCAGAGACATACGCTGCCAGTTCGTCGTTATCCATGAGTGCGTAGGGATCGACCGTGATCCAACTCGACGCAGCGGTTGGTGACATCGGCTCTTGAATCGGCATCGCCATGATCGGTCCCGCAGCGATCGGGCCACCTACATCTTCGCCGCCGATGGAGATCGTCGGACCGAACGCGACATTCTGTGGCTGCCTGAGGTTTGATGTCTCTGACATCGCCCGCTCAAGTTCACCCACCAGACTCGGTGTCTGGATCGAAGGCAACGACGGGTTCGGGTCATCAACATCGGCGCGGAGTTTGTTCACCGATGTTTCAAGGTGACCGAACACCTCTTGAGGCCGAATCTCTTTGCCACCCGCTTCGACTCGGTTCGGTTCATATAAGAACTGAAGACTGACGACAGCGAGCAAGACGACCATCATGACGCCGAGCACGATCTTTTCGACATGCTGCTCGAATGTTCCAATGCCTTTGAGCTTCATAGCAATTCCCTTCGTGCGCTTCAGCCTTCGTCATCAACGCCAGGGGCGTCATCAGCAATACCAAGTGCTGTGCGAACAGCAGCCGGCATGAAGTCTTTCGTCCAGTTCCGTAGCCACACCGACTCAATGCCAATCGTGGCCCGCATCACATACACATCGTCGCCATAGAAATACCCCTGCGACAAGTGTGACCACACATCGATCTCTTGCAAATCGACATCGGTCACGGTCATGAGCCCCGACGCGCGAATCGCGTCGAGGAACTCGGGCAGTCGGTTCGGCGACACGATAACCGTCAGGGTTGCGTGCCGCGTATCAAACGACGGGTCGCTCGCAGGGCGGCCGGTCAGTGTGACCTTGGTGGGGGTGTCGGACCCGCCGCGAGGGGTGCCAGCCGACCCGAAGGAGCCGCCGAATGCGTCGTTCGCTGCATCATCCGGCTCTTCAATGGTGAACTGGTCGATCTTGATCGACTCGATCCGCTTGACGACTGACTGGTCTACAGGCGTGAGGTCGCCGGTCAGATCGACATTCGCCCGGCCCACAGCCCTGAGCATGTCCTCGATGAACCAGTAATCCCATTGCCAGATGTACCCTTCAATCACCGATGCGTTGTTCGCTTCGGGTACTTCTGTCGGAATCATGGACTGTGCTCCACCTGACGACCGCCCGCGACTTCCTGCGAACTGCATAGATGATCGTTGGTCGACCTCGCCCATCACCACTTCAGCCCCGCCATAGAACGAAAACTCGCGTGCGACCCGGCGATACTCACCGATGCGGCGATCGACGAGGCGCTCTGACAACTCTTCCAGATCGTCTGGGTCAATCTTGCCATCGTCTGACCCAGATTGGCTGATAAGCAAGTCCCGTTCGCGTTCATTGTATTCAGCAACAGACTCGCCAACTTCGACCGGATCAGGCGGTGTACCCCCACCCATGCGCTCGAACAGAATGTCGTAGGCGGACCGATCAAAACCGCGACCCGATCCCGTGATCGAACGAGCCAGTTGCATCACCGCCCGTTGACTTGTGCGCTTGTCGGCATCGGCTGGCGGGGGAAACTCACTGACCAGACGCGTTCGATCCTGGGCGTTCAACTCCAGCACGCGATCAGTGATCGTCTCGAGTTGTGCTGCTCGCAATTCACGCTGCTCCTTGAACCAATCCGTCACACGATCGTTGGGTGCCCGTGTCACACTCAGTTCATCCAGCGATTCAGATTCGCTGATCTGCGGCAACGAATAGGTCACCTTGGAAGCACGCGTGATCTTCTGATTCTCTTCGTTGTACGCCTGTGACTGCGACTCAACGATGCGCTTGTTGAGCTTGTTCGAGATGAACCACGCGGTCGGCAGCATCGCCAGGATCAACACCACCATCACAATGATGACGAGTCGGCCTTTCAGTTTGCCAAGTATGCCCTTCATTCGTCACCCCCTTCAGCCGGTGCGTCAAGCACCACATACCACACCAGCGAAAACTCACCCGTCGGACCACCAGATCGATCAACCGGCGGCACGATGCGAGCCAGGCTTTCGATATCTGTCGTTCCGGTCCCACCTCGAATGGGACTGCGACCGGCGGGAGAGCGCCCGACAGGGTCAATGAACCCAGGATCACGCGTGGGCGTTCCGGGTACATTGATAATGTTCGATTGTGTTTGCCGTGGGTCCGGGCGGCGATTGGGGTTCGCCCGCGTATCGGTCGGGTCCAACTCCGTGAACTTGCTCATTTCCTCTTCAAAGAAAATGGTATATGACAAATCGGGTCGTTCCTTGTTGGCGAGCAACCACGCTTCCATCGTTTCAATCATGAAGTCCTGAGGCGACGGATGCGCGGTCGTCATGATCGCTTCGACGCGAATACGACGCTTGTCTTTCAACTCTTCAGGGTCGTCGCTCGTGTTTGTTCGGGCTCCCGAACGAGGTCGCACCTGGGTCTGCACAGGCTGAATGAACATCGAGTCGTTCCCCCCACCCGGATCGAACTCATTGCGACCACCGCTGCCTTGATCGGCTGCTGCTTCACTCGCAGCCGCCGGGCGGAAGTCGGTGCTCAGTTCACGCAAGACAAATGCCGGTCTGCCGGAAGGGATCGTGCCGCGACCAGCCTGCTCGGCATTCGCAAACATCTCGCCAAGATCGGCCAGAATGTCAGCGTGAATCTGGTTTGAATCAATCAGGCTGATCATCTGCTCGGCGTTGAGCGTCTGCCCGCTGTCGTTGAGTACACCGGCTGCTTGTGCTCGCGCCTTGGCAGCGTTCGCTTCGTTGATTGCCTGACCAAAGAGCGCCGGCGTCCCCGCTGCGGTCACCGCAGCATTGTCGAGCACCGGTCGAATAAACATCGCAGCACTCGCCACCGCAGCCACTGCCGCCGCGGCACCGAACCAACCGATCTTGCGCTTCCACATCGCATCACGAACCATCTGCACCGGCATGAGGTTCGCATTCAGCGTCGACATGCCCAAGCCCTGCAACGCAAGCCCGTAGGCTGACGACAAGTTGAGTGTGTCGTTCTGGAACTCACCCGCTCGCGGGCCGTCCACATTCAGTCTCTTGAACTGCTCGAGGCGATAGACATCGAGTTGCAACTGCTGCTTGAGGTACTTGCGAAGCCCCGGCAGACGGAAGGTCGAACCGGTCCCGATCAATCGCTTCAGTTTCGCTTCAGGATGCAGCGACTGGTAGTACCCGATTGATCGTTGCACTTCCTGCACGAGATCGGTAAAGACGGGTCGCATCGCCTGGAACACATGCCGCGCGTGCTTGGTCTGCTCGGCTTCGCGCTTGAGTTTCTCAGCCTTGGAGTATGGCACTTTGAAAGTCTCGACGAGTGCTTCCGTAAACTGGTGCCCACCAATCGGGAAGGTGCGCACCCACACGCGACCTGAGTGAGCAATCACAAGGTCAGTCGCCATCGTTCCAATATCGAGCAGAATCGTGCCCGGCATGTTCTCGGTGAACTCAAGGTCGTGCGCGAAAGCGTTGTAGACCGAGATCGGGCTCAGCGTGGCGATATCAGGAACGATCCCGACATCTTCGAGCAAACGAAGCCGCTCAAGAATGCGGTCACGCGTCACTGCAAAGATCCCAACCTCAACCTCGGGCGAGTCGTGGCTGGCAAAAGTCTGGAAGTCCCACTCAACATCTTCAAGCGGGAACGGAATCTGCTGCACCGCTTCAAACTTGACAATGTCGGGAACCTTCTTCGGCTCAACCGGCGGCAACTTCGCAAACCGGGCAAAGCTCTGATGACCCGGAATCGAAATCGCGACCTGTGCGCCCGTCAAGTCATACCGACTTGCGAGCGTACCAACAGCCACGCGCAACGCATCGTCTTCGTCAAGATCAGGTGTCGACAGGACCTTGGGATGGTCAAACGACACGAAGTCCAACACACGCACCGCGTCGCCATCGAGGCCGAGCTTGATTGCCCGCACGCCCCCTGCGCCAATTTCGATGCCCCAACTCATATTCGAAGATGCCATTGCATGCCCCGCTTCTGTGTTTCTCGCCTGTGAGCGAGTTTCTTAGCCCCGACAATCGGGGACGACGATCGTACACAAACCGTGCTTCGTTGTCCGATCAATTTCGAGCAACTGACGAAAGGATACGAGAAGTCTGTCGGCTTGTTCCTCATCGAACATGCCCTCGTGACAGACGGGTGACACGACCCTATCGATTCTCAAACCGATCAGTCGCCAATGAACCCGCAACCGCGACAGACACGACGATACCGAGAATCCAAAGCCGCTCGGGCGGCACCCGAAGCCACAAAGTGCCCGCTGGCAGGCTGTAGGACACGAGGTGGTACCCCAGCACGATCAGGCAGAAACCGATCACATACCGGCTATGCACACTGACGCGCTCGAACAGGGTGCCGAGGATACCTCTCTCTGACGCGTTCCGTTCTTCTTCATCGACGATCGCTCCGCGCGTTCGGCGCCATCGAAGCATGAAGAGACCACTGGCTCCCACAAGAAGCCCACCGATAACCCCCAGAACAGTCCAGACCATCAGTTCATCGCCAGGGCAGCCTGACTGACCAGACTGACCCCTTGCTGATCCATGGCTGCAACATACGAGTACAACTTGACTTCTGCAGGTTCAACGATCTTGAGTGTCGCCACGAGGTTGCCGGTTGAGCACCATCGTGTTGGGTTCTGTTGCCACGCCATAGATGCCAACAGGTCATCCGGCTTGCGATCGACGACAAATTTCAAGAGTTCCTGATCGGTCTGTGCGATCGAATCGCGGTACGCCTTCACCTCTTCATCATCGCCGGTGAGTTGCTGCTGGTCACCAAACGCCGGACCCACATGACTCAGGTCTGCCGAACTCACGATCAGCGTTCGACCGGGCATGTCGGCGAGCGCGGTTTTCATGGCATCGATGAACGGCTGGAGCGCGAGCCCCTTCCCGTCATAACTCTCGCCGTTGTTGACCGCCGGATCGTGCACAAGCGCCCCAAACACTTTGAGGTAGTTGCCATTGTCATCTTGCCCGAAACAGTGCTGAATCCACGGGATTTGAAGCTCGATTGAGTGCTCGCGTTCGTGGTCGTATCGATTCTCGAAGAGTTGCGCCTTCCCTTCTTCACCGAGCGCCTCACCGAGTCGATCGACGAACGCCTGATCGATTTCGCACACGCCGAACGGGCTCTCGAACCCCTTGTCGCAGCCGCAAACACCTGTGCCGAACCCGAAGTGATTGGTGCCGAGCACAATGACGCGGTCAGGGCGGTCGGCAACGCGAAGACGACCGTAGATCGCTGCGTAGTTGAGCCAACCGCGGGCATAATCGATGTGCGGTGCGACAATTGCCTTCGGAAGTTCATGCAAACTCGGATCGGTAGCTTTCGCGAGCGCCTGGTCGCACCATTGGTCGAGGATTTCGCGGAACTTGCCGGGTGCTGCTTCGCGGGTCTGTTCTTCGGTTGCACCTTCACCCAAAGCCTGGGCTGCCAGCGCTTCTGCAAACTGCACTGACGAACCGGGAGGCAGGTTATCGGAACTATCATACTGATCGCGAAACTCTGTCAACATGGCGTCGAAGGTCGCACCTTCGAGCAGCCCTGCGTCGGCCAACTGTGCGATCAGGTTGTGGACAAACTCGACCGTGAGACCTCGTCCGATCTCACTCGTGACCTCTTCCGGTGTTCGCGTGCCATCGAACAACGGCAAAATGTGCTGGGCTGCCGGGGCGGTCGCCACCATTTTCTCTGATATCTGCTGGGCGTCGGCCAGACCGAGCAAGGTCTGTTGTTGACCGTCGGGACCTTTGGCACCGACGGGGAAGCCTCGCACTTTCCGTAGTTTGGGGCGCATCTGGGCGGGGTCTTCAGCGTCAAATTGAGGCTGAACCGGTGGCGTTGGCATGTCACTCATGGCATCTTCCTATCAATAAAGTCGTTCGACTGTAGGTACTGCCTGCGTGCGGGGTAGACGAACGGCGGACGCTGCCTACACTTCTGCCCTCGGTTTCACGCCAGCGGGAGGCTGCGTGCGCCGACTCAAACTCTGCATCAATGGAGCATTCGCGATGTCATTCAAGCCAGGTCAATCCGTCCAGTGTGTGATCAACTCCGTTCCGCGCGCACATGGCCCGACGATGACGATTGCTCGCCTCATGCGTCGAGACGCGTCGATCAAGAAGGGACTCACGCGAGCCCAGAACCTTCGCCGCAAGCGCATGCACGCCTATATCCGTGGCGGCCGCATGTGGTACGACCGTGAGAAGGCAGCCCGTATTGCCCGTGTCGAAGCTGGCAAAACCTGGACCATGCCTTGGACACCCGAACTGGAAGCAGACCTCGCGTCCGTTTCGCAATATGTCTCGGTCAACGCTGCATGATGAATATGACGCGCATCTTTGCTTGTTTCATGCTGTCAGCCTCACTCGGGTTGATGGGGTGCTCAAAGTCAACAGAAGAGCCGGAGCCGACACCCGTCGTGACGACACCCGCAGAGGTGTATGTGGTTCGCGGCATCGTGCGCGCGCTGCCTGACCCGGCGGACCCGCGCACCGAACTTCGCATCCACCATGAGCACATCCCGGACCTGCTCGGCAAAGATGGCAAAGTTCATGTCAATCGCGACGGCACGACCGGCATGAAAGCCATGGAAATGCCATTCCCCTTGGGCGATGGTGTGAGTCTTGATGGCATCGCGATCGGTGACAAGGTCGAGTTTGAACTGACCATCACCCGCCAGCCGCGCACGACATTCGAGACAACGCGCATGACGAAACTGGCAGACGATGCCGAGATTTCGTTTGAGAATAAGCCCGCGCCGAACGACGACGGACCTTAGTCGCGCGGCTTTTGAGTCAGACCCCATTCAATCGCTTTGAGATACGCGCGCGTGCCGCTGGTGCCGCGGGGGAGTTCGTGACCTCGACCCTTTAGCACATGCAGTTGCGTGATTCCGCCGTTGGATTCAAAGTCTTTTGATGCCTTCGCGTACGACTCTCTCCATTGGTCCTTTGAACCAGTCATCAAGTAACACGGAGCAGGGACCACGTGCTCGCCCGACTGAGCGACCTGTGGCTCGTAGTGGCCACAGATCGGAACCACGGCTTGAAACTTCTTCGGTTGGGTCTGAACCAGTGTCAATGCGATGTTGGCTCCTTGCGAAAATCCGACGAGCAGAACGCGTGATCGATCCCCTCGGTGATCTCGAACTGCGCGATCGATCATGTCGTCGATCAACCATTCACTTTCGTCGCGATAGGTCCATGCGAATCCGCCGCCGTTTCTTCGAAGCGCATCAGGAGCAACGAGTACGACGCGCTTGCGACGACACGCGTCTCGCATGGCGTCAAACATGTCTTCTCCGCGCATACCGGTGCCGTGCAATGCGATTACGATCGGGAACTTCTCCTCTGCGGAGATCGGTTCCGGCGTGTGCACGAGCGGCTTGTGTTCTTCAGCGAGCACTTTGAATTCGGCAAGTCGCTGAGCAGCGTTTTCGCGCACCCTTGCAATGATGCTTCCAAAATCAGGTATCGATCGGATCGGGTCCAGATCGGTGTTCTGTTCAAACGATCGAATGCCAGTAAACCCGGCGTCGGCACAGATTCCGAGGAGTCGGATAGCCTCTTCAGGGCGACCCAGTTTGGCTTGTAGTGAACCTGCACAGAAATGCCACCACCCAGAAGTCGGATATCGACTGCAGATCAACTCTGCAGCTTCAAGTGCTTCCTCATATTCGCCTGCCGCATATGACCGGTCGTAATCTGCGACGAGTTGTTGGTCCGGCTGACCACATGCGAGCGCTGAAAGCAAACAAACGAGAAACGCAACGGTGCGTATGTCCATGTGCAACTCCCACTCGACCTCAACGCCAATCGGAACTGTTCACGAAAAAACCCGGCACCCAGGCACGCGCCCGAGCGCCGAGTCTCGTGGGGGTCGTTAGACGCAAACGGCTCGGTTTGCGTGATGCCTCTTCGACTCGTCGCTAGCTGATTCGGGGGCCTCTTTCGACCCGCAAACGCCAGACTCATCAGTCTACGACAACTCGTCGTATTTGGTTGCGTGATGGTTCGGAATCCGGCGAAAAAATTTCACCGAGCTTTGGCGGGCTGCTGCAGCCCGAGTTTGCTCATCACCAGTTTGAGGTCTGACCAGACTTTGGATTTGTTCTCTTTTGTGTTCTGACGCAAGAGAAAAGCGGGGTGATAGGTCGGCATCACCGGAATTGGGGTGTCGAACCCATCAGGTGCATGAATGCCATCCGGTGGCGGAAAATCCCACCACTTGGCTCGCATGTCGCGCATGGAATCGGTCCGCTCGAGAAGCAACTGCGTGGCTGAGAGTCCGAGCGTCACGATGGCTTCTGGTTTGATAACGCGTAACTGGTCGTAGAGGTAGGGCGCGCTCAGCTTCGCCTGCTCGGGGGTCGGGGTGGCGTTGTTCGGAGGCCGAACCTTCAGGACATTGCAGATATACACCGTTTCGCGGCTGAGTCCCATGGCGACGATCATCTTGCTCAGCAACTCACCCGAGCGACCGACGAACGGGACCCCGGCTTTATCTTCTTCTGCTCCGGGTGCTTCTCCGACGAAGACAAGCCGAGCGCAGGGGTCACCGTCACCAAAGACGATATTGGTGTGGTCTGTCGAAAAATGCTGGTGTGGCTGATCGGTTTCGTAGCGGACACGAATCTCATCGAGGAGCACTTGCTTACGAGCGCGCTCTGGTGTTTGTTCAAGATTGGTCGTCGCAGCGGATGGTAGCAGATTTGAATGCTGATCTTGCGGCTTCTGTTTGACTGGAACGAAGGTCACGCCGAGCATTTCGAGCGCTTCGGCATCCTGCACAGCAATTCGTTTGGCGAGAGCAGCGTCCATCGTGTCAGAGGTTATCCTCCGGACGAATCGTCATCTTCATCAGGCGTGCCGGTTTCTTCGAGTTGTTCGTCGATGGGTGGTGCCGGGATATCGCGTTCCGCCTGTTCTCGATCGTCAAATGCTCGATCGCGATTGGCGGTATCGGCGTTGCCGGCTTGCGGTTTCACGGCGGGTCCGGCGAGCAGATCGGGCAAGATTGCCCCTGCGAGGCTTCCGACGATCAGGCCGATGACAAGTCCGGGAAGGAATACCTTGACGAATGAGTTGTTGTTTTGAGCCATAGTTTCGATCCTCGCAATGCACTTACAGACGACGCGTGAGAGCAACCCATCGGCTGTACGCCTTGGTTGCCTCCAGCTTCGTGCGTCGTGATACAGACCGATCGATGCCGAACGCGGTTTCTGTGCGCCAAGACCAGTACGGTCCGCGCGGCCCGCCTTTGGCGCGGAGCACCATTATCGCCACACACCACAACCCGACAACGAGTTGCCAGGCGGCTCTCATGACGCGTTTTCCTCGGCAGAGAATACGCTCCGGAACCAATCCACAGTCTCCGCCACCCCCTGTTCGAGTGTTGTGAATGGCTCGAATCCGAGTAGTTCGCGGGCGCGCGTGATGTCGGCGTGCGAATGCAGGATATCGCCGTGTCGGGCGGGTTTGAACTCAGGCGTGAGCTCTGGCGCTCCGGCTGCTTCTGCGATGAGTCGTGCGACCTCGCCAACGGTTACGCGTCGCCCGGTTCCGACATTGATGATCTCACCGGCGAACTGCCTTGTTGATGTGGCTGCCAGCAGGTTGGCAAGAACCGCGTTGGCGACGAAGGTGAAATCGCGGGTCTGTGAACCATCACCAAAGAGGATGGGTTTTCGGCCACTGAGCAGTGCTTTCGAAAATGCTGCGATGACACCCGCGTACGCGCTGTCCGCCGGTTGACGCGGGCCGAAGACATTGAAATACCGCAGATTCACGGTACTCAGGCCATATGAACGAGCCCACGCCGTGACGATGGCCTCGGCTGCGGCTTTGGAAGCGCCGTAGGGCGAAGTCGGGCTCGGTGACATGTCTTCATGCTTGGGCAATCCTTCGGCATCGCCATACGCAGATGACGATGCGGAAAAGACGACTCGATGCGCTTCGACCGCCCGTGCGCGCTCCAGAACGCGAAGTGTGCCCGTGGCGTTGACATCCCAGGTGCGTTCGGGTTGTTCGAGCGAGAGCGGGACAGAGCCCACCGCAGCCAAATGAAACACGAGTTGTGTTCCTGGTGCGATTGCTTCGTCGAGCGCGGTGTCATCGAGCAATGAGCCATGAACGAATCGGACGCGGTCCGGCTCGAAATCAATCAACTCGCCAAGATGGTCGAGCGTTGAGTTGGACAGATCGTCGATCACGGTGACGCAGGCCCCCACCGAAACGAGCGCATCGACGAGGTGTCCGCCGATGAATCCGGCACCCCCGGTGACACAAACCTCGGATCCATCGAGGGCTGCGCGTAACTGATCGACTTTATCTGCGGGCAGTTTCATAGAGGATGATCCTAGCGGCGGCGGGCGCGTGGTGCCTGCCGCCGCCAAGATCTATCCGGTAATCTGCATTCAGGCTTATGGACAGCCTTGATTGACGAACTGCAGGTACATCTGCACATCAAAGAAGTCGAACGAGCCGTCTTGATTGATGTCTGCGAACGGATCCTGCACGCTGAAGAGCCCGAGGAAGACCTGGACATCGAAGAAGTCAACCACACCAATCGGCACGACGATGTCGGCTGGGCATGGGTTGGTGCGAACCAGATCGACCGCTGGAATGACAGAACGACTGAGGTTGGTGCCCTCATACTCGACGATGAGTCCGGCTCCGCCTCCTGCTTCAAAGAAGTCCACCTGGATGGCGTGCCATCCGGCTTCGAGGACGATGGAGCCCCATTCTTCATTCATGCCGTGCGTGCCGTCGTTGTCGACGACCAGTTGCCCGTCGATGGACAGCAATGAGCCGTCATCGGAGGTGGTATAGAACCGGTACACACCGAGTTCTGGCACGCGGACAAACCCTTCGAAACGGGCACCGACATTGTCAGATCTGCCCGAAGTCGCAAAGTCGCCATTGGTCGATGCGTAGTCAAGGACCGGCACATCATCAGTGGCGTACGGCGACATGCTGTCGTAATCAGGCATCGTCGAAGGACTCGAAACGATGAAGTATGACGCATCAAGACCGTCCAACGGGACTGGCACAAAAGTGTCGGCGAACACATCGTTCGGGTCATATACATTGGCGCTGACGACAGCGTCTGCGGTCTGACTTGAACTGTCGACAATGACATAGTTGAACGAGTCAGGGCCGGTGTACCCGAGTGGTGCGGTGTACGCCAACTCGTCGCGTCCGCCAGGGCCGGTGCCAACCGAAAGCGTCACAGACCCCCCCTGCACACTGGTACCATCGAAGCTGTCGATGCTCAGCGTATCGCCTTCGGTATGGCCATCATTGGCGAGGACATCGATCGTGACGGTGTTGCCACCGACAATGAAGTCGACGGCATCAGGTGTTGTGTACGGGCCGGACACATCAGAAACCATGAAACTCCCGATCCAGGTGTTCCAGCCGCCGCCTGCGCCGTATTCACCGATGACCCAGAAAGTGCGGTCATCAAGTGGATCGATTGCCATGTCGTAGTAGTCGCCCCAGCGTCCGCCGGTATCGATGGTGCTCAGGTGAAGGTCAGTCAGTGCGCCCATGGTACCCGCCGGATCCGAAGGCAATCGGCCGGTGACACTCACGGAGATTCGATCGTTTGTTGAACTGGTGCCCACGACGATGCCGACTTCGTCGAGTCTGTTTGAATAGATGGCCGGGAAGAACGAGTGCTTGTCACCACCGGGGTCAATGTTGCCTGATTGAACGAGACTGACCGAGCCAGAGGTTGGCCATGAAGCGGTATCAAAATGGTACCAACGAGCGACATTTTTCCCACCCGCGTTGATGCCGTGGGTGGCGTAGAGATTGCCGTCACGCCAGTGGGCGTTGAAGATTCGGCGATCGACCAGGCCGACGGAATTCCCGCCCGCTGCCGGTGCGCTGCCTGGGGAACTGAACCCTGGGACACCCACATTGGTCGTGACGAGTTGCGGGTTGGTGAGCGGGTTGGTGATGGCCTGGATGCGCAGGCTTGAGCCGTTGTTGACTGAGACGAAGTATGGCGCTTCGTTTTCGCCGAAATGCTGCGCGATCTGGACCGATGCCGAGTTGCCATCGCGAATGGTGCTATAGACAACGGGGCTGCCGTTGAGCATGGAGGATTTGTCAAAGATGCGATACCCGACTCCCCCCCATCCGCCCTGATTCAGGCCGAACAGATTGCTGGTGACATAGTAACCTTCTTCGTCATATCCGAATCCGGGGTAGTCCCACCAGTATGTGGTGGCGCCGACCTGAATGACTGCGTCAGTGCGATACTTATACCAGATGCCGTTCGGGTCAAAGTCGTCGGACACCGCAATGGTGATGTAGGCCTGGGTTGAGCCGTAGACCTCGGGTGCGACGACGACAAATCGCTCGGCAAAATGGTCGTAGAAGCACTTGGGGTCGAAGGTGAAGTTGCCCGCTCCGACGGGTTCAAAGAACCCGGGGTTGCCAGGACTGCCGAGCGCTTGCTGGAACATGAGCCCGCCGGCTTTGGTATAGAACGCAATGTCCTGATTCACAGTCGTGACGATGTGAGCCGGGCCGACCGCGAGCGTGGGATCGGGCGGGACCCAACCGGTCTGATCGATGCCTGGGAATGATGCTTCGATGCGCGAACGAATCTCGGGTGTGAGATTCCCTACGGGCATGTTGTTCGGTCCGCCGCCCGCGTCGCGTGCGAGTTGGCCGGTGTGCTCGGGCAGCATCTCCTTAACGGCTCGCGGTGCTTCGCCCGCACCGCGCCGAACGATCTGCTGAGCGAACGCTCGTGAATCGATGATTTCAGGTGCTTGCAAACCCCATGCAACCGGCTCGGTGGTAAGGTCCGATATCTGTCGCTTGCCCGCGGGAGGCGGCGTGACATCGGTTGTCGGCTGTGACGGGCTGAGCATGATGGGTGCTTCAACCTGCGAAACACTTGCGACGGATTGTGAATGTGTCTGACACCCTGTAGCGGCGACGACGCCAGCCAGTGCGGCGATCGCCGCTCCTCGTACAAAATTCATGTTTCCCCTTCCGTGAGAACCCCTCTGATGCTCCATCCTATCCGACTGAACAGGGTGATCGGATCCCAAGTCAGCGGTTCGGAATGATCTCTCTTGATTTGCTCAAATCGGTCGAATCTGACGACAAATGGTGTCCGAGCCAGCCGATTTGCTGCAAAAAGGTTATGAAATGCAGCCTCATGCCGCCACTGTCAGAACACGGGGACGCTCAACTTGACGCGACAGATCATTCACATCCGGCTGCAAACGCCTGCAAGAACGCCTGCACATCAAAGAAATTGAAGTCGCCATCGTCGACAAAGTCGGCAGCTGGATCCTCGACTGCAAATGCCTGCAGGAAGATTTGCACATCGAAGAAGTCGAGCGTGTCGTCGGTGTTCATGTCGGGCGCACAGTCTGCACCGCCTCCGAGTGACCCATCTCCATTGACACGCTGGGCGTAGACATCGTCTGGTCCATTGCGTTCATCGGCCCATGAAACGACAAATGCGCCGTCTTGCGCTTCGCGGGCTGCGAGTCGGCCCTTCATACTGAGTGTCGAAGCGATGGTAATTGGTGCACCATCGAGGAGTGTGCCCGAGGCATCGACGCGCATGGCTTCGAGAATACCGTTGAAGTTGCCAACGCTTGAGTTTGGCTGCAACTCGGCAATCCCCACAACGCCGCCTGTTGTGCGGACGGCCTGCGGCGATCCGTTGAGTTGATTGTTGAACGGGCGCAGTTCGACGCCACTGTCACCCAAGGCGCGAGCGCCGGCGGCTGAGATGCGTTGCACATTGAGACCCTGCAGATTCTGTGCGCCATCCATGTTGCGATAAAACACCATGACATCGCCGCCTGGTTCGAGTGCGATCGCAGGGGCGAGTTGCTGGCGAGCGGCTTCTGTCGAAACAGCGACACCTTGAGCAGCAAACACCGTCCCGCCCAACGAATCGATGCGCTGGACATAGCAATCGAAGTCACCATCGCGTGTGTCATGCCACGCGACGACCATGCCGCCGTCGTCTTCGAGGATGCGCGGCTTGTGTGCGATTGGCACGACGGTTGTGTTCATCACAACGACCGGCGAAGCCCCCCACGCCGAACCCGCAGCCGAGGTCACTCGCTGGGCATGGAGATGGCGGGGACTCAGGAATGAAGATGTATCGCGAACCCACACGGCGACAAAATCTCCATTGTCGGTCGGTTCGATCTCGACGAATGCTGGCGATTCTGATCCGTCGCCTGCGATGCGAACCCCCCCGGCCGCGAGTTGCGGCGAACCGGCCGCGTTGAGCACTTGCATGTAGAGCCCGCGTGTCGAATCAAATCGTGGCCACACGACGATGTACTCGCCGTCGGCATTCTGAATGATTCGTGGGTCAACTTCAAAATCAGCATTATCCGAGATCGTCACGCCGTCGGCACCCCAGAGCATCGTGCCATCGGGCGCGATCAGATAGGCGTACACATCGGTGTCGGAGCCGTTTCGCACATCGGTGAAGGCGAGCATGCAGTTGCCATCAGCATCGACGCGGAGATCCCAATCGACCACGAACGAGTTCTGGGGATGAGCGCTGACGGCAAGCCCTGCTGCGTCGAATGTCTGCGAACCATCGTTTGCGAGCCGTTGCACACGGACCTGGATACCGCCCGGCTGAAAGTCGAACCAGCCGTACCAACTTGACCCATCGTCAGCGACAGCCATCTTTGAAACATCCTGCGCATGGTCAGCAACAACCACCGCCGTGTTTGCCGATGCGTCGTCGGTCCATTGGGCGTGTGCAGCCGAGCACAGCAAGGCTGCGCTGCACGAAACAGCGTGTCGAATCCAAATCTTCATTGACATGTTCTCTCTCCTCGTCGTGCAGCAAGTGCTTTACACAGATGTCATCAATTCACGGGCAGCCTGCTGAGAATGTGCTCAGGAACAACTGGACATCAAAGAAATCGTGGGTGCCTTCGCCGGTCAGTTCTGCTTCGGGCTCACCGTTGGCAAACGCGTCGAGGAAGGCGAGCACATCGAAGAAGTCGAGTGTGCCGAACGGTGTGACAAAGTCTGCGACATGGCATCCGACAATGGTGCCTGTCACCGCGATGACATGAACCGGGGTATCGACATCATTGGACATGATGCGAATCTCGGAAGAAACGGATCCTCCAGCAGGGTTCGATGCAAGATCAGCATCAAGGGTGTGCGTGTTCAGCGCGCCGCCCGCAGCGTCAGAAAAAACCCCCACCGGGACAGTGACGCCTGGGTCGGCTTCGAGCGTGTAGTTGATATCGCCGATGCCGGTGTCGCCCCAGAGGCCGACATCGCCGCCGTTGCCCACATCGAATGTTTCCTGTATGACGGATCCAAACGGAATCGGACCGAGGTCGATCGACACATCTGCAGCGATTTTGCCGGGAAGTGTGAGATCGAGGAAGACGGGCAAGTGCCCGCCACCAGATGCGATGGTCTTGAGCGCTTGCGCGATCTCGGGTCCGACCATCGTATTGCCAATGACCTTGAGCGCGACATCAAAGCTCGTGCCATCGTTCCCCCACGAACGGTATGAGTGGTTGGGGTCGTTCCATGTCGAGTTTGAATAAGGCGTGCCAAACAAGCCGCGGTATTCGAGTCCGACACCATCACCGAGTGCCGGGTCGATCAGGATCTGATCGTGTCGGTCGTCCATGCCGCCAGCGCCGGAGGGGTCCTGAGTGTGCACGAAACGGTAGGTGAACGAGTTGTTCCAACTGCCGGGGGTGTTGATCGGATCTGCGAAACGACCATCGTTGTTTGACTGGAACCCGGTCATTTCCTGATAGGCAGCCTGGGTTGACGATTGGATGTTGAAATCGCCGAGCACCATGATATTGACCGCCGGATCGAGTGTTTCAGCGTTGTCACGGATCTTGCGTGCTTCGATGAGCCGCCGCGCCTGATCGGATGATCCTGATCCGGCTTTCATGTGCGTGCTGTAGAGAGCGAGATGGGTCGATACATTGTCATAACCAACGATGGAGAAGTCGTAGCGGTTCACATCGCGTGGCGCCCCGCTGGTCCCGTCAGCCGGCAAAACGGTCACGCCAAGGTACGACACCCGGGTGTTGCGATAGAACACAGCATTGTCGGTATCCGGGCCGTTGATGAACTGTCCGGCGCTCCAGTCGCCTGGGCTCCCTGGAGCAGCGTTCAAAATGCCGAGGAGTTGATTGACCGCCGACTGCGACAAGATTTCTTGACAGACGAGGACATCTGGGCTCATCGATCGGCCTTCAAACGAGCCGTAGATCGAGCTATTCAGACTGGATTGGCGCCCCCCGCTGTAGTTCGAGATGTTCCATGTCGCAATGCGTAGGCCATCGTCAGCCGCACATACAGTCGCCGCCAGTCCTGCGGCAACAAGGGTCCAAGCGCGCACCAATCCCAACTGTTTCCGATTTTTCATTTCATCCGCCTCCGTGCAGCCATCGTGTAACGACGGTCATGTTTTGCGTCCGACCTTGTGCTGAAGTTCACGGGCAACCCGCCGCGTACAAGTTCAGAAATGTCTGAACATCGAAGAAATCGAACTCGCCATCGTCATTGAAATCTGCAGCCGGATCCTGAGCCGTGTACAAATTCAGGAACATTTGCACATCAAAGAAGTCGAGCAGATCGTCATCGTTCAGATCGACGAGGCACGCCGGTGCGACCGCAAAGAACACGCGTATGCAGATATCGCCTGAATAGCCGACAACGAGATCATCCCGTCCATCGCCGTTGATATCGCCAAACGCGAGTGTGTTGCCGACCTGCGAAGCATCGAAAGTCCAGTCGGGGTCGTTGTTGACCGTGCCGTTGTTGTTGAGATAGACATGGCAGCGCCCGGTCGAAAAGTGCACATCAGCGACATCGAGGTCACCGTCGCCGTCGACATCGTGGGTGCGAATTTCTTGGGCACCACTGAATGGATCGGTGTTATTCCAGACCTGAGTGAAGACACCCGCCGATTGCCCGTAAGCGCGTGACGGATCGCCGCCGAAGACCGCATCGAGTTCACCGTTGTCATCGAGATCGGCGACAGCTGCACCTTTGTCTGTTTCTTCATGACCGACTGTCCATCCGGGCGTTGTATTGAGCGTGCCTTCGTCGCTGTAGTAGATGCCACTCTCAAAGTTGACCCATTTGGCGACCGCGATATCGACCCAGCCATCGCCATTGAAATCGCCAGCCGTCACGCCGTTTTGCACCGCCTGGTCGGCCGATTCCCATGTGGGGGCTGTCGTGAGCGTGCCGCCGTCATTGCGGAACATGTAGTTTGGTCGGAACGGATTTGGTGACACACCTTGATTGGAAGTGACGAGGTCGAGATCCAGGTCGCCGTCGATGTCAGCAAGCACGCCAGCGGTTCCCCAGACGGGCGTGGGTGTTGACGAAACATACCCTGCGGTCATGCCGGGCCCCCCCGCACCGCCGGTATAGACACGCACCGATTGCGAAGAGACACCGCCATGAATCGTGACGATTTCGAGCGAACCATCGCCATTGAGGTCGCCCACCTGCAGATCACCGGTGTGGACCTGCTCGGTCGAGACCCATGATGGTGTTGCTTCGAGCGTGGTGCCGGTGTTATAGAACACCATGTCGTGCCAGTCGTCATAGGGGGGGAAACTGCTCGAATGATACACACCAGCCACCACATCGAGCAGGCCATCGCCGTTCATGTCGGCGACCTGCAAACCGCCGATCTGCCGGCGGAGATGAATTTCGACATCGGCAACAGTTGAAAAGATGGTTGCGCCGCCGCGCGTCCATCCTGTATTATCGGTCGATTCTGGCACGATGGTTGTGGTCAAGAGCCCGTCGTCGGAGACTTCCTGAGTCACCTGCGCGCTTGCGTGGACAGCGAGACCGGCAGCCGCGCCAAGCGCAACGAGCCAATAAGATCGGTGACACGAGGCCGAACATCGTCCATTCGGTGCAATCATGGTCAATGGCATATCTCTTCTCCGCACCCCACAAGGAATGTGTGCGTTGATGCTACCGGATTCTGCCGGACCGATCGAGGCTCATTCGAGTTATTCCGTGTGATTCGGGTACTTGCTGATGCTTGCATGCGTTGAGTTTGGGTTGCGTTCAGCGTTCGGGATCGCAGGGCACCGCAAGAAACAGACTCGCGATCAGGACAGGCACGCACGCAGCCGCAAAGACCAGCATGGCGGTTTCGTACCCGTCTGTGAACTTGATACTCAGCCCGAATACGACGGGCCCGAGCCCGGTGCCGATGACTGCAATACGCGTCAGCGAACTACGAATCGCACCGTGGTTGGCTCGACCAAAGAACCGTGCGACGGTCGCTGCAGCGCACGACGCGCCGAGTGACTGGGCAACGCCGAAAACAACCATTGCCGATGCTGCCGCGATCAGTGAGTGCGCCGACCAGAGCAAGATGCTGCTCAGACTGACCATCGCGAGTGACAATGCGAGGAGTCGACCGGGCCGAACGCGATCGGTCACCCAGCCTGATGGGAGCGCGAAGATCGCCATTGTCGCTGTCCATGAACCAACCACGAGCGCCGCCTGTTCTTTGGTCAACCCGCGTCCTTCGACGAGCAAGGGCTGGATGTCAAAAAGAAACGCGGTGCCAATCATCGGGGGCAAGAAAAACACAGCGGACAGCGTCCAAAACGCAGGTGTTCGTCGAGCCTCTTGAAGCGTGAACCCCGGTTCGCGTGCCGTGATGTCGGCTGCCGACTCGGGGTCGGGAGCCGTCGGATCAGGAGCGATCTCTTCTTCGTTATCTCTCCAGTCATAGGCATCTGGATGGTCGTCGCCATCCATGAGCAGACCGACATCTTCTGGCCGATTGCGCACAAGCCATAGCGAAACCGGAATGACAAACAAGGGAATCAGCACGGCGAACACGACATACGCCTGTCGCCACCCGACCGCATCGATCAACATCTGGGCGAGTGTGGGAAACGGCACCCAGATGCCGAAAGTGATGACCATTTTGATGCCGTGCATCGACCCAAGCCTGCGGTGAAACCACATGGCGAGGGCGTGCTGACCGACGAGCGAAAGCGAGCCCTGACCAAAGAACCGAAGCAGGAAGAAACCAAGAAACACCGTAACCAGACCTTGTGCACCGGCCATCACAAGACAGCCGAGAGCGAACGCAATCGCCACGATCACCATCATCCGTCGTGGACCCACCCGGTCTGCCCACGAGCCGATCCACACCAGCGGAAACGCTGCAGCCACCGTTGCGATCGTGTACATGCTGTTCAGGGTGAGTTCATCAATGCCAAATGCCTCACGCACGGGCGTATTGATCAGGCTGATGATGAATGTCTGACCCGGCGCGGTCGCGATATAGGCAACGGTTGAAGCCGCTGCGACGCTATATCCAGGAAACCACTTCGCCGTCCGGTGCATCGGCGAGCGTAGGGCGGGCATCATCCGCACGAGCGATCAGGATGACGATGCGAGACCTGGATCTGTGAGTGCATCTCGAATTTGTTCGAGGACGCGCTCGTGCTTGGGGCTAAGCCCGGTGTGCACAATGCGTTCATCGCCAAGACCTGCCGACTTGCTCATCCCGGCGCGCTCCATGAACAGTTCGCGCAACTCCTCGGGTTTTTCGATCCCTTCGAGTAGTCCGTGCTGATGCTTGACACCGCCCTCAGCTGACGCTGCCGACCCACCGCCCGCCGATTGAATAATGAGATTGGCAACACCAAAGTGCCGCTGCACAGGCCCTTGTCGAACTTCGACATTCTGGATGTTCTCGAAGGTAATTGTGCTCTCGTGAATGACCCAGATCCCGCGCCGAATGCGCACGGCTCGATCGGTGATGACATACCAAGTGGTGTCCCATCGCAAGTGCAGCGCGATGTACGCGATCACATCGGGAACGATTGCAACCGCCCAGACAATCGGTGCGATCGCGAGCCCCACCCAGGGTTGCAAGACACACACCACCACCCATGCGGTGATCAGGACCGCGTCGAACGACACCGCTGCGATCCAGAACCACATTTTGAGATATCGCAGAAACCCCGGGCTCGGCTTCAACGATCGCGTTTCGCCCGACCCTGGTGGCGTGTTGGGCGCTTCCTCCGGCACATTCATGAGATCGGTCAATACGCCCCACACGCCGCGATACACCCAGACTGCCGCTTTTTCGCCAGCGTTATTCATAACTCACGCTCCTCGAGCGCGCGCACGCGATCGGTGAGACTGGCCACCCCTTCGTGGATCTCGATCAGGAGTTTCAGCGTTGGATCGGCAGGCTCATTGTCATCAACGCGTTCGGTCGAATCGGATTCGTCGCGGGCGCCGCGCATGCGGGCGTACAGAAAATCGCGCAGGCCGTCAGGGTCGAGCAGACCTTCGATGACCATCTCGGGAGCGGCCCCTCCGGACGCGGTCTGAATCGACACATTGGCGATCCCGAGCCAGCGCTGAATAATGCCCCGGCTGACATGAATGTCTTGAATGCGCCGATAGGCGAGGTTGATTTCACGCCGAAAGAACAGCCCCCACGCCATCCAGACACCTTCGTCATCAAACCGATACCGCAGCGTTTTGTATCGGATGTAGTTGGCGATCGCGAAGATCGGGAATAGCGGCACCGCGAAGCACGCCTGTATCAGGTAGTACTTGAGCAAAACCGGGTCAGGCCGCGTGATCGTGCGCGGGTCTCGTGCTTGTGATGTCACAGTTGCGTGCATGGTGCTCGTTCTTCCGAATTGGGGCGTCCAGTTTGCAGCATACCGCCGTGCCGATGCAACGGGTTCTACGCTTGGCGCATGTCATTTGGACTTGGACATGGACGCGAGATTGACCCCGGGCTTGGTATGGTTGGTGTGTCGGACACCGAACTGGGGCCGATGCCGGATGATTTTTTGTCGAACCCCGGTTCCGGGCATGTTGACCCGCGTGGGTGGTTTGCGGATCCGAGCCGACCGTTCGAGATTGAAATCGGGTCGGGCAAAGGGACATTTCTCATTCAACAAGCCGACCTTGAACCAGAGACCAACTTTCTCGGAATCGAATGGGCGTATGAGTTTTACGCATACGCTGCCGATCGAATCCGTCGACGGCGCGAAGCAGGGTCGCTGCTCAATGTGCGGATGCTGAATACAGATGCGACAGAGTTTCTGCGGTGGCGTTGTCCGGCTAATATTGCGCGCGTTGTCCACTTGTATTTCTCCGATCCGTGGCCGAAAACACGCCATCACAAAAAGCGTGTGATTCAACATCGATTCCTTGCTGAAGCGTGGCGTGTGCTCGAGCCGGGTGGCGAATTGCGCGTCGTGACCGACCATGATGATCTGTGGGCGTGGGATCTTGCACACTTCGCTCAATGGGCACTGGTCGACCCAGAGCGGTGGCTGGTCGAATCGAGTCGCGTGCCTGCTCCGGCGATGCCTGACGAGGTTGAAAAGATCCGCGCAAAGCTCCCATCGCCAGCGTTTGAGATGCTTGCTTTCGACAGGCCAGAATCGGCGCGGGAGGGGGAACTTGTCGGGACCAATTTTGAGCGCAAGTTTCGTGAAGAAGGCCGAGGTTTCCATGCGTGTGTGCTCAAGAAGCGAACGGGCGACTGATGGATCAACAGCGAGCAACAACACAAAGATCGCGGCATTCGCTGTGTGAACACTGCGGGTACTACTTGGAAGGCACGCCAATTGTTGACGGCGCGATGCGTTGTCCCGAATGCGGCGAACTCTCTTCGCTCTCACTTGAACGCCCGGTCAAAAGAGGTGACCGGGGCCTCGGTTGCTTACTGATCGCGGCGTTGGTTCTCACGGCTATTGGTGTGCCGCTCGCGTTCATGGTGCCTGCGGAGTGGCGACTCATCGGCGGCCTGGCTGCAGCTGTGATCGTGCTTGCGATCGCACCGCGTGCCTTGCGCCGCGTCTTTGATGTGTGAACTCGACAAGTGCCTATTCGGGCACGCCGATGTCTTCATCCCAGAGATCCGGGTGATCGGTCATAAACTGATTCATCAAGGCAATGCACCGTTCATCTTCGAGCACGATGAGTTCAATGTTTGCCGACAGCAACCAATCTTCACGGCCTTGAAAAGACTTGTTTTCACCGATGATGATGCGCGGAATCTGATGTAGGACCGCTGTCCCCGAGCACATGGCGCACGGACTGAGCGTGGTCGCCATGGTCAGGGTGTGCCAATCTCGGCGACGGCCGGCGTTGCGAATGCACACGGTTTCGGCGTGAGCGGTCGGGTCGCCGGTTTGGACACGAAGGTTGTGCCCGAGCGCAACGATTGTGCCCGTCGAATCCATGAGTGCTGCACCGATCGGGATGCCACCTTCACGGCGTGACTTTTGAGCCTGAGCAATGGCGGCATCGAGGGCTCGTTGATCGGTGTCAGTCAACTGATTCACGGACTTCTCCTCAATTCCACCCGGCTTCATGATACCTGCATCGGTCGTATGACTCGATAGCCGATAGACTGGTGTCTATGACCCAGCCTACAGACTTTCCCAATCTCCAGGTCTTTGACCACCCCCTGATTCAGCACAAATTGACATGGATGCGTGACCGCACCACGAGTTTTCGTGCTTTTCGGGCGCTGTTGACGCAGATCGCGGGGCTCATGGTGTATGAGGTCACACGGTCTTTTGAGACCGTTCCGGTCGAGGTTGACACGCCGATGACCATGACGACGGGCCGGCGGCTTGCCTCGTCGATCACGGTTGTCCCGGTGTTGCGCGCCGGGCTCGGCATGGCGGACGGCGTGCTCGAAGTCATGCCCGAAGCCCGCGTTGGGCATCTCGGCATGGCCCGCGACGAAAACACGCTCAAACCCAAGGCCTACCTCAACAAACTTCCGCGCAATCTCGAAGCCGGGCCGGTCGTGCTTGTTGACCCGATGCTGGCGACGGGCGGATCGGCGAGCGCTGCGATCGGGATGTTGCGGGACGCGGGTGCGGTCGACCTGCGGATGATCTGCCTGGTGGCTGCTCCGGAAGGTGTTCAGAAGTTACTCGAAGCCGACCCAGAAGTTCGTATCTATGCCGCCTCGCTTGATGAGCGGCTCAACGACCAGGCATACATTTTGCCCGGGCTTGGCGATGCGGGCGATCGGTTGTATGGCACCGGGTAGCGCCCGATTCGCGCGCACGCGACACTCACGGCAACGCGTAAAACCCCTGCCCGGTGTGACGCAGGCGGCCAGCCTTTTCGAGCGCTTTCCAAACCTCCGGTCGAAACTCGGTCGGGGCGACGATGGCATCGATTTGTGACTGCTTGCCGCCGGTGGTGTAGTGACCTCCGAGTTTGGATTCGTCGGCGAGTCGTGCAAGTTTGAGTCGCTTTTTGAACGCTTTGAGGGCTGCTTCCATGTCGGCCTGGGTGACCTCGGGTGCCGATTTCTGCGGTTCGGTTTTCGGGGTCGGGTTTTCCAACGCCGACACAATCGCGTTGAGTGCGTCAAGATCACGGTTCTTGACGGCTTCAGCGACGGCTTTCTGATCGGTGGGCATTCGGCTCAGGAGCCTTCCAGCCAAGGCCCATTGCTCGAGAATTTTCATAGGATTGTCGACCGCCCGGATCTCGGTCACGATCGAGCGGACTTTTTCGAGTGCGTTCATGGAGCACATTCTACTCGCACTTGTCGCCGAGGCGGTGACACAGACGCTGCAATCGTGTAGGCTGGGCGGGTCAAGGAGATACCCATGTCAACTGATCGTTCGTCACTCACCGTGTCTCGCCGCAACTTCCTGAAAGCATCCGTCGGGACGGCTGCATCGCTGGTCATACTGCAAGGGTCGGCTGCATCAACCTTCCGCAATGCCCAACTCCGTCTTGGGATTGTGGGTGTCGCGAATCGCGGGCGTGCCAATCTCGATGGTGTCAGTAGCGAGCACATCGCCGCGATGTGCGATGTCGATGCCAACTACCTCAAGGGAGCCGCGGAGACTTACAAGGAAGCGAAACTCTTCGCTGACTATCGCGAGATGATCTCGACGGTGGACCTCGATGGCGTTGTTGTGTCATCGCCCGATCACACGCACGCTCCGGCTGCAGCCTTTGCGATGCAGCGCGGTTTGCCAGTCTATGTCGAGAAGCCGTTGGCCCGATCGGTGTACGAATGTCGTACGCTCGAAACGCTCGCCGCCTCGCGCGGGTTGGCGACGCAAATGGGGACGCAGATCCATGCGGAGGACAACTACCGCCGCGTTGTGGAACTCGTGCAGTCTGGTGCGATCGGCAAGATGCGCGAAGTCCATGTCTGGTGCGGCAAGAGTTGGTCAGACGGACGGTTTGGGGCTGCGAAGCCTGCGCCGGAATCGCTCGACTGGAATCTGTGGCTCGGCCCGCGTCCGGATCGCGCCTACTGCGATGGCATCCACCCCGCCAATTGGCGTCGATTCTGGGAGTATGGCACGGGCACGCTCGGCGACATGGCGTGCCACTATGTCGACCTCGTGTTCTGGGCACTCAAGTTGCAATACCCGGTCGCGGTCGAAGCCTGGGGCCCGGAGGTGCACGAAATCGGCACGCCGAATCAACTCAAGGTCCGGTGGGACTTCCCACGAACCGACGGCAGCACCCGCGACACCATCCCTGTGTGGTGGTATGACGGCGGCCCGCGTCCGGACATCGTCAAGAACCTCACGAACAGCGACGGCAGTCCAATCCAATGGGGCGACGGGCATCTGTTCGTCGGTGAAGATGGCATGATTCTTTCAGATTACAGCCGCCACCTGCTGCTGCCTGAGAATCGATTCGCCAACTTTAATCGCCCTGACCAGAGCATCGACAAATCAATCGGGCACCATGCCGAGTGGATCAAGGCCTGCAAGGAAGGCACCCCCACCACCTGCAACTTTGCGTACTCGGGAAAACTCGCTCAGGCTGTACTGCTCGGCAATGTGGCGTATCGCTCGGGGGGGCGGATTGAATGGGACGGCGAGCGCGGGCTCGTGGTCGGCAACCCCGAAGCCCAGCGGCTGATCGTGCCGAGTTTCAGGGCTGGCTTCGAGGTCTGAGAGCATCGAGCAGTGCAGGCAGACAACAAGGGTCACTATGCGCAATGCGATCGTCACGATCTTCATGTTTGTCGCAGCGGTCTTCGTCACGCCACTGAGCAGTGCGATTGGTGAGCCTGATGCGGCGTTGGTGGTGATGAGTTTCAACATTCGATATGGAACGGCTTCAGACGGTGACGATGCATGGCAATATCGGCGTGAACTGTGCATTGAGGTCATGACCAGCCGCGACGCCGACATCATCGGCTTGCAGGAGGTGCTCGCATTTCAACTCGACGAACTGCGTGAAGCACTGCCGAAGTACGCGGTGATCGGTGTGGGTCGAACTGACGGCTTGACCAAGGGCGAATATGCACCATTGCTCATTCGAACCGCTCGTTTCGCGATCGATCAATCGGGCACGTTGTGGCTCAGCGACACGCCGACCGAACCGGGATCGACCAGTTGGGGCAACACGATCCCGCGCATCTGCACTTGGGCTCGACTCATTGACCAGAAAACCGCCGAACCGCTCTGGGTGTACAACCTGCACCTCGACCATCAGTCGCAGGCATCGCGTGCGATGAGTATTGAACTCGTTGCGTCGCGTATCGCAGCCAGGCCCAAGCCAGCCGAACCGGTCGTTGTGATGGGCGACCTCAATGCCGGCGAGTCGAACAGCGTGGTGCAGTACGCGATAGGCAATGTTCGATCTGCATCCGGACTCGCGGGCGTGGCGCCCTCCCCTGACCTGACCGACACCTTTCGAGCGGTCCATCCGGATGCGACTGAGGTCGGTACTTTCAACGGGTTCAAGGACAAACGCGATGGAGCGAAGATCGACCATCTGTTTTGTTCCGTCAATATGTCGGTGCTCGATGCGGGTATTGATCGCACGCGCGGGCCAAACGCGCGGTGTCCGTCTGACCATGAGCCGGTGTGGGCGAAACTGGTTGTCAATGAGAACGATGATTCCAAGCCTTAGGAGAACGCGTCCATGGAGATTACCCGCCGCGGATTTGTGACGGTCATGCTCGCAGCCGGAGCAAGCACCGCGCTCGGCAGCCGATGGTCAGATGACGCGATCGAATGGCACACGATCTCGCCAACTGACCTCAATGGGCGCGGCTGGGCGGTAACCAAGCCCGACTTCGGTCGACTCCCGGCGTGGGCGGAAGGGAAGACGACCGCGGGTGTCTGGAACAACGGCACCAACGCAGCGGGTCAGTACCTCGATTTCGTGACCGATTCACCCGAACTGCGTGTCAGTTGGGCGGTTGGATCTGGTCAACTCGCGATGTGGCATATGACGGCTGCGGGCAAGAGCGGGCTCGATCTCTATGCGCGCGATGCTGACGGGTCGCTGCGGTGGTACGCGGTTGCCGGACCGGGCGGGCAGCGCACAGAGAACAAACTTATCGCCCGCCCCCCCGATCCGCTGACACACTATCGGTTGTACCTGCCTCTCTATAACGAACTGACCGAACTCTCGGTCGGTGTGCAGCAAGGATCGTCGTGGCAGGTGACACAACACGATTCGACCAAGCGCAAGCCGATGGTGTTCTATGGCACATCCATCATGCATGGTTGCAGCGCTTCGCGTCCGGGCATGGCATTCACCTCGGTCCTGGGGCGACGGTTTGGGCTTGAATCGATCAACCTTGGGTTTTCGGGCAGCGCGCGCATGGAGCCGGTCGTGGCTGATCTACTTGCCGAGATTGATGCGTCGATCTACGCGGTTGATGCGCTGCCGAACATGAACACACAGTTGGTCCGTGAGCGCACCGTACCGTTCATCGAGCGGCTGCGGGAGAAGAGGCCGCAGACACCGATTCTGCTTGTTGAGGGGCGACAATGGACGAACGCGTGGGCGAACCCGGGGCGACTGAACGGCTGGCGCGAGAGCAGTGCGGCGTTGCAGGAGGCGTTCAATACGCTGCAGGCGAAAGGCGTGAACGACCTGCATTATCTGGGTTCGCAGGATCAACTCGGTGATGATTCTGAAGCGACCATCGACGGGTCGCACCCGACCGACCTCGGCATGATGCGCTACGCCGACGCGTACGAGCCGATGCTGCGGAAGATGCTTGTTGGGTAACCAGGCTCGAAACCCTTCGCGCGGAGCAGGACTTGTCTGTACTGTCTTATCTATGATCCCGCCCTTCAGATGGGACGCATCGGCTCGGAGTGCCGATCTACCCAGAGGGTGCATCGGCTCGGAGCGTCGATCTACCCAGGAGGTCAGGGAGTTTCTCATGGAAGCAGGGATCGTCGGGCTGCCCAATGTGGGCAAGAGCACACTGTTCAACGCACTGACCGCTGCTGGGGCGCTGGCTGCGAACTATCCGTTCGCCACCATCGAACCCAATGTGGGGGTTGTGCCAATCCCCGATGAGCGTCTCGCCATCCTGCGCCAGTTCATCGAGACGGAGAAGATCCTGCCGGCTGCCCTCAAACTCGTCGATATCGCCGGGCTTGTCCGCGGGGCGAGCAAGGGCGAAGGCAAGGGCAACGCATTCCTCGGGCACATTCGTGATGTCGATGCGATCGTACAGGTCGTGCGCTGTTTTGATCAGGCGCCCGGCGGCGAAGACATCACCCATGTCGACGGATCGGTCGACCCGATGCGTGATATCGCGACGATCGAAAGCGAGTTGATTCTGTCTGATCTGCAGACGCTGGAGAGCGCCTTGCCCAAAGCCGAGCGGGCAGCCCGAGGGAAGGAACGCGAAGCGATCGCCCGGCTCGCGGTCATCAAGAAGCTGCTGCCTGTGCTCGAAGAAGAAAAGCCGGCACGCACGATCTCGTTTGATGACCCGGAGCACAAGAAGGCCGCCAAGGGACTCAGTCTGGTTACGCAGAAACCAATTCTGTATGTGGCCAATGTCAATGAAGATGATGTGAACGGCGAGAGCGAGATGGCGCAGCGCGTCAAAGCCCACGCGGAGTCACATGGCAGCGAGATGGTGCCGGTTTGTGCGCGCATCGAGAGTGAACTCTCGGAACTCGACGAAGAGTCGAAACGCGAGATGTTGGCTGACATGGGCATGGAGGAGCCGGCGCTGAACAAGCTGGCGCAGGCTGCCTACCGCTTACTTGGGTACCAGAGTTTCTACACCGCCGGGCCGAAGGAAATTCGGGCGTGGACGATTCCGCAGGGGACCAAGGCGCCGCAGGCAGCGGGTGTGATTCACACCGACTTTGAACGCGGGTTCATCCGCGTCGAAACCTATAGCGTCGGCGACATTGAGCAGTTCAAGACCGAGAAAGCGATCAAGGAAGCGGGCAAAATGCGCATCGAAGGCAAGGACTACACGATGCAGGATGCGGATGTGTGCCACTTCCTGTTCAATGTGTAATGCTGACTCGAGCCGGGTCGTCACTCGGTACCAGATTGCCCGAACTGAGTTGCCGATAGATCCGTATAGGAAGAAGTGGGCTGGCCCCCTGCTCTGGGTGGGAACGCGCGCAGCACGCGAAATCGGTGCATGTTGCGCCGTCTCACGGATGCCAGTGGAATCAGCAGAGGCCAGTGCCGATAGACGAAGTGCGTGTTGCCTTTGCGTAACACCGCTCGGCCGGCGGGGCTCTTCCGGGCTTCGACTGGTGTTGGGTTGATCGAGTTTTGCCCGTGGCATTGATGCCCGGCGTTATCCGTCACTCAACGCCAAGGAGGGCCTGCGATGTCGGCATTTGAGCACTCAGCACACAATAACAATGACGCGTCCGAACTCATCAATCTGATCGAGTCGCGCCTCGACAGAAAGAGTTTCAAGGACCATCACTGGACCGGGACATTCGGGGACTATCTGGCGATCTGCGAAGCAAACCCGGCGGTGCTTCGAAACGCCTACCAACGGCTCTATGACGCGGTGATGGAACGCGGGTGTGAGCACTACAAGCTGCACAAGAAGCCGTGCGTTCGCTACCACTTCTTCTCGGACCCCTTTGACGGGGGGGCGGACGGTATCTTCGGCCTCGACTTTGCGCTCATGCAACTGGTCGATTTCCTGCGATCCGCAGCCGAGGGGTATGGCACGGACAAGCGCATTCTGCTTTTGCATGGTCCGGTGGGGAGTTCCAAATCGACCATCGCTCGGTTGCTCAAGAAAGGTGCGGAGGCATACTCACGCACGCCGGAAGGCGCGCTCTATTCATTCAGTTGGCTGCTTGACGAACACTGCGATGTGGTTCCTGTCGAAGGCAGCCCTGGTGAGGCGGTCCGCACGCACGCCTTTGCAAGCCCGATGCATGAAGACCCACTCATTTTGGTGCCTCGTGCTGCGCGTGAAGCGCTCATCGAGAAGTTCAACGAGAAGTTCACGCCTGAGCATCATCATGGTCGTCTGCGGTCGTATGGCGAGCCCGACCCGTTCAGTCGAAAGATCTTCGATGATCTGATGGCGTTCTATCAGGGCGACTGGCAGAAGGTGATGAGCCATGTGCAGGTTCGCCGCATCGTGCTCAGTGAAAAGGACCGCGTTGGGATCGGCACCTTCCAACCCAAAGACGAGAAAAACCAGGACTCAACCGAACTCACCGGCGATATCAACTACCGCAAGATTGCACTCTATGGCTCGGACTCCGACCCGCGGGCGTTCAACTTTGATGGCGAACTCAACATCGCCAACCGGGGTATCTGTGAGTTCATCGAAGTGCTCAAACTCGATGTGGCGTTCCTCTATGACCTGCTGGGCGCGAGTCAAGAACACACGATCAAGCCGAAGAAGTTTGCCCAAACATTTATCGACGAAGTCATTCTGGGGCACACGAATGAGCCCGAGTACAAGCGGCTGCAATCGAACGAGATGATGGAAGCGTTCCGCGACCGCACGATCAAGATTGACATTCCCTACAACATTCGCCTTGAAGACGAGATCAAGATCTATCAGAAGGACTTTGGTGAACAACGGATTCGCAATATTCACATCGCGCCGCACACGCTCGAAGTCGCAGCCATGTGGGCGGTGCTCACGCGACTCGATGAGCCCAAGAAGCCCGGACTCACGCTGATGCAGAAGATGAAACTGTACAACGGCAAGAGCATCGCCGGGTTTACTGAAGACTCGGTCAAGGAACTCAAGGAAGAAGCACCGCGCGAAGGGATGGACGGCATCAGCCCGCGGTTCATTCAGGACAAGATCTCCAATGTCCTTGTCGGCCGCCAAGCGATTGAGGAACGGACGATCAACCCGTTCATGGTGATCAACGCACTTGAAGACGGGCTCAGCCATCACTCGCTCATCACCGACGAAGAAATGAAGAAGACCTACCGCGAGTTGTTGAGTGTCGTCAAGGAAGAATACGAAGACATCATCAAGGGCGAGGTGCAGCGAGCGATTTCAGCCGATGAAGACGCGATCAAGCGGCTGTGCACAAACTACATCGAAAGCGTTCGCGCATACACGCAAAAGGAACGCGTCGTCAACAAGTACACCGGCAAGGACGAAGACCCGGACGAGCGGCTGATGCGGTCGATCGAAGAGAAGATCGACATTCCTGAAAGTCGCAAGGATGACTTCCGACAGGAGATCATGAACTACATCGGGGCTCTCGCGCTCGACGGCAAGAAGTTTGACTACAACACGAACGCTCGGCTGTACAAGGCGCTCGAACTCAAACTGTTCGAAGACTCACGGGACACGATCAAACTGAAAAACCTGGTCAGTTCGGTGGTTGATGACGACACACAGCAGAAGATCGATGTGGTCAAACAACGGCTGATCAAGCAGTTTGGTTACAATGATGTGAGCGCCACGGATGTCCTGAACTATGTTGCAAGCATCTTCGCACGAGGTGACAGCAAGAGCGGTTAACGGCATAGTCTCAACATCAGTGCTTTGACCCGAGACGCTCGAGTCGCGCAAGACGGTCTGGTTCATCGCGGACGATGTTTCGATCGTGACGCAGGATCTGGAAAGCACGGCCGAAATAGGCCGCTGCTTCGCTTTCGCGATCGGTTGCCAGCAAGCACTCGCCAATTTCTTCGAACACGAACCCATCTTCTGAGTTGCGTTCAAGCAGCTGCAACTGGAGTCCCAGCGCCTCTTCAACCCGACCGAGTGACCGCAGGCAACGGGCGACGGACCACTGCGCGATATCGATCCGCGTTTTTTCAGATTCGGCGATCCGGATCTCGAGTGCTTGCTCGAACAACTCGAGCGCCTCGGCATATTGACCCTGGTTATGTGCATCCCACGCCAGGTTGTTGAGCAGCGACGCTCGCCATCGGCGAGCGTTGGGATTTGGCGATGTCTGAGCGAGTTTGAGCGCCCGGTCGTTCCATAGGACCCGCTGGTCTTCTTCAGAAACCAGCGCCATCATGTGCGCAGCATCAACCGCCAGGCCGTCGCTCCCAAGTGCAGACGCGAGCGTCCATGCCTGATGAAAGCAGTCTGCTGCCAAATCGATTTCGCCGCCTGTCCGCCAGGTCCTGCCGCGCTCGAGTGCGATGCGGACTTGTACGGCTTCATCGGTGTTGTCAATGCCATCCAGAGTTTCATGGGCCTCTGCGAATCGGTGCTGAAGCGAGAGACTCCGCGCGATTTGAGTCAGCAATTCAGCCCAGTACCTGGGGTCCACATTTTCGACAAGTGATGCCAGATGCTTGCGAAACCGAATCTCGGTGTGCTCCGGGTTGCTGTAGTCCCACCAATGATCAAAATTACGCCGTTCATCCATCATGCCACGCACCTTTCATCACCGCTCGACAGACCCAAACGCGCGAACACGATCGTTGAGCCCGCTTTCGATCGAACACAATGTACTGCGGACGGATCAGAAAGATTGCTCGCAGTCTCGCGTTTTAGAACATCAAGTTCACTGCCAGTTCGATCTACAATGTTCTCATGCCTGTTGCACAGCCGTGCCGGCCAACAAACTGCCCCTAGTGTGCATTGCTGCAATGGTCAACGACGCTGAAGTCGAGAAAGCCCAGTCTGCTGAGCACACTCCTGATTTACGCGGTCGTTCTCTTTTTCATTGCTCCGGCTGCACTGTTTCTGCTATTCCTGGTATTTGGGATGATTCTGCCCTCATTTGGACCCTGACCAAGGTCACTACCCGCTTTACCCTACCATTCGTGCAGGAGACGCGCGATGAATGATCAACCCACGCCATCTGCTGAACGCAAAAGGCTCGCCCCGTGGCAGGTCACGGTCGCGGTTTTGTCGATCCTGGTCTCGGTCGCTGGCGGGGCGTGGATGGTGTACCAGAACACGACTGCTGAGCCGGCAGCAATCGATGCCACAGCGACCTCCCCCACCGATATTCCTACGGGCACACAGGGATTTGCGCCGGTCAACCGTTCTAACGATGGTGAACCTCAGCCAACGAGCACAGAATCACCGACGGATACCGATCGGTTGATCGATTCTGCGAGCGGCGCTGTCTTTCGACTCGGATTCGGGTTCTTCGCCGGGTTTGCGATCGGGTTTGCGCTGCGCACATTCGTGAAGATCACGCTTGTGGTTGTTGGAGTCGGGTTGATCGCACTTTTTGGGCTGCAATACGCCGGGTTGATCACAGTGGACTGGGAGCAGATCTCGGGTGGTTTTGAGTCGTTCGGCTCGTGGGCGACCGCTCAGACAAAGGACTTTGCGAATTTCGTCACGGGGTATTTGCCCTCAGCCACTGCTGGGCTCGCGGGCGTGTTTGTCGGTTTCCGCCGAAAATAGGCGTGTACTTGCCGTCAGGCGACACCCGATAAAGATAATGCCTGAGAATACGGGTGACAGGACTTGAACCTGCACGACCTTTCGGCCACCAGAACCTAAATCTGGCGCGTCTGCCAATTCCGCCACACCCGCGATTGGCGAAACTGTACGAGCAGTGCGAGGCTGTGTCGAACATCTCGGGTTCAGGCCGATACGATAGTGCGGAGGGTCTTATGCGCCTGCGAGATTCCATTGGACTGAACTTTTCGCCTTTCATTCTTCGTGTGGTGCTCGGTCTCACATTTCTGTGGGCGGGGGCTGCCAAGATTTTTTCGGAGGCCGACTACACCCCCGAGCAGGCGTTGACGCTTTCGCAAATGGGTGTGGCGGTGCCGACGCAGGGAGCGGCGGATGCGGAGGGAGCGATTGAAGCGTCGTTCGCTCAGCCGGCCGAGGATGACCTTGATGATGTCATCGACGATCTCTTTGATGATGAGCCATTGATCACTGATGAGGCAACCGAACCGGCGATAGCCGACCTTGCACAGTTTGGCGATGGCGTGCGGATGCGAAGCGTGTACATGCTTGCGCTGGGTTTGCACAGCGGCGCCAACCCGGGGTTTGATGCGGACGGGAACGAGCAGATGCGGATCTGGCCGGAACATCTCGGGCAAAAGAAGTGGCCGGTGTGGGCTGCTTGGGCGGCGGCGGCGACGGAACTCGTCGCGGGCGTGCTCATGTTCTTTGGGTTGTTCACGCGGATCGGCGCTCTGTCACTCACGGTGATCATGGGTGTTGCGATGTGGCTGACTCAGTTCGGCCCGGCGATTCAGGCGGGCGATGCGCAACTAGGTTTCTTGCCGAACTACGAACTGTTTGATCTGCAGATGTGGAAGACGCTGCTGTGGCAGTTTGCACTGTTTGGTGCGGCGTTTGCAACACTCCTGCTGGGTGCGGGAGCAATGAGTCTGGACGCGGTCATCTTTGGCGGGCCGACACATCGCGAACGCCGACACGAACGGGATGATGACGATTGAGCAAGACACGCTCGACACTTCGCGTGCTGCGCCGGGTTTTTGTGCCCATGCTGACTTCGGCAGCATTGCATTTTGGATTGCTCGCTGCCATTCTCGCTGCCACGATCACGATCGCCGGGCGCGACAGCCCGAGACGCCGACTGGCTGAAGTTGCGATTGAGGCCGCCCCCCCAGTTCGGCTCGACAAGCCGGCCAAACCCGCGGATGCTGATCCGGCTGCGAATCGTGCGGGCAACCCGATCTCTGCTGCGTCGCTACAGTCGCAGCCGGCACCGCCGCTGCGCGGGCAATCGACCGACGCTCAGTTTTCGACCCTTGCAGCACCAACTTTGAACAGTGTTTCGAGCGCGCTCACCAATGCCGAGCCTGCCGCCGCTCGAGCGGTGAGCTTTGCCGGTGTAAAAGCCCATGCCGCCCGGCGCATCGTGTATGTGGTCGATGCGTCCGGCTCGATGGTGAACTCGTACGCGTTCGTTCGCGCGCGGCTGATTCAGTCCATCAATCGACTCAGCCCGACCCAGCGCTTCACGGTTGTCCTGGCACGAACCCGACCGGGCGCAACCTCGATGGAGTTTCTTCCCGGTCTGAACGGGAACCAGTACATGCGCGGCATTCCGTCAAACAAAGGGCATGCCGTCGATTGGTTGCGCGAGATTGTTGTTGGCGGGCGTTCATCACCATTGCAGGGTCTCGAAGCAGCCTTGGCGCTCGAGCCGCAACCTGATCTGGTGTTTTTGCTAAGCCGAGGATTTAAACGAACGGACTCCGGCGACTGGACGGGTGTTGAAGGTGCGCTGACAGAACTGAATGCACTGAACCCACGATCAGCGCGATCTGGTCGTCGACCCGTCGTTGTCAAGACGCTGCAGTTTCTTGATGATGACCCGACCGGACTGATGGAAGCGATCGGCGACGCACATGGCGATGGTCCGGGCTCGTACCGCGTCCTGACCATGTCCGACCTCGCCAATGAAGAGGTCGACGATGGCTCACTCCCGGCTGACCCGGTGGTCGATGCAACGGTGTTGCGTGCACGCGTTGCACTTCTCGAAGCCGATGCCGAAGCATTGGATGTTCTCTACGGGCTTGCGCTGCCGCCCGCTCGGGCTAAGGTCCGTACGGCTGTGGATCGCGCCAGGGATGCGCTCGGCCCGAAGTTAGGGCCTTATGACGAGGTCGGAGCCTCGATTCGTGCCCGGGCCCAGTTGCTCGATGCCGCCCTGACCGGCGACCCGCACGCTGCGGCGCTCGCGCAGGAACAACTCGCCGAGATGTTCATCATGGACACGCAGGGTGACGGAGCGCGACGCATAGCAGAAGCGGCGGCTGCGGCTCTCGCTGGTGACCTGTTCACCGCCCAGACACTCGCAGATCAACTCGAAGCGGAACTCGACCCGCTCGGTCTCCCAGACGCGATTCGTTCAGAACTTGGCGTGCTGCGGGCTCGATTCGGCTTGAATGGCCGCTCCGAAGTCGAGCCCGACTGGCAACTGCTTTTCGCTGAAGCAGAAGTTCGGCGCCTCCTCGATATCAATGGCCCGATCACCGGGACTTTTGACCCGCTGTTCACATGGGCGGGCGAGCGAGCAGACCGATTCTCGCTCATCGCGTCGAGAATCACAGCGCTGGTCGAGACACTGCCGAAGAACACTGTGCTTGAACCTCGCGTTCAGTTCGCGCAGGCCATCGGTATGGTTCGTTCAGACCCGGCGCAGGCTGCAGACATGCTTGTGGCCCTGGCGCGTAGGCATCCTGAGAGCGCCTCGGCGCGTGAAGCACTGTGGGAGGCTGCCGTCATCTTTGACCGATTCGATCACGCCCAGGCTGCGGCCGCTCTCGAGCAGTTTGCCCAGTCGTGGCCGGACGATCATCGAGCAGCAGATGCACTCGTTGCCACGATCGCGTACACCCCAAGTGAGCAGGAACAAGTCCTTGCGCGGCGGCTGCGAACGGCGATGCTCACGCTGCCTGATCACGAATATGCCGATCGGTGGCGTGTGCGTCTCGCGATGCTGACGCGGCCGGATGAATCGCTGGTCCTGCTGGGCGAGATTGATGAGCGATCTCCCCTCGCTCCGGTCGCAGCCGATCGCGTTTTTGAGATCGTGTCACTCGAATCAACCTCATTGTCGGCACTTCGCCTCGGGGCTCGCATGCTCAAATCGCTTGGTGACACGCGTTGGCAAGATGCTCACGCGATGCTGATCGAGCATTTGATCCGCACCGACGCTGCTGCTGCAGCGATTGAAGCCCAGCGATTTGATCCTGAGTCCCCGAAGTACGCGTTGCTGCTTGCCAAGGCCCAACTGGCAGCCGGTCGTCAGGCTGATGCACTACGCACACTTGACACCCTGACGCGTGAAGCTTCACCTGACCGCCCGGAGTTCTGGGAGGCCTGGTCGATGATTCTGGATGTGCTTGCTGAAGATCCATCGCAGGCCGACATCATTCGAGCCCACCTCTATCGGCTTCGTTTGATGAACCCTGGTTTTGAAACAAGTCGTTGGGACAAGCCGAAAGCGAGCCTCGTCGACGCACCGGCGGACGACTGACCGCTACACTGGCATCGTGTCTGCATCATCCTCCAAAGAACAAGCTGCACTGAACTACCTGCCCGGGCGTTTTATCGTGTTTGACGGGCCGGATGGCTCGGGAAAGACGACGCAGTTTCGCAGGCTTCTCGCTCTTGCTCGCCGCGAGCGGTTGGACCCTTGTGAAGTACGCGAGCCTGGAGGCACAAGCGTCGGTGAAAAAATTCGGGCTGTTTTGCTCGACCACGATGATGAACCGATGAGCCTGCGCTGTGAGATGCTGCTCTACATGGCGAGCCGGGCGCAACTTGTCGAACAGCGCGTTGCGCCAGCGATGCAAGCCGGTCGCCCGGTCCTGGCGGACCGATTCGTCAGTTCCACACTTGCGTATCAGGGACACGCAGGCGGATTGCCTGAGTCCGAGATTCGTCAGGCAGCATCCATTGCAACCGGAGGCATCAACCCGGATCTGATCGTGATCTTTGATGTGGATGAACAGACCGCAGCAACTCGACTCAATCCGCTGCTTGATCGCATGGAAGCCAAAGGACGGGCGTTTCACGCGAAGGTCCGCGAGGGATACCTCAAACAGGTTCGGACAGAGCCGGACCGATACGCGCTGATTGATGCCACCCAGTCTGAAGAGGCTGTGTGGATGCAACTCCTTGCTGTGCTCGCCGATCGGCAGATCGGATGCCCATCGTGATCTGGGTCATTGGCATCGTGATCGCGCTGGTGTTGGGTTCGATTCCGTTCGGGCTGATCATCGGCAAGCTCAAGGGTGTCGATGTGCGTAACGACGGATCGGGCAATATCGGCGCGACCAATGTGGGCCGACTGCTGGGTACACGCTGGTTCTTCGTGGTCTTTTTTCTCGATATGCTCAAAGGCTTGATCCCCACTTTAGGCGTTGGGCTGGTGACCAACTGGGCGGGTGCCTTCGAGATCCCCAATGGTGTGGCGCTGGGGTGGCTTGCGGTGATGATTGCACCGGTCATCGGGCACATGTTCAGCCCGTTCGTCGGATTTCGCGGCGGGAAGGGCGTTGCGACCGGGGTTGGTTCGCTGTTGGGCGTTTTCCCGGTCATGACAATTCCTGCATTGGGCGGGTTGGTGGTCTTTCTTGTCGTACTTGGGTTGTGGCGGTTCATCTCTGCCGCCTCGTGCGTGGCTGCAGTTTCCATTCCTGTTTGGGTGTATATCGAGTTTCGTATTTATCAGGATGCGGAGATGATCGATGCCTGGGAGCCGGCCGGTTGGCCGTTCTTGCTTGTATCGGTCGTTGTCGCTGTGTTGGTGATCGTGAAGCACCGCAGCAATCTCGGACGCTTGATCCGAGGCACCGAGCCCAAGATTCGTCAGCGACGCGCGGATCGTGCCGAAGGCTGAGCGCAAGGTCCTTTGAATTCAATCGGACGGTACAACCCGCCGATATTTACGCGGAAGACATTGCCAATCGGCGGGCAAGGATGCCCCAAACCGAACAAACCAATGGCGCAGACGGATCTGCGGGCTGTGGTTGGTCAGTTGATGCATCCTCTCGGCCGATGAAACCTCTGGTCTTTTCGCGGGAGGACTTTTCTGATGGTGTACCCCAGGCTTCATCGTGACGAATCGGACACACCGGCACCCCCGGTGTACCAGATGACTGACTTTGCCGGTCGTGATGCGGACAGCAAGCACGATGCAGAGCGAGCCATCGAGCGTGTGCAAGCATGCCTCGATCGGCTGGACGAGTTGATTGATCCGATGCCGATCGAAGATTATCGCGCCTCGGACGACGGCCCGTACGCCGCCTGATTCGACGCAAACGAAAATGCGTAAGCCGGGCAAGAGGAGAGTGCTTGCCCGGTTTGCAATTCACAGGTGCGAAGCCCGATCGAGCGTAAGCCTGTGCGATTCATGGGCCATAGAGTCTGTCCTTCATGCGACAGACCCCGGTCACCATCATCAACATCACCAGCCCGTCGTACACCGGAACCACCTGGCTGTGCCTGCTTTTGGGCTCTCACCCTGATGCGTTCACGCTTGGTCCACCGGATCGAGTCTGGGGGTTGCGTGACGAGGGTTTCGTCGACGCTTGCCGTGTTCATGGCAAAGACTGCGCGTTCTGGAATGCGTTTGCGAAGCGATATGACCCATCGAAGAACTTTTATATCCAACTCGCAGAACACGCAGGTCGCAACTTTATTGTGATCAACAATCCGACACCTGCCCACACGAAAGCGGAGTTGACTCATCCAGACATCATGATCAAACCGATTCGCGTTGTTCGTGACGGCCGAGCGCTTGCATGTAGTTACGCGAGGCATCTCAAGACCGACATGTACGATGCGATTCGTGATCATGTCGCGCCCTTGTTCAAGCAGTTTCCGCTTGATACGGATCGGGATGACCTGCTCGCTGTTCGATATGAAGATGTGCTGCGTGAACAACGCACATCTCTTGACCGGTTCGGCGCTTTTGTCGGGTTGAAGTATCCTGAGAACGCGCTTGCGTTCTGGACATTTGACCATCACATGACTTCGGGCAATGCGGGCACCATGGCACTATTGAAGTTTTTTCAAGGGCTTCCGGTCAACAACTTCAAGGACCGGGCGTTTTATGAGTCACAGTTTGAACGCATGAAGGCCGGGGAAAAAACCTTCGACGACCAACGCTGGCGCGAAGAACTCGGCAGGCGTGAGTTGTACCTGTTTGATCGATATTGCGGCTCAGGCAACGCAGCCTGGGGATATGAACCTGATCGGTTTACATCGAGTGAGCGCAAACAGTTTGAACAAGAAGTGCGCGGCGAAGTCCCCAAAACTGCATCGAGCGATCCGAACGGCTCACCTGAACTTGTCGAATCTGTCGTCGAATTGTTGCGGCGGATCGGCAAACGCCGATTGCGCCTCGCCGTCATAGCAGTTATCGCTTGGGTGGCATCATTGGTTGTCACCGGGCTCATAGTCTGGTTGCTGGCACAAGGGGGGTAACCGATGACGACCCAAACTCGACACAGCATGACCGAGCCGATGCCGGGGTTCGCGTGCTACGAGGCCACCGATTCTGGCGCGACTGTTGACGAGATTTTTGCGCAGTGCAATCGAGACATGCACGCCGGGTATGGGCTGCTCAAATCTGGCCAGACGGCAAGGCCGATCGCGTACCCGCTTGCAGCCTATCGCCAGCTAATCGCATCTTTGGCAGCGATGCCACGCGTTGCGTGTGTCACACTTCGTGACCTCTGTCGTCAACCAACGCGTGACGATTCGGTTCGATTGGCGATTCGTCACGATGTGGACGGCGATATCGTCGCGGCATTACGCGGCGCCGAAATCGAAGCGGCGTTTGGTGTCCCCACTTCGTATTACTTTCTGCACACTGCTTTTTATTACGGCCGATTTGAAGGGCCGTTGTTTCGGCGGCACGCGTGCATGGCGCATGTGTATCGACAGATTCAGACGCTGGGACATGATGTCGGCTTGCACACCAATGGGCTTGAGATCTACGAGGACTACAAGGTTGACGGCGCACAGGCCATTGCGTGTGAAATTGCGTGGATGCGTGGGAGCGGCATTGATGTCTTTGGCACCGTCGGGCATGGATCCAAAGCGGTCTACGGGGCTGAGAACTTTGAAATATTCAAAGGCCGAGCGAAAGGCAAGGCTCGAATCAAGGACGGGCTGCAAGAACCTGCAGAACTGTGCATCAACGGCAAGTCTGCATGGACTCGCGTGCTGGACGAAAGTGAACTCGGGCTCGAGTATGAAGGCAACGATATCTTCTGGCACAAAAAGACGAAGGTCGAGTATGGCGCGACGCGCACACTTGACGGCTGGCGCTGGAACCGACGGTTCGACAGAGACGCACCTGGCGCCCTCGCTTTCTGTTCGCAGGAAGCGATGCTCGCCGACATCGCTCAGCTTGAATCGGGAAGCTGTGTGGTGCTGACGGTCCACCCCTGCTACTACGGCTTGCGGCACCGATCCGACGCAGGTCCCACGCTTCGCGTCAATCGAAACACGCGTGTCGTCAACGCGGACCTCGGGTGGCACACCTGGTCGCCGCGCTCACTCGTGGCGATCCACGAAGATCACGACGATCTTCGGCACGATCGTCAGCAGTTCGTTTTTGCGAACGAACTCGGCATGATTGCTCCGGCGAAGCCTCTCGCGACAAGGCGATTGCACCTGAATCGTCGCGTGCTCCTGTTGGATGGTGCCGGTCTTGCCGACCCTGCGATGGCGCCTGAGTCAACGGCAGGATCGATTGCCGAACTCGTGTGCAACGCTGCTGATGAAAAAGGTGCCTGGCTCACACTTGCACACCCGGGCATGGGACTTGCACGGCTTTTTGGTTGGTTCCTCTGGGGGCTCGATGCCTTCAAACCGACTGATATTGTTCTCGGCATCGGGACGCGCGAGTTGGCGTGGTCGATGCCATCGATCTGGAGCACTCTCACAGGGCTCAGCGCCAATCATCCCACTGGTGACTGCTTGGTCCCCACCGCCGATGGAGCCGCAGAACAGAAGCAGCGATCGGACGGATGGTTGGTTCGGCAGCGCGATCCAAAATCTGTGCAAACATGGCCGCGGGCAGATTTTCCGATCTTCGAATCCATGATGCCTCAAGCGCTCCCAAAGATCGATGGCGTTGATGCCGACGCATTCGTTCGTTCATGCATACGCCAGTTCGCTAAGCGGGCTGACGAATCTGGCGCTTCACTTCGCCTGGTGATGACGGACGACGGTCCGGCCTGGTCAAATGCGAAACTGCTTGATGCGTACCGCGACCGCATCTCATCATGGGCGGCTGAGGCGGAAATCTCGTTCGTTGATCCATCTGGTGACTATGCAGCGTTGACAGACGATGGATTATCAGTGTGCCGACCCACCGGTGGGTTGAGTGTGGATGCTCATCGAGCGTTGGGCGGGCTGCTTGCAGCGTCGATCTGTTCAAACTGCGACCACAACCCTTGATTTTCTACCGACATTCTGTCAGGCTATACGACACGGAGGATTTCTCATGCGTTTCGTCCCAACAGTGTTCGTCATGACCGTTCTTTCAACGCTTGCTCATGCACAGTCGACCGGTCCGACTGTGTTTGTTGCCAACAACGGCAACCTCGAAGGAAGCGTGTCGAGTTTCAACATCGACACCGATGGCACACCCGTCTTTATCGACAAACTTATCACTGGTGCGCGCGGCAGCACCAGCGAAGACAACCCCGGCACCAACACGATCTCGCTCGATGTATCACCCAACGGCAGATACCTGGCGACAGGACATGCAACCGGTAGTTTCAGCGGCGATTATGTGTCAGTTCTCGAAGTCGCCACCGATGGCACCATGTCCATCGTTACGCAACTTGTGCTGCCGCAAACGACATTTGCGGTCGAGTGGGTTAATGACGAATACCTGGCGGTGCTGCAGACCGAAGTGTTTGCGACCAATGAACTCGTGATTTTTCGATTTGACGAAGGGCTTGCATCACTGACAGAAGTGGATCGTATTTTCTGCGGCGAGTTTGCGACGAGTATCGCTCGCAATCCCAATCAGCGCATCCTCTATGTCAACGAGTCGCTGACCGCGAATGTCATCTACGCATTTTCTGTCGACCTCAGTGGCGGCGTTTCCCAACTCCAGACAATCTCGCTGGGCTCATATCCGCTGAGTCTCGCAGTCGAACCGGGTGGAAAGGCGTTGTATGCAGCGGGCGGGATCAGCTCCGGCCGACACGCGGTCAACATGTTCTCGCTCGACGCTGACGGTTTCATGACGAGCGACGCGAACAACCCGTACACATCGCCCGGCAATTCTCCCAAGGGTTTTTCTGTTCACCCGAACGGCTCGTTGTTGTTCGTCGAACACGGAACCGACGCCACACTTTGGTCGTTCTTTCTTGACCCCGAGACGGCAGCGCCGACATCGACCGGTCAGCACTTTGATGTCGGTTCGCAGGGCACGCTGGGCGGCTCGGCTGCGTGGGGCGACTATCTGTTCGTCACGGATGAATCGACCTCTGGCGATGGGTTGCGAGGGCTGTATTCGCTCGCGATCAACTTTGAAACCGGTGCGCTCACGCCAATCACACCGACACCGGTCGAGACCACCGGCATCACGCCCGAGACTGTTCGCGTGTGGGACCCCGGGATGTTGGCGTGTCCGCCGGATCTCGTCGACGATGGCGTGCTCGATTTCTTTGATGTCCAGACATTCCTTCAGTTGTTCGCTCAGGGGAACCTGTTGGCTGACTTCACGGGTGACACCTTGCTCGATTTCTTCGATGTCCAGCAGTTCCTTGCCGAGTTTGCAGCCGGTTGCCCCTGAGCGATTTGTCGCTGCGCCAGGCTACCCTTGATGCATGAACCGAATCTGCCAAGTCGGCCCCGTTGTTATCGGTCAAGGCGAGCCGCTCGCAATCATCGCCGGGCCTTGCACTCTTGAGTCGTTTGATTTGTCGATGCAAGTCGGTGAAAGGCTGCGGGACAAGTGCCGGTCGCTCGGGCTGCCGTTTGTTTTCAAAGCGTCGTTTGACAAGGCAAATCGTTCGAGCGTGCGGTCTGCTCGTGGACCGGGCATGGCGGATGGCCTTGCGACCCTCGAGCGTGTTGGTCGCGAACTTGGTGTTCCATTGACGACTGATCTGCATGATGCTTCACAAGCGCAATCTGTGGCTGAAGTCGTCGACATGCTGCAGATTCCGGCGTTTCTGTGCAGGCAGACTGACCTTTTGGTAGCCGCCGGGGTCGCTGCCAAGCAGTCTCATCGCAGTGTGAATGTCAAGAAAGGGCAGTTTTTAAGCCCGCGTGAGATGGCCGGGCCGATCCGCAAACTCGCGGAAGCCGGGTGCGAAAACACCATGCTTACCGAACGGGGTACTTTTTTCGGGTATCACCGATTGGTGAATGACTTCATCGGCATCGGTGATTTGATGGATCTCGATTGCTCGGCTTTCTCAAAATCCGGGAGCCCGCCGGTGTGCTTTGATGTGACGCACTCAACGCAGTTACCAGGCTCTGGTGAACAGACAGGGGGGCGACCGGACCGTGCTGCTTTGCTTGCTCGTGCGGCTGCAGCGATCGGTGTCCATGCGTTGTTCATCGAAGCCCATCCGAATCCGGCGGAAGCACTGAGCGACGGGGCGACGCAACTGACGATTGATCACGCCGAGCTCGTCTTGGACGAAGTTGCAACGATTCGGACAGCATTGTCAGAGATTGATACGGGAGATCGGCCTTGATGAAGGCGTTGGGCATCTTTGGACTCGCGCTGGTGGCGGTCCTGGTCATCGGCTCGATCATTCTGGCTGCGATCGCGTCAACCAAGAAGAAGAAGGCTGTGGTCGATGCTCAGTTTATCGACTCGGGACTACACCTTGATCGCGACCCGGATCAGTTACAAAAAGACGCGGTGTGGCCAGCATTTGCAGCGTTCAGTCAACTCAAGTACGGCTCGAAAAAGATTGCATGGATCGCCACGGGTGAACTCGAAGGCCGATCAGTCATCGCCATCAAGCACTCGTACACGGTGAGCACTGGTCAATCGACAGCGACCATCGTGCACCTGTGTTTTGCATGCCGTTGTCCATTGCATTGGCCCTTGGTGGAGTTAAAACCCGAGAATGTGTTTCACCGCATCGCCGAGGCATTGGGCAAAAACGACCTCGAACTCGAATCGCCGGTGTTCAATCGTCGATGGCGTGTCACGACGAACCACGCCGATCATGGGTTGCTTCTACTGACTCCTGAGATACAGGCGATGCTCGAACAAGCCCCGAAGGGGGAGTCATGGGCCATCGGAGGCGGGTGGGTTCGGTTGAGCGTGCGCGGCAAGGCGACGAGGCCACAGTTCATCCGCGACCATCTTCTGGCTCCGGGTCGGTTGCTCGACATGGTGCCGCAGGAACTATTTGTCGATCTTGCTCCCCCACCCGGTGGTCATGCGGCTGGGTCTCGGGCTACTTGAATCGTCGGTCGTCACGCCGAACGACGAATCCCGTCCACGATTCAAGAACGGACGGCTCGACCACGAGGCTGACATTCTTCTTATCGACCCGATGTTTCTGAGGCAGGTCGCCCATACTACGGACCAGGCTGATTTCGACATCGATCGGTTCGAGCGCTGGCACATCTTCAAACGGGCCGAAGGACTGAGACTCGTATGGCGCAATCTGTGCCTGGTCGAGCGTGCGGTCACCTGAGAGGAATGCATCGTGCGACAGTCGAACCACAATCGGTCGGTCGAGGCCGTTGCGGACGGTCACCGATCGCTTGCCGCAGGCGGGAAGGATGAGCAGGGAGAAGAGTAACAGGACAGTGGCAATTCGTTGCATGCACCGAGTGTACACGAGCCGCAGCCGATCGACGAGTGCGACCGCTCAGCCTGTCAGACTACCGGTCCAGTTCCGCCGCCACGATGTTGAGCGAACCCAACACCGCGACGATGTCGGCGAGCATGTGCCCTTCGATGAGTTTCGGCATGAGTTGGTAGTTGATGAAACTCGGCGGGCGGGTCTTGACGCGCCAGGCGCGCGGGCCGCCGTCGGAGACGACAAAGTACCCGAGTTCGCCGTTGGCGGTTTCGTTGGCGCCATAGGCCTCTGCGACTGGTGGCTCCCAGCCTCGATTGGACATGATGAGTTCAAAGTGTTGAATCAGCCCTTCGATTGAGCCATAGACATCGCTCTTGGGTGGCTTGACCATCTTCGAATCACTGAACACATCAATCGGACCGGATGGAATGTTGTCGATCAACTGGTCGATGATTTTGATCGCCTGCTTGATCTCTTCGAGACGCACGAGGAATCGGGCATAGACATCGCCGTCAGAAGCAATAGGCACGCTGAACTTGACAGCCTCCGCCCCCTGACCGTCCCAGTTGTCGGCATAGCACAGGTAAGGCTCATCCTTGCGGAGGTCACGCCGCACGCCAGAGGCACGGGCGATCGGGCCGGTCGCACTCCACGCAATCGCTTCGTCATGGGTCAGCACGCCCACGCCCTGAGTGCGGTCGAGGAAGATGCGGTTGCGATTGACAAGCGTTTCAAGATCTTTGATCGCCGTCGGCAGGTCATCATGAATGAAGTTTTTCACCAGCCGCTTGAAGGTTTCTTCATCAGGCAGGTCCTGCATCGCGCCGCCGACACGGGTCCAGTCGGGGTGGAATCGCTGGCCGGAGATGAAATCGCAGATGTCGTAGATTTTTTCGCGCGGGTTAAACACATAGAGGAAACCGGTGAACGCGCCCAGGTCGAGGGCGGCCGCCCCGCAACAGAGCAGGTGATCCTGGATTCGCCCGAGTTCTGCCATGATTGTGCGGAGCACCTTGCATCGTGGTGTAATCTCGATGCCGAAGAGTGTTTCGACCGCGTGATGCCAGCAGATGTCGTTGGAGATCGGCGACAGATAGTTCATTCGGCTGACGATGGCGACATACTGGTTGTAGTCGAGGTGTTCACCGAGTTTTTCGAATCCGGAATGGAGGTACCCGATGTGAGGTGTACACCGGGCAACGCGTTCGCCGTCGAGTTCGAGGACGAGCCGCAGCGTGGTGTGGGTCGCGGGGTGCTGGGGGCCGAAGTTGAGCACCCACCGATCGCCGGTATCAACATGTTCCTTGATGTAGTCGATGGTGTCGGCATCAACCGTGAGTCCATCTTCTGGCTTGAGCGTGAAAGGCATGCGTCGCGGTCCTCCGGCTGTGGAGATCATGGTAGAACGCCGACCGTGCCCGGGCACGCTGCGGCCGTCACCTGATGCCCATACAGTAAACCATGGCATTTTTGCAGGCATGGTGGGCAGCGTTCTGGGGGTTGATCTTTGAGTCCGGGCTGTGGCTCATGATCGGGTTTGCCATGGCCGGAGCAATGCATGCGATTGTCCCGCGCGGATTTCTCGAGCGACATCTGGCGGGTCGTGGGCCTTGGCCTATTTTCAAAGCCAGTCTCCTCGGGATTCCGCTCCCGTTGTGTTCGTGTAGCGTGATTCCCGTGGCGGCCGGACTTCGGCGGGGCGGGGCGAGTCGGGGGGCCTCGGCTGCATTTGCGATCTCGACGCCTCAGACCGGCGAAGAATCAATCCCGCTCACATGGGCTTTGTTCGGACCGGTGTACGCGTTCGTGCGCCCGGTCGTGGCTGTCCTCACTGCGTTCATTGCGGGCATGCTCATCGAGTTGACAAGCTCGCGGGACCGAGTCGCCGAGGCTTCCAAACCTGATACGGCCCTCCCGATCGCGGGTTGCTGCTCAAGTCAACCTGAAGCGCCGTCGTGTGGCTGTGCAACGCCGAAGGAAGAACCGGTCACATCGTCATGCTGTTCGTCCACATCCGCGGCTGCTCCGCGCACCTGGGGCGAACGCATTCGCGCGGGCTTGCGACACGGGTTTGTCACAATGCCGCTCGACCTTGCGGTCTGGCTGACGATTGGATTTGTACTGGCAGCGTTGATTACCGCGATCGTTCCGACAGGTTGGATTGAATCGAACATCGGCACAGGGCTTGTTCCCATGCTGTTGATGTTGCTCGTGGGCATTCCTCTGTATATCTGCGCGACGAGTTCGACGCCATTGGCGTACACGTTGGTCCTCGCAGGTTTAAGCCCCGGCGCGGCGCTGGTGCTGCTTCTGGCGGGGCCGGCGACGAATCTTGCGACGATCACCTGGGCGATCAAGGACCTTGGGGTGCGCGCCACCGTGATCTACCTGATTGTCATTGCCGTCGTCGCGGTGCTCGCGGGCTGGGCATTTGATGCGTTTCTCAGTTCGTTCGTTCACCTGTCAGAAGCCGGAGCGATGGCTGAGCATGAACAAGTCGGGTGGTTGTTTGCAGGCGGCGCGATCGCGTTCTCTGTTCTGCTGGGTTGGTCATTGACGATCAAGGTCATCGAACTGTTCAGCCGAGAAACCGCTGCGTGTGCGCGTGGAGCGTGCGAAACGGAACCGCCGAAGTCGGACTGCTGTTCGCATTGAAGACTCGAAAAAACCCCTTCCTGACGGTCGGGGCTCGTAAGAACTGTGTGCTTTCAATCGTGCGTTATTCGGCTGCGAGCAACTCAGCCAAGAGACGAACGCCGAAGCCAGTCGGCCCAGGGATGTATGGACCCCGATCGCTGTCGGTGGCGTGGGTGCCGGCGATGTCGATGTGGCACCACGGGAAAGCCTTGTCACCGTCTTTCATGGGATAATCGACAAAGTAACGCAGGAACGCAGCGCCCTGGATCGGATGGGCTTCGCGGACCGGAGCCGAGTTGACGATGTCGGCGATCGGCGACTTCATCATGTCTTGATACTGCGTGTCGTGAGGCAGACGCCAGACCCGATCTCCCGTTGCCTGACCGGCCTGTTCGACCCGAGCTCGCAGATTGTCGTCGTCACACCACATGCCGGCAAAAGGCTTCCCAAGCGCGACAACCACGCCCCCGGTCAGCGTTGCCATATCGACCATGAATGCTGGGTTTTCCTTGTCGAGCGCCCAGCACAGTGCATCTGCCATAACGAGTCGTCCTTCGGCGTCGGTATTGGTGACTTCGACGGTCACGCCGTTGCGGAAGGTGAGCACATCATCCGGGCGGTAGGCTTCATCTGAGATCGAGTTCTCGGCTGCAGCAAGCAATGCGATCACCGGGCGGTCTGGCTTGATGACATTGGCGATGACCTGCATCGCACCAAAAACAGCACATCCGCCATCCTTGTCGCGTTTCATGCCGCGCATGCCGCCCCCCACCTTGATACTGAGCCCGCCGGAGTCATAGGTCATTGTTTTACCGATGAGGACCGCGGGCTTGACACCCTTCTTGACGCGGGTGGGGCGATATTCGATACGGATCAGACAAGGTTTGTTCTCGCTTGCTTTGCCAACATTGATGAGACCTTCGAGTCGTTCGTCTTCCAGTCGTTTGCCCTGGATGACGGTGACTTTGAGCCCGGTCTTGCGGCCCATGGCTTTGGCTTGCGATGCCATCCATGTTGGGGTCGCCACATTTGGGGGTGTCTGACTGAGTGTTCGCGCGGTATTCACGCCTTCAGCGATTCCCAGACCTCGCTTCATGCCCTTGGTGAATCCGGCATCACTGCTCCGAAGCGCAAGTTTCACGCGACTCGGATTGGTGGTCGCTTTTCCGCGAAATGAATCACACACCCACGAAGCAATACCGATTGTTTCACCCACAATCGAACCACCCTCTTCCGGGCGTATTTTGCCTTTTTTGAGTGGGTCTGACAGGTCAAATTCGGCGTTGCTGGATTTCACAGCGGACAGTCGCCGAGCAACCGCGGCAGTAGCCGAACGCAGCGCATCCGGTCCGAATGCCGATTTTGACCCCAACCCGACCACGATCACGCGATCAAAGTCGGCATCAGGGTGGGCTTCGACGATCGATCCGACCGACCCGGTGGCTTCGGTGCGAGCGCAGGCCGATTTGACCGATCCATCGGGATCTCTTTTGCTGCTCGCTCGGTCCAGTTTTTCGCCAGCAAACTGACCCAAAACCAGCGTGTCTGGTTTTCCACTCGAACTCACGCGTACAGCATCAAACATGAAGACCTCCCTGACGAATCACCGATCGAAATGAACCGGGCGTGCCCCGGTAGAGAACAGAGGATAGCCGTTTGTCGATGCGTGAACCGAATACCATCTTCGCCCGGTGAGAAGGAGCTCGTGGTTGGACTTTGCTGCTTGGTACACCCTTGGTGTTGTTGGACTGCTGGTCGCTGCCCTGATGTCAGGTCGTATGGCCGCGGACACAGCCATGCTCGGCGCGCTGACGCTCCTCATGATCGCGGGCGTTGTCGATATCACTTCGGCTGTGTCCGGATTCGGGCACCCATCGGTGCTGATGCTTGCTGCACTCTTCGTGGTGGCTGCGGGTCTCAGCGAGACGGGCGCGACCATCGTGCTCAGCCGCCGGATGCTGGGTCGTCCACAGTCACTTCGTGGAGCGTTGTTTCGGCTGACTGTTCCGGTGAGTTGCATGTCGGCGTTCATGAACAACACCGCAATCGTTGCGATCTATCTCCCGATCGTCGACGATTGGGCCCGCAAGTTACGGATCAGCCCGAGCAAGTTGTTCATGCCACTCAGTTTTGCAGCGATCCTTGGCGGCGGGTGCACGATCATCGGGACAAGCACCAACCTTGCCATCAACGGGTTGTATGTCGAGTATGTCCAGAATCACGCTGCCGAACTGAAGGCAGCGTTTGGTGTGGTGGAGCCGAGTCTCGGCAAGCAGTTTTGGTGGGTTGGTGCAGCTGGGGTTCCGATTGCGGTGCTCGGGCTGGCGTTTATCACGCTGTTCGCAGGGCGCATCTTGCCGGAACGCCGAACGGCTGCTTCGAATGAAGTTGAGAATCGTCGGTACACGGTTGAGGTCATGGTTGAGCCAGGCTCGCCGTTGATTGGCAAAGGTATTGAAGAAGCAGGTCTGCGGCATTTGCCGGGGTTGTTTCTGACAGAGATCGAGCGCGAAGGGACGGTCCGCCAGGCGGTCGGGCCGGAGGAATTGCTCGAATCTGACGACCGGCTCGTGTTCGTTGGCGTGATTGAGTCTGTGGTCGATCTGCTTAAAATCCGCGGTCTGACGCCAGCGACAGATCAAGCGAGGAAGATCGAAGCCCACCGGACACAACGGACGATCGTCGAAGCGGTTGTGAGTCATAACTCGCCATTGGTTCGGCGGACGGTTCGTCAGTCGCAGTTCCGGACGCGTTACAACGCAGCGATCATCGCTGTGCATCGCGGCGGGCAGCGTGTGACCGGCAAGATTGGCGACATCGTCCTACAGCCGGGCGACACGCTCTTGTTGACCACGCATCAGGGATTTCTCGAGGCGTATCGCAACAGCGATCACTTCTACCTCGTTTCTGGTGTGGATGGCGCTCGCGAAGTTCGACATGAACGCGCGTGGCTTTCAATCGGGATCATGGCCGGACTTGTGGTGCTTTTGACCATCCCGACCGAGAAGCTCTTCGGGCACGCGATCCCGCCGGTCGCTGCAGGATTTGCGGCGGCGATGGGCATGGTCGTCACGCGATGCGTGACCGGTACGATCGCTCGAAAGAGCGTGAATTGGCAGGTCCTGCTGATCATCGGAGCTGCAATCGGGATCGGTCGGGCGATGGATCAATCCGGAGCTGCCAACGGCATCGCTTCGGTGATTTTCTCGGTGGTCGGTCCGATGGGCGGTTACGCTGCGATCGCCGGACTGTTCATTGTGACCAATGTCATGAGTCAGTTGATCACGAACAAGGGTGCGGCGATTTTGATGTTCCCGATCACGATCGCAGTGGCTGCCGACATGGAGCTGAGCCCGGAGCCATTCATTGTGACGCTGATGGTTGCTTCGGCGTGCAGTTTTATCACGCCGGTGGGATTCGTGACCAACTTGATGGTTGCCGGTCCGGGCGGGTATCGGTTCTCGGACTTTCTTCGGCTTGGTCTTCCGTTGACGCTGATAGCGGGAACGCTGTGTGTCGTATTGGCACCGCTGGCATTCCCGTTCAACCCAAACAACACGGGTGCGAGTCAAGAGACGCACCTTCCAAGCCGATCACACCTGCGTGAAGCAAGTGCGTCGTCCATCTGGTTCGACGAACCCGCGTCACCTATGGTTCGTAGCCCCTCTATTGGAGGGGGATTGGGAGGCGTCATCCCGGTGCCTGTAGAAGTCCGATCAGGGGTTCATCCGGATCTCACTCGGTGCATTTTCGCGCCACGGAACGGCGACAACTCGGCCTGATCGCGAGATTCAAGGCCTCAGTCTTTTGGGAGAAGTTTGTATGAGCGGTAAACTGGCAGTCGTTGGCGGAGGCGGAGGATTCATCGGTGGTCATCTGGTCGCCAAACTCCTCTCAGAAGGGTTCCGAGTTCGTTGTGTGGATATCAAGTCTCAGGACCAGTGGTATCAGGTGCACGCGGACGCTGAGAATGTCGTCGGCGACCTGAAGGACAAACAGACTTGTCTCGAAGCATGCGACGGCGTTGACGAGGTCTACCAGCTCGCTGCTGACATGGGCGGCATGGGGTTCATCGAAAACAACAAGGCACTCTGCATGTTGAGCGTGCTGACGACGACGCACATGCTCATGGCCGCGAAAGAGAAGGGTGTCGACAAGTTCTTCTACTCATCATCCGCCTGTGTGTACAACGCGGACAAGCAGACCGATGCTGCGGTGACGGCGCTTGTCGAAGCGGATGCGTATCCCGCGATGCCGGAGGACGGCTATGGCTGGGAAAAACTGTTCAGCGAGCGCATGTGCCGCCACTTCCGTGAAGACTTCGGGCTGCACACCCGTATTGCACGATTCCACAATGTGTATGGTCCGGAAGGCACCTGGGAGGGTGGACGCGAGAAAGCGCCGGCTGCGATCTGTCGTAAGGTTATCCAGGCGAAACTCACCGGCGATCACAACATTGAAATCTGGGGTGATGGCGAGCAGACCCGCTCGTTCATGTACATTGACGACTGCCTCAACGGCATCAACAAGATCACGCACTCAGACATTCTCGAGCCACTGAACCTCGGTTCGAGCGAACTGGTGAGTATCAACCAGTTGGTCGACATCGTCGAAGGGTTTGCGGATATCAAGTTGAACCGTAACTACAAGCTTGACGCGCCGAAGGGCGTGCGCGGGCGCAATAGCGACAACACCCTCATCCAGCAATACCTCGGGTGGGAGCCTTCCATCACGCTGCTCGACGGCATGCGGAAGACCTACGACTGGATTTTGGGTGAGTATCAAGCCAAGTACGGCAACAAGCCCGCGGTGGTTTCGGCCTGAGCGGGCGAGCGTCCGTCAGGTCCGCCAGGAAGAAAGGTCAACATCCAGTTGCGCCTCCACCCGGTCGATATCGTCCGCGACCTGCTCGATGAACCACGCGCGGTCTGCCGCGCCGAGTTTGGGCATGGGTGCGGCGCGTGTACCGAACATGCGCTTCATGCCGAGTTTTCGGCCGATGAGGTTGGGCAGAAAGTCAAGATCGGCTTTGCGCAACTTGCGTCCGATCTTCGACATGATTTTGTACGCCCCCCCGTACTTGGGCACCACGACGGCGTTCACACGCTTTTTGCCCGCGTCTTCGGGGAATCGCGCGGGATCAAGGCCGAGGTGGGCAGCGATCCGCTCACGCGAGGCAACGACATCCGCGAACAGATCCTCGTAGATGAGGGTGAGCAGTTCCTCTTGCGAGAACATGGATCGGTACCGTTCGAGGTGGTCGGCGTACCGACTGAGATTCATGCCGCCGTCGGGGTAGTCTTGCAGGAACGAACGGAAATCTCCCTGGTAATTGTCGATCTTGATTCGGCGTGTGTAGTTGGAAAACGCGCGATTGGCCGGATCACGCAAGATCAGAATCAAGCGTTTGATCGTTGGTTCATCGCGAATGCGCTGGGCGGCGTCAGCCGAGTAGAAATAGCCTGGGGTGACCTCGCCGACGGCGATCTTGCCTTCGGTCTCGCTATCGGGGAAGAACGACTCGTACCAGTCTCGACCCTTGTCGTAGTTGTTGGAGAACCAGAACACTTCCTTCCGCTTCGATGGGACGAATGCGTCCGGGTGCGTGTCGAGCAGTTCATGCAGCCAGGTCGAGCCGCTGCGAAAAACACCGATGCCAAGATAGTTCGGAAACACGAAGGAACTCCTTCAGGTCGATTTGGTTCGAATACGCTTGCCAGAGGCCGAAGAGTCTATCCGAAAAGGCTCGTATCGACCGTTCATGACTCACGAATGAAGGGAAGCGTGCGATGAGCGAGCACAGCGCAAGCAATGCCGAATCGGGTGGCAAAAGCGATGACACCCTGCTGGTGATCAGTCAGGTCTATGTGCCTGACCCTGCGAGTGTCGGACAGCACATGCATGATGCGGCTGCCGAACTTGCACGGCGCGGATACAAAGTCATCGTGTATGCGTCTGCCCGCGGGTATGACGACCCGACGATCAAGTATCCGCTGCGCGAGACCCGTGATGGTGTCGAGATTCGACGCATGCCGCTGTCGAGTTTTGGCAAGAAGTCGATTCCGTTGCGTGTTCTTGCGCAATTGATTTTCCTCGTGCAGTGTGCGATGCGGGGTGTGTTTACATCGAAGTTGCGCGGCGTGCTGGTGAGCACCTCTCCCCCGATGGCTTCGGTCGCAGCCTTGATCGTTCGATTCGTCAGGCGTGTGCCTCTCGTGTACTGGGTCATGGATCTGAACCCCGATCAGATGGTCGAGTTGGGCAAACTCAAGGCAACCTCACCGATTGCCAAAGCGTTCGACGCGTTCAATCGGTACATCCTCAAACGCGCCACCGCTGTGGTCGCGCTCGATCGTTTTATGGCCGATCGTGTGAATAAGAAGCGGGATGTCAGCGACAAGATGGACATCATGCCGCCCTGGCCGCACGATTCGGCGCTTGAGGTTGTACCACACGAGAGCAACCCCTTTCGTGAGGAGCATGGGCTTGGCTCGGGTGACGATGGCAAGTTCTGCATCATGTACTCGGGCAACCACGGTTTTTCAACGCCGGTGGTGACCGTCCTCGATGCGGCTGTTCGCATGCAGGACCAAGAGAACCTCAAGTTCTTTTTCATCGGCGGCGGTGTCGGCAAGAAAGATGTGCGGCACACCATCGAAACGCACAATCCGACCAACATTACCGATCTGCCCTATCAGCCTTTCGACAGGATCAAGTATTCGCTGTCGGCTGCGGATGTTCACCTGGTGAGCGTCGGCGATGATGTGGTGGGCGTGGTTCATCCCTGTAAGATCTATGGCGCGATGGCGGTTGCGAGGCCGATCTTGTTGCTCGGCCCGGACCCATGCCATGTGTCAGATCTCATTCGCGATCACCATATCGGTTGGCATATCAAGCATGGCGATGTGGATGGTGCGATCGCTGTGATCAATGAGATAGCAGCGACACCCAAAGCCGACCTTGTCGCGATGGGCGAGCGTGCGAAGAAAGTGATTGACGACGAACTGGGGATGGTCGCACTGCGAGGTCGTTTCTGTGATGTGGTTGAACGGGCGATCCCGTTGCGTACACCTGCTTCTCGCGTTCAACCGGAGTAACTGTTCATGCATGCTGCTCCTGCACAAACTGAACACAAAGGGACATCAATTGTCGGCGCAGGGCCGATCGTTGTAGCGAGCCATGAACGAAGCGGCACGCACCTGTTCATGGATCTGCTTCGACGACAGTTCAAACAGTGTCAGGGGCGCGCAGGACGGTTTGTCAATCCGCATGATTCGCTGTACTTTTCAATCGATCGACTGAACGCTGAGCATCATCGGCCTGGTCAACCGGGCGAATGTGATCGCGTGTTGCGTGCGATCAAGCGGCCGTGCTTGAAGACACACAACACCCCCGACATGCATCGCACCGCTCCGCAGCACCGTGCGTATATCGACGATCTGATAGCTCGATCGACGGTGTTTTACTGCTATCGCGACGGTCGAAGTGTGCTGTGTAGCCTGCAGCGATTTCGGCAGTCGTTTGATTCGAGTGCCTCGTCGACGATCTCCGATTTCATTCGAGAAGACCACGGCGACGGCCGATCGCGTGTGCGTGCATGGGCTGATCATGTCCGGGCGTGGGTCGGGCACGCAGGCGTGCATGCGATTCGATTCGAAGACACTGTGAAGAACACGCGCCAGCAGATCGAACAGATCGGCGAAGCGCTGGGTCACAAGCCGCTCTGGACTGAACCACTCTTGCCAGCGCCGACGAAGACGCGGTTTGAACATTGGGTCGCGCGACTGACAGGGCGTGACGAGAGCACGAACATATCCGGCCGAGGCAACGGGTTGGAACCTGTGAAATGGCGCACTGCATTTTCTGAAGACGATTGCCAGTTCTTCGATCAGGAAGCGGGCGACCTGTTGATCGAACTGGGTTACGAAACGACACACGATTGGGTTCACAATGACCCGCAGGGAGATCGCGCTTGAGCGAGACACTGACACAACCCGAGACTGCAGCGGCGACGCAACATCCGACGATTGACGGGAACCTGGATCCGGTGCCACGCATGGACCCCGCCGGTCGCCCGCTCAAGAAGTATGTGTTCATCCAGAACGACCCGTTCTATCTGCCCAAGGTGCTCGACAAGTATCTGCGCGAGTATGCGGACTCGACGGTCGGGATCAACATCCAGTCAGTCGCGCAGGGCAAACGAACCATCGTGCAGACCGCGATGGACCTGCTCAACATGTACGGCCCGTGGTATTTCCAATGGAAGTTCCGCAACTACATCTGGAAGAAACTGCAGGCCAAGGTCGTCAACGACATCATGGGATCGACCCGTCGTTGCCATTCGGTGCGGGCTGTCGCGAAAAAGTATGGTGTTCCTGTGCACGACATGCCCGATGTGAACGCTGAGCCGTTTCTCGACATGCTGCGCGAGAACGAAGTTGATTTCATTGTGTCGATCTCGGGCACGCAGCTCTACAAGCGCAAGTTGCGCGAACAGACACCATGGGGCATCGTCAACTGTCACGGGGCACTCTTGCCACACTATCGTGGGCTGATGCCGAGTTTCTGGACCCTTGCCAACAACGAGACTGAGGGGGGGGTCAGTGTCCACTATGTTGACAAGAAACTGGACAACGGCCCGATTGTTATTCAGCGGCGGTACCGGGTGCACCCTCATGACACGCTTGAAGATGTCATGGCACGGTCCAAAGACCTTGCCGCCGAAGCGATTATCGAGACCGTTCGCGCGGTCGAGGCGGGCAATCCGGCGTTGATCCCAAACCCGATCGAGAACATGTCGCATTTTTCCATGCCGACTAAGCAGGATGTACAGCGGTTCAAGGCTGCGGGCCATAAATTTTTCTGATGTCCAAAGACACTGTCAACCAGTCTGTGACCCATGCGCTTTCCTTCGATATCGAAGACTGGTTTCACATTGTCGAGATCAAGGCTGTCGAAGATCCGGAACTCTGGCCAGGGTTGCATGAAGAGAGTTCACTCGTCGAACGGTACACAGATCTGATACTCGAGATTTGTGCGCGCCGTTCGACACACGCGACCTTTTTCCTGCTCGGATGGGTTGCAGATCGCCACCCCGACATGGTGCGACGCATCGCCGATGCTGGGCATGAAATCGGTGTGCATTCGTACTGGCATCGCAAGGTCTATGAACTTTCACCCGACGAGTTTCATGCCGACATGCGGCAGGCGATTGACATCATCGAACAGGCTTCCGGACACAAGGTCGCGGGGTTCCGCGCGCCTTCGTTCAGCATCACGCACGGGACCGAGTGGGCGTTCGATGTCCTCGCGGACCTCGGATTGCTTTATGACGCGAGCCTGTTCCCAGCCAAGCGCGGGCACGGGGGGTATGCGTGTCCGCCGGGCATTCATATGATCACAACCCCGTCGGGCCGACAGTTGCCAGAGTTGCCCATGTCGGTTGCGCCGGTCGGGATAGGACCTGTCAAGAAAGCGATGTGCTACTCGGGTGGTGGCTACATGCGTCTGCTGCCGTACGCATTGATCGAGCAAGGGTTGCAAGCCGAACTTGCTGCGGGTCGGCCGACGGTCGTGTATTTGCATCCGCGAGACTTCGCACCAGACTGCCCGAAAGTGCGGATGCCCCCCCACCGGTACTTCAAATGCTATGTGGGCACAGCCAGCACCGCCAACAAGTTAGACCGGCTTCTTGCTGCTCACCGTTTTGATACTTGCCGGGCCGTCCTCGAGAATGAGATCGGCGCTCTTGCAGGAACCGACAAGGAACAAGTCGCTTGACTACGGACCCGATCATCCTTGTTGGTACGCATCGCTCGGGCACCACCTGGCTGGGCGAAGTGTTGAGTCAGCATCCGAGGCTGGCGTACTGGGTCGAGCCTCGCCATGTCTGGACCTGGAAGAACAGTTACACACCCGATGATGTCCTCGGCACGCGAGAAGCCACCGACCGTGTCAAACAACACATCCGGAGCACCTTCGCGGCGTTTGTCGCTCGTGAAGGGAAAGAACGGCTCGCGGAGAAAACACCGAGTAACTGTCTGCGGTTGCCCTTTATCCGTGCGGTGTATCCAAACGCTCGTATTCTGCTTGTCATTCGTGATGGTCGGTCTGTTTTCCGCTCGACCGACGAGATCATGACTTCGGGCGTGCCATTCAAACGGGTCATGATGCGAGCGAGAGAGACGCCGGTGACCGAATGGCCGGCGTATGCGAGGCAAACTGTTGGTACGGTCTACCGGCGCATGACCGGCAAGAAGTTGAACTTCTGGGGCCCGCGGCCGCCGGGCTGGCGTGACTGGGTCAAGAACGATCCAACCGAAGTCATTCTCGCCAAGCAATGGGCAGGCACCATCGGATGCGCTCTGGATGATGCTGACGCACTTGATGCGGCTGGTGCCGGTGTGTTTCGATTCAAATATGAAGATCTCATGGTCAGACCTCGTGAAGTCATGACCGAAGTTTGTACATTTGCAGAGTTGGCGGACCCTGAACCCGTGATCAAGTTTGCAGAAAAGACCGCTGACCCGACGCGCGCAGACAAGTGGCGTGACGCAGTTGATCAGAGCACACTCGACCTTGTCAAAGAGCACATGCTGCCCACGCTCGAACGGCTCGGGTACGACTGGTAATTTCGCCGGATAGGATTCATGACTGTGACCACAGAACCCACCCACGATGCGTCGCCGATGCCTGAAGAGTTTGCTGCCGATACGGCGCTGACGCGAAAGACGCCGTGGACGCTCAAACAGAACATCGCGCGCACCATCTGGATGACCTTTGGCCGTATGGCGTGGGTGCCCTTCCCCCGATTGCGTCCACGGTTGATTCGGCTGTTCGGTGGACGGGTCGGCAAGAACTGCACCTTTGCAACGGGCGTTGAGGTCACGATACCGTGGCATGTCGATATCGGCGACAATGTGCGTGTGCGATCGGGTGCTGTGATCTATTCGCTCGGCCAGATCTCCATCGGCGATGACTGTGTGCTCGATTCACGAGCCCATCTCTGCGCCGGCACACACGACATGTCAGACCCATCTTTCCCCTTGGTGCGTCGCCCGATCACGATTGGTGACCGGTGTCTCATCGGGACTGATTCATACATCGCACCCGGCATTGAACTGGGCGATGATTGCCTGGTGTGGCCGAGGGCGAGCGTGTATAAGAACTTCCCTGACAGAATCTCGCTGCGCGGTAACCCCGCCCGGCCGTTTGATCCGGCTGAAGCCGAGGCCGATGAAATCGAAGCGGTCAATCATGAGATCGAACAGCATCGCCAGGCAAGACTGAACCAAGCTGCCGAGTCTTCGTCATGAATATTCAAAGCCCCAATGCACCGCTGCGTCATCCGCGGGCTGAACTGCCGAGCCACCGACCGGGTGATCCGTTCTGGCGGGCGTTGCTCTGGCACGGGCTTGGGCGATGGGTGTGCAAGTACAGTTTCCACAACTGGTACGCGCTCCGTTGTACGACACTTCGGCTGTGCGGCGCCAAGCTCCACCCCACGGTCAAGATTCGTGCAAGTGCTCGCATCGATCGGCCTTGGAATTTGACGATGGGCAAGTTGTCGGCGGTGGGCGACCACGCTCATTTGATCTGTCGTAGCCGAGTCGAAGTCGGGCCGTACTGCACAATCAGCCAGTACAACAAGGTCTTTTCGCAGGCTGAGGACCCACTTGATCCGCAGCGCCGCATTTACACAGCCCCAATTCGTATTCAAAAGGATGCCTGGCTGGCGGCGGATGTCACGGTCCTGCCGGGCGTCACGATTCAGGAAGGCGTGGTTGTCGGCGCTCGCGGCCTGGTTGACCGTGAGTTACCCGCATGGACCATCTGTACGGGCGAACCCGCCAAGCCACGGCGCGACCGCCCGATTCTGGACCGAACCGGTAAGGACGAAGCGCCGCGTTGGAAGGGTGCAATGTGACGACAGACGGTGTCGATATCGCTGACAAACCGAGTCCGCATTCGACGCGCAACAAACTCGGCCGAATCGTCTGGAACCTGGTGCAGGCCACGGTGTTTCGGCTTGTGCCTCGCCCGTTTCACAGCATCCGGGCTCGCATCCTCAGGCTGTTCGGCGGCCAGGTCTCACTCAAAGCACGCGTCTGCCCACGCGTGCGCATCTGGGCACCGTGGAACCTGACCATGGGCGACTATGCGACGCTTGCCGATGATGTTGACTGCTACTGCGTCGCGCCGATCAGCATTGGTGCCAACACGACCATCAGTCAGTACACCTATTTATGCGGTGCGACGCACGATCACGAACATCGCAACTTCCCGCTTGAGCCGAGCCCGATCACGATTGGCGAGAACTGCTGGGTGGCTGCGGATTGCTTTGTCGGGCCGGGCGTGACGATTGCAGAGGGCACTGTCGTCGGCGCGCGCTCGAGCGTGTTCAACGATTTGCCCACCTGGAAGGTCTGCGTCGGGACACCTGCCAAACCGATCGGTGATCGAGTGCTCAAAGACGATACGCTGTGAAAGTGAACCACTTGCCAATCCGTCGCGCTTCGCCAAACGACGGCTGGCACTACTGGTTCGGATACTACGACAAGTGCCCGTGGTCGCCGGATGGCACCAAACTCCTCGCCCATCGCGCGAAGTTTTGCGATCGTTTCCCAACGACGGATGATGTGGCCGAAATCGGATTCATCGAGGGGTGGGACACTGAAAGCCCCAGTTTCGTGACAATTGGCGAGTCTGATGCCTGGAACTGGCAACAAGGAGCGATGCTCCGGTGGATCGCCCTCAGCGACTCGCCGGCATGGAACCGTCTTGACCAACAGCCTCTGGTGTACACCGAGCACAACGACGGCGGACAACTTGCGGTTGGCTTTGGTCGACTCTCAAGGCTGCGCCCGGAGTATGGGTACCCGGCGATTGTTGATCCGAATCCTGCCGACCCATCCCCCACCAATGATGGCATCGACAGGATCGAAGACGGACAGCCTTCGCTCATCATTTCGATCGACCAACTCGACCGAATCACCGCTGACGGCTCTGACCGCGCAGGCGGATCGCTACACCAGCATGTCAACCACCTGATGTTCAACCCATCTGGCACGCGTTTTTGCTTCATGCACCGATTCGAGCGGGCCGATGGCATTCTGCAATCACGCCTGTTCACCGCTGCGCGCGATGGTTCGGATATTCGCCTGTTGTTCGAGGGCATGTGCAGCCACTACGACTGGCGCGACGATGACACCATCCTCGCGTGGGCTGGCAAGCGAGCGTTGCTTGGCTCTGCAAACACCAAGAAAACCCCCACCCAACAGATGATGACGATCGCGAGGCGCGGCCTCAAGCCCGTGTACTACGCCCTTGGCAAGCCACGCTTTCTCATGAACAAGATCATGAAGGACTCGTACCTGCTGGTTCGTGATATAGATGTGCGAGACGCAAATGCGCCATCGCCAACACCATTTGCCAAGGGCGAACTGACCTGCGACGGGCACTGCACTTTTAACAGAGGCGGCCTTGAGCCGGGTCGATGGGTGTTGACTGATGGGTACCCCGATTTGAAGAGCCGCCAGCCGTTGTTTCTTTGGGATTGCCGCGTGAATCAGGGCTTTGAGATCGGCCGATATGCCACACCCCGCACACTTGACGGCCCGATCCGAGTCGATCTCCATCCGCGCTTCAACCACGACGCGACCAAAGTCTGTATCGATTCAGCGATGGATGGCTCGCGTGCAATGTATGTCGTGGATGTCAGTTCGTTGACTTCGTGTTGACTAATTGAATGACAACGCTCGCGATCCGAAGTCGAGTTTCATCGCCTTTTTCGCCATCGACAGCGTTTCCTCGGCTGCGTCGTTGGCTTTCTGTGTGTGTTCGCGCAAGAGCGCCAGAATCTTGTCGTCGCCGTCCTTACCTTCGTAGGCTGCACGGCGCTCTCGCATCGGCGCAAGCATCTGATCGATCGCCTCGGCGACTTCAACCTTGATGTGTCCGTCACCGATATTGTCGCCGTCGGCGTACTTGCGTTCGAGTTCTGCGACGCGTTCCTTGTCGTGAATAAACGCTCGCACATAGTCAAAGAGTGCGTTGTTGATATCACCTGGTTCATCCATGGCGCTGCGACCGGTATAGAGCCCGCCCATTTTCTTCTTGATCTTTTTGAATGAATCAGAGAGGAAAATGGCGTTGTTCAGGCTTTTGGACATCTTGTTGACGCCATCGGTGCCGATGAGCCGTGCGACTCGCCCGACCTTGCCTTCGGGGATGGGGAACACGCCGCCCTGTTCGACATAATCGGCATCGTCGGTTTGCGGGTCGATGCCGCAGTACATCTGATTAAACCGACGCGCTACTTCACGGCATGGTTCGATGTGAGCCAGTTGATCTTCCCCCACCGGGACCAATTCGGGTCGAAACACGAGGATATCGGCGCATTGCCCAACGGTGTACATGGGAAACCCAAACGAGTAGTTGTCGCCGAGCCCTTTGGTTTCAAGTTCGTGCTTGAGTGTCGGATTCCGCATGACACGGTTGAATGGCAGCAACATGGCGAGAAACCACGACAACTCCGCAATTGCGGGAATCTCGGTCTGCAACACAAAGGTCGACCGCTCGGGATCAATCCCGCAGGCAAGCCAGTCTTTGACGATTTCGAGCGTGCTCTCACGAATATCGTCCGGCTTGTCGGCTCGCGTGGTAAACGCATGCATGTTGGCGATAAGAAAGAAGCACTCGTACTCGTCCTGCAAAGCGACCCGGTTCTCGAGGCTCCCGACCCAATGGCCGAGGTGCAATCGGCCTGTGGGTGTGTCGCCGGTCAAAATGCGTGGTCGGTCGTTCCTCATAGTGCGGCAAGTGTAGGGGCTGTTCGCTCTATCGATCGGCGAGATGAAAGCACCAGAAATCAGATTCCTGATGTCGTCACGATTCACCGACGAGTCTGCAGTACTGATGCCGACTCCAGCACTTCTTTCGAAGGGTCTTCATTCAGAGACTCTGCTTGGACGGCACGAGGACATTGGCCATCAACAGTCCGATGACGATGCCCGTCGCAACGATCACCATGCTGAAGGCGGTCTCGATGCCGGTCACCGCATCATGCGCGAGAAAACTCGACACGCTGCGAAAACCAATCGCGCCAGGAACGAGCAGAATAATGCCGGGAACGAGCGTCATCGCGGTGGGACGGTGACTTCGCCTGGCGTACCCATTGCCCAAGACCCCAACGACGAATGCGCCGAAACCGGCACCAAGTTCAGGCCCGTACAACTGCGCCCCTGATCGCGCTGCGAAATACCCCGCAGCCGAAACAAGGACGATGATCCACGCATCTCGGGCTCGGGCTTTGAGCAACACGACCAATGCCAAAGGCACCAATACAACGGTGAGGAACTGTGTCGCAGAGGGGGCTGGTACACCCGGGACTGCTTCAATCGTCCATTCTGTGACAATCGCCTGCCCGACGGCGACACCGAACCCGATTGAAAGCAAGATCATGACGGCACCCATCAGGCGTGCCGTGCCGGCGACGAGATTTTTGGTTGCCAATTCGTTGATCGCCACGGTCAGCGTCAAACCCGGAAAGAGTGCAATCAGACCTGCGATCGTCAGAATCGTTGGTGAAACGCCCTCGATTCGGCCACCGATCAGCATCGCCATTGCGGCCACACATACACCCGCCACAAAATCGGACAGTCGGGCCAGATCGCGCCGACCGGATGCCGCCACCACCCCGATACCCACGAGCAATCCAAAGACTGATCCCACGAGCATGTCGACCCATGAGCCGCCGAAGAACTGACTCGCCCCACCCGCAGCGACACTGAAACAAGCCAAGGTCAGTGGCAGGGAATAGTCATTGGCTTGCGCTCGAACTGCGTCGATCTGCTCGAGTGCTTCCTCAGCTCCGATCTCCATGCGTAGCAACCGCCCCATGACGGCGTCGACTTCGTCAAGTTTCTTGAGGTTGACTTCACCCGGCGTGATTCGAACGACCTGTGTCCGCGAGTTTTCGCCCTCACCGATTGTGCACAAGACGGCGGTTGGCAATGCGAAGAATCCCGCGGGTACACCGAGGCGCTCGGCGCAGAGCCCCATGGCTTCTTCCAGCCGATGCGCCGGCGTGCCATACATGGACAACGCCCGCGGCATTTCTATGAGCAGCCGATGGGTCGTGTCTTCCGGGATTGGCGATTCGAACCGGTCCATGGCCGAGTGTAGACCGGGCAATGGGAAACGCGCTGCCGCACGGAAAATGCGGCAGTACACTGTTCAATCATGTCCATCCAAAATTACCCAGCCTGCCTTGACCGGCTCGCCAGTTTCCCGCGTTCGCTTGCAGCACTGGTCGCAGGCATTTCTGACGCGGACCTGCGGCACCAACCCGCATCTGGAGACTGGTCGATTCTGGAGGTACTCTGCCATCTCGCTGATGAGGAAGATCGCGACTTCAAACCTCGGCTCGAACGCACGCTGAAGGGCGAGGCATGGGAACCGATTGACCCGGAAGGGTGGGCAATCACGCACGACTACAACAGACAGTCGCCAGCTGAAACACTTGCCCGTTTTGCGACGCAACGAGAACAATCGCTCGCGTGGATCAAGAGCATCGGCACGCCCGATTGGAACCGCGCCCACGAACACCCGAAATTGGGAACGATGCACGCGGGCACGCTGTTTGCCAGTTGGCTGGCGCACGATGCGCTGCACTTGCGTCAGATTGCCAAACGCATGTACGAACTGGCTGTGCGTGACGCCGGGTCATTTGACACGAAGTATGCGGGCGACTGGTAGGCCTACCGGATCGAGTCGGTATGCCACCAACCGCGCGCGATGGGCAGTCTGCGGCCGAAACCAAAGGCAACCGTCGTGACTTTCAGCCCGATCGCGAGTTGTTTGCGTTTGTACTCATTGAGATCGATCAGCCTCGTGATCCGTTGCACCACAGATGCATCGATACCCGACTGTTCGATGATTGCCTGTACGCTCTGACGATGTTCGACGAATCGTTCGATGATCTCGTCGAGCACTTCGTACGGCGGGAGTGAATCTTGATCGACTTGCCCGGGTGCGAGTTCGGCGCTGGGCGGTTTGGTGATGGTGTTTTCCGGAATAGGTGAGCGTTCGAACCCGAGCATCGTCGCGCGTTCATTCATGTATCGCGCCAGACGAAACACCATGGTTTTGGGCACATCGCTCAGGACAGCAAGTGCGCCGTTCATATCGCCATAGAGTGTGCAATAACCGACTGCGATCTCACTCTTGTTACCTGTCGTGAGGACAAGCGCTCCGGTTCTGTTCGAAAGGGTCATCAACACAACGCCGCGCGCGCGGGCTTGCAAATTCTGATCGGCAAGATCGGGGAGCGATGCACCGAGGCGGCGTTCGTCAAGGACATCAAACCCAGTATCTATCGTTTCGCGGGCGGTGTCGCACATCGACCCGATCGGGATTGTCAGCATGGTGATGCGGAGTCGTTCGGCGAGATCGGCTGCGTCTGCCAGGGCATGCTCTGACGAAAACGGCCCGGGCATGGCAACGCCGAGCACTGCGTCAGAGCCCAGGGCCCGCACCGCAATTGCTGCGGTGATGGCGGAATCGATCCCACCCGAGAGACCGATGATCGCTTTGCGAAAACCGGTCTTGCAAAAATAGTCCCGCACGCCGAGCGTGAGTGCCTCGATCGCGTTTCCTTCCGGGCCGAGTTCGCAGACCTGCACCTTGTCTGGTGCGATGGCGGTCGTGTCATAGACCATCAAGTCTTGCCTGAACGACTGCGCCTGAACAACCTGCTTGCCGGTTGGATCAACCACACAAGCGCGTCCGTCGAAGATCAGATCGTCGTTCGCCCCCACTTGATTGACAGAACAGATGAACACGCCATGTTTTCTGGCGTGGTCGCGCAGTATCTTGACATGTCGATCGTGTTTGCCGAGGACATAGGGGCTCGCAGAAGCCGCGACGATGATGTTTGCGCCAGCCTTGACCGTTGCCTCGACCGGATCTGGTTTGTTTGTATAGCGTGACACAAAACCAGCGTCTTCGCCGTGCCACAAATCCTCGCAGATTGCCAGCCCGATGCGCTGGCCTGCGAGATCGATCACCACCGACCGCGAGCCGGCGACAAAATACCGATCTTCGTCAAAGACATCATAAGTCGGGAGCAGGCGTTTGTCGTAGTAGTCGACCAGTGTGTTGTCGCGGTACACGACCAGACTGTTCGCCACACCTCCACGAGCAAGTGGCAGCGGCGTACCGATGATCGCTGTCACGCCGGTGGTTATGGACTCACCGAGTCGCTTGGCTTCACGGGCGCACGCATCGACGAAATCTGGCCGAAGCAGCAGATCCTTTGGCGGGTAGCCGCTCACACACAACTCTGGCGTGACCACAAGATCAGCGCCAGCCTCGCGTGCTTGTGCGATCGCATCAGCAATCAGCGCACCGTTGCCCGCAACATCACCAACAGTCGGATTGATTTGAGCGAGACCGATCTTCACGAGGCATCATAGAACCCGGTGTAACGCCGACCGTCAATCAGCCTGCAACGATTCAGATTCGGTGTCGGTTGATCGATTGAACAACCATCGGTCGATTCGCAGATAGGCTGCTCCCAATCCGCCGCCCGCGAGGTTGACGATTGCTTCGGTCGCACTGACAAGCACGCTGACAAGCATGATGGACTCGGCACCTTCGGCGCCTGACATGCCTGCGATACTCGCGACACCGGCTGCACCGGCTTCGCGCGGGCCGAGCATGCCGATCGGGCTGAGAATACCGATGACGAAGTAGCTGCTCGCGATGACCATGGCCGCGCCCCAGTCCATCTCGAGCCCGAGAATCTCTGCAGCCACGCGCACGCGCACCGCCTGCACCAGGATGTCTGCGATGCGAAACCCGCCGGCTGCTGACGATGCGCGAGCGTGCGCAATCATGTCGACACCGGCATGCACGCGCCGCCCGTGCTCGGTGTCGAGCCACCGCACGATGAGTCCGAGTCTGGTTGCGGTGAGCATGCGCTTCAGCCTGACCCAGCCCGTATCACCCGAGAAAATCGCTGCCAGGCCGATGCACAGCGCGGTACAAACGACCGCTCCACCGACCCATGCACCCCACCAGGCCGGTGTGCCACCACCGAATGCGAGGCTCGCGACCACAGCCGGTGCAACAACCGCGACAGCGAGCACGCCGATCGCAGCGAACCAGGCTCCGATCGTCAAGACCGGGACTTTGTCGATGCGTTGATGGACGAGCACTCGAAACGCCAGTGCCAGTTTGAACGGCGTATACGACAGCAAGGTTGCCGCCCCGTTGACCGCAGACATGTGCAACACGCTGGTTCGTTTGACGGGGTAAAGGACGACCCAGAAGATCAGGCCGTTGAACATCATCGTCCCGGCGGAGCAGGCAAGCAGGAGCGACACCTGCCAGACGGAGGCATCGAGCAACTGCAGCAGTTGCTCACGGTTTTTCTCGCTGAGAGCGACTGAAATACACCACACGAGCAGCCCGAGTCCGATGATGAACCCGACACCCTGTGCGACCCGACGCCAGCCGGTACTCGTCTTCAAGGCAACCCCCCCTGTTGCTGTGTGTCAGGGGTTGGTTTGAGACGATAGAGCAGTTGTCCGGCGTTCGGCCAACCAGCGACTGGTTCGGCGTGTGCATCGAGCCACGCCATCGCCCCGCCTGAAGTGATCAATGGGTCGTACCACCCCGATCGCGTCAGTCGATCGAGTTCGGCGAAATCTGCCAGAATGTACTGCACGCCGGCGTCTTGCAGCGAACGCGCCCACAGCGCTGGTTCACCGGGGTGAGTGCGCATCGCGTGACCAAGTGGTGAGCGGTCCCAGGTGGTGTGGTACAAGACAGGCGTGCGAAAGTACAACGGCGTCGAACTGCCGAGCAAGTAGACCAACGAGCCGTCTGCGATGACATTGGTCGATGCGATCGGGAAATCCTGTTGTTCATCAACGGTGAACGGCTCACCTTTCCAGAATCGCACGCCGGCGATCATGCCACCGGTTGGAAAGCCGCCCGCTTGCCCGCCCCACAGGATGACAGTCCACACCATCTGCGTCGCGACCAGCGTGCCGCCGACGATCGATGCAACACGAGCGCGCCCAATACGCGCGCAGACCAAGCCGATGAGCGGAGCGATGATGACCACGCATGGAAGCAGGAATCGGCTCTGGATGTGTGTCAATGTGAGCCACGCGAGGAGTTGCAGACCGAGCCCGGCTGCGAGCAACACAACGATGGACTGCGATCGCAACCCGTCCGTTTTTTCTTTTTGACGACATACAAGCCCTGCACCGATCGCAACAAATGCAGCATAGAACAGAACGCCCCATTGTGGGTTGGAGACGCCTCGCCAGCGAATGACTGCACGAGCCTGTGCGTCGGCTGCGGGGTTGATCCAGAACCCGGTTTGAATGCGATCGAGGACCGAACCATCGAAGTGATGCGCTGTCGCAAATCGTTCGGCTTGCTCGGCTGACCAGTGCGCGGTACCGAAGAGTGTGGTGGCGTAAGGAAACACTGGGTTTCCGCCGTGGATTGCGTTGCGCACCATCCATGGCGAGAGCATGACGCTGCCGGCAGCGACACCACCAACGATCATCGCAAACCACATCCTTCGCGGGGCCGCTGCGAGCATGCCGACACCGATTGCGGGACTGAGCATAAAGATCGCTGTCGGCTTGGCACCGCACGCGATACCCACGAGAGCGCCAACGAGTGCGCCCTTTTTCCATGGACCGAGATCTGCGACGACGGCTGTTGCAAGTGCGCTGGCGCCGAGTGCAATCACCGCCATCTCGTTGTACGCGAGTGACCCGACCACAACCACCCATGGCGTCGCCAGAGTCAGTCCTCCCGCGATTCCTGATGCGATGCGCCGTTGGCCTGCGCTCAGCCCGGTTCGTTCACCGATCGCGCCGGTTGCTGCTGCGACGATCCACGCAGCGTACACAGCAAGCCCGGCGTGCAGCCACTGAGTGCTCAACACGCGCCAACCGTCGCCAGCGATCAAGCCCCATGATGCCCCGGTCCCAGTCGGACCGGGCGCATCGGTCAGCATTGCCAGATGAAAAAATGCCGACTCGACATAACTCGGCAAGAACGAATACACATTGTGTTGAAGGGGTTCAATCTGCCCGGACTCAATCCACGCCTGGACTTCGGGCAGGTGATAACTGAGTGCGTCGTACCCGCCGAACTCTGAATCCCACAACTGTCCGGGAGCACACGAAGCAGCCACGATGAGAACTGCAGCCGTCGGAATCGCGATCCAAGCGAGGGTGGGTTGCAGGCCTGCTGCTTGTGTTCTGGCAAGACGCCGAGCAAATACAGCGACGCCGATGGCGCACACCACAATAGCGACAATCGGCGTGAGTATGCCCAATACACCGAGTGCATGTGAGACAGTGAGCATGCATCCCAGCCCGATTCCGCCTTCGATTGCGGATCGTCCGGACCCGGGTTGCATATCTCGCAGAACCGCGCGTCCGATCAGATCGCCAAAGCCGAGAGCCGCGAGCAGATAGATAACCGCCGGTCCACCCGCAAAGACGGTGGTTGTGAGAATCCAGCCGAGCCCGTCGATCGGATCGGTCCCCCCGCCCATCCAGAGGACGAGCAGGAGGGACAATACCAGCCCCATCAGGGCTGCCAAAATGACCGGGGTTCGTGAACCCTGCGTAGGCATGAACGCAGTGTATCGCCCTGTGAGCCCGACCCTGCACGATCGAGGGCCGTAGAGTTCTGTATGACACCGGATTCCACACCGTCCCCGATCGAGATCATTGAGCCTTTGTGTGCTGTTTTTCGTCGCAAACTGAAAGCCGAAGGCGCGAAGTACACGCCTGAGCGAGCCCAGATCCTCGATGCGATCATTGAAGAAGACGGCATTTTTGATGCCGATTCACTTCTTGCTCGCCTCGACGAGCAGGGGCACGAAGTGTCGAAAGCCACGGTTTATCGAACGCTCAAGCTCCTCGCGGATGCCAACATCATTCAGGCTGTGCTTTTCGACCGTGAGCAATCGCATTATCAACTGGTCTATGGCCGGGCACCGCGGACCATTGTTGTGCGTGTCGATACGGGTGAGATCGAAGCGATTGATGTACCTGAGTTGCTCGAACTGCGTGATCGCATCTGCCGCGAGCGGGGGCTCGTGCCCGAAGGACATCGGCTGCAGATCTATGCGAAATCGGCGCCGAACCAGAACTGACCGCCTGTGCTGCGCCCTGTCGTCATCGTGACCGAGTCACTCCCGGATGGGCCCTTGTCGTGGCTTGCCGAGCGAGCGGAGGTCGTCATTGGCGCACCCGGCGAACCGGTGTTCGAGTCGGCGATCGAACGAGCAGATGCGCTGATTGTGCGGACCTACACCATCGTCGATGGCGGCTTGCTCGATCGTGCGCCTCGCCTGCGCGTGGTCGGACGAGCGGGTGTCGGGCTCGACAACATCGACCAAGGTGCCTGTCATGCACGCAGCATTGCAATCTTGAACACGCCCGATGCCAACACTTCGGCGGTCGCAGAATATGTATTCTCGCTGATCTTTCACCGCTTTCGCCCGCTGCAACCGTCCATCACCGAGCCCTGTCTGTTGCCCGCGTGGGAACAACGCCGCGATGCGGCGCAAGCGCCACGCGAGTTGAACGACCTGACGCTCGGTATCATCGGGTTTGGGCGGATCGGCTCTCGAGTTGGTCGCATCGCGGCAGCGATCGGCATGACTGTTTTGTATCACGATCTGCTCACCATTGCCCCCCCTACAGGGTGTCAACAGGTACCACTTGACCGCGTGCTCGCCCAAGCCGATGTGCTATCACTTCATATCGATGGTCGACCAGCCAACCGGCATTTCATTTCGATCGACCAACTCGATCAACTCAAGTCTGGCGGGACCATCATCAACACAAGCCGTGGACTGGTCATTGATGAATCTGCACTGGCTGGATGGCTCAAAATTCACACAGACGCCACGGCTCTGCTCGATGTTCATGAACATGAGCCGATCTCAGCGGATCATCCATTGCTTCATCTGCAGAATGCGAGGCTGTATCCGCATGTGGCTGCAGCGACGCGGGCCGCCAAAGAGCGTATGGGTTGGGTTGTCCGCGATGTATGGCATCACATCACCGATTCTGCGTGACACTGGTCAGGGCTGGATGTGTCGCCCAGTCAACCGAATCTGGGCCACCAGCATCGCACGCGATTCGCGTATTCAATGTATTCGTCGCCGAAGCGATCGCACAGTTCCTGTTCTTCAATAGGTCGAATGCACGCATTCCAGATCAGCCCGCCGAGCAAGACATACCCGAGCGTCATCCATGACCCGAGCATGATCGCAACACCCAGCCCTTGCATCAATCCGCCGACCGCCATTGGGTTGCGTACCACTGCGTATGGACCGCCCGTCACCAGTTGCAACGCCGAGTCGATCGGAAGCGGGGTCCCGCGTCCGTGACGCGTCATCCACCGGCTCGACCAGATCCCCAGGCCGCCGCCGACAGCAAAAATCGCGGCCCCCACCCAATTGTTTGATGGCCCTGCGGGTATGCTGAGTTCGCGTTCACACCACGCAATCATCAACGGAAGCATGATCAACAAGACAGACCAGAACACGAAGATCTGTATGGCTGTACGCACAGCGACCGGCACCCGTGGCGATTGTTTCGCTGTCGCAAATGGGACCGTCGGCAGTAACGGCTCGTTGCGTCGGACCGTCAATGCAAAAATGCTCACACAGAATGACGCTGCCAACATCATGATCGTCGCAGCCCAGTATCCCGTTGTTGTGATTGCAAGCCCGAGGCAGATCAGCGTCGCGTAGAGCGTTGCGCCGGTTGTGAGCCAAAGCAAAGGCCTGGCTGCTCGGTGGTTGACCGCAAACAGAACCGAACCGAACAGTGCGCAGCCGACGAACAAGACAGCATCGGGCAATGCAAAGAGCATTATGAAATCGTGATCGAAGCCCTCGGGTGCGAATTGGCTGCGCCACGACGGCACAAGCCAGAGCGCCAGCCACCAGGCCAGGCCGAGCATCCCTTGCACCGCAAGATAGATCGACACCAGCCTGCGTCCGGGTGCGTACACGCACGGAGTGTAACACCGAATCAACCGGCGAGACAACGCATGCCGACCACGCAACGCACACAGCAAACTGACTTGGAGAACAACGACGAATCTGGTAGGCTCATCGGGTTCAATTTGTTCAGGAGGGGTATCCATGCGTCGCTCATGTGTCTTCACTACGCTGTTGTTGTGTGTTTCAGGTTCGATCGCCTATGCCCAGTGCACACCTGAATGGGACGGTTCGCTTGGCGTGCCCGGACTCACCACCGGCTACGCCGCCCCGGTTATCGTCCATGATGATGGCATGGGTGAAGCCTTATTCGTCGGCGGCAGTTTCGGCGCAATCGGAGGCACAAACGCCAAGATCGTCGGGCGTTATGACCTCGTTTCCGAAACCTGGGCACGAATGGGTAACGGGCTGACGACGGGAAACACAAATGGTTTTGTCGCAGCGATTGCTCCCTTTGATGATGGATCAACGACGCGACTCATTGTCGGCGGATTCTTCGCCGGTGCGATTGGCATCCCCGGCACACAGAGTGTCGCCGCGTGGGACGGCACAACTTGGTCGTCCATCGGCGCTGATTTTGTTGCACCCAACTCGATCTGGGGTATGACGGCGACCGACATCGGCGATGGGTATCGGTTATATCTCACTGGCGGATTCCCGGCGATCGGCGGCGTGTCGGCTGGGGGGATCGCATCATGGGACGGCTCATCATTTGCGAAAGTCGGAAACGGCATCGGTATTGATGGTGTGTTCGCGCCAACCGGGTTTGCTGTTCAATCATGGGACCCGGGCTCGGGTGATCGACTCTATCTGATCGGTCGATTCAACACCGTCGATGGCATTCCAGCCAATCATGTCGCGCAATTTGATGGCACAACCTGGTCCGCACTGGGAGCCGGGATTCTCTCAACAAGTAGCCTCGGTGGACTCGAATGTACCACGATCTTTGACGATGGCTCGGGCGAAGCCTTGTTCGTCGGCGGAGGACAGATGCGCATCGTTGGCAAGTCCGGCATCTTCAATGTCCTCAAATGGGACGGCACAGAGTGGTTCGGTGTCGGCGGGACCATCGGCACGGGGCGCATCACCGACCTCGCCGTCTGGGATGACGGATCCGGTGAACGACTCATCGCATCGGGCACCGCCATGCCGGGGATCAACTATGTCGCATCGTTCGACGGATCAACCTGGTCCCCCCTCCAGGGCGGCGTGGGCGGGCCGCCAACTTCAGGCAATTTCCCATCTGTCTTCGGCCTCGGCTATTTGAGCGACGACCTTGTCGTGTGTGGCAACTTCACAGAACTCGGGCCCGATGCGATCGCCACGCGAGGCATCGCGGTGTTGTCATCGTGTGCAGGCAACTGTGCCGTCGATCTTGTCGAAGACGACCTGCTCGATTTCTTCGATGTTCAGATGTTTCTCAACGCGTTTGCTGTGCAAGACACAATCGCGGACTGGAATGACGACACCTTGTTCGATTTCTTCGATATTCAGGCATACCTCGCTGATTTCGCAGCCGGATGTCCATAGCCCGCGACCAGCCAGACGATTGTGGTTCAGGCACCGATTCGCTTGCCGACCACGATCGGGTCGGGATCATGAACTGTCACAGAGCGCGCATTGTCGCCGACGATATGGAAGACGATTCGCACCGCCTCAGCACCCGCCGGGTGGAAGGTGTGTGACGCAACCGGGGTTAAAATGCGCGCGACGCCGTTCTTTCGTTGCAGACTGAGCGCGCCGCGCCGGATGGTCACCATGAATCGATCATTGAAACCGGCTCCGAACACATACTCACCGAGATAGATCCGCAAATCATCTTCAGTCAAAGTGATGATCGGTTCGACTTCGCCCCCACCTGGCAGCGACAGCAGGTATTCAACGACGGAGGCTGCGTCTTCGCCGCCCGATCGGGCGTGCCGAAGCAATGAAATGCTGTGCGGCCCCATCAACTGGTCAATACCGGGTGAAGACTCAACGATCGCTCGCACGACATCCACATGCCCGAGCATGGCGTGCGTGAACAGATTCGGCCTCGCACCGTGCTTCATGAGAAACTCGGCGATTTCGCGCCGCCCGGTGTGGCTCGCTGCGCCGAGCGCAGATTCCCAGTCGCCAAATCCCCAGTCGATGGATGATTTGGCGAGCGCTGGGCGCGCCTCGACCAACTCCTTGACACGATCAAAATCAAAGTGTGATCGACCGACCACCTCCAACACCGGTTCGCGCTCCTGCCTGGGAAACACATCGGAGACTTCATCCATACCCAATCGAGGACGCCGAGCCCCCGAAGCAATACCGGGTGCAGCAAAGAGTGCTGCACTCCCAGCGAGTACCTGCCGGCGAGAAAGACTGCGCGTATTCGGATCATGTGTCATATCAACTCCTTGAGGCTGATCGGTTGACCCCCAACAAATCTGATGCTCCATGCTACCAAAAATTGACGCACGCGAAACAGGAAACGCACTGGCTCAAGAATCAAACCATCCATGCACGCAGTGTCTTCACAACATCGGCAATCGTTTCAACGACATGTGTCGCGCCAGCACCGGCGAGTTCGCGGGCGGGTGTAAGGTCGGCAAAGCCGATTGAACGCATCCCGGCGGCTGACGCTGCGCTGATGCCGCTGCGCGAATCTTCCACAACAATGCACGAATCCGGTGTCGCGCCCATGATTTGGGCAGCGTGGAGAAACAACGCCGGGTCCGGTTTCCATTTCTGGATGTCGTACGCACTAAACCGCCGCCCCTCAAACCGTGTGTACCAATCGCTGTCGTCCCCCCCGGTTCGCCCGAGTGTCAGTTTCATTTTTTCATGTGGCGCATTGCTGGCCACCGCGTGCTTGGTATCACTTGATTCAAGCCACGCAAGCAGTGCATCCGCGCCCTCGATGGGCGGAACGCCGTCGCGTACAAAAACTTCAGCCATCCGCTCGCGGTATCCGGGGATAAACCCATCACCCAGCACCCGCCCGATCTGTGTCTCGACCTCAGCCTGAATCTCGTGCAGATCCCGCCCCTTGAATCGCGTCGTCGCGTCATCGCTCGTCATCGGCCAGCCGAGTTCGGTGACGACCTCTGCCAACAGCCGAGTCGTAATCCGCTCGCTGTCCACGAGCACGCCATCGCAGTCAAGAATCACAAGATCAATAGAACTCATGCCAGAGCGTAGTCGAGATGTATGCAGTTCAAACCAGGTTTACGCTCAATCGTTCGACCCGCTCGTCCGCTCCACCGGCACCTGCACCTCGCCATACCGCAAGAATGGCAGCACAAACGGGCTGTTGTACCCCAGGTACCGCGCCGGCCCCACGACCCGCCACTCGTCCTGTGAACCGGCCCACTCTTCCAACATTGCCAGCCCGCGTTCATACCGCGAAGCCTTGTACGCACCGCGCATCCCCACACTCGCAAACGACGCAGCCGGCAGATCCTCCACCCGCACCTCGCCATCCTCACCCGTCGCCCCGAGCGTCGGCGACCGATACAGAAACGCCATACTCGCCATCGCTGGCGCTTGCCCTTCGCGCGGCGTGTACTCCATCTCAACGGGAGCCGTCATCGCAATCTCGTTCCGCTTGATGTGATTAAACAACTCCATGAACATCGGCCGCATCCCGTCGCCCGCAAGATCCGCCTGCTCAACCGTCGCTGCCCGATAGACCGGATAGTCCTGCACCCGCACCTCTCCAATCGGCGTCAGTTCCGGCCACCCCTCAGGTATCGGCGCCGACTTCATCATCCAGGTTCCGCCCGATCGGTGGACACACCCAAAGAACCCCGTCGTGATCAATGCCATGGCTGCGAGTCCCAGTATCTTCAACATGCGCGCGCTCCGAATCCGTTTCATCAGTCGGTCTCCAGAAGCGACTTCGCGGACTCTGCCCCCGCAGATTCACCACCCGGCCAAAGTCCTCCATCTCAATTTAATCAAGCCCAAAAAGCCCGGAAACGCCCCACCCCACGAGCCGAGCGGCGCAAGCCCTCGGTCTCTCGCCCGACTGAAGTCCACGCGAGCATGCCACCCTTTGAATTCCGCGTCAGCCCAGCTCTTCGAGCCGATCCAAAAACCTAGCCATGCGCTCGCCAAGCACTCGCCAACTGTCAATCGTCACATCAAGTCGATCACGCTGAGCAAAGTCTCGATCCAGCAATGCATCAACGCGATCCATGTGCTTTATCCAACGATCGTTTTGCTCATCCTGCTCGGTCATTTGACGATCAAAATATGAGTCGGTGTGCCGTTGATCGAGCGTAAAACTGGCCTTGAGCCCGCATTCCGGGCATCAGTCCGCCACGGTCAGACCACAAAGGTCATATCCACAGGCGTAACAAAGAGTCGGCTTCGCAATTCGGTTGGTTGCGGACATGCTTGAGCGTACCAAGTCCGGTCCCGATTCGGCGGGTGACCCGAGAAAGTTTCCAGGCGTGTGCCACGGCCAGCGAGTCTTCGAGTCTTCGAGTCGGCCGTGCGAACAGCCACGATGCTCGCGAACCACTGAGAACCTCTCGGTTTCACAACAGTCCGACGGTCAAACACGCACGACTCGAAGACTCGCTGTGCGTGCCACACAGAATTGGGCCACACGGGCCACATGACGCAGGCGGTCATATCTTAGACACAAATTTATTCATCACATATTCGTAGACCACATCAGGTACAACGCGGTCAATATCTTTGAACTCTTTTCGCTTCTGAGCCGAAATTGCTGACTGGACGCAGCTTCGATCTGCCTTCATTCCAAACGCCGCAGACACGGCCTTTGAAAGTCGGGATGAATCCTCGAGACCGGATTGAATATAGATCTCTCTCACCAAAAGCCGAGCGTCCGAGTCCAAGATCACCCGTTCGCAAAAGCGTTGGTCAAGCGACTTTGCTAGTTTCAGCACTGCAATCAACAACTCATTTGCATCACTTGAATCGAGCATGATTGGTTTTCCGATGGTTGAAAATCGATCCGGCCACTCGCTGACCAACTCCGCCGAGATCTCGCCCGCAGAATGTGCCAGGCAGTTGCGGACCTGCACCCAACGCCGCCACTTTTGAACTCGTGGGGCATCCACATCACTTGCCGTCCATTTGACTAGACTCCCGACTCGTTTGAGCAATTTATCTTGTGTTGTGTTTCGCATTATCTTCGAGGCCACTCTCAGTGCGAACCAAAGCCGAAAATTGCCGCGCACGCTAGCTGGATCGAGTTCCTTCGCGAAAAATGAGATCTGTGATTCTGAAAGAAGTCCAGGCTGTAAATACACCGACTGAAATACCACATCGCCGAGAAACGCTTCGAATAGCACTACCATTCGCAGAATAGTGTTTCTGAGCAGATGATTCAACACTTCCTTGTCGCGTTTCAGATAGTCTGCAGGCGAGAGATTTACATGCCGAAACGGCGGCCTCCGATCTCCAGGATAGTCAGAGACAAAATCTGGCATGTCCTTTTCTGAGATACTTGACCACCATCGTTCGGAGTATTCGAGGGCCGACGCAGCGTGCCAATAGCATCGATACTCGTTCTCCAATGATATCTTCAGCTTCAAATATGCTATGCTTTTTGGCATCGAAAAATTTACAGATTCCCCCGCCGCTCCTGTTCAAGTTCCAGCGCCTCAAACAGCGCCTTGAAGTTCCCCTTCCCGAAACTTTGGCTGCCGTGGCGGCTGATGATTTCGAAGAACAGCGTCGGCCTGTCCTGCAGCGGCTTGGTAAAGAGCTGCAGCAAATACCCCTCGTCGTCGGCATCGACCAGAATGCCGAGATCGCGGATCTTCTTGTGGTCTTCCTTCACAGCCTCGTGGCCATTGTCGGTCAGAATCTTGTTCACCCGCCCCCAGACGAGTTCGTAGTAGGAATCGGGCAGGCTGAGGAAGTCGACGCCGCGCGCCCGCAGGGCCGCCACGCTTGCCAGTTCGTCATCGGTGCGCAGCGCCAAGTGCTGGCAACCGGGCGTCATGTTGTGCCATTCGAGGTATTCCTGAATCTGGCTCTTCTTCTTGCCTTCTGCGGGTTCATTGATGGGCATTTTGATCAGGTGGTTGCCGCTGGCCATCACCTTGCTCATCAGGGCTGAGTACTCGGTCGAGATGTCGGCATCGTCAAAGTGCTTGAACATCTTGAAGCCCATGACATCTTCGTACCACTGCACCCAGTAGTTCATCTTGCCCTCTTCGACATTGCCCACGCAATGGTCGACGAACATCAGCCCGCACGGGTTCTTCCGGTTGTAGTCGTTGACCGGACTGTCGATCTTTCTGAAGGTCGGCATGAATGGCCCCCCCTTCTTGACCGAGTCGAGGTCATACTTGCCCGTTCGGCTCACAAAGGTGTGCACCACACGCCCGTAGGTCTTGATCGAAGCCACGGTGACTGTGCCATGCTCGTCTTTGAGCACGCGCGGCTCGCCCGCGGACTCGCCGCCGTTGCGAAGGGCGGCTTCATACGACACGATCGCGTCGTCAACCGTCAGTGCGATGTCTTTGACCCCGTCGCCATAGAGTTTGATCTCTTCGGCTGCAGGATGGTCGGCATTGAGTGGTGTGGTGAGCAGCAGCCGGATGTTGCCTTGCGTGAGCAGATAGTCGGCTTCCTCGCGGCTACCTGTTGTCAGGTCAGCGACCTGATCGATGCAAAAGCCAAAAGTGTTGGCATAGAAGAACGCTGCCTGCTTGGCGTTACCGACATAGAACCGAACATGGTCCACATCGTTGAGCGCAAGCGGATCGGCCGCGGTCGCAGCCGAGGATGTTGGGGCGGTCGTCATGATGTCATCTCCATCGCTTGGGCGGCCTAATGCGGGTCCGATCCCGCGGGAGCCCAGGTCCCTGCATCATCTTAGCGCACTGAAAACGACGCACTCAGTCTGATCGTCGCGATGTCAGGCCTTTTCAGCCACCATTTCGTACACGGGTGGAAGCTGCATGAACGCATCTGGATCGGCAGTCGCCCGCGCCCACTCGGCTTTGAAGTCTTCGTGCTCGGCTTCGGTCATGTGTCCGCTGGCGACGATCCGGGGCAGGAACGACTTCCAGAACACAGTCGGCCATGCCCACATCTGTTCGCCGGGGATCGCCAATCGCTGGTGGACCGCGAAATGCGTCACCCTCAACCCCGCTTTGCGAGCGGCCTGGCGGATCTCACCCATGACATCCGGATTGCCGCCGCTGTCGCGCCAACTGTTGCCGACCGCCTTGACCATGGTGTCGAATATTGCAGACCTCGGCGAGAGCCGCATGGCTTCGTAGTTGAAGTAGTCCTGCACGACCAGTCGTCCGCCCGGCTTGAGCATGCTCGCTGCTTGCTCGACAACGCGGGTCGGGCTTGGCAGGAAGCACATCACCCACCTCGCCCATGCGACATCGAATTGCTCGTGGCCAGCGACGGCTGAAGCGAGTTCCTGCACATCACCCACAACAGCAGATGCCCAGGTCACGCCGTTGGCAGCAGCGATCGCCTCAAACGCGCTGACATACGACTCTGAGGCATCGACACCGACGACAGCACCGGTCGGTCCGACGAGCCCGGCGAGATCCATCGCCGCCCAACCCGGGCCGCAGCCGATATCGAGGACACGATCGCCCGGGGCGATGCGTGCGATCTCCCAGACTTTCTGCGCAGGCCACGCCCAGAGGCGATGTTGTAATCCGAGCCTGCGATATTCTGCTTCATCTGTTCCGAGGACATACTCTTTCATGGACCAAGCGTATGGCGACGCTCATTGCCTTACGCGTTGAAAGGGGGAATATACGAAGTGCCCCCGTCGGAACCCGATCCAATACTACCCGCGTCAAACCGATCGCCTTTGCCGCCGCGCAACCCCATCTCGTCGGCGTGGTGGTCGTTCTTTCCGCGTTCGATGCCGCTGATGGCCCGGCATAACTACGCCCGTGAACTGTCCGCGATTTTCTTTTTGCCGTGGATGCTCGCGGTGGTCGAAGGCAGCGTCATCGGCATGATCGTCAAGGTTGCGTTTAAAGATGCAGTGCCCGAGACACGCCTCAATTTTGCCGTGGCAACACTTGCTGCGGCTCCGGCGCTGGCAAACATCGTCAGCTTTATCTGGGTCAGGCTGAGTCACGCGCTCGACAAAGTACGATTTGTTGTCGGCTTGCAACTGGTCGTCGCGACGCTCGTCATCGCGATGGCGAGCGTGCCATTCAGCGAGAACGGGTTGCATGCGTTCATGGTGCTGGTGATAGCAGCGCGGATTTGCTACGCAGGCATTGTGACGCTTCGATCGACCATCTGGACCGCCAACTACCCGACGACCATACGGGCTCGGGTTGCGGGCAAAATCACGACGATTCAGGTCGAACTCGTCGCGCTGGCCGGGCTCCTGCTCGGACAGGCAATGGACAAGAACGAAGAGGCGTTCCGACTGATCTTGCCGATGTATGCAGCGGTCGGTCTGATCGGTGTCTGGCGGCTTTCGAAGATGCGCCTGCGTCAACGGCGGACATTGGCTGCGGCCGAGCGGCAGTTTACCGAAGACGAAGGCGCCCCCTCCCTGAACCCCGTTGCACTGTGGCGTGTGCTGGCGAACGACCGCCGATTTGGTGCGTTCATGCTGTGTCAGATGCTCATCGGCACCGGCAATCTGATGCTTGGACCGATCGTGATCGTCATCCTCGAAGACCGCTTTGACACGGGATACATGGGTGTGATTATTGCGCACACGATCCCGCTATCGATCATGCCGTTGTTCATCCCGCTATGGGCCAGGCTGCTCGACCGCGTGCACATCATCTGGTTCCGTTCCATTCATTCGTGGTTCTTCGTCGCGGCTGCAATCGTCTACTACATTGCTGCGACACAGGACATGGTGGCGCTCCTATATGCAGCAGCGGTCATCAAAAGCATGGCGTTTGGCGGTGGAGCGCTCGCGTGGACACTCGGGCATCTCGATTTCGCACCCACGGACCGATCCAGTCAATACATGGGTGTGCATGTCACCCTCACGGGTTTACGGGGTCTGATTGCGCCGCTACTCGGGATCCTGCTCTACAGCGTCTTTGAGCATGCCCGCCCTGGCTCCGGGCCGATGGTGTTTCTCGTCTCCACAGTGATCCTGATCGTCGGTGCGGTCGGATTTTTCGTTCTCGGACACACACTTCGGGTCCGGTCAGGAGGGCTGGACAAGCCACTCTGATGGATCCCGTAACAGAAGCGCAACAGTCCTCGAGTTGGATGCCTCATGACACGACACTCATGCGTACAGATTCATGCTTGGGCGATCGCCCGGGGAGCCTCTATACTACTGAATCGAGCGTTTCTGAGAAAATCCAGTTTGCTACACCCAAACTGGCAGGTCCAATGAGAGGGAAACGATGTCTATCACCAAGTTCGCCGCACGCCTCGCTGCCGTGTTCGCCATGACGAGCGTCGCAGCTACGACACTTGCCCTTCCGCCATTGCTTCCGCCTCCCCCGTCGCCCGATGACCCCGTTTCGTTGAGTGCCGCACGGCTGACCTTTGACAAGGTTGAGCACAACTTCGGGGAGATCTTCGACGACGCCGAGCAGTCCTTCGAGTTCTGGTTTACCAATACAGGTCCTGACCCGCTCATCATCGGCGAGATCAAGTCGTCGTGCGGATGCACGGTGCCCGATATCAGCAAGCGTGTATACCAGCCGGACGAACGCGGGTTTATCACCGTCGTGTTCAACCCGCACGGCAAGCGTGGCTCGGACGCACGGTCGGTCACGATCAACTCGAACGATGCCAGCAAGCCATCAGCGCGGTTGGTCGTCAAGTCATTCGTCAAGCAACTCGTCATCGTGGAACCAAGTGTGTTGCAGTTTGGTCAGGTCGACAAAAGCGAGAAACGGGAAAAAGAAATCTTCGTCGCGGGCCGCACACCAGACTTTGAAGCAACCATCGCGACAAGCAACCTCACTGATGTGTACGAGATTGAAGTGAAAGAAACCAAGGTCCGCGAGGTTGGCCCGGAGAAAGAACAACTGCGCGCCACGCGGATCATCGTCAGGCTTAAAGAGTTCGCGACCGTCGGTCAACATCGCGGCGAACTTTCGATCCGCACCACCGACCCCCGTCGCCCGATTCAGCGCACACAGGCATTGAGTCAGGTACTTGGTGATCTTGCGGTCGTTCCCCCGCGTCTTTCACTCGGGCGCGTGCAGGCCGACACCGAGTTCAGCCGTGAGTTCCGCGTCCAAAGCCGCTCGGGTGAACCGTTCAAAATCAAGGATGTTGTCGTCGACAACAACCAGAATCACATGCGCTTCGAGTTTGCACCGGAAGACCCGAAAAACCCGACTGTCTGGCGTATTGTCGCCCACGGCAAAGCGAACGCCGACCAGCGTCGGATCATCGGCCGCATCCTGGTGCGGACAGAAGTCAGAGGCGAACAGTCGATCGAGGTGCGCTTCAATGGCTTCGTCAATCCCGGATAATCTCTTTCAGGCGACGCTCGGTGCGTTTGCGATCGTCGGTCTCGCAGTCACCATCGGCGCTGGTCACTCATTGATCACGCCGGTGCGTCTGTCGGCCGACTGGTCAAAAAATACCGCGGCTGCGGATCAACGACCTGATCAACCGGTTGACGACGCGCCGAATGACACCGTCACCAGCCCGGATCAGCCGAATGACTCGGTCAATCCGTCCAACACCCCCACCGAGCAGGCCGATCACTTGCTCAACCTTGAGCAGGCATATGCCCTGTTCGAGATGGGTGAAGCGATCTTTCTCGACGCACGCAGCCGGGCTGAGTTTGACGAATCGCACATTCTGGGCGCGATGCACCTTTCGACAGAGTCCATCGCTGACGGTTCGGCAGGAACGGTTCTCGACGATCTGCTCGGTTTTGGTACCGACTTCCCCCTCATTCTCTATTGCCATGGCGGCCAGTGCGATGCCTCTGAGAACACCGCGATTCGCCTTCAGGATCTGGGTTTCACCAACATCCGCATCATGACCGCCGGGTTTGAAGAATGGGTCAAAGCGGGTTACGAGGTCGAAACACCATGAAGCCGATCGAAGCTGTTGTCGTCACACCGATCCGCATCGGGCTCGGTGCACTGTTCATGCTCGCTGCTTATCTCAAACTCAGCGACCCGCAGGCATTCGCCGAATCTGTGAAAGCGTTCAAGATTTTCGATCTTGCGACCGCGAGCCATCTCGTCACGCTGGCGACATTTACCGTGCCCTGGGTCGAGATGATTTGCGGCGTTCTGCTGGTTCTCGGACTATGGTCCAGAGCAGCGAGTGTCGCCCTTGCAGGGCTCCTGCTCGCCTTTACGATTGGCATCATCTCGGTCTTGCAACGCGAAATTGATGTTCGATGCGGGTGCTTTGGAAAGTACGAGTGGCCTTGCACGGGCAATATCTCGATGTGCCATGTCGCTCGCAATAGCATCATGCTGCTTTGTTCGCTCTTGATCACGCTTCGTGGCGGAGGCCCGGTCGCTCTCGACTGGTTCCGCCGCAACCGATCGCCTGTGGACTCTGAGCCGCAAACCGCCTAAATTCCCCCTCGACCGTCGTTCGGAATGATCCGGACCACACAGCCCAAGACGGAGCATCACTATGAGTCGTTTCAATCGCTTCACCGCCGGCCCTGTCGGACCGCAAGGCAAAATCTCGAAGACCAGCGCCAACGGCACCCTTTATGTCGACTGGAAAGATGTCGAGACCCTTCGCCGCACGCTGAGCCCGAACGGCAAGATCTATGGCCGTAAACGCCTTGGCACCACCGCCCGCGAGCAACGCCTCGTTGCACAGGCGATTAAGCGGGCCCGCTTCATGGGTCTCTTGCCCTTCACCTCCGCCACACTTTGATCGCACGCCATGCTGCGTGACTACGCCACCATTGCGCGCTCAGCGTCCGACATCACGGGCTCGCGCGATGATCGCACGCGCATGGTGGTCGATCTGTTGTGGGAACACCTCGCCCCCACCGGCGTGTCCTGGGCTGGGTTTTATGTGATTAATGATGACCAGTCCGAGATGATCCTCAGCCATCGCCGCGATACGCCCGCGTGCAGCCCCATCGGGCTCCACGGAGCCTGCGGCCAGGCGTGGCGAACCCGCCAACCCGTCGTCGTCAACGATGTCCGCGAACTCGGCGAAGACTACATCGCCTGCGACCCGCGCGACCTCGCCGAAGTCGTCATCCCGCTCTTCGACGAGGGCGGCTCGTGCTGGGGTGTCCTCGACCTCGACAGCCACCAGACCCATGCTTTTACCGAAAGAGACGCAACCGAACTGATCAAGATCATGCGCACCGCCGGCCTGACAGTCTGACCTTCCACAAACCTCAATGAGCGCGGCGCGCGCGAGAAAAGTTACCCCTCCCCGACGAACCCCGACCGTGAGGGAGGTGGTTTTGATTTGCATGGTTGCACCAACCACCTCCCTCACGGTCGGGGCTCGTTCATGCAGTTCTTAAAAAGGCACCACACTCGCCACCCGCACGCGCCGCAGCGAGTCAGGGTCGGTGAACGCAAGCGACTTTGCGTGCAACATTAAACGCTCGGCTGGAAACGCAGGGTCGTACAACTCATCGCCGAAGATTGGGCACCCGATCCCACCGGCCTCGCTCGCGACCATCGCATGGACTCGCAACTGATGCGTCTTGCCCGTGATCGGTGTCATCTCGACGCGTGTCGCTGGCTGATCCTGCCCATGTACTGGCCAACTCGTCCGCCCGATCACACGCCACAGCGTCTCCGCTCGCTTGCCGGTCTCGTGGTCCACTTTCTGCTTTGGGCGGTTCGGCCAATCCGTGATCAACGGGAGTGTGACCCGCCCGCTTTCTGTTTTCGGTTCGCCCCGCAAGAGCGCCTCGTACCGCTTTTCGACCCGTCCGCGTTGGAACTGCAATGAGATCAGCCGCTGGGCATCGGCATCGAGCCCGAAGATGAGGAGCCCGCTGGTCGCCTGGTCCAGCCGATGGCACACGAGCGGCCCGGTCGCGTGCGGAAACATCGCCCGCACGCGGCTCGCCGCACAATCGGTCTTGTCCTGACCGATTCCCGGCACGGACAATAAGCCGGCGGGTTTGTCGATCACAACGAAACGCTGTGTCGCCACCAGCACGCGCAACCCGTCCTCGTGCAAGGCGCTACCGTTCATGAGCACACAGTAGCGGCCTGGCCGCCTTTTCGGAGATCATTTCATGTCATTCGTCCTCGCTGCCATCGCTTCCGCCGCTCTTGCCCAACCTGAATGGCAAGCACTCGAAGCGCCAATCCTCACCGACCATGTCCAACTGACCAAGCCGGACCTGTTCATCAAGGCGGGCGAAGCATACTTTGCGCCAGATGGCTCGCGGATCGTCTTTCAAGCGACACCTGTGCCGCCGCTCGGACAGGAACCCACACCCCATTACGAAATGTTCGTGTCATTCATAGGACGCAATTTTCCGGACAACCCAGAAACTCTCACCGGCCTGACTTCAAGGATCATTCAGGTCAGCCAGCCCGGCTCAGCAAATACATGCGGGTGGTTTCATCCGCTGGATTCCGATATTGTCCTTTTCGGTTCAACAATTCTCCCCCCCATGGCCCCGGACCGCGCGGGATATCAGCGCGATTCGGGTCGATATCGCTGGCAATTCCCTGCAGAGACTGAAATCGTCGCAGGATCGATCAACCTTGGCAAGAACAATCAACCGAATACTGATTCGTTCGAGCAGCAACCCATCACCGCCCCCCTCTTCATCGAGCCGGGCTACTCGGCTGAAGGGTCATGGTCGCCCGACGGCAAGTTCGTGCTCTATACCTGGGTCAATCCTGAAACCGGCGATGCCGACATCTATCTCCGTCAGCCCGACACCGGCTATGTCACGCCCATCGTCGAAGCAGAGGGCTACGACGGCGGCCCATTCTTCAGCCCGGATGGCCACTGGATCACCTACCGCTCGGACCGCAAAGGCAACAACCTGCTGCAGATATTCATCGCTGAACTCTCGTTCGACGACCTTGGTCGCCCCGACGGCATCAAACGCGAGATCCAACTGACCGACAACGATTTCGTCAACTGGGGCCCATTCTGGCACCCATCCGGTGCGTTCCTCATCTATTCGACCAATGAGGCTGCACCCGAAACGCACAACTATGAGGTCTTTGCGATTGATGCTCGGGCGGTGACCGACAACCCGAGGCGTCTGCGACTCACGCACGCCGAGGGGTTTGATGGTCTGCCGGTGTTCAACGCTGATGGCTCGATGATGATGTGGACCAGTCAACGCGGCCCAGCGCTTTCGGCAGACGAACGACCCTCGAGCCAGGTCTGGCTTGCACGCTTCAATTTCGAAGCGTTCATCGCCCAGTTTTCGGCGGTCGACACCGAAGAAGCCTCGACCGATGCCCACCCCTGATCACGAGGTCAACTCTGCATGATCGAACCCGATGACTATGGTCTGAGCCCTGAGGAAACGCTTGCTCGCGTTGGTGACCCAACCCGCGCCCGCGATCACAAAGCGTTCTGGAATCGCCAATGGTCCGCCGTCATTGAATCAGACCGCCCGGTGCTTTCGCCGCGCGTTGAACCAGAAGCGACCGACCCCACCGCGACGCACGAGTTTTCGAGCCTTCGTCATACGAAGATTGGCTGCCGACTCGTCGAGCCTGATTCCCCAGTTCAAGGAATTGTCGTTCTCCTCCATGGCTACGAGCAGGTCCCGACACTTGAAGCACAAACCGACTCAGAAAGATCACTCCTGGATCATGGACTGGCGTTGCTCGCGATTCGAGTTCGCGGGTTTCCCGGATCGCCTCGGCAGACACAGGATGGTTTGCCACTGGGTGGCTCGCCCGGATCAGGCTGGATTACGCAAGGGCTCGATGCACCGGAGGAGGGGCTCGCGGGCGCGGAGGTCTGGGTCGCCCCCCTCGCCGTTGCCGATGTCATCGACGCGTGCCGGGCTGCCCGCAACTGGCTCATCGATCGCAATCTTGATGATGCGATGATCGCCTTGAAAGGCTCGTCACTGGGCGCATCGCTTGCGATCAATGCGGTCGCAGCCCTCAACGGCCGATTGCCTCACGAAACTGTCGTTGACCGACTTGTCATTGGACTTCCGACTCTTTCTGATTGGCCTTGGCGGGCGGTGCATCCTGCCCCGAGATCTGGCACCGGCGCGGAGATCGAGTCGTTGCTCGAGCGCATGCCCGAGAATCGTCGGCAGATGATTCTCGACCGACTTCGCCTGATCGACCCTGTCACACACGCACCGCAGGTCCGCATCCCGGTGCTCGCCAAACTCGCCCAGCGTGACGACATTGCACCAGCGCCCGCGGCAGCAGCGGCATTCAACGCGCTCGGCTCTGACCCCGGTCGGCGCTGGCGGTTCATCACACCCTACGGTCATTTCGACGGTGGGCTCGCCAACGCACGCCGCCATGCGCTGTTTGAACATTGCGCTGCAGACTTTCTCAACCCGACCTTGGCTCCCAATCAGACCATGCGACCGTGGCACGACCGTCTCAACTTCTCGAACAAATCGGATGAACCAAACGCATGACGCAGATACTCCGCACCTTGATCGACGGCCTTGTTGACTACGCAGGTCTCTTTCCACCTGCGAAACTTGATATGCAACCCGCTGTGGAGAACTTTCATCGCTACACGACGGATGAACACGCCCATGCGCTCGGCCGATTCATCTGTCCGGTTTCACGCCTCGATGAGTTCACACAACGCGGTGCGCTGCTCATGCCGGGCACCTTTGCGACCAGCGGGTATCGCGAGATGGCAGACACGCGCGAGCCCTGGCGCGTCAGTGCTTTGATTGATGGTCACCTCGACGAGTGCTTGACACGAATCGATGCATTCAACGACCATCATGCGAAAGAAGATGCCGGACTTGCGAAGATCGATGCTCTTGAAATGCGTCTGACCGAGCCCGGCGATGTCGATGAAGCGATCGAGATGATTCCCAACGACATCATGCCGTTCTTCGAGTTCCCGGGCACAACGGACCCGCGCGGCTTCATCGCGGCGATCGCGGGCGAAGATGCGGCTGCCAAAATCAGATGCGGCGGCGTGACCCCGGATGCCATCCCTTCGGTCGAGTTTGTCGCCGCATTCATCGCTGCCTGTCACGCGGCCCATGTCCCCTTCAAAGCGACCGCAGGGCTTCACCACCCGTTGCGGGCTGAATATGCCCTGTCCTACGAAGCGTCTCCGCCGCGCAGCACGATGCACGGGTTTATCAATGTGTTTCTGGCGGCCGCGATGCTGTCCGAGCGCGTCATCGCAGATAGTGATCTGCCCGACTTGCTCAACGAAACGGATGCGAATGCGTTCGCGTTCACAGAACAAGCAGTCAGTTGGCGTGATCGGTCGCTGGATCTGGTCGGGCTCGCCCGGGCCCGAGAGCGGTTTGCACTGTCGTACGGCAGTTGCTCATTCGAAGAGCCGATTGACGACCTGAAGAGCCTCGGCTGGCTGTAACAGACGCTGAAGCCACCGAACTCTTTGTGCCGATAGACACTACAACACGCATATGCCGCGCCCCAAGGTGACAACCTTGCTCTCGTTGACCGCAGCCGCCGGATTCGGTATCGCTGCCGCATTGCTTGCGTATCACCTGACCCGCGCCGGGATCACCGAGTCGGTCTACCGTTCCCGCCTTGAAGATGTTGCCGGTCGATATGAATCGCTGCGGACGCAGTACAACGACGCGGTACGCCGCACCGCGATCACTGAACTGGTGGTCGAGCAGAATCACCTGACCGTCCGCATTCGCAACGCTGCGGGCGTGATCCGTGAGATACCGACCGATTACGACCCGCGTCACGAGATCTACATTGACTACGCCATCATCGATGGCCGACTCTGGATTCGGCGTGTGTTTGACGCTCTCACCCCGCCATCACAAGGGCTCATCATCGAACCCGAACTCGCAGGTATCGATTGGGACGGGCACCGCGCCACATTTGGCAAGGCGGTGTATCGCAGTCTCGAGGAAGGTCGCTGGGTTGTGGTGGTCAGTGGCGATGGCAGTCTCGGGCTCGGGCCCGCGCTTGGTCCGGTCGTCAGCCTCGAGTCGCCTCCGGCTCTTGGCACATTCGACGAACTAAATCAGCAACTCAAGAACGACATCGCCAACATCGGGCCGGGTGATATCTGGCGCGAGTTCTGGAAAGACTGACGCCCTGGTTCATCACGCTGCTTCATCGGACGCTGTCAGGATTCAACTCGACCGAGCGATCTCGATGGAAGCGATCGTCAAGTCATCTTGCAAAGAATCTGTTCCGGCGTGCGAGACCACCGCTTTGTGGAGCGCCGCGACATCCTCTTCACACGAGCCACACTCCCGCAAGATGTCGATTGCTCGGGCGACCTGAAACTGATCGCCATCGAGGTCTGCCTGCTCGACGAGGCCGTCAGAGAACAGCACCACGCGCGAGCCGGGCTCGATCGAGAAGGACTCGGTTGGATACGCAAATCCCGTATCAATCCCGATCGGGAACTTTCCTTCGCACTGGACGAGGTGCGGGTCGCCCTCGGGCGGACACACCAACCAGTGGCCATGCCCTGCATCACTGAACTGCACCGTGCCTGCGACGGGATCAAACAGCCCAAGCCAGAGCGTGATAAATTTTTCGGTGGTGCTGCGAGCGAGCAGGTACTCGTTCAGATCGGTCAACAAAAGCCCCGGATCGGCCGTGTGCCTGAGACCCAGACGCAGGTTGGTCTGAGCGACGGCCATCAGCAACCCGGCACCGACACCCTTGCCAGAGACATCACCGAGGAATACGCCAACCTGCCCGCCCTCGCGGCGCGGCACAACATCAAAGAGGTCACCCGCCACCATACGGCCGGGCTGTCGCATGACCGCGTACTTCACCGAGCCAAACTGCCCGGACGATGGCGGCATGATGAGGTCTTGGGCATCACGGGCAGCCCGCAGGTCAGACTCGGCTGTCTGGCGGAGCCTCTCGAGCGCGTGGCGACGCAGATTGCCGAGCGCCATTTCCCCCACCCGAGCGACGGCTGCACAAAAGGCTGCCGCTTCTTCAGCCACCACTCGCTCGCCTTCGCGTGCATCGACATACAAATATGCCTCGACCGATCGCTCGAGCATCAACGGGGCACAGACCGCCGAGTGGATACCCAGCTGCATGATGCTCTCGCCGTAGTTTGGCGTGGCTTCGTTGGTGAGACGAACGACTTCGCCAGCCGATGCTGCAGCCAACAATGAGCGGCTCATGTCAATCTTGGTGCGGGCACCGTCGCCGTGACCGATTTCCGCGATGGTCTCGACCTCACCTGAAGCCGACACCTGTCGAACCACCGCTCCGCGTGACAACCCTGTCCCGTCGAGCGCTGCCTGCAACATCAGCGTGGAAAGTTCTTCCATCGTGTCAGCGGTCGTCGCGGTTCCCGCCCAGTCGATCAACAGCTCGAGCCGATGCTGCGCGAACTCCTGCCGATCGGCTCGTTGGACGGTTTCAATGCGATGACCAGACTGATGGAAATCGTTGGTGGTGGGCACACTTGCCATGGCCGAACCAGGATCACGGACACGAAATGTCCAAGGCCCAAGTCGGACGAGATCACCCGGCGTGATCGGTGTCGGGTCGCCCTCTTCCAGTTGCACGCCGTTGACGAACGAGCCGTGCCGACTACCTCGATCGGTCAGATGCCAGATCCCGCCTTGATCGGAAAGCAATGCATGCCGACGCGAGACTGTGCCATACGGCAACACGATGTCAGAGTCACTCCCGCGCCCGATTCGATATGGTCCTGGCGGGCGCAGCGTCGTCGGATCCATCGGAGGCCCGGCGATGGGTTCTAGTCTCAAAGTTGTCGCGGTTACTTCTTTCACAGTGCAGCATACACCCTAGCGAAACTCTGTCTCCAACGCTCACGCTTGACAAAAAACGGGCCCGGATTGTGAAAATCCGGGCCCGATTCTGCAATCAACTGACTTGCAAGCCTTTACGGGCAACCGGCGCTGAACAGATTCAGATACAGCTGCACATCAAAGAAGTCGAACAGCGTGTCGGCGTTGAGATCCGCACGCGGATCGTTCGCTGCGAACGCATTCAGGAAGTCCTGAGCGTCGAAGAAGTCCAGTTCGCCATCGCCGGTGAAGTCGGGCACACATGTGCTACATCCGGCTTCGCTTGAAAGATCGGACTCAAAGAACGCCGGATCAAGGCCGTCACCTTCGGACAGACCCACGATGCCGTCGCTTGAAGACATGCTCAGATAACTGAGGCGAATCGTGCCGTCAAAGAACATCTCGATCTGGAATGTGTTGGCTCCGGTCGAGAAGTACTCAGGGAGATTCTGGTAGGTCACGGCGACACGATCACTCAGCTGCTTGTAACTGACTGTCCCGCCGCTGTTCGGATTCAGGTCATCGAACCACCCGGAGATGCGAGGCTGCGAGAAGTGATCGAATGGATCTTCGGTGTAGTCGGTGTCGCTACCACCAAAGGTGATATAGCCGTTCGACCCAACATAGAACGAGGTCCACGAAGTGCCATAGAGACTCACCGAGTTGCCACCACTGACATTGATCAGTTCACTGTCATCGTCCGACAGGAAGATGGTTGTCCCCCCGGTTGGATCGGTAGGCAGCCCGCTTTCAAGATCTTCGGCGCAGCTGCGATAGAAATCTTCCTCACTGCCGTCCGTATGGAATGTCACCATCTTGCCAACCAGATCATTTCCGGACGAGAACTGCTCAGTCATGAAGTCGGGGATACCGGGCGTGGTGAACGAATAGCACGCACCACTGTTGTCGCTCGAACTCATGTTGCCAGCAGAATCGACCATGTCGATCGCGTAGTAGTAAGTCGTGTCATCGACCAACCCACCGATCGCGAGCGAGTGACCCGTTGTCAACTGCGCGGAACTGACCGAGTTGGTCAAAGCGCCGCAACTCGTGCCGTAACGAACAGTCACCGCTGCGTCTTCATTGACAGTGACATCGATGACCGCACTGCGGGCTTCGACGGAAGGCGTGCTCGTCGACACAAGCATCGGTCCTGAACAATCGACCGTGGCAGATGCTGTGACTGAGACATTGGTTCCGCCATTGCCATCGTCTGCATCGATGTATGTGACGGTGATCGTGTCACCTTCAGCGACCTGCAACACACCAGCACCGCCGGATTCACTGATGTCGATTGACCCACTGAAGACCGAGACCTCAGCACCGATTTCGGTGACTGTGATCATTTCGCCGGTCGGATCAGAGTCGCTCGTGACCAACACCATCGCGGTGTCGATGACACCGTCATCGAGATTCAGATCACAGTCAACCACATCGATTGCGATGGTGGCTGAACATGCCTGTCGGTTGCCACTCATGCCGACGATGCCGGCTGAAGAGCAGGTGAACAGTTCGGTGGTTGAAGCAACCCCGACAACCTGCGACGGACCTTCAGCAATGTTGAATCCGGTAATCTCGACGCGATAGGCGCCCGGGGTCGGGCCGGTGATCGCGACCTGTTCAATATTGTTTCGACGATCGACTGTCGATTGAACAGCAGGTGCGCCGGGGTTGGACGGGTCCAGCGTCCAGGGCATGTACACGGTGCCACTCGGGCCCACGATCCGCATGTCGAGATCGTTGACGAGCGCGCTGGTCGTCATGGGTGTCGCTGCCGGGTCATCCCACGACATGGTCACCTTGAGTTCGGCATCGCCCGGTTCAACAACTGCAATATAAAACTGTGTTTGTCCCTGGTCGACGGTGGTTTCGAGCACACGCCCTTCGAGCACAGTGTCAACTGCTGCTGGTGCACGCACCGAGCCGTGCCCGTACTGATAGTCAGGACCGGTGTTGCCCAGATCAACCGCTGAGTTGGCGAGGATGGCTTTGAGTGTACCGTTGCGCATGTCGTCAGCACCCGGGTTTGATGCACGCCACTGCTGAAGGATCAATGCACTGACACCAGCGACTGCCGGACTCGCCATCGATGTGCCGCACAGGGTGGTGTACCCATTTGAACTCGAGGTACTGGTGACACCGAAGTCAGCATCTGACTGGCAACCAGGGCCGGCGATATCCGGCTTGAGGCGACCGTCGTCCGTCGGACCCCAACTCGAAAAACTGGTCATGGAGTCATTGTTGGAGTTGAGCGCGCCAACCGAAATCTGATTCTTGGCGTTACCGGGGGGGGCGACGGAATAATAGTCGCCAAACCCTTCGATATCACACCGGCTGCCCTGTCGCTCGTTGCCTGCCGCCCAGACAATGCGGAACGGGTTGCCAAGGCTGCCACCGACGACTTCGTCGATCAACGATGCCATCAGGCCATAATCGCCATGCCAGGTGCAGTCGTACCCGTTCGATTCGACATTGGAACCAATGGAGTTGTTGGAGATGTCCGCACCATGCGTGTTCATGGCCTCGTCGTAGTCGGCTTCAAAGTCGCCGGGTTCTGTATACAGGAAGCCTGGTTGCAGACCGCCGACCACTTCGAATCCGTATGAAATAATGTCTACACCAGGAGCCATACCACGGTGGGTGCTGTTCAAGGTGCCAGCCCCCCCGACGGTGCCTGCGACATGCGTCGCGTGACCTGAGATGCCGTCGGTATCGCCTGCGGTCATTCGGCTGCCGAAGTCGCTGTGGTTGAACACGCGACCCGCGTCGTAGACGAGCACGCCCACGCCGCTGCCATCGAGCCCGTAAGGAGCTGAGTTGACGGTCTCGACATCCATGATTGCGCGAGCGGATGCATTGGTCGTGCTGAACTTGGGTAGAGGCGGCTCGACCCACATCACCACATCTTCACCGGCAAGCGCGCCGACCGCGTCTCGCGACATGTGTACAACAAGTGCGTTGACTGATTCGACCATGGACATCACTTCGCCTCCATGGCGAAGGACGGCTTCAAAACCGGCACCAAGTGCGTCAACATCACGGTGCATCATCACATAGACAGCCACGCGCGGGCTGACAGCGTCTTTATCATCCAGGTTGGTCGACCGTGAGCCTTCGAGTTGACCATCGATGCCTTGGGCGCGATCCACGATCATCCAGTCGTGGGTCAGCCCGGCGTTCAGATCGGGGTGCATCTTGTGCTGCAACTCGATTTCGCCGACCTGCGCAATGAGCCCGCTCGTCGAAACCCGCTGTGCGTTGACATTGGGTTGAATGGCAACAAGGTACGCGGTTCCGCCGAGCGAACGGAGCAGGTCGACACCGAGTGACGCGAGATACTCGCGTTCAGCAATCGTGGTGATGCGTGACAGTTGCATGACACCATGACGAACTTCGCCTGTATTGGCAAAACCGTTGAGCGTGCGCTGAATGTCAAGCCCGGTCATCGAGATCGCATGGACCTGTGGCGATGACTTCCACGCGATCTGAGCGCTCGCGGTTTGACAAGCAGCGATCGCAAGTCCGCACCCGAGGACGAGTGAAGTTGCACGATGGTTCCGCGACCCAAATCGGCCGCCAGCGGATGATGCCATGGATATTCCCCTCTAACTATTTGCGTTATAGGACGACCCGAACCACACTGGAATCGGACCACCATCCGATGCTCCCGTAAATCGAGCGCCGTGTCAAGACCAAGTCACGCCCAAGTCACGATTACAGAAGAAATAAACACGCGTTCGGCTTACCCGAGGTGCTCCAGAGCCGCTGCGACGGACCGAACTGGTACAAAGTCGATCGCGCTGTTTACCTCACTGCCCATCTCAGGCCCGAGTATGCGGCGATAGCCCAGTCGAACAGCCTCAGTGAGCCGCATGTCCGCCTGACCTACCGGACCTATTCGTCCTGATAGGCTGACCTCACCAACAACACACACCCCTTGTTCGAGGCCCTTGCCGCGTTCAGCGCCCGCAATCGCCAAGAGCAGCGCCAGATCGGCTGCCGGCTCAACGATGCGCATGCCGCCGACGGTCTGTGCGAACACATCGCGGTCGGCAAGGCGCAAGCCGCCGTGCTGTTCGAGGACCGCGATGATCATCGCAAGTCGGCTGGTGTCGAGACCCGAACTCTTCCGTTTGGCGGACCCCAGAAAGCCCGTCGCGGTGAGCGCCTGCACTTCTGCCAGCACACACCGTGAACCATGCACGACCGGACACACCACAGCGCCGGGCCCGGCATCGACGCGCTCAGCAGAAATACTCGCCCCCCCGGGCAACTGTTCGAGCCCGCGACCGGTCATGGTAAAAATACCCAGTTCCAATGTGGCGCCGTAGCGGTTTTTGACGGCACGCACGATCCGCGTCGCGCCCAGTCGATCACCTTCAAAGTACAGCACTGCATCGACGAGATGTTCGAGCAGCCTCGGGCCTGCGAGCTGTCCATCCTTCGTGACATGTCCGACGAGCACGACCGCTGTACCCGTTGCTTTGGCGAGCATGACCAGATCTGACCCACACCGCCGCAATTGTGCGACACTCCCTGGTGCAGATTCGATTTCATGACTGAATGTCATTTGAATGGAGTCGATCAGCACAATCGCTGGTTTCACCTTGCGTGCCTGCTCGCTGATCTTCTCCAGATTGGTCTCTGCGAGCAAAAACAGCTCCGCCGGGGTTCCCACACCAAGGCGCTGGGCGCGGAGCCGAACCTGCTCTGCTGATTCTTCGCTCGAGACATACAGCACCCGCGTACCGCGATTCGCCCAGCCGCCCGCCGCCTGGAGTAACAGCGTCGATTTGCCCACGCCCGGTTCACCGCCCACGAGCAGCACTGAACCGGGTACGATGCCGATGCCGCCATCAGGCGAAACGCCGAGGACCCGGTCAAATTCATTCATCCCGGTCGCACAACGAGCGACATTCGGATCGGTCCCGACCTCGGCGATTGAGCGGGCTTCACTCGGTGGTGTTGCCCACCCTGCACGCGCTCCGGTACCCGATTCCTGTATTTCTTCGAGGGTATCCCACCCCCCACAATCAGGACATCGACCGAGCCACTTCGTAAAAAGGGATCCGCACGATCGGCACGCATAGTTCTGCTTGGACTTCGCCATTCCGCGAGCATACGCGCTCCACGGACTACCATCCCGGGAGAAATTGTGCTTCCCCCATGAACGAGCAACCTTCCAAACACAACGATGCTCCGAACGCCCGGAAACCGCGTCGATGGGGTCGTCGCTGCATCATGCTCGTTCTGCTGCTCGGGCTCGTGCTGACTGTCGCTTTTATCACGCTCACGCGCGGCCCACTTGCCCGTTCCATCGTTCTCACGCAACTGCGATCGCTTTCAGACGCACAGGTGGACATTCGCCGCGCCACAATCAACCCCAACGGCACGATCGCGATCGAAGGGCTGTCAATCGCAGCGAGCGATCTCAAAGGCCCACAGGCGCAGATCTTACAGGCGACTTCGGCTGTGGTTTCAGTTTCAGGTTTGCGGTCGGGCAGCCCGAGCATTACTTCGATCGACATCGTTGAACCTGTGCTCCGGGCGAGCCGAGACATGGAATCTGGTGCGTGGAGTATCGCCTCCATCCAATTCAAAAAGCAATCGCCTCGCGGCGCAAGCGATCTACCAATTGTCAAGGTCACTGGCGGTGTTCTTGAACTCGGTGAACACACCCAGTCTGACTACAGCCTGCTGCGCCGAATTCCGATCGAGGCGACGCTTGCGCCCACGACCGAACCACAAACGCACATCCTCACGCTTGTTCAGCACATGCCGGAACAATCGCCATTTCAGATCATCGCCACGATTCGACCGGATCGAACAGATGTCACGCTGGATGAACTCGATATCGCCGATTGGCCAAACGAAGCCATCCCGTCTCACCTACGCGCCCTGCACCAATCACTCGCATTGCAGGGACGCGTGCTGCCAACCGATCTTACCATTTTCAAGGATGGTGGCATCGATCTTCGCGCGACACTTGAGTCCGTTCAGTTGGATCTCCCGGTTGAACAGACACCGCTCGCCAGAGGACACATGGCCGATGTCAACGGCACAATTCACATCAACGCGAATGGTGTGTTTGCGGATGTTGCCGGGTTCATTGATGGTGTTCCCGCAACAGCAACTTTCACAGCAGAATCGCTCTCAATCGATTCACCGTTTTCGTGTGATATTCATGTGGGCCGCGTGCGACTTGCCGAGAATCTTGAACGCCTCGGGTATGTCCCCGAGTTTGTGCGCGAACAGCTTGAGATCTTCTCCAGCCCGACCGCCGAAGTTGCGCTCGATCTGACGGTCGCGCGGTCGGAGCCTGCGGATGAACCTGCCGCCGAAGGACTCATCCATTTATTCGACGGCGTTGCCTCGTACCGCGAGTTCCCTTATGCGTTCACCAATCTCACCGGCATCCTCGAAATCGCTGACAACACGCTGTTTCTTCGAGATATAACCGGTGAATCGGCATCCGGAGCCCGCTTACAGGCGACCGGTGAAATCGGCCCTCTCGGACCGATCGCTCAAGCCAAGATCGACATCAGTGTGACGGATGTGCCGCTTGATTCAAGGCTGCGCACCGCGTTGGGAGTGCAACATCAGGATCTCTACGACGCACTGCTCAATCGAGAGCGGTACCGAACGCTGCGCGAGCAGAACCTCATTCAAACGCCGAGGGAGGCGCGCGATCGCGCGTCTGAACTCGAGTCGCTCCGATCTTCAGCGAACACGCTCTCAGATGAACAGCGTGATCGTCTTGCCGAACTCACATCGCTTGTTGAAGTTCCGCCATTTGCGCTCGGCGGCCGGTCATCGGTCGATATTGACATCTTCCGTCATCTTGGTGAAGAGAATATCTGGGACATCGATGTCACTGTTCATGTGCCGCGCGCCGGGTTTGTGCCCGAGCAGTTCCCGCTTCCGATTGTCGCTGAAGATGTCACGATACGCATTCAGGAGAACACCGCGTCAATTTCGAGTAGCGAGGGGCACTTCTACACGCTCGCAGGTGGTTCTGCCCAGGTCGAAGCCCTTGCCGGGCTGACGAATGAAGATGCCCTCCCGAAGATCACTATCACTGCGACCGACATACCGATCACGCCACTACTTATTAACGCCATTCCGGGCGACCCGGACGCGGCACCTGGCACCATGAACGCACGCGAACTGTTGGGCAGTCTTGGCTTGCGTGGAACCATCGATTGCATCGCGCAGATTGGTCAGCCAAACCGACCGCCATATGTTGTCGATGTCACGCCACAATCGATCACAGCGACCATTGATGGATGGACCCCCTCGCAAGGCGGTGTTGTTGATGCTCTCCAACTTGCCAACATTCAGGGTGCGATTTACGCCGATCCGTCATCACTGCGACTTGATCTTGGCGCTGATCTTGTCAGTGGTCACGACAATCATCCCGCTGCAGCCTCGCTTCAAGCCAACATCGCGTACGGCGACGCAGCGCAGAATGTCATGCAGATCCAATCGCTGTCTGCGTCCCTGCCAAGCCTTGTTCTCACACACCCGGTTGAACAGTTAATCGCCTGGGTTGACCAGCCAGCTGCACAGCAACTGCATGATCTGCGAGAGCGATTCAGACCAACCGGCACCATTGCGGTCAATCTCAACCATCAGACTATCAATGAGTCACTGCCGGAAACGGTGCTCACGATCGATCAAGCGCGGGACCTGACGATTCGCGCTCGCGATCTCGATATGACCATCGTCGAATCAACAGGCAGCATTCGGATATCCAAAGGGCAACGGTCGGCTGTTTACATTGAACAGTTCGGAGGTCGTGTACTGATCGATCGCGAGCCATTCGCCCGGGCGGAACTGCAAGGCACGCTACCGCTGAGCAACCTGACGAGCACAGAGATTGTCGACTCGGGTGATGCCGCGGCTGCGAGCGTGTTATCAGCAACCTTGACCGGTGTGAACTATGACAGTCGTGTCATCGGCCGATTTCTCCCCGCCGATGCCGACTCCATTGGTCGATTCCTTGCGGATGCCGACCCGGCGGGCACGCTCGATCTCACTGCTGCTGTATCGGTCACGCCTGGTCGGCAATTTGACTTGACATCGCTGTACATCAATCCACACCGCATCGAATTTACATACAACGAGCAACGCGTCAACCTCGGCTTCACCGAAGGTTCGATCGCGTTTCAAGATGGACAGGCCAAGATTCAGCAACTTGCTTTTGATGCCTCGAACTGGTCCGGGCGGCTGGACGGTCGGTTTGAAGTCGGCGACCTCGCCTCGGCGGACCAGCAGAAACAAGCCGATCTTGCGTTCTCGCTCGACGCGACAAGTCTCACACCAGAATTGCAGGCACTGTTGCCATCATCCATCTCGTCGGTCCTCGATCAACTCTCGGTCACAGTCAACGGCCCTTTGCAACTGGAGGGCGGCCACCTGCTCTATGCACAATCAGTTGCCGGTTCACGACTCGACATATTGGGCAGGCTCATGGTGCAGGATGGATCAATGAACGCCGGCATCGAACTCGATCGCGTGACTGCAACGGTTGACTTCGTTGCACACACGGACCCGACACTTGGAACACCCGAGTTCGAGATGGTTGTTGATGCGCCGACATTCCGCGCGGGACAAGTGTGGATGTCGAACGGCACCGTCACGCTCCGATCGACACCTGACGGCAAGGCAATCGAAGTCAACCCAATTATCGCCGAGTCGCACGGCGGTCGTATCGCGGCAACCGCTGTCGTCTGGAGCACGCCGGACGATCGGATTCAGTACGACTTTGAATCCACACTTTCGGGCGTGCGATTCGCTCCCATTTTGCAGGATCTTGCGCTCGACACCCAGTTGCGTGATCCGGAGCAGGCTGTCGACGATTCGAGAGGATCGATCGATGCTCGCATGTCGATGTATGGCGTGATCGACGGACCTCGCCGCGGCGTCGGTCTGATTCAGGTTTCGCAAGGGCGCGTCCTCAAACTTCCGCTCCTTGTGCCTTTGATTGAAGTCAGCAACCTCGCTCTCCCCATGGGTGAACAACTCGAACTCGCCCGGGCACGGTTCTACCTGCTCAATGACGAAGCGACCTTTGAAGAACTCAGCGTCCTTTCGCGCTCGATCGAACTGATCGGGTATGGGACACTCAACATCCCGGACCAGACACTCGATCTTCGGGTCAATAGCCGAGCAAACAAGCGAATCCCGCTGCTCAGCCCGGTGCTTGAATCCATTCGCGATGAACTTGTGACGATTCGAGTCCAGGGGACGCTTCGTGAACCGGCGATCTCGACTGACCCGCTTACCAACACCCGGGCTGCAATTTCAACTCTTTTCGGCCGAGAACCCTCATCACAGGAAAAACTCCTGCGTGATATCAAGCGTCGGGCGCTCGAATTCCGAGAACGCAGCAGACTCAGTTCCAAACAAGTGAAGACCGCTATCGAGAACTTCGAACAACAAGGCAACAATCAAGACCAATGACCAACGAACACAACCGACAAGAACTCGATCCGCCGTCCTCAACCGCACCGAAGGGCCAAAGCGATGCGCCGCCAGAACTCGGCGCTCAGCGCAAGGCTGATGATGGCGAAGTGCAGGAACGCATCCGCGATCTCATCGAAGATGTCGCCGGGCCTTCCGACGAATATGACGCGCGGCTCGTTCGCGATCTCATCACGACTTCGCTCAAACTCATCCCGGATGGCCGAGACAGAGGGGAGCTCAAACTCCTCACGGCTGCGTTCAAAGAAATGCGTTATGCGTACCGCGTCTTTGGTGAGTATCCGGATGCGCACAAGGTGACGATTTTCGGCTCGGCTCGGACGCCGCCCGATCACCCAGATTACAAGGCCGCTGTGCTATTCTCCAGAGTGATGGCCGAACGAGGGTGGATGGTGATCACCGGGGCAGGTGATGGCATCATGAAAGCCGGGCACGAGGGACCAGGGCGCGAAGCATCATTCGGTGTCGCGATCAGACTCCCGTTTGAAACCACTGCCAACGAGATCATCGCTGACGACGAAAAGTTGATTCACTTCCGCTACTTTTTCACGCGCAAACTGATGTTCCTTTCGCAGGCCGAAGCGGTTGTTTGCTTCCCGGGCGGATTCGGTACGCTTGACGAGACTTTTGAGACACTCACACTCGTTCAAACTGGCAAAGCGAGCATGATTCCAATCGTGTTCGTCGAAGGTGAACCCACCGAGGGGCACACCGTCGCGGGCGGCGACGCAGACCTCGCGATTCCCGGGTATTGGGCCGGTTGCAAACGGTTCATCGATCATCAGTTGATGAGTCGAGGCTGGATCAGCCCTGATGATGAGCACTTGTACTACATCGCAAAAGATCCTGCTGACGCTGCGGACCATATCCAGCACTTCTATCGCTTGTATCACTCTTCACGCTATGTCCGCGACAATCTGGTCATCCGACTCAAGAAGCAGATCAGCCAGGCGGATGCCGATCGTCTCGCGGTCGAGTTTCAGTCATTGATCAAGTCTGGAACCATCGAACGCACCGGCACATTGCCTCAGGAAGAAGACCACCTCGAACTGCCAAGGCTCGTGTTTCACCACACCCGGCGGAACTTTGGACTCGTCAGGTTGTTGATCGACCGGATCAACGACTGCGAACCAGACGAATAGACACCCATGGGCATACTCCGACGGGCCAATTTGATCGCGATGCTATTGGTCATGGCAACCACGCTGACACCAGCGCAGACTGAGACACCGACGAATTTTCTCGGGCTTGAGATGAAACTGATTCCGGTCGCCAGCACCGGCACCACGATCGGTCTTGCGCTGCGCGACTATGACGAAGTCGAGACGGGCATGGACCAACGCACCCGGTCTCGTCTTCACGCGAATGGATTGCGGATCATTGCCGTCCCGATCGCTGAACTCGAGAACGCGATGAACTCACTTGTGCCGGTCAGTACCATACAGACTGAGTCGATCGGCATGCTCTACAGATGGTCTCCTCTGGTCACCGGCCCTGAACTACCGGAAGACTACACGCGTCTTGATTCCGGCCCGTTGCGTCTCTCGCAAGGGCGGTTTCGGTTGCTCGCTCGGGCTTGGATTGTCCCTGACATTTCCAGCGCGTCAGACCACGATGTTGTGGAGGCGAGGCTTCGGCTTGAACTGTTACCGCAACATATACAAGTGAATCGAAGACGATTCGAACACTTGATCGATCCGTTGCCGACAACCATTGAGGATGCGGGGCTTCTGTTCAAGAGGCTCAAGGCGAGTTTGGACATTCCCGCCGATCACGCCATTGTCATTGTCCCGGCAGCCCCGAGCGCTGACTGGTCATCTCTTCGAGAGTCGAACACCCCGGATCAACACGCCAGCCCGGGTGACAACACGCCTTCCATTGGTCCGGAGGTTGATCCTGCATCACCCGAGTCTGTCCTGGTCGGCCGACCAGAACGCCCGGTCGATCGACCACCTCCTTCACAGCCCGATTCGCAGCGCGGTCAGCAGCCAAGCTCGCGGGTCGTGGGTCCAGTTGCGCCGTCACTCCAGTCGATCGGCGAGAAACTGCTCCGTCGGCAGGCTGGTGTTTCTGGTCGCACAGGACCAAACGGGCAAGCGATCATCGAACGCGAGCGTTCGCTCGTCGTGGTTCTGATCCCACACACGCCAGAACGCTACGCTCTGATCCCCTGATTGAACAGCATCGATCGCTCGGTCTTACAGAGTTTTATAGTTCACCATGCCCGATCAACTACCCCCCCTTTATGCACTCCTTGCTCTGGTCGTCGGGATCACGCTGACATACTTCGGTGCTGAATTGCTCATTCGAGGAGCGGCGCGAATCGCACGCCGACTCGGGCTCAGCCCCTTCGTCATCGGTGTGACCGTGGTTGCTTTCGGAACCAGCGCACCTGAAATGTTTGCATCCGTCAAAGCCAGCCTCGACGGCAACGGAGAACTCGGTGTTGGAAATGTCCTCGGCTCAAACATCGCCAACATGTGCCTCATTCTCCCGTTCGCAGCGTTGATCTCTCCGATCAACATTCAACGCAAAATTGTCAGTCGAGATGCGATCCTCATGCTCATCATCACCGCAATCGCTTGCGGCCTGCTATTCGACGCGACGGTCTCGCGGCTTGATGGCGGCATCCTCTTCGCAGGGATCATTGCCTACATCATCTACAACTACAAAACCGGCAAAGCGGACCCAGACGCACTCCAAGCTGCTCTCGAGAACGAGCACGAACATGGGCTCAAACTTGAGACCAATACCCACCCACCACTCGGGCCGAGCTTGCTGCACACACTTCTCGGGTTGATTGGTCTGTCAGCCGGCGCAGCGCTTCTCGTTCGAGGAGGTGCCGACCTTGCCCGTGCTGCGGACATTCCCGAAATCGTCATCGGAGCCACCATCATCGCTTTCGGAACATCTGTCCCCGAACTTGCAGCCTCCATTCAGGCTGCACGAAAGGGAGAGTCCGATATTGCGATCGGCAATATTCTGGGTTCCAATGTGTTCAATCTCCTCGCGGTGCTCGGGGCAGCCGGTCTGGCGGCACCAATTCCCGTAACCCGACCCACGCTCGTCTTTCATCTGCCTGCATTGTTGTTTGTCTCGGTTCTGCTCATTCCGATAATGGCGGTCGGCACGCGACTCGGACGCACCAAGAGCATCATCCTGCTTGTGTTGTATCTCACATACGCCGCATTGTCGTTTGCGCTCAAGTTGAACTAGGTGCTCATCGGCATTGAGTGTCGTGCGACAATGAATCCGGACGGATTCCGCAGGACACAACGCAAGTGCATGATCTGCCTGATTCGTCCCACATCCACAGGCTGCATCAGCCGATAGACACCCGGGAATCTCGCGCGTTGTGGAGTGGACATTTGCTCAGAATTCAAGCCAATCAGGCCCGAGTCGGCATGACGCTCGCCATGCCGATCTTTCACCCGCAGCGGCCGGCGACTGTGCTGCTCCGCGCCGGGACAGAACTCACCGAGGCAACACTTGCCAAACTCCCGGAACTCGGCGTTCACGAGCTCTCGATCGCCTACCCGGGTCTCGAAGAGATCGCTGAATACACATCTGAACAGGTCATTCACGCGCGGGCCAGTGTCAACCAGACTATCGCAGATGCATTTGAACAAACGCGCGATAGCGCCGATCCCGACCTGGACTATCGTCCGTTCCAGAACGCGATCGTGGCGCTTCTGACTGCTCTGCAAGAGAACCCGCACGCGGCCCAGCATGTGCAGGATCTGCACGACCTGGCGCATCCGTTGTTTCGTTCTGCAGCCGACAATGCATATATCTCGCTACTGATCGGATTGAAACTCGACTTCTATTTGGAACATCAACGCCCGCGTCTCGCACCGGCAAAAGCCCGCAATGTCTCTTCGCTCGGCGTCGGCGCGTTGTTACAAGACATTGGCGCGCTCGCCCTCGATGAAGAAGTCCGTGAACGCTACTATGAATCGCACGATGAAGAAGACCCGGATTGGCGACACCATGTGCTCAAGGGATTTGAAATGGTGCGTGGTAAAGTTGATGCCGCGGCTGCAGCGGTTGTCCTGCACCACCACCAGCGGTTTGATGGCAGCGGCTACCCTGCTCGTCGCTCGAACACGGGCATCCATACGCCAGTCGGTACCGATATCCATGTCTTTGCCCGTATCGCAGCTGCGACCGGTTTTTTTCTGGCACTGCGTCGACCGGCGTTCCCGGGCGGGCGCCCGATGCCAACCGTTCGGGCCTTGCGATTGCTCGGCGAATCGCCGTATGCCGATCGGATTGATCCGGTCGCCTTGCTCGGTCTGTACACCGTGATCCCCCCTTATGCACCCGGCACGATCGTCCAACTTTCAAACGCCATGGCCGGCGTTGTCACCCGCTGGTACCCAACCGAACCATGCCGCCCTGTGGTGCGCGAGATTCAGGACATCAGCAACCCCGATCTGCACGATCTCGGCCAAGAGATCGATCTGACCACAACCCCCAACATCGAAGTGCTGCGAGCGGAAGGCCAGGATGTCCTCGCAGACAACTTCTATGCGACCGAAGATCGCCCGTTCGACCTACACGGCGTGGCCCGAGCCTTGATCAATCGTGCTACCAAAGATCAGTCTCAACTTCGCGATGCGAGTTGAACGGCCAATGCACCGTCGTTTTTCAAAAACTGTTTCCGGGGCTGTTACGAGCAGGCTCAATTCGCAGCGCCCTGATTCGGCTTCTACCATTGTGCTGTGCCAAATTCACAGATCAATGCAGCGGTGCTCCTCTCAGGCGGACTCGATAGCGCCACAACGCTTGCCATCGCGATGAGTCAGCATCGCCGATGCCATTGCCTCTCGTTTGATTATGGGCAACGCCATCGGCATGAACTTGTCGCAGCAACGAAGATCGCTCATGCATTGGGCGCAGATTCACACCTGACTATCCCCATCGATCTGGCGGCCTTTGGTGGCAGCGCCCTGACGGACACTATCCCCGTTCCCAAAGAGAATCTGGGTGATGACATTCCGGTGACTTATGTTCCCGCTCGCAATCTCGTATTCCTTTCGCTTGCGACCGCGTTCGCAGAAGTGAGCGGTGCCAGCGAGATCTGGCTTGGTGTGACGGCGGTTGACTATTCCGGCTATCCAGATTGCCGACCCGAGTTTATTGCAGCATTTGAACACACCGCCAACCTCGCAACGAAGGCTGCTGTCGAAGGCTCGGCGCTCTCGATCTGCACGCCGCTCATCGATCTGTCGAAAGCCGAGATCATCCGACGAGGGACCGACCTGGGTATCGACTACAGCATGACCCATTCGTGCTACGACCCTGATGCCGTCGGCCGAGCATGCGGGGGCTGCGATTCGTGCTTATTGCGCCGCGCAGGCTTCGAGGCCGCCGGCATCCCCGACCCTACGCTGTATGCCCTGCCTGCGTAACATCGCATAGCCATGACCACACCCCCCCTGCCAGTATCAGAACTGTTTCTTTCCGTACAGGGTGAGGGCAAACTGTCTGGCGTTCCGTCATACTTCATTCGACTGTCGGGCTGCAACCTTCGGTGTACCTGGTGTGACACGCCGTACGCGAGTTGGAACCCGGAGTCTGAGCCGCTGACAATCGACGCGATTGTTGAACACGCAAGGCAATCAAAGGTCGGCCATGTTGTTCTGACAGGCGGCGAGCCGCTCATTTTCAAACAGGTGACAGAGCTCACCGCACAACTCAAGACGGCTGGTTTTCACATCACCATCGAAACAGCCGGGACTGTGGCGCCTGATGTTTCGTGCGATCTCATCAGCATCAGCCCCAAACTCAAAAACTCCACACCAACTGACGACCCTCGAGACCCCGACGGCTCGTGGACCCGTCGGCATGAGCAACGACGATTGAACCCGCACGCGGTGAACACGCTGCTCTGCACAGCCCCAGACCGCCAACTCAAGTTTGTGGTGTCGAACGAAGATGACCTGCCCGAGATCGACGCGTTTCTATCGAGTGTTGATCCGACTCACTTGATCGGGCCGGATGACATTCTGCTCATGCCCGAAGGCGTCACATCGCCGACACCAGAAGAAGTCCGCTGGATTCTCGATACCTGCATTTCCCGCGGCTGGCGATACTGCCCTCGACTTCACATCCAGTTGTTTGGGAATACCCGGGGCACCTGACAAGCCTGCAATGGTCGAGGTGAACACCCGTGGCCCTGGGTGCTCGTGCCCGGAATCTGGCAAGACCGCAATCGGATCACATTTGGAAAGAGTCCCGTGTGACCCGCTTCTCCATCGCCTTCTACCATCTGTTCATGACCTACCGAATCTGCAAGTCATTTGAAGTCGAAAGCGGTCACATGCTTTTCAAGCACCCCGGTCGCTGCCGATTTCCCCATGGCCATTCACGGCGCATCGATATCGTCGTCGCCGCTGAGACACTCGACCAGAACGACATGGTGTGCGATTTCAAAGCCCTCAGGCTCGCCCTCCATGACTTTATTGACCGTTTCGACCATGCGCTCGCAATTAACAGCGACGACCCGCTTGCCCAAACACTCGCCGAAACGCCCGGCACGCGCGTTGTGACCTTTCAAAACACAGATCCGACGACAGAAGTGCTCGCCAAGAGCATCTTTGACTATCTGGAAGCACAAGTTGCTGCTGGTGATTCGTATACCGACTCCAGCGGCGAGCGTTATCGCTTGCGTTCCGACCTGATCGTCGAACGCATTCGCGTGGGAGAGACTTCATCATCATGGGCCGAATACGAACGCCAGTAACCGTCACAAGTTCGTCACATTCGAAGTCGTCTGGCGAACAATGTGTGTGGCAGCATCGCTTGTCTCATGGAGGTATCAAAATGACGAATCGCCATCTGTGTGGTGTCGTGGCCATCGTTTTGACTGCCACGACTCTGGCCCCGCCCACCTTTGCCCAATCGACCCCCGTGCAAGCCGATGAGGCTGTCGCAATCGACGAACTCCGTTACGCACGGTCCCTGTCCAATGCGTTCGAACGGGCTGCTGTTCAAATCGAACCATCGGTGGTGCATATCACCTCCAAATCCCGCGTTCAGAGTGTTCGCCGCGATATTTTTGGTCGCCGACACATCGGTCCTGAACAACTCCGGCCCACGGGGCTCGGATCCGGAGTCATCGCAGACCCCGCCGGGCTCATCCTCACCAACAACCATGTGGTCAAGGATGCGGATATCTTGGTTGTGAAGCTTTTCGATGGCCGCGAGTTAGAGGCAACCATCGTGGGTACAGACCCACAGCGCGACCTGGCCGTCCTGCAGATTCAAGCCGACCGACTGACCGCTGCCACATTTGGTGATTCACACGAGCTTCGTGTCGGCGAGTGGGTACTCGCGGTTGGCAGTCCGTTCGGATTCGACAATACGGTCACCGCTGGCATCATTTCGGCCACTGGACGCCGCGGCATCGGACTCGTCTCAGAACGGTTCAAGGATTACGAGAACTTCATCCAAACCGATGCAGCCATCAACCCCGGCAATTCGGGCGGCCCGCTCATTAATCTCGAAGGCGAAGTGGTGGGAATCAACACCGCAATCGCATCCAAAACCGGCGGAGCAATGGGAATCGGATTCTCGATCCCCAGCAACATGGCGCAAACCGTCATGAAGGCACTCGTCGAGGACGGCCGCGTTGGCAGAGGATGGCTCGGCATCACCCTTGAACAACTCACCCCTGACATTCTCAAACAGTACAAACTGGATCAGTCGCAGACCGGCGTGCTGGTCTCAGCAATCACACCAGACTCGCCCGCACAAGCGAGCGGTCTGCAGCCTGCCGATGTCATCCTCGCCATCGGGGAACGCCCCACAACTTCGCCCGGTGAACTGATCACCGCGATTGAAACCACGCCGCCCGGTTTTACGGCGCCTGTCCGAATACTGCGGGACGGCATGCTGCAAACAGTGCTTGTCACGATCGGTAACCGCAACGAACAGATTTCAGAATTTTTCGGCGGCATCGAAGACGCAAATCTAGGTGCGACCATTGCCACGATCGATGACCGTGCACGCCGCGAGTTGGGATACCAAAATGCGGACATTCAGGGCGTGCTCGTCACCGACCTTGCCCCCGATAGCCCGCTCGCCAAAGCAGGACTCGAACCCGAAGACATCATCTACGGCGTCGCTGGCAATGCTGTTGATTCTGTTGAGACCCTTCAAGACTACATGGGGCGCGTTGATCTTCGGCAAGGCGTTCGGCTGCAGGTCATTCGAGGCACACGCAAGGGATATGTCATCGTCCGCAAATGACAGACGCACATCGGCTGGCTTCGAGCCTTCCAATGTTCTCGATCGAACGCTGCCCCCACCGGATCAACAATCGCGTTGACCTCTTACGCCGATAGGTTATTCGCACTCGAATCGGTCGCTTTGGGTTCGGTCGGGAGTGGCACCGTCATCGGATCGACAGGACTTTCCCTTTGTCCACTCCACAAGGCGTTCATGACGCGACGAATGTCATCGAGAATCATCAACAACCCGGGCAACACAATCAGAATGATCGCGGTCGCCGAGACAAGCCCGCCAGCGATGGTGATGCCCATCGGGATCAGGAATCGCGCTTGCAGACTCTGCTCAAGCATCAGCGGCAAGAGCCCCAGCACCGTCGTGATGGTCGTCAGCAAAATCGCACGCACGCGAGCCCGTCCGGCACCGATCGCCGCCGAGGCCACATCCGCACCGTTCCTGCGAGCACCGTTGAAAAACTCCATGAAGATCAACGAATCGTTCACAACAACACCCGCAAGAGCGACAAACCCGATGAGTGAAAGGAAGGTCATGGAATACCCGAGGATGACATGCCCCCAGATCATCCCGATGGTCGCGAAGGGAATTGCTGCCATCACGACCAGAGGCTGCGTGTAACTCTTGAAAAGCCACGCCAGCACCAGATAGATCAATGCCATCGCGACCAGCATGCCGAGTGGCAGCGTACTCATCGATTCGGCAACATCCTGCTGCCGGCCTCGCTCAAGCACGCGGACACCCGGCGTTTCTGCTACAACACGATTGAGAAACGGCTTCATCTCAGCTGCGATCGACTCAGGATTCGCGCCGGTCCCGCGATCAACATCCGCGGTCACGCTGACGGCGCGCATCCTGTCGAGGCGCCGGACGGTCGCGTACGACTCGCCGAGCTCGATCGCAGCAACATCACCGATCTGCACCGGCACGCCCGCTGGCGTCAACACATACATTTTCTCGAGCCCTTCGATACTCCGCCGAACGCTCTTGGGCGCGATGACCCGCACATCCACATCTTCACGGAAACCCGCAAAGGTAAACGCTTCGATACCGAACACGGCCGCCTGTATCTGACGACCCAGGTTTGACCGGGTAAAGCCGAGTTCACGCGCTCCATCGCGCAGCGTAAACCGAATCTCCCGCTGCCCCGCATCGACATTCGTCGAGATGTCGTACACGCCGACAAACTCGCCAAGTCGCTCCTGAATTCGCTCGATCGCGTGATCAATCTTGTCCTGATCGTTGCCAGCAACGGTAAAACTCAATGCCGGTCCACCAGGGCCGCCGGAGACACCCTCGAGCCGAAGACTCTTGATCCCCGGCAATGGGCCGAGTTCCTTGCGGATTGCCACCATCACTTCGCTACTCGAGCGCATTCCGAGTCGCGTGCGTTCTTCGACGACCATGAGCTCGAGGATGACCTGACCGACATTTCCGGTACTCGCCCCCCCGGAACCGCCGCTCAAGTCGCCGATCTCACCGGTCTGGGCAAAAGTCGTCACCACCTCGGGTTGCTGCGAAGCAACCTGTTCGATGAGTCTCACATACCGATCTGTCTCTTCCATGGGGGTACCGACGGGCATCCGCAACTCGACATTCACGGTTTCGCTGTCGTCCACTTCAAAGAAAATGAACTGAAGTCTGCCACCTGCGAGCCACGACACACTGATCAATACAGCCGAGACTGCGATCATCAATGACAGGTAACGAAACCGGAGTGAATACCGCAGAACCCGCGCATAGCCTGGGATAATCACGCGCGTGAACAAAGCATCTCGAGCCCTGTCGTATCGGGCTTCAAATCGCACAAGCGGGGCCATCAGCGGGCCCGGCTCTTTCCGATCGAGCGATCGCAGACTGTGAGCCATATGACAAGGCAGGATGAATAAACTCTCGATCAACGACACAAACAAAGCACACGCCACGACAATCGGCAATACCTCCATGAAGTCGCCGATGTTGCCCTGAATCAATGCCAAAGGGAGGAACGCAAACACCGTCGTCAGCACCGTCGCCACGACCGGCCATCCGACCTGCTCGGTTCCTGCGATAGCGGCTTCTTTCGGGCTGAGTCCTTCTTCGTGCTTGGCGGTGATATTTTCAGCCACGACAATGGCGTCATCGACCAAAATACCCAGCACCACGATCAACCCAAACATGGTGAGCAAGTTGAGCGTGATGCCGGTGATGCGCATGACGACCAGTGTGCCGAGGAGGGAAATCACCAGCCCGACCGCCACCCAGAACGACACGCGCCAATTCAGGAGCAGGACGAGTGTGATGAAGACAAGGAGACCCCCCCACAGCGCGTTTCGAGTCAACAGATCAAGTCGGCCCACGACAAATCGAGACAGGTCCGTTGTGGTTGATATCTCGCCCGGAGGAGGGCCGCGCTCAAGTCCGAGCCGATACGCCTGAACGCGCGGCGATGGAGCCTCTTCAGAACCGGGTCGTTGCATAGCGGCCCCGATCCGTTCGGTCAGGGTCAACTCAAGCGACTCGCCGCGTCTCCCTTTGACATAAGCCTTGACCATCTCGGCCATCTTGACAATGTCCTGATCGCCCTTCTTGAACACCGTGATCGACACCGTGGGCTTGCCATTGAACCGGAACGCCGTATCCGTATCGGTAAACCCACTGCGAACATCAGCGACATCGTCAAGTCGAACGATTCGGCCGTCACCCGCAGCGAGCACAATGATCTCTCGAACCGTATCCGCTCGCTCGTCGACACCCATTGCGCGCACACCAACGGTTTGTGTTGGTGCGCGGACAGAACCGCCCGGCATTTCACGCATCGCTTCGCGTATGCGATCGGCGACCATCGGCAAGCTCAGGCCGTACTCCAACATCGCTTCTGGTGAGACTTCAATCGATATCTCGTCTCGCCGAATGCCGCCGATCGCTGCGTCGCCCATACCCGGCAGACTCTTCAAGTCATCTTCAACCTGACGAATCGCTGTCTTGAGCGCCCGCTCATCGATATCGCCAAAGATGGTCACGATAATGACCGGCAACTGCGGCTCGATCTTCCTGACCACGATTCGTTCCGATTGCTCGGGCAAATCCTGGAGCGCGTCGATCTCGCGCTTGACTTCAGAAACGGCTTCATCAATATCGGTGCCTTCCTCAAACTCAAGAAGGATGCCGGCACCGCCTTCGTTGATCGTCGATGAAACTTCTTTCACCCCGTCAACATCGATCAGTCGATCTTCGATTTTGGTCGCGAGTGCGTCTTCGACTTCGTCAGGAGCAGCACCCGGATAAGGTGCCGACACCGCAACGAAGGTCGCATCGACCGCTGGAAAAAACTCACGGCGCAATGTGATACCAAACAAGATGCCCGCACCGACGATGGCAAACATCACCAGGTTGGCGACAACTGGGTTTTGAACACCAAACCGAGGCAAACTCATGGCGCTTCCCCTCCGCGCACCTCGACTTCAACCATCATGCCATCGGACAGTTGCTCAAGGTTCGTGGTGAGTAACACCTGGTGCGCGAGGTCTCGGCCATCGCGCGCACGCACGACAACCCACTGCGACTCGACAGGATCGAGGTCTGCAAACACCTGTTCAACGGTAAACAGTGACTCCACTTCGACGGACTCAACGACCAGCAGCCGCTGCGTTATCGCGAGTTCATCCTGTAGCGACTGAGGAAGCGATGCTGCGTCCGTCTCGATCAACCATCGCGCTACCGCGGGCGTCAGTGTCTGTGTCAACTCCCGTTGAATGGTTTCGCCAACCCGCACTTTACCGTCGCCCGCGTACCAACCCGATGCAGGAACAGTGAGCACCTCTGCCAATGCCACAGCGTTCGATCCGACTTCAATCTCTGCCGATCGTTGAACAACGGCACCGAGATCTGCTGCACCGGTCCCGACCTGAAGATTAGTGTCAATCGAAATTGATCGAGCAATCGTCCCAGCGATTCGTTCGGCGAGGGGCCACACCGCAGCGACATCACCCCCGCTATCCATCGCAATCAAAACACGACCAGCATCGAGGGTTCGCCTCGGCACGATGAGTTGTTGTTGGGTTGTTGACTCGTAAATCGTGCCGATCACGAACTGCCCCGGCCGCAACACGCGCGCAGCCGAGGGGTCTTGCTCGACTTCCACATACACCGTCATGGCTCGGGTCTGGGCATTCATCTGTGGTGCGATGCGCGACACTCGACCTGTCCACGACACGCTGTCCTCCGCCCGCATGCGAATCTCAGCCCGATCGCCGACTGAAATCAAACCCGATGCGCCAACACCCACCCGCAATGGGATCTCGATTTTGGACAGGTCAACAATCACAGCACCTTCTTGCCCCGTCTGTGCCCACTCACCAACCTCGAGCGACACAGACTGCAGCACGCCGTCGATCGGTGCATTCACAGTGGAACGAAGGATGTTTTCCTCAGCCTGTCCCAACTGCGATTGCGTTGCGTTTTTGCGGGCTTGCAGGTCGTCGCGCCGACTCGGGATGGAATCAAGTTGTTGTTCGAGAGCAACAACCGCCCGCTGCGCACGACGAACAGCACTCGTCCACTGATCGATTTCACTGTCGTTGCCAGCACCGCGGCCGATGACATCGCTCGCTCGCGCCAGATCGCGTTCAGCGATCGCCTGTTCCTCGCGAGCGAGTTCAACCTGCCGAGTTACACGGTCTTCTTCGATATCGAGCCCGTCAAGCTGGGCTTGAATCGAAGTCATTGAACTCCTCGCGTTGCTCGCTGCCAACTCGAAGTCAATCGCATCCAATACAAACAGCGGCTGACCCTTGGCCACAACAAATCCCGCTTCGACTTCTGCAGAGCGTTCGAGGACACGACCAGAGACCTGCGGCGACACACGGGCACTGTTCATTGCATTGGCGGTGCCGTACCCGGACCACGATCGAGCAAGCGGCTGAGGCTCGAGCACAAGACCCTCAACAAAGAGCGGAGCAAAAACGCCTGGTTTTAACTGCGGCTTTTCGCGCGTACTCACCATGAATCCGATCAGTCCGAAACCGATCAAGAGCACCACCAGCCCTACCACAATCCGCAGCCCAAGCGAGATCAACTTCAACAATGTGAACCTCCCGGCGATACTTCCAGAACCCACGAACGCAACTCTAGGAGCCAACCCGACCGTTCACCGTCCGAATCTGATCTCAACTCGTCTCTCACAAGAGATGGAGTCTCACTACACTGTGCCCATGAGAATCCATGATCACGCTTTGCTCCTCGTTCGTTCGGTTTGGGCGGCCCTTTGTTTCGTCATGCTCTTCAGTGAGCAATCACGGGCCCAAGACCTGACCCACAAAGCCCCGACGCAGAATGGACCGATCGCCCTGCTCGGAGCAACCCTGCACCCCGTCGTCGGCCCCACCATCGAACACAGCATTGTCATGTTTGAAAATGGGGTGATCACCAATATCGGTGATGCGCGCACTGTTCGGTTGTCGTCAGATGTGCACACAATCGATGTGTCAGGTCAACACATTTACCCAGGCTTGTTCGCAGCCAATACGCGCCTCGGCCTCACCGAAATCGGTGCCGTTCGCGCCATGCGCGACTACAACGAAGTCGGCAACATCAAACCGGAAGTACGCGCTTGCGTTTCGGTCAACCCAGACTCAACCCTCATTCCCGTCGCACGCACCAACGGGATTCTGACGGCGCTCACGCTCCCGAGCGGCGGACTCGTCCCCGGTCAGGCATCGGTTCTCAATCTCGACGGCTGGACATGGGAGGACATGACCATCACACCCGACGCCGCCCTCGTCATCAACTGGCCTCGCATCGACAGGCCGACCAATCGCTGGACTGGCAAACCCGATGATCGACCCGAGGGCATGCCCCCCCTTGACGATCTGACCAACCTCTTCGACGCGGCCCGCGCATATTTCGCATTGCAAGCGACAGAACGAACAAGCGACCTGCGACTCGAATCGCTCAGGCCGTATATCCAGAATGCGGAACACCAGCGGCCCATTTTGGTCAACGCCGATTCGGTCGATCAGATCACTTCGGCTCTGCAGTGGGCTGATGCAAACGAACTTCGCCTCGTGATCCTCGGCGGTCGAGACGCGCATCTGTGTGCCGCACTTCTGGCTGACCACAATGTTCCTGTCATTTTGCAAGGAACCCATGGCTTTCCGGCCCGGACCGATGCCTCATACGACGACGCTTTTACGCGCCCGCAACAACTGCACAGCGCTGGCGTGACATGGTGTCTGGCGCCTTCTGATCTCGACGCAAACATTCGCAATCTGCCGTATGAAGCTGCGACTGCAGTCGCGTACGGGCTCGATCACGAGATCGCCATTCGATCGATCACGCTGGCACCCGCACAGATCTTCGGTCTCGCCGACAGGCTTGGTTCGATCGAACCGGGCAAAGATGCCACACTCATTGTGACCGATGGCCCGCTCCTCGAGATCAAAACCAACCTCACCCATGCGTTCATTCAAGGTCGGCAGATCGACCTTTCAAACAAACAGACCAAGTTGCGCGACAAGTACGAAGAAAAGTACCGTCAACTTAAAATCATCGATCCTGAGTAACGCGCACCAACGCGCGACTCGGCTGTCGTAAATCAGGCCGGCATGGCGACCACACGCCGCTGTTCAAAGCGAACGCCTCGATTGGCGTTTGTGGTCATTGATGGAATCAGGAACAGATCAATGAACTGGCCGATACCGAGCAGGCCAAAAGTGAAAAGCCAGATCAAGCCCGAGACCCACTTGCCCATGTAGAAGCGGTGCAGGCCGCAAAAACCAAAGAAACAACCCAACCAAAGCAAGTAACCAATCCCAGCGCTTCGAGGCGTATACATCCGATGCTCCCTTCAGCCGCGAATCCCGCAGCCAAAGAGTTCATGGGATTTGGCATTACTCTGTTTCGCCATCGGCGAGCAACACCCAACCCGATCGAATCTCGACAACATCGTCAATCGGTCCGTACGCACCAGGCAACACCCGCACCGAGATCGATCTGCTCGCATTCAGAGCAACCGAAAACGCGGCGCTCGGCGATGCTCGATTCAGTTGGGTTTCAAAAAGCACTTCGCCGTCTTGCTCCAGCCGCACGATACAGTCTGCCCATTGGCTTTCGCTTCGACGCAAAGCAAACACACCGGCTGCTCGTTCGCCGATGCCAGGAATGGTCCATTCAACTGTCATCGGCCCTGGCAATCGGACCACCTGCTGTCCGAGCCGTGCACCGCTCAACGACACCGGGTCAGCTGTCCACATCCGACCGCCTTCAGGCTGTGCATCGATAACCCGCAGTCTGTCAAACGGTATCAGCCTTCCGGGCTCAAACTCCACACCCACCACCGCGGTCGCATGCACAGCGCCAAGTGACACAGTTGCGCCTCGTTCACCAACTGGCGCGACGACTTCAAAGTGAAGTGCTTCATCTCCCGACACAGCGCGGGTGCCGAAGATCGACCCAGATGCGAGCGAAACGCGCACGGGAGCAGAAGGAACGCGCGGATTGACCAAGACCATCTGCCGCACCGTCGACCGATCGACGCTCACAACGCCGTTGTCACTTTCAATTTCGACTTGCGACCCGAATGAGAACACTGTCCCCCTCAGGACATCGCCGTTCGCGAGACGAATCCGATCGAATCCATCGTTGTTTGGTCCAACATCGATCGCGGGCCACCGGTCTCCCTCAGCCATCACCACTGATTGAACCACATCCAAAGGCACGACGACTCGACCTACAAGTCGAACGGCGAGAACCAACTCGTCTTCGCCAGCCGACTCATCCAAGAGCGACGCTTCCCAGCGCTGACCATCCGTCAGCGTCACAAACGCGTCAAACGCTCCGCCGCCCATGCGACCGTCCACCGGCCAGACTGATCTGCGACCGTTCATCTCTTCAAATCGCACCATGGCAACGGCATCCGACACCGTCGTGTCGAGACCACGCTCATCTGACATCTTGACGCGGTTGTTTTCAATCGCCATCACCGGCCCGGTGGTCGCCTGAAGATCACTGCCCCAGACGATCCACTTTGCCTCGACCGAGCCCATCGCCGACGCACAAGTCAGGAGATGTGCAACGAAAAACCCAAGCCGCTTTATCCGCATGCTCAGCCGCCTTACTTCTGAAATATGGGGAGATATCGCTTGGGCATCTGCAACACGATCAAACTCATCGCGGTGCCATACGAACTACCAACGCTTCGATCCAGCCACGATCCGTCTGACAGTTGTGAATCGAGCAACTCGCCACGAATCGCGGCCCACCAGGCCGCCCAGTGTTCGCCGCCAGCCAAAAAATTGGCTTGCACTGCGTAATAGTGCCCGTAAAAATAGTGCGCCTGCGACGCACGAACCTTGCCCGGCATGGCATTGTTCGCCAGGTATGTCAACCCTTGATCGATCGCATCATCCTCATACACACCTGCGTAAAACAGGCTCGCGATCCCTGCCGCCGATCGAGGCCACGCACTCGGACCCATGTCCGATTGATATCGAAACCCGCCATCACGATTGTGACAGGCGTGCACATATTCAATCGCCTTGTCGATCACCTCTTTTGAGACTTCAATCCCGGCATTTCGAGCGCTGCGCAGCGCCATGATCTGGCAGATTGTCACGCTCAAATCGGCGTCATATGGCACCGGGTTGTAGCGCCAGCCGCCCTCTTCGTTCTGTGTTCGTTCAATCAGACGAACCGCTTTAACCAATGCTTCATGCACGCGTCGAGAACGCTCCGTATCACCCCCCCCGCTATTCATGCCGTAGACTTCACCGAGAAACAGCGTCGCGAACCCATGGCCATACATCGGACCGTTTGCAGCGTCGGCCGCCACAAGCCCGTTTTCCGCGCTGCTTGCGAGGATGAAATCGACGCCGCGTTCGACGATATCGCCATACGGTCCGCGACCCGGCAGATTACCATCTGCCATAAATGCAAGACATGCCACCGCTGTGATGGCAACATTCTTTCCAAATCGTCCGCCCGAATACGCGCCGTCCGGACCTTGTTGTGTTGCCAGATAGGCAAGCCCGCGTTGGATCGATTGATCCAGAGCAGTGTTCATTTCGCCTTCCGCCGCTTCATTTGTCGCCGACGATCGTGTGGGCTCGTCTGGACCGACAATCTGTGCATTTGCCATGGTCGCCGCAATCAACACAGACAGACCGGCTGCTCTACGCAGTTTCATGGTCGATCCTCCGCGAGGCGCCGGTAGTACGCCTCCGTCATTCGTTCATACAAAGCGCTATACCGGTCGCTCAATCCCTCGAGGAGCGCATCACGCGTGCGAGCGGGCAACTGCCCCCAGCCCGCACTCCCCGCGGTCGGGCTCGGCCCCAGCTCCCCTTCCCGCCCTGGTGACCCTTCCTGAGCCTGCTCCGGATTCGCTGATCCGCTCTGTTGGTTCGCCTGATCTTGCTGTTGCTGTTGTTGCTGCTGTGACGACGACGACGAAGAACTGCTGCTCGAACTGCTCGAACTTTGCGACTCTTCTGCTGCAGCGATCACCTGATCGAGTTTTTTCAAGATCGCTTCTTCCAGCCGTTGCGTGGTCAGACCGGTGTCGCCCGCCTGATCCAGCCTGGCGGCCGCATCACCCATCATGGCAACCGCCTGGGCAAACTGTTCTTGCGCCTCTTCAGCGGTGAGTTTTCGATCCAGTTCCAATCGCGACGGATCGATCAACGCATCCCCCACCCCAGAATCCGTGTCTGATGAAGCCCCATCGCTTTCAAGCCCGAGCAACTCATCGAGGCTCGGAACACCCGATCGCTCTGGCTGACCCACCGCCAACCCGCAGCACGCAGCCACCACCGTAGCACAAATCAACTTTCTCACGGTGTCACCTCCGCTCCAAAACCAGTCCCGGGTTCCGGCAGCACATCCGGTGATTGGCCGCCGCCATTATTCTGTTGCTCCATGCGTTCGATCAACGATCGCGCCTCGTCGGCGATCTCACGCTGCAGCGCACCAAGTTCTGCAATGTCCTCGCGCGTTGCTTGCCCCGATTCATCTAGTAGACGGGTCCACACCGCAACTTCCGCCTGCATGGCGCGAAGCAACATGAGTTCCTTGATCGGTGGAAGCAACGGCTCGGGCTCGCCGCCGCCTGCTTCGCCGCCACCACTCTGACCCTGACTCTGTCCATCGGCACCTTGATCAAACTCGTTCTGCGGCCCGCTGTCATTGCCCAGAACCTCGACCAGAGAGCGAAGAATGTTGACCGCACCGTCCTGATCACGCAGCGTCAAACTGTCGACCTCGCCGCGCCCGAGCCTCTCGGCCGACCGAGCCATCAACTGATCGAGGCGCCGGTGAGCAAAGACAAACACGGTCGCTTCATCGAGCCCCTCGGTCGATTTGAGCAGGTCTGCCATGGCATCGCGAATTGACGATTGCCGCTGTCCAATGCCTCGAGCCGTCGCTCGTTCACGCCGAGTGAGTTGTTCGCCGGACAGTTGCGCACTTTCGTCTCGCAGCACGACCTGCTGTTCGAGTTGCTCGCGGTACGCCTGCCGGAGTTCACGCCGTTGCTGCTCTTGTTCAGCGGCTTCCGTCTCCGCTTCCTGTCGTTCCGCTTCTGTCAACGCCTCGCGAAGTCGCAAGAGACTCGTCTGTTCGCGGCGTTCTGCTTCTTCGCCATCCATCGGCTCCGCACGGAGCGCAGCAATCGCATGCTCTTGAGCCTCCGCTGCACGATCGATCAGTCCACGAATGCGCATCAGGTCCGGTCCGGTCGCGTCGGCAGAGACAGCAAGTGTGTTCCCGCGCAAGCGGATCATCTCATCATCGAGCCCTGACACCTCGCGGCCATCCTGATGCGCGATCAAGCGTGCCAAAGCATCTTCCTGAGCACCAATCAACCCCTGAATCGACTGAATCAAACTCGCCAACTGTCGAAGTAGTGCAGCATTGCGCTGCCGTTCGGCGTTGTCGAGTTCGTCGAGCATTTGCTCGAGCGCGTCCATCGCCTGCTGCTGACCGGCCTGGGCTGATGATGTGCGATTTGCGCCGACATCGTCCGCTGCCTGTTCGAGGCTCTCGGCGACTTCCTGCTCACGGCCCTGGCGCTCGGCTTCGGCCATCGCTGCGGCCTGCGCCGGGTCAGCTTCGCTCAGTTGCCGACCACGCTCACCGAGTCCATCGATCGCGTCCGCTGCACGCCGGGCGACTTCTCGTTGTCGTTCGGCGATCCGATCAAGTTCGGTCTGCTCCTCCGGTGTCAATGATGACCCGTCGCGACCGAGCATGCGCTCGCCGGCAGCCTGCGTTTGTTCGAACAACTCACGCTGTTCTTCGAGAACTTGTTCAACAGATCGGCGCGCGACCCAGCCATCCTCACCGCGATCCAACTGATCAATCAACCCTGCCAACTCATCGCGCACGCGCTGTTGCTCTTGCGCGGCCTCTTCTTCAGCAATCTCGCGCTCTCGTCCTTCACCTGATTCTGCCTCATCAATATCGCGAGCAGCAGCACTCGAAGCAGAAGCCGCCTCCCGAATAGCCGCCTGCGCGTCAGCGAGCATGCCAGCGAGGGCTTCATCCTCAAGCCCATTGCGCGCTTGGCGATCCATCAACCGCTCGACAGTCGTCGCTTGCGCGGCAATACGCTCGGTGAGCGCTCGCTGCGCATCCGCCAACGCTGCTGATGCATCATCGCTCGCGAGGCGTTCAGCAAGTTCCGACTGCTGCTCGTCAAGGCGCATCGCTGCTTGACGAAGACCACTCAGTTCCGACTGGACCTGGTCGAGCAACTCAGATGTGCTGATGACTCGAATCCGTCGGACCGCCGAACGAACGGGCTCGCGGCCCAATCCGGCAGCACCATAACTATCAATCGCGACAACACTCAACCACACCTCTTCGCCCGCTCGCACACCCAAAGCGCCAAGATCGACGCGCGACGCGACCTCCCCAGCCGGTTCATCGTTGAATGACCGGTGTCCGATCGTCTCCCAATCACCCACACCTTCGACACCACCCACGACCTGCCCTTCAGAACCCGCGGGTGCTGCAGCGATCATTTGTTCAAGTGACAATGAAATCAGCCCAAGGTCGTCGCGGCCATCACCACGCACATCAAGAACCGCGGTCGAAACCAGTTGCTCATCATGATCAGGATCACGGACAATCGGTTCGGGTTCGTCATCAACCAACACATCCAATACATACACCGGTTCATCCCGATTCGTCAATCCGAACGAATCGACCACGGACACCGGCAGGCGCAAAGTCTGATGGACGACGGCGTCAAGCACAACGCGATCGCCAAGAAATGAAACATTGAGATCACTTGCTGCATCGCGCAGGTCATCGAGCCACGATGTGCCCTCATCTGCTGGAACAGGGACCGATTTGCTGAGCCCAATCTCGATCGACACCCGGGAACCGGCCAAGACCCGGGAAAGCAACGCCCGATCGTCATCGCCGAGCCCCATTTCGATGTCTTCACCAAAGGCAAGGCCCGCTCGCTCTGCGACAGCGATCGCATATGCCGGCGGGGTAATCGTCGCACGCACATGCTTGATTTCAGGAGGCTGCACGACCCGCACGCGTCCAACTTCCGTTTCATCATCGACAGTCGTGAAGCGATACTCAATCCAGCCATCGTCGATCGGTCCGAACGAAGCGAAGACATCCGCCGGGTCAATGAGTCTCTCGTAGAGTTCGCCCCCGGTCGCTGCATCTCGCCTGCGCTGACCGGTCAACGCAGCCGACCGCCACGCCCCACTGTCGTCGCCCACGACGCCTCGGTACCACACTTTGACAGGCGTTGAACCGAGAGCCCGATTCGTCTCAAGCACTGCAGCACGCATCGCGATCGCTTCATCGAACGCCTGCACATGAACATCAACCGCGTTCATCGCGACCTGACGCTTCGGCCACTCCGCGCCCGCCCAAGGAGCCATGAGTCGTACAACGCCAGTCTTCGCGAGTGCAGGCTCGACGACCCCGATTGCTCCTGCGCTGAGCACGATGCCAAATGCAAGCACCGCCGCCCGTGCGGCAAAGTTCGGTCGCAGCACAGACCACGCCGCGCCGCCGCGCCAGCGTTCCATTGCTTCCTCGACGACCCGCTCTCGCATCGCGTCGCCCATCGCCGAGTGTTGCGTCGAACCTTCCAACTCGATCGCCGACGCGAGATACCCGCGCATCTCGCCGCCACGACCGACGGGTTGCGATTCAACGCGCAGCGCAATCTCTGCAAGGCCAGGCCAAAAAACCATCGCCGGCACAACGAACCTGATGAATCCCCAGACACCAAACCCAACAGCCAACACAAGTCCGACCAGCCGCACACCCATCGGCGCGCGCAACAGATAGTCCAACAAGCCGCCCACAACGAGCGCAGCAATCGCAAGACCGACCCACAGTAACACGGCTCGAGTCACGAGCAGTGCTCGCGCCCCTCGGCGGACCACTTCCAAAAATCGCACCAATACCTCGACGCGCTGTCGACCACTCTGCTCAGTCACGCTGCGCTCCTTCGCCTGCTTATGCGCATCTCCGCCTTACGAGTTCCAGATGGCGCGCCTCACACACTACCATTATCGCCCAATTCTGGTTGATACCGAACGGAAATCCACGCCACAATCGTCACAAACAGGTCACGCCAACCGTACCAATCGCCGCCAAATCCACTCGAAACCAACCAGAAGCAGGAAAACCAATAGTGAGATCGGCTTGTCCCAGAGCGTCTCGATCTCCGGTTCACCAGCGATCGTCACCTCGCGGTTTGGTAACAGCGCTTCAATTTCAGCGAACGCTGAGACTTCAAGGAACTGGCCGCCAGTGGTCTCACTCAGGTTTTTGAGGAGTCCATGGTCTGTCTCCGGTCGACGCGATTCATCATCCGGCCACGCAACGCGAACGACACGCTCACCCTCGTGCCGCCCCATCAATGGGTCATTGATCCGCACGACAAATCGACCTGACTCGATGGGTGTCCAGACACCACTGAAGTATCGCCCGCGACCGTCAGGATCGGGTGCGAGCACAATCGGCATGCTCAAGCCATCACCAGCCACAACCTCCGTCACAATCGCAGATGGCCGGGCATCAATCAACGATTGATCGAGCAACTCGATCACGACGCGCACACCCTGTCCAACCGTCGCGTCCTCCGGCGTTACGGTCAATAACAGATTGCGATCGCCCCGTGTCAGACTCGCTCGACCCATCTGACGAATCAAGGGCACCCAGAATCGCTCAGACAAATCCTCGCCCCGGCCATAGCGCCAACGCCAGATCTCATCGGTCGCGACATAGACGCTTGTCCCCGCGCCAAACCGCATCATGAGTACGCCGGGCCATTGCACATCGGCACCAACACCGTTCGGCCGATACATCGACTCAGGAGTCAGCGTTGCTAGCGTCACCGCCCCCGGCTTGACCGCCGATGCATCAATCCGCTGCGCCCCCCAAAGCCTCGACCACCCTGTCGCAGGGTCACTCAACAGGTCAGGCCACCCCGGTTCAACCGCACCAAACTCGCCCGCAAGTTCGAGCCCGAGAAGCCCGAAAGATGCTGCAGCCTCTGTTCGCGACATCGTCACCGGATCGTCAAAACCAGACACAGAACGCTCGGTCTCAAGTGACATCGGCAGCAAGTCTTCGAGCGCCGAACCACGCCACGCCCAAGGTGTCGCGCCATCGCCACCAAGCCAGATCAAGCCAGCGCCCCGATCGGCGATATGCTCGCGCAATTGTGAAAGCGCGCGCTCCCCGATCAACTCAGGGCGCAGATCACCAATCACAACAACATCAAAAGCCGCCCATTCTTCAACCGATTCCGGCAGTGATGCGAGCTCGACATCGCCCTCCTGCTCAAACCGACGACCAGCAGCGATCAAAAGCGAACTCGACCTCACCGAACTTTCGCGCAAAAGAAGGCTCTTCAAATACCGATGCTCCCACCGCGGATAGCCATCGACATAGAGCACACGCAACGGACGATCCACCATTTCCACCGCAAACTCGACCGCGTTGTTCTCCGCAATCAAATCTTCATTCGTCGGCGACACCCGAACAGCCAGTCGGCGCTCACCTGCTTCTGCAACCCGAGCGGACATCGTCAAAGAGGCTCGTCCTGATTCGTCAAACGACGCATCACGCGTATCCAATATCTCCCCCGTATCAAGATCGACAAGAACCACTTCGCTGTCATCGCCGATGCCCCCACCTTGCCGTTCGAGTTCGACCTGCGCCATCAGCACATCACCTGCAAACACAACGCCGGGCGCCTGCACGCTTCGAACAGCAAGATCTCCTATTGGCTCATCGCTTCCAAGCCCCACCGCAAAAACCGGCACACGCTGCCGGTCGAGTGATCGCATGACCGAGCGGTTCGGTTGATCGAGCGATCGCCCGTCACTCAAGATCAGCACACCCGAAATCGGTCGCCCCGCAACGCGGTCGAGCGCGTCTCGAAGCGAATCACCCAACGCAGTCGTCCGCCCGGCAGGCGATGGGATCGCATCGCGCTCAATATCAAACGCACCTGCATCAAACCCGAGCCATAAGACACGCTTCTCAGCCGTCAGTCGATCAAGCACCGCCGACTCTTCCTGAAGAAGCGATCGCAGTTGTGCATCGCGCGTCACACGCTGACCAATGACGCCACCATCGGGCAGCAGCATCGAACCCGACCGATCGACCATCACCACGAGCCAATCTTCTTCTGTCTGTTCGTTGTCGCGTCGCAACTCGGGTCCGCTCACCAATACCAGCAGCACCACCAAAAGCAAGCCTCGCACACTCGCCAGAACAAGACGCGTGCGCCGCGAGCACGCCAATCGCCAATACGAAAGCCAACTCAAAGCGAGTAACACACCGATCGCAATCGCCCAGACCCAAGCAGCCAATGGTCGCGCAAAACCGAACACCGCATCTGGATCACCGAATCCCATTTCATTGAGCCCGAACAGCATGTCAAGCATCGCATTCATGCTGTCTGCCCCAATCCCGTGTCAGCGCCAAACATGTGTCCAGCATGACTGACCACACGGGCCATGAACATCTCGATCACCGCTAACACCGCGGCGCACAGCAGAATCACCCAGGACCAGCCATCGCGCCGTAGCGACTCGTTGGCTGGGCCATCACTCGGTGATCCATTCGCACCCGTGGCATCCAACATACCGAGGTTGTCGAGACCAAATCCTCGAAAAGCTGACTCGACTTGATCAGCGCTTCCGAGCGTCACATCACCGGCAGCGTGGTCCGCATTGACCGCGAGCAACCCGACGGTTGCTCCAGCCTCGTCCAGACCACGCCACACGCCTGCATCACGCATCGGTGTGCCTTCAGCCTGCACACGGACCGATCGTCCACCACCAACCGGTGTCAGTTGCTGAGTCCGTCCGTCCTGTCCAAACAGACCGCCTGCAGTCAGTCGAATGCCCGCGCTGCCCTGGGCAACACCCTGCCGCACGAGTTCCTGCATCAAGGGCACCATGAGTGGTTTGAGCGGCAAGTCAGTCCAATCAACATCGATTGCAGTCGCCAGCACCGCAATGACCCCACGACCCTCCGCCGGGCGCGACATGACAAGCAGAGGCTCACCGGAAAGGAGTCGCAACACCACCGCCACATCAGAAACACCGCTCACACTGAGCACCCTCGAAACATGAACCGCGTCCACGAGAAACGACAACTCACCGCTCAGCACGCCCAGGACCGAGCCCGAGCGCGATCCCGGTTCTTCGATCGCTGGCATATCGACCAAATCCATAGCCTCGCGGCCGATGGTCCAGCCGGTCTCAAACGCACTCTCAAATCCGTCCGTCCAGTCCTGCACTGTTTCGCCCGCTGCCGCCGTGACGAGCACGAGCCCCCCCCGGTCCGCCATTGCACGCAAGACCGCCCAACCGTCCGCCCGCACCAGGTCCGGGCGCAACACGACCGCAGCGTCAAGACCTGCGACCCGCGGACGATCGAGCGCACCTGGGTCGATTTCAATCAGCCGTAGCCCCCGCTCATCATCGTCAGAAGGCGCCAGCGCGAGCCGCACCCAGTCGATCGCTCCAAACCGTTGCACACCGACCGCCTGCCCAAATCGACCTGGCGCAATGATCGCCACGCGCAACTGTTCACGCAATTCGATGGGCACTTGCCGACTGTTATCGCCAGCCACCGCGTCACCATCGATCGTCACGCGAAGGACCCCATACGAGGTACCGGTCGTGATCGCATCGGCTCGAAGGGCAATGGTCGCAATCGCTTCTGTCTGTCCAGCGGACCATCGCACGATGACTTCACCGATCGAATTGGTGCTTGTTGTGCCTCCGACCGAATCGAGAAACGCTGTAATACGCGTCACATCCGCACGCGAGACGCCCTCACCAGAGCGAACCAGCGTCACACGAGCGGGGTTGGCAAAATCTGCCGGACCGCCACCACCAGAAACGAGCAACGACCGAGGGGGCTCGAGGCTGGCAACACTGATATTGGAACCAGATGCGCTCGCCGGTTGCGACACCAACACACCCAGATCGGAGCGCCACGAAGCGCCGGACTGACTCGACTGCAGCGTGCTCACACTGCCTCGGCGCCAGCCGCTCAGGACGACGATCTGCGCATCGTCAGGCGACACATTGTCCAGAATCGGCCCCAGACCTTCGAAATCGGCCGCAGAATCAGTCGTTGCCAATCCCTCCACAAGACGCCCGACCGAGCCGATATCGCCACTTGGTGGCATGACAACGCTCCGTACCGGTCCGCCCAGCGTGACCAGCGCGACGCGATCACCAGCCATCGCATCCAGACCCGAAAGCACTTCCGCAGCACGCGCCTTCGACCGATCCAGATCGCTGACACCGTTCGAATCCACCGTCGAAGACCCGAGACTGTTGTCCACAACCAATACAACTGTTCGCGACCCCAAACGACCGTCAGAGGCTGCTCCAAAGATCGGTCGCGCCAGACCAATCCCGATCAACCCGACCAAGGCACAGCGTGTGAGCAGTAACAGAAACTGTTCAAGCCGCAATCGCCGCCGTTGCCGGCGATACGCCTCCATCAAGAATCGCATCGCCCCCCACCGCACCGACTTGCGACGACGACGCGTGAGCAGGTGAATCAACACCGGCAGCCCGATTGCGACCAACCCTGCCAGAAATAAACCCGGATGCAGAAAACTCAAGGCCGCAACTCCAATACCCCCACCACTGACAATTCCTGATTCACCACATCAACAGCCGAACCTCACCCATACTTCCTCTTCTTGATCTGTGCGTTCCGATGAGCCACAAACGCCCCAAGCGTCGGCCCGAGCCAGTTGTTGGTATTGACCAACTCGTAATCGAAACCAAATGACCGGGCGGTTTTCTCGATCTGCTCATTATGCTCGCGCAGCGCTTCAAGATAACCAGCCCGTAGTGCTCGCGGATCAACCGAAAGCCGCCCCTCGCCTTCGAGCCCTTCAAACCGAGACAGGTCTTCAAACCCGAATGCCAGTTCCGCGCCGTCCATCACCTGAAACAAGATCAAATCATGCCCGCGGTGCGCAATCCGCGCCATCGCAGCCTTCACCGCATCGGTATCCGAAAACAGATCACTGACGAGCGCGATCAAACATCGATTAGAAACCTTGGAAAGTGTCTGATCGACGACGCGACCAAAGTCGGTCTCTCGATCGACCGGCTGCGTCGCGAGCGCCTCGACTATCTGCCGCCATGTCCCGCGCTGGCTTGAACGCCCCACCATTCGGCGAATCTCGTCGGCAAAGACCACCAGCCCCACCCGGTCACCCTGCGCAAGTGTGATATACGAAAGCGCCGCAGCCGTGGCTGTCGCATGGTCAAACTTGGACCAATACACCCGACCATCCGGCGAGTGTTTCTGACCCATGCCGGATGCGTCTTCGAACGACCGCGAGCCATAATCCATCGATCCCGACGAATCGACCATCACCACGAGATCGAGGTTGGTCTCCTGCTGGTACTGCTTCAGATGCAATTTGTCGGTGCGTCCGTACACCTTCCAGTCAAGATGTCGAATGTCGTCGCCGGAGACATACTGCCGATGCTGGGCAAACTCAACGCTCACACCCTGATACGGGCTGCGGTGTTGTCCGCTCATCACACCTTCAACGATCATCTTCGCGCGGAGTTCAAAACTCCCAAGCCGCGCAAGCGTCTTCGGATGCAAATACAGCGACGCATCCAGTCGCTCACCGTCTCGCTTCGGCGTGGGTTCACTCATGCTCTACATCCTATCGCCTCAAAACACCCCATCTGCATAGAAAAACAGCCTGGACCGCAATCGCCGTCCAGGCCGCCTGAAACGCATCGGATACCGATGCAATTTACCCTCACTCGCGCTTTCTTTCAGTTTTCAATATCGCCTGGCTTTTTGGCTCCGTCTCGACGAGCCGCACCCGGTCCCCGTTCAGCACCCCCGCGTCGGCCCTCGAAACCCCTCCGGCGTTCACGCGTAGCCTCATCCCCGCCACCAGGCCCGCCGCGACGCATGCCACGAGGTCCGCGAGGCTGATCCGGCAACGCACCCGCAGCGTCTGCACGCTTCAGTTCGTCGATATCCAGACGACCATTTCCGTTTGCATCAAACTGTTTCAGCACCGCATCACGCTTGGCTTCCATTTCGGCACGCATGGTCTCACGGGCAACCTCACGCTCAGATTCATCGAGCGATCCGTCCCCGTCCACATCAAACCGAGCGATCATCGCTGCACGCTTGGCTTCCATCTCGGCACGCATCGAATCCCGTGCAGCCTGTCGTTCGGATTCGCTGAGCGTGCCGTCTTTGTCTGCATCAAATCGTGCGACTAACTTCGCTTGCTGCATCGCACGCCGTTCCTGCGCAAAGGCACGGGCGGACTCGCGTTCGCTTGCACTCAGTTGGCCATCGCCATCGGCATCAAAGTGCTCAATCGCCCGATCGTGCATGCGTTCGCGCATTTCGCCGCCCGGACCCCCCGGCCCACCAATCTGAGGCCCGCGCCGTTCGCCGCCACGATCAAACTGACCACTCGAAACACTCGCCGCAATCCCCACCGCCAACACCATCAAAAATGGCTTGTTCATCACAGACCTCCTGAAAATAGTCGTTTTCGCTTCCACACCGCTCAACGCCCCCGTTCAACCCTTATTGCACACATGCATACTTCTCACGCCAAAAACCTCCTCAACCCGATACCCTTTCAACCATGGCCAACACCCAAGTCTCAGCATCCGGCGTCAAACGCATCGGTGTCCTCACAGGAGGCGGCGACTGCCCGGGGCTCAACGCTGTCATCCGGGCCGTCACCAAAGATGCCATCTACAACGGCATCGAAGTGATGGGCATCGAAGACGGGTTCCTCGGCCTCATCGAAGACCGCATCAGACCGCTCACCATCGACGATGTCTCAAATATCCTCGGTGTCGGTGGCACCATCCTGGGTTCGTCCAACAAAGCCAACCCACAGGCATACCCCGTCGGTAAAAATGCCGACGGCTCGATCAAGTTCAAAGACCTCACCGATGTCTGTATGACACATCTCAACTTGCACGGCATCGAGGCGCTCATCGTCATCGGTGGCGACGGCACCATGTCCGCTGCCAAACCCTTCGCCGACCGAGGCATCAACTGCATCGGTGTCCCCAAAACCATTGACAACGATCTGTGGGGTTCTGATATCACCTTCGGCTTCCAGACAGCCGTCGCGGTCGCAACCGAAGCCCTCGACCGCGTCCACACGACCGCCGCCAGCCACCACCGCGTCATGGTCGTGGAAGTCATGGGTCGAAACGCCGGCTGGCTTGCGCTGCACGCCGGCGTTGCGTCGGGTGCCGATGTCATCCTCCTCCCCGAGATCCCTTTCGATCTCGACATCGTCGCTGACTATTGCATCAAACGCTCTCAACGCGGCAAACGATTTACCATCATCTGTGCATCGGAAGGAGCATCGCTCAAAGGCGGCAAACAGATCGTCGAGAAGATCGATCCCACGAGCCCAGATCCCATCCGCCTCGGCGGCATCGGTAAGTGGCTCGCCAATGAACTCGAAGACAAAACCGAAATCGAATCTCGCTATGTCGTTCTGGGTCATGTGCAGCGCGGTGGCACGCCTGTCCCCGGTGACCGCGTGCTCGCCACACTCTTTGGCGATCACGCTATGCGCATGCTGCATCTCGGTAAACGAAACAGACTCGTTGTCATGCAGAACGGCCAACTCGCCGATGTTGAGATTACCTCTGCAGCCGACAAACAAAGACTCGTTACACGCAACGACCCCCTCATCGAAGCCGCTCGTTCCGTTTATACCTGTTTCGGCGACTGATGACACGCATCATCTTCATTCACATCCCGAAGACCGCCAGAACAACACGCTCTCGAACTCTTCGCCTGGGCCTCGCCCGCCCAACTGTTCGAGCAACAAGTCCGCGCTGCAGGTCGAGCGTTCACGACACAACTCGCATACTTCCAAAACCGAGATAGACTGATCGGCCCGATTCTTGCATCGTTTCTCAAAACCAACCCGAAACGGCGCGAACGCAACTAAAGTACCCCCGTACCCATGCCTTGTCATACAAGAGTTGCCACCCGATGCCACACCTTCTTCAGCCAACCCATTATGACGAATACATCGCATTCCGACGAGCCATGCTGGTCGCCGAGCCCTGGTCATTCCTGTCTTCGCCTGATGACGATGCCCTTGAAACGCAGGACGCGCTTGCAGAACGGCTGAATGACCGCAATGTCATCTTCGTCGAATTGGTTGACGGGCAAATCGTCAGTTCAGTCGGCCTCTTCCAACACACCCGCCCAAAGATCGCGCACATCGCGATGATCTGGGGTGTCTATACATCCCCCTCTGTTCGCCAACGAGGAATCGCACGGGCTGTACTCGCTGCCTGCATCGATCACGCACACACCTGGCCGGGTGTCGCGCGCATCAACCTTTCCGCGTCAAACCGATCGGTCGCTGCCAATCACCTGTACCAGTCGCTCGGCTTCACCCAATGGGGCATCGAGCCCGATGCAATCCGAATCGATGGCGAATCCGCTGACGAATACCACTACTCGCTCGCACTTGGTCAAGTTTAACGAGGCATCATGCGACTTGTGTTCGTTGCTGTACCGGTTCGTCCGCATACATCCGCCACACGCGCACACCCCGACCTCGCGCCTCGGCTGATGATGCCCACATCGCATCTTCATGCCAATCGCTCGACAAGAGCACATGCTCCCCCCCGCGCATGGCCTGTGGCGACTCGATGACACGCCCAAACCGTTCCTGCCCCGCGAGTGCATCATCAACAATGCCCGCGACGGGCACCCCAAGATCATCGACATGATCGAGCAACCACCCTGTGTGCCGCCCGGCGCCCCACAGCCACACGCGCGTCACGCCCGCATCCTGCATCGCGCGCCCAACCTCGCGCAGCCTTGCACCTCGCGCGACATCAAACGCCTTGACATGCGATCCAGGAGATGCCCACTGTCCGAAGAGCCATGCAGCCACATCGGTCAGCGTGGGCCCTCGCTCGCTCATGCGATCTTCCAATGTTGCAATAACCCCAGCGACACTCTGCCGCTCAATCATTCGTCCAGCCGCTGCTTCGTCCAGGTCGCCGCGAGCGAGCCCCGCCCACGCCCGCGCCATCACCCGTGCAGCGTGTTCACCTTGCTCAGGGGTCGCTCCAAACGCCCGATCCGATCGTGTCAGTGTGTACAGTACCTGCGGCAGTGCACACACCTCGCCGATCTCACTGAGTCGAACCCACAGGTCGTAATCCTGACTTCGCACGAACGACGCGTCATACCCACCCGCTGCAAGCACCGCCGATCGCCGAAGCATCATCGAACCATGCGCAAACGGGTTTGAGACCAACAGTTTCCATCGTGATTCTGCACCATCAGAAGGCGGTGTCACCACCCCCACCCGTCGGCCTTGCCGATCTGCGATCTCATACGCCGATCCGAGCGCCAGAACCTCGGGCCGGCTCTCCATCGCCGCAACCTGCTGCGCTATACGATGCGGCTCACACCGATCGTCCGCATCCATGCGAGCAATCAACTCGAACCGCGCCTCCTGCATCCCGGCATTGAGTGCCGCAGCCAGGTTTGCCTGATTCAGTTCAATCACGCGCCCCCGCGGTTCGCGCGCGCACAACGCCGTCGCTGCCTCATGCGTGCTGGCATCAGACCCATTCAAAATGACAAGAATCTCGAGGTCTTCGCAGGTTTGACAACAGATGTCATCAAACGACCGTTCAAGTTCATCGCGTTTGGCGCGATACACCGGGAGCAGCACCGTCACCGCCATCGTTTATGCCGCCTCTCGAACTGTCGAAACACCATCTGCTGGTTTAGTCGCGATGACAAGCAGCATGTGCCCGGCAGTCCGCCGAACCCAGCGCGGCGGCTGGTCCACCCGTCGCCGCCACTGCGGGCTTGTCGCGCGGAGTCGATCCAAGATCGATTTCCCGCCGATCGTGTCCTTGATCCCCTTGTACGCGTCGTAGGCGTCCACATGCGTAATCTGAAAACCTACCGCACGCAGATCCGCGGTCAGCTCGCTCGCGCTGAAAAAGTACTGATAGAACGGCACATCCTTCGGCGGCTGACCACCTGCAAAACCAAACCGCAGCCGCCGCACGAGATTGAAGTGCGGCACCGTGAACAGCGCAACTCCGCCCGGCTTGAGACATCGAGCCGCTTCAAGCAGAATCTCTCGGCGTTCGGTATCGGCAAAATGCTCAACAACGCCAAACGACATGTACCCGTCTATCGAACTTGATGCATCGTCCAGATGTCTGACATCCGCAACGCGATAGACGCCCTCGGGGTCGATGCTCCGATTTGCCTCGATCACATTCGGAGCGAAGTCGATGCCCTCGATGTGAAAACCCGCTGCGCGAATCGTCCGCGCCGTGTTCCCGTTCCCACAGCCCGCTTCAATGATGCGACCGTCGCGCGGCATGTACTGTTCGATCGCATCGCGAAACCCACAATACATGCCCATGCCGGTCATGGGTTCGGGGGGGTGCTCCGCCCAGTGGGCATCCCAATACGCAGGTGTGTCCGCCCCTTCGCGGTACATCTCAAGTCGGCCGTTGCGTCGGATAATGGTGGAACTCATGCTGCCGAGAGGCTGGATGCCTCTCCCTCGTGTTGTGTTGTTCGTGTTGGTGAAATCACCGCTGCATACAGCGATGCCGGCCTGTTGCCGCAGATCGGGTCGAGCGCCAAACTGAACGAGCGCATCGCGCGGTACAACTTCGGATGCCGACTTCTCCAGTCGACATGCGCTCGATTCGGCTTGGTAATCAGGTGATAGTGTGTGAATGCCGAAGCCGCGCCACCGATGCGATAGAGCGCCGCCGAAGGACACAGCGATTGAACACACCCGGGCGAGTACTGACGCCAGCCATGCGTCTCCCACAGACGAAGCCCATCTTCTGCCGGCACGATGTGCAACTCGCCCCCGCCAGGCGCGAGACATCGTCGAGCGATCTGCAACGCACCAACATCATCTTCAAAGTGTTCGAGTGAGGTCATGGATACAAGCAAATCGACCGAACCGATCGCATTCGGGTCAAGATTCAGAATGTCGGTGCTGATATGTCGACGCGCAAATTGTGCGCTTGTCACCGCTTCGAATGAAGGATGAAGTTCATGATCGACCCCGATATACTCGCCGGACAGACCCCCCTGTTCGAGGAGAGTACATGCATAACCAGACCCGCAACCGATATCAAGTACGCGGAGAGCGCGACCTCCCCATATCCGGGCAAATTGTTGTGCACGCTGATGAATGAAATCGTCCATAGCGACTCTGGAGGGGGATGCGAGCGTTTTGGGTGAAGACGCTCTCGAACGAAATGACCGGACCTGCACACCCCCTGCTTTCGATTGCTCAGCATTGGCCCTGTTCCGGGCGGCATGGAAATTGAGGTAGGCAGCCCGCTCGTCCGAAGAAAGGTCATGGTCGCCGTTGAGCGACTGCGGATTCAACTCCGGCGTGGGGTTATCAGACTGAGGAACTGACAGTGTTGGGTTCATCACAGGCATACCGGTCGTATCGAACACCTGTCGATGTGGGCTTGACCATTGGCGAGCGGGAACACGCATGAGTCACAACATTGCCGAAACACTGATCCTCACACTCACGCGCGGGATGTCACTCGCCGAATGGAATCGGCTCGGACTCCTCAATCGCGAATGGGCGCTCTACGAACAACTCGGCGCGGATTATGAACGCATCGTTGTGATTTCACACGGCGATGCAACAGATATCCCCATTGCACAATCGCTCGGATCACATGTCTCAGTCATCGTCAACGACGACGGACATGACGCACCGACCTATGTATCGACACTCACCGATCGCCTCTTCGCGACAGTCGGACCCATTCGAGACGCGGTGATCAAAACAAATCAAATGGATGATGCGGGCGCAGCGTGTGCGCTCACCGCCGGTTTGCGTGATCGTGGCGTTGCTGTAGGTCTGATCGCTCGGTGTGGCTACCTTCGTTCACAGTTCCTCTCACGCGAAAATGGCCCCGGCTCGCGCGAAGCCCGAGAAGCCGCATTAATCGAACAAGGTGTCATCGGCCTCGCGGACATCGTGGTCGGTACAACACGGCAAATCATCGACGACCTGAGTTGGCGAGACGGGCTCGCACCCGAACACACCCGCGTCATTCCAAACTATGTCTTTACGAATCGCAAGATCCTCGAAGCAGAAGATCGAGAGCGCGGCGTGGTCCTCTATGTCGGCCAACTGGTCGAGCGAAAACGCGTCGAGAACCTGATCAAAGCCGTTGCTGATCAACCTGACGAAGAACATGCTGTCCTCGAAATTATTGGCGACGGCCCCGAGCGCGCAGCGCTCGAAGCCCTCGCGAATGAAACCGGCGCAACCGTGCGGTTCCTGGGCATTCAACCACACGATTTCGTGCTCGATCGAATGTCCCACGCATCCATCTACGCGCACGCCAGCGCACTCGAGGGGCATCCCAAGAGCGTGATCGAAGCCATGGCGTGTGGCACACCTTGCATCGTCGCTGACACACCCGGTCTCGGTTGTCTGATCGAAAACGGGGTGACCGGTATTCGTGTGCCGGGCGAAAGCGAGACCTTCGCCTATGCCCTCGCGGGCGTCTTGTCTGACTTGAGTTGGCGAAACCAACTCGGTGCCTGCGCCGCTGAACGAACGCGTCAGCGCTTTGGCATCGACCGCGTCGTGCAACTCGAGCGAGAGGCCCATAAGGCCGCGATCGATGCAGGTCGATCAAGTGAAGTAAGGCATGCGCCCCTGATTCGATGGAATGCAGCACTGCTCCAACATTCGCCAGAAAAGATTGCCGAAGCATGGCAGGAATCGCTCGAAACACTGCTTGAACACCTGCCCGACAGTCGATGCGCACCCGTCTTGGCACACATGGGCAGACTCAAAGCGAATCGGAGAGTCGCATGAGTACGCTGACAACACACGAGCCGTCCGCACCCGATGCGAAATCGTTGTACCTGCCCAAAGGATACGAAGCGCAAGACACCAATGTCACACTCGATGCCAATCGAGATGACGAAGGGTACTGGAGTCCTTGGCGTATCAGCCAAAGCGGAAAATACCAGTCACATGTGTACGATTGGGCGGAACGCTTGATCCGCCGCACAGGGTTTACGCGCGTGCTCGATGTCGGGTGCGGGGTCGCAACCAAACTCGAGCGCTCCATCGCACCGACCGGCGCCACCATCGTCGGCATTGATCAACCTTCAGCCGTCGCAAACTGCAACCGACTTGATCGAACCGGCACATTTTTGGAAGTTGATCTCGAAAAACCATCCTTTGAACCGGACGAACCCTTTGACCTCGTGATCTTCGCAGATGTCGTCGAACACCTTGTCAACCCCGCTCCGGCGATGGCCATGATTCAACGCGTCGTGGCACGGGATGGACTCGTGTTGATCTCGACACCCGAACGCAATCGCCGTCGCGGCCGCACATGCCGCAAGTCTGAAAAACCCGAGCATGTCCGCGAATGGGCACAAAACGAGTTTGTTCGCTTTGTCAAATCATGCGGGTTCTGTGTTCACGCGTCAAGATTAATGCCGCAGGATGACATGCCGTGGTCGCGCGGGTTGATTCGCGAGATCGGTTTTCAGGCGCGATTGCTCAAACGATCGCCATTCGCCTGCCACACCGTCCTGTGTGGCCTGGGCTGAGCACCGAGCCCGAACTCTTTAAAGCAACGCGATTGGTGTCATCGCCCATCTTTACGCCCGCGGTCCTGCGCGGTTCGTCACGCTGCGGTTCGATTCAACCATGGAATCGGCGCTGCAGGCACGGGCGCATCCAGAAAGTCGCAGAGCGGCTGCCAGTCTGTCGAGCGACACAAACTCAGTTCAAGCAGATCATCAGTGCGTTGGCTGAAATAGGCGCGCACTCTGGCAAGATGGGTGTCGTAGGCCCGGGCAAATGTCTTCCGGTCAAAACCGCGCGTGCCATAGATTTTTTCGCGAACGACCGCTTTCGGGCAATCTCGATTCGTGAGTTCATGCGCCCGGCGTTGCCGATGATCTTCGACGCTGTCGAGCCAGGGCTCTAGCGCACGCTTGGTCAACACAAACTTGCTCCCCGGATACTTCCGGTCGAGCACATCAAAATACGCAGCCACGGATATGTCAGTCGCCGCGTTGTAACCCTGCAACGCTTGATCAAACGCGCGGGCGGTCATGAGCGCCGGGTCAGGAAAGTGAATCGACTTGTAGCCAAGGATATTCAAACACTCGTTGAGTGTGTGCGTCCCGGTTTTGCTGAGTCCAATGCCAAAGATGTACCCTTGATGCATGTGCTGTTCTCCTGCCCATGTTGTCGGCGTGATGGTGCCTCGTCATGGGCTTTCAAGCTGTACAAGTTGTTGTGACGCGAAGCGCAATCATTGCGCAATCGCGCGACCGCCTCATCTTCGACACACCCGTGCCAATGGGCCGATGACTTCATCATGCGAATCGGTGTCATCAGCCAAATTCAACCTGGGTCGTCACGCGCCCATGTCATCAACACGATCAAGACCGCAAGCGGATTCCATCGGCTCGGCCACGAAGTCAGCGTGTACTGCCTGCAACCAGAAAACCACGCCCTGAGCCAACCCGGATCGGCGTACGCCGAACACGACTTGCACTGGCGATTCGCGCCCGCTGATTCGGCGCAAGAGGATCCAGAATCATTTGGCGCGTGGGCTGCTCGAACAGCACAACAAGACAAAGTCGACCTCGTGTACGCCCGAAACTTCTGGGGCCCGCTATTCACAGCCAGAGCAGGCATCGTCTCAATCATGGAATCACATGCCCATGTTGGTGTCGAAAACGAACTGCTTGATCAGTGTCTGCAAGAAACTCAAGTCAACAACGCCATGCGCAGCGTCATCACCATCGGGCGCGTATTGCGCGATGACTTCATTCAACGCGGAGCGCGGGCAGATCGTGTGTGGGTTGTTGCCGACGGCGTGGACTTTGAACTCTTCGACACTGCAACGCCGCACGACTACGGCAGCGTCGGGCCTCACATCGTCTACGCCGGACACTTGTACGACTACAAGGGCGTGCCCGCAATTCTCGAATCAGCACAACGACTCCCTGCGTTCCAGTTCCACCTCGTCGGAGGACTCGAACAAGATCAACAACGAGTGAAAGACACGGTGCGAAAATTCGGCATGTCCAATGTCACCGTCCATGGCTCGGTCGAGCATCGACAGGTACCAGCGTGGACGCGCGGCGCTGATGTCCTGCTCCTGCCACCATCAAACAAAGAAGCATCGAAAGACTGGACGAGCCCCGTCAAACTCGGCGAATACCTCGCATCAGGTTCACCACTCGTCGTGTCTCGGATCCCTGCGCTCGTCGAGGCGCTTGGGCAGGAACCCGTCACCTGGTGTGAACCCGATGACGGCGAATCACTCGCGCTCGGAATCGAGACTGCTTTGGCAACACGGTCAGATCACGCAGCCCGAGCTCGCAGGCGCACACTCGCTCAGAACCTGAGTTACACCGCCAGAGCTGCCCGCATTCTGAAGAGCGCTCACGCCGAAGAAAAGGAGCGAGCCGCGTGAACCCCATCGTCATCATGCTGCCCGAAGGAACCACGATCGGAGGGGTTACCACATGGGCGTACACGCTCGCAGAAGTGCTCAGCAATCGAGGTTGGCCGATCACGCTCGTTGTGCACGGCGGGACCCCCGGCCACGACGAGGTCGAGTGCGCACCGCCGCCAGGATGCGAAGTGGTCAACCTGAACGACCTGCGCCCACCCAGAACCTACAACGGCGACCTGTCTAGGGTGATCGAGGCGTACAAGACCATCACTGAGGCTGTGAGCGAGCGAACCGGTCAAGACGCGATACTCTTGCCAACACGCGATGCTGACTGTTTCGCAGCCTGCGCCGAAGTCTGCATGCAAACCGGCGCACGACTGGTTGGTTGGCGACACTCGCCCATGCCGTATGAACAGGCCATCTTCGAGCGCTACAGCTGGGCGATGTCCCGTATCGTGGGTGTCAGCGCCTGGCTATGTGCATCCATGCAACGCGATCTGCCAAACGAAAGAGACCGCGTCGGTCTCGTCATCAACGGCGTTGCTGTTCCCCCAGTTGTAGCGCAGCGACCTCACAGCGATGCGATCAGACTCATCTACACAGGTCGACTGGATGAACCTGTCAAGCGGGTCTCATCACTGATCGCCATGTCTGATGCACTCAACCAACACAGCATTGAGCATGTTCTGACAATCGTCGGTGATGGTCCTGCAACCCAGGCGCTGCAAGTGAGCGCAAGCCAACGACCCTCAGTCCGACTCCTCGGCGCTATACCGCCGAGCGAAGTGTCAACACAACTCGACCGACACGATGTATTCGTACTTGGATCACGCATCGAAGGGCTCAGCCTCGCTGCGCTCGAAGCCATGGCGCACGGCTGTGCGCTCGTCATCAGCGACACGCCCTCCGGTGCCCAAGATCTGGTTGGTCACGGCGAAGCAGGTGAAATCGCATCCTGTTCCGCCATCAATGATGCAGAAACCGTTGGCTGTGCTCTGGCAGACAGCGTCAAGCGCGTCATCGATCGCGGCGTTGCTAAGGTAGGATCGGCTGCGCACGCTCGGGCACAGCGTTTGTTTTCACACGCCGCAATGGGTGATGCTGCCGAGCGTGAACTGATCATCGCCGCCCAGTCAGAACGCCCGCCACGCAGGGTTGTCGAGCCATTCCATGATGTCAATCGCCCCGGATCCGTCCCACCAGACGCACGAGCACGGTTCAGCCGCGCACTTGCCGAGCATGGAGCCGACCGCATCATCATCCACGGGCTCGGCGCACACACCACTTGGCTAGCCGAAGAGATCGATTCATGCGGGGGGGCCATCGTCGCGTTTACAGATGACGACCCCAGCCAACACGGCAGGATGATCATGGGGCGACCCGTCATACCCCCATCGGAAGCCGCCCAATCAGGAGCGGGCGTCGTCGTCATCAGTTCTTGGCTGCATGAAACGACGATATGGGACCGACGATCGCAGTACGAACAGCAAGGCCTGCGGGTCGTTCGGCTTTATGGCGAAACGCCAGGTCAGGCTGCGTAGCGAAACCCTGACGCGTCGCGATCACCCTGATCGAATTCACAGTACACCAACCGCGACGACCCCTGCCAACTGGGGTTGCACGCGCGACAACCCACCGATACGCTGATTGGCATGAAACCAATCGTTGTCTCCGAGACCATTCACGCACCAATCGATCTTGTTTTCCAGATCGCCAGCGATATCCCCAACGCTGCCGATCGCATTCGCGGCATTACCGAAATCGAGATGCTCTCCGACGGACCAATGGGTGAAGGCACCAAGTGGCGCGAAACACGCATCATGTTCGGAAAGAAAGCGACAGAGACCATGTGGGTGATCAAGTGGGATCCCCCCAATGAATATGTCGTTGAAGCCAGAAGTTGCGGCACCCACTACCTCACCCCGATCACTTTTGAAGAAGTTGAGCCGGGCATCACAAAGATGACATTTACCTTTACCGGCACACCCGAAACATTTATGGCCAAAGTCTTGTCAAAAGTGTTTGCAGCCATGACCAAATCGCTCGTTAAATGTCTCGTCGCCGATCTGGCCGACATCAAAGCCGCATGTGAGTCGGCCCATGCTTCTTCAGAATCCACGGAGACCGTGTAATCATGCCTTCTTCACCCGAAGACATGGCTGCAGCCATGATCGCCAACATGAAAGAAAAGACGGGCAAGACGCTCGAGCAATGGCTCAAGATCGCCAAGGCATCAAAACTCGCAAAGCATGGCGAAATCGTCAAAATGCTCAAGGCCGACCACGGCATGACTCATGGGTTCGCCAACCTCGTCGCGCACAAGACGCTCGCCTCTGACGCAGGGAGTGCGGCAAGCGAAGACGATCTGGTCAACGCTCAATACGCCGGCCCAAAAGCAGAATTACGCCCCGTCTACGATGCCATTATCAAAGCAACCGCACGATTCGGCAAAGACATCGAGATTGCACCCAAAAAAGCCTATGTCAGTCTGCGACGCTCAAAGCAGTTCGCGATCGTCCAGCCAAGCACCAAGACACGGATTGATGTTGGTATCAACCTCAAGGGACACGACACCACAGATCGGTTGGAAGAATCAGGCAGTTTCAACAGCATGGTCAGCCACCGGGTTCGTGTTGAACATGTCAAACAGGTTGATGAAGAGCTTGTTGATTGGCTCAAGGCTGCTTACAGCAAGGCATGAAGGCACACGCTCATGCGAACGGAAACACCAGTGGCGTGATGAGCACCGCAGTCAAAGCGGTGATCATGTTCATCGGCATGCCAATCCGCAGGAAATCACTGAACCGATATCCACCTGGCCCATACACCATCAGATTCGTCTGATACCCAACAGGCGTGGCAAAACTCGCCGACCCGGCCATCATTATCGCGATGATAAAAGGCATGAAATTGACACCGAGAGACTCGGCGGTTGCTTGTGCTATTGGAAACAGCAGCGCGACCGCAGCATTATTCGAGATGAACTCCGTCAGCAGCGAAGTGATCAGATAGATCGCGAGCAACACAACCCAAGGATGCGTACCCGCGATCGTCAGCATCGAACCGGCGAGAAGATCCGCAGCCCCCGTCTCATCCATTGCCGCACCAATCCCGAGTGCAGCACCAATCACGACGAGCACCGACCAGTCAATACTTTGCCGCGCCTCTGTAATCGTGCAGCACCGGGTCAAAACCATGAATCCCGCAGCGAGCAAGGCAGAGACAAGCATCGAATACACATTGAACGCTGCGAGCGCCACCATCCCGACGAGAATTGCAATCGCAATCGGGGCTCGGGTGTGTCGGCGAGGGGTGGAGTCTTCGAGCGTTCTGACCAACAGAAAATCGCGGGCGTTGTTATGTCGCGCCGCAAACCCAGGGTCCGACTCAATCAACAGCAGGTCACCAGGTTGCACGACGATGTCGCCAATACGCCCGCGCACACGCTCGCCGTTCCTCGCGACAGCAATAACCGCACCGCGATAAACATTGCGAAACTGAGACTGCTTGATTGATCTGCCCGCAGCCGGGGAAGACGGGGAAACGACTGCCTCGAACAGCCGACGACGATATCGAGGAGAATCGAGTTTAAAGACCTGGTTCGAAGCCAGTGCGAGTCCACGCGTATTCACCAGTTCTTTGATTGAATCGACGATTCCGGCAAAGACCAGTCGATCGCCGACCTGGAGTTTCTGATTCGGACCCACCGCCGAGATAATCTCGTCACCCCGCTCGATTTCGATCAGAAAGCACCCAGGAAGATGTCGTAACCCTGCCTGCTCGACAGTCTTGGAAGCGATGCTGCTACTTGTTGGAATCGTAAGCTCCAATACATACTCTCTGGTATCTACCAAGGGCCCGCTGTCACGATGGCGATCAGGCAATAAATGCGGGCCGGCCAGAACGAGAAAAATGAGACCGATGACTGCCGTCGGCAACCCCACCCATGTAATATCAAACATTCCGAGTGGCGCAAGATCTGTCTGAGCAATCACCAGCCCCGCGATCACGAGATTCGTACTCGAGCCGATCAGCGAACAGGTACCTCCAAGTATGGACGCATAACTGAGCGGAATGAGTAGCTTTGAATGTGGCAGATGGAGTTTCTTGGCCCAGTCTTGGATCGCAGGGATCATCATGGCAACCACAGGCGTGTTGTTCAGAAAGCCACTGAGACCAAAAACAGGAATCATCACTCGGACGACGGCACTCCGCTCGCTCTTAGGCCTGCCGAGCAAACGCGATGCAATCCAGTCGATTCCCCCGGTTTCTCGAAGCCCTGTCACGATTATGAATAGAACGCCAACGGTGAGCACGCCATCGTTACTGAATCCTGCAAGCCCTTGCTTAGCGGTGATGAGACCGAGTTGCCATCCCGCATCAGTGGGAACCGGAAACGCGAGAACGGCAGTGAGTGCCGCTGCGAGAATTGCATCGGCGGCAATCCGCGTCGTCGCGAGAAGGACGAGAACCGATAGGGTAATGCCGATCACAAGCACGATCTCGACTGTCATGCACGGCCTCCAGATGACGCTGAGCGTAGGCATCGCTCCGAAACCGAGTACACATCCGTCCTCTGTGCCGTTATGCTGTTGACATGAAAATTCTTATGTCAGTTGTTGTTCCAGTCCTTCTGATGTTCTGTGTTTTTGCCACGCAAGGCCACGCAACGCCCCCAAACATCGTGCTCATCTACGCCGATGACCTCGGGTACCGCGAAGTCGGTGCTTATGGCCAGCAAAAGATCCAGACACCCAACATCGACCGACTGGCAAATGAAGGCATGAAACTCACGCGGTACTACACCGCAAACCCGGTGTGTGCGCCTTCAAGATGCTCCCTGCTCACCGGCATGCACTCGGGGCACGCCACCATTCGCGGCAACCGTGAGGTCCCCGGCACGCGTTGGCACGACCCGGAAGGCCCTGAGGGGCAATGGCCGATCCCTGACGAAGAAGTTACGCTCGCGGAGCGACTCAAAGAAAAAGGCTACGCGACCGGTGTCTTCGGCAAGTGGGGCCTGGGGGGGCCCGGCTCGACCGGCCACCCCAACTACCAGGGCTTTGACCACTTCTATGGCTATCTCTGCCAGCGGGTTGCACACAACTACTACCCAACACATCTCTGGCGCAACCACGATGTCCACATCCTGCCGGGCAACACCTGGTTCCGTTCTTCACAAAAACTGGAAAAACCACTTGAAAACGAAGCCGCGTACAACGAACGATATCGAACCGAGCACTACGCACCAACCATGATCGCACAAGAGATGATGCGATGGCTCGACAACAATGATGACGGGCCGTTCTTCTTGTACTATGCGAGCGTCATCCCCCACCTTGCTCTGCAAGCCCCTCAAGAATGGGTCGATCAGTATCCGGCAGATTGGGACGATGAACACTACCTCGGCAATGCGGGGTACTTGCCGAACGCTCGACCCCGAGCGACTTATGCAGCCATGATCTCATATTTCGACGATGTCATCGGCCAAATCCTCAAACACCTCGACGACCAAGGGCTCGCAGACAACACCATCGTCATCGTGACCTCGGACAACGGTGCAAGTTGGGTTGGTGGCGTTGATCTGAAGTTCTTCGACTCGGTCGGTGAACTGCGTGGACGCAAAGCCCAACTGTGGGAAGGCGGCATTCGTGTGCCATTCGTCGCCCGTTGGCCAGGTCGCGTCGCGCCGGGTTCACAAAGCGCCACACCCGCGATCGCCTACGACCTCGTCCCGACCTTTCTCGATCTGATCGACAACTCCTCAGTCAACGGTCTCGATGGCATCAGCATCGCCCCAACATTGCTCGGCCAATCGAACGATCAGGCCCATCGACCGTTCCTGTACTGGGAGTTTCCCGAAGGCCCACAGTCGCAAGCAGTCCTCCTCGACGATGGTCGATTCAAAGCCATTCGAATTGGTCTGCGTCAAGGGAAACTTGCTGTGCAGTTGTTTGACCTGCACACCGATCCCGGCGAAACGAACGATGTATCGGCCAAGTACCCCGAAGTCGTGTCCCGAGCAGAAGCCATCATGGCCGCAGAGCACACGCCCAGCGAACTGTTTCCAATCAAGGTGCTCGACAACTAGCAACTGACCGCACATGCGTGCGTATTGTTGTCAGACCGGATGGATGACCGCCCGGCAGATGCAACATGCTGGACATCGTGGCGATGTCGCTGGCTCACGGAGCTCGTGCATGTTCAACAACGACCGTGGGTGTGTTGTTCAATGAACGCACAGACCCCCGCGCCTTGTCCCATTATTCTGGTTGGAGAATCCATGATGAATCGTGCGTGCTCAAAGACCCCAAGTCGTTCGTTGCGCAACCTCACATTGGCCATTGGTGCGGTCGTCACCAGTACCGCCGCCAGTGCGCAGTGGACGACGATTGGTAGCCGAATCTACTACGACAGCGGCTATGTCGGTGTCGGAACCCCAAACCCGCTCTACCCGCTCGATGTTCGATCCGAACGATCACGAAGCCTCTCCCTCACCAACAACAGAGCCACCGGCACGGTCTATGGCACCTACAGCGTCGTCAAAAGTGTCAACGGCCGAGGCTTGTACGGGCTCGCCAACAATGTCAACGGCAACGGCTATGGCGTGTTCGGGGTCAGCAACGGTCGAAAGGGTCGAGGTGTTTACGGCTTTGCCAACAACAGCACCGCAAACCTTGCCTCCTATGGCGTCTATGGACGCACATTGAGTTCAAACGGAGCAGGCGTGTTCGGCGAAGGCAACGATGGTGTCGGTGTCTGGGGCACAACGACTTCAACCGCCAATGGCTCTCAGACCGGAGCCAATTCTGTCGCTGGCGTCCGCGGCATCGTCGATCGCACCGCACCAGGCACATGGTCCGCTGGTGTCTGGGGCATCAACAACGGCACCGCAGATCGAGGCGTTGGCGTTGCTGGCTATCACGCGGGTAGTGGATTTGGTGTGTACGGTCAGGTCGCTGACAACGCCGGCTGGGCAGGATACTTCATGGGGGGGCGAAACTACTTCGAAGGCGAAGTCGGGATCGGCACCTCAGAACCCGCACACATGCTCGATGTCGAAGGCGATATCAAAATTCGCTCTGAAGACCGGATCTACTTCGGCGACCCAAACGAAAACACAGACCCGATCTATCTCGAACGATCAAACCCCGGTTCAAATGACACCTACCTCGATGTCGTCATCGGCAACGACAACGGCGGGTCACAGACAGACTGGTTCCGCATCACCGCAGACAACGATGACTCGCTCGCCTTGTGGTTTGGCAGTGACGGCACCGCATGGAAGCCAGGAGGCGGAGCCTGGGCAGCAACTTCCGATCGACGCCTCAAACGAGATATCCAACCACTCGAAGGATCGCTCGACCGATTGCTGCAACTGCGAGGCACGACCTTCTACTACAAAGACCCATCCATGCGCGGCGCAGGACCCGGCCAATGGACCGGGTTTATCGCACAAGAAGTCGAATCCGTCTTCCCCGAATGGGTCTCAGAGTACGACGGCTACAAATCGCTTAGCATCCATGGTTTTGAAGCGCACACGGTCGAAGCACTCCGCACATTGCGTGAAGAAAAAGATGCCCAGATCAAGGCTCTTCAGGCACAAAACGACGAACTCCTCGAGCGGCTCGAAAGGCTAGAAGCCATGATGCTCGAGCGGTGATCAACAATGTGGAAAAACGGATCCTCGCCCAATCGCTGTGTTTAGATTCCGTGAAGAGTGTTCTGATTCAAATCAATTTCTTCTAGTCCACCCGTTGGTGAAGCAAATCGTGATCAATCTTGTGCTATAAGTGCGCACGCAAATCCCAAATCACGCACTCCAACGGAGATTGAACATGAACAGGTTCCAGGCGCTTCCACTCGGATTGATCGGCATGGCTGGTATCATCGGCGTATCGAAAGTCTCAGCCGCTGATACTGATATCGCTTCTTCGCGGGCGCTGATGCAGAGTGCCGAGCAACGGTCGTCTTTTCTGACGGATGAACCGCCCATCATCACTCTCAGCGGACAACTGCAGTTTCGATATCAGGCAAACTTCCGAGACGACCAACCAACAAACGCAGGCGGCGGAACCGATGACGATGTCACCGTTGGATTTGTCATGCGTCGAGCCAAGATCGCCGCCAAAGCAAAGGTCACCGATACCATCCACGCGAACATCCAACTGGCTTTCAATCGATCGACCGGTCTGGCAGCTCTCGAAACTGCGGAAATCAACTGGAAACTAACCGACGACTGGACCCTTCGATTCGGACAGTTCAAGTCACCATTCCTGCGCGAAGAACTGGTCTCATCCAAACGACAACTCACAAGCGAGCGCTCGCCGGTCAATGAGACCTTCAACCAGGACTACAGCCAAGGCGTCGAGTTGAACTACGCCCAAGAGTCATGGCGACTCGCGTTCATGGTCTCCGACGGATTCAACACCGACAACACACGCTTCAACAGCGCCATGGAATCTGACATCGCACTCACCGCTCGAGCGGAAGTGCTTCTCGGCGATGCAGGATTTAAACAGTACAAACAGTTCACTTCATTTCGCGGCGCGACGCAGGGTGCCATGCTGGGACTCGCCGGCCACTGGCAGTCGATGGGCGACACCAATCCATCGCTCCCCAACTCGATGGATATGACCACCATCACCGGCGACTTCTCGTTCGTTGCGGATGGCTGGAATCTCTACGCCGCTGGCATCTGGCGCAATATGGATGTAACCGCCGCCACCAGCGCTGACGACTTCGGCGTTGTCGTCCAAGGCGGCGTCTTCATTTCAGATGCCGACGAAATTTTTGCTCGCTACAGCGGCTTCTTTCCCGATGATTTTGCGGGCGCGGCCGATTTCAACTCGCTCACTGTCGGATGGAATCGATACATTTCTCCCGAAAGCCACGCTGCCAAACTCACTGTCGACCTCACCTACCACTTCGATGCAGTCACCGGAAGCGGGATCGCAACATCTGATGGCCACAACCTGCTCACTGACATCAACGATGGACAACTCGGACTCATCGCACAGGTGCAGTTGCTGTTCTAAAAACATCGAGGCGCACAAAATGAAAACGAGCGATCAGACATGATCGCTCGTTTTTTCATCGTCTCTTGTTTGATCACGCTGCAAGTCGCAGTCGAGGCGCATCAGCCTGTTCGCCCGCGCCAACGAGTGCATCGAGTAACCCCGAACGCCAGCACCATCGCTTGAGCGGCAAGTGCTGCGAATAGCACACATCAATCAGTTCGCTCGCAAACGGGCCTTCGGCAAAGTCCGCCGGCATGTTGGCCAGGGTCATGAACGCTGCGAGCGCCGTCTTCGCCGCTCGTTCTTCACGGACAACAAATGACTCGGTGTACTGCTGCTCCTCTGGCGAGAGGATGTCCCGCCCGAACAGGCTGCGCGCACATCCCGGCGAAGTCTGGGCGAACGACAGGGCGGCATAACCAAGCCGATACTCGCGAGAGAGATAATCGACCGGATTGTATCGGTGGTCATGCCACGCAACCGCATCAGGACAGAACCGAACCGGCGCACCAAATCGTTGAATAACACGATGCGCGAGTTCGTCATCTTCATACCCATAGGTATTCGGGAACTCAGTCAACCCCCCGACAGCCCGCACCGCGTGCGTCGGAATCGACAAATTCAACATCCACGCATGACGGAACCCCCAGTCACGCTGGGCAGCGTCTTTCGCTTTGTACATCTGATCATAAAAGAAGATCATCGACGACTCGCGAATCAGTCGGTCGAACATGCGGTCATTGTCGTAGGTCAGCCACGGACTATCGCCCACGACGATCGCGGGATACTCCGGCGATGAGTGCGTCTGGTGCGCAGCCAGATGACTTTTGACAAAGCCCGGCTCCGGACGCATGTCGTCATTCAGAAAAATCAGTGTTCTGCCCAGTGCCTTGGGCAACAACCGATTGCGAACCGCTGCCTGTCCGGCGTGCGGGGCGGCATCAATCGTCAGATTCTCGCCAGGTCCGGTCCAGAACTCGCCCAGCGTCGGCGTCGGGGCTTGCTCTTCACCATCCACGCCCACCAAAATCTGAATCTTCTCAGGTGCGATCGTTTGGCGGCTCAAAAGCCTGATGCACTCGCGGATCTTCGCGGGACGGTCATGGGTCGGGATAATGACGGTGGCTTCTATTTCACTCATGGTGGTCGCTATCGGAGTGAACCCCGCGACAACTTGACGATTCGGGTGAGCGCACAGGCTGCGCGAATGCGCAAGTTTCTTACCCCCGTTGCACACATCGAGCCAATGCGATCCGCCTCCCTTCTTCCAGCCGAAGAAAGATCTGTCAACGACAAGGAGGTCGAACGATGGGTGAGCGATTTGATCGACGCGAACACGAACGGTGGACCAGCGAAATGTGCTGTAAGGTGCGTTGTTCTCGGACCGGACGCTACCTGGGCGCGCTGACCAGTGATCTCTCCCCGGGCGGTGCCATGTTGTCAGTTCAGACACCGACCGCAATTCGAGCAGGTCAACTCGTCGAAATCGCACTCAAGACCGACGGCCGACCCATCGTCTTCCGCAACGAACTCGTCCCGGCTCGTGTCGTCCGATGCAGTTCTGTCCTCGACCGCCACCAGGTTGTCGCTGTCCAGTTCGAGAGTCTTCAGGAAGACCTCAAAGCCCCGTCGCGTGCTGCTGCTGCATGAACGCATCGCCTCGGTAATCCGTCGGTCAGACAACCGCCCGTGATTGGCCGCCCTTCCCTATAGTCCCCGTGACGGAAAGGTGGATACCCATGTTGTGGCAGCCCTCGCTCCCCGAGCGATACAACGCGATGACCAGCGACGAACTGGGTGCAGCGATCTCTGATCGGCGCGCTCAACTCGGCGATGATCTGGTCATCCTCGGACATCACTATCAAACCGACGCGGTGATCCGTCATGCCGACTTGCAAGGTGATTCATTAAAACTGAGTCAGGCGGCTGCCGAAGTCGTTGAAAAGCAAAACGCCAAGTTTGTCATCTTCTGTGGCGTCCACTTCATGGCAGAAACCGCCGACATCCTTACACCCGAGGGTGTTGCGGTCATGTTGCCCGATCTTTCGGCAGGCTGTTCCATGGCTGATATGGCTGACTACGACCAGACCGTCGAAGCCTGGGATGCGATCCAAGGATCACTGCGCCGATCAGGGTGGTCAGGCACACTCGTCCCGATCACCTATGTCAACTCCACCGCCGCCATCAAAGCATTCGTCGGTGAACACGGCGGCTCCTGTTGCACCAGTTCCAACGCCGACCGGGTGTTCGCCTGGGCGATGAATCAAGCCGACGATGTCAAAATCCTGTTCCTCCCCGATCAACACCTCGGCAGAAACACCGCTGCCAAGTCTGGCATCGATGTTGATGCCCAGACCTGCGTGTACGACCCCAAAATGGCGCGCATGGGTGAGCCATTCGGCGGCGCCACGGAAGAACAACTCGAAGCAGCCCGTGTCATTCTGTGGGCTGGGCATTGCTCCGTGCACAAGTTGTTTCGCCCGGAGCACGCTGCAGAGATTCATCAAGCCAATGCTGCTCTGGAACCGGGCTTAGAGCCCATGAAGATACTGGTCCATCCCGAGTGCGCCAAGGAAGTCGTCGACCTCGCCGACCTGTCTGGGTCGACCGAGTTCATTCTCGACACCGTTCGTGAATCGCCTAAAGGCTCGCGCTGGGCAGTGGGCACAGAACATAACCTCGTCAATCGACTCCGCGTCCAGGAAGCCGAACGCGGAGTCGAGGTTCGGCTGCTTTCAGATTGCCAATGCCTGTGCACCACGATGTACCGCATCGACGAACCACACCTGCTTTGGGTACTTGATGGACTGTGTGGCGTCGATGTAGACACACCCACAGTTCGTAATCAGATCAGTGTTGATCCGATCGTCCAAAAGGGTGCCATCCTGGCACTCGATCGCATGTTGAGTCTTGTCAGTGATCCAAAGGCACCCGTCCCGGGCGCTTGAACGGTGTTACCTTCTCAAGTCGGCAAGGGTGTCCGCTTGAGCGCGTACTTCGACGACGGGTGCATTGACAACTTCACCGTTGTCCAGTGCTTCACGCATCTTCCTGCCGATCTTGAACTTGACCGTTCGTCGGCTCGGAACCTGCACGCGTTCAAGTGTCTTGGGATTCTGGGCAACGCGTGCTGCACGATCGCGCACTTCGAACACACCAAAGTCACGAAACTCCAGCCGATTGCCCTTGCCCAGTTCGGTGGTCACATGGTCGAGAAACGCCTGAATTGTGTGTTTGACATCAGACCTGCGGTATCCGGTTTCAGTTGAGATCTGATCAATCAGGTCTTTTTTGGTGATGGTTGCCATATGTCCTCCCTAGGGCTGGGCAAGTTTCGTTGGACTCATCAAGCCGAATTGAACTGAAGATCTTGGCTCTTGGAGAGCATTCGATTCACCAGCCGTTCAACAAGACAAGTGGGCAGAACAGACCCATATCAATTCCCGACGCCGACGCGAAACGGTGGTGTTTTCGTCGCCGAGTCGTAGTATGACAGAGTAGTAGGTGTAGGTCAACACAGAAGTTGCAATCAACTGGCCAGATGGAGCCACATATGGCCAATACTGATAACTAGAACCGGATTGACACCCCCGCATACAGCCCTGCGATGGATCCTGACCACTCAAACTGGGCGGGTTCGACACCATCTTTCAGACGATAAATGTGCATTTTGTACCCAATTTCAAGGCCGATATTGTGCTGCGGATGCCATATCAACGCAGGCTCGACCGTGAAACTTGCCGAAGTACGATCGCCCGTTCCAAAAGCCCCACCAGTCGCATTGACCGAAAACATAAACCGTTCGTATAGATCAAGTTCGAGCGCACCAGCGAGTATCGGCTCGGCGAAAGTCCCGTCGTACGCGACCGCGGTCATCTCAGTCCCGATGCGAGCGACATCTGTTGGCACGACGGCAAAATCGAGGTCGATGGACGACACCCGTACGCCGCCACCCACCAAAACCCGGGCACTGAGTGTGTTTCGCCCGTCTGCGGTCGTGCCATCCCGGTAGGAATAGACCTCGTAGAGAGCTCGGGCTTCTGCAGTCCATGTGGAGAAGTCGAGACGAGTTGTTTCTCCTGAAAACACGGAAACAGAACCCAAGGCGATCGTGCGCGGCGATGTCGCTGTGTTTGAAGCATCGAATACAGACCCACCGAGTGCAATCCGAAGCTTGCCTCGCTGCAGTTTGAGTTCCCCGTAAGGTGTCGCTCGTGGTGAGTCCATGTTCAAATCATCGAGATCGACTTTGTCCATCGCAAGGGTGCCACCCGGAAGATTCACATCCCCCGCCGGTCCCGCGTACCACAGTCGAGGCGTGAACGCGATCGTCCAACCGCTTGCGCCGTTGCCGATCTGTTCGACCGCTCGAGGATCTGTGCCGTCTTGAGCGCTCGCCGAGGTCGCAATCGCACACGCTATGGCAAAGAAACGAAATCGCATGGTGGTCTCCGTTCGATTGAGGACATCAGAAGGGTAACGATCTGACGATGGCAATGCACGACGATCAGGCTGGACCAGAGGGCTCGGTGCAACTCGCACCGGGAATCTGGGTGCGACCGGGTGCGGTGCGCGTCGATTTTGTCGCCAGTTCAGGACCTGGCGGACAGAATGTCAACAAACGGTCAACCAAGGCGCAAATGCGCGTATCTGTACTGGACATTCCTATCAGCCCGAGCGCTCGCGATCGACTCATTCGGCTCGCCGGATCACGCATCACTGTCGATGGCGAACTCGTCATCTCAGCAGACGAGATGCGATCGCAACTGCAGAACGAACGAGCCTGCTATGCGAGGCTTCGTGAGTTGTTGGTCCGAGCCATGAACCCGCCGAAACGCCGCGTCGCAACGCGAACGCCACGCTGGGCCAAAGAGCGACGCATCAAAGACAAGAAGCGTCGAAGCGAGATCAAGAAACGACGGCGAGGCGAAGACTGACGCACGAGCGAATCATGCGGCCACGCACCTCAGCCTCTGCTTGTTCAATGCATACGGTGTTGCATGCGTGTACTGCTGACCAACGATGACGGGATTCGCGCGCCGGGGCTTCTCGCGCTCTGTCGCGAAATCCGAACCATCGCCGACGAATTGTTGATCGTGGCGCCGTTGACCGTGCAAAGTGCAACGAGCCATGGCGTGACATTCCATCAACCCCTGATGACCGAAACGGTCGAAGTCGACAACGACATCGGTGTCGCAGTGGACGGGCGACCCGCGGACTGTGTGAAACTCGCCATATCGCATATCTGGCCAGAACGCATGGGGGGCATGCCCGATCTCGTCATCTCAGGCATGAACGCTGGCGCCAATGTCGGGATCAATGTCATTTATTCAGGAACGGTCGCAGCGGCAATCGAATCGGCATTCCTCGGGGTGCCTTCCATCGCGGTGAGCCTCCACCTCGGCCGAGGAAAACCTCGATTTGATCTCGCTGCCAAACACGCAGGACGAGCATTCAAGTCCATCCTGACGCATGGCCTGCCCGACGCGCATGCGTGCCTCAGCGTCAATATCCCTCGTTGCGAGGATCCGGTGACAGCCGCCGAGGACGCGGAGTCGATCGCACGAGCCAGAGCCGGCTCTGGTGCATCGCCCCGCAGCTCATCTTCACCCGGTGAAGATGGGGACTTTGATCCATCCGCCGAAATGCCGATTGTTGTGTGCCCCATGAATATCCATGGCATCGCCGATCAATACACCCGGCGCGAAGCGCCAGATGGTTCACCCTATTTCTGGGCTTCAGGAGGCGGGCTCGACTTTCACGACACGGACCCCGATACCGATGTCGACTACTTGTTTCGGCGGTGTATCACCCTGACACCTCTGCGATACGACCTCACAGACCACAGCGTGATTGACCGTTGGCGGGGTTTAGTCGGACAAGGTGACGACGCGGCACCCTCCGAGTAAATCGGACCTCACAAGTTGCCGATGCTCAAGGTGTCTGCCTGCATGATGCGAGCACGACCCAGGGAGCACTGCATGACCACCCAGCACCATAAACGCGACGAAATCCTGCTCGAAGCAGGAACCAACGAACTCGAAGTGCTCGTCTTTTCGCTCGATGGCTCACCGTTCGGAGTCAATGTGGCCAAGGTCCGCGAGGTGATTCGTGGCATGCAACCGACCAAGACACCAGGCATGCATGAGTCGCTCCTCGGCATGATCGACATGCGCGGGACGCTGGTCCCGATTGTCGATCTGGGCAAGCACCTCGGCATGACCACGAGCGAAGGTGTCGCACACGACGACCAGCGCGTCATCATCACCGAGTTCAATGGCCGACGAACCGGATTTGTCGTCGAAAGTGTCGAACAGATCTACCGTGTAAGTTGGAATAAAGTCAAACCGGCTCCCGATGTTGACTCGTTGGGACAACCAACCGGGACTTTGGCAGTTTCGACTTGTACCGGCGTTCTCGATCTTGATGACCGCTTGATTCTGATGATCGACTTCGAATCGATCGCTGACGCGATCTCGCTCGAAGAAAAACTGCATATCACCAGTGTGGAAAATCCTCATCAGGTCGATCGAGGTTCCTATCGCGTGCTCATCGCCGATGACTCGGCGTTCATCCGCACCGCGATCTCGCGCGTATTCACTGATTCTGGGTACGCCGACATCGAAGTGTGTTCTGATGGTGCCGCTGCATGGAAGATGATCGAGGCATCTCTCACGCCTGATGATCGGCGATTTGACTGCATCGTCAGTGACATCGAGATGCCAATGCTCGACGGGCTCGCGCTCACCCGCCGCATCCGAGAACGCCCTGAGTTAACCGATCTCCCGGTGCTCTTGTTCAGTAGTCTGATTTATGACGACAACATGAACAAAGGAGAACAAGTCGGCGCCACCAAACAAATCGCCAAGCCGGAGTTACATGAAGTTGTCTTGCTCGTTGACCAGGCTGTCACCGGGCAACTTTCACAAGAGACTCGTGCCGCTGCCTGATCTCATCGACGCACCAGTTGCAGCACGCGATCACGCCGAGCTTGTGTCGGGCGTGACGCTTGGATCAACTTTCGCTGGCACATCGGGAGGCGGCGCTTTGGCTATCTGCTCATCTTGCAGTTGTCGCAGTTTCTGAACCAGGTTTTCGATGCCATCGGCGAGATCGAGCTTCGCAGCCCAACGGTGAAACTGAGTGTCCCACCGAGCCTGCTCAGCAGGTGGACAGCGGTCCAACCAACCGGGCTCCGTCTCGTCAATCTCCTGAAGCAGTCGTTCGATCTGCGGTGCAAATGGGTGGCGACCATGATGCCGAAAGTCGGTCAGGGGATGATCGCCGACCTTGGATGTGGTTTGGTTGCCCGCCATAGTGATGTCCTCCGCTCAAGTATCTTATCGGTCGAATGTGTCCTTCGTTGATTGTGCCGAACCGTCAGGGGTTGTGTGCCGATACAGTTCCGCAGACCGGAGGGTTTCATGACAACAGCGACGGACACACACGATCAATCACGACCGGTGGCGACAGGCGCACTGCCGACCTTTATCCACCTCGGCGGACAGCGATGCGGCACCACCTGGGTCCACAAATGCCTGGCGGAACACCCGCAGGTGTTCATGGCGGACCCAAAAGAACTGCACTTCTTCAACAACAACTTCGAACAAGGTGAGTCGTGGTACCGTGCGAAATTCGCACCCGTGACTTCAGAACATGTGGCCTGGGGTGAGGCAACCCCGGCTTACATCAATGTCGAATCCGTGCCCGAGCGAATCCGCGCCATGTGCCCCGACGCGCGGCTGATCGCATGTCTACGCAACCCGGTAGAACGCGCCTATTCGGCGTACAAACTCAAGCGACACGGCGACCTGAACTATGAGACCTTTGAAGAGGCGCTCGAGCAGGAACCAGATATCATGGAACGCGGCAAGTACCACGAACAACTCGAACGGTATTTTGAACTGTTCCCGCGCGAACAAATTCTGGTCCAGTTATACGACGACCTGGTCCATCGTGAACGCAAGTTCATAAGAGATATCTATTCACACATCGGTGTCGATGCAGACTACAAACCAAGTTGGCTTGGCAAGACGGATAACGCGGTCATCATGCCCGACATGCAAGATCGGCTTAAAGGCGTAGGTCTCGGGTGGGCCATCCGAGCAGTCCGCGACAGCAAAGTCGGGCCGATGATCCGCAAATGGAACCGGAAGCAGAAGACGAAGAAAGCCGGACAGTACAAAGGTATGAAACCCGAAACACGCGCCATGCTGGTTGAGTACTTCCGCGAACCAAATCGCAAACTTGAAGCACTGATCGGTGTCGATGTCTCAGACTGGAACGCGTAATCGAGAACCCCACCACAGGGCGCAGTGTCACGCCGACTGTTCTTGATGGAAGACGGGCTTCCCGTGGGCGGCCTCTTTGTCGAGCATCTTCTGCCGGCGACGATCGCCGCGAATACGCCTGAAAATCACAGGAGGCGTTTGCACCGCCATGCCCAGCCATGCGAGCGGTTTGGGCTTGTTTTCAAGCGTATATCCCATCTCTTCCATCAAAGGCCCGCAGATATGCTCGATGACGGCAACATCCATCGCACCCATCTTCGTCTTGTATCGACCGATGCGCGACGAAGTGACTTTTTCGAGCGTGCGAAGCTTGTGCTCTTCATACGACGCAAATCCCTTTTTCTCGCGCCCGGCAGGATCAAGCATCTCTTCGCGGTATGTGAGTCCAAGGAATGTACACAACCGTTCGATCGAGGCTGCCGGGTCTGTGACCAGGTCCTCATAGCGAACCGCTGTGTATCGTGACGCCGGCATGAGGCGCAGACAGTCCTTGTGCATCGCCAGATCACGCTTCCATCGCACCGCCGCTTGCAACGATGGTCGACCGAACGCCTCACGCTGCGAGAGCGCCGAGTCGCGCGGATCGCGCATGATGTGAACGAATCGCGCTTCGGGAATCATCGTGGCAAGTTCAGGAATCCACTCACAGTGATTGGGTGTCTTTTCGCCGACCGAAGTCGCCTGTTCAAGCCTTCCAATCGCCTTGAGCCAACACCGGAACAGGTCGCCATAGTTTCGGTCTGCCTGCCCGCACAGCTCGGCAAACACTTCGTGGTCCATGTCGATATCGGAGTGGGCGCAACGAGCCTTGATCGCATTCATCGCTTGTTCCCATCCGGCATCAGTCCGCAGGTCTGGCATGCGATGACGCCGTTTGTAGGTGATGTGGATGAAGTGCAACTCGGGCGGCATGGTCACGCCGGGGGCGCGCATGATCATCGTCTGAAGCAGCGTTGTGCCAGAGCGTGGCGAGCCGACGAGGAAGAAATAGTTTGGTTCCGACATAGGCCTTGGTCTTCATGCAACGGGGTTGGCTTGATCGTATGGCTTGCCCTTAACAGGAAGCCGCAACACGCGATTGATGCGTTTTGAAAAGCGCTTCGGAAGAACATCGATCGTTTCCGCCAGTGACTTTGTGAGGAACACCCGCAAACCGAGCAGATACAACGAACCAAACAGCACCATGCGAATCGCGAGGTCGATCGCTGCATCGAGTCGTTCAATATTGACCGTCGGCACCTGGACTTGCTTCACGAGAACGAAAGTCACACTCGCGGCGGCGCATGCCACAAGCCAGGTCGGGAGCACCGCCCGGATCGTGTCCTTCGCCGGCACGCCCAATCGATGAAGCCCCCAGATCACGGTCGGTGCAACACCAATCGCAAAGTACATCCCAACGACCAATGAGATGATGCCTGATGGATTGGTCGGAAGATCGGGGAAATCAAACGGGAGACGAAGTGTCGTGTGCAGCCTGTCGAGCAAGGTCTTGCCGATGATCGGATTTGAAAGCGTCCCCGCCAGAGCGGCAGCTGCCATCATGCCCATGCCCTGAATGAGCGTGAGCCAGAACCACTCGCGGTATCGCCCCTTGGAAAGTTGTGCTGAGTTGAGTACGCCCGTCAACAGTCGAAGCGGAAAGAACGCAGCCATCCATAAAACCGCCGCGATCGCGGGTGTCCATTTGCCTCCCCACAGGATCGTCTGTAACGGCGTAAACGCGCAAGCCAGCGCGAGACCGAACGCCGAACCAAAAAGCATCATGACACGAACAGCGCGCAAAACCGCCCGTCGATGTCGCTCGGGCTCGTCTGCCAATTTTGAAAGTGCGGGAAAGAGAACCGCGTGCAAATTGCCAACAACCAGGACATTGATCTGTACAGCGATCTGATACGCAAAGACATAGTAACCAACCGCCGACATCGATACGACACCCGCAATCTTGAGCCACCCAAGCACAAGATAATCGCCTTGGCGGAGTGTGGACATGGCAAATGTACCCAAAATCAACCACTTGCTCTTTGACCACAGCGCAGGCCACAGACGAAAACGGGGGGGACGCATCCACGGCATATCGCGCGTGATGGCGTAGCCGAAGAGACCCTCAAAAATGGCGCACAGGACGAGTGGAAGCGTGAACGCGAGCGGCCCGAGCCCGGCGGCTGCGAACGCGATCATCGCAATATACCGGACCGCTGATGAAATAGTCCGCGCTTCTGCAAGCCGTCTGTAATTGAGGTCAACCGCCATCCGTGCTCGATAGATGCCGAGTGGGGTCGAGATGACGATCGAGGTCGCCGTCGCGAGTAACACCGGTGCCAACAGAGGTTCGCCGTACATCCATGACAACGGCCATGAAGCAAGCGCAAGCAGAAGCCCCGCCGATCCATTGAACGCCGCACTGAGCCAGAAGACTGACCCCGAGAGTTTGTGATATCGATGGGCTTGCTTCTGAATCAGGATCTGACGCAATCCGCCATCGCGCAAAACCTGCGCAAACGCGGCGATCCCCATTGCGATGCCATAGACCGCGTAATCACTATCATTGAGCAATATTCCGAGAACGAAGGTCGCAGCGAAACTGAGCGACTTGATCACAAAGGTGGAAAGCACCATCCACGAGACACCCTTGCTGACCTTCTTGCCGAGCGCTTCCTGCTTCTGCCTGGTTGGAGGAGTCGGGTCTTGGGGGGTCATCGCGGAGGACTCACAGATCGGCCCATCCTCAGCGGATGATGGCGGAGAGTGTAGGGGAAGAACGATCGCCTGGTTCGATCACCATCGGGCCCATTCGCCCTGTATCGGCATCACGGCGGCGTGATATCCACGATCAACATGCTGTGATGCCCGACCCCCGGATTTTTCGTTCGATACCGATCAATCGCAATGGATTCATCCGCAAACAGAAGATCGATGCCGAGATACGGGTTCTTGCGAGGCCAGGTCGCACCCAAGCCTCGCCCGACAGCCCGAAACGACTCGCGATAGGTTCGACCGGGAAGCGTCGTCAGCGTTTGAATCGAGTGGCTGCCGCGAGGCGTATTGAAGTCACCGACAATGATGTCAGGCATCGGAAAAGACGCCGATTCGCCATCTGGTGCCCATCGACCGATCGAATCGAGTACGAATATCGGACCGTTCCATCGGTCGACCGACGACCGGGCCAGGGCAGTGATGGCAGATCGACTCTGCAGCGGACTCGATGGCAAATCAACAACCCACATCACCATCGGTTCATCAGAAAGCCCGGCGATCTCGACAAACATCACAACACCTCGATCTTCGGGCGCCTTGGTGCTCAGGTCGAACTGCGCAAGTCCATAGCGCGTGATGTTGCCCTTGGTCGCGACTGCGATCTCGGCACGAAACAAGAAATGCGTGTCGGCCGGTGCGAGCGCCAAAACACCATCCTGATCGCCGGTATCAAGTTCACCATCGGTCGATGCCGATTCGTCTTCCGCAGGTTCATCGGCCTCGGGCTGTTCGTCCATGGGGGCATCGGAGAGCCCGCCAAGGGTGCCCAGCGCCTCAAAGAAGGGTGCCCGATACCGGTCATTGCGCGGGTTGGCGATGACCGCAATGTCGGGCGATTCAGCAAGGACCGACTGCGGAGCGCCCTCCGTCTCACGATCAACAGACAGATTCCAGTACACAACACGGACCTGTCCGTTGCGCGGAGGAATCAGATACCGATGCACATGCCACTCGCCAAACAGGGCGAAGAGCGTAATGGCAAACAAAGCAGCACCCGTCACCACACGCAGACGAAACGCTGCCAATCGTGTGGATAACCGTTCGAGGATGGCTGCGACAACGACCATCGGCCACGCTGCTGCCAGGACAAACAGCGTCGGCAGCCACCACAGATACTGTGACCAGATGGACTTGTCCGTCAGCGTGTGCCCCACCACCCAAACGACCACAAGCAGCAGCGCACCGACCGTCAAAAGGCGGGCGATCGCCGGCATGATCCGCCGACGGAGCCACGCGACCAGACCCCGTTTTCGGCTGCGCCCGGTTCGGAGCGTGTCTGTGCGAGATGGTGCTGATTTGTCGCGCGACATCGGCATGACGCTACACAGGCGTGCGCTGTTCGGCAAGGTGAGCCGGTATGATCCGGGCATTATGAGTATTGACTGGAAACAGGCGAGCGTGATCGTGACTGGTGGAGCCGGGTTCCTCGGACAATGCGTCATCCGTGAACTTCACGAGCGAGGCGTGTCCGAAGACCGCATACATGTCCCCAGACGAGCGACTTGCGACCTCACCGACAGCTCGGCTGTCGATGCAATGTACAAGACCAGCTTTGACAAACACGGACCCACGGTTGTCCTGCACTTGGCAGCGGAGGTCGGAGGCATCGGCGCAAATCGAGAAAACCCCGGGCGTTACTTCTTCGCCAATATGGCTATGGCGATGAACCTCATCGAAGGAGCTCGCAAAACCGGATTCATCGATCGAGGCGGACGGTTTCTCCAGGTCGGAACGATCTGCTCGTATCCGAAGTTCACCCCAGTGCCCTTCCAGGAAGACGCACTCTGGAACGGATACCCCGAGGAAACCAACGCACCGTATGGCATCGCCAAAAAGGCAGCGGGCGAAATGCTGCGGGCCTATCACGCCCAATACGGCTTGCAGGCCGGGTATGTGTTGCCGGTGAATCTGTACGGCCCGGGTGACAACTTTGACCCCAAGTCGAGCCATGTGATCCCCGCGCTTGTGCGCAAATGCGTCGAGGCGAAACAACGAGGCGACAGGTTTATCGATGTCTGGGGCACCGGTTCGGCGAGCCGAGAATTCCTGTATGTCGATGATGCCGCCCGAGGCGTCGTACGGGCGGCTGAGGTGATGACCGAGCCCACACCAATCAACCTGGGCACGCACATGGAGATCACCATCAAAGATCTCGTCGAACTGATCGCCCGTCTCAGTGGTTTCAAGGGCGAACTGCGATGGGATCCGACCAAACCCGACGGGCAGCCAAGGCGGTGTCTCGATGTCTCACGGGCGGACGACCTGCTCGGATGGCGGGCAAAGGTGCCGTTTGAAGAAGGACTGCGCCAAACGATCGCGTGGTGGGAACAACATGGGTCGCATTGAGTGACGAATTCCTTGCCCACATAATGTCCCAGTTATCTATCAGGCTCTTCACGATCCTGCAGACGAGAACTGCTGATCAAGGTTGGTCCGATCATTGTTGCCCTCGAAAGGTTCACCCCTCCCATCGTGTCTTGAGCCCATGCTCAACACCCAGCAGATCCAGCACCTTGCCGGCCATGAAGTCGACGAGATCCTCGACCGATTTCGGGCCGAGGTAGAGCCCCGGGTTCGTCGGACAGTTGATCGCCCCGGCCAATGCGAGTGTCCGCATGTTCTCGATATCGATCAGATTGAGAGGCGTTTCACGATGACATAGAACAAGCGGACGCCGCTCCTTCAGCGTCACCGCAGCAGCCCGGGTCAAAAGATTTGACCCAGCGCCGGTCGCGATCGCACCGAGCGAGGTCGACGAACACGGTATCACGACCATGCCGTGATGCAAAAAACTGCCACTCGCAATGACAGCCCCCACATCTTTGTTCGGATGAACCACCAGCCGAGTGTCCCAGGCATCGACATCAGGAACCTGCGTACGCCGACGCAGGCCGCACGGCACCTCGTCTGATGCGCCGAAGACATGAGGAAGCAACGCCGTCACAGTCAACTGTTTGACACCAGCTTCATCTGCCAACAGTCGGCGGCCATAGTCAGAAACGACCAAATGGACTTCCGCCCCCGCCTCGAGCAGGAGTTCGAGCGTCCGAAGGGCATACGCAGCGCCCGAAGCGCCGGTGACACCAAGCACAAATTTTCGCGGTGCAGGATTCGTCATGGACCTGCGATCGTAGTCGTCGCCCACCCACCGGCATGGGTACAGTTGGAGAGACCCTATCAGGAGCATCGCGTGCTACAGACCAGAAGAGCGTCCCAGATTGCGATCGTCGGATTGAGCGCCGTGCTGAGTTCGCTCGGCGGGTGTGTCGGCTATTCGTCGTATCCCGAGCTTGAGAGTCTCGCGCCGTCGAGCCCGAACTTCATCCAGGTCAAGCCTGCGGTGACGGCTGCTCTCGAGGAAGTGATCGAGCGTTATCACCCCGCGTGGGCCGGACCTTACACGGTGAATCTGCCACCCGAGATGACGCCCGAAGCGCAGAGGCTGATCCTTTCCGGTCTCGGCCCTGACACTCGCGCGATGACCCCTGCAACCGAGCATTTGCCGACCTATCACATCGGTCGCGTCTGGGTGCGCGGGCCGAAGGCAAAGATTGATGTTGTCAGACCGGTCCTCGAACTTGGTCCCAAGGCTGATGGTGGCATCGCGTATCAGGGCATGACCGTGTGGCTCGATGCCGGGCTCCATCCCTGGAATGTGTCATTCGTTCAGCCATGGTCTGCGCGCGTCGTTTCGCCACCTGATGCCAACTTTGTCAATCCACCATCGACCAAGACATTGAAAACCACCGACCCCGAACCCACCGACACGCCTGATGATGAGGCTGAGGATTAATGGGGATGACAGCAGTGCACGCGCGTTCGTCCCGTTCGGTGCTTGGTATTGCTGGCGAACCAATTGAACGCTGGCGTTCAATCCTCGAACACGCATCCCAGATCACCGCAAGCACCGATCTCGTTGGACGACTTGTCGCAACTGCGTTTTTTGAAGATTCGACCCGAACGCGGACAAGTTTTACCATCGCAGCCGGTCGACTCGGCGCCACGGTTGTCGATCTCTCCGTTGGCTCAAGTTCCGCGAACAAGGGTGAATCGATCGTCGATACCGCGCGAACGCTCGCCGCGATGGGTGTCGAGGCTCTTGTTGTTCGTTCAGCGCTCGCCGGGCTGCCCGGCGTGATCGCACAAGAACTCCCCGAACTTGTCGTGATCAATGCTGGCGACGGCCGACACGAACACCCGACACAAGCACTGGGCGATGCATTGACGATTGCTGAAGCGACCGATTGCCCATCGTTCGATTTATCGAATCGCCGCGTGGCGATCATCGGCGATGTGGGCGCGTCGCGCGTCGCGCGATCGAATGTGGCGCTCCTGACCGGGCTGGGTGCATCGGTCGTGTGCGCAGGCCCGCCAACACTCGTGCCGCGCACGCTTGAGGGACTCGGGTGCGAAGTTTGCTGGTCGATGGACGACGCGATCGATGGCGCCGACATTGTGATGATGTTGCGGATTCAGTTCGAGCGGCAGACCGCCGGCCAACGGGCGATCGCGTCGCGTCGTGCCTACCGGTCCGCGTTCGGCATGACCGAAGAGCGCGCCCATCGACTGGAAGAGCATGTGCTGATCATGCACCCAGGACCAACCAACCGAGGCCTGGAGATTGACCCGTCGGTCGCCGATGGACCACGATCGTTAATCAAACAGCAAGTCACCAATGGCGTGCGGGCACGCATGGCTGTGCTCGCAGCATGCCTGTCGGGTTGATTGCGCGCGGGTTTTTCAGTACGCATGCAGCGTGTGATGCGTGTCATGTCGTCGCGTCAGGCAAGTCCAAATCGAACAATCGAGCCAGTTCTCTCGCATGTACCCCTTGCACACGCACGGTCTTTTCCGCATTCGTGTGCCCGGACTCGATCGAGATGTCGCTTGCCTTACGCCCGGTCGCTTTCGCGATGAGTTGAATGATGGCTTTGTTGGCTTTTCCGTCTTCCGGGGGGGCTTTGACACGAATCTTCAATCGGTCGCCGAGTCGGCCCACAATCTGGTCGGTCCGTGCGCCCGGCACGGCCTTGACGCGCAATCGGCAATCTCCGCCAACCTGTTCGAACAACGACATGAACAACCTTATTGCGCACAAACCGCGAGTACGCTTGACCTATGGCATTCATCTCAACAATCGAACCGGACGATGCGGATGGCTTATTGCGCGGTCTGTTTGCACGATACGCCGACCGTCAGGGACGCATCGACAACATCCTCCTCGCCCACAGCGTTAACCCGGAGGTTCTGGCTGCGCACATGACGCTGTACACAACGATCATGAAGTCGCCCGGCGTCCTCCCGCGATCCGAGCGAGAATTGGCGGGCGTGATCGTCTCGATGATCAACGGATGTGCATACTGCACGCTCCATCACGCGCGCAGTCTTGCAGCCCTTCTCGCGGATGATCGACCCGGTGTGGTGAAATCGCTGCTCAATCACGACCTCGGCTGCCTGACCGATCGAGAACAAGCGATCGTTTCATTTGTCGAACTGCTCACAACACGCCCGACCGAAGTCGATCGGGAAGATATCGACACGCTCAAAGCGCACGGCCTGTGCGACCTGGCGGTCCACGACCTCGTCCAGGTCGTTGGTTACTTTGCCTATGCCAATCGCGTCGTCCTCGGACTCGGTGTCGAAGTCGAAGACGCTGAATAAAAAAAACCACGAGCACATGCTCGTGGTCAATATGCGATGCACATTGGTTGCGCGCAGTTACGGCGACTGATTGCCGGCGGCTGCCTGCGGGTCGGCGCCTGGATAGAACTCCGGTTCCTCACGCAGCGAGACATCGATCCGTCGAGACCACCGGTCCGGAACCGTCGTCTTGCTCCGCAAAACACCCGCGAAGTCTTCTTTACCCTGAACCTCCCACTTCATGATGTCCGGATAATCCGCATACCCCTCCGACTTGTCTGGGTAGAAACGAAGCGTGACTTTTCGGCCCACGGGGACATCCATCGTCCACACAACTTCATCTGTGCGTGTATCCACCACTTCAACCGAGATCGGCTGATACGGCGTGGATTCGTAGGTGAACTGGTCGTCGCTCATGAGCCCGCCACCCGGGGTGTATGAGCACCCGGCGATGAGGGTGCTGGTGGCGGCTACAGCGGCGAGGATGGTCGTTCGAATGGATTTGTTCATGTGTTGCTCCGTCTGTTCTGAGCATACGCCGCACAAGGAGCGCATGTTTGCTTGTGTCTTATCGGTAGACTGGGTGTATGCCTGAAGAGACGAACGCCACGCATGATCGAAGCGGAGACTCGAACGCGCAAAATTTGCGCATCGGCCATGGATATGACAAACATCGACTCGAGCCGCTCGCACCGATCGGTTCCGGGCGACCGCTGGTCATCGGAGGCGTGGCTTTAAAGCATGATCGCGGGCCGGTCGGGCATTCGGACGGCGATGTGCTGCTGCACGCATTGACGGATGCTTTGTTGGGCGCGTTGGCCCTCCCCGATATCGGGCAGTTGTTCCCGAACACAGCAGCGGAGAACGAGGGTCGTCACTCGGCGGATTTCGTGTCAGAAGCCATGCGACAGGTCACAACCCATGGATACCGAGTGATCAATGTCGATGCGACCGTCGTGCTCGAGAGACCCAAACTGGGCGATCGCAAAGCCGAAATCCGCAGTGCGATCGCCGATCTGCTCGAAGTTGAGATCAGTCAGGTTAATGTCAAAGGCAAGACCGGCGAAGGCGTCGACGCTGTCGGCGAAGGACGAGCGATCGAAGCACAGGTCGTGGTCCTGCTGCAATTCGGCGGGTCATAGAAAACGCCCAGGGAAACCCTGGGCGTTCGTGTTCAGAATCAAAATGTATCGATCATGCTGCCAGTGACTGCGGCTGATCGTCTTGCTGATCCTCGTCGTCGAACTGCGTCCCCTCGCCCGAAGCCTCTGCCGACTTGCAGGTGAGCAGGATGAGTGTTCCACCGACTGCCGAGATCAGTGAGGCAAGCAGGATGCCCATCTTGGCGGCTTCGAGACCTGCAGCGGTCGGGAAGGCCAGCGTCCCGATGAAGAGCGCCATGGTGAACCCGATGCCACCGAGCATGCCCACGCCGACAATGTGCTTCCAGGTGGTACCGGTCGGAAGCGTGGCGATGCCGAGTTTGGTTGCGATCCAGCAGGCTCCGAAGATGCCCAGCGGCTTACCGATGGACAGACCAAGGATGATGCCGAGTGAAGTCGAACCGACCAACGCCGCTCCTGCTCCTTCGCCGATGTGCAGCCCGGCATTCGCGAGCGCAAAGACAGGCAGAATAAGAAACGCGACCCAGCCATGCAGTGCGAACTCAATACGATGCAGCGGCGGTGTGACATGGCTGCAACTGGACGCGATCGACTGCACCGCTGCCCGCTGCGTGCTGTTGGTGCGAACACAGTGTCCCAGTTTGCCGTGGTGGTCAAAGGTATCGAGCGCATCACTCGTTGCACTCGAGAACCGTTGCGAATCGACGCGTGCGGTTGCAGGAATCGTCATCGCGAGCAGGACACCGGCAATGGTTGAGTGCACGCCCGACTCAAGCAGGAAGTACCAAAGCCCTACGCCGACCAAGAGGTACGGAATGGGCGAGCGGACCTTGAACATGTTGAACAGAACGAGCACGCCGACGGCACACGCCCCGTACATCAGATAGGCCGTCGCGATTTCATCGGTATAGAAGAGGGCGATGACCACGAGTGCGCCGAGGTCATCAACAATGGCAAGTGAGGTCAGGAAGACCTTCAGCGCGATCGGTACGCGTGAACCAAGAAGTGCGAGCACGCCCAGGGCGAACGCGATGTCCGTCGCCATCGGAACCCCCCACCCACGCATCGACGGCTGACCGAGATTGATCGCGGCATAGATCAGAGCCGGCACAACCATGCCGCCAATTGCAGCGGCAATTGGAAGTGCAGCCTTCTTCGGGCTCGCCAGTTCTCCGACGAGCATCTCGCGTTTGATTTCGAGCCCGACGAGGAGGAAGAAAATGGCCATCAGGGCATCGTTGATCCAGTGAATCAGATGATGTGATATATGTATTTGCCCAAACACAACTTCAAGGTCAGTCCCATGAAAAATCGTGTGGTAGAGGTCTGCAAACCCCGAGTTGGCCCAGATGATCGCAAGGACCGCACAACCGAGCAGCAGCACACCACCTGCAATGGACATGCGCATAAATCGTTGAATTGGTCGGACAAGGCGTTCGGCGGGGACGAGATCCGTTCCCTCAGCAGCGTTTGGAACATGCACATCGTGCGACATTGGTGACTCCCTGACTTGGTGACAAGCGTTGGAGACATCGGCATGGATGCAAGGCGAACTTTGCGTGATGAGGCTGACCACTGATCGAATGGGTGGAATGCTCCGGCTGGGCGCGGTCATACCTCGACCGATAAGGCACTTTGGTCGATTGAGACAAAAAAACCGACCGGCTTGGGCCGGTCGGCGAGGTCTTCACAATCGTGATCAAGCGTTTGCCGTTAAGGTGTCTCTTCCGGATCAATCGCTGGCTCAACAACAGTTTCTTCGGTTGATTCGGGCGTTTCTAATGCTGCCAGGGTCTCAGGTTCGTCGATCGCCTCAGTGACTGATTCCGAGTCAACGGAAGCCGAAAATTCCGAAGGCGCTTCATATGGCGCGTCCGCGGACAGGGCAGCCAGTTCGGCGTTGAATGCTTCGGTGGTGCCCGGAGGTGTATCAAACTTCGAAGGCATGATGCCGATCTCGTCTTCTTCAAGCATCCGCAGGCTCAACCCGTAATCCGTCAGGCGTTCTTTGACTTCGTCGAGCGATGTGGCGCCAAAGTTTTTGACACCCATCAGTTCAGCTTCGGTGTGGCTGATCAGGTCGCCGATGGTCTGAATGTTGAGCATCTGCAGCGCCTTGCGAGCACGGACAGACAACTGGAGATCGGTGACAAGTTTATTGAACACGCCCTCTTTGCCAGTGCCCTTGAGGCGTTCCATGATCTGGCGTCGTGCGGCGCGGTGTGCATCTTCGAGCCCTTGCCCGAGTCGCAAGTTGCGGGCCGTGAGCATCTTCTTGATTTCTTCGAGCGATGATTCGCCGAAGTTCTTGTAACTCATCAGTTCGGCTTCGGTGATGCGAAGCAAATCGCCCAGCGTCCGAATGTTCATCTTCTTGAGGCAAGTACGAGCCCGGACTGACAGTTCGAAGTCCGTCACGGGGGTATCCATGAGCGCCTTCTTCTGGATCAGGTCGCGCTCCGAGTCCTCTTCGATAACCATGCTGCGGCTTTCCTGGATGTCCTTCATGAAGAGCCGGGCCCGAACATGGTTCGGGTTGGTCTCGAGGACCTGCCGCAGGCTCCGTTCGGCGCGGACATAGTCGCCGCGGTCTTCGTAGAGCACAGCGAGGTTGATCAGCGCGTTGATCGGCGCGGGAGAGGTATCGCACACGCGCTCGTAGAGCGACAAGGCTTCGTCCTCCTCGCCGACCAGGTCGAGCAGGTACGCGAGTCGGAACATCGCGTCGGTGCTGTACGGGTCGGCAGCGACGGCTGCCCGGAGTTCGGTGATGGCGTCGATTTTCTCGCCGCCGGTGAGCAGGTTGGTCGCGGCGTTGAGGTGACGCTCGGCCTCGGCGGTATCACGCTGAGACGAGGGACCTGCACCGATGACCACATCCATTGGATCTGTCGACATACTGCCTCCACTAAAGTTCGTGCGATTTCAACTGTAGCGCCTCGAAAGGCTCTGGTCAGAGACCGGGCCCGGGTGCGATGTCATCGGGGGGGAGATTGTGCAGCGTATCGGTATGGGTGAGGCGGATCGTCCGCCATTTACCGGACTGAAACCTGACATACAGAAACACCCCGAGAAGCACGATGTAGGCGGATGCCCCGATCCAGGGTCCGATCGGGCCGATGGATGGGTCAATCTCGATCAGCACATGCCCAAACCCGACGATAAAGACCCACGCGAGGACGATCTGCGCCACGCCAGGCCACACCGTATCGCCCGCACCGCGCAGCGCTGCAGAAAGCGTAATCGCAACTGCATCAAAGACTTGGAACACCGCTGCCGCGATCATGATCTGTACCCCACTGGCCAAAATCGAGGCTGCATCGGCTTCGGTCGTATCCCGATTGACGAACAACTCGATCAATGGCGCTCGAAACACCACAAACAACAACGCACAGAGACCCATGTAGATCATGGCGATCGTCAAACCAAGCCGAGCCCGAGCGGCTGCTGCATCAGGGTCCTTGGCGCCGATCGCCTTTCCGACCAACGCCTGCGTCGCAATTGAGAGCCCGACCGCTGGCATGAATGACAGGTGCATCCATTGCAATGCGGCAAATCCGGCTGTGATCGCGATCGTCCCGGCGTGTTCGACCTGCTCAGCGGTCTGGCCGGCCCGTTCGGCAGCCCGCTCTGCAGCTGCTCCAACCAGAAATGACATCAAGTATGCCCAGCACAGGAGTTCATTGAGGAACATGAAGCCCGCCGGCCAACCAACGCGGAGTATGTCGCGCAGCGTCTGTCCGTGCATTCGCCAGGCCTTCCGGGTGCCATATTGCCTGGCGTATTTTGGCCCGAGGAACAGTGCAAACGGAATGATGAACTCGACAGCCGTCCCGATGACCAGCGCCAAAGCCGCCCCGGCCAGACCCATTTTGGGGAAGTGACCCGCCGCAGCAATCGATCTGATGGTGTCCGCCAGCGGCCAATGGTCGGGCGGGCCTTCGGCACCGAAAATCAACAATGCATTCAGGCAGATGTTGGTGAGATTCCCGATGACGGCTGAGATCAACACAATCCCCGGTCGATGCATCCCGAAGAAGTAATTGTGGATTGCCTTCGCGCCAAGCGTGAAAATGGAACCATACAGACCGATCTGAAAGTACTGCAACTCGAGTTCATACAACGATTGCTCATGTCCAAACCAGCGAAGGATCGTCGGGGCGATAATCGCAGCGGGAAGCATCAGCGCGACCCAATACATGACCCCCATCCAGATCGCGTTCCACGCATACGCAGCCCCGCGCTCGGGCTTCCCCGCGCCGAGGTTCTGCGATACAAAAGAGTTCACAATGCCGGCGATCCCCACTGCAAAAGTGAGCAGGGTCCAGGTTGCAATCGCCGCGTTGCCGTGGGCGGCAAGGTACACCGGGTCAGGACCGATGTCTTTGACCATGAGCCGATCAAAGAATTGCATGAGGGTGTATGACGCCATCGTCGCGACCGAGGGGGCGGCGATCATCATCATCTCGCGCAGCGGGCTCGCTCGCTTGGCAAGTTGAGCCTCGGGTTTTTCCATGGGATCGTGCTCACCCATGTGACATTCCAACCGGTACTGCGGCTTCCTGCGCGAGTCGAATGGCTGCCTTCATTGAGCCGAAGTTGGCGCGCCCTCGACCAGCAATATCGAATGCCGTGCCGTGGTCAGGACTGGTGCGGATGACTGGTAAACCGACCGTCATGTTGACTGTCTCGTCGCGCGCGATCAGTTTGACCGGGATCAGGCCCTGGTCGTGATACATCGCAACGACGAGGTCGAATCGGTGCGCAATTGCATCGAGAAAAATCGTGTCCGCCGGGAACGGGCCGTGCGCATCAATCCCCTGCTGTCTGGCGATGTCGATCGCCGGTTGTATGAGTCGTGTCTCTTCGTCACCGAGAATGCCATGCTCACCCGCGTGCGGGTTGAGGCCACACACCGCAATGCGAGGTTTTTCGATACCGACGGTGCGACACCCCTGTGCGCCCAACTCGATCGCATCTAGCACCCTGCCGATGGTCAGCAAATTGCGGACCTCCATCAAAGGCACATGCACGGTCGCGAGCACCACGCGCAGCGCTGGGCCCACGAACATCATCGCGACCCGCTTGACACCAAAGTGGTGTGCGAGCAACTCGGTGTGCCCCGGAAATCGAGTCTTCCCTGCAAGTGACCACGCTTCTTTACAAATCGGACCTGTCACGATGCCGCGGGCCTGCAATGCTGACGACGACTGACACAGACCGATCGCTTCTTCGACCAGTCGATACGAATACGCGCCTGCGCTCTTGGCAGCCTGCGCGATCGGTTCGATGGGCCCCCACGCACGATCAGTATCGAGGACGACGACATCGTGCGCTTTGGCATCCTGAGCCGCGGGTGAACCGAACGGGACCGTCCACCAATACGGCTCGATGCCGCGCTGGGCTGCTGCCCGTTCCAGAACAGAAACTGACCCAAGAACGATGTGCCTCGCTCGCGCACGCAGCGCTCGATCATCGAGTGCAGCGGCGATGATCTCCGGGCCGATCCCGCCGGGGTCGCCCATCGTTATGGCGATGGTCGGTTTGCTTGTGGGGGCGGTCTGTATCACGGGTCATCGTATCGCGCTCATTGATCGGGATGATGATCGGACTGGGAACTGTTCATCGGCGTGTGTCGTAGGGACAGAACGAGGGGCGCGCGGTGTATGACTGGACATTTTTCTGTCTTGAATCGCGCCGATCGTCGTTACACTGCTTGAAGCGATCGCGCTTTGAGGGTTGAGGGGTTTTCGTTCCAAGGGAGTCACCGATGAATGATCGGAAGTTCTGTGGCCGCCGCATCACCGCGGGGCTGTTGCTGTTCAGTGTTACCGGACTGGCAACAGCCAATGATGTCACGCAACGAGCCGGGGTGTTGAAACTACGCACCGGAGATGTCTTTACAACTGCGGATAACAATGTGCTCGCGCGACCGGCTGTCCCGGTGGATATGACCGAACGCGTTGCGGTGATCCAACTCACCGGACCGATCACACCTGCGCAGCGCGAAGACCTGCGCAGCGCCGGAGTCGTGCTGCACGATTATCTGCCTGATTTCGCGTATGCTGCCGACCTGAGTGGTGCCGACATCGGCCTGCTCCGCGACATGGCGTTCGTCAGTTGGATCGGCGCATTCGAAGACGAATGGAAAGTATCACCCGACCTCGGCCGACAGGTGCTCGTTTCGCAAGAACGCATCGATCTGCGCAACGCCGGGCTCTATGCGGTCGAGATCATGCTCTGGCCGGGCGCAAACCTCAACGAAACACGCCAAGCCCTCGGCGCGATCGACGGCCTTGCAATCACCGAAGAAAACTGGTCTGGGCGCGAGATGACCCTCTCCGCCACCATACCGCTCGCATCCGCCGAGGCCGTCGCAGCCATCGGAGGCGTGCGCTGGATCGAAGACACAACCGAGATCACCTACCGCAACGCCACGGTGCGCTGGGTCGTGCAAAGCAACCAGTCCAACAACACGCCGATCTATGACCACGGCATCACAGGCACCGGGCAGATCGTCGGCATCATGGACGGCAAGGTGAACTACAACCACTGCTCATTCCGCGATGCTGAAGGTGACCCCGTCGGCGCAAACCATCGAAAGGTCGTCGCGTACAACACCAGTTTCGGAAGTGATGTGCACGGCACACATGTTGCAGGCACGGCAGTCGGCGACGCAGGCACCACCGGTGACACGCGCGGCATCGCCTACGGCGGCAAACTTGTCTATGACACAACCGCCAGCGCAGGTGGGTTCCTCTCAAACTTGAATCAACACTACAACCAGGGCGCGGCCGTCCACACCAACAGTTGGGGCAACGACGGCACGACCAACTACGATTCGCTCGCTCGCAATATCGATGTATTCAGTTGGGATAATGACGACAATCTCGTCATCTTCGCGGTTACCAACACTTCAACCCTGAAGAACCCTGAAAATGCCAAGAATGTCCTTGCAGTTGGCGCGTCGCAAGATGCTGGCAGCTCGGCGAACTTCTGTTCAGGCGGGCGCGGCTTGACCAATGATGGTCGACGCAAGCCTGAGATTTTTGCGCCCGGTTGTAACACGCGGTCCGCGTTCGGTTCTGGTTGCAGCACGACTGGATTGACCGGCACTTCTATGGCTGCACCGGCGATTGCTGGTGCCGGCTTGCTCGCACGCCAGTATTACATGGATGGGTTCTACCCAACCGGGGCGGCGGTCCCTGAGGACGGCTTTACACCATCCGGCGCTCTGGTCAAAGCCACCTTGCTCAACTCAACTGTTGACATGACAGGCATCGCCGGGTATCCCTCCAATCAGGAGGGTTGGGGGCGCGTCAAACTCGACAACAGCCTCGTGTTCGATGACGGCGACCGCAACATCATCGTGCGCGATGTGCGTATCGGTGCAAACGACGCACTCAACACGGGTGACTTTGTTGAAGTCGAATTTGATGTCAACAGTTTCTTCGAGCCGCTCAAAGTCACGCTCGTTTGGCACGATTCACCAGGCAATGTGAACGCCAACCCTGCATATGTCAACAACCTCGACCTGTCGGTCGATTCGCCGAACGGCGTGTACCTCGGCAATGTGTTCAGCGGCGGCTTCTCGGTCAACGGCGGCAGTGCGGACTTCCGCAACAATGTTGAAATGGTGTACCTGCCTGCGCCGGCTGCGGGCTCCTACACGGTGCGTATTGACGCAACCGCGGTCAATGTGGGCAGCCAAGGATACTCAATCGTCATCACCGGCGATGTCACAGAAGCCGTTGACAACCCGTGCCTCGCCGACTGGAACAATGACACCGTTCTCGATTTCTTTGATGTGCAGGACTATCTCGCTGCATTCAGTGCGATGGATCCGGACGCGGACATCATCGATGATGATGTGTTCAACTTCTTCGATGTGCAGGCATTCCTGAGTGCGTTTAGCGCCGGTTGCCCGTAAACCGCATTGTTCAACTTGAGTCAGACTGAAGCCCGAGGATGGTTATCCTCGGGCTTTTTCTTCGTCGATCGCATGTGGGTTGTGCATGCCTGACGGCCGGCTCGGGGGGGCTATTGGTCGTGACCGGTAAAATCGGGCATGGCGTGGCCGGCATCGCGCAGGGTTTTCTCGCGCCTTGCCAGTTCCAGATCATGCTCAACCATCATGCGGACCAGTTCCTCAAAACTCGTGCGTGGGGTCCACCCGAGTTCGGCTTCGGCTTTGGACGCATCCCCGAGAAGCAGATCGACCTCCGCCGGGCGCAGGTAGCGTTCGTCGTATTCGACATGGTCGTCGAAGTCGAGCCCGGCCATGGAAAACGCAAGTTCGGCAAAGGTGCGCACACTCCAGGTTTTTCCGGTCGCCACAACATAGTCGTCGGGTTTGTCCTGCTGCAGCATGCGCCACATCATTTCGACATAGTCACCGGCAAAGCCCCAGTCACGCTGCGCATCGAGATTGCCGAGGTAGACCTTGTCCTGCAAACCGGTCGCGATGCGTCCGACGGCTCGCGTGATTTTTCGAGTGACAAAGGTTTCGCCTCGTCTCGGGCTTTCGTGGTTGAAGAGGATGCCGCAGGACGCGTGCAGGCCGTACCCCTCGCGGTAGTTGACGGTTGCCGCGTGGGCCATGACTTTGGCGCACCCATACGGCGATCGCGGGTGGAAGGGTGTCGTTTCACGCTGCGGGGTTTCGGCGACCTTGCCAAACTGTTCGCTCGAACTCGCCTGGTAGTACCGCACCTGATGGTCAGCGGCGTTCTGAAACTGTCGAACCGCTTCGAGCAACCGCATCGCGCCCGTCGCGACCGACTCAGCGGTGTAGATGGGCAAGTCGAAACTGACGCGGACATGACTTTGCGCGCCGAGGTTGTAGACCTCATGCGGTCGCACTTCGCGGACGATCTTGTCAACGCTGTTGCCGTCGGTCAGGTCGCCATAGTGCAGCCGAAGCCGGGCACCATCGATGTGCGGGTCTTGATACAGGTGATCGAGCCGATCGGTGTTGAAGGTGCTCGAGCGCCGGATGAGCCCGTGGACCTCGTACCCCTTTTCGAGGAGGAGTTCTGCGAGGTAACTCCCGTCCTGGCCGGTGATGCCGGTGATGAGCGCCCGTTGTGTTTCGGTGTTGGTCATCACTGTTGCTTTCGGTCGGTCGAGGGTTTGGTGGACAGAAGTTCAGATGAGTGGTTCATAGTCAACCGATCGTTCGAAGTCGCCGGTTTCGAGAGGCACTGCGGGTGAATCGTTGAGGACCGTCCAGATCGACAGAGCGCCGAGGGCACACCCGAGCAACGCCGGGCCGAGCAACTGCCAGAGTCGCACGGGAGACGCTTCATCAGCACCGCGACGCGCCCGCACGACAGCAGCCGCCATGAGAGCGAGCATGATCAGAATAAACGGCTCGTGGTATCGCTGCCACAGCTGCGGGCTTGCGGTCTGGGCGGCGTTGAACGCGACGAACGCTCCGAGGTAGATCCAGGCGCTGCGCCGATCGATCGCGGCCAGAAGCGAGGCAATCGTGATCACACCGATCGGTGCGAGGACGATCAGGACGACCGAAGTATGCCCGGCGATGACCGGAGCAGCCTTGACGAGGTTCCAGAGCCCGCTCTTTCGGCCAAGATCCGTCGCGTAGGTCGTCTCTGGTATCACGACCAACATGAGCGCAAGCACGATCGCACCGATCAGGACACCTGGGTTGCGGCAGAGTCGTCTGAAACCCGGCAGGAGGTAACCCGCAAAGAACGGTGCAAATGAACCGACGATCGCGAGGTGAAATGCGGGTGTCGCCGGATTCCAGCCGTGATACCCGCCGTGGTGTCCCTCTTGATAGCGGGGCACGACGAATCCGTCCCAGAGGTTGACGAAATAGACAACCGCGACAAACGCAGGAAGTGTGCAGGCTAACGCCAGACCAAGACGGACCATGCGCCCACGCGAGATGGTCAGTAGCGATCTGATCATGGCGACCGCGTCGATTGTGTCATGGTGTGATTCGATGTTGCGTGCGTTGTGACCGGGAGGAGTTGGCTGCGAACCAAGCCACGCTGCGGCCCAGATGACACCGGCTGCCCACAGGTGAATCTGTCGGATGAGCACCAGTTGAACCAGCAACACGCCCGACCAGGCAAGTGTGCGCCACGACACCCGCTGGCGAAGGGATAGAACAAGGATGGCAAAGACCCCAAGCCAACCGGCATTGTCTGGAAGAAGCCAAATCCCCGGAAACAAGACATACATTGATGCCACGACCGGAAGCAGCAATGGGATCGCTTGCTTGGGAGACAAGCGGATGGTGCTCGCCAACAGTGTGAACAGCGCAAGTGTCCATACGCTCGCCACCAGCATCATGCCGCGTCGCGTTGGGCTCAGAGCAACTTCGACCCCGGCGAGGATCAGGTGATACAGCGGCGTGGTTGCGGAGTGGTAGTTGGACAGGTCCGGGCGAGGCCAATCGTCAGCGAAAGTATGGATGACAGGTTCGTGGTAGTTAAGGTGATCGGCCGCGGCTCGGCCTTCGATTGCGCTGGACGAGAAAACAATTGGGAGTGCGAAGGCGTAGAACAGCAAGCCGATCAGAAGGGCGGTGACCCACCACTTGGACGGAGTGAGAATTGCGAGTTGACGAGGGGGTCGGTCTTGCACGGTTCCTTCCTGCTCGGCCGATGGGTATGGTGACACTGTAGACTTTCATCCCCTGTACTGGTCAGGGGCGATTCAGGAGCGTGGATGACACTGCCTCGACCATTTTCTTCTTTGATGTCGGCGATGCACAAGCCCATCTATAACGCCCGGTTGCGCGAATTGGTTCGCGTGATCACGCCCCACTTGCAACAGGACGATCGGATCCTCGATGTGGGGTGTGGTGTCGGAACACTGGGCAAGGCGTTGTTGGATGACGATCGATCGCCGCCAGGATTGGTCGCGGAAGGGCTCGAACGGGTGGTGCGCGGCGGCGAGCCGATCACTGTCCATGCGTATGACGGCGGCACAATGCCTTTCGAGGACAAGAGTTATGATGTCGTGATGGTGGCCGATGTGTTACACCACGAGCCCGAACCGGACGGCCTGATCGCCGAATGCTGTCGTGTGGCACGCCGCATGGTGATCATTAAAGACCACCAGATCAGGGGTATTTTGGCTCAACAACGCGTTTCGTTCATGGATTGGGCAGCCAACGCTCCGTATGGCGTGCCTTGCCTGTTTCGATACAACACCCCGGATGAATGGACAGCCACGCTGGTTCGGCACGGCTTGTCCGCGATCGAGCGACATGATGCGATGCGACTCTACCCACCGTTCGTGAACACCCTGTTTGGGGGCAAGTTGCAGTTCATGGTATTTGGATCTGTATCTGAAGTATCCGCGAAACTGCCGGACGAGCCTTGTGTGAGTAGCGAGGTTGGATCTTGAGCGATGCTGTGATCGAACCCGTGCGTCCGGCGAAAGCGTTGTGGCGTGAGTTGATTCGACTGGCGAGGCCTCACCAGTGGATGAAGAGCGCCTTCGTCGTTGTCGGGCCGTTCTACTTTTTGCAGGATAATCCGGTCGAGGGCGATGCGTTCTGGTCGTTGGTGTGGGCGACCACGCTTGCGGTCGTGGCGTTTTCGCTCGCTTCGAGCGGGTGCTATGTGTTCAATGACCTCGCGGATGCGGAGAGCGACCGCGCCCATCCACGCAAGTGCCGACGGCCGATCGCGTGCGGTGCTGTCTCCAAGAAGCAGGCGGGGGTTTTTGGGCTTGTTCTGTTTCTGGTGTCAGCGGTCGTTGTGGTGTTCATTCCGTGGCCTCAGGCGGGATGGGTTGGGTTGTTGCTGTTTCTGCACATCGGCAATGTCCTGGTCTACTCGGCGGGACTCAAACACATCGTCATCATCGATGTGATTAGTCTTTCGATGGGGTTCGTGATACGCGTGATGGCGGGGTGTGCGGCTGTCGGGATCGGACCCAGTTCATGGTTGTTGAATGTGACTTTCTTCCTGAGCATGTTTTTGGCGTTTGGCAAACGGCTCGGTGAGCGGCGAACGCTTGGATCAGCAGAAAACGCGGCTTTGGCGCGATCCGTGCAGGGTGACTACTCGGACGAGATGCTGCGGATGGTTGTCGTGGTGACGGCGGTGGCCACGCTGATTACCTATGCGGGTTTCGTTCAGGAACGCAATGACGCGTATCACCTCGGATTCAACTTGTTGTGGCTGACCATGTTGCCGGCGACCTACGGGTTGATCAGATGCATCACACTTCTCGAAGCGGGACACTATGACGACCCGACGGAACTGGCTGTGAATGACCCTGCGTTCAGGATTTCGGCGGGCGTGTTTGTGGCGATGTCGTTGACATTGATCGGGTTGAAAGCGTTTTCCACGACCTTTGGCGAAATTCCGTAGGATGATCTCTGACAGTCGGTAGTATGTACAATGCGTGAACGACTCGTCATTGGCGAGTCGATCGGGTTGCTCGACCGAGCAGCCAACATGGAACCAATCGGCTCGAGTGTTGAACGCACTCGGGGACGCACACAAAGGAGAACTGTGATGCAGCGCGAATTTCGGATCGGAAGTGTGACACCTCGGGCATTGATCGGCATCGCCGGTGCGGTGGTTGGTGTCGGAGCGTTGACCTGGGCCTCGGCTGAGCCTGACGGTGCCAAGTTCATCGACCAGGACACCAAGCCTGTGGTTCAAAACGAGGGCAATGAAACCAACCCTGCGCAGGACGGAACCGTGGAAGCGGTCGATATCAGTGCGCTCGCGGGCATGATGCGTAGCCGACCCGGTGGTGGCGGTGGCGGCGGAAGTGACCTGCCGAGTTGGAAAGATGTGTCAGACGGATTCGAGAAGGTCGTCTCCACAACTGAAGGCGGATCGTTCTACGGCATCTGGCACAACAAGAAAGAAAACAAGATTCTTGCTGAGCTCCCGCGCGGGTATGAGCGCCAGAAGCACTTCTTCGCGATGACGGTTGCTGGCGGCGAGATCTTCGCTGGTTTGCAGTCGGGTGATCGGTACTGCTACTGGAAGCGGATCGGGAACAACCTGGCGCTGATCGAGCCTGAAATTGGAGTTCGGTCGACCGGTGATCAGGAGAGCAGGGACTCGGTCAACATGATCTTTACCGATCGTGTGTTGCTCGATGTTCCGATTGTTGCGACCGGACCCAGCGGCCAACCCGTGATCGATTTCAACGGGTTGTTGCTCGGCCGTGCGACAAGTTTCTTTGGTGGAAGTGCTGCGGGCGCGCAGTCGCATCTTGCGGAGGTTTCTTCTGCCAAGGCATTCCCTGAGAATGTCGAGATTGCGTACAAGGTGCCTGTTGCGGGTGGCGTGATGAAGACGCTGCACTATTCGATCAGCAATATCAAGGGCACACCTGGCTTCAAGCCGCGCAAGGCCGACCCACGCGTCGGGTTCTTTACCACGAGTTACCGCGACCTTGGCAAGTTTGACCGCGACGATGTCAACATTCGCTACATCAACCGTTGGCATCTTGAAAAGGCCGATCCGAAGTTGAAGATGAGCCCCCCCAAGGAGCCCATCGTTTGGTATGTCGAGCACACGGTTCCCGTGCGGTATCGCCGCTGGGTGCGTGCCGGTATTGAGTATTGGAACAAGGCATACGAGCAGGTCGGCATCGTCGGCGCGATCGAAGTCCGGTTCCAGGACAAGAACACCGGTTCGCATATGGAGAAGGATCCGGAGGATGTGCGGTACAACTTCATCCGTTGGCTGTCGAACGATGTTTCGACCGCGATCGGCCCGAGCCGCGTGAATCCGCTGACGGGTGAGATTCTCGATGCCGATGTCGTGTTGACGGATGGCTGGATTCGCGTGTTTACTTATCAGTGGAACAAGTTGATGCCGCAACTGGCGACGGAAGGGATGAGCCCGGAAACGCTTGCGTGGCTTGCGAAGAACCCGACCTGGGATCCGCGTGTGCGTATGGCCGACCCGGTCACGCGTGAGGCTCTTCTCAGCGGTCGCGGTGCAGAAGCGCTGAGCATGCACCCGGCCATCGCGAGCGATCCGACCCTGATGGGCGACGACGAGTTCGATGGCTTGATCGGACGGGTCAGTCAGCAGAACGGCCTGTGTCACGCTGCCCATGGCAAGGCGTTGAGCCTCGCAACCATGCGGATGCACCTGACCATGGGTCTGCCCGAAACGCTCGTGGCGACGGATGACGAAGATGACTATGAGATCCCCGCAGAGATGATCGAGATGCTCAAAGAGCATCCTGACCTCTTGGCGATGATTCCTGCGGAACATCGCGCCAAGGTTGAAGCCATGCTGGCGGGCACGCTGGTCATGGATGATGATGCCCATGGCGATGATGATCACGAAGACGAACAAGACGAGAAGGATGACCACGAAGACAAGGACGACATGGCACCCGAGGTCAAGGAAGAAATGATCGACGGCGTGCCCGAGTCATTCGTCGGTCAATCACTCGGTGAGTTGGTGGCGCACGAAGTAGGACACTGCATCGGGCTTCGTCACAACTTCAAGGGTTCATCGCTGTACTCGATGGATGAGATTAACAGCGACGAGTTGAAGGGCAAGAAACCTTTTGCCACAACGGTGATGGATTACAACCCTGTCAATATTCGCATGCCGGGCTCTGGTTCAGAGCAGGGCGACTATGCCGTGATCGATATTGGTCCATATGACATGTGGGCGATCGAGTACGGGTATGGCTTTGGCGATACCTCGAAGATTCTCGAGCGCAGCGCTGAGCCCGAGTTGCAGTATGGCACCGACGAAGACACCTGGGGACCAGATCCGTTTGCGCGTCGTTATGACCTGTCGTCAAATCCATTGGACTATGCCAACAACCTGATGGAGTTGGTGCAGCATCACCGGGCGAACCTGCTCGATGGGTTCGTCAAGGATGGCGACAGCTGGGCCAAGGCGCGGCAGGGCTACATGATCACCTTGAGCCAGCAGACCCAGACACTTTCGATGATGTCGAACTGGATCGGTGGCGCCCATGTCTATCGTGACAAGAAGGGCACGCCGGACAGCCGGGCACCGATCGATGTGGTGTCTGCCGACTTGCAGCGTGAAGCGATGAACTATGTCATTACGAATGCGTTCCGCGACGAAGCGTTCGGGCTGACGACCGAGATCTTGAATCACATGACTGTGGACAAGTGGTATGACGAGGCGGGGATGAACGACATCTTCACCGACCCGACATTCACGATTCACGATACGATCTCGGGGATTCAGGCATCTGCCATGACGATGCTGATCAATCCGGCGACCCTTGCCCGGGTGTATGACAATGAAGCATTCGTGCCATCGAACGAAGATGCGTTGACGCTGCCTGAACTGCTCGGTGCGGTTTCAGAGTCGGTGTGGACGGAGATCGCCGAAGCGCCGAAGAAGAAGACATCGACGCGTGAGCCGATGATTTCGAGTCTTCGCCGCAACTTGCAGCGTGAGCATGTTGAACGCCTGATCGATCTGTCGATTCCGGGTTCCACGGCTGTCGGCCCGGCCGACCGGGCAATTTCGACGCTTGCTCGGATGACGCTGAAGGATCTGCACGAGCGTATCGACGGGCTGACGAAGAGTTCGAATGCAGGCAAGATCGATGCCTATTCGATGGCGCATCTTTCAGAAGTTTCGCAGCAGATCGCCAAGTCGCTCGATGCCCAGTACATCTATAACACGGATGACATCGGTGGCGGCGGCTTTGGTGGGTTCGGAGGTTTGTTCGGCTCGAATGGTCGCTAAGAACGCTGCGGCAAGATGATTCCTCAACGGGCGGCTCCTTGTGGGTCGCCCGTTTTTCGTGCGCGGTGTGTACAGTATTGGCGATGGCCCGTACGCGATCCAAGCCGAAGATTCGTGTTCTGCACCACCTCGCCCGGTCGGGGGGGACACTCTTGAGCCGGTGCATCGGTTCAATGGAAGGTGTCGCACTCTTTAGCGAAGTGCACCCGGACACGATGAAACTCATCGATCCTGTCGCGCAGGCACGCGATTGGTACGGGCTTGTGAGCGAAGCAGAGGTCAAAGCATGGAAGCGTCGCGGGGGTGTGGAGTTCGCGCAGTTGTTCGTTCTGGCATCGTTTCGAGCAGACCAACAGGGCAAGACGCTGGTGCTGCGCGACTGGACGCACATTGACTACCACGGCGTGCCGTACCTCAGGCCGACCATGCAGCCTCGGATTGTCGAGTCACTCTCGGAGCACTTTGAGTTGGTTCGTACCGCGACGGTTCGGCATCCCATCGACGAGTATCTGAGTTTGATGAACCTGGGCATCATGCAGAATCGACCGTTTCCGTTGCGCGACTATCTGGAAGGGTGCGAACGGTTTGCCGAAGAAGCGGTTGCGATTGGGTTCGTTCGATATGAAGATTTCACGCACGCACCCGACGAGCAGTTGAAAGTGATTTGTGACCGGCTCGATGTTTCGTTTGATCCATCGTACATTGAACGATGGGCTGCGAATGATCATGTCACCGGCGACACTTCTGGAACGAGGGGGGGTAGACATGAAATCCGCCCGTTGACCCGGCGGAAAGCCGATGACAAGATTGTCGAATCGTTTCGCGCCTTTGACAGTTACCACCGCGTGAAGTCGCTGCTGGGATATGACGACGACTGATTGACATTCACTGATCGCTGTAGCCGTGCCTCTTGAGCGCATCGGCGAAGCGTGATTCAAAGATCGCGTCGAGCCCTAGTGCGATCGATTCGAGCGATTGGCCGGTTTTACCCTTGTTCATGAAGAATCTTGGCGACTTGGTGCGTGTGGCCTGGCCGGGGAAAAGTTTGTCTTTCTCGCCCGTTGCTTTTTCACGAACTTCGAGAGCGCGGAGCTGATCAAAATTCGCTGCCTTGACAGCGGCTGCAACTTTTGATTCGTTGGGTTCATGCCCAATGAAAGTGAGTATCGTTGCGAGTTCGGCTTCGGTGTCGGCTTTGAGTTTTTCGTAGGTTGTGATGTGCACCGGGAACTTGTCGGTGGTTGTCCAACTTGTAGCGTGTTGATCCCAGGTACCAAAGCCTTGTTTGAGCCAGAGTTGGTCTGAGCCATGGGCGATGAAGAGTTTGGCATATTGCTCATCGGAGGCTTTATCGGGAAAGGCACCGGTCATGCGGTGGTAGTTGAGGCCGCTGAGGAGAATGTCCTTGGGATGACGGCAGATGTACACAGCGCGATCAGTGAGATGAAGTTGCGGGTGTTGATCGCTCAGGAAGAAGTGCGTTTTAACGAGGAGCGTTTCATCTGTCGGGGGGGTGACATTTGGATCGCGGTGAATCGCCGGGATGCGGCGGTTGATGTCGCCACTGGTGCGGATATCGCCGAAGAGGTATGCGTAGAGGAGGAAGCGCACCCAGGTGTTACCGCTTTTCGGGAATGACGCCAGCCAGGTAATACCCACGAATTAGCTCCGGTCGCTATTTTCTTCGAGACACCATTTCGTCCACCAGGCACGGTATGCGTTTTCCAGATCGCGGGCGAATTGTGGACCATCGCACAGCGGGCTCGATGCCATGCGATCGCGGAGCCCGAGTCGGAGATTCTGGAGATGTGGTCCATCGGTTGCCAGACTCGTGGCGATCTCGATGAATGCTGCGTGTGAGTCGGCGATGAGATCATCAAGGCCGACTGTTTGGAGCAGGCTGGCGCCAACCCGCGACGCGTGCCGATCACCTCGCAATGAGACGGTGGGCACGCCCATCCACATTGCTTCACAGGTGGTTGTGGTGCCGTGATACGGGAATGTGTCCAGGGCGAGATCAACACGGTGGTAGTATGCGAGATGCTCGGCCCGGCTTGGGGTTCGAGCAACGATCTCGAGTCGTTCGGCATCGATGCCATGCGCTTCAAATCGTTTGACCATGTCACGGCGGACAACTTCGTTGTCGAATGAACCCGCCTTGAGCAGGAGGTTGGATTGCGGAACGGCTTTCAAGACGCTTGACCACAGTTCAACAATCTCGTGAGATATTTTTTTGGCTTCGTTGAAAGAACCAAAGGTGAACGGCTTGCCCTCGACAGCGGGTGACGGAGCGACGGCTGGAGCATCGGGTGGGGGTGCGTAACACAGGAAAGTGTTGGGCAGCCGATGAAGTTCTTCTGTTGCGTGGGGCGGCGCGTCTTCAGGATCGGTCTTGCCGTCAACGATGCGATATTGGATATTCATGAGCCCCGTCGTGTGTGGGTACCCAAGATAGGTCGCCTGGATCGGTGCGCAGCGATGCGCGAGCATGTCGAGTTTGTGCAGCGCACTGTGGCCGGCCAGCTCCACCAGGATGTCGATTCTGTCGGCTTCTATCCGTTTCTTGAGTTCTTCATTCGAGGCTGTCGTGCAATCACGAAACACAGTGCACGCCTGACGAATTTCCTCCGTCATTTCATCTACATGGCGGCTGTGCGAATAGCAATAACTCTCGACCTGTGACGCATCATGCGATTGGAGAAGGGGCAAGAGGAAATATGCGCATGAGTGCATACGCATGTCCCGAGACAGATACCCGATACGGAGAACGCGATCAGGATCTTTGGTGTTTGCGAAAGAGACCTCTCGATCGCGCAGGCCTTTTTCGACGATGGCTCCGTAACGACGGTGTGCTGCGAAAACTTCATCGGCGCTCAAGCCCGATGGGTAGTTCATCATGTTACAGCAGACGGTCCAAAGGTAAGGGTTGTTGGGTTCACGCTTGATGGCTTCGCGCTGCGACTTCACCGCTTCGTCGGCGCGGGCGATATCGAGGTTGGTCGTTGCGCGATTGGTCCAGCCATCGAGCGCATCAGGATCGATGTCCAGTCCGCGGTCAATGGAAGCAATGGCATCTTCATACCGATGGAGTTGCTGAAGTGTTGTCCCCAAGGATATGTGTGTGCGGGCCACCGTGGGATCGAGCTGCAGTGATCGTTCAAACGACGCGAGTGATTTCTCAGGCTCGGCGTTCGCCAGGTAAACCTGGCCAAGTGAAGCGTGCATGACCCCATTGCGTGGGTCGGCAGCGACCGCGCGCTCAGCGTGGAAGACAGCCTGCGGCAGCATGTTCTTGCGCGTAAACGCAGTGGCTGCGATTTGATTTGCCTGGGGGTGGGAAGGTGACCGTTTGAGCACTTTTTGTGCGCCTGCGAGCGCCTCTTCGGCGCGCCCCTTGGCAAAATGTTCAGCTGCGACACGAAGAATGTCCATATCGCGTTCTGCTCGAGTTGGCATCAGCGTGTTCTCCCTCGTGAACGCAACGGCGAAGTCTTGGAATGCCCGATGTGAGATTGTACGAAATGACGAGCCTCCCGATCGGCATCAAACACGTCATCAATCGAGCGCACAGCCGACACACCAATGACAGCCAGAGCCTGCCGGGCAGTCGATTCAATGTCGCAAAATCCCAGTTGGCGATCAAGAAACGCAGCGATCGCTTCTTCGTTGGCTGCATTGACCACAGCGCCGGCGGTCCCGCCCATCTCGATGACCGACTTCCAGAGCGAAAGTGCGGGGAATCGGGATTCATCGGGCTTTTCGAAGGTGAGCGATCCGATCGAAGCAAGATCAAGTTGACGAGAGATGCCGTCAGGTCGTTGCGGGCTCATGATCGCCTGTTGAATCGGCGTACGCATATCAGGGTCGCCCATCTGCGTGATGACTGAGCCGTCCGCGAGTTCGGCCATGGCGTGGACAATCGATTGCGGATGAATAAGCACGCCCAAGCGGTCGGGTTCGAGGCCAAACAACCAGTGGGCTTCGATGAGCTCGAATGCCTTGTTCATCAGCGTCGCAGAGTCAATGGAGATTTTTGTACCCATCGACCAGGTCGGGTGGGCCAACGCCTGTTCCGGGCTGGCGGCTGCAATGCGATCCATATCCCATTCTCGGAACGGACCACCTGAAGCTGTCAACACGGCTCGGGTGACGCTCGTTCCGGTCTGGCAGGGGGGAATACAATCGCGTTCGACACTTTGAAGGCAGAGCCAGAGGGCTGCATGTTCGCTGTCAACCGGTCGCAATTCGACATTGCTTTTGCGAGCGAGTGGCACCACAAGTTCACCCGCAGCAACCAGCGTTTCTTTGTTGGCGAGCGCCACATGGTGTCCGCATTCGACCGCAGCAAGCGTGGCTGGCAAGCCCGCGGCACCAACGATTGCCGCAACGACCAGATCGGCATCGATGCGACGCACGAGTTCTTCGGCTGCATCCGGCCCTGTGTAGGTTGATCGCTGATGCCCTGCGGTCACAAGTGCGGTGTGAGGCACTTCAAACTTGGATGCCTGGGCCGTCAATAGTTCTGCATTTGCACCGGCAGCGAGTCCGACGAGATCGATCGGGTACCCGGCCTGTTGCAGATGTGCGATCACTTCAAGTGTTTGACATCCCACGGAACCGGTCGAACCGAGCACAATCACACGAAGTGGGTCTGACAGGCGTTGATCGCGTTTCGCGTGAACCATTGTTACTCTTCAGCAGCCCGTGCACGCTCTGCAGCGGTCAGTTTGCGTCGACTTGCTCCATAAAGTGTGCGGCGTCGTGGCTTCGGCTCTGAACTCACGATTTCAACAGTTGGTGCCGATTCTTCTGACGCTTTCCCATTGGACTCGCCTGCATTGGCATCGGCCGAACGCTTCGTGCGACGGCGCTTCTTTTTGGCGGTCGGTTTTGGCTCATGCTCATTGTCGTCTGGGGCATCCAAGTCTGATTCTTTCGCAGTCTTTTTTGCTGGCTTGTCGGGTACTTCGGTTTCTACACCATCATCAGCCTTCGAGTTCGCGGGTTTACGGCGGCGACGGCGTTTCTTTTTCGGTTGCTCGTCCGAATCACTCGATTCAGGACCGCTCGGCTCATCACTTGCATCCTGTTGCTCTGTCGCTGTGGTTGCCTGTTCCGACTCGGAACCGTCGTCTTGTTCTGTCTCGGCTGGCGACGAATCTGAACTTTTGCGACGACGGCGGCGACGGCGCTTCTTCTTCGCAACGGGCGCGCTCTCGTCTTCGGCAGCGTCTTGAGCAGCAGACGCAGTGTCATCATTCGTGGCTTCGCTCGCGGTCTCACCCCCACTGCTCGATTCAGCGCTCTCGTCGCTGGTTGCATGTTCTTCGCCGGTATCAGAACGACGACGGCGACGACGGCGACGACGCTTCTTCTTTTTCGGTTGGTCTTCCGACTCGGCATCATCAAGGCTGTCGTCTTCCATGAGACCGATCAGACCCGTCTCATGCTGTTTGTCTTCGAGGTGGGCCTGTGCTTCGGCGAATGCTTCGGCGGTTTGTTCGGCGACTTCTTCGGCTTCGGCGCGCATATCGACCGCCCAACTGTCCGTCTTTGCTGCGCTTGATTCAGAGATCCAGTCTTCCAACTCGGGTCGGCGACTCTGCTTGGGCAATCGATCGAGCCCGATGTCGGCCCCTGATTCGTCGTAGGCGTAGAAAGTCACTCGATCACCCATGACAGCGTCGCTGATGCGAACATCAACCACTTTGCCGCTGAGGTGTTCGATGCGCGTCAAAGCGGCACGGCGCGTACTCAACAAGGCTGCGGCAACACGGGCATTGACCACCATTTCGATACGCTCGACGCGTTCGTGATCGAGAAGGGCTGCGAGGTCTTGCAGTGCGTCTGACGCGACGCTGTCCGGCTTCTGGAGGAGCCCTCGACCGCGACAACTCGGACAGGTTGCGAAGTGAACGGACTCATGGCTCCCTCGCATGCGCTGACGCGTCATCTCGAGGATGCCAAATGAAGAAATCGGGAGAATGGTCGAGCGAGCCCGGTCTCGCTTCAATCGCTCTTTGAATCTGTTTTCGACCGCTTTACGGTTGGACAGACTTCGCATGTCGATGAGGTCGCAGATCACGAGCCCACCGAGATCGCGCAGGCGAATCTGCCGGCAGATGACATCGACTGCTTCCATGTTGACCTGAAACGCGTTTGTCTCGGCATCGCGCGCGGACCGCATCTTGCCGCTGTTCACATCGATCGCGACCAGGGCCTCGGTTTCATCGATGACAAGTCGGCCGCCGGATGGCATGGGAACATCGCGTGCGTGTATCTGGCGGATCTGTTCTTCGATGCCGAAGGCGTGATAGATCGGACTCTGCCCTTTGTAGTGCTTGAGTTTCGCCTGAGAACGCGGGGCGACAATCTTCATGAATCGTGCTGCGCGGCGAAGCGCGGTTTCGTTGTCGATGACGACTTCGTTGATGTCTTGTGAAAGGAGATCGCGCAGGCTTCGTACGAGCAGGTCGCTTTCTGAATACAGCAGCCGCGGTTGCTTGCCGGTGGCGAGTCGCTTCTCCATGTCTTTCCAGAGGCGCTGGAGATAGGCGAGGTCGCGTTTGAGTTCCTGCTTGGTGCGGCTCATGCCGGCGGTGCGCAAGATGAACCCGAATCCCTCCGGCAGATCGAGAGCGTCGAGGACTTTGCGCATCTCGGCCCGCGCGTCTTCGTCTTCGACTTTGCGGCTGACGCCGACCTTGTCCATCTGCGGCATCATCACGAGGAAGCGACCGGGAATGGAGAGGTAACTTGTGAGCGTCGGGCCCTTGGTGCCGATGCCCTCTTTGATCACCTGGACGACGATCTCCTGACCACGCTTGAGCGCCTGCTGAATAGGTGGGCGGTCGCGTCGGGGGGTTTTCTTGCCGACGCGTTCGGTTGTGTCGTCGTCTTCACCGGGAAAGTACTGTGGATGAAGGTCAGAGATGTGAAGGAAACCGGCATCTTCGACGCCGAAGTCGACAAAGGCTGCCTGGATGCTGGCTTCCACATTCGTGACTTTGCCCACATAGATATTGCCGACACGACTGACGGCATTGGTCGGTTCGGCGTGGTATTCCTCGAGTTGCCCGTTTTCGGTGATGGCGACCCGGCACTCTTCGCCGGGCACATAGTTTATCAGTACTTTGCCTTCTGGCATGATGGCGATATCCTCAGCCCGCGCAACGCGGGCACAGGACGGGGCTGCCAAGATTCGGCTACAAACGCCAGCGTTGACCGCCTCGGCGTTGAACGCGAACCACCGTTCGGTTCGCTGATGAGTTGCAGTCGCCGGATCGGGAACTTGCCCGAAGCGTCGGCGAATGGCCGAATATCTTGTCGCTGAGTGCAGCCGCCAAACGGCGCACACTCACCCGTCATATTTCTTGAACCCGAGTAGAACAGGTACAAAACCCGTTCAGTCTTCTCCGGCACGCCCTTCAAAGGCCTCGGGAACGATCTTCCTGACTCGATCCCGGAGGAATGCTCCGGCTTCGAGTTCCGAATCGAACTGGATCGCCTTTTTAGCGAGCCGTTCACACTGGTGTATCGACACACTCCGTACCAATCGCTTGACAAGTGGGATGCCGGAAGGCGTCACCGAGAGCGTACGCACGCCGAGCCCGATCAGCAATGGGACATACTCGAGATCACCCGCCGCCTCGCCGCAACAGGAAACTGGGATCTTTTTGGATCGAGCGGCACGAACCACCATCCGAATCATCTTGAGCACTGCCGGATGGGCCGGCTGATAGAGCGCCGCAACCCGTTCGTTGGTTCTATCGACCGCAAGCGTGTACTGCACAAGGTCGTTTGTTCCGATACTGAAGAAATCGACCTCGCGAGCGAATGCGTCCGCCAGCATGACCGCTGCGGGTACCTCAACCATGATGCCGACCTTGATCAACGGATCATACGAAATGCCCAGATCATCGAGGTCTTCCATGGCATCTCGAATGAGATACCGCGTTTGCCGAAACTCATGCACACTCGTCACGAGCGGCAGCATGATGCGAACCGGACCCAGTGCGGACGCACGGAGGATCGCTCGGAGTTGCGTACGAAACATTGGCAGGTTGGCAAGGCTGTGACGAATCGATCGCTGACCCAGAAATGGATTTCGCTCGGGCTTTTCGCTGCGCATCTGGGTGTACTTGTCTGCACCGAGATCGAAAGTACGGATGGTGAGCGACTGTCCATCGAGGCGCTCGATACACCGCTTGTACGCTTCGAAGTGCTCGTTTTCGGTGGGATCATGATCGGTCCCGAGGTACAGGAATTCGGTGCGATAAAGCCCGACGCCGGTGCCACCTCGTTCGGCGACATTGGACGCTTCGTCCGGAAACTCGATATTGCCGAGGAGTTCGATTTCCACGCCATCCGTGGTGACCGACGGCAAGCGTGCCAATTCGACGAGTGATCGGTCAAACTCCTGCGCTTGTTGCATGAGCCCGCGATAATGCTCGACCGTTTCCTCGTCGGGGTCGATGATGATGCGGCCTCGATCACCATCGACGATGAGCAGGTCGCCATCATCGACTTGTGTACGCAGTTCACCCGCACCGACAACACCCGGGAGACCAAGAGCGCGAGCGACGATCGCCGTGTGGCTGGTCGGGCCGCCCAACTCTGTCGCCAGACCCAGAATGCGGGATCGATCGAATGCAATCGTCTGGCTTGGAGTCAGTTCGTGGGCAATCACGATCGCCTGTCCATCCGGTTGCTCGTCAAACTCGATCAGTTTGCGTCCGATGAGCGCTCCGATGAGGCGATTGGCAAGATCGACGAGGTCGTTTATTTTTGTGGAAAACGCAGGCTCGTGCATCTTCTGAAATCGTTGAATCCACGATTTGATGACTTCAGCCGACGCATATTCCGGGCTGAGCAGATCGTCTTCAATCTTCTTGCGGATCGGCTCGAGCATGGCCGGGTCATTGAGCATGCCAATATGAAACAGAAAGACCCGAGCGGGATCTTCGCCCATTTCCTCTCTGGCGTGGGCATGGACGCGGTTCAGTTCGGCGATCGCCTCTTTCCGGGCCTGTTCGAATCGAACGAGTTCGTCCCGTACGGCGACGGGATCGATCTTTCGTCGGCGAACACGCGGCAACGCGACTTCGTCGATGACGAAAGCGCGTCCAATCGCGATGCCGGGTGCCACCTTGATGCCCTTGATGGTTTTCATGCGTTGTTGTCCAAGGGGGTATCTTAGCGGACGATGAAGAGCGCCGAGAAATGAAACAGAACTTGACTTGTCGCTGCAAACCTGCTCCAATCTGGTGCCGGGGGACACTACAGCGGGAGACCTCGTCCTCGGCTCGTGGTCGCCGAAGATCCGATTGTGCGGGTTTGACGCGTCCCTGATTCTGAAATTCTCATGTGTACGACGACCATGACCGGCATCCTCGAGTGGCCGGAGCGCGCTGAAGGGCGCGTCCGCCAACTCGCGCCTGATGCAACACTGCTTGAACGAACCGACGACCCATTTGTGCCAGTCGCACTTGGGCAGGAATTTGACCTGCGCCATGGGCTTGAGGTGACTGTGGAAGTCGGGCAACGCAAGCCTCGACGAAGACGCCGAGGCGGACGAGGCAACAACGGCCCGCGCGAACCCAGACCCGTTGTCGAGACGATCCTCAAGATCGAGGGCATGGACCCGCAAACATTCAAAGATCGCATTCGGTTTGAGGACTTGACCTCGATCGATCCGCAGCCTCGGCTCACGCTTGAGTATCCCGGTTGCCCGCCCGCCTGTCGCTTGGTTGACCTGTTTTGCCCGATCGGTCGTGGACAACGAGCATTGATCGTAAGTCCGCCCAAGGCCGGGAAGACAACCCTCCTCAAAGACATGGCAACCGCTGTCCTCACAAACCACGAGGATGTCACCGTGTTCATGCTGTTGGTGGATGAGCGCCCAGAAGAAGTCACCGACTTTCGACGGACTTTCGTGCGACCCGGTCCGGATGGTGTGTGGGATCACCCATGGGCGCAAGATCGTGTCACGATCATGGCATCGAGCAATGACCACGATGTCGAGCGACACATCCAGATTTCGCTTCTTGCAATGGAACGCTGTCGGCGCATGGTCGAAGCGGGTAAGCATGTCGTCGTGTTTCTGGATTCATTGACGAGGCTGGGAAGAGCGTTCAACCGAAGCCGGAAGCACTCGAGCAGCGGACGAACCATGTCGGGTGGCATCGATTCAAAAGCACTGGAAGTGCCGAAGACGATCTTCGGATCGGCTCGAAACACAGAAGAAGCGGGTAGCCTGACGATCATTGCCACATGTCTGATTGACACCGGCAGCCAGGGCGATCAGGTGATTTTCGAAGAGTTCAAGGGCACAGGCAATATGGAGTTGATCCTTGATCGCCGGGTTGCTGATCGCCGACTGTTCCCTGCGATGGATCTCGCTGCCAGTGGCACGCGCAAAGAGAACCTATTGCTCGACGAAAAAACGCTGAGCACGATTACTGCGTTGCGCCGGCGGATGCTGACCATGCCGCCGCCGCAGCAAATTGAGCAGTTGTTGGCGGCTCTCGCTCGGTTTGAGACCAACGCCCAACTTGTTGGGTCGGCGTGACCTCTGAGCGATGTTGGTGCTCGCCCAGTACCGGCATCAATGTTTCACACTGTCGTGTCTGTCGATTCCCATCGAGCTTTCGGGCTTGGCAGCACTGCCCACCCGAGCCCGAGGATGAGGCCGAGGATTCCGACGGCTGTCACCGGGAAGGCCCAGCCTGACTGAGCGAGCGCGCTCTGCTTGAATGATCGCGCCGGGGCTTTGCCTGATGGGATGACCTGCAACGCTGCGTACCACTCCCAAGTGTCTTCCTGCAGTTCATTCGGATCGCGCACTGGCTGGGGCTTCCCCGCGAGCATCGCTGCCTGCGAACGACCTTCGAATGATCGGGTGCTCTCGGGATACTTGAGTTCGCGCTGGCTGAAGCCACCTTCGGGTTCAAAGACGAGGAATCCGAATGTCCATCGTTTGCGCATGGTCTCGCCGCGCTCTCGGCTGGATGCATCCACCTCAAGTCCGAAAGCGCTGTCATCGATCCCTGGGTTGAGATGCCGCGAGACGATAATCAGACGAGGTTCAATCTCCCCCGCATCGACCGCCGCTTTGTACTCTTCAAACTTTCGGCCTTCTGGTTCACCAACAAAGAACACGCCGAGCCAATCTGAATGCCGAGCGAGACCAGGCAGATCAAGTGTGTTCGGCACGCCGATTGGAATTGCTGCGAGATCATCGCCGTACTCCACGCGTATCTCGCCTTTGCCTTCGTCGTCGAGGATGTTGGTGATATTGACCACGCGATCCTTGTACGCGAACTGCGGCACGGTCACCGGCAGGAAGTACGGCTCGTTACGCGGGTTGTCCAGATTGAACTGGTGGATGCGATTGGCAAGCGTCCAGCCGCCAAAAAGTGTGGTCGCCACAGAAACAACAACGACTGCCCACGCGATGGTGCGCGACCGCCTCACAGCGTCACCGATTTGTCTCGCGGGCTAGTGCCCATCATCCTCGTCATGTGCAGGATCGTCATGCGAAGTGTGCCCGTCGTGGTTTGGTTCGGTGGTGCTGTACAGATCCGGCGTGATGCCGTGCGTGGGAATGGACCGATTGGCATCGCTCACAGGATGTGACCCATGATGTCCATGCTTGGCTTCGAGTTCGGCGTTGTGCTGGTCCCACGCTTCCTGGCCATGCTCTTCGATATAGGTCTGCTTCGCGAACTCGATTTGGGTCAGCAAATTCGTTTTCTTGTTGGGGACCGAACCAAGGACCGACTGCATGCCTGCAGTTTCGGAGTTGCCGCCGAGCACGATTGGAGCAGCGATGAAGTCGTTCACCCGGCCGCGGCCGCCGAGATCGAGTGCGCTGAATCCGAGAAACAAGCCGAGTGCGAGCAAGCAGAACAACATGATGACCGTGTTGAGGAACTTGTCATAGAACAACTGCATGAAGAACGCGCACACCAGCGTTGCCTTCACCGTGGCGATGCTCATGGCAACCATGACATTGACCCAGTTGGGGATCACCACATCAAACTCGGCTGCAATCCATTTCTCAAAGTTTGCTGCCGACACAGTCAACAGTGTAAAAAACAGCAAGGCCATCAGGATGCCGAGGAGGATCTTCCAATCGACAACGATGTGACCTTCGTGGTCATGGTCGTGATGGCCGTGCGGGTCAAGCGGATTAAACTGAGCAGTTGCGTCGTGGCTCATGCGTGTGCTCCAGATCAGTGAATGAGGTACAGGAGGGGGAAGAGGAAGATCCAGACAAGGTCAACGAGGTGCCAGTACAGGCCTGAGGTTTCGACCATGGTGTAGTTCTTTGGGCCATAGATACCCTTGAATGAACGAACCAGGACCCAGATGAGCAGCCCTGCCCCGATGAACACATGGAGAGCGTGGATGCCCGTGCCGGCGTAATAGATGCCCCACCAGATCGGCTCTTCGGGATGATGCGCGTAGGGGTAACTGAACCAGGTGCCCGGTGCCTTGCCTTGGCTGAGCTTGGGAATGTACTCAAAGGTGAGTTTGATCACGACGAAGAGAGCGGCGCAGATCAGCGTAATGATCAGGTTGGCCTTGAGCCAGAATTGCTGGTTGAGCTGGGCGCAGCGCACGCTCATCGCGACCGTAAACGAAGAGATCAGCAGCACGATGGTATTGATCAGCCCGATGCGCCAATCGAGGTAACTTGACCCGTTGGTAAATGCTTCGGGGTACATCATGCGGAAGATGGCGTACGCACAGAAGATGCCGCCGAAGAGGAGGACTTCTGTCGTCAGGAACAGCCACATGCCGAGTTTGGCGGCATCGAACTCATCGGCCGCGGTGCGCCAATGGTGTTCGTGCTTGTATGTTTCCCAGCGCATCGGTTTGGCGCCAGGTGTGTGATGGGCGTTGATGGTGCTCATCGTGGTACTCCGGATCAGTGCTGCTTGGGCAGGGGGAAATCTTGTTCGCTGCAGTGCGGCGGAACGACGGTTTCAAAGTCGTACGGGCCGTGCTTGATCAGCGGTTCATGATGGAAATTGTGTGCACAGGGGGGACTTTCGGTTTCCCATTCGAGGCTGAGCCCGCCCCATGGGTTTGGCGGGGCTTTCGGCCCGGCGAGCAGGGAGTGAATGAAGTTGCCAAGGTGCAGCATGAATCCGAGGCCGAGGACCCACGAGCCATAGGTCGAGATCTGGTGATAGATCTGGAACTCATCGACATAACTGGCATAGCGACGCGGCATGCCCTGGGTGCCGAGGAAGAACTGCGTGAAGAAGGTCACATTGAAACCGATAAACACGAGCGCGAATGCGATGATGCCGACCCTCTCGTTGTACATGCGGCCGAACATCTTGGGCCACCAGTGGTGCAAGCCGCCAATGAAGGCGATGACTGTGCCACCCATCATGACATAATGGAAGTGGGCGACCACGAAGTAGGAGTCGTGGAGGTGGAGGTCAGTCGCGAGCGTAGCCAAGGGCAAACCAGTGAGGCCACCGATCGAGAACAAGAACAGGAATCCGAGTGCATAGAGCATCGGTGTGTTCAGCGCGATCGAAGCCTTGTACAGGGTTGCGATCCAGTTGAACACCTTGATTGCCGTCGGGATCGCGACGAGGAAGGTCAAGGCGCTAAAGACCATCGAAGCAAGCGGGCTCATGGCGGTGAAAAGGTGGTGACCCCAGACGAGGAAACTCACCGCAGCGATACCCAGCGAACTGAACGCGATCGCGCGATAGCCGAAGATGTGCTTGCGGCCGTGTACCGCGAGCAACTCAGAGATAATGCCCATGCCGGGCAGAATCATCACATACACCACCGGGTGTGAATAGAACCAGAAGAAGTGCTGGTAGAGAACCGCGTCGCCGCCCAGTGATGGGTCGAAGATACCGATGCGGAAGAGTCGCTCGAACACCAACAGCAGCAGCGTGATGCCGATGACCGGGGTCGCGAGAACCTGAATAATGCTCGTGGCGTACATGGCCCAGATGAACAGGGGCATGTCGAACCAGCCGACACCGGGTGCCCGCAACTTGTGCACCGTCACCACGAAGTTGAGCCCGGTCAGGATTGAACTGAACCCAAGAATAAAGGCAGCCATCACCATCAATGTGACGCGCCAGAAGTCTGCATCAGTCTGAATGGAATAGGGCGTGTAGAAGGTCCACCCGGTATCAGCCCCCCCTAATATGAGTCCAATGACACCAAAAAGGCTCCCGGTGACATAGATATACCAACTGAACAAGTTCAGTTTGGGGAACGCCACATCCTTGGCCCCGATCATGATGGGCAGAAAGAAGTTGCCAAGAGACGCGGGCACCGCCGGCACGATAAACATGAACACCATGACCGCACCGTGGAGCGTGAACATCCGATTGAAGGTGTTGCCAGCAGCGTTTGGCGTGACGGTGTAATCGCGAATCATCTCACCTGTGTCAGGATCCTGCACCGGTGAGCCGAAGTTGATCATCACGCCAGTGGTTGCGCCATCGGCGCTTGTTCGCATGGGTTCGAGCAACTCAGCCCGAATGGCGAGACCTGCAACACCACCAATGAAGAACATGGTGAGGACAGCAAAGAGATACATGATGCCGATCTTTTTATGATCGACCGTGGTCGCCCAATCCCAGATTGTGCTCCAAAGTCCCATGCCTTTGCGATCGAGGAACGAGCCCTCGTCGTGATGGTCGTGACTTGTGTCGATTGCGGTCATCGTTCAACACCTCCGCCGTGGGCTCAGCCCCCGGTTGATTCCTGCGATTCTTCGTTTTCACCTTCGACCGGGGCGTCTTCGGCTGCGCCACCCTTGTCGCTGAGCGTCTTCATATAGGCAATGATTGCGGACACCTCTTCCTGCGTGAGGTGTGCGAAGTTGGTCATGTTCTGACCTTCATACCCGGCCACGATCTTCTTGGTCGGATTCCAGATGGACTCGAGGATGTAGGTGTCGTCAGCCACAACTGAGGTTCCGCCGGAGATCGGTCGCTCGTAGCCGTACAAATTCTTCCATGTTGGTCCGATGTTGTTCGAGCCATCCACGGAGTGGCATGAGACGCAATTGCTCTTGAAGAGGACTTCACCGTGAGCTTCTGGCGACAGGTTTCCTGTGTTCCAGTCCTGCAGGATCTTGTCATAGTTCTCGCGCGAGACAACACGGAGCACGCCGAACATCTGTGAGTGCAGGTCGCCGCAGTATTCGGCGCAGAACACCCAGTGGTCGCGGTAGGCTTCACCTGCATTCAGTTTTTCGGTTTTGAAGGTGATGGTGGTGTACCGGTTGGGGTACAGGTCCATCTTGGTGCGATAGTCGGGAATCCAGAACGAGTGGATGACATCCTTGCTTGTCATCTTGAGTTGGATTGGCGTGTCCTCGGGCAGGACGAAGATTTTGACCGCGTTGATCTTGGTTCCCAGCGAGGTGAAGTAGGCCGACTGCTCACCGCCGGGATAGCGGATGTTCCAGTCCCACTTTTGTCCTTCGACTTGCAACTGAATGGCATCAGCCGGGGCGACCGTCTTTTGCATGTACCCCTGAAACCCGAGGAGGAACATGATGATCATGGAACTCGAGGGGACGACAGTCCACAGGATTTCGAGCGGGCCGTTGTGCGAAGGGCTGACCTCGGCGGGCACACCAGGACGACGACGATACTTGATGACCCAATAGACCATCAGACCCATCAAGAGCACAAAGAAAAACACACTGAACCAGAGTGTCAACAAGAACAGTGAATCAGTAAAAACAGCGGTCTCGTTCTGGCCTGCTGTGCGGAAGAACAACTCTTCGACGGGTCCACCGGCATGGTCGAATTGCTCGGACTGTTCGATCAGCGAGATCGCAGGATCTTTGAAGGCTGCCAATGGATCCACTGCTTCGGTGGCTGCCTGTGCTGTATCGGCGGCTTCCTGCATCATGACTCGTGCCCCATATTCGCTCCGAGCCTGTCCAGTCCTGCGGGACCGGTGTCGGCATCTGAAGTGTGTGCGTTGGTATCAATATTGCGACGCTTGCGTCGACGGTCAGCCAGAAGGAAGCCGCCGATCAGCGTGATCAGAAACAACATGGTGAGTATGCCGCCGAGTTGCATGACGCGCATCGCCTGCAGCGTGTACGCGCCCTCGGTCGGATCAAACCTGAAACAGAACTGCAGCACCCGATCGCCGAGCGACTTGGCAACTTTGCCTTCGCTTGCTTCGAGGAGCGCCAGTTTCATTTGCTTGGACGGATACTCGTAGCCGTACATGTATCGGGTGATCGTGCCCGTCGGCGAGACGATGGTGAATGCGACTGGGTGCGCGTATTCGCCGTTGTCAAGTCGACGATATTCATAACCGACCGCATCGGCGAGTTGCTTGACACTCTCGGTGTCGCCCGTCAAGAAGGCCCAGTTGTCTTGCACTTCGGTCCCGGCGCCGAATACATAGTCGGCGAGGATCTCCTGCTTCTTGGCGCCTGCGATCGTCGGGTTTTCAGTCTCGTCGATGCTGACGAAAACGACATTGAACTCTTGACCAACCTGATAGTCGAAACCATTGAACGATTCGAGCATCCGCTCCATCATGACCGAGCAGACGACAGGGCATCGGTAGTACAGAAGTGCCAGGACGACCGGCCGATCGTCGTCAAACCAGTTCGCAAGCGGTGCGGGCTGATTGTTTGAATCGGTGAAGACAAGGTTGAGCGGAATCTGCTCGCCGCCGCGTTCGACCAGGTCGAGACCGTCAGATGGCAGTTCCTTTTGCCCGACCATTTGAGCTGCGGCCGACTGCCCCAATAGAACCACAACCGCACTCAAGATGAGAGCTTGCAATCGTGATCGAGATGGGCTGTAGAATCGGGTCATGCGGTTAGCCGGGGTTGTTGCCTCGTTCGGCAACGACAGCCTTCATGGCTTCGTCGATGGGGACCTGGACACTCTCATGATCAATCCAGCGGTACTGCTCAAGGTTGCCGTTGGCTTCGGCGCGCATGCGGCGTGCCTCGTCACCGATTGAGGTGGTCTCTTGCACATCCATCTTGAATCGGCTGTTGTAACTATTGAAGTAGGCGACCAGCACAATGATGGTGAAGGCAACGCCGAGCACCATCGCGATGAAGGTAATCGCCAGTGCCCGAGCGCTGGCGTGAGCACCATGCTCATGTTGCGGAACACCCTCTTCCGCAGTATGGCGGAACCACTCGTCGGTGTGCTGTTCGTGGCTGTTGTCAGGATTCGTCATGATTGATTCCCTCTTAGCAGGCGTGTTACCCGCGGATTACACATAGTTCTTGTGGTTCAGTGCCAGTGGCAAGCGCGGGTCTTTGGTGGCGGTGAGCGGAACGGCGACCATCTTGCGAAGCAGCAGGAAGCCGAAGATACCGATGAACCCGAGCACACCCCCAGCGATCGCCCACCAACTTGACAGCCCGATCACTTTTTCTTCACCCGCATCGACCATCGGTTGGATGATGAATGTCATGTCGATCGCATGCGCGAACAGCATGAATGCCCCAATCGCAGCGATGAAGCGCGGGTTGCGCTTGGGCACCCGTGAAACGAGCAGGAAGAACGGGATCAGGAAGTGCACCGCGATAAGCACTTTGCTCAGCAGAGCCCAGTCACCCGTGCGGCGGAAGATGTAGAACATGGTCTCTTCCGGGATGTTGCTGTACCAGATCAGGAAGTACTGGCTGAAGGCGATATAACCCCAGAAGACCGTGAAGGCGAACATGAGTTTGCCGTGATCGTGCAGGTGCTCACTGGTCACGACACCCTGCAGTTTGCCCTTGCTCATGAGCCATGCAAAGACGATGGCAAGAAATGCGAGCGAACTGAACGCACACGCTGCGAAGAAGTACACGCCCCACATGGTGCTGAAGAAACGGAAGTCCATACCCATGAGGAAGTCGAACGCGAAGAACGCGGTTGTCAGGGCGAATGCCAGGATGCCCCACCCCGAGTTGAACCGCATCCGGCGTGTCAACCAGCGATCGCCAGATTGATCCTGCTCTGTGCTCCAGCCTCGCATGCGGAATGCGAGGAAAGTCCAGATGCCTGCGTAGACTAAAAATCGGATCACCAAGAAGGTTGGGTTGAGGTACCCTTCTTTGTGGACCATCAAGTGATGGCCTTCGTAGTCAGTGCCAAGCCACCGGAGCAGCGTGCCTCCCGTCGCCAACTCAACAACGAGTAAAACCGCAACACCGATCATGCAAAGCGGGAGCAGCGACGCGACATTTTCAAACTGACGACGAATGGTGGCACACCAGCCCGCGTTGGTGATGTGGAAGACGAGTACGAAGAACAGTGCACCGAGCGCAATCGCGGTGACTGCGAACAGACCAATCTGCATGGCTGCAAAACCGGCACGGAAGTTCAACGCAAACCCACCCGCTGCGATCACCAGGCCGACAACACCCAGGCCGAGCAGAAGTCGGCTCACGCCGGCAGCTTCAGCCGATGTCAGGGTGATGTTGTCATCTGCCAACGCCGGTTCGGTTGCGAGTCGATCGAGCACAGCCTGATAGGCGTGATCGTCCATAGCCGCATCGGGTGACGATTGAGTGGAGATTTGGCTCATGCTCCGCTCCCTTCGGTTGAATCTTCGCCATCGGTCTCGGGCGGCGGCGGGGCAGCAGGGCGTTCGCGCTCGAGCGTGTCACGCTGACCCTGTGGCACCTGTTCAAGCGTGCCGCTGTGTGATTTCTGCAGGGCACGCACATACATCACGACATTCCAAGTGTCCTGTGCGTTGAGGGCGTGGGCATAACCCGGCATGTTGCGCACGCCGTTTCGAATGACTTCATACATGTACCCGTCACGAGCGGTACGCAGCGTTGGGTCGGTGTAGGGTTCGGTGTTCAGATTGACGGGCTTGGCGATGAATCGCTCGGCGACGAGGCTCTTGCCATCGCCAGCGGTGCCGTGACAGGTCGCACAGAAGATGTTGAATCGTTCCTGCCCGCGTTCGATGCGCTCGAGCGTGACGGGGACCGGGATGTAGTCGATGTAAGAACCATCGGGGGCTTTGCCGAGATACACCGCGTCATCTTCTGCGAGGAAACTGGCTCGTTCACTCATGAACGATGCAGCCCAAGGTTGATCGCCATAGTCGGCGGGGCTGAACGGCAAACGACCGAACGCGACCGCATTCGGATCGGGCACGCGAGCCGTGCTGCCATTTTCAAAAAACGGGCTGTCGGCCTGCGGGTTCCACTTGGGCTGGTGATCCATGTCTGGAAAGAATCGACGCGGGGGGGCATCGGTGCGGTCGCCTCGGCAGCCGCCCAGGATGGCGGCAGCACCGACGACTCCGATGACAACACGCTTGTACAAGGTGGGCGTTTTCACGCGTCGTCCTCCACAAGTTCAACATTGGTCGAACCGGCTGATTCAAGCAATGTGCGGACTTCTTGAGCGTCAAACTTGGTGTCTTCAGCCTCGATACAGATAAAGAATCGATCGTCACTGACTCGCCAGAAACTCTTCTGGCCGAGCAAGGGATGGTGGAATCGCGGCAGGCCATTGAGCGCGAGCATGCCAAAGAGGGCTGCGAACGCAGATGGCAAAACACCGAGTTCAAACATGATCGGTACGAACGGCTCCCAGGCCCCGTAGGGCTTCCCCTGCACAACGAGCGGATACGCCACCGCTGAGACCCAGTACTGGAGCAACAGCCCGAGTCCGGCTCCAGTAAACCCGATCGCAGCGACGAGCAGTGGCAACTTGGTGCGTTTGAATCCCATTGCCCCTTCGATGCCGTGAATCGGGAACGGGCTGTAGAGATCCCACCGCTTGTAACCCTTGTCACGGACCTTTTCTGCAGCGTGATAAACCTCAGCCGGTGTTTTGAACTCGGCCAAGACACCGTGCACCGCTCTGCCGTCTTCGGTCACAAATCGTGCGGGCGGCTTGGCGAAGCCAGGGATATAGGTCCCCATCATCATCGCGATGTCGCGCGTCCACGAGCCTGGTTTATTGCGTGTGTCGGCCATGACTTAGTGCCCCCCCTCTTCATCATGTGGATGCGGGCTTGCCTGCGGCATGACGGCTTTGAGTTCGGCCATCGCAAACATGGGCAGGAACTTGGTAAACAGCATGAACAGCGTCAGGAAGATGCCGCACGAACCGACGAAGGTCAGGATGTCGACCCAGGTCGGCCAGAACATGTGCCATTCGCCGGGCAACCACGCGCGGTGCAGCGAGGTCACGATAATCGTGAACCGTTCAAACCACATGCCGATCGTCACAGCGAGCGCGACGATCCAGATCACCGTCGGGTTCTGCCGCAGTTTGCGGAACCAGAACAGCTGCGGGCTGATGACATTGCACGAGATCATGATCCAGTAGGACCACCAATATGGCGCTTCCGCTGGATTGGCACGGTTGTTGATGAACACGCTCCATTCATACTCGTTGCCGCCGTACCAGGCGATGAAGAACTCCATCGCGTACGCGAACCCGACCATCATGCCGGTGACGAGCAGAATCTTGGCCATGTTTTCAAGGTGGCGCAGGGTCAGCAGATCGCTGAAGTTTGGCAAGACCACACGCAAGGGCACCAGCAAGAGCAGCACCATCGCGAACCCGCCGAAGATAGCACCCGCCACGAAGTACGGCGGGAAGATGGTCGTGTGCCAACCGGGCAAGACCGAGGTCGCAAAGTCGAACGACACGATCGAGTGCACCGAGAGCACGAGCGGCGTCGCAATGCCGGCGAGAATGAGATAGGCCGCTTCATAGCGGTGCCAGTGCCGACTGCTGAATCGCCATCCGATCGAGAACAGGCCGTATCCGAACGCACGGATCTTGTCCATATTGATGAACTTGATATCGAGCGGCTTGCCTGTCGGCAGCATGAGCCGCAGATGCATCGCTTTGCCTTCTGCGATGCGGCGCTGGGCGCGGTCACGCAGCGTGGCAAGGTCAGGAATCATGCCCATGTACCAGAACAGGAGCGACACGGTGGCGTAGGTCGACACCGCGAACACATCCCACAGAAGTGGCGATCGGAAGTTCGGCCAAATGGCGTTGTAGTTCGGAAGCGGTGCCAGCATCCACGCCATCCACACGCGACCGATGTGAATGCCGGGGAAGATGCCCGCACAGACGACCGCGAAGATCGTCATCGCTTCAGCCGAACGGTTGACGGCGGTGCGCCACTTCTGCTTGAGCAGACACAACACTGCCGAGATCAGCGTTCCGGCGTGGCCGATACCGATCCAGAACACGAAGTTGGTGATATCCCACGCCCAGTCGACCTGGTTGTTCAGGCCCCACACACCAACACCGGTGATGATGAGGTATGGGATGAAAATCATCGCCATGAGTGCGGCACCACTGGCAGCAGTCAGTGCAGCGTACCACCACAACGGCGCCGGCTTTTCGGCGTACCCGCAGACAGTCTCGGTCACATCGGCAAACTCTCGGTCATTGATGACCAGTGGCGCTTCGATCGCCGGGTCTTCGATGAGTGTGCCGTCGCCCGTCTGAGCGAGCGCGACAGTTCCCATGCCGGCCAGCCGTTCGGTGTTGATCTGATCCGGATCCTTCATGCCATGGCTCCGACCTGGCTGAGTACCCGTAGGCTCAGCGCGTATCCATCGTCAGTGACTTGCTTCGCGGGATCGACATAAGTCGCTTGAGGCTCACCCTCGCCCGTGTGTCCGTCGTCATGATGCTCGTCGTCGTGTCCGCCGCCGTGGCCCCCGCCGTGATGCATGGGGTCTTCCGACGCTCGGATTTCTTCGTTCGGGTTGGCAACACGCATCGCATAGGTCGTGCGTGGGCGTGTGTCGAGGTAACCGAGCAGCGCGTATCGCCGCTGCGATTCGCGTGCTTTCCACACCTGACTGTTCGGATCGAGAATGTCACCAAACACGATCGACTCGGTCGGGCACGCTGCCTGACACGCGGTCTGGAAGAAGCCGTCCGGGATCGGGCTCTTTGAACTCGGGTCCGTCCAGATCTTGCGCGTCTTGACCTCTTGCTTGGCCCGGTTGATGCGCTGAATGCAGTAAGAGCATTTCTCCATCACACCACGCGGACGGACCGTGACATTCGGGTTCCGCTGCATCTTCGAAATCTCATCGACCTTGGCCCGGAGGCGCGGCGGGATGAAATTCTCGTTGAAAGTGATGCGTTCGGCGCTGCCCTCGGCCTCGGTCTTGCCGACATACTTGGGGTCGAGCCCGCCGTTGTGCTTGTTCTGTCCCCAGTCAAAGAAGTTGAATCGACGCACTTTGTACGGACAGTTGTTGGCACAGTACCGGGTACCGATGCACCGGTTGTACGCCATGTTGTTGGTGCCCTCGGGCCCGTGTGTCGTCGCGGTGACGGGGCACACGGTTTCGCACGGTGCGTTTTCGCAGTGCACACACGCGACGGGCTGCATGAACATGCCGTCGGGGTTGTTCAGGTCGTCGCCGGTGAAGTAGCGATCCACGCGGATCCACTGCATCTCGCGTCCCTTGGCAACTTCGTTGCGACCAACGATCGGAATGTTGTTTTCACTCTGACAGGCGATGGTGCAGACACCACAGCCCGAGCAACTGCCGAGGTCGATCGACATGCCCCACTGCGGACCCTTGCTGTATTCGGAACCTTCGCGTGGCTCTACATCGCTCTCATTGAGCGGATTCTGATAGATCGAAATATTCGGGGGGGTGTGAGCCAACTCACCCATTTGTTCAGCGACATTGAGTTCGGCGATGCCGGCAGCCGCACCGTACACGAGATCCGGCTCGTGCTTCGGTGCGTGCGATGCGTACTCGTCCCAATACTTCTTGTCGATCTGGCGGACGATCGCGGTGCGGCTTTCCATAGACCAATGGTCCTGCGTGCTCGCGATGGTCTCTGTGCCAGATGTCCGCGTGAGGGTGGCGCCTCGGCTCGATGATGTGCTTGCATCGCGAACGATGTAGGTGTTGTGACCGATGCCGGTACCGACATGGCCGCACACCGTTCGGCCGTAGCCGAGCACGACACGCACCGTGTTGTCCGCCATGCCGGGCTGGATCCACACAGGCAGTTCCATGCGATGACCATCAACAACGATCTCGGCGATTCTCCCCTGCGGAAGTTGTTGCTTGGTGTAAGGCTCTTCGCCCCCCTCAGGGAGCACTTTTAACGCTTTGGCGGTTGCCGGGCTCACATAGACCGGGTTGGCCCAGGTGACTTTTGAGGCGACATCGGGCAATTCCTGCAACCAGCCGTTGTTGGCGCATCGGCCATCAAGCGCGTGACCTGTCGTGAACACCACATCAAGCGCGTTCTCGGTCGGCGCTGCTTCGATCGTCAGTCGTGATGCTGCTTCACCGATCGTGTCAAACCGGAGTGAACCTGCGGCCGGCGTGGATGCCGAACCTGAGAGCAAGCCGTCGTGCAGGACACGCCGCCAGGTTTTGTCGAAGGCTGCCGAGTCGCGCTCAAGCCCCGTGCGACCAGCCCAGACTCCCGAAACAATCTCGTACCCATCGGGTTCGGCATCACCTCGGATGTAGGACAGCAGTTCAAGTTCACTCATCGCGGGCTCGTAGAGCGGCGCGATCATCGGCTGAATCACAGAGAGTGTGCCATCCCACGATTCGACATCGCCCCATGATTCAAGGAAATGGGCACCGTTGAGCGACCAGGTCGAGGCGGCAGCGGTTTCGGTGCTGCCGACACTCAGGCAGATCGTCGTGTCAACCTTGGCGTACTTCTGCGCGAAGTCCATCCCTGCTGGAGCATCGAAGACCGGGTTGGTATCGATGCAGACGAGGGTCTTGATCTCGCCGCGGTCAATCTTGCCAGCCAAAGCGGCGAGTTCGGCGCCGGAATCAGACGCGACTTCAGCGGGCATCGGCGAGGTCCACACCAATGAACCCATCGCACCGATCGCAGCGTTGATCGCCCAGACGAGTGCGTGAACTTCGGCGGACTGTGACGGACCGGCCATGACGACCGAGCGGCCGCGATGGTTGATCAAGTCGTCAGCCACCGCTTTGAGATGGTCATGACTGATCCCGTCCACTTCGGGCTCACTCTGAGCAGCAAGTGCAGCCTTCAAAGCGCCGGAACCAGCGGGCCCTTGCTTGGCCATGATGTACTTTGCGACCCAGGCCGCCATCGCTGAAATCTGCGAAGGCGCGAGGCGGAACCGGTGGTCGGCGAGCGAACCGGTTGCAGTCGGGCTCGACTCAGCAACATACAGACGGTTCATGTCGGTGTGCGTGTCATCTACGCGGCGTTTGCGAGCGAGCAACCTCGCGTTCTTGATCGCTTCCGGGCCATCGCTGACGAAGTTGGAGTCGAGCGAAAGGACAACCGCAGCCTTGCTCAAGTCGTGGTGCGAGCGGACCGGGCTGCCAAACGCGATCTTGCCGCCTTCGATCTCGCTGCGGGTTTCAACCGCATTCCACGCAACCCAGGTGGCTCCGGGGAACCGGGCGAGCACGCGGTCACGGACTGCATCACGCGACGGGCTGGTTTTCTTATCGACGATGAATGCGAGTGACGAGCCGTTGCCGTCGATTGTTTTCTGGTGCCGGCCCCAGAATGCCTTGAAGTCGTCCCAGGTCGCCATGAGCGGGCCGCGAGCGGGATTCTTGTAGGTCGGAAACTTCAAACGATCGGGGTCATAGAGATCAAGGGTGGCAGCGATGCTGAAGATCGAACTCGCACCCTGATTGGTCGGATGCAACGGGTTGCCCTGAATGTGCGTCGGGCGACCGGTGTGGGTTTCGACAAGGAGCCCTTCGGCCCCCCCACCCAAGAGCGGCATCGCGGTCGCGTAGTAAAGCGGACGACCGGGGATGATGTGCTCGGGCACATCACGCGAATAGGGCATGATCTTGCGATCAGGGCGGCGGCAACCGGGAATCGTTGCTGCACCAGCCAACGCAAAACTCGCACCCATCAACTTGACGAAGGTGCGACGGGAGGCTTCGTGCAGTTCGCTCGCGCCCGATGGGAACTCTCGCTCAAGGAATGGCTTGAACGATTCGGAGTTTGAGAACTCTTCAACGCTGCGCCAGTATTGCTTGCCCGACGGTTGATCGGGAGCCGCTGGTTCCATGCCGCGAGTTGAAGGACATTGATCGATGGTGCTCATCGTTGCATTCTCACTTGGTGTGCTGCCGAGGGCCTAGTAGTGACACGCTGCACAGTGCTGGGGTGGGTCCTGAACAAGTGACTGAGCGAGTGTTTCCGCTGTCATACCGTGATACTTCCGCTGTTCGACCGGCTGGTTCATCCACTCGTTCTGCACCCAGACCAAATCCGTGACCTTGTCACGCGGAACCAGGTTCTCTTCAGGATTACGGTGACAGTCAAGACACCAACCCATCGCCAGGTTTTCAACCTGATGCACGACCGGCATACCCGCGATCTGCCCGTGGCATGAATAACAACTCACGCCAGCGTTCACATGCGCGAGATGCGGAAACTGCACATAGTCAGGCAAGATGTGAATCTCGCGCCACGGAATCGGTTCGTCGTTGGCATACGCCTCTCGAATGAACCCGACTTTTTCTGCGGTCGGTGTCGTCATTCGATTCTCGGCGTGGCAGCCATAGCAAGTGGCAACCGGCGGCACATTGGAATGACTTGACGACTCAACATTGGTGTGGCAATACAAACAGTCCATGCCAAGTTTGCCAGCATGAATCTGGTGGTTGAATCCATTCCCAGGTTGGGTGGGCATGTAACCCACTTCCCAATAGGAAGGAGTGAAGTAATACCACACACCTCCAATCGCCGCAGCTGTCGCTCCGGCGCCAACGAGCCCGAGGGCTGTCGGTAGGGTGTTCATCCATCGCGGAAAGAGTGAGGACACGAGCCGAACTCCTTACGAAGCGCTTTCAGCGCAACCAAGCCCCGGCGGCAAAGTGCCACATGGGGTCCACTAGATTAGCCACTCCGGACCCGCCGTGTCTTGCTGTCTGACCGAAATTGATCACGGCCTCGCCTATCCTGAGGGCAGATCTTCACTGTTTCACCGTAACTGCGACACAGTCTCAACTGAGACCTGGACACATCGTCATGCAGCAAACCTCGCGTCATATTCTTCAGCCCGGGCTCGTCATTGGGTTTGCGGCTGCCGTCGCCATGTGGATCGGTTGGTATGTGCTCCACTTGCCAGGTGTCAATGCACCAAGCCTTATAGCAACCCCTGTTCTGGGTGGTATTCTCATCCTCGTTTGCCTCAAGGGCAGTTCGCTGGCGGGAAGGACTCACAGGCACTCGCCCTGGATGGTCGGTCTCGTGGCTGGGTTTGTCGCGGCGTGTGTCAATCTACTCCTTCTCGGCAATCGGGTGGTCGTTCAACCAGAATCGACCGAAGCCCTGACGGAACACACGAATCAGTTGCGCCCAGATGCTGCGGCCGTCGTTCTTGGGTTCCTTGTCGTCAGCGCCCTTGCAGGAGCTGTCGCCGGATTGGTTGGAAATCGATTCGCCCGCGACCCATCCTCACAGCCAATGTGGATCGGCAGGTTCGCGTCCGTATTGGCATTTGCGATCTGGCCTTTGGTTGTCGCAGGGGGCATTGTCACCAGCACCGAATCGGGGATGGCGGTGCCGGACTCAGTCACCACCTATGGCTCGGTGTCGTTTCTGTTCCCGCTTTCGCTGATGGCCGAGCCGCGTGTGTTTTTTGAGCACACCCATCGCCTCTTCGGCACCCTTGTGGGTGTCACCGCGATCGTGCTTGCTCTGTGGTGCATGCTGCGTGAACGCGCCTGGGTTGCGGGCATGTGCGGGCTGATCCTGATCGCGATGCTGGGCGGCGTGTTCGCGGCTGAAAGCGCTGAAACGGTCAGTGTTGCTGTCGCTGTCTGGGCCATCATCGGACTGACGGCTATCGCACTCGTGCTCACCTGGCGTGCGATTATTCTTGGACGCATTGGTTTCGGGGGGGTCGGCATTCTCGTTCTTGTCATCGCTCAAGGGCTGCTCGGAGCATTGCGCGTCAGCGAAATCTCGACGCCTTTGGCAATGGTGCATGGTGTACTTGCGCAGTTGGTTCTGGCGTGTGCTGCTGCACTCGCGTCAACCATGTATCGAAGCCAACAACAACCTGCAAGCGATCTTTCCGGGCAAACGAACAGGGCGCTCCAGCAAGGGTGTGGGTTTGCAAAGATGTCCTTGATTGCCTTGATCCTGCAGTTGATCTTGGGCGCGGGTTACAGGCACACGGGCAGTCATGCGTATCTGGGCGGCCACATCCTGCTCGCGATCGCGGTACTAACGCTTGTGGTCCTGCTTGGCATGTCGTTGCGGCAGGCCGATCGGGAGAGTGAACTGGGCCGATGGGCCAAACGGCGCGGGCTCGGGCTGATTCATCTGGTGTCGACCCAGGTCGCACTGGGAATCGTGGCGGTGATTCTGGTTGTTACGGCGGACGCACAGCGACCCATTCCCGAAGCCGAGGAACTCGCCAGCGCGCACGCCTTGCCTGTGGTCGAAGCGATATTTACCACGGCTCACCAGGCGATCGGTGCAGCACTTCTTGCTCTGACCGCATCCTCGTACATACGCACGCGATCTTCATCCGACGCACCGTAATTCCGCGCAGCCACACGCAATTTCGTTGTGGTTTTGGCGTTTGGCCGAAACAGATGGTGTTGCTTTGCCAACCTTCTGGTAAGGTAGAGTGTCTGTGCGAAAGGATCGATATGCCGGCTCAGGACCAGCCCACGCGACTGCCGAAGCACATGCGTTCGATTGATGACAGTCGATTCGGATATGACGAGGCGAGGCACCTGCTGTGGCGAGCAGGCTTTGGCGGTACACCCGATCAGATCAACACGCTCGCTTCCTGGGGCCCGCAGCGGGCGGTTGAGCACATTGTTGAATATGACAGCATCCCTTACGAATCACCCGATGCGACGCTTTTTGATTCGCAAATCATTCGGCCCTACACCGAAGAAGAACAACGCATCATCCGCCAGGCGCGACAGTCGCGCGACGAAGAAACCGTCGCGCGGTTCCGATTGATGCAGCAACAGTCACAGCGCGACGATCGGCGCCAGGTGCGACGCATTCAACATTGGTGGGTGACACGACTGATTGAGTCGCCCAGGCCTCTGGAGGAAAAACTCACCCTGTTCTGGCACGGGCACTTTGCCACGAGTTACCGCACGATCGAAAACAGTTTTCACATGTTCCAGCAGAACCAGTTGTTCCGCAAGCATGCAAGTGGAAACTTTGCCGAGTTGCTGTATCAGATCATTCGCGATCCGGCAATGCTGGCATACCTCGACAACAACGACTCACGCGTGGGTCGGCCCAACGAAAATCTCGCGCGTGAACTCATGGAACTCTTCAGCCTCGGCGTTGGCAACTACACGGAACGCGATATCAAGGAAGGTGCCCGCGCGCTGACCGGGTATTCATTCAATGACGATTCGTTCGTCTTCAATGAAAACAACCACGACAAGGGATCGAAGAACATCCTCGGTCAATCGGGACGGCTTGACGGCGACGACTTTGTCACAGCCATCCTCGAACAACGAGCCTGTTCGCGATTCATCTGCACCAAACTCTATCGCTACTTCGTTGCTCAGGTGCCGTTCAACTGGCGCGACATCCCTTCCGATCAACGAGCATTTATTGACCAGATGGCGTCGACTTTGCTGCGATCAAAGTACGATCTTCAGCCGGTCCTGACGAAGTTATTCCTGTCCGAACACTTCTACGCCCCAAGCGTCATGAACGAACAGGTCAAGAGCCCGGTCGAACTGGTTGTGGGTGCTGTGCGATCACTACACACGCCTGTCCGCGACCTCAATATCCTGACCGAGGCGCTCGACCTGATGGGTCAGAACCTGATGTTCCCTCCCAGTGTCAAAGGCTGGGATGGCGGACGCAGTTGGGTCAACACATCGACTTTCTTCGTTCGACAGAACATCCTCGCGTTTTTGCTCACGGGCAAGAAGCCTGTGGGATACGACGCGCTTGCAGACCAGCAGGAGTACAAGTCGGAAGAACTTCTTTCCTGGTTGCGCGAAACGGATCCGTCGGCTGCCCGCGACCCGGCGCGCGTGACAGACTACCTCTTGCGTCTGACACTCGGTTCAGCCCCCCCGCGCGCCAGCGCAACGCTCGAAGATTTTATCCACGATCACGGCGACAACCTCGAACGAGGCATGTTGACCGCTTTGCTGCTCATTATCACCGCCATGCCGGAGTACCAACTCTGCTAGGATCGGAGCCCGCATCATGAACCAACACAACAATCCTGGTGAAACGCGCGCGTATACAAGGCGTGATTTTTTGAACAGCTCGCTTGCCATGGCATCTGCGGCGGTGACTGTGCCCCACTTTATCCAGGCATCCGCATACGCCCTGCCCAAGGCTGCCCACGGACTAACCTCGATTGCCGGAGTCAACGAAGACCGCATCCTGGTCGTCATACAACTTTCCGGTGGCAATGACGGCCTGAACACCGTTGTGCCATTCCTCGATGACAACTATTATCGCGCTCGACCGGGCATCGGTATTCAGCGCGATCAGGTCTTGCCTCTGTCGGGCAAGGGTGTCGATGGTGTCGGCCTGCACCAGTCGCTCGCTCCGGTCAAGGAACTGTATGACGATGGTCAGTGTGCGGTGATTCAGGGGGTGGGGTATCCCAATCCCAACCGATCACACTTCAAGTCGATGGACATCTGGCACACCGGCGACACATCTGGCACCGGTGATGGCTGGCTCGGGCGCTATGTGGATTCAGAATGCTGCGGCTTTGGCAAGGGCGAGAGCGGCCAAGCCGAATCAACCGCTCCGGCGACAGCAGCCATCCCCCCCATCGCCATCGGCCGCACGGCACCACTCGCTTTGATGGGCCGATCGACCAAGCCGGTGTCGTTTGAAACCGCTGATCTGTTTCGGTGGACCGGGCAAGATGTCCACAGAGACTTGGCCGATCCGTATCGTGCTATCAACGAACGAGCCCCCACTGCGAACGACGATCATTCCACAGCCGCATTCCTCATGCGCACTGCGATGGACGCGCAGGTTTCGAGCGAGCAGATTCGCCGGGCTGTTGGTGCGAGGCCACTGGTAAACTATCCGAACTCATCACTCGCCAACCAGTTATCCATGGTTGCCAAGATGATTCGGGCGGGCATGAAGACACGCGTGTATTATGTCACGCACGGCGGTTTTGACACGCATTCTGGTCAAGGGGGGGCCAATGGTCGCCACGCCCAGTTGCTCGGACAGTTCGCACAGGCGACACGAGCGTTTTACCGTGACCTTGAAGCGCAGGAGAACGCTGAGCGTGTGCTCACCATGTCGTTCTCTGAGTTTGGCAGGCGTGTATCTCAGAATGCAAGCCAGGGGACCGACCACGGGACCGCTGCACCGATGATGCTGTTTGGACCCATGGTCAAGGCCGGCGTTGTCGGCAATCAGCCATCTCTGACCGATCTCGATCAGGGCGATCTCAAGTACCAGATCGACTTCCGGTCGGTGTACGCTGGCATCCTCGATAACTGGCTGCAGGCTGATGCTGAGACTGTTCTTGAGAAACGCTACCGCGCGGTTGATGTGATTCACGCGACCTGAGTCATTCTTCTTCGATCGTGTTTTCAAGCGACGCAGATTCGCCGATGAGACTCACCGAGTCGGTGGTCGGTGCTGGTGTGGTCGGCTGACGGAACAGCAACAAGAACCCCCACACGCAGATCGACAGAAACGCCGTGTACAAGCCGAGCCAACCAATCGTGTCGCGCGTGCCAGCGGGAAGCTTGTTCGTTGGCTTTGATGCCAACAGGAGAACGGTTGCTCCGGCGGGTGCCGCTGCGACTGCGAGTTTCTTGACGCCAGCAACTGCCTGAGCACCGATGAGTGCGAGCAACTTGCCTTTCGCAGGTTTTGATTCAACCTCGCTCGGTACCGGTTCGACTTTGTCGGGGCCGCTGTCACTCGATGGAGTTGTTACAGAGCCCGCCTCTTCGGGAGGATCTGAGAACGCAGCATCCTCCATCGTTGCCCCGGTGTCGCCGAGGCCTTCAGGAGCGAGGGCTGGTGATTTCGCCGCTGTTTCTGACACGGGCTCTGGCAAATCAATCTCAGTCACATCGCCATCGACATCTTCAAAATCACCATCAACGAGTGACTCGGCGAGACCTGCGAGTTCTTCATCCAGTTGCTCGATGTTGCTCACCGCCTCGTCAGCGTCATCTTCAGCCTCGATATCCGCCGACTCGACCGCTTCTGCAAGAATGGCTTCGAGATCATCTGCTTCGGGTTCTGTCGCCTCGGATTCTGGGTCTGGAGCGATCCCATCGTCTTCGTTCGATTCGTCAATTAGCTCTACTGCAGACGCATCGTCGTCGATTGACAAGTCGTCGAAATCGGAGTCACTCAGATCAACGACATCGGTTGGTTCAGTCAAGTCTTCGCTGACCGACGACACAAGGTCTTCAGCGGACTCGTGTTCCTCGTCTTCCATCGCGGAGAGTTCTGCAGCCAGATCATCAGCGAAGTCCGTCTCTTCAGCAACTTCTTCTTCCACAGACTCAAGCACATCAAGGTCTATGTTATCGCCAGACTCTGCAGGTTCGGCCACGAGAGCATCTTCGAGTTCCGTCGCTTCAGTTGGTTGATCATCGACCAAGACTTCGTCAGTCGCTTCATTTTCGCTGGTGGGGGCGTCAAGACCATGTGCGGTCGATTCGATCAACTCATCCAGTGACTCACCAACATCCATGTCCGCATCTTGCTTGATTGCGACCGGTTCGACCACGACTGGTTCAGCCGTAACGGACTCGATCGCATCAGGATCAACTGCCACAGGATCAGTGTTGTCGGCATCTGTGAGTGCGTCGCTCACATCGGTCGGTATTCCACCCTCATCAACATCGTCAATCGTTGCAGCCGACATCGATTCGGTGATGTCGTCGTCATCAATCTCGTCTGTGTCAGTTTGCTGATCAAGCAACGCTGTATCGGGCTGTTCATCAAAAAGATTCTCGTCCAAAGTATGCATTGCAGATTCGATCTCGTCGAGCGCTTCATCGATCATGGATGCCAGATCATCACCAACATCAAGTAGTTCATCTTCTTGCTCAGGGCCATCTACAGCTTCAACTGTCCGAACGCCAGCACCCAGGTCGTCATCGAGATCCTCGGTCAGTGACGACGCGAGGTCATGTGTCGAATCAAGATCGTCCGATTCCGTAGAAACAGATTGATCGTCGATTTCTTCTAATGTGTCTTCCTGTGCAGGCGTTTCGAGACCCGCATCCGAGATCGACGCTGTCGAAGCAGGCACGGACGAAACATCAGATTCGGAAACCTCGGGCTGCTGCTGTGGATTGGATCGGTCCTCATTCTTGAGGCGGGCGCATGCTACGTCGATCGCGCCCAGGATTTCATCCACGCGTTCGCCCAAATCAGGCTTTCCGGTTTGTTGCTCCGTACGCTCTGCCATGCGATCATTCCATACCCTGTTATGAATCGGTAGTGGAGCCCTGCATCTGAATGAATATCGGCCTCACCGGCGCACCTTCATTGAACAGCACACTCGAATGAGGGGAAGCCCCCCCATAATCCTCAGATTACTTGTCGAAACACAGACCATGCATCGGATTTATCTGGAACATCTGGACGCGGCAAGTGGATCAACTGCCCTTATCGTGGGGGATGAAGCACACCACGCGGTGCGGGTCAAGCGGGTCCGAGAAGGTGATCAGGTGACACTCTTCGACGGCCAAGGGTTAGTCGCCCGCGCCACCATCAGCGCTCTTGAAACCGCGCGCCGAGCGATGAGCCTCCAAGTCACGATCGACGAAGTCCACACAGAGCCTCTCCTCCAACCGACGGTTCACATCCTGACTCCGGTTCCAAAGGGTGGCGCTCTTGAACAAATGATTGATCAACTCTCGCAGGTCGGCGCAGCCTCGTGGACGCCGCTTGTGACCGAGCGCAGCGAACGCCAACCTCGATCACTCGATCGACTGCGGCGCACCACGATCGAGTCGGCCAAACAATGTGGTCGATCGCATCTGCTCGAAATTCGTCCGGCCATTCCCCTTTCTGATGCCATTTGCCTGTCGTGTGATACCGTCGTCGCTGACACGCAGGGCGAAATGGTCAAATCTCGTTCCACAACGGAAGTCGCACTGCTCGTCGGGCCCGAAGGCGGCTGGTCTGATGATGAGCGCGAGCAAATCGCACAGTCATCGGCGTGCGTTATGCGATGCGGGCCTTGGATCATGCGGATTGAAACCGCAGCCGTCGTCGCGTGTGCCGCTATGCTCTCGTGAGAATCCGTTCGCGTTCATCGGAGGTCCTTATGTTGAAAACACTGATTGTCGTGTGTGTACTGGCGAGTGTGACGCATGCCTCGCCCCACCAGCAAGCGAGGCCGATCATCGATCGAGCTCTTGCCTATCTGCGCAGTCAACAGGACGAATCGACCGGAGGCTGGTCACACAAGGTTGATTCGCAAAATCTGCCCGCGATCACCGGACTCGTGCTTGATGGCATGTTGATGGATCGCCGCATCGACCAACACGACCCGGTGGTAGCGCGGGCGCTGCAGTACATCTATTCGTACCGTCAACCGGACGGCACCATTCACGATGGCATGCTGCCGAGTTATAACACCGCGATTTGCCTGAGTGCGCTGTCGCATGTGCACTCGTGTGATGCAGCCGAGACAATCGCTGCCGGTCAGTTGGCGATTCGGGCGATGCAGTGGCAAACGGGGGTGTTGCCTAACGCGCAGCCTTACAACGAGTCCGTTGACAAGAATCATCCCTACTTCGGTGGTGTTGGCTACGGCAAGCACAGTCGACCTGACCTCTCAAATCTCGGCTTTGCGTTGCAGGCGATGCACGATACGGGTGTCAGCAGCGAAGACGAGTCGTTCAAACGAGCCATGACCTTTCTGGCCCGAACCCAGATGCACGACGAGACAAACGAAATGCCCTACGCCGATGGCACGCGACAGGGGGGGTTCATTTACGCAACCACACCAAACGCCGAGAGTGTTGACTCACGCCCCGGGCAGTCGCAAGCAGGGACGATTGACGAAGCCATGCTTGACGGGACAACCGTCAGTCGATTGCGCGCGTACGGCTCGATGACCTATGTCGGGTTCAAAAGCCTGATCTACGCCGATTTACCTCCTGAAGACCCGCGATTGCAGGCTGCCCTGCACTGGATCGAACACAACTACACACTTGACGAAAACCCGGGCATGGGCAGTGAAGGCCAGTATTACTACTACGCCATGATGGCGCGTGCGCTCGATGCCTTCGGCCAGGACACGCTCGAAGTACAGTTGCCAAATGGCATTAGCCGAGAAGTGCGATGGCGCGATGAGTTGATTGATCGGCTGGGCACACTTCAGGAGCACGACGGGTCATTTCGCGTGCTCGACAGCCGATGGATGGAAAACGATCCGGTGCTCATCACTGCCTATGCCCTCATCGCTCTCGAGATTGCAAGCCGATAGCCTCACAAAAACCGGAGACACCTGATGACTGTGTTGCCCATAGCAGCCGTGCTGCTGACCAGCCTGCCGACCTCGACGAACGAAAACGACGCGTTCCGTGCGACTTTTGATCGCGTGCCGAATCGCGTGTGGGTCGGTCCTGACTATTGGGCCAACCGCCTGCAAGACTGGCGCGTGGAGGATGAGCGTGTCTTATGCGTCGAAGATGCCGCCCGCTACCCCCTGCGAACGCTTCAGATTCTTCCCACATCCATTGCTGACTCCAATGATGCCTTTGACATCAGTGTCGAACTCGAGCAGTCTGACAGCTCGAATCAAGCCGGGTCCTTCGCAGGTCTTCTCCTCGGCCAGGGCGGCCCGACGATTGACCATCGCGTCAGTGCGATGACCCATCATCGACCTGCAGAAGATGGCGGACTGATCATCGCAGCCGACCACGCTGGCAGAATCCATTTCTATGACAACGAGCAAGGCGGGGCGAGCGGCAACCAATGGTCGCTCGGCGGAGCACTCAAGCCCGGCGATCTGATCGAAATCAGCCCGCGATCGCTCATGCAGGCTGAATCGGCAGGACCGATCCGTCTCACGATCGCTGCAGAACCAGATGATGTCGGCTGCCGGTTGGTGGCTCGCACACACGCGATCGACAGCAACACAGTGTTGGACGAGCGCGTCTTTGAACAGTTTGATCCGACCCGTCTGACCGGTTCGGTCGCGCTCGTGTCTCACCTCGGCAAACACTGGTTTGACAATCTCGAAATCGAAGGCCCGCGCCAGCAAACACACACGGATCGATCGTGGGGTCCGGTCCTCATGACGATGTACACCGTTGATGAGTTCACGCTCAAACTGACCGCGCAGATGGGCCCGCTCGGTTCACACGATGCACAACAAGCACATCTTGCAATCCACGACCCGGACGGCTCGTGGCGACGATTGGGATCGGCAGAGTTACAACCGGACAGCTACACATTTCAGTTCAACGTCGGACTATGGAACCCGTCGCAGAACGCCAGGCTGCGCATCGAGTATGAACTAGCCGACGAAAGTGGCTCTCGCATGACGATGTACACCGTCGATGTGGCAGCCGAGCCAACCAATGGCGAAATGGTCATTGCATCGCTCAACTGTCAGAAGACATTTACCGGCAATCTCAAGTGGAATCATGACTCCATCTGGTTCCCACACGCCGAACTCGTCAGTGCTGTGTCAGCCCACGACCCCGATCTGCTCTTCTTCGCTGGCGACCAGATCTATGAGGGCGACCTGGTCGGCGTTGACAACCGCTCACCCGATGTCGCCATGCTTGACTACCTGTACAAGTGGTATCGGTTCTGTTGGTCGTTTGAGGGACTGACCCGATCGAGGCCGACGGTTGCGATTCCCGACGATCACGATGTCTATCACGGCAACCTGTGGGGTGCGGGCGGGCGACGAGCAAAGGCGGGCAACGGGCTCAGCGCCCAAGATTCGGGTGGGTACAAGATGCCCGCCCGGTTTGTCAACGCTGTGCATCGCACGCAGACTTCGCATCTTCCCGACCCTCCACACCCGGGTCCGATCGGCCAGGGCATCAGCGTGTATTACACCGACCTCACTTGGGGGGGCGTGAGTTTCGTCATTCTCGCAGATCGCATGTTCAAAGACTCGGCTGCGGTCATCGTTCCAGAAGGCAAGAATGTCAATGGCTGGTTTCAGAACCCCGACTTTAACCCGCGCGATGCGGATGTCCCCGGGGCTGTCCTCCTCGGCGACCAGCAAGAGCAGTTCCTTCGATCGTGGGCAAGTGACTGGTCAGACGATGTCTGGATGAAGGGCGTGCTCAGCCAGACGATCTTCGCCAATGTCGCCACGCTTCCAGACACCGCCAAGAGCGACGGCGCCGTACCGGGGCTTGCCATCAAGCCCGAGTCGGTGTACGCAACTGGCGATTCGCCCGCTGCCGACACAGACTCCAACGGTTGGCCTCAGGCGGGACGCAACCGCGCGCTCCGTGCGATGCGAACCGGCTACGCGTTTCACCTCGCGGGCGATCAACACCTCGGCAGCCTCATTCACTATGGCGTTGACGACTGGCGCGATGCTGGTGTCGCGTTCTGTTCGCCGGCGATCGCCAACACCTGGCCGCGCCGATGGTTCCCCCCTTCAGAAGCCCGCGAAGGAATCACCGACCCCAGTGACCCGGCCTACACAGGCGACTACTTCGACGGCTTCGGCAATCGCGTGACGGTGTACGCTGTTGCAAACCCGCGCGAAACCGGACTCGAACCGGCCCGCCTCTATGACCGGGCGCCTGGTTATGGCATCATCCGTCTCAATCGCGACGATCGATCGATCACCATGGAGTGCTGGCCGCGGTGGGCTCAACCGAACGACCCGAACGCGGAGCAGTTCACCGGTTGGCCTCGCACATTCACGCAGGGAGAGATGTTCCGCCCTGGCGATCTGACGCTGCCGACCATTCGCACGCCCGGGCTGACATCGACGGTCTTCCAGGTTATCGACGAGACCACCGGCGAGATCATCTCGACCCTACGCATCGATGGCTCGGCCCAGAACGCCGCTGGCCAATCCGACGCCCCGATCTACACCGCTGCCGTACCGGGCTCTGGCCCGTACACCGTACGGGCGGGCGACCCGGACCTGAACATCTGGAAATCGATCCAAGGCCTGCGCCCGGTCGAAAGCCCGACCATCCTGGGTCTACCCTTCGACTCACCATAAACAGGAGCGATATCCATGTCCGACCACCCCGCCGACTACACCGAACTCTGCTCGCTTCTCAAGAAGGCAGCCACGCTCGGCTCGGTCTCCGCATTCATCAGTTGGGATCAGGAAACCTACATGCCGCCTTCCGGTGCCAACGCCCGGGCCGAACAATCGTCGCTCATGGCCGAACTGGTCCACGCGCGCACCACCGACCCGCGCGTCGGGGAATTGCTCGAAAACTGCGAACGCGACAAGTCGCTCCTCGGCGATGCCCGTGCAGCTGCGAATCTCCGTGAGATGCGCCGCGACTATGACCAAGCAACCAAACTGCCTTCCCAACTGGTTTCCGAACTTGCCGAGGTCGGGTCCAAAGCCCAGCATGTCTGGAAAGATGCCCGAGCGAAGAACGACTTTGCCATGTTTCGTCCGTGGCTTGAGAAGATGGTCGCACTGTCACGCCGCAAGGCCGAATGCCTCGGCGTGCCGACGGGCGGCGAGATCTATGACGCATTGCTCGACCAATACGAACCCGACGCAAAAGCCAGCGAGATCGAGGCGGTGTTCACGCCACTGCGTGACAAACTCGCGGGCCTCGTCAGCGACCTGACCGGCGCTGGCAAGTCGCCCGACCCCGCCCCGCGCCGCATCAAAGTGCCCGAAGCCAAGCAGCACGCCCTCGGGCTCGCGATCATCGAGGCCTATGGCTTTGACCTCGACGCCGGCCGACTCGATGTCACCACCCACCCGTTCTGCTCGGGTGTCGCTGCTGGCGATACGCGATTGACAACCCGCTACCGCGAAAGTTCATGGACCGATGCCCTCTTCGGCACCATGCACGAGTGCGGGCACGGGCTGTATGAACAAGGGCTGCCCAAAGCCGAGTTCTTCGGCCAACCACTCGCCGACTCGATCTCGCTCGGCATCCATGAAAGCCAAAGCCGCATGTGGGAGAACTTTGTCGGGCGGAGTCACGCGTTCTGGGAATGGGCCCTGCCGGTCGTCAGCAAGACCTTCGGCGACCCGATCAACTCATTCAGCGTCGACGAGGTTTACGCCTCGGTCAACGCCGTCGAGCGCAGCCTCATCCGCGTCGAAGCCGACGAAGCGACTTACAACCTGCATGTCATGCTGCGATTTGAACTCGAGCGGGCGATTATCTCGGGCGACCTCGCTGTCGCTGACATCCCCGGCGAATGGAACAAACGATTTGAAGAGTACCTCGGCATGCCGGTGCCCGACGACGCGCGCGGCTGCCTGCAGGATGTCCACTGGTCGTTCGGACTCATGGGGTACTTCCCCACCTACGCCCTGGGCAATCTCTACGCAGCCCAGTTCTGGGACAAGATCAACGAAGACATCCCCGATCTCGACGACCGATTCCGCCGCGGCGACTTCATCACATTGCTCGACTGGCTCCGCACGAACATCCATTCCTGCGGCAAGCAATACAAAGCCGGCCAACTGTGCGAACGCATCACCGGCAAACCGCTCGAAGCGGCTCCACTCATGCGACATCTCGAAGGTAAACTCAAGCCGGTCTACGGCCTTTAAGACTGATATCGACACAACCAAACGAGCCCGAAGCGCAGGCGAGGGAGTCCCCCAAAGAACCATGACCCTCAAGGAGGGGGATCCACAACGAGCCCTGACCGTGAGGGAGGGGGCCTCAACTCCAGCATCATCGGCGCGATCGCACGGTGCTCAGATACGCCTCCGTCGGCAGATCGGGCGCATGCCAGTGGGCGTTCAAGATCGAATCACCAAAAGCCCGTGGTCGGGTGTCGATGCCTATGTGCGCTCTTGGGTTGGCGCAAAGAAGATTTGTCATGTAACTTGATTGCCACACTTGGTGTTCAGCATGCAAACGAATGCCGATGTTTCCTTGCCATCATTGGTGACTGGTGTACCTTCGAACTGGGGATAGGCATGTTCACCATAGTTAGAATTGGCTTAGGACTGACATTGGTCGCAACGACAGCTTCGTCGTCACGGGCCGATGCTTTGTTCAACATTTGGGTCGAAGCACCGGAGCAAGTCAACGCTGGCGGGTCATTCACCGCGTCGGTTTGGACAGAAGTCTCCGGATCTGTCCTCAACGAAGGCGATGGTGCAATCGCACATGTCTCGACCGACATACTTTCGAGTGGCCTGAATGTTGATTTCTCACCGGCCACATTTCCAACGATGGGCCGGGTTAGCGCAGGAACACCCGGCGCGAACGCGCTTCGCTGGGTTGAGGGGGTAAATCTGCTGTTTAGCGACGGTTTCGAGTCTAACCCATATCACCTGTTTGATGTTCAGGTGACTACATCCAAGGCATCATACGGCACGCTTGAAATCTCGCCGGAAGCTCGAGATGGAGAGGACTTTCTGCTTGCGTGGTGGGTAGATTGGTCACAGGGCACTTCAATCCTTGACACCGACCCCGGTTCATCGCGGATCATCACACCGGCCACGGTGCGGGTGGTGCCGTCGTCAGGGGGGGTTGCGGTGCTCTCGCTCGCCGGTCTCGCGGCCGCGCGGCGGAGGCGGTGAAGGCAGCGTGGTATGCGTTGTCTCCCACGGGCAGGATGCCCATGCTGCCGGGGAAGGAGTAGACCGCTCCCTGACGGTCGCGGCTCGTTGAGGCAGACTTGATCGGGCGGGTTCCCGCGCCTGCGCTTCAGTCTCGTTGGGCAGCGTTTCCTTCCTCGCACTTGGGCTTGAAGAATCGACCCGGTTCAACTCACCGGCCGCCAGCACGCACTGATCGCGGCAACAGCCACCAATCACGAAATGATGCGTCATGGCCGGGTTTCCGGTGGATTGTCTGTCAGGGTCCGCCCATGATTACCGGTTCATGTGTACGCACGCCGACCGCCGAGAAATTGAGTTATGACCATTGCCCAAGTTGATACTTCCCCGCTCGCCCGTCGCCGCCGGGCGGTGTGGCCTCTCGCACCCGGTGCGACCTACCTGAACCACGGCTCGTATGGCTCGTGCCCGGCGTTCGTGCTCGAAAAACAGTCCGAGATGCGGGCCCGCCTCGAACGCGACCCGACCCGGTTCTTCAAGGTCGATCTTGAGCCCCTGAGCGATGCTGCCCGACGGGCTTTGGCCGATTTCGTCAACTCACCCGCAGCCGATATCGCGTTGATGCCCAATGGCACGGTCGCGATGGCGATGGCGCTCAATGCCGTGCCCCTCGAAGCGGGTGACGAGATCCTGATCACCGACCACGAATACAACGCGACGCTCAACGAACTGACCCGGATCTGTCAGCGGACCGGGGCGACGGTGGCCACTGCCAAGGTTCGCCTGCCGGTCGTCGGTCCCGAAGCCGTGGTTGATGCTGTCGCGAGCGCAATCACCGATCGCACGCGCCTGATCGTGGTCAGTCACATCGCCAGTGCGTCGGCCATCATCTTTCCGGCCCAGGCGCTCGCCGATCTCGCACGCGAAAAGGGCATCCCGATCCTGCTCGATGGCGCCCACACGCCGGGGCAGATACCGATCGATATCGAAGCATTGCAGCCATCCTTCTACGCAGCCAGTTGTCACAAGTGGCTCAACGCGCCCAAAGGCACCGGGTTCCTGTATGTCAATCCGCAATATCAGGAGCGGGTGCGCACGCTGGCGCAGTCATGCCGCGTACATGTCACGCGTGACGATCGCTCGCGATTCTTGTGCGATACTGACTATGTCGGCACCAACGACTACACGGGAAACCTGGTCATCCCTGACGCGATCGCGCACATGGCTGCCCAGCGCCCAGACGGGTGGCCGACCATCATGCGGGAGAACCACGACAAGATCGTCGCTGCGGTCAATCTGCTGACCGGGCGGACACTCGCATCGCCGATCGCACCGCCTTCGATGATTGGTTCGATGGCTTCGATCGCGCTCCCAGAAAACACAGCCCCCGATCGACCCACCGAGTATGACGACACGCTGCAGGACATCCTCAATGACAAGTACCACATTCAGGTGCCGGTGTGGGACATGCCCGGCGTCGCGCCGCGACTCATGCGTGTGAGCGCCCAACTGTACAACGAGATGGGTGACTACCAGGCACTGGTTGAGGCGCTCAACGCTGAACTTTCCACTGAAGCTGAGGCTCGCTGAGTCGAACATGTGAATCGCCGGACTCGATGTGAAACAAACCCGTCGCATGCGTGACACTGTTGGTGTTTGATCATCGCGTTCGGCGTGAACGCGCGACCAGACCGCCCAGCATGAGCAAAGCAACGGACCCTGGTGCTGGCACGGTATACCGGAAGTTGGCATTGACCATGTACCCGTCGGTCGAAGCCCAGAAATCCGATCCAAACTGCGGATTACCCGGCACACTCAAATCCGATTCAGACCAATCTTGCCAGCCTTCAAAAACAATCCCTTGCCCAAAGGAGAGTGCGCTGACAGCAGGAATACCAATGTGATCGGCGCTCCCGAGCGGATCAAACCCAGCCACGAAATAGGTTTCACCCTGATTCAACAAAACATCTCGACTATCGGCGTACCGAAAGTGACCATCAAGTGCGTCGTCGGTGCTGACGGTTGTCGAGATCACCATTGATCCATCAGAGGCCCGAAACAGTCCGACCGCGTGATCGGCGCTGAGGCCGTCGCCATCTGCGTCGTAGTACCCCAGTTCGGTGGCAACGATGTCGTGCGTCGTGGTAAACGCCCAAGCGACGACGAAACTACCTTCAAATCCGTGATAGCGCGGATCATCAAATGATATGGCGATCTCGGCGTTCGATGAAACGGCGCAAGCAGACAGTGCGAGCATGGAAATGGCTATTCGATTCTTGCGTTGCGTACTCATGTGAATCTCCGGTTGATTGCTGACCTATGACGCCACAGGCGGTCCAAGGGTGTGACCCAAGGCTGAGGCGGCCGAGCGGAGACTTGTTCGATAAACAAGCCCGCCCAACACCCAAGGCGCAGGCTGGAGGTCGTGACTGCCATGGGTTGGTCACATTTTTAACAACTCGCCTAATCGTCCACAGCCTCGGGCTCCGCGGTCTGGAGGCGCACTAACTCGGCATACCGCCCATCGATCTCCATGAGGTGCTCGTGAGATCCGACCTCGCGGATACGGCCGTCTTCAATGACCACGATTCTATTGGCGTGGCGAATCGTGCTCAGGCGATGAGCAATCACGAAACTGGTGCGTTTGCGCATGAGATCGCCGAGTGCTGCCTGAATCAGCCGCTCCGATTCTGAATCGAGGTTACTGGTCGCTTCATCAAGGATCAGGATCTTGGGATCGGCAAGGACCGCGCGTGCAATCGCGATGCGTTGCTTTTGCCCGCCCGACAGGCGCACCCCGCGCTCGCCTATCAGCGTGTCATACCCATGAGGCAACTCGTCGATGAACCCTGCAGCATTGGCAACCTGCGCCGCAATACGAATGTCGTCCATCGTCGCGCCGCGTTTGGCATAGGCAATGTTCTTGGCAACTGAACCATCGAACAGGAACACATCCTGCTCGACGATCCCGAGCAGCGAGCGATAGTGATCGACTTCGAACTCACGCAGGTCGCGGCCGTCAATCTGCACCGCACCGCGCGTCGGGTCATAGAACCGGGCAACCAGATTGCACAGCGTGGTCTTGCCCGCGCCACTCAACCCAACGAGCGCGATCATCTCGCCCGGCGCGACATCCAGGTTGATGTCCTCGAGGACATACTTCGATTCATCTTCAGCCGATGGATAGGCAAACCACACACCATCGAAGGTGATGCGTCCCTCAACACGGCTGGTGTCGAGCGGCCCAGCTTCATCGCCGGCAAACTCGCGGGGTTCTTCGAGCAGGTCGAGCGCCCGGTCGAGACCGGCGAGACTGTTCTGAATATTGGTCGCGCTCGCCACGAGCGCTTCGAGCGGCCCGAGCAGCATCAGCAGATATGCGCTGAACATCATGACATCGCCGATGGTCATGGTGTCATTCGGGTCGACGACCCGCGAGCCGCCGTAGAGCAACACCCCAGCCGAACCGGCGGGGATGATGATCTGCCATACAACTTCAAGTAGCCTCGCCCACCACCAGGTGTTGAGTTCCTGCCGCGCCATGAAATGGTTGTCGCGTGTGAATCGTGCGGTCTCTGCCGCTCCGCGATTGAATCCGCGCACCACGCGCATCCCGCCGAACGATTCGGTCGCCTGCCCGTCAATTTCCTGTCGCGTCGTACGGATATCGCGGTACATCGGGCGGATTCGGCCGATCCAGGTGCGGTGTGTGATCCAGATGATCGGCACGATCATGAGGCTGCCAATCAGCAGACGCCAGTCAACAATCGCAAGTACGACGAGCGTACCGATCAGTTGGGTGATTGCTCGCCACGGGTTATAGATCATGCTGAAGAGCAGTTCACCCGCGCCGCCCGCGTCTTCGCGCAAGAGACTGGCAATCCCGCCGCTCTTGAGTTCATGGACACGATGCATGGGCAAGCGAACCGCGTGCTCGAACACGCGACGACGCAGCGCGACCTGCACGCGTTTGGTCAGGCGCGTTGTTTGCCAGCGTCCCCAAAGCCCGATACTGACCGCGAGCCCGGTGACGATCAATAGCCCCCCCGCCACCAGCCAGAGCAGCGCCACGCGATCATCAGGCGTTTCGCCGCGGTAAGGCACCCACTCTGGCAGGCCCATCGGTCCGGGTTTATCGGTGAGGATGTAATCGATCGCAATCTTGGTCGAAGCCGGCACAAGGAGCCCGAGCCCGGTTGACACGCTCAGCGTGAGCAGCGCCATCGCAACCATCCAGCGATAGCCGCCGAGTAATCTGAAGAATGCCTGTGCGAGCCCAAAAAACGATCGCCGACGCCGATGCGCTTTCTCGCGGGCTTTGGTATCGCCCGCCAGACGATCCGCCACGGATTGGTCGGCTCGCTTGGATTGATACCGCTCGAATCGAATTCGGCTGGAATCGTGCAACTCACGCATGAGCACACCCGAGCACACGCATCGCCGCCCGACCAATAAACACCGGGCTTTTCGGGTTCACGCTGAACTCGGCGACATCACTCGGCATGCCGGGCACATCCTCGGGCGTCAACTGCTCGCGACGGTCAAGGTCGCGCAACTCGACGCGATCAACGCCGTGAACAACCGCGACCAGTCGCGCGTGTTGCCGTTGCGCATCGGCGAGTAGTTTCTTCAAATTGCGTGTGCTCTTGTAACTGCGCCGCGTGTGCAGTGGTCGAACGCCGCCAGCATCGTCGGCGAATCGATCTTCGTCCCAAGGCCTGGTGTCGCTGCGTTCGTGATACGGCTGACTGTGCAACCCCCGACGCAGACGAGCAACCAGTTGCGCGACGAGTGGATCCGTCTTCTCATCATCCGCCGAAACACAGAATACTTCAGGTCGAATCGAGGCTGGTGCCTGGCTGACGAGGTCGGCCAGCACAGGGCCTTCGGGCATTAAACCTTTTTCCTCGAGCAACAGACTGAGCACAACATCGCCCATTCCAAACCCGACAGCGGGTGTCTCCGGGCCACCAAACAACTCGACAAGCGAGTCGTAACGACCCCCGCCACAGATCGCCCGTTCACCCTCAGCGACAAGTTCAAAAACAGTCCCGGTGTAGTACGCAAGCCCGCGCACCACAGACAGATCAAACTCAATCTGCCCGATGAGCCCTTGCACGATCAGTGTTTTCCACAGCGGCGTCACCTGCTTGAACACCGCGATCTTCTCGGCACCTTCCGGACCCACTTTCACGATCGGCGGCATGCCCGCCTGCATATACCCGGCAAACTTGGGATCAATACCCAGTTGGACCAACCGCTTCTCAATCGTCTCCACCGGAAGTTTGCTCGCAGCATCGAGGAGTCCCATCACACCTTCGTGTTTGGATTCCTCAATCCCGCGTTCCGTCAACCACCCGGCGACCGCGCCACGGTGGCTGACTTTGGCGGCGTAGTCGTCACCCTGCAAACCCAGTGACCGGCAAAGGTCGATAGCAGTTCCCAACACCTCTGCCTCGGCTTCGGCCCGGCCTTGCTCGGTGCCGTCGTCCGCGAGCATGTCGATGTTCCACTGCAGAAACTCGCGCAGGCGTCCGCGCTGCGGCCTTTCGGCTCGAAAGTACGGACCGGCTGTAAACCACTTGCAAGGTTTCGGCTGCTGCTGCGCGTGGGCTGCATACATGCGCGCCAATGTCGGTGTGAACTCAGGACGCAACGCATATGGCGCACGACCGGTTTCCTGGACCGCTGCCACTTCATCCGGGCTTTTACCACTGAACGCTTGAAACAACTCGCCGAGGATCCCCTCGCCGCTCTTGACGGCGTAAAGGTCGCTCGACTCAAAAGTCGGGCCGGCAATCTCCTCAAATCCGTGACGAATCGAAACATTCCGCCACGCATTTGTCACATAGCGTTGGCGCAAGACATCGTCCGGAAAGAGATCCCGGGTGCCTTTCGGTCCTTGGTATTTTTGGCCGGATTTCGCCATGAATGACAAGGATAGCGCAGCGTTCTGTGAGAAGCCGACTCAGAGACCTCACCTCAACGACTCATTTAACCGAGATCGAGGGCATCGAATGCGGAGATCGGGGTGTGATCCAACGCTTTGTCTGCCGGGATGGTCCGATCGAGCGGAACGCGAAGCCTCGCCGGTTTCTGAGGCAACAAATCCATCAACGCTGACAAATCGAGCACGACGCTCGCTGCACTCAAATGAAGCGCCGTCCAATCGAACGATCGCGCCGCAGACTCGAGACCTGACGCTTGAGCTTGGTGGTCTGTGCGGTTGCTGGACTCGCCATCCAAGATGGCCGAATCGAGCGCAGTTATCAGTCCTGCTTTAGATTCTGGATCGAAGTACAAGAACGCGTTCTGCTCTTGAAAATCAGAAGCATCCTTTGATGGGGCGATGGGCTCAAAGATCGTGAGCGGGGTATACAGACGGTTGTCAGAGCTGCTCTTGACCGGAACGACGGTTGATGTCGTGACATCTGCGAGTGCGGGAGTAGCCAACTGCAACCACATACCAACCATCAACCATCCAAACTGTGTCGATACCTTGACCACGACGCTCTCCTCCAATGCGAGGATTGAGTATGACACACTCATCAAGAGAAGCAAGTTTTTGACTCAACCAGAAAGCACAATTCGACCAACACGGTCCAAATCGCGGGCGGTGTTATCGCACACCGGTCGAGACCGCCGGGCTCGTGCTCCTATCATGTCCATCTCGGGGTGCCATGCCCCAACGCTAAAGCCATCAGCCCACGCCGAGGTGTCATGCCGACCATCATCATCAACGGGAAATCCTGCGAGTTCACACCTGGGGAGAAGATCCTCGAGATCGCCAACCGCGAAGCGGTCGAGATCCCGCAGTATTGCTACCACGAAGGGCTCTCGATCCCGGCCCAGTGTCGCATCTGCCTCGCTGAGATCTGGGCGCCAAACCCGCGCAACGACAACAAGCTCGAACCGATGATGGGTGGCAAGTTGCTGCCGACCTGCTCAACGGACGCATCGGATGGCATGGTCATTCACGCGGACAGCCCCAAGTCCGTCGCCAATCAAAAGGCGGTGATGGAATACCTGCTCATCAATCACCCACTCGACTGCCCGGTTTGCGATCAAGCGGGTGAATGCACGCTGCAGGACTTCAGTTACAAGTACGGCCGTAGCGCAAGCCGATTCGAAGAACAAAAGGTCAAACAGCCCAAGAAAAACCTCGGGCCGAATGTCTACATCTATTCGGACCGCTGCATCATGTGTACGCGGTGTGTGCGCTTCGCACGCGAGGTGCCCGGCACGGGCGAACTCATGATCGACGGCCGCGGCAACCAGAGCCAGATCGATGTCTTCCCTGGTGAGGGGATCGACAACGAACTTTCGGGCAATGTCATCGACCTTTGCCCGGTCGGCGCTCTCCTCGACAAGGACTTCCTGTTCACCCAGCGCGTCTGGTTCCTCAAGAAAACACCGTCGATCGACGGCATCACGGCTTCGGGCGACAATATCTCAATCGAACACAACCAAGGCAAGATCTACCGCGTCAAACCGCGCACCAACCTCGCGGTCAACAAATGGTGGATCACCGATGAAGTGCGGTATGGGTGGAAGTTTGTCCACGCTGAAAACCGCCTGACCGAACCACACCGTCAGCAGCACGGCTCGCTCGCGATCAGCGGCTGGCAGCGCACGCTCGAACAGGCGCTCGATGGACTGAAAACCAATAGCACCGAAGCGGGCAAGCGGCTCGGCCTGGTGGTCAGCCCGATGCTCTCGTGTGAAGACGCGTTCATGCTCGCGACACTCGCCAAGCGGATCGACCGAGACGCGGTCCTCGCCGTCGGGCCGGTGCCCGTTGATGGGCAAGACAAGTCCTTCCCCCCCGGCATCGATCCCGCTGACCCCAAAGCCTTCACGATGTACGCAGAAAAAGCGCCCAACGCGCGCGGTATTAGACGCGTCCTCGAATCGTTCGGCCCGGTCACCGACTTCAACGACTGGGTCGGGCAGGTCAAGAGTGGTGCGATCGGCGCGACGATTGTCACCGGCAACTACCCGAGCGAATGGGCCACCGGCGATGTCGCCGCCGCCCTGACCAAGCCATTCCTCGTGCTGATCGACACCTTGGAGAACAACCTTTTCGAGCAGGCCGACATCGTGTTGCCAGCAGCCACCTGGACCGAGAAGGCAGGCACTTTCGAAAATGTCAAAGGCATGCTCCAGTCCTTCGAACAGGCGATCCCCGTGGTCGGTAGCGCCAAGGCCGAAGCCCAGATCGCGCTTGATGCGCTCGCGCTGCTTGACGGTGAGCGACTCAACCAGCCGCGCGCTGGTTACGACGAGTTGATCGTCGATGAAGGCCCCGGGCAGGTGCCCTCGGCCACGAGTTCGGTCGCGCTCCCGCGGAGCGTGCTGTATAACGCTGCCAGCGTGCGCACACAGATGGCCGACACGAGCGATGCACTCGGTGTCTTCGTCATCGATGTGGCGACCCCGATGGTCGAGCAGGAAAGCCGGACGGATATGCCGTTGGTGCAGCTCTAACAAAACATGTCGCGTTAACTTTGTCTCCTACCCTCCCGTCATGCGACCAGCCGTCTTTCTTGACCGCGACGACACGATCAATGTCAACGCTGACCTTCCCGATGCAGCCTGGGTCGGCACACGCCCCGGCGACCTGCTCAAACCCGACTTCATGTGGCTCTTACCCGGCTCGCTTGAATCGTGCCGCGAACTGAAAGCAGCCGGCTATGCGGTCATCGTCATTACCAACCAGAGCGGCGTGGCCCACAGAGGCGGCACGCTCCGCGATATCGACGCGACCAATGCCAAACTCGACGAACTGTTGACAATCGAGGGCAAGCGGCTCATCGAGTGCTTCTATTCCGCCCCCACCCATCCTGATGGGCTCGACCCGCGATTTGCCATCGACCACCCCTGGCGCAAGCCCGGACCGGGCATGGTGCGGGCAGCCGCCCTCGAGCACGGGCTCGACCTCGAACGCAGTTGGATGGTCGGTGACAAGCAACGCGATATCGATGCAGCCACCGGCGCGGGTGTGCCATCAGATCGGGCGCTGATGGTCGGTCCTGGCTGCCCGTTTCACGACCTGCCCGATGCCACGCGATACATCCTCGATCGCACGCCTCGCGAAGGGGCATCGCCAGTCTCAACGAACACCGTTTCCATGCGAGCCGACGACCCAAACCTGCTGAATGAAGTCGCCGACACCGTCATTTCGACCGCCCGCGCTCTGGCTGAACGGCACGGCACTCGGCTTGTCTCCATCGGGATCCGCGATGGGCAACTCGACGCGCGGCTGGTGACGAGCCGACTGGCGGCTGTCGGATTCATGAGCGAGGTACGCCGCACCACCAATGACTGGGCCCGGTCGCACAAGGGTCGCCCGATCTGGCCGGACGGACCACGCCCAGACTCTGACGCACAGGACGAGCGCTGACCCATGCCGACCGCCCGCGAACGGATCGTGATCATCATGCCCAGTTGGGTCGGCGATGTAGTGATGGCGACCCCTGCCCTTCGGATGTTGCGCGACGAAAAGCCAAACGCCGAAATTCACGCCATACTCCGCCCGGGTCTGGATCAAATCCTCGACGGCGCCAAACTCGTCAACCACCTGCACAGAGCTGACAGTCGCGGGCTGTTTGGCCCGATTTCCCTCGCACGGTCTATTCGCGCCGTCGGCCCCGGCTCTCAACCAGTGTTCGAGACCGCCCTCCTTCTCACCAACTCATTCTCGACAGCGCTCGGCGTTCGCCTGGCAGGCATCCCTCGCCGGGTGGGCTACGACCGCGATTCCCGAGGGTGGCTCCTCACCGAGCAACTTACAGCCCCACGCGATGATACGGGTTGGTCGCTCATCCCGGCGGTGCGATATTACCACCACGCCGCCGCTGCCCTCCTCGACCCAGATTGTCCCCCCCTCACATCAATCGCCTGTACCAATCTGACACACGCCTCGCTCGCTGATGCGGACAGCAGCCAACTCGAACTCGGCATCACGCCATCGCAGCAGGCCGAGGCCGACGAACTGCTGACCCGCGCCGAGATTGTCGGGCCCTACGCGATTCTCAACCCCGGCGGCAACAACCCCGCCAAACGCTGGCCCGCCGAAAGGTTTAGCGCGCTGGCTGACGAACTCGACCGAACGCACAGCCTCCGCGTGCTTATCAACGGCTCGCCCGGTGAACGCGCCCTGTGCGAACAGATCGCACGCGATGCACGCACCAACCCCATCGCCCTGCCAGCGCTCGAACCGACTCTCGGCTCGGTCAAAGGCATCATCAGAGGTGCCGAACTCATGGTCACCAACGACACCGGACCCAGACACATCGCTGCAGCCTTCGGTGTGCCTCTCGTCACGCTGTTCGGACCAACGGATCCACGCTGGACAACCATCCCCGTTCGCACCATGTCTGGTGGTTTACCGAGTGAAGTCATTTTGATCGCCAACGCAGAGATCGATCCCGCTGCGACCAGCAATCAGGATCCCGAAGGGTCTCGCATCGAGCGAATCTCGTTCGAATCGGTCGGTCAGGCGGTCGCGCGCCTGTTGAACGCCCGATAGCCGAGACACCGACAGTGCAACATGCTCGCTTGACCAGCGGGCCACACACTCTACGATTGACTCGCCTCACGCCGAAGCCCTCAGGGGTCGATAGTGTGGGTGAACATTGCAGGGGGACGTAGCTCAGTTGGTAGAGCGCTTGCATGGCATGCAAGAGGTCGTCGGTTCGACCCCGATCGTCTCCACTTCAAGAATTTGCCCCGGGCTTTGAGCCTGGGGCATTGTTCTTTTTGGGGGCTTGTTGCGCCGTTTGATGCATAAAAGCGTGTTCTCGTCTTTCGCTTTGTGAATGACTCGCGGCCACCGAATGAAGTCGATTCCTCAATTCGCAGAGTTTTTCATCCGATATCTCGGTGATGCGCTCGCCAGCAGGGATTCTGAGGCTGTTGACCTACAAGGTCGACCCAATGGTGACCCGATCATTTCTGGTTTGCTGTCTGGTCGTGCTCTTTGGAACAGCTGGCTACACCTGGATCGAGGGTTGGTCACCCTGGCAGTCACTGTTCTTCACACTGGTGACCCTCACCACAGTTGGCTACGGCGACTACGGCCTGACTGACGCGGGAGAACGATTCACCGCTGTTCTCATGGTCGGCGGTATCGCAAGCGTGTCGTACGCGGTCAGCCAGTTCATCCAGTACTTCACATCGTGTGCAATGCAACCGGAGCGAAAGATGATCAAGCAAGCAAGTCAACTCAACGGTCACCACATCGTCTGTGGCATCGGACGAACCGGTCAGCGTGTGATGAAGTTGCTCCGCGAAGAAGGGCTCGAGTTTGTCGTCATTGATCCCAGCGAAACACTGGTCGAGCAGGCTCGCGCGGATGGTTCCATCGCATTGTGCGGCGATGCCACACTTGACAGGTTGTTGATGCAGGCTGGCATTCAAAAAGCAGCGTCTGTCGCTGCAGTCACATCGCATGATGCTGTCAATGCCATGATCTGCCTCACGGCTCGGGCACTTTCCCCCACCATCACCATTTCAGCTCGGGCAGAAGGCGATGACTCCGTTCAAAAACTGCATCGCGCTGGCGCAAACACGGTCATCAACCCCACGCGTTATGGTGGTGACGGCGTCGTGCAAAGCATGATTCGCCCTGAAGTCGCCAGCCTGCTCTTCGGAAGCAGTGACGGCGAACAAAAAACACTCCAATTCGCCGAACTTGTCGTCAGCCCGCAGAACGGTTGGATCGGTCACGAGATCCTCGAGTTTGGCCTCGCCAATCCGGAGACGGTCATTGTTGGAATCAAGGGATGCGACGGCACTTTGACCATGCGACCAAATGTGAAACGCATCTTGTGCGATGGTGACATTCTCGTGATCGCAGGCTGTTCTGCGAATGTGGCACAACTTTCGTCACAGCGATTCGCAGCCTAGCGATCGTCATTTGTCACTGCAAAATCGGTGCAAAACTGATGTACAAATCTCAGCTTTGACTTCATGCGGTGGGTGCCGGGCGATCCTGCGTGCGAAACACCATCGCGGTTTGTGATCCATAGATTGGATACTCAGCGACGCATCGATATCCGCGCAGGACTTCGGGGTTGAATCCCAATCGGCTGCACACATCACCAATCATCGTGCGGTACTTCGGCACGAGTGAGGATCCAAATCGATTGAGTCCTTCACCCAGGTTCTCAATGGATTCGAGCAGATCCAGTTGATCCATGTCTCGGGAGGGATCGTTGATGTCGGCGAGACCGTTGATTGCCGTGTCGTAGATGCGAAGCTCAGGAAATGACCGGTTGTACAAGTCCTCATGAACGAGTATGTCAAACTGCATTCGCTTTGACGGGATATTGATGTCACTCGAGGCCCAGGCTCTGCGATTGCGCTCATCGGGGATGTAGCGAGGAATCTCAGCCCGATTGACCTCGCAGGTCACAAGATCGATCGAACTCATCGCTCCAATCGTGTCATCCTGGAGCAGGTAGTGCATGTATTCGCCCGCCCGATGGGCTACGAGGTTTGGTGTCGGCGAGGAGCAGTATTGCTCGAGTGTCGCATTCGATACGCCATCCACCGGTTCGCCGCCCAGCGTGTATGTCTTTCTGCCGGACTGATCTTCAATCTGCCGCCTTGATGTAAACTTGACGCTGACACCAGGCCTGAGTCGGTGCATCCCGATCACGGCTTTGATCCACACGATATCGATATGTTCCCCGTCGTCGCTCGGGTAAAAAATCGCAGCCTCAGAATAAACATCCGCCTGCGCACCCTTGAGTTGCGACATCGCTCGAAAGGCTGCCTGTTTGCGACGCAACTCAAACTCTCGGCGAGCTTCGGGAACCCATGAACTGAGAATCGCGTCAAGAGCGCTTCGATCCCCCACTTCCGAGCGAATGAGCGACTCAAACTTGTCAACCGCCAGCCGAGCATGCTTCAGGTCCGACTGATTGACACCGAATTTTGATGACGCTGTCAAAACCCGCCGCATCGGCTCAGGTCCGGGAACCCGATGAACGACAGACATCGGATCTGGCGCCCGGACGGCTTTGAGGATGCGCGATGCCAGGACTTTGTCGATACCCAGTTGACGCGCGAGTTGTTGCGGCCCCGCGTCCCCGCCCGGAATCTGCCCCAGGACACGAACGAGCCCTTCAAGCAAGTCCTTTCCGGCCGCATTGATCATGATCTCGAGGCTCCCCATGGAGCGTTCGGTCGTTGTAGATCCAGATCTATTCGAGTTTTGATCATTTTTTGTTGGCATATTGTCTGAGACTGGCTGCTAAAGAGGCATGGAATGCGTCGAGTATACATGACTTTTGATCAGTCCCCATGATTCGGGTAGAAGTTTCCGTGAAACTTCCTTGCAACTTTTACCATCGGAAGTACAGTCTGAGAACACACAAATCGTGGGCCAGTATGGCATCACCCAAGGTGCCGGTGTGGTGGAGCACCAGGCCAGAAAGAAGAGAGGATTGGCTGCGATCGAGTCGCCGCCAGAACAACACATACGGATGAAAGGGATTCACATGAAACTTATCACGGCTCTTATCGGTGTCAGCGCTTCCGCGGCCATCGCACTCGCTGGAGGCTCAACCACTGTTGTTGACTTCGAAGACGGACTCACCCATGGATGGGAAGGCCCGCAGGGATTCGGTGGCGCCACAATGATCGACAACACCTATGGCGTCGGCGGCGGTGCCGGGTTCCGAACTCAGTTCAATGACTTCGGAATCGCATTCACCAACAGCACCAACGCAAACTTCACCGGCGACTACACGCAATTCGACGAAGTCACCATTTCGGTCGACTTGCGAATCGATCAGATCGGGTTCGAAGGCCTCGGCATCACGCGACCGTTCATGCTTGAACTCCGTAGCCACGATCTCGGCGACGATGGATACCCGTGGGCCAGCGCTTTTTTCCTCTTTGACTGGGTCGGAGCCGATTCGTTCACCGGGTACCAGACCTTCTCAGCGACCATTGACACAAGTGCGAGTGATCTGCCCGTGGGATGGGGTGGATACGGGTCTTTCGACCCCAACACATTCGAGTCAATCCTTCCCGACGGCGTGAACTTTTCGGACATCCTCGCCAATGTTGACGAGATCGCCTTCTCGACGCTCTTGCCTGATTTCTTCTTCACCAACGATGACTACGACATGACCATCGACAATGTCACGATCACCACGATTCCGGTGCCCGGCGCCCTCGCGGTGCTCAGCATCGGAGGCCTCGTCGGGACACGCCGTCGTCGCTAATCTCAATCAGTGAAAACTTCAAACTCGGGCACACGGATCAACCTCCGTGTGCCCTTCTAATTTTGTTGCGAAGCGTGTGTCTGCAGGAATCATGCGTCCCGCGTTGCGCGCCATCGATTAGGTATCAATGACAACCCGTGCTAAATGTCTGTAGAAACGCGAGCACATCAAAGAAGGTCAGCTGCCCTTCACCAGTGAAATCGGCTCGCGGATCTTGAGCGCTGAACCAAGTCAGAAACAGCGCCACATCAAAGAAATCGAGCGCGTGATCCTGATTGAGATTTGCACCGCGCCCAAGTGTTGATGCATCGCACGAATCGACCACGCCATCATTGTTAAAGTCGAATATGCTGAAATTCTCGGCGACATCACAGATCGCCACAGCACCATCGGTCGTGCCATCACAGTCATTCAAGCCGCCATCTTCGGCCGTGATGAAAGCAAGCACTTCGGTCGTATCGAACTCATTTGCTGCGCCATCGCCGCCGATATCTCCAAGTTGCTCATCAAACCCGGTATCGGTCCACACGAAACGAGCGTCGGGCTCTTGCACGGTGTAGGCGGTTCCAACAAGTGCGGTGACACGCCATGCAACTGGTTCTAGAAAGTCTTCAAAGTCTTCGTTGCGCCACTGGTCGATGAGCTCTTCCACCGGGCCACTTGCAAACTCCGCAGACTCAATAATATCACACACCGCTTCCGCGATGCTCGTGTGGTCAAACAAGCTGAGGTTGATCTGTTGTTCAGGTTCACCGGTCAGCATGGCTGCACCAGCCATCGTTAAGGGATAAACCAGTTCAATCGCCGTTTCATCCTTATCTTCATCATGCGACCATCGCACATCGACCGTTTTGTCAAACAGACCGAATTGCGATCCGCCGAAAAGTCCACTGAGCGATGCGAACGACTGCACGCGTTCGAAAAATCGGCCATGCACGATCCAGGTTTCGCCGCTGTCGAACACCCCGTTCGCGCCGACCCCTTCGCTCATGATCGTCGGCACCCAACACCCGCACATGACGAATGCAAACTCAGCCCCGGACCGTTCAAACTGGCGGCCCGCCCAGAAATTGCCATCAAAGTCATCCCCCCCGATCGCGACGCGTTCTGCGATGGAGCCAGGGGGCGTTTTACCGAACCTGCCGACATTGGCAAGATACCGAAGACGAGCAAGATCGCCGAGCTCGCCACCCGAGTTTTTTTGATCGTCGATGTCTAGCTCTATAGCACCGTACACAGGCCGATTGCCGTAACGAAGCGGGTCAAACTGACCTCCCGCTTCACCGATGCCGAGCGGCCCGGGGGGCGAAACAACACCGGCAAACACGATCTTGATCCGCATCAGGTCTGCGTTCTCATCCTCATATCCGTTGTATGGATCAGTCTGCGGCGTGGGTGTTGACCAGCCTGTGCATTCCACCCGTAAGAGATCGATCGGCTCAAACGAGGGGGGTAAAACACCGTTTGAACCGCTGTCAGTGTGACGAATTCGAGCATCGTGTGCGGGATCGATCCAGAGGCCATTGTTATCCGACATCGCCATTGCTCGATCGCACAGCGCGAACCCGACCACGACCAGGATGGATTTCCACCGCGTTCTCATCGTCCGGCAAACTCCTGAATCAACTCGCCGAGGTCGTAACGCTCGATTCGATATCGAAAACTTGACCGTTGCATCCCGATCAACCGGGCGGCTTTGGAAACATTGCCTTTGGTATAGTTCAGAGCTTGCGTCATGAGCGCCTTTTCAACTTCTTCAGCACGACAAATCCCGTGTTCGAAGTCAAAGACCGGTTCGCCATTCGCTGCGTGTTGCCCGAGACTCGCACCACTCGACATGAGCCCCAAATCGTGCGGCTCAATCACTTTGCCATCGGCTAGCATCGCTGCCCGCTGAACTGCATTCTGCAGTTCGCGCACATTCCCGACCCATTCATGGCCACCTACGAGAGACAAACAGGCATCAGAAAATACAGCGGGCTCACGACCGAATTCGCTGCGGAAGCGATTGAGAAATGCACGGGCAATGAGTTTCGCATCACCCGTACGGGTCCGAAGCGGCGGAATCTTGACGGTGAAACCGTTGAGTCGATAGAGCAGATCGCGCCTGAACTGCCCGTCCTCAACCGCCTGGTCAAGATCTCGATTCGTGGCGGCAATCACGCGAGCACGAACCGTCCGCTCGCGTGTCCCACCCACCCGGCGGAAAACACCACGCTCCAGAACAATCAAAAGTTTCGTCTGCATCTCCATCGGCAAATCACCGATCTCGTCAAGAAAGATCGTGCCGCCATCGCCCATTTCAAAGAGTCCCTCTTTGGCATCGCGGGCATCGGTGAATGCACCCTTCTCGTGCCCAAAGAGCTCACCCTCAACGAGCTGTGGCGGGAGCGCCGAGCAGTTGATGTGCACAAATGGTCGTTTCGCGCCGCTCGGCGACCCGGATTCGTGCATATGCCGAGCAACAACACCCTTGCCTGAGCCAGTCTCACCCAACAACAGGATGGTCGGAAGCGATCCGCCTTCGCTGTTCTCTTGTCGTGAAATGGGTATCTGTGCAAGTCGTTCTGCAAGAGCGAGCATGTTCAGCCACGATTCGCTCTCGCCGAGCGGACGATTTTCTTCGTTCCGTCGCTCGTCCATTCGTTCAAATAGTCGAAGCCGGCGTTTGGCAGCACCGTCTTCGAGCAGCCTGCCCATAAGTTTCTTCAACTCATCCAACTTGATCGGTTTCTGGATGAAATCGTCGGCTCCACCCTTCATGGCTCGAACCGCGAGGTCAATAGAACCGAAACCGGTCATCACCACCAAACCACCGGTGAACCCTTCTTCACGCAACTCTTCAACCAGAGTCACGCCATCATCAGCACCAAGATTGAAATCCGTCAGAACAATATCGAAGACCTGCGATGACAGCGCAAGACGAGCAGCCTCCAAAGTGGCGGCTTCGTGCACATCATGACCGTCGCTGCGTAATGACCGGGAAACCCCGAAACGCAGGTCGTCGTCATCTTCAATGACCAGAATCTTGGCCAATACTGCCTCCAACATGGCCATCATTGGCCAACTCTACGCCTAACCTCATCTCGAAAACCGTACCCGAATCGCCATTCTGGGGTTCTAGAACACGAATTGTTCCTCCGTGTTGTTCCAAGACCCGCTTTGCTATTGCAAGTCCGATGCCAGTCCCTGTTGCCCGCGTCGTCATGTACGGCCGAAACACCTCCTCGATGTCTTCAGCCGGTATACCGGGCCCAGAATCAGACACACGAATCCACCACATGCTGTTCTCGGACCCAATCTCCACACCAACTGTTCGGCCCTCGGGAGAAAAGTCGATCGCGTTGGTGAGTACAGCACTCAGAGCATGCCCAAGATGATGCGAATCGAACACAGCGCGATCTGGAGCATCGGCATCATCCAGCTCAATCGTCACCCGCTTCGTTTCGGCTTCCGGCTCATGGGCTTCGAGTTGCGCCTTGATCCAAGGACGAATCTCGACTTCAGACACCTGCAGGTCGAGAGGTGATGCCGCTCGCAGAACATCGCGCAGCCATTCCTCGAACCGGTCGACCGCTCGCATGATTCGATCTTGAACACCGACGAGGTCGCTGTCAGCGGGAAGTTCTGTCCGCGTCGTCTCCGCAAGTGCTCGAATGCCGGACAACGGTCGGCGAAGATTGTGGACGATCCGCCTGGTCATCTCACCGACCGCTGCCAACCGTTCGCGTTCGATTCGTTCATCATGCAGCTGCGCCAGCATGAACGCCATGTGATTGACTTCGCTCGAGAGTTCTGCAAGTTCGTCAGAACCGACAACGGTCAACCTGTGCTCCAGGTCACCTGAGCCGATTCGAGCCGCCGCGACTCGAAGTGCTTCCACGGGTGTCACAACCCACCGGCGAACCAGACTGACCGCGAGAACCCCAACCAGCAGAACAACGACAATGGTGACCACAACCAAACCGAGCACGAGCGTCCGCAGGCGTTCGCTATGTTCGACCGCAAGTGATGTATCGCGCAGGATTCGACCTTCAAGCCTTTCAATCAGTTCATGCGTTGAACCGAGTTCATGCCCAAGACTGCTTCGTACGGCATCATCGCCCTCATCGAACCATGACGCACCGAGCGCGCGCAGGCGTTCTGCTCGATCACGCAGGTTGCGCGTGGTACCAACACCCGATCGCATGAGATATGAAGGGCTTCCCTCGAGTCGACGAACGGATTGTTCGATGCGCAGTTCTGCGGCCTGAAATCGCGCCCGTGACTGATCCGTCCGTTCGCTCGCCTCACCTGAAATCAACGCCCCTGATCCGCGTAGAAAGCCGATCGCTGCCGATTCGTCTTCGACTGCACGCTTCATTTCGTACAAGCCGGACATGACTTCGCTGATGCTTTCAAGCGGCCAGGCGAGTTCGCGTTCGAGGAATCGGATCGCCCACACCGCCACGCCAACATTGATCGCGGCGGTCAGGCCGAGAACAGCAAACAGCAATGCAAACTTTTGTTGAAGGCGCATAAGCCTCTAGCGTATTGGAGAAAAATCCCAACGCCAATCTGATTCTTCGAGCGGCGAACGAGATGAACTCACATGCCCATCGATGAATGCGTAGTTGCCGCCGCCGTTGTGACGCTTGGCAGGGAACCAGAACTGGTCCAAGCCGAAAATCACATCATCAAGCGACGGACCTGAATAGACAGCGCTCACACCCTGCTGCGAAGCCCGATGCCCATCGGCATCAAAGAGCAGGGGGACACTCCCCGAATCAAGGACAGATTCGCGCAGTCGTACGGCCTGAGCCCGCGGGCGACCGCGCGAGTCGATGATTTGAGCGCGATGCAAACGCATATTGAAAGCGTACGAAACACTTTCAGCCGGGCCCACCGCGCCGTTACTGCAAGGCACATTGCGAGCGAGCACCAACGGCTCAACGACCTCCGGACACCGCATCGGGTCGTTGCCTTCGGTGTCGGGGAGCGCCACTTGATCAACATCGCCCCAGCGCCAGAACTCATCAACGCCGTACTGGTTCTCTTGAAAGGTCTCAAGGGCAAAATCGACACGCGACGAATCATCACCGCGATCGCCATGGAGATCACCGTCAGCAAAGATCGAAAAATCAAACGCCGTGGCGCGCTGCCCCATCTGGCATTTGAACGAACGAGCTGAGCCCATGGCTGTTCGCAGCCCCGGCACAACAAGCGCAATGAGCAATGCGATGACGGAAATCGTCACCAACAGTTCGATCAATGTAAATCCTGGCCCACGCCGATTCACGCCTGACATTCTTGAGCATTCTCCTGAAGACAGTGTATCCACAAATGGATGTCGTCTGCAAGGCCGATTGTGGAGTTCCAGAGACAATTTTCTGACAAGACAGGAGACGATGCCGCGTATTCGGCGTGATATGGCCAGAGTCCACCTTCCCATGGCTCCGCCTGGCCATCCGACGGAAGACCAATCATCGCGTTCGGATCGCGCCCATGCCATTGCGATTCGATCGCAATTGGTAGCTACAGGCCAACCCCGGTCGCCAATCCGTACAGCATTGGCCAATCACAAGCCAACGCAGTTGTTTCGACACCTGTTTTCAAGTGTCACAACATGTGTTTGAGCATCGCCTCGCGTTTGGCACGCCATGTGCATGACTCAACTCGTCGCACATCGGCGTGCGAATCTGAAAGTTGTTTCAACCACAATGCCAACTTGGCACACAGCAAAGGAGAATCTCATGGAACGCAAAGTCTCAATCGTCGCACTGCTCGTCACCGCTGGCAGCGCCATCGCCGCCCCCACCTTCCTCGCACCGATCACCATCGCCAGTGCACAGCGTCCTTCCGGCGTGGCGGCTGCCGACTTTGACGGTGACGGCGATGTGGATCTCGCGGTCGCGACCGACAACCTCGACAAGATCAGTATCTTTACCAACAATGCAGGTACCTTCGGCGGCCCGGTCAATGTCCTCACCGGCGCCAACACCGGACCGGATGACCTGATCGCTGCCGATGTCGATGGCGACGGCGATGCCGACCTTGTCGTCGTCCTCAAGAACATCAATCAAGTGCGTGTCTACACCAACACCGGAGGCGTGTTCACAGCAGGTGCGTCGGCCTCCACAGGTGCCGAACCTGTCGACCTGGCGACCGGCGACCTCAATGGCGACGGCCGACCTGACTTCGTCACCGCAAACCGCGATGGAAACAGCGCCACCATCCTCATGAATACCGGCGGCACGCTCACCGCGACCACCCTCTCAACAGGACAGGAACCGCGTTCAGTCGCGGTCGGTGATTACGATGGCGATAGCGATATGGACCTTGCCATCTCTGCCCACGATGATCGCACCGTCGGTGTCTATCGCAATGGCGGCGGTACCTTCACCCCGGCCTTCACACTCACCCCAAACTTCAACAACCGACCCAGTGGTGTCATCTCAGGTGATTTCGATGGCAATGGCACAATCGATCTGGCTGCATCCGCGGGTAACTTCGTTTCTGTGTGGCTTAACAACGGCGGCGCATTCGGAGCGGCAGCCGCATACTCAACCGGTGGTCTCAACCCAGATGACCTCGCGGTTGCTGACTTCGATATGGACGGTGCAATCGATATCGTCGCGGTCAACGAAGACAGCAGCTCCGTCGCTGTCCTGGCAGGAACCGGCGCAGGAACTTTCGGCGCGCCAACGCTCCTCGCAGCTGGTGCCAACCCGTCTTCCCCCGTCGTCGCGGACTTCGATGGCAACAACAGCCCCGATCTCGCAGTGTCCAACCGCGACTCCAACACCACCAGCGTGTTCATGAACGCCATGAGTGGCACAACCCCGTGTGACCCCGATCTCAACGACGACGGTGTCCTCGACTTCTTCGATGTCAGCACCTTCCTCAACCTGTTCAGCGGCGGCGACCTCGCAGCCGACTGGAACAACGATGGCATGCTCGACTTCTTTGATGTCTCAAGTTACCTCAACGCTTTCTCAGCGGGCTGCCCATAATCCGTTCGCTCTTTCCCATCACGGGCGTCGGACGCATCCGCCCGTCATATACCGGTCAGGGTCGGCTGAAACATGCCGACCCGACCTTTTCAAAAAAACTGTCTCATCTCGGCGGGAAGGCATTGGAAGGAGATCAACATGGTGCAATCACGAGTCATCGCTGTGTCAGCCGCTTCGGTCCTCGTGACCGCTGCGACAGCACAAACGGTCATCACCGTCGACACCATCAATGATGTCACAGACTTTGGTGGCGCACGCCAAGTCGGTGACCTGCCCGGACCTGACGGTCGCGTTTCTTTCCGTGAAGCTGTTATCGCAGCCAACAACACCACGGGTCCACAAGCCATCCACTTCGCCATCCCGCAAAGCGACTGGTGGAATCTCGTCGATGATGCTGCCATTCTCGCGCTTGAAGATGGGCCGTTCTACATCACCGGCGACGAAACCACCGTCGACTTCTCCACCCAGACTGACTTCACCGGTGACACCAATCCCGATGGAACAGAAGTCGGTATCTATGGCTTCGAAGTCAACGGCTGGGGCACGCCCGCCATCATCATTGCAGCCAGCGACTGCACCATCCGAGGTCTTGGCGATGTCATGCAACGCGATGCCGGGATCGCCATCTGGCACGGGCACCGTAACCGCATCGTCGGATGCGTCACCGATGCCATCGAAATTGACGGCCCCAACGACGGGCCGGCAACGACAAACAACATCATCGGTGGTACCACACCCGAAGATGCCAACATCATCGGCAGCGTCGATATCACCTGCTGGTCACACGACAATGTCGTGATCGGCAACACACTGCGCACAGTCGCAGTTCGCGGCTCACGCTATTGCGTCTACCCGCTTCGCAATCGCATCGGCGGACCAACCGAAGCCGAGCGAAATGTCATCTCAGGCTTCGGTCGATTCAGCAATGAAGGCTACCCGATCGGGCAAGGTGTCCTCGTCGAATGGGCTGAAGATACGATCATTGAAGGAAACTACATCGGCACCACCCCGGACGGCATGAGCGGCGTGTCGCAACGCGGACCCGCGGGGATCGAAGTCCGCGACGGTGTCGACACTGTCATCAAAGACAATCTGATTGCAGGCATCTATGTTGTCGGTGTCAACCACCACGCCGGGGTTCGTTTCGGTGCCGGAATTGCTGTCACCGCATTCAACGCAGACACGCCGGGAACTGTCATTCAAGGGAACATCATCGGGACGGACATCACCGGGCAGAACCCCATCCAAACGCTCAACGGGATCGTGGTTTCGCAAGCGACCGGCATCTACTTCCCGCGCAACACACTCATCGGCGGTCTCTTGCCCGGACAAGGAAATCTCATCGCCCACAGTGTCGTCGATGGTATCGGTGTCGGTGCGGTCAGCGGTGAAACAACCATTTCCGGAAACAGCATCCACAGCAACGGGTATGTTGGAATCGACCTCGCGGTATGGAACCCAGGTTGGGACGGACCAACGCCAAACGACAACCTGGACGCCGACACGCGCGGGGGAAACAACCTGCAAAACTATCCAGTGCTGACGACAGCCCTAGTTGATTCTTCATCTGCGACCGTGACTGGTTCGCTCAACTCGCACAGCGATGCCCCGTACCGCGTCGAAGTCTTTGCTTCGCCAGCCGCGAACCCGACCGGCTTTGGTGAGGGCGAGGTTTTCCTGGGATACACCGATGTCACCACCGATGCGCTTGGCAATGCTGACTTCAGCATCACCTTTGCCATGCCCGTGCCAGACGGATGGGTCGCGACCGCGACCGCGACTGACCTGCTCCTCGGAGAAACATCCGAGTTCGGGCTTGCGCTGCCGTTCATAGTCGATACCACCTGCAGCCCCGATCTCAACGACGATGGTGTCCTCGATTTCTTCGATGTCAGCGCGTACCTCAACCTGTTCAGCAGTGGCGACCTCGCAGCCGACTGGAACAACGACGGCGTGCTCGACTTCTTTGATGTGTCGAGTTACCTCAACGCGTTCTCAACCGGCTGCCCATAAGTCACACGCGGTCTCATAAAACGCCCAGCCTCAAGCCCGCGCCGATCCAAACTCGGCCGGGCTTTTTTATGAACCTCAGACCAACCCCCTCGATCTTCTCGAACACGATTAATCCTGTCCAATGTCATTCACCGATGCGTCGAAGAACGCGTGCTTCATGGTCAAAAAGGTCACACCCATCGAGTTCGCCAGCACGAAGTCGTTCGATGAGTAGCCAATCCTGTCGCCGTTGTTCGGGGTCAACGAGATCGTCCTCGTCGTCGCCTTCGCCAGCTTCTCCGGCACTGTCCGAGTCATCAATAGCGGGTGAGCCGAGCGCCTTCTGGATCAGCCTCTCGCGTTCTGATGCAATCCGTGCCCGATGGGCGGCATCGCGTTCAATCGAGAAATACTCACGCCCATCGACCCAGGTCGCCACACAGCGCGAAAGACTCGACAACGGGTCACCCGTCCAAATGGCCAGGTCGGCATCTTTGCCAACTTCGATCGAACCGACTCGCTGGTCGATACCGAGTTGAATCGCTGGGTTCATCGTCACGAATGCGAGCGCTTCGGCGCCCTGGAGTTCTCCGTCAGAATACTTCACAGCCTTGGCTGCCTCCCATGACATGCGCCGCGCCAGTTCGTCAGAGTCGCTGTTGTAACTCGTCAAAACCCCGGCTTCGGTTTGCAACGGCCCGGCAGATGGGATCGCATCCTGCACCTCGACTTTGTATTGCCACCAGTCGCTGAAAATGCTCGCACCGCGGGCATGTTCGCGGACAGTCTCGGCCACCTTGTACACCTCGAGCCCGTGCTGAAAAGTCCCGATCTCAAAGCCAAACTCTTCGGCGATGCGGCACAGCATGAGAATCTCATCCTGACGATAACTGTGGCTGTGCACCAGACGCTCGCCAGCAAGAATCTGCGCGAGCGCCTCAAGTTCAAAGTCGCGACGATCATGACCACTTGCATATTCGCGTGCGGCCATGAATCGATCGCGCATCAGTGTCTCGACACCCATGCGCGTCTGCGGATACCGCGAGGTGTAGTCATCGCCCCAGTTGCTCTGCTTGACATTTTCACCGAGAGCAAACTTGATACCCGGCATCGCGCCCTCAAAGAACATGTCTTCGGGTCGATGCGCCCCCCACCGCACTTTGACAATCTGACTTTGCCCTCCGATGGGGTTCGCAGATCCATGTAACAAGTTGGCGGTCGTCACCCCCCCAGCAAGTTGTCGATACCAGTTGATATGTGCCGGGTCGAGCGAGTCACCGATTTGACATTCGGCTGTCACCGCCTGCCCGGATTCGTTCACGCCGAACCGGAATAGCCCCGTATGGCTGTGCGCATCGATGAGCCCGGGCGTGATGTGCTTGCCCTTCAGGTCAACCAGGCGCATGCGGCCCAGATCCGGCGCATCCGCCATCGCACCAACGGCTCGAACGGTGCCACCGGCGATCCACACGAATCCGTTTTCGATGACGCCCGCTTCGCCCTGCGTCCAGACCGTCGCGTTCACGAACAGCACCGATTCCTGATCAGGCGCCTGCTCCATCGCGTACGCACCGAACGGCTGCCCGCCCAGTTGCGCTGACGCACGGTTGGCGATCTCCGCTTTATCGTTTTCTTTGGAACCCTTCTCTGCATCGTCGTCTTCATCACCCAGCCATTGCTCGTCGCGCGATGCGATCCACTCAAACGCGGTCCCGTCGGCAGCAAGCCCTGTCCCGCGCATGCGTTCACCGACCAAGGCACCGGACATCACATATGTTCCTGTGCCATCATCTTCGTCATCAACCAGGAAACTGATGTTGGGCAGATCAATCTGGATTTTGCGTGCCTTGTTTCGTGCATCACCTTCGATGCAGGTGATTTCGCTTCCCTTGACGATCAAGCCCATTTTAAATGCAGTGCCAACGACCCCGACGGTCCAGCCGCCATCGAGCGAATCGTCTTCGGGTTGGGCGAGCTCATATCGCAGGCCCTCGATCCACACATCAAGGATTTTGGCCTCGTCTTCGAAGATCGGCCCATCCGTGACCACGAGACTCGCAGCCTTTCCCCCCTCGATGGTGCCCAGTCGATCCTCCACACCGAGCAACGCTGCGGGGATGGTCGTGACCATCGCGAGCGCACGATCAGGACTCAGGCCGGCATCAACCGCTTTTCTATAGTTGCCCCAAAAATGCTGTCCGCGAGGCAATTTACTTGTGGTCACAGCCACGGTCACTCCTGCGTCATCGAGCCGACGCGGATTCGTTGGGGCTTGCTCCCACAGCATCAGATCGTTGAGTGTGGTTCGTTGGTTCCCAGCGATCGTCTTCACATCAGGTGTCGCAGGAAAACGCAAGGGTACAACAACAGCGTTCCCTTGCGCAGCCAGCGCGTCGAGTCGACGAAACTCCGTGCCACTCCCGATCAGTACGATCTGTGCGGGCGCGATCGCAAACTCAAGTGCCAACTTGCCCGCGAGGAGCCCTTCGAGTTCGTGCCGCGTATCAAACCACATCGGTGTAGAGGTCGGATCAACAGCTTCCAGGTAACTCGGGCTTGGTTCGCCCGACTCGCGCCACCACGCTGCGTCGCTCATCGTCTGCCTCAAGAGCGCCATCGCTCCCATGTGCGAGGTCGGATAGACCCGCCCTGCACCCGCCGATTCAATCGCACAAACCTGGTACACATCTTCGGCATACACCGTCGGTCGCGATTCACTCGCGTCGCTCGATACATCAGCGGTACTGACAACCGCTGCATGTCCGCGCATCACACCGCCAGCGGGGCTGATAGCCGCTGCAACGAACCCACTCTTACGCAATTGCCCACGCTGTGCGCTGGTCAATCCGTTCCCTGCGAGTGCGCGATTCTCCGGCGTGATCACAGAACTCCAATGTCCACCCGTTCGAGCGCTCTGCAGTACTGGTGTTTCGACCGGCACAAACGCATCAATCAAACCGGCATAGACATGTTGTCCGGACAGATCACGCACGCGCCACCCGTCGCCAGCAAGATCATCACCCGGCCGATCAGTCACCGAGACAATCACGCCGTCTTCAATGAAAACGGTCGCTTGCTCGATGGTTGACGATGGACTGACATGCACAGTCGCGCCGACAAGGGCCCACCGCGTCGGTTCAGCAACCCGCGGACCATTGGGTGGAGCGGCTCCTGGCTGATCGGAAGTCGGCGGGACAACGCCGGCACCAACAATCGCCCCCAACCCCAGAACAGCACAAAAAATGTTTCGAATTTGCATGCTCCCATGGTATCTTCAACGAATCGACCATGCTTGCCGTGAGCGAATCTCATGGTTCACGCTTGTCATGGCGATAGAGACGAGAAGCACACATCGATCCGCGTTGGCCCGATCGGGCAGCGGTTGCTTCGATCGGCCAACCCAATCGCATCACACCTCGTGATGCCTACACCTTTGGGAGGTGCTCTATGTCTCTTCGTATTCACTTTTTTGCTCATTCTGCAGTCATCGCTGCCGCTCTCACCACATGCTGGGTCGCCCCTGCGTGCGCTGATCAGAAAACTTACTTCCGTGACAACGCGCCGACAGCCGCGCAAGATCCACACAGCGATGTGTACGATGCAGACACCAATCCAACCGGATGGCGCGATCTGGCCGGAGGCAATACATCCCCGCACACTGTGCCCGTGGGGGGCGCGATCTACTTCGGCTTCATGAACAACGAAAACCCCGAAGAGAAAAAGACCGTCCAGCTCAAACTCAACTGGATCAACGGAACACCCGGCAAGTTTAAAAACCCCAAAGCGGTTGGTCACACTTCGTCCGGCCCGGTGGCCGGGTATGTCAGTTCGGTCGGTTCAAAAACATCAATCAGCGCCCATTGGAAAGAGTGCCCAGCGTGGGAGTACATCACACTCGCCAATGCCTCGAATCAGCCGCAAAGCGTCACGATCTCGACAACAGTTTCAGGCTCACCCACCACGCCTGCTTTTTGCGCCGAACCCACACGAGAATCCTCAGGTTCACTCGGCGACACCTTGGACACACTCGCATTGAACGATGTGCAGTTGACAATCCCTTCTGAACTGACCGACCCGATTCAGTTGACGCAACTCGCCGTTTTTCCGATGCACTTGGAGACAAACCCCGGCGTTCCGCCGCTTTTGGATGCCGAACCATTCACCGGTCAGTGGTTGTCTCAGTTCGTCACACAAAGCCCGCTTGGCGACCCGATGCCTCAGGGCGGGTTCCTGTTTCAGAGCGATGGCCAGGGTCTGAGCGAATTTGACCGGTATTCCCTGCAGTTCGCCATGCACGGGCATGCCGACGCGTTGTACGCCATGTTCGCATTCGATGCCATCAGCGGTCTGTGGTACGATTTCGAAATCGACCTGCGCGACCCCCCATGGTACGACTCGTTTGACAATCACCACGCGGGTGATGTGCTGCACGATCTACGAGGCTGGAGCGGCTGGGACGACGACCCGGCATTTGATGCGCCGGTTCAACAGAGTGTTCACCAAAGCCCCCCCAACGCTGTTCGTATCGCAGACGATGCGGATCTCGTTCATCCGTTTCAAGGTGCAGATGAGGGTGCCTGGCGGTTCAGCGCATGGCAGTACATCCCATCAGACTTTGTGTCTGGCGGCGGTGGCAATTTTGCCGGCACCTACCTCAATCTGCTCAACACCTATGAACCAGGTGGCCCGTATCACTGGTCAGTCCAGATCCAATTCAATGCGAACAACGGACTCTGTCGTGTCTTCCACGGCGATGGAACCGATCGCGTTTCCATCCCATACGAAACCGATCGATGGGTTGAGATTCAAACCATCATCGACCTCGAAGAAGACTGGACGCGCGTCTACTACGACGATGAACTGATCACGGAATATGCGTGGACCGGTGGTGTCCTGGGTGACGGCGGCGGGCAACTTGATATCGCAGCCATGGATCTGTATGCCCAAGGGTCATCGCCCGTTTACTATGATGATCTGCTGCTGGTCCCAATCGAATCGTGCCGGCCGGACATCAACAACGACCACCAACTCGATTTCTTCGATGTGCAGTCATTCCTGAGCCAATTTGCCAACCAGACTTTCCTTGCAGATTGGAACAGAGACACCGTGTGGGACTTCTTTGATGTCCTCGGATTCCTGGACGCGTTTACCGCAGGCTGTCCGTAGGCGCCGTCATGATTCGCCCTAATAAAAAACAAGCCCAAAGACGAGCGTCTTTGGGCTTGTTTCATTTCCATTCAGCAGTATTGTCAGGAATGTATCGCCCGTCCCTCTGCTGCGAGCGCCGCTTCTCGAACCGCTTCGTGCATGGTCGGGTGAGCGTGAACGGTGCAGATGATTTCTTCGGTCGTCGCCTCGAGTCGACGCGCGAGGCTCATCTCCGCAATCAACTCGGTCGCCTGATCGCCCATGATGTGCGCTCCCAGGATCTCGCCGCGAGGCAGCCCTCGGATGATTTTGACGAACCCTTCGGTGTGGGCCGCCGCGATGGCTTTACCCAGTGCCGTCAGCGGGAACTTGCCAACCTCATAGTCGGTCCCCTTCTTGAGACCCTTGGCTTTGAGCGCCTGCTCGGTGTATCCAACGCTCGCCACCTGCGGCTGGCAATAGGTACACCCCGGAATAACCGAGTAATCAATCGGGATCGGTTCGTGTTTCTCTTTGCCATCACGCCACGCAATGCGTTCGACACACACAATCGCCTCGTCACTGGCTACATGTGCGAGCCAGGGGGGGCCAATCACATCGCCAACCGCATACACGCCCTCAAGATTGGTCTTGTAGTCGTAATGCTTGGGGTCGCCCAGTTCGCCCGGTGTGTAGTCGGTCTTGATGTGTCCCTTGACAATCTCGAGTCCCAACTTGTCGTCGAACAACCCGTCAAAACGACCGGTCACGCCGATCGCCATCAGCAGACGGTCCGCTTCGATGGTTTCTTTCTTGCTTTCGTCAGCCTTGCCATCTTTGAATGGCGCGATGGTCACTTTGACCTTTTTGCCCTTGGGATCAACTGAAACCGCGGTCTGACCCAGTTTCAGATCGAACCCGGCTTTCTTGTAGTGCCTGAGCATTGCAGCCGACACTTCCTCGTCTTCGACCGGCAGAATGCGATCGAGCATTTCGACCACGGTCACCTTGGTACCAAATGAGTGGTAGAAGTATCCGAACTCCATGCCGATCGCGCCCGAGCCGATCACGATCAGGCTCTCCGGCTTCTCCTCGTTGAACATCGCTTCGCGCGCACCCCAGATCTTTGGGTCACTCCCAAACTTGGCGAATGGAAGATCACGTGCGATCGAACCGGTTGCGATCAAAACATTGGTCGCGGTGATCGTCTCACGAGGCTTGGCAGCCGGTTTGGCTGGTGAATCCGTCCGCTCCTCCTGCACCTCGCAGTCATAGATCTCGACCTTGCAAGGGTCTTTACCCTTGCGCCCTGCGACCAACTTCGCAGAACCCACAATGTGGTCGATCTTGTTCTTCTTGAGCAGGAACTCGATCCCCTTGTTGAGTTTGCCAGCGACATCGCGGCTGCGCCCGATGACCTTGTCCCACTCGAACCCGATCTCGCCCTCGATCTTGAGGCCCCAGAACTCACGCTTGTTGAGTTTCTCCATGAGTTCCGCGTTTGAAAGCAGCGCTTTGGAAGGGATGCAACCCCAGTTCAGGCACACGCCCCCGAGTTTGGCCCGTTCGATACACGCGACCTTGTACCCGAGTTGAGCAGCACGAATCGCGCCGACATACCCTGCCGGGCCGCCACCGATTACAACCATGTCGTAGTTCTTGTTTGCCACTGTGTGTATCCCTTTCAAGGCCTTGGTCATCGTCATTCGGCAGACGAGGAACGCACTATAGGGGCACCCCATCTTCGTTTCGCCCACACGAGTGCAGTGCCTCAATCTCTCGCGCCTACCAGAGCAGACCGATGCGATTCGTCGGTTCAGGATAATCCGACTCTTGGAGATTGCTCGATTTTGCGGTAGGCTGATTGTGCGGGCCCGCGAACCCGCAAACCGGCTGTTTACACCATGATGAAGGAGAGACCAGTGAAACTGACTATCACGACCCTCGTTGCGCTGACCGCATCAGCTTCCGCTCAGGCTGTTCGACATATCGCCGTCACAGATGACCGGGGCATTCACATTGAGGAGATCTCTGGCACGCCCGAACCAACTTCCATACTGGATCTCGAGTCACGCAGCACGCTGCTCTGGACATTTGTCGACGGGGCGTCAATCACAGAGTCAGTCGCGCTCGGAGGAAATGCAAGCGAATCGTGGGTTGCGCACGCCTTGAATGATGAACGAATCAGCAAGTTTGAAACAACAGGCCCGGGGACACCGGATTTCTTCTACTCGCTCCTCGCTGAGAACCCGAGCGTGATCGGCATCGATGCTGCTGCCAACGCATCACTCTGTGCAGCAATTTCATGGGCGACGGGCTCAACCATCACCGTTCGAGCATTCACAGCCGCTGGCGGCGGCACTCCGGTCTGGACCTATACCTTCGAAAGCGAATACACCAACTCTGGCAAGCGCGCCATCGCGGTTTCTGCAGATGGCTCACGCGTTGCTGCGTGTGCATACGACGGCACCAAGACAAAACTTGTCGTCTTCGATGCGTCAGGCACCGAACTCAACTCAACGCTGTTTGATGGCTTCACACCGGGTGTCGAACTCAGCGCCGACGGCTCACGCCTCGTGGTTACCAATGGCCCGGTCGCTCGTCTGTTCGATACCGCCACACTGACCGAGCAGTTCAACCTGCCCGTCTCTGGGTCAGGCGGATATGCGCGTATCTCGGCCGACGGCACCGCCATCGCAGACGGTGGGTTCAATGTGCGAGCCGCACGCGAAGTTAGTGGCAAATGGCAGGTCGTCTATAACGGCACAGGATCGCAGTCTTGGTTCGGGGCGGTCGCACTCAGTGGCGATGGCATGACCCTGTTCTCGCTGAGCCACAACTACGCACAGGGCTACCTTCCAAATGAACACCGAGTCGTTGATCTCCTCACCGGAACTGTGGTCGCGTCCAGCACCTATACCGGCACCGGATCACAACAGAACTCCGTTGTCAAGGCCGAGGCCAATGCCGACGGTACGCGATTCGTGTGCGCCTCCTGGGGCGACGCAGGCAACACCGAACCGGAGGTTCGCGTGTATGACCGCGATATGAATCTCATCGGGTCCATTGATACCGAGGGCTCGCCGTTTGAATTGGATATGAGTCCCGACGGGCGTTATGTGCTCGTCGGCTCAAAAGCCGTGCATGCGAATCAGTTTGGTAGTGGCGGCCGAACCTATGCCTATGAATATGACGCGCCGTGTGCTCCAGATCTGAATAGCGATGGTGATCTGGACTTCTTTGATGTTCAGATTTTCCTCAACCTGTTCGCATCCAATGACCTTGCTGCCGATTTCAACAACGACCTTGTCATTGATTTCTTTGATGTCCAGATGTACCTGAATCTGTTCGCTGCGGGCTGCCCGTAATTATCCGGACCTTTAATACTCCCGATATTGCGAGACCTCGACGAAAAAAAAGGGGGTTGGATGATCCAACCCCCTTGTGTAGTCGAATATGTCAAGGTACCGTACAACTGGTTGCCTTGCAGGTGTTTGGAGCCAATGTGGGGCGAGAGAGGGGTATCAGGTGAAATCGATCCGTTTTTTGCGTCGTGAGGTGCTGTGGGTCTCGCTGGTCGGCGGTGCTGTTGCCACGCTGACTTTCGCTTTGCCGGCGCCATCAACACTCAACGACTTTTTTGGTCCTGGTACACAACCGAACACGCTGACCGACCCCATCTTGACCGCTCAGGCGTGCTCGTTCTGTCACGGCAATTATGACGAAACGCACGAGCCCTTCCGCCCATGGGCCGCCAGCATGATGGGTCAGGCTGCTCGTGACCCGCTCTTCCATGCGTGTCTGGCGATCGCAAATCAGGACGCTCCTGGTTCAGGCGATCTGTGTATCCGGTGTCATACCCCCGGTGGTTGGCTCGCCGGTCGAAGCACACCGACAGACGGCTCGGCGCTCACGGGTGCCGATTTCGAGGGCGTGACCTGCAACTTCTGTCACCGCATGGTTGATCCGGACTACACGGTTGGTGTCGATCCGGCTGTCGACTTCGACATTCTTGACAACCTTGAAGACCAACCAGTGAATCCACACTCCGGTCATTATGTGGTCGATCCGCTCGACCGCCGTCGTGGTCCCTTTGACCTGGGTAAAGAGTTTTTCTATCACGACTGGTTGCAGTCGCCGTTCACACAAGACTCAGCGATGTGCGCCACTTGCCACGACGTGTCGAATCCCGTCTACGAGCGTCAACCAGATGGCACCTATGCCCCGGGCGCATGGGACACACCCGCTGCAAGTTTCGACAAATACGATCAATTCCCGGTCGAACGAACCTACTCAGAGTGGCTCATGAGTGACTTTGCCGATGGCCCGATCGACATGACCGGACGCTTTGGCGGCAACAACCCACTGGTTTCGTCCTGCCAGGACTGTCATATGCCAGATGCAACAGGTCGCGGCTGTGCGTTCGAGGATCGCCCGGTCCGCGACGACTTGCCCCAGCACCATTTCAACGGCGGCAACACCTGGGTCCTCAGGGCAATCCGCAATCTGTACCCGGATTCAGAGACTTTCCTCACAGAAGAATCGGTCAACGCCTCGATCGCGCGTGCGGTCCAGATGCTTGAAAATGCATCGGACATGGACCTGACGAGCGATGGTTCGACATTGTCGGTGCGAATCACGAATGAGTCAGGTCACAAACTGCCGACAGGGTACCCCGAAGGTCGCCGCATGTGGCTCAATGTCCAGTTCTACGACGCGACCGATGCGTTGATCGCTGAACGCGGTCACTACGACGCAGCCACCGCCGATCTGACGACCGGCGACACCAAGGTGTATGAAGCCGAACTCGGCATCACGCCGGATGTAGCGGCAGCGATCGGTGCCCCCGCTGGCCCGGGGTTCCATTTTGCGATTAACAACACGGTGGTCAAGGACAACCGTATTCCGCCGCGCGGTTTCACCAATACCAATTTTGAAGCTGTGCAGGCAGCGCCCGTCGGTGCGACCTACGCCGACGGTCAGCACTGGGATGATACTGACTTCGCCATCCCGGCAGGCGCTGCCCGTGCTGAAGTTCGGTTGTTCTATCAGACGGCGTCCAAGGAATACATCGAATTCCTTCGCGACGAAAATACCACGAACGACGCAGGCATTGTGCTCTACAACCAATGGGTCGCGACGGGCAAGAGCGCCCCGGTTGAGATGGATTTCGAAACCATCGTCTTCGGCTCATCGTGCCCGCCCGATTTCAACAACGACACGATGCTCGACTTCTTCGATGTGCAACTCTTCCTGCAGGCTTTTGCCACGCAGGATCCGAGCGGCGACTATAACAACGATACGCTGTACAACTTCTTTGATGTGCAGGCGTTCCTGCAGGACTTTGCAACGGGCTGCCCCTAGACCCCCCCTGATTCAATGATCGATGCACTCACAGACCCCGCATTGCGGGGTCTGTTTTTTACTTTTTGAATAATTTCTTGGCTTGAACGCCCATGATGCGTGATTGTCCTGTTCCTGCACCGCTTAACTTGCAGAATTGCACGACGCTCGTGCAATCACTTCAGATGTCTTCAAAAGGAGAAGCACAATGTACGGAAAAATGAGCGCGATCACTTTGACTCTGGCTGTTGTTGCCGGCACAGCACAGGCACAGCGTTATGAACGAGCGCTGGGCGGCCCGAACGCATTTGAACAGGCGTTCGATGTTGATATCACCACCGATGATGGCGGGTATGTCACCGTAGGCGATTTCGTCACCGGCGGGGCTGACTTTATCCAGGTTGTCCGCTATGGCCCGCTCGGCAATCGACTTTGGAACCGTGTGTATGCGTCGGATGCTGCCACAACTGGCTTCTCAGTCGAAACCGCTCGAAACGGCGACATCCTCATCGCTGGACTGACCGACACAACCTCAGGTGGGGGTATGAGCACGATCGTCATGCGTCTGCGCCCGAACGGCGATGTCGTCTGGTCAGGTCGCTATGCCGGAACGGTTGGCACCGATCCCATTCACACCCCGCAACCAGGGCCCGCACTCATCGAGACCGAAGATGAACGCATCTATGTCGTCACCAACTTTCAGGGTGCGCCGACAGCGTTCTGTTTACGCCCGAGCGGTGCAGTCGTATGGTCGTGGATCTACTTCGACCCGTCCGCCAATATTGGTGCGGAACGCCAGAATGTCTTTGCATTTACCGACATCAAAGCCGAGTCTGATGGTACGCTTGCCATCTCGGGCACCATCCGCATGTCAGATCCCAACCTGGGTCTCCCGTTCGTCGACCTGCAAGACCCGATGATTCTGCGTATCGAGCGCGACGGTGCGCCCATCATGGCTGCTCACTACAACCTGCACCCGGGCGCTGACCGCGATGCCATCGAGACCGGCGACGGGCTTGATGTCAACGCTCAAAATGGCGAACTCGTTGTCGCAGGTCGGACGGATCGACCGATGTCAACGACAGCCGCCCTTGCGCAACACTGGGTCCTGGTCGCTCCTGATCTGAGCCCGATGGTGGCATCAAATTTTGCCGGTGGCAACGCATTTGTCGACAGCACCACCGGGTACTCGTCCGTTCGCTACAACAACGACATGCGTGAGTTCGCTGTCGTCGGTGCGTTCGGCCCCCCCGGCGGTGAAGCAACTATTCACGGCTTCGATGCTGGCGGCATCCCGCTCTGGCGCTGGCACTCGGCGGACCAGGCCCAACTCGACGGGCTCGTGCCTGCCCCTTCCTGCGGCTATCTTGCGGCCGGTCGAATCGGCGGGTTCCTCACCGGCGGACTCGACGATATCTTCCATATCAAAACCAATGATCTTGGTGAAACCGGATGCAACAGAGAAAACGACTACCTGTTCCAGGAACTTGATCCTCGGCCCTTCCTTTTCCCGGTTGAACGCGCCGACGCGCCTCACATGGAAGAGTTCCCAGTCGACCCGTTCGAACCGTTCGATGAACAGGCGGCACTCTGCTTTGACGACCAGTGCGAGCCGTGCCTGCCAGACTGGAACGGTGATGGTGTGCTCGACTTCTTCGATGTTCTTGATTTCCTTGCCGACTTCACCGCGAGCAATCCGAACGCGGACCTGAACAATGACGGCGTTTGGGACTTCTTTGATGTCCAACTGTTCCTGCAGGCGTTTGCGATCGGTTGCCCATAATCGAAACGCTGATTTGAACATCAACAAGGGCCGTGAGCATGGTGCTCGCGGCCCTTTTCTCGTCGCCAATCTTGTCGTGCCTCATCCGGTGAACTTGCGTACACAAATGGTGTCGTTTTGCCCGCCAAACCCGAACGAGTTGGACAAACACACATCCACCCCCCCATTGACCTCGCGCGATTGATTCGGCACATGGTCAAGACCGCATTCCGGGTCGAGGTTGTTCAGGTTGATGGTCGGGGGGATTCGACCCGTCTCAATCGCTTTGAGGCATGTGATCAACTCGACCGCACCCGCAGCCTGAATCAGATGCCCCATCATGCTCTTGACCGAACTGAACGGGACTTCGGGCGCGAGGTCACCAAAGACACCTCGGACGGCTTTCGACTCGATGCCATCATTCTCTTGTGTACCAGTGCCGTGAGCGCTGATGTATTGCACCGGTGCACGCCCTTGCTTGTCGCGTGCGTGCGGATCAATCCCCGCCTGCGCCAGCGCTCGGCGAATCGCAGCCTGCGCACCGAGTCCGTCCGGCTGAATGTCAGTGATACGGAAAGCATCGGCGGTCGAGCCGAACCCGGCGACCTCCGCCAGGATGTTCGCTCCACGCGCTTTGGCGTGTTCGAGTTCTTCCAGCACGACCATGCCCGCGCCCTCACCCATGACGAAACCGTCGCGCGACGAATCAAACGGGCGTGAAGCGGTCGACGGATCGTCCCGCCGCGTACTCATCGCGGTCAAACGAATGAAGCCCGTCATGCCGAGCGGGTGAATCATCGAATGCGAACCACCAGCGAGCATCAGGTCCGCATCGCCGTATCGAATCAACTCAAATGCTTCCCCCACCGCCTGGGTGCTGGCTGCACACGCTGTCATACAGTTAAAAGCAGGCCCGCGCAAGCCGAACGCATGCGCCACATATGAAATCACGACATGGGGCTCTTGCTCGATCTCGCGCTTGGCTGAGAGTCGCTTGTTCGCTTCGCTGGACCACGCTGCACCATTCACCTCGCGTCCATCCCAACCTGCAAGGCAGGTCGCTGCGAGATTTGCAAGATCGGCACGCCCTTCCCCAGCGCCAAGATACACGCCAAATCGACGCGGATCGACACCGCCCGTGAGCCCTTGACCGGGTTCGCCCAGTTGTGCCATGCACATCGCCTGACATGCCGCAGCGAGTGCAAACTGAATCCCGACACCTGAGTCGGCGTACGGTTTGGCGGCTTCACCGAGCACGCGATCGAGCGCAAAGTCTGTCACCTCGGCAGCGAAATTCGTCGCGAGTGTCTCGGCGTCATAGCCACGAATCGGCGCGATCGCGCTTTCGCCCGCCATCAGTCGAGACCACACGCGATCACCCTCATACCCGAGTGGCGTTACCCATCCTGCACCCGAAATGACAACGCGCCGTTCACTCATCGCAGATCACTCTTCGCCTTCATCGTCGTCGTCACCATCATCGTCGTAGTCTTCGCCTTCTTCAGCGTCTTCATACTCGTCATCTGCGTCATCGTCGCGGCTGCTGTGCAACTCATTCAACTTGTCAGGATTGAGCACACGCACCAAACCATCCTTGAGTCGGCGTTCTCCAAAATTAATAACCAATCCCAACTCAAGGTCGGCGGCTCGCAACTCAGCACGCAAAGCGGTCCGTTCGTGCGGACGCACCTCGCGTTGTTCAGCCATCACTTTTACGAGGAACCGATCAGAGACGAACAAATCGCACGACACCTGACCGATGACATCATCACCAAAATACACATCGAATGTGTGATCTTTGGTGAAGCCAATTTCTTCATCGCCCATTTCAAGTTCGAGGGCCTTGAGATAGATTTCTCGAGAATATCCAGGACCGAGTTCTTTATGAACCTCAATCGCCGCACCGATGAGTCGGCGGCTTAACTCGGTCAACTTGGGGTCCAGTTCCGAAAGCGGGGTCCCGCGATGACGAGGTCCGCCGTCGCGACGACCACCTCGGTCGTTCCGGTCGCCGCGGTCATTGCGTCGGTTGTAGTTTGAGCGATTGTCGTAGTCTCTGCCCATAGAAGTCTCCTTGTAGTCGATGCATCAAACCTTGCCCCGCAACTCACGGAGCCGAAAGAATCAAAGCCGCGCTCTGGCCGCCCAGTCCGCTCGCACAGACCAGGATGTGTTTCATCAGTCGTTCGCTCGCTTTCGTCCGGCCAGCGTCGAGCCCCATATCAGCAGCGCCGTGATTGATGCGCCCGGGCAATACTTGCCTCTTGATCGCCATCGCAGCCACCGCCACCATCAGCCCCCCTTGTCCCGCTGAGCAATTGCCCACATTCGGAGCAAGCGTAATCGTCGGTAAATCACCGAGCCGATCGCCAAACACCGACTTCAAAGCCCCCGCCTCGCGCGCGTCAAGATCGGGCACACCCAAGCCGAGCGGCACGATCGCGTCAATCGCGTCGGACTGCAGGCCGCCATCGCGCAGCGCCCCCGCAATGGCATCGGCAAGTGCTTCATCACAGGTCAGTTCTGCTTCGCTCGGCTCCCACACGCCCGTGCCAATCGGTCCCTGGCACGACTGCGCGGCACCAAATCCAGAAACCTTGGCGTACACCGCTGCACCACGATCAGTCGCACTTGATTCGGACTCAACCATCAACACAGCGCCGGCTTCACCCTGCACGCCCCCTCGTGAATCGGTTGCGAAGGGCATGGTCACTTTCGACCCGTCCTCGCGTTCATCCGTATGGGCCACGCGTCCCGCAAAGTCGAGCCGCTGCACACCCATGTAGTTCAGTTTCGACTCGGCGCCGCCACTGAAGCAGGCATCCGCATCGCCGCGTGCGATCACACGCATCGACTCGCCGAGACTCAAGAGTGCGCTCGCCTCGGCGCAGGTGATCGTGTTGCTCGGTCCTTCGGCACCATGGACAATCGTCACATGGCACGCGAGCATGTTCGGCAGGTACTTGAGCAGCCACAGCGGCGGCAGGTGATTCATCCCGCCGCCCGCTTTGCGACCGTTCTCACTATCAACGGTTCCCCACAGCCCGAGGTCAAAAACGCCGTCGTCATTGACCGAGGCTGCGAGCGCCCGACTCAACTCGGCGGTCTCGGCTGCGATCAACCCGGCACCAATCTGACACCCGAGCCGACCCGCAGGCAGCGTCGGCTCGCCTTCGTCAGCGCGTGTCGTTAGCCCGGCATCCTTGACCGCCAAGGCAGCTGCCACCACGGCCAGTTCGATGTCTCGCGCCATCACCTTGGTCGCTTTTCGATATGACTTTGGCAAGTAGTCGCGTACCGCAAGATCAGGCACTTCGCCCCCGACACCGCATGGGAAGCCGTTGGCATCCATATGCTTCAGCGGACGCAGACCCGAGACCCCTTCGACGAGGCCTTTCCAGAGTTCGTCGGCACCAATACCCAGTGCGCTGACGACTCCCAATCCAGTGATGACAACATTGCTTCGACCCATGCAGCCACAAGTTTACCGGCCTCGACCGCCGCACGCCCGATTCTCGCCCAGAGTCGAGACGAACTGCATGCTTTGCCGATACTGAATACGACCATGCCCTCTTCAGAACGACCATCCCGCCCGCTGCTCGGCTTCTTCGATCCGGGATACCTCTTCCTTCTGCCTGGACTCGCCTTGCTTGCTGCCACCGTGCTCATTCCCGCTCAGCAGGATCTCGTCGATGCCCGTTGGCGCCGCGATGCTGCCATCGCTCACGAACACAATCACCACGAACGATTCAAGCGATACGAGCGCTACTTGCAGGCCCTCGACAACGCAGAGCGACCCGTCATCGAGAGTCTCAACCTCTCGCAACTCAATGTGCTCCCTGAAGGCGCCCAGCCGATCGGGTACTACCCCACGACCGACATTCGCACCGCGTCCATCTTTCGGCATCTCGAGCCGCCGCCGCCAGTCCTGCCCGAACGCACGGTGCAGCAGTCCGCTCTGGCAAGCCTCGTCGCCGACCGTGACTCGCGCTTGTGGGTGGTTGCGTTTGCCGCGATCTGCGTCCTCTACAGCGTCCTGCCGCGCGGACATCGCCCCGCTTGACGCTGGTCGCAGGAGGCCCGTTTGACCCGTCGATTCACATTCCGAGCACGCCACCGTATCAGCCACGCCCGCGATTTCCAGGCGGTCTTTGCAGCCAAACTGACCAAACCGGTCGGCCCGATCACCTTGCATGCACGCGTCACTGACCACGCCGAACCGCGACTGGGGCTGTCAATCGGCCGACGCTTCGGCCCCGCTCACGCCCGCGGAGCGTTCAAACGCCGCATCCGCGATGCCTTCCGCCTGCTCCAGCATGACCTGCCACGCCCCGAGGGCGGCGGCGCGTACGATTTCGTCATTACCGCCCGTGCTCATAGCCTGCTCAACACGGCAGACTATCAAACGCTGTTCGCTCAGGGCGCAGCCGCCCTGCACAACACTGTGACCAAACGGGTGGTGCGACAAAAAGGCCATGCCAACGACTGAGTCCATCCCGCGCATCACCCACCACAAGCCTCCAGGGCCGATTGCCCGGCTCTTCAACCTGCCGTTTGTCGGATCCATCTGGCTCTACCGCGTCACGCTCTCGCCCTTTGTGGGTGGCCAGTGCAAGCACTCGCCTTCCTGTTCGCGGTACGCTCTCGAAGCCTACCGCGTGCACGGACCGATCCGCGGAACCGCGTACACGGTCAGCCGAATCATTCGGTGTAACCCATTCGCCGGGGGCGGTTACGACCCCGTCCCGCTCAATGAGCCGCCGCCCAGCCGCGCTGACCGCGATCGCCCGGCTCAAGCCGCACCCACCCTTCGGACCGATCAACCCTCTATGCCAACCGGGCCAACCAACCCATGAGCCGCCTGCCCGCAGCCCAGCGCCGCGAGCAACTGCTCGACTGCGCCGCCAAACTCTTCGCTGAGCATGGCTATGCCCGCGCGACGACCGCCCAACTGTCGCGCGCCGCTGGCGTGACCGAGCCGATCATCTACCGTCACTTCAAGTCCAAACGCGACCTCTTCGTCGCGCTCATCAAACGCACCGGCAAGCAGACCCTCGACCAGTGGAAGCAGGATCTCGTCGGAGCGGACGACCCCGCCGAGCGTCTCCGCCGTCTCATCGGCGACAACCCCATGGTCTCGGCCGCCGGGCGCGATGCCTACCGCGTCTTTCTGCAGGCGATCTCCGAGGTTGAAGATGAGAAGATCCAGGAAGCGATCAACAACCACATCGCCCGCGTCCACGCCTTCCTCATGGTTGAACTCGAACGGGCTCAAAAAGCCCATCGCGTCACCAACAAGTTCAGCGCCGAGGTCCTCGCGTGGCTTCTCATCAACATCGGGATGGGCTATGGCATGATGTCGGCGTTCAAGATTGCCGGGCACGGCATCGACGCCGACGGCACCCATGTTCAGGAAGTGCTCGCCCGCGTCCTCGTCGGCAAGCCCCCGCCCGAGAGCGCCGGCTCCTGATCGCCCATCGCCCGTCGCCGGACAACGGTTCCGGTCGATTGGTTTCCAAACGCCGGCCCCCCTTGTCCAATCCCCAATCCCGAGTCCCCAATGCCTAACCTCCATCGTGCCCTACCTCGACAACAACGCGACGACCCAGCCGACCGAAGCGGTGTGTGCCGCGATGGATGCGGCGAGTCGGCAGCGCTGGGCCAATCCGTCGAGTATTCATCGATCTGGGCAGGCGGTGCGCAACGCGATCGAGGTCGCCCGGGCAGATGTGGCGGCTCTACTTTCGGTGAAGGCCAAGACCATCACCTTCACTGCGTCGGGTACAGAATCCATCCACCTCGCCATCCGCGGCACGCTGGCGCGTCAGGCGAAACCGGTGCTGGTGACGACGGCGATCGAGCACAGCGCGATCCGTGAACTCGGCGACCAGATGGCTCGCTTCGAGGAGGCCGAGATTCGGCTGATCCCGCTCTTGCCGGGCGGCGTGATTGATCTTGCTGCCCTGCCCGCGTTGCTTGATGGGGCCCATCTCGCGTCGGTGCAGTGGGTCAACAACGAAACCGGCGTGATTCAGCCGATCGAGGCGGTCTACGAAGCGTGTCAGGCGGCGGGTGTGCCATTCCATACCGACGCAACGCAACTGGTGGGCCGGGCCCCGATGCCTGGTTCCCCCCCGGCTGATCTGCTCTCGTGCTCAGCCCACAAGTTTCACGGACCCAAAGGGGTCGGTGTGCTATACGCCCGCCCCGGCATCGGGCTTCGGCCCTTGCTGCCCGGCTCACAGGAACTCGGTCGCCGGGCCGGGACAGAGAACACGGCCGGCATCCTCGGAGCCGCCGCCGCTGCCAAGGAAGCCATCGCGTGGCTCGAAGATCCATCCGCCATCGAAACACTGACCGCTCGCCGCGACCGGCTGGAAGTGGGCGTTCTCGCCGCCTGCCCCGGTGCTGTTGTGAACGGTCCGCCAGTGCTCCTTCCCCCGCGCCTCGCGGGGGAGGTGGCCGAGTCCGCGAGGCCGGAGGGGGTCCCCCCCGCTGCCCCCCGCCTGTGGACAACCACCAACATCGCCTTCCCATATCTCGAAGCCGAGGCCCTGCTCATCCTGCTCGCCCAGCGCGGCGTCGAAGCCTCCGCCGGGGCGGCGTGTTCATCGGGCTCACTCGATCCATCGCCGGTGCTGCTGGCGATGAGCGTGCCCCCCCACCTGGCCCACGGCTCGATCCGCTTCAGTCTCTCGCGGCTGACCACAGACGACGAGATCGACGAGGCCCTCGCGATCATTCCGGAAGTGGTTGAACGGCTGGCGGGGACGACGCGGTAAGGGTTCGAAGCAATCAATCACAAAGTCCGGTTCCTCCCCGGCTTGGGGGATGGGTCATGGGCCGTGTTCGGTGGTGGATCGGGCCTCGAACCGGGGTTTCGGGCGGCCAAGGGCGGTCCAGACACCGCCGAATCTGGAGCAGATGACGCTCGATCCAGAGCAGATGCGGCCGCGCGCAGAGCACATGACGCGACGCGCAGAGCAAAAGGCGTGACGCGCAGAGCACATGACGCGTCATGCGGAGTAGATGCGGCGATGCGCAGAGCACATGACGCGTCGCGCAGAGCAGATGCGACGCCGCGCACACCGCGCGCGGCGACGCGCAGAGCACATGCGGCCCATATTGGACCAGTGAACAGCGATTGCGGGCCGTGCGGGGCGATTGGGTGTTCATTGGTCCTGCATGGTGGTTCGGTGGCCACAGATCCAGAAGTGCGAGCCGACCGCCACCCCCACAATCGGCGGGCAAACGGACCGGCGGCCCGGTGCCACCACCCGCCGTCTGCGGCGCGTGGTGTCCTGAGGTCGGTCCGCGAGACAGCACGACTGGCGGAAGACCGCCGGTCGTGGCACCGAGCACCGACCACGGCAGCCGCTACACTGGCCGCCATGCCCAAGATTGCCCTGCACTGGAAGATCCTCATCGGCCTCGCCCTCGGCGTTGTGGTCGGCATCATCATCAACACCGCCTGGACCGACAGCACCTGGAAATCGATGGGTGTCGATGTCCCGTCCATGTACCTCGACGGCATCGCGTCGCCGCCGGTGCCCGAGGGTCTCGATCTCGATTCGATCCCCGACGAAGACCGGGCCGCCCAGTACCCCAATGCTGCAGCCAATAGCATCGCCAAGGCCGCCCGCTTCATCCGCAACGCGAACTCGTTCATCGGCGACCTGTTCATGCGGATGCTCAAGTTCATCGCTGTCCCCATCGTCCTCTTCAGTCTCATCGGCGGGGTGGCATCCCTCAACGACACCGCCAAACTCGGACGCATCGGCTCGAAAACCATCGGCATCTATCTCGTCACCACCGCCGTCGCGATCACGGTCGGGCTTTTGTTGGCGAACATCGTCGGGCCGGGCAACGGCTTCCCCACGGAGATCCGCGAATCGCTCCAGGCCGCCCAGCAATCGACCGCCGAAGCCAAGATCGCCGGTGCCAGCGAACGCCCATCGCCGTGGAGCGTCCTCCTCGACATCGTGCCCGCCAACCCGTTCACCGCGATCGCCGAGGGCAAGATGCTGCAGGTGGTCTTCGCGTCGATGCTCATCGGGATCGGCCTGACCATGCTGCCGCGCGCCACCGCCAAACCCGTGGTGGACTTCTGCGAAACGATGACCGAGGTCGTCATCAAGATCGTGCACATCGCACTCATCCTCGCGCCCTACGCGGTCTTCGCGCTCATCGTCAAGGTCATCGCCGACCTGGGGATCGATGTCCTCCAGAGCCTCGCGGTCTACTCGATCACAGTCGTCGTCGGACTGGGCATCATGGTCTTTGGTGTCTACCCGCTGGTGCTCATGCTCTTTACGAAGGTCGGCTACACGCGCTTCTTCTCCGCCATCGCGCCGGCCCAACTCCTCGCGTTCTCTTCAGCCAGCAGCGGCGCGACCCTGCCGGTCACCATGGAAAGTTGCGAAGAACGACTCGGGGTCCACGAAGAAGTCAACTCGTTCGTCATCCCGCTCGGCGCGACCATCAACATGGACGGCACCGCCCTCTACCAAGGCGTCGCTGCGGTCTTCATCGCCCAGATGTACGGCCTCGACCTGACGATCATGGACCAACTCACCATCGTCCTCACCGCGACCCTCGCCTCGATCGGCACCGCGGCTGTCCCCGGTGTCGGCATCGTCATGCTCGTGATCGTCCTCCAGAGCGTCGGTATCCCGCTCGAAGGGATCGCGGTCATCCTCGGCGTCGATCGCATCCTCGATATGTGCCGAACGACCTGCAATGTCACCGGCGACTGCATGGTCTGCGCCGTGGTCGCGAGCTCTGAGAACGCCATCGACGATGCCGAGACCGTTCGCCGCAAGCAGGCCGAACGGGCCCGGCTCGATGAATACCCGCCAGTCGAAAAAGAACGCGAAGAAGCGGCAGGATGAGCCCAGCCCTTTGTCTGCTTCAACGAATTTGGAGCCGTAGCCGATCGGCGGTACGCTGACGGCATGAACAGACTCCACATCGCCGTTGCGTCGCTGACACTGCTCGTTGCGCCACTGACGCTCGCCCGTTCGGCACCGCCCACAATCGCAGACATCACGCCAGTCATCGAACGCATGGAAGCCGCCGCGAACGCTGGTAATGGCCCGGCGTTTCTCGCCGAGGTCGACACCGCCGATGCGGTCTTCCTGCAAGAACAGAAGATGTGGGCCAAAGACCTCAAAGATCACACACCCATCGACTTTGACATTGAACTGAGCGCCGACGAACTCAAACAGCAAGCCGATGGCACCATCACCGTGCCGCTGCAGATGTCGTGGAAGCCAACCGACAAGGCCCGCACGCGAGAAGTCAACTTCACCGCTCGATTCATCGAACGCGACGGTACCTGGCGCTACGCCGGCGAAACCTGGCTGCGCGTCAACGCACCCGGTGTCGTGGTCCTGAGCGATCCACAGTTCAAAACCGAAGCGGTGCACATCGCAGCCGTGCTGCCCGCCGTGCGCGAAGGCGTGCATGACATTCTCGGCATCGTTGTCGAAGAAGATCAACAGGTAAAGGTGTACGCAGCGATGCGACATCTGCAACAGTCCATCTATCTGTCCTACACGCAACCGCTCGGCGGCTGGAACGAACCCGGTGAAGCGATAAAAGTCATGGGCAATGAAGGACAGTCGGGCAGGGCGCTGCGGTCGCTGCTCGCCCATGAGTACGGCCACTGCGCGACCTTCGCACTCGGCGACAAGTCAACCCTGATGCCGTGGTGGGTGCTTGAGGGTGTTGCTGAATACTGTTCGGCTGAACTCGTCGTTGGCCCGCGCCGCATGGAGCGCCAGGTTGCTCGCTGGGCAAGCAACGACAACCTGCGCTCATGGGACCAACTCGCCGACTTCCGCGGTGAAGCCATGAACCATATGGGCCATGTCTACAACCAGGGACACAGCATGATTCGCTACATCGTTGACACCTACAGCCTCGACAAGATGCGCGCCTGGCTCCGCATGCTGGCTGGGGGGGCAACGCTGGACGAGGCCTCAATGGGCACCCTCGGCGATTCATGGAGCGACATCGATCAGGCATGGCGGGCGCGACTGGCCAACCCCGGATAAACCCGGCACTCGCTCGCGGCGAGCGGTCTGATTGACCCGATTAGAATGAACTCAAGTTCGCCCGGTTGAGGCGAGATTCTCCGCCTGCTTACCAGATCCAACGGTTCTTCCCGAAGTCCAGAATCGGCAAGCCGAACCTGCGGTGCGGGCTGGGGAAGTACACGATGAACGCCTTACCGATGAGCAGATCGCGTGGCACCGTGCCCGGCCGCGAATCAAATCGATCGAGAATCGTCGGGTGAGCGACACCCCACAGCCGGCCATCGAGCGACCGGGCGCTGTTGTCGCCGCAGAGGAAAAACTCATCCGGCCCGAGCACCAGCGGGCTCGCTGGATGTGTGGCCAGCGCCGGACGACCCATGGCTGTCCGTGGATCTCCGTCCCATTCGGTTCGGCCATAGGTATTGGGTCGATAGAACAAGTCTCGCTTCACGCGGACACGATGCAGGTCAAACGCAGAGCCTGCGAACGAAACCTGTAGCGTCGGAGCAATGTACAGATCGGGCGGGGTCAGTTTGATACGGCCATCCGTATCAGCATCGAGGGCTTCTGCAAGATCACGCCCGGTCGAAGCCGCGATCCGCTGAGCAATGTCCCAGTCATAAGCACCCTTGTCAGGACCGCCCGCAACGAGTTCACCATCAGCGAAGAGCCACACCGCTTGATCGACATGCCAGAACTCGATATTCGTCACGCGGCCCGGCTTGAGCGCGAGCCCGGTCAGTTGCACCAACTCAAGTTGCTGCCACGCGCCTTCATCCCCGGCTTCACGCATATCGACGATCGCTGTGGTTGTCGAGGTGTCTCGAATGATCGTGGCTCGAAATTCATGCCCACGAGCGCCCAGCGCAACGGACACAGTCGATGTCGTCGCGTCGGCATCCGGTTCAAAACCGAAGGCGAACGCTACATCTGACACCGGGTATGTCGGCATGCCCCCCCGGCGATCCCAACTCTGGCCGATGCCGGGAATCTCATTGAACGGAAGATAATCATCGAGCCGGTGTGCTCGGTTCGTCCAGGTCAGGCTCGTTGGTGTCGAGCCGGTAAAGGCATACGACGGGCCTGCATCCAAACCCGCCCAGCCGCCCGTGTCCGCCTGCCAGGGCGACCGATACGACACCGTCCCGGTTGGCGCATAACTCGAATCAAAGACGGTCTGCCAGACCGCGCGCTGAACGCGTTCAGGCTTGCGTTCAATCAACCAGCCCGGTTCCGACCAGCCGGAGGGCTTCTCCTCCAACGCGCGCGTAAAAACATCGCCATCGACGAGCGCGAGTTGTTCGTTCGCGACCCCGATCATGCGCTTGATGTAATTCTCAGCCGTCTTGACGGGCACCTTGAAAACCGTGACATCCCATCGGCTCGGGCCAAAGAAAGGCTCAAGGTATTTGAACACGAACACACGATCGCCCGACCGCCTCGTGTAGTTCTTTGCGGGCAGCGCAATCGACGCGATCGGGTCGGTCGGGTCAATACCGACTTGGTCCTTGACGGGCGCGGTCGTGCCCGGGAAGTTCTGCCATGGTTCGAGCGGCCAGTCGTAGCCCGTGATCTCGCTGTGCACATCGACATGCGCCCCAAGCAGCGTCGGCCCCATCGACCCGGTCGGGATCTGAAAACCCTCAACCACAAACCCTCGAAACACCAACGCCACGATGAACGAAATCATGATCGAAGTCAGCGTCTCCTTCACGGAGGTTTCGTGTTTTTGAACTTGGTCAGTCATGCTTCTCGCAACTACTGGTTTGGCCCTGGATCGCTCCCTGCATCACCGCGACCGGAGCCGCCGCCTTGATCGGTTCCACCTTGCCCGCCGCCATCCGGGCCGGATGACCCCGGGCGCTTTCGACGACGACGGCGGCGTTTGCGTGGCGTGCCCGCTTCGCCGGCTCCGCTTGCTGACGATTGATCGCCCGCCGCGTCACTTGTCGGTGCCGATGAGTCCCCCCCACCGGCGGAGGCGTCGCGCGGCGGTCCGGAGCGACGACGACGCTTGCGGCGAGGCCGATCCGTTTCACCAGGTTTGGATTCGGTCGATGCGTCAGCGCCTGCTTCGGCAGTGGGCGTGGGCTCGCTGCCCTGCTTTTCACCTTCGCCGCGCGGCTTGCGTCGACGACGGCGGCGTGGCTTGCGTTCGCCCGTCTCATCGCCTTCCGACCGACGATCGCTCGAACGGTCTGCATGACGCGACTCACGCACCGGCTCTGGCGCTTTGGGCTTCGGCTTGGGCTGCATACCCGGCTTGGTCAGTTGCTCAACCGGAACAGCGATCTGCGTTCCATCATCAAGACGAACCAGAACCAACTGCGTCAAGATCTGTGAATCAATGACGATTCCGTCACCTTCCGGTGTTCCAACCGGTGTCTTGCGGTGCGGCAAGTTTTTCTTCAACTCGTCATAGGTTTGCTCTTCATACCGCAAGCAACACATCAACCGGCCGCACCGACCGCTGATCTTCAACGGATCAAGCGTTGCCTTCTGCGTTTTGGCGGCTTTCATGCTGATTGGCTTGAGCACCTTCAGGAAGTTCTTGCAACAGCAATACTCGCCGCAGCGTTCGTAGTCGGCTACCAGGCGTGCTTCGTCACGAGCCCCCACCTGCTTCGGGTCAATCCGCGATTTCCAACGAACCGTCAGTTCTTGCGTCAGCGGACGGGTGTCCACACGGTCTTCGGATGAATAGTAAATGGTGACACGATCGCCCGACAGAATCGGCTCGACCTCGACGATCTTGACAGGCAGCCCGAGCGAGCGAGCAAGTTGCCGTGCTTCATCGCGGCGAGGCTTGCGCAGAGCATCCAACTTTTCCTGCCGCTGCATGTCCTCCATGCTCGCAACGCGCAGCGCCCGTCCATTGGTGAAAAACGGATACTGTCGACCGCCCGAGTTCTCGATGTACTCAAGCATCTGATCGCGCGAGACGCTCTTCGAACAGCCCGCGTTGGGACAGGTCGCTGTCAACATCTCGCCGATCTCAAGCCCGCGGTGCGACTGCACAACAATCTTCGAGCCGCACCCCGGTGTCGAATCGCCACGGTACGGATATTCACCGATGAGACCCATCAAACCAAACCGCACAACAATCGTCGTCGGCGGCTTGAGCGCCTCGATCGCGCGGCGCTCTTCTTCTTGCGACTTGAGATCATCCTCGAACTGAGGCAGCGGGTATATCGGCATATGGGAACAAATCGCAATCAGGGGCGTTGCCCGAGCGACTGCGCCCGAGCATTGGTGAACAGATCCGGAAGTGACTCACGAGCCACCAACTCAATATCGCGGCCTTGCTCGGCGTTATAGACCAGCAGGTCCTCGTTGCGATCGTCGATCACCAGCAGCATTTCCGCCGACTTGGTTCGACCGATCGCGGTCAACGCTGTGTAGTTACCCGTCTTCGAGACCATCCCCGCGGTGGCGGTGGACACGGGCAGCCCGATGCTCTGAATCGCAATCAACGCAAGCATGATGATCGCTGAAACAGAAAGCGTAATCTGGGCGGCTCGTTGTTGCCGATTCGTCGAGCAAACGGTCTCATTCGATTGATTCTGTTGGTTGTTCATTGGTGCATTCCTTGGATTAGCGGCGGATGGGTGCCTTGCTGTCAGCATCGAGGTCACGGAAGCCAATGCCCGACAGTTGACTGCGAGCGTTGTCCCAACGAAGCATGATCATCTCGGCATTCGCCGAATCGATGACATACACACCATCCGAAACACCACTTTCGAGAGAGCCACCCACCATGGTGTATTCGCCTCGACCACGCGTTCGCTCATTCTGCGCAATCGCAGACGGAGCAAAGGTGACTGCAGTCAGAATGCCAAGAAGCAGGAGATTGATTGCGATGAGACCCTTGTGTCGTTTCATATGGGTTCCCTTCTTATTGAAAGTGTGAGACAGCTGTAAATCTGCGAATCCATCTCAATCCTGGTGTCCTCGCTTCGAAGGGAGCAAGGTCAGCACGACCAAGCCGCCCGCCAGAAGCATCGCGGTCATGATCGATGTGATGGGTGTGGCTTTGGGTTCACCGGTCGGCTTGGGCACCCGAACCACATTCTGTGTGTTCTGTGTGCTCGATGGTGAAGATCGCTGAGCAAACGCCGGTGTCGAAGCACTGGCAGCAAAAAGAACAACAGCAGCGGTCAGAGCAGTTCGGTTGAGCATGTGGTTTCTCATATCAAAGATGCTAATCGGTTGCGAGGCTTGGCTCAAGGGGTTCATCAGAGAGTGGCTCAAACGCTGGCAACTCCGGGCCGAGATCCACAAGATCGCCAGCCAGACTCGGGGCAAAAGGGTGACTGATGCGTTCAAAGACATCGGTCGGCAGGTGAACGGTACGCCAGCGAGGGCTCCGGGTTCTCATGTGCTGCAGATAGTCTTGCAAACGCACCGCTCGAAGCATGTACCACGACCCCGCATGCTCAAACACTTCCTGAAAAAGACCGTCAGGAGGCTGGGCTACACATTGGTACACGAAGATAAAGACCGGGTCGTAACCTTCACCAAACAGCCGTTGCCAGGTCTGCAGGCTTTCGATATCGTCGAGTGTCACCCAAGATTCAAGCCGAGGTTTGGTATTGGGGCGGGTCTGCGTCGAACCAAGTTTTCGTCCCTTGATCTCAATCAAGAGATTCGTCGTCGAGCCATAAATCACAAAATCGAACGATTTGAGTGTCTTCGCTGCTGCGTCGCCCTCCGCAATCTTGAGCGTCGCCCGATCTGGAAGCAGCGTCTTGCGGGCCTCATTCACAGCGACATAGGGGATGCGTCGCGTCCTCAGAAACGACTCAAAAGCCCGCTCATATTGATGTCGGCGTTGAGCCAATAGACACCTTCCCGCCCTTACGGAGCCTCACTGATAATCGCATCCAACAAATCAGACTCCGCATCCTGATACTGTTCAAACGCCTTGTGCAACTTCGCCTGCAGTGCTGCAATGTCGGCTGGCGTGATGTTCGGCGATTGACCCGAGCCGAGTCGATTCAGCACATTGTCGAGGGCTGTACTCGATGCCCGCAAGTCACTTGCCGCAGCCGCGTACGCCCTTGCCGAACTGTATAACAACTCGCGCTCGAGTTCCTTCTTGTTCGGCGGACGCAGCAACCGCTGAGGCTGAGCACGCAGTTCATTGACGAACAAGCGACCGTCCATACTCGCAAGCCGAATGTTGGCGAGGGTTGCGTCGATCTGTGGACTCTGTTCGTCAAAGAACAAGTTTGCCTTGGCACCCAGGTCGCCGAACTGATCGACCGCACTCGTACTCTTTGCCATCAACTCGTCAATGTCAGCGGTCGTCTGCTCATTGAAATGCGCCGTTGCGTCGGCGACATTCTGCAGCATCGCTTCGATGTTCGGCCGAGCCTCATCGACGATTTCCTGCCCGGTGCGAATCACACCACGCGCTTCGTCAATCCCCGCCCGCGCATCGGCGATCCCCAGTTGCGCATCCGCGACGCCGTCCTTGACAGCATCGGCAATCTCAACGCCCTTGCCCGACACCGTCTCAAAATTGGCAAGCGAAGTCGTGATGCGAGGTGACCAATCGTCGTTGTAATCCGTCTCCGCCGCTTCAATGATGCGCCGCGCTGCAGCAAGCAGTTCCGCCACATCCATCGCTGCCGGCTCGGCAGCGGGTGCAAACGCGCTGGTGATCGTCGCGATATCTGCAGACGCCGTATTGATCTGCACAATGATCTGTTTGATCAGATCAACCTGCTCCGGCCCAAGACCGGCTTGCGCCAAGAGCCCGGGCGCGAGAATGCCTTGCATCGCATCACCTTCAGCGAGCAAGGTTGGTGTGGGTCCATCGCCAATGATGGTGGTCGGGCCGCCCGGGTGCGTGATGTTGATCGCTGCCAACCCGCCCAGGATCGGGCGCTCGACTTGCGTCAGTGCATTGGAATACAGCGGGATATCGCTTCGGATCTTGATCTGAACCCGGATCGAAACCGGTGCTGCCCGGCCATCGGACAATGCCGTGCCGCGGGCCCATCCGACATCCACCACGCGCCCGACCGATTTACCGCCAAGCCGGACTGGTGATCCCGGTTCAATACCGGTCGCGCCATCCTGCAACGAAAAATCGACGCCATAGGTCGCAAAACTGCCAAATCGGCTCCCGATGTCAGACACCCAGAAACTCAGGATGACCCCGATCACCAGGCTCATGATGAGGAACAAGCCGGCGAGGACATTGTTTCGTTTAGGGCCGCGTGCACTCATGTCTGCGAAACTCCGTAACTTGGCTCAGCCCCCGCGTGTGGGTTCGAGGCTCGGGACAGCCGTTGGGAATGAAGCCGAATCACCAAAGAGATCCTGTTCGTACCCGACATCGCTCGAACGGTCCGTGATCGGCCCATCGGGGTCGCCGCGAAGGAACTGTCGAATCAAACGATGGTCATCATCCAGCGTTGCAGCCTCCGCCTCGGGCGTATCGCGCAGCTGCTCAAACCACGATCGCTTCTCGACCCGCAGGATGCGCCCCTTGTCGAGCATCGCCATGCGATCGGCAATGGTAAACGCCGAGTCCATCTCGTGCGTCACAACCACACTCGTCACGCCGAGCTGCTGACTCAGATTGACCATCAACTTGTCGATTTGAGCGCTTGTCACCGGGTCAAGACCCGCACTCGGTTCATCGTAAAACAATATCTCCGGATCGAGCGCCATGGCCCGCGCGAGCCCCGCTCGTTTCTTCATCCCCCCCGAGATCTGAGACGGGTACTTGTCCGCGTGCTCACGCAGACTGACCAACTCCAGTTTGATCTTGACCGTGATGTCAATAATGGCCGGGTCGAGATCCGTATGCTCACGCAGTGGCAACGCCACATTCTCAGCCACGGTCATCGAGTTAAACAACGCCCCCGACTGAAACAGAATCCCGAACCGGCGCCGGATGCCATTAAACTCGGCTTCGCCCATACCGCAGGTCGGCTCGCCGAAGAACCATATCTCGCCCTCCTCCGGCAGAAACGACCCGATCATCAGCCGCAGCGTCGTCGACTTGCCCGAGCCCGAGCCGCCCATGATCACCATGGTTTCGCCCTTGTAGACATCGAGATTGATGCCATCAAGAACGGTCTGGCTGCCAAACCGCTTCACGACATCGCGCATGCTGATGACGGGTTGGTCGGGCGTTGCGGGCATGGGTGCTCCGGATCAGCCATCGACATCCGGATCTTCATCGGGCGATCCGACTTCAACAGCATTGGTCAGGCGCACTTCCGTTCCATCAGGCAGCACAATCACAATGTCGGTGTACGCCGGCATGCCACTGGGACCTTGTGTGTTCGGGTCGATGAAGAACAACATCAACGCATTGCCGGAATCAAAGAAGCCGGTGATCGGCATCATGTTCTGTTGACCCTGGTAGCTCTCCATCTGAGGCCCGACGGTCGGATCCACAAACGACTGAATCAACTCGACGAATCCTTCAGGCGTGCGAACGAATGACCCCAAGCCGTCCTGATACTTGGCGCGGAATGCGTCGAACTGCTCGTCCGAAATCGTGGTGGTCGGTGCCAACGCTGCACGAGCGGTTGTGTAGTCGCCAGTCTCGATCGCCGTGATGACCTCGCCGGTTGATTCGGCGTACACCCCAATACCCTTTTGTACCGCGACATACGCGCCAACCCACAACGCGGTCGTCACAAGCCCGACAATGATCCCGCTGATCGCGAGCCCCTTGCCGGTGACGCGGCCCTGCGACTTGCCGATCCCCATCAGGCTGAAAATCCCGAGCAACACCCCGAGGATGCCGATCGGCAAACAACAGCCAATGAGGCTGGTCACGAGTGAAAGAATGGCCATCACGCTGGTGCGCGGCGGCTCGGAAATCGCATCGTCAAAGCCGCCATCGGCGTACGGGTTCTGTGTCATGCCAGTAGGGTACGCGAACGGGACCATCCACGCCAGTTGATCGCCCTGATCTGACGGTTTGCCCGACCCCGATTCGATCGTCTAAGGGCAACCTGACACAAACAAATGGAAATACCCCTGCACATCGAAGAACTCAAAAAGACCATCGTCGTTGAAATCGGCACTTGGATCTTCGGCTGCGAAGTCAATGAGGAAATCCTGTACATCGAAGAAATCGAGGACGCGATCACTGTTGCGATCCGCTTGGCATGGTGGACCGGTACGACCATACATGGCGAAGTAGAACGCAGCCCATGGGTTGATCTCGCCCTGTGCCGGGTCACAGTTGTATCCGCCGAACCAGTAGGCCGGGTTGGTTTGATCCCAGTTCGTAGTCAGGCATAAGCCAAAGTTATCTTCATTGCCGAGTATGTTTGGTTCAGCTCGACCCGGTGGCACGACAAGCACCAAACCCGACCGACCAACGGTCAAATCCTTGGGATGATTGAAATTGAACCCCACTCCAAACTCGTTGAGTTGGTCGCCATCCATGTCATAGTTGCCGAACATGAACGACCCATCACCTCCAGCAAGGTCGACCGTGAGCATCCAGACCGCCACATCCCCGTCCGTTGAGGTTGATCCAGGCAAGCCATCAATCTCAAAGAGCGTGGCCAACGGTACATTGCAACCTATTTGGACATGGTCAAAGCGATCGAACAGCGTGATATGAAGATCGAAGCCATCCTCACCATCACCTTCAGGATCGAACACGCTCGTGACAAACATCAATGAAAATGAGTCCAGTCGGCTATCTGGCTCGAGGTCGCCCCAGTCGAGCACCCACCGCTCATTCGCCGGATCTGCGCTGTCCAATATGTTGTAGTACTCAATCTCGGATGGCTCGTCGAGACATTGCCGTGTGTCTGTGTTGATCCAAATCGGATCCGTTTGCAACCCCCGGCCGGAGCCTTGAGTCATCGGCCCAGCCGTCCGCACCATCTCACCCGTCGCCGCGTTGTAGTAGATATGCCCGATCGGCGTGTCCGCGGGCAACGACTCAGCGGTCAGCGTGATCATCTCAGGTTCCGCCGAAGCGGTGCCCGCGATCGCGAGCAATGTCAGACACGATTTCCTTCGCATGGCCCAACCTCCCCAGATAGAGTCTCCAATATTTTGACATCCTGTCAAGGTTGATTTTGCGTATACCAAAAACACCCAGCCAATGAGACCGGGTGCCTTGATAGTTCGGAACGAAAATCGTCCGCATGAGCGAACCCTGAGCAGTTGATGCCACACCGGTCAATCGGCGTCACGATGGGCGACAATCAATGTCGAAGCCTCCCTCAGAACCCGCACACACGCTCTTCTTTGATACACCCGCGAGCCAATCCCGGACTGTTTTGCGGGCACACACGCAAGACGCTGTTCACCCGAAACGATTCAGTACTTCGCGATCAGGGCAACACTGGTGCCGGAGCCGCCGACTTGCTTCCGCTTGGCTGCGTGTATGAAAGACCCATCCGGAGAATGTCCTTTGAATCGATCACGCAATCGCCATTCATGTCATAGATCTCTTCACCCGGCTCGATGAACGCACCCGCTCGCGCAATCATGATGCTGATCGCTTCCTGCACCTCCAGCAAATCGGTCACCCCATCACCATTCGGATCACCAAGTTGTGACGGATGCCACACCTGCCAGGTCCGGTTCTTGCTGTAGTTGGTCAGCACCCGACGAGCACGGCTGTTCGGCCAGCGCACCTCGATCGAATCAATCTGCGCCGGCGCATCATCACCAAGACCGACATGCAGCACGCGCTCGTTGTCAGACTTGTAGTTTTCACCCGCACGCACCTCACGAAACTGCTCGAGCCCTTGCGAAGTAATCCGGGCCTGGGCTCCGATCGCCTGACCGTTCGGCAGCGGGCCACGCACCTTCAGACGAACCCAATCGCGGTTATCACCTTCCTGATTGATGAACAGCCGGATCGGTGTCACACCTGAAGAAACCGCGATATCAAGATCGCCGTCCCCATCCACATCAGCGGTCGCAAACACATAGGTCACATTGCCCGACGAGACACCCATCTCGACACCCACCGATTCGAGCGGAAACGAGCCTGTATTCTTGAACAGGATATTCGGGTCGCCTTCATTCACCAGATACAGGTCTTCGAAAGTGTCGTTGTTGTAATCAAAGAACTGGCATGCCCAGCCGGTGCCGGCGATGAGGACACCCGCAGCTGCCGATTCGTCGGTAAATGTTCCGTCGTCGTTGGCCATGAGCATCACATGACCTTTCCCCCCCGTCACGAACAGATCCGGGTAGCCGTTGTGGTCGATATCGCCATAGGCAATGCCCATTGCATCCACATTCGCAGCCGTTCCCGTTGCCGCGGTCACATCCGTCAATACGCCGCCGTCATTGCGGAATAGATGGTTTTGCCAGCTCGGCTGAAGCCCCTTGTCGTTGGCGAGGTACAAGTCGATATCGCCGTCGCTGTCATAGTCGAGAAACGATGCCAGGAGACTCGGATCACCGGTCCGATGAACGCCCATCGCCACCGACACATCCTCGAATGTCCCATCGCCATTGTTCTTGAACAGAAAATTGTCAACAAGATTCCCATCCTGCGAGGTTCGGTTGGTGACATACAGGTCAAGCCATCCATCCCCGTTGTAGTCACCCCAGGTCGCGCCCATGCCGATTCCGGTCACATTGATCCCGGCCTGCGCAGACACATCGACAAACTGGAAGTTCCCATCGTTGCGGTACAACTGATCGGGAAGCGATGCCGCACGCGTCAGGTGCAGGTCTTCATCCCCATCGCCATCATAATCCGCCAATGACACGCCGCTGATAAAGATGGCAGGTGTGATCCCGGACCCAAACGAACGATTCGTAAAATGACCCGTCCCATCATTTTCAAGTAACGCCACCAGCCCGGAAGTCGCGCCAGTCACAATCAGATCGGCATCCCCGTCGCCGTCCAGGTCCGTAAAGGCGATGCCCGTTCCAAAGTGATCGCTGTTGATCCAGGGCGTATAAAAAATCCCTCGTGCAGCAGCCTCTTCAGTGAACGGCTCCTCTGTCTCGGCACCTGCTGGGCATGCCAGATAACACACGATCAGAGCAAATCCCAGCCGTCCACCTTTGAAATGCAAATGCATCATGTCATTCCCTCGTCCATCCAGCGTGCTGCGGTTAAACCGTGCCTCTGTCACCGTCCTCGCTACTCTAACGGCACCTCTCGGTCACTCCAAGCGAGACTTGAGCAAAACCTGTGCGATCTGAGCAGATCCGCAGTTAACGAGGTGTCGAACCGGTTTGATTCCTCGAAAAAACAGACGCCCGGCACCTAGGCCGGGCGTCTGCCGATATGCAAAATGAATGATCGATGATCGAATCGCGAGAATCTCACGACTCAATGGTGATCACTGTTCTCACGCGCGACGACGACGGACGGCAGCGAGACCGCCGAGGCCGAGCAGAGCCATCGAACCCGGTGCGGGAACGCTGACTTCAAAGCGGAAGAAACCAGTTTCCTGCGAAAGGAAATCACCAACGAGCATGTCGGCTTCAAAGTTTCCATTGATGTTCAGGGTCGCGGTCGCGTCGTCGCCACCTTCAAACGCCGAGCCGGTGTTCAACCAGCCATCTTCGAAGATTGAGTTGAATTCTGAAACACCGAGCCAGTAGGTGCCGGCGCTCAGGTTCGCTGCGATCAGGCTGTTCAGGCCATCACCACCATCGTCGTCCGACGCGAGCAGTGTGCCAGCGGCATCCCACAGACCCAACTCGGTATCGAAGGGTGAACCGTTGGTGTCAAAGACATAATCGCCTTCGTTGCCGATTTTGCCGAGGTCCATAAATGTTTCAGGCTGAGCAGCTGCCGAGGCACCGATGCCAGCGATCACTGCAAGTGCGATTGTTTTCTTCATGATATCTCTCCTGTATTCTTCTGAAGCGCGATTCAACGATGTGAACACGAGCCCACGCCTCCCGGGGACTCCGTGACACCTTCAAATCTACCCTCATTTGGTGGAGTTGAAAACCAATCCGAAAATTTTTCGTTTTCATGGAACACCTACTCGGTCGCCGTTGGTCAAACTGGACCGCTCGACTCGATTGATCGACCCAGAAACACGCATGATGGTCCGAGAACTCACTCAGACCAAGAACACTCAACAAAAAGTAAAACGCCCGGCATGTAAAGCCGGGCGCTTTGAGATGCGAGAATAAGGAAACTGTCAGCGTCGATTAGCGACGACGACGGATGGCAGCCAGACCACCGAGGCCGAGGAGAGCCATCGAACCCGGTGCGGGAACGCTGACATCAAAGCAGAAGAACAGGGTTTCTTGATCAAGGAATTCGCCAGCCAAGCCTTGGCCCCACATTTGGCCATCGATGTTCAGAATGACATCGGCATCATCGCCGCCCTCGAACGCAGAGCCGGAGTTGATAAAGCCGTCCTCAAAGAATGAGTTGAACTCTGAAACACCGAGGTAGTAGGTGCCAGCGCTCAGCGTGGCAACGATCAGGCTGTTCAGGCCGTCACCGCCATCGTCGTCGGCTGCGAGGAGAATGCCAGCAGCATCCCACAGGGCCATTTCCGTATCAAACAGCGAGCCATTGGTATCAAATGTATAGGTGCCTTCGTTGCCGATCTTGCCCAAATCTGTGAACTGTGAGGGCTGAGCAGCAGCCGAAGCACCGATGCCAGCGACGAGTGCGATTGCGAGTGTCTTCTTCATGTTGTCTCTCCTAAAAGAATTCCCATATGCGAAACATGTCTTGTTGAACCCACGCCTCTTGTGAGTTCCTGTCAGGCAGGAGAATACCCGAGATGGGTGGCAATTGGAAGAGTCAAATCAGTAAATTGGTGAAATATATGCAAAAATGGTTGAACTCTGACATTGTACCGTTTTGTTTGGTGTTCTAAAGCGCCCAGATTGACATATCACCGCGCGCAGGCGATCACTTCGCTGCCTTTGGGCACGGTTTCCGCTCCCTTTCGACGGACGCGTGGACCTTGATAGCGGTCTTTTGAGCAGGCAATAGCAAAAAAATGGGCGATCGTCCTCCGCACCTCCTGTGCGAAACAGCCCACAACCGCCATCAAAATCACCCACCAGGCTGTTCCATCGACCAAGGCAGCATCTGTGACGCGTGCCAGGTCATCGCATACGGGTCGTATTCACTGAACCCCGCAGCGTGCCCGTCAAAGAAGAAGATGTTGCTCACCCCGTTGTGGGGCTCGAGTTCGCCCTCGAAAAACACACAGGGTTGGCTCGCATCGTCTTGATCGCAATCGGGCAACCGACCGGTCGCTGTGCCATAGGGCTCGATATACAGCCCGGGATAGTTGCAGTCGCCGCCCATCACAAACCGCGACGGAAAGTGGATCAGGGTCTCTCGAACCGATGAAAACTGCCGCCCGAACTGCATCCACGCAAACCGGGCTGCGATGAAGTAGGACGCGGGCGATTCTTCGTCCGGTCGGCTCGGGTCGTGGTAGACCGCTCGGCCATCTATATAAGGATCAAGCAGTTCCGTCCAGCCAAGCCCCGGCTCGTCGCCTCCGACGCCGTCACCCGCGCCGCCATAGACCTGCCACCCCGACCAATGCGGATACCACGATTGGCTGTTGTCGGCGTACATCGCCTGCCCTTGCGCGATCGACCGGACATTGGCGAGGCACGCGGTGCGTTGGGCTGCCGACCGCGCCCGGCCCAGCGCCGGCAGCAGGATGCCGATCAAAAGCGCAATGATGGCGATGACGACCAGCAGTTCGATGAGCGTGAAGCCGGAAAGCCGAGTGGTCGCGCGAGAACGCTTGTATTGCTCGGGTTCATAATTCATGGTTTTGAGATTCACGCCGAATGACATTCGCAGCCTCGCACTGCAGTGTATGGGACAAGCCCACCGGCACAAAATTCAACCCGCGCAAAGCACCCTCACGCGGTACCCAGATCCGCCGTTTTCGGCTCATCGGGTCGGGCAAAGCGATTGGACGACCACAGACGGGCCGCCGAAACCCTAGGGCTCGCGCCGCTCGGCTCTTTGGAAAAGCGGAGGGGGAGGCATCGGCTCGGAGAGCCGATCTACGCTTAGAACTCAGCCTGCCGCGGCGCTCTCGGGAACGGGATCACATCGCGGATATTCGCCATGCCGGTCGCAAACTGGATCAGCCGCTCGAACCCGAGCCCGAAGCCCGCGTGCGGCACCGTCCCATACTTCCGCATATCGCGGTACCACCAATAGTCATCAATATTCAGCCCCATCTCATTGATGCGTTGGTCGAGGACATCGAGCCTTTCTTCGCGCTGAGAACCGCCGATGATCTCGCCGATACCCGGCACCAGCACATCCATCGCGGCCACCGTGTCGCCCGGCGCCCCGTCGGTGCCGGGGTCATTCACGCGCATGTAAAATGCCTTGATGTCCTTGGGGTAGTTGATCAGAATGACTGGAGCCTTGAAATGCTTCTCGGTCAGGTATCGCTCATGCTCGCTTTGCAGATCGAGCCCCCACTTCACCGGGTATTCAAACTTCGCCTTGCCCTGGGCCTTCTCGAGGATCGCAATCGCCTCGGTATACGGCAGCCTCTTGAACGGCGTCTCGATCACATGCTTCAAGCGTTCGATCAGCCCCTTCTCGATCCGCAGATCAAAGAACGCCATGTCGTCAGCCCGGCGCTGAAGCAGATCCGCAAGCACAAACTTCAGCATCGCCTCAGCCAGGTCCGCGTTGGCTGCCAAATCGGCAAACGCAATCTCCGGCTCGATCATCCAGAACTCAGCCAAATGCCGACTCGTGTTGCTGTTCTCCGCCCGGAAGGTCGGGCCGAAGGTATACACGCGGCTGAGCGCACTGCAATAGGTCTCGACATTCAACTGACCCGACACCGTCAGGTGCGTTTCCTTGCCGAAGAAGTCCTTGTCAAAGTCGCATGAACCGTCGTCAGCTGATGGTGCGTTCATCGCATCGAGCGTACTCACCCGGAACATCTGCCCGGCTCCCTCGCAATCGCTCCCTGTGATGATCGGCGTATGCACCCAGTAAAAATCCTGCTCATCGAAGAACCGGTGAATGCTCATCGCCAAAGCATGCCGAACACGAGCGACCGCTCCAAAGGTGTTCGTCCGCACACGCAGGTGGGCCTGCTCGCGGAGATACTCGAAAGTGTGCCGCTTCTGTGGCACGGGGTAGGTATCGGGGTCATCGACCAGCCCGATGATGCGGATTTCGCTGGCCACCAGTTCGACCGACTGCCCCTTGCCCTGCGACTCAACAAGCAACCCGTCAGCCTCGATCGAGCACCCCGTCGTCAACTTGTTGACCTCGTCATAGTTCGCCAGCGCGTCATCGCCCGCAGCCTTGGCGACAACCTGGATCGCGTCGTGCGAGGTGCCATCGTGGAGCGCAATAAAGCACAGCCCCCCGTCGGCTTTCGAGTCGCGCCGCGTGCGAACCCAGCCCTTGAGTGTCAGCGTTTCGCCGGGTGTAGCGGTCAATGTGTCAGCAACGGTCTTCCAAGTCATCGAACTCTCCTGTAATCTGGGACGAATGGTATGGTGAACCGCACCGGATCGCCCGTCGGCCCGACGAATCGGGCTGCAAACCGAAAGGACCACGCCCATGCTGTGGCTGATCGTCCCCGGCATCCTGCTCGCCCTCGGCCTCATCTTGTTCATCACCGGGATGCGCGGGCGAAAGGTCAACGACCACCCCATCTGCCGAGGCTGCCGGTTCGATCTCGTGGGGATCTACCCCGGCAGCAGCCGCTGCCCGGAGTGCGGGAAGGAACTGGATGGGAGTGCGATTCGCGTTGGCAAAAGAAAACGCCGACCTTGGTTGGCAATTTCGGGCGCGATGCTCGCCGTCACAAGCCTCTTGGCCGGAGGTTCTCTCATCGTGATCGACAATCGAGAATACGACTGGGCTTACTTCGTCCCAACATCTTGGCTCATAGCCCGCATTGGTGATGACGAGTCCGGCACGGACGGCAGGATCATTGGTGAGCTATATAACCGTCACGAATTCGGGACACTCACGCAAACTCAGATGGATGAGATCGCAGCCATTACGCTGAAGCGGCAAGCAGACCTATCGCTCGACTGGCACAGGAGATCAGGCGCGTTGATGGAGCGATTGATTGCGTTCAATGACATTTCTCCAACTGACGCAAGTACTTACTTTGAGCAAATTCAAGTCGAGATTGTTGTTCAAACAGTTTCTAAAGCCCGCACCGACGCCACCATACCCATCGCCGTAGCAGTCACGCTTGATCGGACGGGATTTGGTGATTTTTTCTACGAATACACGCTCAATTCGCTTATGATTGACGACATTGCCGTTGCCCGACCGGAGTTTCAGTCCGAACGAACGCGATACCAATTGCCTCAACTCTCATGGTTCGACTTCAGTGATGACAAATGGCGCGATCTTGAAATCACCAACTGGACACTTCCAGTTCCAGTTGGTGCACACACGATTCGGACGAGCTGGACGATGCGTGCATTCAACTCGATCGAAGACGATGCCGAATTGCTTTTGACACGAGAACTCGAAGCCTCGACGCCGATTGAAGTTGTTCCCACGGGTATTCCGATCATTCTGCCTGTGTTTAATGAAAACCTGGCAGAAGTTTTCATGAGATCCGGTTGGGTGGAGTCGGCCCAAGCCCGTCATCTTGGCGATGATCGAGTCGAGTTTGACTTGGAGCTCGTTTCATCGGGTAACCGCAAAATCCCGATATCTATGCAGGCAGTTCTCATCGACGGTAGTCAGGAATGGGTTCTTGGTTCCTTCGCTATGAGGCCAGCGTATGACCGAGAGCGAGTCACACTTTCATCGATACTCACGGGTTTCGAATCCCACAATGCCACGCTTGAACTACGTCCAGATCCCGAGTTGGCTGAGCAAATGCTGGGCTTCGATCGCATACTCAGCAACACGATCTCATTTGAGGTCACGATTCAATGGGCCGAATGATCATCCAAATATAAGTGCGAGTAACACCGAACAAAAATAACAACGCCCGGCAGTACCGGGCGTTGAGCGTGACACAAATATGTCGGTACTCACTGCCTCATTGGCCTGTGAACAGTTGGGTCCGTCTTCAATATTGATTACTCAACATCTATCCGCCGGCTGCTGTCTCTCATGAGTAGACAGCGAACCTCTGTGGCGGGCGAGAGTGCGCTCACTTGCTCGGTGCGGATTTCTCCGCATAGCCAATCTTCCGGGTGTTCGTTCCCATCAGAGTTGGTTGATTTCCGAGTCTAAGGAAATCCCTTAGAAAGGAGGTGATCCAGCCGCAGGTTCTCCTACGGCTACCTTGTTACGACTTCGTCCCAGTCACCGATCTCGCCGTAGGCACGCTTGAGATAGCGTGACTTCGGGCGCTCCCGGCTTCCATGACGTGACGGGCGGTGTGTACAAGGCTCAGGAACGTATTCACCGTGGCGTAGCTGATCCACGATTACTAGCGATTCCAACTTCATGCAGGCGAGTTGCAGCCTGCAATCCGAACTGGGGCATGGTTTTTGCGATTTGCTCCACTTCGCAGTATCGCATCGCTTTGTCCATACCATTGTAGCACGTTTGCATCCCTGGGCGTAAGGGCCATGAGGACTTGACGTCATCCCCACCTTCCTCCGGTTTGACACCGGCAGTCTCGCTAGAGTACTCGCCATGACGCGTTAGCAACTAACGATAGGGGTTGCGCTCGTTAAGGGACTTAACCCGACACTTCACAGCACGAGCTGACGACAGCCATGCAGCACCTGTGCATGTTCCACCCAAAGGGCGTGGCCTATCTTTCGAAAGGTTAATCCATGCATGTCAAGCCCAGGTAAGGTTCTTCGCGTTGCCTCGAATTAAGCAACATGCTCCACCGCTTGTGTGAGCCCCCGTCAATTCCTTTGAGTTTTAGCCTTGCGACCGTACTCCCCAGGCGGTGCACTTATCAGTTTTCCTTCGGCCGAGAAAGCGTGAGAGCTCCCTCGACCCAGTGCACATCGTTTACGGCGTGGACTACCGGGGTATCTAATCCCGTTCGCTCCCCACGCTTTCGTGCCTCAGCGTCAGGAAAGGCCCAGTCAGTTGCCTTCGCCATAGGCGTTCCCATGAATATCTACGCATTTCACCGCTCCACTCATGGTTCCACTGACCCCTACCTTCCTCAAGACTGGAGGTTCACCCCGCTATTCCCCGGTTGAGCCGGGGGCTTTCACGAGATGCCTGCCAATCCGCCTGCGCACCCTTTAAGCCCAGTGATTCCGATTAACGCTCGGGCCTCTCGTATTACCGCGGCTGCTGGCACGAGATTAGCCGGCCCTTCCTCTGGACCTGGTCATTGTTCCTAGGTCCTGACAGTGGTTTACACATCGTAGATGCTTCATCCCACACGCGGCATTGCTCCGTCAGGCTTTCGCCCATTGCGGAAGATTCGTTACTGCAGCCTCCCGTAGGAGTCCGGGCAGTGTCTCAGTCCCGATGCGGCGGGTCATGCTCTCACACCCGCTACCCGTCTTCGGCTTGGTGAGCCTTTACCTCACCAACTACCTGATAGGACGATCGCCACTCCCAAGGCGGTAAACCTTTTCTCCGTAGAGGACATGGGGTATTACTTGCAGTTTCCCGCAGCTATCCCCCACCTCGGGGTATGTTCGATCGTATTCCTCGCCCTTTCGCCACTGTCCCCCACCGAAGTGGGTTCTCGTTCGACTTGCATGTTTTAGCCATGCCGCCAGCGTTCAATCTGAGCCAGGATCAAACTCTTCAATTGATGCTTGTTGAACCGCTCCGGGTTCCCCCGGAAACGGATTCGTATCAAGTGTTGAATTTGGTCCGACTTCTTCGGTCGTGCCCGTTGACACGGGGCGTACCGAAGTCGGTCCGACTCGAGGTTTCGTCTCCTCGAATCGCCCACACACACCTGTGTGCGTGCGGGGCTTTGTCTTTGGCATTCAAAGAATTTCGTCTTTGCCAACCCGCACAAGTACGGGCTGACAAGGGCTGATCCACACGAGAATGCCAAACATCTGGTTGTGACCCCAGATGACCTGAATATATGTCGGTGTCGAAATCCCCTCAGGCAGGGCCGGTCGTGTACCGGTATCGACACCGCACATTCTCGCGGCGGACCCAACTGTTCACTTGCCAAAGAGGTGAAATCGTGGTATCACATCAAGTGACCGGCGACTTCGCAGACCACTGCTGACACGGGCAATGCCGTGCTGAGTGGCGAGGGAGAGTGTAGCCCCCAACACAATCAAGTCAATCTCTTCAATGCAAGGATCTTCAATTTTCTTGCACCGCCATCACCGGAATTGACCTCTCAGCCCCCTCAAGCCGGTTCGCTCGTTCGCGACGATTTCGCATCGGTGTCACACCCGCAGTCACCACCCACACACTCTCCACCGGGTATCCCGACCGAATCGTTCGACAGCACGCACGAAGTGTCGCACCGGTCGTCCTGACATCGTCCAACACAATCACGAGTTTCGGTGCCTGCAACCTGCCAAAACGCCGTTTTTGGAATGCACGCGAGACATTCCGCGAGCGTTCGGTCGCGCTCACCTGCAACTGCCTCGGGCCCGGTCTGCGAGTAAGCAACCGACGCACCGGCACCCCGCACTGCCCTGAAGCTGCCCGGGCAAGAACCAGCGTGTGGTCCACGCCAAATCGCACGCGACGCGTCCAATGACAGGGCACCGGGACGATCACCGCGTCGGAGGGCTCAGTGTTTGCCCGCTCGAGGTGCCACGCCAAACGATCGCCCATGCACCGCCCCAGCTCGACGCCGGTTTGCCGCCAGGCGCGAAACTTGAGATCTCGAATCGAAACCTGAAGATGACCCGCGTATGCCCCGAGCCGAATCGCCCGTTGCCAGGGCAACCGCTTCCTTCGGCAAGTCGGGCACCCTTCGCCGTCTGATTCGTGCGGGCCGACAGACCCGCCGCACCGAACGCAGTAGTCTTCGATCGCGTCCGGCTGCCACCCAAGTTGTCGTGAACGCCGTTCAAATGACAACCCAGTACGCCCAAGCAGTTGCGTTTCAAAAACATCGAGCAGCCCGGACTGCCCGCTGACGGTTGTGATTTCGCGCTCCGGCTGGTCTTCAATCGGACGCGGCGGCCACACAAAGCGAGTTGTTTTCTGCTCAGCCGACATCCCGCAAATACTCGCGTAACACCGCGGCTCGCTCGACCCGTCGTTCGTGCTGCGTCAACGCATGGCCCGCCCTGTGCTGCAGGTGTCCCGGCTGAACAAGCAAGAACAACTTGTTCACCGCTTGCATAGACGACCCATTGAGCATCCCGATCGCAGCACCGAGCCTGATCATGCTCAGGTGCTCCATCGCTTCTTCCGTCGAGATTAACTGGACATATTTCGCAAGACCAACCGACCGCATGATCCGATCCTGCGTCGTCGACTTTCGTTTCTCGAAAAGCGTTCGCCGCGCGTGCCGTTCGTAGTCCATGACACGCGGGATGATGTCGCGTTCAAGTTCCTGCAGCAAGACCTGCTCGGTCTTGCCCAAGGTGGTTTGGTTCGAGACCTGATAGAAGTCACCAATCGCTTTTGATCCTTCGCCGTAAAACCCGCGCACAGCGAGCGACATGTCTTCAGCCGCCCGCTTGACCTTGTCGATATCGCCAAGCAGTTTGAGCCCGGGTAAATGCAACATGACACTGAATCGCGCCCCTGTGCCAACATTGGTCGGGCACGCGGTGAGGTATCCAAATCGCGGGCTGAACGCGAACTCAAGGCGTGCTTCCAACTCGTCGTCAAGTGTGTCCGCAGCGGCGAGTGCCTCGCTCAGCGCCAGCCCCGAACGCATGCACTGAATGCGCAAGTGGTCTTCTTCATTGACCATGATCGCGACGCGCTCATCAGGCAAAGAAACCGCAAGCCCGCGCGGTTCATCAGGCCCACCAATTCCACCAGCGAGTTTGCCTCGCGCATGTTGGCGACTCATTAACTGGCGTTCGACGAACAACTGCTTTTCGAGGTCATTTGTTCGATGTATGTCGATCCAGACACACGAACCGATCTCGCTGATCGCTTGCTGGCTCAGCGATACAACCTGCTGCCGCTGAGTTCGATCAGACTGAGGAACAAATCGATGTGCAGCCAGATTTCTCGCAAGCCGAACACGCGAAGACAACACGACATCGCACGCCGCACCTTCGTTGCGCAGCCATTCCGTGGTCGCGCCGTACGCGGGCTTGGCTCCATCTTCATTTGGGGGGGGTGAACTGACCATTGTCACTCCTCCCCATGCGTCGATGAGAACTCGTCTGGCAAAACCTGCCCAGGCTTCAACTGATCGAGCCGGTGCAACTCGTCGCGCAGCGTTGCCGCTCGTTCAAACTGCTCCGCTTCGACCGCTTCATCAAGTTGCCGACGCAATTCGCCCATCCGCCGAAGCCGCTCTTCGGTCGTCCCCAGCAAGATCTCCAGACGATCCGGCCCGCCATGGCGAGAACGCTCGAGCGCGCTGCGCGGGATCTTGCCCACATGGTGCGTCGCCCCTTCGTGCGCGCGCTCAATCAACGGGCCGACCTGCTCTTCAAATGACTTGTAGCACAAACCACACCCAAGGAGACCGGTCTGTTTGAATCGCGTATAGGTCAATGAACAGGTCGAACACGCAATCTCTTCAGCCTTCAGTGGCTGGGCTTCCGTAACCCCGGGCTCATGGACAAACTGTTTGACCAACTCGTGCAATGCCGGATGATGGGTCGTCGGCGCGAGCCCAAGATCTTGGGCGCACTGTTCGCACAGGTTCTTTTCAATGGACTTGCCGTTGATGATGACCGTTTCGCGGACCGTCGCCTCATTTTTACCACACTCACAAAGCATCGGCACCCTCGAAGTTGACCTGCTGTCACAGTGTATTCGGTCAAACCGTCTGCGCAAACACCAATTCGCACGCTTCTGAAGTTTGCCGAAGCATAAAAAAACCCGCCCAGATCCGGGCGGGTCGGTGAACATCTCGGTTGATCAACGCAGCCAGTTACTCGGCTTCGTTCTGCAGACGGGTGTACCCATACTTGCGTCGCAAGGGCTTGACCACGAGTCCGCTACGGATCGCTTTGGTCGAGACTTTGATTTTCTTCATCTGCTTCACGCCGTTGTCATCGACAACCTCGGCCCGCACCGTCTGCAGGTTCGGCTTGAATGTCCGACGGGTGATGCCGGTGGGCTTGAGGCCGAAGCCGCCCTTCGACAGTTTCTGACCGCGATAAGTGCGGTTTTTTCCGAACCCGGTTTTCTTACCGGTGTAGTAGCATACTTTCGGCATGATTCTGGCCTCCCAAAGGCGTGGCGGGAAGTGTAGCCCGATTCTGATCCGATTCCAACCCCTATCGCGAAAGGTGCTCTCGCGAAATCATCACTTCGAGCGTCTGCGCCACCAGATCGATATCACGGGTGGTCAGCCCGGCATAGAAAGGCAACGCGATCGTTCGATGACTCACCGACTCGGCGATCGGAAATTCGCCCTTCCGAAAGCCGTATTTCCGCTGATAGCAAGGCTGCAGGTGAATGCATGGAAAGTACGCTGCGGACCCCACATCGTGGGCGCGGAGTCCATGAATGATTCGATCCCGCTCCGCTTCTGCAAATCGCGTCTCAAGACGCACAACGAACACAAACCAACTCGGTTTGACTCCTGATGCGACCGTGGGCAACACCAACTCGGGCACGCCCATCAAACGCTGCATGTAATTGTCAGCAACCCGCCGCCGGGCTTCAACGATCGAATCAAATCGTTGCAACTGTGCCACGCCGATCGCAGCACTCACCTCGCTGAGCCGAAAGTTGTACCCAATTCGCTCATGCGTCAACCACGAACCCTGGCTCCCGCTGACCTGTCCTGCTGCACGCCCCTGATTCCGGATCGACCGACATTGATCGGCGAGGACCTCGTCATCAGTCACGATCATCCCGCCTTCGCCCGTGGTGATCTGCTTGTTGGGATAGAACCCGAAAACCGCTGCCCGGCCAAAAGATCCCGCTTTTCGGCCCGCCAGCGTCGTCCCGAGGGCTTCGCAGGCATCCTCGATGAGCACCAACTCGTGCCGTGCTGCGATCCGGGCGTAGGTATCCATATGAACCGGGTTGCCAAACGCCTCGACCGCCAGGATCGCCTTGGTCCGAGGCCCGATCGCCGCTTCGACCGCCGCCGGGTCCATATTGAGTGACCCAGGGTCAATATCAACAAACACCGGCGTCGCCCCCACGAACGCAATGCAGTTCGAACTCGCGATAAACGAAAACGGCGTGGTAATCACCTCGTCGCCCGGCCCGATCCCCAGAGCCAAAAGCAACGCGTGAAGCCCCGAAGTCCCGCTATTGACCGCCACCCCGTGCGCACAACCCGCTGCTTCGGCCACCCCGGCTTCAAAACGCTCAACCATCGGCCCAATACTCAGCCGACCCGAACGAAGCGTCTCAAGCACCAAACGCTCTTCCAGCGCAGAAATATCAGGCTTACTCAAAGGAATGGACTGGTCAGACATCATGCACCCAAAGGAGGTCGGTCGTTCAAGGCTGTATACCTTAGCGAATGGGGTGCTGCCTCACCGCGATCGCTGTATGCTCCCAGCATGATGCACGCCTTCTTGGTTTCACTGGCCCTTTTCGCTGCCCACGACGGACCTGACCCCGTCCTCGCTTATCCACTTCTCTCTTCAGATGTGGTCGGTTCACAACTACGATCTCAGATTGGACCCGCGATCGACCTTGCGGACCCATTGTTTTTTGTCCCCGAAGACGAAGGCGGCGGGTCTGAACTCCAGCCAGATGACCGCCTCACCATCGCAAACGACATCGCAGAACTCGCTGATGTCCTGCCTACCCGTGAAATGACTGTCTCCGCGTGGCTTTCTGTCATGGTCCCGCAGCGATGGGGTGGGGTCCTGTCTTGCGTCCAGGACAACGGCGAATCTGAACAAGGCTGGGTGCTCGGATACAACAACCAACACTTCACCTTCGCCCTCGCGACCACCGGCGCCGACGATGGCGATGGCTACTTGACCTACCTCACCGGCAAGACCCGTTACGACGAAGGGCAGGTCTATCAGGTCGTCGCCACCTACGACGGCACGACCGCCCGCCTCTATGTCAATGGACAACTCGATGCTGAGACCACAGCACAGTCAGGTGACATCCTCTACCCGGACAAGGCGCCCGTCATGCTCGGGTCCTACGCCGACGACAACGAGTTCCATCCACACCATGGTCGACTCATGGATGTCCGCCTGTACGACATGGCGGCTGGCGCCGACTGGGTCGCCGATCAGTTCGAGCACCACGCCGCCCGGGTCGATCTGCCCGTTCGCAAGGCTGAAGAAGTGCCCATCTCCGATGACCTCGACTGGCAGGTGCAGCCTTTCCTCCAATACGCGACTCGCGATTCCATTCGCATCGTTTTTGAAACCACAAGACCGGTCATGGGCGCGGTGCGGTTTGGTCCTGACGAGAACTTTGGCCGCGAAGTCCCGATTCAGGAGACCTCGATGTTGTGCGAAGTGATGCTCGAAGGGCTCGAGCCCGGTGAGCCGTACTTCTATCAGGTCTCACTGATCGACGACAAAGAACAGGAACTCGAGACCGAAGTCCTCACCTTTCAAACCGCGGCACCGCGCCACACACCAATCGCTTTCGCCATCCTCAGCGACACGCAGGACAACCCGACGGTCGCCAGCCAACTCGCCGAGTACATCTGGGGCCAACGCCCGGGCTTCATCATCCACCCCGGCGACCTCACCGGCACCGGTAGCGAGAAAACCGACTGGACTCACGAATTCTTCACCGGCAACATGGCTGCGCTGCTCAGCCGCGTCACCGTGTACCCCGTCCTCGGCAATCACGAGCAAGACGCACGGCACTACTACCGCTATTTCTCACTCCCCGAACCAGAGTACTACTACGCGTTCAGCCAGGGTGACGCTGATTTTTTCATGATCGACACCAACCGCGATGTCAGCCCCGGCTCAGAGCAATATGTCTGGCTCGACCAAGCCCTTGGTGAATCAGATGCTATCTGGAAGTTCGTCGTGCATCATCACCCCCCCTACTCGTCAGACGACAACGACTATGGCGACACCTGGGTCGGCCAAGGCACACGCGGCGACCTCCGCGTTCGCGTCCTGAGCACGCTCTATGACAAGCACGGCGTCGATCTGGTCATGAACGGCCACATCCACAGTTATGAACGCACTTGGCCCATCGAAGGCGGACGCGTCACCGATGACCGCGGCGTCGTCTACACCATCACCGGCGGCGGAGGCGGCGGACTCGAAGTGCCCAGCCCGACACGCCCGGCATTTAACAACACCGTTCGCCAGGGCCACCACTACTGCATGGTCCGCATCAACGGCCGCACGCTCGAGTTCTTCGTCTACGACCTCGAAAACAGGCTGTTCGATCACATGAAGATCGACAAGCGCGAGGACTGAAACGAAGCCCGCGCCCCTCCGCATCTCCGCGTTTTTTTTGATTCAATTGCTTCGCCCAACAGCCCCGCATCGGTCCCGATTCACCGGCTCACATCCCGACGAACCCGGTCGAGCAGCCGGTCCGCCAGCGCGCCCGTCGTCAGCCCGTCGTGCGGCCCGCCAACCTTCACCGGCTTGCCCTCAGCGATCTGTCCGCTCAGCCGCTTGAATGCACTGACCACCGTCGAGTGACTCGTCCGCGCCATCGCCTGAGCGATCTCGGGATAACTCTTGGTCGTCAATTCGCGGGCAGCGTAGACCGCCATCGATCGAGCCAACACAACCTTGCGGTGCTTCCCTTGTCCGAGGACTTCTGAAAGTTCGACCTCGAGTTCATCGCACACGATGCGGAGGATGGATTCGACCTGAATGGGCTTGCCGCCGCGCTGACCGTTTTTGAATGATGACACGCCTTGCTTGCGCATTTCGAGTGCGTGCTGCACGATCACGCCACCAATGCGCCCGTCCGGCCCGGCGAGTTCCGGGAGCAGTCTCCAGACCGCTTCGACCTGCGTGAGGGCCCCTTCAAGATCGCGGACCGATGCATCGTCAGCATTCGCTGCGTGCTGTGCGATAAGGCTCGCCCCGCCCGGCGCGAGCGGCAGGCTGCGCGTTTTCGCCATTTGTTCGACGATCCGCGTCCGCATCTCAACATCCGGATGGTCGAGCCGCACGACCGCACCCGAGATCAACCTTGACACAAGCGCCGCGTTGAACCGCGCAATCGTGCGCGGGTGCGCATCTGACGCGAGCACAATCCGGGCATTCCCCGGCGCAATCGCGTCGAGCGTGTGCAGCAGTTCGTTCTGCGTCGCGGTTTTGCCAGCGACGAAATGAATGTCATCTATGCAAAGCAGCGCAACATTGCGGTACAACTTGCGGAACGACGCCATCGATCCATTCTGGACAGCAGCCACGAATTCATTGGTAAACACCTCAGCCGTCAGGTACAGCACGCGTTCATCAGGAAACAACTGGCGATAGCGTGACGCGACACCCTGAAGCAGGTGTGTCTTGCCAAGCCCGCACGCGCCATGGATGAACAACGGACTGCAGGTGCCATCGTCGCCGCCCTCTGCGATGCGACGGGCAGCCGCGTGAGCAACGCGGTTGGCATCCCCCACGATGAAGTCATCGAGGCGATGCTTGAGTTCGACCGTTCGGACGCGCGGCGAACGACGCTTGGGGCGTTCGATCGGCGTGGCGCGCGGGCCTTGGATCGCTGACCGATCGGGCGCCGACTCAAACGCTGCATCATCGACTTTGAAACTGAGTTCGAGGTCGCACCCGCGCCGCGTGGATTCTTCTTTGAGCACGCGGCGCAAGTCGCACCCAAAACGCCGTTCGAGCAAGTCACGCGTAAATCGATTTGGTACCGTCACACGGACGCGCTGGTCATCAACACCGAGTTGTGTTTGGTTCGAGAAGAACCGCGCAAATCGATCCTCGCCAAGTTCTCGACTGAACAGACCTTGAAGATGATCAAGGAGCCCGGTCGATTCGGCATGACGGAATGCACGATGCGACTGGGGTGTTTGTTCGTTGAGTTGGCCTTGCGAACGATTCGACGGACCTTTGTGCACGCAGTGCTCCTTCCACCCAACAAGAGCTGACACAGCCTGTGTCAGCGATAGACCGAGTCACGAAAACGGATTGCTCCCCGTCTTCGATGCGATCCGGGGCGTCGTCCTTGCCGCCTGCGTACGCACGGGCGTGGCGAATGCCTGCCCATTGGAAACCGTGTTCATTTACATGCGCGCAACGACACCACCAAGAACAAGGTGATTTCTGAATTGCGCTCAAAAACACGGGTTTTTTCAGATCAACTCGTCAGCCGAACCTCCCTGGCTGACGGATGGAGAGCGTAGGTCAAAGCGCGTGTCGATGCAACGATCTGAATGCATGAAAATTGCGCGAAAGTGCTCTGGCGCTCGCGTGTGCTTGATGACCGTCAGAGAAAAATTGTTATCCACCGAGACTCCCGATTGGAAGACCCGGATATGAACAACTGCTTGTAAAAGCAAAGTCAAACTGGGCGCACCACCAGCGCGTTGCAGGGATCACAATCGCGCACGCGATCGCTTCAATCGCGGCGCGCGCGGCGCATTTCCTAAGCCGTCGGTCGCACCAGCGCCAGGCGTACATCGAACTGTTTGAACCCAAGATGCTTATAGAGTTGCATGGCATAGACATTCCTGGTGTCGACAGCGCATGTCATTTCTGAAACGCCGGCTTTTGATGTCTTGTGTAAACCAAAATCCATCATCCTGCGACCGATCCCGCGTCCGCGCAGCGTCGGTGATAGGCCGAGGTAGACAAGCTCCATCACTGATTGATCGGGATAGCGCGCCAGCAGTAATGCGCCGTGTGGTTCGTTTTCTGCTTCGATGATCCACCACAACGCGGGGTTGTATTCACCTGTTGCCTGGTGCGAGTCGATCACATCATCAATGTCGCGCAAATCACAAAGACCGGGACAATCAAGCGTGTCGATATAACTGCGTTCAAGCGCGAGCGCGAGCAGTTCGCGATCCGATTCTGCATTGAGATCGCCAACGGGACGCAAACGAACACCATCCGGAAGCGAAGGCGGCTCCGATTCGCGCCGGGCAATCGCCCTTTTGAGGTATGCCAGATGGCCGATCTCGGTCATGTTGGCACGCCTGCAGGCGCGCGTTGCCCAATCTTCATCAACACCGGCGAGCGTTTGCGTCAGACGGATTCGATCACGCAACTCAGCATCAACCGCATCAAACACCGTTTTCAAAATGGAGACCCGCGATGCTTGCTGCTCGGTGGTTTCCGGATAGGTCTCATTCGGCGCTGATAGATAGAGCATCCCTGTTCGACCGGCAGCCGGCACCAGAAGGCAGGATTGTTCGACAACTTGTGTGTCGTCGTTGACGACCCCCCAGATAAGCGATAGATCGATGTTGTGCGCCGGTGCATTTCGAATCAGTTGTCGAGCAGCCAAGACGCGATCCTGAGGCGGAACGGTGACCAGTCGCTGGGCAGCCGATTCAAGCAGTGCTTGGTTGATGCGCTGGACAGAAGGCATGCGATCTCCGACCTGAAACGAAGCAACCGAATCACGCGACGATACGAATGCCGTTTGACGCGGGGCGAGGTGTTTCTAGACTACCACACTGGGTGCGTGTCTGGCTCGAAAGCCAAGGCCCGCCTCCGGAGGCGATGGACAATCGCGTTGGGATACACGATGAGCATGATTGAATCACGAATTGGCGGGTTGTTGACGCTTCAGAAGCCATGGTCGAGAGGCATCGCGTTGATCTGCGTGCTGGTGCTCGGCCTTCAAATGACGATGGTTGGTGGTTTCGCGCCCGCACCTGAACCAGATCCGGTCCCCACACGCTGGGAACTGGAATTTGAACCCGGTCCGCTGCGAATCGCCGAAGTCACACAGGCAAATGGTGTCAAGCGTCATTATTTTTACATGACCTATCGGGTGACCAACTTTTCAGGGCAGGACCTGATCTTCGCTCCATCCTTTGATCTGGTCACCGAAGCGGGCGCGATTCACCGTGCTGGCCGAGGAGTTCCGCCCGAAGTCACGCGGCAACTGCTGACCGCCTTGCGAAACCCGCTTCTCGAAGATCAGATCAGCATTCTCGGTCAGATTCTTCAAGGGGTCGAAAATGCGAAAGACGGCCTCGCGGTCTGGCCGGCGGATGATCTCGTGACAGATTCGCTCTCAGTGTTTGCATCCGGACTGTCGGGCGAGAACAAGCCGTTCGTGGTCCGTGACCCCGAGACCAAACGGAACAAGCGCGTCATGCTTCGCAAGACGCTCATGCTTGAGTATGAAACACCCGGCGACCTTTCAGGTCGCGGATCTTTACCGTTTGACCTCGCCGACACCCGATGGGTGATGAGGTAGTTTGACATCCCATATAGTGGTTTGCTGGCGGGCAGTAGCCCGTCGGGAATTGGGCGGCTATTGTTGAGGCCGCACGAATCAAGAAACAGTGTGGCGAAATGAGGCTCTGATATGGCACACAAAAAGGCAGGCGGTTCGACGAAGAACGGCCGTGACTCCAATCCGCAGTACAGAGGCGTCAAGCTCTTCGGCGGCGAAACCGCTCAACCCGGATCAATCATCGTCCGTCAATGCGGCACGAAGTTTCAGCCTGGGTTCAATGTGCGACGCGCCGGTGATGACAGCCTCTTCAGCACCACTGATGGCAAAATCGTCTTTATAGGACGAAAGATCCATGTCGATCCGTTCGACGAAGACGCACCCAGGCCTCAGCCGTTGCGCGAGTACCGCGCCAAGCAAGCCGCCAAGCAGAACTGACTCGACATCACAAGTCAAAAGCCGCCCGAGGACTCAGTCCTCGGGTTTTTTTTTGATCAGAAAAACGACGCAAAGCGTCGGCGCTGACCAACTCGGTCAAACGCGAATCGGACTATCGCTGCTGAACAACATGCGTCAGTTCATGCCCGACAAGGCTGAGCCCCTTATCCGCGCGTGGTTTGTTGTAAAGCGCGCTGCCTGTCGCATATGCCTGTGCGCCGACCGAGGCACGCGGGTCATACTTCGGGTTCATTTTGGGGTTGTAGGCGATTGCTTTGTCTTTGATCTCCAGTGCCTTGGCACCGAAACTGGATGCAATCGCATCTGCGTGTGGCACGCCGACCGTCTTGTCACCAATGGAAACAGTATTGTTTGCAGGGTTGTAGCCGGCACCGGGTTTTGCGTCAGGCATCGATGATCTCCTTGATAGCCAAATTCTCAGCCCGCAAGGGCGAAGTCACATGGATAAAGCGAAAAGCGAACCTGTTACTCACGCATGACCGCGAACTGCCTTGCATCTTGCACAAGCAACCGCGCTTGGCTGTGGATCGTCGAGCCTAGCATAGCGACCGAAAGCGGGCGACCTACGGAGGCGGTTCATGGCTTGGATTGCAAAACAATCGGCAGATACACAGATCGAGCGTCGCGAAGAGCCGTACCTGACAAACGCGATGAGAACTGAGATCAACGAGCGCTATCTGCCTCGTTTTGAGGTCAAGAAAGGGGCTCTCCTGCCCGCTCTGCACATGATTCAGCACCATTACGGATGGGTTCCGAAGCAGGCGATGGAAGAAATTGCAACCCATCTCGAGATCGAGCCGGCAGAGGTTTTCGATACCGCGTCCTTCTACGAGGAATATTGGCTCAAGCCCAAGGGCAAACACTTGGTACAAGTGTGTCGATCGGTGGCGTGTGAGTTCTGTGGACAAAAAGAGATTACCGAGGCTTTCAAAGCCAAATTGGGCATCGATGTGGGCGAAACGACCGACGACGGGCGCTACACACTCGTGGAACTTGAGTGTCTGGGTTCGTGTGGAACGGCTCCTGCCGGTCTGATTGACGAGACGCTCCATGAGAATCTCACCCCTGATCAGGTGTCTCGCCTGATTGATCGTGTCGACGATGTGGACCGAGGGACACAAGAGTAAGTGCACAATGGGTTGACCGGCGGTTGATCGGCACTATCATGGTTGCCCCGCCCGAAACTGCTCTCGGGCGGGTTGTTGTGTCGGGATTTGCCGCTGTAGCTCAGTGGTAGAGCGCACCCTTGGTAAGGGTGAGGTCGCGAGTTCAAGTCTCGCCAGCGGCTTTGGGAGCGTCAAGGGTTCTACCCTTGACCGACAGGTGAGCGTTGTGTCGAAGGTTCGGTTGCGCTGTTTCGTTGTGTTTCCTGTGTGAAACAGAGCGATTGCAGGCGACTCTCGGCAGAACGCGGACTACAGATTCGTTCCCGATCTGAAGGGTATTGCGCGGTCGCCAACGAAAGGCGAGTGTGCAGGAGACTTCGGGTTTGGGAGGGTTGTATGGAACAGGCGCCCGCTCGTCGGGCACAGGCACTTCAGTTGAAACGAGGGTCTCCGCGATGGCGAAAGGAACATTCGAACGCACCAAGCCGCATGTGAATGTGGGCACGATCGGTCATATTGACCACGGCAAGAGCACGCTGACAGCAGCACTCTCCGCACGGTCGGCTGTCAAGCACGGCGGTGAAGTGAAGTCGTACGCAGAAATCACCAAGGGCGGCACCGTGCGTGACGCCAACAAGACGGTGACGATTGCGTCTTCTCACACCGAGTACGAAACAGAGAATCGGCACTACGCACATGTGGACTGCCCGGGCCACGCCGACTTTGTGAAGAACATGATTACCGGTGCTGCTCAGATGGACGGCGCGATTCTCGTGGTCTCGGCTGCCGATGGCCCGATGCCGCAGACGCGTGAGCATGTGTTGCTCGCCCGCCAGGTGGGTGTGCCTCACATCGTCGTGTTCATGAACAAGGTTGACCTTGTTGACGACGACGAACTGCTCGAACTCGTCGAAATGGAAGTCCGCGATTTGCTCAGCAAGTACGACTTCCCCGGCGACGATGTCCCAGTGGTCAAGGGTCAGGCGAACATCGCCATCGAAAACCCACACGACGACACCGCGTGCGCACCGATCGATGAACTGTTCGAAGCACTGGACAGCTACATCCCAGAGCCCGAGCGCGAAATCGACAAGCCCTTCCTCGTCAGTGTGGAAGATGTCTTCTCGATCAAGGGCCGCGGTACCGTGGCGACCGGTCGTATCGAGCGTGGCATCGTCAAGGTCGGTGACCCGGCTGAGATCGTCGGTCTGGCGAAAGAAAACATCTCGACGACCGTGACCGGTGTTGAAATGTTCAACAAGACGCTCGACCAAGGGCAAGCGGGCGACAATGTCGGCGTGCTGCTCCGTGGTATTGAAAAGACCATGATTGAACGCGGGCAGGTGATCTGCAAGCCCGGCTCGATCAAGCCGCACACCAAGTTCAAGGGCCAGGTGTACATCCTGACCAAGGACGAAGGCGGCCGTCACACGCCGTTCTTCACCGGATACCGTCCGCAGTTCTACTTCCGCACGACGGATGTGACCGGCTCGGTGACACTCGGCGGCGGCGCTGAAATGTGTATGCCCGGCGACAACATCGAGATGGAAATCGACTTGATGGACAAGCCCGTGGCTATGGAAGAGGGTCTTCGTTTCGCGGTGCGTGAAGGCGGCCGCACGATCGGATCAGGCACGGTGACTGAAATCGTCGAATGATCGATCGGATTTGACTGTTCCATCGCTCCGGCTGTTGACGCAGCCGGAGCGTTTTTCTGGCGACGATTGGTCGTCGTGTTTACCTCGTCTGGAGCGATCAGATGGCCAAGAAAAAAGGTGCCGCACGCGAGTATGTGTGGCTGCAGTGCAGCGAATCGGGTGACCTGAACTACCGTACTTCCGTCAATGTGAAGGGCGGTATCCCCGAGTCTCTCAAAGAAGGCATGAAGAAGTACTGCCCGCGTCTGCGCAAGCACACGCTGCACAAAATCAAGCGGAAGTAACAGACTTCCAGATAGCAGATGGCCAAAGATCCAGATGGATTGATCTGGCAGTCTGGACCTCTGCGATCTGGCGATATTCGTACGCCAGTAGCTCAATTGGCAGAGCAGCGGATTCCAAATCCGCAGGTTGGGGGTTCGAGTCCCTCCTGGCGTGTTTGATGCGAGCGAGCATCGGCGGTGGGTCGAAAACGCAACTCGCAAAGTCGGAAGGACTGACATGTCGTTCGGGATCTACAAACCAGGGCAGGGATATTGGGTGCGGACGATGTCCGCGGTCTTTGCGGGCGTGCTCTTTCTCGTGGGCGCTGCATGGGCTTGGGACCAGGCCGGTTCAGCGCCGATTCCACCTCGGGCGTACGACTTCTCGATCACTGTCCAGGCTGGCACCGTTCCAGAGCAAACGCTCATCACACTCGAACGCATGAGTGTGGATGGCGGGTTTGAGTCGTTCGGTTCTGCGATGACGGAGACCTATGCCGCGGTGACCCCCACCACCGGCAAGTTGCTGATCAAGGGGATGGAGTTTCAATCCGAAGACAGCAGTTACGCGGAAATCACGCGCATCCGAAGCGATTCACCGAGCGGAACATTCATCGCAACAGTCAGTGGCCGAGCGCCCGTGCCGATCATTCCCAAGTTGTATCTCCAGGCCGGTGTGGCTGGTGCTGTGATCCTGATCGGTGCGATCGTGGTGTTCTGGTTCGCTGGTTCGAGCCGTCGCACGGTTGACTTCCTCGTGGCAACCGACGGCGAGATGAAGAAAGTGAACTGGTCGACCAAGAAAGAAATCATTGGTTCGACGCAGGTTGTGATTGTGGCGGCTGTGCTGATCTCGTTGATTCTGTTCCTCATCGATCTTGGATTCAGTAACTTCTTCCGATTCATCCATGTGCTTGAGAGTTGAGTCTCATTGCTGAGGAGTTCTTGTCATGACGAATGAGACGACTGAACAAAACACCGGCCCGAGCGATACCCCCGCGATGGACGGCCGCCTGGATGAACGAGGCGACCTGATTGAAGCGGAAGAGCCAACACGCTCTGATGGCATGGATTGGTTCGTGCTGCGCGTGGCGTCGAACAAAGAAAGCTCGGTCCGCGACACGCTCTTGCGCAAAGTGCAGATCGAAGGCATGACGCATCTGGTCAACCGCATTTTGGTGCCGACCGAGAAAACGAAAACGATCAAGGGCGGTCGCCAGCGCATCACCGAGACCAAACTTTACCCGGGTTATGTCTTCGTCGAGATGCGGCTGGAAGACGACGGTCGCATCCCGCAGGATGTGTTCTTCCTGATCAAGGAAACCACAGGCGTTGGCGATTTCGTTGGAACCGCCGGCAGGCCCACGCCGATGGCGGAGCATGAGATCGAAAAGATGCTGCTCGACAGCCGCAAGCCCGAAGACGAGCCCACCGTGCGGCTGCAGTTCGACAAGGGCGAGCATGTGGTCATCCGCGAGGGTCCGTTCGAGAACTACGAAGGGACGGTCGACGAACTGTTCCCCGAGAAGGGACAGGTTCGCGTGCTTGTGACGATCTTTGGTCGTCAGGCACCGGTAGATCTCGAAGAATGGCAGATCGCCAAGGCCGACGAGGTCTGATCTCGCGGAAGTTATCCTGATTCAACGCGCCCGTTTGGTCGCATACGCTTCTGTAGCAGGTCTTGACGACGCTGCGGAGGTGGCAACATGGCAGAATCAGGATCGGCGTGGGAAAAAGCAGGGCAGGCGAAAAAGAAGCGCAGCCGAAAGCGGTTGGTGCTCGGTGCGATCACCGTTCTGTTCTTGCTGATCGTCGTTGGATTGATCCTCGCTCCCACGATTGCATCGCCGTTCGTACGAGGCATGGTGGCGAGCAAGGGTTCCGAGGCCGTGCCCGGCACCATCGATGCTCGATCGGTCGGTTTGTCCTGGTTCGGTCCCCAACAGGTGCAAGGGCTCACGATTGTGGACCCCGACGGCAGCACCGTTGCGGATGTGACTGTGCAAGCCGATGTCGGGCTGCTGGGCCTGGTTTTCGGAAGCCGCGACCTCGGTACGATCACGGTCTCGGGTCAAATGAATATCGAGAAGAACGACGAGGGCGAACTCAATCTTCTGCAGGCATTGACCAAGCCGAAATCGTCATCGACCGGTTCGTCCTCGGGCAGCCCGTCAGGCACGGGCACGGCTTCGAGCGGGTCGAAGGGGGGGCTGCCGCCGTCACTGCAGGCGAGAATCGAGTTTGACAATCTGCGTGTGGCGTACGCCGACGCGACGCTCCGTGAACGCGGCGTGAGCACGATGGCGATCGAATCGATCACCGGACACGCATCAATCGCGGTCGGTGCGCCGATCGACATCAACCTCAAGGGCACAATAGCGGGCGAGGGTCATGCTGCAGACACCTTCAAGTCGGGCACCTTCGACATCGACGCCACGATCAACAACCTGATCGACAACAACGGCATCATACAGACTGAAAACGCTGTCATCGAAGGCACGGTCGAATCATCAGACCTCGATCCGCGGCTGTTGGACCGCCTGTCTGACGCGCCCGTCGCGTTTGAACAAGCCTTTGGATCATTCATCGACCTGACAGCACGCGTGCAGGGTGCATTGACGAAACCAGGTCTCCACCTCAGCCTGTCGTCGAAACATGTGAGTGCGGGGGGCGCGATCGGGTTTGATCTGGACGATCTCGTCATCGCTGAGCCTTTGACAGTGACGATTTCGCAGGCAGCGATGTCTGCGATAGACCCTGTGTGGCTGGCGGAAGTAACGGGCGGGTCGCTCGATATTCGGTCGATGCCGTCTCTCGCCGCAAGTGTGAACAGCGCGCGCATTCCGCTTACGGGCGCTTCACTCGCCGCGCTCAACGGCAATGTCACGGTCGATCTCGGCGCGATCGATGCCGCTGTGACGATCGGCGAGGGAGAAGAAGCCGCGACACGGCAGATCACCACCGCCCCGGCCACGGTGCGCCTCGAAACCGCATCGCTGGCAGAAGGTGCGACGATCAAGGGTGCTCTCGATCTGACCGTCGATGGGCGCGCTGGTGGTTCGGTTGGTGTTGATATCGAGGCGACTGAGTTTCTTGATGATGCCGGTGCACTCCGCACCAGCCAATTGCCCGTACTTCGTGGCACGCTTGGGCTTGTGGGGGTTGATACTGCGGTGTTGCAGCCATTCGTTGCTGCAGCAGGTGTTAATCTGAAGAAAGAGGTCGGCCCGACCGTGAGCATGGGCGTTGATCTCGAACCGCAGGCTGGGGGGGCTATCTCACTCGTCAAGGCGCGGATCGAATCAGACAACATCAACGGCGAACTCAATCTTGCACTGGAAGACATGATCTTGCGTGCTGGTGACCCGGGCGGGCAGATCCGGGTTGCTTCACTCGGGCCGCTGCTGACCAGGCAGTTTCATGAGCAGGGACTTCGCGTGCGTGAAGGTGCCCGCATCGAAATGTCGTTGTATGCCCTCAGTGCCGATCTCACAGACGCATTGGCTGGTGATGGGCTGGCAGCGACCGATGTGGACGGCATTGTCGAGGTCATCCTCGGCCCGACCAGTGGCGTGATTCTGGTCGATGGATCTGGCAAATCGTTCGAAATAGAACAACTGAGTGCTTTCGTCGAACTCGCGGGATCGACAAAGGCTGTCCAGATCAGAGTGGCAACCGGCGGGCGCTTTAACAATCAGCCAGCCGGTCAGATCAGTGCCGAGTTTCGACTGTCTGGCATGATCGGTGAAACGGGCACCTTTGGCATGCCCCGCGCGGTTGCCGGCCGGGCGGAGTTCATTGGTGTTTCGACCCAGATTGTTGAGCCCTTCATTCAAGACCCAAACCTTCGGCCGACGGCTCTTGTTGGCCCGACGGTTGATCTGATCCTCGAAGCCTCACGCATCGATCACGATAAAACCAAACTGGTCGCCACACTCTCAAGCGAAAAACTTACCGGCGATGGCGCGTTTCTCTTCTCAGAGGAATCGCTCGAAGTGGACCCGGTCGAAGGGTACACACTCACCCACACCGGGCTTGCTGCGCCGCTGGCAAACCTCATCGAAATGGGTGAACACGCCCAACTGCGATCCGATGGCGGTTCGACCGAAATCCGCTTGAGTCGGCTGTTCATTCCGCTCGACAAACAGACGAGATCGTTGCACCTCGATGAGACAGATCTTGCAATGCGCATCGCGGTCCGCAATGTGTACATCGATAGCAATCCAACGAGCGCTATCGAGCAGACAGAACTGCGGCAGGTTGTCTTCAACACCCGGCTTCGGCCCGACGAAGATGCAACGGTGCGCATCGGCTCGACGCTCTATGCGGGCCAAGACAAGATTCAGGGCGATGGCGAGTTTGCTATCCCCGGCTTGAGCGCGGCGCTTGCTGGAACGGGAGCATGGACCTTGCCGGCGCTCGCGCCGCAAGGCGCATTCACCATTGCAGAACTGCCCGCGTCACTCCTCGCGATGGGCATTGACATGGCTCAAGTCGAGGGACTCAATGCCGGCCTGCTTGCCTCGGACATCGCAGGCGAAGCCATCGAACTCCGCCTGGGCATCAAACCAGACAACAACTTCGTACGAACTGATCTGACGGCAACCGGTACGCGTCTCAATCTGACCGGACACGCACTGTTCGGCGAGTCACTCGTCAGCACACACACAGAAGGCGAGATCAAACTCAGTCGACCAAGCGCCGAGCATCTCATGCGGACGATGCTACCCGAGATGGCCGAGACCGTTGCCATATCCGGGACAACGGCTTTGCGATTTGGCACGACAACAACTGCGGGGGGGCCGATCGAAGCACATGTGCTGATCCCTGCTCTCACGATGCAAGGACTTGAACCGGACGATGTCCGTTTCCGTGTCGAAGCCGATGTCTCGACCGATGCAGCCGCACAAAGTAACACCATCAAACTCGCGACCATCATTTCTGATTCAGAGCGAAACGAGATCGGTCGCATTGATGCCGATCTGCAATCAACAGAAGCAACGGGCATGAACGGAACCGTCGCAGCACAAGGTCTCAAGCCCGCGTGGCTCGACCAAATGCTCGGCTCCACGGATCTCTACGCCGGGCTCCTCGGAACATCCGCCGGGCTCAATGGCGAAATCTCGACCACTGGGGGGGTGACGAGTATCAGCGGCCTGATCGACGCTCCCACGCTGTCGAATGCCTCTGCGATTTCAATCGAACTCGCGCAAGGCGCGATCGTCTTGACTGAGCCATTTCGGGCGAACTGGCGCGGCGATCGGGCGTGGCTGAACAATCGACTGTCACGAAGCCTTGAAGAACAGTCGCTGACTCTGGCACAAGACTTGCTCGTTGATCTTCGCGTGCGGTCGCTCGCTGTGCCGCCGCGCGCCGAACGGTCGAACACCAACTTTGCTGTTGACATGACCGCCCGTGTCGAAGAACTCGACATCACACTTCCGGGCGGCGAACAGCGTGCCTACCGGCAGTTGCAAGTTGTGGCTCGCCACAACGACGACGCAACCGGTGCCCGCGTGACGATGCGAGGCGATGTACGCATCGGTGAGGGCGAGCCGCAGCGGGCGCTCAATGTCACCGCGGACATCGTCGACCTGGCCGAACCGGGTCTTTTGACCGCTGACAAGGCGTATGTCAATGTCAACGGGCGCATCCAGCATGTCCCCACTTCGGTGATCGATGCGTTTGCTGGAACAAACGGGTTGCTCGTCAAAATGCTTGGTAGCGAGGTCTCGATCGACGAGTTGGTTGCAAACAGAGCACCACTCGAGGGCGGCACTGTCATTATGAAGTTTTCCAGCCCCTCGTCCCGCGCGCACATCGCAGGATCATTCCAGGATGCGCGTGCTGACGGCGTTTTGCAGGATGGTGCATTTGTGCTCGATCAAGGCGGCTACATCGAACTCACCAGCCTGAACCAGAGTTTCACAAAAGAAATTTTCAATGTGGTGCCACTCTTTGGCGAAATCAAACGCACACCCGGTCAAGAGCGAGCGAGCCGAATCGATATCCGCAGCGGCTCGATACCGCTTGCAGCGTCGATCGAAGGCATCGCGTTCGATATCTCAGCGGATCTTGGGTCGGTGAACTACGGGCTTGGCGGCCCGATTACAGAGGTGCTCAAAATCACGGGCCAGAATTCGTTCGGTCAGATTGGCGCACGCATCACGCCGTTCAATGTGCGCATGGACAGGGGCATCATCGACTACGACAGTCTTTCGGTGCCACTGGGCGAGTTTGCGTTTACCAGTGAAGGCACAATCAATCTGATCTCTCAAACCAAGGACCTGCTCGTCAACATGCCGACCGGTGCGTTTGCCGCCGAGGCGTTTGGCACCACCGGGCCGCTCGGCCGTTTCCTCGATGAAGCGGCAACGATCCCGATGACTAACAAGGGTGCTCTTGACGCGAAGCCATGGAAGCCGGATTTCTCGAAAGCGTTCAAACCCGGCAAAATTCTGGAGAACACAGTCAGGGACGGATTCAGCGATCTGCTCAAACCAAAAGGCGACAAACCAACCGACGGCGTTGGCCCGGGTGGGGGCGGCGGTTGATCACAGCCCTTCAATGAGATCAGATGCAGTCAAGCGATTTTCGGCTGTGGCTGATGGGTCAAACAAATTGTCCAGGTCGGCTGGTAACAGCACTCGGAATGCAGCGCCTTTGCCTTCTGCAGTCTCGACAATGATCCGGCCGCGATGCTCTTGAATGATGCGTTTTGTCACGGCCAGACCGAGCCCGGTCCCTCGAATGCCTTTGGTCGTGTTGAACGGTTCAAAGATCCAGGCGAGTTTCGCATTTGGAATACCCGGGCCGTTGTCCATGACCGTAATCTCGGCATATGGCGTCGGATTGCGCGGGCTGGCTTCATGAAAGAGCACCCGCGTCGTCACGACACCGGAGTCTGGCTCGACCGCTTCAATCGCGTTACCCAGCAAGTTCATGATCGCCTGGTGAATCAGATTCGGATCAATCGAAATCGGTGGCATCTCGGGATCTGTGTCCACAAGCATCGCGATGTTCTTGTCTTCACATCGAGACTCGAGCAGTTCGGCGGCTTCTTCCACGAGCGGGCCGAGGCGCATCAGTTCAAGTTCGACTTGTCGCTGACGACTGAACGCAAGCATGTTGAGCGTGAGCGAGACGATGCGGTCGAGATTGCGTTTGAGGATATCCCATCCGCCGCGTGAGATTTTGAGATCATCCTTCTTGAGTCCCATTTCAACAACATCCGCCCCCCCGCGCAGACCTTGCAGAATGTTCTTGATCGAGTGACTCAGGCCCGCAACAGTCTCGCCCATCGCAGCGAGTCGCTCGGCGTGGAGTTGTCGCTTGGTGTGTTCCGCATTTGCCATCGCGAGCCCGGTGTGTTGGCCGATCGCGTTCATCAGGGCGAGTTGTTCTCGCGTAAAGGTGTAGTTCGCCATCGAACTATCAATGTAGATCGCACCAAAGGTCCGTTCACGAAACCGGATGGGTGAACAGATCGCCGAGCGAATGTTGTACCGTTGCACCGAATCACCCGAAGCGAACCGCGGATCGTTCATCGCGTTTGAACTGAGAACGCCTTCGCCCTGGGTGACCGCAGCCGTGAGAATCGTTCGGCTCACCTTGATCTCACGATCCTCTTCGTCTTTGGGCGGCGATCGATATTTGACGACCGCCGGCTCGAGATCTTCCGGGTTTTCGCCAGCCGCTTCCATGATCACACCGCGCTCGGGCTTGAACTCGGTGAACACGAGCTCAAGGACCTGGCGCAGGAGTTCGGCTTTGGTCGCCACCTGTGTCGTCAGCGTGGTCAGGCGATAGATCACGCGCAAGTGATCGACCGCTGCTGCGCGTGGCTCGGGTTCCGCCAGAATCATCGAGTCTTCGTTGCTCTGAATGCGGTATTCAACATCGGCAGACAGGTCCGCCGGACCAAGCACACGAACGGGTGAATTCTGTGCGTTGTGACCAAACACAAAGACAGAAGCGCCCACGCGAATCTGATCGCCCGCGTGAAGCCTCGTTCGCTCGGTGATGCGCGTGCCGTTGATGTAGGTTCCGTTTTGCGACTGGATATCGCGGATCCACCACAACCCGTCATCGGGTGTCAGTTCGGCGTGCCTTCGGCTGACCGTGTTGTCCGAGATTGGCAGCGCTTCACTCGATCGGCCGATGAGTTGAGGCTCATTGCCCGGCAGTTCAAATTTGCGTCCGGCATCAGGACCCTGGATGACTGAGAGAATGAGCATCGTTCAACCATACGAGCAATTCGGGCGGCGGGTGCTATCCTGTTTGAGATGGCTGCCCGAACCACCAAGCCGAAAACCCCTGTCTCCGCGTCCATCGCGGACACACGCATCGTCATTCTACATGGCAAAGAACTGTTCCTCCGTCAAGAACAGACCGCCAACCTGATGAATGCCCTGCGCAACGAATACGGCGAGGTTGATGTGTTTACCTTCTCCGGGAATGATGCCGATGCAGCCACGGTCCTGGACGAATGCCGAAGTTTCGGACTTATCGCGGCCCACAAAGTCATCATCGTCGATGAAGCCGAGGAATTGGTCAAAGCCGCCACGCGCCCGTTGTTCGAGCGATACGCCAACAATCCGAGCGAGGGTTCGACGCTGGTCCTGCGATCGGGCAATTGGAAGGCTGGCAAACTCGACAAGCAAGTCGCCAAGGTCGGCGCTGTGATCGCGTGCAAAGAGTTGAACGAACACGAAGCCATCACTTGGGCTGGTCAACGGGCGACCGCTGTTCACCGCGTCAAGATTCATCGCGATGCTGCACAAACGCTCGTTGAACGCGTGGGCATCGGTCTCGGGCGTATCGATTCAGAACTCGCCAAACTGGCGGTCGGTGCCGAGCGTGGCACCATCACGCAGCAGTTGGTGCAAGAACTGGTCGCAGCCACCAAGGCTCTTGAGCCCTGGCCATTGCAGGAAGCCTTGCTCAGTGGCAATGCTGAACGCGGCATTCAGTACATCCGAGACACCATCAGTTCGGCCCCGCGTGGTGTCGAGATTCCGTTGATCTATTCTGCGACGACCCTGGCTCGCGATCTCCACGCCTGTGCGATCGCGCAACAGTTGCGCCTTTCCGTCGACGAAGTGGCAAGGCGGACCGCCAAGAGAAACGCCTGGGGACTCAAAGCTGTCCACGCCAAAGCCCGTGGTCTGGATATTCGGCAAACCGCTGGGTTGGTCTCAGCTTGCGTCAGAGCGGATGCTCACGCCAAATCTGGTGTCGGACATGCCGACCGATCACTGGAGATGCTTGCGGTTGCGTTCTCGGGTGTGATGCGCTGAAATTGCCGATCCTGCGCACGCTGACGGTTCCGCTCATCACACGACGCTCGTGGACCGATACCACGCCTGAGAACATTCATCTCAGGAGACATTCCCATGTATGAACAGATCACCAAGATCACGATGACATCAATCGTCGCTGCTGCGGGTGCAGCCATCGGTTTGACCGGTTGTCAGTCAACCACACAGACAGACCTGGCTGAGGGTTCGGAGTTCAGTAGTGGCCTCAGCGCCCTCGTCGAGACCGAAGCCGGGCCGACGCTCGATCCTGAAGCGATCGAACAACTCCTCGCCGGTGCGCATGATGCCGGTGAGTTCGAGAGCATGATCCAGGATTCATACGAAACACTCCAACGGGCGTTTGCCGACGCTGAATCGGCAGCCACCCCGGTCCCTGCGATGGACGACACCATCACGATCGCCGACGCTGAGCCGATCCCAACCGACACCGCCGAAACCACGCTCGCGACCAATGACCTCGGGAGTGCCGGGCTTTCGACGCTCCTTGCAGAATCAGAAACCACAGTTAAGCGTGCCCCTGAGTTCACCGACCCGACCTCGGCGATCCGCTCAGCATCGCGTGATCTGGCCGACGCAATCCTGTCGCAACTGCCGTATTCGCTTGATCCGGTTGATGACGCCATTGCACTTGTCGGGCTTGAAAGCCTGGTGCCGGGTGTCTCCGATGCTGCCATTGCCAGCGGGACACTTTCGGAAGATGAACGAACCTATGTCGAGTCTGCGCTTCGATTCACCGATGCTGTGCGCACGGTTGATATTGATCCAGATGCAGCGGTAACCACCGCGCAACAGGTTGCGATGGATCTGTCCGAGACTCGACCGATTGCGATCACGCGAGCGTCGCTGTGCACGCGTGTCGAGGGGTATGGGCAGTTCACGACATTCGCATCGAACCGCTTTGTCGCAGGCAAGCGTCAGCGTGTGATTGTGTATGTCGAGGTCGATCGACTTGGCCACGACACCATGTCACCTGCACCCGGCGAGACGACCCCCCAGTACGCGGTGGAACTCACACAGAAAATTGAAGTATTCCATTCAGCTGACAATGTGCTCGCACTTGCGACACCAACGCTGACCGACAAGCGCGTCGGTCGAAATCGGTTCCGCGATTACTATGTCGTCACAGCTGTGGACTTGCCCGAGACGCTTTCGATCGGCGACTACAAAATCAAAGTCACGATGCGCGATGCGTCTGACGACGGCGTCGCGCAGGTGATGATCCCGTTGACCATCGTTGCCAACGCCAGCGCGTTGCATGACGAATCCCCCTAATATGGTGGTTGGAATAGACTGCCGCTGTGGCACCTTCTCTGGATAGAGCGGTTCGCGTGGCAGGAGAATGAACCGATGGCGAAGCATTGATGTTCTTTAGGACACCCAAAAGACCGAATTGTCATCTGTGTCAGATTGGCGCACGAAGTGCTTGATAAATAATGGAGACCTGCGTCCGTTCGAGCGGTTTTCCTAGAATGCGTTTCGCAGCATGTGAACGCTGCAGTCGGAACCAGGTTCTTTTGGGGATCCGTTCAGATTGCGTGCCGGATCGAAGATGTGGCCGAGAGGCCTTCGAGGCAACGAAGGGTTGCCGGAGTGGAGACTCATATGTTTGAGCGATTTACAGACCGTGCTCGCAAGGTGATGGCACTTGCCAATCAAGAAGCCCAGCGCTTTAACCACGAATACATCGGGACTGAGCACATCCTGCTCGGCTTGGTGAAAGAGGGTTCGGGTGTTGGTGCGAATGTGCTCAAGAACCTTGATGTCGACCTGCGGAAGGTGCGCCTCGAAGTCGAGAAACTCGTCAAGGCCGGCCCGGAGATGGTCACCATGGGCAAGTTGCCCCAGACCCCTCGCGCCAAGAAAGTCATCGAGTACGCGATTGAAGAAGCACGCAACCTGAACCACAACTATGTGGGCACAGAACACCTGTTGCTCGGGCTTCTACGCGAGCACGACGGTGTCGCAGCCCAGGTTCTGATGAACCTGGGGCTCAAGCTCGAAGAAGTGCGCGAAGAGGTCCTGAACCTGCTCGGTGCGGGCAGTGAATCTGAGACTGGCGAGGGTGCATTGTCGGGAGGCGCCGCCGGACCGCAGGGCGAAGGGCGTGGCAATCGACGCAAGAGCCAGACGCCGGCACTCGACAGTTTCGGCCGCGACCTGACCGAACTGGCGAAGGAAGAAACGCTTGACCCGGTCATTGGGCGCGCTCAGGAAATCGAGCGTGTCACCCAGGTCTTGTGCCGCCGAACCAAGAACAACCCGGTGCTTCTGGGTGAAGCTGGCGTTGGCAAGACCGCCATCGTCGAAGGGCTCGCTCAACGCATCATCGCGGGTGAAGTTCCCGAGATTCTGCACGAGAAACGACTCGTTGTCTTGGACCTTGCGATGATGGTTGCCGGGACCAAGTATCGCGGCCAGTTTGAAGAGCGCATCAAGGCGGTCATGAACGAAGTCCGCCGCGCGAAGAATGTGATTCTGTTCATTGACGAACTGCACACACTTGTTGGTGCGGGTGGGGCTGAAGGCGCGATCGACGCGAGCAATGTGCTCAAGCCGGCGCTCGCTCGCGGCGAGATTCAGTGCATTGGTGCAACCACCTTTGACGAGTATCGCAAGTACATCGAAAAAGATGCGGCGCTGGCGCGTCGATTCCAGTCGATCACCGTTGAGCCGCCGTCAGCCGAACAGACAATTGAGATTTTGAAGGGCCTGCGCGAGCGGTATGAGAAGCACCACCGGGTGCGGGTCACCGATGCCGCGGTCGAAGCAGCGGTCGAACTCTCGGGTCGGTATATCACCGGGCGAGTGCAACCTGACAAGTCGATCGATGTGATCGATGAAGCGGGCGCTCGCGTACGCATCAAGAGCATGACCAAGCCACCGGACCTTGCGGAGATCGAAGCCGAGATCGAGCGGTTGAGTGTCGCCAAGGACGAAGCCGTTCGCGGCGCAGACTATGAGAAGGCTGCGGAACTGCGCGATCAGGCCGAACAGCACCGCAAGCGCAAAGAGCAGATGCAGGAAGAGTGGCGTGCACGCGCTCAGGAAATCGATGGCATCGTCGATGAAGATGTCATCGCGGAAGTCGTGTCAAACATGACCGGCGTGCCGTTGACCAGACTCGAGAAGGAAGAAGCCCAGCGTCTGCTCAAACTGGAAGAAGAGCTTCACAAGAAGGTCATCAGCCAGGACGAAGCGATCAAAGCCATCTCGCGTGCGATCCGTCGCGCCCGGGCCGGACTCAAGGATCCGAAACGACCTATGGGCAGTTTTATCTTCGTCGGTCCGTCCGGCGTGGGCAAGACCTTGCTCTCCAAGGCATTGGCCGAGTTCATGTTCGGCAACGCCGACGCCCTTGTGCATCTCGACATGAGCGAGTACATGGAGAAACACAATGTCTCGCGCCTCGTCGGGGCACCTCCTGGGTATGTCGGATACGAAGAGGGCGGCCAGTTGACCGAACAGATTCGTCGTCGGCCTTATTCGGTCGTGTTGCTCGATGAAGTCGAGAAAGCACACCCGGATGTGTTCAACATGCTTCTGCAGATCATGGAAGAAGGACGACTGACCGACTCGTTCGGGCGACAGGTCGACTTCCGCAACACCGTGCTCATCATGACGAGCAACATCGGTGCAGATCTGATCAAGGGCGGCGCCGGGTTCGGTTTCCAGCAGCGGTCGAGCGAAGTGGACTACGACAACATCAAGGGCATCCTGATGAAGGAGATCGAGCGGTTCTTCCGCCCTGAGTTCATCAACCGTCTTGACGATGTCATCGTGTTCCGCCCGCTCACGAAGGAAGACTTGGTGCAGATCGTGGACTATGAAGTCGCCAAGGTCTGGCAGCGCTTGCAGGACCAGGGCTTCAGCGTCGAACTCGACCCGGCAGCCAAGGAGTTCTTGATCGAGAAGGGGTACAACCCCGACTACGGTGCAAGGCCGTTACGTCGGGCGATCGGGACTCATATCGAGGATCCGCTTTCCGAGATGCTGCTCAGTGGCGATCTGCACGGGAAGGACTTCATCCTCATCGGCCGCAAGGAGGGCGAAGAAGCCTTGTTCTTTGACGCGTCGAAGCGAGAGGCTGAGGATTCGACCGAAGCCGATTCGCGCGATGATGAAGCGATGGAGGCTGAGCCTCAGTCCAACTGATCGCGATTTGAAAACCAGATCAAGGGCCGAGCATGTTGCTCGGCCCTTTTTTGCTTCCATTTTCGACTGAGCCGTCCTGCGGATGATGACAGATTGTGGTTGATATGAACAAAACAACAAACGCCCGGTCGGTTGACCGGGCGTTTGGAGATGTGAGGTCAAAGTTACTGGTGTTTTTTGGCTAGGTCAGGAACCAAATCGCTCCGGCATTTTTCCTCTGTGTCAGCGGGTCACTACGCCGCTGGCAAAATTACTGTGTTCGAAGAATGGAGATAAACTTCTTGAACAGGAGCAGATTAGCGGATCGGTGCGATCAATGGAAGCGTGAAATAGATAATTTGCACATCTTTTTGATGTTTTGAGTTGGTTGATTACAAATTTGCATTTTGATTGGTGTCCAATCACCGTTCTTGGCGCTCAAACGCGGATGTTCATCCCGGCATAGCACCGGTGAATGATCGGCGAATGGGGTTGACCATGAAGTTGTCACGCCCCAGGATCACGGTATCCGCAATCTCGATGGCTTCGAGAAGCGAGTCGCGGGCTGCATCGGGGTTGTCAGATCGAATCGGAATTCTGCCCTGTTCGAGGTGCTCGCGCGTCGGGACGGCATCGCCTGTGATGAGCAGATCACCGCGATTCGAAGGGAGCAGGAGCCCGGTCATGCCGGGCGTAACGCCATGCAGCGGGAACAGGTCAACCCCAGGAGCCAGTGCATCCGGAGCGGGCTTGCATCGCTGAAGGACCGCCAGGTCGTGCTGAATGGCCTCGACGAGGGCGCGGTCGTCGTCGTCTGGGTCGTCGAGCAGGCCACTTTCAGCAAGGCGCTTCAGATCGGCAGCGAGGGGCGTGCCGACGGCTTCGCGCTCAGCAGCGCTGATCAACCACTCGGCGTTTTCAAACAACATGATGCCACGCCGAACATCCGGGCGGAAACTGGTCAGGAAGACATGAGTGACGGCATCCGGTGTGATCGCCGCCCGTTCGCCCAACCTTGCCGCGATGACCTGAGGCGGTAGGCTTGGGTCAATGAGGATGGTGGCGTCTTCCACCCGAATGAGGGTCGTCGTGGCATGCCCGGATCGAACGGGCTCGCGCTCACCCCATAACTCGTTGCAAGCCATGGTCCCGATGTTGAGGATGCGTATGTCCATTCCACATGGTAGGGATCGATCCAAACGGCGCTGTCGGCGAAATCTCGGGAGATGATTGACGGACCAAAAAAGGCCCCGTGTGATGTTTCAGCATCACACGGGGCCGACAGTCGGGTCAAAAAACCGATTGGGGGAAATCGGGCGACCCACGATGCCAACAGCATCGCCGGTGTATCTATTCCTCGCGCTGCCCGGATAACCGGAGAATTTGGCATGTTCCGTTCGCTGCGGGCTCAGAATACGGCAGATGAGTCGCAGCAAGCCTCGATCATTGGCATGGTAGATATGCGTGAGGGCACTGAAGACCCCTGCGAGGCCCCGCGCCGTGGAGTTCATTGGCGCGGGGCCGCTTTCTTTTTGATCGATCGGTCGATCGGTTATCGCCGACATGCAACTGCGTCAGAGACTTGGGGCCTGCGGGAAGTCGACTTCGGTTTCATTGATGTGATTGAAGGTGCTCGTGTAGATGGCTTGGGCGTAGACCGCGATGACTTCCGCGATGGCCTGGTCATTGAAACCAGCGCTGCGGAATGCTTCGAGATCCTGATCTGAAACATTGCCCCGGGTGTCATAGATCGTTCGTGCGAACTTTGCGAGCGCGTTCAGGCGTGCATCGTCATCGATGGAGCCTCGGCGAGCGCCGATTGTCTGGGCTTCGGTGAGTCCGGCGCCCTTTCCGATGACGGTGTGTGCGCTGGCGCAGTAGCCGCATTCATTCGCCTGGACGACTGCGAGTTGCACGACTTCCTGCTCTTTGGGGCTGAGCGATGCGTTGGCGAGCGCTCCGCCCATGCCGAGATAGGTCTGCACCGCAGCCGGAGCATTGATCATGCTCTTGAAGATATTGAGGTGCTTGCCCTTGAGGGGCCCTTCGTACAGTTCTTTGGCTGGTCCGGTGGCGGTTTCGGGGTCAACAATTGCGAGTCTTGGCACGGTCATTCCCTTTCTTGTGAGGAGGAGCGAAGATCGCTCCGTTCTGTACATGCTATGAGACCGAGAACACCGGGCAGCGCGCAAATATTCACTTCTCGTTCTCCCAATGATGCTCAATGGTTGCAGTCTTTGGGTCTAACCTGCGACTTGGCACTTGCGGGGCGCTTTGATTGAAGCGTCGGCCATTTGGGTGCAACCATTGGTGGAGGCTGCACACTGAGTCGGGAGGTGTCTCGTGAAAAACGCACAGTCGGAACGCGACAAGAGCGTCGTCGCTCGGAAGGACTGGGGTGCGTTCTGCCGAGCTGACCTGCATTGTCATTCGTGGGCATCTGACGGGCCGGTGAACAAGGCTGTGAGCCTGATTGGGTGCCCGGAGAGTTACTCGCCGCCTGAACGGGTCTTTGACCAAGCGATTGCGCGCGGCATGGATCTGGTCACGATCACCGATCATGACACGATTCGCGGTGCGATGGAGTTGGCCGATCGCGGTTTTGAGCGGTTTGTTGTTGGCGAAGAAGTCAGCGTTGTGTTTCCGGAAGACCGGTGCTTGATCCATGTTCTGGTGTGGAACATTTCGCCGGCTCAACACGAACAGATCGGCAAACTCGGGCTGCGTGAAAACATCTATGACTTTGCAGCATGGGTGCGCGAGCAGGGGCTTGCCCACGCGTGCGCTCACCCGCTGTATGTACAGAACGATCGACTTTCGCGTTGGCATGTCGAGCGGTTGGCGTTGCTGTTCAAGTGTTTTGAAGAACGCAATGGCGCGCACGCGCAAACCTTGAACACCGCGATCGAGCGATTTCTGGATGGTCTCACGCCTGGACTGGTCCATCGGCTGGTTGATGAGCATGGGCTTGAGCCGCTGTGGCCTCGGGTCTGGGAGAAGGGCCGCACCGGTGGTTCGGATGATCACGCACTCTTGAACATGGGCAAAACCTGGACCGCGGTGCCGCTTGCTGCGGGTGAGACCATTCACGACCCTCGCGAGTTCCTGAACCGTGTCATGGGCGGGCAATCGCGTGCCGGGGGGGTTGGCGGACACTCTGCGCTGCTTGCGCATCAATTGGCAACCGTTGGTGCGAACTTCTATGCGAACAGGCTGCATGACCAACGGAGCCCCACCGGACGGTACATGGCATCGAAGTTGTTGAAGTTTGCCGGGGTCCACGCGCCCAAACCGAGCAAGTTGCGCGTGGCGGCATACAAGGCTTCGCAACGGCTTTGGTTCTCGCGTCGCAAGTCGCCGAGCCTGCCGATTACCAAGTCGCTGCGTAAAGAAGTCACGACGCTGCTCGATCGGTATCCTGAACTGCGTGATCGGCTTGACCCGGCGACCTGGACCGATGGGGCGCCGGTGTCTGACCATGAACGCATGGCTTCGTTTTCACAAGATCTGACGGAGGCTCTTGGTCGTGCGATGGCGCCGGGTATGGTGCGCAGTTTTCGCAAGCGTGATCCGGCGCGCATCAGCGAGTATCTTGTGAGTTACGCGATGCTGCAGATTGCGCAGTTGCCGTATCTCATCGGGTTGTTTCATCAGAACAAGGAACGGAATCTGATCGAGCAGTTTGAACATGAAACGACCGAGCCGGGAAGCGGAATCAGCGTGCGGGAGCGGCCGATGCGTGTGAGCCTGTTTACAGACACGATCGCGGATGTGAACGGCGTGTGCCGGTTCATTCAGAATGTCGCCCAGCGAGGTCACGAGAGTGATCGTGACCTGCAGGTGATTACCTCGACGCGGCTACCTTGCCCTGATCTGCCGAACATTCATAACTTCGACCCGGTTTTTGCGATCAAGATGCCGAAGTACGACAATCTTGATTTGTGCCTACCTCCCTTGATGCGGATTCTGAGGCACATCGACGAGCATCAGCCGGATGTCATTCACATTTCGACACCGGGTCCGGTGGGGTGCGTTGGTTTCCTCGCTGCGAAGATGCTGCGTGTGCCGGTGCTTGGTGTGTATCACACAGACTTCCCCGCGTACATCGATCGCCTCTTTGACGACAACGGTCTGACCAAACTCAGTGAGAGTTTCATGCGCGGCTTCTACCGTCCGTTTACTGCGATTTTTACGCGGTCAGAAGATTATGTGCGGTCGCTGAGCGAACTGGGGCTACGAGAAAAGAGCATCGTCAGCCTGATGCCTGGGTTTGATACTGACCAGTTCAACCCGGGGTTTGCGAACCAGTCGATCTGGCCGACCGTTGGCGCGCGGGCGGCTTCGGTGAAAGTGTTGTATGTGGGCCGCGTGAGTGTCGAGAAGAATATGCCGTTGCTGGTGGAGGTGTGGAAGCAGGTGCACGATGCCTGTCGATCGCGCGGTCTTGATACCGAGTTGATCCTCGTTGGCGATGGGCCATTCCGAAAGGATATGGAAAAGGCGCTGCGTGGTAAGAACGCACAGTTCCTCGGTTTCCGGCACGGAACGGAATTGTCAACCATTTATGCATCATCAGACATGTTTGTGTTCCCCTCGACGACCGACACACTCGGCCAGGTTGTGATGGAAAGCCAGGGTTCGGGGTTGCCCGTGTTTGTAACCGATGAGGGGGGGCCAAAGGAAGTGGTCGCCGATGGCAGGACCGGGTTTGTGATTCCCGCGACGAACCCTGAACAGTGGTCAGCGCGGATTGTCGAACTCATCAGCGACGGTCAAAAACGACGCGGGATGGGTGCGGCAGCCGTCGAACACATGCAGCAGTTCAGTTTGGTGAACTCATTCGAACACTTCTGGCAGGTTCATACACAAGCGTGGCATGATCACCTGCGTGAACTTGGTGTGACCGATGAATCCGCTGGTGTGTGCGGACGGCAACGACCGGATCACGCTGCACCAACCAAGAGTTCTCGTTAGTCGGGCCTATTGAATCTATACAAAACGCCGCAAGGCGTGGAGTCCGTTCCACGCCTTGCGGTTCTCTCATTGATTGGGTTCGCTTATGCTGCGCGGCGTGTCCGACGGGCAGTGGTCGAACGCGTGCGAGCGATGCGACCGGCGACCGCTTTGCGAGCGGCGGTCTTGCGTGTGGTCGTCTTGCGGGCCACGGTCCGCTTGACAGCCGGCTTACGAGCGACTGACTTCTTGGCAGCGGTAGTTTTGCGTGCTGCTGGCTTGCGCGCGACCGACTTCTTGGCAGTGGTCTTGCGAGCGGTCGTCTTGCGGGCGGTGTTGGCCTTCTTGGCTGCAGGCTTGCGAGCGGTGCTCTTCTTGGCGGTCGTGGCCTTCTTTGCCGTTGTCTTGCGCGCTGTCACCTTGCGACCTGAGGTCTTGGCAGCGGTTGTGCGCTTCGCAGCAGGTTTGCGAGCAACAGATTTCTTGGCAGCGGTTGTCTTCTTCGCGGTTGTCCGCTTGGTGGCGGGCTTGCGAGCGGTGCTCTTCTTGGCTGCGGTGGACTTTTTGGCGGTGGTCTTGCGTGCGGTCACCTTGCGGCCAGAAGTTTTGGTCGCGGCGGTTTTCTTCGCAGCGGGCTTGCGGGCAACAGTCTTCTTGGCGGTTGTCGACTTTTTAGCAGTGGGCTTCTTGGCGGTGGTCTTTCGCGCTGTTGTTGCCTTTTTGGCTGCTGGCTTGCGAGCGGTGCTCTTCTTCGCGGTCGTTGATTTCTTGGCTGCAGGCTTGCGTGTGGTCGATTTTTTTGTGGTTGATGCTTTTTTGGCAGCTGGTTTTCGACCTGGCGTGCGTTTCGTGGTTGTTTTGGTTGTGCGTCGTGCACGCTTGGTTGTTGTTCGTGAGTTCGTTGCCATTGTGATTGCTCCGTGTGCTTGTTTCAGCGTTTCAGGCCCTTTGAATGCCTGTTTGTGGGGCCGAGGGACGCATTTTGGGTCGAACCACGGCATTGTGGAGCGACCAGCCGCCGCCCCCACCCATCGTGGGGACAATCGCGGCTGAACACGGCAATCGACCGAACGGTGCGAAAAAGTGAATTTCTTCAGTCAAAAAACACGCAATTCTCTCAATTGTTGGTGACTCGGCTCTTGTTGGCGTCGAAACATGGGCTGCGAGCGTGTCATCTATAGATAGAGGAGCATGGATGCCATCAGGCTGGACCCCGGAATCGTGGAAAGCGAAACTCGAAGCGCAACAGGTTGTGTACCGCGATCGAGAGGCTGTCGATCGGGCATGCGCCAAACTGTGCTCCTTGCCCCCACTCGTGACGAGTTGGGAGATCGAGCGTTTGAAGAAGGAGATTGCTGAGGCTCAGGAGGGCAAGCGTTTCATTCTGCAGGGTGGTGATTGTGCCGAGACGCTTGCCGATTGCCGTCCCGAAGTCATCACGAATAAATTGAAGATTTTGCTGCAGATGTCCCTGGTGCTGATCCATGGACTTCAAAAGCCGGTGACGCGCATTGGTCGGATTTCGGGTCAATATGCCAAGCCTCGTTCCAACGCTGTGGAGAGCCGCGAGATTGACGGGCAGGCTGTTGAACTGCCCAGTTACTTTGGCGATTTGGTCAATGAATCTGACTTTTCGCCATTATCGAGAGAACCGAACCCGCATCTGATGGTGCGAGCGTATCAGCATGCTGCGATGACACTGAACTTCATTCGCTCGCTGGCTGAGGGTGGTTTTGCAGATCTGCATCATCCGGAGTACTGGGACCTGAGTTTCTTTCAGCACGCGAGCCTGTCAGAACAGAGGCGCGCGGACTATGCCCGCATGAGTCAGACGCTGTCTGATGGGCTTCGTTTTATGGAAGCACTCGGCGAGCGCACGGTCGAGGACATGACGCGCGTGGAGTTCTTTACGAGTCACGAGGGTTTGAATCTGCTGTATGAAAGTGCGCAAACACGGCGCGTCCCTCGGCGGGAAGGCTATTACAACCTGACGACCCACTTACCGTGGATTGGTGAGCGGACGCGTGCGCTCGACGGTGCACATGTTGAGTTTTTTCGAGGGATCGCCAACCCGGTGGGGATCAAGATCGGACCGACCGCAACTGGTGAACATGTCTTGCAACTACTGGATGTACTGAACCCTGCAAATGAGCCCGGGCGAATCGTGCTGATTTCGAGATTGGGGGCGGGCAAGGCTGCAGCCATTCTGCCGGAAGTGCTCGGTCGTGTCACAGAGGCGGGCAAACGAGTGCTCTGGATGTGCGATCCGATGCATGGCAACGGGACGACGACCTCGACGGGCATCAAGACAAGGAATTTTGACTCGATTGCGACCGAACTCGAGGAAGTGCTTGAATGCCACCGTGCTGCAGGCACCTGTCTTGGGGGGGTTCATTTTGAGTTGACGGGCGATGATGTCACCGAGTGCGTGGGCGGTGCCGCTGGCGTGAACGAGGGCGATTTGAGCATGAATTATGCATCGCTGTGCGATCCTCGTCTCAATTACCAACAGGCACTTGAGCTCGCGTTCCTGCTGGCGTCGTTTACGAAATCATGATTCTCTCGAGTTTCGATTGAGATCGGGTTGAAATCGGTCGATGGTCGCATGGAGCGGAGCGCGCGTCTCTGCTGCAGTATTTGGTCCACGGAAGGACGAGCCATGACTTTGAGATTGACCGCGTCATTTGGTGCCGAGCGTCGGCGTTTGCCACGATCACCCGCGAGCGGGAGCGTGTTGGCCACATTTTCGAATGATGGGCGTGTCGGCGTCGCGGGCATCGAGTTGATCGACAGCAGCGCGTGCGGCCTCGGGGTGCGGTCACCTTTGCCGGCAACGCCCGGCGACCTGCTTGGATTTCATTTCGACGACACCGTACTCCCAAGCCGATTAGGTCGCGTTGTCCGATGTGAGCGCGATGGTGACGGCTACCGAATCGGGCTTGTCGCCGCGACCGCACAGGCGGCAGCGTAGGTCAACCCTTCTCTAGATCACGGCGAATTGTCGCTCGATAGCGTTGGGCCATCGCTTCGAGTGAACTGGGAATCACCCGCACATTTGCGACGGTCGTTGTAAAGTTGACATCGCCCCCCCACCTGGGCACAAGATGGACATGCAGGTGTCCTGGCACGCCGGCACCCGCTGCCCGCCCCTGGTTGATTCCAAGATTGATACCCTGCGGATTGAGCGTTCGGTCCATCAGATCCATCGCGTGCTCAGCCAGCCCCCACAGCGCTGCCCGTTCTTCATTTGTGTAGTCGAGCAGTCGTGGCGCCCCGCGACCGAGCGCGACCAACAGGTGGCCGTTGGCGTAGGGGAATCCGTTGAGCAAAATCATGCCTTGTTCGGTGCGAACGATGACATGGTTTTTCTCGTCATGGGTCGGGTTTGTCCAGTAGTCATCGAGGAAACACGCGCCCTTTTGACGAGGTGATTTGTTCGAGTTTGCCATGGTGTCGGCTTCGTCGAGCGATTCGAGGTACTTGAGCCGCCACGGCGCCCAGATGGCGTTCGGTGAACGATTGCTCTGATCTGATTCTGTTGCCATGACAAACGGTAGCGTGACTATCTGGGGTTGTTGATCCAGCCGTAGGGGCGGATCGGGCCATAGATGCGGCGATACCCGTTGCCCAGTTCTGTGAAGAGATCGTTGGCGACCCAGTCTTTGCCGCGTTGTTCTGGTTCGTCGTTGTTGATTTGTGGCACGAATCGTTCGGCCGAGCCGTCGAGGTATCCGATGAGCCCGCCTTCGTCATGCCGATTGGTCAACTGGTCGACATTTCCCCATCGGCCGTCGAAATAGATGCCGTTGTACCAGTATGACGATTCCTCCATGAAGATTGGAATGGAGCGGAACGCGGTGAGGTAGGTTTTTGCCTCTGACGGGGAGTAGTAAGGCCGAGACCTTCCGGTGAACCACTTTTCGCGCCGGTCGAGATACATGATAATGGTCTGGGAGCTGAGCGAAACGCCCTGGGTGCCCTCGACCATGCAGTAGTCGAAGTCGAGGCCGATGGTGCCATCGTCAAAGAGGATCGCTCCGTCGGTCCGGTCGTATGGGTTTTGCCTCTTGTTCTTGGGGCATGCTGAGATTTCGTCGACATTGTCGACATACTCGTAGAGATGCCCGGGCACGAGTTCGTTCTGGTCGTCGTACCGGCGCGACCAATCGGTCGTCGTCCAATACAGGTCACGGTTGTTCTGTGCGTACATGGTGCCTGCGACACCGATCTGACGGACATTGGATGCACAAATCGTTGACCAGGCTGTCTCACGAGCACCGCGCAGCCCGGGCAAGAGCAATGAGATGAGCAGCGAAATAATCGCGATCACCACCAATAACTCGATCAGCGTGAACGCTCGTCCGTTGAGGACACATGGCTTGATTTCATTCTTGCGAACACTGGTCATCACCACCACACAATACCAGATTTGCGAACACAAGCAATGGCTTTGCAATCAAGTCACAGCGACTATTCGCTACGATGGATGTTGATATGGTGCCCGAAACCCACGACAAGCCAACCGACCCGCTCGGCATGACCAGTGAGCAGTTTGTCGAAGCGTCGGTTCGGCGCGGCTTTTCCGAGGGTCAGGGGCTTCGCGCCTATCGAGAAGTGTTTCGTCTCGGCAAGCAAGTGGTGCAGAGTGGCGGCCGAATCATCGCCAAGGCGCAGCCGGGCCAGATTGCGCGTGTTCAACAAGAAAAGACGGAGGAAGGCACCACGACCAAGTTTCTGCAACAGATTGGAGGTTTGCGATCTGGTCGCTTGGCTGAACGCGGCGGGTTTGAGACGCTTCAAGTGGAGAGCGTTGTCATTCCCATGGTCGGTCGGCGTGGGCTTTTGTCACATTCGCTCTGTGTTTCAAGTCAGGTCGGCTGTGCGATGGGGTGTGGGTTTTGTGAAACGGCGCAGATGGGACTCATTCGCAATCTGACCGCGGCCGAGATTGTTGGCCAGTGGTTTGCAGCGACACACCTGACCGATGCGAGCGAGCCTCGGCGGATCTCCAACATTGTGTTCATGGGCATGGGTGAACCAATGGACAACTTTGAGGCTGTGTGCCAGGCGATTCGTGTTCTCTGTGATCATCAGGGGGCGGGGATCGGAGCGAGCAATATCGCTGTTTCAACTGTCGGGCGCATCGATGGATTGGCGAGGCTCGCCGAACTGGTGCGCGAACCCGGGTTTCATCGCCTGGGGCTCGCTGTCAGTATCAACGCTCCGAATGACGACATTCGCGACGCGTTGATGCCCGTCAACCGAGGCATGCCGATGGGCGCGCTGCGCGAGGCGCTTCTGGCGTTTCCGGTTCGGGGGGGTGGTAAGATCTGTTTTGAGTATGTTCTGATCCCCGGTGTCAACGATGAACAATCGCATGCGTGTGAACTTGCGGGCTATCTTGAACCCTTCAGCGCGAACGGCGGGACGAGGGTGCCACGTGGGCTCGTCAATGTCATTCCATACAACCCGCGGCGTGACTCACCCTGGCGGGCTCCGCTTGAACAGGAGGTCGAGCGATTCATCGGTTGGCTGATCGATGCCGGTTTGTATGTCAAACGCAGACGCACGAAAGGGCGCGATCTCATGGGTGCGTGTGGCCAACTGGGAACAGCTGAGATTCGGGCTCGTCGCCTCATCACACCGACGGTGGGCGATACCTCAAACGCAGCAGCCACACCGAGACGGTGTGCGCCTTGATCGCCTGGAGACTGCGCAGTGCGACCACCACCATCGGACATCACAACACCTCTTGATCGAGGGATGCTTGACAGGCTTGCGAACCGGCTTGGGACGCCATTGGTTGTGTATGACGCCAATGCGCTGATTGAGCGCTTCTATGGATTTGTCGAGGCTTTTGAAGGTGTGCGTGCGATGGTGTGCTTCGCTTCTGCGGCTGGCGCCAACACGCAGGTCTTGCATCGACTGGTCAAGCGTGGTGCGGGGCTGCGTGTGCAGAGCGCGGTTGATCTCGAGCGTGCATGGCTGAGTGGCGCCCCGCTCAGTCGCGTGGTGTATGCCGGGCTTGGCAAAACCGACAATGATGTTCGTGCGGCACTTGATGGTCTCTACAGCCCGCTGTTTCAGGCGGGTCGGCTGGTCGAGGGCAAGCCGCCCTATTACCGAGGGCCGGTTGGTTGGTTTTGTGTCGAAACCGGCGATGAAATCGAGCAGTTGGCGAGGCTTGCCGGGGGGGTGCGCATCGCCTGCCGCGTGATGGTGCGTGTGGCGCTGCCGCAGTGTGCCTCTCAGGTCTTGGGAGCGTCACCCGATGAGGTTGTTGAACTTTTTTACAAGTACGGCTCTGACCCGCGCCTGCGACTGACGGGGTTGCGAGTCCACCTTGGTCGATCCGGGGTCTCGGTCGAGAAGTTTGCCGAGGCTGCAGCCTCGATGTGTGAACTGGCGCAGCGACTCACGGATATGGGCGCGCAGGCGACATCGATCGACCTGGGCGGCGGGTTTGCCTGCGATGCCTGGAACGCAGACGCACCGTCGCCCGCTGATTATGCTGCTGCGATCGAGCCTTGTGTTCGTCCTTGTGTCGAGCAGAACATCAAGATGATCATCGAGCCGGGTTGGTCGATAGCGGCAGCGGGCAGTGTTCTTCTCGCTCGTGTGCAGGCGGTGCGGCAGGTTGTGGATCGGCACATTGTCATCGTTGATCGCGTGCCGCCGGAGCCAGCGGAGGCTGATCGATTGGTCCCCGAGCGCGTACTTGAGCCGGTCACAAAGGTCGCTGGATCGTGCCAGATCTGCGATGTCAATACACCCAACCGTCTCGTGCACTCATCGGCCCGGTTTGCGACGGGAGAACTGATCGCCTGGCGAGGCGGGGGGGCTTATGCACAGAGACACGACGACGCACTCTGCGAGGTGCTCGTCGAGGATGGACGGGCATTCGTCATTCGTGCTCGCTCGGCGGCTGCAGAACTTGTTGGATCAGAACTCGAATCGCACGAGGTTATTTTGTGATTCGGCGATTCGCACGAGGAACCGTCTTTCGATCACCTCGCACCAAATGGGTTGTGGGTTTCTATTGCCTCTTGGTCATCGCATCACACGCTGTTCAACTGACAGCGGGTTCGATGTGGTCGCCACCTGCCAATGCGATCGGTGCTCAGTCTGTCGAGGTGCCGACGCCTCGTGCTGATGGCAATGATGCAAGGGACACGATACGACTCAGTTATCTTGAGCGCGGCCCTGCGTCGAGCCTGCCGCCCATACTCCTGCTCCATGGGTCACCCGGTCAGGCGTATGACTATGCCTTTCAACGAGACCCACGCACGCCGAGCTTTCTGGATCGCCTCGGCGCGAGCGGCAGGCGTGCATACGCTGTCGACCTGCCCGGCTTTGGACACTCGCAGGCGTGGGTACCCGATTATTCATCGAAGGCGAATGCGCGGGCTCTTGTATCGATGCTCGATGCGCTTGATATTGATCGCGTTCATGTCGTGTGTTGGTCGAACAGCGGGGGGGCCGGGCTGTGGATGAGCGAACTTGCGCCAGATCGGGTCGCGAGCCTGACGCTTCTTGCTGCTGTGGGGGCGCAGGAAACCGAAGGCTCGGGGTCATTCTGGTTTGAACACGCCAAGTACGCATTGGGCTTGCCATTTGTCGTTGCACTACCGGAGATCATGCCCCACTTTGGCTTGCTCGGGCCGACCTCGCTGCGATTCGCGTTCATTCGGAGTTTTCTCGACACGGATCAACGCCCGCTGGCGGACATCATGGCGCAGACACGCGTCCCGACTTTGATATTGCACGGTCGGCATGATTTCCTGATCGCCGACTGGGCTGCCGAGTATCACCACGACCTCATGCCATCGAGCCGACTCGTGATGATGGATGGCATGCACTTTTTGCCGTTTCTGCATCCGGCTGCAACTGCCGCCGAAATCCTGGCGCATGCGGAGCGACACGATCTCGCGAGTGTCCCGCCTTTGACGGGTTACGACGATCGGTCGCCGCGCGTGGCTCTGCTCGGGCCAAGTGCCGTCGTGCAGCACATTGGCGAGCATGTGCGTTGGTGGCCTTGGTGGGTGCTCGCCGCGTTGCTCGCGCTCGGCGCGTGGCGCAAGCCGACGACGGTCACGCTCGCGGCGGGTGTGATTGTTTCTACTGGCGATCTTGACTTTGGGGTCGCGTTCGCCGGGCTCGTCATGGGGCGGTTGGTTCGCGGGGCGGAGATTCCGGGAACACAAGGCCGATGCGCCTTCGTCACGCTGGTGCTTGTCTGGAGCCTCGTTTCGCTCATGATCGCTTCCATCTTCGGGAGCGTGATGCTTGAAAACGGCACTCGGTTTGGCGGTTGGCTGCTCGTGCCCGGGTTGGTGATCGGCGTGTTGGCCTTGCGATTTGTGCAGCACATCTGGACGCGCGTCGGGCGAGCGGGAATCAAGGCAGCCATCACGCAAACCCTGAATCATGAGTGGTGGCCGACCTGGGCACTCTATTTGCCCACCGTATTGCACATCCCCCTGTTTGCACTTCGCTATCGGGGGCTGACCGTATTTACAGCGTGCAATCCTGGCATTGAAAACGGCGGCGGGTTCGTTGGTGAGTCAAAGTCGGCCATCATGACGCAGTTGCCGGCAGATTGCCATCGTGTTCTTCGCACAGTCGCTATCGACGCTGGTGGACCCGATCGGGCGAGCGCGGCGATTGACTTGATCGAAAACGACCCGACCCTCGGTGGCTACCCGATCGTGCTCAAGCCGGACGCCGGGCAGCGCGGCATCGGGGTGCACCTGGCGCGATGTGAACAGGATGTTCGAGACTACATTGGAGTGAACCATGCGCCGGTCGTAGTGCAAGCGTTTCATGCGGGCCCGGGCGAAGCGGGCATCTTCTGGATGCGCAAAACCAAGGCTGACGACCCGCGACCGATTCACGAACGCGATGGGTTCATTTCATCGATCACGCTCAAGCGGTTTCAGTGTCTCGAAGGTGACGGCAAGCGGACAATCAGACAACTCATCATTGATCATCCACGCTATCGATGCCAGATGAAGTTGTTCTTTGAACGATTTACCGACCGGCTCGATGATGTGCTCGGTGATGGTGAACGATTACAACTCAGTTTCATGGGCAATCATGCGCAAGGAACGCTGTTCGTCGATGGTGCCTCGCTGCATTCGCCTGCGCTGGAACAAGCCATCAACAATCTTGCCCGGTCGTACGCGAACGACGGCTTTGACTTCGGCCGATTCGACATTCGGTTTGAAAATGAAGAATCACTCAAGCGAGGTCAGGGATTCGCCGTGCTTGAAGCCAATGGCACAACCAGCGAGCCGACGAACATCTATGACCCTGCGCATTCGCCCATGTTTGCGTGGCGGACGCTGCGTGAGCACTGGGAGCAGATGTATCGGATCGGACGCGAGCGGGTTGAGAGCGGTGCAGCGGCTCTCTCAACTGCTCAGTTCATCGGACTGATCGTTGGCCGGCCTCCGCGGCGCTCCAGGCACAACTGATCACTGCTCATGGCGAAACTATGGCTGCAACCTCGTCGCCGACCAGTCACTGGTGGAGACGGTATCGCCTTCAATCGAAACGGTTCGTTCCCAATGCGCCCGGTCGTGTATTCGACCCGTGCCACTCACCCAGCACTCCACCGCCGTCGCCCAGAGCCTGTACCCCCCCCAGTGCGGCGGGCGTGGAATCTCGACGCTTTGACCCTTGAGCATGAGCGCGGGCAGGCTCAGGCCGAGGTCGCTGATCGTGGTCATCACGCGGTCGAGCAGGGCCGAGCGGGACCCAATCGGCTTGCTTTGATCGCTCGCCCAGGCTCCGACGCGGCTCTCCCATCGGCGGCTGTTGAAATATGCGTCCGACTCGGCTGCGGTCGCACGCATCACGCGGCCTTCGATGCGGATCTGCTGGTCGGCGTGATCCCAGAAGAACACAATCGATGCGTACGGGTTCGCATCCAGTTCGGCAGCCTTGCGACTGTTGTAGTTGGTGTAAAAGTAGACTGATCCGCCCGCAGCGTCGATGCCCTTGCACAGCACCATTCGTACTGAAGGCTGAGCGGTCGCCCCATGAACCGCCGCGGTCGCCAGAGCGATTGCATTCGGGTTTGGCTGATCCTTGCGAGCCTGTGCGGCTTCAAACCACGCGACCACGGTCGGGAAGGGGTCGTCTGGGAGTTGGTCGGGCAGCGGACTCGACCCACTAAAAATATCGGCGATTGATCGCATGAAGGATGGTAGGTGCAGAATGATTCGTGGTTTCTCTGCGCACAAGGTGGCGACACACTCGCTCGAGTTGGGCCTCGGCGCATACTCTCGTCCGTGAGTGACAACGACCGCAAACGCAAGGACCGCCCGACGGGCATCACCGCTTCGACGATGGGCAAGTTGTTTGATCGGCTTCCGCCGCACGCGGTCGAGGCGGAGATGTCGCTGCTTGGGTCGATGTTGCTCGATCCACAGATGATTCCGGATGTCTTGCCGATCGTGAGCCGGCGGGATCAGTTCTACAAGGAAGCCCACGGGGCTGTGTTCGACGCGATTGTCGAGGTCTATGACCGGCACCACTCGGGTGACCTTGTTCAGATCGTCGAGTTTCTCAAGGGCAAGGACCAACTCGATCTTGTGGGTGGGCCGACCTATGTCGTCGAACTGGCGGAGAGCGTGCCGAGCGCCGTCAACGCACCGCACTACGCCCGAATCGTTTCTGACCGGGCCCGGCTGCGCAAACTCATCGATGCCGCCGGGACGATCCTCTATGACGCGTACCACTCCGGGCAGGAGGCGGAGGGTTCGAAAGAGGTGATCGATAAGGCCGAGATGGCGATCTTTGATATCGCGCAGGAAGAACAGGTCGGTGAGCCCGAACGACTCAAGGAACTGCTTCAGCAGCAGATCGAGATCATCGAACAGGCGGAAGGGAAGGGGTTCAGCGGGCTCGAAACGGGTTTCACAGACCTGGACACGCTGCTCAGCGGCTTGCAGGAGGGCGAGATGCTCATCCTCGCAGCCCGTCCTTCGATGGGGAAGACAGCGATCGCGCTCAACATCGCCGAGCAGGTGGCGTTTGGCGGTAAAACGCCATGGTCAGGGACAGGGGGGGCCAAACCGGTCCCCGTCGGGTTCTTCAGCCTTGAAATGGCGCGCGGCTCGCTCGCCCAGCGATTGCTCAGCGCCCGCTCGGGGATTGATGCACACAAGTTGCGCACGGGCGCGCTCACCATGGACGACTGGCAGAAAGTGACCGCAGCAGCAGCCGAACTCTATGAAGCCCCGATTTTCATCGACGATACGCCCGGGATGACGGTCCTCAACCTGCGTGCCCGCGCCCGGCGCATGGTCGCCAAGCACGGGGTGCGGGCGATCTTCATCGACTATCTGCAGCTCTTGACCTCGCCCGGCGCTGCCCGTGAAAGCCGCCAGGTCGAAGTCTCGACCATCAGCCGCCAGATTAAGGCGCTGGCGCGTGAACTGAGCATTCCGGTCATCACGCTTGCCCAGCTCAATCGTGGAGCCGAGCAGCGCGAGCGGAACAGGCCTCGCATGAGCGACCTGCGTGAGTCTGGCTCGATCGAACAGGATGCCGATGTGGTCATGCTGCTGCACCGCGAGGCGTACTACCACAAGGACGACGAGGAGTGGCTGCACGACCCCGACAACGAGGACAAGATCAACCTTACCGAACTCATCATCGCCAAGCAGCGCAACGGCCCGACCGGGGTCGTCAAACTCACCTGGGATGACAAGACCACCAGGTTCAAGAACTACGACTGGCGCGAAGGTAGTGGGTATGGGGGGGGTTATGGCGGAGGCAGCAGCACGAGCAGCCAGGGCGGAGGTGGATTCAACGACTACGCATCACCCAGTCAGGCAGCCGAACCCAAGCCCGAGCGCCACGCATTCAGCCCCGGCTCACACTCCGGCCCGGTCGGCGATTTCCGCGATGGCGGCGGCCCGGACGATGACGACGGGATTGACGAAGAACCGCCGTTTTAAGATGCAGACACACTCATTTCTCAACGAGCCCCGACCGTGAGGGAGGGGTCTGTACGAAGGTCCCTCCATCAACCCCTCCCTCACGGTCGGGGCTCGTTGAATCAATCAGAACTTGACCCACACCCCACCCTTCCGACCGCTCTCAATGACGCGCTCGATGAAGCGAACCCCTTGCGACCCGTTAGCCACGGTCGGAAACTCTGCTGCGAGACCAGCGCAATCTTCGCCATTTCGTTGTGCACGGATGGCCTCAATCGCCCCGCGATAGATATTTGCAAACGCTTCAATGAAGGCTTCGGGATGGCCCGGCGGCAAACGCGTTGCGTGGGCCGACGCGCCAGATTCGGCTCCACCCCGCGTCACGATTCGCTTCGCGCCGTCTTCGGGTGTGTGGATGAAGTGGTTCGGGTCCTCCTGCTTCCACGCAATCGCCCCCTTCGTGCCATACACGCGCAACGTCAGCCCGTTTTCCTCGCCGAAACAGATCTGCGAACAGGTCAGCACGCCCTTGGCCCCCCCTTTGAAGCGGAGCAGGACTGATGCATCGTCATCGAGTGCTCGGCCCTCGACGAAAGTCGTGACATCGGCACACAGTTCCTCAATCTCGAGCCCGGTCACGGCTGCAACGAGATTCTCGGCGTGCGTACCGATATCGCCAACGCACCCGGCGATGCCGGACCGCTTCGGGTCTGTCCGCCACGAGGCCTGTTTCTGGCCGGATTCTTCGAGTTTGCCGCTGAGCCAACCCTGGTGATACTCGACGAACACCTTGCGAACATCGCCGATCACCCCCGACCGCACGAGGCTCGCAGCCTGCTTGACCATCGGGTAGCCGGTGTAGTTGTAAGTGACGGCGAAGACCACGCCTGATTTATTGACGGCTGCCGCGAGTTGCGATGCTTCCTCGCTCGACAGCACCATCGGTTTATCGAGCACGACATGAAACCCCGCTTCGACAAAGGCCTTGGCGACCGGGAAGTGCACATGGTTCGGCGTCACGATCGACACGAAATCGATGCGATCCTCCGCTGGCCTCGCCGACTCGCGCTCAAGCATCTGCTGCCACGATTCATAGTTGCGATCGTCCGCCAGCCCAAGGTCACGGCCTGACGCGAGCGACTTCTCGGGTGACGATGACAACGCGCCCGCAACGAACTCAGCTTGTTGATCAAGCGCGGCTGCCATGCGGTGCACCGCCCCAATGAACGCGTCGCGGCCGCCGCCAACCATGCCGTAGCGGAGTTTGGTTGTTGGATTGATGTCTTTGCCTGAAACCATGTCGTACCTCGAAGGGTTGCAATGCTCCCTCGCTTGCGCTTCGGGCTCGTTGGTGCGAAAAGTCCCCTCCCTCGCAGGCGGGGCTCGTTGATATGCGTCGGCCTATTCCTCAAACGCCGCGTCAAACGCGACATTACTTGGCTGGAAGTCGATGGCGCGCACGAAGTCGGCAGCCTCGGTTCCGCCGTGGAACCGGTCCATGCCGATGTCTTCCCACTCGACACTGAGCGGCCCGGTGTAGCCGATGCGGTTGAGGGCGCGGATAATCTCTTCGAAATCGACTTCGCCTCGGCCAGGGCTGCGGAAGTCCCACCCGCGACGGTGATCACCAAAACTCAAATGGCTTGCGAGAATGGACGATTCACCGTCGAGCAGGCGGATGCCGTCCTTGATATGCACATGGTAAATGCGGTCTTCAAACGCGTTGATGAATTTGACCGGGTCAACGCCTTGCCAGATGAGGTGGCTCGGATCGAAGTTGAAGCCAAAAGTCTTGCGATGCCCGACCGCTTCGAGGGCCCGGCGCGTCGTGTGAATGTCATACGCGATCTCGGTCGGGTGAACCTCAAGCCCGAACCGCACGCCCACCTTGTCGAACTCGTCAAAGATCGGGTTCCAGCGATCGGCGAAGTCGGTGAAACCTGCGTCGATCTCGGGCTGACCGGTCGGCGGGAAGAAGTACAACTTGTGCCAGATGCTCGAACCGGTGAAACCATTGACGACATTGACCCCCATGCGCTTGGCTGCTTTGGCGGTGTCGATCATCTCCTGGGCGCAGCGCTGGCGGACACCCTCGGGGTCGCCGTCTTTCCAGAGGCGTTCGGGGATGATGAGCTTGTGCCGCTCGTCGATGATGTCGCAGACCGCCTGGCCGACGAGGTGATTTGAAATGGCGAAGCACTGAAGCCCGTGCTTTTCGAGAATGGCCCGCTGTTTCTTACAGTACCCATCACCGGAGAGCGCCTTATCGACCTCAAAGTGATCGCCCCAGCAGGCAAGTTCGAGCCCGTCGTACCCCATCTCGGCAGCCTTCTCGGCCATGGTCTCGAGGGGAAGGTCGGCCCATTGGCCGGTGAAAAGTGTGACTGGTCGTGACATTGTGTTCTCCTGTCTGATTGGACAGCATATCGACCGTGCGGGCGACTCGCTCAGCCCTCGGTTTGTACGCAGAGGTGGCAGAGGACGCGGAGGACGCAGAGAAAGACAAGACTCAAAATCAATGCGTGATGAATCAGTGTCATGGTTCAGTGTGGCCGCCATCATGCGTGGGAAGAGGCATTGATCAGTTCGGATGGTCCTCCAGAAGCCAAACCCTTTCGACCTGTTTTAATGCAGCGATGATTCGACTCTATTCATTGCATCACTCTACGTTCTCCGCGTCCTCTGCCACCTCTACGTACCGACTCACAACTTCTTCAACGCATCCACCAACGCATCAATGTGCTCGTCCGTATGAGCAGCCGACATCTGGATGCGAAGCCGCGCCGTCCCTTCCGGCACGACCGGGAATCCGAACCCGATGACAAACACGCCGAGGTCGAGCAGTTTTTTGGACATGCGGATCGCGTCGGCTGTCTCGCCAACGATGATCGGGCAGATGGCAGTCGGTGAATCAAGCACTTCAAAACCGGCCTTACCGATCTTTTCGCGGGCGGTCTCGACATTGTTCTTGAGCCGAAGCACACGGTCGGGCTCATCCATCAGGATCTCGATCGCTTTGTTTGCGCTGCAAGCCACCGTCACCGGCAGTGCATTCGAGAACAGGGTCGGCCTCGCCCGTTGTACGAGCAGATCTGTCAGTTCACGCGAGCCGGCTACAAACCCGCCTGCCCCCCCGCCGAGCGCCTTGCCCAGCGTGCCGGTGAACACATCAACATTGCCGATCTCGTTGCGCCCGATCATGCCATAGTGCTCGTGCGTGCCTCGACCTGTTCGGCCCATGACACCATGCCCGTGCGAATCATCGACAACGAGCATCGCGTTGAACTCATCGCAGAGCGCCCGAATGCCCGGCAGATCGGCGATGTCGCCCTCCATCGAGAACACGCCATCGGTGACGACCCAGATCTGCCCGGTGACCGCGTCATTGGAAGCCGCCTCACGCAGTTTTTCGCGCAGGCTGTTCATGTCAGAGTGTTTGTACACACCTTTGAGGACACCCTTTTTGATGACGGGCGTGAGGCGCATCGCGTCGATGATGCATGCGTGGTTGAGTTCATCGCTGATAATGATGTCGCCGGCTTCACAGACTGTCGGGAAGAATGCCTCGGTCGCGGTCCAGCAACTGACGAAGGTGTAACTCGATTCGGTCCCCATGTACTCTGCGATTGTGGTCTCGAGTTGTTCGTGCGGCTCGAAGGTGCCACAGATGAATCGCACCGAAGCCGTGCCCGCTCCATACTTGCGAAGCCCGTCGATCCCCGCTTCGACGACCTGGGGGTCATTGGCGAGCCCGAGGTAGTTGTTTGAGCAGAAGCACAGAACCTCGCGGCTGCGCCCATCGTCCGATCGGATCTTGATCGTGGCATCCATCGGGCTCTGGATCATCTGAAGCGTTTTGTACTGCCCGGTGTCGCTGAGTTCGCGGAGCGTTTCTTCTGTGCGAATCTCGAACGGTCGCGTGTAGCTGCTCATGCCTTGGTCCTTTTTGGGTACTTCTTTGGGTTTCCGAGTGTAGCGGGTGAAGCGCTGGCAGCCGATTTCCCAAGAAGCAGTACCGACTCATGAAGAACGCCTCACACCCATCCCGAATCCGCCGATCACGCCCGCGAACCAGCGCCAGCCGATGGCTCGCGATGGGCCTTGTCGCGGCCGCGTTTCATCTTGGTCCTGTCGCACTGGTCATTGGCGCGACAGGCCGATGGGATGGTTGGGTCTTGCCCGAAGCGAATCCTGCTTCGGCTGTCATTGAGCCGACGACCCGTGATCTTGAACAAACTGATCTCGTTCGCGCGAACCATCGCCCCTCACTCGGGTAAGCATGGCTGCAGAGCCGGGCTATGCTCTTGGCATGTTATGGGGCATGTTCGGGCGTCGCCGAGTGTTTCTGCGTGGACAGCGCTATCGGACCGAACACGCTGCATGGCTGACCGAAGCGCTCGCCGGACGGTGCCGCTCGGTGCGCATTCCCACGAGACCTGCATCTTCAGGCGGTTTTGGGCCGATGACCAACCGAACCGGGGGCTCTCAATTGGCTGACAAGTGGTGGTCCCTCGCTTTTGAGAAAACGGACGCGAAGTAATCGGAGATCTTCAGCATGGCGGACTCGGCTCAGGCAACCCAACAGGTCTCGACACTCGGGATGAAATGGGCACGCAAGTTCATCATCATCGCAATCGTCCTGCTCGCGTTCGGCACATGGGCGCTGTACGACGCATCGATCAAGTACCCGGCGAAAGGACGAGCATTCGCCGAGTGGGCGGAGTGGCAGTACCTTGTTCAACTCGACGAAGAGTCTCGTGCCCGCGGCGCTCCCGGGATTCTCACGCTCGATGCACCCGTGCCAGATCCGGTCGCGACGCTTGAACAGCTCAATAGCGACCCCGCATCCGCCGGATGGAGGCCGTCCGTTCAAACCCGACACCAATGGCTGACCGCTCTGTCGTATGTCGGGCAACTGAAACCTGAAAATACTTCTTTTGCCGAAACGGCACCGCGCAATCGTCTGGCCGAACTTGGTGAACAATGGTCCACGCAGGACAAGCCCGCGCCATTGCACAGTTATGACCTGATGTTGCAGTGGTTCATGATGGTTGTTGGCTACGGACTTGGGTTGTATTTCGTTTTTCTGATGTTCCGTGTCGCTGCAACAAAGTATCGTTGGGAGCCCTCAACGATGGCCCTCACGCTGCCCGGGGGCAGCACAATCACGCCAGCGGACCTTGAAGAGGTCGACAAGCGCAAGTGGGACAAGTTCATCGTGTTCCTCAAGATCAAACCGGGTGTCGACAAGGTCGGTGGACAGTCCGTCCGTGTGGACACCTATCGCCACGCACGCGTCGAAGAGTGGATCCTGGAAATGGAACGCGAAGCGTTCGGTTCCGAAGAAGAAAAGACCGCCGAGACGCAGGCAGCAGACCCGGAACCCGCTGCTGAGACAGCTTCCGAGACCGAGGCATCCGCGGAGGCGGACGACAAGGGGTGATTGCACACGATGGAGTATGTGGCTGCGACAGTCATGGCGCTGATTGCACTCTTGTGCATCGGGCTGACGCTCTTGACCCTGCCCGGCATCTGGATCATGCTCTCAGCCGCCTTGCTCATCAATTGGCTGTGGGAGCCCCTCTTCAGTCCGTGGACCCTTGCAGCAGCTTTTGCCCTAGGTGTGCTCGCCGAGGTCATCGAGTTGTTCGCATCGGCTGCGGGCACCAAGAAGGCGGGCGGCACCAAACACGGCGCCATCTGGAGCATCGTCGGAGCACTGATCGGCGCATTGGCGGGCTCGATCCTGATTCCAATACCAATTGTGGGGACGGTCATTGGCGGCGTCGTCGGCGCCGGGCTCGCAGCCGTCGCGGGCGAGATGGCGTTCGGCAAACAACACTGGAAAGATGCTGCCCGCATTGGTCAGGGAGCCGCGATCGGACGATTGCTTTCCACAGTCCTCAAAGCCGGGATCGCTGTAGTGGTTGCGCTCGTTCTGATCGTCGCTGCCTTTTTCTAAACTGATATGCTGATCGCGGAGACCCGAGGCCTCATGCCCGATAGCAACACGACCGAACCAATCAAGCACTTCGTCCTCGACACCAATGTGCTTTTGCACAGCCCGAACGCGCTGTTCGTCTTCAAAGAGAACAATGTCGTCATCCCGTATCCGGTGATCGAAGAACTCGACAAGATGAAGCGGCGCGAAGATGACATCGGGCGCAACGCCCGAGCGTGCATCCGCCATCTCGACCGACTCCGCGAAGCCGGCCGACTCATCGAAGGAATCAACTGGAGCAGCGTTCGGCTTCCGTCCGATGTGTCGGTCCCTGCGAATGGCGAGACCGGATCGATTCGCGTCGATGTCGGGGAACACGCCCGTCCGCCGGTGATTGACGAAGACACGAACGACAACCGCATCATCGCGGTCGCATGGGCGCTGCAGGAACAGGGTGTGCTATCTGTCTTCGTCTCAAAAGATCTCGCAGCCCGCATCAAGAGCGACGCACTGGGTATCCGCACAGAAGACTTTCAGAACCAGCGGGTCGATGCAGACCGCCTGTATGAAGGCTATATCACGGCGGATACTCCAGGCGAGATGATCGACGAACTCTACCGCGAACGCATGTTGCCTCTCAGTGCGCTGCAGGACATCTTGACGGTCACGCCTTCCGACGAGTCTGAGCCGTATGTGCGCGATCTCATCCCGAATCAATTCCTCGTGATGAAGGACATCGGTGAAGAGGCGCACTCAGGACTTGGCCGAAGGCTGGCCGACACAGAACACATTCAGCCTGTCACAACGCAACGCAAAGCGACCTTTGGCATCATCGCGCGCAATGTGCAACAGACGATGGCTCTCGATTTGCTGCTCGATGACGAGGTCCGCCTGGTCACGCTGTTGGGCTCAGCGGGAACAGGGAAAACGCTTCTCGCGCTCGCTGCTGGCATGCACAAGGTGTTCAACGAACAACGGTACGACAAGTTGCTCGTGGCGCGCCCGATCATGCCCATGGGTCGCGACATCGGGTACCTGCCCGGCGACAAGGATGAAAAACTCGCTGCCTGGATGCAGCCGATCTTTGACAACCTCTCGTACCTGCTCTCGACGCGCGGCTCACCCATGCAACAGGCCGAGAGTCATTCGTCAGAACAACGCACCAATAAACTCATGGCTGACGGCAGGCTTGTGCTCGAACCACTGACCTACATTCGTGGCCGATCCATTCCGCACCAATTCATGATTGTTGACGAGGCCCAGAATCTGACGCCGCACGAAGTCAAGACCATCATCAGCCGCGTGGGTGAGGGGACCAAGATCGTCCTGACCGGCGACATCGGTCAGATCGACAACCCGTACCTCGACACTTCGTCAAACGGTCTGGCGTACGGCGTTGAAAAAATGAAGGGGCTCGGTATCGTGGGCCATGTCACGCTCGCTCGCTCGGAACGCAGCGAACTGGCCAGTCTCGCAGCCCAGAGGCTCTAGAACGATCACGCTAACTGCCCAGGACAAACGCCCGTTCCTCCCACAGTTTCTCTACGCGTTGGCGGAAGGGAGGGCGATCGGGCAGGCTTGTGCCGCACCCGACGAGCAACTCGACCATGCCGAAGAAATCGCTCAGCGCGATGTGTTCGCGCCCGACACGAGGCCGCTCGGTATTGGTCCCCGCCTGGACTGCGGTCAGATCCGCCATGTTGTGGTAGTTGCCAAGAGGCAAGCACACACAGGTCGCTTGATACCCGTATGCACAGAACACGCTTGCTTCACACGCACCGCCGGCCATGAGTTTGCGTTGCCAACGCCAGGTCGGCGCTTCACTCTGTTTCTGCGCCGCTGTGACCTGAGCCGGGCCGCCTGCGATCTCCTCTGCCACCTTTGCGACCGCCCCGGTCAGTTCGGGTGAAAAGACACTGACGCGATCGCCGACCCGTACGATGGGCCCCCCACCGATCGGTGAATCGTCAAAACTTCGGCTGTTCTCGAGCGCAATCACGCGGGCATCATGCGGCATGGTCGCATCTCGACTCGCACCGATCGCGCCAACAAACCCGATTTCCTCAGCCCTGGTGAACAACACGCGCGTGTCAAGTAACTGCGCACCCTCGTCTGCTGCAAGGCAGAGTTCTTCGAGTGCTGCAAGAGCGGCAGCCACCGCTGCGAGATCATCGCAGGCGTTGGTATGAAGCACGCCATCAATAATCTCTTGTGCTGGTAAATCCCAGACGCCGACATCACCGGGTCGCATCGGCTGGGCACCGCCTTCGACGGTTGCAATCCAACGCTTGAACGGCTCGTGTTCTCCTTCAGCCTTTTCGACGATGCGCCCGCTGACCGTTCGTTCGTTCCCTCTATAGAGCACGATCGGCGCATCTTCGAAGTAGTCATCCATCACGCCGCCGCGAAAACTGAGTTCGACGCGATCATCGTCGAGCACGCGTTCTACGACGAACGCCGGGTGGTCCAGGTGTGCGGTGATGTAGACAGGTGCCTCACCAGTTCCCCACGGTTGTTGGGGCGCAAGCGTGAGGTTGCCGTGTGCGTCTCGATCAAGTGTGAGGTGCGGGCGGTTCGCCGCCCATCGTTCGATCCAGTCAATCACTTGTTGCTCGTGGCCGGCGGCTGTTGGCAAACGAGTAATCTCACACAGCCAACGCTCATAGGTCGCTTGTCGCTCTTCGGGAATGGGCATGGCCGATGGTAGTGCCTTGCTCGCACCAGAAACTTGCACGCACTGTGCATGGGTGAGCGCACGATGTTGACCCTCTGTGAGTTTTCCATGGTCTGCGATCAGATCGACTCTATGGTGGAGCCAGACCCCCCAATCGCACGCGACCGGTGGCTGCCCGACCGGGTGACGATTCCAGACGCAGCCGATATGAGGGGGTCGTTATGAAACATCGAGGTTGGTTCAGTCATTCTGCTCGCGGTTGGCAATGGATGTGCTTTGGCATCGTTGCTCTTGTCGGGGCGGTCTTGATGACTGGTTGTGTGGATCGTGCAGGGCTTTTTCAATTGCGAAATGACGCTGCGAACATCCGCGAGGAGGTTGCGATCGAAGCAGAACGCGTGAGAAACGACGCGAACAACCCAGATTTGCCCGTAGCCATGCGTGAAGCCAGCATTAAAGCCCATGGCGCGCTGATCGACCGGCTTGCCGACCTCGATCAGGCGATCGTCACGCTGGATGGGCTTCTGGAATCCGAACAGAATCCTGAATCTGTGTGGGCAGTGATTTCAGATTCGACGATTCCGCTTCTTCCTGAACCTATTCGCTCGCCAGCGGTACTCATTGGTGCATTGACAATTGCGGTGTTGCGGGCAAACCAGCTCAAGCGGGCTGCCGGGTCGATCGCGAAAGGAATTGCCAAGGCTTCCGAGAAAGACGAGGAGTTTCGCTCGGTATTTCAGCGACATGCCGATACATTTAGAACAGTTCAGACACCCGCTGCCAGGCGGATCGTTGACGAAAAGGTCAACGCTGGCTTTATGATGAGGCTCCCCCTATGAGACGACACGCACGCCACCCCCGCTCCCGTGCATTCACACTCATCGAACTGCTGGTGGTCATCTCCATTATCGCATTGCTCATCGGGATTCTGCTCCCGGCGCTCGGGAAAGCCCGTGCTGCCTCACGCCGAACGGCGTGCTTGAGCAATCTGCGATCTCTCGGACAAGCGATCACCATGTACATGGATCAGGAGTCTGAAGGCGCGTTTCCGTATGTCCTGCCCATCATTGGGTCCGGAGAAATCGGCGGCGGCAACGATGTGAACTTGCTGACGGTGCTCGAAAGTTATGTCGATGCGCCGATCCCAAGGCGCGATCCGGCGTTTCCCGACACCGACGATGCACCATTTCTTTCCAATGCACCGTTCCAATGTCCCGGTGACGACGGCAAGACGACCGATGCGTATTGGGAGGCCTACGGCACCAGTTATTTTTACACGCCCGGATCAATCTACCAACTCGGCGAGTTGGTCTATGGCCTACAGATCAGCCCGAAAGTTGTCGCTCGCGTGTGGGATCTGCAACGCGAAAAGGGCAATGAACTTCCATTGCTCCAGGGTGCGTGTGTCTTTGACGAGAGTCCGGATGTTTTCTTCCACGAACGGGCTGGAGGGATTGGCGCTAATGCGCTGTACATCAGCGACACGCGCGCGGACTGGGTCGATGTTGACTTCTTTGATCCGGAAGTGCTCACCGAATTGACGGCTGACATTGCTCGTCTGTCCGGGTTGCCGGGTTCGCCTTGATGGAGATTGATCATGACCAGTTCACCAAATGATGGTCGACAGTTCGGTTCACTACTTGATGACCCCGAGATCGGTGTCCTACAACCGGCAACACCGAGACAACCTCGTTGGGACCGCCGACTCGACGAAGCGCTGCGTCGCAAGTTCAAGAACATCTGGAACAACCCAAAGGCCCGGAATCGTGTCGGGGCGTGTGTGGCGCTCTTGATGATTGGCGGAGCGGTTGGTGCTTACTTCATGTTCCGTCCCGTTCCAAAACCCGACTTCCAAACAGCAAATATTGACACGCTGTTCAACTACACACTGCTGACCGAAGAGTTCAATAACCTCTCCGTCGAAGAGCGGCTGGAACTGATCAAACAACTGGTGTCGCGGCTCAAGAATATCGATGGCGAGCAGTCGCTTCTCATGGCGATGTTCGCCGCCCAGATCGAAGGCGAAGTGCGCAAGCAACTCGAACGAAATGCATCGCTCCTCGCGGTCGATTTGTTTGATGGATACGCCGAGGACTTTGACACCAATGCGCCCGAGCAGGACCGCGATGCGTTTGTTGAAGGCAAGTTCCTCGAGTTTCAACGCACGCTTGAAGACCTGGCGGGCTACGAAAACGACCAGACCGATGAGGAACGCCTGATTGAAGCGCGCCGGCAAGCGAAGCGTGATCAGGAGTTCGTCCAGTCGGGCGGCTTACCGATCGAGAACGCGGTGCGCATGCTGTCGTTCGCCAACAGTGGCATCGGGCGCGAAGCATCCGGTCACCAGAAGATTCGCATCAACGGGTTTATCTCGCAAATGGTGCGCACCTTGCGAGAAGGTGAAGTTCCACCCGAAGAACCCAAAGAGCCTCGCCGTACGCGGCCGCCACAAGATGAACCCGGTGACGATTTGCCCCCAACTGACCCCCCCGAAGATGAAGAACCAACTGACGATGAGGCAGGCGACAACACAGTGCCGCCTGTTCAGCCGAAGTCAATCGCACCAGTGGGTGACAATGATGACACGCTCTCCTCGCCAACAGACTCCGACACCCCGGCAGACCAGCCCAAGCCGAATGAAGACAAAGATGACGATAAGCCTGCTGATGATGCAGATGTCGAACCGAACGAAGAGGATGATGACGACGGTCCGTGATCCAGAACCAACGGCATCCGGTGGTTAGAATTGCTTGCGCAATCGGGCTGTGGGAATGCTCAACTGGTCGCGGTACTTTGCGACGGTCCGCCTGGCGATTTCGATGCCGCGGCTTTTGAGTTCCTTCACCAGCGCTTCGTCAGATAGAGGTTTGGATTTTTCTTCCGCATCGATGATCTCGCGCAGCGCCGCTTTGACAGCGTCATACGAGAGTTCGCCGCCGGTATCGGTTGCCAGACCGCCGGTGAAAAATCCACGCAACGGAAACACACCACGCGGCGTCATGATGTACTTGTCGGCGACAGCCCTGCTGACGGTGGCGACATGAATCCCGATCTGCTCGGCGACCTGCGTCATGGGCAGAGGCTTGAGTGATTCCGGGCCATAGTCAAAAAACTCGCGCTGTTCCTCAAGAATAACATTGATCACGCGCAGAAGCGTTCCCCCCCGCTGCTCAACCGCTTCGAGCAACCACTGCGCATTCGACAGGTTGGTCTTGAGAAAATCTCGGTCGCGCTTCGGCAGAGAGCGGTCGCGGCTCATCAGAGCGTACTCGCGATTCACCTGCAGATTGGGAATGCGCCAATCGTTGAGGTAGGCAATGTATCGATCATGATCTTCGTCATACTCGACAATCGCATCGGGTGTCATGGGTGGTTCGGATTCAGAAAGCAATGACCGCGCCGGTGCGAGGCTCAGCCTGCGCAGCATCTCGAGGGCAGTCTTGATTTCGCCCAGACTCAGCCCTGATTGTTCAGCGATTTTCGGCAGCCTGTTTGCGAGGATGTCGTCGAGATGCTGATCAACAATGCGCCGAGCGTCGGCCACCACACGCTGGTCAAACGAGTTAGACGATTCGTCACGCTGATCGCCGATTGCATCGAGCTGCAAGAGAAGGCACTCGCGCGCATCTCGTGCTGCGACACCGGTTGGTTCGAGCAACAACTGCACGGCTTGCAAAGCGAGTTCCCAATCGGCGGGTACAGCCTCTGATTTCAACGACTCGGGTGCCCGGTCAACGATGTCATCGATGTCAGAACGCAAGTAGCCGTCTTCATCCAGCTCTCGAATCAGTTGTTCACCGAGTGGTCGCAGCCGCTCGGCAACATCGACCAGCGCCCATTGATGGAGAAGTTGGTCAGCCAGTGATTCAGATCGCGCCGGCGTGGAAGCCATGGCTGCCGACTTACCGTCGCGTTCGCCGTCAAGCCGTGTGCGGGTTTGGGAAGGGGTATGAACGCCATCGGCGCGCTCAATCGCGTCGAGTTTTGCGTTGTTGTATTCGTTGTCGACCGCGTCAGGGTTGTCTGTTTCGAACGCGTCGAGTTTTTCAAAGTCATCGCTCGTCGCATCTTCGGCGCTTCGATCGTTGTGTTCGGCCTGATCGGGCGCGATCGGTTCAACCTCAAGGAGTTCAAGCGTCGGATTGCTCTCAAGTTCCTGTTCGATGCGTTCAGCAAGCTCGGTGAGCGGCATCTGCAGGATCTCCATCGACTGGATCATCCTGGGTGCCAGCTTCATCTGCTGGCCCATCTTCATGTGTTGGGAAGCCTGAAAACGCATCAGTCGAGTCCCTTGGCACTTGTCACTTCATCCGCAGGCCTGCATCAGTCCATGTTCTGTCGGCCTTCGATGGCATCGGCGAGGACGGCTTTATTTGCGTACTCCAGTTGCCAACCGGTCGGAAGCCCCCGAGCGAGGCGCGAAACTTGCACTTTTCGCGCACGAAGTTCCTCAGCAACAAAAAGTGCAGTCCCATCACCCTCCAGCGTCGGGTTGAGTCCCAAAATCACTTCTCGGACCTGCACCCCCCCATTCTGTCCCGGATCGTCAACGCGGGCGAGCAACGCTGCGAGGGTCAGATCATCGGGGCCAATGCCGTCCAACGGGCTCAGACGACCCATCAACACATGATACAACCCCTTGTGCATGCCGGTCTGTTCAAGCGCGATCAAGTCTTTGGGCTGTTCGACGACGAGAATGAGTTCATGGTTTCTGCGCGGCGACGAGCAGATCGGGCACGGGTCGGCTTCGGTCAGGTTGTAGCACATTGAGCAATGGCGGATCGATTTCTTAATGTCAGCGATGGCTGCCGCAAGACCGAGCACCGTTTCTGACTCGCTTTTGAGCATATGAAACGCCAATCGCTCGGCCGACCGCGCACCGATACCGGGCAATTGCGACAACGCCCGGATCAGACGATTCACCGCTGGCGGATACACAGAATCGGATTCAATGCCACTCACATCGAATCGTACGCCTGCTGATGCGCGTCGCACGCTGACCTTCTACGATCTCCCATGCCTTTCAACGCACGCAACTTCACAAAAAACGCGGTCATCATCGCTGCGACGATCAGTGTCGGGGCCGTCTTTGTTGTCAATGGCGTGATCCCCAATGTCCAGCCAAAGAACTTTTGTGAAGTCGAGCCTGGTGTGCTGTATCGGTCCGGAATACTCACGACCGCCGCTCTGGAATCTGTGGTCGACGAACACAACATCGAACTTGTGATTGACCTGGGCGGCCACATACAAGGCACCGATGGTGATCATCGCGAAACCCGGGCAGCGGAATCGCTCGGCATCGAACGCGTTCTGCTGCCCCTCTTTGGCGACGGCACAGGCGATCCGAATCAATACGCTGAGGCTCTCCGTCGCATCCGCACATCACCAGGACCGGTGCTGGTGCACTGCCACGCGGGCGCCCAGCGCACAGGTGTCGCGATCATCCTTTGGCGGATGTTCGATCAGGGCTGGACCCTCGATGAAGCGCTGACTGACGCGGCGTTGTACGGACATGACCCAACCGACAACGCCAAGTTGGAGGCGTATGTCCGCGAGTGGGCAGCCGCGATCGATGAATCAGCCCGAACGGGTGTCCGAATCGAATACGACGGCCCGACCGCTGTGCTCTCGCCATAACGGCTCACGCGTCGCAATTCGCATGTGGAAATCTCTCCTGGAGCGACCGATAACACGATGGCAAATCATGGTCTGCGCTGTTTCAGGTGGGCTAAACCGGTTGATTCGGCGGGCGCGTTGTTTCTTCATACAGACTTGATGATTCATGCTTCCGAAATTGCCGTCTTGAATGTACGCTGTGGTTCCGCCCGCTCGGAGGTGAGAGAACAACGCATTGGTCCGACTTGCACGGATTCATGCGGGACAACGACGCAGCACCGTGTTGGGCTCCTTTGGGAGAGAAGGAGCCAATCAACTTGGTGCTGTGTCTTTTTTTGCGCGGTGTGGCTGTGATCGTGGCGATCGCTGCAGATGCCCGGATCGTGGTGACTGCCCGACGATCAGGCCGATAGGTGAGTCGACCACCCGGAGCCCTTGAACATGCGCATCTTGTTTTTTACCCATGCTGGCACGAACTCGCGCGACATCTTGCTGGATATGGCCACCGGATTTGAACGGGCGGGGCACGATGTGCTTCGTTGGGAACTCGAGCCGATGACGCGGGTGTATCAAGCAGGTGGAGCCGCCCGGTCGCCGGTGATTCAGTCCATGACCTCAATGCTGGCCGACTTCATCAAGAACAACGGGGTTGATCTTTCGGTCGGCATGTGGGCGAATGCCCTGGGTTCGCTTGCACACGGCCGAAAGGACGGCCATCTCTGCTCCTTCTTCGACATGATTGAAAGCCCCCACCTCATGTACTGGCTCGATGCACCGCATTGGGCGTGCGGGGGGGAACTGGGCGAGTTGTTCAACTCGCCTGTCATTCAGGGTTCGTTTGTGCGCAATGTGGTCAACAATGAAGGCATCGCGCGCGAGATGACAGAGGTGCTTGGCTTCTCTTCTGCGATCGGCCACCGATATGGCATCAACGAGCAGGTGTTTCGGCCCTACGATCAATTTGAACCGGAATACGACCTGGTGTTCGGCAGCGGCCCGGGCGATGGCAAACCAAGCCCGGTCATGCTCAAAGAATTGCAAAGCGACGAGCCCGATGTCGATGCCATTCGTCGAGACCGAGCTGAAACCACACGACCCAAACTCGATGAGCACGCCAAGTCTTTTGGTCCCGATGCCAATGCCATGACAGCACTGTTTCGTGCGCTCCTCGAACGGCGGCTTACACAGACCGGTGTGCCCCTGTTGACCGATTTGGCAGCACTGAGCAAGGCCGGCCACGATCATGCGGCTGGTGTTCTTCAGAAGAATCCGAAGGGGTTCGTACGAACCGGGGCACTCTTGCGATCGATGGATGCGTGGCGCAGGGCGTTTACCATCACGCACCTTTCGCAGCGGATGAACTGTGCCATCTTTGGTTCGGCATCACTCGATCACTGGCCCTGTGAAGCCAAGATGTTGGGTGACCTGTCCTACGCCGACATGCCCAAAGCCTACGCCCGAGGCAAGATCGGGCTCAACGCGATGCGATGGCAGGATGACATCGGATTGAATCTGAAACCCTATGAAATCACGGCGTCGGGTGCATGTCTGTTGTGTGATCGACGCGTTGGGTTTGACGATGTTTTTGAGCACGGCGTCGAGGCTGCCGGGTTTACATCGCCCGGGCAAGCACTGTCGCTCGCAAATGAACTCCTGCAGGATGATCGCAGCCGAACCGACATGGCGCAGGCCGGGCTTGCCAGAACAAGGCGCGACCACACCTGGCAGGCGATCGCGAACAACCTGGTCGACTACGCGATCGAGCCCGCAGCGCGGGTTCATGCATCAGCAGCTTGATCAGGTATCTGACGAGATCGTCAATTGAAAAACCGCTGATCGGCGTTCCGATCAGCGGTTTGAATCAACTCAAATTTATGAATCCGGTGTTACGGGCAGCCGATGCTGAACAAACCCAGGAATGTCTGGACATCGAAGAAGTTGAACACATCGTCATCGACCAGGTCGGCAGCCGGGTCCATGGCGCTGAACGCACCGAGGTACTGCTGCACATCGAAGAAATCGACATTGCTGTCGTTGTTCCAGTCTGCGACACACGAAACCGGCGCATCACCGGTCGCGTCGATGGTGAGCGTGCCTGACATGCTCAGAGTGACACCGGTGAGCACTTCACCCGAACCCTCGAAGGCGATCGTTCCCGCGAGCGCGACAACGCCATCGGTGACGCTCACGCTGCCGGCAAAGTCAGTCACGAATGGATTGAAGTCGTTGAGGTCAATCGTTTCGTTGATGGCACCGATCGCAAAAATACTGCCCGTGGCTGTCCCCCCACCATTGAGGTTGGTGATAACAGACGGAAAGTAGAATGAAGTATCTCCCTCGACAATGACCGGTCCGGTCGGCGTACCGGGGGTTGCGTATGCAGCGGATGCTGATGGGATGTTGACATCGATCGAACCGAAAAACCCGAGATCGAAAACCAGATCAAGTGACTGACCTACGGCGACACCAAAGTCATGCAGCGTGATGTTTGCGGGATTGCCGTAATCGTCGAGTTCCACCGTCATCGTGCCTGTGATCGGTGATGAGTCGTTATCACTATCGGACCCAACGGGTGTACTCAGCGTCGCGTTGACTGAGATGTTCGAGCCAGACCCCAGCGTCAGTTCGACCGGTTCAGCGTGAACCGCTCCGACGAAACCAAGAACAACAATGCTTGCACAAGTACGGCGCATGGAAATCTCTCCTGTATCTGACATTCACAGCTCGTGCCGACCAACCGGCAGCTGTTCCGTACAGCCTACACGACAAGTGGCAGAAAACCAATACCTACTTCATTCTCGAAGCCTGATTGACAGGTCCGATCACGGACAACCCGCACTGAACAGGCTCAGCATGCGCGAAACATCAAAGAAATCATGTACGCCATCAAGGTTTGTGTCGGCTTTGGGTGCACCCGAACTGAACAACACGAGAAACTCCTGAATGTCGAAGAAATCGACCCCATTGTCGTTGTTGAAGTCGGCGAGGCAGGAGAGTGATTGATAATCGGCGGGCCCATGCATCTGGGCACCACTGAGATCGGTCAGTACAACCCACTGTGTGTCCGTCGCGACAGACACCCAGTCTTCCTCCCCGGTCCACACCCCGCCCGCAACGGCTTCATCAGAACGCTCGTCGGCTGTCGGATCATCGACACCACCGATCGACCACTGAATATGATCAGCGATGAGATTGCCGTTACCGAAAGTCACCGAGCCACCCGCACTCGGAAAGTAGAAGCTGATGCCGTATGGGCCCGCAGTCATGTTGGCAAACTGGCCCCCGATGTCGGACGCGTCGAATGCATTGGCATCATCTGGCGCATTGTTGTTCAGGTAGATGAATAGCGATTCGCCTGCGTCGATCGACAAGCCATCAAATCCACCGGCTGATGAGTACCTGCGAATCTGATTGCCACTGTGCGAGCAAAATCGCCAGCCATCGAGGTTGACGGTCTCGGTTCCAAAATTGTGCAACTCCATGATTCTGTTCGGCACATCAAACCGAGCGAATTGCACATCTCTATTGGCAGCAACAGCCGAGCCGGCCACCATTCCAACCACAAGAACCTGCTTGATCATCTGCTCTCTCCTTGATCTCTTACTTTGACTGCGTTGCCCCCTCAGTGTCTTCAGTATGACAAGCGGGCAACTTGAAAACAACCCCTCTCTACGGAGGGGCTGATGGTGTTATGAACGGAAATTTCGATCCGACTATTCCTAGTAGCGTCGAATGACGCCTTTGACGATGCCCTGAACCTGGCAGAATTTGACGCAAATGGCATCAAAATCAGGGTTCGCCGGCTGCAAACGAATGTGGTCAGGCTCTTTGAAGAATGTCTTGAGTGTGGTCGAGCCGTCTTCGAGGAGCGCCACGACTCGATCGCCGTTCCGAGCGACCTGGGCGCGTTCGAGCAACACATAATCGCCGTCGAGGATGCCCTCATCGCGCATCGAGTCGCCATCGACACGAAGTGCAAAGGTCGAGCCCGCCTGATCGTCGTCAGTCCCGAGCAGTTCAACGAGATCGATTTCGTCTTCTTCAGCGACTTTTTCGATTGGGTAGCCGGCTGCGATCTTGCCGACAAGCGGGAAGCGGAGCGGGCGCGACTCGTCAGGGACGGCTGTGCCTTCAGCAATCGACAAAGAGCGTGCCTTGTTCGGCTCGCGAATCAACGCTCCCTTTTTGATGAGCGCTTCGACATGCTCGAACACCGTGACCTTGCTGACGCCTATTTCGTTGGCGAGTTCCTGCATGGTCGGGGAAAAGCCTCTGCGGACGCGCCAGTCCCGAATGAGCTGCAGAATGCGAAGTTGTTTTGGTGTGAGATTCATCGACGGTCTCCTTCTTGGGATGGTTTGGCAGCGAGGATGAAGCTGCCGAGGGCACACGAGTGCGCACGGGGTGTGACTGCTCGCTTCGACCAAACTTCAACTGTTGGCCGAAACGCAACTGCGTCAAACGAACGCGTTGTTTGTGAATCAGTGTCGTCAGTTCGATCAATCGACCCAGGCCAATTGGCAAATCGCACTCGTTCGTTTGGGACTTCGCAGGCATGACGCTTTTGCGACGGCAACGCTTTGCCGCGACCTGTGCTACACGCCGTTCGACAAGGTGCCCTCTGTCTCCAGAGAATTCCCGAATGAATGAGCCGCCTGGACCGAGTTTCATGACCAATCGTTGTGTTGCTGTGCTCATCACGAGACCTCAGTGCCCTGATAATCGTACTTGCAAACTGGCTGGCCACTTCCTCATAACAGGTAGTTTACCACCCACACACCAAACATCGACCCGAACGAGTGAGAAACTTGAACAAATTGTTTGGTCCCCACTAGCCAAGTACCACCCGCACTCACATGAAAACATACTCGATTTAGGGTCATCAATCGCGCGAATAGCCCAAAAATGTTCAATGAACGCCTGCAAACGCACAATTCTATGTGGCTGCAAACTTTGAGCCCTGACGCGACACGCGGCGTTGCAGTTCCAACATCGTCAACTCGGATCGTAACACGGACGATTCGACCCGAAGACGCGTTGCGAGATCGTCGGCAGACATCGGTTCGGCCAAAACCTGCACGATGGACTGCTGCAGATCCGTCAGCGTCGAAGCGGCTGCAGGTGCTGCAGCATTTGTCAGAGGCTCAACAAATCGGGCTGCGTGCGTGCCTTCAAAATGATGCCGAGCAGCATTTTCAAGCGTGTGGATCACATCTGCGGGATCAACGACCAGTGCTGCGCCCCCGTCGCGGATGAGTTCGAGCGTGCCCAAACTCGCTTGTGAGTCCACGCGACCGGGGAGCGCCATGACTTCGCGGCCATGGTCTTCCGCTGCCAGCCGGGCGGTGATGAGAGCGCCGGACTTGCGGCCCGCTTCGATCACGAGCACACCGAGCGCCAAAGCCGAAATGATGCGATTGCGGGCTGGGAAGTTCTCCGCCTGCGGCGCGGTATCGATGGGTAACGCGGAGATAATCGCGCCGCGGTCCTCGTCGACGATGCGATGGTACAACTCAGCATTTTCGGGTGGATAGGCGTGCGCGAGACCACACCCCTGCACAACGATCGTTCGGCCTCCAGCGTTGAGTGCGCCTTTGTGGGAGGCCGAGTCAATCCCGCGCGCACCGCCCGACACAACGGTCAGACCGGCGCGCGCCAAAGCACCACCAAAACGCTCGGCCTGCTCAAGGCCGTACAGGGTGCACGATCGCGAACCAACCATCCCGACCGGGAACTGATCAAGACCCCCAGGCTCGATGCGCCCTTGCATCGAAAAAACCGCTGGTGCATCGTCGATCTCTGCGAGTAAGGGTGGATACAAGGGTGAACCACGAGCGATGAGCCGGGCACCGATGCGATCGGCGGCGTCAACTTCCTGGTGCGCACGCTCGATGGCTGCGCGACGCCCGTCAGCGATCGCGCCCGCCACCTTCGGCCCGATGCCGGGTACGCGACGCAGCGCATGTGTTGACGCATTAAGCACCGCATCAGGTGAACCCAGCAGATTCATCGCGTTTGTCAGTCGAACCGGTCCGAGCCCCGGGATCAGACTCAGCCGAAGCACGGCAATGGTGTGGTCGTCGACTGGCACGATTTAGTCCTCGACGAAGGCAACCGGCGCATCACCGATCTCCGCGCGACGGTACGGCCTCTCTTCTGCCTTGCGACCGAACTCCATCGTGCGGGCGAAGACCTCGATCTCGCGGCTGGCCACGATTCGCGTCAAGACATCCTGCTGGACAACGCGCGCCGGGTACAACATGCCAGGATCAGGCCGACGAAGTGTCACAAAGACCCGCGTGACATCGAGCAATCGTTCCGTCCGATCGACCGTGGTCAGCCAACCTGGTGTGGGGGCCTCCACCACGAGCATGTGTCGGCCTTCCAGTTGCGAATGCGTGATGACCGGCCCGGTGTAGCGGTCGGGCGCAATCGTGGACTGGCTGAACAAACAACCGGACATCGTCAGGCACGCGACAACCAACATGAGGGCGCGAATGGGTTTCATGAGATCCTCCTCGAACCAGATAATACCCGAACGATGCCCTTGACGAAAGTCAAGTCATGTGTGAATCAAACATTGTCCCTGCGAACCTCGCCCTGCGGGACAACGCTGAGTCAGACTTGGGTTCAAAAAGTATTCTGCTTGCGGAGGAGTTGGGGGTCGTGTGGGTCGACGGTGGCGAGCGCTTCGGCGATTCGTTCGCCCGCGTGGCCGTCGCCATAGGGATGATGTTCGACCTGATCAGTCGCATGAACCTCTCGAACCTGTTCGATGGCGAGTGTGATGGATTGAGCTGACTCATCGGACACATCGAAAACCGTCGCTGGTTTTTCGCGCCCGGTCTGACGAGGCCCGATGTTGATCGCGGGCAGCCCGATTGCTGCAGCTTCGATCAACGCACCGGACGAGTTCCCAATCATGAAGCCGCCATTCGCTGTGAGGCGTTTGAGGATGGAACAGAACGCGTTTCTCGGCAAGTGGTCAAGCCGCTTGATGCCAGGTGCTGCTGCGTCAAGCACTTCGAGAATTGCCTCGCGGCCGGGGTCGAAATTCGGAGCCAACGCCAACACCCGCCGATCGCTGATCGCATCGAGGGCTGCCCGAGCAGCAGCAGTATCGGCATGGGGTCGGTCGGTCGGGTGCATCAGAAACAACACATCCGGCGAACCAGCAGCCGCCCAATCTTCGTCGTTTGCGGGTTCGAGGCAGTCCAAGCCGTCGATGGCTGGTGAACCTGTATTAAAGACATGCTCGGGCTTTTCACCCATGCGGATGATGCGGCTCGCGCTGGTTTCTGTGGCTGCGAGGTGGAGGTGGGCGAGTTTGGTGATGGCGTGACGCATGGCTTCGTCGGCGACGCCTTCAGCCCGGTCGCCGCCGTGGATGTGGGCGACCGCGATCCCGGCGATACTGGCAGCCGAGGCTGCAGCAAAGGCTTCAATCCGATCACCCAACACAACGACCCAGTCAGGTTGATGGGCTTCGAAACTGCGACCAAACCGGGCGATGCCTCGGCCCAAGGCTTCGACATCGGCGAATCGGCCGGTTCGGCCTGCGGTCTGCATGGGGATCGAATCGGCGACGGGGAACAGGGCTTTGACATCGCGAAAAGTCAACGCGGGCGAGATGAGATGAGACCCGGCTGCGATGACAAGTGGCTCGAGGTCTGGGCGTGCCTGGGCGGCGTAGATGACGGGGGAGAGGAGACCAAAATCGGCGCGCGAGCCGGTGACAATGGCGACGCGGCGTGGATTGGTGTTCTGAGGATGTGCATCAGTCATTTATGGCGAACAATCAGAAAGGTAGGGATTGGTTATGCGATCCGAGGCACCCCCTCCCTCATGGTCGGGGCTCGTTGATGCACGACGACGACAAACACCCGGAGCAGGACTCGAACCTGCGACCTGCGCTTTAGGAAAGCGCTGCTCTGTCCAGCTGAGCTACCCGGGCCGATGGCAGAGTTTACGCCCGGGCGAGGCGGGCGGTCAGGATGTGCCGTCTCGGCGGAGAGCTGTTTGAACGGCCCTAGGATCGACGCGGACCCCTTCCTGACGGTCGGGGCTCGTTGATGCACAGATTCGTGGATTTCTAGAAAGGGTCTTCCATGCCAGCCAGTTCGTTTGCGACCGAGGCGTTTGACGCGACCAAGTGGGGTGAAATCAAGCCGCGGCTCCAGGCATTGCTTGATGCTCAAGTGGAAAGCGAGCAGGCGTATGAAGCGTGGTTGATCGACCGCAGCGAGATCGAAGCCGCGTGCAGCGAGGGGCAGGCGAACCTCTATATCAATATGACCTGTGATACGGACGACAAGTCGGCGCAGGCGGCGTATTCGACATACATCGCTGAGGTCGCACCGCACCTCAAGACGATTGGCTTTGAACTTGACAAGAGGCAGGCTGCATTGAGCGCCCAGTTTGATTGCACAGCCGGTCGGCACGAAGTCATTGCCCGAGACACAGCCGCGGCTGTCGATCTGTTCCGTGAAGAGAATGTCCCGGTCCAGACCGAACTCGACCAACTCAGTCAGGAGCAACAGCAGATCACCGGCGCGATGACAGTCGAGTTTGATGGCGAAGAAAAGACGCTGCCGATGATGTCACCGTATCAGGAAGATGCAGACCGGAGCGTGCGCGAGGCTGCGTACAAGGCCGTCGCTGCACGGCGGATGCAGGACGCTGAAGCCATCAGCAGCATCTTTGACAAGATGATCATCAAGCGGGACACACTTGCAAAGAACGCCGGGCTGAAGAACTTCGTCGAGTACGCGTTCAAGGCCAAGTTGCGGTTTGACTACTCACCCAAGCAATGCTTCGACTTTCACGCTGCCTGCGAAAAAGAAGTCATGCCGTTCTGCAGCCGACTTGATGCGAAACGAAAGAAGGAACTGGGTGTCGAGCGGCTGATGCCGTGGGACATCGGGGTGGATCCAAAGAATCGCCCGCCGCTCAAGCCGTTCAAGAGCGGCGAGGAGATGGTCACCAAGACAAAACAGGTCTTTGACCAACTCGACCCTGAATTGGGTGCGATGTTCAGTTCACTCGGTGATGGGACCAACACACAAGGCGTGGCAACCGGGCAAAGTCTCGACCTGGATTCACGCAAGGGTAAAGCGCCCGGCGGGTATCAGTACATGCGCGACAAAATGCGCAAGCCGTTCATCTTTATGAATGCTGCGGGTGTTCATCGTGATGTCGAGACGATGGTGCACGAAGCCGGGCACGCGTTCCATTCGATGCTGTGTAACGATGAGCCGTTGTTGCACTATCGGCACGCACCGCTTGAGTTTTGCGAGGTCGCGTCGATGGCGATGGAACTGCTCACGATGCCATACTGGGACGCGTATTACCCTGACCCAACTGACCTTGCTCGCGCTCGGCGCAAGCAATTGGAAGGATCGATCGGGCTCCTGCCGTGGATTGCGACGATCGATGCGTTCCAGCATTGGCTGTACACCCATCCGAACCATTCGCAGAAGGACCGCCAGGCGCACTGGCTTGAACTCGAGCATCGGTTCGGGTCGGCCGGGTCGCGCGTCTCGTGGGATGGGCTCGAAGGGTGGCGTACGCATGTGTGGCAGCGGCAGGGGCACCTGTTCGGGGCTCCGTTCTATTACATCGAGTATGGCATCGCTCAGATCGGGGCGCTGCAGTTGTGGCTTCGGTCACTCGAAGAAGGTGAGGATGTCGCGCTCGATGCATACAAGAAGGCGATGCGGCTGGGCGGGTCGAGGCCACTTCCCGAACTGTTCGAGGCTGCCGGGCTGACTTTCGAGTTCGGGCCCGCGGTGGTTGGCACATTGGTGGAGCGCGTGCAGACAGAACTCGATAAAATTCCGGACTGAACGCCTGTCGAGCGTTCTGAAATCGAAACTGTCGATTTCCCATAGAGGGAATTGCACCAGTAGAGGTTGACCGATGAACGAAGAACAACACGACGAGCAGCAATACCAGGTGAACGAACGCGGCCGCGCGGTCGCGCCGGATGTGTCGGACGACGAAAAGACCTGGTCATTGATCATGCACTTGACGCTGCTCGGGCATTTGGTGATTCCGTATCTTTCGATCATTGCTCCGATTGTGATGTGGATGAACAAGAAAGATCAGTCGCAGTACATCGACGACCACGGGCGCGAAGCAGTCAATTTTCAGATTACCATCCTGATTTATTCGTTCGTTCTGCCGATTGCAGCCGCGCTGATCGGGATCATCACCTGTGGCGTCGGATTGCTGCTGGTCATTCCGGCTGCGTTGCTTCCATATGTGCTCGGTTTGGTCGGGATGATCATGGCTGCCATGGCTGCGGGTCGGGGTGAGTTCTTCCGATATCCGATGACGATTCGGTTCCTGAACTGAGTTCCGTGCCGAATCGGCCTTCAGGGCAACTGGCTGGCATCTCATGCACGGCTTGTGTTTGAGGCTCGCATGATGTTTCGGCAGCCTCGCCCTTCCGCTCCTAAAGTGCATGCGTGCCATTGCTTCAAGCATCCAAACTGCGCAAGGCGTACGCCGGACGAACAGTCGTCGATGGTGTCTCGCTTGAGGTAGGCAAAGCCGAAATCGTCGGGTTGCTCGGTCGCAACGGTGCTGGCAAGACCACCAGTTTCCGCATGACGATCGGGATGATCGAAGCGGATGGCGGCAAGGTTACCTTCAACGGCATCGATGTCACCGGCCAACCCATGTATCGACACGCTCGAATGGGCATGGGCTATCTGAGTCAGGAGCCAAGCGTCTTTCAACGGATGACTTGTCGACAGAATCTGATGGCTATTTTGGAGACGCAGAAGATCGGTCGGCGCGAGCGGCGCAAGCGGGCGGACGATCTCTTGGCCCGGTTCTCGCTCACACACAAAGCCCGGCACGCTGCCCGAACCTGTTCTGGCGGGGAACGACGCAAACTCGAAATCGCGCGCGCTTTGGTCACAAATCCGAAGTTGATCCTGCTCGATGAACCATTCAGTGGTGTCGACCCGATCGCTGTTGAAGAACTGCAGACGGAACTTCGACGACTGTGCGACACCGGCATTGCGTTTCTCATCACCGACCACAATGTTCAGCAGACGCTTCGAGTGTGTGACCGGGCGTACATCATCGACTCGGGCAAGGTGCTGGCGCAGGGCACGCCGAAGGAATTGATTAACGATGCGTTGGTGCGGCGTGTCTATCTTGGCTCATTGTTCCGTGGCGACGAGTTTGACGAACCGATGGCTGGCTTGGCCGCCCAAGAGCATGAAAAAACCCCGTCCTGACGGACGAGGCTTCTGTCAATCGCTGGTTTTTTTCCAGCAAAAGCGCCGGATTCGGTGGTCGACGAGTTAGTCGAGACGGCGCGGGCTTGCGGACGAAACCATGCGAATCGTCGGTGCTTCGAGACCGGCGGTGATGGCTGCGTCCGCCAGATCGTTCGGTTGAACCACCATGTCAACGGTGACCCGCTGAAGCGTTGGTCCGACTTCATACTCCATGATGAAGTTCAGTTGCGTCAGCCCGGTGATCAGCGGGCGCGTGTCTTCGCTCTGCAAGACGCCCCCCTCGAATGTTGACAGGGTGTAGACCAGGGTGAAGTCACCATCTGCGCCCTGGCGCGCGAGTGTGGTAATGCGCTGAACACCTGTTGTCGGGTCTGAGAATGAAACAAACTCGATCCAATCGCTTTCGATAATCGGAGTGGTGATGGGGTTGATGGGGTAAGGCCCGAAGTCTTCGCCGTTACGAATGAGCGCCATGGTCCTCTGCATGACGATGCGTGAGACCACATGGGTTGATGCTGACTCACTCGTCACGGAGTAACTCTTGAAACTCGCGTCGAGAGCAGCGAGGGTCGCGGTCAGCAGCGTGGCGGTGATGGTCAGCGCAATCAACATCTCGATGATGCTGAACCCGCGCTCGGATCGAGTTCTGGTCATTGATGGCCCTCCTGATATGAGCCGGATTGCGGCGCGATCTGTAGAGGCAGCATCAGACCATCAGGCAGCGTCATCTCGGGGTCGTAACTCAACTCGACATGCCCGTAGCCGTTCCATGGCACGGTGACGGCTCCGGCTGCAATTTGATCAGCCGTTGGTTCGGCGTCCGGGCTGAGGTCTGCGAGGCCGTCTCCATCGAGATCCCACCCGACAATGCGCACGCCATCGACAACCGGGAGACTCTCGGGGTCGAGTGACTCGAAGTCGCCATCATCTGGACCGAAGTACCCGAGCGATGCGTTGAACCCGGCGGGGTTCCCGATCGGGTTGCCTGCTGCGTCGGCCATCGGCCCTTCGCCGTGCACCGGGTTAAAAGTCAAGAGCAAGGAACCCCTGATGGTGGCGTTGCCGCGCACATCAAGCACCCCGGCCACGATGGCGCCCTTGAGCGACACATCCTGTTCTGGCGGCGAGTTGAACGCGCCAATATCAACGGACTGGTTCGGCAACATCATGGAGCTCTTGGCGATCTCGTCCATGTCTTCGGGGTCAGGATTGAGCAGCGCCGAATCGGGTTCATCCGGATGTTCTTGGGCGAACCGAGTCGCGCCAGTGAACTGCAGCTTGTTGCGCACCTGTGTGTAACTGAGCGTCGGCGGACTGACCAACGACCCCACCACCAGGCAGTCGTGGAACCGCAAGTTGTTGGAGTGCTTTTTGGTATCGACGACGCGCTTGCCGGCGATGACCAGCGGGTCGGGCGTCGCGTCGTACGCGCTCGCACTGTAAAGAACGATCTCGCTCACGACGATATCCGCTTTGTCAATCGGCGCGATTGCCAGTTCGGCGATCTGCTGGGGCGGACGAGCCGAATCGGGCAGGTGTGGATCGCCGATGATCTCGGACGGGTCTTCATCGCTGTCGTCACCCCAAGCGCGCCGCTCATAAATGGGGACGGGATAGCCAGCAGATTCATCCAGGATCATCTTGCCATAGGTCGACCAGTACGGATGTCGATTGTCGGCGTAGTTTTCGATCTTGGTCACGCCGATGAACTGGCAGTCTTCAAACAGCGCGTTCAACCCTACGGGAATGACCACATTACGAAACACGAAGTTGCGGAAAACAGGCCGGTAGTACCAGTCTGCATATGCAGGACTGTTAAACGGTGACTTCTCGAAGTATGCATCCTCTGCATTGTCAGGAATGCCGTCATAGTCAGCATCGTCCCACACGGCTATAAAGTAAGGTTCGCCCGTGCCGGGGGGGTTTGAGGCTTCTGTCCAGTTTGCGAGATCACTCAAGTTTGCATCGAGTTGTGCAGCGACCTGTGTCCAGAACGCTTCGCCGTCCGCAGCCGCGATCAGCGCGGTCTCAGTATCACTGAAACTATCGGCTGAGATGTCTGGCAGGATGCTCGACGGCGCTTCGTATCGCTGCGGACTCTCGCCATCGGTCGGACGAATGGGGCCTCGCAGCCGCTCGCCGATGTCGCCCTGGGCTGCTTCCCATGCGGACGCAGACACCTTGAATGCCACGGTGCCGTGCACTTTGGCGTATCGGTCCATCTTGTCGACCCAGCCGTCACGGTATCCGAGTTCGAGGTCGGGGTAGGTTGATGAATAGGCGTCGTAGTCGAGCAGTGGCTCTGACGCCGGATCGTACTTGTGATTGCCGTTCAGGTCGTCCCAGCCGTACACGCCGTTTCGATTGCGGTCGGGCGTGCCCGCATCAAACATGAGCGCCATGTCATCGTCGATCGGTGTGCCGTCGTCGTGAACAAACTCGGGCGTTGCGCCAGCAGCCCCGGCGGGGGTACCCGCGATCAGCGCTGCGGACAGTGTGACCCGGCCGTCGTTGTTTGCATCGTAGTGGCGAATGAAGATATCAAACTCATCCACATAGCCATCGCCGGTGATATCAGCAAACGCGTTGTCGTCTTCTCCGTCGCTGTCATAGTCTGTGTCTGACCCGGGGATACCTGCTGATTCGATGGGGTGACCAGTACGAAGCCGGTTGTCGCCATCCACATCGAAGGCATCAAGCCCGGCGAAAAAGTCGTCGAGTTTATCATCGAGAATTGGATCGAGACCCGCAAAATCTGAGCGCAGCACAAGCGGGTCGCCGTTTTCAAAATCGATATCGTCATAGGTTGAGCCGAGGTCGCCGATGACCGTGACATTTTTCCCGATCATGATTCGGCTTGGGCTGATAATCGCGTGATTGACTCTCTTGACGATCTGAAAATCACGACTGATCGTGCGGCGGATCGGTTCGTTATTGCGGCCGTAGTCAAAGGCGTAACCATCCACGATGATGCGGATATGCTCTCCATCGGCAAGCGGAACATACCGGACTTGGAACGCCGGGGGCAGTCCTTCGTTGGTGCCGTCTTCGACAGCGACCGCAGGTGTGTACACCCAGTTGTCAAGTTTGTACAGCGTTTCATCTGTTCCAGATGGAGCCGATCCAACAGAGGCCTCGCTGATGAATCCCCCACCTGTGATTGTGTTCAGATCGGCGTTGTGCCGATTGACCAGTGCCTCAGCAAGCCCTGATGGGTCGCTATCTTCGTTAAAGCCGCTGGCTGGTGGGTTAATGCTGTAGTCACCGAGCGCGACTTCATTGCCGGTCCAGAGTGCGGTCAGATAGTCTTCGTCGATATCACTCTTGGCGACGACAAACCGATTGGTCGCTTCCATGAATCGTTGTTCGGCGACTTCCATACCGGTGTCGGCTGCCGACATGGCGCGCATGACATGCAGATGCATCGCCGCCGTTCGGATGTTGCCGGTACTCGCGATTGCCATCGCGGCCACGAGTGAACCGAACACGATAAGGAACATCATCGCCAGCACGGTGGCCACGCCTCGACGCGAGCGGCATCGGCGCCGGATCCGTGCAATTGTAAAACGCTGAGCCATCACTTTGCTCCTTTTCCCACCTGCGGTTAAGGGACGATCCAAGTGACGCGCGAGATCACCTCGCCCTGCACGCTCAACGGCGGGACATAGGTCACCTCAACAGTGACACGCAACGGATAATCATCAACTTCTCTGCCCGCGAATGACCCGGCAGCCGGCTCGGTCGCGTTGTCAGCGACAGCCGTACCCGTGTCGAACGGGCTGACTTTCTGCACAAACACAGTCTGGATCCAGCCGACCATGGCATCCAGATCGCCGGTCTCCGGGTCGGGGACGGCGACAGAACCATCGAGCAGGATGTCAGGAATGACATCGCCGAATGCGTTGATCGGTCCTGGCAGGTCGCCATCGTTGATGCCAACAGTCCCGAGGAACGAGAAACTCACGCCGTCAAAATCGTCGAGGTCGTCGAAATCGGTCGGCAATACCTCGCCATCTTCGGGCCCCCAGCCAACCAACACATCCCCCCCGAATCCCGAGCTGTCAATATAGAGCCCGGTGACCGGGTCGTGCTTTGGCAGGTGTCGCGTGAACTCGCGCACTTCATTTGCAAGGAAAGTCCCTGACGCAGCATGACTCGACCACAGGTTGGATGTGATAAAGGACTGCTGCGCTTCGACCATAGCGACGACACCCACCCCGATAATGATCGTGGCAAGCGCAGCCTCGATGAGGGTAAATCCACCTCGGGCTGCATGTCGGCCCCTGCGACGAGACCGGTTCGTCATCCGCATTGCCTTTCGCCTCCTGACGAGCGTGTCTGTACGCTCGCCATGCGTGCATCGGCTATTTGACCAACTGGCTCATCTTGAAGATCGGAAGGATGATCGCCATCGCAATGAAACCGACGATTGTGCCCATCACAATGATCATGATGGGCTCGATCATTCCGGTAACCACCTTGATGTTGTCCTTGAGTTGACCGGCGTAGTAGGTACTGATCTGATCAAGCACCTCGCCAAGTTTACCGGACTCTTCACCCGCGCTGATCATCTGGACCACCGCTTTGGGCAGCAGCTTGTCGCCCTGCAGTGGTGTGGCGACCTTCTTACCTTGCTTGACACTCGTGAAGACCTTCTTCCACATGATCCGGTACAGTTGATTGCCAGAAATGTCGCCGGTGATCGAAAGCGTGTCCAGCATGGGTACGCCCGCATTGAGCAACTGCCCCATCGTTTGCAACGAGCGACTGATGTAAAGCGACCGGAACAGATTGCGAAGAACCGGTGCGTTCAGTTTGAACCGGTCGAACCAGAATGAACCGACTTCAGTTTTGAGCGCTGCCCAGACCAAGCCGATAACAACAACGACAGCACCGACGAGGAGCGGCCATTGCGCGGTCATCAACTTACTGAGACCCATCAGGAAGGTTGTCGCCCAGGGCAACACATCTTCCTTGCCCTCGAAGACTGTATAGAACTTCGGCAACACGAAACTGAGCAGGAACACAGTGACGCCAATAGCAAGCACCGCAATAATTGCCGGATAGATCGAAGCGCCGATCACCATGCGGCGCGTTTCCATCTGTTGTGCAATGTACCCGGCGATTCGGTCGAGCATGTCTGCGAATGAACCAGAGATCTCGGACGCACGAACCATGTTCACATACAATGGGCCGAACAACTTCTCGTGCTTGGCGAGTGCGTCTGAGAACTGCTTGCCTGATTCCACATCGCTCTTGAGTTCGAGGATGATTTTGCGGAAGGCACGGTGGGTGGTCTGGTCGGCGATGCCATCGAGAGCCGCCCGCAGGTTGATGCCTGCTCGAATCATAACCGCAATCTGCGTGGTGAAATCGAGGACATTCTTGGTTGTGGGCTTGGGTTCATTCAGGCGACGAAGAGTGTCCATGAATGAACTGCCCGAGCCATCGCTGCGCGAAGCACCCACTGAAAGCACATGCAGGCCTTGACTGCGCAGTGCAGCAGCAGCAGCAGATGCAGACTGCGCGCTGAGTGAGCCTTGTCTCACTTGCCCGCTTCGATCTTTGACCTGATACTGATAGGTCGTCATCGTTCACCTGCTCCCGTGTGCCAATTCTTCCGCTGCTCTAGGCCACCAACTGACGCTCGAGTTTGTCCGGGTGGACCGCCTGAGCGATTGCGTCTTCCTTACTGATGAGCCCGTTGAAGTACAACTCCGCGATCGAGGTGTCGAGGCTGCACATGCCGATCGCCCTGTTGGTCTCAATCACATTCGGAATTTCAAAGGTCCGGTCTTCGCGGATGAGGTTGCGAACAGCCGGTGTCGCGAGCAATGTCTCGACCGCAGGCACCATGCCCGGGCGATCTGATCGTGTGAACAGCGTCTGGCTGACCACCGCCTGCAGCGTCGTCGAGAGCATCGAACGAATCTGGTTCTGCTGACCAGCCGGGTACATGTCGATGATGCGCTCCACCGTCTGTGATGCATTCACGGTGTGCAATGTTGAGAGCACCAAGTGGCCGGTTTCTGCAGCACTGATCGCGAGTGCAGATGTTTCGAGGTCACGCATTTCACCAACCAGGATGATGTCCGGATCCTGACGCAGCGCGTGCTTAAGCCCTGACGCGAAGTGCGGCATGTCCTGCCCGAGTTCGCGCTGTTCGATCAGACACTGGCCGCTCTCGAAGGTGTATTCGATCGGGTCTTCGAGTGTGATGATGTGTTTGGCGTATCGCTCATTCATCGCCTGGATCATGGCTGCGAGTGTCGTCGTCTTGCCGGAACCGGTATCACCCGTCACCAGCACCAGCCCGCGCGGCAGGTAGGTTAATCGCGCGATCACCTCGGGTAGCCCGAGATTGGCGAGCGGTGGCACTTTGGTCTTGACCGTACGCAATGCCATGCCGATCTTGGCTCGCTGCATGTGCGCGTTCACACGATATCGACTCAGTCCCGCGATCTCATACGAAAAGTCGGCATCCATCTGCTTGTCGAAGATTGCTGCTGCCTCATCGGATGCCATCTGCCGGAACATCTGGTCGGCATCGGCGGGTGTGATAACAGGAAACTCCATGGGCGTCATCACCTGATGGACGCGCATGACCGGAGGCTCACCGGCAACCAGATGAATATCGGATGCGTCAGCTTCATATGCTGCACGCAGAATTTGATCAAGATCCATGTCGAGTCTCCTCCGCAAGGGCCTCTCGGCGGGCTTCGATCACTTGATCGGCCGTTCAGGTGCAGCAGTTGACACGAGATGGCAAGAGGAGAGGAACCCGGATGGATCAGATCGACTGGTCCGACTCGATGAGCGCCCGGTACGCTTCGACGGCCAGAACATCGCATCGCTCGTTTTCGGGATGCCCGGTGTGTCCCCGGATCCAGTGGAACTGAATCTCGTGTTCACGCGATAGTTCATCCAGAATACGCCACAAATCTTCGTTCTTGACCGGTTTCTTGGCAGCGGTCTTCCAGCCTCGTTTCTTCCAACCAGCCAACCACTCGTCGAGGCCCTTGAGGACATATTGGGAGTCGCTGGTCAGTTCCACAGCCGAGGGTTTGGTGAGTTCACGCAGCCCTTCGATCACCGCGGTCAACTCCATACGGTTGTTGGTCGTTTCGCGCTCGGCCCCCGCCCGCTCGATTTCCTTGCCACTTGCGGGATGCTGGAGCACAAACCCCCAGCCACCCGGACCAGGATTGCCCGAGCAAGCACCATCAGTAAAGAGCCGAACGCGTGGACGCATGATCGGACTATACCGGGCTTAGGATGCGAGCATGACCAAGGTCCATCGCTTTGAGATCCGTCCACTCGAAAATGCTGGAGATCCTATCGGCGACGCTGCCAGGCGTGACGCTGTGCGCTTGGGATACGACCCGGCCTCGGTGCGCTCGGCTCGGGTGTATCTGATCGAAGCCGATCTGGATCCGGATCAGGCGACCTGTCTGCTCGATCGACTGCTGGTTGATGCTGTGATTGAATCAGGTGAGCAGGCTGCGAGCCCCGCACCCGACGGGTCGTCGTTGATTGAAGTGCATCCGTTGCCCGGTGTCATGGATCCGGCTGCCCAATCGGTTGCTGGGGCTATCCGCACGCTTGTGGGAGTCGAAGCCAGAGTGTCCACCGCTCGCCGATTCGAGTTTGTCGGCATGGATCAGACCAGCGCACAAACCGTGGCCGAGCGCACGCTGGCAAACCCGGTCGTCCACGCGATCCACGATGACCCGTTCTGCCCGAACACCCTCCCCGTGGGGCATGAGCCGGTGTTTGAGGTCAAGCACATCGAGATTCGCGAACTTGATGATGGTGCGCTCGAGCGGCTGAGCCGCGATGCACACCTGTTCCTCAGCCTCGACGAGATGCGTGCGATCCGCGATGAATACCGCGCGCTCGAACGCGAGCCGACCGATATTGAACTTGAAACGCTCGCGCAGACCTGGTCTGAACACTGTGTCCACAAGACACTCAAGAGCACGATCAAGTACACCCCCACCCAATCAGTCGAGAGCGCGAGCGATGGAATCGAAGACCCCATCGAATGGGCAAGTCGACCGGGGCACGAGATTCACGACGACGGCTCGGTGACGATTCACAACCTGCTCAAATCGACTGTGGCAGCTGCTACGCATGAGTTGATCGAGGAAGGACTCGACTGGACGCTCTCGGTCTTCGTTGATAACGCGGGCATCATCGCGTTTGACGATGATCACGCTGTGTGTGTCAAGGTCGAAACGCATAACCATCCGAGCGCAATTGAGCCCTATGGCGGAGCAGCAACCGGCATCGGTGGGTGCATCCGCGACATCATCGGCACCGGGTTGGCGGCCAAACCGATTGCAAGCACAGATGTGTTTTGTGTGGGCACACCAGAACTGTCGACGATCCCTGTGGGATGCCTACACCCACGACGAATCCTCACCGATGTGGTCGGCGGCGTGCGCGATTATGGCAACCGCATGGGCATTCCGACCGTGAATGGTGCGGTCTGGTTTGATGATCGGCATGTCGGGAACCCGCTCGTGTTCTGCGGGTGCGTCGGCGTCATGCCGCGCGACCTGATCGCGGGCGATGCACAGCCGGGCGACCTGATCGTCGCACTCGGCGGGCGCACCGGGCGCGACGGCATCCACGGTGCAACATTCTCATCAGCGGAACTGACCGACACCCATGCGGATGAGTTCAGCCATGCTGTGCAGATCGGGAACGCGATTGAAGAAAAGCGCGTGCTCGATGCCATTCTGCGGGCGCGGGATGCTGATGGAGGGCCGCTGTATACATCGATCACCGATTGCGGAGCTGGCGGATTCAGCAGCGCGGTCGGCGAGATGGGGGAAAAGATCGGCGCCGATGTTCACCTCGACCGGGCTCCACTCAAATACACCGGGTTGACCTATACCGAGATCTGGATCAGTGAGGCTCAGGAGCGCATGGTGCTGGCCGTGCCGCAAGCCCGGCTTGCCGAGTTGCAGGCGATCTGTGACGAAGAACATGTCGAACTCGCGGTGCTCGGTACATTTGGCACCCCCGACGCAGATCTGATTCTCAATTTCCGCAACACAGAAGTCGGTCGTCTGCCGATGGCGTTTATGCACGATGGCATACCGACCCCAACGCGAGAAGCCACCTGGACCATGCGCCAGCCGACAGCCATCACAACGACATCCAGAGAACAACCCACCACCACTGAAGCGCTCCTGCAACTGCTTGCACACCCAAACATTGCCAGCAAACACTGGATCATCCGCCAGTATGACCACGAGGTGCAGGGGAACACGGTCATCAAACCGCTTGGGGGGGCGAGTGAACGCGGGCCGATGGATGCAGCGGTCATTGAACCTGTTCCCGGGTCGGGGCAGGGGTTGGCAATCGCGTGCGGGCTGGCCACCGGTCTCGAAGCGGACCCCTATGTCATGACACTGGCTGCAATCGACGAGTGTGTGCGCAATCTTGTGTGCGTCGGCGCCGACCCGGACCGCATCGCGATCCTCGACAACTTTTGTTGGCCGAGTTGCAAGAAGCCGGAAAATCTCGGCTCACTCGTGCGGGCAGCAGAAGCCTGTTACGACGGCGCGAAGGCCTACCGCACGCCTTTCGTCAGCGGCAAAGACAGCCTGAACAACCAATTCACGACGGAGGACGGGCGCACGATCGAGATCCCACCAACGCTCTTGATCTCGGGCATCGGGATTGTGCCGGAGATCGGCAAGTGTGTGACCATGGACCTGAAGGCACCGGGCAATCCACTGTTCATTGTCGAGCCGGGCGAGGATTCGGAGAACATCGTGCGCATGGCGGGCTCGCACTATCAGCGCATGTTTGAGAGCGACCCCGATTGGGCTCATGCACCCTTCAATGAAATGCCGCAGGTTGACCTTGTCGAAGGTCCGCGCCATGCGCGCACAGTCGCTGAAGCAATACGACGCGGCTTGGTCGCATCTTGCCACGACAATTCTGACGGCGGCCCATTGGTTGCACTCTCAGAAATGCTCATCGCTGGTCACACGGCCGAGCGCCCTCTTGGTGCGCAGTGGGCGCCAATAGAACCACGACTGCGAGCATGGTCTGAGCGCCCCAGTTGTTATCTGCTCGAGGTACACGCCAATCAACAGGACGCGTTCATTGCGTTGATGGGTCAGCGGCGGGCCGGGTGGACTTTGGTCGGAACGACCACCGGCACAGGCAGACTCGAAATTGGCCTCGAAACGCCATTCGAAACTTCCATCCCAATCGACACGCTTGCAGCAGCTTGGCTGGGCACACTCGATTGGTGATCAGCCTACCTTGGCGCGCCGATCGATATTGCCCGAGACAATCTGATCGACCCAGAATTTAAACTTCTTGCAGAGTTCGACTTTGCTGACGCAGCGATCGGCACCCGCAGCAAGCGATGACTCCACACGGTCTTCATCGAGAAGGGCTGAGATCAAGAGAATGGTGACGGCGTCACCGAACGACTTGCGGATGGCCAGAATGACATCAACACCAGTACCAGAGCCGAGGTTGTAGTCCGTAATCACGACATTCGGGACATACCCTGACTTGATCAGTTTTTCAACACCGCGCCTGCCGGTCGCCTGGCTGACCTCAACACCCGCGCGTTTGAGCAGCATGGTGCGCCAAAGCGTTGACGACAACGGATCGTCTTCGACCACGAGGATGTTCGTGGTTCCATCCGTCGAAGGTTTCGGTGCCGGGTTCGCTGCAGGTTTCGCAGCTGTCACTGGTGCTGCGGCAGGTACGGCTTCGGCGGCCGGTGCCTGTGCTGGTGCCGGTTGAGCCGCCGGATTCAGATCCGCACATTCGACGCGGTTTCGACCATTTTCCTTGGCACGATAGACCGCATCGTCCGCGGCTTTGACAAGCGCTGTGATCGAACTGGCGGCATCGCACGAATCAGGCACACCAGCAGCCACACCGAAACTCAAGGTCTGGTTATGTTCATCGACCTGACAATCGACTTTTGACAAATTGACAGGCTCGGCTTCCATTGCAGCACGAATTTGTTCGGCGACCTGCGCTGCTTGTGTGGTGTCGTGGTCTGGGAGAATGATCGCGAACTCTTCGCCGCCGTAGCGGAACACGCCACCCGCGTCCCCCACCGTCGAACTGATGCGCTTTGCCATTTCGACGAGGACCGCATCGCCCGCTTGATGGCCGAGCGTGTCGTTGACAGACTTGAATCGATCACCATCACAGAACAGGACAGCGATTGATGTGCCATTTTCTCGTGCTTCTGCGAACATGGCGGCTGCCCTTGCATCGAAATGCTTGCGGTTGGACACGCCGGTCAACCCGTCACGCATGGATTCCTGTTCTGATTGAATCTGCATCTCGATCGAGCGTTCCTGGGCGGCCGAGAGCAGGCTTCCGACACTCGCCGCTGGCTCGATCGGCTGTTCGAAAAGTTTACCGATTTCTTTGGCTGCTTTCGCGATTTCTTCGAACTGGGCTTCGGTTTCTTTCAGGCTCAGTCCATACCACTCACTGACGCGCGATTCGAATTTGCGCAGTGCACTTTTCTTGCTGCCGTCACCAGTGAGAACATCGGCTGCGCCAGAGCCCAACACCGCTGTGCGTACGACCTGTTGAGCGCTCGCGGGCGCTTTCTCTGAGTCGTGGTGGTACCTGATGACATCGATGTATGCTTGTGGCAATCGCCACTTCTCGGCAAGTGCCGAGCCGATGTCGGTATGCGTAAACGCGAAGTTCTCTTGTTCCACCACAGGCAGGTTCGGCTTGAACAGCGAGTCTCCGACAACCTCGACATATTCGTCTTGGATTGCTGTCACGGCTGCGAGGACACCAATGTCCTGAAACAAGGCAGCGGTAAACGCTTCGTCTGGGTCGGTTCGCCTGAACTTGAGTGCGAGCAATCGGGCTGCGGTTGCTGTGTAGATGGTTCGACTCCAGTACTGTTGCATACTGAACTCTGAGTCGTCACCGACACCTTTGGTCGATTCGACCAGACTGAAACCGAGAACGAGCGACTTCACCGTCGACAGGCCGAGATAGTTGAGCGCCCGGTCAACTGTTCCACAGGGCTGTGCGAGGCCATAGAAACTTGAGTTCACAGTCTTGAGAATCTTGCCGGTGAGTGCCTGATCCTGCTCAACGACTTTGGCGATGTCCTTGAGTGAGACATCGTTGTCTTTGGTCAATTCGAGGATCCGCACCGCCACGCTTGGCAGCGATGGCAGGTTCGGGCACGATAGCACTCGATCTCTCATTTCAGTCGACATCGAATCTCCACCACGAATGCGTCAGACGCAAGTACAGAAGCCGCAGGAGCACACGCACCCTCACGACTGTGGATTCATCGGAGATCGAAACACCAATCCTGAGTTTGTTCATTCATCCAAATTGGATTTCTCTCGGGAACTTCCCTCACATGTCGCCTGGGGTGCTTACACCAAGTCTGACCGGAAAAAAACTTCATTATGAGACTTTTGTTTACAGTGCGTCATCACCATTATTGGTGGGTGTACTACCGCAACCCGTACTCACGGAGCTTCCTGTAAAGTGTGCGCTCGCCGATTCCGAGTAGTGTCGCGGTTTGCTCGCGATTGCCACCCGTCATTTTCAGCGTCTCCCGGATCGCTCGTTTTTCGATCTGTTCGAGACTGGTCCCGGCGAGTGAGCCGGCCGGCCCACCGAGATCAGACTGCTCCGCGTCAAGGATCTCTGGTGGTACATGCCGAATATCCAGCGTTGCTGTCTGTGCGTTTTCGGACTCACCGACCGCCTGCACGACCATGTTCTGCACAACATTCAAGAGTTGCCGCACATTACCCGGCCAGTCGTAACTGCTGAGCCGCAGGAGTGCAGCGTCGGTGATATCGGGCGGAGCCGCTCCGGGCACAACCTCATTGGCAAATCGCCCGATCGCGTGGCGCACGATGCGCGGGATATCATCGCGCCGCTCTCGAAGGGGGGGCAAGACGATATGGCTGCCGTTGATCCGAAAGAAAAGGTCACGCCGGAAGGTGCTGTCTTCGACCATGGCTTTGAGATCGCGGTTGGTCGCGCTGACAAAACGGACTTCAGTCTTTCGAGGCTCGTTTGAACCAAGCCGGATCACCTCGCCGGATTCGAGCACGCGCAGGAGTTTGGCCTGCATCGGGAGCGGCATGTCGCCGATCTCATCGAGAAACAAAGTCCCGTTGTTGGCGTATTCAAAGACACCCTCGCGATCTTTGTCGGCTCCGGTGAATGCCCCGCGCACATGGCCGAACAGTTGGTCTTCAAGCAAACTCTCGCTTTGGCCTGCACTATTGAAGATGACATAGCGTTGATTCTTGCGCGGCGAATTGTCGTGCACAGCCTTGGCGATGAGTTCTTTGCCGGTGCCGCTCTCGCCGGTAATGAGCACGGGAAGCGAACTGGCAGCGACCGTGCGCACAGTTTGTAAGATCCGCCGCATGGGTTCAGAACCGGCGATGATGCCTTCAAACCCGTCATGCTGAACCAGTTCTGAAAGCTCGCCCGATTCGTGTCGCAACAGGACCGTCTCAGCTGCGCGGTTCACCAACGAACGGAAGAGCTCCAGTTCGAGCGGTTTTTCGATGAAATCGAACGCACCGTACTTGAAGGCTGCCCGTGCGGACGCCACATCACCATGTGCAGTCACCATGATCGTTTCTGCATTGGGCTGCAATCGGCGACACGCTTCGAGGACGCGCAGCCCGGCATCGGCACCATCGGCCGCCGTTTCGTGCTGACCACCGGAAGAGGGCATGCGCAGATCTGTCACGATGACATCGAATGAACCGCCTTCAAGTTCGGCGACCGCATCATTGACAGTGCTGACAATGGTGCAGACATGGCCTGGCTTGCGCAGCGCGTCACTCATGACATCAGCGTGGTCGATTTCATCTTCGACGATGAGAACCTGAGCACCCATGTTCGACTTGGAAACACCACTCATCGCTTGATCATCTCAAACAGATCGGAGTCGTGCTCGCTGATGACCAACTCGAGTTCGGGAGCAAGTTTTTTGATGCGTGCTGCCAGTCTCGGCAGGTAGCCTCGCTCGGTATTGGTGTGTCCGCCAAGAACAACACCCAACCCTTGCTCGATGGCTGCCATGACCGCGTGGTGCCGCATCTCGCCGGTGACAAAGACTTGACACCCTTCGCGTGCTGCCAGTTCTGCAAGATCTTCGCCTGCTCCCGGCACGACACCGATGCGCTTGATCGGTCTGTCGTCATGCGAACTGACAAATTTGACGCGGGTGCTTCCGATGTGATGCGCAAGTCGCGTCGCCAGTTCTCGGGTGGTCACTGGCTGATCGAGTACAAGCCGACGACCAAGCCCGGCTTTGCGCTCATATTCGCCTTGCAACTCGTAGACTTCGTAGGCGGGTGTTTCGTACGGGTGAAACTCGGTCAGCGTTTCAACCACCAATGGCACCGCTGCTTTTGAACAGACCATTTCGAGACGGTGCTCGGGCACGCGTTCGAGTCGACCAGACGAACCGACCGCAGGGTTTGCGCCATCAGTCCCGAAAAAGGTCCCCATCCCTGTTGAGGTAAATGAACAAAGGCGGTAACGACCAATCGTTCCTGCGCCGGCTGTTCCCATGGCGTTGCGAACGGCGTCCACGCTGTCTTCGGGCACGAAAACGACAATTTTAACCTGTTGGCTGCGCTCAACCGCGTGGTGAGGTTTGAGCGCTCGGCAGTCGCCAGCGATCGAACCTGTTTCTCCATTGCTCAGACCTTCGCACAACCAGTCTGTGACGCCGCCATGAGCCGCGTCGAGTGCGGTGTGCGGGCTATAGATGGCGATCCCCGCTTGGATTGCTCCGCGAATGACCCGTTCCTTGGGTGTCTGGTCAGTGAGTGTCGCCAGCGGGTTCCAGATCGGGCAGTGGTAGGCGATGATGGCTGAAACACCGCGATCGACTGCGTCCGCAAGGACAGACTCGGTGAGATCAATCGTGAGCATGACAGGTCCAGCGATCGACCCGGTCGAAGAACCAACCTGCAACCCGACCTTGTCCCATGGCTCGGCGTACCGAAGCGGTGCAATCTCCTGAAGCACAGCGACCAGTTCTCCTACATTCATGACGAACCTCCGATACCGAAGTGTAGGGAACAGTGGTTCGTTCCTCTGCGATACCATCATCACAATGTCAGACGCTGTCCATCGAGCCTGTCACGCCAAGATCAACCTCGCTCTCGCGGTTGGGTGCCCGGCTCGGGTTGACTCAGCCGACGCGCTCCTCCATCCGATTTGTTCGTGGATGACTTGTATTGACCTGTGCGACCAGTTGACCATCAAGCGCGCCAATGGTCCTCAATCAACCTATGTACGCCGATGGGCGAACGGCACCCCGGTGGATTGGCCGGAGGAAGCGGATCTTGCGGTGCGGGCTCACCGTGTCGTCGAACGACTGATCGGACACCCGCTCCCGATTGATCTCGATTTGCACAAGTCCATCCCCGCGGGTGGCGGGCTTGGGGGTGGCTCGTCGAACGCTGCCCAGGTCATGCTCGGTCTTGTTGCATTGTTCGATCTTGACCTTCCTCTCGCGGTTCTTCAGGACCGAGCATTCGCCTCGTTGGGGAGTGACGTCCCGTTCTGGATTGATGATGTCATGAACGCCCGGCCTGCGGTCGTTTCGGCATTCGGCAATGTCATCGAGCGCGTCAGACCCTGCCCAGCGACGGTTGTGCTCATTCTCCCGCAATTCGGGTGCGAAACCGGTGCGGTCTATCGCGTGTTTGACGAACTCGGACTTGGACCGGGTTTTTCAAATATGGCGGATCGAATCCGTGACCAGGCAACTCAGGGCAACTTGACGAGCCTTGTCAATGACCTGCAACCCGCAGCCGAACACTTGCACCCGGCGCTCGCGATCATCCGCCACCGGCTGCAAGACGCTCTGGGTCAACCGGTCTCTCTCAGTGGCAGCGGCAGCACCATGTTTCTGCTCAATCCGAAGGCGGACATGGCGATGATTGAACAATTGGTTCCTGATTGCCGCGTCATCGTGACCAAGACCCTGTAGACTGCGCTCATGAGCCCATCTGACCCGTCTTCGTTTCTCGTCGGTATTGATCTTGGCGGCACCAATATTCAGTGCGGTATTGTCGATACGAGCGGCACGATCCATGGCCGATCCAAGTCCAAGACCAATCCCGAGCAAGGGCTCGATGCCATCCTGGACCGACTGGTCACCAGTATCGAGGCTGCGGCAAAGAGCGCAGGTTTGAAAACCGACGCACTTCGCGCACTCGGCATTGGCGTGCCCGGCCCGGTTGATCCGGCGACGGGTGTTGTTCACGAAGCCGTCAACCTGCGCTGGTCGAATACGCCCATCGGGGACATGCTGGCGGAGCGGCTCGGTATTCCGGTTGTCGTCGATAACGATGTCAATGTCGCGCTGTACGGCGAAGCCAAGCACGGCGCGGGCATGGGCTCGTCACATCTCGCGGGAGCGTGGATCGGAACGGGTGTCGGAGGCGGGCTCATTCTCGACAGTCGGTTGTACTACGGCCATTACTTCTCAGCGGGCGAGATCGGTCATATTCAGTTGTACCCCGGCAATCCACTTGGCATGAAAACGGTCGAGAATGTCTGCTCGCGAACAGCGCTCGCCGATCGCATCTTGCAACTGGTTCGATCAAATCGAGCGTCGATGATTCAGGAATTGGCGGGTGACAAATGGCCACGCCTCAAGAGCAAAGTCATCGCTGATGCCTATCTCAAAGACGATGAACTGATCATGGAAGTTGTCAATGATGCTGCCGACCGGCTCGGTATCGCGCTCGGCAATATCACAACGCTCTTGAGTCTCGATCGCATCATTCTCGGCGGCGGACTCACCGAAGCGCTGCAAGAACCCTTCGTCGAACGCGTTCGTGCATCCGTCCAGCGGACCGCTTTCCCGGCGATCGCGCGACAGGTCGAAGTTGTGGCGAGCCAGTTGGATGATGATGCTGGCGTTATCGGAGCAGCGCTACTGGCGATCGAACGGCTCGGAATCGACTGCGACTGATCAGTCTGTGGCCGAATTGTCGATCCAACTTCGCAACATATGGCGAGCGGCACCCTCAAGTCGGCGGTCGGTGTCGTAGGTGCCTGCTTCGATCTCAGCCCGAATACGAGCAATAAAGTCGCTTCGCGATTTGGGCTGGAGCTGCGTGGAGTCCTTGGAATCCACTACATCGCGCGATGGCGTACCCGCTGCATCCAACCGGAGTCGGTGTGCATTGCCGATGCGGGCGATCGGGCTGTGGTCGTCTTCACGATGCTCTTTTGGGTCTATCCCCACCGACACACTCCGCGTTTGATCGCTGGATCCACTCGTCCAGTTTGGTGCGTATAGATCTCCCGACGCTCAGTACTATCGACATCGACAGAACAAGCCCTGTAAAGTTTGTGGATGTGTTGTGCGTGACAACCCGCAGATCTTGCGCACACGGCGACTTGTGGTCTCCAATGAGTACGACGCACGCAAGGCACACCCTGGAAGAGGTTATGAATGCTGATATCTGAGCAGTTCCACTTGGTGAAGCGATGTGCCGTTGTGTGCGCAGTGCTACTCGCGTCATTCGGTTGTTCGTCCACAACAGAACGAAACAGTTCCACTGCTCGTGAGGGTCGCGATGTGTTCGGACGCTCGACACAGATGGAAGGGGCGACCTGGAACGATGCCAATGCGGATGCCATCCGGGTTCCCACGGCACTCGGGCCGAACGCATGGACGATCGTTCTCACCGCGATTGAGGGGGATCAACAAGATCGAGCCAATCACCTGCTCGAGCAGGTACAAAGCGTTGGTCGATTGCCGGACGCATTCCTGATGGAACGAAATGGGCGTCAGATCATCGCGGTCGGCAGTTACCAGAGCCCGACAGAACAGGTCGCAACGATCGAACTCGAGCGTGTGCGTTCGATCGAGGTCGAAGGGGCCTATCCGTTTGCCCGAGCGTTTCTTGCTCCCCCTTCGGGCGATCTTTCGCGCGGGACGATTCCTGAGTACGACCTGCGCAATGCGAAGGCGCAGTATGGAAACGATGTTCGATACACGCTGCAGATTGCTGTCTTTGCGCGCGAGGACACTGAGAAACCATCGTCGGAAGAACAAGCGCTGTTTCGCCGATCTGCTGAGGATGCCACGCGGGCGCTGCGCCAAGGTGGAGAACTTGCGTTTTATTACCATGGCCCGAATCGAAGCATGGTCACGATCGGTGTATTCACTGAAGAAGACCACGAGATTGATGGCGGCATCGCGATCGAAAGCGCCCGTTTGCAGGCGGCGCGAAATCGGCATCCCAAGAACCTGCTCAACGGCCGAACGATCATCGAGAAAGTTCGATCAAGCAATGGCGGCTTCGTCGAGCGCGACCAGCGAAGTTCATTGGTCAGTATTCCGGGTTAAATCTCGGTTCACCCACCTGGGTTGGGAACCCCGGGGATCCAGAGCGCTTCGATTCGACTGACAAGCCATGTACCGTCTTCCTGGCGGGTCCAATCAATCTGCCACCAACTTGGTATCTCGCCGAATTCAGAACCAACACGCACCCTGGTTTGTGTGCGACCGACCCGTGGGCCATAGATCGTCGATTGCAGGTCGAGAACTTTGTGATTGGTAACGCTGTATGTCTGTCCGATGATCCGCTCGACGAGTTCGATCACATCGGCTTTGGTAGCGTTCTTCGGAACGCGCGTCGCGTGTGTGGTCAAGTCTTCATGGAGTATGGCATGCAGGACGACCAGATCGACCTGCGCGACGGCTTCGATCAATTCAACTGTCCGCATTTTGATGCGCTCTCGATCGGTGACTGTGCTCGTTGAAACGAAGAACGCCACAATTGCCAAAACCGCAAGCGTCCCGCTTGTGACGAGAGCGGGTTTGATTTTTCCGCGCGCATTAAGCACGAGAAAGAGGGTGACCGCGAGCAGAACAATCGCGAGAACGGTTGGCCAGGGATTGGCGAGGAAAAGACGCTCGATAATAGGAGCGGACGGTAAAGGCGGAATGCTCCCGCCATTGATGAAATCCAACTGCGCAAGAATGGCCGATCGGGAAAACTCCATGAGGTCCATGCTACAGCGTTCGATGGTCGGTGTCCGAAGGTTGCACCGGACAAGTGCGCCAACGGCGTGCCAGGAGCAAGCATGGACTTCTTTGAGACTGACCCGTTCGCTGCCCCGGTTGATGAGATTCTGGAGCGAAATCTCGATGCACTGGCTCGAACCAGCCCGGTCGCTGCTCGGCAGATTCGGGCTGCGACCGCACGGGCTGACCTCGATTTTCACGAAACCGACGAAGATGCACTCTCCGCATCTTTTCAAGATGGTCGCCTGCTCGCGAGCAGACGCAAACCCGTTACAGAAGCGACCCGTCTCGCCGACACCGTTGACATCACCGAAGTTGCTGGTGTCGCGGTGGTGGGGTTTGGGCTCGGGCATCATCTGAAAGTCCTATCTGATCGATTGACCAAAACCGGCATTCTGTTGTGCTTCGAACCCGACCTGACCCTGCTTCGAGCGGTTTTTGAGAAAATCGATTGCTCGGCGTGGATGCTTCAGACCAATTTCGCCTTGGTGACCGATCCGGACGATGGTGCCTCAATATCGCGCGTCTTGAGCGGACTTGAGGGTGTCATCGCACTTGGCGTTCGGCTTATTGATCACCCACCCAGCAGATCACGACTCGGCAACATGGGCGATCAGTTCGGGCAGCGTTTTGCAGATGTCCTCAAAGCGATTCGCACCGCCATCGTGACCACGCTGGTTCAAAGCGAGGTCACACTTCGCAATCTCCTGATGAATGTGGACTACTACGGCAGTTGCGATGGCATCGGCGATCTCGGTTCGGCGTGCCTGGGTGTGCCGGCGGTCGTGGTCGCTGCCGGTCCGAGTCTTGAACGCAACATCGACATTCTGGCTCAGCCTGGCATGCGCGACAAGGTTGTCATCATCGCGGTGCAAACAGTTCTCAAGCCTTTGCTAGCGCGCGGTATTCGGCCACACTTCGTGTGCGCACTCGACCACCACGAAATTTCGACGCGGTTCTATGAAGGACTGACCGAAGCAGATGTCGAAGACGTCACACTGGTCGTTGATCCCAAAGCGAACCCGGCCATTCTTGATGCCTATCCGGGTGCGATCCGAACCCTTGGCAATGACCTGCTCGATCTGATCATCGACGCTGGTGGACTGCGCGCAGAACCCAAGGGCGAACTTGCACCGGGCGCGACGGTAGCGCATCAGTGCTATTACCTCGCCCGACATCTTGGTTGCGATCCGGTTTTGTTGTGCGGCCAGGACCTTGGATTTACGGACGGCCAGTACTACGCCGCGGGGGCTGCGATTCACGATGTGTGGGCAAGTGAACTGGGACCATTCAACACGCTGGAGATGATGGAGTGGGAGCGCATAGCGCGCGAGAAATCACTTCTTCGTCGTAAGACAGATGTGTTCGGGAGGACCATTTTTACGGACGAACAGATGTCGACCTATCTCGCACAGTTTGAGTCAGACTTTCTGGCTGACACTGAGCGTGGGCTCCGCATCGTCGATGCAACCGAGGGGGGTGTTGCCAAACAACACACAGTTGCCATGTCGCTGTTTGAAGCGGTCGAAGCCTATGGGTCACCTATCCCGGTCACCGTTCCAGGCAGCCGCCGCACGAGCCTGACAGAAGAGCAACGCGCCGCACTCTCGTCAGCTGTCTTACAGTTGCGGAGCGATGCCCGGCGCGTCTTCCAACTCAGCAAGGACACCGTTCGGCTGTTGAAAAAACTTCGCCGAGCGACCAATGATCCGGCTCGCGCGAACGACCTTGTCAAACGCGTGCATGCGATTCGAGACGAGGTCACGACAATCGGTGCAGCGTTTCGGTTGACCCAATTCCTCAATCAGGCAGGAACACTGAACCGGGTGCGAGCAGACCGGGCGATTGATCTTGAGGGAGCGGACGACGAACAAGGTCGCCAACGGCAGCGCATCGAGCGCGACATTGCCAATGTCGAAGCGATCGCCAGTTCGGCCGAGACACTGGTCGGGCTGTTGGAGTCAACTTCGGACGCACTCAACGGCGGGCGCAAGCGCACGAGAGATGAATATGAGCAGGTCGGCCTGTCGAGTTCACGCAAGCGTCGCCGCCGGGTTGCAGCGATCGTGCATGTCGATTTTGAACGCGGCGGCCTCGGAACCAATCGTGATATCGAATCGTCATTCGAGGGTGGATCATCGATCCTCAAACGCACGATCAGCAGGCTGCTCAGTGCGCACAGGCTTCGAGAAGTTGTGTGTCTGACTGATGACCCCGAGCGATTGCGCGTGGCGCTCGGAGAGTTTGCAGAACGAGTCTCGATCGGCGACCTGGATGTTGAACGAATGCGGTCCCGCCTCGATGCAATCGGGCCTGCTCGAAGGATGAACCCCGCAGCGTGGCGCGGCGGCATTGCGTCACTGACCTGTTACGACGAGGTTGTTGATCCGATGTCCTGCCTTTCAGCCATGACTGAGCGCGGAATCGATGCTGCTGTTCTCGTTGGTGCCGATTGGTGTTTGGTTGATCCTGCCATGGTCGACTCGATCGTGTGTCGGCACGCCGAATATCCAGAGGCGATGCGCCTGGTGTTTTCACAAGCCCCCCCAGGGCTTGGCGCGATGCTTGTTGACCAGACCGCGATGGAATCACTTGCCACTGGTGCTTCGACCGCGGGTCCATTTGCCACGATTGGTGCGCTGCTTGGATACGTTCCATTTGCCCCGCAGGCCGACCCCATCGCACAACCCATGTGTGTGCCCGTGTCGCGTGAGGTGCGCAGCCTCATGCGGCGGTGTATCCCGGATACGCCTTCGACCGCTGAAACCTGCGCCCGGGTGCTGCAGTCTTGCGCGGGCAACCTGGATGCTGATACCATCGCAGCATCTCTCGCGGACTTGCCGCCGGCACGGATGTTGCCATCACTCGTGGAGTTCGAACTCACGGACGACAATGCGGAGATCGCGCTCGGAATCATCGCTTCACTCGACCCGGGGTCGGCGATCACGCTTTGCGGTCAAAGCGTTGAAGACAAGCCGGCATTGAGCCGACTGATCAACGCGTGTCATCTTCGGCAGGTCACGACCCATGTGCGCACGGATTTGCGAGGCGATGATTGGCACGCGCTGGGGTCGATCGGGTGTGAGGTGGTGAGTGTCGATACGCACGCGGTCGAGCCGGTGCTCTATGAACAACGCACAGGGGTTGATGCCTATGAGATGGTGCAGGGGCGGCTTGAGCAACTGATGCGCGAGCGTAACGAACAGGGCACCGCCGGAGGTCTGCCGACACCCTGGATTGTGCCGCGCATCACGCGGTGCGATGCCTCATATGAGCAGATCGAGCCCTTCTATGACGGCTGGCTTCGGGCATGCGGGTGCGCATTGATTGAACCCGACACGCAAACAATGCCGGGCGCGCGAATCACGCCTCTACCTTTGCCAGCGTCAGCAGCCCGACGACACGACCAAACTGTGCTCACGATTCGAGCAGACGGCTCGGTCGTTGGGTGTGACGCGCTCAATGCCCGTGGTCTTTCGTTGTGTGAACTGTGGATACGCGTGCTGGAGGCGCGTGGCGTGCCAACCAGTCAGTCGCACGCTATCTCAAAGGCGGCCTGATGGAACAGCAGCATACGTCATCGACGATCGCGGTTGTTCTCGCACGCAAAGGAAGCAAAGGCTTGCCCGGCAAAAACACCGCCTTGGTCGCAGGGCGACCCTGCGTGGCGTGGACCATCGAAGAGGCGCTGAACGCGTCGGCTGTGGGCAGCGTGCTCGTCTCGAGTGACGATGCGGATGTCCTGGATATCGCGTCTCGCATGGGTGCGTTTTGCCATGTCCGCCCTGCAGATCTCGCTGCCGATACAACGCCGGTTGATAATGCTGTGCGCGCGGCACTCATTGGTCACGAAGCCGCAACTGTCGTTGTGCTCTATGGCAATGTGCCTGTGCGGCCCGTCGGGTTAATCGATCGGGCGATCGCGTTGCGTGAACAATCAGGCTGCGACTCTGTGCAAAGTTACGAACCGGTCGGCAAACACCACCCCATGTGGACCACGCGGGTGGATACATCGACCGGGCAGGTACAGCCTTGGGATGGACCCGTACTCAATGGTGGCATTTACCGAAGGCAGGACCTGCCGCCGGCTCACATACCGACCGGGGGGGTGATCGTGGTTCGGCGCGCTGCGCTCGAACTCGAACTTGGCGTCGAACCCGGCCCGCATGCTTTTCTCGGGCGCGAGCGCCTGGGCATTGTCGACCCAGTCGGATCCACGGTCGATATTGACACGCGGATTGATCTGGTTGTTGCCAATGCGGTACGACGCGAACTCGCTCAACAGGCTGCCTAGGAAATGGAATTGATCGGATGACGACCACGATACAAATAGCCGAACGGCGCATTGGTGACGGATGTGAGCCGTACATCATCGCGGAAATCGGTGTCAACCACGACGGCGATGTCAATCGGGCGATCGCGCTGACCGACCTTGCTGCCCGTGTTGGCGCTGACGCGATCAAACTTCAGTTCTTTCAAGCCGATCTTCTGATGACACCCGCTGCTCAACTGGCAACCTATCAGTCGCATGCGGGGGAGACCGATGCCGTTGAGATGCTGCGCCGGCTCGCGCTGAACACCAAAGCACTCGCAGCGGTCGTTGATCACGCGCACGACCGCGGGTTGCACGCCATCGTCACGGTGTTCAGCCTCGACCTCGTGCAAGAGGCCTGTTCGCTTGCGTGGGATGCATTCAAGACCGCGAGCCCGGACCTTGTTCATCAGCCGTTGCTTGAGGCGATCAGCAACGACGGCAGGCCCCTGATCGTCAGCACCGGCGCGAGCACAATGGGCGAAGTTTTTCGGGCTCTCAAGTGGATACATCACGCCCACGATCGGACGGCGCTCTTGCAATGCGTCAGTGCCTACCCAGCGCCAGAAGCCGCACTGGGGGGGATCGCGGCCCTCCACAATCAAACCGGACTCGTCATCGGCTACAGTGACCACACCGATTCTGTCGAGACTGGCGCTTCGGCGGTGTTGACAGGCGCCCACATCCTCGAACGACACATCACAGATGATCGAACGCGACCGGGACCAGACCATGCTGCGTCACTCAATGGGGATCAGTTTGCAAAGTACGTCGAACTGTGCCGATCCGCCAAAAACAAGACCGGGCGCATCAACCCCATCGGTGCCAAAATGGTGTTGCCCTGCGAACGCGATGTGCGGCAGGTGTCACGACAGTCCATCGTGGCCCGGCGGACGATCGAAGTTGGTGAGGAACTCAATCTGGAGCACCTGACCTTCAAGCGCCCTGGCACCGGACTTGAGCCCTGGCAGCTGCCGATGGTGATCGGGAAGACCGCTCGCAACGAGATCGCTGCCGATGCTTTGATCGACTTCAAAGACTTGATCGGGCTGGCGAAAGCGAGTTAGGCGCGCTCCCAATTCACACCCACTCTGCTTGTTGCAGCAGGGCGAGACACGAGTCGGTCAAGCCGGGTACTCGTTACCTCGGTTCAGCGACCGATCTACCCCATGACCGGTGTGCCGTTGGCGAGCGGGTGTCGGATGCAGAGTTCGCGGACTTCGTCGCGGACTGTGGCGGCTTGAGTTGCAAGTTCGGCTTCGCCCTTGAGCCCGGCGGACAGCACGCGGTCGATCCACTGCGCGATCTGGACCATGTCCTGTTCGATGAGCCCTCGAGTGGTGGTGGCGGGCGTGCCGAGACGGAGGCCACTGGTGATCATCGGTGAGCGTGCATCGTCGGGGATGCCGTTCTTGTTGGTGATGAGACCCGCCTGTTCGAGCCATGCCTCGGCATCTTTTCCGGTCAGGTCGGCGTGACGGGCGGTGAGATCGACGAGCATCAGGTGGTTGTCGGTGCCGCCACTGGTGATGCGGTAGCCGTGGTTGGTCAATGCCTCAGCCAGCGCCCGCGCATTGCGCACCACCTGCTCTTGATACACCTTGAACTCGGGCTTGAGGGCTTCTCCAAACGCGATCGCTTTGGCGCCGATGATGTGCATCAAAGGCCCCCCCTGCACGCCGGGGAAGAGGGCGCGGTTGATCTTCTTGCTTAGTTCCTCGTCGTTGGTCATGATGAGCCCGCCGCGCGGGCCTCGGAGGGTTTTGTGGGTCGTCGTCGTCACCACATGGGCGTGCGGGAACGGGCTCGGATGGACCCCGGCAGCCACGAGCCCCGCGATGTGGGCGATGTCGGCCATGACCAGCGCCCCCACTTCGTCGGCGATCTCACGGAACTTGGCGAAGTCGATGACGCGCGGGTACGCCGAATAGCCACACATGAGCACCTTGGGCTTGTGTTCCTGACAGACCGCGCGGACCGCGTCGTAGTCGATCTGTTCGAAGCGGTCGTGGGTTTTGTCATAGTGCAGCGGATAGTGGACCGGCTTGTAAAAGGTGCCCGAGAAGTTGATCTTCATGCCGTGGGAGAGATGCCCGCCGTCCTTGAGAATCAGACTGGCAAAGGTGTCGCCCGGCTGCATCATCGCCATGAACGCCGCGGTGTTCGCCTGAGCGCCCGAGTGTGGCTGAACATTGGCGTATTCGCACCCAAACAGTTTCTTGGCCCGATCCTGAGCGAGTCGCTCGATGTGGTCGTGGTGTTCGCAACCGCCGTAGTACCGGCGACCGGGATACCCCTCAGCGTACTTGTTGGTCAGGCAAGTGCCCATCGCGTGCATGACAGCGGGTGAGACATGATTCTCGCTGGCGATGAGTTCGATCGTGGTTTCCTGCCGATCGGCTTCATCTGCGATGATCTGGGCGGCTTCGGGGTCGGCATCGCGCAAAAAGGCGAGCACGGTGTCAGCGATGGGATCTTGCATGGAGCATGGTATGGGCTTTGCGACGCGAGGGTGTGAATGGGGTGCAATCACGGATTCTCAGCCCGTTTGGGTTGATTCGGTTTCAACTGTCCCACGCCCTAAACTCAGTCTGTTGGGGGAATATCAGCGGCTTTGGATGCCTTTGTGTCTGGGTTGGATAACTCGAAAGGAAGTTTCTATGAAAATGTTGTGTGGGACACTGGCTGTCACAATGCTGACCGGTGTCGGCCTCGCTCAGATTAGTGGCCAAGAGATTGTTGATCGGGTCGAAGCCCACTACCGCAGCCTCCCCGGTTGCTCGGTAACACTCAAACTCGACTTCGAGTTTGAAGAAGGCAACCCAATGGCCGCTATGCTCGGCGAGATGAACCAGACCGCGCATGGTGTGGTGATCATGCCCAATGTGTTCGCGTTTTGGTCAGACCCGAAACCAGATGGCATGGGGATGGGCATGCCCGCACCACGCGTGATCAGCGATGGCAAAACGATGACCTCAGCAATCCCTGAGATGCAAATCTATGAAGTGGCCGATGCTCCGGCTTCGTTTGCAGCCACCCTTCGCCCGGACGGTGAAGAGCAGATGATGCCGACCTCGGCCTGGCAGTTGGTGCCGGGAGCTGAGATCGTCCTCGAACTCATGAGTGATGCCTCCAAGAACACCAAGCCCGCCGACGAGGCTGGTGAAAAGCCGGTGCGCCCCGGATTGCTCAAGTCGCTCGCGAGCGCCGAGTACAAAGGGAAGGCTGGCGAAGACCTGGATACACACCATGTCTTTCTTGTCACCGAGACCGACCCGTTTGGCGCGGAGTCACAACTCGAAGTCCATGTTGCGGCTGCAGGGAAGCCATGGGTGATTGCGGTTCGACCCATTCCTTCGGAACAAGAAATGGAGATGTTCGGCGGAATGACCATGACGATGCGTCTGACCAAGTGGGCGGTCGCCAAAGAACTGCCTGCGGTCGCCAAGATCGATATTGGCGAAGACTGGACCAAGGTCGATGACCTGATGGACCAACTGATGAACAGCGGTCCGGGTGGCAATCCATTTGGTGAAGATGAACCGTTCGTCGAGCCGCCCGCGCCGCCAACTTCAGGCGGCGCCCTCGGCAAGGGTGATGCCGCAGCGAACTTCACGCTTGCATCACTTGGTGGGGGTGAGTTCACGCTTGCTGATCATCTCGGCAAGGTCGTTGTTGTAGATTTTTGGGCGACCTGGTGCCCGCCATGCGTTGCTGGGCTCCCGGTCGTGAGCGCGGTGACCAAAGAGCTTGAGAGCAAGGGTGTTGTGTTCATCGCGGTCGATCTCGACGAACCGGCTGCGAAAGTGCAGTCGTTTATGGATAAGAAAAACTGGGACTTCCCGGTCGCACTTGACCCAGGCGGTAAGACAGCCACAGCCTATGGTGTGACTGGTATCCCTCATTCACTCGTGATCGATAAAAAGGGTGTCATTCGCCATGTGCACATCGGTTTCGGCGGCCCGGAGCAGTTCGAAGCGCAACTTCGCAAAGAACTCAACGCGCTGATTGACGAGTAAACACACAGACAACGCAAACAACACCGAGGGCCGGAGCAACGCATGCTCCGGTCTTTTTTATGAATGCGACCGATTCGACTGTCAGGCTCGACGCGATTCTGGCGGTGCACCCATGGAGGTGTTGACGCATGAAACCGAAAACCACGCGCCGCTTACGCGTTTCTCGAACAAAGGCGTTTTTCTACGCATTTGGAGCCACGATCCTGTTTGGTTTAGGCGGCTGCAGCACTGACTTTGTGTACTCCCGCAGTTATGGCGGGTATGGGTACAACACACGCCATCACGATCACCGCCACCACAACTATGGCAATCACGGCCGAAACAGTTATCGACAGTACGACCATGGGCCTCGTTCGTACAGGTACGGTGGGGGACAGCGGTATGGTGATCAATGCGAGACCGATCGACGCTATCGATAATGCGGTGTGACCGAATCATTGCGCCATCGCGTTGAGGTAGTCACGCAGAACGGCAGCATGATTGTGCTGGTCCTCTTTGCTGGCATAGATGAGTGTGACATTTCGTTCGCGTGCTCGTTCGGCAAGGGGTTGAAGCAGGTCGAGGTGATGATCAAGTTCTTTCGTATAGAGTCTGACAAACGCAGCCCATGTGAGGTCGCCGCTGTGATAGGCAACGCGCAGTTCGTTGGATGGCGCGATGTCCTTGCACCACTCGTCGATGCTGGCTTTTTCCTTGCTGACCCCCCTCGGCCAGAGACGATCAACGAGTGCCCGATACCCGTCCTCGGGAGAGGCCTCTTCATAGACTCGTTTGATGAACACGGTCATGAGATTCGCCTACGACGAGCACCGGTGAGACATGCTCCGACGCCAATTGCAATTGACCCGGGCGCCGGAATGATTGAAAACGGGTTTTGACTTCCGTCCTGGTAGTCGGCGGTGTCGTTGTCCATGATCACACGCACCCACACCGTATCATCGATGATATCGGGCACCGTCCACGCGTATTGGTGCTGGGCGCCTTGAGATGGATCTCCCGCTTCGAGGTCTTCAATGATGGTGATCCACTCGGCGTTGCCGATGTCTCGGTTGTAGGCGATGTCCCAGTTTTCGAGATTATGCGGAATCCTGATTTCCCACTCGATGATGAATGTGCTATTCGCGATCAGAACTTCGCCGCCATTGGGCGAGTGGAGCGTGATGTGACCCGATGCCAGCGGGCTCAGGCTCGACAACAACACCAAAGCATAACTCGTTTTCGTCAAGAGCATGAGATTCTCCTGTTGGAAGTGTGCCGCGCCTCTTGGTGGGGACAAGGTGATCTCAAGAACTTTCACCTTGTATCGTTTCGCCCAAGAAGCATGAGCGATCACATGCAACGATCGCGATTGATTCCGAACAACAGGACAGCCTACTTAGAAGGAGTCTGTGATGAAGACGATTTGGTGTTCGCTTTGTGCTCTGGTCGGGGCTGCTGCCTTTGGTATCGGCATTCAACTCTGGCTGGACTCAATCGTACTGTCCGTCGTCATGGCCTGTGTCGGGTTTGTACTTGGGTGGGGGTTTGGCAAGCTCGTCCCGGCCCACGAACTCCTGATCGATCTGCTTGGATGAGGGCGACCCAGATTACTCGCTTGTGTACACGACAAAGTCGGCTCTGCCGAGGTCTTCGTCTGCGATCGTCGCTTCGTTTGACGCGATCATGCTGAGTGTCACCACAGATCTGCTCGGCGCGTAACGGTTGATCAACTGCACGGTTCCGCCGTCGAAATCACTGTGAAACCGCCCAATGACAAGCACCGCGGGTCTATTGCCGCGCCCAACAGCCAAGGCAACAGAATCGGCCATGGTCGCGTCCCAGATCTGCTGCGAATAATACATTTTCTCGATCATGGCTGCGGGAATGCCATGTTCTGTCTCGGGTGTGCCGTGGGACATGCCGCCCATCAAGCCAAAGAAATCGTCGCGATATTTCCCTTCGATGACCGGGTCGGGTGTTTCAAACAGGCTCTGCTGTATTGGCGCGAGCGCACGGAGTTTCTCATACCCATCACCTGTCGTCATGCGGACATAGCGACGCGGCGCGTTCGCTGCATAGACGGGAGCGCCCGCAGCCTTGGCGGCTTCGAGCATTCGGGCGTGACCGGGCGGGTAGTTCCCCGCTGTGCGGCGCGATGCCTTGCGAAATGCTGCCTCATCAGTCACGCCCGCCAGATAGTCTTCGATCGCAAGTTGAGCATCGCGCTCAAAGAACTCGAGCAGGAGCGCCGGTGTTGTTTTCTCGGATCTGTCAGCAAGAACATCGTCGAAGATGCAGGCTGCTGCTTCAAGTCCAATGGCCTGTTCGTGCGTCTCGCCGATCACAATAATGTCAGCCTGAACCAGTGAGGCCCGCATCGACGACCAGTCCACCGACTGCCCATCACGGTCAAAAATGCGCACCAGCGGTCGCACATCGTCAGGAAGCGCTAACGCTGTGTCGTGGCTGTCGCGCGTATCGGTCGAGCGACACCCGACCAGAGCGAGTGTACAAAGAGCGAGGATGGTCATCGATACAAAGTTCTTGAAGTTCATAATGGAGCATCACACCTTTCACATCGTGCGTCAACTTGTTTTGTCTGACGGCTGGAGATTCTGATACAAAATCAAGATTCGACAGCCAGTGCGGCTTCGTCGAGCAAGGCATCGGCTTGAGCGGTGGTCGGTGCTTCAGCGATCAACCTGAGAATTGGCTCGGTATTGCTCGGGCGAACATGCACCCATTTGTCTGCGAAATCGACGCGCACGCCGTCCTGTCGGTCCACTTTCTCATTCGCGAAGTGAGAGGCGATGCGTTCAAGTGCGGGAGTCGCGTCTTCGCGATTGGCGAGTGGTGTCTTGCGCTTGACAATTGCATACTGCGGCAAATCGGCCACCATCTGATTGATCGTCTGTCCCGTCCGCGCCCGCAAACTCAGGACGAGTGCCATGGCTGAAAGTGAATCACGAACGAATGTCACCCTCGGCCAGATCACGCCGCCGTTGCCTTCGCCGCCGAGGACCGCGTTGTGAGCGCGCATCGCGTCGACCACATGCGCTTCGCCGACTGGCGTGCGCACCACCCGCGCGCCGTGTTTGTGCGCGACATCATCGATCATGCGACTCGTGCTGAGATTGGTGCACAGAACCTGTCCCTTCGCGTCCGCGCCCATGGCAGAAAGCACGGCTTGTGCTGCCAGAACCAGTGTGTATTCTTCGCCGATGTACAGTCCCATTTCGTCGATAATCGCCAATCGGTCGGCATCCGGGTCTTGTGCAAACCCGACATCTGCTCCAAGACCAGGGACCGCATCACACAACCCCCCCGGAGAGGACAGATTCTCGAGCGTTGGTTCGGGCGGATGGGGGAACAACCCTGTCGCCTCGCCGTGAAGCTGCACCGCCCGGCAGACCGTGTCTTCAAAGAACAACGCATCCGCCTCGGTCGCAGATGCGTTGACCGCGTCGAGCACCACGCGACCAACTTTGCGCGAGGCAGCGATCATGTCCCAGTAGTTCTCGACCCCGAGCAGCGTTGCCGCTTCGTCGGTCACGCGATGACAATGGAATGCTGGCCCTTCGTGGTCTTCCCACGCGTCATGCAATGACTCAACACCGACCAGGGCTACCGCGTTGTTCTGAAACCGGTCAACGATTTCGGCTGCAAGATCGGCTGGGGGGGCGCACGCATCGGACGCTTCGTCGCCGGCGTTGGCCCAACTGCGCTGGCGGATCAATATCTTGATGCCATTCCATTCCTGCGGATTGTGGCTTGCTGTGATGATCAGTGCCGCGTCGGCGCTCAACATGTCCGTAGCAACCGCGACTGTGGGTGTCATCGCGACACCAAGCCGACACACGCGTGCTCCGGCAGCCTGCAGACCCGCGACGGCGGCGTGCTCGATCATTTCGCCGCCCGCTCGGCCGTCTCGGCCAATCACCATGAAAGGCGTCCTACCGACGCGCTCGCCAACCCAGGAAGCAACAGTGGCGGCATATCGAACCGCGAGTTCGGGTGTCAGACTCTGGCCGACGATCCCGCGCAGTCCCGAAACCCCAAGCATCAACGGTGCATCGCCCATGTAAATCCTCCTGCCAAACACAACTGTGTCTGCTTCATATTGTTCGCACCCCAAACGATGCTTCTATGCTTGCCTCATGTACGAGATCACAGTTGATCGGACATTTTGTGCTGCACACGCGATCGTCATCGCAGGCGAACGCGAGCCCGTGCACGGCCACAACTGGCATGTACGGGCAACGATAGTTGGTGAAGAATTGGATGGAGACGGACTTTTGTGCGATTTTCACGCTGTCGACCATTGGCTCGCACAAGTGTGTGAGCCGATGACCAACCAGAATTTGAACGAGGTCGCTCCATTCGACACCTTGAATCCGACCGCTGAGCATGTCGCCAGGCACATCGCAAAAGAACTAAACGGCTGCCTCCGACGGGCACTTGGTCACAGCGTGCGCGTGGCATCTGTCCGCGTGACCGAAGCAGAGGGGTGCAGCGCCACTTTTCGATTGACAGGAGGGTCGTGATGCAACCTGATCCCACTGATCCTTATGCAATGTCGTTTTCGGTCGATTCGGAGGATGGCGAACAGTCACATACTTTCGATCGCGACTTGTCCTGGCTGGAGTTCAACCGCCGCGTGCTTGCCCAGTCGCTCGATCAGAGCACGCCATTGCTCGACCGTGTCAACTTTCTGTCGATCTTCTCGTCGAACCTGGATGAGTTCTTCATGAAGCGCGTCGGCCTGCTTCGCCAACGAATGGCTTCGACCGAAGCCCATCCTGATGCTGCCCAGCGGGCGGTGGAACTTCTGCCACGAATTCGAGAACTGGTCACCGAAATGGAGTCGCTCCAGGCAACAACCTGGGAAGACGATCTGCGACCGGCGCTCGCCGAGGCGGGCATTGCTGTTCTTGACTACAACACGCTCGCATCAAACGACCGCAAGTGGCTCGACGAGTGGTATCAATCCAATGTCTTCCCGATCTTGACACCACTTGCTGTCGACCCTGGTCATCGGTTCCCATTTATCTCGAACCTGTCTGAGAATATCGGCGTGATCGTCGGCCGCGAAGGTCAGGACGAGAGCCTGTTCGCCCGCATCAAGATCCCGAACACGCTGCCCCGGTTCGTCCCGCTCGAAGATGACGGGCTCGAATCGCGATTCGTCCCACTCGACGAAATCATTCGAAACAATCTCGACGATCTCTTCCCCGGGATGGAGATTCGTGATGTCATGTTGTTCCGCGTCACGCGCAGTGCAGTCGTCAATATGGATGACGAAGACGCGGACGACTTGCTTGAACTGGTCGAGTCACAACTTCGCATGCGGCGGTTTGCCAGTGCTGTTCGTGTGGAAACACCTCTCAATCCATCGGCTGCCATTCTTCAGTTCATCGTCGACGAACTGCGACTCAATGACGCAGATATCTATCCTCGAGGCGGCCCGCTTGAATATGAGTCACTGTTCAGCATGGTCGATCTGCCACGGCCCTCACTCAAAACGCCGTCTTGGACCGGTGTCACGCCCCCGGCGCTGGTTGGTGACAGCGTCGATCTATTTGCGCGGATCCGCGAGCAGGACATCCTGCTTCATCATCCATATGAGTCATTCACCGAATCGGTCGAACGGTTTATCGAAGAAGCTGCCCGTGACCCTGATGTGCTCGCCATCAAGCAGACCCTCTATCGGACAAGCCGTGATTCGCCGTTCGTCAAATCGTTGGTGCGGGCAGCGGAGCGCGGCAAGCAAGTCGCGTGCCTGGTCGAACTGCGGGCTCGCTTCGATGAAGATAAGAATGTGCGCTTCGCACGCCAACTTGAAAAAGCTGGTGTGCATGTGGCCTATGGCGTGGTCGGGCTCAAGACACACTGCAAGTGTTCACTTGTCGTTCGACGGGAACAAATCGATGGCCGCGATGCGCTCCGCTGTTATGCCCACCTTGGAACCGGCAATTACCACCCACGAACCGCCCAGCTCTATACTGATGTCGGGTTGCTGACAGCGGATCCAGAAATCACAGCCGATGTCGTGCAACTCTTCAATGTGCTCACCGGGCGAGCGAATCCCACGGATTACAAACGACTGGTGGTCGCCCCGCACCAGATGCGACCCATTTTTCTCGACATGATTGCAGCCGAGCGCGACCTCGCTCGACAAGGCAAACCCGGACGCATCATCGCCAAGATGAATGCGCTCGAAGATCGGCAGATCACCGAAGCGCTTTACGAAGCATCAAACGCGGGTGTTCAGATTGACCTGATCGTGCGCGGGTTTTGCTGTCTTCGCCCGGGCGTTCCTGGCATCAGTGAGAACATCCGCGTTCGATCGATCATCGGACGATTCCTCGAACACTCCAGACTGTTCTACTTTGGATGCGGGGCGAGTGATCCGTTGGATGGGTGGTTCGGGTTTTCAAGCGCCGACTGGATGTACCGCAACCTGAGCGCTCGCGTGGAAGCCATGTGCCCCGTCGACGCCCGCGATGCCCGTGAGCGATTGTGGGACCTGTTGACCATCATGCTTTCTGATTGCGCCCGGGCGTGGGAGCTCGGTTCGGACGGGCGGTATGTGCCTTGCACGCCACCTCCGGGTGCGGCTGAAGACTCGGTGGAAGTGCTCGGCACATTCCGAACCATGATGCGTGAAGCCACACGCCGGGCTGACGAATCGGCACAATCACTTGGGTGACAAAACGTACAAGGCCTCGGTCTCCCGAGGCCATCTGCACGATTCTGATTCAAGCCGCTAAAGAGTGCGGTAACACTCTGACGCGGTTCCTACCCACTTCAAATAGGCCACAAGGACCGAGAATTGCCAAGGACTTGAGCGAGAAATTATGGTGGGCTTGCCAAACGATTCCTCTAATGCCTTGCGGGCGAACGGGTTGCGTCAGTTCTCTTCGAGTTCAAATATTGGCGTTTCACCTTCAAACTTCGTGCCTTCAATCGCAGCCACGATCCGGTGTGCGTGGGTGTGGCTCGTCTCTATGAACACCTTCGCTCGTTCCTGTGAGCCGGCGGACCCGGTCCCCGCCACGAACACGCCGGGAACATTGGTCTCCATGGTCTCAAGGCTGAACTTCGGCTTGCGGACGCTTCCGACCAGGTCGATACCGAGTTGTTCATAGAGCGTCGAATCCTGTTCATAGCCGGTTAGCAGCAGGATGTGGTCCGCTTCGACGCGGGCGCCAGGCTCGCCTTTGATCGTTGACTGAAGCATCGCTCCATGCCGATCGATTGATTCGGGAACCGTGCTCGGAAGAAATGAAATGTGTCCCTTCTTGATCAACCACTCCATCTCAGGCAGCAGCCAATATTTGATGCGGTCCGGATCGAGCGCTGGTCGGCGATAACTCATCGTCACCTGGCACCCGGCGCGATAGCACCGTATGGCCGCTTCAGCCGCCGAGTTCTTCCCCCCCATAATCAAGACGCGCGACGGAAAGTACCGATGCGGGTCATCAAAATAGTGACTGACATGCGGCAAGTTTTCACCGGGTACGCCAAGCAGTCGTGGCCTTTGCATGTCGCCGATCGCCAAGACCAGTCGCTTCGCCCGCCAGGTCTGCGTCTCGGTCAGGTCCGCCTTGTAGGTCTGCTCTGCCGGGCCGCCGACACCGTGCGTGCTTCGAACAGTTGTCAATAAGAACCCGTCGCCTTCACGACGCGCTTCGACCACCCGCGTGTTGGTCTGCACCGCGATTTCATGCAGCCCGACCACCGTGCGGAGGTAGGCGAGATATTCCTCACGCGTCGCTTTATCCTGATCACGCGTCGTGAGCGGCACGCCGGCGATGGCGATGCGTTCAGGGCTCGAGAAAAACTTGGTGCCCGGTGCCCACCACTGCATGGTTGAACCGATCGCACCGGCTTCGAGCACAGCGTGATCGTGTCCGCGGCTCTTCAAGGCAGCAGCAACTTCGAGCCCGATCGGGCCGCCACCAACAATAATCGTGTCATGTTCCCGCATACAGGGCAGCGTATGCGTTTCAGGCGTGCGAATCGGGGGTGTCGTCGGCGAGTTGCTCTTGTCCGTTCACCATCCGCACCCAGAGTGACATGGTCGAACCCTGCAAGACCAGGCTCATGAGCACAACCAGAAACACGACTGGTGCAAAAAAGGACCGGACTTCACCCGCAGGAAGTCCCAGCACCATCGCCAGCGACAGCGAGCCACGAAGCCCCGCAAACCAGATGACATGTTTCCACCCACCCGGCCAGTACGGCTTCGTGATCAACGAGACCGGATAGACCACGACCGCCCGAGCCGCCAGGAGTGCAGCAAAAACCACGCCTGCGGTCAACAGAACATTTGGGTTGAGCAGTTGCTTCGCCCCGCCCAGACTCGGATCACTCAGTTCGATCCCAATCAGCAGGAACAGAATCGAGTTGATGATGAAATCGACATTGTCCCAGAACGATGTCAGCGTCACGCGCGTGCGCTTGGACATGGAGAAGATTTTGCCATAGTTTCCGATGATGAGCGAAGCGCACACCACCGCGATCACACCAGACGCATGGAATTGCTCAGCGAGGATGAAGGTGCCCCAAGCGAGCGCCACGGTGATTGCCGTTTCGAGCAGCCGGTCTTCGAGTCTTCGCAATATGTAGAACGCAGCGAGCCCGGTAAGCAGGCCGATGACCGTCCCGAGCCCGGCGACCTTGACGAATGCGACACCGGCTGTGAGCACATCAAGCGTTGCCTCAGGCGTCGCCGCGTCGTGCGCCGCTCCTGCCACGCCTGCTGCTGCCATACCGACACCCGCCGCCTTAAGTACGCCAAAGAGTGCGACAGCCGTGCCATCGTTGAACAGACTCTCACCCTCGACGACAGTCTTGAGCTTGTCAGGCACGCCCGCGGTTTTGAACGCAGCCATGACACTGATCGGGTCGGTCGGTGCGAGCATGATGCCCAGCATGAGCATGACCGGAAGCCCGGCACCGGGGACTGATTTCTCAACCAATGGCCACGCGCACATTGCCACCACAAAACTGGTAAAAATCACGCCAGGAAACGCGAACAGCAGTACCGGAAGCCACACGCGCCGCAGATGCGCCAGGTCAGTGTGCAGCCCGGCCTGGAAGAGAAGAGGCGGCAAAAACACCATCAAAACGACATCTTCACGAATCCACGCACCTTCGGGGGCATAGCCCCAGGCGGCAATCCCGAGCCCGGTCAGCACCAAGGCAACGGTGTATGGAACTCGCACAACACGCGTGGCTGCAGCGACGACGCATGAAATGGCGACCAGCGCGATCGTCAGTTCAACCGCATGGGCGACCGACGAGTCACTTGCTGCACTTGCGAGTGTTGACCACATACCGTCGATGTTAGCGAGTCGAGCAAGTTCCGGTCCGATGGCGGAGATATGGCGAGAGCAGAAACCGGGTACGCTCTAGAACACACTCGACGACCGGAGATCGCCATGAACCAGATCGAAATCTCACGCCGAAACATGCTCGTCGGGACCGGTGCCCTGCTGGCTGTTGGGTCACTCACCAAAGCCGCGGGATCGCCGTCCGGCGAACCCATACCCCAAACCCAAGGCGTTCGCATCGGCGTGATTGCCGATGTTCATCAGGATATCATGCACGACGGCGAACAACGACTCACGCAGTTCGTCAAGGCCATGCGTGATGTTGATCCAGACATGATCGTCCAACTGGGCGACTTTTGTGTGCCGCACGAGCGCAACGACAAGTTTCTTTCGATCTTTCACGCGTTCGCTCGGCCGCACCACCATGTCATTGGAAATCACGAGACCGACGGCGGCTACACGCGCGAACAGGTCGTCGAGTACTTCGGCATGCCATCACGCTACTACAGCTTTGATCATGAACATCTGCACTTCGTTGTGCTCGATGGGAACGACCGAGGGGGGTCATCGGGCGGGTACCCACGATTTATCGCGCCTGATCAGGTCAACTGGCTGCGCGACGACCTCGCCTCGACCCGCCTGCCAACGATTGTCATGGTCCATCAACCACTCGATTCGAGCGATGGCGTTGACAATCGGGCGGACATTCGCGCAGTGCTCGAGCAGGCTAATCAATCACCCGACCAGGCGCATGTCATCGCTGTACTCGCCGGTCATAGCCACATCGATCTTGGCCGATCGATCAACGGCATCCTCTACCTGACGATCAACAGTGCGTCGTACCAGTGGGTTGGCAGTAAACACAAGCACATGAGTTACCCGCCCGAGGTGCATGCCCAAGCGCCAAGCCTTGATCGCACTTGTCCCTATCGCAATCCGCTCTGGGCTGTTTTGACGATTGATCTCGAACATCAGGTCATCAGCGTTGAAGGGCGTTCAAGCAGTTGGGTCGGACCGAGCCCGGATGAAATCGGGGCGGACTGGGAGCATGATTACTGGGGTTGGAATCCGCGCTACGCTCAGCCTCGCATATCGAGTTGGCGCATTCCGTTCGCCACCAGTGGTGATATCGCGTAAGTCCATCGTGTACACCACCAGCAGTGCTGTCGGATCGTTCACACGGCAAGCGGCTTCGGATTCGATCGGCGGTAGGCGCGCCATAAGAAGACGCTGATGATCGTCAGCAGGATCCACGCTGGGATGCCTGCGACAATGACCTCCGCCAGCCACACGAAGAAACCAAGCAGAGACTCGACGCCTGTGCGCAATCCATCGCCAAGATCTGTCTTGAACTGACCCCACAAGCCAAGTTCTTCCGGCTCTGGTTCAGGTTCTTCCTCGACAGATTCCTGCACCACAAGCACGGTCACGGTCGCCAAATTGACCAGTTGCGAGAGGTTTGATCGGCTCGCTTCGAGGCGTTCGATCTGCTGGCGCACCTCGCCCAGTTCATGACGAACGCGCAGAATATCTTCGAGTTTGTCGTTCGGCCGTGATTCGAGCAACTGCTGCAACTCGGCTTCGATCTGCCGCTCATTCTTGAGACGCGCTTCAATATCAAACATCTGATCGGTGACATCGGCGGCCTGCACCTGTTCGTTCTTCACCTCGCCGATCTCGCGGAGGGCCATCAGGACTTCTTCCAGCCGATCGGCTCGTACACGCAACACCAGATCGGCCCGCGGCTGATCGCTCTGCTGATCGATACGCCCCCCTTGCACAAACTCACCCGAGGCCTCGCTGACAAGGCTGCGAGCCTTGAGGTAAGCCTGCCGCGCGTTCTCGACTTCGAGTTGTATCGTGACCTTGCGTTCGACGAGGCGTTCGGTGCCGTGGATATGGTCCTGCGTCGAAGCCAGCGCCGGCAACCCTGCGTACGAAGGCATCAAGAACATCGACTCGTTCCCCCCTGACCCAAGGAAATCACGATCAAGGCCAGCGAACCATTCCGGCGATTGTTCGTGCCTGGCTGTCGATGGCGTGTCAATCGAAGCAAACACCTTTGGCGAAACCTGCGCAGACCGCCGCGCCTTGCCGGTCGCAGGCAGCATGATCGCGCCAACAACAATGACCAACGCGACACACGCTGCGAGCGCTGACCACTTGTGCCCGGTTGACCAGTCTGACGAAAGGACGCGCGTGAATAGATTTCGAGGCGATCTCGCGATTGTGTCAGTGTCTTGCTCGACTTGTTCGAGCGCATCGCGCCACAGTTGTGTCTGCGGGCCGTTCCATTGCGTCATCGATTGCAGGGCTGCGTCCATCTGTTCCTCCCGCGACAAATCGTTCTGGTTGTTGTGTTCGTTGGTCATGATTGGATCTCGACAGCAAGGGTTCGCCGCAGCGTGGTTTTGGCAGCCCGCACACGCGACTTGAAGGTCCCGAGCGGAATCGCCAAGACCTCGGCGGCCTGTTCGTCCGTCAGTTCCGCGTGGACGCTGAGCATCAACGCCTCGCGTTTGTCGATAGCCAGCGCGCGCACCGCGGCACGAATGGATTCATCAAACCCGAGTGAATCGCCAGCGCCCGCAGCATCACCCGAATCACCATGCATGTCGCCGCTTGCGTCGTTGTCTTCACTTATTTCATTCGCGTCGTATGAAGGTGCATGGGCGGACCTATTCCGCACGCGCTGCCGCCGCATGAGGTCGCGGCTGGTGTTGACCGTGATGCGGTAGAGCCAGGTCCAGACTTCGCTACGCCCCTCAAAGGAACCCGCTGACCGGATGACCTTGACCCAGACCTCCTGCACCGCTTCCTCAGCCAGCGTGCTCGACCCCCCCAAGAGCCCGCGAGCGAGCCCGAGCAGGCGGTTTTCATACCGGCGGGCCAACTCGCCAAGACCCTCGCGTTCGCCATTCGCAAATCGCGTCAGCAGTTCACGATCGGTTGTTTGATTGGACGCAGCCATAGTCATCTATTCGTTGGACGCAGCGGATGGGTGCATGGATGATGGTGGCTGTGATTTCTCTGTGACAATGAGCAATTGCCGTTGTCGGTCCAGCGAATCCGAGGCACATGATCGGACCTGGATCTGACCATCTGCGATGACACGCCAGCACGCCGACCCAATCACGGGGGTTTTTCCCTTGTGTAAGTACCTCGTACTGAGTACTTTGGCTTGTTCAGTCGCTGTCGCGCCGTCAACGAAAGGAAGCCACCATGCCCTCGCCAATCGCCAGCCGATGTTCACTGCGTTCAGTGTTCGCCTCTTTGATCGGCCTTGCGATCTTTGCCCCTATCACTGCCGGGCAGATCATCAACGAGGATTTCAAGATCGTTCCCGCCAATGGCGGCCTCGGAAATGCGTTTGGTGTCTCAGTCGCAATCCAAGGCGGCTTGGTGGCTATTGGCGCCGGGTCGGCGAGCAGGGCCTATGTCTATAACGCATCCACCGGCGCTCTGGTTGCTGACATTGTTCCCGATGACTTTCCAACAGGCAGTTTCGGATACGCTGTCGATATTGACGGGGGGGTTATCGCGGTCGGCGCTCAATGGGACAATGTCAATGGCGGCAACTCTGGCTCGGCGTATCTCTTCGATGCCGTCTCAGGCAACCAACTTCATAAACTCATCCCATCCGATGGCGGCATTGAGCAATGGTTTGGCAACGCCATCGCGATCGACGGCGGGATCGTCGCGGTCGGTGCCCACCGCGACGACGACAACGGCACCCGCTCTGGCTCGGTGTACCTCTTCGACGCCTTCACCGGGGCTGAACTCTTGAAGATCACGCCCGCCGACGGTGCATCCTTCGACGAGTTCGGCTATTCAGTTGCTCTGGATGACGGCATCCTCGCGGTCGGGGCGTGGTCCGATGGCGATCAAGCTCCGGCGGCTGGCGCTGCCTACCTCTTCAATGTCGCGGATGGCTCGCTGATCACCAAAATCTACTCAGGCCACCCGAACATCACTGACTATTTCGGGATCTCGGTCGCAGTTGGCGATGGCATGGCCGTCGTCGGGTCGTACCGGCATAACCACCCGAACAATGATTCAGGCGGGGCCTTCATGTACGAAGCCTCGACCGGCGCGTATCTCGGCGAACTCACCCAGAATGATCCGGCGAGCACCGATTACTTCGGTCGGTCGGTCGCGGTCAGCAACGGGCTCGTGGTCGTCGGCGCCGATCGTGATGACGACGGCGGCACGGACACCGGCTCGGCGTATCTATTCGACGCGGCCACCGGCACCCAGATCGCCAAACTCCGGCCCACGGACGGAAGCACCGGGGCGTATTTCGGGATCTCGGTCGCGATTGAGAATAGCCGCATCTTCGCCGGCGCCAATGTGTCCTTCGTCGGCAATCGGGCCGGCTCGGCGTACGCATTCACCGCGCCCGCCCCCGAGTGCGCGGTCGATTTCACCGGCGAAGGCACCGTCGACTTCTTCGACCTGCTCGCATTCCTGACCGCGTTCACCAACCAGGAGGCCGCCGCCGACTGGAACAACGACAGTGTCTTCGACTTCTTCGATATTCAGTTGTACCTCGCCGCATTCGCAGCCGGGTGCCCATAATCGAAGGTGGCAAGCGGTTCGTTGATTGATGCGAACGCGGAGACGCGGAGATCATGAGAGAGCATCTGTGCGGGTGGTAAGGTCGCCGCATTGGATGGCTATGGTGACATGAAGCCTACTTGAGCATGCAAAGTCCCCGTCGTGTACTTGCAAAGCCATGACTACGGTATCCGGTATTTGGACCTCGGCCCGGATCGGGTGAGCCGTATAAACTCCGGTTCACAGAAGACTTCATACTTGTCAACATCCGGAGATATCCATCATGTCCACCAACATCCGCGAACTGCTCGGCTCTGACGCTGACGCCCTCTTGAGCCACGAGTCCAAAACCGTCAGCAAGAACGCACTCTACCTGCCCGGGCCCGACTTCATCGACCGCGTCTTCAGTAACTCAGACCGCAACCTCAATGTCATGCGGAACTTCCAGACCATGCTCAACCATGGCCGACTCGGCGGGACGGGGTATGTCTCGATCCTACCCGTCGACCAGGGCATCGAGCACTCCGCTGGCGCGAGTTTCGCCCCGAACCCCGACTACTTCGACCCCGAGAAAATCGTCGAACTGGCGATCGAGGGCGGGTGCAACGCGGTCGCTTCGACTTATGGCGTGCTCGGCGCGGTCGCTCGCAAGTACGCCCACAAGATCCCCTTCATGGTCAAGTTCAACCACAACGAACTGATGACCTACCCCAACACCTTCAACCAGATCCCCTTCGGCAATATCCGCCAGTGTTTCGAGATGGGCGCGGTCGCGGTCGGCGCAACGATCTACTTCGGTAGCCCCGAGTCTGAGACCCAGATCCAGCAGGTGGCTGAAATGTTCCACGAAGCCCACGAATACGGCATGGTGACCGTGCTGTGGTGCTACATCCGCAATAGCGCGTTCAAGGTCGATGGCGTGGACTACCACAGTTCCGCCGACCTGACCGGGCAGGCCAACCACCTCGGTTCGACCATTCAGGCCGACATCGTCAAGCAGAAACTGCCGACCAACAACGGCGGGTTCGCGGCTCTCAACTCTGGCGATTCCTCCTACGGCAAATTCCGCAAGGAGGTTTACACCGAACTGGCGGGCAGCGACGAGAACGGCAAGGGGGGGCACCCGATCGACCTGTGCCGTTATCAACTCATCAACCAGTTCATGGGTCGCGTGCCGCTGATCAACTCGGGCGGCGAGAGCAAGGGCGCAGGCGATACGGCGGACGCGGTGACCACCGCTGTCATCAACAAGCGAGCTGGCGGCATGGGGCTGATCTCAGGCCGCAAAGCCTTCCAACGCCCGATGAAAGAAGGCGTGGGCCTCCTGAACACGATCCAGGATGTCTACCTCGACAAGGGTGTGACGGTGGCGTGATGGGCCGGGCGCCGCACGCCAACTGGAACGGGCCGGCCGAACAGATCAAAGGCCCCAACTGGGTCCCCGTAATGATCGTCGGCGCGGTCATCTTCGCGGTCGGGTGCGGCGGAGGCATCGTCGGCGGCTGGGTCATGGGGCAGGCAGCCGCCTACGGCGGGTTCGGTGGGCTCGGCATGTATGGCGGGCCCATGGGTGGATTTGGCCCGGGCGCATACGACGATTACGATGCCGGGATCTATCTCGATGTTGAACGCCCCCCCAACGTCAAGGTCGGCGAGCCATTCGATCTTGTCATTACCGTCACCGACACCAAGGACAAACGCCGCCTGGTCGAAACTGTCGATCTCAACGGCGCTATCTGCGATATGTTTCAGCGCGATGCCATCGCGCCGCAGCCGGCGTCGAGTAATGAAGAGTATGGGTATCACGAGTTCATCTACGGCACACCCCTGGCGGCCGGTGAATCAGCCGAGTTCACCATCACCCTGACACCCTTGCACGCAGGCAAGTTTGACAGCACCGTAACCGTGTATATGGACGAGTACAACTCGAAGGACTATCAGATTCAGCTGGAGGTCGGGGACTAGCTGTCATCGCACGGACGGTCGACGAATGACTATCTCCTTGACACGGTTCGTCTTTTTTACCACAATGTCTGTTGGATCATCCTTTTGCGATCACGCGCCGCCGACTCTTGCTCAAACGGAGAAATCAATGCCTGCATCGTTCCGATTGAGCCGTTCACCCGCATTCACGCTGATCGAACTCCTCGTCGTCATCGCGATCATCGCGCTGCTCATCGGCATTCTTTTGCCCGCCCTCGCCAAAGCCCGCGAAGCCGGGCGGGCCTCGGTCTGTCTGTCCAACCAGCGTCAGATCGGCATGGCGCTCATGATGTACGCTGACCAGTTCCAGGACTTCATTCCGCGCGAGGCGGGTAATGCTGACGACATGTCATGGGCCCGAGCCGTGCGCCCCCTGATTGACGACACCGCGAGTTGGGATACGCCCAAGGGCGACCTGTACGCCGGGGCTGAGTACTTCCGCGACCCGAGCCGAAGGCTCGACGACGGGCATGTGCTGCACTATGTCGCCAATGGATTCCAGTTCTCCGAGCCCGGCGTCATTTACGAGAGCCGCAAGTCGAGCCGCCTGTCAACGATCTTTCGCCCGTCAGAAGTGGTCTATCTCGCGTGCTTTGGCGATGACAATCTACAAAGACACTACAACGAAGCCTATTCGGATGAATCCGATGACTTCAACATTGCGGTGTACTACGACGCGTTTGATCGCGTCCACATCCGTGCTCACCCATCACTCAACCGCGTCAGTCACACGCGCCACAGCGGCGGGTGCAATACCATCTTCTTCGACGGGCACGGCGCGCGTCTGAAGGTTGACGAACTGCGCGAATACTCGACATGGGACGACGGCAACTATGTTGCTGAAACGCCCTAGCGCTGATTTCAATCCCGGTCGATCGACTTGATTGCTCGCTGCAAATCACCACGATCAAGGCGAACGCCTGCCGTGTCACAGCCCTCGACCTGACGAAAACTCCCATGAACTGATCGCGGCTTCATGATCTCGACCACGCGCCCGATCGTGCTCGCTCGAACGCCACCCGCTGGCACGAGTTCGACCGTTGTATCGCGCTGGAGTCTGCAAATCGTCTCAGCCCCATCGAGCGCTGTGGCAGCTCCACCGCTCGTCAACACCCGTTGTACGCCGATCTGCTCGAGTTCTCGCAATGCCAAAGCCTGATCGGGCAGCGCATCGAACACCCGATGGCACACGAGATCAATACCCGGCCGACTGGTGCGGGCCGAGTCTGCGATCGCGCCCATCGCCTCGATATCGAGTCGGCCATTGTCAGTCATAATTCCAAATGCAAGACCCGCGACACCCATAGCCGCGAAGTGCCGCGCATCGCGCACCATGGCGTCGATCTCGCAGGACTCATACACAAACCCACCAGGCCGACTGCGAATCAACACGACAATCGGCGTCTGAACCTGTTCAAGCACAGCCTCGACAAACCCCGCTGAAGGCGTGACGCCATCGACCTCAAGTGCCGAACTGATTTCAATACGATCAACACCACACGCATCGGCGTTGATCGCATCCTCGATACGCCCGACACACACCTCGATGGCAACGGCAGCGCTCAGAGTATCTCTCCGCAATATTTGCAGTACGCAGCGTTGGCATCATGCCCTTCACGCATGCACGAGTGACACACCTGGGTTGAAACCTTCTGCTTGGACGCGCTTTGGATCTCCGCTGACAGAATCCCGGTCGGTACGATGATCAGGGAATACCCGACCAACACCAGCATGGTGGTGATAAATTTTCCAAGAACCGTTTGTGGTGTGATGTCGCCATAGCCGACGGTTGTCATCGTGATGACCGTCCAATACATCGCGCTGGGCAACGAATCGAACGGGCCGTTGTCGATGCCGTCGGCAGGCCCTTCAACAACATGCATGAGAGCGCTTGTAATCAAGACAATGATGACCACCGTTGCCAGAAAGACCGCGATCTTGTGCCGGCTGATGTAGAACGCGTGCCGAAGCGCCTGGGCCTCGCTGAGGTATCGCGCCAGTTTGAACACACGAAACACGCGCAGCAGACGAAGCGTCCGTACCACCATCAGCCGCTCGCTGCCTGGCATGACCAATCCAACAAATGCAGGCAGAATCGACAGCAGATCAATGATGCCATAGAAACTAAAAGCGTATCGCAGCGGCCGACGCGTGATACTCAGCCGAACGACATACTCGATGGTGAACAGACCCGTGAAAAACCACTCCACGCCGTAGAACCAATGCCGCCACGGCTCTTCTTGGGCAACTTGCAGGGTGCTCAACACGACCACAATCACAGACACGATGATCGCGATGATCAATCCAATATCGAACGCCTTCCCGCTTGGGGTGTCGGCTTCGAAGATCACCTCATACAAATGCTCGCGGCGTGAAAGCCTCGGTTCTTGCAGACCATCCATGCCTGCATGGTATCGCGGCGATCAATAGTCCGCGCCGCGCACGCCATCGGGCGTGTTATGCAGCCGAGCGTCGTACCCGCCGCGAAGAGGATTGGCAACACCCGGCTTCGCATCGAGCGGATTGCGTATCTCCGCATGGGTGTCGGCAAACGCCATTGGGGTCGGTGCGTCCCAATGCCCCTCGCGCACAGCAGGCTCTTTGTTGATGTACGCGAGGTGCGTGTCCCAAAGCAACACTTTGCTGGCTGGAAACACAACCTCATGCCCGCGCACAGCGCGAATCAGCGAGTCGTCCGCAGCCGCGCCATCCGGGTCAAACAACTTCGGGTCGGCGAGAAACGAGTTGGCGTATCGCCAACTGATTTCGTTTTCGCCCGGGTTATCGTCATCGCCGATCCCCATGCGCTCTGGATCCGTCGGAAGCGTCGTTTCCATGCCAGGTGAAACCCATGTCGCATAGTGTTCGTCCCACGGTGCCGTGCTTTTTGTAAATGCGGGCCATGCCCATTCGAGTACAAACCAGTCCGTCGTCGCCATCATCACGCCGTCCGGATACCACTGAAAGAAGATGACTTCTTCCCCCGGCAATTGCGGCATTTCGACCGGTTTGGCAAATGGATAGGCATCGCCAAAAGTACCGCGATATTGCTCGAATACCGTTGCCACTGTCTTTGCATTTGACAGGGCCAGTGTTTGCCTGCTCGATTGTCGAGCACCCGAAAGAGCCGGCAACAAGATACCGATCAAGAGTGCGATGATCGCAATAACCACCAAGACCTCGACCAATGTGAAACCGTTGTTCTTACGCATGGTGTCGCTCCGTTTTCGGGGTGTTTAGCCGCCGCGCCGTGGCATCGCTTCGCGGGCGGTCTCGGTCAGCAGATTCAATCGCATCGACAACGGCTGCCACTTGCGACTCGTGCCCATCCGCACCAGAAAGGTGCTCACAGTCACATCCGCAGCCGCACTCTTCGAGCCCGCCAGACGCACCGGCACCCAGACTTCGACCACCGCCGCCCCCCCGTCAATCGCAGCGGACACCTGTGGAAAGAGTGCCTCCATCGGAAGCGATACCGCGACCCGCTCGCTTTCACGGTTGCCATCGCCATCATCGGTACCTGACCGGCGCCGATCTCGGGCATGCCCGGCATTTTCATCAGCCTCGGCACCGCCATCGGCTCAGACAAGTCGGCAGCCCGCACCTTCGCATGCGAGAGGTCGATCGAAGCGCCGGCAAAGAAAGGCTGCACACGATCGAACAGGTTGTCGCTTGGTGACCCATCCGCTTCGTCATCTTCAAATCGCGTGACCCCGCCGAACGCAGCAACAGCGTCGGCAAAGCCCTCCTTGTCATCGGCCACAATCGGCTGCACAAAATCTCGCCACGCATCGACAAGCCCCACCCGCGTGTCATATCCGACCTGCTCAAGCCCGCCAGCATCCGCAGCTGCTTCAATGAGCACCGATTGGTCATTGTCGATGGCCAGCGAGGCGGCTTCCGGCGATCGATGACTGGTAAACACCAGTTCATCTTCGATGCCTTCAAGCGGGTTCTCGCGCACCCACGCGGGCGCCTCGCCCCCCTCAATACGCCGCTCCAAGCCAGACCCATTGTCCCCCGCTGGGCTCTCACCAGGGGTGCGAGGCACCGCCTGTGTCGGCGTGCGAATGGTCCGCTTGCCACCAAGTTGCCCGCGGGCAAACCAAGCGCCCAGTGCAATCATGGATACCGCTGCCACGCCGGCGACAACCACATTTCGTTCCATCACAAGCCATCCTCTCTTCGTCTTTCGACCGACAAAAAGAAAAGACGGGCAGCCTTAGGCTGCCCGTCACAAGATTCTCGATTCAATTGCCTCAGCCGATCATCAGTCCATGCTGATGATGCCGTGCTTGGCAAGGCTCTCAAGGCACTGCTGCACGCAGGCTTCGAGATCATGCTCGCCGGCCTTGATGACCAACTCAGCGTTCTCGGGCGCTTCATATGGATCGTCAATCCCGGTGAAGCCCTTGATCTCGCCGGCGCGGGCCTTCTTGTACAGCCCCTTGGGGTCGCGCTCTTCGCAGATCTCAATCGGTGTGTCCACAAACACTTCGATGAACTTCACGCCGGCTTCCTTATGCAATGCACGGGCTGCGTCGCGGTCCTTGGTGTATGGGCTGATAAAGCTTGAGAGCGTCACAATGCCCGCATCGGCGAATAGTTTGGACACCTCGCCGATGCGGCGGATGTTCTCTTCGCGGTCTTCGGCACTGAACCCGAGGTTCTTGTTCAGCCCGAAACGGATGTTGTCGCCGTCAAGGCGGTAGCACGCCACACCCTGGTTGCACAGCGCCTGCTCGAGAGCACAGGCGATGGTGCTCTTGCCGCACGCCGACAGGCCGGTGAACCACATGGTCACACCGGTGGTGCCAAGCGCTTTCCAGCGTTCTTCGCGGCTGATGTTGCCTTCGTGAAAGTGAATATTGGTTGATTTGACTTCGCTCATTGCTGCATTCTCCTGGGCTCCGCCTTTGGGTCACACTTCGCGGAGCGATGTTGATCTGACCGTTGCAGCCAGCCTCCAAGGCTGCCCGCACAGACGGTTGATCGGTTTTCTACGATCGGCTCCCATCGGCTCGGAAGTGAGGGAAAACCGTGAACCCAGAGCCTAGACAGGTGTTTTTGCCAATCAAGCATACCCACCCGCCAGACACGCACCCAATGCCAACAAAACCAACATCGCCGCGGCCGATAACAGCCGCGGCGATGCAATGTTCGAGTTCAATCGATCGTTTCAGAATCGCTCAGCCACCAGTCCTGACAGCTTCTTCGTACTCTTTCAACGCGCCTTCGATCCCGGCCTTCATCGGGCCTTCGGCATGTTCCACAGCCTTGCGCTGCAGCTCGATCGCGTGCGACTTCTCGCCCATGTTCCAGTAAACCCGAGCAAGGGTGTCAAGAATCGCGGCATCTTCTTCACCTGTCGCAGCGTTGGCAGCCCGGGCAGCCTTCAACGCGAGCGGCAGATTGGGCTCGCTGACATCGCCTTCCGGATCGACGATCGACCAGGCAATGCTGTTGAGCGTTTGCACATCGTCCTTCTTGATCGCTTCGTCAACCAACTTGCCCGCAAGATCCCACGCCCGGCTGTACTGCTTGGTCGCCATGAGAAGGTCGAGTTTCATGCTTGTGAACATGCTCTGATGGGCGACCGCCGGGTACTTGGCTTCAAAAGCATCAAACGCTTCGAGGCGCTCTTCGGGCGAGCCGGCGCGATAGGCCTTCATCAGCATCGCTTCGGCTTCCTTGATCTTGGCCATCCCGGTCTTGCTGTTCCAGGTGCCATCAAGCACGCCCTGCACGGGAATATCGAGCCACATCGGGTGCCCGACATACGCGATTTTGCCCGCTTTATCGACCACAAATGATGCCGGGATACCGCGTTGCTCAGCAGGCTTCATCCACGCGCGGTCCATCTCGCCGGTGCGCGAGACATCTTCGCCTTCAATCTTCTGCTCGATGCCAACGGTGTACTGCATCAAGTCGTTGCCGCCCTTGTTCTTCATGAACGGCTCGACCTTGCTTGGGTCATCCCACACATTCACACCAATGATGGTCACGCCCTTTTTGCCATAAGTCTTCTGCATTTCGCTCAGATGAGGCATGCCCGCGATACAAGGCCCGCACCAGGTCGCCCAGAACTCGACCACATACACCCGGCCTTTTTCAAAACCGGTGATGGGCTCGCCCTTGATCCACTCGCCGATCGACAGCGCCGGAGCGTCATCGCCGACCCACAATGCCGGACGCTTTTCTTCTGGCTGAGCAACCTTTTCCTGCGCCTCGGCCTGCCCGAGAGCGGTGCTCGAGAACGGCATCGCAAACGCAGCCGCTGCACACAGGGTCGAAAGTAATTTCTTGTTCATCGGACGATCCTCCATCTGTTTCGGTTCTGTCACCGGTCAATGCTCGGCGCCGACCGTCGGCAAACCGAGGACCCCCAAAGTCCATTGAGCCTAGTCCTGTAAACACCACGACTCGCGCATTATTCCATAATTGTCATACCGAACAAAGAACGATTGTGTAGACTCGCTCTCACCACAAACCTACCCTCGCATCCACGCGTTTTGTTCTGGGAGGGACAACGCATTTCCCACATGAGGAGTCTTCAATGAGCAAGGGTTTGATCGAGCCGCACGGCGGCACTCTCGTCAATCAGGTCGCAGATGCAGGCAAAGCCAAGGAACTGACCGCAGAAGCATCATCGCTGCAGCAGATCTCGCTTTCAGCCAAGCAGTCCTGCGATGTCGAAATGATCGGTATCGGTGCTTTCAGCCCGCTCACCGGGTTCATGGGCAAAGCCGACTTTGACAGCGTCTGTGACAATATGACACTCGCGTCCGGCGATGTTTGGCCGATTCCGATTACGCTGTCGGTCGACGCTGCTGATGCCCCCAAGGTCGGTGATCGCGTCGCGCTAAACGCACCGAACGGCGTCCTCCAGGCAGTCATGACGGTTGAAGAGGTCTATCCCCACGACCGCGCCAAGGAAGCTTCCAAAGTCTTCTTCAACAAGCCCGAAGACGACGATGGCAACCACCCCGGTGCTGAAGCCGTTAAGGCGGAAGGCGACACCTGTCTCGCCGGCCCGATCGAAGTCGTCACCGTCTGTGTCGACCCGGATGGACCCGAAGCGTTCCTCGATGAACGCCTCACCCCGGCCCAGACCCGCGCCGACTTCGAAAAGCGTGGCTGGAAGACCATCGGCGCGTTCCAGACCCGCAACCCGATCCACCGCGCTCACGAGTATCTCTGCAAGTGCACACAGGAAATCTGTGACGGACTGCTCATCCACCCGCTCGTTGGCGAGACCAAGCCCGGCGACATCCCCGCGGATGTCCGCATGGACTGCTACAAAGTGCTCATCGAAAACTACTTCGTCCCCGAGCGCACAGCACTCAGCGTCATGCCCGCAGCCATGCGCTACGCCGGACCGCGTGAAGCAATCCTGCACGCACTCGTTCGCAAGAACTATGGCTGCACCCACTTCATCACCGGTCGCGACCACGCCGGCGTTGGCAACTACTACGGCACATACGACGCACAGACCATCTTCGACGGGCTCGACGCTGATAACATCGGCATCATCCCGCTCAAGTTCGAGCACGCTGCCTACAGCAAGCGCGCCCAGGGCATGGTCTCAGGCAAGACCTTCCCCAAGATCGAAGGCGACCAGATCTTCCTCTCGGGCACCAAGGTCCGCGAAATGCTCGGCAAGGGCGAACGCCCGCCGATGGAGTTCAGCCGCCCCGAGGTCGCTGACGCACTCATCGCCTGGGCCACCAAAGCCTGATCGACCGCGATTTGCTTCTTGATTTGATTTCAAGCCGCCGGACACCGCGCCCGGCGGCTTTTCTAATTGTTGCTCAACAGGTTCAGCACGCCACCCGCCTGCGACCGCCCGATCATCAGGCTTCGCATGCTCGTCTCTTTGAGAATCTGGGCCCGCACGAGTTTGCTGATCTCGACCGCATAATCCGTATCTTCGATGCGGCTGAGTTCGCTGCTCATGGCTTCGAGTTCGACCATCATCTGCCGCATATTGCTCTCATTGCGTTGCATCATGAGACCAACACCCGCGCGACGCTTGTTGAGCGTTGATGCCGCATGGTCGACCGCTTCTTGAATCGCCTTCAGTTCACCGTCCGTCAGATCGAGAAAGTGTCGCGGCCGTGCAGGCTCATCGTCAACATCATCGTCGTCCTCACCCTCGTCCCCCGCGACGAGTTTGCGAAGGCCCAGTGTCGTCGAGTTCACGCCTTCGAGGAGTTTTTCGCCCTTGAACATGGCTGTGCTTGAGATGAAGTCAATCCCATCCAGAATCGAATCGGCTTCGGTCTGTAAGGCTCTGAGTTCTCCTTCGCCGAGTCCGCCTCGGTTGGCTGCCTGAACCACAATCCCCTGCAACTCGATCGCCATATCGTTGATAACACTCAACGCGCCCTCTTTCGCAGCCAAAAAGTGATTGTGCCGCTCCGCTGACTGAATCCCCTTTTCCCGCGCAATGACATCCACACGCAGATCTTCTGCAACCCGAAACCCGGAGACATCATCTTTCGGATGATTGATGCGCTTGCCGGTCGCCAGCCGCTCGATCGCCTGGCCCATCGCCCGGTCCGCAGCCGCCATGCGCCCGCGCAGCATCAGATCCATCACATTGGAAAAGCCAATCGTCTGCATCGTCATTCAAACTATCGGCCCAACATTGAACCCTGAAGCGCCCGGTATCGCCCATCGACGACATACCCTGAACACATGGCATGGGATGACCCCGATATCGGTGAAGGACTTGACCCTGATGGCCCCAGCGCCGAAGACCTCGACCGCTTCGGCGACGAGTTCATCACCTGCCCCAACTGCCACAAGTCCGTCTACGACCAGACCGAAATGTGCCCGTATTGCGGGCACGGCGTCAGCGACCCTGTATCACGCGCGCCAATCTGGACCATCGTCGTAGTACTTGCTCTGATCGCGGTGTTTGTCTTGTTCTTGATTCCATTCTGATCAGTCGGCATCGATCCCGAAATCACGCACCGTAAACAACGAATCAAAGATCAAACCTGCGCTCTCCACATTCTCGCGCGCTCCCTCAAGCCGATCGATCGTGGTCAGAACCGCAACGACCTCCACGCCTGCATCGCGCAGCACCCCCACCGCTTCGAGCGCCTGCCCGGCGGTCGTCGCTACATCTTCGATGAATACGACCCGGTCGCCCGCAACGAGGGGGCCTTCCAGTTGTTTCGCCGTGCCATACCCCTTTTTGGCGTTGCGGACGAACAGGCACGGAAGCCCCGTTTTCAGGGATGCCACCGTCACAAGTGGGATGCCGCCCAACTCAGCACCAGCAAGACGGTCGATCGGTTGGCCCAATCGTTCGGCAATGGCCGACAGGTGGGCTTGCAATAAATCGCCGACCCCATCCAACACGAGTGGGCTTGTCGAAAAGGCGTATTTGTCCAAATAATACGAACTTGTGCGCCCAGAACGAAGGGTGAACTGACCACGCAAAAGCGACAGTTTGGCGATGGAATCGGCAATTTTGGCTCGATCGGGCGTTGAAATAGGCATGGACATACCATATGCCTCTGTCACGCGGGCGCAACGCGCCAGGAATTTTGGGATCGACTGCGTGTTCTGAGCCGAATCAGAGTCATAATTGTGTCGAAACCTGACATGACGAGGCCGGTGGGTGCCTCTTGCATGCACTGTGCCCCATCACCCAGAGGGAGGGATGAAATGAAACGAATCTGTCGAACTGCAGCATTGAGCCTGATTATCGTCGCTGGAAGCGCACACGCCCAGCTCACAACGCCGCCACCCAAAGCCAATCCGGAAACGCCCGAGTTTACGCCGCCAGACCAACAACCGGCCCCGGTCGCCCGGCCGCAAGCGCCCGATCGAAATCGACCCAATCTCTCCAACCCCGGAACCATGAGCAAGGTTCCTGATGTTGAATATCGCAAACTCGCCCAGATCGGTGAAGACGGCAAGATCATTCGCTTCGATGTGCCCCTCGATTTCGAAGCACTGCGCAACAACCCCTTCGTCGGTGGCAAGCGCAAAGCGATCGAACTGATGCCCATGCTCGTCGGCCGTCGCTATCGCATGGAACAGATTGTCGTCGACAACCTCGACTTCATCATCCAGATTGAAAACGGCCTGCTCGACAACCTGCAACTTGACAATCCCGAAGCGATGAAGTTGATCACGGATGTCATGACGCCGCTTGTCCCCCCCAAGAGCATTACACTCGAGATGTTCGATCGGCAACTGCTGTCTCGCGTACAGAAAGACATGAATCTGCAGATTCTCGGTGAGTATCAAAAAGCCATCATGGGCGAGTTAACCGAGCAAGATGCCAATACCGGCCTCACCAATTTCATGAAATACATCATGGGTGAGTCGCTGAAGGAATCAACCATCGCCTTCGAAGGCATGCTCGCTGAGGCAACCTGGCGCATGAAAGAAGTGGTCGAGAAGGCAGGTCTCGCCGATACCGCTGCCGCTTCTGCACTGCTCGGTATCAATGGCTCGGCAAATGACGAAGCCGATGTCAACGCCGCCAAGGCGATTATGGTCCGCGATGCCTGGGACTCACTCGACCTGAAGCAAAAGCAAGCATTCCTGAATGCTGTCCGCGAAACCAGAGAAGATCCTCACGCGCCGCCCGTTCGCATGCTCGATCTGTCCAACCCGGATCTGATCGAAGGCGAACACAATGTTGAAATCAAAATGCGGAAGCCCGGTGAAGCAGGCGATGCTCCGGCGGGCGATGGTGGCTAAACACCGTACGAAGTAACCCTGAACCTATAAACTCAGTGCTGTTCACAAGCCCCGGCCTCGGCCGGGGTTTTTTCATTCCGCTGTTTCGGCAATACGGCCCGACTGGGGCCGCATGAGTGGAAACAGGATGACGTCACGAATCGTCGGCGCATCGGCAAGCAGCATCATCAAACGGTCAATCCCGATACCCATCCCCCCCGCAGGGGGCATCCCGACCTTCAGCGCTGTGATGAAGTCTTCATCAAATGTACGGAAGGTCGACTCTTCATCATCAACACCCGCGAGTTGCTCGCGGAAACGGGCTGACTGAATGTCAGGGTCGTTGAGCTCGGTATAGTGCGGACCAATCTCCATCCCCGCGATGAACAGATCCGCGCGCTCGGCGATCGACGGGTCCGCAACACTCGATTTGGTCAGTGGGCTTAACTGAGCCGGATAATCCATCACCCACACAGGCTGCCCGCCATACCCCGCTTCATCGAGCAGGAGCGGTTCAGCAAATCGTTCAAACAGCGCGTTGATGATAAACAACTCGTCAATCTGCTCGCCCCGATCGTTTCTGGTTGGGACACCTCTTGCCTCAGCCTCCTGCATCACGCGATCAATATCAGTGAAGCTAAATCCAAGCCCGCGTTCGAACAACGCAGCATAAGTCACGCGAGCAAACGGCTCTGCGTAGTTAATCTGCAGATCACCAAACGGCAGCACCAAGCTCTCGACATCAACACCCTCTTCGCCCGCGCGCGTTGCAGCAGCCGCACTGGCAGCTGTGCGCACGAGAGATTCCGTGAGTTCCATCACCGTGTGGTAGTTGCCGTATGCCTGGTACAACTCAAGCATCGTGAACTCTGGGTTGTGAGACTTGTCGAGACCCTCGTTCCGAAAATTGCGGTTGATCTCGAACACGCGAGGCAGCCCGCCCACGAGAAGTCGCTTCAGGTACAACTCCGGCGCAATGCGCATATAGAGATCGAGCCCGAGCGCGTTCATATGGGTCACGAACGGCCGAGCAGCCGCACCCCCCGCCTGTGGCTGCAACATGGGTGTCTCAACCTCAAGAAACCCGAGCGTTGAAAGATGCTCCCGGATCTTGGCAACGACTCGGCTCCGTAATGCAAAAGTTCGCGTTGTTTCAGGCGTCGACCACATATCGATATATCGCCGACGGTACCTCGTTTCATGGTCGGCAAGCCCCGCATGTTTCTCGGGCGGCGGCACCAGACACTTGCTGGCAGGAAGGACATCTGAAGCCCAAACAGTGACTTCGCCCGCTCGCGTTTTCATCAGCGGGCCTTCAACAACCACAAGATCGCCAAGATCCACCGCCTTGGCAACCGCGAAACCTCGCTCGCTGCAATCGCGCTTGCTGACGGCAACCTGCAAACTGTCTCGCGTACTGTCGCGCAGGTTCATCCAAACCAACTTGCCATTGTCACGCGAAAGCATGACACGACCAGCTACACGCACGCGCGGTCTGCGATCTTCATACCCATCCTCTTTGCCGTGCGCAGCGTGATATTCATCCGCTGCAGCACTGTGCTGGGCGTGCGCATCGGTGAGCGATTCGAGCGAATCCGTTCGGCCGCCATAGGGATCGAGACCTAACTCGACGACCGTTTGCCGGTTGTCCCGGCGCTGGGCTTCAAGTGGATGAATGGATTCGGTCGTTGTGGGCTGATCAGTCACGCGGGCATCGTACGCACCATCACTTCTCTCGTGGCGAAATCCGTTGCCCTTCCTTGGTCAACCCCAACGAAATGAGCCTGCCCTGATCGCACAACGGATGGCTCGAATCAGGCTCGTTGAGCACATCCGCGAGCGTGACCGCGCCAAACTCCTGAATCACGATGCGAGCAGCACTATCGACCCGCCGATGGAGCGGGCACAGGTGCGTGCCATGACTCTTAATACCGAGCGGGCACGAATCGATGGGTGTCACAGGGCTGATCGCATCGATCACATCGAGCATCGTGATCTTGGATGGGTTTCTGGCCAACTTGTAGCCGCCACCCACGCCACGGCGACCGACGACGAGGTCCGCTTTTGAGAGCAACTGCAACACCTTCGCAAGGTAGTTCAAAGGCACTTTCGTGTGCTTGGCGAGTGTCGGTGTCGGGAGCAACTCATCGCCGGTATAGGCCAACCAGACCATGGCGCGCAGTGCGTACTCGGATGTTTGAGACAGCATGGTTGAATACTCCGGCTGATTTCTCCGGAGCCATACTAACAGACAACCAGGTCCACTGCGCGAAAATTAGTGACGAATCACCTCATTCATCTGCGCCGACTCTCGATCGTCCGACGCTTCGACCGAGACAGTGTCAAGTAGCCCGGCGATGATGTCGTCGGTGCCAACCTGATCGGCCTCCGCATTAAAATTCGTCAGGACACGATGCCGCAGCACCGGCAAAGCGACCTCGCGAATGTGATCTGGTGTGACATGACTTTCGCCAGCGAGCAACGCTCGACCCTGCGCAGCCAAGATCAGGTTCTCACTCGCACGCGGACCGGCACCCCACGCCACATAGTCACGCACGACCGGTATCGGGTTGGCCTTCGCTTCCGCCTCATTGACACGCGTCGCCCGGACAAGCCGCAGCGCGTACCGCATCACATGGTCAGCGACCGGCACATGCCGCACCAGTTTCTGGATCGCTTCAATACCGGGCCCGTCGAGCACAGGCTCGAGCGTTTCTTCGTCCTTCGTCGAAATGCGGCGCATCACTTCGAGCTCATCATCTGCTGTTGGATACTGAATCAACACCTGATACATGAACCGATCGAGCTGCGCTTCCGGCAATGGATAGGTCCCCTCCTGCTCGAGCGGATTCTGTGTCGCAAGCACAAAGAACGGGCTCGGCAACTCGTGACGAACCCCCCCAACCGTTACTTGCCGCTCCTGCATCGATTCGAGCAGTGCAGCCTGTGTCTTCGGAGGCGTGCGGTTGATCTCGTCCGCCAGCACCACATTCGCAAAAATTGGTCCTCGTACAAAACGCAGACTCCGTTGACCGGTGCTCTTGTCTTCTTCAATCACTTCGGTTCCGGTGATGTCGCTTGGCATGAGATCGGGAGTGAACTGCACGCGGCTGAAATCAAGGCTCAGCGTGCGGGCGATCGTCGAAATCAAAAGCGTTTTCGCAAGACCGGGCACGCCGACAAGCAACCCGTGACCCTTGCAGAACACGCAAGTCAAGATCTGCTCGACCACCTCGTCCTGGCCCACGATGACCTTGCCTATCTGCTCGCGCAAACGCGCATGCAGTTGCCGAACATCGTCAGGAGTCATCGCGTTGTTGTGTTCACTCATACACAGATCATACCAGTTCGGCATCGCACAAAAGAGAAGCGGGCAGCCGTGCCGACGAAAAGGACACGACTGCCCGATTCTCGCTGCAGCCAGCGTGCCTGAGGCCAGCCGGCTGCAGCGAGTGAAGGGGGCTATGCAAGAATCAACCGCCGTCGCGCAGACGACGCTCGAGCTGTTCGGTCAACTGTTCGAAGCGGTGAATCACGCGCTCCAGACGCTCTTCCATGCGAACGGTGACTTCGTCCATGCGGGCTTCGAGTGCGTCGAGACGGCGCTCGAGATCACCCGAGTCCATGTTGCCAAACTGTGAGATGCGGCCACGAATCGCATCGGGTACCTGGAACTTGCCCAGATCAGGCACTTCAATTTCAAACATCTCGCGGCCGTCCGGACCGGGCACCACAGTGCGGGTCGTGAACTGCGGCAACTGAAGGTTGCGGGCGCGCGGGCTCGTTGCAATTGCCTGACTCGCTTGACCTGCTTGCTTCATCGCTCGCTCAACCTGCTCCTGAATGTTCCGAATTTGCTCCGGGTCCATACCCGATTCAAGGAGTTTTTCAGCCATCTCGGCGAGATGTTGCGCATGTTCGCCGTGATTACTGTGGTCGGCGTGATCGGCATGGAATTGGTTGTCATCCTCGACGAAAATGCCTCCGTCACTTTCAATGCCGAGAGACTTCGCGTCGTACGCACGCAGCTTGACGCGATAGGTTTCCTTCTCGCCACCACGCAACACACGAAGCTTCAGTTCGTCGCCCGGCTTCTTGCCCATCAGAATCTTGTAGAGATGTTCGGAGTTGACATTGTCATCACTGCCATCGAGCCCGATGATGATGTCATAGGTCTTCAGGCCGGCATTGCTCGCGGGAAGCCCTTCAAATACGCTGTCGACCATGATGACCGAGCGGTCCCCGAGACCAAGATGTGCTCTGAGCGATGCGTCAGGTTCGCCCATTGTGATCCCCAGCATCACCGGCGGCGTTTGCACTTTCTCGACAAAGAAGTCTTCGTCCTCGTCGCCCGAGTCCGCCGTCCAGGCTGTGCCAAACGAAAGATTCCCATCCGTTGCGGGAGCAAACTGAAGGTCGATGGTGTCGCCTGCTTCATGGTCGCCGCGGAACTTGAACAAGTGACCTGACTTCTTCAACCATTCGGCAGGCATCTCTTTGCCATTGCGCATGACTTTCACGGTCTTACCGTCGCTGAACACCATGATTTCGACATTTTCGTCGTCACCATCGGTGTGCAGCAGGTGTACATCGCCATCGTCACCGATCCATTTTTCGATGACCTTCTTGCCGTGCTCGCCTTCGGCCATTTCGCCGTACCACACTTCAGCGTGTGCCTGCTCTTCGCCTTCTTCGCAGCAGTCTTCTTCGCACTCGGGCGGGCACGCCGCAGCAAGACCAGAAAGACCAACGATCGTCGCTGCACTCATCAACACTTTGAACTTCTGCATGTCCTATGACCTCCGTTATCAATCCCAGATGCTGCCTGAGGCAGCCCATGTTTCTCAAGATGCGTCAGCCACCTGACGCCGTCACCAAATACAACATCAAAATGGACGATCTGAAACCGTTCGGACCTTCACCTGAATCGGCCGCAAGGTCCCGGTTTCGTCCTGCGTCCACCGATACACCTGATCGACCTGCTGACGCTCGATGATCTGTCTGACCAACAAAACCTCGAGTCGGCCGCTGCCGTCCGTACTCGCCCGGGTCTCAAGCACACGCACATCGGGTACGAGCCCAACCACCGAGCCGTCCTTGCGGCCACGATCGACATACGCCCGCAGAGCGTCCGCTGGCTCGTCGACCTTGACATACCCATCACCCAGATTCGGCCCGAGGCCGCTTGTCGCCGTAAAAGACGAGCCCTGGAGCGGCAAGTTCAGCGACCACGCAATCAACACCGACGCTGCGATCAACCAGCCACCCCAAGTCCGGGCGATCCGTCCTCGCGCATGAAAAGCGTCCTGACCCTGCACGGGCAGGTCCACGCCGTCCGCAGGTGCGGTTGCTTCATCCAAAGCCTCGCACAACGAGCCGTGCATCGACTGCGTCTGGGTCAGTTCGTCCCAGGTCGTGGGCTCTTCGTCCGCGAGTTTGCGAAACGCAGCCCAATCTTCCGTGGTCGCGTGTCCGTCGATCACGCGCGTCATCAACACATCACGATCAATGGCATCCTGTTCATTGTGCATCTGCAACCCCCTCACAAGAGGCGTGTTCCCCCACGCCGACCTTGGTCTCTGTTCGAGACGCCAACTCGCGCAGCATCCGTCGGCCGCGCGCAATTCGCGTTTCAATCGTCGTTTCCGGTAGTTCCAAGACCTTCGCGATCTCACGGTAACTCATCCCTTTCACACACCGCAGAAGCAGTGGCTCGCGGTACCCCTCCGGCAAGCCGCGAGCAAGATCAAGCAGCACTCGACCCTCTTCGAGTACTTCAGGTTCAACAGCGTCCTCGATCGAGGAGACAGCATGGTCCCGCACAAGTCGAAGCCTCGACTTTTTCTCGACTTGATGTCGCCGACCAGTCGCCCGGGCAGCGTTCACAGCCACCGTTCGAAGCCACGGACGAAACGCCCGTTCATCGCGGACATCGCTAATCCGCTGCACCAGTGTCATCGCCACGACTTGCAACAAATCCTCCGTCTCGACCGAACGAGGCTTGTGGGCGACCAGAATCGCAGCCACCCATCGCCGATGCGTTGCCCAGACACGGCGCAGAGCCGCCTGATCCCCAGCAATGGCTGACGAGACATCCGAACTGGCACTGCCGACCTGCGTGTCCGCCAAAGAATTCCCTTCCGAACGACAACAAACCAAGATGCTCATCGAAACCTTGCCCGTCACCAATCACAAAGTGTTTCGTGCGCTTCTATATTCTCACTCACCCACCGAGGAACGCCTGTGCGTCACAAGTCCGAGAACCATGTCGGCATCATGTCATTTGGCGATCACCTCGACGAACTTCGTACGAGGCTTTTCCATGCCATTCTCGGCATCATTCCGATCTTTTTTGTAGCCATGGCGGTCGGGAAACCCGTCCTTTCGATCCTTATCGTCCCGATCCGCGAAAAACTGCGAGCCGCAAACCAACCCGCCACGCTCCTCGCCACTGGACCGTTCGAGTCTTTTGGCACCTGGTTTCGCGTCGTCATCGTCTTGACAATCCTCGCAGGAGCACCGTGGCTTCTGTTCCAACTCTGGAAGTTCATTTCGCCGGGACTCTACAAAAGTGAAAAGAGGTTCGCTTACCTCTTGATGCCGATGAGCATGGTGCTCACCGTAATCGGGGAGCTGTTCCTCTACTATGTCATTCTCCCGGTGGTCCTTGCCTTCTTAATCGGCTTTGGCACGACCGTGGCGCAACTCCAGATACCGACCGAGCCGCTTGCCGCCGATGCCTCGACAACACCAATCGCTGTGCTCGACTACGACCCTGAAGCGCCCGAACCCGGTCAGATGTGGATCAACTCGCCACTTCGCCAACTCCGCGTTGCGCTCGAAGGCCGAGAAGAAGGCGAAGTCATCATCATCGGGTCCGAGCTCTCGGAAAGTGCCGGCGTGGTTCAGCAGTATCGCATCAGCGAATATGTGAAGATGCTTCTGAATTTTGCGCTTGCATTCGGCATCGCCTTTCAGATGCCGCTCGTTGTCCTGCTGCTCGGTTGGGTTGGTATCGTCGACCGCAAGTTGCTCGGCAAGTACCGCCGACATGTTGCTGGCGGATGTGCAGTGATCGGCGCCATGCTGACGCCTGCCGATCCTGTGTCGATGATTTTGCTTGCCGGCCCGCTCTATCTCCTCTTCGAACTGGGCATGATTCTGCTTGTGCTGCTCCCTGCCAGGCGAGTCGCCGGAGACTTCGATGAATCAGACGAAGACGAGTCCTTCTGAATCAACAGATCGTGCCATGATGCAACGAGCGATTCGCCTCGCAGCCCAGGCGGGCGCGATCGGCGAAGTCCCAATCGGTGCGGTGGTCTACGAAACAGCGACTGGTGCCGTGTTGGGCGAAGCATCGAATCGGCGTGAGCGTGATCGGTCGCCGACAGGTCATGCTGAACACGATGCCATTTGCCGCGCAGCGCGAGCAACTGGTGACTGGAGGCTCAACCACTGCTCGCTTGCGGTGACCCTCGAACCATGCTGCATGTGCGCCGGGCTCATTGTCAACGCCAGGATCGGCCGAGTGGTCTTCGGTGCGGCAGACCCCAAAGCCGGAGCCGTCCGCACGCTGCATCAACTCCTCGAAGACGCTCGACTGAATCATCAATGCGAAGTGGTGCCGGGCGTTCTTGCGCCAGAATGCGCCAAGTTACTCACAGCGTTCTTCCGCGAACTTCGAGGCTCCACAACTGATGCCTGAGTTGCCCGAGGTCGAGTCAGTGCGTCGTACGCTCGAAAATCGAGTGGTCGGACGATCAGTCGTCCGTGTGCGCGTTTTGACCAGACCGGTCGTGTCGCTGCCCGGTGACCCGTCGAGCGGCTTCACGCGGACCCGTACTCAGTCCGAGCCAGTACGCCTGCGGAGCAGTCTCCTGCTCGCTCGAGATCACATCACGACAGTCGAGCGTTTCGGCAAGCAGATCGCGATTGTCGGAAGCCGAGCACCGGTTGTCCGCATCCAACTCGGGATGACCGGCTCGGTCCGTGTTGATGATGCCCAACGCCCCAAGCACACACATGTGGAATGGGAACTCGATGACGGAGCATGCATGCGGTTCGTCGATCCGCGAAGATTCGGACTCGTTGCCAGCCATCCTTCGCGTGAGTTACTCCAACAGCATGTCTGGTCACTGCTCGGCCCGGATGCCCTCACGATTCGTCACGCCGAACTCAAACGGGCTTGTGTTGGACGCAAGCGGTCGATCAAGAGTGTGCTGCTCGATCAGACGCTGGTCGCAGGCGTTGGCAATATCTACGCAGACGAAGCGCTGTTCGCGTCGCGGATCAACCCGACACGCGAGGCCGGGTTGCTCACTGATCTGGAAGTTCGGGCGCTTGCGCGCGAGATTCGTAGCGTCATGCGCACAGCCATCAAAAGCGGAGGCTCGACGATTCGCGATTATCGCAACGCAGATGGCCATGCCGGATTCTTTCAACAAAAGCACAAGGTCTATGGGCGCAGCGGCGACCTCTGCACGAGGTGCCAAACGACATTACAGTCGAGCCAGGTCGCCCAACGAACGACGGTGTGGTGCCCTCGTTGCCAGATGTCTAGATAGGCCGGCGCGCAAATCGTGGTGCCGCGTTGTCCACAAAATCGTTGGTCAGGATCGATGCCTGTTTCCAGGGCTTGGATTGACGATCTTCGACAGGCTGTCTTGTCCTTCTTCTTAATTGAATTACAAAGAAGAATAGTCGTATCAGAATTGAGGGCTGGCGTATTGGGGACGACTGGTCTATGTCTATCACTAAACCAGTTCTTACAACGGTTTACAGATGATTCAAGGACGCTGATTACCTGGCGCATTCGTGTCGCATGCGTACGAGCCATGACACAGAACTCGGGCCCGGAACAGTCAGGACGCGAGGGCGATTCGATGGAAGGCTGCGGAAGCGCTGGCTCGCGCCCGGTTACTCACAGGTCACCCACAGCGATTGGAGGGAACAAAAAGGGATCACGAGGCGCGTACATACTCATCATCAAGCGACCGCACCAGCGACTGCACAACCGATGCGAAGTCCGTATCGGCGGTCTGCTTCGACTCAATTGTGCGTACCGCGTGCATCACCGTGGTGTGGTCACGATTGCCGAAGTGGGCACCGATCTCTTCGAGCGAGTGCCGCGTCATCTTGCGAGCGAGGTACATGCAGACCTGCCTTGGCTGACTGATGGACTTGTGCCGGCGTTTACCCAGAAGATCGATTCGCTTGACGCTATAGAAGTCGGTGACCACATTGATGATGGCATCGATCGTGGGATGTCGAGCGACCCGTTGTGGGGAGTCACCCAGCGCCATCCGAGCCAACTCGAGCGTGATTGGTTGTTTATCAACAGCCACGAGCAATTGGAGCTTGGTGATCGCGCCTTCGAGTTCGCGGATGTTTGAATCGATCTTGCTCGCGATGTGGCACGCGACAGCGTCGGACATTTCGATATGGCGCAGCCTGGCTTTGGATTTGAGGATCTCGACGCGCGTTTCGTAGCATGGCGCTTCGATCTTGGTGACCAGGCCCCAGTTGAAACGACTGACAAGCCGATCTTCGAGATCGGGGATCTCTTCCGGTCTGGCGTCACAACTGAGCACGATCTGCTTCTGTGACTGATACAGCGTATTGAAGGTGTGGAAGAACTCTTCCTGTGTCCGATCGCGCTTGGCGAGGAAGTGAATGTCGTCGATGACAAGCATGTCGACATTGCGGAACCGGTGACGAAACGCGCTCATTTTGCCCGATTGGACCGCGTTCATGAAGTCTGAGATGAATCCGTCACACGAGACATAGTGAATGACCGCGGACGGATTCGCCTGCTTGATACGGAGCGAAATCGCCTGGAGCAGGTGTGTCTTGCCGAGTCCGACATCGCCGTGGATGAACAGCGGGTTGTATGCGTGGCCGGGCTTTTCACCGACAGCCACCGACGCTGCATGCGCCAGTCGGTTGTTTGGACCGACAACGAAGTTCTCGAAGCCATAATCCGGATTGATGACCAACGCATCGGGGTGGGCTGCCAGTTGCGCCTCGCTGGGCGCGTGTGCCGGTTCTGGTCGTTGACTGAGTGAAGACTTGGATGCTGGCGTTGTTTTGGGCCCCGGATCACCCGGGTCAAGAAAGCGTACGGTCAGCAGTTGTCCGGTGACAGACCGAAGCGCGTCGTTGAATGCGTCCAGGCAATCGCGTCGCAAATAGTCGCGGTGGACATCTGACCGAGCGCGAAGAACGAGCGATCCGCCATGGATGCCGAGGGGCTCGAGATCATCAAACCACTTGCGCCAGGCAGCAGCGTGGTGTGTTCGCAAGTTTGCAAGCAAGTCATTCCAGACTTGCTTATCAGGGTCAGTCATGTGGGTGCGACCTCATCCGCGCTGTGGCAGCGCGCCTCTAGAACCAACGCATGCAGTTGTGCGAAGAACGCTGCCTCCCAGTACACACAGAAGCGTCCGACGCGAAGTGCAAACCGTAAACGAGAGCAGTGATTCTGTCAACCATCTTTTGCGCATTTGACAGGCTCGGTTCGGGCTGCAAGTTCCGCTTCACGCACTCGCGCTCGCTCGGCTTGTTCTTCATATCGCATGCGATTGGTTCGGTGATCCATCAAAAAGAAAACCTTGCGAGCCAACGCTTCGCCAACAAGGTCTTGAATCGTTTGTGTCGCGTTTGGAATGTGGGTTCGGCGTGAAACATGGGTGATCACCATGGCTTCGCACTCAACGACGCGAAGCCATTCGGCAATGTCCTCAGCATGCATGTGCATGCCAATTTTTGCTCGGCTGCGATGCTCGGGCTCGAAGAAAGTGCATTCCGTAATGATGATCTGGGCTTTGCGGACATCATCGCGGAGCAGATGAGGCCCTGGAAGCGTGTCGCCGAGGTACGCGATCTGCGGAATCTCGAGTTCGCGCGTGATTTCTTCTCCGCGGCTTTTCAGTTCGCGCAGTTTCTCTTGCGGGAAACCCGCGTACTCCTCTTTCAGTTTCGTGCGCTTTTCAACGATGCTGTAACCGAGCGACGGGGCGGTGTGCTCTGTTGCAAAAGGCCTGAGGAAAATATTGTTCTTGATCTCAAGCCCATCACCCGATTCAGGGTCCATTTCGATGATCTCGAAGGGCGTTTGTTGCCGTTCGAGGTCAACAAACCCCTGCATCATTGATCGTACAGCGTCTGCAATGCGCGCATCGCACACGATTTTGCCTGTTCCCATGCCTTGGAATCGACGCTGGCTACACCAGTACGCAAGCCCGCCGATGTGGTCCATGTGCCCGTGAGAGATCACCGCGTACTTGCTGGCGAGTGCTGCACGGGGGCAGGTGCCCATGTCAAAGCAGAGATCCAGTTCCGGAATCTGAATGCAGGTTGCTTCGCCAGCAACAGATACGCCCTGAACGCGATAAGGCGGGATAAACAGGAATCCGAGTGAGCCTTCACGCGGCGGCGGCTTTGGGATCATGACGGGAATCTCCTGGCCGAGTTGTCACTCGACACGGATCGTTTGGCCTCGTGCCCACGCGGGCGATGTGGCGTTCAATCAGTTGGATGGTATCCTGGTCGATCTCCGAAACGAGGCGGACCGATGCAACCAACATCCACGATTTGCGAATAATTGGTGGATATCAGGCAGTTCTCACTCGTGAGAGGTATTTGTGATATATAGAGGTCTCTCTCTCTCCTCCGAGTTCGTCGGCTCAATTCGAGCCGGCGAACTCCTTTCGCCCGGAATTGTGCATTCCAAGTCCGTGTGACGCTACGCTGTCTGCGTGAGCGACCAAAATCAGCCTGAAACCACCGCGACGAATGAACACGACGAATCGCCCGATTCAATCGGTGCAGTATTGCGCCGACTCGGGCCAGCAGCCATCCTCGGCGGGCTTTGGGCAGTATTCCCGGCGATCGGCGGGATTCTGCTTCTGGTTTATATCAACGACATTTCGATGTTTCTGCGCGAACACGCGGTGCTCGGATTGATCATGTATGTCGTCATTTTCATCTTCAGTGCAGGCCTGGGCGCTCTGCCAACTTACTCTCAGTCGATACTGGCAGGGTTTGCGTTTGGTGTTGTCGAAGGCTTCGCAGCAGCAATCGTCGGATTCACCGGCGCGTCGCTCGTTGGATATATCGTGGCGCAAACCATTGCGCGGTCACGGATGGAAGCGGAGATTCAAAGCCACCCGAAAGCCAAGATCGTGCGAGACAGCCTCGTTGGGCGCGGGTTTTGGTCAACGCTGGGCATCGTGACCTTGATTCGTGTCCCGCCTAACTCGCCGTTTGCACTGACCAATCTCGCGCTTGCGGGGGCGGGCGTTCGATGGCCGGCATATGTCATCGGCACCGTTGTTGGATTGGCGCCGCGCACATTCGCAGCCGTCTACCTGGCGGCTCAGTTTGCAGAGCAACAGGGCGCCTCCGCTGCTGCGAAAGACCTCGCCGAGGCTGACAAGCCTGTCTGGTGGCTTCCGGCCAATATCGCGGTTGTCATTGTGGTGATGATTGTGATTGGTGCGATTGCCAAGCGGGCGCTCGCCAAGGCAAGTGCGAGCGGTCAAGCAGCCGCCGACACCGATGCAGCGCCTGACGCATTAAACGCGGAAGATTGACCCGAGTTTTTTACCGAGCAAGAGTGAAGCGCCGAATAGCGTGACGGTGAGCAGCGCCATGCCCCAGACACCCATCGCACTTGCGATATAAGGCCCATCACCAAGGCGGTTCATGTATTCGAAGATCATCTTCGTGATCGGGAAGTGGCTTGGTTTTTGTGCGAGCACCATCGAATCGGACACCTCGAGCATCGAGAAACTGAAGACGAGCAGTCCGCCCGCGATCAGATTGGCCATGATGAGGGGGATGATGACCTTGCGAACAGCGGTGAGGCGCGACGCACCAAGGTTGATCGCTGCTTCTTCGAGTTCGCCCGAGGTTTGCTCGAGACCGGCGGCTGCCGAGCGCACGAGATATGGCAATCGGCGCACGCCATAGGCAATGATGAGCAGTGGGAATGGGTTTGGATCTGCACCGAAGACAGCGAGGACGCCTTCGAGCGGATCGTCGCGTCCGAATGGCCAACGAAGCGTCATCGCAACGAAACCAAATGCAAGCACAAGACCAGGTACCGCAAGTGGCAGCATGACCAGCGTGTCGAGCACATTTCGGCCGACGAGTTTGGTGCGCACGATGATGTAGGCGATCAATACACCAAGCACGATGTCAGCGAGCATGGCGACCACCGATAGTCCGAGGCTGACACGAATGGCGCCAAATGCATCGGGCGCTCCCAATGCTTCAGAGAAGTGGCTGGCTGTGAACTCGGTCGGGAGGATGGTGCGATACCAGGACCCAACCCCGGAAAGGCTCGACAACACCACGCCGATGTGTGGCAACAGGGCGAGCAGGGTGACCGATACGAACATGGTCACAGCGATGATGCGCGGGATGATCGGCAGAGTTTTTTCATCTGAGGCGCGGGCGGCTTTGGAGTACATCGCGTGGCCCTTGCGGCCGAAGACCAGCCGACCAAGGACATAGAACAGGATCGAGAAGAACAACAGGATGATCGTGAGGGCATAGGGGGCAGCGGAGTTTTCGACCTCCTTGAGGCCGTTGTAAATCTGTACCGGTGTCACGCGGTAGAAGTCGAACATCAAGGGGGTGCCAAGTTCGGTGAACGACCAGATAAAGACGATGGTGCAGCCTGCGAACAGGCCGGGGCGGATGAGCGGCAAGGTAATGCGAAAGAATCGACGCCACGGGCCACAACCTAGATTTTCGGCAGATTCGTTCAGTGCGGGGTCAAGGTTGGCGAGTGCAGCGGTCGCGTTGAGATAAATAATTGGGTAGAGATGCAGTGCTTCGACCAGGACCACGCCCCAGAACTTGGCTTCGCCGAGAATATCCCACTCTGTACCGAGCAAGGCGTTGATCGCGCCTTCGCGACCGATGAGGGCGCGCATGCCGATCGCACCGACAAAGGGCGGCAAGATGAGCGGCACCAGAATGGACGCGTTGAAAAGTTTCTTGCCGGGGAACTGATACCACGCTGAGAAAGTCGCCAACGGGACCGAGATGACGATGCAGAGCGCTGTGGTGCACACCGCGATGAGGAACGAGTTGACGAGGCCATCCTGAATCGTCGGATCACTCAGCGCGAGTGCGAGATGGGCGAATGTCCAGGTGTCGCTACTGAGACCGACCCCCACCGCTGGGTCGACCGCGAGCCCCCCAGCGACGGTGAGCCAGATCGGGTACAACAGAAAGAACCCAAGCCCGGCGAGCAAAATCGCGAGCAATGCGTATTGCGTGATGAGGCGCGATAGCCTGGGTGTCACGATGGTCTCACAGGCTCGGTGGGGTTAATGGATCAGGGCCAAGTGTTTGAATGGTGAGTCGACCGAGCGATCGGTTGGAAAGATAGGCGTTGAGGGCTGGCAGCGTGATTTCATCCAGTTGCAACGCGATTTCTTCCAGCGACCGGGGCTGACCGCGCTTGTGGATATCTGATGCGAGTGCGCCTGCTCGTGCGCCCGACGATTCGCCGCTGAAGATGACGCGTGATTTGAGGCCGACCAGCGCTCGATCAAACTCTTCCTGACTGACCCCCTGACGCAGCCGTTCAAACTCGGCGAGCAAGACATCGAGTGATTCCTGGGCTCGTTCGGGTGTGGTCCCGACATATCCGGTGACCGAGCCGAAATCGCGGTCGCTTCTATAACTTGCACTCACGCTGTAACACAAGCCTCGCTTCTCGCGTACTTCAGAAAACAATCGGCCGGACATACCACCTGACAGAACGGAAACCGCGACGCTTTCAAGCATGTGGCATTCGTCGTTGGCGTGCGGCGCATCGTGCACCACCACGATTTGCATCTGATTGGAGTCATCCTGTTCATGTGCGTATCCGCGCGCAGCATCGCCGACCGTTGCAGGGAGAGATCCGTCGCCCTCCCAGTCCTTCAGAAGGCTGTTGAGCAGGTCGCGAACTGGTTCGAGTTCGACAGCGCCCGCAACGGCGATGATTGACCCACCCGGTTTTGCCAACTGAGCCCAGGAAGCAGCGATGTCTTCGAGTGTGACGGCTTGAATCCCTGATTCGGTTCCGAGTCCGGACCGGTTGAGCGGGACAGGGTAATGTCGGCTACGCGCACCGAGAACAGCTCGTTGTTGGGGCTCATCGAGGAGTGATGAGAGCGCTTGCAGTGCCAGATCGCGAACAGGTTCGAGTGCCTGCGGTTCGAATCGAGGCTTGAGAACCAGATCGCGCAAGAGATCGCATGCGCGTGGGAGTTGGTCTGCAATCATCGTGGACGCGGCTTTGATATAGAACGGACCAGCATCGACGCCATGACTCATTCCAATTTCGTCGCACGCGTCGGCGAACTGTCGAGAATCGTGATCGCCCGAGCCACGCATCAACATTTCGCTGGTGATGGTGGCGAGACCCATTTTTTGTTCAGAATCGTGCGCGTGACCGGCCGGTACAAGCCACACAATCGCTGCAGACTGCACGCCGGGCATGTTTTCAACCACAAGCTGCGCGTTGCAATCGAGTGAACAAGTGTGGATACGCGTCATCAAAGTCTCCTGTGGTGCGTGGAGACAAGTTTAGCGGCATGATTGCACGCTGCGCGCGTTGACTTGCATGATTGCGCAAACTGTTGGCGTTCGTGATTATGGTGCGAAATGCGTCGAACATGGTGCGATCGTGTTGCGATCTATGGGTGTTCGTAGTTTTTGCGCACATGAACCGTGTTGTAGACAATCGACATGTGTTGCGTGTTGGTTTGTCGCGCGTGATGCAGTTTTGCCGACGGTGTTCGCGCGTTGTGCGCACACGATTGTGGATGAAATGCGCGTGTTGACATGCACAAAGTGCGTTGTGTGTGTATGTTGGCGTTGTAAATCAACCAGTTGGGGGGGATGAATAGCGTCGATTGCTCAAGCAGAGCCTCGTATTCATCCGATAGACGGCGAAGTTGATGTTGTTCATTCCGGTTTGAGTACGCAGCCGGTTCACAAGTGTTTTCGGTTCTCGAACCTGTTCAGGAGTATTGCAATGGCCAAGAAGAAGACAGCAAAGAAAGCAACCCGGAAGAAAGCAGCTAAACGCGCGACCAAGAAGGCTGCGAAGAAGACAGCGAAGAAGGCGACCCGCAAGAAGGCTGCCAAGAAGACCGTGAAGAAGGCTGCGAAGAAGACCGCCAAGAAGGCAACCCGTAAAAAGGCAGCCAAGAAGACCGTGAAGAAAGCAGCGAAGAAGACCGCGAAGAAGGCTGCCAAGAAGAAGACTGTGAAGAAGGCTGCCAAGAAGAAGACGGCCAAGAAAAAGACCGCCAAGAAGGCGACCCGTAAGAAAGCAGCCAAGAAAACCGTGAAGAAAGCTGCGAAGAAGAAGACCGCGAAGAAGGCTGCCAAGAAGGCAACCCGCAAACGGGCCAAGCGTGCCTGATCAAACCTGATCAGACATCAAATCAGATCGAAAGATCACGCGGATCGACTCAACACGAGTCGATCCGCTTGTTTTTGTCGAGCATGTGTGGACAATGGGGACATGGACGAATCACAGGAAGTTGCTCGAAGTGTGTTGCGATCTCATCGGGTGGGTCGTTTGATTGCTCTGCACGCTGACGGCATTGAAACGCGCGCGGAGCCATGTCACTTCGTCGTCGACGGTCGATCAGGTCGGCTGGTGTTTCCGATATCAAGCGCCATGATGGAGCTCGAAAGTCACACGGTGTACCTGCCGGAAGAACCCGGCGCTTCTGCCGATCCTGTTCTTGAGATGCAGGTCGAGATCACACACGAGCCACCTGTGAGCGAAGAACTGCGAGACCGTCACATGGCGTACCACGGGCGTATCGGTGGGGGGCTCTGGGTGTGGGCGACAATCGAATGTGGTCGCTACGGCGACGATGTCTTTGATGGCGACGAGCTCGTCTGCGTGAATGGACTGATTGCTCACGAATCGATGTTGTGTCGTCGATGCAACGCATCACGCGACCGTGTGATCCGAGCGGTGCACGATCACTTCGGCGTGCACGAGACGGACATTGTGGTCGTCGGAGTCGATGGTTACGGCGTTGATATTCGGGTCGGGCTCGGTGTGGTGCGTATGGCGTTCGCTGTTGAAGTTGCCACCGCAGAGGACGCCATGATAGAGATTGATGCGATGTTTGATATCGGAGATTGTTCGTGACAGCGCCTCACATCAATGGCTTGCGTGAAGCCCACGCACATTTGTTTCAACACGGACGATCGATCGAGATGGTCGATCTTTCATCTTGCTCAAGCGCTGGCGAGGTGATTCACCTGCTCGTCGAACGGGCGCGCGCACATGACAACGAACCGATCCTGGCCCACGGAGCCCGTCCCGACGGCTGGGAAGAACCGATCTGGCCAACGATCGCACAACTCGACGCAGTTTCGACGACGCAACCGATCATCGCGTGGTGTTTCGATTATCACGCCCTCGTTGGCAACACGATCGCACTCTCGGCTGCGGGTTTTGATCACGATTCGCCGAATCCTCTGGGCGGCATCGTCGGCCGAGACAAGGCTGGCGCGTTGACAGGCGTGGTGTACGAGCGAGCGGCACTGGCTGTGTGGGATGCGGTACCAGAACCAGCCGAAGTGTTACGGATGCAGATGTTGCGCGCCGGGGTGACCGATCTTGTCGAGCGCCATGGCTTTGTTGAGATCCACGATCTCAAAGCCCAGACCTGGCTCGGACCGTCGCTTGCAGCGATTGCAGCAACTTACCGCGGCCGTGTCAGGTTCCGGCTCTGGCCTTTGGTCACAGACCTCGCGGAGGTCTATACATCGCATCAGGCTTGGGCGACAGACGAGGTTGCGTTGGGTGGCGGAAAGATCTTCGTTGATGGCACGCTGAACAGCAGAACAGCATGGATGCTTCACCCATATGCGGATAGCCAACCAGATCACCCGTACGGCACGCCGATGATGTCGGCGAGCGCGATTGAAGATTCGATTCGCCAGTGTGATGAACTCGGTTTGCCCATTGCTGCTCACGCGATCGGTGATGCAGCCGTGAGGTCGGTCCTCGATGCGATAGAACGGGTCGGACCCCAAGCGCGAGGGCACCGGATCGAGCACTGTGAAGTCATCGATGCGGACGATGTGCCTCGGTTCGCGGAACTTGGTGTGATCGCGAGTGTTCAGCCATGCCACCTGCTGTATGACATCGAAGCACTTCGTCGGGGCCTGCCTGACCGGCTTGATCGGGTCATGCCTTTGCGATCGTTGATTGATGCCGGATTGATACCTGGCGAGGGGTTGATATTTGGTAGTGATGTTCCCATTGTGCGCCCAGACCCCGCTGACAGTGTTCGAGGGGCTGTGCACCGGCGGCGTGAAACACATAAGCCAGAGGCTGCGATCGGAAAGGATCAGGCACTGACAGAAGACGAGGCGTGGGCCTGTTTTGGCGTGGCGTCGTCCACCAGGTGATCTGCGGGTCAGCGTCGCCGATGTCTATAATGATGCAGTTGACTGGCGATTGACGCCATGAAGGGCAGGCATTATGCGCAGCGACATCAGTTACAACAACATCATCGATGGCGAGGATTTTGACCGGGCTCAGGCTGCAGCCGATGCGGCAGCGGATCTGCCCGAAGATCAGATCGAGACCGAGTCGTTCTATGTGACGCAGTTGTACGACCGGTACAGCGAAGAGAACCACGCCGTCTGGAAAGAGATGTATGAGAAACGATGGACCGTGCTCGAAGAGCAGGCATCCAACACTTTTCTTGCAGGTCTCCGAGCGATTCGGCTTGTGCCCGACCGTGTGCCGTTGCTCTTCGGACAGGCACCCGACCCCTACGACCCGGCGCGCACCGTGACTGGGATCAACGAGTACCTTCGTCCGTTGACAGGTTGGCAGAGCCGTGGCGTGCCGGGCTATTTGCCGGCAAAGGCGTTTTTTGCATGTTTGAGTCGCCGTGAGTTTCCGACGACTGTAATTGTTCGTCCGAAGGACAAGATGGATTACCTGCCCGAGCCTGACATCTTCCATGATGTCTTTGGGCATGTTCCCTTACATGCCGACGAAGTGTTTGCTGAATTCTTGCAGACCTACGGCAAAGCGGCCCTCCACGCCGGGCCGCAGCATACCGAAGCGTTGGCGAGGTTGTTTTGGTTTACCGTTGAGTTTGGCTTGGTGCATGAGGACGGACGGCTGAAGACCTACGGGTCTGGTCTGATATCGAGCCATGGCGAAAGTCATCACGCCCTCCACGCTCCTGAAGGTACCGGCGAAGGCAAAGTGGAACGCCGTGCGTTTGACCTTGACCGTGTCGTCGAGACCGATTTTGAGATCGATCATTATCAACCGATTCTCTATGTGCTCGAGTCGTTCGAGCAACTCCGCGATGCGATGAACGCCTATGCGGACCGTGTGATGAACGAAACGAAAATTGAGACAGCGTAAGCGCAATGTGTGAGCGCAGCGATTATGTCATTGAAGGGTCAAGAACATGAATTCCAACGAAAGTAGCGCAGACCGCGCGATACGCGTGTTTGCGGGAATCGCAGCGATCTTCGTCGCACTCCTCGGCCTCGGCCTCTTGAACGGCGAGCCGGCAGGCATTGTTGTCGCTGCGGTCGGCGTGGTCTCGCTCGTCACTGGCTTCGTCGGGTTTTGCCCGGCGTATGCGATTCTCGGTGTGCGCACATGTCCACTGCGAGGCAAAGGCAACCAGCCATCCGCGTAGTCTCACACGGCTGATCATGCGTAACATCACGCTTCCATGACAGCGATCCCGACAAATGCCTTGACCAATGACTCGTTTTCTTCTGAGGACGCGTCATCGCTCTATGGCGTTGAAGCATGGGGGCACGGGTACTTCTCGGTTGGTTCATCAGGAACCATTGAGGTCACCCCGACCGATGACCTGGCTCGTCACATCGATCTCTTCCAACTCGTCAATGGGCTGCAGGCGCGAGGCATTCATACGCCGGTCTTGTTGCGGTTCTCTGATTTGCTGGCGAGTCGGCTGCATGAGCTGCGAAGTGTCTTTGACGATGCAATCGCAGAACACAAGTACCAGGGGCAGTATGCCTGTGTGTATCCGATCAAGGTGAATCAACAGCGGTTTCTCTGTGAGGAGATCCGCGACCTTGGCGCCGGCCTTGGGTATGGGTTTGAAGCCGGGTCGAAGCCCGAACTACTCGCCGTTCTTGGATTGACCGAGGGGCATGACGACATGCCCATCGTTTGCAACGGCTTCAAGGATGACGAATATGTCGAGACGGTGATTCTGGCGACCAAACTCGGGCGACACATCATCCCGGTTGTCGAACAGTTCGTCGAACTCGAACGCGTCATCCGATTCGCGAAACAATACAGTGTTCGGCCACGCATCGGAGTCCGGTTCAAGCCCGGCTCGCGCGGCGCGGGTCGATGGGAATCGTCGGGCGGCATGCGCTCGAAGTTCGGGCTTCCTGTTTCGGAACTGCTCAAAGCGATCGAACGCCTGCGTGACGAAGACATGCTTGACTGTCTCAGGCTGGTTCATTTTCATGTTGGAAGCCAGATCTGCGATATTCGTCAACTGAAGAGTGCGATTTCTGAAATTGGGCACACCTATGTCGAATTGCGCCGCTTGGGCGCGGTCAATCTTGACACCGTCGACATCGGAGGCGGGCTCGGTGTTGATTATGACGGCAGCCAATCGAGTTCGGCATCGAGTGTTAACTACACCGTGCGCGAGTACGCCGCGGATGTTGTCTATCGGTTGATGACTGCATGCGACGACGCGAAACAACCCCACCCGCGTATCATCAGTGAGTCTGGCAGAGCAATCGCGTCGTATTCGAGTGTCTTGATCGTCGATGTTCTGGGCCGATCCGAGTTTCAGGCGGACCCGGACTTGGATTGGGTCCAGAAAACCTTGCAGGCTGAGGAGAAGCGCGGCGAAGAAACGCCTCAACCGGTGCTTGATCTGCTCAATGCTTTTAACGCTCTCGATACGCATGAGCCGCTCGAGTGTTATCACGATGCCATTCAGGCCCGCGAAGAAACCATGAGCCTGTTTGGCATGGGGTATATGTCGCTCCCGACGCGTGCTGTTGCAGAACGGCTCTTCTGGGCCATCGGGCAGCGTGTCATTGCATTTGCAGACGCAGATCCTGACGGGGCGCTTGCGGACCAGATCGGTGACTTGCGTGAGCAGTTGTGTGATATTTACTTTCTCAACTTCAGTTTGTTCCAGTCGCTGCCGGACTCGTGGGCGATTGATCAGTTGTTCCCAATCTGCCCCATTCACCGGCTCGATGAAAGGCCGACACGGCGCGGGATTCTCGCCGATATCACATGTGACTCAGATGGCAAAATCAGCCGGTTCTGTTCAACCGAAGGCGACGAATTCAAATCGTCGCTCGAGTTGCATGAACTCAATGAGGGTGAGCCTTATTACCTCGGGATTTTCCTCGTCGGTGCCTATCAAGAAGTGCTGGGCGACCTGCACAATCTGTTCGGCGACACCCACGCGGTCCATGTGTCAATCGATGATGACGGCTCGTGGTCAATCGGTGAAGTTGTCGAAGGTGACTCCGTCCGGGATGTGCTTGGATACTTGCAGTTCAACCCGGGCGAGATAAAGAAAGCCATTCGACGCGACATGGAGCGGGCGGTTCGCGAAGGACGCATGCCCATCGAAGAGGGCAGAGCGATGCTGTCTTTTTACGATGATGGGCTCGACGGTTATACCTACCTGGAATAAGCCAACACAGCACAGGCTTTTGAAGCGCGAGCGATTCAACAACGGAGAACGAGATGTCAAACAGCACCCCCACCAAGGCCGAGTTGTTATCCAATCCGATCGAGCACATTGATATCACAGCCTTTGATGCAAGGCCGATAATGGATGCCTACAGCAAGACTGCGTTTCAAGCGCGAAATGCGGCGCGGGCAGCGTCGATCTATTCGCAGATGCTCGGCGACACGAAGTGTGCGGTGATCTTGACGCTGGCGGGCTCGCTGGTCTCGGCGGGCATGAAGGAAGCCATCATCACGCTTCTCGAAAACAACATGGTCGATGCCATCGTTTCGAGCGGGGCAAACCTGATTGATCAGGACTTCTTTGAAGGGCTCGGGTTCCAACATTACATCGCACCAGGCAGCCCCGAAGCCCCGCCGGTTGATGACCCGACGCTGCGCGACCTCGCGATTGATCGCATCTACGACACGCTCATCAATGAAGACGAACTGCGTATCTGCGACGATACAGCCAAGGCGATCTTTGATAGTTTTGAGCCGGGCGCATACAGCAGCCGCCAGTTGCTCGAAGGGTTTGGCAAGTATCTTGACGACAACCAACCCAAATCCCGATCCATCCTGCGAACAGCGTACAAGCGAGGCGTGCCGGTGTTCTGCCCCGCGTTCAGCGATTGCTCAGCGGGCTTTGGTGTGGTGCTTCACCAGGCCGAGCGGCACGCAGCCGGGCAGGGGTCGATCAGCATTGACAGCGGCCGCGACTTTGCTGAACTCACTCAGATCAAACTCCACACCATGGAGCAGGGCGGTGACACCGGCCTGTTCATGCTCGCGGGCGGGGTGCCCAAGAACTTCGTGCAGGACATCGTGGTCTCGGCAGAACTACTCATCGAGAAAGGGCTGGCGGCTGGCGGCGAGACACCGATGCACAAGTACGCCATCCAGATCACTGTGGCCGACGCACGCGACGGGGCGCTCTCCGGCTCAACGCTCCGCGAAGCGTGCAGTTGGGGCAAGGTCGATGTCGTCCACGAACAAATGGTCTTTGGCGAAGTGACCAGCATCTTCCCGCTGATCGCGTCTGACGCCTACCACCGCAAGGCATGGGCGAAGAGGCCTCAGCGGAAACTGACAGCACTCTTCGAAACAGCCCGCGTCTGAATAGACCCAACGAGCCACGACGGTGAGGGAGCGGTCTACCCCTCTCCCGGTGGCACAGGTATCCTGCCCGTGGGAGACGACGCATACCACTCCGCCTTCACCGCCTCCGCCGCACGGCCGCGAGACCGGCCACGGCGAGCACCGCAACCCCCCCTGACGACGGCACCACCCGCACCGTGGCCGGCGTGATGATCCGCGATGAGCCGGGGTCGGTGTCTGAGACGAATTCAGCGTCTCGCCAATCGACCCACCAAGTGAGCAGGTTATCTTGCCACGAAGCCGGAGCCGCCGTCAACTCCAGTTCACCCGTCGCCTGCACAGAAGTCGTAACTTCGACAGAAAACAACTCGACTGGATTGAGGACCCAGAAATTCGGGCTAAAAAGGTAATAGTCGTTGAGACCGAGCACATTTCTCAGTGCATTTGGTTCTGGCTCGCCTGCGACGAACCCCACCATGTGAGGGAACACAGCTGTTGAGATATTGGCATCAACGCCTGTTGCGAAGACATCCGCTTGGACCGTTCGCATCGCACCGTCGCCCTCGGTGAGGACGGAACCACTGACTTCTCCCCAGAAAGAAACAGAGAATGTCTCACCTGCTTGAACAACGCTGGGTGCGTCGATCCAAACATTGAAGACAGCTTCGGCTTGTGCCGTCGCCGAAACTGATACGAACAAGACCGAGAGAAGAAGTTGTCCACAACACTTCATTGCGTTTCTCCTTGAGATTGTATTCTTGGTATGTTGCCACCGAACACTTCACTAGTACCACAAGGGCCGACTGGAGGCAAGGCAATGGGACGATTCCTTGGGACGATTCCTTGGGACGATTGAGCATTTTCCTCGCTTTCTTGGAGTCGTCGCCAGTACACTCGGTGGGTTTGCGGGGACTTCGATTGCGCAGTCCGGCGGTTTTAGTGGCATTTCTCCGGTTTCGGTGTTCGATCCGCTATACGGTCCGACAACTGATTTCCCACACGGGCAGCATTGGATACCCACCACCAAAGTGGATTTCGCGTGGGCACTCGTTGGATACGACTACTACAGTCCCCCACCTGTCGATTTCAATAACCCCAATACAACGATCGCTATTATTGACAGCGGGATCGATGTCGATCATATCGAATTTGGCGGACCTCCGGGTACCCCCGGATCGAAAGTTAACCCGGAAAGCACATCAATACTTGAAGACTTGTCGGATGGCTCGCCGGTTTGCGATTGCGATGTCTCGTTGTTTGCCGACCAACCACCTGAAGATGTCCAAGGAACATTGCAAGGTGGTGTTCCTCACGGGACAATTTTGTCGGGGATTGCTGCCGCGAATGTAAATGGCCAGGGCATGGCGGGAGTCTGTTGGGAATGTGATTTGTTGGTTATCCGCGTATTCGCAGTGGCATTTTCTGGGAGCTGCGGTGTCAATGCAACATTGTGTCAACAGAACGAAGATACTGTTGCGGCGTCTATCCGCTATGCAGCAGGCTGGAATGGCACGGGGTACAACACGCAGCCGCGAGCGCGCATCATTTCGATGTCGATCGGGGATACCGAATACGACGGCATTGCTTGCGATGGAAATACAATCGCCGATGCCATTGACGAGGCGTATGACCAAGGTTGCATCATTGTCGTGGCCGTAGGTAACGCGCAGGGTGTGGGCGATTGTTGGGTCGAGGAGCTGAACGACCCGCGATGTACTCCACAGCCCGGGTTCGTTGAACAGCCAATCACAAACGGCCTCGCCATCAACCCCAAGACAATCGGTGTCGGGGGGGCATGCCTGTATGGTGATTCCTGGCATTGCCGTTCGATGGTCAACCCTCTCGTGTCCGACTTTGACGACTGCTGTCCGGCTCCCAACGGCGTGAACTACTGCGATGCCTACGACCCCTTCTTGATGGGTGGACCCGAGCCGAGGCTGCCGATCATCTCCGTTGTCGCGCCGATGGTGGACACATTCAGCACATGGGGCGACGGGGTTGTCGGCACAAGTAATGACGACTTCCAACTACCTGGTGACGGCAATTCGTCAGTCCCGCCTCAGGTCGCTGGCATCATCGCGCTGATGCTCAAAGCCGATCCTGATTTGACATTCGATGAAGTGAAACACATTCTAGAGGTGACCGCCACAGACATCACCAATAGCCCAGCAACGAGTGGCTATGACCGCCACACCGGCTACGGGTTGGTCAACGCCCGGGCGGCGCTCGAATATGTCCTCAAGATGGGCCTCCCCGCCGACTGGAACGGCGATGGCGACATCGGCCCGATCGACCCAGTGCTGTATGTCGCCGACTACGCCGCGGGCGATCCGATGACCGACCTCGATCTCGACACGACGCAGACCGCCGACGATATGACCATCTTCATCGACAGTTACAACAATGGCGGGAACTGACTCAGTCACTGGTGTTGCAAGGGCAAGACCGAGGGCTTGCGCCACTTGGCTCGATGGGACCTGCGCACAGCCTCTTTCGCACGGGCCCGGAGACCCGTACCACCCCAAGTCGTCCTCGACTTCGGTGTCTTTCTTACTGACATCAGAAGAAACCACCTCCCTCACGGTCGGGGCTCGTTGGTTTCGGTTGCCAACAATGATTCATGCGTGAATCTGACCTGCTCCATCACATCCGCTGTCGCTCTGCCGACCTGACAGGGCTCGCGGGCTCGTTTGGCGAGATTGTGGTCGGGCCGGGTGATGATTGTGCGGTAATCCGTGAGCCTGGGGGCGGGCTTCTGGTGATTGGGGTCGACCAACTGGTCGAGGGGCGGCACTTTGAAGCCGGGACAGCGATTGATCTGATCGCGCGGAAAGCGGTTGCGCGGGCGGTCAGTGATCTGGCTGCGATGGGGGCACGCCCGGCGTGGGGGATGGCGACCGGTTTGCTGCCAGCGGCTGATGGCGAGGCGGACGAGTTGTTTGATGCGATGGCGAAATGGGCGCGGTACTTCGGGTGCCCGTTGATCGGGGGGGATATTGCGGTTGGGGGTGGTATCGGTTCGGAGAACCGATCTACGCTGAGCCTGACGGTGACAGCTGCGGGGCGGATGGACGGCGGGGCTACGCCGATGCTGCGGTCTGGTGCGCAGGCTGGTGATGACCTCTGGCTGACCGGGCCGATCGGGGCGAGTTTTGAATCGGGGCGGCATCTGTCGTTTGAGCCGCGCGTTGCGGCGGGTTTGGCTGCTGCCGCTTCTGGGCGCGTGCATGCTGCGATTGATATATCAGACGGGCTCGGGCGCGATGCTGCCCGCGTGGGGGAGGCTTCGGGTGTGGTGCTCGAACTAGATGTTGCTCGAATACCGGTCAATCCACGGTGCAAGGATTGGCGCGAGGCGGTTTCGGCGGGTGAAGACTATGAGTTATTGCTAGTGGCTGCACCGAATCATAATGGCACCCCCCCCATAACGACCGACCCGCCATTGATGGGGCCGATTGGGCGGGTGGTTGCGAATGAGGGCTCGATGCCGGCGGGTGCGGTAGTTGTTGATGAAAATGGGATTCGCATCGATATCAGTGAATTTGGGTGGGACCATGCGTAGGTCGGCTGCGCTAGAGAAGCAGGCCACAGACGAGTAGTGCCATCGACAACCACGCTGCCATTGCCAGCACGAAGCCTCGCGGGGCTGGAGAGTATCCGTCGATTTCACCTTGATACCTGATGAATCGGCGAGGCCAGGTCTTTCGTGCGCGCCACGACAAATGAATAGAAAGAAATCCGAAAGCCAGAGCGATCATCGCGCCGGCTGCACAAAACAAGTTCGCACCGGTCTGCATAGCCAAGACGAGAAAGCCGACAAGGTGTAGCCACCAACCGAGGCAGGCAATGCGATACAGCAACAGCTCGTCTCTGTGAACCCGATGCCGCATCAAGCTCTGGATATAAGCCTCACTGACAATGTGCCCGCACTCAGGGCACCGTTCAAGGTTGTCGAGCCCTTCAAAGTCGTAGCCGCAGTATGGGCAAGTCTTCATGATGGGTGACGATGCGTCCACAAGTCATCTGGAGTTGCTGAATCGTGTCATGCCAACGGCAATTGCCTCGCCAGATTCATGTATCCGTCAAAGTTTGACTGTGTTTCGATCATCGAATCGCCGCCAAACTTATCAATGAAACAGCGGGCGATCTCGAACGCCACAACATTTTCCATCACCACACCCGCAGCCGAGACCGCACAGACATCACTTCGTTCGTATTGACTGCGCTCGGCCTGTTTGGTGTTCAGGTCCACACTGGGCAGCCCTTGCAAGAGCGTTGAGATCGGTTTCATGGTGCCGGTGACGACGACCGGTTGGCCGTTGGTCATGCCGCCTTCGAGCCCGCCCGCGTTGTTGCTGGTGCGGACGAAGCCGATGGAAGGCTCATTCTTCTTGGCGGCATCGTAATGAATGGGATCGTGCAGGGCGCTGCCGCGCGTTTCACCCGCCCGGGTGCCGGCGCCGATCTGGACGGCTTTAAACGCCTGGATGCCCATGACCGCGTAAGCGATGCGCGCGTCGAGCTTGGTGGTCCAGTCCATACTCGAGCCGATGCCGGGGGGGAGGCCGAAGACATGGCACTCGACATGTCCGCCAACAGTGTCTTTATCTTCCTTTGCCTTTCGAATCGCCTTGCGTTGTCCTTCGGTCGCGTTGTCGTCGAGGGTGTAGGTGTCGCTCGCGTCGCGCACATCGATCAACGACCGCCAGTTCGCTTCGGTGACTTCGACATCGGTTCGGGCAGATTCGATCTGGCGCACGAAGCCGAATACTTCGATGCCAAACTCGCGCAGCAGGCACCGTGCGATCGCACCCGCACCGACGCGGCTCGCGGTTTCTCGTGCGCTTGCCCGTTCCAGCGTTTCGCGGCAATCGGTCGTCAGCCACTTGATACTGCCCGCGAGGTCGGCGTGTCCTGGCCTCGGGCGATGAACGGGCGGGGTGCGCTCAAGGTCATCGAGCCTGCTGTCTCGATTAGGGATTTGAAACACCAGAGGCGCCCCGATGGTTTTGCCGAGCCGCACACCACAGAGGAAGGATATGGCATCGGTTTCGATCTTCATCCGTCCGCCGCGACCATACCCCCCCTGTCTACGGGCGAGTTCGCCGTTGATGAGGTCCATATCGAGCGCAAGCCCGGCGGGGAGCCCGGTGATGGTGGTGATGAGGGCGGGTCCGTGCGACTCGCCAGCCGTTTGGTAATTGAGGCGGAACATGCCACAAGCGTAGCCGTTATGCCCGCCCGGCTGCCCGTTGCTCGGTGACAAGCCGCAGCGCGTCGGCTGTCGCGCGATCCAGATCGTCATTCACGATGAACGCGTCATATGCACCTGACGCTTGAGCCTCGGCGATTTCTCGCTTGGCTTCGGCGAATCGCTTCAAAATCTGCTCTTCCGGCTCGCGTTTGCGTTTATGCAGCCGATCGAGCAACTCCTGCTCGGTTGGGGGCAAAACGAACACCGCAAATGCCTCAGGCATTCTGGCTTTGACCTGTTTGGCCCCTTCGACATCAATCTCCAGAATCACGAGCCGTCCGCGGCTGAGTTGCTCGCGAACCCACTTGCGAGGCGTGCCGTACTTGCGGTCAAAAACCTCGGCCCATTCAAGGAACGCGTCGTTTTCGATCATGTGGCAGAACTCGGCATCATCGACGAAGTGATAGTCCACGCCTTCGACATCGGACGCGGTTTTTGGACGCGTGGTCGCCGACACACTGAAAACAGAGTCGGCGATGCCGCGTTCGACACCACGCGTGATGGTGGTCTTCCCGACCCCGCTCGGGCCTGAGATAATCAGGAGCATGCCATCGTCGGTGTCAGTTGGAAGCCGCCGGTTCATGCGGACAGCGTAGGCACGCGCTGCACAATTTCAGGCATCATGAAGCCCTCAACCGTGCAACAATACGCCATGGCGGTGTTTACATTTCTCTCAACGCACGTCGATCAGACGCACGCCCTGGCCGAGGCGCTCGCAGGCGTGCTCAAGCCCGGTGATATCGTGCTGCTCGAAGGGGATCTTGGTGCAGGAAAAACCACGCTCATACGAGCGCTCGTTTCGGCTCTTGGAGTCAATCCGGCCCGGGTTTCAAGCCCGACCTTCGTCCTCGCCAACGAGTATCAGGGCAGTTCCGTACGCATCGTCCATATCGATGCGTACAGACTGCATGGCGACGATGACGAAGAACTGGCGCTCCTCGGCTGGGATCATCTCGCAACCAACGACACCATCGTCTTGATCGAGTGGGCCGATCGGATCGAGCAGTTGATCGAGCAGCCGGCACTGCGGATTCACATGGAACATGCCGGTGAAACTGAGCGGGATGTCACGCTCGACATTCCTGACGAATGGACAGACCGCCCGTTGCCGTTCACGACCTCCAGAGACATGACTCGGCCATGTCCGGTGACGGGCGAGCCGGTTTCGCCAGACTCGCCCCACTACCCGTTTTCAAGCGAACGAGCACAATGGGCAGACCTGTACGGCTGGTTCAATGAGTCGAACCAGATCAATCGTCCAATCGAGCAAGCGGACCTTGATCAAGAGTTGTAAGATCGGGCTATGCAAGGAACGCTGATCGAAGGGCTCGGGTCAACACTCGGGCAGGGCATAACGCAACAACTCAACCTCTGGCCGTTATTCCGCCAGTCATTTGATGCATTCACGATCGTACTCTTGATCGGATCGCTCGTTGCTGTCGCGTGGATTGTGCGCGTCATGCTGGATGTACGCCAGGGTGTTATTCAGCCCCGATCGCGGACGAAAGCGCTCAATCGGGCATTCAAAACGGGCAAACTCAGCGAGGTCAAGAAAGTTGTCGCCGGTGACCGGGCGTTTGTCTCGCGCGTCGTGAAGACCGCAATCGACAATCGCCCGCTCGGCGAACGCGCCATGCGTGAAGCTGCCGAGTTTGAAGCCAGCATGGAAAGCGCCCGTTGGTTTCGGCGGATCGAACTATTGAACATCATCGGCAACCTCGGGCCACTGGTCGGACTCGCAGGGACTGTCTGGGGCATGATTCTGGCGTTTACTTCGCTCGGCGAAACAGGCGGGCAGGCGGGTCCGACCGATCTGTCGCTCGGGATTTCGAAAGCACTCTTCCATACGCTGCTCGGATTGCTCCTTGCGGTGCCGTGTCTGTTGGTTTTTGGTGTGTACCGCGGCGTTGCCGACCGCATTTGTACCGATGCCATGGCGGACGCATCGCTAGCGACCGACCGAACCATCAAGATTGCGCGCAAAGAAAAAGAAGCCAAACTCGCAGCGAGCAAAAAAGACGGTTCGTCTTCATCTGATGACAAGAACGAGCAGTCAGATATCTCGGGTGAGTATGACGGCCCGGAAGATTCGGGTGAGCATGACAGCAAGGACAGCGGAGACACGCTGTGAAACGCCGATCTGCTGGACTCACCAGGGCAGACCCCGTTGCGCATGTCAATGTGACGCCGATGATCGATGTCATCATGTGTTTGATGGTCTTCTATCTCATCGTTGGAAAGCTCGTGCTCGAACGAAGAGGTGAGGTTCGGCTGCCAGCGTCGGCAGTCGGTGCGGAAGTTCCGGAACGGGCAGATCCATCGTTTATCAGCGTCGAGCAAGATGGCACGGTTCGTCTTGATGGCCGACGACTTGAGATTGAAGAGTTGGCGGACGCTCTTGCTGTGCGCTCTGGTCGGCGCGTTCGGCTGCGCGGCGACCGATCGTTGCCATTCGACACCATCCGCCCCATATTGGATGCATGTCGTCGTGCCAACATCACGAATCTCGAACTGGTGACGGAGCGTCAGCCATGAGCGCGCCATTTCGACGCCGCGGCGCCTTGCGCGGCTGGCAGTTGCATTTCGGACCGAACATGACACCGATGGTGGATGTCGTCATGGTCATTCTGATCTTCTTCATGGCGAGTACCGCTCTCGTCGGGCCGGAGTGGCTGCTGCGTATTGGATTGGCGAAGAAGGATCAGCCCAACGCTTCCTTCCAACTCGGGCCAGCCGATCTTCTTGTGACGGTGACCATGGTTCGAGGCGAGTTGCGTTTCTCAGGCTTTGGTCAGGAAGCTGGACCATTTGACGAGCTGGCGCGTCAAGCATCCGAAGCCGCACGATCACTCGGGTCCGCGATTGAACAGACGCGTGTGACGATCGAAGCCCGCAGCGGCGTTTCGTATGAAGCGGTTGTACGCGCTCACGATGTGCTGACCGCTGCCGGGTTTGATCGAGTCGCGCTGCGCTAGTCAGCATCACTCGTGCACGTGTTGATGGCATCCGTCAGTGCAGATCGAAGCAATGTCGTGACCTCACCAGGTGAGCCGGTGCCGATTGATTCCTGTTCGACCTGAACCACCGGAAGCACGCCCCAACTTGAGTTTGTCAGAAAGAGCTCGTCCGCATCAAGGACATCGTCGATCGTGAGCATCTGTCGTTTCGTCTTCATGTTCTGCGCAGCCGCGAGATCAATGATCGCGCCGCGCGTGACGCCCGGCAGGACGGGGCTCGGCACACCGCCTTGTTCTTCTTCGCCTCGGGCGATCGGCGTGAGCAGATCGCCGTCACGCACTGCAAAAAGATTGCTGACACAGCCTGAAGCAATGTGGTTCGTGACTTGAAGCAGGATTGACTCCCCCGCCCCCTTGCTCGCTGCCTGCTGCAACTCGCGAAGTCTCATCCAGTAGTTCAGTGTTTTATGACCAGCCATCGGATCGAGCGGGTTCAGTCTGGCATCACCAAGCGTGACAAGGACACCGTTCTCGAACATCTCAGGCGGGTACGCGGTGGCTGCTTGGGCGCTGACGAGGATGGTTGGCGTGTGATTGCTTCGACCGCCCGATTCGAGCATGTTCAGATCGCCACCGGTGACCGTGAGGCGCACGCGTGCTCGCGCAAGTCTCGAGCGCGAGACAACGAGACGGATTGCGTCCGCGAGCGGGCCGGTTCGCATGTCTGTACTGAGCCCGAGTTCGGCTGCGGATGCGGTGAGTCGATCGAGGTGTTCTTCGAGTCGAAACACGCGAACCGCTTCTGGCTGTGCCCGATCGCCATCGAGCGCGAGCATGGTCTCGAACAGTCCGACGCTGTGAAGGAGACCGGCATCAAACGCGGACACCCGAGCATTGGAGCGCGGCACAAGTTCACCCTGAAGAAACACCAGTTCGTTGTTCATCAGGAGAGTCTATCTCGCTGACGGGCGATATCGTGTGTGTGCTGGTGCGTCAGTCTGGTTTCTTTGTGGGGGTCAGCATCAACAGGCTCCAGCCGACGACACCGGCCAAAACTGATGGGCCGATGATCCCGATCTTGGCTGCATCCAGAGCCTGAGCGTTGCCAGCAAAGCCGAGGTTGGCAATGAACAATGCCATCGTGAACCCGATGCCTGCGAGCCACCCGGCAGCATGAACATGTGACCAACGCATGCCCGCGGGCAACACACCAAGACCGGTCTTGACACAGATCCAGGACGCAAGGAACACGCCAACGGGCTTTCCGATCAATAGGCCCGCAGCCACGCCAAGTAACACGCGCATGGGCAACCCGCCGGATTCACCGCCTCCAACTTCGATCGCGACGCCAGCATTCGCAAGCGCAAAGACTGGCAAGACTGCATACGCACACCAGGGGAGAAGTGCCGACTCGAGTCGCCGAAGCGGTGTCTCGACTTCCTTGCCCGCCTTCTCGATCGCGAAGACAGCGGTTTGTTGTTCGCTTGTTGTGGCGTTTGGACCGAGGTCTTCGATGCCGCTGGCAAATCGGTCGATCTTGTCGCGCACGAATGCTGTGTATCGATGTTGATCGACGCGCGAACTCGCGGGGATGGTCATTGCTACAACGACACCGGCGATCGTTGCGTGCACGCCGCTCTTGAGCACGAAGTACCACACCACGATACCGATGAGCAGATAGAGCAGCGGCCGTCGAAAGCCGAGTACATTGAGCAGTACCAGAGCAGCGACACCAATGCCAGCGTAACCGAGATATGCCAACCCGATCTGCTCGGTATAAAAAACCGCGATGATAACAAGTGCACCGAGGTCGTCGACAATGGCAAGCGTCGTCAGAAAAACAGCGAGCGAGGTCGGCACGCGTTTACCTGCCAATGCAAGCACTCCGAGCGCAAAAGCGATGTCCGTTGCCATAGGCACACCCCACCCGCGCAGCGTGGGCTCGCCCCAGTTGATGGCTGCGTAGACCAGACCGGGGATCGCCATACCACCAATGGCGGCAGCAATCGGCAGTGCTGCTTTGCGAGGCGAGTTCAGTTCGCCTCGCAACACCTCGCGTTTGATTTCAAGCCCGACCAGCAGAAAGAACAACGCCATCAACAGGTCGTTGATCCAGAGAATCAACGCTTTTGAGAGCGCCCAGTCGCCGAATCCGACCGTGACTTTCGTATCGAGGAAGAGTTTGAAATACCCATCCGCCCACGAGCTGTTCGCCCAGAGCAAGGCAATCGCTGCCATGAAGATGAGCGCGATGCCACCTGAGGCTTCGAAGCGCATGAATCGCGCGAATGGCGCGATCAGACGATCAGCGCGGTTTCGGTCGAGGGTGTCCGACGGGCTCGGGATGTACTTTGGTCCTGCCATGATCGGCGAATACTTCGACCCTTGGCCAGCAGAAGCGAGTCGGACCGGCATGAAATCGAGCGCCGCGCCAGTTGTGACAAAAATGAGGCCGGGCGATGCGGATGGGCATGCATCGCCCGGCTCGGCGTGGGAAGAAAGGAGACCACAAGTCTCAAATGCGGGCCGCGGCTGTTCACACACGCGGCCCACGCCGCCCTCGAAAGGGCGAGTCCCTCTCTCCGACCCAGCCTGTTCACCCCTTCAGGAACAGGCCAAGTGATCTCTCAGGTCGTCGGTGTGCTGGGGGTCCTACCCACCCGGCATCGAGTCGCGACCTGTCAAACCCATGCGCAGCACTCTCGCGCGGCACACAACCAAAAACTCTTCCAGCAGCCCGCGGGCTGCAATGTAATCTCAAAACCCCTCGAAACATGGGCTGAAAGCCCTTTTTGAACACCGCACGGATCCGTCCGATGTCATCCGAACACGCTGCACCTTTGTGCTTCTGCTCGGTTGTGCCTGCTTCCCGGCAAGCGTAAGTCGATACGCAGCCCGTTTCTGACCGGTTCTGGAAAAGCATAAGTATTGATGAGAACAGAAGATGTGGCATACTTGAAGGCAAAAAGCAGGCCACACAAGGCCCGCTGTGGTTAATATTGGCCATAGCGACGGCTTGAAGATCTCAAAAATGATTAATCAGGTTCTTCGGTCGACGAATCCTGCATCAGTCGGATCCGAGCGAACACTGGAGCATGGTCAGATCCGATCGATGATCCAATCCAGGATTCAATGACCGAAAATGCTCTTGGTACCGCAATGTGATCGATCTGCACACCGGGCAAGACTCGAAGAGCGCCAGTCTTTGGCCATGTCGAGCCCCGGCCGTCACGAACCGCATCGCGGTAGCCGAGGGCGCGCAGAGGTTGCATCGGTTGACCGGCCCATGGGCTATTAAAGTCGCCAGCGACAACGATCGGATATGACGATTGCTGCACGAGTTCGCCGAGTCGAGACGACGCTCTCGCCTGCAAGCGAACGGTCGATCTCGAAACCGGTGGGACGAGGTGAATGTTCCAGAACCCAATCTCTCTGCCGAACGCCCGGACCCACACGAGTTGTTGTGGATGCTCCGCCGGATGAAGCGTGCTTTTGGCGGGTTCAGTAGTCCGCGTCATCGGCAGGCGCGAAAACACCGCCTGGCCGAAGTTGTCATTGCGAGGAACAGCTGTGTAGACAAAGTCGTCGCCGAGCGCATCGACCAGTCTTGAGAGCGAGATGTCGTTGACTTCCTGAAGCAGAATCACATCGGGCTTTTCGCGCTGAATCTGCTTGATCAACTCCAATTCGGCGTCCGACGAACTCAAGAGATTCGCCGTCAAGATGAGAACACTCGAATGGGAGCTGGGCGCGGTCGGTTTGAAGACCTGCACCAAACCGCCAGCCCACGGCCAAACACAAACGACGACCAGCGGAAGTGAAGCAAGGACAAAAAGCTTTCGTTTCAAGAGGAGCAGAACAACAACAACAAAGGCCATTGCGAACCCTGCATACGGCAAAAGGGTGATGCCCATGAGCGCACAACACAAGAGTGCGGTCTTGATCAATCCGAGATTGCTCGATGCGTCAGCGCTGTACAACAACACAAACGCGACGAGCACATATGAAAGAACAATCGCCGCCCGAGCGAGGCGGCGAGCAAGTCGGCGTGCGAGCGAAGCAGTCATATTGCAGACATACTGGGCCTCAACCGCTGCAGTTCACGAGAACGACAAGGAATCACGCTCTGCGGCGTCTCCCTACACAGCCCACCACGCCCAAAGCCGCAAGACCCGATGCTGGCGCGGGGACGACGGTGATCGTCGTGCTGAAGTACGCATCGAGTGGCGTTGGTGAACCGGTTGCCCAGATGAACCGAGCGTCGCCGTGTGCGACGAAGTTGCCCCAAGGTGCCGTGCCGTTGGCACCGAGGTCAACGACACCAACATCGGCACCACCGAACCCATCGAGAGCAGCGGACCAATCACCGGTCGAAGCGTCGGTCAACAGACTTTGGGTGCCGTTCGCGAATGTCGCATCCGTACTGGAGAGCGAGAAATTGCCGATAAACATGGCCGGGCGACCAGCATCATGAGCGAAGATGTGCAGGTAATAGGTGCCAGCCGTGGTGAATTCGAATGAGCCGTTGTAGGTGGTTGGCCAACTGTTACCAGAGAGGAACTGCGTACCGGCGAGTGACGCGTCAGTACTGATGTACGCAACGAACGAGTTGTCGATATTCATCGACGCATTGAGTGTGATCGTGCCAGCCTGTGCTGCTGCACTGAAAATGCAGAGGGCAAAGATACCGGTAGTTTTTGTACGAGCAAACATCGATCAGCCTCCCAAAGCCAAATGGCGTTCGCGACCGGTTGACACACAAACAGATCGCGTCCACCACTCATGGTGCCACTAAATCAGGGGTTTGCCACTGAATCTCAGAAATTCAAACACCTCGACCAGGGACTGGCTTGATCACCTATGAAGCAATATCAGCCTTTGGCTGCTCTCCAAACTGGAATCGGCCGCCACTGAAGTCGATCGCAACGGAGTCGCCGTTTTCAATCTCCCCGGACAAGATTCGACTGGCGAGCGGGTTTTCGAGTTTCGACTGGATCGCCCGTTTGAGAGGCCTCGCACCGAATGCCGGATCCCACCCCTCGCTTGCCAGTTCCTCGAGCGCCGATTGTGACAGTTCGATGGTGATATCCCGTTCAGCCAGGCGCTTGCGAAGTGATGCCAGCTGGATCTCGAGAATCTGCGTCATGACTTCCTTGCGGAGTTGGTGGAACACGACGGTCTCGTCGATCCGGTTCAAGAGTTCAGGCCTGAAGAACTGTTCGCGCATCCCGATGTTGAGTTGTGCGTTCATGCGGCCCTTCTCCATCGCCTCTTCCGGGCTCAAGCCGGAGGCATCGAAGTCTGCGCCAGGGCCCCGGCGAATGAGGTCGCGGACCGCAGCCTCGATCTCCCAGTCTTCTGCGCCGCTCTGGGTCATTTCCTGAATGCGCTGGCTGCCGAGGTTGCTGGTCATGACTATCAATGTGTTGCGAAAATCCACGGTCCGCCCCTGCCCATCGGTCAGACGGCCATCGTCAAGCACCTGTAACAACACATTGAAGACATCCGGATGGGCCTTCTCGATTTCATCGAGCAGGATCACACAGTAAGGCCGACGGCGGACGGACTCGGTCAGCGCGCCGCCTTCTTCATAACCAACATAACCAGGGGGGGCACCAATCAGCCGTGCGACAGCATGCTTCTCCATGTACTCTGACATATCGATGCGAACCAGGGCTTCCTCTGTATCAAACAGAAACTCTGCCAGCGCTTTACAACTCTCGGTCTTGCCCACGCCGGTTGGCCCGAGGAAGAGGAAGCTGCCGATCGGCTGACTCGGATCACTGAGCCCTGCGCGGCTTCGACGGATGGCATCCGCGACAACCTGCAGGGCGTGGTCCTGTCCCACGACGCGCTTGCGCAGGTGTTCTTCGATATGCGTGAGCTTGTCGCGTTCCGACTCGACCAGCCGCGCGACAGGGATACCGGTCCACTTGCCGACGACTTCGGCGATGGCTTCAGCGTCAACCTCTTCCTTGACGAGTGAGTTTCCAGAGTCGGACTTGGCATCGAGTTCGGCTTCAGCCTTGGAGAGCTGCGATTCGAGGCCGGGAATCTCGCCATACTGAACGCGAGCCGCGGCTTCGAGATCGCCGCGCCGCTGCGCTTGTTCGAGTTCGACCCGCTTGGTGTCGATCTGCTCCTTGATCGAACGCACCTCATCAAGGTCGGCCTTTTCTGCTTCCCACTGGGCGGTCAGTTGCCGGTTGGTTTCCTGGAGTTCCGCCAGTTCCAGTTCGACGCGGTCAAGTTCCTTGCCACCTGATTCAGTTTTACCCCCCTGTTCAAGTCGCAGGGCTTCACGCTCGATTTCGAGTTGCATGATGCGCCGCCGGATCTCATCGAGTTCGGTCGGCATCGAGTCAATCTCGATGCGCAGCCGACTCGCCGATTCATCGATGAGGTCGATCGCTTTGTCTGGGAGGAATCGATCGGCGATGTACCGTTGACTCAGTTGGGCAGCCGCGATGATGGACTCGTCAAGAATCCGCACGCCGTGGTGGGCTTCATAGCGTTCCTTCAGACCACGGAGAATGGCGATGGTTTCTTCCACGCTGGGTTGATCGACATAAATCGGTTGGAATCGGCGTTCGAACGCGGGGTCTTTCTCGATGTGCTTGCGGTACTCGTCGAGCGTTGTCGCGCCGATACACCGCAACTCGCCCCGCGCGAGTGCCGGCTTGAGCAGGTTGCCCGCGCTGACCGCGCCTTCGGCGGCCCCTGCTCCGATGATCGTGTGCAACTCGTCGATGAACAGGATCACGGCACCTTCGGACGCTTGCACTTCGCGCAGGACGGCTTTGAGTCGCTCTTCAAACTCGCCGCGATACTTCGCACCTGCGAGCAGTTGGCCGACATCGAGCGCCATGATGCGCTTTTCGCGCATGGTGTCGGGGCAGTCGCCGTTCACCAGTCGAAGCGCGAGCCCTTCGACGATCGCTGTCTTGCCCACGCCAGGTTCGCCAATCAGGACCGGATTGTTTTTCGTTCGACGACTCAAGACCTGCATGCAGCGGCGGATTTCTTCATCTCGTCCGATGACGGGGTCAAGTTTGCCCTGCTGAGCGCGTTCGGTCAGGTCGATCGCATATTTGGAAAGTGACTCAAAGTTTGACTCAGCATTCGCGTCGTTGACACTCTTCACACCTGAGGCTTCACGAATCGCGGCAATCGCAGCCTTGACCTCCTTGGGTCCGATCGCCAGGACTTTCAACAGGTCTTGGGCGGGCCCGGAGACCTCTGTGATCGCGAGGAGCAAGTGCTCGGTCGAGATGAACGAATCGTTCATGTCTTTGGCGTCGCTGTCGGCCTTGGTGAGCAGTTGCAAGACTGTCCGGCCGCTGGAACCGGCTCCGCTGCTGGTCTTGGGCAAGCGGTCCAACTCGCTGACGGTCACAGTCGCCACGCGGTCGTTGTTAGCGCCAGCCCGTTCGAGAAGTGATCGCGTCGGGCTGTTCTTATCTTCAATCAACGCGTGCAGGATGTGCAACCCGTTGACTTCGGGATTGCCTCGGTTGGCAGCGTCGGTCTGTGCCTGGGCCAATGCCTGTTGGGCGAGGGTTGTGAATTTGTCCATCTGCATGGTCGACTCCTTTCAACGGGCCTTGAGACCAGTTGGAAGAAGTCAATGCAATCTGCGGGCCGACAAAAAAAGCCCTTCTCGGGCATCAGATAGCGGTTTTCATCAGGTGGAGGCTGCCGAACTGGCAGAAGGAAGCGCCCGGTTCGCCAAGATGTCCGGGCATTCACTCACCCGACAATATCGAAGCCGCCCGCTTTGCCGCCGCCATGAGGCTGATTTGCGATGGCAGCAGCCCCCTTGATCAGGTCGACTGCAGCATCGCCCTGTGATTTGGCAACATCCAGCGATTTCTTGGCGACCGCCATGGATACTTTGTCTGCGACGACCTGTTGGCTTTGGGCGGAAATACTGGCGACGGAGAGTTCACTCATACCCCACTCGTCGGTTCGATACATCCAAAAGATGGCTGAAAAACGGGAGTTTGTCCATTGAAATGGCCAATCGGCTCTGATTGGGCGGATTGACCGACAGAGGCCGCATCATCGGCACCCAACCGGGAAACGGCATGTCCGAACCTCGATGCTAAGTGGGCACCTTCGAACTGGCTCCCGGACTTCCCCTCGTTGGAGGCCTGCCCATCGTCCAATCATCCCAGTTCCCGATCGAAGTCGCTTAAAGGTCGAACATTTGACCGAGCCGGCTGGAGCCGATGATGCGGCCTCCAGATCTGACCAGATTACTGCAGATTGCAGCATCAGTCGAGACATACGCACCAAATGCCCATGAAGTTCTTGTGAAGGTTCGTTCTGTGCCGATGAAACAGTCCGGGGTATTCTCGCGTATGAGGTCAGTAACGCGACTTGACCTTTTGCCGGTTTGCCGCCACAATCGTACCGGCGTTTGGCCTCACCATGGGTGATGGGCTCGCACCACGCAACTTAGTACAGGAAGAATGACCATGAACACCCGCCGAACCACCCTTGCTCTGTCAGTTCTGGGCCTCGCTGCAGCATCAACCCTTTCCGGGTGTGCCAACAGCCAGGACACTTCGATTCAAGCACTTCGGGGCAACTTGACGCCGGAACTATCGACCTTGGCTCAAACGCCTTACATGGTCAACAACCAGCGGGCGATCACCTTGAACCAGCACTTCAGAGCACTTCCTGAAGATGCCAGCCGCCTGCTTTTTTACGCCGACCGCCCGACCAGGCTCACACCATATCCCGTGTCCTATTGATACCCACAGGTTTCACACAAAACATCAAGACCCGCGACTGCCTGTCGCGGGTTTTTTATTGGCACGAAGGATTTCGTCACGAATTGTGGTTCAAAGCAGTTCGACGACTTCAAAGACTTTGATACCACGAGGCGCTTTGACCCGGAACTGCTCACCCACGCGAGCTTTCATCATCGATTCGCCCATCGGGCTGTTGGCTGTGACTTCGAAGTAGTCGTCATTCACCTCGCCGCTTGATTCGCCAACCAAGTGATAGATGCCATCGGTTCCTGTCTGGACATTGCGTAGTCGAACCTTGGACCCGAGGAAGACCACTGCTGCACTCTTGGCGGTCGCTTCATCGACGACTTGAGCGCTTTGAAGCCTCTCTTCGAGTCGACGGATCTCGGCTTCCTCCATCCCCTGCTGTTCACGGGCAGCGTGATATTCGGCGTTCTCCTTCAGGTCGCCAAGTTCGCGGGCTTCAGCGATCCGTGCGGAGATCTTGCCTCTGTTCTCGAGCAGAAACTGCAGCCGCTCGTTGATTTTGACTTTCTCTTCACTCGTGATCAAATCCATGCGATACCTCCGCCCGTGCGATGCGCTTCGGGAATCTGTTCAAAAGGCTATGCCTGAACTCGATGCCGGGCGCGTTCGACGCACCAAGCGGCGACCCAAACGACCGCTCCGGCAAATGAGGTCGCCCCGATGACCGTCCATTGTGTCGTTCGGGCTGCAAGGTCACCCGTCGACTCTGTCTCGCGAACCAGCTCATACACAGCGGTGATGGGCGACATCATCATGGCGACGACAGACGAAAGATCATGCGCACCAGGCAGCACGATCGACCCAAACGCGAGTTCAACCAAGGGCACGCCGATAGCGATGGCAGCGAAGAACGCCATCCAGGCGCCGCGTGCCGGGCCCACTCGACCGACAGGGTCGAAGGTGAGCCCAAGCGCGAGAAATCCCCCGATGAGCAGAGCCCACGCCGATTGGCACGCAGCGATTGCTGCACATCGCTCCAGTGGCCACCCCCCCAACAGTCGTAAAGCCTGCGGCCAAATGAGCGCCTGGACAGGGATCAACACGATGAGAATGTCACGGGCAACATGAGGCAAAGCGCTGCCATAAGGCCGTGCCTGACTCAATCGAATCATCGGCCAGATGAGCACGATGCCCGCGGTGATGGTCATGAGCAAAATGCGTGTAGCGGGGCGATACACATCGACCGTGACGACAAGCGCTGCGCTCATCGAAGCAAACATCACCAGCGTGGCGAGCATCAGAAATATGGTCCACACCAATGCAAAAGTTCGGGGCTCGCCCCGGCGGTGGTCCCAGTTCGGGTGTCGTTTCGGAGGTCGCCCGAGAAGATCACGATCGGGTGCTGCTTCGGTCACGGCTCAGGGTCCGATCGACCGTGCAGAATCACAGGCCCCTGGATTTCGACGCGGTTGTACCCGCCATCGATTCGGCCTGTTCGATCGAAGAAGGCATCGAGGCGGGCAACTTTCTCTTCAACAGTCATTTCGCCTGCATGAAACTCACCCGGTCGTCCCCCCCACACGATCGCGTTTTCGTGATCTGTGATGAGGACGATATTGCCGGTTCGGAACAGATTGCTGATATCAATCGCTGCAACCTGCTGGCGGTATGGCTTGAGTGCAAGCAGTTTGAGGACATCGATCGCAGCAGCGACATCTTCGCCCGGCCAGACGCGAGCAAATCGATCGGTCGGGTTTGGGTAGTCAGGCGCGATGCCTGCGCCCAAGATAATGGGGGCTTCGGACCCACCTGGTGCGAAAACGACGGGCATCGGCATGCCTTGCCACGAGATCAAATGGTCTCGGCCCCCGCTACGCACCACGGCAGCGGGGCGACGCCATGCACCTGTCACGCGGATGGAGCGCTGCCCCACGCGTTCGACGCGCGGCACCTCGCGGAACCACCCACTCGCATCGAGCATTTCGCCAACGGTCGCCAAAGGCCGACGATCAAACGGGTCAGCGCCTTCAACCAATGCATGGATACGGTTTTTGAGCACCAGCAGATCTTCGTCGCGCACCCAGGTGTGGCCGTTGCGATCGACTGGTGCTTCGAGTTCGATGATTGGTGGGGTTGCCAGCAACAAAGATCTGGACGCGTCGTCGAGTTTCTCAGCTCCGACAGTCATCCCGGCTCCGAGCGCCACGATGGACACACACGCCAGCGCCGGAAAAGCCCATGAACGAATGGCTGACCAGTTGATCTGCGCTGACTTCTTGGCTCCGCGGCTTCGTTTTATCGTCGTTTTACGGCGTGTTTTCTTGCGTGCCATTCTGACTCAATCTCCTGAGCAAATCTGCGTGCGGGCCTGTGCGAGTGAAACCAGGCGGCAGCATAACTGGTCAAATGAAAGCCCTGCGGCGTGAGCGGCCTTCGGTAGAAGTGAAGTTGGTGTGAATCCCGGCATTGTATTGATCTCAAGCAACCATGCATCGCCGGCACGATCGAGAACAAAATCAACACGCGCCAGATCGCGCACGCCGAGCGCTTCTGCGAGTTGCAGAGATGCTTCAGCCAGCGACCTGCTGATGCCTGCTGGCAATTCAGGCGACACGATGTAACGCGTGTCGTTCCGTTCGTACTTCGCTTGAAAGTCGTACACGCCGGATGCAGGTGCAATCTCGACGATGGGAAGTGCTTCCAGTTTGTCGCTACTACCAATCAACCCGACGGTCAACTCACGACCGATCACCAGGCGTTCGATCATGTAGCTGCGGTAAGGGTTCGTCGCGATGTCTGTGCGAACAGCATCACAGATCGCCAGCCAATTATCAGGCGAATGGCAGAGATAGAGCCCGACACTCGAGCCGTCGTGCGTTGGCTTGACAACAAATGGGGGTGACATGGGTGGCTTATCATCGCGCGGGTCATAGATCCCGGCGGGGGGCGTCCCAATCCTGTGCGACGCTGCAACCAGTTTCGTTCCAATCTTGTCCATGCAAGCGCGCGACGCGGCGGCACCAGAACCAACATACGGCCGGCCGTCCTGATTGAGGGTGTCTTGCAGCGGCCCCCCTTCGCCATATGAGCCGTGTAGCACTGGAAAGATCACATCGCCAGGAAGTGCAGCAAGTCTGCTGACATCGATGCGATCGATCAACTCGAAATGCACATCATGTGAGGTTGCCAGCGCCTGTGCGACCGCGTTCGCACTGGTCTCGCTCACGGTGCGCTCGGCATCCGGACCACCACCCAGCACAAGCACCGATGTCACAGCGACCGCCCCCAGACAACGACTTCTCGATCCAGTTTGACACCAAACCGATCAAACACACGCTGTTCAACACATGTCATGAGTTCAATAAGGTCAGAGGCGGTTGCGCCAGCCTGAGTCGTCAAGAAGTTCGCGTGATGCTCACTCACTGTTGCGGCACCGACGCTGAGCCCTTTGCATTTGGCGCGATCGATCAACTTGCCAGCACTGACGCGCGCTCCAGCTGCACCGATGTCGGCTATGTTCTCCAACAGAAGAGGGTTTTTGAAAGTACACCCTGCCGATCGCTCGCCCATCGGCTGGGTGCGCTTCTTGTAGTCCATGCATTCGCGCAACCGATTGCGCACGACGGTTGGGTCGTCGGGTGTGAGAGCGAACGCAACGCGTGTGATGATGTGTTGTTCGAGCCCGCTGCACCTGTAACCAAAGTCGATTGCTTGCGCATCGAATTCGCGTTCGTAGCCATCGGGATCGATTGTTGTGACGGAGGCGATGGACTGGCAGATCTGTCCGAACGAGCCGCCGGCATTCATGCGGACAGCGCCGCCGACGGTTGCTGGTATGCCGCCTAGCACCTCAAGACCGGCGAGCCCTTGCTTGGTGGTAAATGTGATCAGGCGACGCAAATCGACGCCTGCACCCGCGATAACGAAGTGTGTGGCAGGGTCGATCGAGACAGCAGCAAAATCGCCTTGTTTCAGCGAAACGACGATGCCGTCCACACCTTCGTCTTTGACCAACAGGTTGGCGCCCTCGCCGAGCACACGAACGGATTGGCCTTCGCCGAACAGTTGAACGAGTTGCTCGGTCGTGCTTGGTGACGCGAGACAGTCCGCTCGCCCGCCAACGCGATACCAGGTCGAAATGGGTGCTTGGCGTGTGATCTTCATCGGCAGTTCAGCGGTCGCAGTCATGTCTGCTCCGTTTCAAGAAACCCACGGGCAACCTGCCACACCGGTCCGGCGCCCATCACCACCAGCAGGTCGCCCGCGCGGCAGAGGTTCTCAAGCTGTTCGACGATCGCACCAAACGGGTGCAGGTGCATCGCCCGAACCTGGCGCGACCGAAGTCGATCGACGAGGTCGGCAGAACTGACGCGCGATTTCTCCTCGTGTGTATCGCGCACAAAGTAGATTTGCGGCACAATAACAATGTCGGCGTGCTCAAAACTTGTCGCAAACTCCTCCATCAGGAATCGCGTACGCGAGTGCTGGTGAGGCTGAAAAACACAGATCAACCGACCGCCCGATACCTCGGGTCGCTCAGCCTGACGCAACGCCCGGAGGGTGGCTTCGATCTCGGTCGGATGGTGTCCATAATCATCGTAGACACGCACAGCCCCCCCGCCCGGCACAGCCCGCTCGCCGACGAGTTGCATGCGACGATCAAGACCAGCAAACGCAGCCAAAGAGGCCTCGACAGAAACAGGATCAGCGCCCAGCATCAATGCGAGCGCAGCTGCGGTGGCAGCGTTGACCGCATTGTGTTCGCCCGGCATGCGGTTGATCCAGGCGATCGAACTTCCTTCGTGAGCAAGCGTGACCCGCCGGGTTGTGGTGTCATATGACATCACCCAATCGGCAGAAGGGCTGAACCCGATTGTTTCGACCGCACAGCGGAGACCGGAAGCGACCACACCGCGATGAGCACCGTCGTGCGCGATCAAGAGTCTTCCGCCTTGATCGGCAGGGCGCACGCGCTGGGCAAAGCCGGCGAACGCTTCGACGACCGCATCGAGCGAGCCATAGATGTCGAGGTGGTCCGCTTCAATCTGACCGATCGCAGCGATCGTTGGGTTGAGGTTGTGAAAAGAACGATTGAACTCGCACGCTTCAGCAAGCAAAAGACCGGGTTCGCCAGCCTGCGGGCCTTGATTGATCGCGAGCGAACCAACGCGGAATCCAACGCCAGGTTGCGGCGCGGCGGACTGGCATCCATGCTGAAGTTGATGGCAGGTTGCGCCCACGATGACCGATGGGTCGAGTCCGGCATCTGTCAAGATACACCCGAGCATGGCGGTCGTTGTGCTCTTGCCGTGCGTTCCGGCGATCGCCACGCCAGTTCGACCGGACATGGCCCGACCGAGCGCTTCTGCGTAGTTGAGAACTGGGATTCCTCGTTCATTGGCTTGAAGCACAATCGGATGGTCGTGACGAACCGCAGCCGAGACGATGACGAGATCATGATCATCAGGTAATACCGCATTCGGCGTGTCGAGTCCGACCGAAATATCGCGCGCGTTCAGCGTGTCGGTCAGGGATGTTTGAACAGCGTCAATACCGCTGACCGCACAGCCTCCGGCGCGCATGACCTGGGCGAGTCCTGACATGCCACAGCCACCGATTCCAACCAGGAACGGGCGTGCACTGGCGAACGCTTGAGGAGCCCAAGCGTGCGCATCGGAAGCGTGTTCTCTCGGTTGCGTCGTCATAGTGTGATCTATCGGCGCAAGGCTCCATCCTCGTCCAGAGAGCGCATTTTCCTGCTCTTGAGGCTATGCTCGCAACCTATGCCAGACGCAGCGAATATCTTGCCTCAACTCACCGACGACGGCCGACTGCCCTATCGCCTCGCGTGCCTGTGTGACCTGCGCGATGCAGATGGGCGCATTCTGCTCATCCGTCGGCAAAAGCACCCGAACTTTGGGCTGTGTTCACCAATCGGCGGCAAGCTGGATATGGACACCGGCGAAAGCCCGGCCCAATGCGCGCAACGCGAAATCAGAGAAGAAGCCGGTATCGAAGTGCCAATTGACCGCCTGCACCTTGTCGGATTGATCAGCGAAGCCGCGTTCGAAGGTGCCGGGCACTGGCTGTTGTTCTACTACCGTGTTCTCGGTCCGGTCGAGGTGAAAACCGGTCCAATGAACGAAGGCCTGCTCGAATGGCACGAGCCCGATTCCATCACAAGTCTTCCCATCCCTGAGACCGATCGCAAGGTCATTTGGCCGCTCATCAACAAGCACGACACGAGTGGGCCGAGCGGCCTACCGGGCTTTTTCACGCTTCATATCAACTGTGACGGCGATGACATCACCTGGGCAGTCGAGCAGGAAACGCCCACAGCGGGCTGATACACGCGAATTCGATTCGGGTGTGAGCCGAACCCGATCCTCGACCTGACGCGTACTATTCAGCAGGGAAGGCGCGCCAAACCGGGGTGCTGCGCAGCCAGGTGGACATGCTCGAAACAGATGCAAATGCTGGCATGGTTCGAAACCTCGTCGTTGGCGTGGCGCTGAGTGCAGCGGTTCACGCGAGCGTCTTGGTCTGGTCGCAAGTGCAAGCGCACGGGCAGGTGGCCACATCGAGCGACGATCAAGTGGCTCCACAGGTGACACAGCCGTTGAAACTTGGAATCGACCGATCTTCAGCCGCGACAATCAACTGGATCGGGTTTGAATCCCCAACCGAACATTCAGCGACGCAGTCAACGGTTGAGCAGGCAGCAGTGACCCCTGTTGTCGGGACGACGCAGGTTGCGTCCGAGGACCAGCCCTCGCCGCCAGCCGAAGCCGAATCGTCGCCGGATCAGGTCGCAACCGAGCAACCTCAGCAAGTGTTGCCTGAAGAATCAGTGCAGCCGCCGAGTGATGAGATCAGCAAGCCGACGATCGCGATTCCGTCCGCGCTTGCCATTCCCATGGATATTTTCGAGCCTGTGGCGACCGCTCCGGTATCATCCACCGAGGCATTGCTCAACGCCGAACCAGCGCCGGAAGTGAAAACGAGCCTGAAGGAGAGCAAGCCGGCGCAGCAGGCTGAGCCGAGCGAATCGGTTTCAGTTCCGCAGAAGTCCTCAGAAGCAAAACCAAGCGAAAAGCCACAAGAGGCGAAGACCGCGTCAGCGGATCCGAGTGGAACGCAAGGCATCAAGGACACGCGAGAAGCGGACGCGAGCACCAAAATTCCCAATCTCAAGTGGTCGCCCGGCAAGCCGATCGCGGGCGAGGGTCTCGATATTGCGACGGTGCGACCTCAATGGAGCGTGACGGTCAAAGCGATCGCCCGCCCCCGTAATCCGGTGGTGCAGATTCACTTTGGTGCCGACGGCATCGTTCGGCGGGCCGAGTTCTTGAAAGTCGATGGCGAACACAAGGGAACCGGCCACCCGCATGTGGATGGGCCATTGATGGATGCGATCTATCGTTGGACCGCCAAAGGGAAAGCCATCGACGAACTGCAGAAAGATGAAACGCTGACAGTCGAGATTCAACTCCTGTTGCGTGGATGATGAACCAAGGCCGATCGGTCGATAAGGACCTGTATGCTCGAGTTGCTCGCCATGTCGCTGATCATGACCCAACCGGTGGACCAGGTCCACTCGTGGCATTTTGATCATCCGGTTGCACAGGGCTTTGAAGACTTCGGGCTCTTGTCGGTCGATCCGCTCGTTCCTCGCGCTGATCTGAGGCTGCCCGATGCGTGGGATCGGGTCTATCAGATGTCCAGTGATTCCGGCGACCTGTTTGCGCGACGGCGCGGCAACCTGACAGCCGTTTTTCCGCAGTCAGACTATGTCACCACAGAAAACGGGCCGCTCGCGGTCGTCCCGCCGGGGACGATCTATGTCATCGGCGAACCGGGGCCGTGGCTCTTGCAGCAGTTCGGGCTCGATGATGGTCTCGGCGAACTGACCCTTCCAACGCGGATCGACATGTCACTTGTTCCTGTCACACTCGCCGCCGCTCCGGCTCCGGATGTCGTCAGTGATGAACTTGATCGAGCACGACGAGCAGCGTCACCCTGGTTCAATGACCAGGTGCGCCAGCGCCGCATGCACGCACGCATGGACGAGTTGATCAAGTAAACAAGTTTGGGTCAGTCGCCCAAACTACTCAAAGAGCGATCACAGTTTGTTCGGCGTGTCGTCTTCGTCGCCCGCGATCGACTTGCGCATCGTCGTATCGGCATTGATGTTCTTCATGCGGTAGTAGTCCATGATGCCCATGTTGCCCGAACGGAACGCCTCGGCCATCGCACGGGGGACTTCGGCTTCTGCGAGCACGACCATCGCGCGATTTTCTTCGATCTTGGCTTTGTTTTCCTGCTCGAGCGCGATGGCCATTGCACGCCGTTTTTCTGCCAGCGCCTGAGCGACCTTCTTGTCGGCTTCCGCCTGATCCAGCTGCAACTTCGCGCCGATGTTCTCGCCGACATCCACATCGGCGATATCAATCGAAAGAATCTCATAGGCCGTGCCAGCATCAAGCCCGCGGGCCATCACTGCCTTGGAAATGCGATCCGGATTCTCAAGCACATTCTTGTGGCTATCCGCCGAACCAATCGCTGAAACGATGCCTTCACCAACGCGAGCCACGACCGTTTCCTCGGTCGCACCACCAACCAGTCGCGACAGGTTGGTTCGCACCGTGACGCGGGCACGGGCTTTGAGTTGAATGCCGTCTTTGGCCACCGCGTCGATCGTCGAGCGGCCCTGCTGCGGATTGGGACAATCAATCACCTTCGGATTCACCGAGGTATTCACCGCGTCGAAAATATCACGGCCAGCGAGGTCGATCGCACACGCGGTGTCCCAGTCCAATTCGATGCGTGCTTTCTGGGCGGCGATGAGGCTATTGACGATATTGATGATCCGTCCGCCCGCGAGATAATGCGTTTCGAGCTGATTGGTGCTGACATCGAGCCCGGCTTTGACCGAACGGATGCGGCTGAGCACGACTGATCGAACATCAACCTTGCGGAATCGCATCGCGATGATGTCGAGCAGGTTGACCCGGGCGCCCGAGAGCAACGCCTGAAACCACAGGCCAAAGAACTGGAACAGCGAAAAGAAAACGACAATCGCTACAAGAACGCCAATAACACCGAGGACAATCCAGATCGTATCGGGCATGTTTCAAAGACTCCGTCGCAGCAAACTGTGGGTCAATTCTGACACACTAGTCTAGTCAAGACACCTTCGGGTCACGCACCGCGCGAACTTTGATCAAGTTGGGCTCCGCCCTCGTGACATGCACGCGCGTTCCAGCTTCGATCAAGCCGCCCTCAGCGAGCACTTCGTGGCGCTCGCGCCCGAACCGGGCTTCGCCGACCGGGCGCAGGTCTGTCACCGCCACGCCTTCGAGACCGATCAAGGCTTTGTACTTGTCGCGGATGGCCTGTTCGTTGGCATTACGCTCTGCCAGTTCGGCTTCCGATGGTTCGCCGATGAGCCTTCGCCCAAATGGCGTCGAGGGCAGCATCGAAATCGCAAAGAAAAACACCATCGGCCCGAGCACCACCGTCGTGAGCATCCCCGAGACACCCCATGCGGTTTCATACCTGAACAGCGCCACGATGCCAGCCACAGCACAGAGGACCGCCACAACGCCGATGATGCCTCCCGAAGGCACAAACGCCTCGACGACAATCAACAAGAACCCGACAGCGATCAGGCCGATCCCCAGATACATCATGGACTCATTCACGCGGTTTCGCCCTCGTCTCTGACCGGTTCAACAACAACCCGCATGGACTCGACAGCGATCACACGAACGGGGACTTCAGCCTCAACGAAACCGATATCTGAAACGACATCGAGAATCCGATCATCGATCAGCGCCTGTCCGACAGGCTTGAGCGGTGTCGTCGTGACACCTTCATCACCCACCGCTGCCGGCGGGCCGCCGCTGTCAGCCATCAATGAGACCAGCGACATATCCTGCTGGCGATCTGACAGGTCTTTGAGCACAAGTCGGTTCAGAAGCGGCAGCGTGCCAAAGTGCTTTGAAACAAAGTACATCCCGATGCCCGCTGTGATGATCGCGAGCAGCATGGTCACCATGCCCTTGAGCGCCGCTGAACTTGCGTTGGGATCTGACGGGATGATCCCCGTGCCATCTGGAATGAAGGTGCCGATCATCCCGCCGAAGAGCGCCACGAGGCCCACGATGCCAAAGACACCAAAGCCGGGCATGACAAATATTTCGAGCAGGATGAACACAACGCCGAGGATGATCGCGCCGACCTCCCACCAGTTGGCCATACCGATGACCATCGGGGGGGCGATGAGCAGGACAGCAGCGCCCATGGCAATCGCGCCCGGCACAATCAGACCCGGGCTTGACATTTCAATGAACAGCGCGAGTAGAAAAACCGCGATGAGGATAAAACGAACGCCCATGCTGGTCAGGAACCGCGATGCGGACTCCGACCAGGACTGGTCGAGGCGTACGAGGGTCGTCGCTCCGAGAAAGGCCTTGAGTTCTTCGTCATTCGTGATTTGGCCGCTGGAAAAACCCAGTACGCCCATTTGATCAGTATCCATGACAATCGGGGCGCTGCCATCGGTGACATATCCGAGGTCGGTCCATAGGCCGCGCTGCGACGCATCAAAGGTCGGGCGCGTTGAGTTGACCGAAAGCCGATCGGTGACGGATGAGGCGAGGTCGCCCAGGACCGGTGACGCAGGCTGAAACTCGAGTTCTTCTTCGACGAGTTGTTCTCGATCGGCGTTTTCGTCGACCGGATTTGTGTCGGCTGGTGTCGTGTCCTGCCGCGAGCCGGGCACATGGGCGAACATCGGCTTGAGCCGAGGCGGATCACGATCAAAGATGGCGCGGTATTCGGCTTCATTCACTGTAAATCGTCGCCCGGTGCCTTCCTCTTCGACGAGCCAGAGTTCAATGCCATCGGTGACGATCGCCTGCACGAGGTACTCATCGAAACCCGCGCGCCTGGCAGAATCGACAACATCAGCAAGCAGAGGGGGGAGCATCTTGGTTCGTTCGTCGGGCGTGAGCCCGCGGATGCCCATTCGGCCGTTGTCAGTCGCAATGGTCACCGGGAATGCGTCGCCCATCTGAGCAGCGCTGCCCACCACAATCTCGCTGCAGGCAAGCGCGATGATGGCACCGCCCGAGTAAGCGTGCGGGTTGATCCACGCGATCGTGATTGGAACAGGGCTCTGCTTGATTGCTCCGGTGATTTCGAGGACCGCACCAATCTCGCCGCCCGGCGAGTTGATATCGAGCACAATTGCATCAGCGCCCGAATCGGCAGCCTGCTGCAAACGACGCTGCACACTGAACGAAGTGACCGAATCGATCGGGCCATGGATCGTGATCACAACGACGAAGTCCGCTTGTCGCGAGGCGAGCACGGCGCCCGGGCTCACGGGCGGCGATTGCGGCGTTTCCTGCCACGCGCACAACACAATCGCGAACAGCGCCAAACACATGGACACGACGCGACGCGCGGGCACACCCAACAAAGCGGTATTCTGAGCAAATCTGTTCACAGCACTCCAAGTATAGTTTGCCGAGTCTTGCCGACCCAACTTTTTATGGTTCAGGCGTGGGCTCGATCGGTTGTGCGTCAACCGATGCCGGCTCGGTGCCGATGATACTGAACTCACCGAGCCCTTCGCGGCTCAACAGATCGGCAAGCCCGATGAGTGAGCCAGATGCCGATTTCTGGTCGGCAGCGATCACGAGCCTGGCATCCGTCTGTTCTGCAAGTCGATCTCGCACAACCTCAACCACTTGTTCGGTTTCAACCGGTTCTCCGTTCACATACAGGTTGCTGTCCGCATCAATCACGATGGTCACGGTTTGGCCCTGTGCTGCTGGTCCTGACCCAATCTCGGGCAGCGAGACATCGAGCACATTCGCCCGAACCATCAACACCAAAGCGAAGATAAAGAAGGTCAACAACAGAAAAACCACATCGATGAGCGGGGTCATCTCGAAACGCACTTCAGGGCTTGATCGTCGGAAGCGAATCATGGGGCAGACCGATCTTCCAGCACATATTCTCGGCCTCCCCATCGCGTCGGCCGACCGCTCGCAAGATCACGCGCGCCCTCAGCGAGGATTCCCCCAACCAGCCACGCACCTACCAGTTGCAAGGGGACCGAGAGCACGGGCGCCCCGCCGCTGCGTGTGACGACCGCACCGCCGACGAGCCAGGCGGCCACGCCGCAACACCCGGTCACCCAGGCAGTCGTGCCCAGACTGGAACTATTTCCTAGCCAGGCTCCGACACACACAGCCGCGATGGAAGACATCGGGAGAATGGTGCCATAGAAGCGCGTTTTCCACGATGCCGATCGCATGCGGGTACTTCGTCGATTGAGCGATTCTGTATAGATGCGCTTCCAACCGGTGCGAAACTGCGCCCAGGTGTCATACATGCGGCACCGCACGATTCCCCCTGAAATCAACAGCCCGGCCTGAAAGTCGTACCGCGGCTTGGAAATCAGCCGAGCAAAAGCGATATCTTCAAGCAATGCGTCATGAACCGCCTCATGCCCCCCCACAGCCCGGTATGCAGCCGAACGGAACATCATGAACTGACCATTGGCAAAAGGCCGCTGCGAACGACCTGTCCGGTTGGCGCGGAGCAGGGGATACTGGTGCACCAACTCAAGGGTCGCAGAGGTCTGACAGACCCACTCAAACCACCCTCTGGTTTCAAGTGTGCTCAGCAGGCTCAGCAGATCAAGATTGCGTTGATGAAGGAGCGCCGAACACGCCCGCACGCATCCCGGGTGGAATGCGCAGTCGGCGTCCGTAAAGACGAACAGGTCGGCATCTTGGGCTGCCCGTGCTCGTTGAACAGCGGTCCAGGCAGCGTTGACCTTCCCCGCCCATCCATCGGGGCATGTGTCGATTTCGATAATCTCGAACCGATCATCATCAGCGATGGTGTGTCGGGCGATATCGACCGTGTCGTCGGTGCATCGGTCGAGAGCAAGAACAAATCGCGCCCCAGGGTGGTCCTGGGCTTTGAACGACTCGATCAATCGGCCAACACACGAAGATTCGTTATGCGCCGGGACGATAACACACGCGCGTTCATCCGGCTTGGCATCCAGGTGCAGTCCATCTGCAGCGGTCGGCAATCGATGCTTCGTCACGATTGCGTGAAAAAGCACCACAATCCAGACGAGGAAACAGATCGCTGCCAACCCGATGAGGGCTCCAACAAGGACTGCGAGAGGCATGTTCGATGCAGCGACGATCAGCATGGGTCAAGTGGGTTCCAGCGCCATCGCACAACAGTGTGGCGGTAGGACACACTAGGATCGTTCAAGTGCAAGCCTTGCTGCGGAACGCGCGTTAGTCGCTCTGGCGAGGCTTCACTGTGATTGATCCATTGCTGGTGCTCAGTTTCGAGGAGCCTTCGCCCCCGAACTGAAGCGTTCGGCTTCTCTTGCCTACATCGACAGATTCCGCATGCACACCATCAGCCACGACAGCCTTGCCATTCGAGGTGCTCAATCGGAGATTCCCCTGAAACGATGACCCGACTTCGAGCGTGGCCGAGCCGTTTGATGAGTCCACAACGATGGGTCCGGTCGCGTCGTCGGTGAGCCGAATCTTGATTGATCCGTTCGAAGTATCAGCATCGATCGGGCCGGCGACATCGGTCATGTTGATGTCGCCGTTGCTGGTATCCACCGAAATCGACCCCCCGATATTGGTGAACGAGATTCGGCCATTGCTGGTTTTTGCATCGATCGGTCCGTTGACATCAGAAACAGTCAATCGGCCATTGCTTGTGTGCAGTTTTGCTTCGGTGCCCACCCCGGTCACGGTGAGTCGGCCGTTGCTTGTTTGCAAATCGACGAGCGTGGCATCGGGCATGGTGATGGTGAGCGAGCACCCCTCACTCCCCAGCCGCTTGCCATCAGGCCACGCCACACCGATGTCGAGCGTTTGATCGGCTGTTCGCGTCACAACCAGACGGGTGTTGTCAAGTCGTTCTTGGGTTGTGGCTTTGATCTCGGCATCGATCGTGACTGAGTCTGTCCCGCCTGCAATGACCGAAATGGAGCCATTGGCAACTTGCACATGCAACGGCGACGCAGCCACATGAGTTTCGATCACCGTGTCAGATCGTTTGAATTTCGCGCTTTGATACCCACAACCAACGAGCAAGACTGAACTGAGTGCGACAAGAGCAGCGACTGGCAACTTGCGAAATGACATGTTTCAGGCCTTTCAAAGTGATCTCGTGAATCTCCGTTCGAGTTCATTGGTGAGCGTGCTGTTCCAGTTTCAGTCCAGTATACAGTCCATCCATGCAAGGCCAAACACGAGAACACACAAGGCGGTTTGATGCGGTGTTCTGTGATGTGGACGGGTGCCTGATGCCTGAAGGGCAAGAGTCATCCGATCTCATTGCCCTGCAACATGTTGCAGAGTACAACCGATACGCCATGCAAGATGAGGACCGCCCTGTGATCGTTCCTTGTACGGGTCGCCCTCAGCCATACGCAGAAGCAGTGTGTCGCCTGCTTGGGTGCAGCGCGATCCCAGCCATCTGCGAACACGGTGCGTGGATCTACGACTTCGCAGCCCACCGCTGGTCTTTGAGCCCGACCATCACCAATGACGACTTGCGTGCGGTGCGCGAACTGGAATCGTGGGTCCGCGCGGAGCTCGGGCCCAGGGGGTGTTTTCTGCAGCTGGGCAAGACGGCGTCAGCGACGGTTTTTCATGACGATGTGTCGTGGCTCGCAGCTGAGGTCGTGCCGGTGCTCGAGCGGTTGATCGCTTCGAAGGGTTGGCCGATGCGGGTGTCGATGACTTGGACCTGTATCAATGTTGATCTGGCGCATGTCAGCAAGGGCCGAGCGATCAGTCGGTTGATCCAGCAGTTCCAACTCGACCCGGCCCGACTCGCGGGCATCGGGGACACGATGGGCGATCTGGCGATCCGCGAGCAAGTCGCGTGGTTCGGGTGTCCAGCCAATGCGGATGATCAACTCAAAGGTCACGCCGATGCGGTTTCGCCATCGTCACTGGCAAATGGGGTGGTCGAAATGCTTGATCAACTCATCGGCGTTTAACAAGGCGACCGAAGCAACCATGCGCCAGGCGTACGATGACGCGTGGAACCTGATGACCATGTCTGCCTGTGCTATCGCGTTTCGCTGCGCAAAGTGCGTGGCTACTTGTCGCGTGAAGACCCTGCGGTTGCGAGCCTGATCTCGGAATGTCTCGACGCGGGCACGGGATGCGGCTGGTGCGTGCCCTTTCTCAAAAAGTTACACGCCGACCACAAGGCAGGCGCTTTGCCTGATCTCAAAGGCAGCCCGGAGGAATACGCCCGGCTTCGCGAGCGATTCCGCACGACGGGCAAACGACCAACGGCTGACACAGACACGGATCATCCGGACGAGCGTTGACGATGCACACACGGCTTGGAGTTGGTGCGAACCTGGCGCGGGCGTGTACCATGCACGCATGCCCGACGACGAAGCCAACATAATCTCCGACTCGCCGGATGGACTGACCTTTGCGTTTGCACTCGAACCCGGTGAAGACCAACCAGCACGCCGACTCGACTGGGAGGGCATCAACACCCATAAAAACGGCCCGAGTTGGATTCACCTCGACCGCACCAAACAACAGGTGCAGGATTGGCTCAATGATGGATCCGAGTTGGATGAAATGGCTGTCGAAGCCTTGCTTGCTCACCGCACCGCACCGCGCGTGACTGAAATCGACGACGGATTGCTCGTGGTGTTCCGTGGGATCAACCTCAACCCAGGTGCCGAACCCGACGACATGATCGCGATTCGCATGTGGCTCGACGCTGATTGCATCATCACACTTCGTCAGCATCGGTTTCAAACCGTGCGCGAGTTGAGGCTCAGCGTTGAAGCTGGCAAAGGGCCGACCACGACAACCGCGATTCTGACCGGAATCGCGTTGGGTATCACCAATCGTCTCAGCCCCGTTGTCGAAAATCTGCGTGAACTCATTGACGAAGTCGAGGATTCGCTGGCGGCTGAAGATATTTCTAGTGTCGATACGCGCGGCCTTGCAGAAGTCCGTCGCCAGTCGATTCGCCTGCGCCGGTATCTCGCGCCTCAGCGCGACACGCTTCGCACGCTCGCGATGTCGCCGTCGCCGTTGATCGATGCCCGGGCGCGGGCGGAACTGACCGAAGCCTCGGAGCGCACCGCCCGCATCGTCGAAGACCTTGAAGAAGTGCGCGACCGGGCAGCCGTGTCGCAGGACGAGGTTCGCACGCAGCGGGAAATCCGGGCGGGTCAGCGGATGTATGTCTTGACGCTGGTTGCAGCGGTTTTTCTCCCACTGGGTCTCTTGACCGGGCTGCTCGGGATCAATGTCGGGGGAATGCCTGGTGCGAGCAACCCGTACGCGTTCTGGGTGGTCACGGGGTCGCTGGTGGTTGTGGCGATTGGGCTGCTGGTGTTTTTCAGAAGGTTGAAGTGGTTTTGAGAAGTTACTTCAGCCACGAGTGAAAAAACTCGCTGCGATCTTCGTTACTTGTCACACCGAGGCGCTCCGCCCAGTTCTTGGCCTCGCGGCTCACCTTCCCTCGTCTGCCTGACATGACCATGAACGGGTGATCGTTTACCGTGCTTCCATCTGCTGCACATGGCACGATGGCCAGCACCGACACAGTCTCGGTTCTGTAGGTCAGAGAACCAACTTTCAGGCGAGCCTTTTTGATCGGCACAGCCCAAGCTGTCTGGTTCTTGAAGGGACCGATGTAGGTTACGGTGCCATCACGTCGATCAACGATGATTCTGGGGTTCCAATTCAACAGGCGGATGCCAAGCAGTATGAATGGCCCTGACAAGACACAAGTGCTGCCGAGCAGAAAGAACGACACCGTAACGACCGGCAGAATTACAGCCGCATACACGCCAGCGCCGAGCAAGCACAACCCACCAACCAAACACAAGCTTGCCTTCAGGCGGCATGTGTTACTCAATGTGAGAGTGTCGGCTTGTTCTTGGGCGTGCGCGGTGTGTCCTGTCGTTAAACATGGCGTGAGTACGAGGCTTCGCCTTGGTCGTGAAGCTGATTGGCTTGATGTCTCACCACATTCCGGACAAGTTCTGGTACTAAGCCCTTGTAGGTTATACCCACAGGAAAGACAATTGCCGTTCTCAACAACTCGGCGCAGCGGAAGGACTAGCAGCATCAGAACCACCATAGCCAAAAACGAAGGCGCGGCGATTGGGATCGCGCGACTGTGAGTTGTGATCAGCCCGCCAGCGACCGGCAGATTCGTCAACCGCTCTTCGTATGAGATGTTGAATCCAAAATCGATCTGCCAGTTCATCGCAGGTGACAAAGGGGCTGATAGTGCTGGCGATGTCTGCGTTTCGAGAACGATGCGGCCGTGCTCAAGAAGTACCTCTTGAAAGGCACTACCACCAGCGGCTGGAGTCGTCGTACTGAGTCGAGAAATGCGGAGAGTGCAGGAGAACACGCCTGCGATGAACAGTACGGTCGACGCGACGATGGCGGCCTGTCGAATCTCGCGCGTTTTGATCAATGCCCGCCGCATTTACTCTCCCAGCGTTTTCTTGCGCCTCAGCACATGGTGGTAGTGCTGCGCGAAGCGGTGGGCTTCGTCGCGGACCTGTTGGCACAGGCGGAGCCCTGGGTTGTTGCGGCCCAGACGGATCGGCTCGCTGCGCTCCTGCACATAGATGATTTCTTCCTTTTTCGCCAAACTGATAACCATTGGGGGGGGTACATCGAGCGAAGCGAAAGCCTCCTGGGCGGCGTGCAACTGCCCGAGTCCGCCGTCGATCAGGACGACATCGGGGTAAAGTTCGTGCCCGGCTCCGGCCTCGCGATAGCGCCTGCTCACGACCTCGCGGATGCTGGCGTAGTCGTCGTTGCCGCCCGCGACGCTGGCGATGCGATAGCGGCGGTATTCATCACGAAACGGTCGGCCGTCTACGAAACACACTTTGCTACCCACGGTTTCCCCGCCTGCGAGGTGGGCGATGTCAATCCCTTCGATGCACCGGATGGGTGATTCGAGCCCAAGTGTTTTCTGGAGGCTCCGCGTGCCTTTTTCGGGGTCGATATACCCGATCTCGGCTTCGGGCTGCCACTGGTCGCGGGTGTGGGCGCGTTCGTCGAGTTTCTCGATGGCTTTGATCTGATCGCGCAACACCGCGGCCTGTTCGAAGTCCAGTGCTTCTGCGGCGCGTTCCATGTCGGCCCGCATCTCGCGAAGCATGACGCTGCGCTTGGACCCAAGAAAGCGCACAAAGGTGTCGATGTCATGGCGATATTTATCAACCGAGATTGATTCACTACAGGGGGCGGTGCATTGCCCGATTGCATGCAGGAGGCACGGTCGAAAGAACCGGTTCTTCGGATCGCCCGCGACGATATCGAGTGAGCAGGTCCGGAACTTGAAGATCTTCTGCAGGTAATGAACCGCTTCGCGCAGCGCGCCCGGGCTGGTGAACGGGCCGAAGATCTTGGCCCCCTTATATTCGGCGGCGACCTCGCCGGTTTTGTTATCAATGCCCGAAGGATTTCGTGTTATGAACACGCGCGGGTAATCCTCGCGCATGGTGACGACGAGATATGGAAAAGTCTTGCTGTCCTTCAGGCTTGCGTTGTACGCGGGTTGGATGTCTTTGATCAGTCTGTTTTCAACGAGGAGCGCCTCCCACCCACTTTCACAGGTCAGGTAGTCGAAGGAATGCACTTCGCTCAGCATGTTCGACTTGTGCGGCCCCAGATCGGCGGAGGGGATGAAGTAACTCGACACACGATCGGGTAGTTTGCTCGCCTTTCCGACATAGATCACGATGCCCTTGTGGTCTTTCATCAGGTAGACACCTGGTACGGGCGGCAGGTCGCGGGCCGTGCGGTTCAGCCGAGTGAGGCGCTCGTCGTATGACTCCGTGCCCCAAGGCGGCGGCGCATCGGCGGGCAGAAAGCCCTCGGCATCAAGATCGCCGGGTGTATGTGGGGTTGGGTCGTCGGGCACGCCTTACTTTACGCGCGTTCTCCGGAGTCGCTGGGGCGAAGCCTTTGGCACACGCTCGATGAGGCCTCGGGCTTCGAGATCGAGTTTGACCGTGGTCACCCACCACATTGGTTTGGTGGATGATGCGATTTGTTCGGGCAACAGCGGCGAAACGAGGTCGGCAAGATCACCGAAGAGCACACCTTCATTCGAGTGCGGAATGACCTTGAGCAAGGCTTCGCGGTATGCCTGATAACTCGCTTTATTGACGCGCGTTGAAGATTTGCCTACTTGCGGGTTGCGTGCTTCGACCATCTCCATCATGCACTCTTTTGCTTTGGCGATGTGATGATCGCAGCCATGACGAGACCGGCAAGTGTCCAACCGACGATCGTGTCAAAGGCGAGCATCGCTGTGAACTCGGTCGGCGTGTACATCCAGTTCCAGTCGATGATGTGTGTGGTCATTGTGGCAGCAACACCAAAAAGAACGACCACAGCCAGTCGCTGCGCATATCTCCCGCCACGTGCGCCGGTGAGCACAATGAGTACCGAAACGAGAATGGTGGAGACGAGGTTGATCGCGAAACCGCGCATAAAGAGAATGGGCTCCATCACGGGTTTGCCCTGGTCGATGTACTGAATCATGCCGATCGGCCCGGCTTCGTGCCGAGCCATCCAGTCATCATTGAGCGTTTTTGCTTCTGCATCCGGGAGGTCTTTGCCGTGGGTCGGCATGCCGGGGAAGTAGTACATGCCTGATTCTGGCATGAAATCGCGGAGTGTCGAGACGACTGCCTGTTCTTGTTCAGGCTCAAGTGATTTGAGCCCGCCGAAGGGATTCGACAAGAGCATCCAGAACACAGCACTCCATACAAACACCACGATTGCGCCCGCGACTGCACCCACGATTGCTCGCATCGACATGCTCCTTCTCATGGTTTTCAAATCGCTCCATGCTGTGGAGCAACCATGCGAAGCATCGTCGAATTCGGCTCGGTCGTCAAGCCGAGTCGTCTGTGTGGAGTGCGAGTCGGCACATCATTTCGATCGCGGTGGGCATGACCTCGTCATTGAAGTCGAAGTTTGGCTGATGGAGTTGAGGCACAGACGCAGGGTCAGACCCCTCCGGGCACAGGCCGAGCAGATAGAAACACGCGGGGACATGTTGGCCGTAGTACGAAAAGTCCTCACCCCCCATGCCGGGTTGGTCTACAACCTGAACGCGCGTGTCACCGAAGGCGTTTCTTGCCACCGTGAGCACATGTTCGGTGAGCGCCGGGTCATTGGCAGTGACGGGGTACCCCTCTTCCCAATCGACCTCGCCTGTGCAGCCATGCGCCCGGGCGACATGTTCGACGATCTCAAAGACGCGATTCTTCGCGAGGGCCCGCGTTTCAGGCGTAAGGGTTCGGACGGTGCCGATCATGTCTGCTGTTTGCGGAATGACATTGTTCGCGGTGGTTCCTGCGTGCAGGGCTCCGATCGAAACCACGACGGATTCGAGGGGACCGACATTGCGTGACGCGATGGTCTGTAGGGCGGTCACGATGGCAGCCGACGCGACAATCGGATCGGCGCCCAGGTGGGGGTAGGCGCCGTGGCACTGCACGCCGGTGACCGAGATCCTGATTTCGTCGGTGGCTGCGAGGAGCGGACCGGGGCGCGACGCAATAACGCCGGCGGGTAGTTGCGGCCAACCATGAAGCCCATACATTCGGCCGACTGGCGGTCCGAACCCACGCCCTTCGCTTCCTTCAAGACACCCGTCGAGGCACATTTTCTCGCCGCCAGCGCCGCCCTCTTCCGCCGGTTGAAAGACGAAGGTGACTGGGTTCGGGCGCTCGGGCATGGCTGCCAGGACACGAGCCGCTCCGAGCAGGATCGTTGTGTGCCCGTCGTGCCCGCACGCATGCATGACGCCCGGCGTGGTCGATGCGTGAGGCACACCGGTGGTTTCGACGATCGGCAATGCGTCCATGTCGGCTCGAAGCCCGATTGAAGATGCTTGATTTTCGCCGGTGGTGGCTGGTAGATGAGCAAGAACACCAGTCCCGTGGGAGAGCCCGGTCTTGTGTTCGATACCGAGTCGCGCGAGTTCACGAGCAACAACCGAAGCGGTGCGCGATTCTTCAAACATCAACTCGGGGTGAGCATGAAGATCGCGTCGAATAGCAACCAATTCTGGCAGTTCGTTGCCGATGGTTGATTGAAGGAGTTCGATCAGATCAGTTTTGGTCAGCGTACTCATGCCGGCATGATAGGGGCTTGTGCCTAAGGCCGTTCGAAGACCCGGTCACAGATCGCCATGGCCTCATCGATGGCGATCGCGACAGCCTCCAGATCGAAGACCGCTGTATCCCCCACCATCAGTTCGGCATACCGCTCTTGCAGGGCAGGGCGAGCAGGTATGTTTCGTGACTCGCTTTCCGCCATCAGCGTCTCGACGCGGGCTGAAAGGAGGAAATCGAACAGTCGCCTCGCGTTATCGGGGCTTGGCCCACGGCGCACAAGGGCAACGGTGTTTGGCAGCAGCACAGTGCCAGTCGAGACGAAGGTGTTGTGTTCGATGCCGCGTTGTTCGAAGATCGGCTCGATGTTCCACCCGTTGCGTTGACCGGCCCAGACATCATCGGTGTCAGTAAGTCCGACATCGATCTCGCCGAGACGGATCGCTCGGACGACCGAGGCGTTGCCATCGTACAGCCGTAGTCCGTTTGCCTGAAGTGATTCGAGCCAACGGGCGAACTGCTCAGGACCCCAGGTTTCGAGAAGCACGCCCATGTGCCCGCGTGTCGTGCCGAATGCCGGGCGGGCCATACCGATTCGATTGTTCCACTTGGGGTCAACGAGTTCGACGAGGCTGCGCGGCGGGGTCTGCACGCGACCGGGCGCGTAAGCAATCACGCGGCAGCGCTGCGCGAATCCATACCAGGACGCGCGCCGAAGTTCCTCAGGCCAACCCCCCTCTATAGAGTTTTCAGTTGCGTTCGATACATATGGTTCGAGGATGCCCTCGCGAGCAAGTTGAATCGTCCCGAAGGGCTCGCTCGACCACCAAATGTCAGCCGTCGGGTTCGATTTTTCCATCATCAGCCGCTGTACGAGGCCGGTGGTTTTGTTGGCTTCGTTATCGCCGACGAACCGTACTTTGATGTTGGTTTCCTTTTCAAAGACCTCGACCACTTGCCGGGCAAGCACATCATCGACACTGCAATAGAGAACCACCTCACCTGCACTTGGTGTTGTGCCGGGTGTTCGTTGGCAGCCGAGAACAAAACCGAGCGTCAAGAGAACAATCCCGAGACTGAAGATCAAGGCACGCATGAATCGACTCCAACCAACTTTTACTGTTCAGGGTTTGCGTTGACGATGAGTGTCGCTTCGCCCGCCGAGATCAGGATTTTGCCATCGAGCAAGCGCACAACTTCGGGGGTTGCATGCGCCCGAATCGGGTAAGACGCGATGAGCCGACCGGATTCATTCGCGATCAAGTACAAGAGGTAACTGCTCAGTCCATCCGGGCTTTGAATCGGTGAGGAATCGACCACGGCTGTGATCGACTGACCGGCTTCACTGGGCACCAACATGCCGACGGTGTCAAAAACATCGATGCCGACAAGTTCGCCGTGGGTGTCATAGATCAACATGCCAGATCCGCTTGTAAACACCATGTTGCCGTGGACCAGTTCTGCCTGAATACCTGTTCGATCGGTGAGTCGACCGCGCGATTCCATTTCGGGTCTGATCAGCCGGCCGGACGGGATATCAACACGCCACAACGATCGGTTTTGATCGAGGACAAGCAGTTGATCGTCGAACACCCATGCATCAACCGAAGAGAGTGCCGGGTCTTCCGAGAGCATCCATCGCACCTGGCTCTCGTTGAGGTCAAGACACACCAGTCCGCGATCGAGACCGGCGATGAGATGGCGGCTGTCACCGATTCGAAGCCAGCGTACAGCACCAGGTGCGTCGTCCAGTCGGCTCGCGACCTCCCCGGTGCGGGCATCCAGGGTGATCAGTGCTGTCTTCCAGTTATCAGCAGCATCGGGTGCCGTCCCGCCAACGATGAGCATGCCCGAGCCGAGAGCAATGTCGAACACGCGTTGGATGTTGGTCTGGCCGTTCCACAGAACCTGCCCGCTGGTTCGATCGAGTGTTACGATTCTGCCAGTGCGCTCGGTGATCGCGAGCAGCCGATCGTCGCCCGCAACGAGAAGTTGGTCAGAAAGGACACGACCTTCGAGGGGGGTAACAAAACCTGTGAGGAACGAACCGCGGTTGACGCCATTGCGCACATCAGCAGGGATCAGCGGCTGAGCGGTCCATCGTGTTTCGCCATCGGCAAGATCGATGCTTTCAAATCGCATGCCCTGCGGGTCGAGCCAGGCGACGAGCGCTTCATCATCTGTCATTTCCAGCAAAATGGGTTCGAAAGGTGCATCACGGACCCATTGTTCGCCGAGGTTGCCCTCACGATCAAAAGCGAGGAGACGAATGAGCCGCCCGGAGGGGGAAGCCAAAAGGGCTTTGTGCGAGGGTGCGGGGCGAGCGCCGTTCATGGCTGCAACAAGGACCCGGCCTTGCTCAAGTGTCGGACGATCATTGGTCGCAACCGAGAGCCCGAGTCGAGCGCGGCGGTGTGTCGAAGTCTGCGTGTTGAATGAGCCCAACAAGTCGTCAAGTGCCAGCACAGTGCCACTGACCGTTGGAACGAGATCAGGGAAAGTGCGCAAGTGGCTCTGCACAAGGGCGTGCGCTTCACCAATGCGTTTGTCAGCGACCAGCGACTGTGCAGCGCGACCGAACAGTTCGCTGGCAACCTCTGGGTCGATCGGTGCGCCCAGCGCGTGCAACGACTCGAGTGATCGAACGCCGTTTTGCAACACCCGGGACGCAGACTGTGGGTCGGCCCGTTCCGATGCAGCCAACCAGAACGCTGGTGTCAGCGTTGAAAATGGATAGATGCGCGCCAGGCGCTGCCAATCCTCTGCACGCGCCGTCGCATCGACCAGTGCATATTGGGCCTGTGACTCTCGCTCAAAGTCGGCGTACGCACCCCAGCCGTGTTGACCGAGGAGCCGACGAATGCGGCGTGTTGCTTCCAGGTCTGCCCTGATCGTGAGTTGACCCCCCCGCCAGAACGATTCAGCCATATAGGCATCACGCAGTATGCCCTGCAACGACTCGATGGCCCCTCGCACATCACGAACGCTTTCGCGCAGCGTCGCCTGAACCAGTCGATGGGAAACCATCTCTTCGGGCGATTCGGCGAGTGCCTCGAGTCGGTCCGTCAGCGTGGTGAGCAAACGAACATCATTGACGACGGGGTCGGCCGAAGGTTCGGCGCCAAGTTCGGCCTGCGGAGCAGTTGACGGATCGACCATGCTCAAGACGGAGACGAACAAGCTGCGTCGCGTGCTTTCATGCGCATCAGGATCTCGGCGAATCGCTGCCAGGGCGCGATCAACAGGCTCGACGATCTGGTCAAAACGCTGGGCGCGGTAGGCGAGTTCTGCAAGTGTGGCTGCGGGTGCGGGGTTGTCTGGATCGGCATCGAGTCGTTCCTGCAGGAGTTGAGACGCGACATCCCACACCATGTAACTGTGCAGTCTGGCGTTGTCGGTTGCCAGGATCTGGCCATCCAGCGCGATGAGGTTGCCCGGCTGGTCGATCTCGCGCGTGTGCATCGCGCGGGTTTCAATGTGAATCGAAGTCATCAGCCCATCGCGCGGCACAATGAGCTCGTCGCCTGCGACAGCCACCCGACCGACGATCGGCGGGCTCGACATTTGATCGCTGACACCGACGCGCCCATTTGGGAATGCGTCGAGATCTATCCAGGCGATCTGTTGTGAACCCACGCCGACGAGCTTGTCACCCGCTCGGATGAGGTAATCCGGGCTTGCAAAGCGACTCGCGGGCAGGGAATCAATGATCTCGCCAGTCGTACGATCGAGCATGACGAGTCGCTCGCGGCTCGGTTCGATCGTGATCAAATCGTTCTGACGCACGAGCGGACCGGAACTTGTCCAGGGCGGTCGCACATCGTTGTCGTAGAGCGCGAACGACTCGAACCGGTGTACCCATCGCGGTCGACCGGAGTCTGCTTCGATGGCTGCCACGATTCCCATTTCGTCGCACCGGTACACCACGCCGCGATCGACGGTGACGCGTTCAGGAAAACGACCAGCAGTTTGAAACGGCAACGCTCCTGCTGAACCGATGAGTCGAGACCATCGCCACGAGCCATCCTCGAGATCAAGGCCGACCAGGTACACACTGACGGTGCGGCGTTCGCGAGCCCATTTTCGAAGTGCGACCACCACAGTGCCTTCGCTGACGACCGCCGGCCCGCGAATGCTGGCGCCCTCGAGCGGGCTGTCGAGCGACGACGGACTCACCGACCAGAGCACTTCGCCAGTTTGCCGATTCAAGCAATGCAGTCGGGCATCGCCCTGGCGCGTGCCGCCGACAGCAAGACCTGTCACCGCGAGTAAACGATCGTTGACCACGGTGATTTCTGATGAGTCTTCAATGCGACGAGACTGACGACGCCGAATGTCACGCTGCGAGAACAGGTTGTCTTCGGTCTGGTCCATGCGCCGGACCTGCCAGAGTTCACGAAGTGTGAACCGATCCCACGCGGTGATGTGATCAGTATCGTTGGTGTACACCACATCGCCAACCACCGTGGGCAGCGTCCAGCCGAAGGGGCTGCGGTTTGGAACCGACCGACGGCTATTGAACCGAATTTCGTCTTCCGAGAGCACCTCTTCTTCAAAGGGCGAAAGGTCAGCGCTTGTGAGCGGCCGCGGGATGAAACCATCAAGGCGTGTCGCGCGCCCGGTGTGTGTGGCATCAACCACAACCGGGTCGAGCCCGGGGGGGCGATCAACTGGCGCCAAATCCTGCGGTACTTGCCAGCGATCGAGCAGATCGGCTGGGGTGTCATCCAGATAGGGCGCAAGAAGGCGCAGAAGAGCGGCAGCCTCGCTCTTCCGAGATGCGAACGACGGGTGCTGTTCCAGTTCGGCGAGTGTCATCAGCGACGCATGAAACGCGGCCCGTTCTAACTGCATCTGGGCTACACGCAAAGCGCTCTCGAACCCGCTCGGCGTGAGAAACCGGGATTGAGCGACCTCAACAAAGGCGCCCTGCTCCATTCGTTTCTTCGCGTCCGGCTCGGTGCTGGTGCGATAGGCATCGAGCAGGTCTTCGTCACGCAACAATCGCTCGTGGACAGCCGACCGGACCGATCGGAAAAGGTCGGGAGAGCCACGCACAGCCAACACGCGGGTGCCTTCTTCATCGAGGAGCGACTGAATCGACCGAATGGCTTCAGCCATACTGCCTTGCTGTTGCAGGTCGTCAATCCGGTCAAGTACATCGCGAGCAGCGGTCGAGTCGTCGACATACGCCGGGTTTTCGGGCGTCGTGACCTGGGCGAAGGCGATCGAACTCAAGCATGCGATGATCAGCAAATAACGCAAATGAAGTGTCCAAGTCCTTAAAAAGCCGCAGCACAGGCTCATGACCAATCCCACGGGCGCAATCCGACCCCCAAACTACTGTACCACGCCGATCGGGGGTCGGTTCTCTCAAGATCTGACTTGAGCCTGCCGAACAACCACAATCATGACGACTCTTTGTCCGTCACAAGCCGATCTTTGCCCCAAGACCCACAGGCGGTTACAAAGCCGTCACCGACGGGTGCTGCTCGCGCTGTTCGTGGTGGTCCTTCTCAGCCTTGCCGATTTGTACCTGACCGTCCTCTATGTCACGCAGGGGTCATTCGCGGAGGGCAATCCGCTCGCGCGGGCCATCATGCACTCTCAGTCCGTCGGGCTGCTGGTCGCGTGGAAGGTCGGCAGCGTGCTGACGACGGTGGGCATCTTATACACAATTCGCAAGCGTTGGACCGCGGAGTTTGGCGCTTGGGTCTGCTGTGGCGTGCTGGCGTGGTTGACATTCCAGTGGTCCAGCTACATCGACGCGCCCCCGGTTGCTGCCCACGAACTTGCCGAATTCGGGTACGACACAAAAGAGTGGGTGACACTCTCGACCGTGGACTGATCGAGCGACTGGCGTGCTGCCGCGTGCCGGTGTACCCTCTTGCGTGCAGAAAACAGTGCTCATCGTCTTTCTCGTGCTCGTCGGCTGGTTCCTCTCGGGGTGCTCGGCGGGCGATCTTGCGCCACGGTTTGAACTCGTGTCAGCAAGAACCGTGGAACAATCTGACGACGGGCAGGTCATCGCGCTCACCATTCAGGGCGAAAACGCAAATGACCATGAAGTGCATCTTCGCAATGCGCAGTACCGCGTAACTGCTGATGGCGTTCAGATCTTTCGGGGACAACGATCGGCGGAGATCGCTCTGCCTCGCTACGGCCGAGTCAACATGGAGGTGCTCGCTGCCTTTCCAAACGATCTCGTCGTGAGCGAGATCAACAGCATCGGCATCACCGGGTCGATCGAATACCTTCACCCCGGCCCATTTGCTGAGACGCTGTACGACAACCGATTGCGCCGCCCGGCGGTCGGTTTGAAAGGCTCAGTGCCACTCGAACGATAACTTATTGCTCGATGGCGAATCTGATGGCTTCTGCCCCGGTTGCCAATCGCTCGGCGCCGCACACCGCGATCGCCAATGCGTCAGCTACATCGGGTGGATCGGGTGGTTCTGGCAATGAAAACAGGTGCTGAACAGCCCGTTGCATCTGGGCTTTGTCGGCCCGTCCGCTTCCGGTGATCGACTTTTTCACTGCTGCCGGCTTGAGTTCGATGAGCCTGAGCCCGCGTGATTGGACCTCGAGCAGGACGACCCCGCGTGCGTGTGCCATCACCACAGCCGTGGTGGGATGGGCGTAGTGCGTAAAAAGACCTTCGACAGCCACGGCTTGCGGCTCGAGTCGATCAAGCACTTCACCCAGGTCTTTGCTTAGTTCGACCAGTCGGGCGGATATCGACCGGAGCGGACCCTTGGCTACTAGCCGAAACACACCTGCTTCAACAAGTTCCGGCCGTCCCGGTTGCCCGGCCACACAGCCGTACCCTGTTAATCGCAGCCCTGGATCAATCCCGACAACACGCATGACAGGAGTCTACACGGCTGAACCGATTCGGCACAACGATGATTCTTTGACGACCGGTGACTCGGCTGTGCGTTTTCAAGTGTTGTACGCCTAAACTCGTTGAGTTTGCGCACCCGCTCATGGGTGTGCCCAGTTCAGGGAGCGCCATGCCCAGACGCGACGACATTACGACGATCCTGATCATCGGCTCCGGCCCCATCGTCATCGGGCAGGGTTGCGAGTTCGACTATTCCGGGGCCCAGGCGTGCAAGAGTTTGCGTGATGAGGGTTATCGCGTCGTGCTCGTCAACTCGAACCCGGCGACCATCATGACCGATCCGGCGTTCAGCGACCGCACCTATATCGAGCCGATCACCCCCGAAAGCGTCGAAAAAATCCTCATCAAGGAACGGGCGCTCGGGCACCCGATCGACGCGGTCCTCCCCACACTCGGCGGCCAGACCGCGCTCAACTGCGCCTGCGCCCTCTTCGACCAGGGGATTCTCGACAAACATGACGCGGAACTCATCGGCGCGACCCGTCAAGTGATCCACCGTGCGGAAGATCGACAGGAATTCAGTCAGGTGTGCGCACAGATCGGACTCAAAACACCCGAGTCGCAGACAGTCGAGAACCTCGACGAAGCCGAAAAATTTCTCGAACAGGTCGGGCTGCCAGCCATCATTCGCCCCGCTTTTACCCTCGGCGGCTGGGGGGGCGGCATCGCCTACAACATCGAAGAATTCCGCGAACTCGTCACCCGAGGCCTTCGCGCCAGCATGATCGGACAGGTCCAGGTCGACCGCAGCCTCATCGGCTGGAAGGAATACGAACTCGAAGTCGTTCGCGACAAGAACGACAACTGCGTCATTGTCTGTGGCATCGAAAACATCGACGCGATGGGTGTGCACACCGGTGATTCGATCACGGTCGCACCAATCCTCACGCTCACCGACAAAGAGTATCAGGTGCTTCGCGATGCCTCGATCGACATCATGCGAACCGTGGGCGTGGAAACGGGCGGCTCGAATGTGCAGTTCGCGGTCAATCCCAATCCTGAACCAGGTCCGGACGGGGTCAAGCCGTTCGAGTTTGTTGTGGTGGAAATGAACCCACGCGTGTCGCGCTCGTCTGCGCTCGCGTCCAAAGCCACTGGTTTCCCGATCGCCAAGATCGCTGCCAAACTCGCGATCGGCTACTCGCTTGACGAACTCCGCAATGACATCACCGGCTCGACCAGTGCGTGCTTTGAGCCGAGCATCGACTACATCGTGACCAAGATGCCGCGCTGGACTTTCGAGAAGTTCCCCGAGGCTGACGAAACGCTGACGACGCAGATGAAGAGCGTCGGCGAGGCGATGGCCATCGGTCGAACGCTCAAGGAGAGCCTCCAAAAAGTCATCCGGTCGATGGAGGTCAAACGCTTCGGCCTCGGGCTCGATCGCAACGACAAGTGGCTCGCTGCTGTCCGGGCGGTCGAACATGACCAACTCGCGCTCGACGCGAGCGGATCAAACGCCCCTTCGACCGGTCTTCGCACAGCGGACGGCGCACCGATCGAATGGCCGATCGATGTCGACAAACTCACCCGAAAACTCATGGTGCCGAGCCAGGGCCGAATGTACTACATCCGCTACGCGCTCAAGATGGGTTGGTCGGTCGATCGCGTCTGCGAAATGACTCGAATCGATCCGTTCTTCATCGATCAGATCGCGCAACTGGTTTCGTTCGAGGACACGCTGTGCAAGTTCAACACGCTTGGTGAAGTGCCAAGGGAAGTCCTTCAAGAAGCCAAGCAACTCGGCTACTCGGATGCCCAGCTCGCAAACCTGTATCTCGGCACAATCTCGACCGAGACGATTTTGCAGGTGCGTCGTCATCGGCAGGAGCTTGGCATTGAGTGTGTATACAAACTGGTTGACACTTGTGCTGCCGAGTTTGAAGCCGTCACGCCGTATTTCTATTCGACCTATCAGCCGGGTTTTTCACGCGTGGGTGATGATGGTCAAAGTGTCGAAATCGCGCCCGAATGCGAACTCCGCGAACGCCTGGGTAGATCGGCTCTCCGAGTCGATGATTCTGCGCTCGACCAGCAGAGCCCCCCCAATATTTCGAACAGCATCGCATCGGCTCGGAGAGCCGATCTACACGAAGGCGAACCCAAAGAAAAGGTCATCATCCTCGGCGGCGGCCCGAACCGTATCGGCCAGGGCATCGAGTTTGACTACTGCTGCGTTCACGCGGCCTTCGCGGCTCAGGAACTCGGCTACGACGCGGTGATGATTAACTCGAACCCCGAGACCGTCTCGACCGATTACGACACGAGCGACCTGCTATTCTTTGAGCCATTGACGCTGGAGGATGTGCTGAATGTTGTGGAACGGCTCGGGGTCCACGACGCGTCGGCTATCAAGGGCCTCGTCGTCCAGTTCGGCGGCCAGACCCCCCTCAACCTCGCCCATGGCCTTGCCGCCGCCGGTGCCCCGCTGCTCGGCACGCCGCTCGACTCCATCGATCGCGCCGAGGACCGCGACCGCTTCGATAGCCTTCTCGATAAACTCAACCTCAAGCGCCCCGCCAGTGGCATCGCCCGCTCATTTGACGAATCGCTCGCCATCGCCCGGCGCATTGGGTACCCAGTTCTCGTGCGCCCGAGTTATGTCCTCGGCGGCCGCGGCATGGAAATCTGCCCGGATGAAAAATCTCTCCACCATTACATGGCGACCGCGGTTGATGTCTCCGAACTCGACAACGCCCCGATCCTCATCGACAAATTCCTCGACGGCGCGATCGAAGTCGATGTCGATGTCGTCGCAGACTTCTCAACGAGCCCCGACCATGAGGGAGGGGGTTCTGACCGCCAAGCCCTCGTCTGTGCCGTCATGGAGCACATCGAACATGCTGGCGTTCATTCCGGCGACTCAACCTGCACCACCCCCCCAAACTCATTGCGACGCGGCGTTGTGAAGGAGATTCGAGAGATCGCGCGCAATCTCGCTGCCGAACTCCGGGTGTGCGGGCTCATGAATGTCCAGATGGCGGTGAAAGACGACGAGATTTATATCATCGAGGTCAACCCGCGCGCCAGCCGAACGGTGCCATTCGTTGGCAAAGCCAAGGGTGTGCCATGGGCTTCGATTGCTGCCAAAGCCATGCTCGGTGAATCACTTGCATCACAAGATGCACACGAAGTGATTGATTCCGGCACTTTCGCCGTGAAGGCACCGGTCTTCCCGTTCCAGAAATTCCCTGGCGTTGACTTCGTCCTTGGCCCTGAGATGCGATCGACCGGCGAGGTCATGGGACTCGATGTCTCGCTGCCCATCGCCTACCTCAAGGCCCTGCTCAGTTCGGGTGTGAGCCTGCCCCGCGAGGGCGGCGTGTTCATCTCCGTTCGTCAGGCTGATAAGCCGGAAATCACCGATGTGACCCGTTCGCTCCTGGCGATGGGGTTCAAGGTTTATACAACGCCCGGTACGGGCGAAGTGCTCTCTCGGCACGGCATGAGGCCGCAGATCCTCCAGAAGATCGGTGCTGGGGCACGGCCGAATGTCATCGACCTCATGCAGGACGGGCAAATCGCCCTCGTCATCAACACCCCCACCCGCACCGGTTGGCAGACCGACGAAGGCCGTATCCGCGCGACCGCGGTCAGGCTCGGTATCCCGATGCTCACGACCGCAGCCGCCGCTTCGTCTGCTGTGCGGGCGATCGAAGCCCTGCGGGCTGGGTACTGGGATGTAGCGGCACTGCAGGACCACATGCCAGCAAACGCACATGTGTGAAACCACCACCCTGCATCAACGAGCTCCGACCATAAGAGAGGGGGCTGTCGTGCGGTGTGTTCATTGCCAGATCTGCAATGACAAAAATGAAAAACCCCCTTCCTCACGGTCGGGGTTCGTCGAATCATGTTTCGTTCGTTTGATCAGTCTTTGCTCTCGGGCTCTTTCGCAGGTGTTTCTTCGCCACCCGACTTCGCCTTGGCGACCGCTTCCAGCCGTCCGAAGTAGTGCTGAATCGCGCCCGCGTACTGCTTGGGGACAACCTTCGATTCGAGGGCTTCCGAACTCACCGCCCGAGCCTGCGTGACAGCAGACTGGAAGGTCGCGTTTGATTCGCCGCGCACCTGAGCGCCGTAGACCACGGTCTCGCTGATGATCGGCCCGCCGTTGTTGGCGACCTGCTGTTTGATCTGTTCGATCTGGTAGTCGGTCGCCTGAGAGTCCATCGCCCCCCCATTGCCTCGACCAGGGCCGCCCATGCCGTTGCCGGATTTCGATGAATCGCCTTCAGCGAACTGGCCTTGCCCTTCGCCGAAACACTCGCCAGGGCCGCCCTTCCCATCACCAGCCATACTCTGACCGAGTTTGCTCATCTGCGATTGACACTCGCCCATGGCTGCCGAGAGGTTCTGTGCTTCCTGCTGGGCGGCTTCCATGGCGCTGAGTTGCTCTGACATACTGCTCGAACCAGCCTGACCGTCTTGCCCTTCCTGACTCATGCTCTGGGCCATCTGACCCATGGCGCCGGCCATGTTGCCAATGGCTTCACACGCCTGACTCTGCGACTGCGCCATCTTTTGGAGTGCCTCTTTCTGTTCGGCGCTCATGTTCTCCATCTGCTCCATTGCCTTTTGCAGATTCTCCGGGCTCGATGCAGCTTCCGCAGCCTGCTCGGCGCTCATGCCTGCTTCTTTCAACGCTTCTTCCATCGCTTCGCTACTTTCCGCAAGCGATTCGAGTTGTTGCTTGAGGTTCTCGAGTTGCTCGGCAGCCTTGGCCTTGTCTTCGTCGCTCATGTCACCCTGAGCGAGTTCTTCGGCGGCGGCCTCGAGTTTTTCCTTGGCCTCGGAAAAGTTCGCACGCGCCAGACTCCGGGCAAAATCGGTCATCGGCCCATCACCCGGTGTGCGTAGCTGCTGCAGTTGCTTCTGCATGGCTTCGAGTTTCTGCGACTCGACGCTCTCCTGCTTTTCTTTCAACTGTTCGCCGAGTTTGGTGAGTTTCTTCAATGCACTGCGACGGATCTCTTCGACCTTGTTCGGCTCGGGTTGCTGTGGATCAACCGCCGGTTCTTCGTCGCCGGTGCCGTCATCAATGCCAGCCTTTCGCAGCAACTCTTCGAGTTTCTGCTCATCAACTTTGACCTCAGCCATCACCTGCTGCACTTCGTGCTTCTTCTGCTCTTGTTCGTCTTTCTTCGCGATGAGTCCCGCCAGGTCGTACTGCGGCAGCCACCAGATGGTCAACAGCGCCAGCCCGAGGATGACCGGTGTCTGCCATGCCCGCGGCGTTTCGATCGGAACCACATCGCGCACCACGACACGACGGGCGCGTTCCTGAGCGGTTTCGACCACCGCGCGCGACCACCCGTCCTGCTTGCCATCGACACACATTGCGGTGCTGATCGCTTCGCGAAGACCGGCTCGCTCGTCGACTTCCTGAGCCAACTGCAACCCACGCGATCGCCGAAGAAACGCCCAGACGATCGCCATGACGGCGGTTGCACCTGCAGCCATCATGAACAGCAGCGACCAGTCGAACGCAGCCAGACCCAACTTCTCGCACACCTTCAGCAGAAACAACATGCCGACCGCGATGGATGCCATCACCACGCCGGTGCGCAAACAATCGACAACAAAAAGTCGCCAACTGGCTGCCTTGAGAACGCGTTGAATGTCGTGCATGTCTGTTCCTTCTGCGTTGAATCACCACTAGCCTACGAAATATCCAACCCGAATTCACTCCGAATTGTTCGATCCTGACAAAGATACGATGCCGTGACGGATCTGGATCGTGTCATCAGCCTGCCAACTTCCTTCTTCCGATTGGTACCGTGAACATTCATGTCGGTTGACCTTTCATCGGCCAATTCTGTTCCAAACCCGCCCGATCAGCCCGAGCGCGGGGTCTGCAGGTCCATTTTCAGACGAACAGTTTGGGTATTGAACGGTCCGTGGATCAATCGAGACGCTACTCAAACCGCCTTTGACGAACAACGGAAGCGCGTTCCGCGAGGCGTTTGGACCCACGGCCTCATCGCCGGAATTGTGCTCGCGTGCCTCCCCGGACCGACCGCGATCAGCGAGATCGCAATCCTTTTCCTGCTCGGGTTTTTCCTCTTGCGAAGCCCGAAAACCTGGAAGACCTGGGTCCATTCACTCGGTCAGCCGGTGCCGTTGATCATCCTGATCTGGGTCATTTGGCAGTTCGTGACGCTGGCGTGGTCGCCCGATGTGAATCAAGGACTCAACGAAATCGGAAGCACGCGTTGGGCGTTGCTCATTCTTCTGCTTTGGCCGAGCATCGAGTGGCGCCATCGGTGGCTTTTGTTTTTGGCTGTCGGGTTTTTCGCCGGGCATGTCGCTCAACTGAGTCAGTTCATCTGGCAGGGTGAAGCCTGGTTCCCTTGGGTGCGCGAGCGCGACCGCCTCTCCGGCTGGTGGGACCCGGCGATCGCCGGCACGCTCCTCACCGCCGCGCTCGGGCTGCACCTGCCGGCCGCCATCATGGGCACCGGCCGCACACGCCTCATCGGCCTTGGGTGCAGCGGCATCACACTCGTTGCGCTCCTTGCAACAGGGACAAGGGGGGGTTGGCTGGCTGCGATCGCACTGATCGGTGTCACGCTTTGCGTCGCCGTTTTCGTCAGTCGCCAGCGAAAGGTGTTGCTCGTTGTGGTTGGCGCACTCGCGCTCTTCACGACCATCGCCGGCATCACGCTACGAAGCCAGATCGCAGGCCGAGTCGACGAAGCCCGTATCGAGATCGCACAAGCCCTCTCAGGCGAAAACTACACCAGCGCCACCGGCGCGCGTATCGCGATGGGCGGCTGGGCGGTCGAAGCATTCCTCGAAAACCCGATCGGAGGCGTCGGAGCAGGCGGGTATCACGACTGGGTTGTTGAACATTTACAAACAGCCGAGGTTGATCTCGCCGAGCGATCGGTCCATCACCACGCCCACAACGCCTTGCTGCAGATCGCGGCCACCAGCGGGCTCGTCGGCCTGTTCATAGCAGCGCTGTTCGTCATCAGTGCCCTCTGGAACGCCTTCTCAGGGCTCACCCGTGCCACCCTCGGCTCGTACGCAGCGGGCCCCGGCTTCGCCCTGCTCGGCCTCCTCTTCGTCAGCGCCTTCGATGTGGTCCACATCAACTCACAGAGTACAGCCATCCTCGCCGTCCTCCTCGCCATCACCCCGACCTATGTGCCCGAATCGCTTCTGAAAGATGATAAAGACTGTTCACATGTGCCTCCGGCGCGCGTGAAATAACGCAATCCCTTGGTGGCTTGGGCCTCTGGCCCGAGCGAAGAACAGGCTCCCACCAACACACGGGCAAGATGCCCGTGCCACCAGATGACTCCCTCAATCCGCCGAGATTGTCCGTGGCCCTTCCTTGCCCGCGACCCGCTCCATGTAGCCATCGCCCCGCTTCTCATACTTCGTGAACCCGAGTTGTTCGAGGTTCTTGTTGGAGAGCGCGCTCTTGGACTTCATGTCCGACCACTTGCCCGCGATATTGACAGCCTGTGGCACACGGCGAACGGGCTTGCCGCTCTCGGGGTGCTTTTCGAGCGCATCGTCGGTGATGGGCTGGACGACCTCGAAATATTCGCCCGTTCCCTCGCCATCTTTCTTGTCGAGAACTTCATAGACATAAGTCGGCATACACAATCCTAGGGCTCAACGAGCCCGCAGCGCCAGCAACGGTCTCCCAATCCGATAACGAGCCCCGCGTGTGAGCAAGGGGGTTCTTCACATGGGTCGAACAAGCACTTGAGCAGGCCCCCTCCCTCACGGTCGGGGCTCGTTGAATCAATCCTGCCCGATGCCCAGTTCGCGGATCGCCCCGATCAGCAGTCCATGAATACGAGGCGGGGCCGAAACGATGCCTTTGTTCTTCTCCAGTCCTCGGCCGTGGCTGAAATCGAGGGCGTTGCCATTAATATCCGTCACCGGTGCCCCGCTTTCGCCCGCGATAAGCGCGCCCGCAGCGTGGTCCCAGATCCGCTCGACATACCCCTTCCGCGTTGGGAGCCGCAGGTAGGCATCCGCCTGCCCACGAGCGACGACCGCGTACTTGGCCTGGCTGTCCAGACGCACGAGGTCCGACTCTTCGCCGATGATCTCGAGGATGCGGTCGGTATCGCTGACATTCGAGTGGGCTTTTTCAACTGATGCGCAAACCAGAATCGGGTCACCCTTTTCGTGGTCGAGCCGCGTCAGGCGGATAGGGTCAGCGGTTGCATCATCGCACGGCGCTTCATACACGCCCTCGTTGTGCATGCCGAAGTACAGACAGCCGTTGGGATCGGGCTCATCCAGAGGCTCAGAAAGATCTTTGGGCAGGTTTGGACAGCCCATCACCCCGATCGTGGGTGCGCCGTTTTCGATGAACCCGAGCGCAACCGCATATTGCTGATTACGAAGGAAACCTTTGGTGCCATCGATCGGGTCGAGGGTCCAGAATGAATGATGACTGGTGTCCCCCGCGCCGATGTCGATGACCTCGAGCATTTCGTCAGCTGTCGCTTCAGGCCACACCTCGCGAACCGCTGCCAGCGTCGCCTCAAGATGGGCTGCATGATCGTCTTCACGCAGGAACGCGCTGGCTTCTTCAGCGACGAGAATGACATCACCGAGTCGCTCGCGGAGGACATATGCCACGATCGCCTGACTCGCAAAGTCGGCGACGGTGACGGGGCTCTTGTCGTCTTTCGTGATCGCGCGGACATCATCGAGTGATGCCTGCACCTGGCGGCAGACGGTGCTGGCGAGCGTGACCGCTTCGCGGCCGGCATCGATCAATTTTGAGTAGTCGGGCATCGAAATCCTCCGGTTCAACCCCACTATCGGGTCGAATGCAAGGACACAATAGGCCCTGACTCACTGGCGATGGCGCAAGTAATACACGACCCACGCGGTCTCATCCGCCTCGATCACCACCGGCACATAAGTCGTCCAGTCGTCATATTCGTACCGCGTCCCATATCGGCCTCGTTTACGGTCGTAGTACCGAATCGGGCGGAATCCCGACTCACGAACGGGTTCTTGCACAATCTTGTCGGTCTTGCCCAAGACCTTGCTGCTCCAGATCGCGTAGGTCGCGCCGATTTTTGCTGCAAACCGTTCGAGTGAGCCATCGGTTGGCTTTAACCGGTCCGTGCTCTTGAATGAACTTCGGCCCAACACTTCGATCAATGATGGATCTTCCGAAACCTGAAGCCCGCGCAGGAGCACCGCGTCGGCAGCCTGTCGATCAGCATCCGGCCATTCGTCCCAGTGAATGTCCCGGTCGGCTTGCGCTTCTGATAACTCGGTCAGCGTTGCTTCCAACCTGCTCCAGGGTACCTTGCGAACCGTGACATCATCGCTGCGGCTGATGCGATCAGTCAACGCTTCGGCCCGTGGTTCGTAAGTTCGCTCCCAGATGGACGCACACCCGCCAAGCATGAGACAAAGGACGGCAAGGGTCGATAGGTACGCCACATGCGGCAACCGCCCGGGATATTTGAGTGCTGACATGAATGAAGAATAGGAAGCTAATCTGGCGTGGTTGCCGACTCGGCCAGATCGAGCGCCCACGAAGGGCCGATCAACGAGGTGGCATCGATCCTGGCTTTGCGATACTTGCCGTGTCTCTTGCCCGGCTGGACAGCCTCCCAGGGAATGCTGCTGTCAACCGCACCCGCCCATCGCAAAAACCGTGCCGGCTTCAGATGCAAATGGGTATCGTCAACCTCGACATGCACGCTCAGCCCGGCATTGACAAGCCCAAACCGAAACGACTGAAAGTTCTTCCGAACAGCATGCGGACCGGCTTGCGTCGCAGGATAGCGATCAGCAAGCGTTCGAAAGGTCTGCCCAATCGTCGCACGCATGATGAGCAAGACAAAGAAAAAGTCCCCCACCACCAGCAAAACCGTCCAAGTCACCCAACCACCCGGCATTACACGCGCTCCTCCAAGGCAGCCTGGTAGCGCTTCATCACGCTCGTTCGGCTGATCAGCGCGAGTGGTCGATCGGGGGCTGCCGGGTCAAGCAGGCACAGGCTCGCGACATCATGCTCTGCAAACTTGTCGAGCACGGTATCGAGGCTCTCATTGACAACAACAGTCGGCAGGTCGCTGCGCACAAGTTCTGCGACAAGTAACAGGGGAATCGCTTCACGGTCGATGAGCGCCGTGCGAATATCGGCGCCAGTCACCATGCCGATATACTTGTCAGTTTGATCAACAACAACGAAATCGGGCACGCTGTATCGCGCGTGAATGGTGATGAGTTTACTCAGTGGGTCGGACGCATACACAGGCTCGGGGGGGAGCGGTGTCCGCGGGACACTCGACACCGGAATCTGCCGGAGCAACACAAGATCACGCGATGACCCGAGCAGGACGCCCGCCCGTCGCAGTTTGGCTGTGTAAATCGAATCGCGATCAATCAACTGACTCACCACCGTCGCCACAACCGCAGCGAACATGATCGGAAGCACAACATAATAGTTGCGCGTGATTTCGAACAGGATCAGGATCGCGGTCAATGGCCCGTGCGTTGTCGCCGAGACGACTGCAGCCATGCCGACCAATGCATAGGAAGCAGGTGACGAGCCCGCAGTGAGCAGTCCGAGTTGATCGAGCCCGGCACCGATCAACGCGCCTGTTGCTGCTCCAAGAAACAGGCTCGGTGCGAAAACGCCGCCCGAACCACCCGACGAAAGCGTCAAACTGGTTGCAACACACTTGAACACGACCAGCAATGCCATGAGCGAGATTGCAGCCGGCAACACAGCGTCCGCTGAGCCGGTATAGGTTGTGGTGTCCAACAGCGCCCTGATGGTGTGATACCCGTTCCCATACACCGCCGGGTGGTAGGTCAGTTCGCCGCTCGCGCCGTAGGCCTTGGTGATCTCGAGGAATGAGATGCCGAGGATACCGATCGCCAATGCACCCGTGATGGGCTTGAGCAAAGCGTGTATAGGAAGCCTCTCATAAAAATCCTCAAACGCGTGCAGGACGCGGCTGAACCCGACCGCGACCAATCCACACACCGCTCCGAGCAGCAAGAAAGACGGCAACTCGATGACCGCGAACTTGGTGTGTTCGAGAGCGCGGTCAATCGGAAAAATCGCTTCGTTTTTACCGAGAATCGACTGCGTCGTGACGGCACTGAATACAGAACTCACGACAATCGGCGTGAAGGTCCGGATCGAAAAATCACGCAATAAAATCTCAAGAACGAAAAACACGCCCGCGATTGGCGCGTTAAAGATTGAACTGATGCCCGCTGCAGCCCCGCAACCGACGAAGGTCATCATCTTCTGACGATCCATCCGCAACTTCTGTCCAACGAACGATCCGATGACCGAACCGATCTGCACAATTGGCCCTTCCGTCCCGGCTGATCCACCGCTTCCGACCGTCAATATGGATGCAACGACCTTCACCGCTCCGATACGAAGCGGAATGATGCCACCCTTTTGAATAATGGCTGCCATCACCTGAGGCACCCCGTGCCCTTTGGCTTCTGCAGCAAACAGATAGATCAGCACGCCCGAAACGAACATCCCAACCATCGGAACAATAATCAACCAGACCCACGCCGGCCCGGCCACCGTGCCGTCGTAGAACATGGCGACGAGGTTTTCAAACTCATGAAGGACTGCGGCAAAACCGAGCGCCCCAAGTCCGGTCAATGTACCGATAATCGCGCCCATCCCAATGAGCGCGGTATCTTGCTCTGCGAGAATCCGCGTGAGGTTCTTCAGGGGGGCGATGCGTGACATAAGAGTTGAAGAGCGTATGACCCGACCGAGTGCGATCGCCATGATTCGAGAGATCGATCGACCAAAAAGAAACGAGCGGGCGTTCATCGGAACGCCCGCTCAGTTGACAACAAATTGGAACGCCAGACTATTCTTCGCCGCCAAGCGAACTGGCCATCTCTTCGAGGTTTTCCGCGATTGAGTTGACACCCTCACGGGTCAGCTTGATGGCATCGAGAACTTCTGCCGAGATTTCAAGGCTCGGCAGGTCAAGACGGAATCCACCATCGAGAACGCCGGCCATGCGGTCCGCAACATAGACAATGGTGGTAATCGTTCGGTTTTCGGCAGCCAGATCGAGCGGGCGATGATGGAAACCCGTCACACGCTGGAAGGTGTCCGGGAACTTCCACTTCTTGCACAGCGCCAAGCCGAAGTCCTGGTGGTCAGCACCGAAGACTGACTCTTCAACTGCCAACATATCACTGAGCGGCGCGCCGTCCGGACCAGGCCCGAGTGCCTGGAAGACTTCGATGAGGGCGTTGCGGTCGAACTGCATCTCAACCATCAACCCAAGGTCATGAATCAAGCCCGCCAGGAATGCCTCGTCGCCGAGACCAAGTTTCAAGTGGTCCGCGATCATCTTGCTCGCAGCCGCCACCTGATTGGCATGATTCCATAGGTTGCGTGCTGAGAAGTCGGGCGTGAGATCCCCGCCTCGAAACAACTTCGCCAGGCTCGCTGCGATGGCGATGTTCTTGACCGCGTTCAGCCCAAGCATGACGATCGCGCGGTTGATCGAACCGATCTGCCCGGGCAATCCATAGAAACTCGAGTTCACGACCTTCAATATGCGACTACACAACGCGGGGTCGTTGGAGATCACTTTGTTGAGGTCTTGAGCTGTTGACTTCGGATCTTCGACAAGATCGATGATCTTCAGCGTGATTTCGGGAAGAGTGGCGATGTGGCTGATTTCACGAATAGCAGCCGAGACGACCTGTTCTTTTTGTTCGGCGGTTGTGCCCATGCGACGATCTCCAATGTTTGACCACAGTCAGCATCGGCCACACACGCACCCCACTTTCTCAAATCCGGAACAAAAGCGAGGCTGAGGAAACAAGTCCCTCAGCCCCGGTTCATCCGATAACGACAGCCGCGCAAATCCCGCGCCATCAGGCAGCGGTGTATTGCCCGCGCGAGACCTTCTTGAAACGATCTTCACGAATCAAAGTCTGATTCACGATCGTTCGAAAATTCTCAGCATTGGTCTTGTACCCCGCCTTTTGCACAGCCGCTGCGATTTCCGTCACGCCCATGGTCTTGTTCTTGAGTAGTTTGGCAAGGGAGTCTGCAAGGCTCATCGAATTCTTCGGCCGACTGCGACCAGATGCCGACTTGGATGCCGACTTTTTCTTGTTCTTGCTACCAACCGGGCGTCCTCGCTTCTTGCCGGTCTTGGTGATACTCACTGATTTGCCAGGACCCCCCCCTTGCATCGCGCGAAGCATGCCGATCTGGGCATCAAGTTCATCAACGCGTGCTGCCAGTTCGTTGCGCTCCGCAACCAGTTTGCCAAGTTCGGATGCCCGGCGTGCAAGTTCTGCTTGTAAATCAGACAGTGAGAAATTGTTGAGACTCGGGCGACGCCCACGCTTCTTCGCAGTTTTCTTGGCCACAGGATTTCCTTCTTCATTTTATCGATGTACAACAGTACAACTCGTTCAAGGGATATGTACGCAATTTTGAGGATGTAATATAGGCATCAGACACAACGGTGTCGTGACACTTGTATTGAAAGACACAAACATCCGCTGATGAATAGATATGAATGAGCCTCGCATCGCCGTGAACGCACGCCACGACAATATGGGGTGTTCAGCCCTCGTTATCAACAAATCCGAACTTGGTCAGCAAACCATCGAAATGGTCCAGGCTATAGAACTCAAGCGAGACCTTGCCGCGCGTGCCGTCTCGGGTTGTTGAAATGCGAACACGCGTACCCAGGTGCTCGCTTAGTCGCCGTTCAAGATCGACCAGGGTTGGTGAAGCAACGCGGGCATTTGGTGCTGCGTCTGATTCGGGTTGCTTTCGGCCGCTTTGTTCGAGTCTTCGCACCGACCAGTTTTCTGACGAAGCCCGCTCAGCTAGTTTGAGGCGATGGTCCAGATCAGGAATCGCAAGCAACGCTTTGCCATGTCCGATCGTGAGCGACCCCGCTGCTAGAAGGGATTGAATCGGCTCGGCCAACTCGGTCACGCGGATAAGGTTCGCCACCGTCGATCGATCAAGCCCCACCCGCTCGGCAGCTTCCTGATGCGAGAGCCCAAACTGCTCGCACAGTCCGCGCAAAGCGTTGGCGCGCTCCATCGCATTCAGGTCTTTGCGTTGCAGGTTCTCGATCAAAGCCCACTGGGCTGCCTCGTGTTCCGAAAGCGCCACGACGATGGCTGGAAGTTCGGTCAGCCCTGCCAAACGAGCAGCGCGCCATCGCCGCTCACCAGCAACCAACTCATAAGAGTTCGTAGAATGTTTGGTATTCCGCACGACGATTGGTTGAATAAGCCCCGCTTGACGAATCGACTGAGCCAATTGTTCAAGTTCAGTCTCATCAAACGACTGACGAGGTTGATACGGGCTGGGCGTGATATCCCCCACTGCGACTTGAATCAGCCCGGCTTGGTCTTGCGTTGATGTGGTATTTTCCGATGATGGCTCAGGCTCAGCTGAAGTTGGCACCTGCACCGGTGCAGACTGAACAAGTGCACTGAGTCCCTTACCAAGTCGTTTAGGCCGCTTCGTGGGTTTCGTGGTCATGTCTGCTCCTGTCAAGTCATCCTACACTATCACGGGTCAAGAGCAAAAAACACATCAAGGAGATTGAATGAACGAGATTGAAGTCATTGCGCGCGGGCTGTGCATTCGAGATGGCAAAGTGTTGCTCTGCCGTCATATCAAGCAGGCGTACAATTATCTGCCTGGCGGGCATGTCGAATTTGGTGAATCCGCCACAGACGCACTCGCCCGTGAGATGATGGAAGAAGCAGGGGTGGAAGTTGATGTCGGGCCTTGCGTGTTTGTGTCAGAAGGCGAATTCGACACGAAAAAGCGTCACCACCACGAGCTGAACATCGTGTTCCTCATGGAACTTCAGCCGGGCACCGCGATCGAGAGCATCGAACCGAAGATTGCATTCGATTGGATCGATCTCGCGTCGATCGTTGATACTGACATTCGGCCACCTGCAGCCAAAGCCTGGTTAGCAGCCGGACCACCGGCACATCATCTCGAATGGGTGTCTGAGATTCCAACGAAGGAATGAAGTGACCCCATGACTCAGCCGATGGGAGAAGCGGAGATCCTCCCTTGGCTGAGTCTTATCAGAATGACGCGCCCGAACAACAACGACTCTTGTCAGAGATCGATCGTGCGCAATCGTTGGTGTCCAGCCTCCCGAATGACATAGAGCAGCACACTCGCCTGGCAACCATGGGCTTGATGGCTTCGTTCTTTGCCCATGAGTGCCGAAATCGACTCACTCCCATCATCGGATACACCAAAGCTGCATCGCGCGACCCCAAAGACCTCACACTGGTAAGAACCGCCCTATCTCGTATTAGCGATGCTGCGTGTGATCTTGCCCAACTATCCGACCTGATCCTCGGGCTCAGTTCGAAAGGACCGGAGCGGACTTCTGTGGTTGATGCCTGGACAGGCTCATGCAACAAACTGGCGGACCTCATTGCAGAGACCGACACGAGTATCTCAACGCAGATTGATATCGATTGCGTGACTTCGATTTCTCGATGCGCTCTTAAGCATGTCTTCGAGAACCTCGTCAGGAACGCCATTGAAGCTGGTCAAGAGCGAGTGCACATCACCATGCGTGTGTGTTCCACGAGGAACAATCAACACACCAGAATTACAATCACGGACGATGCCGGCGGCTTGAAGGCTGGCATGGAGACGAAGATCTGTGAGCCTTTTGTCAGCGGAAAAGGAAGCACGGGACTTGGTCTGGCTCTCTGCCGATACCTCGTGACCAATGCGGGTGGCACACTCGAATTCACCTCAATGCCGGGCGTTGGAACCACCGCATCGATCATGTTGCCAACCGTCACTGATGCAATGGTCACTACTCCGGTCGAAGAATTGACACATCTTCAGGATTGATCCCGAGTCTGATGTGAGCGCCGACAGCCGTACCGGGGCGCGGCCTCGGATTGACCTCCGCAACATCGACCACAACCCCATCCGCCAGATCAACCACATGATGCGAAAGATCACCCAGATAGGTGCTCCGACGAATTGTGCCACCAAACAAACTACTATCTTTGTCGGCCGAAACACGCAACGATTCGGGCCGCATGGAAACCGTAACCTCTTGTTTCGCAGTTAGTTGTGCGTGTGTCTGGAGGCGCTTGGCTGCGAACTTGCCGAACTTTGTCTCCAGCATGACACTTGTTTCGCCAACTTCCTGAACCACTGCATCGACCAGGTTGGTTTCGCCTAAGAAAGACGCAACAAACGCGGTCTGAGGCTCACGATAGAGTGTGGGGGGGTCGCCGATCTGCACAACCTTGCCTGATCGCATGATCGCGATCCGGTCGGCCATACTGAGTGCTTCCTTTTGATCATGCGTCACATAGACGGTCGTCATGCCCGAGTCTTTACAGATGCGTCGGATCTCAGATCGCAATTCAACCCGTAGTTTGGCATCCAAATTCGACAGCGGCTCATCAAGCAGCAAAACCTGAGGCCGAACGACCAAAGCCCGCGCCAACGCAACCCGTTGTTGTTGACCCCCCGAAAGTTGGGTAGGTTTGCGGTCGGCGAGGTGCCCCATCTGGACCGCTTCGAGGGCTTCGGTGACGCGTTTGGTCTTGTCCTGGCCTTTGATGCCTCGGACATCAAGCCCGAACCCGACATTCTGCCCGACAGTCATATGAGGCCAAAGGGCGTACGACTGGAAGACCATCCCCGTATCCCTCTTGTTGGCCGGGGTATGCGTGACATCCTGCCCGTTGAAAGCGATCGAACCGCCCGTCGGGTCGATGAAGCCTGCAATCATGCGGAGAAGCGTGGTTTTGCCACAGCCAGAAGGACCGAGCAGGAAAAACAGCTCGCCCGGTTCAATCTCGAGGCTGACCTCGTCCACCGCTTTGGTGACACCTTCCTGGCGGCTTCGATAGGTCTTGCTCAGATTGTTGATGGTGATGGTCGTCGACATGGTGCAGCGATGGTATCACCGCGTGTAGACTGAGGCTGTGAAACCGGACCCGACTATCGCGACTCTGATCACCCGCCTGGGCAAAGTTCGATCAGGCCGAGTCAAACCCAACTGGGCGCCCGTCATGGGCGGCGAGGTCGAAAAGGTCCGCAAGGAACTCGAAAAACGCGTACGGGCGACCGGGCAACTGGCGGAGGCATGGTACGAACTCGCCCCGCCCGAACTGGTCGACCACGCGAGACCGACCGGCGTGGTGCGCGGCACCCTGCGCCTCGAGGTCGATGGCCCCGCGTTCCGGTATACCCTCGAACGCTGGCTCAAACGGGGGGGGCAACAGGCGCTCCTGCAACGATGCTCAGCGTCGGTGAGAAGAGTGCGGGTGGACACAGCGGCGCATCGTCATGGCTGATCAATTCCTCATCAGTTACCTCGCCGAACAGGACATTCCGTGTCCGGGCTGCAAGTACAACCTGCGAGGCTTGACCGGAACAGCGTGCCCAGAGTGCGGCGCCGATCTGGTGCTGCAGGTGGGGCTCGAGGATCCACGGCTTGGTGTCTTCATTGCCACACTCGTCGCACTTTCATCCGGCATCGGTTTCAATCTGTTCATTCTCGCTTGGGGTTTGTGGGCGATGCGAATGCGAGGATTCCCCGGGCTTCGTGATCTGTGGTCGGTCGCATTGTTCAGTTGTGTGCTGGGTGCTGCCTTGGTGTGGGTACTTCGACATCGGCGGTGGCTACGCGAACGGGGTGGCGTGACACAGTCGGCAATCATCGCTGCATCAGCGATTTGTTCGCTTGTCAGCGTGATCGTGTTCTTCTGGATCGTTGACTGAGCGGTCGTCAGGTTGGTACTCGCGAACAGATCCGCGCCGCCGATCGTACAGACAGCAGGGCAATGAGCCGATAAACCTGCAATAGCCATGTCATTCTCGCGGACCACAACTGAACTGTCGCCCGAGCTCCAGGGGCACATGGAAGCCATCCGGGCCAAGGCCATCGAGTATGGGCTCGATTTCTTTGAAGTTGTGTACGAGGTTCTCGACTTCGACACGATGAATCAGATCGCTGCCTACGGCGGGTTCCCCATCCGTTTCCCGCACTGGAAGTGGGGGATGGAATATGAAAAACTGAGCAAGCGCGATGCCTATGGCATGGGCCGAATCTATGAAATGGTCATCAACAACGACCCGTGCTATGCCTATCTGCAAGAGTCGAACAGCGTCACCGATCAGAAACTCGTGATGGCCCATGTGTACGGTCACTCCGATTTCTTCAAATGCAACAACTGGTTCAGCAAGACCAACCGGAAAATGATGGACGAGATGGCCAACCACGCGACCCGCGTGCGACGGCACATCGAACGCCAGGGCAGTGAGCGCGTCGAAAAGTTCATTGATATCTGTCTGTCGATCGAGCACTTGATCGATCCGCACAGTGTGTTTGTCAAACGCGAGAGCGGCGACGAGGTGGGGGGGAAGTTTAAACCTGATCGTTTGCCAGCCAAAGACTATATGGATCCGTTCATCAATCCCGCTTCCGAGATATCGAGGCAGCGCGAAGCCCACGCTGAAAAACGCGAACGCGAGCAGGACCAGTTCCCGAGAGAACCGACGCGCGATGTGTTGTTGTTCCTGTTGCGAAACGCTCAACTCGAAGACTGGCAGTCTGACATCCTGAGTATCGTCCGTGACGAATCATACTACTACGCGCCGCAAGGGCAGACCAAGGTCATGAACGAGGGCTGGGCGACCTATTGGCACAGCAAGTTGATGACTGAACATTTCCTCGAAGCCAGCGAGATCATTGACTATGCCGAGCAGCACTCGGGCGTGGTGTTCATGGCTCCGGGGGGGTTTAACCCGTACAAAATCGGGGTCGAGATGTTCAAGGACATCGAGCGCCGATGGGACAAGGGGCAGCACGGGGCCGAGTGGGAGCGTCTTGACAGTCTCGGCGCCAAAGAGCGTTTTGACGATGGTTCAATGAAGGGGCGCGAGAAGATCTTCGAGATTCGCCGCATCTACAACGATGTGAATTTCATCGATGAGTTTCTCACGCCCGAGTTTGTTGATCGTCACAAGATGTATCAGTACAAGCGTGACCCGAATACAGGCGAAGCGAAGATCGTGAGCCGCGACTTTGACCGCATCAAGCAGACGATGCTGTATCAACTGACGAACATGGGTCAGCCTTTCATGTATGTGGCCGACGGCAACTACCTCAATCGAGGCGAACTCTACCTTGCCCACAAGTTCGGCGGGCTCGAGGTCGATGCGGGCAAAGCGGCCGAGGTGCTGCGAAGCCTGCGTGTGGTCTGGGGACGACCCGTGCATCTGCAGATGCGTCTCAATGAGGAGATGTACCTGTTGACGATGGACGACCCGAACGACGCGAAGCCTAAGCAGCAGAAGATCACGGACGAGATGCCGATGCCTGCCCACATCGTGGCATAGGGCCGCCAGCGAGGGTCGAAACCACCCGTTGTGGTTGTTGTGGTGTCATTGGTCCCGCAAGATCAGACCGCAAACACCCGATAACACTTCGGCATAATCAGAAATACTGTTCTATTCAGACTTATTCTGAAATTTCATTGGCAAAGTTCAAAACACCCGTTGACCCCCTTTTGGGGTGGTTGTACTCTGGACCGAGATCGATTTGTTATTCGATCGGACGGTGAGAAAGCAGAGAGACAAAGTGCCGAGGTTGGGAGACCTTCGCACGAGACATACAACAGGAGAGACACGATGCGTTCCAAGAGTTTGGTCGTCGCCCTCGCGGCGGGTGGTTTGTTTGCGTCGGCTGCGACAGCCGGTGTGACAACCGTTGATTTTTCTTTTGATGACAACGGCCTGGCGATTGTCAACGGCCAGGACATCTCAAGTGATGAGTACTTCGTCGACTTCACGATTTCAACCAGTGGCAGCAACGACGGTGCAGCGGCCTTTGACTCGAACCCCGCGGGTCCGAACTCGGGTGCTGAAGACATTGACTTGCTCGTCAACCTTGGCAATGTGCTGATCTTGCAGGAACTGGGATCGACCCAGACCACGCCGGGCATTTTCGATTCACCCGATGACGAAGCGAACGGTGGCGTAATCACTTTCGATTTCAACGCAGCGGTCGGGCTGTGCTCGATTGATCTGATCGACATCGATAGCGGCGCCGCGACCACCGTGACCCTGACCGACATCAACGGCTTGACCCGCGTCTATGAAGTGCCTGACAACTGGACCAACGAAGTGAACATCAACCCCGTCGGGTTCCAGACCCTCGACCTCACCACGCTGGCCGACCAGTTGGGTGAGGGCGGCGCGACAGCCACCGCATCAGAAGATGCCGGCTTTGATGCTTCATCAGTTCTTTCATTGGACATTGACTTCTCAGGTTCGGGCGCGCTCGACAACCTGACCTTCGTGCCCGCGCCAGGTTCGGCAGCCTTGCTCGCTCTTGGCGGCATGGCCATGACGCGTCGTCGTCGCTAAGCGAAGGGACATATCGGTTTCTCTCTCGGTCCGTCCGAGTCGACGCATCTGATGCGTGTGCCTCGGGCGGACCGTTCTTTTGTAAATCAGGTGCTCACCGGGTTGGTGCGCGTTGACTTTTGCGGCGATGTTCAAAGATCGCGGTGGATGTGCTCTGGCTTTGACCAAGTTCGCGGATCGGTCCGAGTTTGATTCGTTCGGTTGCGAACTTCGCGTTTTGTGCGCTGAACTCTGTCCCCATGAAGTGTCGGCCGAGCGCGTGCGCGACAACGCCGGTGGTGCCGCTACCGACAAATGGATCGAGCACAAGGTCACCAGGGTTTGATGAACAAGCGATTACGCGTTCAAGGTAGAGTTCGGGCAGTTGGTTGTCGTGATAGTGCCGGCGTTCAAGGTTGTTGCCCTGAATGCGTCCGAAATTCTTGCCGTACCACACATCCATGGGCACGCGCATGCCTGCGGGCATGCCGTCTCGTTTCGATTCGGTGCGTTTGTCGGCGTAGATCGCTCGTCGGTCCGAGGTTTCAAGAACGGGCTCGGGGTTCCAGGTGCGCTTGGTGGGGTGCTTGGAAAAATAGAGCGCATGGACCTTGGAGTTGATGAATCGGCCCGTCGTGTTTTGCCCAAATCGGTAATGCCAGATGCACCAGTTAACCATCGAAAGTTTACGCTGCTTGAGGTGCATCACGATTTCGGCGGCCCAGTCGTCAGGAATGTTCACCCAGAGCGAACCCGTCGCCTTGAGGCCATTGATGCACAGGTCGAGCCAGTCGTAGGTGAACTGGAGATAGTCGTCGTCGTGCATCTTGTCATCCCACTCGTCGTAGGCCCGGGCCCAGTTGAAGGGGGGGTCAGCGAAAACCAGATCGAGTTTGCTATCGCGCACTTCGGGAATCTTCGGCAGCAGGTCACGGCAATCGCCAACCCAGATGCGCGCGTCGACACCGGTTTCCGACTGCGTCACTTTGTGCGTTGGTCGGGGCGCGCGTCGGGATGTGATTTTCTTCGACGCGGTCATAGCAAGACAATAGCGCATCCTGCGCCGTTGCGCCAGTTTGCGCGTTGAGTCAGTTCGACTGTGTACAACTCAGACTGCTGGCTCTGACTCTCGCGGCTTCAGTGATTCCGTCGCGCCTCGCGGGTCTTCATCGAGGATGAGTTGATCCACGGTTGGTGCGTCTTTCAGTGGCCTGCCCTTGGCATCGGTCAGCGGCTGACCATCCAGTGTTTCGATGAGCGGAATGGGGTTCTCATTGAGCAAATCTTCGAGTTGCTTGAGCAGTTTGGCCTGCTGTTTCTCGTCAATTTCGGTCCACTTGCCGCGGCCTCGACACTTCGGGAAACCGCTGCACCCGAGCCAAGGCCCGCGCACGCCGTCGCGCAAATTCAGTTTCTCGCCGCATTTGGCACACTCGATATCCGTGAGCAGCGCGGGCGGCGATGGGGCTGTGACAAACCCCTTCTTGTCGAGATTGAGGATCATCCCCACGCTCGAATCTTCGCCTTCTTCGAGGGCGGTCGTGATGAACGGACCGAACCGCCCGGTTTTGCGAATCATCGGCCGTCCGGTCTTCGGGCACCGAATGTTGACGAACTCGGCTTGCTGCGGGCGACCCTTGCGATCGACCGGGCAGGCAAACTTGCAATCGGGATAGGTCGAACAACTGAGGAATCGGCCGTTCTTCCCGAATCGGTACACGAGCGTTCGGCCGCACTGCGGGCAGTCGTATGCCGAGGGCTGCACTTCGGCCTTGGCGTGCTGCAGTTCTTCATGGGCTCGTTCGAGGCTTTGCTTGAATCGGCCATAGAAACGATCGAGCATGTCGATCCAGTCGAGGTGTTCTTCCTCAATCTTGTCGAGTTCCAGTTCCATTTGGCGCGTGTACCCGACATCCATGAGTCGAGGGAACGCTTCGATCAATTTGTCGGTGACGACCTCACCGAGATCGGTCGCATGGAAGGCGCGTGCAATCTGTTCGACATACTTGCGATCCTGAATCACCTGGATGATGCTCGCATAGGTCGAGGGTCGGCCGATGCCTTCAGCCTCGAGCGTTTTGATCAGGCTTGCTTCCGAATATCGCGAGGGGGGGTTGGTAAACTTCTGGGCGACATCCGCAGCGAACGGGCTCATGGGTTGCTTTTCAGCGAGATCGGGCAACACGATGTCTTCGCCGCCGGTGGGTACGCCGGTGACACGATAGAAACCATCAAACGCCAACCGCCTGCCGGAGGCTTTGAATGTCACCGGCGTGTTTGGGTCTGTACCGCCTTCAATGAGGAAGGTGGTTGAATCCCACTTGGCTGGGGTCATCTGGCAAGCAACGAAGCGATTCCAGATCAGTTCATAGAGTTTGTACTGGTCGTCCCGTAAGACCTTTTTGACCTTGGAGGGGGGGTAGGCAAGCGAAGTGGGTCGGATCGCTTCGTGTGCTTCCTGGGCGCTCTTGTTGGTCTTGCCAAAGAAGTTGGGTTTGTCTGGCAGGTACGCGTCGCCGAAAGTTCTGCCGACATAATCGCGCACAGCTGCAAGGGCTTCGCCTGCGATATGGGTCGAATCGGTACGCATGTAGGTGATCAGACCGACCGGACCTTCACCGGGGATCTCGACACCCTCATAGAGCGACTGGGCCGACCGCATCGTGCGCTGGGCGCCATACGAGAGTCGGCTCGAAGCCGCCTGTTGAAGCGTCGAAGTCGTGAACGGAGCGGGGGGGCGACTGGTCGTTTGTTTGATCTCGATCGAAGACACTTCATACGGCGTGTCAACAGCGATAGAACCGATCAGCGAACGACGCCAACGGGCCGGGCCTCGGCCTTCCTTGTCTTCTTCACAGGATGTTTCTATATCGGTCAGCCCGATGAGCGATGCGACGCGCTGCATCTCGTTGAAGAGTCCTTCTGTGTGCGATTTGTCGTGGTCACCAAAAGCCTGCCAGGCTTCTGCAGTCATGCGAGGTTTGAAGTCGTCGCTGCCCACCCGTACGAGTTCTGCCCGGATTGAGTCATGCTGACTGAGCCACGCGTTCTGTTGCTTGATCGTTGGCCCGTAGCCTTTTTCATCGCGCTGGGCAACAAACCCGTCCCACGAGGTCAGCAGTTTGCGGGCAACATCCTGTGACAATGCGAAGTTGGCCTGAACCTGCCAATATTCATCTGGGACGAAATCGCGGATCGCTCGCTCCCGTTCGACCACCAGGCGGACCGCAACGGACTGCACGCGGCCGGCGCTGAGCCCGCGAGCAACCTTCTTCCAAAGCAGCGGACTGACCTGATAGCCCACGATGCGGTCAAGGATGCGACGGGCCTGCTGCGCATTCACCCGATCAATGTCGATTGGATGCGGATTCGAAAACGCCCGTTCGATCTCGGCTTTGGTGATGGCAGCGAACACCACTCGCTTGGCGTCAGCGGCTTTGACACCGAGTTCTTCCGCCAGATGCCAGGCGATGGCTTCCCCTTCGCGGTCAAGGTCCGTTGCGAACCACACCTGATCCGCGTCCTTGGCTGCCCGCTTGAGATCTTTGATGACCTGTTCCTTACCTGACAAAATCTCGTAGGTCGGGCGGAATCGGTGTTCGAGATCGACACCCGGAACGGGCATCTTCTCGCCCTTCTTGGCTTTGGCTGGAAGGTCGCGCACATGTCCGATGCTCGCCAAAACGAGGTATTCCGGCCCCAGATACTTGTTGATCGTCTTGGCCTTGCTCGGGCTTTCCACGATGACCAGACTCTTCCCCTTCGCGTCGCCGGCCTTGTACGACTGACGGGGTCCGCGCTTGGTGGTTGTCTTCTTCGTGGTCTTCTTTGTGGTCGTTCGCTTGGCCATGTGGCTCCTGTCGGGTCTGGTCTTGAGGGAAGACCACCCTACGCGGGTTGTCAAGTGCCCGGTCTTCAGCATTCTCTCGGATGCCTAGATCGGCTGACTTCAATGATCTCACGGTGGATACCGTGAACCGGAGAACGCTCATTCAAACATAAGGCACTTGTCAACAATAACTTGCGCGGAACCAAGCAAGTCTGCGTCGTCCATGTCGACCCATGAAAATCGCGGGTCGAGAGCCAGGCGTTTGAGCCAGGTCCGTTGATTCTTCGCGAATCGGCGCGTGTCGATCTTGATCCGTTCGACCGCATTTTCGAGTGTTGTTTGGTTATTAAACACAGCGATAATCTGTTTATACCCCAACGCTTCGGCTGCTTGAGGCCCCAGATTCGGTCGCAGGCGCCCTACTTCGCCTTCAAGCCCGGCAGCCATCATCTCACGGACGCGATGGTTGATTCGGCTGTTAATCGCTTCGGTTGACCAACGCAACCCGAATACGCGACGGTCATCATTTCGAGGCCGGTCAGAATCCCACTGCTTTTGCAAGTCTGAGATCGGTGTACCGGTCAGTTCAAACACCTCGAGCGCCCGGACTGTTCGCCTGCGATCGTTCGGGTGGATCCGTTCACAGGCGGCCGGATCAACCTCTTGCAGTCGATTTCGCAGATCGGCGAGCGGCTGCGCCATGAGTGAATCACGCAAGGCGCGGTCTTGCTCTGGGCCATCAAAAAGACCGTCGAGGAGAGCCTTGATGTACAGATGGGTTCCACCTGCGATGATGGGCGTGTTGCCTTTCGATCGAATCTCCTCGATCTTGCGTTCAGCAGCCCGGAGCCAATCATGAACTGTGAAAGGCTGATTCGGTTCGACAATATCGATGAGATGGTGAGGCACGCCATCCTGTTCAGCAACGGTTGGTTTGGCAGATCCGATGTCCAGGCCTCGATAGATTTGTACAGAGTCCGCACTGATGACTTCGCCGGGTTGTCCGTGATTGCGGGCGCACAAGTGCGCAACGCGCACCGCCAGCGCGGTTTTGCCGCCCGCCGTCGGACCAACGATGATTGGCATGCGCACACGGTGGTTCATTCGATATTCACGGTATGGACAGCGTCCTCGGGTGGTTTCGCCTGCCAATGGTTGGGGAACATCTGATCAATGAACAAGAGGGCATCGACCTGCTTCGGCCAAACAGCTCGGACGCGCTGCGCGGGTTCAGCCGATTCATGCAACGCCAGGAGCCGATTGAGCCCCAGCATGGTGCTTTGTCGCGGGCGTTGCCACCACGGGTCGCTGATATTACGAAGGGACACGAACACGAACGGATCACCAGCCGCTGCCAGTTGATGCTCGACCGAACCGACCAGTGCATCAGTGATCGGGAAACCGGGTCCGTCGATCCAGCCTGAGATGCCTCGTTTTGAAGTACACGCGATGGTGTACAGATCATCGCCAAAGGACGAACGCCAGGCTTGTCCCGCAGATGTGAATCCCTCCAACAACGCGTTGCTCGGTTCGACCTGCACAGCCGTCGGGTCGCTCAAAGCGGTCAGCGTACCTGCAAAGACGATGATACGGCGATCGGGATACAGCTCGTTGGCGATCCAGACAAGCCGCTCACCCATGTGCTTTTGCCGCGATGATTCATTGAGTGGGAATGGCTTCTCACCCTCAAAAGCAAGGTGTTCTTCCGCGTAGCGAATCATGTCGGCCAGGATTTTGTCCCAGATCTGAAATCGCTTCGAGCTGGTCGACTCGATCAGAGCATCGCGGTTGTCTTGAAGAACGCGTTGCAACTCGTGTGTCTCTTGCCACGATCGCACGAGCCCGGCATCGTCGCCGTTTTCTTTGGCTTCGGTCAGTCGTTCGAGGACAGTGAGGTACTTTCGCCTGAGATCTTTGGTGAGTGGATGCGGGTCGATTGAGCCGAGGTATTCGAGCAGATCGCGTGGGAGTTGTCGATCGGTTCGTTTGCCCGTGAACTGATAGTCGAACCCGCAGACTTCGACTGGTACAGGTTTGAAGTAACTCTTCCAGACGAATCGGTGCAGCGCCTCGAAATAACCCGACCGCGCCAGTTGTGGCGGAAGGCCGACCGCCGGGCAGAGTGATGCATCGGTCCCGGCTGCGAACTGAGCATTCATCGCCTGGCAGTCATAGAACCCGGCTTCAAACGCCAGGACGCTGAAATCGGCTTGTTCGAGCAGCGCCGTGGCAAGGCGCGTGCGCGCCCAATGGGCTGCTCCGTCGCCTTCGGTTGCGGTCGAAAGCACGACAATGCGGGCATCACCGATGGCCCTGATGACCGGCTGCAAGTCCGCATGTGACGGATAATCAGGGTGAATCGACAGGACCGCGATCGGGGTTGCGTCCGTCTGCGGCGGGTCAGGGTCAGAGGCACCCGCCCGGACGGCGCGGGTCAGCGTCAGAACGAGGCAAAGCAACAACCTGACTGAAGGGTGTCCAGACATGTTGTTTGACAATACGACCCTGACTGAGCCGAGTTGCCCTTCGCACGGTCTTTCCTCGCCGTAGGATCCCTGATATGCCAGTTCCACGGATAGCAATTGTTGGTCGGCCGAATGTCGGCAAGAGTTCACTATTGAACATGCTCGCGGGCGAACGGGTCTCGATCGTCGACCCGACTCCCGGTGTGACGCGTGATCGTGTGTCTGTGGTGGTTGAGTTGCCAAGCCCCAACGGGCGCGAGAGACCCAAACCCGTTGAATTGACCGATACGGGCGGATATGGCGTGTATGTGGCAGAAGATGGCCGCTATGACGAGATCGGTTCCGACCTCTCAACACTGACCAAGGACATCGAATCGCAGATCGCATCTGCGGTTTCTGGTGCCGATCTGATTCTGTTCGCGGTCGATGCGCAGGCAGGTGTGACCAGCGCCGACTGGGAGATTGCGAAATTGCTTCGCGAGCAGCGGCTCGGCGAACGCCAGGGCGGTGAAACAGTGCCGGTCCATGTGGTCGCGACGAAGGTCGATGGGCCCAAGTGGGAAGCGCACGCATTTGAAGCCGCCGGACTCGGGTTCGGCGAACCGATGATCTGTTCATCGAAGAGCAACTATTTCCGCCGCGATCTGATTGATCGCCTGTGGACGCTGTTGCCGTTTACGGATATTCGAGAGCCGGCAGCCGACCTTCGTTTGGCGATCGTGGGTAAGCGTAACGCTGGTAAGAGCACGCTGGTCAATCGACTCGCCGGTGAAGATCGCGTGATCGTGTCAGAGATACCGGGAACCACCCGCGACGCGATTGATGTGCGGTTTGAATTGGACGGCCGAAGTATCTTGGCGATTGATACCGCCGGCTTGCGTCGGAAGAAGAGTTTTCAGAATCAGATCGAGTGGTACGCGCTCGATCGATCAAAGCGCGCGATCGCTCGGTCTGAGGTTGTGTTGCTCATGATTGACGCGACCGCCGATGTGAGCCAGGTGGATGAACAACTCGCTCAACTCGTGGTCGAGTCGATCAAGCCGGTTCTGATCGTCGTGAACAAGTGGGATCTTGTTCAGGGACGAGCGGGTCCGACCGGGAAACCGATCAATGTTGAAGACTACGAGAAGTACATTCGCCGCGAACTGCGCGGCCTCAGTTTCGCACCCATTGCGTTCATGTCCGCCAAAGAGGGGTTGAATGTCGGTGGGGTGCTCGAAGTTGCATTTGATCTGCAACAGCAAGCCTCGACGCGTGTCGGGACAGGCGAACTGAACAGAACGATGCAGGGGATTCTCGAACGGCGTTCACCCACGGATAAACTCGGGCATCACGCGCGGATTTACTACGCTGCTCAGGTCCGCACCAATCCGCCGACAATTGTTCTTGTCGTGAACCGACCCGGCATGTTCGATCATCAGTATGAGCGGTACTTGATGAACAGGATCCGTGAAGAGTTACCGTTTGAAGAGGTACCGATCAGGTTGATTTATCGCAGCCGTCGTCGTGCGGAAGAGATCGCTGCCAAAGAGAATGGCAAGCGCGGCGGGAAGGGATTCCTGCATCCGACTGATGAGTCTGAAATCGGTTTTGATGTGCAGGCGTTGGATCTTGAAGCACTTTTGGATGATCAGCCGAACGATGCCGATGCCTATTTTGATGACAGCAATTCGTGAGGCTGATCGATGCGAAAGAACCGGTTGGCAGCACCGAAGAATTCTGAAGTAAGGGCCACGAGGGACAATGCCGAAGCAGCACAGTTTTAATAGTGACTTCCGATTGTTCTTCGGGCGTGGTCTCGCGATCCTGCTGCCGACCATTGTGACGCTGTGGATCATCTACCAGGCATTCATGTTTCTCCTGACGAATGTTGCCGAGCCAATCAATGCCGGGCTGCGCGGGGTGACGGTGTGGGTCATGCCTCGCGTCATCGATGAAGAAAAATCGCCTGAGTGGTTCATTGTGACGGACCAGCAGATTCGTGCTCGGCTCGCCAAAGATGGCAATCTGCCCGAAGACACGGTCGCGCGTGATGAAGCGGTGGAGTCCAGTCGTGAGGCGATGACGAGGACGCTACGACGCGAACGATTGAGTGAGTTCTGGCGTGCGCAGTGGTACCTGCAGTTCGTTGGGTTGTTGCTGGCGATCTTGTTGATCTACCTCGCGGGCTTGCTTCTGGGGAACTTCTTTGGCCGACAGATTTACCTGCGCGTCGAACGACTCATTGCAGCGGTGCCGGGGTTCAAGCAGGTCTATCCGCATGTCAAACAAGTGGTGGAGCTGATTCTCGGCGAGAAAGCGATGGCGTTCAGCACGGTCGTGCTCGTCGAGTACCCGAGTAAAGATATATGGACCTTGGGGTTCCTGACCGGTGACTCGTTGCAGGCTGTCGACGATGCGACCGGAGGCGACGCGGTCAGCGTATTCATCCCGACCTCGCCCACGCCGTTTACTGGGTTCACGATCAACCTCAAGCGCGAAAATGTGCGTGTGGTCGATATTCCCGTCGACCAGGCATTGCGGTTTGTGTTGACAGCCGGCGTGTTGGCACCAGATCGGAAGAATCAGGGCGTGGTTGCCAAGCCACTGGAAAAAGGGACTGTGGCGGTCGTGCCTGCTGCTGCGGCCGAATCGAATCTGATCCCGGATGAACGAGCTCAGGTGGCGGACAGCCCTGATCGGACCGATGATCCGGAGGTGTAGTGGTGTTGCGATACTGGGCCTATGACCCAAAAGGGCATATGCTCTTTGTTGCAGGTGAATGAACGCGTCTTTGGTATTCTGAATGAAGAGGAGAATCCATGCGCATCGATGTTGTTGGAAGACAGTTTGAGATCACGGATGCGATTCGAAACTATATTGAGTCAAAGGCCGAACGATTGCTTCGGTACTTTGACGGGACACAGTTGATTACAAGCACCGTCTCCAAGCCGGACCACAACCACATTTATCGCGTCGAGTTTGTGGTGGATGTCGAAAAACACGAAGCGTTCGTCTCTCACTGTGAGGGAGACGATCTGTACGCCACCGTTGATCGAGCGATTTCGAAAAGCCAGCGTCAGCTGACTGACTTCAAGGAAAAACTGAAGACCTCGAAACGGTCTTGAGGGGCATACGCCCAGTTAGATAAAGAATGAAACTCAGCACACTGGTCAAACAAGAAGCCATCGTTCCCGAACTGCAATCCCAGGAACGCGACGATGTCATCGCCGAGTTGATGGACAGCCTCGTCGCGTCGGGTGCGACGAGCGCGTCGATTCGTGATGAACTCATCAAAAAAGTTCTGGATCGCGAGAAAATGAGTTCGACCGGATTCGGGCGAGGCGTCGCGGTCCCGCATGTGAAACATCCGGCACTCACCGGGCTTGTCGCAGCGGTCGGGCTCAGCCCGAAGGGTGTTGACTTCAACGCACTCGACAAGCAACCGGTCTATTCGATCTTCTTGCTGCTCAGCCCGGAGAACAGCCCGGAAGATCATTTGCAAGCGATGGAAACAATCTTCAAAAACCTTCGCAAAGACACCTTTCGGCGTTTTCTTCGTCAGGCATCATCAGTCGACGAAGTCGTCACGCTCTTGCAGGAAGCAGATGACCAGTTGTTGACCGGCTGATTGGCGTTCTGATACGGATGAGGGATATGCAATGGGCGAGGTCGCGGCCGTCAAGGTGACCATTGTCAATCGACTCGGTCTTCACGCGCGACCTGCGACGGAGTTTGTCGATCTTGCGTCCTCTTTTGCCTCAGAGGTCTGGGTGAGCAAAGGTGACGAACGCGTCGGCGGCAAATCCATCATGGAAATGATGATGCTCGCCGCCACGAAAGGGACCGAACTCGAAGTGACTGCGACTGGTGTCGATGCGAAAGCGTGTGTGCGAGCGCTCGCGAAGTTGGTCGCCGACGGATTCGGTGAAGACTGACCTTACAGAAACTTGTCATGCAAGTGGATTGTCGCGCGGCGTCGGATCGCCGTGCTCAGCGATCAACGCGCTGACGCGCTCCCATCGAGCCTTGCACCAATCCGGTTGAGATCGCACCCCGAGGCGGACAGCACATTGACGCAAAGCCCGCATCATGATCGATCGTCGAGGTGCGTAGCCACACCCGATCGGTTCGAGGAGCAAATCTCGCATCATCCGTTCGAGACTGCGATCATGGTCTGCTGGTCGTTCACGCGAGATTGCGACGGTGTCGATCACCGTTAGTTTTGGTTCGCCGTCGTTCCATTGGACCATCAGGTTCGACGGTTTGGAATCACGATTCACGAGATGATTGAGGTGCATGCGAGCAAGATATCGACCAACCGCTCGCGCCAACTTGTGCTGCATCGAGATCGATAAATCAGGTCGGGCCAACTGTTCGAGAAGGGTTTGGTCGGCGATATATTCGAGCACCAAAGCCTCACACAGCCCTGAGTCGTCGCGTCCTCGAAGCAATGCGCAGCCTCGGGCAGCCGCGATCCCGTGGTTTCGCAAGCGTCGCGAGCCGCGCCATTGTCGATGAGCCTTCGTCAGTCCCAGATATGACCCGACCACGGCCCGCCAGTTGGTGAGAGTTTCGACTTTGAGCACAATTGCAGTCGGCCTGTGACCGAGTTTGATTGTGCTGCGCCACACGGTTGCCCTGTCATTCGCTGTGCCTTTGAGGCAGGTCGCCGAGTCATTGTCCGTTGATCCCCAATGCACTTGATCGAGCGCGACAGCCCATTCGCGAGCGGCGTAACCCCAGCCTTGCGCATAGCGAACGACACTGAGTTGGCGTGTTGGTGGTTTGGGCACGATGCACAACTGTAGTGGGTTTGAGTTTGACCGCGAGCGCAAAGCGCCGGACGATCATGCAGATGGCCTTACCACTCTCCGTTGCAACTGTCTGCAAGAACAACCGTGACACGATGTCACGCGTTCTCGAATCGGTCGCCGGACTGGCGACTGAGATCGTCGCGGTTGACTCCGGTTCGACCGATGGCACGCTCGACCTGTTACGCGAGCATGGCGTCCACATCATCGAAACCGAGTGGAAAGGGCACATCGCGACCAAACAAATGGCGCTCGAAGCCTGCTCACAGCCCTGGGTGTTGCATCTCGACTCTGACGAACCGGTCGAGCCAGACCTGGCCGCCTCGATTCGAGCCTTGATTGAGCAGGACGACGACGCTGTCGGCGGAGCTCGTGTCAACCGCAAAGTGTGGTATCGCGGTCGTTTTCTGAACCATGTCTGGCAGCCGGAGTGGCGGCTTCGGCTGGTGCGCCAGCGTGATATTCAGTCTGGTCGAGCGAAATGGGGGGGTCTCGATCCACACGACAAACTGTATCTCGACGCGGACACCGGCCGAGTGGAAGACCTGCACGGAACGCTTCGCCACGAGTCGTTTGAGACCTTCGCTGAGCATCTGGCGAAGCAGATTGCGCTCTCCCGGATCGCTGCAGACAGCATGTATGCAGCTGGCAAACGAGGCAGCCGATGGCGACTGCTGGTGTCGCCCCCGGGGGCCTTCATGAAGCAGATCATCGCCAAACAAGGGTGGCGCGATGGGAGGGCGGGGTGGCTCGCAGCGGGGTCGTCCGCAGCCGGTGCACTCATGAAGCACATGATGCTGCTAGAGCGTTCAGGCGATTGAAGGCTGACGAGGCGCTATTCTTCCTGTGAAACCGGTAGCGAGCGACGCCCGGACAGCACACTTGGTGCAGTCCTCGCTCCGCGTTGGAGACCTGTATGACTGATTCTGCCGAGCCTGTGCGTGATGAGGCACCTGATTCTGTTCCAAATGAAGGCGATGGATCAAAGAAGAAACGCCGTCGTCGTCGGCGTAGGTCCGGCGAAAAATCAGGCGCACCGTCTGAAAGTGGGTCGTCCACACCATCATCCGATGAGAGCGCACCGCGCAAACGCAGTCGGCGTCGAGGTGGTCGTCGTGATGGCGAGAGTCAGAGTCGACCCCCACGCGACCGCGAAGGTGAGTTTGAAGACCCGACCGCAGAACCCGTACAGCGCGAACGGGCGCAGCGTGAACATTGGGATGCAGATGTCTTTGATGTGAATCAGTCCTTTGCCGATCTGGGGCTGCGTGATCTCGTCGTACAAGCCTGTACCGAAGCCGGTTTCATGCATCCGACCAAGATTCAAGCAACACTCGTGCCGCTCGCGATGACCGGGCGCGATGTCCTCGGGCAAGCCAAGACCGGAACAGGCAAGACAGCGGCTTTTGTACTGCCCGTGTTGCACCAGGCAGAAGCAGGGGTGCCTTTTCAGGGGTTGATCCTGGCACCGACGCGCGAGTTGGCGATCCAGATTCAGCAGGACTTTACCGAACTCGGGCGACTGACCGGCATCACTTGTGTCGCCGTCTATGGCGGGCAGAGCATCTCGACACAGGTCAAAAAATTGGAAAAAGGGCCAGAAATCATTGTCGGTACGCCAGGACGCCTGCTCGACATGATCGAACGCCGATACCTCACGCTCAGTGGCGTGCGGTTCGCAGTCCTCGACGAAGTCGATCGCATGTTCGACATCGGCTTCCGTGACGATATCCGTCGGCTCCTCGGCAAGTGCCCCAAAGAACGCCAGACGGTGTTTGTCTCAGCGACGCTCTCACCCGAGATCGAAGACCTCGCACGCCGATACATGACTGATCCTGAAAAGTTGGTCGTGTCAGCGGGCTCACTGACCGTTGAAATGGTCCAGCAGAAATACCTGACGGTGCCGCCTTGGGATAAAAAGAGGCTGCTGGCGCACCTTCTCACGCACGAAGAGCCAGCACTCACACTCGTCTTCTGCCGTATGAAGCGGACTGTGGACGATCTAGTACGCTACCTCGACCGCAAGGGCATCGAGTCACATGCGATTCACGGCGACATGAGTCAGGGCAAACGCAATCAGACCATGGATCGATTGCGTCAGGGGCGATTGACCGTGCTCGTGGCGTCTGACCTTGCCAGCCGCGGCCTTGATGTTGACGGCATCACCCATGTGGTGAACTTTGATCTGCCGGAAGATCCAGATCTCTATGTCCACCGCATCGGGCGAACCGCTCGCGCCGGGCGCGAAGGCATCGCGTGGAGTCTGGTGACACCTGCTCAAGGCGGCCTGTTGACTCAGATCGAACTGCTCATCAACGCCGAGATCCCGATGATGGACTATCCCGATTTTGAGGCAAGGCCGAGACCGGACGATTGGCGAGATGAAAATCCGAATCAGCCGTATCAGGTGGTGATGCCTGAAGGCGCGAAGAAGGAAGAGAAGAGTCGCTACGAAGCCGACGCACCGCCACCCAAAGCCGAGATGTCAGACGCTGAACTCAAAGCCAAGTTCCCAGGCGGGGTGGTGCCCTCCAAGTTGCCGCCAAAGGTGATGCGCGGGCGTGTGAGGCCTCGCGGTCGCTAGCAGCACCGAAGTCAGGATCGGGCCGCTTCTTGCATGAGGCGCTTCATCTCGCGGACCGCTTCTCGCAGGCCGACGAACACCGCTCGACTGACGATGGCGTGACCAATGTGCAGTTCGCTGATCCCCGGGAGCGACGCGATGGGTCCGACATTGTGATAGTTGAGCGCGTGACCTGCATTGAACCGCATGCCGTGTTCGCGGATGAGGTTGCCAGCGTTTGCGACCCGTTCCAGTTCCTCAGCCAGTTCTGACCGGCGCAGGTCGCCGCCCCACACATCGTGCAGCTGCGCAAATGGACCGGTGTGGACTTCGCACACATCAAACCCGGCCTGGTGGCACGCATCGATCTGATCAGGATCAGCATCCACGAACGCCGAAACGATGAGTCCGGCATCGTGCAGGACGGAGACCGCGTCTGTGATCGCCGCGCGTTGTCCGACGACATCGAGGCCGCCTTCGGTCGTGACTTCGGCGCGGCCTTCAGGAACAAGCATCGCGGTGTCAGGAACGAGCCTGGTCGCGATCGCCAACATCTCTTCTGTGGCCGCCATTTCCAGATTGAGGCGGACCTTGACGAGTCGGCGCAGGAGTTCTGCATCGCGGTCCATGATGTGACGACGGTCTTCACGCAGATGAATGGTGATGCCGTCGGCTCCACCCAGTTCCGCTTCGTGGGCAGCCCGCACCGGATCGGGTTCCCCCAGGTCCGGTTGGCCGGGGTAGCGCGCTTGCCGCACTGTAGCGACATGATCAATGTTCACACCAAGTTGGATCATGCCGGATTGTAGATCGGAATCAGGAGATCTGATGAGATCAACAAAGTTGAACATTATTTATCATATTCTTGACATTGTTGATCGATATTGTATGATGTGAAACAAGGATTGAACATTATGAATGCTGACCTTCAACACAGTCATCAACAGCAGTCACCGCTTTCACAGTTGTCTGAGCAAGATCAGGCGTTTGTGGTTGATCTGGTGTTGGAATCCGGTTCTCTCAAAGGCCTTGCCAAGGTGTATTCAGTCAGTTACCCCACGATTCGGAATCGGCTCGACAAAGTGATCGAGAGGCTCCGGAGCATTGTGGACGGTCGGCCTGCGGACCCGCTTCGTGAATACCTCGCCGACCAGATTCGGCGCGGCACCATGAATGTGGAGACCGCGCGACGGATCGTCGGGCTTGCTGAAAAACGATCGATCACACACGAAAACGGAAACGCACAAGGAGACAAGTCATGAACCCGTGGTTTGATGAGCAGTCAGTTGGATTGATCGGAGGCATCCTGGGGAGCAGCATCGGCGTGTTCTTCGGGGCGATCGGAGGCGGTGTCGGAGGTCCATTGGCGGCTCTTGGCAAAGCAAAACCACTCGTCCTCGGCATCTTTTACCTCGGGATCATCGTCGGCCTCGGCCTGCTCGGGACGGGGGTCTACGCTTTGATCGACGGCCAACCGAACTATGTCTGGGCAGTCTTCGCGCTCCCTGGCGCAGGGCTGGCTGTTCTTATGGGTGGGCTATTGCCTGTGATCCACATGCGATATCGACAAGCCGACCAACGGCAACTCGATGCCCAGGAGTTTGCAAACTGAGTGGTTGTTGCGAGGGTCTTATGGACGGTCAAGTGCGTCGATGATGACCGGAGCCATCGAAGTTGAGCGCCACGATTCGGGTGATTCGTCCCACCAAATCGCAGATTCAAGATCAGGCTGAGACGCAAATGGCGTTTCAATGGCTTCAAACCGAACGCGGAGCCCGAGTTCTCGCAGATTGTGGACGATTGAAGCAAGTGCTGGAGCATCGATCGCAATCTCTGCAGACCACGCTGACACCGTGCGAGGCTGCGGCAACTGAACGCGAAGGCCGGTTGGCTCATCGACGGCAAAAACCGGGCTGTCGGTCAATTGTGGTTCAAACCGGGCCATGGACGCTCGGTTGAGCGGATTGACGAACGCCCAGGCATTGCTTTGTGAATCGAGCCCTTGAGCAATCGACGCAGCACCTGCCCGCGCGATGTCGGGTTGCGGTGCGAGGCCTCGGATAACCAAACGACCGGCTGCCAGCAGTTCAACAGCTTCAGCGAGCGTTGGTTCGGCCTCGGCGACTTCTGTCCAGACGCGTTCAGCGGCTTCAAACGACCGCGATTCTGCTTCCGCCTGAGCCACCGCGATGGCTTCCGGTGTTTGCGGGATGAAGTCGTGTGGCGCGATTGGGAGGTCGTCGGGGGAATTGTCAGCCAATGGACCGGGCGTTGTGGTCGTGTTGTTCGAACCGTCGCCAAAGAACGAGAAGCCGAGTGCTGCGATGATCAATACCGCTGCAGCTGCTGCAAGCGGGCGAGCCGCCGAAGCAGGGATCCAGGACCGATGCGAGCGCACTGGTGCATCCATGTGACGGAGTTGCAACGGTGCTGTGGCTTCTTCGAGCCTTGCCATGACCTGGGGCACAAACCCGGCATTCGGCTCGATCGTGACCTCGAGCGCCCGCATCTGTGACCGAGTCTGGGTCAGGCGAGCGATCTCGACATCGAGACCAGGATTGGTCGCCAGCAACTGCTTGAGCATGGGCTCATATTCAGGGCGCAGTTCGCCTTCGATCGCATCGATGACGAGTGATTCCTGATCAGTGGTGAGTGTGTCGAGAATGCTCATGGCTCAGTCTTGGAAGGCGGGTTGCTGTCGTTTGATTCGATTCGTTCCAGAGCGGCTGCCAGGTTTTTTCTGGCACGAAAAAGTCGGCTTCGCACGGTGCCGATCGGGATATCGAGCACCTCGGTCAGTTGTTCATACTCCAAGCCTCGCACATCACGAAGCACCAGAATCGCACGCTGATCACCCGAAAGTTCGTCGAGAGCACGACGAACAGCGGGTAACCCCTCATTCATTTGGACGCTCGAACCTTCATTGTGTTCCTCGATTTGTGGAGATGTTTCAGCGTCTATCGAGCCTCGCACGGGCGATCGGCGCGAACGGCGCAGGTGTGATAGGCATATGTTCGTCGTTACACGGTAGATCCAGGTGCCGACAGCACTCTCGCCACTGAAGGTTTCGATTTTCGTGACGACGCGAAGCAAGGCATCTTGTGCGAGGTCCTCGGCGTGTTGCGAACCAACCAGATGGAAGCACAGGCTGAGGACTGGTTGTTGAAATCGACGGACGAGTTCGGCTTGGGCGCTGTGGTCGCCGCGAGCCGCTTGGGCAGCCAGTTGTTCGTCCGTAGCTGTGTTCGCTTGATCAGACACTGGAGCGATGGTATCTGCATCCTGCGAGAGGCAGCGGTGTAGCATTGTCTGATGCCTGTTGTGCTGCGCTGGATTCTTGGACTCGGACCGACCAATCCGATTGCGGTGCGCCTGGTGCAGAACGGGTCTCGGCGGACCAAGCACATGTACATCCGCTCGGCGTACCTGGCTGTTCTGGTGCTGGTGTTGTTGTGGCTTCTGCTTTTGACGACCAGTTCGAGCGCGCTGAATTATCGAGAGTTGGCCCAGAGCGGTGCACGCAGTTTCACCTGGATCGCGTATCTGCAGATTGCTCTGATCTGTATTCTCTCGCCCGTTTTTATGGCTTCTGCGATCGCCCAGGAGTCCGATGCCAAGACCTGGGACATTCTCCTGACCACGCCTTTGAGTCAGGCTCAGATTGTGCTGGGTAATCTGTTCGGCCGATTGTTCTTCGTGCTGGCGCTCCTGCTGGCATCACTTCCCCTGTTCGCGATGACGCAGTTCTTTGGCGGGGTTCCGGGGACATCGATCTTTGTGAGTTACCTCATTGCGGGGTGCGCTGCGCTCCTGGTGGGCACAGTTGCCATCGGTCTGGCGGTGAGTCGGCTTGTAGGTAAGCGTGCGGTGTTCGCGTTTTATGTCGCGGTTGTGGCATATGTGTCCGTGACGGCGGCGCTCGATGTGTGGCTTCGGACAGCCGGGTTTGGTGCGGGTGAGGGCGGCGAAGGTGTCACGCTGATGACCGGGCTCAACCCGTTTTTAGCGTTACATGCTCTTCTCAACCCAAGTTCGTATCCAAGAGCCGAGCCGGGTTCGCTCGCGGGACTTCGCGGGTTCATGCTCGAAAGCCCGGTCACCGCGTGGTGCGTGTTGAGTTCTGGCGCGAGTGTTGCGCTCCTTGCAGCGAGCACCATTACGGTTCGGCTCGGTGGACTGGTGCGTTCGGGTGGCGCGACGGGCAAAGCGCCGTGGTATCGGCGTGTGATGGGTCTGGGCGCAGTACAAGCCGAGCACAGGCCGCCGCGCACCGTGTCACACAATCCGATCGCGTGGCGTGAAGCGTCTGCCCGCAATGCGACCTTCAGCCGAATTCTTGCTCGATTCTCATTCCTCGCGATCGGTGGTCTTTTTGCGATCGGGTTGGTGACAGCCTTCCATTTTGGTTCGCTCAATCACGACACCTTTCAGTTGGCGTTGTTGTCGACGGTCTGGATGGAGATTGCGGTGGTGATGCTGGTCGGGATCAATATGGCTGCGACCGCAATCAGCCGAGAGCGCGAGGATGGCACGCTTGACCTTCTGCTGACAACACCGATCACGCCTCGCATGTACCTCATGGGCAAGTTGCGCGGGCTTGTGGCGTACCTGGTGCCGATGATCATGGTTCCTGTTGGGACGCTGCTGCTTGCTGGCGGTTATGTGTTGCTCGGCGGGTTTGGACGCGAGGGCGGTGTCATCGTCCCATCGTCTGGCGTAAGCCCGGCAGTACCGGTCATATTGCCCGAAGCTGGCATACTCGCCCTTCCCGTCGTCCTCAGTTTTACCGCGTTTTGTGTGATGGTTGGGCTTCAATGGTCACTCAAGAGCCGAGGGACATTGAGTAGCGTTGTCGCGACTGTTGGTGTCGTGGGCGTGGTCGGGGGCACACTTGGGTTGTGCGGTTGGCAGGCGGGTTCTGAGATCTCGGTGCTCGGGCCTGTGCTCGCATCGATGACACCCGTGACGCAGCTCTATGCGATGATTGATCCTGGAAACGCGCTGACAGAAACCGTCGGCGGCGGCGGCGGGCTTGCTTCGGCTCGTATTGCCATGGTATTTGGCGCTGCGATTGCCACCGCGATTTACATTTTCGTGGTCTATGGCATTCGGGCGAACATGGTTCGCAACTTTGATTTTACGGTTCGGCGATTGGCGGGCGAACGCTAGACACGCACGGGGCTGCACCAAGATACTCTTCGATGATGCTGCGATGGGTCGGTCCTTCGATGTCTCGGCCATCGATTCGCAGGTATGGGGTGTCAAAGCACTGTGTGCACCGGCACATGCAGCCACGAGCTCTGATCGTGACATCGGGCCGGTCTGTGAGTTCAATAAGCAAGGCGCGTGTTGCACGATTGACATTGCGCTCGCAGAACTCGACAAGGATGTGGTTTGGGTCTCTCACAGCGAATTGATATCCCGGCTGATGCGCTCGTCAAGGATGGGTCTCGCAGATCGGTGTAGACTGCGTTCGATCGAACAGCGTGGAGTGAAGCGATGGAGCCATTGGTTGGGATTATCATGGGGTCAAAGTCGGACTGGGAGACCATGTCCGCTGCTGTCGAAGCCTTGACGACGCTGGGCATTCCTCACGAGGTGAAGGTGGTTAGTGCTCACCGCACGCCCGATGCGATGTTTGCGTACGCCGAGACCGCGATCGACCGTGGACTGCTCGCGATCATTGCTGGTGCGGGAGGGGCAGCCCATCTGCCGGGGATGGTGGCTGCGAAAACGACGCTGCCTGTGCTTGGTGTTCCGGTCCAGAGCCGTGCGCTCAACGGGCTAGATTCGTTGCTTTCCATCGTGCAGATGCCCGCAGGCGTACCGGTGGCAACTTTCGCCATCGGCAGGGCAGGCGCAACCAACGCCGGGTTGTTTGCAGCCTCGATCGTGGCGCGATCGCATCCCGCCTTTCAGCAAGCAATCGAACAGCATCGGTCGTCGCAGACGGAGCGCATTCTCGCTGATACGGATCCGACAGCATGAGTCAGCAAGTGCTTGGGGTGATGGGTGGAGGGCAACTTGGTCGCATGCTTGCGATGGCTGCGGCTCGACTCGGTGTGCGCACCCGTGTGTTCGATCCATCGGCTGAAGCGTGTGCCGGCGATGTCGCGGAGTTGGTGATTGGTGCGTATGACAATGAGGGTGCGTTGGCCCGGTTTTGTGAAGGACTCGATGCTGCGACGGTCGAGTTTGAGAATGTACCCATCGACGCTGTCACCTTTGTGCAAGACCGGGTGCCGTTCTATCCGAATGCGAGATCGATCGCACAGGCGCAGGACCGATTGCACGAACGCGAGGCGTTTCGCAAGGCGGGCTTGCAGACTCCTCGTGACGGGGCGGTGACGAACGAGCAAGAGATTGAAGTTGCTTTGCGTGCCATGGGCAGCCCGGCGATCCTCAAGTCGCGCCGATTTGGGTATGACGGTAAAGGGCAGGCGTGGATTCGTGAACCCAGTGATGTACCGGGCGCATGGGAACGCATCGGCCAGCGGGCGGCACTCCTGGATGAAGCCGTGAGTTTTCAGCGTGAGTTGTCGCTTGTGATGGTGAGAGGTCGTACCGGCGAAGTGCGCCACTATGCAGCGACCGAGAATGTGCATGTTGATGGGATACTGCACACCTCTCGTGCACCTGCTGAGGTCGATGCCTCGGCATTGAACAACCTGCGACAATCGGTCGAAGCCATGTTGTCTTCGTTGGACTATGTCGGTGTTGTCGCGGTCGAGGTGTTTGACTGCAATGGACAGTACCTGGTTAACGAGTTTGCGCCGCGCGTGCACAACTCGGGCCATTGGACGATCGAGGGTGCTGTGACGAGTCAGTTTGAAAATCATGTTCGAGCAGTGATGGGTTTGCCGCTTGGTTCAACCGACTCGCGTGGGCACGCTGGCATGGTCAATCTCATCGGGACTGTTGGTGAGTTCAAACAGCAGTTGGCGTGTGAAGGTGCCCAGTTCCACGCGTACGGCAAGTTGCCGCGCGACGGGCGGAAAGTCGGTCATGTGACGGTGTGTGCCGAGACAGCGGCCTTACGCGATGCCAGACTTCGCGAGGTTGAATGCCTGGTTGAAAAAGGGGGGTGTCATGTCTCAGACTCCGCCTGATGATTCATCGAGCAGTTCGCCTTACGACGAAACACAAACCAGCGACCAAACCACGATCCCCATTGATGCGACAGCAGCGGTTTCACTTTCGACATTGCCGGAGCGCGTTGGTCGCTACATCATCGGGCAGTTGATCGATGGCGGGGGGATGGGCCGGGTATTTCGTGCGGTGCATGAAGAAACGCGGGCTGAAGCTGCGATCAAAGTGATGCGGACAGACCTTGCCGGCGCTGAGGCGGTCGAGCGGTTTCGTCAGGAAGGCCGCCTGCTCGCGAAGACCCGGCACCCGAATATTGCTCAGGTCTACGATGCTGGCACGACGCAGGTGGGGGGTATTGATACACCCTACATCGCGATGGAATATATTCCCGGTGCAGTGACAATCAAAGACAGAGCCTCGCAACTGGCAACAGATGATTTGTTGCGCATGTTGATCAAGGTCTGCCGGGCGGTGCATCACGCAAATGAATGCGGGATTGTGCACCGAGATTTGAAACCGAGTAATGTGCTCGTGGATGCGTATGGCGAGCCGAAGGTGATTGATTTCGGTGTCGCGAAGAATCTCGATCAGCGATTTGATGCAACTGCTTTTGTCACGCTCGACGGCAATGTACCTGGCACGCTGCCGTATATGGCGCCCGAACAGGCGTCGCGCCGCAACGACCTGATCGATCGCCGGACGGATGTGTATGCCCTTGGCGTGTTGTTTTATGAGTTGATCTGTGGGCGCATGCCTTACAAGGTCAGTGGCGTGCCTTTGCCCGAAGCGATCCGGGTCATTTGCGAAGTGCAGCCGACCGAACCGACGCGCGTGACGACCCGTGAAGCGATCGGGCGAGACCTGCGCACGATCATCTTGAAAATGCTCGCCAAGACGCGCCAGCGTCGGTACCAGTCGGCGGAAGCAGTGGCACTTGATCTTGAGCGATTGCTCGACGGGCGATCGATCGAAGCGACACCCGCGACAGCCGTCTATCGAACACGGCGATGGCTCAGCCGCGTCGGGCACCGCGAACCGATTGCTTCGGCAGCGGTGATCTGGGTGTTGGCTGTCGCGGTCACGATGCTCGTCGGTCCACGGCTGCTCTACCGCGAGGTCGGGCTTGCAAGCGCCTACGCCGGTTTTCTGCTGTCGTTGACGCCAACACCAAGTGTTGGATATGACCATGTGGCGGTCATCGGCCTCGAAGACATTGAACGCGCTGCCGGTTCGGCGGGGATCGACTTGCCCGATCTGAAGGACGATCCGAATCCGGCGACACGCATGCGGCCGGTCATTGGTGCCGCACTGCAACGACTCGCCGAATGTCAGCCGCGCAGTGTGGCTGTTGATTTCGCATTTATCTCGAACGATCGAGCATCGTTCATTGTTGAAGGCGTTGAAGCGCTCCGCAAGCAGAAAATCGAGACTGTTGTCGGGACAACAACATTTTTGCCGAGAGGATATGAAACCGAATATAGCACGGGCCTTGGCAATATCAATCAGGACATTGCCGGCATCGCTCGGTGGGGGGCATTTAGCGCTTCTCAGAACGGAGATACATTTGCTGTTCGCCTTGCAATGCGCCCGAGACGAACGGGTGATGTGTTCCCCTCGTTTGGACTGGCTGCATATATCGCGTCGCATGGGTTTGATCAGAACTACACACTTTCCATCGAAGACGGGTTTGTCATGGTGTCGTTCATCGGGCAGGATGACTCGGGTCGTATCCTCCATCGTGGTGTGAACGGTCTGCGCGTGCCATACACCGAAGCCGGCGATCACAAGAGTTCTGACTTTCGCCAGGGCATCATGCAAGGCGACACGGTGGTCAACGCAGCGGTGAATGTTGCACCGTGGGCACTGCAGAACGGCGACCCGACGACACTACGCATGACAGAAGTACTGACGATGCCGATAGCCGAACTGAGAGCACGGGTCGCAGGGCAAGTCGTTGTGATGATAGATCTGCGTCCGAACTACGATCGGGTCATCTTGTCTGATGGCTCTCAACTGCACAAGGGACACTTGTGGGCAAGTTGGCTTGATCAGCAGTTTGACGGCCGTGTCGTGCGAGGTCCTGGCGAACGCGGCGCATTGGAGCAGATTCTGGTGGGTGGATTCGTTGGGGCGGTTCTGTTCTTCCTTCCAACACGACGCCGATTTCTCTGGGCCGGTGTCGGTGTGATCACTCTCAGCGGGCTGGCATTGCTCGCGGGTGTACTTGCGTTTCAATGGCAATCTGTTGTCCTTGTGCCACTTCTGGGCATTCTTGCTTTAGTCATTGCTGGGGGGAGTGCGGCTCTCTATCCCAAGCCACTCGAGTTGTAAACGAGCAATACTGCACGCAGTGGGCCAGTCGGATACGCTGTGGCTTCGTGTGGTGTTCTGAAGGAGTTCCATTTGTTGTTCATCTGGATGATTGTGCTCGGGTGGTTGATTCAGGGCTTGGCGCTCGCGCCAGAACTGAACACGCGTGTGATCGAGCAACCTGTGTGCACCGTGACATCACAGGCAACGATCGTGTGGAAGCCTGCGAGTCAGGACACACCGCTGTCGACGACCGCACCCACCAGTGATCGCCGTCAGAAGGTTGAGTTTCAGACATCAAAAGGCAAACCCAAAACCATGGAGATGTTGTATGGCGCTTCGGGGCGCAGCAGCGGCATCACGCTGACGAAACGCAACGCGCCGGAAAACACATCGAACATTCAGTATCCAGAAGGCCCAGGGGTGGAGGTCGGAACCGGTTCGTGGGCGTTCATGACTTTCTCGTGGCCACTCATCTGGATGGATTCCATCGATGCGGGGTCCATCGGAACGACTTCTGTGATGCATAACCAGGCGGACCGTGCCGACATCTATCTCATCTCGAACAAACTCGATACCAAGAACCCGGATCCGATTTCTCGCCCGCCGGGCTGTACGAATGCCGAGAGTCATATGTACATTCGCATCAAAGGACAGTCGAGCGGCGAATGCGTTGGTGTTCAGAAGGGTTATCAAGCGGTTCGTCACCGCTATGCCCTTCGGCGCGATGCGCAAGGCAAGGTCGAGAAAGTGACATTTATCGAAGCAAAGTCGCTTCGGATTACCAAGAACCTGAACGGCCACATTCGAGTCGCGGACGATTCATTCTTGCAGAAGGTGCTCGACTGCGCGTCGTTGCAAGGGCTCTACGAACTTCCATGATGGCAGGTTGAAGTACCATGATTCAAGAGATGCACAAGGTGTTTCGGAGCAGCAGCCTGTTCGGACGGGCGTGTGCAGTGGTTTCTCCTCTTTTGCTGTTGACTGGCTGTGCGTTCTCTGGCGGCATGGGCTTCGGCGATTGCACACATGTCGCTCAGGACATGCATTCGAAAGTTTGGACCGGTGGCGGTGTCTTTGGAACCGACACGCTCGACACAATCGATTGGCCTGCGAGCGCTAACTGGAAGGACTCTATCGAGCATTGGTGCGTGCAGTATGCATCGACGGTCGAGAACAAAACGCTCGAGATGCATGTGCTGTGTGGTGTCGAGACTGATCTGGGTGCTTCAGTCGAGTTTGATCTTGAACGCCGAAAAGGTGAAGATGGCCCCGCATTACAGGTTGATCGCGGGTTTGCGTTCATCACTTTTCGTTGGCCTCTGATCTGGGTGCGCAACATTGATGCCGGATCGGTGGGCACGACCGCGATCGTTCGACGGCATGGCGACCAGATTCAACTGTTTCTCGTCCGCAACGCAATGCAACTCGGCAATCAAGCGTTGACGACCGACTGTGATTCGGGCTTGCAGATTGACTCCGGTAGTCTGTACCCGTCAGAACTGTTCGAGTTCAATGAACCGAGCACCTGGGAAGTGATCATGGTGCGGCATGACAAGTTGGCAGCGTCAAAGTTCTATCAACCTCTGGGCACGGGTTCGGGTAACGCATTCAAGCGTTCGACATGGAAGTTTGATGTGAAAGCGGATGCTGCGACCGGGCAGATCGAGGTTTCGCCGGAAGACATGAATGAATCAGAAGCGGCAACATTCCTTGCCGAAGTGTTGGCGATCGCTCGTGACAACGGGCTGTACATCGTGCCACAGGACTGCCCATCAGCCAATGCATCGCCGGACCTGCAACTGCAAAGTGGTTCTTAGAACAGCACATCGATCGATCCGGCGAGACCGAGCACGCAACTGACAATGCCGTTGATCGTGAAGAACGCCATGTGGAGTCCGCGCTGCCCGCGTTTGGCGAGTGTGACATGCTCAGCGATCAAGAGTCCGCCCACGATGGCGATCGCAACACCGGTGAGAAGTGCCAGCCGACCATCCGCACGCCAAACCATAATGAGCGCAGCGAAGGCTACAACATGAAGCCCGCGGCTGATCCAGACTGCGCCGCCCCACCCAAATCGAGCAGGAATGCTCCTCAGATTGGCAGATCGATCAAATTCAAGATCAGCCAGCGCGTAGATGACATCGAACCCGGCGACCCACAGCGCCACCATGCCTGCGAGCCACCAAAGTGTTGAGGACTCGACCAGATACGCCGGTTGCATGGCGAGACCAGCTGCGAGGGGTGATGCTGCCAGAGCCCCCCCGAGCATGATGTGACACAACCAGGTGAATCTTTTGGTGAACGAATAGGCTGCGATCCAAGCGAGTACCGGTATCGCCAGTGCAGCCGGCCACCAGTTGCCAAAGAACACGCCGAACCCGCCCGCTCCGATCACAAACACAAGTGCGCTCGCCAAGAGCATGACCCATCCATCGCGCGCATTGAGCGTGCCCGCAGCGAAGGCTCTTGACGCGGTTCTGGGGTTCCGGGCATCGATCCTTCGGTCGGCGAGCCGATTCACCAGCATGGCCCAGGTGCGGGCAGCGACCATGCACAGGACGATGAGACCGAGTCGTCCCGAAAGACTCGATGGCGAAAGATTGGATGGTGCAGCGAGAAAGGCAGCGAGAATGGCAAACGGGAGGGCAAAAATGGAATGTGCAAGTTTGATATCGCGCGCCATCACGACGAAGCGATTCGGTCTCGCATTGGACGAAAGACTGGTCACGCCAGACTCTAGTCATGCAGCAGTCGTTGGTAGCGCTTCGTGCTTTTGGCTACGGGCATCCGGCTGAGAACAGGTTGAGAAAGACCTGCAGGTCGAAGTAATCGAACTGGCCATCCGCATTGAAATCTGCGATCGGGTCTTGCGTGTGGTACGCCGACAAGAATGCCTGGACATCGCCAAAGTCTGCGATGCCATCACCGGTGAGGTCGACCGCACAGCCACCGGTCGTCGCGGTGCCATAGCCGATGATCCGAGCGTCAACCCAGTCCGCGATATTGGTCGCTCGGCGGTCTGCGATATTGACGGTCCAGAGCCCGGCTGCGTCTTCACCCCACGAACGAACGGTGGTGAAAATGTGATCCACGAGATCGTCAGTCGGATCGACGCGCGATGTTGTGAACACGCTGGTCGTCCCGCTTGGGCTCACAAGTGTGATCTGCAGGTCTCCGACATAGTCAGTATCGACATTGAGCCGGAGTTCGACTGACTCAAGTTTCACCTGATCTGTCACCGGGATTGTCACGGTGATACCTGCAAAGTCGTCATCCGGAATGGTCTGGCTCACCGAGACAACACCGCTATCGGCGATGACTTCATCAGCAACCGATGTCCAGCCTTGGGCAGCGACGACAAGTGCGTGTGCATCCAACGCACCGAGCCCGAAATCTTCGCTGATGTTTCGCCCGTCGCCATTGACAGCCCACCCTTCCGAAGCCAGGTCAACCTGCCATGCGGTGTCAGCGATGATGTGTTGCACATCGCGCCAGGACAAGTTCGGGTTTGCATCAAGCATGAGTGCGATCATGCCTGCTGCAAGTGGAGCCGAAGCACTCGTGCCACCAAAGTTCGATGAATAACCGTTGTTGTTTGATGTGGTGAAGACACCCAGCTCGTTGCCATCCGAATAAGTCACCGCGAACATCGATGAGCCTATTTCGTTGTAATCGGCTCGCATGTTCAGATTGCCGATCGCTCCAATGGCGATGGTGTATCGGCTTGACGCGTACGGGTCGTAATCGACGCGATCATCGAGGCCGCCGTTGCCAGCCGCCCACACATAGATCTCGCCGAGTCCGCCTCGACCGAGGGTCACACCTTCGACGAGGGCGGCGTGCTCGATCGCAGACATCACGGTGATGCGTCCGTTGTCAGTCGGTCCCCACGAGTTGTTTTTAATATCGTTGAGGTCATTGCGAAACAGGAAGGCATTCGCCGTGTCGCTGGCGAGCCCATAGATCAATCGTGAAAGACCTGCGTCATAGGCGATCCCAACGCCGCCTTGCCCGTTGTCGTTGTCAGCAGCGATCACGCCGGCGACCTGTGTCGCGTGCGTCGTGACGATACTCGGCGGCATCGAAGCATCGCTGGCAAAATTCGCTGCCAAATCAGGGTGATCGACCTGCCACCCGAGTTCGATCACACCCACCGTGACACCGGCACCAGTGAAACCGAGGTCCCACGCGTCGACCGCGTTGACATCGGCGTTCGCGTTGTCGTTATTGCGGAGTGGCCATTGCACGAAAAACGCGGGGTCGCTGGGCGAGCGCTCCGCTCGCGGCGGCTGCAGATCGACCTCGACCGAGCCAAACAACGGGTGTTGTGCGAGCCGGTTTGCGAGTTCGATTGCATGATCGACCGTGTCCGTCTCGACGAGGACGAAGCCTTTGGTCGCTGCTCGGCGCAGGCGTACACCCGGCCCTGCGGCTCGGCGGACCTCGTGTAGTTCGCCATCCACGATGACCCGCGCACCGATCTCATAGATCGTGGGCACCGCACCGCGCAACGCATCGGGTTCGTATTGAAGCAAGCGCGAGCGAGTCGCCTGCCCGTTCACGACCACGCCTGTGATGGCGCGCCCCGGAGCGAGAATCGACTTGATCTGAGGCTGGACCCCATCAGGTCCGAAAGCGCACGCCGCACCGGCGCTCAGTGTGAGGCACAGGACAGCCGACGCGCAGCGCAAGGATCGGTGACGGAACTCAAGTCGGGCTGGGTCGAAACGCACCATTGGCAGAACCTTCGTCCGTTTGGCAGAACCACTCAAAGCGGGGGGCCGGCGCCCGGGCGATCCCCTCCGAATCACCCGGGCGACCGTTGCAGCCCTCCGCATATCGCTGGGTTGAGGTCCGAAGACGCTCACCAGCGAGTTGGATGGTCAAATGTACTAAACTCCAAACAAATCAACGATCGCAATGATCGAATCAATGAACGCGCCGAAACGGCGAATGAACGGACGCATGCCAATACGCAAGTTTGCTCCGCCGGTTTCGACAAGTTGAAATAGAGTGTTGAGATAGACACGCATTGACGGACCGCTGATCAGGAGGGCTTTGACATGCCGGGTACCCAGACCGACCACGAGCGACTGGACGCACTCCTCAAAGCCAAGCACCCGGCGATCTCCATCGTCACACACGAAGAAACCCAGGCAAGGCGGCTGGTTGAGGACTGGTGTCAGAAATCCGGGCACTGGTTATCTGAGTGGTCGCTGCTGCACGGCGTGCGCACGCCATTGTCCAACGAGCCGGCGGTGACAGACACGACCAATCCCGCAGCCGGTCTCATCTGGCTCACCCGACGCGATCTTCCAGCGGTGCACATGCTCTTTGATATCGGCGATCAGTTGGGAGACCCGCATGCACTGCGCGCGCTGCGCGAGTTGATCGAGTCGGCTCGACGAACAAACTCGCATGTCGTGATGATCGACCACAGCCAAAACCTGCCAGCGGTCATCGCTGCCCACACGACGCCGTTCGAGATGCGCTTGCCGACGGATGCCGAAATCGAGGCGATGATCCGCCAGACACTCAAAGACATCCATCGGTCCAAGCCGATCGAGATCGAACTGACACATCGTCAGTATCAAATGATCGTCAAGAACCTCGCGGGGTTGCCTCTTCGGCAGGCTGAACAGATCGTGCATGATGTGGTTTCTGCGGACCGCCGACTGGACGCTGATGACATCAACCATGTGCTCGCGAGCAAGCGGCGGCTGATGTCGCACGAGGGGATGCTCGAGTATGTCGAATCGCCGACATCACTCGACGATGTCGGAGGCCTCGACAACCTCAAAGCGTGGCTTCGGCATCGCGAGGGTGCGTTCAGCGATGATGCCGCAGCATTCGGGCTCGTGCCGCCGCGCGGGGTCCTGATGCTCGGGATTCAGGGCGCTGGCAAGAGTCTGTGTGCCAAAGCGATTGCGACCGCATGGCAAAGACCATTGCTGCGCATGGATACGGGGTCGCTGTACGATCGTTTCGTTGGTGAATCTGAACGGAGGCTCAGAGCAGCACTTCAACAGGCAAATGCGATTGCGCCCGTCGTCCTCTGGATCGATGAGATCGAGAAAGCATTTGCATCGGCGGCTGCCCAATCGACCGACGGCGGGCTCAGTCAGCGCATGTTCGGGACTTTGCTGACCTGGATGCAGGAGCACACCGCGCCGGTGTTTCTGGTCGCCACCGCGAACAACATCGAAGCTCTGCCGCCCGAGTTACTCCGCAAAGGCCGATTCGACGAGATTTTCTTTGTCGATTTGCCCGGTCCAGAAGCACGACGCCAGATTTTGACTATTCACCTGCGCAAACGCAAACGCGACCCGTCCCGGTTTGATCTCGAGGCGCTCGTCGAGGCGAGCGATGGGTTCAGCGGAGCCGAAATCGAACAGGCGATCATGAGCGCCATGCACCGGGCGTTTGCGGACAAGGCAGAGCCCACGACTGAACATGTCAAGGCAGCGATCGAAGGGAGCCCGCCCCTTTCGGTGACGATGGCTGAGAAGGTTGCACGACTACGCGCGTGGGCAGATGGTCGGTGTGTTTCGGCTGATTGATTCCCTCAACTGATCAGGTTCAGAAACAATTGCACATCGGCGAAGTCGAGCGTGTTGTCGTTGTTGAGATCGGCTGCGAGGTCTCCGGCGGAGAATGCAGCGAGAAACGCCTGGACATCAAAGAACGAGATCACGCCGTCGCCGTCAAAGTCTCCAGCGGCCTCGGTCACGCGAAACACCGGCTTGGGCGTGAGGATAACAGTGCGATCGCCGGCATCTGCAATGATGTTGAGCGTGTCTTCACCAGACTCTGCGCCTGCGGTGATCGTCGCTCGATAGTGACCCCCACCCAGATCTTGAATCGCGGAGATGGTGCCGACACCATCTGAATCGTCCGTCCGCTCAATACGCAGGTTGACCGAGCCAATCACCGGGTCGAGTTGCCAGTCGCGAAGATGCATGTTGAGTGTGACAACCTGCGGTGAACCGACGGGGACCGCGATGGTGTCGAGCGCCGCTGATGACTGGACGGCATCAACGACCCCGATGAGGTCCGCTCGCCACAGATCGAATTGTTCGCGCAGTTGAAAGACTGGATCAGGGTCTTGCCGCGACGCGTCAGCAATGTTGAGTTCGAGGAAGAAATCACCTGCGCCGGTTCCAGGAACCTCAGCGAATCGCCCGCCTGCGTTATCACCGATGATGACACCACCAGCCGAGATCCCGCCGGTGACGATGTCTTCAAGACCGTCGCCATTCATGTCATGTGTGGTGGCAAAACGAGGCCCACGGCCGATGATTTTTTCAGATTCCATGGTGTAGGTTGTGTTGTCGTCGTTGCGCATGATGAAGAGTTGCGCCTGGCCATTGGTATACATGCCGGGGTCAATATCACCGTCCCCGTCAAAGTCAGCCATCAGCGCATTACGACCGATACGGCCGGTGTTGAAGTCTTGTCGTGTGTAGCCGCCTACGCCATCATCGATCAGGAGCGCCCCGATGCGATCACTCGCGGAGGCAGCCATGAGGTCGGTGCGGCCGTCGCCATTGACATCACCCGCTTTGAGGTCAACAAGGTCGATGCTCAAAGCGATATCGGTTGTTTCCGTGAATGATGAGCCATCGAATGTGACGCGCACGACGCGTTCTTCAGGGCCGAACGCGCAGAAAAGTGCGTTTGCATCAGCCGGATCGATTACCATGGCGCGTGTATGCCCGGTGAGGACCGTGTCTGCTTCGCGGGCCCAGTTGTTGCTCGGGTTGAAAAGAGCTAGTTCAGTCGTTGACGATCCGGTCGCCAGAATGCCTCCCGCAAACGCGATGAGCGCGTCTGGTGCGAAGCCTGCTTCAACTGTGCGGTCGACGGTGAAGCCGCCGGCTCCGTCACCAGCCATAACCGTGAATTGGGTGCCGGATGCCGAACCGACAATGAAGTCCTGATGCGCGTCACCGGTCCATTCGCCCGCGAGGATCGCGCGTGGTGATGCCGGGCCATCGAACCGGTTGACTTCGGTGAGCACGGTCATCGCGCTGCCTGCGGGGGTGATGTTGCGGAGGACTGTGAGCCTCGGGTTTGATTCGAGGCCGGCGACAACATCAGGTTTGCCGTCGCTGTCAACATCGACGACAGCAACGGTCCATGGCAGCCCCCCCGCGTCATACACGCCATAGGCAGCGGAGAAATCGCCGAGTCGTGCGACGAGCATGTAACCGATATCGGCCGATTTTTCAAACTTCGGCGGCGGCGAGCCACAGGCTTCGGGTTGTGTCGGCAGGCACGAGCATCGGCCGTCACCACCCATGCTTTGTGCCGCTTCCATGGCGGCCATGAGTTTGGCTGGCAAATCGCCGGGCGTTGCGATGATGGCTTGCTCGGCCATGGCAACAACTGGAGCGCCCGTCAAGACATTGCCCTGAACCGCGTAATACAGATCGCCGGTCTGTCCTGTGACCCCCCCAGCCCATTGGCCATTACTCGCGCCGGAGAATGTCGCGGTTCGACCCAGCGCATCGAGCATGCCATACTGTCGGCTCTGATGCCCGGGGTCGAAGACCTGTAATAGTGGCAGGATATCGGCTGGCGCGATACCTTCGATCATGCGGTCGCGCACGAAGGTTCGGTTGACGCCTCGCATGTCACCAGCGGACTGAGCGGTCAGTCCGCCCATGCCAGCAACGAGCATCGGGGTGATTTCGCGGAGATCGAGGTCAGTCAGACAAGTCGCCGACGCAACGCCGATTTCACCCGTCGTTGGATTGACGATCAAAATAGACCAGGTGGCGTGCGCGGTCCCCGCACACAGACTGACAAGACCGGTGACGGCAAACACAAATCGTTTCAGCATGTTCTCTCCCAGTGGAATCGCCCCCAGTCACGCAGTGTATCAAATCGGGTGGTCGCTCCCAAGTATCGTGCTGTTTGTGAAACGGATCGGGCAATTGTCGAGGTTCGTCCGATAGACTTGTGATGATGACCTCGTCAGAGAACCCCCAATCCGGTTTGATGCGCAATCTTGGCAGATTTTTTGGGCACATCGTCGCGGGAGCCAAATCTGACCCGACAAAGCAGGAAATTTCGAGACAGGTTGAGCAAGAAACCCGCGAAACACCAGACGGGCCGGTCACGCTTCGCAGGACCGTGATTGAAGAGATAGAGTTTGAACGCAGGCCGAAGCAAAAGCCGGGACATTCGCCCGAGTCATGCGACCCGCAAGGAGATCAACGATGAACAGAAGCATGCGACCATTGGCCCTCCTGTGCACACTTGCCCTGGTGGCGATTCCCATGGGTTGTACCAAGCGGACGACGACCAGCATCAGCGTCATGAACAGCTCAACGACCGAGTTACGTGTGAACGGCTGGGTCGATGGCGATGTTGACCCGGCGCGAGCGTCGATCGAGTGGGAAGACACCGTGCGGACGGTTGCTCCGGGTGAGTCCACGACGATTGCGTTGTATCGTCCGGTGGTGCCGGGTGACACGGGTGTCGTGGTTCGATTGGTGCCGGTCGGTTTCGACGAAGACAACCCATACTGGATCCAACTCGAACCGCCCGGGCCTTTCATTCTGCGTGTGCGTGGCACCGGCGGTGATCTGGTCATGAGTCGCGAGGAAGTGCGGTTTGACGAGAACGACCGCGGACCGGGCGGCATTCCGCGCGCGCCGGGGGAACAACGGTATCGCGGCTCGCTTCCGCCCTGGGTTGCACGCTGAGCCGATTCGGTTTCCGCAAGTTGATACAGTGCCAGCCGATGGAAGGCACGCCACCGAACACTGTCGAGGTTCTTGATCGATATCCGCCGTCACTGCGCAGCGGCATCGAGCGGATTCGACAGATCTGGCGGGTGATGCTGCACCCGAAGTTTCGGGCGGAAGTGCGGTTGTTGCAGCCGTTCATCCCCGCCGATGGTGGATGCCTCGATATCGGTGCCAATCACGGTCGGTTTGCTTTGGAATTGGCTCGTGCGGGTTCGCGCGTGTTGGCGTTCGAGCCTTTGGCGTTCAATCTGGCGATCATTTGTCCGGCGTCCCGGTTTGCCGGTCGCGTGCGGATCGTGCCGAACGCGCTCGGCGAACAGGCGGGTTCGACAGCCATCTATGTGCCGTTGCGCGACGACGGCCGACCTCGACACGGATCTGCCTTCGTCGCTGTCGATGACGACGACGCTCGGCTGCGATCCGGCGGCGCGAGGCTCGTTCGGCAGACGATCGCCATCGATCGCCTCGATGATCTTGATCTTTCCTGGGTCGGACGCATCGGATTTATCAAGATGGATGTCGAAGGGCATGAAGCGTCGGTGTTGCGTGGCGGGGCCAAGGTCCTCGACGAACACCGGCCGAGTGTCTTGATGGAGGTCGGTGGCGACGATCGCGGATTCGACGCGCTCGGCATGTTGATTGAAACCGGCTACGCGATCCGTGATCTGGATCTGGTCGAACAGGGCTCGTGGCTGAACGACGCGGAGGCGGTTCATGCTGCGATCCGGACAGCGAGCAAGTCACACGATGTGCTGGCGTGGCCTCGTTCGCGGGGCGAGCCGCCCGACTTTGGTACGCCGTTTTCGAAGACTCGATTCGGGCGATGATTTGATCGAGTGCGGGATTGCCCACCCTGACGGCGGGCAGCCCCTACCATCTGCTCCCAGCGAGAGAATCCATGCCAAAGAAGACCTATCAGAACACCCTGAACGAGCATGTGCTGTGCAAGCGCATTCCCACACCACCCTTCGGCGAGATGAAGGATCGACATATCGTCGGGTACGACGAATATGTCAAGACCGGGGGCTATGTCGGCCTGCGCAAGGCGCTCGCCATGAAGCCGGATGAAGTCACCGACGAGGTGAAGTCATCGAACCTGCGCGGGCGAGGCGGAGCGGGGTTTCCGACCGGTCTCAAATGGACCTTCCTTCCGAAAGTTGGTGAGGGTGAAGAGGTCAAGGAACGCTATCTAGCCATCAACGCGGATGAGTCGGAGCCAGGCACTTTCAAAGACCGCCTGTTGATGGACTTTGACCCGCATCTGATGCTTGAAGGCATTGCGATTTGCATGTATGCCTGCCGACTCACCAAAGCCCACATCTTTATCCGCGGCGAATACCACCACCAGGCCCATGTGCTCGAGAACGCGCTCAAGGAGGCGTACGAGCACGGCATCTTTGGTGACAAGGGCTTGATCAACTCGGACGCGAACACCGGTGGCCAACGATTCGTTGCCGACTGTTATGTGCATCGTGGCGCCGGAGCATACATCTGCGGCGAAGAGACCGGTTTGCTCGAAGCGATCGAGGGCAAGCGCGGGTGGCCACGCATCAAGCCGCCGTTCCCCGCGATCAAAGGCCTCTTCGGCAGGCCCACCATCATTAACAATGTCGAAACACTCGCCCACCTGCCCAGTATTCTGGAAAACGGTGCGGAGTGGTTCTGTGAGCAAGGGGTCGAGAGCAGCATCGGCGGCCCGCCCAGTTTCGGAACCAAACTCATGGGCGTCTCCGGGCATGTCGAACGCCCGGGCGTTTACGAATTTGAACTCGGCATTCCGCTGCGGACCATCGTCGAGAAATACTGCGGCGGCATGCGCGGCGGGAAGAAGTTCAAGGGTGCGATCCCCGGCGGGGTCTCCATGGGCATCCTCGGTCCGGATCAGTTCGACGCAGAACTCGATTTCGATATTGGTCGAAAATACAATGTCCTTGGCCTCGGCACCGCCTGCCCGACCGTCTTCGATGAAGACACCGACATGGTCGCGGTCGCGCGCAACATCAGCCGATTCTTCAAGCACGAGAGTTGCGGGCAATGTACACCCTGCCGCGAAGGCTCGGGGTGGCTCTTCCAACTGCTCAGCAAGATCGATGAAGGCGATGCCAAGACCAAAGACCTCGACCTCGCACTCGAGATCTCGACCAGCATGGGCACCATGCCCGGGACCACGATCTGTGGCCTCGCGGATGGCCACAACTGGGCTGTCCGGACGATCATGAACAAGTTCCATGAAGAGTTCGAAGCCAAGGTCTCGCCGAGTTATGTGCCGGTGAAGATGACGGTTGGGGCGAGCACGAAGGGGTAACTATTGGTCTGTTATTGGTTGCTCTTGAACCAATAGTTTTGCCCACCTGCTACGGATCCAACTTCCGGAATTGATCCAGCGGGTTTCGCCAGCCTTCTGGTGCGGTTTCGTAGGCCACGATCGGGCTTCGGCCATACACGAGGCGGGCGATGCGATTCAGTTTGTTTGACATGACATAAATGGCTCGTGGGTCGTTCGAACTCATGGCACTTGATATATCGCCAGAAAATGACATCTCCCAAACGAGATTGTCGCCGGGGAGCGCGGAGACACTGCTGTGTGTGCACGCCCGTCTGGTTATGCCGGAGAGGAGATCGATTTCCTTTCGTCCATTGGCCGTCACTAAGGTGATGCCGTAGTACGGCTGGGCAAACCATTTGTAGGTTGTGGTTCGCTCTGCCGACGGTCGCAGATCGGCACCGTCGGCGTAGAAGAGTCTCCAATTCAGTTCCAATCCACGGTATCGACTGAGACCGCTAGGCGCGTTGCGATCCATCAATGGCACGCTTTCAAGATCGCCAAAGATCGAAGCAGCTTCACCGATGTTGGAGGATATGACCTCGTATCGGGGTGGCCAGATCGGTGAATCGCGGAGCGACCTGCTTCGATCACTTTGATAGGTGTCATCGTCGATGACACCGAGTTCAAAGTGATCAAGCTTCGTTTCAATCGCTGCGATTCGCCACCGTTCATTGTCGCGTCCGGTGTGGACGAACTCGTCATCTTCGCCATTGGCCCGAATGCGTCGTACCTCCGAGTTATCAAGCGTGATGTAGTACACCCACGGCGGGTTCTCCGCAGTGATGACCTCAGCCGGGCTGTTGACGACGCGATAATCGGTCAGCAGGCTCAGGTTGGCGGTCGGGAGGTAGTAGATCGCGAGGCCGGTGTAGGACACGACATGGGCCATAATAAAGACTTTGGCCACGCGCTTGAAGGTGCGCAATTCGGGGGGGATCACACACCAGAAGAATGGCCACTCGATGGCGATGGTCAGCACTGCCATGACCGCCAGCGTAAAGATGGCTCCGACGATCGCTGCTTGAACGGGGTCTGGCGTCAAACTCATCAACGCAGCACCAGGATCCATAACAGCGAGGGCGAGAACGCCGACCCAGGCGGAGAGATAGTTGGCGGCGAAGAAGAGGCCGATGGCTTTGGGCCTTGCCGTGCCAAATTTTCGCGCGATGAGAAACTCCACAAGCGCGATCAGTGCATTCCCGAAGACGAGGTACGCCGCGGTGTGGAACACAATAGCCGTGCCCGGGTTCGCACTCGCCACGCTGCAGGTCGCTGTCAAAAACGCGAGTGCAATCAATGCTCGCGATCGAGTTCGCATGCTGTTCCTTGAAGCCATGGCTGCTCCTTCATTTCGCACGGGCCAGAGGCCCATGCCACCGGCGTTCGCCCATGCCACCGATGTTCGCCCATGCCACCGTTGATCGCCGATACCACTAGATATCTACGCAGCAGACAGCGGGCGGATCAGGTCTTTCGCAGTTGAAGTGGGAGCGTAGGTCCATGATGTGGTCGTCTTGTCGCTCGGATTGCGTACGATGAGTGAACTCCCCCCCAGTGTTTGCAAACCCTGGCTCAGGGCTCGGTCGGTGGCGCCGCGCAGTTGTGAGCGGATCTGTCCGAACCGAGCCGGGCCGTCGCGGAGTGTGAGGAGGATGGGGACGGACCATTTGCGCAGGCCGACCGATTCGAGTTCGTGTTGCTGCATGCGTGTCCAGAGTCCGAGTGAGCCCGGTCCCAATGCTCGGCCCTGTTTGGTGAGGATGTATTCTGGGCGCAATGGATGGCCGTAACCGGGGTTGCGGATGACCCAGCCGTCTTCGATCGCACCATCGAGTGTGTCCGTGAGCACACTGCGCGACACACCCAGTCTGTGGGCGAGCGTGACAAACTTGGCGCCGTTGTCACGGTGCAGTTCGGCGAGGATTGGGACGGTCCATCGTCGATGAAACAGGGCGACAGCCCGACTCGGTTGGTTGAAGTACGATGACATGAGTTTGTGTTGTGTTTTGAGAATCGACTTGACCGCAAAGTATAGTTACTATACTTTACGGTTACAAGTGATAACAGCGTATCCGAAACCACCTCACACAGGGAGACCACGATGACCAATGCACCATCAGCGCAAAATGCGGGAACTGGGAAGGCTGAGTTTACTGGCGGGTTGACAGTTTCGATGCAGGTGACCGACCGCAAACGCTCGATCGCGTGGTTCAGCGAGCATCTCGGGTGCACACTTCTGTACGATGTCGAGGAGATGGGATGGTGCGAGTTGAGCACGCCCGTCGAGTCGGTGCAAATCGGCATGTCAGAGGTCGAATCGGTTCAGGTGGGGGGCGGTCCGGTCCTGACCTGGGGCGTCAAGAGCGTGGACGAAGCCCGGGCGGCTCTCGAAAAGGCGGGTGTCAAGTTTGACGGCGAGACCCGTGAATACCCCGGCATGGTGCGGCTGGCGACCTTCTTTGACCCCGATGGCAACACATTCATGTTCTACGAAGCGCTCGGCGATCATTGAGACCTGACTGGGTCACGCGTTCATATCGCTTCGACAATGACGCCGAGCAGATGAGTGTCTCTACGCCCAGAGTTGGTCGGCGCGGCGCAGTTCGGCGATGAGTTGTGCGCGTTCCTGTTGATCGCACTCGGCTTCGTCTTCCTGCCGATCGCGTTCGGCGATGGCTTCGCGCTCGTTGAGGCGTTTGGCATCCTCGGCTTCCATCTCCCTGAAATATCGCAAACGCTCGGCTCGTTCCTCGGCTTCGCGCTCAAGTCGCTCTCGTTCCGCCCGTTCTTCACGGAGTTTTGCAGCCAGCGCAATGGAATCATCAACCACTTCACCGATCTCGTCGCTCTGCTTCTTGGAGAGGATGGCTTTGAAGAGATCGGGATTGGTGGTGCTTTCAAACGATGCACGAGCCATGACGGTTACCCCCTACATTGAGGTCCGAGAACACGAGCGGGCGAAGCGCTCGAAAGTGGGGTTCGTCGGTTTGATGCTGCTTCTGCAAGAAAAGTCGTGAGACTTCGGGAGATTGTGGTCGGGCGTTGGATCTGGACCGATTGCACCGGCTGTGTGGACAGGAGTTGCAAGAGAACTGTTGGATTCGTCGCCGCGGGCCGATACAGTACTCGCGCCCGGCATTGGTCGGGATTGATAGGAGTTTGTACGCAACGCGATGGAAGACCCTTCCGACGAACCCCCTCAACAGCCGAGTGACGCTGGTGCGATCATGTTGATCGACCCGGACGATGCACTCGACGAAGCCGCCCGATCTTGGCTGGAGCGGTGTACAACCAGATTGGTTGATGCGCTTTCATTGCGCGGCGATGTGCGCGTCAAATTGCTCGCCGATGCAGAGATGTCTGTCGCTCACGAACGCTACAAAGGGATCGCGGGCCCGACGGATGTTTTGACCTTTGATCTTTCGGACGAGGACGGCGATCTGGATGTGGATCTGCTGGTCTGCACCGATGAAGCTCATCGACGAGCAGCCGACTTTGATCACGGTTTTGAGGCAGAGATTCTCTTATACATCATCCATGGCATCTTGCATTGCACCGGTTATGACGATCATGAAGAAGCCGATGCGGTCGCCATGCACGAGGCTGAGGATTCAATTTTGAGTGAGATTGGTGTCGGCCCGGTGTATGCACCGCGAAAGGGGATGGCATCATGACGGGCGCGAGCGGCATCTGGATCGCAATCGGCTCGCTCCTGGTAGCGGGTTTGCTCTCAACGATAGCGCGTGCACTTGTTCGCGCCACGCGCGCGGGAGTCGAGCAGATCACCAATCGCAATATGAATGAGCGTGTGGGTGTGCGGCTCTCTAAAATACTGGCTGAAGAAGAACACCATGTGGCTGCACTGGCGCTGCCTCGGTTGACGCTCGATCTGGTGGCTGTGGTTGGATTTGTCGCCTGGGTTTCATCGTTGCGTGCGACGACTTCGCCCGATGCGGTGGACGCAGTCATTGGTGTGGTGATCGGGGCAGCGGGTGTGTGGGTGACCGGTGTGGTGATACCACTTGCTGTGGCGGAGCACGCTGCCGAACGCACGGTTGTGACCTGGAGTTGGTTGATTCGTGCGTTGGGGGTGGTGTTTGCACCGCTCCACCCGTCAATGCGATTTGTGATGGAAGTCGTGCGACGATTGACCGGCGAAGAACGACCGACCGGCGCGCAGGCGCTCGAAGCGGAGTTGATGTCGGTCGTCGAAGAAGGCGAACGCGAAGGGCGTATTGATGAGGTCGAGCGCGACATGATCGAAGCGGTTGTCGAGTTTCGATCGACGACGGTTGAGCAGATCATGACCCCGCGTACCGAGACCAAAGCGCTTGCGTACACGGACGACCTTTTTGAACTCAAGGAGTTCACAAAAGATCTCGGTCATAGCCGCGTGCCCGTGTACGAAGAAAACCTCGATCACATTGTCGGCATCCTGTATCTCAAGGATCTGTTGCGCTGGATTGTCGAGCATGGCTCGGAAAACGACGCACGATTTGTCTTGCGCGAGGTGCTTCGACCAGCAACATTTGTTCCTGAAACGAAGACGGTGCGTGAACTCCTCGGTGAGTTGCTTGCTGCAAAGGTTCACATCGCCATCGTGGCTGACGAATATGGCGGCACGAGCGGGCTTGTCACGATTGAAGACATTGTCGAAGAAATCGTTGGCGAGATTCAGGATGAATACGAACCAGAGGAAGAGGGCGAATCGTCGGTTGTGGTTGATCAGACCTCGAGAACAGCCGAGATCGACGCGCGAACCGAGATTGACGATGCCAACGACGAACTCGAGGTCTTGGGTGTCGAGATACCCGAGCACAGCGACTATGACACGGTGGGCGGGTTTGTGGTTGTGCAGATGGGCCGCATTCCCGAAGCGGACGAGCGATTCAACTACGGGCCACTCGTATTCACGGTGCTCGAAGCCGAGCCAACGCGTGTGACGCGTGTGCGGCTTGAGGTCATCGATGATCAGTCGTCCGAGGTGGAAAACGCTTCGAATGCCAGTTCAGAGCAACCAGCCAAATAGCCCGTGCTGTGCGGACGATGGCGGGTATACTCCCGCTCATGCAAGCCGAGCACTTTCAAATCGAACCGGGGATGCGCATCCGCGTCACGCACGAGATTCCGATGGGCCAATCGGCCATACGGAGCGTCGTCGAAGGCACCGTTCTGCGCGTCGGGCAGCAAAAGACCGGGTCGTGGTTTGCCCACAGTGCCGACAAAAAACTGTGGCTCGACCGGGTTGAACTGCAGAAGGCGGACGGTGAGATAGCAATCCTGAATCTTGATGGGATGACGCTCGTCGAATCGCTTGACGACCAGACGCAGACGGGCTGAAACCACGACTTCAACAACCCGTGAAAGTTATGGCCCGGAACGGTCGGCTTGATCGCTCGGTCGTTGTTCCGTCTGACATGAGACGATCAACCGGCGCTTCCAGGGCTGAATTTCGAGTATGCGCACCTGTCTGCCGTCGCCGAGGCGTATGACGGGTTGTTCGGCCAGAGGTGCCTGCCCTCGAAAAATTCCAAGCAGTGCTTGGCCATTAGCGGTGAGTTCTTCGGGCAGGATCTGTTCCACCCGCGCCTGCGCTTGCGCGAGGACCGCATCGGGCGGTATAGGCAGCCGACCGATGTAGATCTTGTCAGCAGGGACCCAGAGCGATCCGTCAGCGCGAATTTCAGGCCGAACCGATGCAACGAGATGTTGCGATTGACCATCGCCTCGATTGAGTTCGACGCCGACGAACAACAACCCGCGCCGAAACGCGACCTGGATCGCCTGAATATTTTCAGGCCAAGGCGGGAGATCGGGGTCACTTTCGATCCACTGTGGGAGGTTAATGTTGAGCCACGCGTTGGCATCGTCGACCTCGAGCCCGAATCGCCAGACATCGCTGCGCCACGGCTCGTCGGGTCTGAGGTCACTTGCGGTGGGTCGGACGGCTGTGAACTGGCTCCCCAGTGCATTCTGGAGGTCATCTGCCGATTTGATGGAGATCGGGTTGTCCTGTTCGACGGTACGCCACCACGCAGGGGCTGCTCGAGTGAGCAGATATCCGCCGATGCCGAGGATGGTCATTGCTGCAATAGCGATGAGAGAGATACCGACCAACCATCGGCGGACTTTCTGAAGTCGACTGGTCTTGGCTTGTGCAGGCAGATGCTCGGCTTCGGTTGCTCGCGCCACTTCGCGCGCGTGGAGCGATGCTGACTGCAACGCCCTTCGTTTGGCGGATCGTCGCCTTCGCGCGCGACGAGGCGGCCCGGATCGTCCCGGACCGCCTCGGTTGTGCTGGTGTTTTCCCACGGAGGGAGGATAGTGCGATTAACGCTTCGAGAACTGGAAACGCTTGCGCGCACCAGGTTGACCGTACTTCTTGCGTTCGACTTCGCGGTCGTCGCGGGTCAAGAACGCTGCGTCACGAAGTGCCGGCTCGAAACTGGGGTCGTATCCCACGAGTGCACGAGCGATCCCGAGGCGAATCGCCTGGGCCTGACCCATGTATCCGCCGCCGTGTGCTCTGATAAACACATCCAGTTTGCCGTCGGTGTCGGTGAGTTTGAGCGGTGCGTAGACATCGTTGCGATCGCGAGGCTCGGAGAAGTATTCGTCGATGCTCTTGAATTTTTTGCGGGTCAGTTGGACCTGCACCGAGCCGTTGCCTTCTTTGGCCGGGCGAATGCGAACGCGAGCGACCGCGGTCTTTCGCCGACCGGTTCCCCACCACCAGCCATGTTTGTCTGCGGGTTTGGGATCGGGCAACTCACGAGCGATTGGTGCTGGTGCTTCGTCAGCCTTCACACTCTCGCCGGTCAGACCCGGGTTGGTAATCGTTGTCTGAAATCCTTGTTCAGCCATGTTTCAAAGCCTCTCTGTTCGCAGGCCGACGGAATGTTGGTCCTGCTGGGCGTGTGTCAAGATCCGAGTGGAGTGGGTTGTTGGGACGCGTGCGGATGTTCACTTCCCGGGTAGACCTTCAGTTTCTTCAGCATGACGCGACCAAGACGGTTCTTGGGGAGCATGCGACGAACAGCGTCTTCGATGAGCACTTCGGGTTTATGCTCGCGGACATGCCCATAGGTTTTGGCCTTGAGCCCGCCCGGATGCCCGGTGTACTTCATTTTGAGTTTCTGCTCGGCTTTGCGACCGGTGAGCCCGACCTTGCCCGCGTTGACGACGACGACGAAGTCGCCGGTGTCGACATGGGGGGTGTACTCAGGGCGGTGCTTGCCCATCAGAACGACCGCGATATCGGAAGCAAGGCGTCCGAGGGATACATCGGTTGCGTCCACGATTTGCCAATTGCGATCGACATCGCCCTTTTTGGCCATGAAAGTCTGTCGTCTGAGATGCGTTGGCATCAATGACCTCCTCGTGCCGTTCACTGGTGAACGACCTTGAGCACGCCGCCTACCGGGCGGGGCGGGTCGGTTCGCGAACCGACAAGACTGAACTGACATCGCTCGAGCCCGAACTCCCAATGGTTCGCGAGCGCTGGGAGAAAGGCTAGCGAGGTGCAAACGGAAGTCAAATTGCTCGGAACTCGTGAACGCGTGGCTCTCGAATGGACATCTGACCTCGCAGAGCCGATGCTAGAGGGACCATGGCCCATTCTCAACACCCGATAACCAGCGATTCGCCAGAACATGCCTCAAGGCGCGATCCCGGCTCACGACTGATGCACCTGCTGGCAATTGTGTTCGGGTTGCTGTGCTTCGGCATCGTTGCATTCTCGCAGAACAGCCCGCCACCCGAACTCGATGAAGGTCCGACAGCAAGTCTCGGCGAACAGCCGATCGCACTCGAATCAGACATGTTGTTTCGCATGACCATCCGTCTGGGCGATTTCATGGAGTCGGATCCGAACGCAGCCACGATGTTGTCGAGTTACGCCAGCAACGAGCGTGAGCAGTTGTATCTGGCGACGGCTGTCGGCGAACTGGACGGTCCCGAAGCCGCGACGGAGTTGTTGCCGGTGCCTTCGCTCGACGAACCATCTGACGAGCGGGTGGACGATCCTGAATCGGGCTCGTTGAACCAGCAGTTCTGGAATGATGTCGAGTCGTTTCGGCGTCTCTATCAGTTTGCTGCTCAAGGCGAAACGGGTTCGCCGATCGATGCGGGCGTGGTATCCGAAGTTGAAGCGGACGGCCTTCGCGAGCGACATGGGTTCTATGCTGAAGTTGCACTGACAGCCTCTTTGGCAGAAGACAGTCCAGATTACAAGAGTCTGCGCACACCCGGAGCCCAGTTTGTCATCGTTGCGATGCTTGGGTTCCTCATCGCGTTCGCGCTCCTTGCCGGATTTGTGTTGTTCATCGTCGCCATCGTGATGATCTCGACCGGGCGGATCAAACGGTCGTTCGTGCCGCCTGTCCGTGGGGGCAGCGTGTTTCTTGAAGTGTTCACGCTCTTTGTTGCCGGGTTCCTTGCTTTGAAGTTGGTGGTCGGTGTGGTTGCCCGCGACGCACCTGCCGACGCTGAATGGCCGAGTCTGGTTTCGATTGCGATGCAGTGGGGTCTTCTGGCGGTGCCGTTCTGGCCGTTGCTGCGCGGGATGAAGATGCCGGAACTCGCCCATGCGATCGGTCTTCACCGAGGCAAAGGTGTTTTGCGAGAGATGGGTGCAGGGGTTTTGGGTTACCTCGCTGGGTTGCCGATTTTTATTGGGGCTGCGATTCTGGTGGTGATTCTGATGACGATTCAGCAGATGATGCAGGGCGGTGAGCCCGCTCCGCCGCCGTCGAACCCGATGTTCGAACTCGTTGGTGGCTCGAGCACTCTCATGCTGGTGTTGTTCTTTCTGACAGCGACCATCTGGGCGCCCTTGTGCGAGGAGTTGGTCTTCCGCGGCGCGCTGTTCCGGCATATGCGCGGCTACATGCCGACGGTGGTCGCAGCGATCGCTGCCGGTGTTGTGTTTGCATTCATGCACAACTATGGCGCTCTGCTGACACCCCCCCTGATCGCGCTGGGATTCAATTTTGCAATGATGCGGTCATGGCGTGGGTCGTTGATCGCCCCGATGACAGCACACGCATTGCACAATGGCACGCTGCTGACATTGGTGTATCTGCTGTTGCAGTCGATCGGTTAACACATGCCGACTTGCGGCTTGAATGAATCACGCTGGCTCCAGGCGGCTTCGAGCGTGGCGGCTACGCGCAACAGCGTCGGTTCGTCAAATGCCTTGCCGATGAGTTGGACACCGATCGGGAGCGGTTTTGGATCGTCCGTCATGCCCGCGGGCACCGATATCGCTGGCAAACCGGCGAGGCTGACACCCACGGTGTACTGGTCTTCGAGATAGAGCGCCATGGGGTCTGCGAGTTTTTCACCGAGCCGAAAAGCAGGGCCGGGTGAAACCGGGGTGACGACGGTGTGGAGCCCGTGTTCGTTGAACGCTCGGTCATAGTCCTGCTTGATCAGTCGGCGTACTTTGCGTGCGCGTTGGTAGTACGCGTCGTAGTACCCGCTGCTGAGTGCGTGTGTGCCGAGCAGGATTCGTCGTCGCACCTCCGGGCCGAAGCCATTGGTGCGGGTGTGCGTGTACATCTCGTCGAGCGTGGAGTTTTTGTCTGCAGGTGCTCGATAGCCGTATCGCACGCCGTCATAACGAGCAAGGTTGGACGAGGCTTCTGCCGGCGCGATCAGGTAGTACGCTGCGACCGCGTGATCAGCATGCGGTAGTTCGACATCGACGACTTCCCCCCCGGATCGTCTGACTCGTTCGATCGCCGCCTCGCAGACTGCATTGACCGCCGGATGATTGTGGTCGTTGATCATCGTGCGGACGACGCCAACGCGCAGTCCGTCAATCGGCGTATCGAGTTGATTGATCATGTTCGGCACCGGGACGCGTGCACAAGTAGCGTCATGCGGATCTTCGCCCGCGATAATCTGGAGAGCCTGGGCGCAGTCGCGGACACAGCGGCCGATCGGTCCGACACAGTCGAGGCTTGATGCAAAGGCAACGAGTCCATATCGACTGACGCGGCCATAGGTTGGTTTGAGCCCGACCACGCCGCAGTGCGATGCCGGTTGTCGTATCGACCCGCCGGTATCTGAACCAAGCGCCACCGTTGCAATGCCTGCAGCAACCGCTGCGGCCGATCCGCCGCTGCTCCCACCAGGTACCCGATCGGTATCCCAGGGGTTCCGGGTCGGACCGAACGCCGAGTGTTCGGTTGAACTGCCCATGCCGAACTCATCCATGTTGGTTGTACCGATCAGATTCGCACCGGCTCTTCGCAGTCGAGTGACAACGGTGGCTTCAAACGGCGAGCGGTAGTTCTCAAGCATTCGACTGGCTGCTGAGGTGATGCCAAGAGTCGTGCAGATATTGGCTTTGACTGCGATGTTGACGCCAGCGAGCAGCCCATCAGTTGCGGGCGCCTGTGACTCGAACCGTTCGAGGATGGCATTGATCGTATCGGTGGGGGGCACAGTCATGAGCGACCACCATCGCCCAGGAGGACACGCACGGAAAATCCGCCGACCATGGTCTGATCGTCCATGTAGAGCCAGTCTTCCATCTCTGCAAGCGAACGCGTGACCGGGTCTCCTTCTGCGATTGAAGTCACAAACTCGGGTTCATTGCCGAGTGCGCCGAACACTTCGTCGCCCGTGATGGCTTCGACGGCGATCCACATGTGTTCAGTATTGTCGCTGTCTGTAAACGGGAACTTCATGCTGAAATTGGTCCCTGCTTGGGATTCGAATGCTTCAAGAAACTCGGGCAGGCGATCTTGCGCCTCTTGAGCAGCAGCCAAGAGCGCCGGATCGCTCGCTGGGCGTGAATGGAGTTTGAGTCGGCCCATGACTTCGAGTTGGTCGACCCATTGGCCATGCTGCATGGCGTCGACGAGGGATGCTGTTGGCCGGGCACCAAGTGACAACGCGGGCAGAAAGACCAGAGAAGCGCTGTCCATGAATTCGACTGCAATCTGCCCGAGAAAGCCGTAGATGTCATCAGGACGTTCTCCTGCGACAAAGTCAAAGGCCATCCAACCTCGATGGTATTTGAACGGATCGACGAAGGCGCTGTTCAGTGCCGCCGTCGCGGAATCATCTGCGATGTCGGTGTAAGGAAACCTGCAGAACATCAGTCCGACCACGCGTTTATTGACAGCAAACGGTGTCAGGCGAGCAGGGGGGGCATCAGGTGCATATGACGGAGGCGGCATTTCGTCAGTCGGGAGCGATCTGGGGGCATTGAGTGGGAATGCTCGCCGTAGTGCATCCATGATTTCGGTATCTGACCAAACAATGTCTTTATCAAAGAGTATGACGATCGAGTCCATGCTCTCGTTTGATTCGGCGTGGGTTCGGCCCATCAAGCGACGCGCCACATGACCGATCAATCGGAAAAAGCCGCTCATGCGCCGCCTCCGTCGCCAAGGACTTTGGGAACGCGGTAAAACGACCCGTCTTGATCGGGTGCAAGGGAAAGGGCGGTCTCTGGATCGAACGCTTTGTCTGGCGTGTCCGGACGAAAGCAGTTCATCGATTCACCAACAGAGATGAGCGGCTCGACTTCGTCCAGGTCGAGGTCTGCCAGCGCGTCTGCATGCTTCAAAATGGCACCCAAACGAACCTGAAGGTCGGGGACTTCCTCTGCTGACACTTCGAGTCGAGCTAACCGGGCCACTTCAAGGACTGTTTCAGCGCTAATCGGCGTGACTGACATGAGCGGAGTGTATCGGCTTGGCTGAATCAGAACCGCTTGTGCGTCGGTCGTGACTTCGGTCCTGAGAGACCAAGAAAGGCGCGAGCAACAGACACATCACCAGGCCTGGTGATTTTGATATTGCGGCGGTCGCCTTCGATCGTCAAGACGACTTCGCCGAGTGCTTCAACCAATGAGGCGTCATCAGTACCGATCGAGTCAGTCGCGTACGCTCGCCTGAGCAGGTCTGCCTCAAAAACCTGTGGCGTCTGAACCAGCATCAACCCGCTTCGTTCCAGGGTCGATTCAACCGGGCACAACGCGGGGGCTTTCGCTCCAGCACCGAGGATGGCAGCGACCGGGTCGGCTTCGCCGGCGTCTTCGATCGGGCTTCCGACTTTTTTGACGGTGTCGTCAATTGCGATTGCGGGAATCACAGCGGGGTGTCTTGCTGCGGCATCAAACACACGATCAATAAGGGCAGGAGGTGTGCAGGGCCTCGCTGCATCGTGCACAGCGATATGTGTGCAGTCATCGGGCACCAACTTCAGTGCTGCTCGCACCGAGTCACTTCGATGGTGCAGGCCGCCCTGACACAGCGTCGCACCGAACAGTGCAAGCCGATCGCCATGCCGAAGTTTAAACTGTTCATATGCGTCCGGCTCTGCTGGCCCGGCCACGATGACAGCGGCGACTTCTTCACGGGTGTGGAAGAGTTCGACCGTTCGCTGAAGGACCGGTTTGCCGCCGAGGTCTTCGTCAAGTTTTGACGAACCACCCCCAATCGGGGAGTTATGGAATCGGCGAGATTGACCGGCGGCGGGCAGAATGACAGCAATGCGCATGAGCCATTCTATATAAACGCAACATCAACGCAACCGATTCAAAAACCCGGTAGCCGACGAAGGGAGTCAGGTTTTTCTGAGACATTGTCGAGCGATGCGGCTACGATGATGCCCCAATGCGTTCTGTGATGGGGGTACGACTTGAGGATCACGAATGCTGATTCACAAGAAGCCGCGTCGGTTGTCGGCGAGGCATTTCTCGAAAAAACCGTTTGGAGTGTAAGGTGATGATTGCCAAGAGAATGAAACTTGCGAGTGCAGCACTGTTGAGTGCAGCGATGCTCGTCGGTATCGGTTGTAGCTCGCATCAAGAGCGTGCAACTGACACCACCGGCGTGAATGATCGCGTTGATGTTGTTGCTGTTGAGTTGAACGAGGGTCAGCCAGAACCGTGGTGGGAACTTCGTCCGCCGCGTCGTGGTGATCCGACACCGGCACCGACGCGCGTTGCCGATCCGGCACCCGTTGACACCACACCAGCACCCGTTCGTGCGAATGATGGTCGCGGCAGCGTCTCCGCAGCCTACCCGACTGGTGATGCTCGCACGAGCGCCATCCTGGTTGAAAAGTTCTTCCCGACCGTTGTCAATGCGGGCACCCCGTTCGATTACGAACTGCGTGTGACCAACCTGACGACCCTCGACCTTGACAATGTCCAGGTCTGGGACAATGTCCCGAATAACTTCAAGCTCATCTCCGCCACGCCAAACCCTGACAGCGCCAGCGCTGGCAACCTGATGTGGAACCTCGGCAGCATGGGCCCCAAGTCGAGCAAGACCATCCAGGTCCGTGGCTCGGCTCCGAGCGAAGGCAAGATCCAGGCGTGTGCCAAGGTCGCGTATGACACCAGCCTCTGCAATGAGATCCTGGTCGTCAAGCCCGCGATCGAACTTGCTGTCGCTGTGACACCTGAAGTTCTGCTCTGTAACCCGATCGAAGTGAAGTACACCGTGTGCAACAACGGTACTGGTGCCGCTTCAAATGTCGTCGTGAATGAAACCCTACCGAACGGCCTGACCACGGCTGCTGGTGCCCGTGAAGTCCGCTTCACTGTCGCAAGCCTCGGCGCAGGCGAATGCCGCGACTTCACCGTCATGGCCAAGGCTGCTGCAACCGGAACCTACGCTGTCGATGGTGCCGCCACCGCCGATGGTGGTCTGACCGCTTCAGCCGGTGCGAAGCAGACCGTCGTCCGTCAGCCCGTGTTGACGATCAATGTCGAGTGCCCCGGTCGCATCCTCGCAGGTCGTGGCGTGCCGGAAGTTCCGATCACCGTGACTGTCAAGAACACCGGCGATGCGGCTTCAGCCAACACCGTTGTTGAAGCACCGGTCCCCGCTGGTACCACCTTCGCCCGCGCAAGTGATGGCGGAGCGAACGCTGGCGGCACCGTCCGCTGGAACCTCGGCAGCCTCGCTGCTGGTGCAACCCGCAGCATGAGCTTCGTTGTTCAGCCCGCCCAGCGCGGCAACATCGATGCCCGCGCCCGCGTCGTTGGCGAGTGTGCCAACGCAGCCACCGACGGCTGCACCGTCGATGTTCTCGGTGTGCCCGCCGTCCTCCTCGAGGTCGTCGATATGGATGACCCGATCCTCGTTGGTGAAAATGTCACCTACCGGATCACCGTCACCAACCAGGGCAGTGCTCCCGATCGTCAGATCGAGATCGTCTGTAATCTCGAAGAGAACGCCCAGTTCGTGAGCGCTTCGGGTCAGCACCAGGTCAGTGGTCGGACGATCACTTTCGCTCCGGTCCCCGTCCTGAACGCCAAGGAGCGCGTGACATTTGAAGTCACCGTCAAGGCTGTCTCAGGTGGCGATGTTCGCTTTGGTGTGACCATGAACACCGCCGAACTGAGCCGTCCGGTGAACGAAACCGAATCGACCAACTTCTACGAGTAAGACTCGCCGAAGCGATTCGATTCAGTTGAATCTGACGCGGCCCGTCCTTGCGACGGGCCGCGTTTCTTTTTGTTTTGCAGCATTGTGCAACCCAGTCCAGACAACCCATTCAGGGGATGTTGAACTTAGATGTATCGGGGCGCGTAGAATGATGGTGATTCGACATATGGGGCCGACAGGTTTCGACCGGGCAGGGAAGGCTTGATGTGGCGTGCCGAGGGGCGTGTTGGCCTCGTAAAAAGCACGCAAATTTAATGACTGCCAAACCGCAGCTCGCAATGGCGGCGTAATTACGCTTCCGATCCCCCACCTGACGCCTGATGGGGCGGGGGATCATGATTATCAGGCTGGTACGACTGGGGTGCATCCAGACAGTCGTGCGAGGAGGTTTTTGGACGCTGGGCGGAAGTGCAGGCTGTCGATGGCCGGCACGATGCCGAGACTCAATACATCGACTACGCGCGTAGAAGCATCCTGCTGACTGCTCTGGGACGGGGGTTCGATTCCCCCCGGCTCCATTTGACGCCACCCTCGCAAGGGGTGGCGTTTTCAATTCTGAACCAGAGCCGTCATCGCCACGAAGGTCGGCTGTGGTTATCGGGGCCACGTGAAGAAAACATCAGGCACCAAACAGTATGTAAACACACAAACATGCAACCAAATCACCATTTTTATGATTGTTTTTTTGGCCTACCACTCTATGCTGATACTTCGTTCCATCGTGTTTCTGATCAGAAACCTGTGGTTGGGTGTGTCATAAAGCCGGAACAGCAACGAATCACCAGAGAGGTACACAGAGATATGTTCAGTTTTACAAAGATCGTCGCAGCGTCATCAGTCGTTGCATTGTCAGCCGGAACTGCTTTGGGCAGTGGATTTGCCGACTTCTTCTTTTCGTTTCAAAATCTGAACTCGGGAGCGGTCAACGGGCATGCCAGCACCACGATGAATGTTGGCGATACCGGCTCGTTGTACATGTACTACACAACGAATGGCCCCGCCGATTCAGACATCAATGTCGGGGCTTTTCTCGACATCGCCACCTCGGTGAGCGGCGTGATCGGGTTCACCGGCTCCGAAGCGTACAACTTCGATATCACGGTCTTTGGTGTCGACATTGATGACCGCTGGCAAGCATTCGGCGGTGGCACCGTTTCAGCAGATCTCGTTGACGAGTTGAACGCTTTCCGGGTCACCAGCGGCACTGGCATTCTCGAGTCGCAAAACAACACGGGCGCGTTTGTTGACGAAGGTTACGATGCGGGAGCTGACGCCTTCCTGTTTGCTCGTATCGATTTCACCGCGCTCGGTGAGGGCTTGGTCGATGTGTTTGGCAGCAGCGGCGACGGCCTGATCGTTCATGATGGTGCACCTATCCCCGCCACATTCGGCGGAGCCACAATTGAAGTGATTCCCGCTCCCGGTGTCCTCGGTTTGGGTGTTCTTGGGTTTGGTGTCGCCGCTGTTCGCCGTCGGCGATAAACGCGGTGGCTGCAACCACGGCGGATTTCTCTTCGTATGAATCCTTGAACGCGCACCGTGCGATTCGTTCCACGGTGCGTTTTTCAATGGAAGAGGGGAAATCATGAAACAAGCAAGCCTGCGCGTTGGTCTCGGCTCCATTTGTGTGTTGATGGTGTGCGGCTCGTCACTGGGCATCATCCGCCGACATGATGTCGCGGACAGTGCCTATCTGGCGCGTGCTCAAGAGAGTCGATAAGACGCGGTTGGACAGATGCGCACGGCGGGGGGAAGCCTTCGGGGAACGGGCACGCTGGTCGACCCTCAGTGGGTACTGACGGCTGCCCATGTTGCTGACGACAGCGAAGACTGGGTGTTTGTACTCAGCGAATCGAACCACGAAGTCGCGGAGGTCTTCATTCATCCATTCTGGACGGGCAACCTGAATAACAACCATGACATCGCTCTGATGCGACTAACGACACCGATAGACGATATCGCACCCATCCCGATTGCGCAATCGCACGCGGGTTTGGACGATGTCGTCGATATCGCCGGGGTCGGGTGGACCGGTACAGGGCTTGTCGGTCTGACAGATCATGGGGGGGAGCAACTCCGCGCAGGGACGAACACCGTCGAATGGGATCTGACCAGCATCGGCCTGCACTACATCGGGTTCTATTTCGATGCGCCAGGCTCAGGTTTTGAAACGCCTCTCGAATGTATGGGCGCGTTCAATGACAGCGGCGGGCCGGTGATGCGCGACACAGGCAACGGCTGGGAAGTTGTCGCGGTGACCTCATTCATTCAGGAAAGTCTTGATGGCTCGGGTGATGGGGTGCTGGGGAACTATGACGATGTGCATGGGGCGACCAAGATCACGCTGTATGCTTCGTGGATTGAAGAGACCATGGTCGATCCATGTGCACCCGATCTCAATCTCGACGGCAAACTCGATTTCTTTGATGTGCTGCTGTTCTTGAACCATTTCGCCAACAAGAACGAAGCAGCCAATTTTGTCGACGACGGCGTGTTTGATTTCTTCGATGTCCAGGCGTTTCTGTCACAGTTCAGCGCCGGATGCCCGTAAGCCATTCGCTGCGAAGGGCGCACTTCTTGCCGACCGTGCAAATGAATTTGTACGCATACTGACTTTTTGCGAAGGTCGGGTGTTTGCCTGCCGATCCATTGAGTCCACGGACAGTGGGTTCGCACGAGAGAGCGGCTTCGAGCATGAGGTCGGACTCGATCGGCGCATGGGGTGCACGGTGCATGCCGGCCGACTGTCAGCGGTCTTGCAACGGAGAATCGATCCATGAACTTCTTCCCCCAAACTGGTTTCAATGGTTTTGGCACGCAGCCCAGCAACGGGTTTAACGGCTTTAACCAGCCATGGAATCAACAGAACAACACATACGGCCAGTTCCCCGGCAACTGGAACAATCAGCCTTGGAATTGGCAGAACACCACCACCACACCCTGGAGCGGGTTTAACAACTGGAACCAATCACCGTCATGGAACACCGGCTCGTCGTTTGGTGGATTCAACCAAAACGCAACACCGTTCTCAGGTGACTGGAACAGCACCAACTGGAACAACAGTTTCTTCGGCAACACCCCCTGGAACACCAACGGCTTCTCGGGCTTTGGTGGCTTCAACACCCCCAGTGCGTTCGGCGGCTTCCCCGGTTTCTGGCAAGGTCAGTCATGGAACGGGACGACACCTTCATTCGGCGCCAGCAACTGGGGCGGTTTTAGTCCCTTTGGTGCTGCTACAGGATGGAATCAGTCGTTCCCGTTCGGCGGCGTCCCTTTCGCAGGCGTGCCCTTTGGCTGGTGGAACCAGTCACCGGTGACCCAGACTGAAACCAATGGCTCAACCGAGCAGTCGGCCACTACGCCGCAAGGCAACGGTGCGTACCCATACCCGTTCGCTGCTTTCAACCCGTTCTTCTGCTTCAATCCGCAGGGGGCCACCACCTGCAACGGCACCACCCAGGCTGCGTAAACGGATTGCAACTGCATATTTTTTCGCGGGCGATTCTCCATCGTGAGGGTCGCTCGTTTTTTGTGCGCGACGATTGATGAAGTGTGATCGACCGTGGTTCTGGGTGTGCTGAGACCTATTCTTGCTTGTGACATCCGCACATGTCATTTTGTCGATCGAAACGAGTAACCCGTCTGCGGGTAACTCCGCGGTCGCCAGCGCCGGCGTTGCACTGGTTCGCCACACGGGCGGCGTTGATGTTCAACCGATCGGTGTCGAGTCGTTACGGCCGACCGGGCGACACGATGATGATCTGATGCCCGCGATTGATCGGCTTCTGAAGGCTTGTGGCATGCAGCCAACCGATATCGATCGCGTTGCGGTGTCAATCGGACCGGGCGGGTACACGGGTCTACGGGTGGCTGTGACGACTGCCAATGTGATCGCGGCGACCTGCAGTGCGGAAGTGATCGGCGTGCCGACCGCCGAAGCGTTGATTCGACGCGCGACTTGCCCGCAGCCTTGCGTTGTGTGTCTGGCCGTCAAAGGGCGAAGTGTGTGGTCGCATCCATTTCCTGAGGGCGAAGCAAGCGTTGTTGCGGTTGAGAACTTGGCAGTCGCCAATGTTCGTGGCGTGGTCGCAGATCAGTTTCTTCCAGACGATATTCGCACTGCATTACTTGATGCGGGGGTGGTCGTTGAACGGCCTGTTTATGACGCTGTTGCGGTTGCGGAGGCATCAATCGCTCGCGATTCATGTGGGCCGGCGCAGGCGCTGTATGCACGCGAACCTGAAGCGGTCACACGCTGGCGGGCAAAACGAACAGTCCGATAGAAGCCGTTTCGGTGAAACGGATTGTAGAGGTCTCTCCGCAAAGTGAGGGGGGTCTTGTGCGCGCGGGTGCCAACAAGTCACGATGTGTGTGGCAACAGCTTGACCGAATGAAGTCACCTGCTCATTGCGCCGATATCCACTCGTGAATCTGGGGGTTTTGGGCGGTCGATGCGGATCGATCGGGCGTTTGAGACGACACGCAGATGGAGGCATGATGGCAAGCGGCGAAGCCAAGCAAAACCAGTGGGCCGACAAAAAGGTCTTTACGACCGGCGAAGCGGCCCAGGTGTGCAAGGTGAGTCAGCAGACCATCATTCGGTGCTTCGACAGCGGACGGTTGACCGGTTTCCGCGTTCCGGGGTCGAAGTTCCGCCGCATACCGCGTGCCGAGTTGATGCGGTTCATGAAGACCAATGGCATTCCGCTCGATTCGATCGAGGGGGGTCGAAAGCGCGTCTTGATTGTCGATGACGATGAAGCGATCAACGGGTTGCTCGTTGATGTCCTGACGCGCGACGGTCAGTTCGAGGTGGAAACAGCGCTTACGGGTTACGAGGCCGGCCTGTTGACTGAGTCATTCAAGCCGCATGTCATCATTCTCGACTACATGCTCCCTGATATCAACGGCAATGTTGTGTGCGAACGCATCAAGAACCGCGAGTCGACGCGCGATATCAAGATCCTGTTTATCAGCGGTGTCGTGGACGAACAGGAGATTCGTGCGCTGCTCGAATCCGGTGCGGATGACTTCATCAAAAAGCCGTTCGACATTGACGACATCGCGAGTCGAATCCACGACCTTCTTGAATCACCAGCCGTTTGACGAGGGGGTGCGATGACCGACAGGCAGGCGGATCGCGCCCGACAAATTGAAACCATCTTGCAGCAGGTGGATCGCCTGCCCACGCTTTCGCCGATTGCGGCGCGGTTGCTTGAAGTCACTGATGTTGACGATGTCGACCTTGCGCAGGTGGCGCAACTGATCGAGACCGATGTTGCGCTGTCAGCCACCGTGTTAAAACTCGTGCGTGCTGCCGATCTAGGTCTGAGTCATCGAATCACATCGGTCAAGCAAGCCATCATGTTGCTCGGGCTCGACACCGTTCGCTCTGCGGTGCTCAGTGTCGAGGTGCTCGACTTGTTTGAAGTGCGGTCGAGTGCGCAGGACCTTTCGACGCAGACGGGTTTCGACAATCACGGATTCTGGAAACACGCAGTCGCTGTGGCGTGCGCTTCTCAACTGCTCGCGAAGGAAAGTTCTGATCCAGAAGTCGAGCCTGACATGGCCTTCTTGGCCGGGTTATTGCACGGTCTCGGCAAACTGGTGTTACACATGGTGCTGCCACAGGCGTACGACCGCGCACTCGCGATCGCCGAGCAGAAACATGCCAAGGGTGCTTCTGTCGAGCGTGCGATTCTCGGGATTGACCACCACACCGTCGGGCGTCGCTTGGCGGATCGGTGGGGGCTTCCCCACTGGCTGCGCGATGTCATCTGGTTCAATGGCCAACCACTCGAAGCAGTGCCAGGTTCCGCTCCACGATCCATGATTGCGACAGTCTCCCTCGCGAGTGCGTGGTGCCAAAAGCACCATCTGGGTTGGAGCGGTGATTTTGCAGCGGACGCACCGATCGGCAGTTTTGCCGAGGCTGCCAGCATCCCTGCTGCAAAACTGCCCGACCTCGTCCAGCATTTGCTCGAAGACATCGTTGATCGAGAGTCGATCATCGGGCTTGGTTCTGAGACACCCCCTGAAGCCTTGCTTCAAGCGATCGCTCGAGCCAATCAACGCCTTGGATCACTCAACGCGTCACTCGAAAAGCAAGCTCGGGCCGGTCGTCGACGCGAGTTGATCGCGCGATACACAGCGACATTCCTTGATCAACTCGATTGCGGGCAGCCCATGGAGAAGACGCTCGCGTCGATTCGCAGGTCTGCAGCATCATTGTTTGGAGCGACATACTGCGGCATCGTATGGCGATCAAGCACAGACGGTTCATGTCGATTCATGCACGCCGGGGCATCCTGCGACGATGAGCACCCACACGCGGTCACGCTGCCTCTTATGAAGCAGCGGTTGCGTGAAATACTCGGACCATCCGGTGGAATGGGTGTGGCTGCGAGTTCTGTGCTTCCTTGCCTCGATTCATTCTTTGATGGCGCTGCTGAAGTTGAATCCGTGCGCGTGTTTCCGATCGCGATCGATGACGACATCGAGGTTATTCTGATCCACAACGCCGAGTTGTCGGGGTGGAACGAGCGGACCGATCTTGGTCCGATGCGTTCGGTGTGGGCTTCATCTGTCCGTGCAGCGAGCGTCATCAATCGTTCGCGAGGTCTTGAAGATGATCTGGCAACGGCGAACAGGGCACTCGGCGAGATGCAGTCAGAACTTGCCGAACGAGCCTCAATGGCTCGGCTTGGAGAAATGACCGCCGGGGCTGCGCACGAAATGAACAATCCGCTGGCGGTGATACACGGTCGCGCTCAGATGTTGTGCTCCAAACTCGAAGGCACCGAACTGGGTGGCTGCGCTGCAGCCATCGCTGCCTCTGCTGCGGACCTCAGTGATCTGATAACGGATCTCAATGTGCTCGCTCGCATGAGTGAGCCCACTTTGGCACTATCGGACGCGACGGAAGTTGTCCGCGATGCGCTGGCGCTCGCGACGGATCGCATTGGTCATCCGATCGAAGTCGAGGTCGAGATTGATGCCGAAGCCGGATCGATGGTGACCGACCGAAAACTATTGGCGCACGCGCTTGAAGAACTGTTTGTGAATGCGCATGAAGCGTGTTCCGCAGAGAAGGTTCGGATGCGTGTTCATGCTGACCCCGATGCTGGCCGACTGTACTTTCGTATCGAGGATCGTGGGTGTGGTTTGAGCGAGAAAGCCTTGCGACACGCGTTCGATCCGTTCTTTAGCGAAAAGCCAGCGGGACGCCAACGCGGATTTGGTCTCGCCAAGGCAAGGCGTGGTATCGAGTTGCTTGGCGGGAGAATCTGGGTCGAAGCGAGACAAGGCGGTGGGACGGCCGCCTGCATTGCACTCAACCTCGATCCATCCATTGCGTCTGCAGCGTAAGTGTCTCTGAGGAGGGAGCCTCGATGGGAAAGTCCAGCGATCAAACAGGGCAGTCTTCAGCCGAGTGTGTAGGACTCACACCTGAGTCGGTTTCCGATCTGGAGAACGCGACCGAGAACAACGCGCAGATCGTTGTGGTTTCAAGCCGCCGACAGATTCGCGATCGCCTCAGTGCATTTCTGGCTGACACAGATTGTGATGTCCACCTGGTCTCAGCGATCAGTGAGGCTCACGGGTTTCTCGATAGCAATGTCGCCGACCTGCTGATCATTGATCGGGCGATCGGCGATGCCGAGGTGTTCGATCTCTGCCGCGTGTGCTCATCTGCAGAGCCGGGCGTGGTGACGATCATTCTTGCCGATCACCCGACGCTTGATGATGCGTTGTGTGCGATGCGCGCGGGCGCGGTGGACATGGTGCCCACCGGAATGAGTTCGGCAGCTTTGTTCGATCATGTCAACAACGGACTCGACCGCGCCAAACATCTTCGCAAGCGCGAGCGGCGCGCCCTTCGGCTGCGCGGTCTTTGTCTGCGACTCAACGCGGCTCGCCAGGAAGTATCGCAACATGTTGGCGAACTCTGCACCGATCTCGTCGAGGCGTACCAGGATCTGTCAGGACAGATTGAAGACATCAGCATGTCAACCGAACTCAACAGCCTGCTGCGCCAGGAACTCGATCTCGAATGCTTGCTCCGAACTTCACTCGAATACCTCCTGAGCAAGATCGGCTCGACCAACGCCGCAATCTTCCTCCCGTCCAGTTCTGGCGAGTTTTCACTTGGTGCGTATGTGAACTACGACCGGGCCAAAGATGAAGCCGAAGTCATGCTCGATCATCTGGCGGCGGTCCTCGCGCCTCGATTCGAGGATCAGACCGAGTCAGTATGGATGCGCGACCCGGACGATGCTCAGGCGTGGCTTGAAGATGAATCGCATTGGCTTGAGGACTGCGAGACTCTGGTGGTGCCGTGTCATGAATCCGGCGAGTGTCTTGCCGTGCTCGTAGCGTTCCGCGATCGTCAATCGCCATTCTCGCAGGAAGACAAGCGCACCAACGAGGTGCTCGGCGAATTGTTCGGCCGGCAACTCTCGCGGGTCATCAATGTACATCATCGCCACTTGCCCAAAGATGATTGGGGTGACGATCACGGCGACTTGGCTGCTTGAATCGACAGCCTCTCAGCCGCCGTTCACTGAACCCGGTGAACACCACAACATGCCGGGTCTGCGCTGCAGTTCAGAATCCCAGTCGCCTCGTGGGAACCAGGTGCAACCGCCGTCCACCAGGCCGACGGTCGCCCCTCGTCCGTGTCGGCGTGTGATGCCTTCGGTCGGGTAACTTGACCCGTCGTTCCAGGTTTCGAACTCTGTCTCCCAGAAAATGACGGAAGTGGGGCGGAACTCATAAATGCGATAGGCGGGCAGCGACCGACTGAATCCTGAAACCGCGCCATTCATCAGATAACTGGTGGTCTTTTCACTCGGCCCGTCATAAGGCTCGCGGTGCGATGGGCAGTGATACCCCTCCGCCAGTTGCAGGTCGAGCCCGTCTTTGACATAGGTTCCTTCGCCGATGTACGGCCACAACACACCAGTAGTCGGACCGAATCGACGATCCGCAGCGTAGGTCTTGGTCACATTCTTGAAGTAAAGCCAGCCGTGCTCGTCATCGATGTCCCAGTTCGGTTCGGGTAGACGATCTTCATTGTCATTGGCGTACATGTTCGAGGTCGTCACAAATGTGCGCAGATGTGTTGTGCACTTGGTTTGCTTTGCGCTCTCACGCGCTTTGGCGAGAGCCGGGAGCAAAATGCCAATCAACAGCGCAATGATGGCTATCACCACGAGAAGTTCGATGAGCGTGAACCCGCGATTCGGCAAACTTGGTCGAAACTGGATCATCTTCATCCTTCATCTTTCTGCAATGTCGCGACAACAGTGTAATCTTCCAGCGTGGTTGTGTCCTGATTCAGTTCGGTTTCGCCAGCCGCGATCGAACGCAGGAGACGCCGCATGATCTTGCCACTTCGTGTTTTGGGCAATGCCGCGGTGAATCGTATCTGGTCTGGCTTGGCGATCGCGCCGATTTCGTCTGCGACATGGGATCGGAGAGCCTGCCGTAGTTCGTCCGTGGGTTCCTGGTTGCTGCCGAGCGTGACGAACGCGGCGATGCCGGTGCCCTTGATGTCGTGAGGCATCCCGACGACCGCAGCCTCGACCACAGTCGGATGACTCACCAAGGCCGACTCAACTTCCATCGTGCCAAGCCGGTGACCAGAAACATTGATGACATCATCAACCCGGCCCAGAATCCAGAAGTAACCATCGTTGTCATGCAGTGCGCCGTCGCCAGGGAAGTAGTACGGCGACGGGCACCCGGCAGGGGTTTGTCCATCAACTTCAAACTTGGACCAATAGGTGTCGATGTAACGCTCGCGGTCGCCATGAATGCCACGCAACATGCTCGGCCAAGGCTTGCGAATCGCGAGTAGCCCCCCCGTCCCCAGTGGTTGTTCGACACCAAGTTCGTCAACGATTGCGGCATCAATCCCAAAGAACGGCAGCGTGCACGAGCCGGGCTTGGCGGGTGTCGCGCCCGGAAGCGGTGTCAGCATGTGACCGCCCGTTTCGGTCTGCCACCAGGTGTCAACAATCGGGCAACGCCCACCACCGATCGTGTCTCGATACCACATCCAGGCTTCCGGGTTGATCGGTTCACCGACTGAGCCGAGCACTTGCAGGCTCGATAGGTCGTGCGCCTTGGGATGCTCATCACCCCATTTCATGAATGCTCGAATGGCGGTTGGTGCGGTATAGAACTGCGTCACTTTGTGTCGCTCGACGATGTCCCAGAACCGGTCTTCTTGCGGGAAGTTTGGTGCACCTTCGTACATGAGCGTCGGGACACGATTGGGGAGCAGCCCATAGATGATGTAACTGTGCCCGGTCACCCAACCAACATCCGCGGTACACCAGAAGACCTGCCCGTTCGGCCCTTGCGACCGAGCGGGTTTGTTGAGGTCAGGGATCAGATTGAACACATACTTGCTCGTCAGATAGGTGTACACCATGTATCCGCCGGTCGTATGTACGATCCCCTTCGGCTTGCCCGTAGAGCCCGAGGTATACAGCAAGAACAGCATGTCTTCAGCGTCCATGTGCTCACACGGGACTTCATCCGGTTGCTCTGCAACAAGATCGTGCCACCAGCGATCTCGATCACTCGACCACGCAATGTCATTTGCGCAGCGTTTGAGTGTGACGACCGTTTCGACCGCATCCGGTGTCGTCGCGAGTTCGGCACACGCTTCGTCCACATTGTCTTTCAGCGGAACCACCTTGCCGCGCCGCCACGCGCCGTCACAGGTCACGATGACTTTGCTCTTCGCATCGCAAACACGATCAACGATCGCTTTACTGGAAAACCCGCCGAAGATCACCGAGTGCGGTGCACCAATGCGCGCACACGCGAGACACGCAATCGCGAGTTCGGGCACCATACCCATGTAAATCGTGACGACATCGCCTTTGCGAACACCAAGTGAGCGCAGTGCTCCTGCGAAGCGTGATACTTCTCGCTGCAAATCAAGATACGAGAGATGGCGGATCTCCGGCTCGCCAGCAACCACGGGCTCACCTTCCCAGATGATGGCGGTGTCGTCGCCGTGGCCGCTGTCGACTTGTCGGTCGACACAGTTGTAGCAGATGTTGGTTGTGCCACCGACGAACCACTTGGCATCGGGTGCGTTCCATTCGAGAACTTTGTTCCAAGGCGTGAACCAGTGCAGTTCGCTTGCGACTTCACTCCAATATCCGTCCGGGTCCTGAATCGAGTATTGGTGTTGCTCCCGATACGCGTCCATCGAAGAAATCAACCATTCGGGGGTTCCCGCCGTCGCTGGATCTTGTGGCGGAAAAACACGATTCTCTTTGAGGACTGATTCGATACCGGCAGAGGGGGATTGATCGGTCACGACGATCTCCTGACATTGCGAACCTTCGAAAACGGACCGGTCGCGTGTGCCGGTCACATCAAGCAAACGGACAGCGTACCACGCAGGGAGCGTATCGCACGCCTCGTAATGAAGTGATCATCCGGTCGTTGAGAGTTGGTCAGTTGTAAGTTGTCATCACACTTGTGTTCAATTCGTGGCGATGGCGTGAGCGGGTCGATTCGATTTCGCTACAAAACGAAGCGACGCCGGGCCGTGGCGCAGCCCGACGCCGGGTGGGTAGGTCACATCACAGCGTCTGGCATACATCAAATGAACGATCAAGCGAACAACGCGCTCAACCGCTGTGTCAGCCAACCGGCCGGTTTGGGCCGACCAGATGATGCTCAACGGTGGTGAACTACCCAATTGTCGGTGCGCGGCCCGGAATCGGCGATGGCCAATTCAGAACCCGCGCACTAGGAAAATACACCCTATTTAGTCGTTGACCACCGATTTGTGGACCTGACGGCAAATTAGAGGGGATGTTTCGATCGTCTCGACTGTCCGGTTCGGGCGATGCCACACCTCGGTTTTCTTACCTACAGTCGCTATATGCACAATTTACGATTGGGTATCGTTCGGTATTTCAACGCTCTACCACTAGTAGAGGGGTTGGAAGCGTTCAGCCAGATGAATCTCACATCAGCGGTTCCGTCTCACATCGGCTCAATGCTCGAACAAAATGAAATCGATATCGGACTGGTGTCGCTCATCGATCTCGCAGCGACGAAAGTCCCCTTTGCCATCCTGCCGGTTGGGATGATCGGGTGCGAAGGGCCGACGCTGACCGTTCGGCTTTTTTCGAAAGTTCCTCCTGCGGATATTCGGACGCTTGCGGTCGATACGGACAGCCACACCTCCGTCGCACTCGCGCGCATCATCCTCGCCAAAGTTCACGGGATCAATCCTGATATCGTCGACTTCGATGCTCGCGAAGGTGTCGCCAACGGACAATCAGACCCTTGGCCGGAAGCAGTCTTGCTCATTGGCGACAAAGTGGTGAACGCGAGCCCGCCCTCCATTCGGTATCCCCATCAGATCGACCTCGGACAGGCGTGGTTCGATCTCACAGGCCTGCCGTTCGTGTATGCAACCTGGATGTGCCGACTCGAAGACGCACATGGTTCCGCGATGTGCGAAGTGGCAGCCTTGCTCGAACGACAACGCCTGCGCAACCTCGCCCGCATTGACTGGCTTGTCTCGGCGCGCGCGGATGCACACAATTGGCCTCATGACCTGGCGCGCGAGTATCTCGGTCATCGGCTCCGCTATTCGTTTGGTGAGCGCGAGCGACAGGCGATCAAACGCTTCTTCACCGAAACCGAGTCGCTTGGGATCGCAGGCCCGGTGGAGATTCACGAAGGATGTTCAGCCGCGCCTCACGCTGCAGATATCTCGACCTGAGTACGCAGAACGATCACCATGCCACGACTTCCTGCGATCCATGATGCCAACCTGCGAGCGCTGGCAGCGGAACTGCGGTTCGCACCCAGGCCGGCACTCCTCAACCACATCGGACGGGCAGAGACTTTGGCGTCGGTGATCGAACCAGATCAGTCGTACCCGCCATCATGGATCATCTTCAGGGTCACCGCGTTTCGTCCGGACCATGCTGACGGCCCTCCTTCTTCCGGTGTGTCACTCCTCGAAAATCTCTCAGCATTCGTCGAAACACTGTGCGAATCAGCCAATCTTGTCTCGACCGAGTTAAGCCCGGGAGCTGCGAGTGCGGACGATCTGTGCAGTCGATGGGGTGTCAGTCGAAAGACACTGGATCGTGCTCGTCGGCAGGGGCTTGTGGGTCGGCGTGTGCAGTCAGGTGGGCCGGCCCGTGTGATTATGTTCACACCCGAAGCCGTCCAGGCGTACGAAGAACGGGCAGCCCCCGCGCCGAAATCATCAGGCCGAAGGATGTCCGATGTCACGCGCCGCACGATCGTTCGGCGGGCGGCGCGGTATCACGACACGCTCGGATACTCGATCAATCAAGTTGCCCGTCGACTAGGTCCACGCTACGGGTATAGTGCCGAAGCTGTCCGTTCTGCACTGAAAAAACATGATGAGCGTGTTGGCGATCAGGCGATCTTTCGAGAACTTGGTCCACCGACACAGCGCGAGCAAGAACTCGCCCATCGGGCGCTGCGCCGTGGCATTGAGCCCGCAGCGATCGGGTCTCGACTTGGTCGTTCGCGAACCGCTGTGTGGCGAGCCGCGAACGCACATCGTGCCCGCCTGCTTCGTGCGATCCCATTGGACGGACCGGTGGCACCCACATTCAATCGGCCGGAAGCGAGCGAGGTGCTGCTCGCGCGTGTGGGATCGGCATCAGCCAAAAGCGGGTCCATGCCTGTGCATGTGTACGACCTACTCGAACAAGCAGCACAGGCACCCAAGCCCGATGCTGCCTATGAACGCGAGTTGGCGCTGTCGCTGCACTTTCTTCGTTGGCGGGCCAAGCAGCAGTTGGTTGATCTCGCGAGCCCGACCCCGGAAGTTCACGCACTCGATCAGATCGAGACTGATCTGCGTCGTGCGTCGCGCGTCAAGGAACGGCTGATGGTGCTGACTTTGGGCTCGATGTACGCCACGATGGAGCGTCGTCTGGAACAGCCGCCGCAGGAACTGCCCCCGCGCACCTTACACGCGCTATGCCAAGAGATGCTCAGCGGTGCTTCGTTCGCAGTGGATCGGTTCGATCCGCTCCACGGCGGCCGACTGGCCGCACCGGCCTCGCTGGCGTTTGACCGCATCGCTGTTCAATTCATCGGTGGTCAAGCCCAGGAAGAGCATCAATCGCATCGCGCGCGACGCACACTCACGCCCGAGACAAGTTCAGCGCAGTTGTCTCATGCGTTCGATCCGTGGCAACGCTGGCTTGAGCCAGATCCGCGGACATCGAGCGTGATTGAATCTCTCAAAAAAGACCACCAACTGATTCTGTGCCTTCGATTTGGATTGGCAAGTGATTGGCCACAGACTTTGGCGGCAGTCGCCGAACAGTTGAATCTGACGCACATGCACGCAGCGATGCGAGAGCGGGCTGCGATGCGGGCTGCCCGGGCAGCTGCTCGGCGTACCATGACACCGTGACCAGTGCTTCGATCATTGCATCTGAACTCATCATCGGGCTGGAAGTTCATATCGAACTCGCCTCGGCGACCAAGGTGTTTAGTGCAGCCGGCAATCCGGCACAGTTTGGAACAACAGAATCGGCACCCAACACCTTGATCGACGCTGTGGTTCTGGCGTTGCCCGGTTCGCTGCCCGTGATGACGCGCGAATCGATCGAGTCTTCGATGTTGGTCGGCCGGGCGATGGGGTGTCAGGTCGGGGGGACAACAAGTTGGGATCGCAAGAGTTACATGTATCCCGATCTACCCAAGGGCTATCAGATCAGCCAGTACGATCGTCCGGTCTGCGGCAAAGGGTCGATGGAGGTCTTTCCCGAAGATGCCCTTGGCGTTGTCGATCTGGAGTCGCCTCGTGGTATTCGCATTCAGCGGGCTCACTTGGAAGAAGACGCGGGCAAGTTGCTCCATGAGGCACCCGGCGGTCACGCACTGGACGGTTCGATCGTTGATTACAACCGAGCGGGGACACCGCTACTTGAAATCGTGACCGAGCCCGATTTTCGAACTGCAGATGAGGTTGTTGGGTTCGCTCGCCAACTGCGCCTGCTTGTTCGGCATCTCGGCGTGAGCGCGTGCATCATGCAGGAGGGACAGATTCGGTTCGAGCCGAACATCAACATGAGACTCACGCTTGATGACGGCCGAGTGATTGAGACACCAATCGTTGAAGTCAAGAACCTCAACTCTTTCCGTTCGGTGCGTGGTGCGATTGATTACGAAGCAGCAACGCAACCGAAACGATGGGTCTGCGATCAGCAGGAGCACGCGCGCGGCACCAAGACGACGCGCGGCTGGGACCCAGACAAGAACTGCACCACCGTGCAACGCAGCAAAGAAGACGCACACGATTACCGCTACTTCCCCGAGCCTGATTTGCCGCCGGTGCACATCGATGCTGCCTGGGTTGCACGGGTGGAAGAACGGCTCGTCGAATCGCCAATGGTGCGGATGCGTCGATGGGTGACCGAGTACGGCCTGGACTCGCGCGGTACGCTTGCTCTCCTTGATGAACCCGATGCCTGCGCATACTTCGACGCCGTGGTCGAAGCGTCGCAAGCGATGGGTGCGCACAATGCCGGCTCGCAGGCGGGACGATTGCTTCTGCAATCGGGTGCTCGACTCGCAAACGAGCGGTCGGTCCGGCTTGATGAACTCGGTGCGACGCCAGAGCGTGTTGCGGAGTTGGTGAAACTGCGAGCCGATGGTGCCGTGTCTGCTCAGTCCGCGGATCGCATTTTTGAGTTGTTGTGTGAGGAGCACGAGGTTGATGCAGCCAGTATTGCGCAACGAGAAGGGTTGCTGTTGGTGCGCGATGATGCTGCGATCGATGCATGGATCGAGCAGGTCATGCACGAAAACCCTGCCATCGTGGAACAGATCATGGGCGGCAAAGTGCAGGCGGTCGGTCGATTGGTTGGTGGTGTGATGAAACTGTCAGGCGGATCGGCGGACGCTGCGGAGGTCAAACGCCGTATGCTTGAGAGAATGCAACCATGAGCCTGCTCGATAGATACATCGCACGACAGTTTCTCGTCAATGTGTTGACGCTCATGCTGATCCTGTGTTGTTTCGTGGTTGCTGTGGATGCGTCGATCAATGTCGATCGTTTTGCCGGGATCGCGTCTCGCCTGCTCGAAGAACGCGGCGAGGTCGATCCGAATGTGGGTCGACGCGCAGTCGTGGCAGTGGGGGTTGTGTTTGATTTGTGGTGGCCTCGCCTGTTGCAGTTGTACAACTTCATGATCGGGCTCGTCATGGTCGGTGCCATGGGCTTTACCTGCACCCAGTTCGTGCGACACCGCGAGTTTGTAGCCATGCTGGCCGCCGGGCAAAGTCTGTACCGTGTCGCCCGTCCAGTGCTCCTGGTCGCGATCGGACTGACGCTTGTGCAGGCGATCAATCAAGAGTTGTTGATCCCGAGGATTGCACCGTTGCTGAGTCGCGATCATGCGGCTGCGGGTCGGCGTGAACTCGGCACCACGCCGTTGCCACTCACCCCCGATGGCAGCGGGCGGCTGTTTCGGGCGCAGTCTTTTGACGCAGACACGGGCGCCCTGAACAACCTTTTTGTGATGGAACACGACCAGGCCGGTCGACCAAGCCGGGTCATTCGCGCCGCCCGTGCCGACTGGGACGGTTCGGGCTGGGTGTTGACGAATGGCGTTGCCGAGCCGCGGACCGAACTTGGCTTGGGTGGCACCATTGAACGAGTCGATACCGCTCTGGACCCGTCGCAGATCCGATTGAGTCAGTTCAAGGCGTACCGCAACTGCCTCGGGTTTCGGCAAGCGGGGCAGATGCTCGATCGGGCCGAGTTACTCGACGAACGCACGCAAAAAGACCTGGTGCGGATCCGCTGGGGCCGGGTTTCGATGTGGATTTCCAATATTTTGACACTCGCGATTGCCATGCCGTTCTTCCTGACGCGTGAGCCCGGCAGCATGATCGGTCAATCGCTCAAGTGTGCTCCGATTACAATTACCGCCCTGATGGGTGGTGTCCTCGGCTCGTCGGCTGCGATACCCGGATTGCCACCGATCATCGGTGTCTTCATTCCTGTCATGGTGCTGCTGCCAGCGGCAATTGCGGTGCAATCGACAGTTCGTTCGTGATCGCGCTTGCTCGGCGCGGTTCTTTTGTCACAATGCAGGTGACAGTCAAGGAGCCTTCACAATGTCCTCAGTTGTATTTTACTTTCAGGTGCATCAGCCGCATCGTCTGCGCCGGTACTCCGTTTTTGATGAGGACCCGTTCTACTTTGACGAAAAGAACAACCGAGCGATCTGCGAGAAAGTCGCTGACAAGTGTTACAGACCAACGACGAAGTTGATTCTCGATCTCGTCAAGCGGCACGAAGGCAACTTCCGCGTCAGTTACGCGCTGACCGGAACCGTCATCGAGCAACTCGAGCGATTCACACCCGACGTCATTGAGTTGTTTCAGGAACTTGCCGAGACAGGGTGCTGCGAGTTTCTCGCTGAGACCTATTACCACTCGTTGTCATTTTTGTACTCGATCCCGGAGTTCCGGTCACAGGTCGAAATGCACACCGCCAAGATCCAATCGCTCTTCGGCCAGACCCCGCGCGTGTTCCGAAACACCGAGTTGATCTACTCCAATGAATTGTCACGGGCGTTGGCTTCCATGACCGACGATGACGGCAAGCCTCGGTTCCACGGGACCGTGTGCGAGGGGACCGACAATCTGCTCGGATTCCGGTCGCCGAATTACATTTATCGCCCCCCCAATGTCGATGGACAACCTCTTGTTGGTCGATCCGGCAAGCCGTTTGGGTTGTTGCTCAAGAACTATCGTCTGAGCGACGACATCGCATTCCGGTTCAGCAATCGTGGCTGGAGCGAATGGCCGTTGTCCGCTGAGAAATTTGCCAAGTGGGTCCACCACATCAATGGTGACGGCTACTTGTGCAACCTGTTCATGGACTATGAGACCTTCGGCGAACACCAGTGGGAAGACACCGGTATCTTCAAGTTCCTCGAACATCTGCCTTCAGCCATCTTCGATGTCGCGCCCGGTGAAAACCACTTCAATACGCCGAGTGAAGCGTTCGAGCGTTTCGATGCTGTCGGTGAATACGATGTCCACAACTTCATCTCGTGGGCTGACACCGAGCGCGATCTGACCGCGTGGCGGGGCAACGCGATGCAGTGGAATGCGCTGGAAGAAACCTACAAACTCGAAGCGACGATCAAACAGCGCGTTGCCGAGTTGGCTGCTGCCAAGGACGAGGAGTCGCTCAAGCACGCGAACTACCTGCTCTCCGACTGGCGGGCACTCACGACGAGCGATCACTTTTATTACATGTGTACCAAGTACTGGGCGGATGGGGATGTCCACAAGTACTTCAGCCCATACGACTCGCCGTACGACAGTTATATCAACTTCATGAATGTGCTCGACAATGTACGCACGCGGCTCGCCAGTCTCGAACCGACGCTTGTCTCATGACGGCTGCACCTGTGGCGTGCTTGATGGTTTCACAGCGCGGTCGGGGGGGCGGAAAGCCAGGGCTGCACCTTCGCGCATTTCAAGCACTAAACTGAACAAGAGCGGGACGAGCACGAGTGTAAAGACCGTCGAAACGAGCAAGCCGCCCACGACCACGCTGCCGAGCCCGCGGTACATCTCGCTGCCGGCACCGGGTGCAATCACAAGCGGCAACATGCCGCCCACCGAAGTAAGCACACTCATGAAGATCGGTCTCATGCGAGTTCGCACGCTTCGGCTGATCGCTTCAGCTGGCGAGAGATTCTCGTCGCGGATGAAGTTCAGCGCCTGATGGACCAGAAGAATCGCCGAGTTGACCACCACGCCGATCAGAATGAAGAACCCGAGCATGGTGAGTACATCCAGTTGCTGGGTCGGTTTGGTCAAGTCATGAATGCTCCACTCATGGACTTGGTCGAGACCGGCAAAGCCGCCGACGACTGCGAGCGGCACGGTGAACATGATGACCATCGGGTACAGGAAACTTTCGAAGAGTGCAGCCATCAGCAGATAGGTCACAACCAACGCCCAGACGAATCGGGCTTCGAGCAGTTGAGGCTGGCTGGCGACCAACCAGATCAATCCAGCGAAAATAGCGCTCATCAAGACGCAACCCGCTGCTCCATAGAGGATCTTGACCCCGCGGCGGAGTCGAGTCAGGCAAAAACCACCGACGATCAACCCGAGCCCGAGCACGCCAATCGCTGACCAACGAGCGCCGGTCGCGATGGGCCCGCGTTGGTCGTCCACCTTGCCGAACATGGCGTGCTTAATTTCGTCGAGTTGGGCAGCGGTACCTTCCAGTCGAATGCGCATGGAGCGATCGATCATCCCGGCCTGACGGGCAGGGCCGATGATCTTCTCGTCAATACGCTGCATTACTGACTCGATGGCTTCGCCAGTTGGTGGCGATACGCTGATCGAGACGCTCGCGAGTTCTTCGATTCGTTTGATCGTCTGGGCAGCCAGCGTGGGGACAAACTCGACCACGGTGTCAATCGGCACAACATCACCAAAGGCCGTCGCGATGGGGATGTCGGCGAGTTGTTCTTTGAATGCCAGACGACCCCCCGGGGGCATGATGGTCAGATCGACAGCATCGCCATCCAACTTGAACTCACCGACATATGCACCGTCGAAGAGCGCTCGTGTCGCCACGCCGAGCGCCTCGGTCGAGATGCCGAGTTCCCGCCCGCGTTCGAGCAGGCGAATCTGAAACTCTTGTTCCTGCAGATTGAAGTTGGCGGGGTCAGCCTGGACAGATCCGAAGCCGAATTCGCCGGCTGCAGCCATGAACATGTAGTTTGCAACCTCGACGACTTTATCGAGATCAGGTCCGGCGATCTCGATATCAATGGAGTTGCCACCGCCCACGCCGCGCCCGAACAGGCTGGTTTGCCGCGCTCCGCCGTAGGAGTCGGGAATGCTCGACATCGCATTGGTCAGCAGTGTGCCGACGGGGATAACGACTTCTTCGTCTTCACTCGTCGCGCCGACAAACATGCCGCCGTCAAAAGCACCGATGAAGAAGTTGTCCATTGGGACGGGGTCGAACGGATTTTCCGGATCTTGATAACGGAAGATCGGTGGAAGTGCAGCCACGGTTTCCGGCTTGGCGAGTGTGGCTTCTGCGTAAGGCCCTATCGAAGATTCGATCGTCTGTGCGATCCGTTCCTGTTGTCCAAGAGACAGTCCTGGCGGGATGAGCAAGCCTCCGAACACGAGGTTGCGGTTGCCCGCTGGAAGGTAGTCAAGCGGGGGCATGAGGTGTGCGCTGAGCGCGAGACTCGCCCAGGTCATGCCAACGATGAGCACGGGTCGAATGGACGCGCCGCGCCACCCGGTGATACCCCATCGAACCGCCGTCTGAAGCCCGTCGCCAACTTTGCCAAAGACCCATGACAAGCCGAACAATCCAGCGAATGCCCGACCGATGGCCGATCGGTGCTCGATGATGCGCAAATTGCGAGCGCACGCTGAAGGAATGACAGTGATAGAGACAACAAGACTGAGTGTGACGGAAGCAATGATGGCGATCGCTATGTCTCGGAACAATTGTCCGGCTTCTTCCTGAATCGTCAAGACCGGGATGAACACTGCTGCTGTCGTCAGGGTGGAGGCGAGAACCGCGCCCCAGACTTCGCGTGTGCCGCGATACGCCGCTTCATCGGGGTCATCGCCATGCTGCAGGCGACGATAGATGTTTTCGAGCACAACGATGGCGTTATCGACGACCATTCCCACAGCAAACGCGAGCCCGGCAAGCGAAACCACATTGAGGGTTCGATCCAATGCCCACATGACCAGGAATGTGCACATGACAGAAACCGGGATTGCAACAAGCACAATGATTGTGGGTCGAATCGCTCGAAGAAACAGCAGCAGGACAAACGCTGCGATGGCTCCACCGAGCAACAGATTCTGCTGAACAAGTGTCATCGCCGAATCGATGTAGGTTGTCTCGTCATAGACCTGCCGCATACGCAGGTCTTGGCCGACCGGGCTGCCATTGACGATCCCCCCGATGTTTGGCAAGACGGTCTCACGGACATCATCAAGCGCGATACGCACATCTTTCATCACCTCGACCACATTGGCATCAGACTGCCGAATGACATTGATCGCGATGGACGGGTGGCCGAGCGAACGCACAAACCCACGCTGTTTCTGATGTGCGATCTCAACGGATGCAACATCGCGCACATACACAGGCAAGCCATCTCGATAACTGATGACGGTGCCCAGGATGTGTTCCGTGTCGGTGAACTCGCCTTCGACGCGGACGCGGTACTCGCGCTTGCCCTCAGCGATTGAGCCGGCGGATACATTCTGGTTCTCTCCACGAAGTGCCGACATCAGGTCGCCATAGGTCAGTCGGCGTTCCGCGAGTCGGATGGGGTCGGCGTAGACACGCACCTCGCGTTCTCGGCCTCCATAGACATTGACCTCCGCGACTCCGTTCACCCGCTCAATCAGCGGCTTGACCTCGTCATCGAGCGCATCAAACAAAGTGGTGATGTCAAAGTCCGGGTATCGCTCGATGGCATCCTTCGGGAGGTCGATGATGATCCAGGCGATGGCGTTCTCAGCAGCGCCGTCGGCTACAGCAATCGTCGGCTCGATCACCTCGTCGGGGTAATCGGAGACCTGTCGAAGCGAGTCGGAGACTTCTTGAAACACACGACCGACATCGACCCCCACCGAGAACTCGAGCACAATTGTGCTCATGCCGGTCTGGCTGGTTGACCGCATCCGTTTCAAGCCGGCGACATTTTTCAGTTCTTCTTCTTGTGGCCGAGTGATTTCGTCAACCATCTCTTGCGGGCTTCGTCCCGGCCAGACCGTAGAAACGGTGATTTCTGGGCGATCGACGGTCGGCGTGAGTTGGATGGGAATCGTGCGCAGGCCGATGATTCCGAACATGACAGCGAGAATCACGCCGACAGTCACACCAACCGGTTTCGAGATGACGAGCCTGATGAGGTCCACTGGTCAGTTCCTTTGTGCGACTTCAGCCATCGCTTGGCGGGCGTGTTGCCGGAGCGTTCAAGATGGTGAGGGGCTGACCCGGACGAAGCCGTTCGTTCCCTTCGACGACCACACGCATGCCCGGCTTGACGATTGGTGAGCGCACAGCGATGGTGTCTCCGACAGCAAACAGGCGTTCGACGGGTGCCCTTGCTGAGGTGCCGCCTTGATCGACGAACACAAAACTGCCGGTTTCATTTTGAAGAACAGCATCTTTGGGGACGAGCATGAACATCGCTTTTTGACTCGTCGGTATCTGTGCGATGGCGCTCATGCCCGGGCGGATCAGCCCTTCTGTGTTACGAACCGTCAAACGAACCGGAAAGAGCCTCGTGCGAGGATCGGCCTGCGGAATGATGCTGACCAGTTGAGCCTCGATGTCTTGACCAAGCGCCGGCAGATGCACCCACACCGTTTTGGCCCGCGAAGCCCGCTCGATCAGCGTCTCCGGAACATCAATCCGTATCTCAATCGTCGCGATTTCGATCAGATCAATCAGTGGGTCGCCTTCTCGCACCCATTGGCCAACCTCGGTCATCTTGCTTACAACGATACCTGGAAAGGGTGCTCGTATCTCCAGATCTTCCAGTCGTTGTTCGATGATCGCGATTTGTGCATCGACGATCGCTCGTTGTGCCTGAGCTTGGAGCAACCTGGCCTTTTCGACCGCTGCGTCTCGTCTGGCTCGATCGAGTTCGGGTCGTGATCCTGATTCGAGCGCCAACAACTCTTCAACCCGTTTCAGGTCGAGATCGGCCTGGGCAGCCTGAGCTTCGCGCTCAGCAATGAGGGCATCCGCTGCGAGTACGCCTGACCTGGCTTCGGCCAACTCGAGTTTCACGCGCTCTGAATCGAGGCGGGCGATGAGTTCGCCTTGTTGAACCTCGGAGCCTGCATCCACAGCGAGTTCAATGACAAGGCCACTCTCTTCAGCAGCCAAAGCGGAGCGTCGAAGCGCCCGCGTTTCGCCGGTCACCCGTCGCCGCTGTTCGACTTGCTGTTCTATGACGGGCGCCACACGAACATTGGCGGGTTGCGCAGCGACCGTGCAACACGCCATGATCATGACGCAGAAGATGGACGATGGAACGAGCGTACGCATCGAGATACTCCTTCTTACACGGCTACCCTTGTGCGCCAGACACTTAGGTTAGGCGACGCGATTATCATCGCCCGCCCCCAGCCAGAGAGCGATCGCATGCCAAACCGACTTCAGCACGAGACCAGTCCCTATCTGCTTCAGCACGCCAACAACCCCGTTGATTGGTACCCATGGGGTGAAGAGGCGTTTGCAGCAGCCCGCGAACGGCAAGTCCCGATCTTGCTCAGTGTGGGGTATGCGACCTGCTATTGGTGTCATGTGATGGAGCGTGAGACCTTCGAGAACGAAGAAATCGCGAATCAGATCAATGAATCGTTCGTCGCGATCAAGGTTGACCGCGAAGAGAGGCCGGATATTGACGAAATTTACATGGTCGCCACGCAGATCATGACCGGCCGGGGCGGGTGGCCGATGAACTGTTTCCTCGAACCAGACGAACTCAGGCCGTTCTGGTGTGGGACCTACTTCCCAGAGAAACCGCGTGACGGGATGCCGGGATTCGGCCAGGTGCTCGGGGGAATGAAAAACGCGTGGGATGGGAAACGCTCCGATGTGCTCGCTCAGGCAGAGCAGGTCGCCGAGGCTGTCCGCGAACAACTGGGTCAAAATAGAGTGCCCGTTCCGGTTGCCGACCCTCAGATTCAGCAAGCGATTGAGCAACTGATGCGGATGTTCGATCGCACCCACGGCGGATTTGGCGGGGCGCCGAAGTTTCCGCAGCCTGTCTACATGTCGTTCTTGCTCGCTGCCCGCGAACATGTCGATGAAGGCCCATCGCGTGACGGGATCGACCAAGCCATTCGGTTCACGCTCGATCGCATCGCCATCGGTGGCATGCACGACCAGGTTGGTGGCGGGTTCCATCGCTACAGCGTCGACGCAACTTGGACCGTGCCACACTTTGAAAAGATGCTCTATGACAATGCTCAACTCGCTCTTGTCTATGCACGAGCAGCGAAGGTGTATGACGACGACTATTACCGACGCGTGGTGCGCACAACGCTCGACTATGTCTTGCGCGAGATGACCAACCCCGATGCACCCGGTGCGACCGGGTTCTTTAGCGCACAAGATGCGGAGGTCGATCACAAAGAAGGGCTCAACTATCTGTGGACACTCGACGAGTTCAACGCGTTGCTGGGCGATGAGGCTGCGTGGGCAGCAGAGGTCTATGGCGTCGCGCAGGGACCAAACTTCACAGACCCGCATCACCCCGACGAACCCGCTCGAAGCGTGCTCAGACTGAAAGACAGACCGGACAAGGTCGCGGCTTCACAACGAACTGAGACAGAGGTTTTTCTGGCGAGAATCGATGCGATCAATGCGAAGTTGCTCGCAGCCCGATCACAACGCAAGCAGCCGATCACCGATGACAAAGTGCTTGCAGCGTGGAACGGGCTGATGATCGATGCGTTGGTCAAAGGCGGTGTCTTGCTCGGTGAGCCTCGATACATCGAGGCGGCGTCGGCAGCAGTGCAGTTCATTCGCAGCACCATGCATGACGACGAGGGCACGCTGCTGCGAGCCTATCGGGAAGGCAAAGCCCACACGCCGGCGTTCCTCGAAGATTACGGCGCGGTCCTGTGCGCGATGATGGCGGTCGTACAAGCGCTGCCTGATGACGCTGCGGAAGCGAACGCGTTGATTGCCGCAGCAACCACGCTGGCCGATCGGGCACACGCCGATTTTGCAGATGCGTCAGGTGTGTTTTATGACACGCGTGAAGACCAGCAGGACTTGTTCGTTCGCGCCCGAGCAGCCTATGACGGTGCGATGCCCAGCGGGTCGGCGCTCATGCTGAACGGCTTGATCAATCTGCAAACATCAGTCCGGTCGCCCGACCTAGCCGAAACAGCGGGTGGACTCTTGATGGGTGTCAGCGCCGATATCTCGAATTCGCCGGTCAGTGCAGTGCACAGCATTGAGGCGCTGCTGCGGATGATTGCTGCCGAAGATGCGGGCCTGCGCGCTCAGGTTGATCGCGCTGGCGCTGTACAGGTGGCTGAACCCGTGAACCCGACCAAATCGCCGGTGCAGATTTTCGCGAGTGAAGAAGCGGTCGCTGTGTCGCCTGAGTCGCCCGGGGTCATTCATGTTGAGATACGCATCGAGCCGGGTTATCACATCATGGCTGCCGATCCGGGTCCGGGCGGGGAAGACCTCATACCGCTCCGCGCTGGTCTCGTGTCCGGGCAAGGTGTCGCGGTGTTCGCAGATTACCCGGAAGGTGAGGTGTACGGCATCAACGACGAACTCCGAATTCACTCGGGCATCGTCAGCTTCGCGATCGCGCTCGAACATGCGCCCGGGATCGGCGTCGGCCCGGGTGAACCGGTGTTGGGGATCACTTATCAGGTTTGTACAGACACCGAGTGTCTCAAGCCAAGCACGGTGTCACTCGATGTCCCGATCACAATCAAGGACAACTAAATGACTTCGCGATACGAAGAGTTTCAAGCGTTTCGGTCGCGGCTCAACGACCGCATCCTTGGCGATGCCAATGCACGCGGGACGCACCCCGACGGGGCAGCCCGCGCCGGAGCGACGCTCGTCACCAAGCGATTCTTCTCGCTCGACACCAAGGCGTATGAAGAAGGGACGCTGCCCGTTGCGACCAAAGAGTTGCTCGGCCTGGTCGCGAGCCTGGTCTTGCGATGCGACGATTGCATCGCCTATCACATCGACCGATGTGTGGCGGAGGGTGTGACAGACGAAGCCCTTTTTGAAGCGTTTGATATCGCACTCATTGTCGGCGGGTCGATTGTCATCCCCCACCTGCGCCGAGGTGTCGATTTTCTGGACGCGTGCCGCGCCGAGAAGCCAAAGACTTAGGCATTGAATGCGTTGCTACGCTGTCTTTTCCCGGGGTTCGGCGGGTCCGGTCTTTTGCTTCTTCGACAGATCCGACCCCGGATACACGATGCGCCCATGATAAATACTGGTCACCGACTTGCTCAATGAATCGACGATGGTTCGCAAATCGCGGAATGTCAGGTCACATTCATCAAATTGCCCGTCCATCAATCGCTTGTCAGCGAGCGCGTGAACCAGCGTTTCGATTCGACTTGGCGTTGGCTCGGGCAATGAACGCGTGGCGCTCTCGACCGCGTCAGACAACATGAGAATCGCAACTTCTTTTGTTCGTGGCTTCGGCCCGGGATAACGGTAATCGACCTCTTCGGGCAAGCGCTCGTCTTCGTGGTCATGCTCGACCGACTTGTCGGGCGTGTTCTCGCTATCCGCAGAGACCTGTTTCGCCTGCTTGCGTGCTTGGTTGTAAAAGTACTCAACGAGTGTGGTGCCGTGGTGGGCTTCGATAAAGTGGCGTAGCACCTTGGGCAAACCATACTCGCGCGCGATCTCCATGCCGTCCTTGACATGCCCGACGATAACCAGCAGCGACATCGCCGGACTCAACTTGTCATGCTTGCTCGGGCCACCCGATTGATTTTCGACGAAATATTCGGGCTTGTTCATCTTGCCAATGTCGTGATACAGCGCGCCCACATAAGTCAAGAGCCCGTTTGCGCCGATTGCGTCGGCCGCGGTCTCAGCGATACTGGCAACATTCAATGAGTGGTTGTACGACCCCGGTGCCCGTTGTTGCAGTTCACGCAAGAGCGCCTGTTTCGGGTCGCGCAGTTCGATGAGCGTGAGGCTCGTTGTGATGTCAAATGCTCGTTCAATCACGGGTAACATGAAGAGCGTGATGCCCCCGATGAGCAGGCCTCCGAATCCGGCGAACAGGGCATCGCGCAGCGTCTGCGTGAGGACCGTGCTTTCAAGAGGCATCGAGAGGAGTCCGATCGCGAGCGTGCCAAGGAACAACGAAGCAGCCACCCAGAGCGACATGGTGACGAGGCTTTGTCGGTCTCGAATCTCAGGCAGGCGCCAGACCGCCGCTCCCATGCCCACCAGCATCAGGACATACATGGAAATCGGCTGCTCAAGCGATACGCAGACCAGGACTGCTGTAATTGCGCCGATCGCCATCGCCGTTCGCCGGTCGTAGGCGATCGAAAGCAAGACCGCGACCAGAACGGTGGGCACCGTCGCGGTCAGCGTGATGTAACGCGGGTCAAAGACCGACAAGACACACGCGGTGACCTGAGCAAGCAGGAGCACGACCCCCACCCATATCAACCGAGACGGGTTGTTACTGATGCGCGGCACAAATGTACCGATGTATCCCATCAACAAAGCGACCAGAATACCGATGGTGCCCACGAGTCCGAACCGATCGAGCCAGATGCGCCAGGCATCGGTGTTCGCGCGAAACTCGGCAATCTCCTCGCTATAGAGTCGCAGTTGCGTCTGGTCGAGAACCTCGCCGCGATTGAAGATCCGTTGACCCTGGGCAATGTTCTCGCGGACTGGTAACACCTGCGCGACCGCTTGCTGTTGTTCGCTTGTGGTGGTGGCTGCGTCGAAGTGGAAAGTCGGCCTTGCATCAACAGAGAGGCGTTGTTTTACTGATTCCCCCACCGGGCCGAGTTCTCCGTTCATCGGTCCAAACCCGGCGATACGAATCAGCGTGTCGATTTCGCGTTGGTACTGCTCGGTGTCGTTGAGATTGATGGGCTCGGTATCACGATTGATAAGCGACTCGCCCGTGCTGGTGACAAGTTTGATCTGGGTGTTGCGTCCTTCCAGGCGCGCTTGCCAGGTTTGTTCATCCAGTATCGGGCGTCGTTCGAGCATCGCGACCAGTTGATTCACCTGCGTTGTCCATGTCGACAACCGATCCGGCTGCGCAAACGCTGTGATCGCCCTCATCCGGTCGTTGTTGAGACGAAACTGTCGCCGAAGGTCGGCATCGATCCGATCAACATCTGTCGCACCCGCGAGCGAAGTTGGCAATTCGAGGAGTGATTGGCGAATCGATTCAAGCACCGCTTCGTCGGCAAGATAGACCCGCGATTGGCGCTGTCGAGCCGATTCTCGCTCCTGCTCGGTTCGTTGTTCATCAAGTGAGTGAAACGCGAGACGGGCGGTCCAGGTCTTGTCCATCACGCGCCCGACCGCGATCAGAGGCTGCTCCGATGCCCACACTGCGACGATCGATGTGAACAGCGTGAGAATCAGCCCGACCGTGAGCGCCCACCCCACGCGCGGCGAAGTCACCGCATCGCGCAGGTCGCGCGCCCGTGAACGCTCGGGTTTGCGAATGGACGAAGTTCGTCCTCGCGCTTTGCGTGGGCCGGTTGTTCGCCCGCTTCGTCCTCCATCGCGGTGCATCATTCGGTCGCCTCCGATTCACCGTGCAATGCTTCACGAATATGCCGAGCGTGAGCGGTGTCGCGTTCCTCTTCGCCATACGCGCTCACGATGCGTTGCACAAGTTGATGCCGAACGACATCTTCACCGGATAGAGCGACGAACCCGATGCCTTTGACCCGCCTCAGTCGACGAGCAGCATCCACCAGCCCGCTTTGCGCCGGATCGGGCAGGTCAACCTGTGTGCTATCTCCGGTCACGATCATTTTGGAGCCATGCCCCATCCGCGTGAGAAACATCTTCATCTGCCCGCGGGTGGTGTTCTGCGCTTCATCAAGGATGATCACAGCATTGTTGAGTGTGCGGCCGCGCATGTAGGCAAGGGGCACGATCTCGATGACATCGTTGTCGATGAACCGTCGTATCGTGGTGTAGTCCATCATGTCGTGCAGCGCATCGAGCAATGGCCGAAGGTACGGATTGACCTTTGCTTCCAGATCGCCCGGCAGAAATCCGAGTTTTTCACCCGCTTCGACCGCCGGTCGGACAAGCACCAGACGCTGGACGCGATCGTGCTTGAGCATGTGGGCGGCTGCAGCGACGGCGAGGTAGGTTTTCCCCGTCCCGGCCGGTCCTATCCCAAAAACAAGATCCAGATCACGGATGGCATCGAGGTAATACTGTTGGTTATCGGTCTTGGCCCGGACACGATGTCCGCCGGCGTAGACATCGAGTTCATCGGTCCATGCCGGTCCACTGCGTGGCGAGGTCGTTGTTTTTGGATTGTCCACTCGGCGGATCTGCTCGGTGATCATGTCAAGAACCTGGTCACGCGAGAGCTTGCGTTGCTCGGCAGAGGCTTCACGCAAACGGTCGAGCACGATTCGCGCGATACCCACGCCTCGAGGGTCGCCTTCAACACTGATGACCTGATCGCGGGCTGCGATTCGCACGCCAAGCGCTTCACGCAGCATCTTGAGATTGCGTTCAGAGGCGCCGATCATGCTCACACGGTCCGTCTGGCTTGGAATCGCGACGGTAATCATCATCAACGGAGACTCCGGGCCGAATACGAATGCAATCGGCACAGGAAGAGGCTGAACGGGAAGTTTAGGGCCGTTTGCCCCGCCGATCCCGGTCAGGTCGTCCATTGCCTCGATTTAGAGCGTATTCTCGGACGATGTCCATGCGAATGCTCTTCCTTTCTATAGCGGCCCTGATTCTGATCCCTGCGGGGTGTCGGCAACCGCAACGATCATTGGGTGATGCTGTTGATCTGCAGCCGGGGCCTGTTGTAGTCGAAGGAGATTTTGACGATATCGACGCGGTCGTCGCTGGAATCCTGCCGCGTTTTCACATGATCGATCTTCCGAAAGGCACAGATGATCCTGCGAAGCGCCATTTTGTGCTGCGCACGATCGACGATCAGCCCGGGGTCTTGACCTTCCAACTGCACTCGCCGGGTCGCATTGAGATCGAATGCATGATCGGTCGGTTTGGCAATCTGGAACTCGAATCGCGATTAAAACAAGCGCTCGCGGATCGGTTTTTACAGATCCTCGGCGATGTCGCAGCACCGATCAAACCGTAGTCAGTTGGCTCGTTCGATAGGTAGCCGCACCGTCATGGTCGTACCTTCGTTCCAGACCGATTCAACCTCGATTGACCCATTTAATCGATTGACGGCGTGTTTGACAATCGCGAGACCCAGGCCGGTGCCTCGGCGCGGTTGCCCCCCCGAACGGGCTTCGTCCACCTGAAAGAACCGATCGAAAATCCGCGCTTGCTCAGCGAGCGGGATTCCGATACCTCGATCGACGACTCGAAACTGTGCGATATCGGTATCGTCTGATGCCAGTGTGCCGACGAGTTGCACGGTGCCGTGCTCATGTGAAAACTTGATTGCATTGTCGACAAGGTTGCGCAATATCAAAAGCAGCGTCTTTGGATTGGTTCGAATCGACCGCAGTTGTTCGTCAAGTTCGAAGTCAACCGTCACCTGCCTTGCCTCGCGCTGTGTTGCAACGAGAGCTTCTATCTCGGCGCAGAGTTCGAAGCAGTTGACGACTGCAAAGTCGCCGCGATACTCCGGCGATTCAAATCGTGACAAGTCGAGCAAATCCCGGACGAGTTCTTCAAGCCGAACGACATGGTCCCGGATCATTTCAATCAGTCGCTCGCGCATCATCGCGTCGTCTTTCGCCGGGCCCATTAGCGTATCGACGGCAGCGCGAATGGCTGCGATCGGCGTGCGGAGCTCATGCGAAGCGTTGCCGACGAAATCAGTTTTCATCTCTGATGCCTGAGCAAGTGCTGTGACATCACGAATCAAAAGAAACGCACCGATGCTCTCTCCGAGATCGATGGGGCACGCAGAGCATGAAAAAATCCCGGCGATATGCGGACGATTAAATCGGATGTTTTTTGACGCCGAATCACCCTGCAGCGCACGCGAGCACAGGTCATTCACATCCGCCTCAGTAAACAGCGTGTTGATGGCACGCCCCACGATACGAATCTCTGGGATGTCGAGATACTCACACGCTGCGGGGTTCGCATGGATCACTGCACCATCTTCTCGCATGACAAGTGCAGCCGAATCGAGCGCGTCGAACAGCTGGTTCATGAGTGCGAGTTTGTTGGTGATCGTCTGGACATCTTGAACGATGTCGGCTGGCGACAAGTGGTCCTCTTGCTTGTCAGGCCGAACCAGAATGTTCAACTGCCCCTGGAACGCTTCGCGCTCAGCAATCGAGCAAGACGACAGCCACCACACCAGACACCAGATGCCGACACCCGCAATTGCAGCAGCACCAATTGCTGAGGCCAACCAACCAAATGGCGTGAGAACGCCCGCTGTGGAACCGACTGCAATACCAATACTGGTCCCGATGAGTACAAGGTTGATTGGTCGGGGTGTCATGACGGAGATCGATCGGAATCGGCATCGGTGGTCGCAGCAGAGCGTTCCACAGCCCGATACCCAACGCCGCGCACGGTCTGGATGATATCGGCGTTGTGTTTGAGCTTGCGCCGAATCGATGTCACATGCACATCGATCGTTCGTTCCGTAATGGTGACACCCGGTCCCATCGCCGCCCCGATCAGATCGCGTCGGCTCATGACACGACCTCCAGAAGCGATCAATCCAGCGAGAATCCGCATCTCGGTCGCTGTCAGTTGCAGCTTCGTGCCGTCATTCCACGCTTCAAATGAAGCAAGATCGACACGGATCGGACCGAGTGTGAGCGGCCCATCGTTCATACCGGACAAACTGCGCGAACTCCTGCGAAGAACCGCCTCGACGCGCGCGAGAAGCAGATCCATCGAGAATGGCTTGGCGATGTAGTCGTCTGCTCCGGCTTCGAATCCAGCCAACTGATCCGTGTTTTCGCTTCGAGCGGTCAGCATGATGATTGGAATTTGACGCGTGAGTTCGCTGTCTTTGAGTCGTTGGGCGACCACGAGACCGGGCAGTTTTGGCAACATCAGATCAAGCACGATGAGATTCGGTGGATCAATTCGAGCATGCGCAAGGGCTTCTTGCCCATTTGTTGCAATTGTGACGGCATATCCGTGCGCCCGCAGGTTGTACGCCACCAATTCGACCAAGGCGGGTTCGTCATCAACGACAAGAATTCGGGTTTTCTTTTCTAAGTCATTCATAGATAAATACTTATGTCGATTCACACCGGGCAATGTCAGCGACAAGCACCCTTGAGGAGAGGCATTGTCGTCATGATAGAAGAACGAGATCTCCAGCGATGTGAAGACTCGATGAAACCCTGAATTGGGGACTCAAACTCGAAATTACAAAGAAAAAGTTACCGGTCGATGCCAAGTGCATCCGATGAGTGGATTGCTGAGTTTGCACTCGCTAATATGGCGGGCTAAAATCTCAGCCCCGGATCTGACCGGTTTGGTCACCCGAGGAGAGAACCCACTCGAAGGCTTCGTCTTTCGAGTGTTTGACAAGTCGAGTGCGTTTCATTCACTTTTCTGCTTCGGCGAAAAAGTGTGACGCGGCCGCAGCGTGTGCGGCCCGCGACAATCAAGTTTGATTTGAGTAGACAAGCATCCCATCACCTGCGTGGGTGATGGCGATGTGGGAAGACTTTGGTATTGGGAGAGGACGGGAGTTCTCCAAGACCTTCTCCAACCATTTTGCAAGGAGTCTCAGAATGAGTCACATCAAGAATTTTGCTTTCGCAGCAGGTGCCGCGTTCGGTCTCGCGACTGGCGCCATGGCACAGAACAGCAGCCTCGACTTCGACCGTGCATATTCGGCCGAGCTCAGCGCTGACGCCGCTGCCCGCACAAGCCAGCTCCAGGGCGGCACCGCAGGCAACGACGGTTTCTTCTACATCGGTGACGGCACCGGCAACTACCGCCTCAACATGAGCGGTTTGCTCCAGTACCGTTACACGATCAACCTTCGTGACGATCAGCCAGCCAACGCGGGTGGCGGCACCGATGATGACACCACCATCGGTTTCAGCATCCCCCGTGGTCAACTCCGCTGGCACGGCAACATCGTCAACCCCAACTGGAAGTTCCGTATCCAGGGCGAGTTTGCTGAATCAGGTGGCCTGACGCTTCAGTATGCCTACGGCCAGTACGACTTCGAAAACATGGAAGGCGGCTTCATCCGTTGGGGTCAGTTCAAGCTCCCCATCCTGTCAGAAGAACTGGTTGCTCCTGAGTTCCAGTTGGCTGCCGAGCGTTCGGTCGTCAACGAGTTCTTCAGCCAGCAGTACTCACAAGGCATCATGTTCGGGTACATGTCCGACTCATTCGCGGTGCATGCCGCGTTCTCGGACGGCGTTGGTAGCGGCAACACCGCTTTCAACGGTAACTTGCTTGCCGGCACCGCCGGTGCCGGTTCACGCGGTGCGGAAGCCGACTATGCCTTGACCATCCGCGCTGATGTCAAGCTCGAAGGCGACTGGGATCGTTTCGACGACTTCACCTCGTGGCGTGGCGATGATCTCGCTGCCCGCGTCGGTGGTGCATTCCACTGGGAATCAGCCGGCGACACCAACCCCTCGATCGCCGCTGGTGGCGACTACGAGATGTACATGTACACCGTTGACGGCTCAGTCGAAGGCAACGGTTGGAACCTGTATGCCGCATTCGTTGGTGCTCACTCCGAGAGTGGCGCATTCGAAGCTGACGACTATGGTGCAATCGTTCAAGGTGGCGTGTTCCTTGCTGAGCAGTGGGAACTGTTTGGTCGCTGGGATGCCCTCTTCATTGACGACAGCACAATCGCGGCGGGCGCGGACAGCGACCTCCACTTCCTGACCTTTGGTGTCAACTACTACTTCGTTCCGATGAGCCACGCTGCCAAGTTCACGCTTGACACCGTGTGGTCACTGAACAATACCGCCGGTCCGACGGGCGCTCGCTCGACCGTTGCTGGCGCTGGCAGCGTCCTGCCTGATGCTCGCCTGACCCAGCTCCTGGGTGACGGCGATGACGGCGAGTTCGTCCTCCGTGCTCAGATCGGCATTGCCTTCTGATCGCGTAGCGAACTGATTTCGATCTCTTACCGGCCAACTCGAAAGGGTTGGCCGGTTTTTTTATGGGTACGCGGAGCCAGGCATCTGGAAATTTTGGCCATTTGCTGCGCACGACAATTCTTTTCATCATTGATGTTGCCACAATGGGACCGATCCGGTAACCTTTTACCCGCCAGACTATTGTGTATCTGGCTGAAGAGAAGAGTTGAGAGGTTCTTGACAATATGGCTATTCCTTTGACTGCGGGCTGGTTCAGCCTCAAGCGGTGTATGTGTCTCCTCGCTGCGCTATCGCTGACCAGTGCGCCTGCCAGCGCTCAGGTGTCGTCGCAGGATGACATCGAGTGGCCCAATCGATCAACACAGTCTGACGGGTCAAATCCGCAGCCGATCCTGCTTGATTCCGGGTGGGTCGAAGCGGCTGGCGCGGACGCTGAACCTGTTCTCGTGTACTCGGGGGCGGTGTCGATCGAAGACGCGATGTGGGTTCGTTTGCATTTTCAGTTGGCTGTCCTGAGTGGTGAGGTGGGGGACCTCAACGCGTCTTACATCGTGTTGACAAGCGCGCTCGATGGCGCGACGCAGTCGCTCTGGGCAGAAGACCTGGCAGCCTGGGCAGACACGGGTGCATACTTCAACGGCGACACCGTGCTGGTCGATGTCTATGCCTCGCCGATTGCAAACGGTCGATCTCGTGTGCGCGTGACGACCGTCGAGTATGGTGAACCCGGCTTTCTTGATCGGTCCCTCTGTGGCGATGCAGATGACCGTTTGCCGTCCACCAATCCTGCGATCGGCCGGCTGCTCCCAACCCAGTGTACAGCGTGGCTCATGAACAACAAGCCGAACGGATTTCTGACTGCCGGTCATTGTGCTGTCAACGACAAGTCTGTGGTGCAATTCAATGTGCCTGAGTCAACCGTGGGGGGGTCGATGGTCCACCCAGATCCTGCGGACCAGTATCCGGTTGATGAAGATTCGATTCAACACCAAAACGGATCAATCTCGAACGGCAATGACTGGTTGTTCTTCGGAACTTACGACAATATCTCGACCGGGCTGTCACCATATGCGGCGCAAGGCTCAACGCTGATGCTTGTTGCAGATGATCCGATCGATGACGGACGACCCATCACGGTGACGGGTTTTGGTCAGACTTCGCAGCCCATGGCACTTGAGTACAACTACACACAACTGACACATACCGGTGTATACGCAGGTGGTGGCGGCAACCACGCACGATACATTGTGGACACGACCGGCGGCGACTCGGGTGCTCCGGTGATCGACGCAACGACAGGCGAAGCGATTGCTGTGCACACCAATGGCGGGTGTAACTCTGATGGCTGGAACAGGGGGACGCGAACAACGCACCCCCACCTTCGATCTGCGATTGCATCCCCATTAGGGATGGCAGCGCAAGCCGACGGTGTACAGATTGTCTTCCATCAAGGCAGGCCTTCAGCGGTCAAGCGAAACGGAGGCACGCTGCTACGCGTTCGTGTGCGTGCATCTGACACGCGTGAACCTGTCGCGAACACTGTGATGTTGCATGTGAATGATGGCAATGGCTGGACAGCCGAGCCCATGGAGCACATCACCGGCGAGGTGTATCGCGTGTATTTCCCCGCGATGGATGAATGCGTGGCGAGTGTCGCATATTTTGTTTCCGTAGAGAATTCACTTGGTGAAACGAACATGGCTCCGTTCGTTGGTGCAGAGCAGCCGTATCAAGCGCTCGTCGTCAACTCGGGTCCACCGATCGGGACCGAAGCGCCAGAGCAGTCTCACCTGTGGTCCATCGGCAGTGATTTCTCGACGACTGCAGGCGCGTGGGAACTCGCCCCGCCTCCAATGGTTGGACGCATGGGCCCAACCAAAGATTTTGACCTGAGTGGTGTTTGCCTGTTGACCGGCGCTGATGAAGGTGAAGATCTTGATGGCGGCCTCACCTTCGCCGTCACGCCGGTTTTGCGAACGAATCCGGGGACCAACGGGATCTTGAGTATGGCAGTCTGGTACTCGTCCTCAACTGAACAGGATGACGGGCTGCACATTGATATCTCGGTTGACGGGGGGGGTAATTGGGTTCAACTCGACCATATCAGATCAACTGATGGCTGGGAGATGCGAGTGTATCCGACCGAGGATTATGTCACATTGACTGAGGGTCTGTTGGTGCGGTTTGTGGTGTCAGACGATGCCACCGGCGGCAACACGCCCGATGGTGGTATTGTCGAGGCCGCGATCGACCAGATCCTGATCTCCAACCTGCCGTGCGACCCGAGCCCTTGAATCGGGTTTCATCATGTTCGCCAGGGCGTCAGTCTTCGCGTCGGTCCGCCTAGCCTTTCGTTATGAAGTTCGAGTTTCTAGGAACGGGGACGAGTGCGGGCGTGCCGGCGATCGGGTGTGACTGCCCGGTCTGCAACTCGTCTGACCCACGCGACCAACGGCTTCGAACTTCCGCTTGTGTGCGGTTTATCGATGCCACCGGCCAGGATCGGGTGTTCCTCATCGACGCGGGACCAGACCTGCGGCAACAGTCGTTGCGATCATCGCTATGCCGAACTGACGCAATTCTGATCACCCACAACCATGTCGACCATGTGTTCGGCCTCGATGAGGTTCGACGATTCAATGTGCTCATGCAGGAATCCATCGGCGTGTACGCCGATGCGCGCACGCATGAGGCGCTATGCCGCGTGTACAAACACATCTTTGATTCCAAATCGAACATGCAGCCTTCGTTTGTCGCGACGCTCAACGCCCACACAATCGAGCCGGGTGTTCCATTCGAACTGCATGGCGTTCGGGTTTCGCCGATACAACTCCTGCACGGTCGTCTTCCCATTCTGGGGTTCAGGCTCGACCGTGTCGATGGATCAGATCCTGGACCATTGCCTCTGGCGTATTGCACAGATGTTTCACGAATACCACCAGAATCCTGGCCTGCGCTTGAGGGGCTCAGCACACTCGTGATTGATGGGTTACGCCACCGCAAACATCCGACACATATGTCGATTGCGCAGGCTGTCAGTGTTGCGCAGCGTGTCGAAGCCTCCCAGACCTACCTGGTTCACATGAGTCATGAAGTCGGACATGCCGAGACGCAGGATCAGTTGCCTTCGGGTGTTTTTTTGGCTTATGACGGCTTGGTCCTCACTGGTTCGCGCGATTCGGGTTGAACTGCCCAAGAATCCACCTGGCCGAGTCGAGAACATTCAGTCGATTGGCTCGGACCAGTCCTGTCCCATATGTCTTGGAGGGATCAGCAGATGAACAAGAATAATCACGATGAAATGCCTCCGCGCCCGCCCCTCAGCGTGCCCTTTCCGTTGCAACTTGGTGACGAGTTTCATCTGGGATCAGCCACCTCGTTCGTGGAACATGAACGGAACCAGATCATTGGTCGATCGGAAGATGATCGGGTTCCAACAAAGCCTGACGAAACCGAACGAACCCGGTAGTTTGCACTTTCCGATGGGTCAATTGCGACCTACACTGACGACCCATGGGAAAGAGCCGCGAAATCCTGAAACGCATGAAGGCGGTCGGAAACATTCGGCGCATTACGCGCACGATGCAGATGATCGCGACGAGCAAGTTCGCCCGGGCCCAACAGGCAGCGACTGCCTCGAAGCCTTACACAGGCGCTTTGCTCGATCTTGTCTCTGAACTGGCATCCAAGGTTGACGAGGGTGCGCACCCATTGCTCGGCGGGGGGACAGCGCGTTCAGGACGCGAAGCCACGCTCATTATCACGAGTGATCGCGGTTTGTGCGGCCCGTACAACGGCAACCTCATTCGCATGGGTATGAAGCATCTACGATCTTCCGATGCGGCAGGCAAAGGTGTGATTGAAGTTGTCGGCAAGAAGGGCGCGACGGCCCTTCGTTTCAATGATTTTGATGTCGCAGCCAACCACACGCAGTTCGGCGACAAACCAACCTACGAAGAAGTCGAGCGACTCGGTCAGCGGTATATCGAAATGTTCGCCCGAGGCGAGATCGACGCGGTGCGCGTCGTCTACATGCGATACATCTCCGCCGGCCGTCAAAAGCCGGAGATCTTGCAACTCGTGCCGTTTGACGCTTCAGCGGTCGAATCGAGTGAACAGAAGAATGCTGCAAAGCGGGATGCGTTGTACGAGTTCAGTCCTGAGGCCGAAGTCTTGCTGGGTGACCTGCTTCCGGCTGCGGTCAAGGCGGTGTTGTTCCAGTGCTTCAATGATGCGATCGTTTCCGAGCATGTCGCTCGAATGGTGGCGATGAAGTCTGCGACGGACAACGCTGGCAAGATGCGCAAGGCGCTCCAGCGCAAGTTCAACCGTGCTCGTCAGTCACAGATCACGACCGAACTCACCGAGATTATCTCGGGTGCTGCAGCTCTCGAATAGAGAATCGTCAGTAAGCCGAATACGAGACCGGATGTCTTTCGCATACTGACATCGTCACGAACTGATCAAGCGTTTGGTATCGCTGCGTCGAGAATTTCGCAGTCTCGATAACACTCTCGGCCGCGGGGGAAGAGGCCGTTGAGAATACCGTCGATCGCGGTGCAAATAGCGGCGTGAATCTTGTCTGTATTGATCTGTGCGAAGTCCAGAATGCCGCGTTCTCCGGTAGAGAGCACCCAATATTCGGCGGTGCCCGCGACATCGGGATCGTCGTAGAGTTTCTGCGCAGCCATTGCATAAAGACCGAGTTGGAGATCGCTCTTCTTGGGTTCGAGCAGTCGCTTGGACGCAGCTCCTGTTTTGTAGTCGATAATGCGAATGCCGTTGGCCGTGCGGTCGATTCGGTCGATCTTGGCGGTGATCTGGTGCGTATAACCGGCGTGCGGATAATGGAGGAGCACCGATTTTTCGACCTCGATCGGTTCATCGGCCGGGTTGTGCAATCGCTCAGCGTACACCCGGAGCTGCGCCTCAAGCTGTGTCAGGACATCCGCATCAATCGGTTCATCGGGCTCGATACTCATTTTGAGCGTGCTTCGGCCGAGTGCGATGAGTGCATCGATTTCGGGTGGGCTGCGTCCTTCCGACTCAGCCTTTCGCCATGCTTCGACGAACTTTTGCAGAGCCTCATGCGTGACGGATCCGACCTTCGATCTTTGCCTCTCCGCCTCAGGCAGACCCATGACATACTTGACATAGTAACATCGCGGACACCTCAGATATGTGTTCAGGGTTGTGTAACTGAGTGATAAGGGGGGGGTGGGTGGTCTGAAGCCAAACCCGCTGGACACCGCTTCCGATGCCGCAAGGTCTGCTTCCAATGTGCGCGCGAATGCGACCGTTTCAGCATCGAGACCACTGGGGACGCCTCGTCCTGCAGCGAGCGTAGCGATCGTCATCATGCGGCGTGCTGTGGTGTGCAGGCGCTCGCCGAGTATGTTGAGGTTTGCCTCGTCGAGTGTCGAGCGGTCTGCAGCATCGAGAGCCAGCGCCGCTTCACTGCGCACGCGCTGGCGCGCCCGCGCCAAAACATCGCGCCGTGTCGTGCTGCGCATATCGGTGAGACGCGTCGGCGAGGTGCCCTTCTCAAACCGACCGAGTCCGGCGTCGGCAGCCTGCTCCATTTGCTGTTGTCCATCAGTTTGCGTCACAAGTCCGGAGCGCAACAGGAAGCCTTGGAAACTTGTCGGTCCTGGCTTGTTCACGCGTTTGCCGAGTGTGACCAGCCGGCGCTGGGCTCGTGTGCATGCGACATAGAAAATGCGTCTTTCTTCCTCGATGGGTTCGGGCTGATCCTTGTCGCCTGTCAGTTCTGCAGGCAGGGTGAATGGCTTTGAACCTGAGAGTCTGGGATACCCATGTGGCGATTCGACGCGCGGTAAAAACACGGTGTCAAACTCAAGCCCCTTTGCAGCGTGTGCCGTGAGGAGGCGAACCCCGTCGCCGTCGATCGTTGAATCGTTCTCCGGACCGTCGACCACCTCCTCGATGCGGGTCGTAAAACCCTGCTCTTTGTCGTCGAGATCGCTGTGGTACCTCATGAAGGCAGCGAGATCACGAGGTTGCTCAAGCCGATCGAGTCGTTCACGAGCGAACCGCAAAACGGTGACGAGCGCCTCGATTCGCTCTGTTCGGGCTTTGGCATCAGGCAGATCGGCGTTGGTGAGTCCGGCGCTGGTGATGATTCGCTGGATGGTTGCGTCGGCTGACTCGGTGTGCGCCGACTCGCGGAACAGACGGGCCAGGTCGGCCAGACGCGAAACATGTGGCCCGAGGTCAGCGTCTTCAGCATAGTGATCGACGAGCCAGTCAACAAATGGCTTGGGCGTGTCGTGCTCTGCCAGGCGGCTGACCGCGGCTCGATACGCCCGGTCAATTCGGCTCACAACATACGGGTCAACAGAAAAGGGGGGGCGTGTGAGTATCCGGCGCACGCTCCACGCCTGATCGGGCTCGAGGGCTGTGTTAATCCAGGCGATCAGGTCGAGCACGCCCGGGTTTTCTGCGACGGGCTGCGCCCGTGTGGTGATCGTGGGAATCCCCTCCAGTTGCAGGGCGGCTTCGACGCGGGTGCTGTCCTTATGGGTGCGCACAATGACGGCGTAGTCCGACCAGGGTCGATCGGGCGTCCGTTCACGATCGAGCAGAATCATGGCGGCGATGACATCGCCGTCGTCTACGGCACGATCCAGTTCAACTGCTTCCACGCTGCCCGGTGCCGCTTCGCGATCCGGAGCGACGACCACGATCTTGTCGGGCGCGTAACGCGTCTCACTCTCGCCGATGATCGCATTCGCGACAGAGACGACGGCTTGCCCGCTCCGCCAGTTCTCGCTAAGGACCACCTGCTCCGCGTTCGGCCAGTGCGCACGGAAGTGTTCGAACGCGAACTGATCGGCTCCGCGAAAGCCATAGATCGCCTGATCATCATCGCCCACGACGCAGATATCAGGTTCGCCCGTGCCACACAAAGCGGCTAAAAGTTCGATCTGGCTTCTGTTGAGATCTTGAAACTCGTCCACGACGAGATGTGCGTAGTCGTGCTGACAGATCGACCGCACCATGTCATGCGTGCGCAGCAGATGCGTCGGGCGTGTGATCAAATCGTCGACAGCAAGCAAGCCACGCTTGATGCATTGTTCGTCAAAGTGTTTGAACAACTGGAGATGCTCTCGCAATCGAATGAACTCGGCGCGCGGACCGTCTTCGAGTGATGGTTGTTGCAGAGCTGCATCAAGGCGTGTGAGTGCAACGCGCGGCACTAGCCCTGCGCTTCGGCATGCGTCGATCGTGGTCCGCGCATCGGCAAGGATGGCTTCCAGACCGATCGACATGGTGTTCTGAAAAAGCCCATGCTCGGCAATGAGAGCACGCCATAGTCGTCGTTGCTGAGCGGAGTCAAGGAGTTGCGGGTTTGGTGACAGCCCGGCGAGGTCTGCAAATCGTCGCAACAGGTTGAATCCAAAACTATGGAATGTCCCAGCGGACATGGCGTCTGCACGCGCGCCGCCGACGATCTCGCCGAGGCGTTCACGCAGTTCACCAGCAGCCTTGTTGGTGAAAGTGAGCGCAGCAACACGCTCGGGATCAATGCCGCGATGAGACATCATGTGTGCGACACGATGGACAATCACACGCGTTTTTCCTGTGCCAGGTCCGGCAAGGACGATCAGCGGTCCGCCGTCATATTCGACAGCCTGCTGTTGACTGGGTGTGAGTTTGACAGCCGTCACGCCGCGGCCTCGGGGTCTCTCATGTAGAGATGCACAGCGGTGGTCTTATATGCATGCGTTTCCGGTCCGAGCGCGCCGGGGATGGTCAAGTCGGCATCAATCGGCTGAGGCTTGTGTTGCGTCCGGGGCTCGTCGTCAGACCATGGATCAAAGTCGCCCGCGTCTTGATCGGGTTTGTGAATGAACGGCCAGGGGGTACGGACCATCGCATATCCGTCGTCGGCCAGCATCGCGATAATCCGGGCCATCTGCTCTCGAACGCGATTCCAACCGGCGGTCTGCTGAACCATGGCATAGGGGGGGTCAAGCAGAGCAATGTTGATCGGCTTTGGACAGCGTGACAGACACGCGAGCCCAAGCGCATCACCGACCACCACTTCGGTTTCGTCTTCGCCTTTAAGTGTGGCGATGTTTTCGCGAAGCACATCGGCCACGCGTCGATCGCGTTCGACCATGATCACGCGACTTGCTCCGCGGCTGAGGGCTTCGAGCCCGAACGAGCCCACGCCGGCAAAGCCGTCGAGGACGACCGCATCATCAAAATGACCGCGCAACAGCGAAAACAACGACTCGCGCACCCGGTCCGGCAGCGGACGCGTGGTCGAGTCATCAGGCGGGCTGGATAACTTACGGGAACGGTGTTTGCCTGCAATGATGCGCATGGAGTCAGCAAAGCATGCCCGATGGTGGCCGTCAAGCGCCAAGGGTCGCAGTCTTCAAGCATTCAGGCCAGTTGCACGATACCAGTGTCAGATGACCCCTCGCACGATCGTACTACTGTCAGCCAAACGCACAGGCTCAACTGCCCTGTTTAGGGTATTTCAGAATCACCCCGCGGTCGGTGTTTGCCACATTGATCAGTCGATCGCCAACTGGGAGCCCAACTTCTGGTGTCTTGCAGCTCGAGCGGTCGCGGGCGAGCCCGAACCGTTTCAGAAGCGATTTCGAGATTCGCACCCATTCCTTGGTGGCTGCGCGCCCAAGACGGATCACGAGGTGTTCGCGTTGTGGGACCAGATCCTGGACCACCTCGGCCCGATCGTCTTCGATAAATCGCCCTCCTACCTGATGTCGGCTGCAGGGCTCGGGCTTCTCATGCGCTATGCCCAGTGCCATGATGTGCGCATCTTTGGGCTCATCCGTGATGCGCGCGATGCGATCTCCAGCCAACTTGATCGATTCCAGGGACTCGTCGCCGGCGATTCACCCGCATTTCGGGAGCGGGTGTGGCTCGAACGGTACGATCGTCTCGAAACGCTACGAGCGACATCAGGCATCCCGATCGTTCGGTACGAAGATCTCACGCGAAACCCGACGAAAGTCATGACGCAGATCTATTCGTACTGTGGCCTCGAACCAATGCCGGAGACATGGGCACATATGAAACCCGTCAATGTCGGCCGATTTGGACAAGCCGCTGCGACAACCTGGACACCGTCACGGGCGATGCAAGACCACCTTCGTCGCTTCGGCTACACCGAATCGGCTCGCAAAGCGTCTTGAGCGGGCGGTTTCCAACCGGCTCCACACTCGGGGCATCGTTCAGCACGGACATTGCCGGTCATGTCATAGCCACACAACTCACACTGCCCGTTGATATAGCGTTTGCGTCGCTTCGATGCAGCGACAAGGAAGATCATGGGTCCGAGTGCGGCAAATCCCAACGGCACAAGCGTCACAAGGGCGAGGTAGGTCCCCTCGCCGCAGTAACAAGTTGATCGCCTGCGGACAAACACATCCAGCGGGATGATGGCGAGTGTTTCGACCGCGGTCCCGATGAACAGCAGACTCGCGAGTCGCTTGAGCGCTGTCTCGGTGTCGCGACGACGAATGAATGCGTACAGGAGTGGTGTCGAAACGCCCCATCCGACGAGGAATGGGCCGAGCAACATGAGGGCCTGCGCCCAGGCCGGGGCGGAGAGTCCGACTGTGTGATCAAGGAGCGATGCGCCCGCCATGATTGCAGCGAAGACCAGGAGACCAGTCATGCACCCAGCGACGCACGCACTGATGATCGGGGGCAGTTCCTTGCGAACGAGCACCGCCACGATCGGGATTGCGACGACCAGACCGACCACCCAACCAATCCAGAAAGCAACCGGCGGACTGACCATGTCCAGGCCGAGTGGTACCCAGCCGCTGTCGTAGGTATCGAACAGCAGGTGCAGCCCAACCCCGATGATGCCGAAGGGCGTCGCAATCGAGGCTGCCAGAAGCAACCGCGTCCACACCGGTACCAATGCGCGATTGCTTCGGCGGCTGCCTGGAGGCCTGACCGGCAACACGAAGACAAACTGCAGCATGGAAATGATGGCGATGGCCGTGACACCATATGCGATAAAAGACGGGTACAGCAGCGTGCTTCCAAGGTCTTCAAGTTCTGACAAGGAAGTACAGACAAGCGTCGGAACAGCGGCATATGCAAGGACACTTTGCGCAATCCAAAACCCAATGATCATCCTCCGGCGGCGACTGAACAGACGCTTTCGGAAACTGAGTTCAGTCTGTTCGACCATGCCCATGGCAGCAACCCTCGTGACCCGGAAGGTTATTCGGGCGAAGGGCATCGTCCCACATGTTGGCAGGAAACAACATCGTGGTTTGCAATCAACACCGCTTCGCCAGGAAACCGCTTTGATTGACCACAAACGGTGTCGGCATTGATTTTGTACCCTATTCTGGCGTGATACGACACTTGCAGACAGGACTTGTGGTTGGCGTGGCCTTGCTCGTCACCGGGTGTGGCTCGACCGCCCTCCGATTGCCGGAGGAACGACGCCCATCCGGTATGGTGGTGGGATCTGCCACAAACTCATGGGAAGTTGTCATGCCCGGCCCGCTGGTCAGCAATGCGAACGCGCATTTGCCAGGTGCCGAGTTTGATCGGCGTGACGCGGCACTGTCTCACAGGCCGATCGAAGCGGTGACGGCACTCGATGCCTGGCCGACGCGCCACCAGCCAGATCTGAGCCGCTCGCGCCGCTTGTATCTGCCCCGAGACGCGCAATCTGTATTGTACTTCGAACAGGAACGATCGATTCGTTCGTGGACCGGGCGAACGAGCGCCCCTCAGTACAATCGCTATCAGCGCGGCGGCCAATACTGAAAAAATGAAACCAAAAAGAACAGGTGCCCGCGATCCGAAAACCGCGGGCACCCGGCGTTGAAGAGGGGAGTCGTCCGGCCGCTCCCGGCCGGTGCTCAAGGGGTCAGTCGTACAGCGCAGAGACGGGCGGCGCCTGAATCGTCTGCAACTTCAGATTCGTCTCGACACGGAAGTTCGATCGCGTGGTGTGCCGTTCCGCAAAGAACAGTTTCAGATCAACACGATCACCATCATCCAGCCAGTCCAGGCGATCGATCTCGATGCTCTGTTTCACCGCACCGTGGACACCGCCGATGTCGATGACCAGTCGCCCGTCGATATAAACCCAGACATCGTCGTCGCCAAAGAAGGTGAAGACCTGGTTGACACCCTTCTGCACCACGAACTGCGTGTTGAGTTCAAAGGTAAAGAAGAAGTTGCGGTCATAGGTCGGATCGATGTCGCCGAAGAGGTTTTCACCGATCGGGAAGAACCCTTCGCGTTCCGGCGTATCTCGGTCGTCGTGAGCATGGAAGAAGTAGGTGCTCGACCCTTCCATGCGTGTGAGCGTAATCGGGACCTGCATTGCCAGATTGACGCCGGGCACATCGCGATACCACTGATTGAAACTCTCGGCGCTGGTGATGGCAGGACCATTCACAGCCTGGAGCGTGGCGGGCGTATCACCCAGCGATTCATCAACAGAAGAGGGCATGATCTTTCGACCGGATGAGTCCCTGGCTTGGCCGGTGACTTTCATCCCGCTCGACGCTGATCGGACCGGTTTGCCATCGGCACCGAGTTCCGCTTCGACGAGACCGACCACATGCCCGGTGTTGTATTGCTGGAAGTCGGGGTGGCCGCCGTCATGGTCATAGCGAATGAAATCGCGTGCGGTTCCGATGAGTGTGATCGTGGTCGGCAGGCTTTCCGAGGCCGATGCCATCGTTGAGCCACCGAGAATCATGACACCCGCTGCCAGCATGCTCGATCGGGCCAGTCCCGCCGATGCCATACTTCGAATCAGACGATTGTGTGTACCAGTGTTCATTTCAGAGCCTCCCATTCACGGGTGTTGTGTTACCCTTGCGTGCATTCACCAATCACTGTGCGAAACAGGTTTGCTCGACGCAAGTGAACAGGTCGACAAACCAAGTGATCTACGCTGCGTCACGCGGGCTGGGAAACTGATGCCGACTGTGCCGGTTGAGCGCGTCTGTCCGATATCATTGAGAACAGGCACAGGAGAGCAGAATGGACGCATTCCATATCGAGGGCGGGCGCCGACTCGAAGGCGAGATCAGTGTCAACGGGTCAAAGAATGCAGCGTTGCCACTCATGGCGGCTGCGCTTCTGACCAATGAACCGGTCGTATTGCGAAGCGTGCCCGATCTGGCTGATATCCGGAATATGCAGAAACTGCTCGATGAACTCGGGTGCGAGGTTTCGTCGAGTGAGTCTGGATCGCCTCGGGCGGTGACGCTCCATGTCAATGATGAGAGCATCAGCCACGCCCGATACGACATTGTGCGAACGATGCGTGCGAGCGTGTGTGTGCTCGGGCCGATGCTCGCTCGGCGCGGCCGCGCCCGTGTGAGCATGCCCGGCGGGTGCGCGATCGGTGAGCGACCGATCGACCTGCATTTGCGCGGGTTGCGAGCGCTTGGAGCCCAGATCGAACTGGATGAAGGCGATGTCATCGCGACAGCACCGGGAGGTCGGCTGCGAGGCGCGACGGTGTTCCTTGGCGGGCCGTTCGGTTCGACGGTACTCGGCACGGCGAATGTCATGTCCGCAGCGACGCTCGCACAAGGGACAACGGTCATCGAATCGGCAGCGTGCGAACCCGAGATTGCCGATGTCGCCGCACTCCTGAACGCGATGGGTGCCCGGATCAGCGGTGCCGGCACACCTCGCGTAACGATCGAGGGCGTTGACCAACTGCACGGTGCCGAACACAGCGTGATTCCGGATCGCATCGAGGCGGGCACGCTGATGTGTGCAGCCGCGATGACGAATGGATCAGTGCAGATTCACGATGTGCCGCTCGACAGCATGTTGGCGGTGGTGGATCGACTCACTGCACTCGGCGTGGTTGTGCAACCCGAACCGAGCGACGATCCGCAGCGAGTATCGTGCCGAGTGACCTGCGAGCGTGTGCTTAAACCGATTCGCGTGACAACGCAGCCTCATCCCGGTTTCCCGACGGACCTGCAGGCACAGATGATGGCGTTGTTGTGCCTTGCCGATGGCAACAGCATCGTGACCGAAAAGGTCTTCCCGGAGCGGTTCCTGCATGTCGCCGAACTCAGCCGAATGGGCGCCGAATTGCATCGGCAGGGTGCAACCGTTGTTGTGACGGGTGTGCGCGGGCTCAGAGGCGCGCCGGTCATGGCGAGTGATTTGCGTGCGTCGGCGTCGCTCGTTCTGGCAGGGTTGGCGGCTGCAGGTGAGACTGTTGTCAATCGTGTGTACCACCTCGATCGTGGTTACGAGAATTTGGAAGCAAGACTGGAGCAACTCGGCGCAGCGATCACGCGGCGAGGTGATTCGGTCTAGCCGAGACTGGGTTCAAGCAATGACATCAATCAGTCGGCCCGTCGCAAATCGACGCTCGAGTTGCTCGACCTTGACGGTTTGCTGCACACGGGGCTCTGGTTTGACGGCAGTGATTTCACCCAGTTTTGGGAGCAACCGAGGGCGGTTGTGATCGGTCGCCGAGTTTGACGATGACAGGGTTGCGGACGGACCACGATTCGAGCGCTGCTGAGGGTGCCAGGCATCGACCTGCGATGCACGGTTTGCTCGATTGCGTCCTTGGAGATAGTCACCAAACGAGAGTGGACCAGCACGATCGCAGGATTCTGGTCGTGGCGGGACTGGCATCGCTCGCGGAGCCGGCGCGACAGCACCTTGGGCGTAGCCTTGGTGGTTGTCGCTGTTTGGAATAGACGCGATGCTCACGACAAGGCGTGATGCACGACCCATGCCGGAGTCAGAATCTTGACGGACGCCCGATAAAAAGATTGCATGTGAGGGTAAAGCGGGTTTCTGCTGATCATTTGCAATCACGCGTCGTCGTCGGTCGCGTGCGTGTTGTATTCAGTCAACATGGCATGTCGTCTACGATCAACGATGCTGCTCACCTCGGCTCTTGAATATGAGTTGCCTGACCGTCTGATCGCCATGCGACCGGCCGAACCTCGTGAAAGTGCGCGGCTGATGGTCCTGCGTCGGTCAGATCCAGGATTGGTCGAGCATTGCACCGTTGCTGATTTGCCATGTCTTGTGCCCAGTGACGCGGTCGCTGTGTTTAATAAGACGCGTGTGCTACCCGCGCGATTCATTGGTGTCAATCGTGAGACCGGAGGCCGAACCGAGGGGCTTTGGCTCAAGGACGCGTCGGTCGATCCTTTGTCATGGCGTGCCTTTGTGCGTGCGCGCCGACTTCGTGCCGGTCGATCACTCACGCTGGTGGATGAACATGGCGCGGACTCGGGCGTTGTGCTGACGCTTCGCGAGCGAGTTGGTGACGATGGCGTATGGGCGTTGGCTGTTGACGATGCGAACGGGCGAACGACGCCAGAGATCTTGCACGCGGTTGGGTTCACACCATTGCCGCCGTACATTCGTGGCGCGCGTAAAAAAGCCGGGCTGTCGATCGGAGATGCGGACGATCGGCGTGACTATCAAACGGTCTATGCTGCGGATGCTGCGACACCGGGGCACTGGTCGGTTGCGGCTCCGACTGCGGGGCTGCACTTTTCGCCCGACGCGCTGCACGCACTTGATGGCCGGGGCGTTGAACGAGCGGAGGTGATGCTCGATGTCGGGGCTGGGACATTCAAGCCCATCGAATCTGAATCAGTCGCAGATCATCCAATGCATGCAGAATGGTGCTCTCTTGGTGAGAGCGGGTGGGTGATGGACACATCCAAACTTGTGCTCGCGGTCGGATCAACAACGGCTCGGACGCTCGAAAGTTACGCAGCCGAGGCAGCGCGTGATGGTGCCACGCCGGCTTGGCTTGAGACGAAACTCATGATCGCACCCGGCTATCACTGGCAGCGGGTCGGTGCTCTCTTGACCAACTTTCATTTGCCGCGATCGACCCTGCTTCTGATGGTTGCAGCGTTTCTGCCCGGTGGCATCGAGCAGTTGAAAGATGTGTACGCTGATGCGATTGAACGCTCGTATCGGTTTTACAGTTATGGTGACGCGATGCTGATTCTGCCCTGACGCGATTGATCGTGTGATGTTGGTGTGGCAATTGGCCTCGGCGTGCCGATGATTGTGTGGGTGTCGTTGTGGAGCATTGGCTGTGAATCTTGGTGAACTGGTTGAGGGATTGGGTGTGCGCGTGTCAGGCGGCGAGGGCGGCCGAACCCGCATTTGCGACCTCACCGAAGACAGCCGATCGGTGTTCCCTGGTTCACTCTTCATAGCCAAACGCGGCGTGCAACTTGACGGTCGGCAGTTCATTGATGACGCGGTTCGATCTGGTGCATGCGCAGTTTTGACTGATGATGAACAAGTGACGCTGAAGTCCGATGTTCCTCTGTGTGTTTGTGATGACATTCCAGCCACAACCGCAGCGATCGCTGAGCGTTTTTACAGCTCGCCGGGCACACAGCTTGCTTCTGTGGGCATTACGGGCACAAACGGAAAAACGACGATCGCGCACCTCGTGCATCAAATGTTGAATCGAGCCGGGGTCCGCTGCGGGCTCATCGGTACGGTCGTGATTGACGATGGGCGTGAAGAAGCGTTGGCTTCGATGACGACACCGCCTGCGATCGAGTTGAGTCGAACGCTGGCAACGATGGTTGAGACCGGGTGCCGGGCGGTGGTCATGGAAGTTTCGAGTCACGCGCTCGACCAACGCCGAACCGATGGTGTTCGGTTTGACGCGGGCGTGTTCACGAACCTGACCCCTGATCATGGCGACTATCACCCGACCCGCGAGGCCTACCTGCAGGCTAAACGACGGTTGTTTTCGTTGCTCAAGCCGGATGGGCTCGGCATCGTGAACTGCGATGACCCTGCTTGGGAGGCTTTCAGCGCCGATCGCCTGGAACGGTGCCGATCGCTCGGTGCAACAGACCACGAATGGTCCTTCACGATCGATCAAGCCGGGTTGTCCGGGATGTCACTTCGTCTCATTCGAGGAACGACAGCGATTCACGCGACCACAGCATTGTTTGGTGCGTTTAACGCGATGAATGTGCTGCAGGCTTTTCTGGCGAGTCGGGAGATTCTCAGACGACTTGGGAGCGATGACGCTGCGTCGAAACTGAATCGATCGTTGCAGAACTTGCAAGGACCACCGGGTCGGTTGATGCGTGTTTCGACCGAAGCCGATGATGTTGATGTGTTTGTCGATTTTGCCCACACGCCCGATGCGTTGCGGAGCATCCTCGACGCGGTACAGGGTGCGGTCTCGGGGACACGGCGAGTCTGTGTCGTGTTTGGTTGTGGCGGCGATCGTGATCGTGACAAGCGCGCTCTGATGGGTGCGGTTGCCGGCGAAGGGGCCGATCGGGTCATCGTCACGAGCGACAATCCGCGGCGCGAATCGCCGTCGGCCATCGTGGCGGAGATTCTGGCGGGGATGCCGCACATTGTGCGGTCGAGGGCGGAGGTGCACATCGATCGCGCCGTCGCGATTTGTACAGCCATTGAAGATGCCGACCTGGGTGATGTGATTATTCTTGCGGGTAAAGGGCACGAACGCGTACAGATATTGCCAGATCCGGCGCACCCTGATCGCGTGGTTGAGCGACGCTTTGATGACGGCAAACATGCGCGCGACGCATTGGCGCGTCGGCGAGAGGTGAGAGCGAGCATGACTTCATGAGTTTTTGGAATGCACAACGGTTGCGAACAATCACTGGGGGGGTATGGCTGTCCAAACCTGCTCACGACGAGGCATTCGGCGTGTCGATCGATTCTCGATCCATCGTGCCCGGGCAGATATTCGTGGCACTGCCGGGTGAACGCACCGATGGCCGCGCGTTTTTGGAGCAGGCTCGTGCAGCGGGAAGCCCGGTCGCGATTGTCGGCTCGGGAGAGGTGACAATCCCGCATGACATGGGCGTGCTGCAGGTACCGTGTCCACGCGAAGCGCTCGTTCGGCTTGCGACCGCGTATCGAGCCGAGGCGAAGTCGCTGAAGGTGGTCGCGGTGACCGGTAGTTGTGGGAAGACAACGACCGTTCGGTTGATCGACGCGGTTCTTGGTCGCAGGTTCACCGGCTCGGCATCGATCAAATCGTTCAACAACGACATCGGCGTGCCACTGACACTCTTGAATGTGCCGCTTGGTCATCACTATGTGGTGTGTGAGGTCGGGACGAGCAGCCCGGGCGAGATCGAACGGCTGGCGCGCATTTGTGATCCGGATGTTGCGGTCATCACGAGTATCGGGCGGGCGCATCTCGAAGGGCTCGGTTCGATTGAAGGCGTGGCATGTGAAAAAGCGCAGCTCATGGTCCATCTACGGGCGGGCGGTCTCGGCGTCGTTCCGGCTGACGCACCGACGCTTGAGCCGTTCTTGCGGAGTATTCCAAGAGATCGACTGGTGTCCTTCGGGCTTGACCCCGCGTCCGATGTACGCGTGACCGGGATTACTTCTACCGGTGACGGCACTTTGTTTTCGATCAATGATCGAGGTGCGTATCGGGTTGGACTCATCGGTTCTCACAATGCACTGAACGCAGCCTGCGCGGTTGTTGTTGGTCGTCGATTTGGATTGCGAGATTCAGAGATCGCAGAAGGGCTCGCGACGGCTGCTGCTCCGGCAATGCGTTTGGAAATGCGAAAAGTCGGGGCTGTGACGATCATCAACGATGCGTACAACGCAAACCCTGACTCGATGCGGGCAGCAATACGAACGCTTGCTGGTATCACCGGCGGGAGACGCGTGGCCGTCCTGGGTGACATGTTGGAACTCGGCTCCAGTTGTAAGGCTGAACACCAGGCGCTCGGCGAATCGATCGATCGCGAACCGATCGCGGAGATCGTGATCGGCGTCGGCGCCCACGCGGGCAGCATCACCACGGGTCTGACACATCGTTTTCCTCGTTCTGATGACGCTGCGATTGCTGAAATCGTGGCTTTGGTCGAACCGGGGGATATCGTGTTATTGAAGGGTTCTCGCGGCGTGGCACTGGAACGCGTCGCGTCAGCGCTCGTAGATCGATTCGAATCGGGCTCGGCGAAACCGAAGGATGTCGAACAGTTGCACTAACGCATGCTCTACTTGATCCATCAGACCTTGCGAGAATGGCTCGTCGCCAATGGGTTGTATTCGATCTTCAGCCCGCTTGACGAAGTGCAATTTCGTGCGCTGGCAGCAATCGGGCTGGCGTTCTTTCTTGTCCTTCTTGCAGGTCGACCCACGATCAGCATTCTAACAAGAATGAAGATCGGTGACTCAGGGCTCACCGATGCTGAAGCGCTGCGCGAGAACGCCGTCAGCCGCGCCAATACACCCACGATGGGCGGCGTCCTGATCTGCGGCGCGATCGGGTTGACGACGTTGCTGTTGGCAGACCTGGAGAATTTTTACATCTTGCTCGGGCTGGTTGTCCTGGTCTGGTTGGCAGTTCTCGGGGGGGTTGATGATTTCCTCAAACTCACCGCAGCGAGGCGCGGCGACGGTCGGCAGGGGCTGTACGCCTGGGAGAAACTCATTTTCCAACTCGGCATCGGCGCTCTGGTTGGTGTATTTGTCTATCGCGAAGGCAACACAGACGCGGCGCAGGACATTGCTCATGTCGTGAATCTGCCATTTCAGAAGACTTATGTATCCCAGATTGGTGGCGTTGCCGGCGGGCTGATTTTTCTCGGGCTCGGTGCGTTCGTCTTACTGTCGACACTGATGGTCGCCGGGCTGAGTAATGCAGTCAATATCACGGATGGCATGGATGGTTTGGTCTCTGGCATCGGCGGCACAGTCTGTCTGGCGCTGCTGGTGTTGGCGCTGGTCGCCGGCACGGATACCTGGGCCCATTACCTGCTCGTGCCACATGTCGTCGGGTCCAACGAACTCGCGGTGATCGCGGGAGCTATGGCTGGTGCCTGTCTCGGGTTCCTGTGGTGGAACTGCGCGCCAGCGATGGTGTTTATGGGTGATACCGGTTCACTCGCGATCGGCGGCTTGATCGCGTACATCGCGGTCGTGGTTCGGCAGGAGATCGTCGCGTTGATTCTGTGCGGTGTCTGTCTGATCGAGATCGGTTCGGTGGTGTTGCAGGTTGGGTACTTCAAATCAACCGGCGGCAAGCGGATTTTTCGGTGTGCGCCCTATCACCACCACCTTCATCTTGGCGGTTGGGCTGAACAGCAGGTCGTTGCACGGCTTTGGATTGTGACCATCCTGTTTGCGGTCATTGGGCTCGCGACGATCAAAGTTCGATGATTGATCGGCTCGGATCGAGGGCTTGGACGCTCAGGGCTCGGTATAGTGAAGAACCCGGTTATCGTTTCCGATTGAAGGCTTCTGGGTCGCGAGGGTTGGTTTGATTCGCATTGAACTCAACACAACAGATGGTTCGGGTTCGGACGGCCGGTTCGAAGCGTCGCTCGATGGACCAGGCTCAGAATGCGTCATCGGGCGGGCTGCAAACTGTGTCATTCGCATTGCAGACGACATGGCTGCCGATCGGCACTGCCGGTTGTATATCAGCGATGATCAAGTGTTCGTCGAAAATCTCGATGATGAGATCGGGACCTGTCTCAATGGCGATTTTGTCGCTGAACCCATGGCTGTCGAAGATGGTGCCGAGTTGCTGGTTGGGGCAACGGCGTTGCGGGTCAGATTGAAGTCGGAATTCAGCACGACGGATGCACCTGCTGATCGGTCGGTTCTGCTTGAAACCGAGTCTGTTGCCGATGCTGACGAAGCACCAGCTTCACCAGAGGTCACGCCGTCGTCTGATGGAGAAATCGACACGGATGATGATTCAACTTCTTCAGGGCTCATCATGAGTCAGGAGGATGCTGTTTCATCTTCATCATCCGGTTCGTCATCTGGATCTTCGACGAGTGCTCGAACGCGCGACGAATCGATGTGGCCTGAGCGCGGGCATATCCCACCTGCGACGGGGCTCGAGCCAAGCGGCACTGAAGAGGTCAGTCCGGAAGAGCAACAATTAGCGGCCGCTGACGATGCACAGGTCGATCTGAGCGGCACGCACGAACCATCAAGCGATGCTTCTTCCGTGAGTGATTCTGGCACCAGTCGTTCGTGGGGTCGTCGCGTCACTTACGGTGCCGAAGGCGATCTGGTCGATCGTATTGAAGTTGATCTGCGCGAAGAGTTTCCTGAAGAAACCGGGTCGAAAGACGCGGACCAGTTGCGGGCATTGATCGCGCGAGGCGTCGAGCGTGCCCGTGGGCATGGTCTCGAAGAAGATGCGCATGTGTATCAACTGCTTCGATGTATGATCATGCTCGATGATGAACTCGACGGGCGAAACCCGGACACCGAAGATGTGTGGTTGACGCTCGGACATGCTCGTCGATCGCCAACACAACGCATTGATCGTGCCGTGAAGATAGCGACCCGCTTGGCGAGTGAGCGGACTGGCTCGAAGTCGGCTCGACCCGCATCTCGTTGGTCGACACCTGCGGCCCCGGTTGCGCCACCTCCGAGTATTGCGGCTCCTGATCCAAGTCTTGCTGCGTTGAGTGATGCTGATGAAACGGCAGCGGATCTTTCTGCAGCAACGCATGCCACGCGCGGCACGCCGCCGCCCCCACCAGATGCCTCAGAGGGTGCCGATGTCATGCCGGACATCAGTGGATTCACATTGAAAGAGGAGATCGGCGCGGGCGGCATGGGTCGTGTCTTCCTCGCGCATGATCATCAACTTGATAAGGATGTCGCGATCAAGGTACTTCGTTCGGTCGATCCGGAAGCGCAGGAGTTGCTTCAGCAAGAAGCGCGGGCTGCGGCGAGGCTTGAACACCCGAACATTGTGCAGGTGTATCAGTTTGAGAGACTCGGTCGCGGTGGGTACTTTGTCATGCAGTTTGTCCGCGGGATGGATGGTTCAAAAGTCATCAAGGCGTTTGAGTCTGCGGGCACTCATCAGTTGCGCGGCGACCAGATTCTTGAAACCGCGCGGGTCGATCCCAGGAGAAGCCCTGCCGAACTGCGCGAGTTGGTCGGGCACGACAAAACACCGTACTACCTGCTGGTGGCGAGTTGGATTGCGGGTGTAGCCGACGGTCTCGAGCGTGCCCATGTCGAAGGTGTGCTGCACCGAGACATCAAGCCGAGCAACTTGCTGATGTCTGAGGACGGCCGCATGATGATCACTGACTTCGGGCTCGCGACCAAGCCAGCCGATCGTCAGGGGAATGGTCGTGCTCGTGTGGGCACACCACGATACCTGTCGCCTGAGCGCGTCGCCGACTGGGCGAGTTTTTCAGATGAAGTGCAGGCTGGTGACGCGCGGGCGGACATCTGGAGCCTTGGTGCTGTGCTGTATGAGTTTCTCTGTTATCGACCGGCCTACAAGGGGACGGTGGCAGAGGTCTTGCGTGGCATCACGACCGAAGAGCCGCAGGCACCGGCGACGCTGGTTTGGAGTGTGCCTGAGTCACTCGGTGCAATATGCCTCAAAGCCATGGCCAGGCGGCCCGACGACCGGTTCAATCGATGCTCGGATATGGCCGAATCGCTCCGAGGGTGGATTCGAGTCGAGTCAGGGCTTGACAAGAAGGGGCGGATCCCGTTCCTGCCCTGAGATTGAGTCGCGTCAACCGCGACAAACTCGGTCGATGAATCATCATGGAACAAGGTTCATGGAGCCGATATCATAATTCGGCGTATATCCTAATAGATATCAGTGGTTTAGGTGTCTGGAGCGGCGTTGGTGGATCACGGCAAACGGCATTATTCGGTTGAAATCCAGCAGCCAGCGGAGGGTCCGAAGGTGCCCGAGGTCGCGCTGCGGTTTGGGCCGCGAGGCGTGCTCGCTGGCGGCGACGAGTTTGGTGGAGGCCGGCGGCTTGAGTCTGGCGAGTGGGTCGAGATCGAAGGCCTACGGGTGCGTGTTAAAGACCACGCCGACCGCGATGAAACGGGTGCTGCGAATACCGCCGACTGGACCAAGCCCGAATTGCTGATTTCAACCCCGAGTGACGGAGCGGTTCGACGGCTGCGACTCGTGCTGCCCGTCGACGAAGGGTCCGACATTCTCGTCGGCCGAAGTGGTCGCAAGAACGATATCGTGCTCGATGATGAACATGTGTCGCGACGGCATGTACGCATCGTTGTGCGAGCAGGCCGACACATGATTGAAGATCTTGGCAGCCGGTGGGGGACATTCATCAATGGTGCCAAGGTGACTGCACCGATGCCTCTCGGGCACGGCGACGAGATCCTTGCCGGTAAATCGGTCATGCGATTCGTCAAGTTCTCTGACGGGTTTGCAACGGAGATCGGTTCGAACGGGGAGTCAACGGGTCGGCCTGTGGCGACTGGGCCGTCTTGGCGAGCCGATCCTGATGCTGAAGATGGCATGACATTTACAGCAACGACGCTGATGAGTATGCCAGCAGCAACTGATGATTCATCCAAACCCACTCCTGCAGTTGCAAAACCAGATCCGGAAGATCCGTCGATTTCACAAAAACTGACCGGGTGGATTCGGAAGAAAGACCGCTAACTTGGCGTTTTAACCCGATGCCTGTGGCGAACGCCCGCGGGGGCCTCCGCCTCGGCTGCGAGGTGGAGCCATCGGATTGCCTTCTTCATCGAGCGAGTACCCGGCAACCTGAAGTTCCTGTTCATCCCAAGGCTCTGAAACAACTTCGCCAGGTGTCGGCGTTCTCAGCAACACGAGATCACCAACATCGAGCCCGGCAAGAATCTCAGCCCGTGTGTCAGAGCGTCGACCGAGTTGGATGGGCTTCCGCACAAATCGTGTGCCCTCGGGCATGTAGACATAGGTCACAGGGCCATCGATAAAGACGGCCTGAATCGGCACATTGAGTGCTTGTTCAACATTGCCGAGCAAGATGTTCGATTCGGCCCGCATGGACGGTTTGAGACCAGTCGTTTCCTGGCCGTCATCAAGTGCAATTCGAACAGAATACTCGCGCAGGTTGGGATCGCGCCAGCCTCCCCCTTCAGCCATGACACCAACACTGTCAACTGTCCCTTGGTAGGTTGTACCGACCGCTTCGACTTTGACCGTCGCGGGCTGACCCGGGCGGATGCGACCGGCAAGGCTCTCGTGGACTTTGACCTTCGCCATCATTTGCGATGTGTCAGGGAGAACAATCAATAGGTCGTTGGGGCCGACTTGGCGACCGACCTGGAGCGGGCCATCGTTCGACATACGCCAGTTGTCCGACTGGACTGTCGTGCCATAAACCACCAAGCCGGGTGACGGAGCAGTCACGGTTGAGTACGCCAATTGCTCGCGGAACTCGTCAAGTCGTTGCTGTCTGCGTTCAGCCTGTCGACGCCGATTGGTCACCGCTGCTTGCTTACTCGTCGAGTTAATGTCGTTTTCCTGTTCGACTCGTTCAAGTTCGGCTTTGGCTTCTTCAAGGTCAGACAGTTTCTGCTTTTCGTCGCGTGGTTGTTGGTATTTTTCGTAGACCAATGCCGTCAGATTCGCTCGCGTCAGCGATGCTTGTGCATCAATCAGTGCGATGTTGTCGAGGTCGAATTGGTCTTTGCTGATAAATTGCTTTTCGAGCAGTTCGACATTCTTCTCACATTTGTCGCTGAGGCGCTCGACCTGTCGTTCCGCTTGCTCGATCGACAGTTTCTGATCATTCAGCGTCTTGACTAGATCGCCTTCACGCCACTGCTTGAGCGCGAGGTCCGCAAGATCGATCTGGAGTTTTGCTTTGCGCGTTCTCGAATCGTTTTCACTTTTCTGGATCTCGAGATCAGTCTCGGCTGCCAACAACTGGGCTTTGGCTTCATCGAGTGCCAGTTCTTCGGAAGCGATTTCATCTTCAATGGCATCGGCGTTGAGTTTTACGAGCAAGTCGCCTTCTGCGACGGTGGTGCCTTCTGGCACGATTTCGATGATGGTTGCCATGCCATCCATGCGATTGCGAATCTCGATGCGGTTCTTGGCTTCGAGTTCGCCCATCGCGAGCGTGCTGATATCGAAATCACTGAGTTCAACACTCGCCAGTTCAGCGGTGGTTGACGCTTCCTTCGTCGAGCCGTCGCCATCGCCCTGATAGAGCATGACACCGCCGACGCCCAGACCGAGGAGGATGACGAGCGAGACGACAACAACCAAGGCGGTATTCCCCGGGCGTGTACGCGCTGGCAGATTCGACAGATTGGTGCTCATCATGACCTCTTTCTTCAGCATGCCCCCACTCATTGAATACTATGGCACTGAACCAAAGATTCCTCAAATTATTCGTTTATGACGACTTCCGGTGAGATCGACTATGAAATTTGCGTCGGATGATGGTTGTGTGCTCGTCGCGGTGGCTTCGAGGCTCGAATTCGATGCCATCATGCCAGAACGATCGTGCAACCCTTGGCAGCGCGTGTCTGTCCGCCCGGGTCTCGATGTCGTCCTGACTGGTGCAGGCAAAGCCAACGCAGCTGGTGCCATCGCGCGGTTCGCCGATTCAGACAATGATCGGACCCTCCTGAACATTGGGATTGGTGGTTCCCTGCCCGGATCGTCGCTCGATCTCGGTGCGGCGGTGGTGGCGACCCGGAGTGTATTCTCGGACGAAGGACTCTTGACACCGAGCGGGTTTACTTCGCTTGACGACTTGGGTTTTTCGCCGGCGATGCAGGGTGATGGCGTCGACGGCGATGCGTCTCTCATTGAGACAGCGACCTGCATCGGCTGTGCGCCGGTCCGCATCGCCACCGTATCGACCTGTTCCGGCACCAATGCATCGGCAGAGGCGACTGCGCTACGAACAAATGCGAGTGTTGAAGCGATGGAGGGCGCTGCCGTCGGACTGGTCGCCGACCGACTCAGGTTGCGGTTCGTCGAGATCCGAGTAATCAGCAACACCACCGGGGACCGCGACGGTCAGCGGTGGGCGATGGATACAGCGCTCCGAAGGATGCGCGACCTGTTCGAACAGATTGTGCATGCATGATCGGACCGTCCGGTGAGTGCGTCTGGAGCGATTCGGCGAGCGGCACCGTTTCGGACACGCCAGTCACCCTGACTTGGGTGGACCACGGGCTGAAGACTTCCGATGGACGATGGGGTGAATGGCATGTTTCACCGTGTTGTTTGGAGGAGGGTCCGCTCGATGCGCGTCAAAAAAGTCACATCACTCCCTTCGGTCAGCGCCGGGCCGCCGCCCATCGCGATCGATTTTGGAGCCAACTCACTCAAGATTCTCCAAATCAGTGCGGGTGATAACCCACGCGTCATCGCTGCGAGTTGTCTGGACACACCCGATGAGATCGCGGGCGATCCGGCAGCCCGACTTCGGTTTCAAATCGGTGCACTCCCAAAGATGATCCGCAAAGGTGGTTTCTCAACCAAGCGTGCTGTTTTCGTGCTTCCGGCCAACAACATGTTCTGTAAGCACATGCGGCTACAACTGGGCGAGGGCGTTGATGCCGAATCGATGATCGCAGCGACCTTGCCGTCACAGATCGGGTGTGCCTACGAGACACTGGTCTGTCGGCATCACGAGATCCCTGGCTCGAACAAGTCCGGCAAGACCGAGATTATCTGTATGGCTGCGAGCCGCGATCTGGTCGGTCGTTTGATGGCGGCCCTGAAGAATGCGAAACTCGAACCGGTCGGTGTTCACAGTCCGTTTCACACGGTGTTGCGTGCGTTCGATCAAATCAAACGCCGAGAGTCTGACGCATCGCTGTCGACGATGTACATCGATATCGGGTACGACGGGACCAATGTCATGATTGCCAATGGGAAGGATCTGGTGTTTGCTCGTACCGTGGATCTAGGGGGGCGGCATCTTGACGAGGCGATCTGTTCGCAGTTGGGTGTTCCGGTCGAAGACGCCAGGCAGATGCGTTGGGCGATCCCGGCAATGCCGAATGTTGATTCAGCACCGTCGCCCGTTGAGTCTGGCGGGGGGAGCGGTCTTGCCATGCTGCAGGCCGCTATCGCCAAAGAGAATCCGGATGATGGACCGGTGCTCGAACCCACTCGCCCCGGCGCTGCAGTTGCCGAAGAGGAAGACCGGCGCGAAGGGGCTCCGGTGCCCGGCTTGAGCAGTCAGATTGCTCCGGCATCGACCGCACCACAATATCCTGAGGGTGTGGATCTGAGTGAATCGCTCGAGATTCTCTCGGATGAAGTGGCTATGTGTATGCGGTACCACAAGGCACTCTTCCCAAACATTCCGATCGAGCGGGCAGTTCTGGTTGGTGGTGAATCGAGGCAGGTTTGGCTTTGCCAGGCGCTGGCGCGCGGGCTTCGGCTGTCCCTGCAGGTCGGTGATCCACTTTCGAGCCTTGACCGTGCGGATGCGAAGTTACGCGGCGTGGACTTGGGTAAAGCACAACCAGGCTGGGTGCCAGCACTGGGTGCGTGTCTGAGTCCGACTGATCTGTGAAGGAGGAACGCCGAATGAGTCAGAGTCCAGTTACAAATCACGCGAGTTTCATGCCCGAGGACTATGTCCGCGGCAAGGACGAAGCGCGTTGGAACATCATTTCCCTGTTGCTCTTCGGCGTGGTCATGGTTGCGGTTGTGTCCGCATTCGTCTTGACCAATCGTCGCTGGCAGGAAGTGCGTGTTGAACAGGAAACCATCGGAGCCCAGTTCAAGGAGGAAGCCATCAAGATCACCGCACTCGAAGAGCTCGAAGCGCAGCGTGTTGAGATGATGGACAAAGCATCGATTGTCGCTGCGCTTCGAGACCGAGTGCCGCGTTCGTTGTTGATGGCTGAGTTGTGGCGTGCGAAGCCGGAGTCGGCGACGCTGACGGTCGTCGAACTTGAGGGCGAGCGTGTGAAGCCGCCGAAACCAGCATCGACCACCGGTTCACAAGGTGCAGTGGCCTCGCTTCGGGGAGGCAAGACCACTCCGGCAGAGGGAGAACCGGTCGAGCCCAAACATGTGGCCCCCCCAGAGTTTCGGCACAGTCTGACCATCGAGGGTGTCGCGGAAGAGAACGATCAGGTGGCAGACTATCTGGCAAACCTGAAAGAATCACCACTGTTGATCGATGTGGAACTGCAGTTTATCAGTGAAACCGTGCTGGAGAAACAGCAACTGCGCAAGTTCAAGATCACCGCCCGCCTTGATCCGACGGCTCGCGCGTCTGATGTTGAACAAGCAGAAGAAACAGAGTTGTTTGACGAATCAGCATCAAACGGTGCAGGTTCATCGGGGTCATTTCTCTCGGGATTTTTGAACATCGGTGGAGGTGACTGATGAAGTTAGGACCACGCGAGTTTCTCACAGTTGCCATTGTGTTGATGATTCCGCTGCTGAGTTTTGCTGTTGTGTTTCGGCCGCAGAACACCGAGATCGACAACGCGTTGGCGGAGATCGCGCACAAACGCGATGTGCTCAATCGCCTGCAACAAGAGACTGCAAAGAACGCGGATCTGCGTGAAGCGAACGCGCTGATTGCTGAACGAATCGAAAAAGATGAGGCGCGGCTGCCTTCATCAAAAGGTGTGGATCGCATCGTTCGACAGGTGTCGGCTCTTGCGGTTGACTCCGGGCTTGAAGCGCCAAGTTTGAAAAGCCTCAAGCCGCTCGAAGCCGCGATGTATCGTGAGCAACCGCTCGAGATGACAACCGCGGGGACTTTCAAAGGTTTCTACGAGTTTCTTCGTCGCATGGAGCGACTGCCTCGTATCACGCGCATTGTGAGCATGGAAATCAAACGAGGCGCAGCGACAGACGACGATCCTGAGATCTCGGTCAAGTTTACACTCAGCATCTACTTCCAGGATGAGACGGAGGTGGCCGAATGAGTCATGATGTTTTTGACGAAACGGCAATAGATGAATCGGGTAACGCTCCATCAAGTGAGTCTGGGAGATTGTTCGTCGATCTCGGGGCTGGCGCAGGCGCTGTGCCTGTGCGCGCCGAGGTGGGCAGAGCGAAGTTTCTCAAGTCTTCACATACGGCTGTGATCGGCTTTATGTTGGTCCTTGCTGCGGGTGGGATCTATGGCATGCGCACGCTCGGACTTGGTGTTCGCCACGCAGCAGCAGAAGTCCCGATTGATCTCGAACGCGAGAGTCAACCAGCAATCGCAGCGGGCAAATTCGACGCGTTGATGGCCGAACTCGAGCGAGGCGATCGGCCGGTTCAAATCCCGACTTCCAAACTGAATCGCAAGAGCCCGTTCGAGCTCGAGGTGGATGTCACGGAAGTCGCAACCGATGTCAACTCCGAGTCGGATGAGGCGCGTGCCCTTCGTCTTGCAGCCGAGGCTGCCGAGCGAGCGGCAGAGGCCCGGCGCATGTTGATCGATGAGAAACTCGGCACCATGAAGTTGTTTGCTGTTGTTGGTGGACGCAATCCGGCAGCACGAATCAACATGAGCGTTGTCCGCAAGGGAGACATCGTGGCGGACCTTTTTCAGGTTGTTGAGATTCAGCCGCGCGCGGTCATCCTCGAATGCGACGGCGAACGGTACACGCTTGTCCTGGCGGGCAAATCGAACGGGTCGTGAGAGCCGTGTGAAAGGAACCGGTCGATGGCAGGCAAGATCAATATTGACGACATTCTGAGTCAACTCGGGGCCGACGAGCAAGCAGAGAGTGCGCCTGCGCGCAAGCCCCGCGCCAAATCTGATCGCCAGCACACCATCGACAAAAGCGAAGCGTCGTTCAGTCCGTTGCCATCCGTCCCTTCGGGTCAGCGTCGTTTTGGGCAGGAGGAAGTTGTCTCTCACGAGACAACGGACAAAGCGCCGAGCGATGCAACACTCGATTCGACCGGCAAAGACCATGTCTTCGATCCCGGCAATCAAACTTCCGGTGGCGTTCCCGAACTTGGTGACCTGCTCGTTCAACGCGGGAAAATCACACGCGAACAACTCGCAGCCGCTGAAGGCGTCATCAAGCAGAGCCCCGGTCGCCGTATGGCGGATGTCCTTGTCGAGCAGGGTGCCAACGAAGAGGATGTCCAGTGTGCAGCCGCTAACATCGCGGGGGTGCCATTCGAGCGCGTCGATATCGATGCCGGGCTCGACGGCGGATTCGATGGCAAGATGCTTCAGCGATTAGGAACTGATTTCTGCAAGCAAAATGCAGTCCTCCCGCTGCGAACCGAGGGCTCACGAACTGTCATTGGTGCGATCCGGCCTGACGATGTGTTCATGCTTGATGAGATTCGAGGTCTTCTGGGCGTGAGCGGCGTCAAACTTGTCCTCATTACCTCATTCGATCTTCAGGCTGCGCTCGAACTGGTCGGTGGGGGCGAAGACGAAGAAGTCGATCTATCTGAGATTCTGTCAGATGTTGACGAGGGCGATGTTGAACTCAGCGCGGGCGAAAGCGAATCTGATGCGGTTGATCTCGAACAGCAGGCCGGCGAGAGTCCGGTCATTCGCTATGTGAACTACATCATCCAGACCGCCGTCAAAGAAGGCGCGAGTGACATTCATATCGAGCCCGGCGAGAAAAAACTCAAGGTTCGCTTCCGCATTGACGGCATCCTGTTCGAAATGATGAACCCGCCCGCGTCTATGGCTCCGGCGATTACAAGTCGCCTCAAGATCATGGCAAATCTTGATATTTCAGAACGACGCATACCACAGGACGGGCGCATCCGCTGCACGGTGCAAGGCCGCAAACTCGATCTGCGTATGTCGACCCTGCCATCGTCGTATGGTGAGAAGACGGTCATGCGTATTCTCGATACGCGGTCAATCAATGTGCAACTCGAAGACCTTGGGTTCAGCGAACACGCCCTGCAAATCTGGCGAGCGGCGATCGATGAGCCTCACGGGATTGTACTTGTGACCGGGCCGACCGGTTCAGGCAAGACGACCACTTTGTACTCGTCCTTGCGACAACTCGACAAGAACAAGTTGAATATCTCGACGGTCGAAGATCCGGTCGAATACCACCTTGATGGCGTGACGCAAACGCAGATGCACGAGAAAATCGGCATGACCTTTGCAAAGGCGCTCAAGGCGCTGTTGCGACAAGACCCTGATGTCATCATGCTTGGCGAAATTCGCGATCATGAGACTGCCCATATTGCGGTGCAGGCATCACTCACCGGCCACCTCGTGCTTAGTACGCTGCATACCAACGACGCACCTTCGAGTGTGACGCGTCTGGTGAACATCGGCCTCGAGCCGTTCCTGGTTGGTGCGGCGCTCAATGCGGTGCTTGCCCAGCGACTGGTCAGAAAACTGTGCAACGCCTGTCGCATCGAGGAGCCGGTCTCTGAGGAGATGTCCGAGTTTCTCGAGTTGCAAGGCATGAGCGGTACGAAGATGTGGGGTCCGCAAGGATGCGACAAGTGTCGTAGCACGGGGTACGCCGGTCGAGTGGGGTTGTATGAGTTACTGACGGTCGATGACGCATTGCGTGATGTCATCGCACGCAATCCGAATGTCACCGAGTTCCGACGCATGTGTATCGAGCGCGGGATGGTCACGCTCCGGCAAGACGGCATGAACAAGACCATCGAAGGCTTGACGACCGTTCAGGAGATCATCCGCGTGACCGACTCGACCCATTGACCCTACACTGCCCACATGGGTGTTTGTGATCAAGAGGTCGTTTTGATCGGGGGTGGGGGCCATGCGATCGTCGCATTGGCAGCCGCCCGACGAGCGGATATCGATGTTTGCGGGTTCCTTGATGACAACAAAGATGCTGCGATCGGCAGTCTGACGGATGCGCCGCCCTGGTTGGGCGGGCTCCACGCAATCAGTGTCTTGGAGGGTCGCCGCGGTCATATTGCGATCGGCAACCTCACGATTCGCCGTGCGATTCTTGATCAGCATCAGGCTCATCCGATCAACCTTGTCGAATTCATCGATCCGTCAGCCATCATCGTCGAACCGGCGTCGCTCGGTCCAGGCGGTCTGGTCGCTGCGGGTGCGGTGGTGCAGGCTGCAGCCACTGTCGGCCCGCACTGCATCATCAACACTGGCGCCATTGTCGAACACGAGTGTGAAGTCGACGAAAATGTGCATGTCGCTCCGGGAGCGATCCTCGGCGGCCGCGTGCGCATCGGTCGAGACACCCTCATCGGGCTCGGTAGCCGCGTGCTTCCGGGTGTGACGATTGGTGTCGGTTGCGTGATTGGCGCTGGTGCAGTTGTCACACGCGATGTGTCTGATGGGCGACGCGTCGTTGGTATCCCAGCAAAATCCTGATCTCAATCGTCGTCGGCTTCGGTGCGTTCCGTTTGTCTGCGCATTCTGCGCGCCCGCTCAATCAGGTCGGCTTCAACTTGTTCAACTGGACCGGTGCTTTCTATGTTCGGCTCAAGGTCAAAGTGCCATTCGATGAGCGAGTTGAAGTTCATCGGCAGGGCTTCTGCAATCAGATCAGGACCCGGATACTCATAAAACGGGGCTTTGGTGCGCCGGGCTTCGTGTACCGGTTCATACCCTTCCAGTTCGAGTCGTACATCGTACGAGCCATAGAAAGTAAACTCGGCTTCAGCCGGGGTTCGTCCGATTTCGGTGTCGTTGAGCCACACGATCGCCCCCGGCGGTTCGGAGGTCACACGAATGCGACGATGCACACACCCTGCGGTCATGAGCAAGATCAGTATGAGCACGGTGCGCATCATTGCTGAGACTGTACCGGGCTCGGCGCGAGAAGGCGGGCGAGTTGTATATTCAATGCGTGACCCGTTCCAAATGCTTCGATCTTGACGGGTGGAAGCGGAATGCCCGCCAGTGCAGTATCGCCGATGAGGTCGAGCAGTTTGTGGCGGGCAGGCTCGTTGTCAAAGCGCAATGCGTTATCAACCGGGCCGTCGCGACCAATCACGAGCAGATCGCGCGGCGTAAAAGTCTGAAAGAGACCCAGAGCGTGCATGGATTCTGCTTCCGATTGCAGGCTATAGGTTCTGGCCGGCGCAATATCGCGGATGAACGATGCGGTATCACCCTGCCAATGCGCGGTCTGTGGTCGAATCGGGCTCTTTGGTCCATAATCGAGGTTGTAGGTATACGACAATCGCTCTGCTGGCGTGGCGCGGATATGCGCCCCCTGCGGGTCGCCCACGATGATCGTCTCTTGAGGACTCGGTGGGACTGACACGGGTTGTTTCAGGTCAGTCAACCCGGCATCGAGCATGCCTTCAACGATCGCCTTTGCAGAACCATCGCCGATTGGTATTTCTGGCCCTTCAACTTCGATGGTTGCTGCGGTGACACCAAGTCCGGCGAGCGCGGCCATGACATGCTCGACCGTCATCACAGGCGATCCATCAGAAAGATCCAGACTCGTATTCCGAGGCTGCATGGACTGGAAGATGATGTGCGCGGGTTTGCCGGACCGGTGCTCGACATGTGCACTAACAGATGCTTCACCCCTGCGGAAGACAATGCCCTGATCGACGGTGCCTGGTCCGATCGTGACAGAGCATGGCGACTCGGTGAATAAGCCGAGACCGCTGAGTGTGAATGACTTGGCGAGTGTTTGTGCTGTCATCATGATGTGTTCTCAAGTTGCTTTGCGAGTTTCTTGACAGTTCGTGACAGTTGGGGCAGTTTCCGGAAGACGGCGTGACAGGCCATGGCATCGCGTGCGCGTTGCGCCGGGACACCGATCCACACCTCTCCGGGGGGGATGTCTTCATGTGCGAGCGAACCGCCACCGAGTGTGGCGCCTGCGCCGACGGTCAGGTTGTCGGGCAATCCGACCTTGCCGCCGAGCGTGACCCCGTCACCGAGCGTTGTTGACCCACCGATGCCGGTGTGGCCACAGATCACACAGTGGGCACCGATCGCACAGTTATGCCCGATCTGAACCAGGTTGTCGATCTTGGTCCCGGTGCCGATTGTGGTTGCGCCAAACTTACCGCGGTCAACGCAGCTGCCTGCCCCGATCTCGACATCATCGCCGATGTCGACATGTCCGATGTGCGGCACTTTGATGAGCCCGGTTCCCGATGGGTCCGGACGAAAGCCGAAGCCATCGGCACCGATCACGACATTCCCGTGCAAGAGGCATCGCTCGCCGATCACCGTGCGGTCATACAGCACCACACCCGGGTGGAGAATGGTCGCCTCACCGATCGTGCATTCGTTGCCCACACAGACGCGCGACAGCAGTTGAACGCGGGCTGCGATCGTCACGCTGGCACCAATGACACAGTGCGGTCCGATGTAAGCATCGGGCGCGATGACTGCGCTCGGATCAACGATGGCGGTCGGATGCACACCAACTTGAATCTTGGTCTGCGTCGCCGCAACGCGATCGAGGAGCATTATCATTGCCCGATCAGCATCGTCAACGATCAACAGCGTTGTGTCGGGCCGAGGCGTGACCTCGACATCTCTGGTCACCAACGCGGCCGACGCGTTGCTGTTTTTCCATTGATCCGCGAATTCGCTCGAACGGATAAAACACAAGTCGCCTGCAACGGCTTCATGCAGACCCGACAGGCGCACGATGACCACATCGTCGCGGCCTTGCAAATCGGCATTGACGAGTTCGGCAATCTGCCCGGTCGTAAGCGAAGGGAGCGTCATGCGGACCGCGCAGCAAGGTCAGGGTGTCGAACCGGCTTGGAACTCGTTGTTGAGAAGCCTGACGATCTGGTCGGAGATATCGACGCTCTCGTGGGCGTACAGCATGCTGCGCGAGAGGATCGCACGGTTCATGTCGTCTTGCCCTGCTTCCTGCGGAATCTCGAAGTCGGTGTCATCCAACAGGACAATGTCATATCCGTCGCGCTCTGCGATCTTGTCCACCGCAACCTCGATCTTCAGATACAAGTCACGCAGCACCGCCCCGCGTTCAAAGCTGAGCACTTGGTTCAGCAGTTTGAAACGGGCTTCAACACTGACCTGCAGTTCGCGCAGTTCGATGACCTTCTCGCGGTACTCTTTGGTGCCGGGTTTGACGGTGCCGTTCTCAGGGTGGAGGTCGGCTTCGACCGCCTTGATGCGTTCTGTGAGTACATCCAATTGCGCCTGGCGGGTCTTGGCAGAGTCATCGAGTTCTGTCTGGCGAACGGTCCGCTCGGCGAGCCGAGTCAGGATGGACGGGAGGTTGACGACCGCGACGGCGGTCGGTGTTGCGGGCGGGCGTTTGGCAGCCGCGGTCGCACCGGCATGCCACGCGGTCGAGCCGAGGACGAGTGCGCCGAGCGCGACAACGAATGTGAAACGCGAGAAACGAGTGTGCAGCGTCTTGGGCGAGTTCATGCCAGTTCTCCGAATGGGTTGCATGGTTCTGAGGGTACACGATTGAGCCGCGAACCAGCCGGTCGGGCTGACCGAAGCGTAGCCGATGTGCGTCTAAAAGGGCAGATCGATGGAGAAGGTGAATAAACGCTTCTCATCGAGTTCTTCGCTGAGTAACGGGAATCCAAAGTCAAATGCGAGCGGAGCCGGGCTCAACTGGGGCAGAAAGAACCTGAATCCAAATCCTGCACTGACGCGATAGTCGTCGAATCCTGGGTTAAATGTCACCGTTCCCGAGTCGATAAACCCGACAACGCTAAAGAGTTCCTCGAAAATCGGGCGTTGGATCTGAGCACCCGCGAAGAACTGGAAGTTGCCGCCGACCGAATCAGACGAAGGCATGCCGTTGTCATTGCGAATGCCCTTCGGGCTGACCGTACGAAACTGGAACCCGCGGAAGTCCTGCCCGCCCAGATAGAACCGTTCGTAGGTCGGCACATCTCCCCGGCCTTGTGGTATGTATCCGATCTTCGTCGTGAAACTGAGCACGGTGCGACGGTCGAGATAATCTTCAAAGATCGGGATGAACACCGAGTGGTCAGCACTGAACTTCGTGAAGTTGAAGTCGCCGCCGATCGCCCCGACCTGTTCGATCGTGATGGCTGTGGTCGATCCGCGTGTGGGTCGGAACCGATCGTCAATGCTCGTGCGCGTCAGCGTGAAACCAACACCGGTCAAGAAGTTCTGATCAGCGACGGCAAAGACATCCGTTGGCCGGTCCGGTGCGACATCGGTGAGATCGATGGATTCCGCACGAACATTGATCGCGCCAGCCCATCTCGTGCCAAACCGTCGACCGAGACTCAGCCTGGTTCCGTACCGCTGCTCATCAAACTCGACATAGTCGCGTGATCGATAGAACAACTGCGCTGAGCCGGTGTAGTTGGTGTCAGCCAGATGGGGTTCAGAGAGACTGATTGCGTAAGTCTCAATGCGGTTACCAGGCAAGACTTCCGCCCGGAAGGTTTGTCCGCCGCCGCGGAACGCTCGGCCACTGAACAGTTCGCCCGGAGTGTCCGGCCAATCCATCAGGTCAAAGTTCCGCTGCACCAGCGCGATACGCCCTGAAACGCCCGCGTCGCTCGAAACAGACCCGCCGAAGGTCAGTTCGCCGGTATTCGTCTCTTGCACTTCGACAAGAATGTCGCGGAATGCCTGGTCGAGTGAGTCTGGCGGCTGAGGCGTGATCTTGATCGAACCGGGCGCAAAGATATTGACCTGCCGTAGTCTTCGGTTCGATTCTTCCATCGCCACTGTGTCAAGCGGGCGACCGGGCAAAAGCTCGAGTTCGCGCATCAGGATGTCTTTACGCGTGATGTCGTTGCCCGCTGTAATGACCAATCCGGTTTTGTACGGCTGACCCTGACGAATGCGCAGCAACAGATCCACTTCCGGTCGATCCGGGTCACGCAGTTCCTGGCGAACGATCTGCGCGTCGTAGTACCCTTGAATACCAAAAGCGGTTGTTGCTCGTTTGATCGCAGCCTCGACACGCCGCACGCTGTACACATCGCCGCGCTTGATCTCGAGGAGGCCTTGCATCTGCAGCACATCGAAAAGTTGCCGACCCGGTTCCGTATCGGTGTACTCGACGCGGACATCACGGAGCGTAAAAAGCGAACCCTCTTCGACGAGGTAGATGATGATCGCTTCTTTACCGTTTGGTGCAGGCTGAATGCGATACCCCGCACGCACATCGAGGAAACCGTTGTTGCGGTAGAACTGAATCAACTTGCCGACATCGGTGTCGAGTTCATTGTCGTCGATCTGGCCCTTCTTGAACAGGCTGGATGTCGTTGTTTCGACTTCGCGTCGTAACTCGCGGGGCTCGAATGAGTTGTTGCCTTCAAACTGAATCGCGGTGATCTTGACCCGCTCGCCTTCACGAATCTGAAAGACCGCGAGTCCGTTCTCTTCGAGTTCGGATCGGTCGAAACTGACGCGTGCGAAGTAGTAGCCTTTTTCTCGATAGAGGTTTTCAATCTTGCGGGCTGCACGGTCAATCTGGAATCGATCGACGGGCGCGCCGATGACCAGATCGATCGCGTCATAGATCTTCTGGTCAGTCATCTTCAGATTGCCCGAGACCTGCACCGCGACGATCACGGGTTGCTCGGCAAGCGAGAAAATCAAACGCACACTGCCGTCGTCAAGGAGTTGAACCGCGCTGTCAACACTCCCGAAGACATTCAAGCGGTTGAGCCTGGCGACATCTTCGCGCACCGTGATGACGCGAAACGCGCCACCGACAGCCGAACGAATGTTGTTGGTCGCCATCTGGGTCAGGTCTGTCGGGAGTGCTTGTGCAGTCCCATCGGGTCCGGGCAATCCCTGCAGCACGATATCGCGGATCGGTCGCCCTTCGTACACCCCAAGGTCGGCATCAGGTTCTGTCGCGGGTGTTGACTGCGCGTGCGTCACCGAGGCTGGCGCACAGAGACCCATACCGATTGCCACACCAGCAAGAAGCAATCGAGTTGTCTGTGTTGGTCGAATCACAAGGAAGAGAACCTTAACCGCCAGCGAGCACAGCGACAAATGGGACTGATGCCCGCCGATCTCCAGATGGACTCAGCACGATCGGGTCAAGCCTATCCGAGAGTCACCGGCATGACGACATACAGGAACTCGTTGCCCGAGCGAAACAGCCCCGGCTTGTTTGGTCCCTTGAGTTCGAGAAGCACCTCAGGCTGATCGATGACTTTGAGCGCATCAGTGATAAACACTGGGTTGAACCCGATTTCCATGTCATCACCATCGAAGCTGGTGAGATCGACTGTGACACAGGCCTCACCCATTTCGGGGGCTCGACTTGAAAGTTCAACCTGTTTATCAGCACCAGTGAATGCCAGTCGCACGCCTCGAGATTCTTCGTTCGTGAGAAGGGCAGCTCGACGAACAGCGGATGCAAGCACATCGCGATCGAAGATCACCTTGATGTCGTGGTCCTTGGGGACGACATCTTCATAAGGCGGGAAGGTCCCTTCGACAAGATTCGTCGCAAGGACCGCTCGGCTCTGGTCATCGAGCGGGCCGAATGCGAAGACGACCTGATTGTCGGTGATCGCGATATTGATAGGTTCGTCAGGATCTTCAACGAGTTTGCTCAGAAGCGAAAGCGCCTTGGTTGGAATGATGCAACTGACAGGTTCATCACCCCCAGAATCGGTGATCGTGTCGCGTGCAAGCGCGAGGCGTCGGCCATCGGTCGCCACGAGTTCGAGCTTCTTGCCGTCTCTCTTGAAGAGCACACCGTTGATCGCGTAACGCGAGTTTTCACGGGCGGTTGCGAACGCAGTGCGTGCAATGAGACCTGTCATCGAGGCTGCTCGGTGAGAGAAGATGGTGCGAGCGGGATTCTGCTCGGCACTTCCTTTGGCGATGCGCTGGAAATCTGGCATCGGCGGGAAATCGCCGGGGTCATATCCATGCAATTGGAAATGTGCGTCAGAGCCTCTGATGTGGCAGAGATCGCCATCGGTCTCGATGGTGAGGGTTGGGTCGTTGTCTTCTGCGCGGATGATCTGCCCTAATTTGTCAGCCATGACCAGGGCTGTCCCCGGTTCTTCCACATCGACGCGTCCGATGCGGACGACGATCGATGCGTCGGCATCGGTTGCTGCGAGTGCGAGTTCTCCGGCACCCCCTTCGAGCGTTGCTTCGAGTTTGATGCACTGGAGTTGTGGTCTCGGTGTTCTGGCGTTGACAACACCCGAAACAAGCGAAACGGCATCGAGCAAGGCTGCGCGATCGCATATGACCTTCATGTGGTGTTCCCTCTGTATAGATTACTGAGCATGAGTGTACCCAACATGTGGCGTTGGGGTGTGGTTGAGGAATCGGATATTGTGCCGGGGAAATAGGGGGTTCTGGGAGATTCAGAGCCGCGCGCGCGGGCGGGCGGGGCTATGCTCTCAATCGCGATAGATTCGGCATTTCGGCTGCGTTGGCAACCCTGAAACCGGCACGCTGTGGGGCTGGCCCGAGGTATAGGGTGCAGACGCAGCCTGGTGAAAGGAAGGCCCGCATGTCATTTGAAGCCGCCGTACACGCCCAAGCGATCGACATTGACAGGCTGTCACTCGAAATGTGCTCGGCAGCCGGGAGTGGGCACCCAACCTCAGCAGCCAGTATCGGGCACCTCGTGACCGTCCTCATGTTTCAGTCCATGCGTTGGAGTCCGGACTTCCCTGATTACCCGACGAGCGACCGTCTGATTCTCAGCGAAGGGCACGCAGTGCCCGCGGTCTATGCAGCCGGAGCCATCCTGGGTGTGAAGGTCGGTCGCGATCCAGAGAACCGAACCAAACTCGAGCCGAGCCAGTTGACCACCTTGCGTGACTGGGACAGCGTGCTCGATGGGCATCCCAACCCGATGGAGGGGTTCCCGTTCTTCGACGCTGCGACCGGATCACTCGGGCAGGGCCTGAGTGTGGCTGCCGGTCTTGGGTTTGTAGCCCGCCGCGAAGAGAACGACCGCCGTTTTTACTGCATCATCGGCGACGGCGAATCGCGCGAAGGGCAGATCGTCGAGGCGCTCGATTTCATCGTCGATCACAAACTGACCAATGTGCTGCCGATCTTTAACTGCAACGACTACGGGCAGGCGGGTCGTGTTTCTGCTCAACAGTCGCCTGAGACTCTGGCAGCCAAGTTGACCGCCTTTGGGTATGACCCGATCACGATCGATGGGCACAGTCCGACACAAATCAAGGATGCGTTCGATCGGTTCGCAGCCAACTCGACTTCGGCGGATGCCAGGCCTTTGGCAGTCGTAGCGAAGACCGTGAAGGGCTGGGGTTCGCCTTCGCTCCAGGGCGGGGGATGGCACGGCAAGGTGCCGAGTGGTGCGTCGCTTGAGAAGGCGCTCGCCGAACTCGACGAACAACGGGTTGAAATCACGAGTGCGCTGGTCAGCACCGATCAGTTCACGATTCAGCCGCCCGCTCAGGCACCAGCAGCACAAGAGAGCACCTGCGAGATTGCACCCCTGACGGTGACGATGAAGTCACTTGATATGGAATCGATGTTGTCATCGGGGCGTATGGCGACCCGCCGTGCGTTCGGGCTCGCGCTGCGAGCACTCGGCCAGGTCAACGACGATGTGTATGTGCTCGATGCCGATGTGAGCAACTCGACCTATTCCGAGATGTTTGCTCGCGACAAGGTTTCGAGCGATCGGTTCATCGAGTGCAAGATCGCAGAGCAGAACATGATCTCGGTCGGTGCTGGCGTTTCGGCTGCGGGCAAGATCCCGTTCGCCTGTTCGTTCGCCAAGTTTATCACGCGGGCGTATGACCAGATCGAAATGGCAATGAACAGCGGCGCCAATCTGAAGATAGTCGGGTCGCACTCAGGCATCACGCTGGCTGCCGATGGGCCGAGCCAGATGTCATTGCCCGATGTTGCGTGGTTCCGATCACTCGCGACCACGACCGACCACAACGGCAACCCCGGTTGTTATGTGCTTCAGCCGAGCGATGCGTACGCCGCATATGCCTTGACCGGTGTCATGGCCGACTACGAAGGGCTCGTGTACATGCGCACCCTGCGGGCCGAGACGGAGTTCCTGTATTCGGATGATCAGGTGTTCAACCTGGGGGGGCTCGAAGTCCTCAGCGAAGGCCGCGATGTGGCGCTGCTTGCGTGCGGCTACATGGTGCACGAAGCGAACAAGGCTGTCGAACTGCTCGATAAGGCCGGAATCAGCGCGACGCTGGTCGACATGTACTCGATCCCGTTCGATGAAGACAAGTTGCTCGACATCATCTCGGAAAACAATGGGTATGCGATCAGCATTGAAGACAACTACGGCGGCTCACTCGGTTCGGCGGTCTCTGACGCCCTGACCACCAGTGGCGACGCATTCACCCTCGAACAGATGTTCGTCAAGCGCATCCCCAAGAGTGCCCGCACACCCGAAGAGATGCTACAGATGTGCAACCTGACCGCGGAAGACATCGTGAAGAAGGCGATGCAACTGCTTCAGGTGGTGTGAACCAGAATCATCAAGATGACCTGTCACCCGCTCGGGTTATTCTCGAGCGGGTTTTGTTTTGTGATCGAGCGGGGGGTCCATTCAAGGGCAACCGACCGCGAAGTCTCGTAGAAACAGCTGTACATCAAAAAAGTCCCATTTGTCGTCCCGGTTGAGGTCGGCACCAAGGGTCTCGCTTGCAAGTTCGCTGAGAAACGCGATCGTGTCGCTGACATCGACAATCTCATCTGCATTCCAATCAGCGGCGCAGAGGCGTGGTGTGTCGGCGGGGGCTTCAAACGCTCCAATGTCCATGACAGCGGCGGGACGACGGCATGGATCGCCGACATCTATGTAGTTAAAAGCGTCAATGGCACGAACTGCGCCATACACATCAATCGCATCCAGATCACAATTGCCCGAACGAGTAGACTGGGCGGCATCGATGGCATCTGAACCTGGTCCCGGCCGATAGTCATTGTCGGCCCATGTGGCATGGTCGCCATCTGCTCCAACTGGATCTAAAAAACGAGGGGGGGCAATGGTGGACGCAATCCAACGCAGCGGATTATCATTTAATACAAACGCACCTGTATCATCGTTGATCAAACTCGATTCAAAGGTCAGGCCATTGTGTACTTCGCCCATCATTTGCACCATCGGACTGTGTTCCATACGGAAGACGATACAGTTCAGCAGTGATGCTGGTGAATTTTCAAGCCAAACATCAGCAGCAGGATTCGGGTTTTGAATCATGGTACAGTTGATCATCTGGGTCCAAGTAGCGGACCAGACAGCATCGCCTTCAATCGAATGATTCTGTTGAAAGAATGATCCGAAAATGCGAGAAAAACCGAGTTGCGAGTAGATTGCTCCTCCCTTCACGGATTGGTTGTCGGCAAATGCTGAACTGCTACAGATCAGTGTGCCAACGGATGCAACCGCGCCACCATTCCCCCCTTGGTTATAACGGAACACGCAGCCATTGACTCGTGCAAATGAAAGGACGCCGAGACCACCTCCAAACGCACTTCGGTTATTTCTAATATTGCACTTGTAGAGTTGTGCGATTGAGTCTCCGGCAACAGTTGCTCCGGCACCCCATTCATTCGCATCATTCTCTTCAATCACGCAATGGTTGAGCGATATTGCACCCGTCGTCGGTGATAAAAACACACCAGCAGCCGAGCCGTCACTACATCCACCTTGAATGGTAAAGTGTTCAATCAACAGAGTATCTCGCCCTAGACGACTGTGGACTTCCAGGACACGCGGACAGTTGTCCCCGCGATTGCGAAAGTTCGGCTCATCGTCCTGATCCCGATCACCTGAAAGAACAGAAGTGAACAGCTGTGGATCTTGAAGGTTGGGGTTGTCGGGGCTGAGCAGTCCAGCGAATGCGCCGCGTATCGAGAAGACGATGCTGCTTAAATTTGGATGGCTTCGCATCGTGCCTTCGTCACGCCACTCGGGCATAGGCGATTCCATGAATCTCGGTTGACTGGCGGGATCGAGCAAAAGTCCGCAGCCGCCTCGGAGTGCATCGACGAGGAATCGGTCGCGTGGCGTGCCATCGGCTCCACTGGGAATGTAAGTGCCGTCCGCGACCCGGATTTCGACGGGGTCGAGACATCGGGCTGCATCGAGTGCATCTTGCAGGTCTCTGTAGGCGGTGAACCAGGTCGAGCCATCCCCACCTTCGGGTGCGTCATCGTCGACATAAATTATGGTGAGCGGGTCACCTGCGGCTGCGAGTGCCGAGGTCATGGCGGCTGCCAGACTAGCCCAGATCAAAGGTCGGCGCATGGGTGGTCTCCTTGGTTTGTCACCAAGGGCATCGGCGGATGGACACATGCCGTGACAGTTGGCCGCGAGGCGCAACAGGGGGTGCAGAATCTGCGCTGCAGATTGGCGCAAGAAAAAACCCGGAAGCGTGTGCTTCCGGGCTTGGTGGTCGGTTTCAGTTGTTTCGCGGTCTTATGGGCAGGCTTGGCTGAAGATATCAAGGAACTCGAGGACATCAAAGAAATCGAGGCTGCCGTCATCGTTCAGGTCAGCAAGAGGGCTGCCTGATGAGAATGCGCCGAGGTAACCTTGGACATCAAAGAAGTCGAGTTCGCCGTCGTCGTTCCAGTCGGCGATGGTGCCGGATTGCGGAATGATCTTGAAGATTTCGCCACCGGACTGATCGCAGATGTAGATTTCGCCGTTGGCATCTTCGCCGAATGAAGTGATCGAACTAATGCTGCCGACGCTCGGTGCGAGGTCTCCCGTGCGGACCTGGAAGTCGCTGACGGCGTTGCCGTCATAGCGAAGCGACCAGATGATGTTCGAGCAGTAGTCGGCGTAGAAGTATTCGCCGTGGTTTTCGGGCATCTTGCAGCCGCGATAGACATAGCCGCCGGTGACCGAGCACCCCGAGCCGTGGGAGTATGTCTGAATGGGGAAGACCATGGTGTTTGCGGGTGCACAGCCTGATAGGTTGAAGTTGTTGTTTCCTTCGTAGCAGCGCCAGCCGTAGTTTTCGCCGCCGGACGATGCTGCGGGTTGGAAGTCGATTTCTTCCCATGCATTCTGTCCGACATCGGCGATCCAGAGGTCTCCGGTTTCGCGGTCGAATGAGTTTCGCCAAGCGTTGCGCAAGCCATATGACCAGATCTCGTCATCGCCGGTGATGCCGACGAACGGGTTTGATGGCGGGATGGCGTAGTTGCGTTGAGTGTCGCCGGGGAAGTCGTCGCCGTCGATATCGATACGAAGCATTTTGCCGAGGAGTTGGTTGGTGATGTCCTGAGCGCGGTTGCCGGGGTCGTTGGCCGAGCCGCCGTCGCCGGTAGAGACATAGAGGAATCCGTCAGGCCCGAAGTCGATCCAGCCGCCGTTGTGATTTGAGAATGGCTGGGTGATCGCCAAGATGACACGGCGTGATGAAGCATCAGCGATGTCCGGGTTCGCCGACACCTGGTACTCAGCGATACGGGTGTGACCGGCGGTGGTGGTGTGGTTGATGTAGAACAAGCCGTTGTTGGCGTAGTCGGGGTGGAAAGCAAGGCCGAGCAGCCCCTGCTCGGAGAAGTTGCTGGTGCCGCCTCCGGTAATCGAATCGACATCGAGGAACGGTGTCGCGATCAGCGTGTTGGTGTTGATATCAATGATGCGAATTCGACCTTGCTTTTCGATCACGAAAATGCGGTCGGTATCGCCGGGTGCATGGAACACGCCGATCGGTCGAACGAGGCCCGTAACGATGCGCTCTGTGGTGACTGGTGATTGGCGAGCGAATGAGGTCCCCGCTGCGATGCACAATGCGGACAACCCAATGGCAGCAAGATTCTGCTTCTTCATATCTGATCCCCTCCCAGGGCGAAAACAGTGATATTTGGTACAGATCGGCACTTCGCTGATCGGCATGAAAGCGTATGAGCCCTTACGGCTCGGATGGTCAAAATGATGCGAGAACTTCGCGCATCTCTGTTCAATAGAACAGTTTATCGGTCTTTACGGACAGCCTTTCGCAAACAGGGACAGGAATCGTTGAACATCAAAGAAATCGAACACATTGTCGTCGATCAAGTCTGCTCGGGGGTCTTGGCTAGAGAACGCAGCGAGGTACGCCTGAACATCAAAAAAGTTGACAGCGTCGTCGCTGTTGAAGTCGGCTAAACACGCAGCGACTGGTGTTGCGACGAAGACACCGATGGTCCCGTTGCGCAGGAAAGCAGCAAATGCGACTTGTCCCGCATCATTGATCGCGATGTTTCCGTTCATCACCTGCTTGCCGGTGCCGCTGCCGAAATCAAACCCGAGCGGCAACGGCCCGAGATCGGTGTCAATCATCTGGTTGTACTCAATGAGTTTGACGAGCGATTCACCGTCACCAACATACAACGCTGTGGAGGTCGAATCGCTCGGCCGCATGGCCATCCAACCGTTGCTGTTCAATACGGGGGGGAAGTTTGCAACAGAACTGCTGACGATCCCGAGGTCACCGCCTTGCGCGACAACGGTTTCGCTGGTGCCATCCGCGTACGCGATCTGCCAGATGCTGTCCGCACTTCGTCGGCCCGAGTAGCCGACAAGCCCGTTCTGGGCGAGTGCTGTGCTGTTGACGAATGCGTTGTAGATGGCATCGGTCGAAGCGATCGTGCGTGTTGTGCCGTCGGGTTCCCAGAGGACGACTGCCTGTCCGCCGGCCTGTGGAAAGACTTTGCCAGCAACCTGGCGTGCATCGTTGAGATTTGGACTGAACAAAAACGAGTATTGCCCGTCGAAGGTGTTGGCGATCTGCGTCTGCACGCGTGAGCCGTCAATATATTCGTCAATGATGTTCTTCTTCGCCGACCCAAAGTTGCCGCGATACCCGATCGCCCCGGCGCTGGTGAGATCGATGGCTGAAAAACTGCTGACTCCTTCAGAGCCACCAACGGGAAAACTGTCGAGCAAGGTGCCGGCAATGTCTCGTGTTTCGGCGCCCTGTGTCGGATTGAGCAGGAACGACAACGCGATGCGGCCGTTGCGCAGCGCAAGGCTGGACGAATAGACAGGATCGCCATTATTGACGGTGTGAATGAGACCGCCTGAACCGTTCTGACCGTAGAAAATACCCTCCGTTGCACCTGGGATGCCGAGCACGACGCGGATAGCGATGCCGCCCGCGTCGTCGAGAGCAACCGATTGGCTCGACAATGAACTTCCGATCGGTAGATTGAACGCTGGCGTGCCCGCGTCGAGCGAAGATCGGCACTGCAGCTGGAAGGTCCATTCCTCAGGTGGTGGCATCCCCATCGCAGCGGCGTTCCCGATGACGAACGCCAAAACCAACGAACTGATTCGCATGAGAGACCTCCATTGCGTGCCCACAGGGTGCACGATATCGCATCGGGGCGCATCAATGAAGTAAAAACCAGTCGTTCCGCAGCAATCTTGATGCAAAAAAAAGCCCCTCCCAAGTGGGAGGGGCGTGTGATGTTATGCGTGGTCAATCTTGAGGAATGACTTAGCAACCCTGTGAGAACAGGTCAAGGAACGCGAGCACATCGAAGAAGTCGATGGAGCCGTCACCATTGATGTTCGCCGAAGGATCCTGGGCTGAGAAATCGCCGAGGAAGTCCTGAACATCGAAGAAGTCGACGACCGTGTCGTTGTTCCAGTCTGCGATACAACCACTATCGTCGCAGGAGAACGCATCCACACGGACCGCGTCCACACCGGCTTCAACGACTGAAGCGTTGCCGAGATCCTGCGCGTTAAAGCGAAGGAAGATGGTTGAGGTGGGGGTGACGAAGTCAGCGATCGTGAAGCTGGCTTGGATCCAGCCGCCATTTGACCCTGAATCGCTCGGGCCAACGGTTTCGAGTTCGACCCAGTTGCCGTCGCCGTTGGAGATCTCAACGAGCATGATGTCCTCATTCGCTGAGGCACCTGCTGCGTTGTGGAACCACCTGTGGTATGAAATCACGGCACCAGGGGCTGAGCCATCGATCGCTGGTGTGGTCAAGATGGTGCTGCCGCCGTCGATGTCTGAGTTGCCATCAACATTGTCAGTCAACCAGCATGAGCCTGATCCATCGGCGTCTTCGCTCGGATCGCCGCGATCACCGCCGCCGATCGGCACGCCGCGGTCCCATTGGCCGTCAGTGGCGTTGCCGGTGACGGTGTAACCGAGGTCTGCTTCGGCATCGTCGTAGAACGGGTTGGAATCAACACCGACGATGTAGCTCCAAGGTCCAGCCGGGCCGAGGTCGGGTTCAGTCACGACACCGGTGGTGACACCTTCTGCTGAGACATAGAACTCGGGCATATCGACGCACGCGGCGCCGGGGACGGTTGCGGTGTAGATATCGCCACCAGCAGCAACGAGCGGAATGTTGTTGAACACGCCGCCATCGAAGCGGTAGTTGAGGACCATCGACCCATTGATGATGGTGTCAGCACCCGGGGTAATACGCACATCGAATGAGAAGGGCGTGTTGGGTTCGACGCTCTCAGCGATGTCGTCGATCTGGTTGATGCGGACCGGGGGTGGGCCGACATCACCGGGAACCGGACCGGTGAAGGTCACGGAGCTGGCGGTGCCTGGCTTGAACAGATCGAGTTCGATCGTGCCGTCTTCGGGCGCACCATCTGAAGTGAACTGGAAGGTGTACATGGTGCCCCAGCGCAGTGCGTTGGAGTTCACATTCTCAGCATAAGTCTCGGGGCTGTGCCACTCGATGGTGTCGACATTGTTCGCGAACACCCAGTCAGTTCCGTCATACGGCTCACCGGAGTGGTAGTGCGGCCCGTTGAAGTAAGTGTCTTCTGCAAGGGCAGCTGCGCCCAACGGAATGCGAAGTGCTGCACCACTCTGGTCGCAGTTGAGGTTTTGAATGGCATAGGTGTAGGTGAAGGTGTCGTCGCCGTTGTCGACCGTCTTGAAACCGATGAAGAATCGGCCGTCATCAGGAGCGTCAACAGTGATGATCGTGACATCCGGATCCGGCACATTGGTTCCAAGACCGTGGTCGCGCCAGGCGTAGATGCCTGGCAACTCGCGCACGGTCGGGCCGGCGGTGGTCATCGAGTTGTCGCCGTTCTTGTTGACGCGGCGATATGACGCGTTGTTGTAACCGTTACCGGCAGCAGCATCATCGGGTGTCACATAGTGACCTTCAACGAAGAAGCGCGAGCCCGGGATATCAAGATCGGTCTGGGCAACTTGCAGACGCTTGAAGATAGCGTTGCCGCTCGCTCCGTTGGGATTTGAATAGGGGTATGGGTACGCACCTGTGAATGCGTTGACTTCGAAGCGCGGGCCGAGGCCGCTGTGGCTTCCGTTCAGACCGGCGCCGTACGGGTCAGAGCAACCAACACCGAGAACGCTCCCCCCCTGTCCGTTACAGGTGTCGCAGAGGCTTTGTGTCAGCGCGACGAAGCCGTGCTTGAGCCATGACTGTCCGATCTGATCGATGCGACCATCGACGATGCGGAACATGTTCTGCCCGATGACTGGGTGCAAGTTCTGATTGGCGATCCAGAGCAGGTTTTCGTCACCGATGTTGCACGAGGTCGTGCCGACTGAATAGGCACGAATGCCGCCGATGGCGCCGTAATGAGCAACCGACGGCAAATCGCCGACGATCACATCCGGGCCAGCGCCAGCCACGCCGAGCAGCACGCCGACGGACAGTGTTCCGACCGCAATACGGCCGTGTCGAGTTCGTTTCTTCATGAGTCATTTCTCCCTCGAGCCACAACGACCCAATCTATTGGGTGATTGAGCTCTACCCCGAGTAATGATGATAATGCACGGCCTCGCGCTGAGACCGCTCTTGATTTGAGTGTACCGCGCCCGTTGGGCTGCGCCAACCCCGTTTTGTCCGGTCTCAAGAAACAACTGCACATGAGCATGATCGTTCCACTTGAACCGGGTGGGAATTTATTACAGGACCTAACAGCCTTGTGCGAAAATATTTAGAAACTCAAGGACATCAAAGAAGTCGAACACCTCATCGTTATTCAGGTCAGCCGATGGGTTTTCGGACACAAAGGCCCCTAAATACGCCTGGACATCAAAGAAGTCAGCATTTCCGTCCTGGTTGAAGTCGGCGGGGCACCCGTCGTCACATTGATCGGGTACACCATCCAAGTTGTTATCGGTCGCATCATGACCAGCCGCGCGCGCCAAAGCCAGAAGAAAGGAGAGATCCTGCTGGTTCACCACGCCATTGTCATCAACATCTGATGGACTATCTGCCCAAAGACACCCGTCATCTAAGTCGACTGATCCATCGCCATTGATGTCCCACGCTACAGGCGGATTCGCAGCGGCGGGGTTGTTCAACAGTGCATAGCCGGATGCTTGGGCGGTGAATCGATTGACTTGCAACTGACGAAACTCGCCCATCGGCATGGCTCTGAGTTCATATCGGCCGGGCGCGAGCAGGTGACCATCCAAGTCGAGAATGATGCGCGAAGAACCAGTCCACGACTCATGCACAAGGACACCATCGCCTGACTGCGGATCGATCGGGCCTGTGAACACAGCATCCAGATTGGTGAGTGCGTTTTCGCGCGCAGCATCAGCAATGAATCGCAGCAAAAGATCGGCTGTGATCCACTGATCCACCTCGACCCACGCGGTTCCCGTCCCCGTCATATTGCCTGCTGCAGCGCCGTAGCGTGAAATTTCTGAAATGGCCGCGGCTTCAATTCGCAACAGCAAATGCAGCGTCGCGGAAAAGTGGGCGACGGCATCGGCGCTTGCGTTGCCAACTCGGCCCAGTGAAACCAACGGGCACCCACCTGCCAAGTTATCAAGTGTGTCATCTATAACCAGAGACTCACCGATGTAATCCCATTGTGCGTTCCAAGACTCTTCGCAGAGCACCGCGCCGGACGGCGTTTCGTAGGTATACGCCGTCTGAATCGTGGTCCAGTTGAGGTCGATCCCTGAATCGCCAAAGTACTGGGCAGATGCCAGCGATGAAATCCCGGTGGATGAAACTGCGGCTGTTAAAAGGGCGATCGAGCATCGTTGAGCACTGGGACGCTTCGGCATTCTTTCCTCTCCTTCACGGATTCTGCCATCAGGACATGCGGTCGATTCTGAACCTCAGTGGCAGCCGGGTCTGCAGCATACCAACAGCATGTCCAAATGGGCAGGACAAATTGGAAGGAACGCGGTGTTCGTCAGACGCGAAAAAACGGATCTCACGAATGAGATCCGTTCGAGCGTGGTCGGTGACTGCGTTTTATCAATCGATGCAGCCGGCTGCGAAAGCATCGAGGAATCCGAGGACATCAAAGAAGTCGAGTTCGCCTTCGCCGGTAAAGTCGGCATTAGGGCTGCCTTCGGAGAACAGTTCGAGGAACAGCAAAACATCGAAGAAATCGAGCACACCGTCCTGATTGATGTCGGTCGGGCAGTTTGGGTCTTCAAACGCCGAGTTCATACCGCCCCCGCCGGAGAAATCAGCTGTGACATCCCAGGGAACCGTCTGGTCGAGACCCAGATCGAAGTTGAGATCGAAGTCATTCGGTAGCGCAAAAGAAAGGGGAACGCTCGAACCGACAGGCGGCAATGTGCCCGCGAACTGGCCGCCGTCATTGGCGACGGTCACGCGCCCGTTTTCAATACGGAGTTCAATTCGGCCTGCCTGACCTGGGTCGACATGCGTGGGCGGAATGTCCATGACAAATTCGAGTTCATCGAGATCCGTTTCAAAGATGCCGCCAGCCCAGTTGACGATGCCGGTGCCATCGGTGTCGAAGTTGAAGTCGAGCAGTGAAGTCTCGATGGTGTCGCCGGTGATGAGGTTTGTTGCGACGAAATGCACCGGATCTTGCAGCGCAGAGTCACCGTTGCCCCCACCCACGATATCGCTCATGATGATAGGGCTCCACTGGATGAATCCGTTGGCCAGTCGAATGCCGCCGCGCACATTGATCGCTGCAGAACTGTACGCGTAGGCAAACGCGGCACCTCGGCCGTGCAGCGCCGCGTGTGCATTGCCCGATGATGAGATGCGGCCCTGGATGCGGTACGGCCCGGTTGCGCTGAACGGATGGACGAAGAAGTCTGTGCAGGCGATGGCCACGGACGGGCTTGAGTCGACCGTCAGGCATGAGCCACCGTTGATGCCCGCCGGGAGAATCGGAAAACTGTTGTAGACGCACTGCACGCCGGTGCCATTGGTGCCGGAGTTGAACGCGCTGGGGAGACCACCCGCTCCTGTCCCCCAGCCTTCGGTTCCGAAGTTGTCAAAGCCGGGATTCTGCATGGCGGCTTCAACGCCATAGACCGGAGCCGCGCCGGTACGCTGAATCCAGGCGTGGCGGAACTCATACCCGGTCACCGCCACGACATCGCCAGCTGGCTGGAAGTCGAAGCTGTGTTCAACGAGATATGAGCCATTCGTCGAGCCGCCCTGCGCCAAAACTGCATGGGTCATGAGTGAAGTTGCAATCAAGAAGGCTGCGTGATTCTGGATGATGCGTGACATGCGTGTCTCCTGGGTCGGTCATTGGAGCCGTCGCAGCAGCGACCGATGCGGACTGCGTTGACGAGCAACACCTCGATTCATAATTGTGATGGGTGTCGCTGAAGGTGCTCTGTTTGATGGCACCGAATCTCTCAGGAGAACTGTCAGATTTTCAGAAAACGGGACTTCGTTGAAGCAGAACGAGCCGGGCACACACTGTCGACGCGCCCGGCTCGGGTGAGTTGTGATTGTTTATTCGGGATTACGGGCAGCCGGCAGCGAAGGCATCGAGATACGCGAGGACATCGAAGAAGTTCAACTCGCCGTCTTGTGCAAAGTCGGCTGCAATGTCACCAGAAGTGAACAGGTCAAGAAACAGGAGGACATCGAAGAAGTTCAGTTCACTGTCGTGATTCAGGTCGACAGGACAGTCGTGATCATGATCAGTGGTCTGAATCGTCAAGAGGACCGTTGCCGGGAGATCAATCGCCTGGGTGAACCCGTCTGTGGCTTCGACAAGGTCGATTTCGACACACCACGAGATGACGGGCCAGGCGATTTGTTCGCGTTGTTCGTCTGAGAGTCCTTCACCAAACCACCCTTGTTCCACGAACTGCTGCGCCCAATGCGACATTGGCGCATCGACGCCTCCGGCATCGATAACCCACAGGCTTGGGAATGAAGTTGCATATTCGACCATACCGCCAGAGCCGGTGGGGGACATACGAACGATACCAATATCGCCACCGATCGCAACCTGTGCATCGGCATTTGCAATGAGCATTTCTTGTCCATCGAACAGGTACGCGTTGGTTTCCGGGTCGAAGCCGAGGAACTCGAACTGCATGGGTTCAACGGTAATACCGGCCAATGGGTCATCACCGAACTCGGGCGCGATCGATCCCGTTCGGCCTCCTTCCGCATCGAGAATATCAACCTGGCCCATCATGACGGTCAACATGCCGGTGTGCGGGTCGAAGGTGCAGAGTGATCCTTGTACTGGCGTTGAACCAAGTGTTGTGTAGTTCTTGCGAGGCGGACCAGACGGATCATCGTTGTGTCGCGCGCCGACGATGTACGCACCGCGCAGTTGTCGTTCTTCATTCGGGTCGGCTGCGTCATAAGGGCTGATCACTGGGTCATGGGCAAAAGTGTTTGCCTTGACGCCGTACCAATCGCTGTGATCTCCGTGCGAGACCGTGGATGAGGCTGCGAGGAAAGCACCACTTCCAAACCGGATGTCTGCCGGAACGCTTACGCCGTTGACAAGCTCCCCGCCGATGACGGGAGGGAGCACATTGTCTGGTGCTTCATGTTCGTGCGGAGCCGTATGGTGGAAGCCGCGAATGCCGATTTGCGTGTCGTGTGATCCATCAACGACACCCGGCTGCACGGGCATATCCCACCCTTTGTTGGTAAACCAGATATCGAAACTCCAATGTCCAGCGCTTCCGGCAATGGGAAGAGCGGTCGCGGGGTTGAGGTCTTCGCCCGGGCCGCTATTCAACCCGTTTAAGTTGGTGTCGCGCATGACAAGATCACCCCAGGCTCCAAATACAAGCGGGAAATCGGCGGTGATGTTCACTGTTGATCCTGCTGTGTCGTCAGCCGGAGCGACTGAAGCGAGGGTCAATGCGAAACCTGAAGCGATGTTGACCAATGTTGAGCGTTTCATGATTATTGACTCCTGATCGGCGCGCAGTCAGACCGTCGGATGCCGAGGCTCGGCGGTCCGGGCCGGCGTGAGCAACAAAAGAAGCCGTGCCGAAAGTGCTCTGCTCGGGCATGAGCAATCTCTCAGCAGGAGTTCAAAATTTTTGGTCGAGGCGCTCGACGAAATTTTCTACAGACACCCCGCTGCAAAGTCGTTGAGGAATGCGAGCACATCAAAGAAATCGTTCATGCCGTCTTCGTTGTAGTCGCCGTACAACGCTTCAGAAACGAAGGCGTTCAGGAAGAACTGGACATCGAAGAAATCAAGTATGCCGTCTGCGTTGACATCTGCATCGCAGGTCCAGACCGCTTCGACCGTCGTCCCAGTGATGGCAAGGCGGAAGATCCCGAGGCCCACCGTCGGCGTGATGACGGTGTCAAAGTCGCCCACAATCGAGCCCACATTGGCAATCTCGTAGCGAGAGTTGAACACGGGCGTAAATCCATCGACCAGTTCGAGTTCAAGCGTGCCATCGAGTTCGAGTGTACCGGTGCCGGAGAATCGGTCTCGATCGCCCGATCCTGTTCCGCCGATGCCCATGCGCGTGGTGGTTGAGTCAGCAAGCGAAATGGTGCCGGAGATATTCATTGGGTCTGTCTCGTCGCCAGCGTCACCAGGATCGATCGTGCCGAGGATGTCAATGGCACCAGTGAGTTGGCCGCGACCAGCCAATGTGAGACTCTCACCGAGTGTGAGGACTGCGCCATCGGTTGATGAAATGCCTGCGTCAGCAAACGATGTAGCCTCGGCGTTGAGTTCAACGATGCCCGTGCCGTCAATCGTGCACGATTCTGCGGTGGTTACGAGCGAGTTGCTCCCCCCCGCGGTGATGTTGACGAGAAGCGTGCCATTGACCGTGATGCCGGTTGCATCAAGTATTGCGGTTCCCCCAGATCGCAAGCCGTTGTCACCGCTCATCGTCACTCCGCGGACCGCAGTTAGACCGCCCGAGACCTCGACTCCTCCGAGCCACTGACCGCCAGTTGCCGAACCAGAAAGCGACAACGCACCGTCATTCGTGCCTTGCATGATGCCGCCGCCGGACATATCAACATCGGCATCAACCAACAGGTCGCGCCCGGCGCGATTGGCGTTTATCGTGCCATTCGAGACGATGGTCCCAGAGACACGCCCGGATCCTGTGATGGATTGGAGGCTGCCGATGGTGAGTGTTTGATCTGTTGCGACATTGAGGTGCGCGTCAAAGAGATCCGATGCAACAGCATTCAGGTCAATCGTCCCGCTGCCGTCAATCGTTGCGCTCTCAGCCACCATGAGCACAGCATTGCTTCCTCCTCCCACGGTATTGACGGTGATCGTGCCATTGTTGGTCAGGCCGCCCGACAAGACGGACAGCGTCGCACCCGCACGCAGTCCATTCGCTTCATTGGCGATGGTTCCATCGACGCTGCTGTTGCCACTGAACGACTCGACGCCGCCTTCAAACGATCCGCCTGTGATCGCAGCATTGAGAGCGATCGTGCCGCCGTTTGTGCCTATCAGCGTCCCGCCGCCGGTCATATCGAACGACCCGGTGAGTTGCAGGTCGCGACCCGAACGATCAGCATCAGCGGTTCCGTCAAGGACAAACTCGCCATCCATTCGGCCCGAACCGGTCACCGTTTGCATCGCGCCAATCGTCAGAACAGCCCCCCCGTTTGAATACACACCCGCATCGCTCGGGTCTGCAGCGACCGAGTTGAGTTCAATCGTTCCGTTGCCATCAAGAATCGTGCTGGTGCCAGCGACAAGGCTTGTGTTGCTTCCGCTTCCTGTGGTGTTGACGAAGATGGAGCCGTCGTTGGTGAGCCCTCCTGCAAGGATGGTTGTGGTTGATCCACCTCGCATGGCGTTCATACCGCTCGCGGTCGTACCGTCGACACTTGACAAACCGCCGACGCTTTCGACGCCGCCAGCAAATGTGCCACCGGTCAGTTGTGCTTCAAACCGAACGATTCCATTGTTCGTCCCCTGCAGCACGCCACCAAATGAAGCGTCGACCTCGCCATCGACACGCAGTTCGCGTCCGTCACGGTCAGCATCAATGGTTCCCATCAAGACGATCGGCCCCATGACCCGACCGGAGCCGTGCACGGTTTGTCCACTTCCCAAAGTCAACGGAATGCCAACCTGCCCTGCGAGTGCCGCATCATTGTGGTCGGCTGCAGCTGCGTTGAGCTCGATCGTCCCCGTGCCATCGATTGTTGCCGCTTCGCCCGCACGCATGGTGGTGTTCGAGCCGCTGCTGACGGTGTTGATCAGCCATGCCCCGTTGTTGGTCATGCCGCCCGACATCAGGTCGAGCGTGGCGCCAGCGCGAAGGCCGTTCGAGCCGGTCGCTGTCGAACCACTAATTGTCGCGGTTCCCAATGAGACATCGATTCCGCCATTGAGTGTGCCGCCCTCGATCTGACCCTGCAACAGAATCGAACCATTGTTGGTCCCTTGAAGCGTGCCCCCACCTGTCATATCCACGGTTCCGATGACGCGAAGATCTCGACCATCACGATCGGCATCAACGACGCCGAGGAGAACCACCGGGCCCGCCATTGTGCCAGAGCCTGACACAGTTTGCCCCGCGCCAATCGTGAGCTCGGCACCTGCTTGTGCTTGGAGTGACGCATCGTTCAAATCGAGCGCTTGAGAATTCAGCTCTATCAGTCCAGTGCCAAGAATCGACATGGGCATCGTTGACTGAACGATGGTGTTCGAGCCTGACCCGGTCCTGTTGATGAAAATGTGGCCGTTGTTGAGGACACCACCTGCGTCAACTCCGAGCAATTGCCCGCCATTGATCTCCAACAGTGCATCGCTCTGAACCGTCAAGCCGAGAATCGTCGTCGAAATGTCGCATGTAACCGCATAGTTTCCACCCAGGTTGCCAAGGACAGCACTCTCAGTGAGAGAGTTTGGAACATCGGCTGGTGACCAGTTGCTGGCGACACTCCACAGTCCCCCCGCAGCGTTATCCCACGAGGTCTGTCCGGATGACGAGCCGACGATGGTCAAAAGGGCAGCGATAGCGGTCGCGTGTGTGCGCACGGTTGGTCTCCTCGTTGGCGGTGGACCTCTCTCCACCTGGTGCCGAAAAAGTGAACTTGTTTAATGTACAGTCTCTCGACGATATCGCCAAACACTGAGTATCGAACGACTCGTCGCGCGTCCGATATATGCGCGCCCAGGTGTTTCAACCCCATCGGTCACACGGTTATGAGATCTGCACTTCGAGACAGTGCTAGATTCAAATCGAGTTCAAGGGCATCCGTCGCTGAACGCCTGCAAGAATGCAGCCGCGTCAAAGAAATCGAACAGGCCTTCACCCGTGAAGTCGGCTTGTGGGTTCATGTCGGCGAATGCCTGCAGGAACGCTGCAACATCGAAGAAATCAAGATCGCCATCCATGTTGAAATCGGCACGGCAGACAGACGACTCAGGTACCCAGGCGCTCAAGAAAGTCGTCGCAGGTGCACCTGGTGCAAACATCGCAAGTTCAACCGATCCGACAGCCGGGCCCTGATCCGCTGAGAATCGGAAGTTGTACATCGTGCCCCAGCGTAATGCGTTGGCGTTGGGATTGGCAAAGAACGAATCGGTTGCCCACGCGACATCGTCTGACCCGACAAAGTGGAACCAGTCTGTGCCGTCGTAAGGCTCACCCGAGTGGTAGTCCACATCATGAAACCCGACGGCGCTCGCTGAAGCGGTTCCAATCGGCACGCGGAACCCCCCGGCTGCACGGTTCGAGTTCAGGTTGAAGACAGCGTACTCATAGTCCCAGCCCCCCTCACCATTGACCGATGCTCGGCTCCCGATCCAGTATCGGCCGTCACCGGGAATATCAACCATGTCAAGCCTGACACTCGGGTCTGCCTGCGCCCAGGCAAACAACGCAGGCTGCTCGCGGTGATCTTCCCCCACCATGCCCGTATTGAAATTGGCAAAGACCTGCGCCTCTCGCCAACTCGGGTTGTTCAATCCATTGCCTGCAGCCGCATCGTCCGGCGCGACATGCATGACTTCAAAGTAAAACCGCGCGTCAGGCGTGGACAGGTCGGCTTCCTTCACCTGCAGCCTCTTGTAGATGGCGTCGCCAGATTGCCCGCCGTCTGTCGGCGGAAATGGAAAAATGCCGGTCGTCGGATCGACATCAGACCGCGGCCCCATGCCAAACTGAGCGCCCGCAAGCCCGGCACCGACTGTGTCAGAACACATCACACCAAGATGCTGGACATTTTGAGCGGGCTGACAAGTGCCGCAATGGGCTTGCTGCAATGCTGCGAACCCGTGCAATAGCCAACTCATGCCAATCTGTTCAAATCGGCCGTCGGCAAGGCGGTACATGTTCTGCGCAAAGACCGGATGGTCGGGCGTATTGGCAAAGAAGTCGAGTTGCTCGTCGCCGATGTTGCATGTAATTGTGCCGAGCGAATAGGCGTGGATATCGCCGACACTGCCATAGTGGTTGGATGATGTGATCGAGCCGACAATCACATCCGGGCCAGCTTGGGCGAGCGAAACGGAGAGACCGACAGCCAGAACGAACGCGGAAGGTGTGTGAACAGTCATGTCGCCATCCTCGCGTCCTTCGCCCTATGAAGCAAGTCCGAAATTCAAAATCGTGACGAATCGAACCATGAACAAACGCCACCAAGAATGAACAATGGCCAATATTGCCCAATCTGACCGGGTGCACCTTCGTGTGCCCACGCTCGATGACTTCGAGACGCTTGCCGACTTGTGGTCTGACCCGGTGACGATGAGGTACATCGGGTCGGGTGATGTCTGGTCACACGAGAAGACCCGCGAACGCATCAAGGCCGCCGGCAGAGCATTTCTCGAACACAAAATGTGCTTCTTCACCGCTGTGCTGAAGGATGGGACGATCATCGGGCAGGGCGGCATCGTCCCGATCGCGTTCAATGGCCCGGAGTACGAACTGGGATACCGACTCGGTCGAGCGCACTGGGGCCAAGGGTTCGCGACCGAGATTGCGCGGCTTTCGGCCGACTACGCGTTCAACACTGTCGGCCTCGATCGCCTTGTCGCGGTCTCCTATCCCGACAACATCGCATCGCGGCGCGTGCTCGAAAAAACCGGATTCACCCAGACCGGCCTGAGCGATGTCTACTACAGCGTGCTGTGCGCGACCTACGAACTCCGCCGAGAGAACTGGTCATAGTCCCAGGCGATCGTCGGTATACCCGAATTGCGCTTTCCTACGCTTCATGCATGACCAACCCCAACGACACCTACACCAGCCCACTCGCCAGCCGAAACGCCAGCCCGGAGATGCTTCGGCTCTGGTCACCCCGGCACAAGTTCAACACCTGGCGGCGCATCTGGCTCGCAGTGGCCGAGGCGCAGTACGAGGTAACCAAGGACTGGGGGAGCGAAGCGGATCAACGAACCCCGACCGTGAGGGAGGGGGCCGAATCGATCGGATCGTCCGCAAAGAACCCCCTCCCTGACGGTCGGGGCTCGTTGGATCACGGCGCGTCCGGGCCTCTGGTAACCAAGGAACAGGTCGAGGAACTGCGGGCGGTGGTCGAACGAGGGATCTCCGACGCTGAGATGGTGCGGGCGAGTGAACTCGAACGCGAACTGCGGCACGACGTCATGGCCCATGTCCACTGCCTCGGCGAGCAATGCCCCAAGGCCAAGGCCATCATCCATCTGGGATGCACGAGCCAGGATGTGGTGTGTAATGCGGATCTACTTATTCTTCGCGCGGCTCATAAGCAGATCGAGGCCAAAGCTGCTCGCGCGATTCTCACGCTGGGTGAGACCTCCGCGAAGCATCTCGCTTTGGCGACACTCGGGTTCACGCACTACCAGCCCGCGCAACCCACCACTGTTGGCCGTCGAGTTGGGGAATGGGCGGCGAATCTGGATCTCGTTCGCTCTGAGAGGTTTCAGACATTTTTCAATGATTGGCAGATGTTTCGTGGCTTCCGTGGCGCCACAGGAACCCAAGCATCGTTCTTGCAGTTATTCAACGCTGATTCAAGCGTCGTTGACGAGTTCGAGGGGAGAGTCTTGCTCTTACTTGAGAACAGACCGTTCAACGCGGTCAACTTCCAGAGGTGGAAGGAAGAGGCTTCAGCTAGTCAACGCCGAATGCTGGCGATGAGTGAAGGGATGGGTGAAACCGAGAAAGCAGCGAAGGTTCGAGCACGATTGGATCGAATAGCCAACACGACAGAGGAGGAGTATGTCGCTGATCAAGCTGACTCCATGCTTCGCTACCACACCTTCGACTTGACAGGCCAGACCTATCCACGCGTCACCGACACATTCATCCTTGCCGACCTCGCGTCTGTCGCTGCTGTCCTTCACAAGATCGCGACCGACATCCGCCTGCTTTCCAACCGCAAGGAACTCGACGAGCCGTTCGGCAAGAACCAGATTGGTTCGTCAGCCATGCCTTACAAGCGGAACCCGATGAAGTGCGAGCGCATTTGCGGCCTCACGCGGTTCGTGATGAATCTCGTCGGCAACGCCTATGACACAGCTGCGACGCAGTGGCTCGAGCGCACGCTCGACGATTCGTCGAACCGCCGCCTGTCACTGCCCGAGTCGTTCCTCGCGCTCGACGGGGCCCTCGATCTCATGCACGAGGTGGCGAGCGGGCTGGTGGTGAATGAGGCGATGGTGCGCAAGAACCTGATGGCCGAACTCCCGTTCCTGGCGACCGAGAACATCATGATGGAAGCCGTCAAACTCGGGGGAGATCGCCAGGACCTGCACGAGAAGATCCGTGTTCATGCGCAGGCTGCCGGTATGCGTGTCAAGCAGGAAGGGCTCGACAACGACCTCATCGAACGCCTGCGGCAAGACCCGGCCTTCGCATCCGTGCACCACCTGCTCACCGAAGACCAGTTGCTCGACCCGATGAAGTATGTGGGGCGCGCGGTTGAACAGACCGAGCGGTTCATCGCAGAAGTCATCGAGCCTCTCCGCGAGCATTATGGCGATGAACTCAGCGAACTGGGGTCGAGCGATCGAGGTGTGTAGCGACCTCCAGAAATCGCACGATGACTCCACCTTTGATAAGTGTTTAGCTCGAATTGGAGATTGGCATGCTGATCCGAATCCTACTCGCAGCCATGTGTTTCCTGACGGTTGGCGCTCACGCGGAGGAGTCGCCCAATGTCATCATTATCATCTCAGACGATGCGGGGTATGCCGACTTTGGGTTTACTGGATGCACCGACTGGGCAACGCCCAACATCGATCGATTGGCAGCTGAAGGTGTTATCTTTGAACAGGGGTATGTCTCAGCCTCGGTCTGTTCACCGTCGCGGGCGGGGTTGATAACCGGGTGCTATCAGCAGCGATTCGGGCACGAGTTCAACCTCGGGGGGGCCGGGCGCGAACTGGGGCTCGACCCGGACGCGCGAACCATCGCAGATGCCATGCGCGAACAGGGATACGCGACAGGTGCGATTGGCAAGTGGCATCTCGGGCAGTCTGCAGCGTATCGGCCGCTTTCGCGCGGGTTTGACGAGTTCTATGGCTACCTCGGCGGCTCACGATCGTACCGCCCGATTGACGAGCCGAGCCAGACCCACCGCCCCATGCGGAACGATGCCTTTGAGCAAGACCCGCCTGATTCATATGTCACCCACACACTGGGCAAAGAGGCGGCCGATTTTCTCGATCGGCACTCGGACGAACCATCGTTTCTATATGTCGCCTTTACAGCAGTCCACACACCCATGCACGCGACGGAGGACGACCTCGATCAAGTCGATTCGGGTATCAAGCCTGCCAAACGCCGCACGCTCGCAGCGATGACGCGGGCGCTCGACGATGCGGTCGGCACGATTCTCGATGCTGCCGATCGGCAGATCAGGCCTTCGCTTGTGTTCTTCATCAATGACAACGGGGGTGCCACGACGAATGCGTCAGAAAACGGCATGTTTCGTGGCATGAAAGGCAGTAAATTTGAAGGGGGGGTGCGTGTGCCATTTGTCATGCGCTGGCGTGGCCGGGTGACAGCCGGGTCGCGATATCTCGCGCCGGTTTCGAGTCTTGATGTTTTTCCCACTTGCCTCGCTGCATCTGGCGCGGAACCGGCCGCATGGTCGGGGGTCGATGGTGTTAACCTGTTGCCGTTTGTCGACGGCGAGAGGGACGGGCCACCCCACGAAATGCTTTTTTGGAGACGCGGTGTTGCAGCGGCTGTGCGCTCGGGCGACTACAAACTCATTCGTGTCGAGACGAACCCGCTCATGCTGTTTAACATTCGTGAGGATCCGGGTGAGACCACCAACATCGCAGACCAACATCGGGTGCTTGTGTTGCAACTGACTCGGTCGTTGGAGGTTTGGGAGTCAGGTCTCGCCGAGCCGCTCTGGCATGAAGGCGAAGTCTGGACGCAAAACCAGATCAAAAAGCATCGTGAAGATGTTCGAACCCGTGACGATGAGCGACGATTGCCAGACTGAAACAAGCACATCGGCGACGCGTTGCGGTTGATTCAAGAGTCAGCGGAAACAGGGTCGGTTGGGTCGTTCGCTTTGGGTGTCCCGCGTTCAGCCGACGGTTCGGCAGGTTTGTCGGCGCGGCCGTTGACAAGTCGCGTTCTGATCCAAGGCCCCCACAGCATGATGAACGCCACGAGGAACAGCATCGTTGCGATGGTGTACGCGCCAAGCCCGCTTGCTGCTCCGATCGCAGCAGCCGTCCAGATGGAGGCAGCGGTTGTGAGCCCTTTGACAGATCGTTTGGAGTGAAGAATGGCGCCCGCTCCAAGAAAGCCGACGCCTGAGATGATGTAAGAAATGACACGCGTCGGGTCGAGATTGATGTTCGCTGTTCCTTCGGGCAGACTCGCTGCGAGTTGGACACCGAGCAGCGTGAAGCCAGCAGCACTGGCAGAAATCAATGCCATGGTTCGGGCATCTGCAGGCTTGTCCGCCTTGTCCCGCTCCATGCCGATCACCATCGCAAACACGACCGCCACGCCCAGACGGAATGCCACTTCCATCTCGCTCAGCGGCGACTTCGGGATCAACGATTCTGCGATAATGAATAGACCTGTCGACATAGTGCAAAAGGACGAAGACGCCCACAGCATCTTTTATCGGCAACATTCGAGGGCTCGCACGAAGGAATCGTGCTGAGAATCGGTCGCCCATCGTGTGTACAGTCTGTGGACGGATGTGTTACCTGCGTCCGGGAGGTCCTAGGGATTCCACCCCTGAGTCTCAAGATGATCATCAGTTTGCGATGCTACTCGCTTTTGAGAGTAGGTCAGAGGACGACGAGCGTTGCGGCCGGTCAGCGATCGACCGTCCGAAGCGAGGCGATAGGAACAATCGGATTTTTTGACCACCGGAACCAGGGGTCAAGATGCACAGGGCAAGTCAGTCTGTGATTCTGTGCACAATTGACCGGCCACGAATGCACCGCCACTCTGCTTGCGGGATCGGCCGTGCTGTTGACCGATCGCTTGCACGCCTGAATTTGGATGTATTAATGTACGATCGGCAAGTCATCTGCTGTTCCAAACGATAGCCGTACATGCGTGCAGCCCGACCAGTCCTGTGTGCTATGCACCGCCACTCCGATCGATTCGGATCGCAATTTCGATGAGATATCGGTCGTTCCATGGGCTGTCGGGGACAGCTGGTGAAACCTCGTCGGCTTGACGACTTTGCGGTGTGATGCGAGACTTGGGCAACTCTGGGGCTAAAGATGCAACCCCGGCGTGCGCGCAGGCGTAGCGCGAAGGAGCAGGTCTCGAAAACCCCGTGGGGTTTCTCGGGAAGCGGTGTGTGGGTTGCGTGACTCACGGCCGAGCCTGCGGAATGAAGTTGACAGGTATTCAACGCGGAGCGTACCCATGGCAGGTCGGACCAGCGCAGGTGTCGGTGTCGGAGTCGCAATCACAATTCTTGCAGTGCTTTGCGCTGCACTCTTTGTGTTGACGATGGTCTTCTATTCGCAGCAGGCTGCAGCCGTTCGCCAGGTGAACACGCTGGAAGACGCGAACAACACCTTTGTCAAGAGCAACGAACGCGAATCGCAAGCCGTGCGCGATGTCATCACCAAGGCTCGCGGGAAGTCAGCGATTGCATACTTGATGGAAACCAACAGCGGCATGATGCAAACAGTCTCCGGCCGAGCCGACATGAAACTCGAAGAGTTTGATCAGACTTCATCTGGTTTGCTCTCGCCCGGTGAGTCGTTGTTCGGCAAGATCCGTTCGCTTCAGTCCGAGATTCAGGATCTGAATCGCCAGGTAACGGATGCGGACGCAGCCCGAGCGCAGGCAAAGCAGGACTCAGATACCGCAATTGCACGCGTCGCGGGTATTGAAGATGCCGCAAAAGTTGCCCAGCAGGAGTTGCAGGCGCAGGTGAGCGACTATCAGAGTCGCGTCGATGAGTATCGGGCGCAGATCGATCGTCTGGAAGAAAAAATGCAGGCCCAACTCGATCGCCGGACAGACGACTTTGCTGAGCGTGAGCGGACACTTGCCTCTCAGAACGCCAGGCTTCAAGAAGAACTGTTGCTCGCGATCGACCAGTTGGATCGTTTGCGCGGCACAAGTGAAGACGCACTCAAGCCCAAGGATGAGTTCGCACTTGTGGACGGCAACATCATCGAGATTCGTCCGACCGCGGGCGAGGTCGTGATTGATCTTGGCCGTCGTGACAAAGTGGTGCTCGGCCAGACATTCTCGGTGTACCGTGATGGCGCAGCCTTGAGTCCTGATCTTGACTCCGGCGAATACAACGACGGTAAAGCCGTGATCGAAATCGTCGATATTCGTCCTGATACTTCTCGCGCCCGCATCGTTCGCGAGTCTCGAGGAAACCCGATCGTCCGAGGCGACATCATTGCAAACCCCGTCTATGACCCTAAGAAGGAATACACCTTCGTGGTCTATGGCCAGTTTGATGCCAATCAGGACGGCATGGCGACCAGCCTTGAAACGGCGGAACTCGCAGCCCTGATTCAGAACTGGGGCGGGACTGTCCAAGATGACCTGAGCGGCGGTGTCGATTTCCTCGTCATGGGTCGCAAGCCTCTTCTTCCGCCTCAGCCTGGTCCTGGCGCACCGATTGAAGTGCTTCAGGAATATGTCCGTTTGCAACGGATGGTGGCCAAGTACGACGAACTGTTCAAGACAGCCGTCGCGACATCCATCCCAGTGCTCAACGAGAATCGCCTGTACACGCTGATCGGGGCTTTCCCGGACTAATCGTGACGGCCGCAGCCCCGGTTTCCGAGGTTCATGACGCAGCGCCAAGAGCGAAGGCCAAACGCCGATTGCCAGCGTGGACACATCCTGCGCTCTATGGCGTGATGAGATCGGTGACGACGGTTCCGCAGGTGGTGGGGGTGCACGCAGCATCAAACGCTGCGGGTGGGTTGGGTCTCGGTTTCGCACGGGCGCCGTTCAATCGATCGAGAGTCGCCAAAGCAACAGCTCGCGTGCAGTTTGCTCTGCCTGACACATCGCACGATCGAGCGCAAACACTCGTCCATCAGTCATACGAGCATCTCTTTCGGCTTGGTGTCGAACTTGGATACATCCATCGGTTGCTCAGCGACGATGCATGGATCAACCATGTTGAGTTCGGTCCGCTCGAAGGTTCGCTCGAAGCCGTGCTCGACGGCCGCCCAAGTCTGATGCTTACAGGGCATTGTGGCAACTGGGAGGTTCTGTGCACCACGATGGCGCTGATGGGTTTCCCGATGCGGGCGCTGTATCGGCCGCTCGATATGAAACCATTGGATGCCTGGGTGCGTCGAACACGGGCCCGGCGTGGTGTGGTGTTGCTCGACAAGTTCGGCGCGTCTCGAGAACTTCCAGCACTCGTCGAATCGGGTGTCCCGATCGGGGTGGTTGCAGATCAGAACGCGGGTGACAAGGGGTTGTTCGTGCCCTTTTTTGGGCGGCTGACATCGACCTATAAGACGATCGGACTTCTGGCGATTCGACACAACGCGAATGTGGTGTGCTCGTACGCGAAGCGTTTGCCCGCGACGCGTGAACAGGGTTTTCGATATCGCATGGAAGTCACCGATGTCATCAGGCCAGGCGACTGGGCCGACCAACCTGATCCGTTGTTTTATCTGACCGCTCGCTATCGGCGTGCGATCGAGAAGATGATTATTGCTGCGCCGGAACAATACCTGTGGATGCACCGGATCTGGAAGAGTCGGCCGCGGCATGAACGCCTAGGAAGACCCGTTCCGGACGCTCTGCGAACCAAGTTGCAGAGTCTGCCGTGGATGGGGGTGGATGAAGTTGATGATATTTGTGCTCAGAGTGAGCGAGATATGCAGTTTTTGAAAGAGCGCGGGCTCACACGCATGCCGTAAGATGGTGCTGCAGCCGGAGGAACCAATGTCGAGCGATGAACGACTGAGTGATGTGCGCGTGCTGATCGTTGACGACGACCGCGATGTGCTTGAATCGATGACGGTGGCGTTTTCATCAGAAGGTGCCGAGACTTTCGCAGCCTCCGACGGCAATACAGCCGTCAAGTTGTGCTATGAACACGAGCCGGATGTCGTGATTCTGGACATGATGCTGCCCGGTCGATCTGGCTTTTTGGCGCTCGAGAAAATCAAAGGGCATGAAGACAGCCCATTGGTTGTCATGGTGACCGCGAACGAGGGCAAGCGACATCAGGCCTACGCTGAATCACTCGGCGTGGATGGGTATCTGCTCAAGCCGGTGCCGTTGATGAAGTTGATCGAAACGGTTGATCGACTGGTTCAGAACCGCGACCTCGAAGCCGGGGCTGAGGACTGAGGGGAGACTCACGCGTGGCTCGAAAGCGTCAACTGGTTGTGTTTTTGCCGAGCGACTCTGATGAACCCGGTGCCCCGAATCAATCGCTCGGCACCGAAGGGGAGTTCATCGCGTCGCTCGCGCCGTTCAACACCGCGCCTGATGGATCGCCCATGCGAACTGTCGGGACGCAGATCCTGCACGGGCCGGGGATTGCGATCGAATACGCCGATGGGCAGGACGAGATCACGCAAGCCATTCTCACCGTCGTCGATCAGGATGTCGCGTGGCCGGTGCTCGTGCGTCTGTGTCGATCGCTCGGTTGGAAGATGCAGGACATTGAATCTGGTCAGGTCTTTGGCTAATCGAGTATTTGTGCCTCAACGGGCCGCGCGACGCATGCCCGCGGTCTTTCTCGTGCGCAGGAAACTCAGTTCGCCACGATATTGACGAGACGACCCGGCACCACCACGACTTTGCGCACCGTCTTGCCCGCAATCAGTTCTGCGATGCGTGGGTCAGCCAATGCAGTTTCGCGCATTGCCGTTTCATCCGCATCCGCGGGTACGACGATCTTGCTGCGCAACTTGCCAAGGATTTGCACAGGCACCTCGATTTCATCATCGACGAGCATGGCTTCGTCAAAGGTCGGCCAAGGCTGCACCGCGACTGAGCCGTGCGCTTTCTGCTGGCCGAGGCGGTGCCAGAGTTCTTCGGCGACATGAGGTGTGAACGGTGCGAGCAGCCTTACAAAACGATCTGCCTGATCGAGGGTCAGTGCTTTTGATGCGTTGACAAACTCGATCATCGCTGCGATCGCGGTGTTAAACCCGAGCCGCTCGATGTCGCTTCCGACCTTGGCGATGGTGCGATGCAGTCTCTTCTCGGTATCGAGGTCTTCCGTTTCGGCCGAGCGCACGGCTCCGGTTTGCTCGTCGATCAGCAACCGCCACACGCGCTGCATGAATCGGTACAGCCCGACGATGTCGCGCGTGTTCCAAGGCTTCGACGCTTCGAGGGGGCCCATGTACATCTCGTAAAGCCGGAAGGTGTCGGCTCCATATTCGGCGATGACATCGTCGGGGTTGACGACATTCTTGAGGCTCTTGGACATCTTGGCGGTGATCTGCTTGACAGTTTCGCCAGAATCTCGCTCGATGTACACGGGTTGATCGTCGGTTCCGGTGTTGTCCACGAGGTCGATTGCCACGAGGCTGCCGTTGTCGCGTTGAAATGCCTGTGACACAATCATGCCTTGGTGGAACAGCCGCTGGACGGGCTCATCTGTCGAGACATGCCCGAGATCGAAGAGGACTTTGTGCCAGAAGCGTGCATAGAGCAGGTGGAGGACGGCGTGCTCATTGCCACCGATGTACAGATCGACACCCTTCTCATCCATCCAATATTGCTCGGCCTCTACGCTGATGAACTCACTGTTGTTCTGCGGGTCGCAGTATCGCAAATAGTACCAGCATGACCCAGCCCAGCCGGGCATGGTGTTGGTTTCGCGGGTAAGTGGGGTGTCGGCGTTGAGGTCTTCTACCCCCACCTCGCCAGCGGTGACCGCCAGCCAGTCGGTCGCCTTGCCCAATAGCGGTTGCGGATCATCGCTCTCGATCGGTTCGTAGTCGGCCATATCGGGCAACACAACCGGCAGTTGGCTTTCAGAAACAGCGTGATGATTGCCTTTGGCATCCCACACGATCGGGAACGGCTCACCCCAGTACCGCTGCCGGCTGAACAGCCAATCGCGCAGGCGATAGGTGATTCGGCTCATACCGAGCGATTTGTCTTCAAGCCAGATGATCATGCGGGCTTTGGCTTCGTCAACGCTCATGCCATCGAGGAAGCCTGAATTGATCGCAGGTCCATCGCCGGTGTACGCTTCGCCATCAAAGTCGTCCGGGGGGGCGATCGTGCGGACGATGGGCAGGTTGAACTTCGTGGCAAAATCCCAGTCGCGTTGATCCTGAGCCGGAACAGCCATGATCGCGCCGGTGCCATAGCCCATGAGGACATAGTCGCTTGTCCAGATCGGAATGGGCTTGCCGGTCGCGGGGTTGCAGGCGTAGATACCAGTGAATACGCCGGTTTTTTCCTTGGCTTCCTGCCGCTCGACATCGGTGCGGTTGCGGGCTGCCTGTGTGTAAGACCGCAGTTCGTCGACGGGTGTTTCTGGACCCGCATCTTCGAGTGCCTGGTCGACAAGCGGGTGCTCGGGTGCGACAACCATGTAGGTCGCGCCAAAAATGGTGTCTGGGCGTGTGGTGAAGACGCGCAGTGATTCGCCTGTAGGGTGTTCATCAACGCCCAAAATTGGGAAATCGATCTCGGCGCCTTCTGATCGTCCGATCCACTCAGTTTGTTGCGTTTTGGTCGAGTTGGGCCAGTCGAGATCGCGTAGCCCGTCGATCAAGCGATCGGCATAAGCGGTGATGCGAAACATCCACTGACGCATTGGCTTGCGAAAGACCGGGTGTCCCCCACGTTCGCTTCGGCCGTCAATCACCTCTTCGTTCGCGAGCGCGGTGCCGAGTTTGGGGCACCAGTTGACGGTTTGTTTGCCGACATATGCGAGGCGGTACGAATCGATCACCATGCGCCGGGTGTCAGGATCAAGTGTGCTCCAGTCACCGATACGCGTGCCACCCGGCAGGTCGCCAGCTCCTGCGTATTCGGCAGCCTGCGGGTTCAGCCGAACCTCGCGGATGCCCGATTCGAACTCGCCAACGAGTTGCGAGATCGGCCGTGCCGATTGACGATCGGGGTCAAACCACGCGTTGTAGATCTGGAGAAAGATCCACTGCGTCCACTTGTAATACCCCTCGTCGATCGTGGCCAGTTCGCGCGACCAGTCGTAACTGAACCCGAATCGTTGCAACTGGCGGCGGAAGGTATCGATTGTCTTGCGGGTGAACGCAGCTGGGTGCTCACCGGTGTTGATGGCGTGCTGTTCAGCGGGCAAGCCGAACGCATCCCACCCCATCGGGTGAAGCACATTGAACCCCTGCATCCGCTTCATGCGGCTGATGATGTCAGTCGCGGTATACCCCTCCGGATGCCCGACATGTAACCCGGCTCCGGACGGATAGGGAAACATGTCCAGGCAGAAGAACTTTGGGCGAGTCGAGTCAAACGCCGGATCGCCGGGGTTGGGGACTTGATAAGTGCCTTGCGCTTCCCACCACGCTTGCCACTGCGGCTCAAGGCTGTACGCCAGGGCTGCCGAATAGCGATGGGGGTTCTCGTCGATTACGGGTATGTTTGATTGGTCCGTCATAGGGAATATGCCTGATAACAGAAAAGGACCCCTCGGTCATGGAGTCTGTGTATGCGTGATTGAAAAAGCAGGTCGCCACGGAAAAGCCCGAAATATCGGGCTAAATAAGTCGATCATCGATTTGAAATGTCCGGGCTTGCATGATGTCGCACAGTATAGAGCCGTGAAACCACCTTGCTGGCGCATTCGGCTCGAAAACACCCTCGATCTGACCGAACTACTGAGGACCGCGAGACTACGAAGGGTGGGCCCTATATTTCCCTCCCAATCATCCGATCAGAGCAAGAACGACATGTGTGTATCTATTTTCATCCAGACATTGAACGAGGAGCAAAACCTCCCGAGTTGCCTGGATAGTGTGCGCTGGTCAGACGACATCGTCGTGCTCGATTCGCTCAGCACCGATGGTACCGAAGAAATCTGCGAGAAGCGGGGCGTTCGTTTCTTCAAACGGCCATACGACGGGCGAGGCCCGCACCAGAACTGGGCGATGGAGAACATCAAGTTCAAGCACCGGTGGGTGTTTTATCTGGATGCAGACGAGCACATGACCCCCGAGTTGCACGAAGAGATCAGCCGCATCGCGTCGGACGACAGCGAACAGCGGGTGGCATTTTTCTGTGGCCGAAAGAACATGTTCCGAGGCCGATGGCTCAAACGGTCCATGCCGCCTGGGTACATCATGCGCTTCTTTCGTCCTGAGTCGATTCGGTTTGAACGGCTGGTGAATCCGACGCCGATTATCAACGGTCCGCACGGGTATCTCAAAGAGCACTTCATTCATTACAATTTCAGCAAAGGCATTTCGGAGTGGCTCGATCGGCACAATCGGTATTCAACCTACGAAGCGATCGAGCAGATTCGCGCACTGCGTGAACGGCCGGTGAGTTGGAAGTCGCTTTTTTCTTCGGATGCCAACACGCGGCGGCTCGAGGCAAAGAACATTTCATTTCGCATGCCGATGCGACCTTCGCTCAAGTTCTTCTTGTTGTACTTCATGAAACTGGGATTTCTTGATGGCCGACCCGGTATGACTTACTGCGCATTGCAGGCGTTGTACGAATATGAGATCTGCCTGAAGATGGCAGAAATGCGCCGGGCCGAACGAGGCGAGGCACCGAGTTAGCCGGAGAGTTGGTTCATTCATGCGCATCCTGCACTTCCTGACACGATTCAATCTCGCTGATGGTGGTGTCGTGCGCGCCGTGCTTGATATGTGTCAACTGCTCGCATCGCGCGGGCACGAGGTGACCGTGCTCACCTGCGACGACACTGATGTTCCAGATGCCTGGAAGTCGGGCGGCGACGGTGTCCCGCTCGTGCGGTTGATTGATTTTCCCGCTCGACCGCTCGGGCTCTTTTCCAGATCACAACTCGAATCGATGAACGATCTTGTGCGCGCGAGCGATGTTGTTCACTTGCACGCCTGCTGGACGACAGCGAACAATCAACTGGCGCGCATGGCGCAACAGCACGGCACTCCATATGTACTCAGCGTGCATGGCATGCTCGATGACTGGTGCATGGCGCAGAAGATGCCGAAAAAGCGTGTGTATCTCGCGCTTGGTGGTCGCCGCACGCTGGAAAAGGCGGCGTTGGTGCACTGCACAGCCGGCGCGGAGTTGGAGCAGTCGCGCAAGTGGTATCCGCGCGGGACCGGGATTGTCGTGCCGTTGATTTTTGATCTTGAGCCGTACAAGACGCTGCCAGGCCCTGCGATCGCGGAGGCGGCGTTTGGATCTACTGGAACGGGTGATATCGATCCGGATAAACCGGTTGTGCTCTTTCTCAGCCGCATCCACATGAAGAAAGGTGTGGATGTTCTTGTTCGTTCGGCGGAAGAACTGAAGCAACGCGGCTGCGCGTGCCGCATGTTGATCGCTGGTACCGGTGACGAACCGTATGTGCGTGAGATGAAGCAACTGATCAAACAAATTGACCTGACCGACGAAGTGAGGCTGGTGGGGCTTGTGACAGGCGAATCCAAAGTTTCGCTCTATGAGCGGGCGGATGTGTTTGCACTGCCGACGAGTCAGGAGAACTTCGGGTTTGTGTTCCCGGAATCGATGGCGTGCCGGACACCGGTGGTCACGACCAAGGGTGTCGATATCTGGCCAGAACTTGAAGGCTCGGGTGGGGCTGTGATTGTGGATCAAACGCCGTCTGCCTTTGCTGATGCGATCGAGTCGCTGCTCGGCGATGCAGACCGGCGAGAGGCGATGGGTGACTCGGGCCGGGCGTGGGTGCTTGACTATCTTGACCCCGATGCGATCGCATCTCGATTTGAAGACATGTACAGCCAGGCGTGCGGGGGGGCATCGTGAGTAAGCCAAAACTGGCGATCATCGCCAATGCGCCGAGTCCGTATCGTCTGCATCAGCACAAGCGGCTGGCGCACGAGATCGCCGAGGTGGAACTGCACAGCATTTTTACGCACGAGTACAATGTGTTTCCGTGGAAACTTGACTTCGATCCCGCGATCAATCATCAGATTTTTGGAGCCGGCGAGTACGCGAAAGGTCGCAGCAGCCCGAAGCGATTCATCAAAGAATGGAAGCGCGGCGGCCGAATCATTGAGTGGTTAAAACGAGAGAAACCCGATGTCGTGTCGGTCATTGGCTTTGCTGATGCGGCGCGCATTCGCATATTGCGTTACCTGCACAAGAACCGCATTCCCCACTATGTCTTCGGCGACAGCAATGTGCACGGCGATCTGGCAACCGGGATGGCGCGCGTGTTCAAAACCATTGTGTTGCGACGGGTGATCGACAGGGCGACGGGCATCTTGTGTTGTGCCCAGTTTGGTGATCAGTACTTCCGTCGATATGGGTCAAAGGCGAATGCGACCTTTTATGTGCCGCAGGAGCCCGACTACGACGAGATCCGTTCTGTCGGAACAGATGAGGTCGAGTCTGAGAAACGAGCGCACGGATTGGCAGCGGGTCGTCGCCGAATTGTGTTCACCGGTCGATTGGTCAATGTGAAGCGCGTCGACATGTTGATCGATGCATTTGCGCGTATCGCGGAAGAGCGCCCCGAATGGGATGTGGTCATTGTCGGGTCGGGCGTTCTCGAAGACGAATTGAAAGCACGCGTGCCAGCGCATCTGCAGGATCGGATCATCTGGACAGGGTTTATTGACGAACAACGGCGTGTCACGGCGATCTACAAAGCGTGCGATGTCTTGTGCTTGCCGAGCACCTATGAGCCATGGGCGTTGGTGATCAATGAGGCGGCAGCATGCGGGCTTGCGATGGTGTCGAGTGATGTGGTGGGGGCGGCGGTTGAGTTGGTGCGCAACGACCAGAACGGCTATTGCTACAAGACCGGTGACCTTGACGCGCTCACCGATGCCTTGCGCCGCGCGACGGATGCTGACACAATCGATCGGCTCAAGGCTGGTAGTGATGATGTGCTCAAAGACTGGGGGATCACAACAGATCCTGTCGACGGGTATCGCAAAGCCTTGATCAATGCCGGTCTCGATATCGCGCCGCCACCAGCGACTTCGACGGGTGGTCCGCGCGACGCGACACGGACCTGGGGAGCAACCGACTGATGCGGTTCCCGGATTTCCTCATCATCGGCGGCATGAAGTGTGGCAGCACGACGCTGTTCCGCGATCTGATGACCAATCCGCGGGTGTTCTTGCCGATCGACAAAGAGCCAGAGTCACTGTGTCATGACGAAGTCCTGACCGAAGCGGGTCAAGCCAGGTATGCCGCTCTTTTTGATAAAGCCCGATCCGAGCAGTTGTGCGCCGAGGCTTCGACGGCATACTCCAAGCGTCCTGATTTCGATGGGATGGCTGCACGGGCTTTGAAAGTTTGCGGGCCTGAGTTGCGTGTGATTTATCTTGTGCGTGATCCTGTCAAGCGGGCAGCCAGCCATCACTACCACGAGTACACTCGTGGCAATATGCCGCCTTCGGTTGACGAGGCGGTCGAGCAGTATCCTGCGTTGGTGAACTATTCAAAATATGCGATGCAGGTGGAGCCCTGGATCGAAGCGCTCGGCGAAGCGCGTGTTCGCATCGTGCGTTTTGAAGACTATGTGTCAGATCGACGAACGATGAGTTCGGCTGTATGTGAGTTTTTAGGCATCGAGGCGCGTCCTGATCTGATCGATGATGGCAAGGTGTTCAACAAGGGGGAAGGGAAACAGGTCATGCGCGGGCCTTGGCGGTTGGTCGGCCACAATCCGGTGTATCGTCGATACATTCGGCCCTTGCTTCCGATGGGCCTGAAAGAACGGCTGACACGGACCGTTCTCCCCAAAGCGCCACCACGCCCGCCACCACCGACAGCGGAGACTGAAGCATTGATCCGAGAACAGGTCGCATCAGATCAGCGAATCCTGCGGAATCTGCCTTGCTTTGGCGAACTTGACTCTGCTGGCGACCGAAATAAGTGTGAAGGTGGATACGCATGAATCCGGAAAAAGGACACTGATCGCAGATGTTGCATCAAGTTGACACATTTCAACTCCTGATCATGGTGATCATCGCCATTGTGGCGCATGTCGGTCTGTTGTTTTCTGCGCTGTTTGTGCGCCCTCTTGCGATATTGACCGGTGGGTTTCTGTTTCTTGCAGCGTTTTCGGTTGCAACGGAAGTTCCCTTCTTTGAGGTACTCAAGTACGCCCGGGTCTATACCACGCTTCTGATCATCGGATTGGGCATTGTGGTGTATCGAGCGTATGGGTACGGCCCGGCAAGCATCACGATGTTGATGTTCATCGGGTTCTACATGTTTGCAGCGGTCTGGGGACCGATGGTGACAGCCGCGGTGACCTGGAAGGGCTTGTACCTGACGACGGTCTTGAGTGGAATCACACTGGCAATGAGTATCAAGACGGCGAAGGACATGAGACAAGCCATGCGTGTGCTCATGCTCGCGTCGTCTGCCTTTATTTTCGTGACGCTCGTTGAGTTGCTGCGTGTGCCGACTTCGATCTCACACATCGGTCGGTTTGAACCGTTCGGCATGAACACGAACCGGGCTGCTCAGACGATGGCGAACATGACCATCATCGCAGCGTTTGTCGCGTTGCATGATCCTCGTCGAAACTGGAAGATCATGGCGTACACCACGGTCGTGGTTTCACTGTTTCTCATCATGCTCACCGGCGCTCGTGGCGGTCTCGGGATGGCTTTGATCGGCTCATTTGCACTCGCGTTCCCACTGCTCAAGAGGCCTTTCCTGGCAGCGACCATCGCGAGCTTTGGCGGGATCGTCCTGTACATTCTCATGTCGGTGTTTGCGACGCAGAGTACCTCCAGACTTGGACAGTTATCGTTCGACTCGCGGCAGAAGGCGTGGGCGATCGCGATGAACTACATCCAGGAAGCGCCCATCTTGGGACACGGCTGGGTCATCGGGATGAACGCTCGAGGCACACCCACGACGCAGAACCTGCACTCGATTTACTTTCAGGTGTTTGCTGAAACCGGCATCATCGGGTTTGCGCTGCTCATGCTGACCATCTGCACATTTGCCTACCTCGGGCTCTCAGCCTGGCGCCGGGCGCTCGTTGAAGGCGGCTTGAAACTCAGCGTGACTTATCTTGCGGGTGCGTTTGTCGTGGCGGTGCTCGCTCATGGCGTGGCCGAATCGGCATCCATGGCCGGGAGTACGCTCGCAGCACTCATGATGGGATTCGGCGTGGGTCTCATGGATCAGATTCACAAGATCGACTATTCAGTCGACCCCGACTTCCATCGCATGAAGAACGCAGCGCCGGTGTATGAGTATGCGGAGGGGTATGGCGAGCCTGAACTCGCTGTCTGATCGATTCTTCAGTTCTGGTGCGGCGTGCGTCGTCGGAGATCGACGAGAATCAGCCGATGATCTGACCCGATCGACGGGAGCGTCGTCCAGGTGGTTGCTTCGAGGTCAGGACTGAGCCAGGCATCGTCGATTGCAATCGTGATCAGTGATGGCCAACCCGATGGAAACGACCCGCGAGCGCGCAGCAGAGGCTTGGCGCGTCCCAACGCGTCGGTCGATCTGATGCGCCGTTCTCGCTCACTCGCTCGCGTCGCATTGAGATCACCCAGCGCGACGACGGCGCGACCCTGGTCGAATTCGGTTTGCGCGAAGGTCGCAACCGTGTCAACAACTTTGTTGCCAGCGTGCCATCTCTTCGAAGTTCTTGGCGACGCGGCATAGAAGCCGACGACTGAATAACGCACCTCGTCGATCGCGACCCTTGCAGCGACCATTCCGGCTGCGGATCGATCGATATCGAACAGTTCAGTCTTGGACAGGACGAGAATCCAGCCGTTGAGATCTGTCGTTGGCGATTGGACCGCGACGAACGGGTATCGAATTGGCAACACGCTGCCACGCCGTGCTTCGCGCGCGAGCGGCGCAGATGCTTCGGTGAAGACGACAAGATCCGGATTCCATCGATCGATCTCGTCAAACAAGGGACGGAGGTCTTGCAGGGTTGGCGATGCGTTCAGCACCATCACGCGCAGGTCCGTGTCGGTTGTGCTTGTGTGATCTGCTGTTGGCAGAGACAGTGATGAAGACCTGACGATCTGGACTCCGATGGTGACACCAGATATCGCGACCACAACAACAGCCCATTGCGTGCAGCGTTTCAGCACCAGCCCGACGCAGCACACGAGCGCGAACATGGCGACGGGTACAGCGATCACCGCATAGAAACTGGCAATCCAGCCGAGCGTTCCGGGAAGCCTCGATGCCCAGGGCAGCAAGGCCCAACAAAACAACGCCGCACCCAGCATGAACCGGGTGCGGCGTGATCGCTTGCGTGGGGTCGCCACCTTGTTCACTCGGGTGGTCTGTTGATCAGTCGCGTCCACCGGAGATTGTTGACACGCCGGCGGTCCGCATCGTCTTGCCATCATTCATTTTTGATGGCCCGTCGTCAAGGTTGTCCGCGGTGTGACTGCTATTGTCGTCGTCGCTGCCGCTGTCTACCAAACCGGATTGCCAATCGTGCATGAGCGGTGACCAGCGCTGGCTCATTTCCAGCCCCAACTGCTCAGCGTTCATCCAAGGCTTGTCGGGATTGGGAACGCGAGGGAGGGGATGCCAGATCATCAAGCCATCGGTCCCAAAGAGCCGGCTGTACATGAGTGCGGCTCGAAGATTTTCATCGGTGAGCGTTGCGTCCGGCATGGTGCGTCCTGCTGCTGTCGAAGGATGATAATGGGCGAAGACGAAGCCGAAGATCTCTGCATCGGGGTTGAACCGGTCACGAAGTCGTTCCAGTTCCTCAACATTCGAACGATACCATTGAATGAGTTTGAGAGGATCTTGTGACTGAATCGGTGCGGACTCAGTCGTGACAAACGGAGCGCGGTAGAACGAGGGGGCGTAGAAGTCGAGTTGTTCGAGGAGCCAGCCGAAATCATTGTTAATCTCTCGGCGTTCGTTCCAGATACGAATGCCGGTGGCGAACTTCGGCATGTTAAACATGCCCCATTTGACATCGGGTGCGATCTCGCGGCACTTGGCAAGTGTGCGGTTGTAGAAATCCTGCCCAAAGTGATTCCATGAGGCTTCACACAGGTTGACGCGGCCCCAGGCATCGAGATCGCGCCATTGCGTCGCGCCAGCGGGGGGCGTAAATCCGACACGGTTCAGAAACTGCTGATCAAACTCATCTCTGTGTAGGGATGCCACGAATGCACGCCATGTGCTGTACTGGCTTGAGTTGTAGCGCTGGATACACGACCAGACCGGCATGGCTGCTTCGTAGTCGATTGCACCGTATCGGAAGCCGGGGTTCGTTTGCTGCGCCTCGATGAGATCGGCTTCGATCTTCTCAAGATGGGCAGCCATCCAATCGTCATAGTTTCGACGCCACCGTGTGATGTTGCCGTTGGGCGAAATCATCATCTGCTGGTATCCCTCGTCGGGGTACTTGCCGAAATCAAACTGCGGAAAGAGTTGAGTATCGCGGAGGATCGGTGCATCTCCAAGATCAGGTTGGTGCCATATCTCACGGACACTCCAATGGAACTGGAAGGGGCCGGCATCGCCGCCGTGTGCGACAGAGCGCTCCGCGAGCCGCATGTCCGCCGCGTTGATGCTCCCGTTCAGATCGAGGTCGGCCCGGATGTCTTGCTGATCAACCAGCGTTTGATAGGCTTGCATGTCCGCTTGATTGGTCACGCCATCACCATTGAGGTCGAAGTTCTGAAAATGATCGACCACATCCTGCGCTTGCGCAATCGATGTCGGCATGAGGCACGCTGCGCTGCCAGCGAGGCAGGCGATAAGAGCCTTGATGTTTCGATTCGAGTTGCGATGGTTCATACTGATGTCCTCTCGTGAACAAGATAAACGATGCTCCAAGAACTCTCCAATTCAAATCGCTGGGGATCATCTCAATGCAGAACGCAACGGTGCAAATCAGGTGAAACTGTGCCGGTTGCAAGGACTGCGTTCACATTCATACGAACGATTGGGCCTTTGAGGTCGTTCTGGCCCTCTTGATGATCGCCATCTGGATCCACAATATTGCCTGGTTCCTGGCTTGCTGAGCACAAACTGTGTCGCGCAATCAGACAGTCGGCATCATGCAGGTGCGAATATCAGAATCGTTTATTGGACGGACTGATGCCAAACCCACTGTGCAGCCACGCCATCGCCGAGTGAAGTCGAAGGGTTGTACGACAACTCAGATTTCGATCGTGTCAGATCGGCCCAAGTTCGTTCGACATCGCCCGGCTGGAGCGGAGCGCGTTCGATAACTGGCTTTTTGCCGACAGTACTCGCGATCGTCTCGACGAGGTCATGGAGCGCAATCGGTTGGTCGCTGCCCAGATTCCAGATCCGAAAACCGAACTGATCGATACAGTCATGGGCACCCATGACACCGGCAACGATGTCATCGATGAATGTATAGTCGCGGCTCGATGACCCGTCGCCGAAGAGCCGAATTGGCTGCCCGTTCGCGATGCGCTCCATAAAGAGGCGGATGGCGAGATCTGGTCGTTGCCGTGGACCATACACAGTGAAGAACCGCAGCATGGCGATCGGTTGGCGCGTCAGATGCCAGTGCGCGTGCCCGAGCAATTCGGTGCTTCGTTTCGTGGCAGCATATGGGCTAATAGGTTCTGTCGCGCGTGCATCTTCAGAGAAGGGCGTGGCCGGCGTATTGCCATAGACCGAACTTGATGACGCCACGACGATTCGCTTGACCCCCGCTGCCTGGGCCTGTTGGAGTAGGCACGCGGTGCCAACCAAGTTGGCCTGGACATACCCGACCGGGTCTTCGATACTCGGCCTGACACCGGCTTTGGCGCCCAGATGGATAATGCTGTCGGCGTGCTGGCACGCGCGCTGAACGGTCTGGGCATCACAGAAATCGCCATGGATGAACTGAAACGAACCGGTGCTATTCGATGAGGTCGTCTCTATGGACTCGAGATTGGTCTCTTTGAAGCGTCTGTCATAGAAGGGGTCAAAGTTATCGAGCCCGACGACTTCTGCCCCTCGCCGAAGGAACGCTTCACAGACATGTGACCCGATGAACCCTGCTGCACCGGTTACGAGCACTCTTTGTGTCATCGCTGGTCCGCCTTTGGATCGAATCAAGAGAGAAGTGAGTACTGTAGACGACCATGACCCGAACGAGCGAGTGACGGACAAAAAACAAGCAGGGCGCCTTGTTCAAAGGCGCCCCGCTGGAGGAGAGAGAGATCAAATCCATCATAGAGGTTTGTCGGCTGTTCATGCGTTTCGTCTCGGTGACCGCACGGGATAATTTGTTGAAACTTCCAAGTTTCGTGAAAAGGAATGGTATTTTAGGTATTTGTACACACCCACAATGTGGCATATGCAGAGCCCTGTCGATGGATCGGTGGGGGTCCGCTGGATGCCAAAGGGAAATTCAAGTCCACGTGAGATGCCTCGAAGGGGGGGTATTACCCCCCGGAGTCGGGTGTGGGCAGGTTGAGGTCTTCCACACTTGGGGGGGTTTTGGTCCGCTGAGGGGGGGCCAAATCGGTTCGGCGATCGGTCTGTCGGCGTTGGCGCAAGCGCTCAATCGCTGCTTCCCGTTCGTCTTCAGGAAGTGACTTCAGATAAGTCTGCATGCGTTCCGGTAGACGCTTGATCATGTCATCGAATGATCGCGTTTGCTGCCTGGCGAGCTGTTGCGCAGCCTCCTTGCGGTAACGCTCGAACGCTCTGGCTTCAAACTGTTCCTTGCTCTTGGTGACGAGAAAGTCGTTGATCCACTGACTTTGTTCTGTGGTGAGAAGTGCACGGATCGGCTTTTCGATCGAGGCCATCGACGGGCGCTCGGCCATTAATTCCGCGACGCGCTCGCGTGGATTTGCCATTGTTGCACGCATGGTATCTGCTTGCGACCCAGTGGGTTGTGTCCTGGACGACGGTTGATCCGTCATGGCATCGTCACGATCGAGGCGGTCGGACTCTGCAGCTCGGCGGGCGTTGGCGCGCCGAGAAGTGGTCGATGCGACCTGATCACTTGTCGTTTCCTGGGTTATTCGCGTCTGATCGGTTGTGCGATTCATCCGCGCGCGCAACTGTCGCAATTCTGAGCCGTGCGATCGTTGGAACGCTCGTTCTTGTTGTTGAAATGTTTGGATAAGTCTAGCGATGGCGACTTCCTGCTCTTTGGTCGGGCGTACCGCTTCGGGCGCGGTTCGTAATGCCAGCAAGGCTTCACGAAAAAGGCGAGCACCGGCCATACTCATTCGAGATGCTTCGTTGGTGTTTTCTGATGAAAACGATGAGGTCGTCGCGGTGACATTGCTTGCTGCGACCGATGGCCCTGCGAGCAGGGCGTGCTCGTCAGTTTGGGTGGCTTGTTGTGCCGCTGGAGTTGGTTCAGGACCGACTGCCAAGGTGGAACCAGCGATTGCAGTCAATGTGAGTAGGTACAGGCCCATGCGATTGCCTCCTTCAGGTCGCCAGCATAACGCCATGCTGATGGACGCATTGCGTTCACTGAGCACGGAATCGGTGGTCCTTCAGCCTAGCATCAAGTTCACACCTGACCTCAGCGGAAAAAGGACCAGATCTATGAGTCTCAGCAAACAGGACATTCTCGAAGCACTCGCCGCCGTTCCTAACCCTGTTGGCGGGGGCGATATCGTAGATTCGGATATTGTTCAGTGGGTCACCGCCTGTGATGGCCATGTCGCCATCAAACTGAGCATGCCCGGACAATCGACACCTGCGGTGCGTGATGGCTTACAGAAGTCGGTCGAGCGAGCGGTTCGGACACTCGCGATCGGTGTTGGCGTTGACCTTGAGCAGTTGAACATTTCGTTTGTCGATCATGCGGGTGAACGCGTTGAATCGAAGTCGCAGGCTGCTCAACCGGGCGATCAACCGACCAAGTCGGCCCTCGATGCCAAGTTCGTGATCGCGGTGGGGGCGGGCAAGGGGGGCGTGGGCAAGAGCACGGTCGCGGTGAATATCGCGGTCGGGCTCGCGCGGCGCGGGTCGGCGGTCGGGTTGCTCGATGGCGATATCTATGGCCCATCACTCCCCACCATGCTCGGGCTCGACACGCTCGATCAACAAGTGCACGAAGGACAACTCCAACCCATGGCTGTCCACGGGCTCAAAGCGATCAGTATCGGCAAGATGGTCGATCCTGATAAGCCGCTCATCTGGCGCGGGCCGATGGCCCATGGCGCGTTCAAGCAACTCATCGACCGGACTGCCTGGGGCTCACTCGATGCGATGGTGATCGACCTGCCGCCGGGCACGGGCGATGTGCCGCTGACGATGGCTCAGAGCCTGCAACTGACCGGCGCGGTGATCGTGTGTACGCCACAGAAGGTGGCCCAGGATGACGCGGTGCGGGCCATCCGCATGTTCCAGCAACTCGAGGTCGAGATCCTCGGTGTGGTTGAAAACATGAGTTTCTTCATCGGCGACGACGGCAAGGAATATGACATCTTCGGACGCGGGGGGGCGGAGATGATGGCCCAACGCATGAATGTGCCGTACCTCGGTGCGATTCCGATCAACATGGCTCTGCGTGCCAACGGCGACGCGGGCACGCCGACGAACAACTTTGATGCATCGACCGCGGGCGGCGAACAGATCCCGAGAGCACTCGATCAGGTCGTCGACAACCTCGAAAAGCAGATGGCATTGGCATCAATGCGCACCGGGCAACACAGGCCGACGCTGAATATCAGTTGACCAACTTGTCTCTCTCAAAGCGGGTGTGACCCTCGAATCGCAGTGGCGACCTGCGAGCAAGATGCAGTGCGGTTTGGGCTCTAATTCCTGTCGAGGACGCTGCGGAACACCGTAATCGTAAGCTTGCGCTCGCGGCTCATCGGGGTCGGGCCGAACCTATGCTTCGGGCAATTCATGAAATCACGAAGGGGCCATCCGTGGATATCAAGTCAAACATTCTCGAAGCCATCGGTAATACGCCGCTCGTTCGGCTGAACAAACTCGTTGAGCCGGGCTCGAGCGAGGTCCTTGCCAAGTGTGAGTTCATGAACCCCGCAGGGTCGATCAAGGACCGCATGGCGTGCTACATCATCGAACAGGCAGAGAAAGCCGGGCTGCTCAAATCGGGTGGCATGATTGTTGAAAACACGAGCGGCAACACCGGGCTTGGGGCGGCGATGACGGCTGCAGCCAAAGGGTACCGCTGCGTGTTCACCATGCCCGACAAGATGAGTCAGGAAAAGATCGATGGCCTGCGTGCGTTCGGGGCAGAGGTGATCATCACGCCGACCGATGTGCCGGGCGACTCACCCGACCACTATGTCAATGTCGCCAAGCGCGTAGCGGAGGAAACGCCGGGCGCATTTTACATGAACCAGTACCACAGTCAGTGGAACATCGATGCCCACGAACACCTGACCGGCGCCGAGATCTGGGATCAGACCGATGGCGGCCAGGTTGACGCGATCGTGGCGGGTACGGGGACGGGGGGGACTGTTTCGGGTATTGGCCGATTCTTTAAGAAGAAGGGATCGAAAACCAGAATCATCGGCGTCGATCCACTGGGCAGCGTGCACTACCACTACTTCAAGACTGGGACATTGCCAACGCCATATGTCTACAAAGTCGAAGGGCTTGGTGAAGACATCAAGTGCGATGCGTTTGACCCGAGCGTGGTCGATGAGATGTACCAGGTCAATGACTACGAGTGCTTCACGACGGCACGCCGGTTGGTGCGTGAAGAGGGTCTGTTCTGTGGCGGTAGTTCGGGGGGGATGGCGCACATCGCCCTGCAGCTCGCCAAAGAATGGGGGCCCGGCAAGCGGATCATCGCCATCCTGCCAGATTCGGGTACGCGCTATGTCACGAAGTATCTCAATGACGAGTGGATGAAGATGCACGGGTTCATGGAACCCGAACGCGGGCTTGGGTGCGTTGCTGATCTCATCGCCAAGCGGTCGCCCGAAGTCTTGACCATCCGAGAGAGCGATTCGGTTTCGTCAGCGATTGCGCTCATGCGCGAGTGCGGCGTGTCGCAGTTGCCGGTCGTGGATGAGCACGGCAAACCGACGGGCATGGTGCACGAGGTGGATATTCTCCGTGGGCTGCAGAACGGCTCGGCGACGGGCGACGGCACGATCAAGGGCATCGAGAAGCCGATTGGTGGGCTCGTGTATCCGCAGGCTCGCATTGAAGAACTCTTTGCGATCTTCGGCCAGGACCAGGCAGCGGTTGTCATCGACGAAGGCGTGGTTCGCGATATCCTCACGCAGATTGACCTGATCGAGTATCTGGCGAACATGAAAAAGTAACAACGGCGCGGGTCTTTGGTCTGTGCGAAAAGCTGAGAACGAGAACACGAGAAATGCGCACGGGCAGAAAACCCATGCCAACAAGGGTAAATCCATCACGGGAGCAAGGCTTTGAAGACTTCATCCAATCATGGCTTCGGCACACGAGCGATTCATGCCGGGCAACAACCAGACCCGACCACCGGCGCGATCTGCACACCGATCTACCAGACTTCAACCTTTGTGCAGTCGTCACCCGGCGTTATCAAGGGTGAGTATGACTACTCCCGCGCAGCCAACCCGACGCGCGACGCGCTGCAGGACAACCTTGCATCGCTCGAAGGTGGCAAGTACGGGTTGTGCTTTTCGTCGGGTGTGGCGGCGACCGGTGTCGTGCTGCACTTGCTCAGCTCGGGTGATAAGGTGCTCTTGTGCGACGATGTTTATGGCGGAACGAATCGCCTGTTCCACCGGGTGTTCGCGCAGCTCGGCATCGAAACCGTGCTCGTTGACATGACCGATCCGGATCGCGTTACTGAAGCGATGGACGAGCGGACCAAACTTGTGTGGGTTGAAACGCCGACCAACCCGACGCTCAAGGTGATTGATATCGAACGCGTCAGCGAGGCAGCCCATATGGGCGGCGCGATAGTTGCGGTCGACAACACTTTTGCGTCGCCGTATCTACAGAACCCACTCGCGCTCGGGGCTGACATCGTGTGCCATTCGACGACCAAGTACATCGGCGGGCACTCCGACGCAATCGGCGGAGCACTGATCGTCAACGATGATGAGATTCACCAGAGACTCAAGTTTGTGCAACTCAGCGAGGGGGCTGTCCCCGGCATCATGGAGTGCTTCCTGTTCCTGCGTTCGACCAAGACGCTGCATGTGCGGATGGACCGGCACTGCGAGAACGCGATGAAGGTCGCCGAGTACCTGTCCGGGCACGCGGCGATCGAGAAGGTCGTGTACCCCGGCCTCAAGTCGCATCCGCAGCATGACATCGCCAGGAAGCAGATGCGCGGCTTCGGCGGCATGGTGACGATCTATCTCAAGGGGGGGCTCGAAGCCTCTCGTAAGATGCTCGAACGCGTCGCCATCTTCGGACTGGCCGAATCACTCGGCGGGGTGGAGAGTTTGATTGAACACCCGGCGATCATGACCCACGCTTCTGTGCCCGCTGAGCAACGAGCCAAACTCGGGATCTCGGACGGCCTCGTGCGGCTGAGTGTCGGCATCGAGGATGCAGACGATCTCATCGCGGATCTTAAGCAGTCGTTGGCATAGCTTACTTCTTCCGATACTTGTTCCGCTTATCATCTTTGTTGATTTCGATCGACATGCCACCCGAGTAGATCACACTTTGTGCGCCGAGCATATTCGATAGTTCAGCCACCAGATCGGGCGACAGTGACACACGCGGCATGCGCTTCGGCTCCATCACCACCGATGCGTTCGGCGTTTCGACCACAAACTCCAGAGGCGACGGCTTCGTGCGCTCGCGGGTGTCATCGGTGACTTCGTTCGTTGATGCAAGGTATCGATCGAGCACATCGCGAATCTGCGGCAGGACATGGGTCGCAGTTCCATTGAGCACGCTGTCGCGGACGAACAGCGTGACCGTGCCGCGCTCCTTGGGGACGCCATCAATAGGGACGAGGCGATCGACGATCACCTGCGGGTCGCCGCGACTGTGATCGACACGACCCGACACAAAGAACGGATCGTCTGACTCAAGCAAGTGGCTGAATTGCTCGTAGGTGTTGGGGAACAGCACCGCTTCGGCCGTCGCGCGGGTGTCTTCGATCGTGACGATCGCCATCTTTTTGCCAGCGTTTCGACCGTTGCGACTCACGATCGTGCGCACGCTCTGAGCCATCGCACCGACCAGTACGCGCCGATCTTGCGGGAAAGTCTTGAGCCCGGTCAGGTCGCATGATGCGAACGCGCGGATCCAGGCTCCCCAGCGTTCGAGCGGGTGGCTTGAGACATAGAAACCGAGCGTGTCCTTCTCGTTCTTCAGCGTTTCGGCTTCAGTCCAGGGTGTGGCTTTGTTGAGCGGCGATTCAGTTGACACGGCCGCTTCAGCTTCGGCTGCGGGATCGGGCGCACCAAAGAGCGAACCTTGCCCGGCCGCTTTATCGGCTGCCATCTTCTGCCCGGCGCTGACAGCGGTTTCGATCGTCGCGACCATCGATGACCGATTCTCTCGGCCATGAATCGCATCAAAAGCGCCACTCTTGATGAGTGATTCAATCGTCGCTTTATTGACCACATTGGAGGGCACACGCTCGCAGAACTCAAAGAGTGATGTGAAAGGCGTGCGCGATTCGCCGCCATCGCGTTCGGCGATGATCGCATCGATCGCCTTGTCACCCGAGCCCTTGATGCCACTGAGCCCGAACCGAATATGCCCATGCAGCGCATCGCGCGGCTCGTCCTTGTCGAATGCAACGGTAAATGCGCTGCCGGAGACATTGACATCGGGGGCTTGCACTTCGATCCCGACCGAGCCGTCGAGGCGTCGGGTTTTGCGACAATCTTCGAGGTACGGAATCCAGTCGCTGGTCTTCTGCGCCTGGCTTTCAAATGACAGGAACGCAGCCATGTATTGGGCGGGGAAAAAGGTCTTGAGGTAGGCGGTCTGATACGCCACGATGGCGTAACCGGTCGAGTGACTCTTGTTGAAGCCATACCCGGCGAATTTGAGGATTAGTTCGAACAGGTCCTCAGCCGATTTTTTGTCGAGACCCTTCTCATGCGCCCCCTCGATGAACTTGGGCCGATTCGCATCGATAACTTTGACTTTCTTTTTGCTGATCGCCTTGATCAATGAGTACGCGGCCCGCAGCGGGATGCCGCCGAGTTCATGCACGATCTGCATGACCTGTTCCTGATAGACCATGACGCCATAGGTCTCAGCGGTGAACCGGTCGACGATCTCGTGGACCTGCGGCACGGGCGCTTCGCCGTGCTTGCGTTTGTTGTAGTCGGGGATGAGATCCATCGGTCCGGGGCGGAAGAGCGCGTTGGCAGCGATCAGGTCTTCGAGCCGGTCGGGCTTCATCTCGACGAGGAGCCGGCGCATGCCGCCCGATTCAAACTGAAACACACCGGTCGTGTCGCCGCGCTGGAAGAGTTCAAAGACGCGTTGGTCGTTGTACTGCAGTCGGTCGAGATCGAGCGGGTGGGGGGCGCCGCTCTTGGGGTCAGCATCAATCGCCTTCCAGACCTCGGCATCGGGCAAGCCGTCCTTAATCAGTGCTTTGGCCCGTTCGATGATTGAGAGCGTGCGCAGCCCGAGGAAGTCCATTTTGAGGAGGCCGAGTTTCTCGCAGGTCGGGCCGTCCCACTGTGTGACAACTTCATTGACTTCGGCGCTCGGCTGCTTGTACAGCGGGACAATCTCGTGCAGCGGTCTGGTCGCCACGATCACGCCGGCAGCGTGAACCGAACAATGTCGCGCCTGTCCTTCAAGAACGCGAGCGTTGTCGATGAGCTGGGTGATGCGTTCCGCGGTTGTGTGCTGGTGGTCGGGAAGGTCCTTATTGATCGCGTCGATTGCTGCCCGTTCACCATTAACCAGGGCAGCGAAGTCGGGCTCGGCATCGATCGCGCCGTCGAGCGTGATGTTCAGTGTTTCCGGGATCAACTTGGCGACCCGGTCTGCGACAGGCAGCGAGACCTCGAGCACGCGCGCACAATCGCGGATCGCAGCCCGGGCCTTCATCGTCCCGAAGGTGATGATCTGCGCCACATGGCCGTACTTGTCGCGGACATATGAAATGACTTTGGCGCGCCCCTCCTGACACAGGTCAATATCGATATCGGGATATTCGCTGCGATCGGGGTCTGTGAATCGTTCAAAGAGCAGGCCATAGCGCACGGGGCATGCATTGGAAAGCCCCAGCACATAACCGACCATGGTGCCCACGCCCGAGCCACGCGCATTTGCCGGGATCCCGCGTTGTCGGCCCCAGTTGACGAAGTCCCACACGATCAGGAAGTACGCGCTGATACTCTTGTCCGCGAGAATCTTGAGTTCGCGGTTCAGCCTTGCCCAGTTGTCGAATCCGACAGGGTCGACACCCGGTTTCTCGCGCTCTGCCGCCGTTGCGGGGTCACCTTCGATGAATGCGTGGCGGTGATCGGTGATATCGGCGCCATATCGCCAGACCATCCCCCCCTCACACAGTTGCCGCAGGGCTTTGTCACATTCTTTCTCGAGTTTGGCCTGACTCAACTCCGTGTCGTTGGCCGGCTCGAGATCGAAGAGTGCACAGTACGCCTTGTACCACTCGGTCAGGTCTCCGGCAAACGCCTTGTCGTTTGGCTTGGGCAGTTTACTCTTGGCTGGCGTTTTGACGCGCACCACTGGTGCGTGGCTGGCATCCATAGGCAACTCGACATTGCATCGCTGGGCGATTCGCACCGTATTCGCCAATGCCTCACGCCCAGCGTTCCGATTTTCGTCCGTGTTGTATTCATCCGCCCCGAAAATCTCGTGCATCTGCTCGGGGCTTTTGACATACAACTCGGGCGTATACCGCAGGCGATCAGCATCCCACTTGCTCTTGCCCATCGAGATACAAATGAGCGTGTCGTGCGCGTCGTGGTCCTGTTCGCGCAGGAAGTGGCTGTCGTTGTCGCACACCAGCGGCAGATCCAACTCGCGCGCCAGACGAATCAGGTGCGGGTTGATCGCGTTCTGCTCCGGCACATGGTGTTGGAGTTCAATAAAAAACCGTGGGCCTGCATCGGTCGGCGCGAATGTCTGCTGGTGCCACCGCGCGACTTCGACTGCTTTGTCCCAGTGCGTTTGTTCGCCGGTTCGCTCGTACGCGGTGAGGTGGAATGCGAGTTCGCTGCCCAGGTGGCCGTTGATTGCGATGATGCCTTCGTTGTGTGATTCGAGGATCGTCCGATCCATCCGTGGCTTGTAATAAAACCCGGTCAGGTACGCCTCGCTACAAAGGTAGCGCATGTTGTCCCAGCCGGTGTCGTTTTCCGCCAGAAGCACCAAGTGGAATCCGCCGTCCGCGATGCCGGTGTGCGTACGGTCGGTCCGATCGCCCTGAGCGACATACGCCTCGACACCGAGAATGGGTTTAATACCTGCAGCCTTGGCGTGTTCATAAAACCGCACGGCAGCGTGCAGGTTGCCATGGTCGGTGATAGCGACCGCGGGCATGCCGAGTTCTTTGACGCGTGCGACCAGCTTGTCCACACGGTTTCCACCGTCGAGGAGTGAATATTCACTGTGAAGGTGAAGGTGCACGAATCCGGTGGATTCGGACCAGTTTAGTTCTACGGATTGTGGGTCTTGGGTCACGGCGCACGACCTGTGGTGTAAGGGGTTTCGGACACACCATTGTATATGACGATTGGCGGCACTGGTGAATCTGACAGGCTTTCCACGACTTGCGTGTGGGCGGCCAGATTCGCCAATTGGGTGTTGGGGATGAGCGGCCCACAGTCGCACCGCATGATCAGCGCAATCGGCAATGGCAGCAATAGATGCCATCGAAATTGACGCGCCAGGTTGGCCGTCACACCTGCGAATTGGATTGTGTGGGTGTTGTTTCAATCAACTCAGGGAGGGAAAACCTATGAACAAGAAAACTATGAGTGTCGCGGTGATTGCCGGCTGTGCGTGCGTGGCGAGCGCGGAACCGGTCTCGTTGCAGTTTGGTGGCGTTGCCCAGGGCCGCAATGTCGGTATCTCAGTCAACAACGGGAGTTTCAACAATGTGTTCTCGGGCAGCGTGCTTCATTTTGTCGATGGCGATCGCACAATGACCTACTGCATTGACCCCGATCAATGGGCGCAGACGGGGACGAGCAATTTCGAGCGTGAATCGCTGCAAGACGCGCTCGACCATCGTGCCCAGGCACAGGACAAGGCATGGGCGATCGCTGAACTTGTCAACATCGCCGGCCCGGGCATCTGGTCGGAGAGCGGTGATCAAGATCTCGCCTCGGCATTTCAGATTGCGGTCTGGGAAATCGTGCTCGATTTCGACGCGCTGATCGGCGGGTCGTCGCTCGATCTGGGTCAGGGCAACTTTCGTGCAGCCAGCACGAATGGCGCGAGTGTTGGCGGATCAGTCGCTCAGCAGTACAGCACGCTTGTGAATCAGTTGTCTTTCGATCGCACGCCGACTGCCTATCTTGAGGCGTATACCAACGATTCGCATCAGGATTTCATGTCGCAGGTGCCAACGCCAGGACCGGCTGCACTTGGTCTGGCTGCCCTTCCGTTGATCGCGAGCCGCCGTCGCCGGTGATTCCGGATCGATCGTGGGTATCATTCGGTGATGCCCGCATGGAATGAGCAATACGCACATGTATCGAACGCGGCGGGCGCAAGCGCCCGCCGCGTTTTCGTCAACATTGGTCGTCAGCCAAACTTCTTTGCTCGATTTCTCATTTTTCTGATCGCAGCTGCCGTCTTCGGATTGCTGTTGCTCATCATGATTCCGGTGATGATCATCGGCGCTTTCGGGCTGGGGCTGCTGTGGGTCTATGCATCCGTGCGATCGCTGTTTTCACGGGCCAAAGAGCCCAACGGCGTGTTGGACCCAAGGCAAAATGTGCGGGTCATTCGTCGCGATGATCAGGACTGATCTGACTCGGGCACCAGCACTTGGGCATCGATCAAGTGGCGGTGCATCTGCTGACAGGTGTCACCTTCGTGGTCGATGCGTTGTGCGTGCCAACCGGCGTTCCGGGCTGCTGCGACATATTCGGGGATGTCGTCGAAATAGAGGATTTCCTCAGGAGTCACGCCGAAGGCATCAGTCGCCGCTCTAAAAATTGCCGGGTCCGGTTTTGCGTATCCAAGTTCGTGGCTCGCGAGCCGACGAGCGATTCGAGACGCTGCAGGAAACCCGCCCGGGCCATTGTGTTGCCGAGCCCAATGAGCGGCGTTTGTGTTGCTGAGCATGCCCGTCGTGACTGTGTCCATCTTGTTGAGCTGGTCGATGAGCAGCCCAACACCGTCGTACTCATCGATCAACCACGCATCATGAACTTGTTGAATATGCGCTGGCGAGTAAGCGCCGTCTGTCTTTGCTGCGATCGTCGAAAAGTACTGCTCGCAGGTCAGCAGTCCGCGTTGGTAGTCGTCAGCGATCTGATCAAGTTGAGATGCGAATGCTGGCTCGTCCAGTTCTGGCGGGGGGGCAAAACCTGCACGCACGAATCGATCTTCCCATGATCGGCTGATGCGGAGAACCACGCCGCCCCAATCAAAACAGACCAGGCGGATCTGACTCATGACGATGGTCCATCCTGATCGATTTCGGTTGCGCCCATGATGAGCGACATGACTTCGGTCGCGAAGGCACCCGGCGGCAGGTCGAACAAGCAGCGGACATACTCACCGTGTTCGTCGAGTCCGCCTTCGATGTCGATGTTGCGCACCGGTACGCGCAGCGGCCGGCGTGTGCCACTCGTCATTTCAGCAGCGCGGTCCTTCGGGGTTGCGATCTCTTCGAGCGTGACGCCACAGTTGGCGAGTGCCTCGACCTCGAGTTCATCGACCGCACCTCCGGCGCGACGCATGGTTGCGCCCCACATCGGTCCGGATGGCGTGCGTTCGAACGCAGCAACGCTTTCGATGAGTGCGCGATGAACCTCGCCGTCAGCAGGAACGCTGACCAGCTCTCGTCCCTCCGGCGTCAACAACAGGTCACCGGGGATAATCGTGTCATAGGTGTTCTCAATCACACGGCGTTCGAGGACATCGTTAAAAATTGCGGATTGAAATGCCGTGATGAAGAACCCTCGGTCGCGCGGACGGATCGCTTTCCACGCCTTAGCGGGCTTCCCCGTTTTGACCAACGCTCGCAAGATGGTTCGTTCGAGTGAGAGTGCGCGCGGCAGTGCGCGGGCGGCTTCGGCGATGCGACCGGCTGCAAAATGATCGCACGACTCCTGCGACGCGGCAGGTGTGTTCTCGCCCGGACCCATGAGATGGTCGAGCGCCTCATCCCAGTGACCAAGCCACAGTGCTCGACCAACCAGATGGTTTCGGCCTCGCGCACCGAAACGCTGAGCGCCGAATCGATTCGGAAGCCCGCGTCTGGCAATTAACTCCAATGCGTCGCGCGCACGCACAGCGTCTGTCGCGCTGACGCCTCGTACTCGAATCGAAAATCGGTTGCCCGCACTCTGGCCGCGTCGAATTTTGCTTCTGTGGGCTTCGATCCAATGGATACCAGCCCGATCGTGCGTAAATGTCGGAAACGACGAAGCCGATCGACCGGGCACATGGACACTGAAAACTTGTCGCGTGATTGCGCGCTTGTCTTTGATGCCGGCAAACGCTACATCGTTTGGCGCCACGCGGAAGTGGTTTGCAAGTGCTTTGGCAATCTCTGCCGTGGTGGCATCGCGCTTTTCAACGAGCATCCACAGGTGTTCGCCGTCGCCGCTCGGGTCGTCATCGGGTAGTTCGTCGACGAGAAAGTCTTCCGGGCGGTCTTTGATGCGTCCGCCGATACCGTCCGCGGCTGAGGCGAGTGGGGTCTTGTTCATACTGTGCTCATTCGCGAGTTGGTTCAAGACTCGTCACGCGTTGCGTTTTCAAGAACCGATTCATCGACAAAGATCGCAACATTCTCGGCGATTCCCAACGCGATCGCATCACTGGGTCGAGCATCTATGTGGAGTTCCGTGCCGTCGTCTGTCACCATGTCGAGCGTTGCAAAAAAAGTGTGATCGTCAAGATCGATCACACTGATCGATTGCAGGGTGCCCCCGAGGGCGCGGATGACATTGGCAAGCAGGTCGTGTGTTTGCGGGCGTTTGATGGGTACACCCTTGAGTCGTCGCTCGATCGCCTGCGCTTCGGGCAACCCGATCACAATCGGAAACTTGCGTGCGGATTGCAGTCGGACGAACGCTTCGTCGTCTGTCATGGGCGTGTCTGTTGCGGGTAGCACTTCGCGCAGTTCAATGATCTGGTAATCAGCCAGTTCTCGAATCAGTATGCGTCCAAGTTCCATCTGCACAGACACGATCAAACCTCCAAGCCTACTGATCATCGTCGCGTCAAACAGAGCCGAGTCAACAGGGCGGGTCCACCGCACATGATTCAATCAGCGTGCGTGGAACACCGATGTCGCCGATCACGACCCGCCCGAGCCGAGCCTGCGCGTCGCGATTGGCCATGCCGACCTTCATGCCGACAAGCGAAACGGTCGCATCAGCGACGACAGATGGGCCATCGATGATGCCTCGATCCGCGTCCATGCCGGAGGGAAGGTCGACTGCCAAGACAGTATCGCCGGTTTGCTCGTTGATCGACTCGATCAGCATCGCTAGGAGGCCGGTCACGGGTCGGTTGGTCCCGGTGCCAAGCAACGCATCGACGATGAGCCGAGGTCGATCGCTTTGCGAAAACAAGCCTTTCCAATCAGATTCTGTTTCAGCACACGCGCGTGGCACATCCATCCGCACCAGGATGTTCAAGTTCACCAACGCATCACCCGCATATTTCGAGTGATCCTGTGCATGGAGCACGCTGACCGGGATGTTGGCATTGTGTAGATGGCGGGCAATGGCGAACCCATCGCCGCCGTTGTTGCCAGGACCCGCGACGATCAACGCAGCCTTCAGGTCCTGTTGCAGGATCAACTCGAGTGCGACGCGCGTGATCGAGACGGCAGCGTTCTCCATCAGGACAATAGAGGGCATCTTGAACTGCTCGACTGCAAGTCGATCAACCATCCGAACACGATCGGTTGTGAACCAGAGGTCAGACATCGCTGAAACGCCTGCGTGAGAATCTGCAGTTATGCTTGGCGATCACGGCTTCGCTCGAGCAAGTGATTCAGTGATTTGATCTCATCTGCAGACAAATGTCCGAGTTGTTGCTCGTGCAACATCATGACCGGTTCATCGAGCGCTTTGAGTACGCGAAGGCCTTTCGGCGTGATTCGCACATTCACCGCTCGCGCATCGTTGGTATCAGTCGTGCGTGTGACGAGCCCTGCGGTCGCAAGGCGATCGACGAGCCGCGTGATATCCGGTACACGAACAACGAGTTGCTCTCGAAGCGTCGCACATCGGCACCCCTTCGGACGATGACCCCTCAAGATGCGCAACAAGTTGTAAGTCGTTGGGCTCAGGCCATGCCTGCGAAACAGTGATTTGAACTCGCCATCAAGCACAGCAACTGTTCGCACGAGGTTGAGAAATGCTTCCTGCGTGCCTGATTCGAATGGGCTGCGCTTTCCGAGTTCTTGTGCAAGTGAATTTGTCATGAATCGACTCGCTTTCAGACTCGGAAACACATTCAAGGTGACGCGGTCAGCGACACATCAAAGACGCGGGTCCCGACGACCGCCATCAAGGTCACTATAAGGACTGAACCGAGCAAATTCAGCAACAGTCCGGCCCGCGCCATCTGACCGGTCCGGATTCGGCCGGACCCAAAAACGATCGCGTTTGGTGGCGTCGCAACCGGGAGCATGAACGCGAACGATGCAGCGGTCCCCGCGACAATGCACACAGCGATTGGAGAGACACCGAGCGAGACTGAAGCCGCACCTAACACCGGCAAAAATGCGCTCGTGACCGCTGTATTGCTCATGACCTCCGTCAAAAACACGATGCCGAGTGCGACTATCAGCAGCGTGACCAATGGAGGCGGGTGGACCATCGAACCGACCTGGCTTCCGATAGCCACATCCAACCCGGACGCTTGAACCGCTGCCGCCAGACTGAGCCCGCCTCCGAACAAAAGGAGAATGCCCCATGGAAGTGTTTTCGCAGTGTTCCAATCCAGCGCGAAAACGCCCTTTTGCAGATCGATGGGAATGACAAAAAGCGCCATGGCACCCAACAAGGCAATTCCTGTGTCGGTAAGGAGCATGCCATCATGAACACCAAAAAGACCAGCAATCGGCTCTTTGAATATCCAGGTGAGTGCAGTGCATCCGAACACACAGAGGACGGTCCATTCGCCCCGCGAGACGGGTCCGAGGCCATGAACAAGCTCTTGAAAATGACGAGCGACAGTGGGATCGGCTTTGGCATGAATCGGGAACAGTACGAAGACCAGAAGCCACCACACACAAGGCAGCATGATCGAAGCAAGTGGCAGTCCAAACTTCATCCACTGGGCGTAGTCCACTTTGGTATCGAGTTCGGCATCAAGAAACGCGACGAGTATCCCATTTGGCGGTGAGCCATTGATTGTTGCCACCCCGCCAACGCTGGACGCATACGCCACGCCAAGCAGCAATGCGATCGCGAAATTCCGTGCGTTTTTGTGGTCGGTCGGTTCGGCTTCGCCGTTTTGCATCAGCGCGATGACACTCACAGCGATCGGCAGCAGCATGATCACGGTGGCTGTATTCGAGATGAACATGCTCAGCAGCGCGCTGGCGATCATGAATCCCGCAACGACTTGCTTCGGGCCGCAGCCGACGATGCGCACGATGCCGAGCGCGATGCGTTTATGGGCGTTCCACCGTTCGAGCGACAACCCGAGCATGAACCCACCCAAGAACAAAAAGATGATCTCGTGGGCAAACGGTGCTGCTGCCTCTTTCAAGGTCATGACACCCGTGAGCGGCAAGACGGCGACGGGCAGGAGTGAAGTGATCGCGAGCGGAACGACCTCGAGAACCCACCAGAGCACCATCCAGGTGGCAAGCCCGGCGGTCAATCGAGCAGGATCGGCGAGTGAGGTGTTCGAAAGCGCGAGTGCGACGAGTGCACCACCGATTGGTCCACACAAAATAGCCAACACTCGGCCAAGAAAACGCGAAGTGGTCGCTTCTGTGGTCAATCAATCGCTCGCGATCCTGGTCTTCGATCAATCTTCCGGCACATTGTCAGAAGTTACGATCGCTCGGAATCGCTGACGCAGTTTGGAAGTGATCGGACCCTCGCCATCGGATATCGGATGGGTCGAAGTCACCTTCAGATCGTCATGCTGAAGCGCTTCGCGCACCGCAATGATTTCAGCAGCCGAACCCGTGAGGAAGATCTCATCGGCGTCGAGCAGTTCGTCGAGTGTGAACCGCTTTTCATGAATCGGAACATTGCAATCTTTGCAAAGCGTCGTCATGACAAATCGACGCGTGATGCCTTCAAGGATGCCAGCATCGGTCGGTGGCGTGAACAGTTCGCCGTTCTTGGCGAAGAAGATGTTGTCGCCCGACCCCTCGGACACATGCCCTTCGGTGTTGAGCATGATGACCTCGAGCAGCAGGTCTTCTTCCTTTTCAATGCCGAGCGCTTTGCTGAGGTGGATTGCTTCGCATTTGGCGAGAATGTTGTTGAGGTAGTTGAGGCTCTTCACACGCGGATCGAGGCAGGCGATTGGTGTCTTGGGTCGATTGGCCACGACAACACGCATGCCCTTTTCGTACATCACAGGCTTGTACAACTGGATCTGATCAGCAATACAGATGATGCCCGGCTCGGGGCATGAATACGGGTTGAGTCCGAGTGAGCCCGCACCGCGCGTGACGACCAGTCGGATGTAGCCGTCTTCGATCCCGTTCGCCGCGATGCACTTGCGCATGATGTCGATCATCTCAGACTTGGAAATCTGGATATCGAGAAAAATGGACTTGGCGCAGTGGTACAGGCGGTCCATGTGTTGGTCGGCTTTGAAGATTCGGCCACGGTAGATGCGGATTCCTTCGAAGACGCCATCGCCGTAGAGGAGACCGTGGTCAAACACGCTGACCGCCGCTTCGTCCTTTGCGTGCATGGCACCGTTTACCCATACAAGGTTTTTGTCAGGTGTTGATGGTGATGCCGAAGTGCCGGCAGAAATACTGGTCTGGGTCATGAACTACCTCCCGTCGTTGGACTGCGGATTGTATGAGACGGATCGAGCCGAGACTATGTTCGCCGATCAGACCCGAATTGTGGCCCCGAGTTGTTCCTGGGCAGCGGCGGTCACACGCTCGATCTGCGGATCTACTTCCTCATGGCGAAGCGTGCGATCCGCATCACGGAATGCAAGCCGAATCGTCACTGATTTAGCCCCAGAGCCGATTTTTGGATCGCGGAAAGTGCCAACGAACGAACAGCCGGCCATTCGATCGATGTTGAGATCGTCGACCATCGATTCGATCTGTGCCCACGACACTGACTCCGCAACAACCAGCGAGAGATCTCGTTCGATGCTCGGGTACGAGGGCAGGCGTTCGGCCACAGCAAGGGGCGGGAAAGGTGCGATCAGAGCGTCGAGTGCGATCTCGGCAGCCGCAACTGGTGCGTCCAGATCGAACGCTCGCAGGGCATCTTCTGAGAGCAGCCCGAAACAGGCGATGGTGACTGCTGGGTGGGTTCCAATTGCGGCTTCGAGTCGGGCGAATGCCCGCGGATGCCAAGCTTTGCTATCAGGTTCCGCGGGCACGATGCGAATCGTGACCGCCGGGCCGAACATGGATCGCACAAGTGCGTCGAGCACACCGCGCATCTGGCGGATGCCTGTCTGAAGATCTGTGTCTTTTGCCTTCTTGCCCGCGATCGGGACATCGAGCACGAGCGCGAGCGAACGCTCTTCGATGGACTGATGATCGCTCGTCTGCATGAATTTCTGGGCGACTTCAAACAGCCTCATCCCCCCCGGCTGCTTGTTACCAGCATCTCTGTTCGATCGTCGGCAGCCGAGCAGACCCGGTATGACGCTTGGTCGAAGCGTCGGCTCAGCCTTGCGGCGATCATCATCGACTTCCACCGTGGACTTGCCACAGGGCAGGAACACAGCAGCCTCTGCCGGGCTCACGAACGAGAAGGTCACGGTTTCATAGAACCCGAACCCGGTGAGCACGCGAGCGACTTCGCGCATGGCCCGCTCTGACGCTTGGAGCGGCCTGGGTCGAATCGCGAGGGTGTCACTCGATCGAACTGCATCGAGCCCGAGGCCGCGTGCGATCTCTTCTATGAGGTCTATTTCGCGGGTCAGGTCAAGCCGATGCGGCGGAATGACACATTGCAACTCATCCTCGCTGATTTGCTCGGTCTGAATCTCCAGATCACGCAAGAGCGCGATCAGGTCACTCACAGGGATCGACTTGCCGAGCAAGGCGGCTGCCCGGCTTGGACGCATGTTCACAGTGAGAAGGTCGGGGATTGGATCGCCCGTTGACAATGGTTCGCCCTGGCAGACGCCGCCCGTGAGTTCGCACAGGAGCGCGACCGCTCGGCGTGCAGCCAACTTGATCGAAGCCGGGTGCACACCGCGTTCGAATCGGTAGCCAGCGTCCGTGCGAATGCCCAGTCTGCGCGCGGCTGTGCGAATGGTGACTGGGTCCCAAGTCGCCATTTCAAAAACCACATCAGTCGTGCTTGCATCAACTTCTGAGTCCTGCCCACCGATGACACCAGCAAGAGAGGTCGCCCGTTCAGCATCAGCGACGACGAGGTCTGTGGCTTTGAGCGTGCGTGGTTTGCCGTCCAGCGTGGTGAGTGTCTCGCCTTCGTTGGCGTACCGAATAATCAGCGCATTGTCAGCCAACTTGTCAAGGTCGAAGACATGACAGGGGTTGCCGAACTCAAGCGTGATGAAGTTGGTGACATCGACGACATTGTTGATTGAGCGTTGCCCGACCGATTCGAGCGCTTCGACGAGCCAAGCGGGGCTCGGGCCGACCGCACACCCCTTGACGACATGGGCCGTGAAGAGTGGGCACGCTCGATGGTCGTGGTTTTCGAGTCGCAGTGCGTCCCGTGTCTTGCCAGCGGTCGTCGGTTCACGAACGGTTGGCATGGTCAGTTCGCGTCGTGGTCCCGCAGCACGCATGGCCGCGACTTCCCTGGCGCACCCGATGTGGCTCAGGCAGTCGCCACGGTTGCTGGTGACTTCGACATCGAGCACGACATCGCCATCCGGGCGTTGTGTGATCCCCTCAATGGGGAAACCCGCCTGTGTCAGCAGTTGGTCGGCTTCATCGGCGGAGAGTCCCGCCGGGCTCAGGTACTTGTTTATCCATCGCAGACTGATATCCATAGGACTCAAGGATAGGGGCGTGACTGTGCTGTACACTCTTGCCATGCACAGGATGGTTTTGGCAAGTGTGATTTGTACCCTCGGCGGGTGCGCCGCGAATTCGGCGAGGGTGACCGACAATCCGGTTCCATCCGATTTTTCGCTGGAGGTCCGCGAGCCCGCTGGGCCTGATCGATCCGGTGCTTTGTTTATCGTCGAGCCTGACCGTGTTTTTCGAGCGGCTACAGGTCCGACCCCAGACGGCAACTGGTACCCGCCAGCGACGAGGCGACTCACGCCAGATCAGGTGTCTGCAGTATGGCTAGCGATCGAGGCGCTCGCGGGCGTGGAGACGGGATCGAACGAAGCAGCCGGTGTCCCAACGCCACCGTTGGTTTTCGTCTCAAGTTGGTACGACGGCGGACGCTGGGTGTGGGCTGCTGATCCGGCATCGAATTCGCAACTGGACACTTTGCTCAAGACGCTGAGGCGATACGCCTGGATTGATTGATAAGGTCGATCGGTCCATCCGGGGAAATGTTCCTTCGTCCGAATACATGCATGTGGATTGGCCCAGTTTTACCATTCGGTACAACTGGCGCAACCAATCGCCAGCAGGGCGTAAATGTGCCTTGAGGGCTCAACCGACCGCCGAAGAGCACTGTGAAAACCCCTTTGGGAAAGGTGCCACATGCGCTGGATCGTGTTTTTTGCTCCAATTCTCGCTTCGTACGGGATGACTGGTTTGGCTTCGAGTCAGACAGCAGCAGTTCCGTATGAGTCAGACTTTGAGTCGGGCTACGGCAACGAATGGTCCAATGTCACCAAAGGCTCGCACTCAGAGCTCGGCTCATTCATGGGGCCGTATGGCGACGCGGTTGGTGGGCGTGGCAAGGGGCGTCTGCCTTCGACCACGCTGACAGTCGAAACAACGCGTGGCGTTGAGTATGCTGTCGTTTTTGATCTCTTCCTCTTTGACCATTGGGAAGGGACCCGGCGGAACGATCGGTTTCAAGTGCGCGTGGGCGGCAAGGACATCTTTTCGCACCGATTTTCGTACGCCCACGACAACGAGACTTTTGATCAAAGCGCCATGTGGCTGGATCGATTTGAAGACATCGCGTACGACAAGCGTCGGGACATTGTCATGCGACAGGTCACAACGCGTTTTACCGCGACGGGAACGCGCGAACAGATCGAGTTTTCTGCTGCATTGCGACGCGATGGCACAGACGAGAGTTGGGGGATCGACAATGTCCAGGTGATACCCGCGTCCATTTTGAAAGAGGTGGAGTCACCTCTGGTAGTGTCCTGGCTGGACGGGCATCGGGAGCACCGATCGGTCGAGAATCTCAACTTCACACTGTTTGACTTGCAAACCAATCAACGCCAAATTGCGTGGCTGCCAACACGCAGCACTGTACATCCTGACCTTGGCACAGACCGCGTTGCAATGCGCGTGTTTGGTGGGCTGGTGATCCCGGAATCCGGCAATTGGCAGTTTCGCCTGTCGAGCGACGATGGTTCAACGATGCGGCTCAACGGCGAGTTGCTTGTGAACAACGATGGCCGGCACTCCTATCGGTCGCGAACCGCATCCACATCGCTCAAGGAAGGAGTGCACACGATTGATGTGCGTTGCTTCGAGTGGGGGGGCGCGGTTTCATTGATCTTCGAATGGAAAGGGCCATCGGACAAGAACTGGTCGGTCGTACCACCATCAGCATTTACCACCGCCGAGTCAACGGACATCGCTTTGACCAATGTCACGACGGAAACTGGTCTCGACAACGCGAAGATTCGTTACGCCATGACGCAGGCGTGGAACGATTTCAATAACGATGGCTATCTCGACCTGATCATCGGTGGGTACTACGGGAGCGTGCAACTCGGGACAAGCCGCGGACAGTTCCTGCAGGTGCAGGACAGCATGTTGCTTTATTATCAATCGTCGATGGCGGACATTGACAACGACGGCGACATCGATCTCGTGTCGGCGTATCGAGGCGTGCAGCGCAATAACGGGAATGGACGCTTCAGTGTTGAAGGGTACCCGGGCGCAGGAATGTCCTGGTCAGTGTCATCAGGCGTGCCAGATCTCGATGGGGACGGCCGGAATGACTTGACCACGAGTTACGGGTACACGCCGATTTTCGCACAGGGAAGTGTGACCGAGGATGGCGATCTCGCATTCGATCGGTCGGCTCTGTCAAGCCTGATGTCCGGTGTTCTGGGTACCTGGCGATACGGGACCTACCTCGATGCAGACTTCAACAATGACGGCAAACCAGATGTATTGCGATCGGGGGGGTTCGAAGGTGTATGGTTGGCGACGAATGCCGATGACCAATTCGCACTGACGCAACTGACAACGCCAATCCAGCGTGTAAATTTTGTCTATTCCAATAGCACGGCTGCCGACTTCGATAACGACGGTGACCTCGACATTTTCAATGGCACACACTACCTCGGTCAAGGCAACGGCATGCTGATCAATGACGGCAGCGGGGGGTTTACCGCCGACCCGACGATCGTGCCTGACAGCCAGACCATGCGGTGGAGTGGTGCCGAGTTTGGCGATGTCGACAACGACGGCGATCTCGACATGCTGTTGCGTTCGTTTTACTCCAGCCGCGTCGAGTTGCGTCTCAACGACGGGCACGGCAATTTTGGATCAGCCCAGATTCTCTCGACCAGTATTCGGTATCCATCCGATGCGCGATTTGTTGACTTCGATAACGACGGCGATCTGGACATGAGCATCGTTGGATACTACGAAGTCGCACTCATTCGCAACGACACTGACAATGCATCGTTTCTCAAAGTGCGCGTGACAGGTGCGGGGTTGGGTGGGACGAACGCATCGGCAGTGGGGACGCGGGTCGAGTTGCTTGATGCCGAAACTGGCGAGTTCGTCGCTCGGCGCGATATCACAAGTACGAGTGGGATTGGAGCCGGTCCGTTCTGGCTGCACTTCGGCGGGGTCGAGGAAACACGCGAGTACATCGTTCGTGTGCACTACTTGTCAGGTTCGGTTGACTATCCGGTGACACCCGTTTTTGCGAAAACAGAGATCGGAAGCGTCACAGTGCCACAGATGATCTCGGTCGAAGAGTATATTGGTGGCAGCAGACGGGTCATCACATGGCGAACCACCGATCAGCGATCGACCATTCTCGCCGCTTTGGAAGCGGAGGCCCGTCGCCGAGGCCTTCGGTCGCAGTTGCAGATCCTGCATCAAAACAATCAACTTAGTGTCAAGAACTTGTTGTCGTTACTCGACGCTCGGTCGGTCCGCGATGCGCTTGGCGATCGCGCTGCGGTGCTTGCCGACCTGACGCACGATCCGCACGGACCTGATGACTGATCGGTTGTTCAGCGATCAGTGTGTCAGAGATTCATCAGCACTTTGATGCCCTCGCCGGAGATCATCGTCTGGAAGGCTGTCTCGAATTCTTCGAGCGGATATTCGTGCGTGATGATGTCGTCGAGATCGAGTCGTCCTGACAGCAGGAGTTTCTCCATCTGATACCAGGTCTCCCACACGCGCCGTCCGTTGATTCCGAGCACTGTGCATCCTTTGAAGATGATGTGCTCGTTGAAATCAAAGGTGAGTTGCTTGGCGGGGAGTCCGAGCAATGCTGCCCGGCCGCCGTTGCGAAGCGCTCGGAACCCTTGCGAAAACGCAGCGTCCGCTCCGGACATTTCAAGCAGCACATCGACACCCTCGCCCCCGGTTTGCGTGCGAATGTCGTCGAGCCAGCCGGTATCGCGTGCGTCGTACGCTTCGGCGGCCCCGAGTTTCTTGGCAAGGGCGAGCCGGGGCGGATTGACATCGGAACAGAAAATGCGTGACGCGCCAGCTGCCCGCGCGACGGTGACCGCCATCAGCCCGATGATGCCAACGCCAGAGATGAGCACCGTCTGGGCGCTCACACCGGCCGACATGACCGTGTGGACCGCGTTGCCGAGGGGATCGAAAGTCGCTGCCAGACGATCCGAAATATCAGCGTGAACCGGCCAGACATTATCTTCGGGGACTTTCACGAAGTCGGCAAAGCACCCGTCGCGGTCGATGCCGATGATGCTGGTGTCGCTGGCGATGTGGGCGTTGCCGGTTCGGCTGTTGTAGTCGGTGCCCGAAAAGATGTGCCCTTCTGCCGAGACACGCTGCCCGGGGTGGTATTTGGTGACCGCCGACCCGACTTCTTCGATGAATCCGACGAACTCGTGCCCGGTGACGATGCCCACCGGGATTCGGCCCGCTGCCCATTCGTCCCACTGCCAGATGTGCCGATCTGTCCCACAGATACCGACTTTCTTGACCCGGATAATGACATCGCGTGGGCCGGCGACCGGCTTCGGGCGGGCCGCGTCAAACTTGAGCCCTTCGCCAGCGTGGTGTTTGTAGAGCGAACGCATCACGCTGTCGGGGCTTGGTTTGGTATCTGTGGCCATAATTTGGTCTCTTGTGAGGTCAGGCTATTCGGGCCGATATTGTCAGCGTATGAACCTCTCGAATCAACGGGATAGTACCGACACGGGCATCTGCATGGATCGTCGTCCCGTCGGGGTAACGGCATCGTCACCGTTGTTTTGTGCAATGCAATATGTAGCCGGTCTGACTCGTACACTTCAATGACCATGTCTAGAGCAGCGCCAAGCCCCGGATCGTTCCTTTTTCTCGCCGCCAAACCCAGCGGCGGACGGACCATGGGTCTGCGCCATGCCAAGAACGAACGCGTGCTCGCCGAGACACTCCGCAAAGACAAGTTGGTGTTGCTCCAGACCTGGCGCATGCCAGCGTTCCTGAACCCACCCCGCAAACTCAAGCCGAAAGACCACGCCGAACTCAACACGCAACTTGCCCAGTTGCTCAATCGAGGGGTGCCTCTTGTCGAAGCGCTGGAGGTGGCTATGAGCGTGGTGTCACCACAGAGTCGCCCGATTGTCGAGCAACTGAAAGACGATGTCGCGTCGGGCATGACCTTTGCCGATGCCTGCCGCAAGGTTGGGTCGTTCGATCGAGTCACCATCGCGGTGTACCGGGCAGCCGAGCGAAGCGGCGACCTCGCCGGGGCTGCCTCTCAACTCGCGATCAACATCCGTCGACAACTTCGCATAGCAGGTAAGGCGATCACCCTGCTGATCTATCCGGCGATCGTCATGACGATCAGTATGCTCGCCGGTGTCTTCATGATGACCTTCATCGTGCCAAAGATCGGCAACGCCCTCATTGAAGCGAATATTGAACTGCCCACATATACCGCTGTGGTTCTTGCGATCGGTACCTTCATTCGTGACAACGCGTTGTTCGTCGGTATCGGGGTGATCGCGCTGATTTTTGTGGCGGTGCTGGCAAGGCAGCCGCTCGGCGTGTTCATTGGCAAGTTCATGCGCGTCATGCCGGGTATGAAAGAGATCGTGGTCATTCAGGAACTCACGCGGTTCTTTACTGTGATGGCTGCGATGACCCGATCGGGCATCCCGCTGGCCGACGCACTTGGCATTGGGGTCGAATCAATCTCACACCCCGTCCTGCGCAAGGATCTTTCGCAACTGCGCAGCAAACTCATCGAAGGCGGCGTGCTGCGGGTGCTCATCGAGCGCGTCGAGTCTTTGCCAATCGCAACGCGCCGATTGCTGGTGGCTGCGGACCGTTCGGGCGATCTCGAGACGGCGTTTGATGGTCTGGCAGAAGATATGGCTGACGATCTCGACCGCAAGACTGAACGAATGCTCAGCGCGCTCGAGCCATTGTTGATTGTGTTCATGTTCATGTTTATTGGCAGCATCATCATGTCGGTGATGTTGCCCATGATTCAACTGACCGGGCAGGCGACCTGATCGCACCCGTTGTGTTCAAGATAGAAAGGATCGTTTCATGTCAACCACAACTCCAAATCGCATGCGTTACGCTACACGAGGCGGTTTCTCGTTGCTCGAAATCTCGCTGGTGGTCGTGCTCATCGGGCTCTTGACCGCCGGAGCCGCGGTCGCACTGCTCGGGCGAAGCCAATCGACCAAGGTTCGCATCACCAAGACCACCATGAACACGCTCGGCGGGCAGGTCGATTCATTCATGGCGGAAGGCAACGGCAGCCCCCCCAACAGCCTCGATGTCCTGGTTCAAAAGAACTACATCAAAGCGAGCATGCTTGATGATGCTTGGAAAACGCAGTTCTACTTCAATCCGCAAGGCGCCAACGGCCGCCCGTACACCCTGATGAGTTACGGCCCAGATAAACAAGCCGGCACACAGGATGACATCGATTTCTGGACGATGGATCTCACCAGCGACGAGTAACTTGTGAACAGCGCACCATGTCCATCCAAGTTTGCCTCGCGTCGCGGCACGACCATGATCGAGGTTGTTCTTGCGAGCGTGCTTGTCGCAATGATCTCCGTCACGCTCGTCAGCGGGCTCGGTTATGTCCACGGGGCGCACAGTCGTCAGGAGTCGCAACTCGGTGCTGCCGAGATGGCCAACCGTATCATGCTGCAGTACCTCGATAACGAGAAAGCGCTCCCCAGTGACGCGCTCCCGATCGCGTATGGCGCGAACGGCGAGTTTCGGTACTACTGGAAGATTGACGAAGAGAAAGCAAACCTGAAAATCGACCGCGCTGGCGCTCAAGCCCAGGCCGGCCGAACCTCAGGCATCAAACTCGACAATCTGCTCGAACTCGTCACGGTGCGCATCTGGAAGGAACAAATCGATGGCGTGAATCCATCTCTCACCGGTGTCCCCGCCGACCTGACACTCAAACGCATCGTCAATCCGATGGCTGTGCGCAATCCCGACTCGATCATGAAACGATTCCGCACGCCCGAGGGCATGATGGAATGGCTGCAGGAGTTCAGCAACAACGGGGTGAACGGGTAATGGTGCGTCGCGGCTTCACATTGCTGGAAACGGTCCTCGCAGCGGTCATTGGCGGTGCTGTACTTTTGACAGCACTCGGGCTGTTCAGTCTGATGGAGCGCAGCGAAAGCACACTCGACCGACAGTTTCATCAGACCCGGGAGATGGGCACGCTGCAGATCGTCCTTCGGCGATCGTTCAACGCGATGCTCATGTCCGAGATCAGTCAGGAGAGTCTCGAAGCGACCGATCAGGAGGCCCGCGAACAACTGGGCAACGGCGAGGTTCTCGAGACCGAAGATCCTGCATGGGACAACGACGGCAATCGGCCTCGCGTCATTCTGGAATATGACATGTCGGCCGAGTTGCTCGAAGTCTCTCGATTAGTCCCGGGCATTCCCAATGATCCGATGGGAGCGCCGCAGCGGTTCGAGATGGTGTTTCCTCGCGCACCGATTCCAGCATCGCTTCGGCTGCCAACTCGAGGCTGGGCTGCCAACGGGTTTGATGTTGAGTCCGGTCCGGAGGTTTATGGCATCAGTGGTGCTGTTCGAGGTGTATTCGAGTTACGCCCCAATGGCGCACGCGAGATGCTGCTGATGAACAACGGCATGACACCCTCGGGTGGCGAGCGGGTTGGCCGCGACTACGAGCCCGGCTGGACGCTGTGGTGGAGGCCGGTGTTTCCAGACGAGATCGCGCGCATCCAGGCCGGGTTGCCTGAAAGTTCTGACGACATGCTTCGAGCAGCAGCCGAAGCGTACCCGCTCGTGCGCGGCATCAAGAAATGCCGGTTCCTTGCGTTCGATAATGCCTTCCGCAAGCCGGTGTATGCAGCACGCACCGCAACCGATCTGCCAGCCTATGTCGAGGTCGAGATCGAAACCTACAGCGGCATCTACAGCAATTGGATGTTCGAAGTAGGTTGGCTCAATGGACCTGATCCAACGATCATCGAAGAAGAAGAATCCGATGACCCCGACGCAGCTCCGGCACCCGATGGGAATGGCAATGGCGCTGGCGGCAACAACGGCGGCAATAATAACGGGACCAACACCGGCCGACTCGGCGGTGGCAATCGTGATCGCACAACCACCACGCGCCAACAACGCGGCGACAGGCCTCAAGGGACACGCCAGGACAATCGCGGCGGCGGTCGAAATGACGGCAACCCGGGGACAGGTGGTCCATCACGACCAGGTGGGGGTGGCTGATGCACACTGAACGCCCCGGATTCGTCATGCCACTGGTACTGTTGCTGTCAATCGTCATCGCACTCGGCCTGGCGCTCGCTGTCGAACGCAACTCGGCGAAGGCTCGAAATGTGAGTCGGCAGGTGCTTGCCTATCGCGAGCATCATGCAGCCAAAGGTATTCAAGAAGCCATCTCTGCGTGGCTTGGGCAGCAGAACGCACGCACCATTCGCGATGCGCTCGGCGAAGGCGGGCACGCGCTGGATCTCGAGTTGCCTGATGGCACAATGCTGATGGTGTTCATGGAAGATGGACAGGGGACGATTCTCGATCCGACTGCAGCCGGCCCGAACGCATACAACGATGCGTTCGCTATCAGCGAGCGTCTGAAGTTGCTGTGCAAGGAAGAGCGGGTGCCGTTCAAGGATCTTCAAAGACCACTCGGTCCATACGAGATCAGTGTCAATGCCGCGGAGCCGATCGTGCTGCAAGCCGTGGCCGAGCACATGCTCGGGCTCGATGAAGGCGCTGAGTTTGTCAACAAGTTGCTCGATGCCAAAGCCGAGAAGGGCGAACTCGAACGGGCGGATATTCTCTCGCTCGCTTCTGAACTTGGTCTCAACAATCAGCTTCGTAACGCAGTTGCATCGACTCTGACCGCAACGCCGGAGATCTGGTTCGTCACGGTCGAGTTGTACGGGAACCGCTCGATTTCGAACAAGCCCCTTGCTCGGTACGGCGGGTTGGTGCCATTGCACCTTGGCAATAATCGCGCCACTGGTGCGTGGGAACAACCGGGGGTGTTTCTCACCTGGGAAGATCTGGGCGTAGAGTATCGCCCTGACGGAGGATCGAATCCATGAGTCAAGCAGGAACACGCGCACAAGCCAAGCGCAACACGCTTCTCGGCCAAATCGGTGCATTGATCCTCGCGGGTGTTGCGGTGACCGCATTCATTGTGGGTGTACCCGGTGTCACCGTCCCCGAAACTGAAGTGCGGACGGTGAGTGACCTCATGGAAGAACGGGCAGCCGAACGCGCTCGCGTTGAAAGCGCTCAAGTTGTCGAGGGCGACGAGCCCAAACGCGAAGTTGATTTCGCAGCGGTCGCCGAGCGCCTCGAAATGGTGCACAAAGTAGAAAAAAACAAGCCAGAACTTGATACTGGTAATCAAACGACCGTGGTCGAAGTACCCAGTGATGATGACATTGAGTTGAAGTATCTGGGTCACATTGCAGAACCAAATCGCCAACTGGCGCTGATCTCGTTCGATGGCCGCCAGCGCATCGTCCCGGTCGGTCAATCCGTCAGTTTCACACCTGAAGGCAAAGACCCGGTGTCGATCACTGTCAAGGGTGTTTCGAGTTCAGAAGTGGTCTACGAGCGTGACGGCGAACAGCGCCGCGTTTCAAAGGCACCCAAGGTCGCAGGAGCTGTGACACAAGTCGCCAGCACTGGTGTGTCGCCGCCCCCGGTGCAATCGGAGGGTGCGAACCCGGCAGCCGTTCCGAGTGAGGAAAGTGATCTCGACCGCCGTCGCCGCGAAGCGATGGAGCGTCGTCAGCGTATTCTTGATCGTCAGAACGAACAGTCTTCGCAACAGCCCGATCCTCAAAGCACGCGCCGCCCGGACCGCGAAAACTGATTCATCACTGAAATAGAAAGACACGACTTGAGTACTCCTGTTTGCTATCTCGTTCGATCTGACCGCGGCGCCCGGTTGTTGGGGCTGCGCGTCGTCAGTCTTGATGACGAAGCAAGCTGGCAGAGTCCGGCTGCTGAGCCCGAGTCAGCGCCGTCAGACGCGAAAGCAGCAGCCGAATGGCTTGCAGAGCGACTGAGTCGAAACGGCAAAGCGGTCTCGCGATTGGTCGTCGATACCGACGGCGGCGTGTGTTCGTGGGTAAGCGCCAGCGATACAAGCCCAGAGGTGATCCGGGCGCTCGTCGAGCAACCGTTCGATCAGGATGAATCGCAAACGACCTCGCGCTTCCCGGAGTTGCCGGGCGAAACGGCGCTGCAGTTGATCGGCGACGAATCGGCAAAGCCGGGCAAGAGCGATCATGCTGCTGCCCGTTTGCCGGTCATGGCTATGCCCGTTGTCCCGGCCCGGTTGCTGCTCGATGAACTCGATCGGCTGGGGATTCGGGTGGGGGAGGTCGACGCGCTCTGGCACGCACTCGCCGAAGCCTGGGATCCATCCGCTCGTTCGACACTTGGTGGGTCGAAAGCAGAGCGGGTTGCTGCAGAAACAACCCCGGTGACCGCCATCGTCGCGCTCGATCCTGCGGGACGGCTCGTCTGGTCATGGTCGCGCGGGGGCACCACACTCGCCGGGGGCAGTCAAAGGCTGCAAACAGCACAAACGACCGAAGCAGAACCGGACCGCATCGAACGCGGACGCACGCGTCAGCCATTCGTTGTGACTTCCGACCTCGCCCGCCTTGGCTCAGACTGGTTGTCGTGGTCGGTGCAACTCGGCGTCTCACCCACGCGTGTTGTCCTGGTGGGCGATCCGGCTGCGGTAGATGGCGCGCTCGACGCTGCTGCCATCGGCCGAGAACTATCACGCATTCGTCCCGACGCACCAATCGATATGGTTCGCGAGGAAGACCCCATCGGTGCGACGCTGGCTCGCCTCGCAGGTCGAGACCTTTCCAACGGACAAACGGGTCTGAGCGAACTGACCGAGCGACCAGGTCGTGCACACCGAGCGATGTACAGGTGGGGTGCGGTTGCACTGCTCCTCGCAGCAGTTGCGGTCGGGACGGTCGCCTGGCGGTTTCTTGCGATCGGGAGCGATGTCAAGTCCCAGGTCAGTGATCTTCAAAGCACATTCGTCGATATTGCGACTGATAACGGTTTGAGTGTCGGCCCGGGCGCGATGATGGACCTGCAGCTACGAATCGATGCACTCAAATCACAACAGGTAGACCTGCGCGGGATCGACGACCCGAGACCGGTCCTCGAAGAACTCGAAGCCCTGTCGTTCGTTCTCGCAAGTGACGATTTCAGATTGCGCGAACTGACGATCAGCCCGTTGTCGATCACACTGAAGATAGAAGTTGATGAGACCGGCATGTACGAAGAACTCAATCAATCGATCAGACAGATCGCTGGATCAACGGTCGAATGGCGTTCAACGGTGGCACCGCGAGGGAACAATGCACTCGAGTGTTCGTTTACCGGCACCTGGCCGACCGCAGAGGGTGAAAACTGATGCCGGAAACACGCCGACTCACTGATGATGAACGCTATGACCTCGCGATGGTGGCTGCCGCATCCGAGCGCAGCAACCGCCCTCGGAATCTCATTTTCATCCCATTTGTGCTGTTCGTCATCGCGTCCATCGTCCTGGTGTATGCGATCTTCACGCTTGAGTCGGGCCGGGTCAATCTCGCCGGCCAGGAATCTCGTGTGAACAACCTCGTCAAGATGGTTGTCGAGTTGAAGGAACTCGAGCAATCGGACGCTGCGGACGATTCGAGCGGCGGCCTAGGCCCGATCAATGATTTCCTGAGCCGCGCCGAGACTTACGCAGCCGAGGCCGGGCTCGACAAGCCGGCGGTTCCGACGACGCGGCGCGATCGGGCTGAAGGGCTCGTTCGCGTTCGACAGGTCTATTCAAATGTGGTCGATCAGTCTTTGCCCAATCTTCTTGATTGGGTGAGACTGACACAAGAACGCATACCCGGGCTCTTTGTGCACAGCCTGGCGCTCAAGCCGGCCGGTGATCGAGGATGGAGTCTGGATGTTACTTTTGCCCGTTGGGAACGGGAGGGGCAATCATGAAAACGCGAAATCGCGCCACGGTTTACTGCGTGTCGCTGTGTTTTGGTCTCGTTGGTTCTGTAGCGATCACAGGGTGTGGCGGATCGCAAACACGAACCGACCTCCCTGTGATGTCGAGTTCGGCGCGTTCCGCAGAAGCGAGACTGAAAGTCCAGCAGGCTGACCAAGCCGTAGCCAAGGGTGACACCGACAAGGCGATCGACCTCTATCGTCAGGCAATCGTGCTCGACCGGGATATGTATGTCGCCTGGAACAACCTTGGCGTGGTGTTGATGGAAAGCGGCGAATACCTTGATTCGGTCGCAGCATTCAAAGTCGCCTCCGATCTGTCGCCTCGCGACCCGCGACCAGTCTCGAACATCGGTTTGGCCTATCAGGAAATGGGTTGGGCCAAGGATGCTCTCGCGCACTACGAAGAAGCACTCAGCCGCGACGCTGGATACCTCGAAGCATTGCGCGGGCACGCCTACGCTGAAGAAATGCTGGGGCAGGGCTCACTGCTTTCAATCGAGCGCATCAAACAAGCCCTGATGGTCGAAAAGGATCCGCAATGGCGCGAATTCTTTGAACGCCGGCGCTTTCGTGTCGAAGCACTCCTGCGCCTGACCAATGGCTGACAGGCGGCGCTGGGCAATCAAGAAGAGCCGGTGCGATTTTGTTGCTCGCGGGCAGCCTTGGCTTCAAACAGTCGTTTTGCTTCACCCACCAGATACGCCGATCCTGTGACGAGGATCAGGTCTTCGTGCCCGACCGCCCGGGACGCAGTGTTGATTGCGGTTTTCAGGTCGGGCTCAACCTGACACATGGTGCCCGTGTGCTCGCGGAATCGTCGAGCGAGTTCCGCCGGGTCCATTGCTCGTGGGTTATCAGTAACGCGGGTAAAGATGACCTTGTCAGCACCGCGCGCGATTTCAACGAGCATGCGGTCAACATCCTTGTCTGATGCACATCCAAAAATGGTGACGACCGAATCGAATCGAAGATGCGCACCAACAGCCTTGACAAGGCACGCGATGCTGTCAGGCGTGTGAGCGGTATCGAGCAAGATGCGCGGCGACGCGCACGCGAGTTCAAGCCGACCAGATCGTGATGTGTTCGACAGGCCGACGGCGACCTCGTGCTCGGGCGCGACAAAGCCTCGGTCGGCGAGCTGATCCAGGATCGCAAGCGCCAATCCGCAATTCGCAGCCTGGTGTTCACCCTTGAGTGGAACTGCGATGTGTTCGTAACTGATGCGCGGGCTGGTGACACAGATGCGAGCGTGAGGACCGAGGTCAGGTTCAGACTCGAATCGACATGAGTACTCCGTGTCTTCGCCAAGGACGAGCAGCGGTGCACCGATTGCATCAGCCTTTTCCTTGAGCACTTCCATCACCGATTCGTCCTGTTGAATCGTGACAAAGGGTACACCAGGTTTCATGATGCCAGCCTTTTCAGCAGCGATCTCGGCAAGTGTGGTGCCGAGCAGGTCGGTATGTTCGAGTTGAATCGATGCGAGGCCGCACACCTCCGGCGTAATGACATTGGTGCAGTCGAGTCGGCCGCCCAATCCAACTTCGATCACCGCAACATCGACCGCTTGATGAACGAAGTAGCAAAACGCCATCGCGGTCATGATTTCGAAGTACGAAGCCTTTCCGTGCACCTTCTCGACACAGGTCGCCGCTTCACGGCACTGGTTGGCCATCGCGACAAAATCAGTCTCCGAGATTTCACGAGAACCGACACGAATGCGTTCGTTGACACGAACCAGGTGTGGGCTCGAGTACACCCCAACGGCGTATCCACACGAGCCCAGCGCGGATGCAAGCATCTCGCAAACGCTGCCCTTGCCCTTGCTCCCAGCGATGTGGACGGCTTGGAATCCGCGATGTGGATGATCGAGCGCCTCGAGCAGTGCGTGCATTCGATCGAGTTTGAATGCGTCCTTTGCAATTTGACGAGGTTTGACACGCTCGAGATTGGTGCGATCCAACAGATACGCATCTGCGTGCTCCATCGTGCGCAGTTTTTTGGGGAGGCGCTTCTTGGGTTTCGATTCAACGGCGAGCGAGTTGCGTGTCGGAGAAACCGTCGTCATAGGCCGAGATTGTACTCACTTTGGCACCAAGTCCAAATCGGAAATGAAAAACTGAATCAAGAACGGCACGCCATCGTCCCGCCGAGCGCCGACTCAATCAAATCTGCAAACATCCGTCACGCGATCATGTGCAGGGCGAACACGAACGAGTACAGAACTGATCGCTCCTGCGAGGATCGCTGCCACAACAACATCACTCAAGACATGTGCGCCAGCGAGTAAACGAGTCAGACCGCACCCGATCGCTGCTGCCATCGCCACCCAGCCCGCGCTCGGGTACAACCGAAATATCACGAACGCGGCTCCGAAGGCCACTGCAGCGTGACTGGACGGCAAACCAAGCGCATGCCCGTAAGGATCGGGTTGATAAATCGCTCCCAAGAACGGATTCCAGTCGAGCGAACCATCCGAGAGAGGCCGATGCCGACCGAAGACAAGTTTGAGTAACTCAGCCGCAAGCCCGGTGAAGACCGCGCCGAGAATAATCGTGAGACCCGCTGAGGGAACGCGTTGGCGGCGCTGGTCAATCAACCACACACAGCCGCCAATAAACAACCATGTCGGCACATATCCCGCAGCGCGAAGCATCTGCACCCAGTCTTTCGATGCCATCGAAACTTTCCGCTCGTGCGCTGCCGAGCGCGACTCATGAACACGCAACTCGAATGTCGCCGTCGATTCTCCATCGTTCATCGCAATCGGCGGCTCATAGGTGGTGGCGAGGAACCGGTACACCGGGCCATCGAGCCACAGTGAAACCACAACGACTCCCAACAGTACAGCGATGCGTGTGAGAAACCGCTTTCGCGCCAGTTGTCGTTCATATGGTGATTGATACATCATGGTGATTTCGGCTGCTCGATTGTGGGTGCGTAAAAGCCGGTGCCGAGAAATGTCTGATAGCGTTTCTTCGGCTCGCCAGGCAATGAGTCAATCTGTTCGACACCGTCAAACATCGCGATCCACCAATCATGGTTGCCGCCAAACAACAAACCAGGACGACCGGCCAATTGGTCGAGTGTTGTTTCGTCGCGCAGGTCGGTCTCTTGCCACAGATCGTACTGCGACTTGCGACCCCAGGGCGAAAGCGAAGCGGTTGAGTAGACAACCGGGTGTCCATCCATATAGAACGCAAGTTGGCTTGCTCGGCCGTAGTGGTCAGCCATCAAGATGGGTTCGATCCCATGTTCATCTCGCAGTTGGTCAAGTCGCGCCTGTGCAGCAGTCGCGAGTTCACGCATCCCGCTGAGTCGGTGCACCGGGATCAAGTGCCCGAAGTATCGACTCGTGGCAAGCACCGGTAGCGCCGGAAAAGCGAGTAGAGACAGAGTTCCAGCGACAATCGACAGCCTCCACATCATGCGGAACAGACATCGCCCGCGTTCGACGGCTGACGGGACGACACCCGCTGCCAGTGGCACTAATGCGACAAACCCACCAAGCGCCCAGTTGCCTTCTGCTTCGGTGAACAATGTGACCGCCAAGTAAAAAAGCAGCACCGGTACCGATGCCGCAACAAGAATACGAGCACCGGCGTTGACGCGGTACGACTTGGCGGCACTGCACAAACCCATGACGCTGACCGGCCCGCCGAGGAGCAGCATGCTGAGATAGGTCAGTGTCCACATTGGCGAATAGTGCCAGCCGTCGGTTCCTTGTGTCGCAGGGAGATCCCCCCCAGCGAGACCGAGGTGGCCGAGCAAGTGCCGCACCGTCACCCAGTCATGCCCGGCGTTCCAGATGGCGACCGGCACCAGCCCGAGCAGGAATGCGCCGACCGCGGCAAGCCACGCCCATACGGGCATGCGAACCGCGCGTCGACCAAGGACAGCCGTCACCACGAGACCAGGAATGAGCAGCACAATCGTGTATTTGAACAAGAAGCCGGCAGCAAGCGCCAAACCGGTCAGGATAAGCCATCGTGGGTTTTGAGTTTTCCAGGTTCTGACAGCCGCCATGCACGCGACCGCCCACGACGCAAGAAACGGGCCATCAATGGTCATGAGAATGCCAAGCACCGAAAACGGCGGCACGCATTGATACAAGACAGCAGCGATGAACCCCGTTCGCTTGTCTTCGAACACGGTGCGCGCAGTCACCGCAGAAGCAAGAGAACCAACCCCAGCCGACAGAATGGCTGGAAGTTTGACCGCCCATTCGATGTTGCCGAACAGCCCGGTTGCGGCCGCGATGACCCACGCCACGCCCGGCCCTTTGGAGTAATACGACCAACTCAAGTGCCGCGACCATTCCCAGTAGTGGGCTTCATCTTCTGCCAGTGTGTACGGACTGAGCCACATGAGGTAGACGAGGCGCGCCGCAGAAATTGCCAGCACAAACCAGATGATTGGTGCTGTGCGTCGCGCCCACGGTGCCCAATCTTTCTTCTCGTCCGGTTGACCCACGCGGACTCCTCATTAGTGCCGAGCGACCTGTCGATAGGCGACAAGCGTATACAGCGACAACCCGACAACACCGCTCCACAGCAACACAAGTCCGACCATGCCGGTGCCATGGGTTACCTGTTGACCGGTGTTGATCGTGATGACGGTGATCAACGCCGGGAAGAAACTCCAAAGATACACCACCAATGGCAGACGATCGCGCAGCCGAAGCGCCGTCACTGCGCCCGTGAGCACCATGACCAGGCACGATACAGCCATCGCCATGCGCTCGTGTTGTTTGCTGATAATCTCGCGGTTGAGATGCACAATCATGTCTTCAAGCGCGTTCGCTCCGCGTTCGATTGACTCGGTCCCGGTTTCGAATCGGGTCGTCGCCTCTCTGGCTTCAGCGATGATCTGTGTGGACGAAAGCCTGCGAAGCGGCTTGAGCGCGTCGTTCAAGGGTTGCAATCCGTGCAGGTCGCGCTCGGCCTGCTCGGTCTGGCCGGTATCCGATTCCAGATCGAGTTCGGCTGCCCCGAGCAGCACGACACCCTGCAAACTCAGATGAAAACTCAGGCTCGATTCGTCGATCGGTCGGGTTGGGTCTTTCTGAGTGCTTTCGACGCGCAATGTACCGCCGGAAGCCGCAAGCCGATCGACGCCACCGCCCGATTGTCCATCACGCAGATACATGTCGATCTCAATGCGATCGGTTCCTTCAATCGGCTGCAACTCCCAGGTGCCTCGTTTGAACCCGCCCGCGCGAATGACCACATCACGCCCCTGCCGATCGCGGAAACGAGCCTCGCCCTGCGATCGCAGCGTGCTGGTCAAGACGGCGATTGTCTCGCGGGCAGCAATGCGACGCGCGACCTCCAGTCGCTGTTCGTCGATCCAGTTCATCTTCTCGGGTTGCTTGCTCAGTGAGCGCAGTTCACCAAAGGTCAGATACTTCGGATCATCAGCAAAAGGGCTGGGCACCCGCACCGGCGGCGTCGTCGATTCTTCCCACCTCTGAAAACTCCCCTCATCCGAATACACCAGATCTTCAAAACGCAGCACAGCCACATCGTCATCGGTGTCTTCGACACCCGCAGCCGCTGCGGGCATCATCCAGAGTTGCGCGCGCCGGGCGGATACATCGGTCTCGATCCTGCCGTCTTCCGCCAGCGCCACCGCGGTCACATCGCCAAGCACATAGAGCGCGGTCACCTGCGAGCCCGGCTCCGGGTCCACCTGGCCGATACGGGCGGCGTAGATCTCGAGCCCGGCGAACTCTGCCGACTCGCCGCGTTCGATCGTCCGCACCATCATCTGCATGAGGTTCCGCGTGATCATCGACTCCATCGACCGCAGGAACCGGGGGATCACCTGTTCATTGAGCCCCGCCAGGACCAACGCCAAGACAACGCCCGTGATGAGCGCCGGCACGAGCTGCCGCCGTTGCGAGATCCCGCCCGCCTTGGCTGCCAGCACCTCGTTGTCGGTCGCCAGCCGGTGATACGCCAAGGTCGTCCCAAACCCCGCCGCAAACGGCAGGGCAAACGCCAGCATCGGCGGAATGGCGAAATACATGAACGACACCGCTTCGACCGGCGTCAGTTTGCCATCTGCAAGCGGCTTGACGGTCGCTGCGAACGCAATCACCGCGACCAGAATCGCTGTACTGAGCAGCACCAGTTTCCATACCGCTGACAAGATGTACGCCCACAGGGTCCGTGGCATATGGCAGCATCGTATCGGGTGCATCGAGCCAAGGGCCGAATCTCATCCAACGACCGCGATACCATCGCCCATGCCATTCCGTCTCTACAACACGCTCAACCGCTCGATCGAACCGGTGATCCCCGCTGACCCGACCAACATCTCCTTCTATACCTGTGGCCCAACGGTCTACGACGATGCTCATATCGGGAACTTCCGGGCTTTTCTCGCAGCCGATGTCCTCCGCCGCTGGCTCGAAAGCCCGCTCTGCGAACTGGCGACCGAATCATGCGAAACGCACACCGGCCCGCGTCGGGTCACGCATGTCATGAATCTGACCGATGTCGGGCACATGACCGACGATGCGGCTGCCGACGGCGGCGGCGAAGACAAGATGGCGGTCGCGGGGCAGCGACTGATCGAAGCCAAGAAGAGCGGAGCGATCCCTGCCGATGCAAATGTGGATCCAGCCGACCCATTCGCCATCGCCAACTTCTTCGCCGAACGATTCATGGACGATGCCCGTCAACTCGGGCTCAAGGTCGCGACTGAAGCGATCAAAGACCCGTCACTCATGCCACGAGCGACCGACAACATCGAAGGCATGAAGGCTTTCATCGCCGCCCTGATCGACAAGGGCGCAGCGTATGTCACCGGTGAACCGGGCAGCCGAGCGGTCTATTTCGATGTCTCGGCCTTCGCCGCCTATGGCCAGCTCAGCGGCAACACCCTCGACAACCTCCGAGGCGGCGCGGGCGGGCGCGTCACCGGCGAGCATCAGCAAGCCAAGAAACACCCCGCCGACTTTCTGCTCTGGAAGGAAGACGAAACGCACCTGATGAAGTGGCCGAGCCCATGGGGTACCGGCTACCCCGGCTGGCACATCGAGTGCTCGGTCATGTCGCTCGACCGACTGGTCAAGGGCGGCTTGTCGCGCGTCCTGGGCAAGGCCAATCCCGATCTGGCGATCGACCTCCACTCGGGCGGCGAAGATAACATCTTCCCCCACCACGAGTGCGAACGGGCCCAGTCGTGCTGCGTGCTCGGCGGCGACCACTTCGCCCGCCACTGGTTCCACGCCCGCTTCCTCATGGTCGATGGCCAGAAGATGAGCAAGAGCAAGGGCACGATGTACACCGCCCGGCAGTTGTTTGCGATGGGTCATGAACCGGCGGCTGTGCGTCTCGAACTCATCAAAGCCCACTACCGCTCTAACGCCGACTTCTCGATGCAGGGGCTCAAGGACTCGGCCAAGATGGTTGAGAAGTGGCGGTCGTTCGTCGCCGAGGGCAAAGCGAACGGACCGACAGCGGGCAACCCCGACGATCTCCACCCGATCCGCCTCGACTTCGCCCGGGCCCTGAGCGACGACCTCAACATGGCTCAGGCGATCGGGGTCGTCAATCGCTGGATCAACGAAGTCCCCGTCCCCGGTCAGCACGAGGCCGACCTGTTCGCCGAGTTCGATGCCATCTTCGGCGTGCTCGACCTGCCCCGCCTCGAATCGAAAACGCAGGGCCGGGCGGTGTACCTCCCCGGCACCAGCCCGAGCGACGAGGTTGACGGACTGCTCGACCAACGGGCCGACGCGAAGCAAGCGAAGGATTTTGCCCGGGCCGATGCCATCCGCGACGAACTCAAAGCCATGGGCTATGCCATCAAAGATGTCGCTGGCGGCAAGGTCGAAGTCGGCCCGGCGTGAGCAGTGCAGCGCACGAGAGCGTGTTTTGGTTATGGTCGGTTCGCACGGTTCGCAGCCCCGGACCCTCGCTCCGGCGCGACATTTCATCGACCAAATGCCGCGCCGGCTCGATGAATTGTTGCGTGTCATCGATGACTGGTGACTGGGAAGCGATGTTTTGTCGCGCCGCATCGAAGAAAGGTCACCCCGGATCGATGAAACACCAGGTCGCAAGGATGAAACCCGGCGTTTGGCCAGTCGAACGCCACCAGCGTGCCGCCTGAGACGCTTGAAGCGTCCATTCTGTGCTAAAATCACCGTGCGGCTCCTCCACGGCTAGAGTCTTTTTCTAGCCGTACGGCCCTATTTAGACCGGGAGTTTCTTATCATGGCTGCTATCACGGGCGTCTGCTGTCAAGCGGATGCCGTCCTCGACCAGTGTGCATGTTTTATTGAATCAGTTGCTGACGACAAGTTCTCGCAGCCATCGGCAGTCCTCGCGGGCGGCACGATTGGCAAGCACCTGCGACACACGCTTGACCACTACAAGGCCCTGATGGACGGCCACGCGAGCAACACCCCGGTCGACTACGACCACCGCACTCGTGAAGTCCCCATCGAGACCGATCGCTCGGCTGCTGGTGAAGCCGTAGCTGAACTGCGAGCCCGCATCGCCGATCTTGACGAACAGGCTCTGTCGAGCCCGGTGCGGATCCGCGTCATGCTCACCAGTGATGGCGACGAGACCGAACTGACCAGCACGGTGGCCCGCGAACTCGCCTTCGCCAGCCACCACGCCATCCATCACAATGCCATGATGAAAGCCATCGCCATGGAGATGGATGTGTCGTGCAGCGATTGCTTCGGCGTGGCTCCTTCAACCCTCGAATACCAAGCCAGGTCCTGAGTTATGTGTACTGTTTCCGTGATCGCCATTGACGGCGGCTATCGCCTCGTCAGCAACCGTGACGAACAACGCAATCGCGTTATCGCCGAGTACCCGTTCAAGTGGGGCGCGACCAAGGCGGCCATCGGCCCGCTCGACCCCGCTGGCGGCGGCACCTGGATCGCAGCCCGCCCGGGCCTGACGCTGTGCCTGCTCAACTACAACCTCGAGCCGGCTCCAGAGCCACCGATGGACTCCATCTCGCGCGGCCGCCTGATTCCGAGCCTGATCGACGAACCATCGGCAGACGCGGCGATCAAAGCATTGCAAGTCAAGGATCTATCTCGATTTGTCCCGTTCAGGCTCGTGGCGGTCGATCTGAGCGGTCCACTCGCTGTCATCGAAGCCGCGTGGGATCAGGCGCGATTCACCCGCGTTGATCATCCGATCGGTGAGCCCGCGTGTTTTGCCAGTTCCGGCCTCGGCGATTCGGTCGTCGCCGATCGCCTGCCGCTCTTTGACGACATGGTTCGCCCCAGCCCGACCGCAGCCGTTCAGGACGCTTATCACACGCACCGCTGGCCCGATCGTGGCCCCGCCAGCGTGTTCATGGAGCGTGAAGCCGCCCGCACCGTCAGCATCACCTTCGTCGAAGACACAGCCACTGGCCTGCACATGCACTATCGCCCGATTGATCTCGATGGAAGCGTCGAGCAAGGGATCGCGATGGCCGTCGCGGGCGACACCACAGACCGGGGCTGAGCGGCTACACTTGCTCCCCAGAAGGAGCGCGCGAACACGATGATCGAGATGATCCAGGAATTCGTCACCAGTCAGCTGTTCGTCAGCGTCCATGTGCTCATTGTCGTGGCCCATGTCATGCTCTTGACCACTGCTTACCTCATCTATGTCGAACGAAAAGTCTGTTCCTACATTCAGGACCGCGTCGGCCCCAACCGCGTCGGTTTCGACTTCGGTCAGCCCGCCCTCGCGTTTCTCAAAGGCAAGTTCGGGCTCGGTCAACCCTTGGCCGATGGCATCAAGTTTCTTCTCAAAGAGGACTACGCCCCAAGCCGCGTTGACAAAGTCTTGTTCACGCTTGCCCCCATGATCATCATCGTTCCAGCCCTCATCGGGTTTGTGATCATCCCCTGGGGTGGTCAGTGGCAAATGGGTGGTCCATGGACGCTGCCGATCATCGGCTCCCTCATCGGACCGATCGGGGGCGACCTCGTCCATGTCGTCGGTGCAAATGTCAACGCCGGTGTCATCTATCTCCTCGCGGTCGCTTCGATGGGTGTTTATGGCGTCACACTCGGCGGCTGGGCATCCAACAGCAAGTTCTCGTTCCTCGGCGGCCTCCGCGCGACCGCCCAGATGATCTCGTACGAAATCCCGCTCGGACTCAGCATGCTCTCGGTTCTTCTCATCGTCGGCTCTGTCATGCCCGACAGCATCATCGCCTATCAGATCAATCATGGGTGGCTCATGTTCACCCAGCCCCTCGCGTGCGTGTTGTTCTTCATCTGTATTCTCGCCGAAGCGAATCGCACGCCGTTTGATAACGCCGAAGCCGAGCAGGAACTCGTCGGCGGCTACCACACCGAGTACAGCGCGATGCGCTTTGCTCTGTTCTTCTTGGCTGAATACTGCCACATGATTACTTCGTGTGCGTTTTTCGCTCTGCTGTTCCTGGGCGGATGGGATCTCAGTTTCCTCGGTTTCGGACCACATGCCTTTGACCCCGTTGCGACTTCGATCTTCGGTGTGCTCGCCAAGTTCCTCGTTTTCTTTGGCAAGGTCATTTTCCTCGTCAGCATCATGATCGTGATCCGCTGGACCATCCCCCGCATCCGTTACGATCAGGTGATGATGCTCGGCTGGCAGACGCTGATTCCGATCGCGCTGAGTGTCGTCGTACTCACGAGTGTTATGGTGTATTTCGGTCAGACCGGCATGGTTCCCATGATCATCGCCAACGGAGTGCTCCTCGTCGTCATCATGGTCATTCAGCCCATGCTTCGCTCGTGGCTCGGTAATCCGACAGCCAACCGTAAGATCCCTATGTACGGCTCGCGCTTCAATCCCATGCCAGGTGAACTGGTCAACACGGCGCCATCTGACCCGATCGCTCTCGAAGATCGCCCGGTGCAGGGCACCCGCCCGGCTGCAACTTGAACGGCAGCAAACAAAATAAACAACCCCCACCCAACCAAATGGCTGCGTGGGGGTTTGGTCTCGTTGTGTTGGCTAATCGTCGAGAGCAGCCCGCAACGCACGATGAATCAACCGCGTACCGTTTTGAGCGGCTCGGTTGATTCGATCATGAGCGGTCTGGCCGGCCTCACGAACCGCGGCGATCAAGGCATCGCTCGCTTCAAGTTCACGCAATGTTCGAACGCAGCGGCGCACGGTGCGTGCAATATGGGCAGAACTTGAGTCAGCAATGGTGTGCACACGCATGGTCGATTCGCGCGCAGCATGGATGAGTTCTCGATCGCTCGCGCCTTCATCATGCAAACGACGAAGACGAGCAATACCATGTTCCGTGGTTGTATGAATGGCCTCGACAGAACGGGCACTCGAATCACGAATGTGTTCGATGCATTCACGAGCGACAGTTTCCGCATCGGCAAGCGCGGGCGCTGCGAACAGACAACTGACGATGAGTGCGAGGACGCTGCATGTACGCGTCATGTTGATTCCCTCCGATTGGATGTGGTACCGACAGGCGACTTGCTCGAGCAAGGCCGTGAACGGTACAGAGCAGATTGCGACATCAACCAGCTGGAATCTCGCCGAGTACAACGCAGGCGCATCAGGCAGATTGCGGGCGTACCTCTAAAAATATGTGCGCCTATCGTGCTCCACCATGGTGCCGTGGATCATTTTGTCGCTGGTTCTCTGTGTGGTCGGTGCCGTCCTCACGATTATCTGGTGGCGTGTGGGTGATATCTGGGCAGATGAAGAGCACAAGCGGTTCAAGGGCTCAGACGACAGTGAAACAGCATCAGGAGCCACTGTAATCAAGAGTTTCGATTCGCCGGCACATGACGACGGCGATCCGCCGTCGTAGCGCCGAGATCGCTATTCTCCAGCGGTGCCACGCTTCAAACTCACCATCGCGTACGACGGAACGGCCTTTCATGGCTGGCAGAAACAGCATCCCCCCGCCGATCGTCACCCCTCACCACCCATACATGTCGACGGGGACCCGTCCTTTGACACCCCGCAAGAAGGTCGCGTTGTGTTGCGCACAGTGCAGGAAGTCGTCGAGCAGGCCGCCCGCAAGGTCTGCCGCGAACGCGTGGTGCTGCTCGGAGCGAGTCGGACCGATGCCGGTGTCCATGCCCATGGCCAGGTCGCTGCGTTTACATCCAATCCATGCCCTGAACGCGGTGAGGGTTGGCCCGAGGACCGAGGCACCGACCGCCTCGTTCGGGCGCTCAACGGGTCACTGCCAACTGATGTCCTGATCCGTGATGCGACAATCGTCCATGATGATTTCAACCCCATCGGCGATGCTATCGATAAGGAGTACACCTACACCATCGCATCCGGCGAACAGCGACCAATGTGGGACCGCAACTTCGTGTACTACACCTGGCATGATCTCGACCACCAGCGCATGAATGAGGCGGCAGCGAATATCGTCGGCGAGTTCGACTTCGCATCCTTCGCACAGATCAGCCATGGCCGAAGCACGACCGTACGCACCATTTTTGGTTGTTCGGTCGAGTTGACTGAGCGCGACGGGTTATTCGGCGAAGTGCATCAGCCCAGAATCGTCATCCGCGTATCCGGCAGTGGCTTCCTCTACAACATGGTTCGCATCATCGCAGGCACACTCTTCGAGGTCGGCCGCGGCAAGATCAAGCCCGCCGCTGTCGCCGACATTCTCGTCGCCTGCGACCGCACTCGGGCAGGGCCGACGCTCCCCCCCGAAGGGTTGCGGCTGGAGTGGATTAAATACGCGGAGCAACCGTGACACGCCGCATTCTCCACATTTCGACCCGACTCATCCTTGGCGGTTCGCAGGAAAACACGATCCTCTCCTGCGAAGGGCAGGCACGCCTCGGGCACGATGTGCATCTCGCATTCGGTCCGATCTATGGTCCCGAAGGGTCCATGCTCAGCCGCGTCGAGTCATTCAACGAACGAGCCGACGGCGCTGACGGGGGAGCACGCAACCACATACAGACCCACGAAATCCCCAATCTTGTCCGCGAGATTGCCCCGATCAAAGACCGCCGAGCCCTCGCCGAGTTGGCAGACCTCATCCATCGGATTCGCCCCGATATCGTGCACACGCATTCATCCAAAGCCGGCATCCTGGGGCGCCTCGCCGCGTGGAAGGCAAATCCAAGACCCGGCGTTGTCCACACCATTCATGGCCCCCCCTTCATGCCGATCGAGGGGCATGCCCTTCAGCGAATCAGAACCCGTTTGGTGAACCACGCGTACACCCTCGCTGAGCGATATGCCGCGCGTCGATGCCACCGCATCGTGTCCGTCGCCGATGCTATGACCGAGCAGTTTCTCGCACGGCAAATCGGGTCGCCCGGGCAATACACGACTGTCCGCAGCGGCATGGACCTCGAACCATATCTCCATCCGCCACCTGATCAGACGCGTGAGGCCATACGCACTAAACTTGGCTTTGCCGAATCAGACTTCGTCGTCGGCACCGTCGCCCGCCTCGCTCAGCACAAGGGGCACGACGATATTCTCGATGCCATTGGTCAACACATGCAGTCGAACGAATCGTGGAAGCTGCTGTGGGTCGGCGATGGATGGTGGGCTGATCGTCTAGCCCGCAGGGTCGATGCGCTCGGGCTGTCCGATCGCGTGGTTCGAACTGGATTGGTCCCCCCCGAACAGGTTCCGGGCCTCATTCGTGCGATGGATGTGTTGTGTCACCCCAGCGCACGAGAAGGGCTCCCGAGGACTGTGCCCCAGGCGCTGCTCTGCGGCGTGTGCCCTGTGGCGTACGATGTCGATGGCACAGGTGAAGCGTGCCGTGAAATGCAAACCGGTCGACTTGTGAGTGCGGGCGATGTGTCAGGGTTGCGTGAAGCGCTGCTCTGGGCGCATGACTTTCCAGACGAGCGACTGGCTTTGGCGCGAACCGGGCAAGCCGCCTGCCGTATCGAGTTTGACACACAGGTCATGGTGAGCCGATTAGAGGATATCTACGCCGATGTTGCGCAAACCCGTTGAACTGATGATCTGCCTGATTGGTGTGGTGATAACCGGCACCAGTGCGCAGACCCTCGATCTCGGTGGGGGCAGTTCACCCGTGGTCGACAGTTCAACAGCATCGAGTGAACTCGCTTCATTTCTTGATGCGCAAGCCGACACGATCGAATCTGAAGAAGATTTGCTTGGCGGCTTGAAAGCGTCCGCGGCCGTCCGGCGATTGGCAGCCAGTCTGCTTCGCGATGGCCAATCACGCGGCACACGAGGAACGCCACGATTGGTGATCGGCCGGACCGTGGTTTCAAACCTGTCAGCGATCGACGATACATTGAACGGACCGACTGCAGTCCTGACCGATGCACAGGCATCACTCCTGGCGACTGATTGTTCAGCCCTTGCCAGTCAGTTGCCTGCAACGCAGCACGATCTGGATCGTGCGCTGCGCGATGCGTTGGCTCCGTTGACAAACGCCGTCGAACTTGAGGTGTCCGGTTGGCCCATGGCGAATAGCCCACTTGCTCCGACACTGGGCGCGCTCATTGAGTTGCAGACCGTCCAAACCTCAGAACAGACTGAAGCCCGCGCCTCGAGCCTTGTCAGCATCGATGGCCTTTTGACGCGCGCACGCGCCTGGCCATCACACCGACTTGCCGCAGATCGGATCGAGGCACTGGTTCGTTCAGCGGCTGCGGTGCTGCAACTCGAGCGTTGGGTCGACTCGACATCACATGACGCGCTCACAGCCGCATTCGATCGGTCGATCGACAGAGTCGCACGCGGCATCGACGCTGAGTCAGCGCTGACCAGCCTCGAGCAACTCGGAACCATTGCCCGTGCAGCCAAACAGGTGGACAGCCTCAAGCAGTTGCAGTTACGCCGACGAGCACAGTCGAGATTTAACACCCTGCTCACCGAATTCGAAACAGATCCACGCCGTGTGGCACAGACCAGCGCCACGATTGAACGCGTCTTCACCGACGCGAACGAAGATCAGATCTTGGAGCGCGAGAGGACGCTCCCCACATTTGCCCGCGTGGCGTGGAGAGATGCCGAAGGAGGTTTTGAATCGAGCGGTGAACGGCTCATCAACTCCATGCTCGAAGCGATGACCGCTGCCAACCCGATGACCGAACCTGCGCTGCTCAGCGCCATTCGAGCGCATCGTCAATCTCATGAGTTCTTGCAAGATATCGTCGATATTGGTGCCTACTTGACCGGCATCGATGAAACTGACGATTCTGTTCGAGGACGACCGTCAATCTTGACGGATCGTCGACGACTCGCAGCCCGTGTGCTCGCACTTGGAAAACAATTAGCCGATCCCAATGAGCGTGAGGATGCGCTGTCGCGACTCACCACGATCGCGGCACTCGTTCGAGCGACGCAACCATTCGCACACGAGCAGTCCTTTCGAAGCGTCCAAAATGGCCCGGCAAATGCGATGCACCGTCAAGTGATCGATGCGCTCGATTCACTCCATGCAGACGCACAAGCCACGCTCATGCTTCAACAACCAGCGTCGCCCGAAGCCGATGCGAGTCGTCTCATCGATCAAGCAAAACGCTGGGCGACACTCCTCACAGCGACACACGCGCACCATCGACTCGACTCGGTCGGGCAAGAACGATTGCAAGCCTGGGCGCCATGGGAACTCACAGAACACGGCTGGTCGATGTTGCTCGATGCTCTTCCCGAACAGTTGGAATCTGCGACACGCGCCCTGTTCAATGACGAGCCGATTGATGCTGAAGCGTTCGCCATCGCACATCTGGCAAGTGTGTGTCTCGACAGACTCGAGTTGTATCCACAGCCTGCTGCAGGTGCGGCAGGGCTGCTCGCCCAGATTGCGCTTGGCACGCCGCCACCCGGTTCGTTCGGTTTGATCGACCGCGAGCCGATCGCTTCGATCTGTCTCGATCTCGAAGAACTTGCATCAGCAATCTTGCGAGGGGAACAGGAACGGGAAGCATCGCTGCGTGCACGCTCGGCTCAATCGGCCATGCGAGTCATCGAACGAATGAACGCTGAAGCACGCTAAGCAGAATCAGGCGTTGCGGGCGCATCGGCCGGGTCGTGCCCTTGCTCAATCATCGCCATTTTCGCTACGCGTCGTGCGTGTCGACCGCCTTCAAAGTCAGATTTGATCCACACATCCACGATTTTTTCGATGAGTCGCTCACCGAGCAAATCGGCAGAGAGACACAGGACATTGGCATCGTTGTGTGTTCGACTCAGCTGTGAAGTGAGTTCGTCATGAACGACGGCAGCCCGGATCCCGTGCATCTTGTTGGCTGCCATCGACATGCCAATCCCGGTGCCACAGATTAATATGCCCGCATCGACCTCTCCTTGCCGAATCGCCATACCCACCTGATAGGCCGACTCGGGATAGTCGCAGGCCTGCGTCGAACACGCGCCCATGCGTTTGACCTCGACCCCAAGGCTGACGAGATGTTCAGCAATGTGTTCGGCGGTCTTCTGCCCGCGGTGGTCTGATCCGATTGCGATCTTCATACTTCAATCTCCTTCAGGCGACCCGAAATAAGTTCACGCAGGACCGCAGCGGTTTCTTCATAGACCTCGTCAGGCATCCCGAACGGATCAGGCACCGAGCCCTCAGGATTGAGCAGGCTGAGTTTGTCTTGCGCCGATTGGTCGAGTTCCAACACGGCAAGTTCGTGAGACACAGTCATCACATAGATCGCGGTCGCTCGTTCGATGAGCGACTTGGTGAGCTGCTGCGACTTGTGGTTGCTCAGGTCGAGTCCGAGTCGCGCCACGGCCCGTTCGGCTTGAACGGTTGCCGGATGACCATCTCCTGCCGCAATACCAGCCGAAAGGACCGTGGTGGACGAATCATCTTTCAGGAGATCGCGTGCGATCACTTCTGCCATCGGGCTTCGGCAAGTATTGCCCGTACAGACGAACAGGATGACGCGCTCATTCTGCGGCATGAATCGACTCCAGAAATAGCCGGTGTGGTCAACTCTGGGTTAAAAAATAGGTATATATTCGGTAATCAGATTGCTAAGGCTTAACCACACCACGACGCGAATCTACAACCAGTATTCGGACGAGCCTGCACCGAATCAACCTATCCACACGCCGCGATTGTGCGAAATTGAACCAGCAGGATCGATGAGATCGACAAGAAATGCTGCTCTGGGCTCGGGTTGTGGCATCCAACGGTGCCTGCATCCGTATAGTGTTGCAGTCAACCATTGCGAGAAGTGGTGGTTGGCGGGGTTTCGTGTGGCCCCGATGGATCAAAAACAGCGTTTCGCCCGCCATCGTTGATGGTCCGGGTGAAGTGTCCGAAACAGTCAAGAACCGGGTCGCCTCCAGGAGTCGAGCATGCGAACATCGTGGGTACGCACACGCAACCAGGGATTTAGCCTCGTCGAGTTGCTGACCGTGATCGCCATTGTCGTGCTGATCATTTCCATCATTTTGCCCGCACTGAGCGGTGCCCGCGATGCCGGCCGAAAACTGGCAACCGCAGGATTGCTGGATGACATCTCGAAAGCGAGCAGCTCGTTCAAGGGTGACCATCAGGGGCGCAATCCGGGCTATTTCTCACCCAAAGAAATGGGTGATGCGGAGAATGCGACGCGTGGCATGTCCGAAATGGAAAATGTCATGCTCGAACTGGCTGGCGAAGATGCCATTCTCGACGCTGCAACCGCCAGTTCGGTCGAAGTGGGTCCGACCGCAGCCGACACGATTATGGTCGATCCGAGTCTGATCGGTGCCGGCAAAGGTTCGTATTTCACACCATCGGGTGAATATTACATCGCCCAGTTGAGAGGTTCCGAACAGCAGATCGCCGATCAAGACGGCCACGCTGGCGACGATGAAAGCGATGTCCAGATGCGCGATGTCGTTGATGCGTTCGGCCAACCCGTGCTGTTTTGGAGTGCGGACGACTACTCAATGAGCGAAATCACCGAATCAGATGCATTCATGCGTCGTCAAAGTGGTGGCGAACCGGCCCTGTTCTACTGGAACTCAAACGCCGCGTTTCTTCAGTCGACCAACCTCGGCAGAAAGGGTCTCGACATGACCGTCGCGCCCGATGCTGGTGTCAATGCGAGCCTCATCGGTCTTGGTGCGGTTGGCACAGGAACCACACTCGGCGGCGAATCTGCCCTCTCGCTCCAGGCACTACTCGGAAGCCCGTCCGCGCCACGATCAGGGAATTCGGCGATGACGGTCGAAGATATTTTCGACAGCCCATCCGAGAGTTCGATTGAGAGCCTGTATCCCGGGCGTGCAAAAGGCGCGTTCATTCTGCAGTCCGCTGGTATCGACGGCGTCTATCTCTCGACCAAAGACAAAGGTTTCTCAACGATCGCTCATGAGACAGACCATATCGACTACGGCCTCAACTTCTTCGCAGGGGCATCAGAACGCATCACCGATGACGATGGCAAGCCCACCAGCCGTGATGCGGTGTCCGAGTTTGACGATCTGATTACCTCCGGCGGGGGCTAACGAGCAAACGATTTTCCTTCACTTATCAACGCCTGGCAGCCCACGCAGCCAGGCGTTTTCTATTGAAGCATGCATGGTTTCATTCTGACCGATTACGCCGCTGCGTTCTCCCGGTAGGCTGTGCGCATGGGCATCAGTCCTGACGATTCTGTAGATGTGCGACTCATTCAGCCAGCGGTGCATGTCGCCCGTCGTCGAGCGTGGCTCTGCGTCGCTGCGGTTGTTCTTGCTTCGGCGTGTGCGATCGCCTGGCCGCAGTGGGGGCCTCGCGCGTGGAGCATGCTGGCGCTTGCAGCCGTCATCGGGCTCGGTTTGATCGCCCGGTTCGGGCCGAAGAAATGCTTCGGTCTCGGTCTGCTCGTTATCGTGTTTGCATTGGGCGGTGCGTGGTTCACAATCCGCACAACCACTGCTCAAGGGTCAGCGCTCGACCAGATCGTCGGCGGCGACGATCGTGCTCTTATCGCTGTACACGGCACGCTGGGCTCAGACCCAACGCGCCCAACACCACCGCGTGATGAGTTGAGTCGATTTCGACGGCAACAATCATCGCTGGTTTTCGACCTGAATGTTAACTGGGTCGAGCGAGATGACGGTTCAATGGCCCGCGCGACTGGGATACTCCGTGTTCGCGTGTCAACACCCAGCGCGACCGACACAGTCGAGGCTCGTTTCGGCGATCAGGTTCGTGTGATGGGTTGGTACCTTCCGCCGCGAGGGCGTGTGAACCCCGGCGAACCAGATCATCTGCGTTGGGCGCGCATGACGAACGAGGTTGGTGCTATCTTCGTAGCATCTCAAGCGTTAATCACGCGTGAAACAACGCCGATGACTCCAGTGTCGTTTTTTCAAAATGGACTGCACACCGTACGATCGAACAGCCTCCATCTACTTGAGGGTGGTGATTCACATCCCATCGGTCGTGACATGCTCGGCGCTCTCCTCCTGGGTGAACAGGGTCCGGCGCTGCGAGAGACCCGCAGTGCTTTTCAGCAGATCGGCACGGCTCACCTGCTCGCGATCTCCGGCTTTCACCTCGCAGTACTCACGGGGATCGCACTGCTTGCAATTCGACTGACCGGTGATCATGGGCGACTTGAACCGATATTGGCTGCTGTGCTCGTCGTCGGCTTGCTCCTGCTTGTACCAGCGCGCGTCCCAGTCGTTCGGGCAGGCATCATGGTCCTCGCACTGCTCGGGGCAGATGCCATCGGACGCCGATACGACAGACTTACCATACTTGGCTGGATCACGCTCGGGTTGTTTCTGTGGCGTCCACTCGATGTGTTCTCGCTCGGCGCTCAACTCAGTGTCGGCATCACGGCACTCCTGCTGTGGGTGTCCTCCAGCCGACATCCATGGATCGTGCCGCTCACAATTCGTGGGTTACGAAGAACGCACCGTTCGGTGTTTCGGCGCGCTCTCGAGTGGCTGCGAGCAACCACTGCGGTGTGTGTCATGTGTTGGTTGATCAGTATGCCGATTGTTGCTGCTCATGTCGGGGTCGTTTCGTTTTCAGGTGCGGTGACCACCGTCCTGCTGACGCCGTTGATTATCGTGTTGCTCGCCGGTGGCTATGTCTCGCTTGCAATAGGAGCTGTGCTCCCCTCCGTCGCGTCAAACATGATTTCAGGATTGGCCTGGGCAGCCGAACTCGTCGCAGGATTGGTCAACGCTGTTGCGCAGAGACCACTTTCGTCGATCGAAGTGCATCCACCGTCCATGCTCTGGGCTTCTGCGATGGTGGTTGCGATACTGGTGTATCTGAAACGAGCGAAAGTTGTTGAACCCGCATCGCTGGCCGCAATCGGGCTCTTAGTTTGTTTCCTCGTTGTCACTAGCATTGTGCCGCGAGCCCTGCCGCGTGATGTTGCACTTCGTATTGACATGCTCTCGGTTGGCGATGGGACTTGTATCATCGTGAGAAGTGGAGATGAGGCTCTCCTTTGGGACTGTGGCTCCTTGCGTAATGACCTGGTGCCGATGCTCGAACGAGCGCAACGAGGGCTCGACATTCGACAGATTCGCACAGCCATGGTGACCCATGCCAATATTGATCACTACCTTGCGATGCCTGATGCGATAGACCTCTTTGACACAGATCGCTTGTTGGTGTCGCCACATGTGCTCGACGATGACGCCGAATCCGTGCAAGCGTTCCTCGCCGCGATGGAGTCAAAAGGCGTTGAGATTGCGCCCGTGAAGGCCGGGGATCGCTGGCGCTTTGGCGACGCAACGCTTGCGTTGCTGTGGCCGATCGAGAACGCTGCAGCGTTCAAAGAAAACGACCAATCACTCGTGGCTCGGATTGCAGTACCGACTTATGAAGGCGAGCGTGTTGTTTTGCTCGTCGGCGATATCGAAGCGCCTGCGATGGAGGCTCTCCTCCTTTCCCCCACCAGACTTCAGGCCGATGTGCTCGAAGCCCCTCATCACGGGAGTTTTCATGCGGCGAGTCAACGATTCGTCGCAGCGGTTGCGCCTCGCGTGATCCTGCAGTCGACCGGTTGGTCGCGAGCACATGACGAGCGATGGGATGGGCAAAAACTACGATCGCACTGGCTATCGACAGCGGAGCGTGGTGCATTGACCGTCGAAATTGATAAAGATGGCACCATCCGCACACAAACCATGCGGTAGCGCAGTGTGTGAACCCTTCGATTAGAACTGAATTCGAATCCGTGCGAACACGCCGCCCTCATTGAGTTCGGCGGGCACATTGCGCACTTCCATGACAGAACGCACATACTGGTATCCTGCGACGAGTCCGACATTGGGTCGCAGTTTGATCTCAGCCTCGGCTGTAAGATCATAAAAAGTCGCTTGCTCTGAAATCGTGTGCGTCGAGGCGGTTCCGGTCAATCGGACATGATCGCGTGGTTGCCAATGCAACCCTGTTCCCACAATCGGAATCGCCACGACACCCCGGCCAACATCGAGCGTGGTGTGCGTGGCACCATTGGCTGACTGTTCACGGTGTGCGTGTCCAACATTTGCCTTGACCGCGCGCAGTCCGGTGATCAGATCCACGCCCATGCGTTCGGTGCCAAGTGATCCGACCGAAACAGAGATGTCATACAAGTCAAACTCGCCGCTGCCTTCAGCGTAACCCGCGATACCTTCTTCGCCGAGCGACGAACCGATGCCATCGATACCGCCATCGCGAAGCGCCGTTGATCGACCCACCACCAAACCAAGTTGATCGATGACCGAAGAGTTCTCGACAAGCCACAAGTCGAGGTCCGAGGCTGCGAGCGCATCGTCAATCCAGAGGAATCCAATGAAATACTGGTCGGCAATCTTCGCCGAGTCGATCAGGACGGGCGCGTCATCTGCCAGCGAGACGCGCCAATTCGGCTGTGTCGGTTCATAGAGGGCATCGAACGACAGTGTAACCGGATCCCCCACCTGAGCCATCGGCACAATCGCATCATCGGCGCACGCACAGGCGGCGGCAATGGCAAGGTTCAAAATGGCAATCGCTCCCGTTGTCATGTTCACCCATCCGTGCCGAAGAACTTCCACGACAGAAGGCTACCCCACAAGGTGCCGGTTGCGAAACACTAACTTCACTATCGATTATCGGTCATTTCCCCAAGGAAACCTTCAATCGCCGTTGCCGCTGCAAGAAATGCAGGCGAGAAAGTCCCCCCTTTAATGGGTGGGTTGGGCATATTGAACACATGATTCCCGCTTTCGATCAGCCGTGCAGCACCGGTCTGGCAGGCTGATGCGATGCGTTCTGCACTTGCCGGCTGCACCGTGCTGTCTTCGTCCCCATGAATCGCAAGAAGCGGGACCTGTACTCGGGATGCTTGATGCAGCAGATCATGTCCCGCCGGATCGGCGCGCTGTTCCTCTAGCCATCGACTCGATATTGGCATCGTCTGTCCCGTGCGATTGCTGCGTGCATCGAGCGTCCCGGTGTTTAGCCAAGCACGCTGCGAGGGTTCATCCATCGAGCAGCACGCGTCCGGGGATGCCAATGTGACCACGCCATCGATATCAGGGCGTTCGTGATGCCGACCCACGGTCAAGAGTGATGCCACCCCGCCGCGCGAGTGTCCAATCAAGATCAAGGGTCCCGTGCCGCGTTCAAGTAAACTATCAGCCAGTGCATCGAGCACGCACAGCGTGTCATACACCTGCGCATTCCAGGTTTGTTGCTCGAACAGGTCTGGTCTCGCAAAGGTTGCGGTGTCATTCGTCATGCCGGAGTACGCAAAATTGAACCGGTGCACGATCGCCCCCCAATCGGCCAGCCGCTGCCCGAGGACCGGGATGAACCCGTAATCCTTATACCCCATGTACCCGTGTAAGAGCAATACGCAGGCTCTGGGTGTCCCTTTCGGTTGATCGGTGTTGCCGATGAGCGGGTTGGCACCGCTCCCAGGAATCATCCATTCAGTCATATTCTGCATGTGTGATTCTATTCAATCAACTGCGCCGATTCGTTCCTGCATATTGGTCGTCGTACCATTCCGCCCGGACAAAGCGAAGGAAATTATGACTGATCCCAAAGACGAATCGACCAATAGCCATCTCCCCCCCGATCCGCCGCAGCGCCCGACCTGGGGCAAGCAGCCGCCTCCGGGCGACGAACAACGCCTGCTCGCGGGCCCACGCCTCCGCCGCGAAGAACTCTTCCGCGCCATCCGCATCTTTCGCGAGTTCATCCGCGGATTCCGCCAACTCCATTTTATCGGCCCGTGCGTCACAGTGTTTGGCTCTGCCCGATTCGACGAAAACCACGAGTACTACCAACTCGCCCGCGACACCGGCAAAGCCCTCGCCGAAGCTCAGTTCGCCGTCATGACCGGTGGCGGCCCTGGCATCATGGAAGCCGCCAACCGTGGTGCCCGCGATGCCAAAGGTATCTCCATCGGCTGCAACATCCAACTCCCCTTCGAGCAAGAGCCCAACCCCTACCTCGACCGCTTCGTCGAGTTCCGCTACTTTTTCGTCCGCAAAGTGATGCTCGTGAAATACTCCGATGCCTTCATCGCCATGCCGGGGGGGTTTGGCACGATGGACGAAGTCTTTGAGACCGCAGTCCTCGTACAAACTGCCAAGATCGAGAAGTTCCCGCTCATTCTCATGGGCGTAAAGTTCTGGGAGCCACTCATGGCCTATATGCGCGACACCCTCGTCGCCGTCGGCACCATCAGCCCCGAAGACCTCGACATCATCACCCTCACCGATTCCGTCGACGAAGCCATCGCCGTCATCACCGCCGCCTACACCAAAAACGGCCACTCCACCAAAGAGCCCGCACGCCCCAAACGCCCGATTCCCGCCATCGGCGAACATGGGCCGAAGGCAGAATAAGCAGTGCTCGGCTTGAGCCGGTGGAGAAGCGGTTGAGTCATTCACTCAGATCGACGCAACCTGCTTCACTCCCTCAATGATCTCCCGATGGTTCGCGCACCGCGGGCACTTGTGTTGTCCGCCCAGTTTGCCGCGCGACTCCATCCATCGGTGGAACGCGCCGATCGGAAGCAGCGTGATCGTCGGGGGGGCCATGCCCACATCATCGGTTCGCTTAGTCTCGTAGTCGACATTCTGAGCCTTGATCGCCTGATCGAAAGCCGCAGCAAACTTGGACAGTGTATTGGTGCTCAATTGCCCAGCCGATGTATCACCACCGACTTCGATGGCCAACTCCAGCCCGGCCCGCCGGTTTCCCTCGGGATAGACCGGAGCCGCCGAAAACTCGCCAACCTCCAGCCCCGTCTCCGCCGCCGCCTGCGCCACCGCGTTCTCAATATGTTCAACAATGATGTTCTCGCCGAACGCGTTGATGAAGTGCCGATGCCGCCCCACGATCCGCATCCGGCACGGCCCCGACACTCCGCTCGACCGTCCATCCAGCCGATCAGGCACTTCGTCAAACTCGACCACATCCCCCAGCACATACCGCCAGAGCCCGGCGCAGGTCGTCATCACGACCACATAGCGTTGCCCTGTTACGACAGAATCTGCCGTGAATGGTGGGGGGGAATCTGAATCAATCTCTTCGAGCGGAACAAACTCATAGAAGTTGCCAATGTCGCTGAGCAGCCGCAGACTCGGCGACCCCGCCTCATCCTGCATCGCGATGAACCCCTCGCTCGCCGGATACAGTTCCACCCGGTGGTCGATATCCCGCGATGCATCCCCCGTCACCAGTTCGCTCACCCGAGGCTGAAACGGTGTGTACTTCACACCCCCGTGCACAAACACCGCAAGGTTCGGCCATACATCCAGCATGCAGTCGGCCTTCCATCCGCGCTCCCGCGCCAATTCGAGAACACGCTTCATCAAGACCAGCGCCCAACTCGGCATGCCGCTGATCATGCGGATGTCCTGCTCAATCGCAAGCGTCGCCATCGCTTCGATTTTCGCCGGCCAGTTACTCATCAAAGCAACCTCAGGGCCGGGTGAATAAATCGCCGAAATCGGCCATCGGATCAACGGCGTCACAATCCCCGACAAATCCCCCGTCGCAATCCCATGCTCATTGATCGAAAACTCGGTCGACCCGCCGAGAAACAAACTCCGACCCGCGCAAATCGTCGGCAGCGATATACCGCGCCGCATCATCTGCGCAAAAATATCCAGGCTCGCCCGGTAGTTCGATTTCATCATCGCGTCCGACACCGGGATGTACTTGTCGCCGGCCGTCGTTCCGCTTGTTTGGGCAAACGACTTGACCAGCCCCGGCCAGAGAAGGTCGGGAACCCCCCCCACGCGCATTCGCTCGATCTGAGGCCCGAACGCATACCAGTCCGCGATCGGCACCGCCGACCGATACGCCGCCAGCATCTCCGCCGAATCCGGTATCCCGGCAATGCGCGCAAAATCATGACCCTTGCCAAACTCGGTTCCCGCTGCGGTCGTCAGCAGATCGCGCAGCGTCTTATGCTGCAATCGCGCCGTGTTCGCCTGCCACCACCGCCGATTGCCCAATCGGTGCGACCGTGCTGCAACCCGAGCAGTCAGCCCGGCGCCAACCGCAGCGGTCCAATGTGATTGACCCGGAACCGTCGGCGCAAAGGTCGTCATTGTGTCTATGACTCGCTGTCTTCAAATCGATCGGCAAAGTCGAGCATCGCCCGACCAAACTCAGCCGGTGCTTCGATCATCGGAGCATGACCGCACCGATCAATCCAAAACAGTTCCGCGTTCGGAATGAGGTCGAGAAACCCCTCCGCTGCAGACGGCGGCGTCACCACATCGTTGCGACCCCAGATTAAAAGCGTCGGCGCCTGAATATGGCCGATCTGGTCGCCCAGATGATTGCGCCGCGCCGATCGACTCAAACGAACCATCGCGCGGGCGCCGTGTTTATCTGAAAGTGCAGCGTGAGCGCGGTCCACATCGCTCTCATTCATGAACGATCGATCATAAAACAACTCGCCGATCTTCTCGATCAGCCATGCTCGACTCGGTCGTACCGGGGCGCCCTTGACGAAGGTTCGCTCGAACAACCCGCTTGACCCCGCGAGAACGAGTCCCTTGACGAACTGAGCATGCCGCAGCGCGATCCGAAGCGCGACATGCCCGCCGAACGAGTTACCGACGAGAATCGCGGGCTCTCGGATATGCTGTTCGAGAAACTGACGCGTGAGATCTGACACGCCCTGGATTGAACAATCCTGTCCCTTCAGGTCCAGCAGAGGCAATTCCAGAGTCGTGCAGCAATACCGGTGCTTGATCGTCTCGAGTACCCCGTCCCAGTGTTCGTTCAGGCCGACGAGACCATGCAGGAACACGACCGGAAGTCCCGAGCCGACCCGTGTCACCTTGCCGATCACTTCAGGTTCCGATGCACCTGATAGAACAACCTCGCTGCTCTGAGCAGCGGTCGACTGATGTTCTGATGAACTCGGAATCACGCTCAACCGAGGTCTCCTGACCGAACCACTATACAACGAGGGCGCAGAGGCACATACCCCCAGACCCTCCAGTTGGATTTGGGACGATAGCGCCCTGACATTCAAGAGGCCCGTTTCGACGCAGGATTCGTGCGGTTTCAAGCAGACTCAGTGTTCGGATTAGATTTGGATCCAGAAGGTTGGCTCTCGCCGGGGCTTTCTGTCAAGAGTTGAGCCATGCTCCGTCTTTGAGCCGCGACCGCAACCTGAAGCCGAGACAGTTCTTCAGAAGCCTGCGCCCGCAGGTTGGTGAGTTGTTCCGCGACTGCATTTTCAAGCCGAGCGAGTTCTTCGCCAACCGACCCGATGTCCGACTCAACATCCGACCGTCGAGACTCGATCTCAGCGAGTTGGTCACGCGCTGAGAGTAACTCGCCAAGATATGCGGGCTGCGCATCGTCCAGCCCGGCCAGGGTCTGTTCAATCGTCGAGAGAATCTCATCGCGCTTGTTCGCGAGTTTGTCGATGGCACCTGATGTATCCGTCAGCACGGTCGAGCATTGCTCGCGCACTTGTTCGTTCACACTGTGGAGCGCTGCCAGTTCATTCGCCGTTCCGCGTGCGGTTCGTTCAAGTTCGTCGCCCCGTTGGATCAACATCATCAAACTATCCGGAGCGATTTCATCAGAAGGCTGATCAGGATCAAATCCGAGCAAGCGGACCGCTCGTTCACTCAGCATCTCGATCGCCTGCACGCGCTTGATCGTCTCAGCAGCATGAGCATCGATGAGTTCGACAGCCTTCTGGACCTGCACTTCAAGAGCCGCCGGGATTTGATCCGCATTCGCCTGGAAAGGTTCGAGTTTCTTTTCGAGGTCGGCGAGATGTTCGTTGGCCCCCTGAACCACGCTGGTGACCCCGTCGTTAAGCGACGACAGCGCATGATCAGCGCGCGCAACCAGCGCCTCGGTTTTCTCTTCCAGTCGATCGCTTGAACGGTCGGCGATTGTCTCGACCTCCTCGCGCAACCGTGCTGTGCGATCGTTGATCTCGCCCAGATGCTCTTGTGATGCTGCGACAGAATCGCTCAGTTCGCGCCCAATCGATTCGAGCCGTTCGAGGTCGGCTTGTGACTGGGCGTGAAGTTCGGCGTACCGGGTTTCAGCCGCAGCCAATTTGCTTTCGGTCTGTTCGAGAAGTGCAGTCACTCGCAACTCCATCGCCGCGATGTGCTCACCGAGTCGTGTTTCCAACCGGGCCGGGAGATTCGCATGATCCGCAGCCTGTTCGATCGCTTCTTCCGCCCGGCGCACGCGGTTGTCGAGCGTCGGAAGCAGTTTTGCAGTCGTTTCCAGGCGATCGCGCAGCCGATCGGCAGCCTGCGTCAGATTCTCGCAGAGTTGACGGGCCTCCTCTGCGTCCGTCCGCAGTTCGTTTCGTTTGCCTCCCGCTTCACGAATCAGCCCCCGCAACGAATCTGAGTACTCACGAAACGCGGTCTGATCGAGCACGCGAGGCGTGAGAAAAACGCCATCTGCAGGTTCCGAATCGCTCGGAAAGGCCATGCCCGAGGCTTTCTTGCTGTTCGATTCCATTGCACTCATCGCACGCTCCCAGAGGACTTCGGTGTGCCCTTCCGATCGACCGGTTGCCAGCATTTGCTTTGATGTGGCACCTTCTGCGCATGCCCGCCGTCGATTCCTGCGCAGCCCGTTTACACTTGAACATGAGCCAGACCCCAGAACAGACAAACAAGCGCACCCCCGAAACCGGCGAGCGCCTGCAGCGGGTCATGGCCGAAGCCGGGGTGGCATCACGCCGCGAATGCGAAAGGCTCATCGAATCAGGAGCGGTCGAAGTCAATGGGCAGGTGGTCACGACCCTGCCCTGTTTTGTCGACCCCGCGGAAGATCGCATCGCTGTCGATGGGCAGCCGATACGAAAAACACCCGAACGCCATCTCTATCTCCTGCTCAATAAACCCGCGCGCACGCTCACCACGCTCAACGACGAGCCAGGTGCCGATCGAAAAACGGTCATGGATCTCATTAATCACCCTCAAAAGGGGAGGTTGTTTCCCGTGGGCCGATTGGACTACGACTCGACCGGGTTATTGCTGATCACCAACGACGGCGATTTGGCAAATCGATTGACGCACCCCAAATTCGGCGTGCCCAAAACCTATCGAGTTGTTGTGAAAGGGCGCATCGAAGCCGACGCGGTCGCAGAAATCGAGAAAGGCATCTTTCTGGCCGATCGCAAAGCAGGAAAAACCGACGGAGCAAGCCGAACCTCACGCGTCGAGGTCAAGATCATCTCACTCGATCGTGACCGGACAACGCTTGAACTCACGCTTCGCGAGGGACGCAACCGACAGGTTCGTCGTCTGTTGGCTGCGGTTGGATTCCCGGTGAAATCGCTCGAACGCATTGGTATGGGTCCGGTTCGTCTGAAAGGGGTCGCTCGCGGGCAATGGCGCGAACTCGATGCACGGGAGATCGGCTCGCTCAAGCGTGCTGCCAACACATCCGCCTCTGCACCCGGTACCAAAGGAACAAGTCGCAAGTCCGCAACCGCCGACGAGTAATGCACATTGACCGAAGCTCCAGACCCCAACCCGGCCGACGCAACCCCCAAGCCTGACACCAGGCCGGACCCCGCGCGAGCGGAAGCGACGCGTGTCGTCAAAGTGCTCCGCCAGGGTCTTCGCGGGTTGTACCGATCGCAGATACCACGGATGGCAGCCGCGCTCGCCTACCGGACAATCTTCGCGATCCTTCCCGTGTGCGTCATTGCGCTCGTCGTGTTCGGAGCCGTGGTGTCTGATGATGACATCGAGTGGGGTGTCTCCCAGATTCTCGATTTCACCAAACTGAGTGACATCGCTCTCGAACCGACCGAGTCAGCCGAGCCGGTTGATTCGGTAGACACCGAGAACCCTGATGCAGATTCACCCGAACCGGCCGAGCCGACCGAATCTGCTAGCCCTGTTCCGCCGGCTGTCGAGTCTGAGGACGAGTCGATTGCGACGAACGAATCTGAACTTGCGAATACAGGTGACACTGAAGGACTGACGGGCGAACCCGGGCGACTCGATGAGTGGATTACCAACTTCATCTTACAGATACGCCAGGTTCCCAAGACCGCGATCGGGCTCGTCAGCGGGTTGTTCCTGATCTATGCCGCTATCGGCATGCTGGTTGAAGTCGAACGCGCGTTCAACCACATCTATCGCTGTGTCGTCGGCCGACGATGGTGGAACCGCATCACGCTGTACTGGACCATGCTCACGCTCGGGACAATCCTGCTCGGCGCGACCTTCGTCGTCGGTCAGCGTTTCCATGCGTGGGTCATCGATGTCGAAGCATCGCAGTCAGTCCTCGGCTGGATTCGCGTCAATGTCCTTGGGTTCGTCGCCACAGCCGCGATCAGCACGCTCCTGCTGACGATCGCGTATACCCGCATTCCGAACACGCGTGTGAAGATCCGCGAAGCGCTCATTGGTGCCATCGTCGCTGCCGTCTTGTGGGAAGCGGGCAAGTGGGGGTTCACGCAGTATGTCTCGTTCAGCACCAACTACGCTCGTCTGTATGGCTCACTCGCCCTCATCCCGCTCTTCATGCTCTGGATCTATGTCACCTGGATGATCGTGCTCTCTGGGTTGCAGGTTGCGTACGCACTACAGACATTTTCAATGCATCAAGAGCGCATTGATCGCGGCGACGATCTGCCTCGCATCATCGAACCCGAAATGGTGCTCGCTGTCATGAACGCACTCGCCGCCCCATTCGAACGCGGGTCCGCAGCTCGGCTGGATGGGATTGCCGAAGACAGTGGCGTGCCCGAAGCGATTTGCACCGATATGGTCGAACACCTTGAGAGGCTCGGATTCGTTCGTCGCATTGATGACGATGACGATGAGCCGAGTTTCATCCCGGCCAAACCGACCGACCGCATGAAAGCCGTCGAGCTCATCAGCGCAATCGACAGTCTTGTGCCCTACGACGCGCCCGCAGCCGTGCTTGAAGCTCGCCGCGCGAGACACCATGCCTTTGGCGAAAAATCGCTGCAAGACATCATGTCTGGGCCTCGCCAAGCTCTGGAAGACTGATTCAGGCGATCGCCCACTTCGAGATTCTGGTCATTCATTGGCATAACGAACCTTATGCGAACATGCTTTCTGGCAACCAAATTTTAGATATTTAGTATTGACATAGTGGATAGAGTCTGTTCAAATATCCCTCATGGCAAGAATGCCCATCGTTTGGGCCAGAGGCGGATTGGTGAATAGGAGGCCGATCCGTTGCGACTGTTGCCAGATTTTTTCTGAAGTCCATGAGAAGGAGATGGGTATGAAAACTGTATTTGCAGCGGGAATCGTCGTCGCTTTAGTTGGTGCCGCCAATGCACAGATCGCCGATGGTGGTTTCGAAGCCGGGCCCTTTGGTGGTGCTTGGACTGAATTCTCAACCAACTTTGGCTCGACGGTGTGTGATATCGCCACATGTGGGCAAGGCGGCGGGACAGGTCCCGGATCAGGCACATACTGGTCATGGTTCGGTGGTATTGCCGCCTACGAAGCCGGTTCGGTCTCTCAGTCAGCCGTGTTCGCCAGTGGCATGAACACATTGACCTTCATATTTGAGTTGCCGGTCGCGAGTGGTGATGCCGGCGACTATCTGAACTTGAGCGTTGATGGCAATGTCCTCTGGACAGCCCTCGGCAGTGACGCAACTTTTGTTGGCTACCAGTCCGTTTCGGTCGATGTGAGTGCGTTCGCCGATGGCGGCGCGCACACAGTTTCATTCGACAGCGAAGTTTTTGGTAATGGCGGCTTAACCAACTTCTTCGTCGACGATGTCGCGCTCGTCCCCGCGCCTAGTGCTGCGGCCCTTCTCGGGCTCGGGGGTCTGGTTGGCCTGCGTCGTCGTCGCTGATCCGAACGGCATTACAGATCTTGCTGAATCGCGGTCGGGCGGCTCTCAAAGCCGCCCGGCTTACTTTTTGCTCCGATGGTTACGACACAACCGGTTGGCGACCGAGGTTGAACTTGTCCTCGAAAAGTCGCCTACACTCGCCGTTACCCACTATGCAAACCGTCAAACTGACCGAATTCGCTCTGTATCTTGCCCATCGACCCGGTGAACTCGCTGGCGTGCTCGAAGCCGCCGCTGCCGCTCAGGTCAATATCTTCGGCCTGTGCGTCACCGAGTACAAAGACAAGGGCATCGTCCGCATCGTTGGTGAACCCGAGGAGGCGCTCCGACACTTGTGCGAGTCACTCGTCGAAGCCGGTGTCGGACCGGTCGTCGAAAGTCCCGTGCTCGCATTTGAACGCCGGCCTGGCGCATTGCGCGATGTCTGTGTGGGCCTCGCCGATGCCCGCGTCAATATCCAGCATGTCTATCTGACCACGCCCACCGGCGATCAACCGAGCCAGGTCGTGTTGCGGGTGGATGACGCAGCAGCCGCAGCCGACGCCATCGCCAATCTCGAGTGGCCGGACCACATCAACTCATAGAAACCCGAACCCCGCCGAGGCGCGGGCATACCATCTGGTTCGAGTAGCGGAGGAACGGTCCCATGGGCATCGAAGCAGCACTGACATCAGACACCATCCTGACGACAAGCCTGCAGCGCGTCATCAACTGGTCGCGTCGTTCCTCCCTCTGGCCGCTCCCATTCGCCACCGCCTGCTGCGGGATCGAACTCATGGCCACCGCCTCAAGCCGCTACGACCTCGCCCGCTTCGGCGCCGAAGTCATGCGCTTCAGCCCGCGCCAGTCCGACCTGCTCATCGTCGCAGGACGCATCAGTATCAAGACCCTCCCCGTCCTTCAACGCCTCTATGAACAGATGACCGAGCCCAAGTGGGTGATTTCGATGGGAGCCTGCGCCTCGACCGGCGGCGTGTTCGATACCTACGCCACCGTCCAGGGCTGCGACCAGTTCATCCCCGTCGATGTCTATGTCCCCGGCTGCCCCCCCCGCCCCGAAATGCTCATCGAAGGCGTGATGGCCATCCAGCGCATCATCGACGAAGACAACATCCCGCCCAAGGGGCCCGACGGCCGCCGCATCCCCCTCGGCATCGCCCTCCAGCCCAATCACGCCCCAAGGCCCCAGCCCGTCGGCGTGACCGTGAGCCGATAAATCAAAAACGAGCCGCTGGCGCAAGCCTGCGGTCTTTCTTGAACGACTCACCCCATCTCAACGCGCCGCGCCCGTGAGGAAGCGGGTTCCCCCTCGTCCGAGTCCCGCCAACCTCCGGCTCTCCCCTCCCCCGGTGGCATGGGCATCCTGCCCGTGCGCGTTGTCTCTTGGATTCACGATCTCACCGGCCGGATGCCCATGATTTATGGATGTGCCACCGACCTGTCTTCAGGTCAGTGCTCCGGGCAGGTTGGCACCGAGTATGACGGACCCGAGCCCTGGATGCCGTGGTCATGTCTTCATGGCCATGCAGAGCCATGACCATGCCACCCCTCTCGAACCACGGGCACACATAGGAAACGACCCTGGCCACCCGCCGCCGCACTCAACTCACCAAGTTCATTACACGCGATGACTTGTCGTTAAAGGCATGCCACCAAGAAACGTGTGACACAGCCGTGACCAGGTCATGACGCAGTATGCGGTACACTCGACAGGTGAAGGGCGTCAAGCGTTAGCAAATTCACTGTTCAGAGATACCTCTCGTGAAGTCAGCGGCGGTCGCGTAGAGCCAAGCGGTGTATCGCGACTGACTTCGCCTAATTGGAGCGAGAAGAATGCGAGATGCTTCAACACTCTACCTGATTCTCTTGGTCACGCTGCTCGCTTTTCTCGTCGGCGCGTCGGCGAAAGATGCGACCGATTTGAAGCAGACAGAATCACCACCCCGACTACTTCCGGCTGTCTTGCTCGTAGGTCACACTGACAAAATCCACAGCGTGACATTTCGTTCTGATAGTCGCCTCATCGTCACCACCTCGAACGACAAGACCGCACGCCTGTGGGACGGCGAGGGCGAGCCGATCGCCGTGCTGGTCGGCCACACGGGCACAGTACGGTTTGGAGGGATGACTCCCAATGGAAGTCGCGTTCTTACCTATGCCTGGGATGATTCCGCACGCTTGTGGGGCAGCGACGGAACAGATCTGGCCGTGTTTGCCAGCGCGGACCAACTCTACAGCGCGAAGATGAGCCCCGACGGAAAACGCATCATCACAACCTCAAGGAACGGAACCGTGCGACTGTGGGATGGCACAGGCATTGAGGTGGCCGAACTCAACGGTCATTCCAGATGGGTCCATGGTGCAACATTTAACCCCCAAGGCAACCGCCTCCTTACATACTCAGACGACAATACCGTGCGGCTATGGGATTCCGATGGTAAGTCGCACGCCGTACTTGTCGGCCATACCGATGGAGTGTTCTACGCGGCCTTCAGTCCCGATGGCAATCGCATCGTCACCGATTCGTTCGACGACACCGTGCGATTGTGGGACAACTCCGGAAATCAGTTGGCCGTACTTCCAGGCAACACGAGATGGAAGCGTGATGGCCGGTTCAGTCCTGACGGTGATCGTCTCGTCACCGCTGCCCGCGATCGGACCGCTCGACTGTGGAATAGAGAAGGGATCGAGGTGGCTGTGCTGGAGGGCCATTTGGGAGGGGTGCTGGAAGCGAGGTTCGGTCCTGATGGAAGCCGCATCGTCACCACATCAGAAGACGGGACAGCCCGACTCTGGGACCACAACGGCATGCCACTAGCCATACTCAGTGGGCACACCGGTCGTACCTTTGCGGTGTTCAGTCCTGACTGCGGCGGCCTCGTCACCTCAGCGGATGATGGGTCTGCGCGTGTTTGGGATAACCAAGGGAAGTTGCTTGGTGTGATTGGGGGAGGCAAGTACGAACAGGTCTCTTCTGCAGCGTTTAGCCCCGACAGCCGTCACATCGTCACGAGTTCAGGCGACGGAACCGTGCGCCTATACCGGGCACCTTTGTCGACGATTCGTCACTCATCAAGCCCTGCGGCCAACGATGGTCAAAAGCCAGGTAGCCTGCCCTGACTGTCATCGAGAATCGATACGGAGTGGCATGGCAATGAAGTGAATTTTCGAGTGCCCTGATCATGTTTTCTTGGCCACGCAGTGCGATCATGAACACCCGACCACGCAACCGCGAACGAGTCAAAGATTCTGTGAGGTAGCACCGACTTCAATCAACTCGTGCCACCGCAAGTCCGTCTTCGGACTTCGGTGTCAACATCGTTGTCGTGGCCTGTGTTTTTAGACCGCGGCCTTACGGCCGCGGCTCGTTGATGTCGTCACGAAGGGCAGCCGCCTGCTCAACCGCATGCACATCGCCATGCCGAGTCGCAACACCCGCCCGTGACGATGCCTCGATCAAAGGCTGCGCCACCAGCACCAGCCCGATCACCGACGCTGCCGAGATCACCGCGACCATTGGCCGTGTGATGATGCCGACCTTCTCCACCCGCAGCACATCCTGCTCCGCCGGCTTGTCGAGGTAGGGGGTGACGATCAGCCGCAGGTAATAGACCGCTGCAATCGCCGAGTTGAGACCGAGGACAATCACAATCGCGTACTCGCCCGCGCTGATGGCACTCGTGAAGAGCCCGAGTTTGCCGACGAACCCAAGCAGCGGCGGCATGCCAAGCAGACTCAACGCACACAACACCATCGACCACCCAAGCAATGGATGCGTCGAGCACAGCCCGCGAATGTCATCGATATCGTCAGCCTCAGAACCGTCTGCATGCTTGAGCGAAGCGAGCACCGCAAAGGTGCCGACATTCATGAACCCGTAGCACAGCAGGTAGAACAGCACAGCAGCGAGACCGTTGCTGGTGAACGACCCACCGACCGGCCCCGGCCCAGCAATCACGCCGACGAGCATGTACCCCGAGTGGGCGATGGATGAATACGCAAGGATTCTTTTGACCGAGCGCTGCCGCAGCGCGAGCATGTTGCCGACCGTCATGGTGAGGGCAGCGGTGATCCACAGCACAAGCCGCAAGCCTTCTGGCAGACTCGTGTGGTTCGGGCCATAGTTCCATCCGACGGCTGCACAGATCGTGATGATCGCGATAAACCCGGCTGTCTTGGGTACGAACGCGAGCATCGCCGACACGGGTGACGCAGCCCCCTGATACACATCGGCTGTGTAGAAGTGCATTGGGACGGCTGCAATCTTGAACGACAGCCCGATCATCGAGATCAGCAGGCCGAGCGTCAGTATCGGGTTGATGCCATTGGCTGCGATGCTGTCGGCGATGTCGTCGAAGTGTGTCGCCCCGGTGCCGCCGAAGATGAGCGAGAACCCGAACAGGAAGAATGCTGCTCCGAGCGCCCCGAGGAAGAAGTACTTGACGCCCGCTTCCTGGCTCTTCGCGCCGCGGGTCGAGATGATGACCATGATGTAGGTCGGCAGGCTGGTCAGTTCGAGTGCGAGGAACAACCAGATGAGGCTCTCCGCACTCGCGCACAGCATGAGACCGGTCAGACTGAACAGGAAGAACGAATAGAACTCCGCCCGGTTCGACCGCAGCGGGTTGAACTTCGTCTTGCCCGATTCGATGTCAGCTTCGTACTCTCGATCAACCGTCCCCGCGAGCAACATGAGCAGCAATAAACCGACCGCTGCGATGACGACCTTGGCGAACGGCATGATGTTGGGGAGAAGCGCATTGGGGTCTGGCTCGCCATTGGCAGCGAGGCCGGCGGCGACAGTCAATCCGACCGCCGACACCCAGGCGCACAACCGACGCACTTCCGCCTGAGGGCTCAGTCCGAGCACCATCACCAGACAGGTCGTGATGAACAGCGTGACTTCAGGCCAGAGATAAATCAACTTGTCAGTCAATGGTCGGCCTCCGGTTCTGAGGCACCCGAATCGTGAGGCTCAGCATGTTCGATCGTGGCTGCTGGCGCTTCGAGTTCGTACGAAGCAACAACGCTGTTGACCGGCGCTTCGATCGCTTGCATCAGCGGCTTGGGATAGAGCCCGAAGACGAGACACGCGATTGCGAGCGGCATCAGTGTGGTGATCTCGCGGGCAGACAGATCAATCGGTAAGCCCGTATGCGAATCGTCATGACCCTCAGGCTCGACGAGCGGCCCCCACACGACCTTGCCGACCATGTACAGCAGATAGATCGCGGCTATCACCATGCCGGTCGCAGCGAACAACGCGAACCATGGTCCGAGTGCACCAGGTGTTGCACCCGGGTTCGCATCGCCGGCTGCAAGACCAAACGACGATTGGAAAGTGCCGAGGAGGCACAAGAACTCACTGATGAATCCGTTCAGTCCGGGCAGTCCGACTGAAGCCATGGTAAAGAACACCATGAACGAAGCCCAGACCGGCATCTTGGCAGCGAGTCCACCGATCTGCCCCATGTCGCGCGTGTGATACCGCTCATACATGAAGCCGATCAAAAGGAACAACGCACCCGTGCTCAGCCCGTGGTTGAGCATGTACAGCACACTGCCTGACAGCCCGGTCGTATTTACCGCGACGAGCCCGAGCACACAGAACCCGAGGTGACTGACGGACGAGTACGCCACGAGTTTCTTGACATCGGTCTGCACCCAACAGATCAACCCGGCGTACACGATGCCGATGATCGAAAGCGTCGCCAGAAGCGGCGCGTGTTCAACGACCGCCAACGGAACGAATCCGAGCACAAATCGGTAGATGCCATAGGTGCCGAGCTTGAGCAGCACGCCCGCCAGAATGACCGAACCCGCCGTGGGGGCTTCGGTATGCGCCAGAGGCAACCAAGTGTGGAATGGGAACAGCGGCACCTTGACCGCGAACCCGGCGAGCATCGCAGCCATCACCCACGCCTGCTCGGTCCCGCTCATGGTCGAAGCATGCAGCATCAGATCATCAAGCGCGAAGGTCCAGTGCCCGATCGCGTCGGCGGTGTGCATCGCGAGATACACAAGACCTGCCAGCGCGATCATTGAACCGGTAAAGGTGTAGATAAAGAACTTGATCGCGGCTGCCTTGCGATTGGTCGAGCCGAACACATTGATCAGGATGAACATGGGGACGAGCGTGAACTCGAAGCACACATAGAACACCAGTAAGTCGCGGGCTGCGAACACGCCGATCATGGCAGCCTGCAGGATCAACAACCATGTAAAGAACAATCGCGTGCGGTCCTTGATCGCGGTCCACGACCCAAGCACACAGAGAGGCCCGAGCAAACCGGTCAGTGCGATGAGCAGCAGCGAAACGCCGTCGATCCCGACCGAGACTTCGAGTCCGAACTCAGCAATCCACTGCATCGAACCGGCGAACTGGAAGTCGGCCGCGTGTGCATAGTCGAACGAGAACAACAGTCCGAGCACAGGAATCGCCGAGATGAGCATGCCGACGAGCGCCAGGCTGCGCGCACGCTCCTGAGGCAGCAGCGCGACCAGTGCAGCAAACACAAGTGGAAGCAGAATCGCACCAGGCAAGAGCATCTGACTCATCGAGTCACCCCCTGTCGGGTGCGAGCGATTCGAGATCGTGGTGTTGAATAGATCATGCCGATTGGTTCACCAGCAGAAGAATGACGAGAAGGAACAATGCAAGCCCGCCCGCCATGCTGGCTGCGTAACTCTGCAACACACCGTCCTGGCCGCGACGAAGTCGTCCGCCCACAGCGTACGGCAACCAACCCATCAGGTTGACAAGTCCGTCGACCAGCAACATGTCCACATACCGGAATATGTGCGACAACACCAGCAACGGACCTCGAAACAAGAACTGATACAACTCGTCGACATACCACTTGTTTTCTGCCCAGCGCGGGATGGGACCGAGGGCAGCCTTGAATGCATCGGCTGCGGGCGCTTCACCTGCCGACTTGCGCCCGTGCAGATGGAAGGCGTACGCGAAGATGATGCCGACGATACCAACCACGCTGGAGATGTAATACATTGCCTTGTGCGGGTCGAGGCCAAAGAGGGCAGCCGAGCCGTGCGAGCCGCCGGCTTCGTCGCCATGGGGATCGATATGAGCGGTCGAATCGTGGATCATGCCAGCGACCCAGCCGTGGTCACCGATGAAGTAAAGTCCGGCTGCAACGATCGAGCACACAGCGAGTGTCGCCAGAACAAAGTTGATCGCCCAGCCCGGTGCATGCGGATGGAAGCCGTGGCCAGCATCGTGATCATCGCCATGACTGTCGTCGTGCGCATGATCATCGCCGTGGTGATCGTCTCCAGCGTGGTATTCAACCGGGCCGACGAACACGCGGAAGAACACGCGGAAGGTGTAGTAAGCGGTCAGACCGGCGGTGAACAACAGGATCCAGCCGATCAACGCGAAGCCGGGCGTGACAAACGCTTCAGCAAGGATCATGTCCTTGCTGAAAAAACCAGCGGTCAATGGGAAGCCCGCGAGATTGAGGCAGCCGACGAACATGCCGATTGTGACGATGCGCCATCCCGGCACCTTCCACAGGCCGCTGAGTTTGCGAAGGTCAAGTTGCCCCGCGAACCCGTGCATCACCGCACCGCACGCGAGGAACAAGAGTGCTTTGAAGAATGCGTGGGTCAACACATGGAACCCGGCGCCGACGCTGGTCATGACACCAAGCCCGGCGAACATGTAGCCGAGTTGACTCACCGTTGAGTACGCCATGATGCGTTTGATATCGAACTGCGCCATCCCGATCGTCGCAGCCAAGAGCGCTGTCAGCGTGCCGACCCATGCCACGATCGGCAGGGCAATCTCTGAAACCTGGAACAGCGGATAGGTCCGCGCGATCAGGTACACACCAGCGGTCACCATCGTCGCAGCGTGGATGAGCGCCGACACCGGCGTCGGGCCTTCCATCGCGTCGGGGAGCCAGACATACAGCGGGAGCTGCGCACTCTTGCCAAACGCGCCCACCATCAGGAACAGCGGAATCGCGCTTGCCTGCCAAGGAATGTGTGACCAGTGCCCCTCAGCAGCATCATGCAAGTATCCTTGCAATTTTTCGCTGGCGAACAACTCTGTGTATTCAATCGTTCCGAAGTGAACGAACGCGAGATACACGCCCAGCGCCAAACCCACATCGCCGATGCGGTTGACAATGAAGGCCTTCTTTGCCGCCGCCACCGCTTCGGGCTTCTTGTAGTAATACCCGATGAGCAAATATGAGCACAGCCCGACACCTTCCCAGCCCAGGTACAGCATGAGCAGGTTCGAGCCCATGACAAGACACGCCATCGAGAACACAAACAGGTTGAACGCGATGAAGAACCGGTTGTACCCCTGCCCGACATCGGTTGCCATGTATTCGCTGGCGTACAGGGCGATCAGCGTGGCGAGCCCGGTGACGAACAGCATCCACAGGATGGTCAGCCCGTCGACTGCGAACGCGAAGTTTGCTGTGAAATTCTGCCCGTTACCATCACCCCACGAGTAGTGCAACCACTCCCAACCGACTGCAGTCGCCCAGCCTTCGCTGTGCCCGGTGAACATGAAGACGGTGAGCAGGAACGAAACGGCGAGACAGGCAACGGTCACGAATGCGGGCAGTTTGCTCCGCACGCCCATGATGGACATAAGCGTGCACAACACCACGCCGATCATCGGCATCGCCGGGATGAGCATCACCCACGCAGGTGCCGAGGCAACCGCAGCGGGTGAGTCAGCAGCGAGTGTCATTGCAATAGGAGCCAGATCGAGCACCGCACTTCTCTCCAGTCATCAGCCCTTGAGCTGGTTCCACACCTCAGCGCTCAGCGATTCCTGCTTGCGGAACAACAGCACCACCAGAGCAAGCCCCATGGCTGCTTCGGCGGCGGCGACCGTCAACACGAAAATCACAAAGGTCTGCCCGTCCAGATTCATCGAATACCGTGCAAACGCTACGAGCGCCAAGCCCGATGCCTGAAACATCATCTCGGTACACAGAAACATGATGATCAAGTTTCGCCGCGTCACAAAGCCAACAAGCCCGAGCACGAACATCGCACCAGAAAGCACGAGGTAGTGCGCGAGTGTAATCGAGGCCATCGGTTCAGCGAAAGCGCCTTGTGCCAACACTTCAAGCATCGTTCGCCTCCGATCCGACCGCCAGATGTCTGGCTTGCTTGGCCTTGGCATCTTCATCAAGATCGACCTGTCGGCGGGCGAGCACCGTCGCGCCGAGCATTGCCATCAGCAGGATCACGCCGGCGATTTCGATCGTCATCGGGTGATCACGCAACAAGTTGAACCCGAGTGTTTCGACATTGCTCGCTTCAAGACCTTCCGGGAGCGGTTTCGGGCCTTCGCTGGTCAACACTTCGCCGGTGACCGCATCAAATGCCGCGACACCATCAACGGTCTCGACCGTCGCCGAGGTTTCAATAGCGCCTGATTCTCGCAACGCTCGTTGAATCCGCAGCGGCATCGACGCAAGAGCGGTCCCGCGATCATTGTTGATCTCAGGTCCAGGCAACGAATCAGCGCCACGGAACATCACCGTCGTCAGCGTCGCCAGCAGGACAAACCCGACGGCTGCTGCCCAGATCGGTTCGCGGGCGACCGCGTCGTAATCGGGCACGGCTTCTTCTTCGCCTTCGACCGGGGCCTGCGTTGCAAGCATGATGACGAACAGGTAGGTGATCAGAATCGCACCTGCGTAGATGATGATCAATGCAAACGCCATGAACTCGGCGCCCAGCAACACATACAGCCCAGCCGACGCGATGATGGTCAAAATGAAATACAACGCTGAGTACACCGGCGTGGGGTGCGTGATCATCCGAAGCCCGCTGCCAAGCGCAAGACCAGCGAACACATAGAAAAACAAGTTGGGAAGCAACGCTACATCGCCAGCGGCGAGAAACAGCATCAGCGCCATCAGCCCGATACCACTCGCGACAACCAACCCCCCGATGAGCGCCAGAGCAGGCTTACGCCGAGGAAGCGCGAGCGCTGTACCAACCGCTCCCGCTGCACATGCGCCGTACATCAGGATGGGAAGGAGAAAATCGTTCACGCAAGGCACCCCGATTGGTCTTGGGCAGCCGCGAGTGTACACACTCACGCACACCTCTACCGAAGAATCCCCATCAGCAGGTAGGGGCGTGAGGATAGAGCCCGTCGCGTCAACTCTCAACCACTTGACGAGACTCGTTCGCGTTCATCGCCACTTCGTCAGCGTGCACCGTCGCTAAAGTGTTGCTCATGCCACCAGAAGCAGAGCCTGCAATCTCAACGCTCAAAGCCAGGATTCCCAACGCGCTAACCCTGGCGCGAGTCTTTCTTGCGATCGGCATGTTTGTCATCTTAACCGTGGTCGTCGAGCCACCAACGGACGACGCAGGATCGACCTCGCAAGCCGGCGCACTGCTGTTCGCAGCGGGGTTCTTCGTCCTCGCGGCCATCACGGACGCTTTGGACGGGTATTTCGCTCGTCGATGGCAGGTTGTCTCGCTCTTTGGACGCGTGATGGACCCATTCGCAGACAAACTACTGGTCCTCGGCTCGTTCGTGTTTCTCGCCGGGCCCGCTTTTGTGTCGCCGGACGGCATCGCTCGCGCCGGTTTTGAGCCTTGGATGGTGGTTTTGATCCTCGCGCGCGAGTTGCTTGTCACCACATTGAGGGGTGTGTACGAGCGAGCCGGTGTGGATTTTTCAGCCACAGCGTCGGGCAAAATCAAAATGATCTTGCAGTCGATCGCCGTTCCATTGATCCTGGTCGTACTCGCGTTCGACCCTGCTGGCTCTGGATCAACCGCTCGCTACGCTATTCTGGCGATCACCTGGTCGGTCGTGATCGTCACGATCTGGTCGGGCGCGCCCTACCTCATCCGGGCAGGTAAAGCCCGCACAGCGATGGAGAACGAACGCACATGAACCGTCCATCCGGACTCAGTTGGAACTTGCTCTCGACCTTTGGCCTCGGGTACCGTCGGCCAGCGAGCGGAACATGGGGTTCGTTACCACCTATATTGGTGGTTGCCATTATGCTTTCGCTGGGATTTGGTCCCGGCACCGCGCCGTGGATGTTCTATCCGGTTCTGGTGGTGATGATTGTGATCTTCTCAGCTGCCTGCGTCCATTGGGGCGATGAAGCCGAAGCCAAATGGGGACATGACCCCTCCGAGGTGGTCGCCGACGAGACAGCCGGACAGTCGATCGCCCTTTTGGCGTTTCCTGCTGGAGCCGTTGCCGATCCACGCATCGCGATTGTACTTTTGCTGGCTGCGTTTTTTGCCTTTCGGTTGTTTGACATCAGCAAGTTGCCACCCGCAAACGCTCTGCAGCGTCTGCCGGGCGGCTGGGGCGTCCTGCTCGACGATTGGGCAGCAGGGATGTACGCGGGAATCGTCGTCGCGGTCCTCGGCCTCATCTTGTTGTCATAAGTCTCCCTATCCTTCCTGCGTATGACACTCGTGGCGGACAATGTGGGATTCTCGTTTTCCAAGCCGGTTTTGTCCGGTCTTGATGTTCGGTGCGAACCGGGCCGGGTCACCGCGATCCTCGGCCCGAATGGCTGTGGCAAGACCACACTCCTTCGGCTCATGCTCGGGCTGCTCAAGCCTCATCAAGGCAGTTGTCGACTCGATCGCACCCCGGTGTTTGCCATGCCGGCGGCTGAGCGCGCATCCAGACTGGCATATGTGCCCCATCGGCCTGAGGTTGGGTACGGATACTCAGTCCGGTCGTTTGTTTCGTTTGCCCATGTCGTCGGACCAACTCGAGCGGGCGTTGTCGAGCAATCGCTTGAGCGACTCAGGCTCACCGAACTCGCCGATCGACCCATTGCCAGTCTGTCCGCCGGGCAGGCCCAGCGCGCGTCGATTGCCAGGGCACTTGCCCAATTGCGTGAGGAGTCGGGTGAGTCTCGCTTTCTGCTTGCTGACGAACCGACAGCCGCCCTTGACCCTCGGCATGTTGCGGAGGTGAGTCAGATGCTGCGCGAATTAGCCGATGATGGTGTCGGCATTGTGGTTGTGCTGCACGATGTGGCGGCCGCAAGTCATCTGGCCGACGATGTGGTGTTACTGACTGCAGCCGGTTCGGTCCATGCGTCGGGTGCAGCTTCGGATGTCCTGACGCCGAACCAACTCAAGGGCGTGTTTGGTACGCCCTTTGGTGTGGTCGAGCAGGACGGGCGGTCCATTCCGATGGCGTTTCATGCGCCGAGTGCAATTGCCTGATAGGATGACCTCGTGCCGAGTTGGATTCAGAACAACTTTCAATTGTTGCTCATTGCGGGCTTCTTCGGGTTTAGCGCGCTGACCTGGGTCATGCGGCAGATCAAGGAAAAATCCGCCCTTCGTCGGCAGCAACTGATGCGTGAGCGGGCGCGGGCGGAAGCGCTACGGACCGGTCGCACGATAGACACCACCGAAGCCAGGGCGACGCCACAAAAACCACAACGGCTCAGTCCTGAGCAGCGGCTCGCGGAAATCGCTGCCCGGCGGGCTGAGCAACTGAAACAGCGGAACGCGCAGCGCACACAAACGCGAGCCACGCCGACGCGTTCGATGCCGCAACCACCACAGGGTGTTCGTCGTCCTGTACCCGCTCCTACTGCAAGGCCATCTCAACCAACGCAGCGACAGACGACCCGTCCGCGGATTCAAACGGCGACGCAACCAAATCAGCCGAAAACACCAGCGCAGCGTCGTCAAGAGATGATGGAAGCACGCCGGCGAGCCTATGAAGCCCGTCAAAGACCAGCACCCCCCCCGGTTGTCGAAGAGATTCGCCCCGTCGTCAAACGCCAGCGTCAACCGGTGAACCCCATCGAAGCGACACCAATTGCGTCAACGGGCACAACCAGGTCGGGGTCACACGGATTGACGCGTGCTGCGCTACGCCGTGCGATTGTGCTCAAAGAAATTCTGGATCAGCCCGTTGCTCTGCGTGCAGAGGAAGGTGGATTCTGATGGCGAGTTATCGCATCGTTCGTCCGGTCGCCTCCCTCGTCAGCCTCGCGGGTTTGCTCACTCTTGGCGCGGGGTGCGACACATTGGAATCGGCCCGCGGCGCGACGAGCATTCTCCAATTGGCGCAGGGTCCGACCCCGACGCAAGCAGTGGAATGGGCGCTTGACAAGTATGATCCGAACAATCGGTACAGAGGCACGATGTATCTGGCGACCAAGCCCTGGGGGGGCGGCCCGGAGTACCTGCAGCTGTATGTCGATGCGATTGCCGATGATGACGCCGGCGTTCGATCTGCGGGCGTGCGCGGACTGGCGCTCCATGGCGGACCAGAGCATGTGCCGCTCATCATTGAAACGCTCAAGGACCCGGACACGATTGTGCGGATCGATTCTGCCCGTGCACTGCAGCGAATTCATTCGCCACTCGCGATCGAGCCACTGCTCATTGCGATTCAGGAAGTGCGTGTCGAGCAGACCGAACCTGAGCGTGTCGAGGTTGAGGAATCTGAACTGGTGCGTGCCGAGGCTGCCGATGCTTTGGGTCAGTACGCCGAACCTCGCGTGGTCGATGCATTGATCGCGATTCTATCAGATTCAAATCTGGGTGTGAATGATGCCACGCGTCGATCGTTGAGGACGCTGACCGGGCAGGATTTTGACCTTGACATCAGCGCCTGGGTGGACTGGGTGCGTGGCAACGACGATCTGTTCGCAGCACGAAGCGCGTATGTATACCCCGCGTTTTGGCGTGAGCGTCGAATTGTCGAGTATCTCCCATTTGTGCCTCAGCCTCCAGTGGAAGAAGCGTCGATCCCTGTCGGTTTTCCGCCAGCGATCGAATGAGTTGGGCGAATACATCACCATGAAGTTCGCAGTTGTGCATGCGATGTGCCGATATGACACTTAGTCTCGGAGGCTTGCTGTGCGCGCTGTGATTTTTGATGGACAGACTGTTCGTGTTGTAGAAGATGCTCCGGCTCCGGTCGCTGCGAACGGCGAGGCGCTGATTCGTCCGACCTTGCTCACCATCGGTCCGAGCGACATCGCGGTTGCAAGCGGCGCGACATCATTTCAGGGAACCATGGGCCATCTTTTCGTCGGCATGGTTGATGTTGTCGAATCGAAGTCGCATGAACACCTGGTCGGGCAACGCGTGGTCGGGTCTGTCAATGTTGTGCGTTCTGATGCACCGCTCGCCCGAAAAGGGCTCGGCCAGCATGCGCCCGATCGACAGGTCCTGGGTCTCCATGAACGGAACGGGTGTTTTGCAGATTGCTTTACGCTGCCTGCTGCAAATCTTGTTGCCGTGCCTGCTGACATCAGCGATGATCAGGCGGTGTTAACCTCGCTGGTCGCTGAAGCGCTCCATGCTTCACGCATCACGCGCATTGAAGGGAAGCCGTTTGTCACCATCATCGGTGATGGCGTTGTCGCGCTGCTGTGCGCACAGATCATGACGACCATGAACGCATCCGTTCGGCTGCTCGGCGAACAACCTGAGCGGTTTGGGCTGTGTGAGAAGTGGGGAGTCAAGCACCGGGCCATCAGTGATGTCGGTCTCCGGCATGATCAGGACATCGTGATCGAAACCACCGGCACGGCGACCGGCATCGAACGGGCGTTTGGGATGGTGCGTCCGCGTGGTCGTGTCGTGCTCAAGCAGGAAGTGATTCCCACACCAAGTTCGCACGCCGGCGCACAAGGTCCGGCATTGATGCCGATCGTGATGAACGAACTCGAAGTCGTCGGTGCGCGATGCGGGACACCAAGCGAGGCGCTCGCATACATGGCTCATCAACCGGTCGATGTCTATTCACTGGTCTCACGGCGTATGCATCTGCGTGACGCTCGAGAAGCGATCGCGGTCGCCGCATCACCAACCGGTCTGTGTGTGCTTCTGGAGCCCTGAGCAACCGGATAGCCGTCGAAATCAACCCTGCGTCTGTTTCGTGGGTTACCACAGGATGCGCGTTCGGATGGTCTCTGGCATGGAGCGAATCTGGCGCAACAGTTCATCCGCATCCGTCGGCGAGACATCGAACACGACATACCCAAGTTGCTCGTTTGTTTGCAGATACTCGCTCGTCACATTGACACCAAGATCCGCAATCGCGCGATGCAGTTTGCTGAGCACGCCTGGGACATTGCGGTGGAAGTGCAAGATGCGGTGCGGCCTCTCCGCCTCGTCATCCAGATCGGTGGCACGCGGCTGGGCGGGCAACTCGACGCGAGGCACATTGACCGCACCCGTCGTTGAGCCCACATTGATAAATCGAATGAGTTTTTGAGCAACATCTTCTGCGATGCTTGCTTGGGCTTCAACGGTGCTGCCCCCGATGTGCGGGCTGAGTATGACATTATCCAAGCCGCACAGTTCGCTCTCGAAGGGTTCACTCGATGACGAAGGCTCGATGGGAAACACATCAACCGCAGCTCCAGCCAGATGACCCGAGCGCAGCGCCGAAGCAAGCGCCGCGACATCGACCACCGATCCTCGCGCGTTGTTGATCAGAAACGAACCGGGCTGCATCGCACGCAGTTCAGTTTCACCAATCAGACCATCTGTTGCTTCGGTTGCAGGCACATGCAGCGTGACAATGTGACTCGTTGCCAAGAGTTCGTTGAGCGATAGAGCCGGGCGAGCGTTCCCGAGTGGGAGTTTTGATTCGACATCAAAGTAGACCACGCGCATGCCCAGTGCTTCCGCCAAGATGGAGACTTGGGTACCGATGTGTCCGTAGCCGACGATGCCGAGCGTGCGGCCGCGCACTTCATGTGAACCGAGCGCCGACTTGTGCCAGTCGCCGGCATGCAACTGCTGGCTACGCGGAAAGAGGCGGCGATGCAGAGCAATCATTTCAGCGATGGTGAGTTCGGCGACTGAGCGCGTGTTGCTGAAGGGCGCATTGAAAACAGGTGTTCCGACCGATGATGCAGCGTCGAGATCGACCTGATTGGTGCCGATGCAAAAGCAACCCGTCGCCAACAGTCGGCGAGCCTGAGTCAGATGATCGGCGGTCACAAGTGTCTTTGATCGCACGCCGACGAGATGGGCCTCGGCAAGGATGTCGTGTAGTTCGTCTGCATCCGGTGCATGCTTGAGCAACTCGACCTGAAAACCTTCTGCTTCGAGCAAGGCGCACGCGCGTTCGTGGATGCCCTCGCACAGCACGGCTCGGATTTGGTTTTTCGGAAATGAAGTTGCAGCGGTCATGGCAGTTGTTCCGGTGTCTGATTCTCCAGAATCTCATCCTCAGGCGCTGCATCAGGCGTGATGTTGACAACCCCCGCTTGCCAGAGCAAGCCCAGCACAATTGCCAGCGCGATGCGATAGATGCCAAAGACGGTGAGCCCGTGTTTGGTCAGGAACTCGACAAGCCACTTGACCGCGAGGGCGGCCGCGACGGTTGCCACGAGGATACCTACCACGATCGGTACGATGCCAATGAGTTCGAACATGTTCGAATCCTCACTCATCAGGTTCTTACCGAGTTTGTAAACACATGCCCCCCCGAGTGTGGGCAGGCCGAGGAGGAAACTGAACTCGGCTGCCTGTTTGGGCTTGAGCCCCACGAGCACACCGGCGACGATGGTCATCATGCTCCGGCTCGTGCCAGGCCACATCGCGACGCACTGCATGAACCCGATGAAGACAGCCGCCTTCCAGGTCAGATTCTGAATGTCCACGCCCACGGTTTTGTCGTCGGCTTGACGCTGCGGGCGAATCTTCCACCGGTCGATGCCGATCATCAGGACGCCACCGACGAGGAGCGCACCAAGCACCGGTCCGGCATGAAACAACCGTGCTTCGATGGCATCGTCGAACAGGACGCCGAGTACGGCTGCTGGCAAGAATGCGATCACGAGATTGATCGCCAGTCGCAATCCGATCGCATCTTGTCCGCAGATGCCTCTGATCATTTGTGCAACGCGATTTCGATACAATCCGAGGACGGCAAGAATCGCTCCGCCTTGAATGACGATATTGAATGCGTCGACCGCGGCTTTTTGAGCTGGCGGCTCGTCGAGACCCATCAGAGCAGATGCAATGATCAAGTGACCCGTGGAACTAACCGGTAAATACTCTGTGATGCCTTCAACGACACCCAGTATCGCTGCCTGCCACCAAGTGACGAGAGTGGGGTCGGTAGCAACGGTTGCGAGCATGCGATCTCCGGGTGATTGTCAGAGCGGCAACCCAGCAATGGGTTTTGGACACATCGGTTCACTGAAGGGGTCCACTGTAGATCGGACATTCGCGGCATGAGCAACCTGCGATTGATACCAGTTGACAATCTTGATTTGCCGGAACTGGAGCCGTACCGCAACCAGAAAGATGCGTGGTTGCGCGCCAGACACAATTCTGAGGTCTCCCCAGAAGGGGCGACCGGCACCGGGCTCGCAGATGGAATGTTCATGGCTGAGGGTGAACTCGTCGTTGACGAGTTGATCAGATCGCCGCATGGGGTTGTGTCGATTCTGGTTGCGTCGGATCGTGTGGATGGGCTTGAACCTGTGCTCAGTCGCCTCCCGAGCGAGACACCGATTTATGTCGGGTCGACCAGTGTTTTGGAGGGTCTGCTTGGGTTTCGGATGCATCGTGGGCTGCTTGCGTGTGGTCGGGCGAAGCCGTGTCTGACAGAGCGAGACCTGCTGCAAACCACCCAGATTCTCATCGCGGCGGAGGATTTGGCGAACCATGACAATGTGGGGGGGATTTTTCGGTGTGTGCGAGCGCTGGGCGGCCGAAACGCTGGAGTCTTGCTTTCGAATCGATGCTGTGACCCGTTCTACCGCCGCGCTCTTCGGGTTTCGATAGGGCACGCTCTGCATGTGCCTTGGGCGTGGGCGGACGATTGGCCGGGGTGTCTGGATCGAGCACGCGAAGCCGGTTTTGCTGTGCTTGCCCTCACGCCCGGGCCTCAAACGGTGAATTTGGACGATTTTGCTGCTTCTCTGCGTCCGGGGAGCAGGGTCTGCCTGCTTGCCGGTGCGGAAGGCCCGGGGTTGACCGAGGCGGCGATGAATCGAGCGACGGCCCGTGTCAGGATCCCCATGGATGCAGCGGTGGATTCACTGAATGTGACGGTTGCTGTGGCCTTGTCGTTACACGCAGTTTGCGCGAATGCTCAAGTCTGATCTGGCGTTGACCATATGGGACCGGTTAGGATAGGTATGGTCGGTATGATTCAGAGATTCGCAAGTCAGGGAGGCTGTCGTATGAAAAGCATGTGGACATTGGCTGCTATTGGACTGGGGTTGACAGGTGCGCTTGCTGCTGCAGGGCCGATCGAGCCGCCCGGAGCAGACCTGCCACGCGAAGGCACGGGTGACCGTCGCGCTGATCTTGACGCGATGGAACTCAAGCCCTTTGACGGTTCATTGTGGAGCGAACTGACCGAATGGAACAACGGCGAGGCGCTGACCTCGGATGGCGCACGCGGGAAGGTTGTTCTTGTCTATACCTGGACGAGTTACCTGCCGACATCGCTGCGACCGATTTCCACGCTTTCTCGCCTCGACAAGCAGTTCGGTGACGAGGGCTTGGTGATTGTGGGTGTGCATCCTGCAACGGGTTGGGAAGACGCAGGCACACAGTTGAATCGTCGGCGCGGGTCGTTCAGGATTGCTCTTGACAAGACCGGTGCGTTTCGAGACGGGTTGCTTGTTGATCAGGATCCGGATTTCTATCTGATCGACCGGGCCGGGCAGATGCGATTCGCTGATCTCGATACTTCGGCACTCAGTCGAGCAGTCGAGATTTTGATAGGTGAATCGGAAGAAGACGCACGCACGCTCAATGATCGTCTGGCGTCTGAGCAAGCGGCTGCGGATGAAGAGTTTGGACGCACGCGTGACATTCGTCAAGAAGTGCAACTGTCTGACATTCCTGACTTGCCTTTCCCAGAGCCTTCTGCTGATGAATACGCCGCGGTGAAGTGGACCATTCTTGAGACGGAAGAAGACAACAATCGTCGCCGCGGCCAAGAACCCCCGGCACCGGGTTCGATGCCCGCATTTGACGATGGCGTGTTCTATCCGGCGAAGCCAAACTTCAAGGGTCGCATGACAATCGTGTATTTCTTCAATCCGAAAGCGTACAAGAGTTATCAGTACCTTGAAGAAGCGAACCGCATGCAAAAGGCATATGGGCGCGATGCGGTCGTCATGGGTGTGATGACACCGATGGCCGACCCGAATAACCGATCCAGACGGAACGCGCCGGAGATCGATCCCGAGCAATGGGCCAAGGATTTTGCAGCGTTTGCCAAAACGCGCGAACCGAAGCACACGCTTGTCTCCGATATCGGTGGTTCATTTGCTACGGCGTTAAACGCCAATCAAAGAAGCCGCAATAACGATGGCGGTGTTTTTGCCACCGGTGCGATGCCGTATGTTGCGGTTGTCAGTTCGGATGGTCTGATTCGATTCCACGGCCCGGCACATTCACGCTGGTTCCAGTTCATGCTTGACGAAGTAAGCCGACTTGACCCAGGTGTGAACTCGCGTCGAGCCGTCGAAGAGATGTATCGCCGAACCCAGCGTGGCGGCTAAGGAGAAAACAGCATGTTGACAACTTCACTTATCGCAGTCGTCGCGGGATTGGTCACGCTTGGTACCGAACCGATGGACGAACGGCAAATCACCCGCGAAGGGTCTGGCGAGCATCGCGCGGCTCTCGATGCAGTCGAACTCACCCCTTTTGATGTGAGTTTGTTTGCCCAACTTGACGACTGGAAAAATGGATCTCGTCTCACGGCTGAAGACCTCGACGGCAAGGTGCTCGCGATCGTGTTCTGGAACAATGACAACGCGACCTCAGTCCGCGCGATGGTGCCGACCCTGAAGCGACTTGATATGTCGTACGCTCGCGACGGTTTGGTGACGCTGGGTGTGCATGGCCCGGACGGCTGGACGGATGCAGTTCAACGCATTGATTCGGGTCTGATCAGCACGCTGTCCGCACACGATGCGGAGGGGGCTTTCGCTGCGTCTCTCGGTGCGGACGATGAGCCGGATGTGTTCCTGGTTGATCGAGCGGGCCAATTGCGTTTTGCAGATATCGACCACAGGCAGCTGCCGACAGCGGTCCGTGGGTTGATGCGTGAAACGAAGGACGAGGCGCTTGGTGCCGGTGAACGCCGCGAGGTTGCTGCGAAGAAGGCGGAGGCGGAAGCCAAAGCGGATGCTGAGCGTGAAGCAAAGCGGGCGGCGCGCAACGCCACGCCGGACAAGGAAGAAAAACTACCACCCAAGCCCGAGTCAGAGGCATATGCCTCCGTGCAATGGCCGAAGTTCACAGCCGCGAAATCACTGTCTGCCAAGGATGTGCAGGGCAAACCGCTCCCCGTTCCTTTCGGGACGAAGGAGAAGTGGTTGTCGCCCAAACTACCGACTGATAGCCGCGTGATCGTGCTCGATTTCTGGGCGACCTGGTGTGGTCCATGTATCCGGGCATCACCAAAATTGGACAGCCTGCAGAAGAAGTACATGAACGATGTGCGTGTCATCGGTGTCGCGGGCCAATCGCGCGGCAGCCGATACCCTGAAGACGAACAAGCCATTCGTGCGTACATGCAGAAGAACAAGGTGGCGTACTCACATGTCATCGATCCGACGCAGTCGGTCTACCGCTCGTTGCAGGTCCGTGGTATCCCGCATGTCGTGGTCTTGAGCACGGATGGTGTCGTCCGCTGGCAGGGCAATCCGCTCGCTGGTGAGTTCACGCGTGTCGTTGAACAAGTTATTGCCAACGACCCGTGGGCCAAAGCACGCCGCGACATGGAATGAGCGATCGATCATCGAATGATGGGGCACCACATACGCGGCCGACCGGTCAAACTGGTCGGCCGTTGTTTCATGTCGTGCTCCATGAGCCGGAGATCCCGAACAACACTGGCAATATTGGTCGAACCTGCGTCGCGACCGGCTGCGATTTGCATCTGATTCATCCACTCGGGTTCGATGTCAACGACAAGGCCTGTCGCCGCGCTGGCTTGGACTATTGGCCTCGACTGGCGGTCAAAGAACATGCGACATGGAACGCCTACCGAGCCTCGTGCCCTGTTCCTGGCTCACGGGTGTGGCTCTTTTCGACCAAAGCAAAACAGTCCATTTTCGATATCGAGATGCTGCGAGGCGACCATCTTGTTTTTGGCAAAGAATCCGCTGGTCTCCCTGATGATGTTCGTCAGAACATGCCTCAGCAACTGGTTGGGTTTCCGTTAGTCACCGGTGAACGATCGATGAATGTCGCGACCGTGGTGTGTGCTGCTGTGTGTGAAGGTATTCGGCAACTCTATGTTCGGAAAGAAATAGGCATAAATGACGATATGCGATTGGATTATGATAGGGTTGTGTGATGTGGTCTCGAATAATTCAGTCGAACATCGTCCATGATTTCCGAACTTCTGGAGAGGTGATTCGTATATATGAGTGAACACGAACGAACATGCGATTCTCTTTCTTCTCTCTCCAACAGTGTGCCGCTCTCTATCGGGGCGGTACACTGTCTTTTGTTGAAGACGCACTATCCAACTCGAAACCTGGGTCGATGCATGATTCTTGCGGTCATGAGCATTGGGTTTGCTGCTGCGCCAGGCTGCACGAAGTCGTTGCTGTCCGCGGATGAAGAGCGCAGTCAGTTTCAGCGGTATGACCGAGCGCGCGAGCAGGATCAGCCTGCGTTTTACACGGACGAGTTTGGCCGCCGTCGGCCGAATCTGCGGGGTCGATTACAAGCACGCGATTGACCGGTCAAGTTTTTTTTCTCGGTCGTCCGTTTGTGGTGCTGTGCGTATATGTTGTGGTGGTTATCGGCATCACGCGCATTGACTTGGGTCCGTTGTTGCGAAGATGCCAGTTGGAATGTATAGGTAGAGTGTCCGTTGTCGTTCTTTTATTGTTGAGATTTGGCTTTGCATCCGAAAATGTAAGAAGCCAGCGCAATGATTCGTCGTCAACGCGTCGTGCAACCGAGAGCAAATCGTGCCCCGAACCAAGAGCACCAACCGATCAGCCTTGCGAACCCGCCTTGTGTGGGGCGCATTCGCTGCATCAATGACAGCGGTCGGCGCGATGCTGGGCCTGCTTGGTGGGGGTCCTGGTGTGTCGATCGATGGCCTGACGCTGCCGCCCATGGCGAGCGTGTCCGGTGGATCGGCGTTCGAGAGCATCTTCCGGACAGAGAACGAACTTGACCGTGATCGTTGGCGCGGAATTGTGATTCATCACAGCGCATCGCCGTATGGATCACCGGTATCGATCGCATCCGAACACCGTCAGGCGAATCTGACCGGGATGGGGTATCACTTCATCGTTGGCAACGGATCCGGAATGGGTGATGGCGATATCCATGTCGGGTATCGCTGGCTTGAGCAGTTGCCCGGTGCCCACGCGATCGGACCACAAGCGACGGTGTACAACGAGCATGCGATCGGCATATGCCTGGTTGGCGACGGCAATCGCCGAACCTTCAGCGACCTGCAAGTGCAGCGCTTGGCCGAGTTGGTCGCCACGCTCGCCCGCGAACTCGGCTTTTCTGCCGATCAGGTCCTTTTCCAAAGCGACCTTGCTGAGACCTCGAGCCCGGGTCGTTACTTCCCCGAAGCCGCGTTCCGCGAATACCTCGCCGGCTTGCTCTAGAGCGCGCTTGCGGTGCGCTCCGACCTGCCCATACTGATTATCAGCCCCACGCGAACAGATGTTGTTGAGGCACCGTCGGCCAGTATGGCGCGCTACTATCCGCCTCATCGCGCGGTGCTGCGTGTGATGAAGCGAGAATCGCGGTTATTTTTTCACAGAATCGCGCGGGGTGAGAAAGCCCTCGGGTCAACGGAGCGCTAACAAGCGATGGCAGACGGACCAGCAGCCAAGAAGAAGGGGGATCTCGTCGAGGGATTCCGCATCATGTCCGAGATCGGACGCGGAGCCGCGTCGATCATTTATCTCGTGCAAGACACCAAGTCCAAACAGGTCTGGGCGTTGAAGCATGTCGAGAAGACCAACCCCAAAGAACAACGGTTCCTCGATCAAGCGGTCAGCGAGTACAAGATCGCGCAAGAGTTGAACCACCCCGGCATTCGAGCGATCCCCAAGTTGATCAAAAAAGGGTCGATGCTCAATGTCCGCGAACTGTATCTGGTGATGGAGTTGGTGGACGGGCAGAGCCTTGAGTTGCATCCGCCCAAGACGTTTGAAGAAGGCGTATACATCTTCAAGCAGACCGCGCGTGCGCTGGCTCACATGCACTCGCGCGGGTTCGTCCATGCAGACATGAAACCCAACAACATCGTCGTGTCTGACGAAGGCGAAGCAAAGATCATCGACCTCGGGCAATCATGCAAAATCGGGACGGTCAAAGAACGCATCCAGGGGACACCTGACTACATCGCACCCGAGCAGGTGCATCGTCGAGAGATCACCGGGCTGACCGATGTCTACAACCTTGGTGCGACAATGTACTGGACCTTGACCCGGGCTCATATTCCGACTGCCCTTGCCAAGGGCGACTCGCTCGTCGGGTCACTCGATGACAATCTCATCGAAAAGCCTCGGCCGGCGCGCGAGTTGAACGGTCGAATTAACGAAAAACTCAACGACCTCATCATGCAGTGTGTCGAAGTGAATCCGGCAAAGCGCCCTGCATCGATGGAGTTGGTCGCCGATCGACTTGAGTTGATTTTGGGTATGTTGCTTGCGCGTGCCGATCGGGATGCGTCTGGAACGGACATGCCTCCGCCTTCGGAGGTGTAGCTATCAGCGCTTTTTTATCCATCGATCTGCGCGACCCTGAAGTGGTGCGGCAGGCACTGCTCGATGGAGCGGATGCCAATCGTCACGCTGCGTGTCGAGAAGGATCGACGGATGTCGTCGGGCAGACCGGGCGACTTATCGCGACCGGTGATCTGCACGACAACCCGGTTCACTTTAGGCGACTCGTGGAACTTGCTGGCATGACCGGTCAGGGTGACCTTGCTCATCTGACGCTGCATGAAATCATCCATCCCGATCAACTGCTCGGCGAGGTTGATTTCAGTTATCGAGCGCTGACGCGGGTTGCCCAACTCAAAGCCGACTTCCCCGAGTTTGTCCATGTCCTTCTTGCCAATCACGAATTGGCGCAGATCATCGGGTCGGGTATTGTCAAAAACGGGATACGCGTGGTCGAGGCATTCAACGATGGCATCGACCACACTTTTGGTTCAGATGCGCATCTCGTCACTGACGCGATCGAGGTGTTTGTCCGATCGATGCCTTTGGCGCTGCGGTGCCACACACCGCGCGGTGACATCCTCTGTGCGCACAGCCTGCCGGCGGCGGCTGCGATGGGTCGATTTGACACCACGATTCTTGAACGCGAAATGACGGACGAAGACCTTGCGCCGCGACGCGGGTCTGCTCACCTGATGATCTGGGGCCGCGACTATGACGCCGAGCAACTCGAAGACCTCGTCGAGCGATGGGGTGTTGTGATGTTCATTCTCGGGCATCAGCATGTTCCGAATGGCATCGAACTGGTGCGTCCGAATGCGATTGTGCTCAACAGCGATCACGAGCGGGGGGTTTACCTCGATATTGATCTCGCCGACCCGCCTTCGCCCGAAGCCTGTCTTGGGCTTGCTCGATCGATCGCACCTCCGATTGACTGTTCGTAGCGTTGAACCGTGCAACTTGACAGCGTCCGGCCCGTAAAGCGTTGATAGCATCGGCACTCGATCCGGAGCTGAGATGTCTCAACACGCGCGACCGGGATCCAAAATCGTGACAGAACCGTGTTGTCCACGGTGTGGCTATGACCAGCGTGGTCTCATCGCAACCTGGACGGACCAGTGCCCACTCGAAGGGCTGTGCTCGGAATGCGGGTACGCCTTTTCGTGGTCCGATGTCATGCGACCCGATCGCCTTTTACTCGCAGGCTACTTCGAGCACACGAAGGGCGTGTGGGCGTGTGTGGTCGCTGCGTGGCGAACACTTGCGTGGGTCGTCGTGCCCTTCGTGTATTGGTCGAAGGTCAAGATGCATCATGAGGTGAGGCCTCGGCGGCTTGTGCTCTGGCCGATCGTGGTGATCGCGATGCTGTGGTTCCTCATCGGTGTGATTCGCAGTGCCGCGTACTACATCGATGGCCGGCAAACAGGTTTGTCGTTCCGAGAGGTGGCGATTGACCTCTCTAACTCGTTCATCTTCCCGATGATGCACGCAGAACCGACGACCTGGGTCATGACCAACACCGGGCCGACAAGACTGAATCGGCTTTCCATTGACTTCGTCATGTTGAACTGGAGCCCGGTGTTCTGGGGTGTCATCGGGCAGGCAATCCTGTTTCCGGCATTGCTGCTCGCGCTACCAGTGACTCGTCAGCGAGCGAAGATTCGCAAGCGTCATGTGTTTCGTGCGGCTGTCTTCAGCCAGAGTTGGGTGATGTTGCACCTGTCGCTGTTTCTTGTTTCAGCGATCATTGGTGTCGCGCGCAGTGACTGGAACATTGCCCTGTGTTGGGATGGACCGGTACTCAATTTTCTGCACGATTATCGCGGGCTTTACGGTTTGGTGCTTGTCAGTTGGATGGCGCTCTGGTGGTGGCTCGCGCTCGAAGTTGGCATGAAACTTCCACAGGCCACGCGGCACTGGTTCTTGCTCATGCTGGCAGCACTTTTGATGTTTTGTATCTTCGCTGTCTCGGACTGGCGATTCTCCGCGTTTCTGGCGTGATGGTCGTCATCAATCGCTTCGACGCAACAGCGCCAGCAGGTACAGCACACGCAGGTACAGCCAGATCAGCGTGACCATCAGTGCAAACGCGCCGAACCATTCCATCCACTTGGGTCGGCCCTGATTGACGCCGTCTTCGATGATCTTGAAGTCGAGCAGCAGGTTGACGGCTGCGAGTACGACCACGAAGCCGGCAATGCCGATACCCATCGCACCCATCTCATGAAGGTACGGAATCCCAACGCCGAACATGCGAAGGAAGAATGTGCCCACCGCAGCGAAGACATAACCGAGGGTCATGACCATCACGACACGCATGAACATCGGCGTGACCCGAATCACCCGCATCGAATACGCAAGCAACATGGCGCCCGCGATGCCAAAGGTGAGCAGGACCGCCTGGAACACGATCGAGTTGCCGATGCTGGCGATGAGCGACTCGCTCTGAGCAGCAGCTGAGGCTGCGGTCTCAGCGGTTGCCCACTGTTCATAGAACATCGAGATCCCGCCGAGGAACACGCCTTCGACAAGTGCATAGATTGGCGCCATGAACGGTGATGTCTGAGGTTTGAAGATCACCACAAGCGAGAGCACGAACCCGAGCAGGGCGGCGCCGAGCGCGACCGGCATGAGCAGTCCGCCCGGAACAAATTTGGCGGCGGCCAGGGCAGCACTGGCGCACAACCCGAGCAGGATCGCTGTGGCGTTGATCGTGCCCTGCAGCGTCATTGTTCTTGGTTGGTCGTGCGTTCCAGCGAGGTCGGCATAACTGACCGGCTTTTGGAACGCGGACATTGCTGGGTTGCCTGAACGCATGATTTGTGATTGCATGAAATGGGTCTCCGGCTATAGCAGGCGATGCTGCGGGTGATGATTCACCCACCTTCAGACGACTGCTCCCAAGTATAGTTCGGCGATTCCTTGGTGATTTTGATGTCGTGCGGGTGGTTTTCTGCTCGTGTCGCTGCCGAAACCCGCACGAACTGGGTGTTTTCGCGGAATTCATCGATCGTGGCGCAGCCACAGTATCCCATGGATGATCGCAGGCCACCGACAAGTTGGTAGACAAACTCGGCGAGTGAGCCTCGATAGGGGACGAGTCCTTCGACACCTTCGGGCACGAACTTCATCGCGATGCGGCCATCGGCCCCGATCTTGTCAGATTGACGGTACCGGTCGGCGGAGCCTTTGGACATCGCGCCCTCTGAGCCCATGCCTCGATATGACTTGTATCGTCGGCCGCCCGAGATAACGAGTTCGCCGGGGCTCTCGTCGAGACCTGCGAAGAGTGAACCCATCATGACGGTGCTCGCGCCGGCTGCGATGGCTTTGGCAATGTCGCCCGACAATCGAATGCCACCGTCTGCGATCACCGGCACATGGTGACCAGTGCGTCCGACGCCTTCGACTGCGTTCATGATCGCTGTGATCTGAGGCACGCCCACGCCGGTGACGACACGCGTCGTACAGATCGACCCGGGTCCGATGCCGACTTTAATCGCATCCGCGCCCGCGTCGATCAGGTCGATCGCACCTTCAGCCGTCGCGATATTGCCCGCGATGACATCAATCTGATATTTCGCTTTGATCGCGCGCACAGCGTCAAGCACATTGCCCGAGTGCCCATGTGCCGTGTCGACGACAAGGACATCAACACCGGCTTCGATGAGCGCTTCGACGCGGTCAGGTTGCCCTGGTCCGACGGCTGCTCCGCACAGCAATCGCCCGCGTGCGTCGGTCGAAGCCGCGGGGAAGCGGGACTGGCGTTCAATATCACGCATGGTGATGAGCCCGCAGAGTTGGCCGGCATCATCGACGAGCAGAAGTTTTTCGACCTTGTTGGCGTTGAGGATGACTTCGGCTTCGGGGAGAGTGGTCTCCGGGCTGCCCGTGATGAGCCCTGTACTGGTCATGACATCGCCAACGCGGGTTGTGGTATCGACTCCAAACTTCAGGTCACGGCGGGTGAGGATGCCGACGACTTTGCCCTGGCCTCGAATGTTCGATGAACCATCTTCGGTGACTGGGAAGCCGGAGACATGATGCTCTCGCATGAGTTCCATCGCTCGCCCGATTGCGTCATCCGGGCCGAGGGTGACAGGGTCCGTGATGATGCCGTTGGCTGAGCGTTTGACCTTGGCGACCTCGCGGGCCTGCGACTCGATGGGCATGTTCTTGTGGATGATGCCCATCCCGCCTTCTTGTGCGAGCGCGATCGCGAGTGCACTCTCGGTCACGGTGTCCATGGGCGCTGACACCAGCGGAATGCGCAGCCGAATATTGCGGGTGAGGAGTGACCCGGTCTCAGCATCAGCGGGCAACACATTGCTGTGCCGAGGCAGCAGCAGGACATCGTCAAAGGTGATGCCTTCGCCGACAATCTTGCTCGATGCGGATGAAGTCACGCCGGTATTTGTTTTTGGAAGGGCTCCCATGAGATAGCGTTGGCAGCGCGGACGATCGGGTCAAGCAAAATTGAGCGTACAACCAACGGTTCACGATTATTTCATGGTCAGGTCTGCCCGGAGGCTCGGTCGGCGTGGCAGTCAGTCTCAGGCTGCGTGCATGACTGTTAGACGACCAGTCCGACTCCAAACACCTAGTCTTCCGCATGAATGACCCACGCGCCGCCCGGACACCTCTTGACACAGAGTGGTTGCTCACCGATGGTCTCGGCGGATTCGCCATGGGTACGGCGACCGGCACGCTGACAAGGCGATACCACGGGCTTCTGGTCGCAGCCTTGCATCCGCCGGTTGACCGGGTGGTCCTGGTCAGCCAGGTCGTTGAGAAACTGGTGGTCGATGGGCAAGAACATTGGTTATCGCCGATGCGGTTTGTCGAAGGCGAGATGAGCGAAACGAATGTCCAGTTCGAGTGCGCCTTCCTCGAAGACCGACAACGCATCATCTGGCGGTTTGAACGCGACGGCGTGCGGATAGAAAAAGTGCTCGAGCGCAGCGCTGGGCACGCGGCGGCTCTATTGACCTATCGCATTCAAGCCGAGCGACCGGGTTCACTGGAGCTGCGGCCATTGCTCGCGTTACGCGACTTCCACGACCTGCGCACAGCAGGGAGCGACCCCGTCAATATCGAATATCGAGAAGACGAAGTTGCGGCGCGGTCTGGGTCTATGAGCGTGCACATTGGTAGTTCTGCACAGGATCGTGTCGACGAGTTTGAGGTATGGTCGAGTCTGCTGTACACACTTGAGCGTGATCGTGGGCAAGACTGCGCGGAAGACCTGATTGTGCCTTGCAGGTTTGTCTCAGCGTTCGGGGTTGGGACGACCACAGTCGAGGTTCGCCTTTCAGATCAGCCTGCTCAGCAAGCGTTCGTCTGCAGCACAGGATTGCCCGGTCTCGAAAGCACACTGAAGCGGGTGCCAGAGGGTGATCGACCGGCTCGCGAAGCGGTCGCACGGCTTGTTGCGGCGGCTGACCAGTTCGTTGTCAGGCGTGGGGGGGCGAAAGCGGACCAAGGTGTATCGATCATTGCTGGATACCCGTGGTTCTCTGACTGGGGACGCGACACCATGATCTCGTTGCCCGGACTACTGCTTGAAACGGGCCGATTTGCTGAGGCGTTTGCGACGCTTCGAGTGTTCGGCTCGGCATTGCGGCGTGGGCTGATTCCAAACCGGTTTGACGATTACGCGGGGGGCGCCCACTACAACACGGTGGATGCGTCGCTTTGGTTTCTGCACGCGGCGACGGCGTATCGAGAAACAGCTGACGATCACGCTGGATTCATAGCCGATCTCAAACAGCCGTGCCTCGACATCATCGAGGCGTATCAGCATGGGACCGACTACGACATTTGCATGGAGGAGGACGGCTTGATCACGGCCGGTTCGCCCGAAACGCAACTGACCTGGATGGATGCGCAGCGTGACGGCGTGACTTTTACGCCGAGGTTTGGCAAGTGTGTAGAGATCAACGCCCTGTGGCACCATGGTCTGGTTCGAGTGGCGCGGGCCATCGAAGGAGACGACGCCGATCGGGCATCCACGCTCAACGCTTTGGCCGAGCGGGCTCAGCGTTCATTCCGGTCGCAGTTTTTCAATCCACAGGGTGGGTTGTTCGATCGACTCGAGCCGCGCGATGGAACATGGGTGCCGGTTGACGAGATTCGTCCAAACCAAGTCTTTGCAGCCAGTTTGCTTGAGAGCCCGGCCGATCCTGGTATGAAGCGGAGTGTCCTTGAAGTCACACGCGAGCATCTGTTGACACCGGTGGGGCTGCGCACGCTCGCTCCGACTGATCCCGCCTACATCGGTTCCTATATCGGGACATTGTTTGAGCGTGACCGGGCATATCACAATGGGACGGTGTGGCCTTGGTTGTTCGGTGCGTACGCCGAAGGCGTGTGGCGAACAGCCGAGTCGCAAGCGTCAGCACGGGCGCATTTGCGGCCGATCCTTGCATCCATGACCGGTCGCCTTGACGCTTGGTGTGTTGGCCAACTCAGTGAAGTGTGCGACGGCGATGCGCCTCATCGACCCGATGGGTGCCCGGCGCAGGCGTGGTCAGTCGCCGAGTTGCTTCGTGCGTGGTTGATGGTTACGGGGACGCCGCTCAACTGATGGTTGCTACGCGCTCTTTGGTTCTGCGGTCAGCAGGCGTTCGGCGTCATCGGTCGTCATGGACCCTTCAGCGACATACGCAGCAAGTTCGCGGCGTGAGTCTTCGATGTGACGACGACGAGACATGCTGCGCACGACCCCAGAAATGATTGCGATCGCAGCAATGAGAAGCCCCCCCACAATCGCAACGATGGGAATGGCATCGAAGAATGGAAACTCGCTGACGCTGTCCATCGTTCTGCTCCTTGTTACTCGTCTTCGTCTTCGTTGTAGTACTTCTTGTCGAGCAATCGCTCGCCGTCTTCCGGGCTCATCGAGCCTTCCGCAATATACGCAGCGATCTCGCGTCGACTGCGTTCGAACATGGCATGACTGATCACGGATTTGATCGATGCGACGATGATCCACAAACCGAAGAACACGCCAAGGATGGCGAGTGCAAAGATCTGTTCACCCGGGTTACCCAATGTGAGCATGCTTTCGTCCCCTGTTACGAGCGTCGCTTCGCGTTGATGAGTCGTTCGCCTTGTTCGGGTGTCATCGTGCCCTCGGCGATGTACGCAGCGATATCACGCCTGGTCCGTTCGCCAGCAAGCCCGGTGACGATGTTGGTCACGGCTTTGAACAAAGAGCAGGCAATGATCGCGGTGGCGACCAAGACCATAAACAAGGTCTCTTCGTTTCGTATCAGTTCGTTCGCAATGCCATCCATATTCATTCCTGTTTCCTCCGGCTGTCTGCATCATTCGGAATTGGACAGGCCGGATTTCATGGGCTTGCCGCTCAGTTGGCAGTGGGCCTCTTTTTTCCTCTGCTATTGTCTCAGAATGTCGGCGTCGGATCAAGAACTTGTTCGGGGATTAGTCGATGCTTATCGGCGAGGGTACTTCCCGATGGGAGATCCGGAGAGTCAACAAATCGGCTGGTACGACCCGGATCCGCGCGGCGTGATCCCGCTCGAACCGGGTGGGTTCGTCGTTCCCCGGTCATTGCGTCAGTGCGTTCGTCGCGGTGCATTCGCCGTCACGACAGATGTCGCATTCGAGCGTGTCATTCGAGCGTGTGCCGAGCCACGCGGTGAAGATGGCGAGTGGATCTCCGAGCCTTTGATACAGGCCTATTGCATTTTGCACGACCATGGTTTTGCCCATTCTATTGAAGCGTGGCGAAACGACGAAATGGGCATGCCGGTACTCGTGGGCGGTCTTTATGGCGTTTCCATCGGTGGGTTGTTTGCGGGCGAGAGCATGTTCAGTCGACCGGCTAGTGGAGGAACAGATGCCAGCAAGGTGTGTCTCGTGCATCTGGTCGGGCATCTTCGTCGGCGAGGTTATCAACTGCTGGATACCCAATTCTGGAACCCGCATCTGGACCGGTTTGGGTGTGTCGAGGTCTCGCGGTCTGCGTACCGCGCCATGCTTGCGGGCGCGGTTGAGGTTGAGACTGGTTGGGAGCCTTTCGTGCCCGACGGGTGCGATGAAGCCCCGATTCGATGAACGAACGATTCAGAATCGCACCGTGAGTGATAGACCCAGAGCGAGTGAAGCGGCGAGTTCGTCTTCAGAGACGAAATTGCCGCGGCTGTTGCTGAACTCGAACTCAGACCAGACCGAAGTCCCGATGCGTCCGGTGATGATGAAGTTCGGACTTGCGGTGTAGGTTGCGAATGCTGCGAGGGGTATGCGGCGTTCATCGACGACACCATGAGGCAGCGGCCCTGACTGATCGAGCCGAAACTCTCGCCGTTCGTACCCGCCTTCGACACCAAACGCCCACGCGTCTGCGTGTTCGTATCGGAGTTGGACGCGGGCTTGTTCCGTCGTTGCCAATCGCCATTTATCGTTGATCTGCCAGTCGATGATGACGATGGGAATGGCGTAAATGTCGTCTTCGAGTTCGGTCCCGACATTGACAGCCGCGCCGAGGCTGAATGTTTCGCTGAAGGTATGTCGATAACCGAGCATGATGCCGCCGTCGATGGTGTCGCCGAAATCGGCGCCGCTTTCACCAGCCGATCGGACGAAGACTCCAAAAATCCAGGCGTCAGTCTCGCTACTGGCATATTCACCACCCACGCTGACGGTTGTGATCGTGATGTCGTCAAAAGGGTCGGCGGTGCCGGCCACGAGTCCTGTGGCACCGGAAAAATCATATTGCGAATGTTCGACTGACGCGCCAAATCGCAGTGCGAGTCTGGGGTTGACAATGTGGCGAATGCCGAAGGAAGCACCAAGCCGGGTCACCGAGACATCACCCGGACCGGTGTCGAGGTCTGCCGAACCGATCCATTCAGTATCAAATCGAAGTGAGAACCCGGTTTTTGGCGGCGACGCTTCAGATTCGACAGCCGACTCGCTGGCATCCTGAGCGAGAGCGGGGGCCGTCAGCAGGCCGAATGCGAGGAGGGCACATTGAGTTCTTGTGGGCACGACGATTCTCCGGTGGTTGGGCAAACACTACCCGCCCGGGCCATCGGCTGCAAGGTCGTCGCGTTGTTGGCATGGGTGTCGATTGTGGACTGTGGGTCGCCCGGAGTGCTTATTCGCCGTTTCGAACGAGTGCCGCCGCACCGCGCCCGCGGCACATGGACCGCTCGATCGCCTCGAGTCGACCGAAATGCTTCTCAAACATGGACCGATGAATATCTTCGTTGAAGAACCCGCTCGGCATGCGTTGTAGTTCGGTCAGATAGTCGCGCATCGCACCTGGCGAAGTTCGAGAAAGGTGTGTGAACAGTTGATAGCTCTGGCTGTAAATCGGGTCGCCGAGTAGGTCCGCGCCTTCCAGACCGGCGGGGAGCGTCACAACGGTGTGCATGTCGATCAAACAATCATCGGCGATGACTCGGTCAAATCCTCGTTCGCGCTGGTTGTACGGACGCGTCGGACCGAACGGCAAGTTTGGACGATCAGTCTCAAATGCGGTCGCCAGTCCTTCACTGACCCAAAACGGATAGACCCGCCCGAGGCTTTGCAACCCTGAGTTGTAACTGAGCAGATGGATTGCTTCATGAATGGTCTTACTCGTGGCAAGTTGTTCAGCGTGGTCGAGAATGCGCGACCGATTGCTGTCCACTTGTGCGTCGAGACGGTCGGCTGCGAGTTTGAGCGCGTCGGCCATCGCTTGTGACTCGGTCGAAGCGGCGGTGATCGCACGCGCCCGTGTCTCTCTGGCGCTGCGTTGATGCTCTTCGAGTTGTGTCATCGCGTCTGTAATAGCCGGAGAATCGCGGTCATCGAACAGCACGACGCGGTTTGACTGTGTGGCGTAGTAGCCACCTGCCCAGGGAGCATCGACCCCATCGATTCTTTTTGCGAAGTTTCGGTAGCGTTCATGGTCAGCAAACACGACGCACAACAATTTGCGTTCAGGTGGGACGACACCGAGCCCGACTTGCTCGGTGAAACGGTAATACTGATGGAATGTGCGCTCAAGAAGTGCGGTCTTGGTCCGCGTCCACGCAGCATCGCAATCTGACAGCGTGACGAAATGCGGCGTCTCATATCGGCGCATGACCGTGCCGACCTGGGCAAGCGTCCGTTCAATCGCACGTTCATCGGGCTGCAGTTCATACTCATCGAGATCGTGCAGACGGCGGAGGGTCTGGGTCGCGCGAACGCGATAGGTATCGCTCTCAAGCAATCGACGAAGCATCCGGTCGGCTCGCGGTAGATCGCCCGAGCGCATCACCGCTGCGATGTCGATAAACGGATCGGTCTCTTCAGCAATGGCAGCCAGACCTCGAGATGCACTCAGCATGACCCCGACGAGCAGACCGACACAGAGAATTCCTTTGGTATACACACGCACGATCAATGAAATCGGTTGACGCAGCGGGCAGATTTGGTCGTTTTCAGTGGTTTCGTGCGAACATTTTGTCGCCCACTAGCTTCGGTTCGACCGGGAATTGTGAAATTCTGTTCTCGGACAATGATGACGCTTCCATCGATGAAGCGCTTCGGCGTGGATGCAGACTTAGACTGCACACATGAATCGTTGCAGTATCTTTCTGCTCTTGGTCCTGCTGTGTGCGTGCTTGGTCTGCTCTGGTTGCGTCCAGCCGCGTTATCAGCCTGTCCAAGAGGTGCAAGTGCTTGATTACGCTGGCAAGGTCGGGCCTTTTGCACCGGCCTCGTTGCGGGTCCATCCGCTGACACATCTTGAACGCGATCTTGAGGGCCAGGTGTTTCTGCTGACCCATATTCAGTTGCGCGATCAGTGGTCAGATGTGTGCAAAGGCGTTGGCACCATGCAGTTTTATCTCTACAAACCCACCGGTCTCGGGGGTGCGGGTCAGGAAGAGCAGGTTCTTCGATGGGAGATCAGCTTGTTCGATCTGAATCAGAACGCTGTCTTCTTTGACCCGGCAACGCAGACCTATCGATTCAGCCTCGGCGACTTACCCCTGTGGGTTCAACAGATGGCGCCGGGTGGTGACCAGAGTGCAACAGGGCCGGGTCGATTTCGGATCATCGCCCGGCTGACCACGCCGACACCGGACGGCGGGCAAGCAGTTCTTGCAGACGAACTGGTGTTGGATCGCTGATGCTGAATCAGGATGAGCGGGAAGAACTTCAAGATTGGAGCGCGTGATGAGTGAACTCATATCAGGGAATGCGGTCATTGGGCAATCGGGCGGCCCGACAGCTGTCATCAACGAAAGCCTGGTCGGTGTCGTACAAGGGCTTCGCGCTGCGGGCGCGGGGTTGCCGGGCAATCCGATTCGCAAAGTGCTGGGCATGCATCACGGCGTGCGCGGGCTGACCGAAGGGAAGTTCCACGATCTCACCGATATTCCGTCTGAGCGACTTGAGATTCTCGCGCGGACCCCTTCTGCGGGGCTTGGTTCGACGAGGGATAAACCGAATCACGCGTATTGTGAGCGGATTCTCGAAGCCTGCCGCGAGCACAACATCCGGTATTTCTTTTACATTGGTGGCAACGACAGTTCGGACACCTGCCGCATCGTCAACGAACTCGCAAATGAGATCAAGTACGAACTGCGGTGCTTTCACATTCCCAAGACGGTTGACAACGATCTCGTCGAAAATGACCACACGCCGGGATTCCCTTCGGCTGCCCGGTTTGTCGCCAAGGCGTGCATGGCCGACTTTCTGGACAACATTTCACTCCCGGGCATCAAGATCAATGTGGTCATGGGTCGTCACGCGGGGTTCCTGACAGCTGCCAGTGCGCTCGCTCGTCGTGAGGAGGGGTATGACCGCCTGAACGATGGGCCTCAGTTGATCTATCTTCCTGAAATTGCTTTCAAGACGGAACGGTTTATCGAAGATGTCGCTCGGATATTTGATGAAACGGGCCGCTGCCACATCGTAGTGAGCGAAGGGATTCAAGATGCAGAGGGGACACCGATCGGAGCCACGCTGATTGAGAACGCTCAGACGGATGCGCACGGCAATGTGCAGTTGTCAGGCTCTGGTGCGTTGGGTGATCAGTTGGCGAACCTGCTCAAAGAGAATATGACACCCGCAGGTGGCACCCCCCCGCGCGTGCGTGCTGACACCTTTGGGTATGTGCAGCGGTGTTTTCCTGACCAGAGTCGTATCGACCAACACGAGGCCCGCGGTGTGGGTCGATATGCAGCCCGACTTGCGATGTCGGGTGACATGGATGGTTCGGTGTCGATCAAACGCATGAATGAGCCGGGCAGCGGCCAGCCGTACGCAATCAGATATGAGCGTGTCGAGTTGCGTGCGGTTGCAGCGAAGACCAGGCACATGCCCGAGGCGTTCATCGAAGGGCACTGCGATGTCAGCCAGGCCTTCCTCGATTATTGCAGGCCTTTGGTCGGGGCGCTCCCGCTTTACGAACGGCTTGATTAGATCACCGACTTGTAGTTGTTTGCTGAAATGAAAAAGGGAGCACAACCGATGGTTGTGCTCCCTTTATCTGAACAGTCAATGCGTATGGACTTATGGACACCCAGCCGAGAACGCACCTAAGAACTCGAGCAGATCAAAGAAATCGAATGCCCCGTATGGTGCAGCGAGATCGGCTGCGGGGTCACCTTCTCCGAATGCGGCGAGATAAGCAAGAACATCACTAAAGTCGAGTGTGCCTTGTGGGGCTGCCAGATCGGCGGGGCATGAGATGCGCCCTTCGAACAGAGCGAGCGCGTGATTGAAGGCATCGGGCCCGATGACATTGCCCATGTGCCTTCCGGGCAGGTCGTCTGCCGGCGGGTGAATGCCGCCCCAGATGCGTGAAAGCGAGCACTGGTCTGATGCGTCCATATAGCGAGCCCATTGCAGCGTCACATCGACGCTCGGTCCTTCTTCGAAGACGAGAAAGTCGTTCTGCGGACAATAGAACTCGCCGAGCCCGCCGGGGAAGTATTCGTCGCCGGTGAACAACTCCATGATGATGGCTGCTGCTCGGCTGAAGGTGCTGTGTCCCGAAACATAACCGGCGAAGGGGGGGCTCACGAACGACGGTCTCTGATACGGCCACCAGTTTTCGGCAAGGATCCAGCCCACCCCAGCTTCATCCGTATCTGGATTAATGATGTAGTTCGGGCCGCGCCACGCGTACACGGCAATCTTGCCTTCGAATCCGATCAAGTGTTGATGGCGTTCGCCGGGCATTGTTGAGTCGGTGGTCACGACTTCGATCACGCCGGGCACCAGATCGATGCCATTCAAGTTGTACGAAGGCAGATTTTCGTCGGTCCGCTGACCGTTGTCAGCAAGGTATCGAATCGCCGAGACCGGGCGGATGTAGTCGTACCAGCCTTTGGCTCCCCATACGGTGACCGCGACATCGTGCATGGCACCACCCATCGCGAGATAACCCTTGACATCCCACTCGAGCGGGTCGAGTTCATCGCCCTCGCCGCCAAGTTTTTTCACCGTGAGCGGGTGGTCACTGACATAGTTCATCAGGGTGAACCAGTGACCGGGCGGGGTCTCTGAATCAGGACCGTCGGCCCAGAATTCGGCGAGGATTCGTCCGTAGTCGCCACGCGGGACCATCTGTGTCTGGTACGGCTCGCCTGTCGCGGGGTTGACCGTGTAGCCGAGGCTGCCGTCGCCACCTTCGAGCAGGTTATAAAATGACGCATAGTCTGCGGCATCGGGCAACGGCGCGTTGCCGATGGTGTTGGGGGAGATATCCCATTCGACCCCGTCTGTGTGGTCGAGGTGACCGCTCCAGATGGAGACGAGTTCAAACCCCCACCGGTAGTAGTCGTCGCCGACACCGTTGTAATATGGCGGTGGTCCGGGATCGTGGTAAAAGTCCCAATCGAAACCATCGCGCTGATAGGTGACTTTGTCTTCTTCACGCAAGGCGAATGGCACGACCTGTCCCCATTCGGGGCTCAAGAACGGTGGATAGCCGTCGGGAATGATGTTCCCCCCCTGATCAACATAGAAATCGAGGGCGAGTGGTTGCCAACGGTTCGGGTCGATCAGATCTGGATTGCCGGGGAAAGGTACAAGCAGAGCCGGGTTGACGGGTGCATACACCAGGTTCGCGTAGTCATTGGCTTCATTTGAGCCGTCGGTCTGTCCGTGGGCGATGATGGTGGCTGCGATGCGATTGCCGAGCGCCGCGGGCGACGGACCATCGGTGTCAGTAAAACCCGGGTCGTAGCCGAATGAACCCATCAGAGCGTCGCATGCTGCGATCGTTGTTGCAGCGCCTGGAGAAGTTGCGAATCGATATTGAATCAGGCGCATGCTGGCGTAACTGATCGCCTCTTCGCGAGCGGCCTGCACATCTTTCGCGGTGGCGTGTTCGATGTGGAAGACCTGATCGGCATGCTCGTCATAGGCAGCCCAGGCGTCCCACATCGCTGCTGAGATATGGTATAGATTGCGTGCGTGGATGGTTGGCCGGGCATAATCGAGACGAATGCCATCGAGCAGGACATCGTTCCACTGGCGGGCGACGCTGTGCACGGCTCCGCGTTGGACCTGGTTACCCTGTTCATCGCGAAACACCCATTCACCCTGCGCGAAAGCCGTCGGAGCAGCAGCGGTCAACGCCGTTCCAGCTGCAACGAGTGCCATGATTCGGATCTTTGATGTGAACATGTCTTCTCTCTCTTTCAGATCTGATCGAGTCGGCGATAACGCCCATCCCCCACGGGTGGCGAGGCCTATTCAGATAGGATACATCAACAAGGCCACAATTCGAGCGTTTTTCTGGTTCCTCAGGATACCCTTGCTGCGGTCGTGCTCTTTGCTCCGTTTGTATGACGCAGTCCATGTCGTGATAGGAGAAAGATCGGGCACGCAAAATATGTGAGCCCGTGTATTATTTCTGGAGGTCCGAGAATGTCATCGTGGGAACTTGCGACATCGACTTATGCCCAGATTCGAGATCAAGCGTACGAAGTTGCGGTCTTGCCTTTGGGCGCGACCGAGCCTCACAACTTTCATTTGCCGTATGGGACCGACCGGTTTGAAGGGGATGCGGTGGGTCGAGCAGCGGTCGAGTGGGCAGAGAATCGCGGTGGGCGTGTCATTCTCTTGCCGACCCTCCCGTATGGGATCGAGTCGAACATGTCGGCTCTGCCATTCGCCATGAACCTGAATCCAACGACCATGATCGCAGTCGTCCGTGATCTTGTTGAGTCACTTCGCAGTAGCGGCGTTCGCAAGGTGCTCTTGCTCAATATGCACGGCGGGAACGAACCAAAGAGCATCCTGCGTGAACTCTACAACCAGGTCGATGTGCATTTGTTCGTCTGCAACTGGTACGAGGTTGTCGCCGATTGTTATGACGACCTGTTTGAACATCGTGAAGACCACGCCGGTGAGATGGAGACCTCGCTGATGCTCAGCGCGTTTCCGGATCTGGTCTCGCGTGACGATCAGGGGCGGATCGAGGGTGCCGACGGAGCCGTTCAGCCGTGCCGATTTGAAGCCGTGCAGCGCGGGTGGGTGCGTATTTCGAGACCATGGCATGCGCTGACCGCAAGTACGGGCTCGGGCGACCCACGGCTCGCCACCCGCGAGAAGGGAGACCGGTTGTTGCAGATTCTAGCAGAGCGGATCGGTTCGTTTCTCGTCGAACTGTCGGCATCAGCGATTGATGCCTCGTTCCCGATGGTCCCGCGAAAAGATGCAGATGATGCAAATTGAGAATGCGTGGTTGTGCCAACGCGGTAAAGTGCAGGCATGAGACTCACGCCCCATCGCATCAAGCCCGGAACGCAAGTTGATCTTGCTGCCATCGACACCAGAAATACGCCCATGCTGTCGGGTGACAAACGCACCGAGCGTTCGCAGGCTGAAGCAAGACATGCAGAGAATGTCGTCGCCATGCAGGCATTGCAGCAACGGTTGTTCGCGGAACAGAAGCAATCGCTCCTCGTCGTGTTGCAGGGGATGGATACCGCCGGGAAAGATGGCACGATCCGCCATGTGTTTGGGCTGTTGAATCCGCAAGGGGTTCGTGTGCACGGGTTCAAGGTGCCGACGGCTTTGGAACAGCGACACGACTTCTTGTGGCGTGTGCATGCGGTTGCGCCGCCTCATGGATTGGTGGGCGTGTTCAATCGATCTCACTACGAAGATGTTGGTGTGGTTCGGGTGCATGACCTTGTGCCAGAGCAGGTCTGGTCAAAAAGGTTTGACCAGATCAATGCGTTCGAGCAAGCGCTGACCGAAGCAGGAACCACGGTTGTCAAGGTCTTTCTCCATATCTCAAAGGAGGAACAGAAGGAACGGCTTCAGGCGCGGCTCGATACACCCGAGAAGAATTGGAAGTTCTCCATGGGTGACCTCGAAGAACGCAAACACTGGGATGCCTATCAGGAGGCCTACAGCGATGCAATTGCCCGATGTTCAACCGCATCAGCGCCTTGGTACATCGTCCCGGCCGACCGAAAGTGGTATCGCAACTTCGTGGTGTCAACGATTGTGCGCACAACGCTCGAACGGATGAACCCGCAGGTCCCCGAGGTTGATTTTGATCCGTCGACGATCACGATCGACCGATGACTCAGAGCCCGGCAAGTTTTCGCAATGCTCGATCGATCGCGGATGGCACCGGCATCACACTCAGTCGGCTTTGACGAACGAGGTCGAACTGTTCGTACCGAGCGTCTTTTTTGATGTTGGCAAGTGTGGCGTCAGGTGATCGTGCTGTGTGAACAGGCGTGATGTCGAACAGCACAAACTTGTCATCGCCGGCTGCGGTCTTGCCGGGGTTGTCCGGGTCGGGGTATGCACCTCGGACGACTCGCGCGAGGCCAGTGATGCGTTTGTCTTTGCCGGTGTGATAGAACAGGCACTCGTCGCCCTTGTTGATGCTGCGCATGTGCATCTGGGCTGCCGGGTTGCGAACACCTGTCCACGCGGTGCGCTTGTCACGCAACAGGTCGTCAAACGAATAGTCGTCCGGCTCTGTCTTGATGAGAAATGTCGCCATGGGCGAAGTGTACGACCAACGCCATTACGAATCGGTCCAGGATATGACAAGTTCTACCTGAAGGCGCTGCGTGGCTCCGGGTTCGAGTACGGGCACTGGAATGTTCTCAAGTTGCTCATGTGCGCTATTCGCAGCATTCGTCGCCATGGTCATCGGTTCGATACAGAACCAGGGCGTTGATGCATCATGGCTGTCCTCTACAGACGGGCTATAGAGCACCGCATGATCGGCTGCTTCGCTCGCATGCATTCGCACACAGACACCACTGGACGGCCAGACCATTTCAGCGAGAAACGAATCAACCGTGAAGAGGTCATCCAGACGCGTGGTTCCAAGCGGTTGGCGATCGTTGAAGCGTGCACTCAACGCATCAGGTTGGGCTGCAGCTTTCGGGATACACGCATCGAGCGGGTATCGCCCGGTGGTGGGGAGGTGCAGTTCGACCTGATCGTCATCAGCCCAGAGTCGACGCATGAAGTATGGGTGCAGCCCCATCCCGAAGGGAGCGGGTTGGGTGCTCGTATTGGTCAAGTGCAGGTCGATCATGAGTCCCGATGGCGAGACTTCATATCGCGCTTCTGCAATGAACGACCATGGAAAACGAATGTCGTTGTGTGTTCGGCTATCAAAACGAAGAACCGCGGACTGTGGCGTGCGATGTCGAATCTGCCACGGCCTATCGCGTATCTCGCCGTGAATCGCTGAGCCGTCCTGCCCATTTTCGTGGAGGGCGTGTGTTACGCCGCGCCAGTGCAACGAAGCCCCGCGCACTCGATTGGTCCAGGGCGCCATGATGAAACAGCCAAGGCTCTCCGGATCGTCGCTCCATCCTGGTGCTCGGCGAAGCAGGGGTGTCCACTCTCCGGATGGTGAGCAGACCGACAGGTCACTCAAACCGGCACCCAGGTCAGGGTCGATCTGCGCGTGAACTCGATCTGATTGAATTTCAAACCGTGGCATATGCACACGGTACACCGGGCGCACAAGAAACGCCCGCGAGTAGAACTCGCGGGCGTTCGATTTACAGATCTTCTTGGCGACGAAACTCAGCCGTCTGAGTTGTCGGCTGTTTCGGTGGCTGCGATTTCGCCACACTCGCCATCACACTCGCCGGTTTCTGCACATGAGTTGCAGTCTGAGGCAGCTGCGATCTTTTCGGCATCACAGCTGAGTGCACATTCGTCGCTTCCTTCGGTTGCAGCGACTTCGAGCACGCCTGCGTCCTTGGTGCATTCTGTGGCTTCGGCGCAGTCGGTTGCCTTGTCGCATGCAGCGGCGGCATCTTCACAGGCGGTGGCTTCAGCACAGGCCGTTTCGCAGGCGGCCATCTCGGCGGCGCTGCATTCACCAGCGAGCTCGCCGGTGGCGGAGACTGCCTGGGCATTTCCTTCGGTTTCGACGATTGCCGATTCTGAATCGCATGATCCGAGCACACACCCGGTTGTGGTGTAGTTGTAAGCGGCGTAGCCACCAACACCAACAGCGACGATTGAAGCGATGATCTTGCCTACACAGAATCCTGTTCCACATGCCATGATGACGGTCTCCTTGAATCGGGTTGGTTCTCTTCAAAAACAGGCAGAGCGCCTGCAATGTTCATTACTCGACAACGCGTGAGTATCAAAGTCTATTCCGATTTCCTCGTCAAGCCAAGAAAAACCTTCGGACTCGTGGCGTGATTATCGGACATCACGCAACTCGCTTTTCGAACTGGGTTTGAGTTGCCTTTCCAACATGCCGATGTGTGGAACGATGCTGGGCTTAGTCGATGCGCGGTGTCTGATTTGTACCCATGAGCGAACACCCCACGCAATCTCGCGATTCGACCCCTTCACAGCCGACGAGCGATGTTCTCAACGCCATTTCTGCTGTTGAATCACAATTGGCGAGTTTGAGAAAGGCGGCTGCGGAGCGCCATGAACTCGAAGCGCAGCTCGCCGAGCGTGAACTCAGTTTGACGGCACTTGAAACAGAAATCCGGACCAAAGCCGAAGTCCGAGAATCCGAACTCAAAGAACGCGAAGCAACTTTGGAATCGAGATTTGAGGATCTCAAACGCGATGCGAGCGTGATTGCGCAAGAGCGCGAGCGCGTCGAAATCGAGCGTCAGGAAGCTGCGGATGAACTCGCTCGGCAACGCGATCGGACGGATGCTCTTGAGCGTGAGTTGCTCGCACAACGCGCCGATCTCGACCGCGACGCAAGTGCGCTCGCAGATCAGCGAGCGCAGATTGAGGAATCGACGAATCGTCTCAAGTCGCTCCAATCGGAAACCAGTCAACGCGCCGAAAAGTTGGAGCAACGCGCTCACGACCTAGAACAGGCTGAAGCCAAACTCGCCGAGCAAGCAAAGTACCTCGAAGACCGTTTGGCGGAACTGGAAGAGAACGCGCGCGAGGCGACTGACTCGACGCGTGATGCAATTGAGCGTGCCGAGCGGGCTGAGTCTCAATTGGCTGAAGCGGACCAACGACGCCTGCAAGCCGAGCAAGCAGTTGTGGAACTCACAGCGTCACTTGAAGCGATGCAGATCGAGTCTGAGCAGATTTCGAGCAAGATTGGGTCGCACGAGGAGCGGGTCGAGCAGGTCTCGAATCGAGCATCGGAACTTGAATCATGCGTCGCTTCGCTGCGCGAGCAACTGGAAGCGAAGCAAGCCGAACTCGATGAAGCGGAAGAATCCTGTCGTCGTATTGAGACCGATGCGAAGTCGGGGATCGAGCAACTCGAAGCAAGTCTGGTTGCAGCCGAGCAAACTGGTGCGCAGGCACAAGCAAGTATCGACGAGCAGCGTTCGCGGGCCGATGCGTTGGAATCTCAGGTGCAGGCTTTGGCAAGCGAGCTGGAGCAGGCTCGCGCGCAGCCGAGCACTGATGCAGAGCAGACCGAACGGGAATCGGAACTGACGAACGGCATCAATCTACGCGATCATGCGATTGCGGAGCGTGATGCACTCATCGAAGCGCTGAAGGAAAAATTGGCAACCGCCACCTCCAAGATCCAACAGTTCGGTGAGTTCATCAAGCAGCAGCAGGAACAGTCGGGTGCGAGAAATGATGAAGCGTCGGACGAGGTTATGCGGGCGAATGAAAGGCTGCAGGAACAGATCAGGGCGATGGAGTCTGAACTTGACACCATGCGTGCTGAGCGCGATTCGTGGCGATCTCGTGCTGACAATGAGTCGGGCGAATCGAGCGGGAAAAATGGCGATTTGTCATTTGTCGACAACCGACGCGCTCGATTGAGTCGGATGAGGCAATCGCTTCGCGCGAAGACAGCCAAGGTCAGACGAGCGAACGAACTTCTGAGTGAGCGATTTGACCAGTGTGAGACATTGCTTTCGCGGCGTGCGGAGTTGGCAGCGGCGCATCAGTCCATTCAGGAACAACGCGAGCGTGCGATCGGTCGCCGTTCGCGGTCCATGGCCGCCGGCGCCATGCTGGCGTTTGTGGTTATGCTCGCGGTGTTGTTCGGCTTGTCGTGGGTGGTCGCCGAAAAGGTGAAACCCGGCGAATACGCAGCTCATGCTGTGATCTCTGCTGACAGCGGCGAGCGCGCCTTGACGGCGAGCGCCGCATCCGAGTGGCAGTCATATCACGAGTCGATTCTGGGCGATCCGCGATTTGCTGAAACCGTGGCGGACATGCTCAAAGGCCGGGGAATCGCATCACTCGGCACGCCGGCTGCGGTGCACGACGCGTTCGCGAACCAGTTGACACTCAGTTCGGGTTCTGACGGACAAGTCAGTTTGGAATACCGCGACATTGGTGCGACCAGGACGCAGCGTGTGCTCGACACGATTGCGGTCGCGATGGCTCGAACTGCGAACAAATCGCGAAGCCGACGGACAGACGGCGCCATGAGCGTCGTTTCTCAGGTCAGCGAGGTCGGACCTGAACCGATTGATGGCAATCGGTTGGTCCATGCGGCCGCGATATTCGGCGGCGGATTGGTGTTGTCATTGTCGTTCGGTGCCTTTGTGTGGCGGCGTATGGCGACTGCAAAGAGCACCTTTGAAAGTGATCAGCAGCTGCAGGCTCTGCTCAGCGAAGCGCGTTGGCAGGACCCTCGGTTTGATCTTGAAGCCGAGAGTGCTTCGGATGACGCAGAGGCCGAACCGGAAGCGAAGCCCGCCAAGCAACGCCGCAAGCCACGCAAGAACTGACTGCTCGATCATGGCGTTATGTTTCACAGCAAGAAAAAACCCGCCACGATTGGCGGGTTTGGTTCGATTTTTTGGATGCCCGTTGTTGATCAGGCAATCATGAGCAGTTTGCCCAAGCCGTCAGCGGTTCTGGTGAAGAGCGCGAGTCGGCCTTGGCTCAGGCTGGCGGTGGATATATCGAAACTGACCAGTTTGCCGTCCGATTTGAACTGCTCGATGGTCGCGACGACTTCCTGATTCTCGTCAACAACACACAATGCGTAGTTGTTCGGCGTGTCTCGTTCAAAGAGACCGGTGCAGAAGAACCGTGCGGTATCGCCCCAGTCCGGATTCACGAGCAGAACCGCATCGGCGGAGAATGATGCCGGAGCATCGGCTGCGACTTGCAGAATCTGGCGTTCGGTGGTTTCATCGAACAGTGTGTCGTGGAGTTGGCGCGTGCCGACCTTGTCATAGAAGTCGTTGACGACGAACGCATCGACAAGTTTTGAGTTGCTGTCCTGAAGATAGATCGCCATGACTCCAAGGACGACAACGGCGACTGAAAGTCCGATGGATGCTGCCCGCCAGAGCGGGGTCACGCGCCGACTGGCGCGAACCTTGGGCACGACGCGACCAGGGCGATGCACGAGTGCGCGCGTTCCTGAAGCCAACTCGAGGGCTTTTTCTTCTGCAAGGCGAGCGAGCACCTTGGCTTTGAGGTCTTCATCCGGCGTGACATAGGGGAGGAGGGCGGCTTCAAACTCGGCAGCGCGCTCTTGCTCAGCGCGGACCTGACGACGAACCATGGGTGATGCCGCCTGGAAGGCGCGTTCATACGCCGCCGATTCAGTCTCGTCGAGGAGACCGAGTGCATCGAGTGCAGCCAGTTCTATTAAATCGTTTGTTCGCATCGTCATACCTTTTCACCCGCCCGTTCCCGGAGTCGAACCAACGCTCTGCTCAGGGCCGATTTGATCGTGCCCAGCGGCGTATCGAGTTCTTCACCGATTTGTCGCAGCGTTTGGCCTCCCAGATAGGCCCGTGTCACCACCATTTTTTGCAGTTCAGGCAATGTGTCGATTCGCTTCAACAGTGCCTCGTACCGTTCGTCCTGTTCCATGCGAGACTCGCCAGCCTCGACTGATGCTGTTTTCCATGGCATTGAGTCATCCAGACTGCTTGCCTTGACCCGTGCTCTGGTCCGTCGGAGTTTGTCGACCAAGTGCCTTCTGGTGATCAACATCACCCATGTGACAAGTGCTGCTCGCTCGGGGTCGTACCGACCTGCTGTTTTCCAAAGCCGAATAAATACTTCCTGTACTGCGTCCTCTGCTTCTGCCCGGGTCGGCATGGACCCGAACGCCATTCGATACACGAGCGCACCAAACCGCTCGTACAACTCCGCAACTGCGGTCTCATTGCCCGCAGCCACCCGTGTCATCAGGTCAAGATCGGCAGCCTCTTGGACCGCGTCATGGGTGGCTCGTGTTCGACGAGTCGGTTTCGGCTTTTCAGCCTGGCCGTTCTCATTGTGCCCACCACGCGGTTCCTGACCTGCGTTCTGACCTTCCGGTTTATGTTCCGCCATATCTATCGTCACCGGAGAATGATCTCCCCGGCAGAGGCAAGACAACCGAGCCTCCGCCGAGCTATACGCAGGAAGCCGGAGATCGGATGCAGGCGGTTCTTCCCCACTCGCAATTTGAACCCGGCACGATGTGCGCCAGTATGACAACCGGAAGGGTATGCCGCAATAAGGGGTCGCCAAGATCGTCCATATAGTTGCACAATTCTGTTCTTTGTCCGATAACAAGTCGCGAACACACCGCCTTTGGTGTATTGGGCTTGCTCTTTTTCGACGATCTTGGTACGCTCGGGCCGAGAACTGAACGGGATCAGTCCCGAATGACTTGTGGAGTATGTCGTGGTGCGGTTCAAATCAGACACATTTTTGAGGCAAAGTCGTCATCGTGCGGCATTTACATTGCTCGATGTGTTGGTCGCAATTGCTGTGATCACGATCCTGATTGCGATCTTGAGCCCGACGCTCGGACAGGTGCAAGAAGCATCCCGCCGCGTTGTCTGTTCGTCCAACCTTCGTCAATTTGGGCTCGGCATCCAGATGTATGCTGACGATGCTCGTGGCCGCATTCCGCCGAGCGCGTTCCTCAGTTCACGAGGTGGGGCGGATGAGATGATGATGGTTCGACTCGGCCCTGATGAACGCAACCTTGTTGCGCGTGATGGGTGGGATGGACTGGGGATGCTGTATTCGACGCATTACCTCAAGACTCCAGGGATCTACTACTGCCCGTCTCACTGGGGAGAGCATCCGCAGGAACGATACGACAGCGCATGGCGTATGGATCTTGGCGAAATCGTCGGAAACTATCACTTCCGCGGGCATGATGGGTCAGGTCAGACCAAGTTGTTCATGATGGCTGGCAGTTCTGCTCTCGCAGCGGATGGGATGCGCGAAGCCGACGACTACAACCATCGCAAGGGCACCAATGTCCTGCGGGCAGGTGGGCATGTTGCGTGGCTTGATGACGACACCGGTCAACTCACCAGCATGATGACCATGGACGATGGCAATCGCCCGGATGGTTCTGTCGATGACGCGTGGGAATTGCTTGATCAGTGAGCGATCGCTCGCCGCTTATTCAACACATGCAGATTGCGGATTGATTGACTGATGAGGCCGGCTCTCGTTGCGTGCGCTAAAGTCGCGCATGACTAGTTCAACCCTCAAATCGGCTCTTGTCGTTGGTGCCGTCTGTTTGACAGCAGCCTCGTCACTTGTTCATGCTCAGCTCGAACCGGTCCGTTTGTACAACGGCATCGGGCGATCGATCCCGATGCAGGTTGATCGTCCGGAAGGTTCGCAGGGCGATCTCAGCATTCGATTGCTTCGGCCCAAGTCGGTCGAAGAGGGGGTGTATGAGGAGGTGGCCAAGGCTGCTGCTGCTGAGGGCACTGTCGATTTATCCACAATGTTTCCGGTGCTGTGGACAAGCAATGTGCATGAGTTGTTGTATGCACAACTGATGGTCGGAGCCGATGCCATTGGAAGTGCGGTTGTGTTGCAGCCAATGGTGACGCCGCAGCGGGCGCACCTGATGGCCGAGCGAACCACGGCCGATCCGGAGTCCGGTCAACAGATTGTCGTGCCGACGATCACACTCGACCCACGCGAAGGGCGACCGATGTTCGAGCCCGAGCAAGACCGATTGTTGCGTGCAGCGGGTCGCGTGCCTCCCGAGCGCGAGGTCGTGTTCAGCGGGCTTCGAACCTATGTGGATCGACACATCGTCCTCGATACGACGCTTGGCGAGATCACGGTGATGATGCGACCGGATGAAGCTCCGAACACGGTGTTCAACTTCCGGCATCTGGTCGAGGGTGGGTTTTACGAAGACATCATTTTTCATCGCATCGTGCCGATGATTCCGCGCGGGCCGTTTGTGGTGCAGGTGGGCGACCCAACGGGTGGCGGCAGCGGCGGGGCCGGGTATCAGATCGATCTCGAGCCGACGGGGTTGCCGCATGACTTCGGTGTCATCTCGATGGCTCGGTCGAGTGATCCGGACACCAACGGCTCACAGATCTTCATCTGTCTGAGTCGATCCGGCACGCAACATCTGGATAATCGATATACAGCATTTGGGCAGATGGTTGGCGGGACGGATGTGCTGCTCGCGCTGGCTGCCACGCCGGTTGACGACCAGGGGCGCGCGGAAGACCCACCTGTTTTGCGGAGCGCGAAACTCGTGCCGGCGCCACCGATCGGGACCGGGCCATTGCCGGTGACCGAGCCCGCAGCCGAGCCGGTGGGGCGGTAAGTATGGGCTTCGCGACCGACTCGATCGACGGGTTTCTGGCGTCATTAGCGTCGAAATCGCCGACGCCGGGTGGCGGGAGCGTCGTGCCGATTGTCGGTGCGCTCGGGGCTGCTCTGGCTCAGATGGTGGTTTCGTACTCGGTCGATCGCAAATCGCTGGTCAACCATCAGGCATTCCTGCACGATGCGAAGTCACGACTTGAACGAGCGCGAACGATGCTGCTCACGCTGGCGGATGCGGATGCTGCGGCCTACGGCGTGCTCAATGACGCGATGAAAAGGCCGAAGGACGATCCTCAGCGGGCAAAGTTGGTGGCCGACGCGGCTGGTGACGCGATCGCCCCCCCACGAGCAACGATGGCGCTGGGCATTGATCTGCTGCGACTGTTTGAAGAACTCGGGCCAAAGTCAAACCCATGGCTGGCGAGTGATCTTCGGATTGCAGCCATTCTGGCCGAGTGTCTTGTGCGGTGTTCCGTGGAGAATGTGCGAATCAACCTGGGGCTTCTTGGTGACGCGGAAGCCGCCGCTGTTATTGAGGCGGAATGCAAGCGATCGTGTGAAGAAGGGGTGAGACGCTGCCAAGTCGTGCGGCAGTCCAATGCGGTATAGCGCGCGTCGAACAGCCCACACACTCGCAAACGGAGATTTGGGTTATTACTCGTCTTCAGCCTCGGGGCGAGTCAGGCTCTTGCTGAACATCCCGGACCGATCGAAGCAGCATGGGCGCCGCTTGCCTTTGGCGAGCATGTCGCAGGCGGTTGCGATGCGTTTGGTACGCGTCTCAGCCTTCTTGCCGGAGGTGATCCACTGGATCCAGTCGCGGCGGGCGAGGGGCGTGATGTCCGCCCACACGGCCTTCGCTTTGTCGGGCGCAGCGGCAAAGGCCTTGCGTACATCCGGCGGGACTTTGGGCTCTGGTTCCTCAGCCATCGGTGCGATCTCGATTTTCACCATGTCTCCAACGGAAACCCCTGCATCCTGACAGAGTTTTCGTTCGGCCTGCAGCCAATGCCCGCCCTGGCCGTCGGGCTGAAGGGTGGTATGGAAGGGGTGCGTGTTGAAGGTGCCTTCGACCGAAACAAGACCTCGCGCGGGGAGTTTTTGCTTGCGCTATCTGGCAAGATGAGGAAGGACCAGGTGGGGGCCTTGGTGCCGTTGGTCTTATTTGACTGCAGGAGTTTGGCGGTGAATTTGATCATCGGTCAACTGGGTCAAGAGTCGATTCGGTCACGATTCGTTCGCGTCACAAACAGCATCTCACTAAACGGTGCTTCGCTTCGGCCTCGGCAGAGGGAGGCGAGGTCGATGAACGCCTGATAGGTCTCGGGCTCCTTGCGGAGGTCTTCAGCCGCGGCGATGAACTCGGTTTCCTTGAGCGCCCAAGGGTCGATGAAGGTGCCGATCTCGGCGAGGATCTCGAGCCCGGCTTCAGCAGCGAATCGGCGTTGGGTCTCGAGCGTGCGTACACAGGAGTTCGGTCCAAACCATTCCTTGCGGCCCGCGTTGTAGTAGTAGTCCGCATTCAACACGGAATAGATGAAGAGCCCGTCCTCGGTGAGCGTGCTGGCGATGTCGCGGAGGAAGTTGATGGAGTGTTCGTCTTCGAGGATGTGGACGATCACGCCATTGGCGGCACAGAGTTGGTTGGTTGGAAAGTGTGTCGGCAGATCCGATGAGAACCCGAGTTGGACTTCATCCATAACTGCTTGTGCGTCTTCGATGATATCTGGGTTGGGGTCGATGCCGACGACGCGTTTGAAACCAAGGTTGCGCCAGTTTTCTGCCCACGAGCCATAGGCGCACCCGACATCGACGATCTGGTCTCGTGGCGGGTTGAACTTGTTGAGGGCGTAGGTCCAAGCATCGAGACGGGCAGCGTTGATGAACTGGCCGTAGATGCCCGAGTCGCGGTAGGTCATGGAGACCTTGCCGAGGTTTCGGATGAAGGACGGTGTTGAAGTCATTGTGTTTCCCTTGGCGTACGCTGAAGGCATGAGCAGTTCGTCTGACCGATCGTCAAGATGGTACGCCAAACCGGACCCAACGCAGCAGACAGCGACGGGCGAAACCGGGCTTCGATTCAGTTGTACGGTGTGCGGAAACTGTTGTAGCGGGGGCCCGGGGTATGTGCGATTTTCGCCCGAAGAGGGGCGAGCGATGGCAGCCAACCTTGGTATTTCTGAACAGTCGTTTTTGGATGATTACACACATTCAACCAGTTTGGGTTTGAGTTTGAACGAAAAATCTGCGGATGACGGGTACGACTGTGTGTTTCTGGATCGCGAGACGATGCCTGGGAAGGCGATTTGTGGCGTGTACGAGGCGAGACCGAGTCAGTGTCGGACATGGCCGTTCTGGCCTGAGAATCTGCGGAGTCCAGAATCGTGGGAGCGGGCTTCGCGTGGATGCCCTGGCATGAACACGGGGAAGTTGCACAGCGTGGAAGTTGTGCAAATGACCGTGGAGCGTGCGCTGGCGGATCGTTAACCAAATGAGCGCAGAATGCTGCTTTGACGGGGTCGAGAAAGCGGGCCGAGTGAGGCTAGAATCCCGACCATCGGGTCTGCTGAGGAGACAGAGGCCTGGTCCGCATCCTGACAGGTTGCGATTGGAGATGAAATAGACATGACGAATCCGAGAGTTGCGGTCCTTGGCTGTGGAGGCTGGGGCAAAAATATCGTTCGGACACTTGGACGCATCGACGCGGTTGCGGCGATCGTGGATCCATCGGAAGCCGGTCGTGCGATGGCTGCGGAACTTGCGCCGGGCATTCCTGTGCACGCCGATCCTGCCAAGGTGTTTGAAGACCCCAATATCGATGCTGTGATGATCGCCACGCCGGCGGAGACGCACTACGAGCAAGCGTGCCGGGCGATTGCTGCAGGTAAGGATGTGTTTGTTGAGAAGCCTCTGACAGTTGATCTTGGTCAGGCGCGTGATCTCGTGCAGCGAGCCAGGGCTGCGGGCCGGGTGTTGATGGTTGGGCACTTGCTCGAATATCACCCAGCGATCTTGAAACTCAAGGAGTTGATCGATCAAGGCGAACTGGGCAAGGTGCGGTATGTGATTTCGAACCGCTTGAACCTCGGCAAGATTCGCACCGAAGAAAACGCGCTGTGGTCATTCGCGCCTCATGACATCGCGGTGATTTTGCGGCTTGTCGATTCTGCGCCCATCGAAGTCGTCGCGACCGGCGGCGCCTATGTCACGCCGAATATCGCAGATGTGACGGTGACGCAGTTGTCGTTTGCTGATGGCGTCCGGAGTCATGTCTTTGTGTCGTGGCTGCATCCGTTCAAGGAACAGAAACTTGTGGTGGTCGGCTCGAAGAAGATGGCGAGTTTTGACGATGTGTCCAAGAAACTTGTGTTGCACGATCAGCGGGTGGATTGGAAGGAAGGTCAGCCGGTTCCGGTCAAGGGTGAAGGGACCGAGGTTGACTTTGGGACCGCCGAGCCGTTGATGGAAGAGTGTTTACATTTCCTTGATTGTGTAAAGACACGGCGGAATCCAAGAACGGATGGCGTGAATGGTGTTCGTGTGTTGCAGGTGCTGCACGGTGCGCAGGAATCGCTGATGCGGAATGGTCAGCCGAACGCGCTTTCGCTTGACGCACCAGGTGCGATGGCGGCTCAGATCGTCGAAGCCAAGAACCTCGGAGTTACTCATGCCAACTGAGACATTGATCGCAGACGATGTGTTCGTGCATGAATCGGCGTATGTCGATGAGCCTTGCACGATCGGGACTGGTACGAAGATCTGGCACTTCACGCATGTGATGAAAGACTGTCAAATCGGTCGCCGGTGCAATATCGGGCAAAATGTAGTAGTGTCTCCGGGTGTGACAATCGGCGACTGCTGCAAGATTCAGAACAATGTGTCGCTGTACACCGGGGTTGTGCTCGAGGACTTTGTGTTCTGTGGGCCTTCGATGGTGTTCACGAATGTGATCAACCCGCGCAGTGAGATCGCTCGCCGCGACGAGTATCGTCCGACGCGTGTGGGGCGCGGCACGACCTTTGGTGCGAACTGCACGATTGTGTGCGGGCACGACATCGGGAAGTATGTGTTCGTCGCTGCCGGTGCGGTGGTGACGAAGGCTGTGCCGGACTATGCGTTGATGGTGGGGGTTCCCGCTCGTCGTGTTGGTTGGGCGTGTCGTTGTGGCGACCGTCTGCCGCGTATTGATGCGACCAGTCGAACGGTGTGTGCATCATGTGGAAACGAATACAGTGCATCGGGCGAGACGCTGACCCCGGTGCGTGAAGTCCAGGAAACGATCGCGGGCTGAACCTGCGGTTGATGCTGATTGATTGGAGATGCTGATGAGCCAGAAAACGAATGTGCCGTTGCTTGATCTGAAAGCCCAGTATGCAACGCTGCGTGACGAAATTGAACCGGTGATTCGCAAGGTTGTCGAAGATCAGTGGTTCATCATGGGTCCGGAGGTCAAGGGTCTTGAAGATGAGATCGCTGCCTATACCGGCGCGAAGTATGCCATCGGGTGCGCGTCTGGTTCAGATGCGATTCTTGTAGCGGCGATGGCGCTCGACATCGGTCCGGGCGATGAAGTGATTTGCCCTTCGTACACCTTCTTTGCGACGGGTGGTTCACTCGCTCGTCTGAGTGTGAAGCCGATCTACGCAGATATCGATCCGGTGACTTACAACATGGATCCGAACCATGTCCGTGAACTGGCGAAGAAGTGCACCAACTTGAAAGCCATCATGCCCGTGCACTTGTACGGTCAGGCGGTGGATATGGATGCCTATGTCGCACTCGGTGAAGAGTTCGGCGTGCCGGTGATTGAAGATGCGGCGCAGGCAATCGGGACCAAAGACACGACCGGGACCATGGTCGGCACCCGTGGCACGATCGGGTGTTTCAGTTTCTTCCCGTCGAAGAACCTCGGCGGCTTTGGCGACGGCGGCATCATGACCACGAACGATGACGCGTTGGCTGCCAAACTCGGCATTCTTCGTCTGCATGGTGGCAAGCCCAAGTATTACCATTCGGTCATTGGTTTGAACAGCCGACTCGATGCGTTGCAGGCTGCTGTGCTTCGCGTGAAACTGCGTCACCTCGAAGCGTGGCACGATGGTCGCGCCGAGAACGCGAAGTATTATGACGATGCGTTTTTGGCTGCGGGTGCCAAGACATCCGCGACGCCGCTCGGTGGCGATGGGTTGCAATTGCGGACACCGGCCGCGGCTTCGAGTCCGGCGCGACATGTGTACAACCAGTACATCATCCGCGTGCCCGCCGATGTGCGTGATGACCTGCGTGCACATTTGACGGAGCAGGGTATCGGGACGGAGATTTACTACCCCGTGCCGCTGCACATGCAGGAGTGCTTTGCGTATCTCGGCCAGAATGCGCCGGGCTCGTTGCCTGAGTCCGAGTCGGCAGCTGCGGAGACGATCGCACTTCCGATCTATCCTGAGTTGAACGCTGAGCAGAAGGCGCATGTGGTCAATACAGTGGTGGCGTTTGTGAACGAGCGTTCACCGGTGACCGCCTGACGCGGCTGGAGGCGCCGGTGCGCGTCCTGCTCGTCAATGACTATCGAGAGGCCGGCGGGTGCGAGCAGGTGATGCACCGCACAGCGGTTGGGTTGCGCTCGCGCGGGCACCGGGTCGAGGTGTTGACGCGGGACGATGTTGGTGGTCGCCGATGGCCTTTGGGATATCTGGAGAGTCGCCGGGCTCGGCGCATGCTTCGGGCACGACTGGATGACATCGAGCCTGATGTTGTGCACTTTTTCAATGTGTATCACGAACTCTCGCCGGCGGTGCTTGCAGAAGCGCATGACTGGAGGCGGGGGCGTCCTACGCGCGTTGTGATGACTTGTGCGGATGCGCACCTTGTGTGTCCGAACGCAGCGATGCAGGTTTATGGGCGAGGCGGGCGAACGCTGCACGATCACTTGCACGACCAGGCGAAATTAGTTGCGGGTCGCGCGCTGTGGCTGACACGGTGGGACGAACGCTCGTGGGCGCACAGTGTACTCAAAGCGGCGCAACACGCGTGGAATTATCAATGGCACCGGCGTTGGCGATGTCTGGATGCTGTGATCTGCGCCAGTGCATTCCTTGAACGGTCGCTTCGAGCCACCGGCGTGCCTTGTGTGCGGATTCCGGATCCGCTTCCGGATGTGATCCCCCCCAGAACGATCGAGCCGGATCGATCGAACCTTCGGCTGGTGTTTTGCGGGCGGGTCGAGCCTGAGAAGGGATTGGCACCGTTCGTCGAATCTGTCGCCGGGATCGAGGGTTGGACGCTGGCGGTGGTGGGTGATGGCCGCGAGTTGGATCGAGTTCGGGCGGTCGTGACGGCGTGCGGGCTTGACGATCGGGTGGTGTTTCATGGTCGGGTCAGTTCGCGAGCGGCTGTCGAACACATCGCGCGGGCAGATGTGCTGGTATTGCCATCTCGCTGCAGTGAGAATGCTCCTTCGTCCATGTTCGAGGCGCTTGCGTGCGGGACAGGACTTCTGGTTGGCAATCTTGGCGGTATGCCAGAAATTGTTGAGGAGTCGGGTGTTGGGCTGGTTTTCGACCCATTTGATGACACGAGCACGCGTTTGGGCTTGGAACGGGCAATTGAAACCCACCTTGGTGGGGGGGTCACGATTGACGCGACAGCGTATCTAGCGAGTCGTTCAATAGAAAAGTATTTGGATCGGCTGGAGTTGTTGTATACTGGCGGGACGGGAGGCATGCCATGCGTGTGCTGATTGTTTCGCCTTATTTTCCGCCGCTCTTGAGCGTTGGTTCGCTGCGTGCGTGGTCACTTGCGACGGGGTTTGCCGATGCCGGGCATGAGGTCACGGTGTTGACCACTGTCAAGCGTGCCGATCAACAGGGGCTGGGGTTGGCTGACCAGCGGGTCGCGGTGGCAGAAGTTGCCGCCAAGGGGCGGCCGTTGCTCGATCATGTACGCAGGTCTCACGCGCACGAGACAGAAGTCCACGCGCCCGGTGACACGACGAGCGGCGGGTTGCTGCGGTCGATGAAGGAGCGGACGGGCGTGTTCAGTTCGGTGCGCATGCCGGACATGACTGATGCATGGGTCAAGCCGGCGGCCGCCTGGGCGAGCGAGCGCGGGCCCTGGAATCTGGTGGTCAGTTCGTCTGGTCCATATACGGCCCACTTGACGGCGCTGCGCATGGGGGGGATGCGTGGGCGCTGGATTGCAGACTTCCGCGATCTCTGGACGGAGAATCATCGATTTCGCGGGTTGTATCCGTTTACACTGCGCGAGCGGACGCTTGAGCGACGGATCCTGGCGCAGGCCGACGCGGTGACGACCGTAAGTGAGCCATTGTGTGAGCAGCTGCGGGAGAGCGGGGCGCCGCGCGTGCATGTGATCTATAACGGGTACTTTGAGCATGAACCTGAACCGGTTGATCCCTTGCCGGTGTTTCCTGAAGATGGCGTTGCGCGGCTCGTTTATACCGGGTCGATTTATCCGGGGCCTCAGGATGCATCGCCGGTGTTCCGGGCGATTGCGGCGCTTGGCGAACTCGGCCGTCGCGTCAAGGTTGTGGTGGCCGGCAGTGGGGGGGCGTACTGGCACGAGCAGGCGAAGGCTGCGGGCGTTCCGGGTGCGATCGAGCATCGTGGGCAGGTGTCGCGTCCAGAGTCGCTGCGGCTGCAGCGCGATGCGAATGCCTTGCTGGCGATCGAGTTTGTCGGATCGGGCGATGGTGTGCTTAGCGGCAAGATCTTTGAATATTTGCGGGCTTCGGCTCCGATTCTGGTGATCGGTCAGCACGGGTGTGTCGGCGCTTTGGTCGAGCGAACCGGTCGCGGGCAAAGCACGCCGACGGATGTTGACATCACATCGGCGCTTGAACGACTGATCAAGTGTCGCGATGCCGAAACGATGCAAGACGCGATGACATTTTCACGCGACGATGACGCGATCGCGGCGTACTCGCGCGAACATCAAGCGACCCGCATGGTCGCCATCGGCGAACATCTGGCTGGTGTCGGTGTTCAGACGCGGTGTTTGTAGATCGCTCGACGAGTTGCGCTTTTTCAGACTGATCAGGCTTTGACGATGTGGCCGGTGACGCCCTTGACATTGGCCATGGCGTTGCGCGTGTCGACGATGAGCGAGGCGTGCTGGCCGACGAGGTCGTAGTTGACGCGGTCATGGTCGGTGACGATGAGTACGCAATCGGCAGATTCGATTTCTTCGGCGGTCAGTTCGACGCTCTTGAGATCGATGTGGTGCTTGCGCATTTCGGGGAATGTGGCGCAGTGGGGGTCGTGGTATTGCAGTTCGGCGCCGTGGTGCACGAGTTGCTCGATGATCTCGGCAGCGGGCGATTCACGGACATCATCGACATTGGGCTTGTACGCGATGCCGAGCATGAGGATGCGCGAGCCACGGATGGGCTTGGCAACCTGGTTCAGCGCTTCGGCCACGCGCGAGACGACATAACTTGGCATCTGCGAGTTGATCTCGCCAGCGAGTTCGATGAACTTGGTCGAATAGCCGGTCTCTTTGGCTTTCCAGGTGAGATAGAACGGGTCGATCGGGATGCAGTGCCCGCCGAGGCCGGGTCCGGGGTAGAACGCCTGAAACCCGAACGGCTTGGTGGCGGCGGCGTCAACGACTTTCCAGATGTCAATGCCGAGGCGGTCGAGGATGACCTTGAGTTCATTGACCAGTGCGATATTGACGGCGCGGTAGATGTTTTCGAGCAGTTTGGCGGCTTCTGCGATTTCGGCGGACTCGACGCGGTGGACGCGTTCGATGACCTTGGTGTAGAACGCCATGGCGAGGTCAGTCGAGTTTTCATCGACGCCGCCGACGAGTTTGGGGATCTGGCTGGTCGAGACGCCGGCTCGGCCCGGGTCTTCACGCTCAGGGCTGTACGCGAGAAAGAAGTCAACGCCACATTTGAGCCCGGTGCGTTCGAGGATGGGCATCATCTCGTCGCGTGTGGTGCCGGGGTAGGTGGTTGATTCGAGGACGACGAGTTGGCCTCGGCGCAGTGTGCGCGCAGCGAGTTCGGTGCTCTTGACGACAAAACTGAGGTCTGGTTCGCGGTGCTTGCCGAGCGGCGTTGGTACACACAGAACGACGACATCGGCTTCTGCGAGATCTGTTTCGGTTGCGGTGGCTTTGAACCGGTCGGAATCGACGAGGCTGGCGACGAGATCATCGCCAAGATGCTTGAGGTAACTCTGACCGGCATTGAGTTTGTCGATTTTGGTTTGATCGACATCGAAGCCGACGACTTTGTATCCGGCGTTGTGGACGGCTTCGACGAGCGGGAGCCCGACATATCCGAGGCCGACGATGCCGATGCATGCGGTGCGATTCTCAAGTTTCGTTTGGATCATATTGCATGTATCCAGCGTCTTTTTGAGTTCAATTTCTGAACCGGTCGCGGTCATCTGCGTCATACGGAAGTCCCCTGTGAGCACAAGTCTCTTCTATTGTACGGCCCCTGCGTCTGAGGGCATTCCGGCCGATTGAAGACCGTGCCGGTTTGGAGCGTAGGATCCGAGCCCAGTTCACGCCGCTTTCGATGGAAGAGAACCGACCGGATGGATGACTTTTGGGTCTTGGCCCGACGAATGCTGCACTATCGCCGGCTACTCGCGGCATCGATCGCGATGGCGATTCTGTCGGCTGCCGGTCTGGGTGCCGGGATCGTGGGAATCGGCCCGGTGCTCGACAATGTGCTGGGTGAGGGCCGGGGGCTACCTGAACTGGCTTCCGAACTCAATGCCACTGACTTGATCGATGGTCGGATACCGCAGACTTGGATCGACGGGTTGCCGGCTGGCGAGTTTGTCGCGGTTGTGTGGATTTTGATTGGACTCGGGCTTTTGACGCTGCTTGGTGCCACTGCCAATTTTCTGCATGCGTATTTTTCGATGACCGTCGTGCAGCGGACGATCGCGGATCTTCGTCGAGCGCTGTTTTCTCGCGTGATTCATCTGCCGCTTCGTACGATCGCCGAGCGTGGCTCGTCGGATGCAATCAGTCGAATTGTGAATGACCCACAGCAACTTGGCGCGGGTTTGACCGCGTTGCTTGGGAAAGCGGTTGCGCAGGTCACCAAGGGTGCGGCTGCGCTCGTCGCGGCGCTTGCGATCAACTGGCGTTTGACACTGGTTGCGTTGATCGTCGCGCCGGTCATGTACACGGTGATTCGCAAACTGGGTAAACGAATTCGGCGCGCCTCGCGCGAGGCGTTGCGCAGCCAGGCCGACCTGTATGGCGCCGCTTCAGAAGCGGTGCAAGGGCTACGCGTGGTGAAAGTGCACACGAACGAGCGATACGAAGCGGGTCGTTTTGGCAAGATCAACAAGCGTGTTTTGCAGGAGATGTTGAAGGTGCGCTACGCGCGGGCTCTGGCGAGCCCGGTGGTGGAGGTGCTTTCGATCTTTGTGCTGGGAGGCCTCTGTCTGGTGGCGATCAAGGCGATTCAAGATGGGCAACTGGACAAGACGAGTTTTATTCTGGCGATCGCGTCGCTTGGTGTCGCGGGCGCTTCGCTCAAGCCATTGACTGGTTTGGTGAATGACATTCAGCAATCATCAGCAGCGGCGGGCCGAATCAACGAGATGCTCGCACAGGAGCCTGAGCAACAAGGGGGGGACTCGCACGCCAAACTCGGGCGGCACGCCCAGTCAATTCGGTTTGCAGGGGTATCAATGACCTACCCAGGGGCAGACGGTCCAGCGATTGACGGCGTGAGTCTGGAAATATCACACGGGCAAACGATCGCATTTGTCGGCCCGAATGGATGTGGAAAAACGACTCTGCTGTCACTCTTGCCGAGGCTGTATGATCCTGACGAAGGAGCGGTATATATTGATGGCGTGGATGTGGCGACCGTCAATCTGCGGAGCGTGCGGCAGCAGATCGGTGTGGTCACGCAAGACACCGTGTTGTTTCGACAATCCATTCGGCAAAACATTGCGTATGGCGCAGGGCATGCCGATGAGGCTGCGGTTGTTGAGGCCGCCAAACGCGCACATGCGCACGAGTTTATTGAGAAACTACCCGAAGGCTATGACACGATCCTCGGGGATCGTGGGTCGAATCTGTCCGGCGGGCAGCAGCAACGGCTGGCGATTGCGCGGGCGATCTTGCGCGATCCGGCGATTCTGATCCTTGACGAAGCGACGAGCATGATCGACGCTGAGAGCGAATCGAACATCGCGGCTGCCATCGCCGGATTTTCTGCCGGGCGAACCTGCTTGATCGTGGCCCATCGTTTGAGCACGGTTGTGGCCGCTGACCAGATTGTGGTCATGAATGCTGGCAAGATTGAAGACAAGGGTACGCACACGGCGCTGCTTGAACGCTGCAATTTGTACCAGATGTTGGCAAAGCATCAACTCGCTGGATCGAGTTGACTATTGCCATCCGAGCCAGCGGGTGACGGCTGCGCTCGGCGGGATCAACTTGATCCGTCGATCGCGCAGGTGGCCAGCGAGATCGTTGATGCGCACCCATTGCAACGAGTCATATTCCCAGGTCCGTGTATGCTGGGGAGGGGGTTCATGCAAGCGAATGCGAAACACGACATCCATGCTCGGCGCGACCGGGTCGTTGCACAGTGCGATCGGTTCGATGGAGGTTTCTGTTGGGTCGAAGCCGGTTTCTTCGGCAAGTTCTTTTTCGACCTGTTTAGCGATGTCACGCACTGTGAGCGAGGATGTGCCTTCCGGCGGGGCATCGACACCGCCGGAAGGAGCGAGTTCCCATTGACTGGGATACACATGGGTCTGGTTCGATCGTTGACCAATGAGTACCGCATGTTCTGACTCAGGGTCACCGGCCGCGAGGGGGGCCGTCAGAATGCCGGTCACGCCAAATTGAATCACCTCCGGGGCCTGCGCGGTCTGGGCAGCCATGCGTTTGTATTGATCAATGCAGACGCGCACACTTGGTGCTGCGAGATCAGCATCAAGGAATGCGAGGATTCGACCATTAAATAGGCGGGGGTTGTCTGTGCACAGCGACAGCCATCGTGTCTCAATTGCCGGGCTGATCGCGCGTGGTGTACTCGCATCAATGTGCACGATGAGCGACGATGCGTCTGCGCCGAGTTCGATCACGGTTGCTTCGTTCACTCGTCGCCTTGCGATTGAAGGATGAGTTCAGTCGTTTGTGTTTCACCGGCTCGTGTGTACTCGACTGTGACTTTGTCGCCGGGTTTGTGCGCATCGAGCAGGGCAGTCCAGTCTGCGACCTCCGAAATAGGTGTGCCATTCCAGGCTGTAATTCGATCGCCTTTTCGAAGCCCGCCGAGTGCAGCGGAAGAGCCCTCACTGACGCGGGCAATCAGCATGCCTTGCCCGGATGAACGGGCAGCCGGAATGAGCCCAACGCGCACCCGTTGATCGGCCTCGTTCTCTTCGGGCGTGTCGGTCGGGTTGCCGCCCACCGCGGCTCGATCAAACGCCAGACGCTGCGGGCGCGTTGCCAGATCGATGACCAGTTCAGTGCCAAAGGCAGCGATTCGCTCGATGCCTGCGGCATCCACGAGGTCAGGTGTGTCGTACGGCGAGTGGTATTCGGGATGAAACCCGGTAAAAAACACGAGAAAAGGCACGCCCTTGTCGGCGAAGACTGCATGGTCTGATCGATCCGCAGCCGATGGGTCGAAGGGTGCAGTCCGGACACCCGAAGTGAGCAGCTGCGGTTCGACAATCGTTGGCAAATCGACTGACGAACGCAATCCTCCGATTTGGAGTCCGTCGGTGCTGTACCGTCCGACCATGTCGAAGTTGGCCATGAACACATGGTCATCGATCGGGATAATCGGATGCTCGACATAGTGACGGGCTCCGACGAGTCCGAGTTCTTCAGCACTGAATGCAAGAAACAGGATCGATCGTGCGTCCTGATTGGCGGGCATTTGGTTGTAATGCTCGGCGAGGTCAGATGCCATGGTGAGCATGGCCGCTGTTCCAGATGCGTTGTCATCTGCACCAGGATAGATCTCCGGCTCGACGGTGTTTGTCGCGTCAGGGTTGATCTCACCCAGGTGGTCATAGTGTGCGCCGATCACGATGTACTCATCGGCGAGTTGGCCGCGTCCGGGGAGCAGGCCTCCGACATTGTCGGTCATCGCGGGGCGAATGTGAACTGCGGATTGAAGGGCAATCGTGACACCTTCGAGATCGATGACCGTTCCTTCCTTGTTTGATTTCTTGAAGAGCGTGTAGAGTGAACGGTGTTCAGGATCGCCGGCTTTGAGGATCGATGCAGCGAGTGCATCAGACACATGAACAATCGGCACCTCAAACTGCGGCATCTCTGCACGCGTGAGTCCTTGTGGATCGGGCGAACCGGTGAGCGTTTCGTCAAGGTCCGGCGGCTCGACGATGAGAACCGCTGCAGCCCCGCGCCGCACAACGGCATTGATTTTTCTGTGCAGGGGAGCGGCGAAACTCCAGCCATTGTCTGACCACAGGCTGCGCCCGAGTTCGTCCATGGGCTCGTGGCTGAACATGATGACCGCTTTTCCTCGGAAGTCTTCGAGCCCGGTAAAGCCGAGATAGTCCCCCCCGCCGGTGACGATCGAGTAGCCAGTGAAAACGAGCGGGCCGGCAAAGTTGCCGGTGCTGCTATAGACAGAAACCTCGAGGTCGTCTGCAGCGGTGTGGATTGAACCATCCGGATAGGCAACAGACAATCGCGATTGGAGGGCTTCGACCTGCTCACCAAAAGTGAACGGCTGGCGATAGGACGAACGAGGTGTGACGACGATCGATCCATCCGGTGTTGCGACCTCGGTTGCAAAGGGTGGATCGAGCCCGATGCCCAGGAATGCATCCTCGATGCGATCGGCGGCCTGTCGAATTCCGTCTGACCCGGGCGCTCGACCCTCGCGATCGGGGTGCGCGAGCCAGGCGACGAGTTGGCGGATCTGCTCGATGCGATCGTCCCGGTCCTGTTCTTCGAGGGCTGCGGCTGCCCGTTCGACGATGCGGCGGACAGCACGCGATCGACGAGGATCAATGGTCGGCTGCGACGCAGATTCTTCGGTTGTGTTTTGGGCCTGTGCCGATGTGGCAACTGGCACTTGGCACGCTGCGAGCAGCAGAGAGAGCAAGAGCGGACGATACACGGTCATACCCAGAGTGTATCGCAAAGTCCGATGAGCAATGGGCTGGTTCGTACCTACACTTGAGACCCGGCACCGCGAGGTCGTGGTGAGGGCGAGAAGTGTTCTTTTTGCGAGCGTCCAAGCCATGTCTAACGCCAATGTGACCGTTGAACCTGTGCGTCCATCTGAGATACTCGAGCCGGTCGATCAGTTTGCACCGCGACACATCGGACCGGACGATGCAGAAGTGCAGCAGATGCTCGCCACGCTCGGCTATAGCGACATGGAGTCATTCATCGCCGATGTGGTGCCGGCGTCTATACGACTTGATCGAGATTTGATGCTCCCAAAGGCCCTCGGCGAACATGCGATGCTCGCCAGCCTCGGGCGCAAAGCCGAACAGAACAAGGTGTTCCGGTCTTGCATCGGCATGGGCTACAACGGGACGATCACGCCCGCGGTCATCCTCCGGAATGTGCTCGAGAACCCTGGCTGGTACACGCAGTACACACCCTATCAACCGGAGATCGCTCAGGGCCGCCTCGAAGCACTGCTGAACTTTCAGACGATGGTCAGCGACCTGACCGGTTTGGATGTTGCCAACGCAAGTCTGCTCGACGAAGGGACAGCCGCTGGCGAGGCGATGGGCATGTGCGTGCAGGCGGGTCGTGGCAAACGCCGACGATTCCTGGTTGCTGACAATTGCCATCCGCAGACGATCGAGGTTGTGCGCACACGGGCTGCACCGATCGATGTCGAGGTCGTGGTTGTTGACCCCCACGACATGGCTCCTGACGCAGACACAGCAGGCGTGCTTTTGTCGTATCCATCAACCGATGGAGCGGTCGAGCCTTACGCAGATGTGGTCGCCAAGACCCATGATGCCGGAGCGTTGGCTGTTGTTGTGACCGATCTGCTCGCTTTGACGATGCTTGTGCCACCGGGCGAGTGGGGCGCGGATATCTGCGTTGGTTCTGCACAGCGGTTTGGCGTGCCGATGGGCATGGGCGGCCCGCACGCAGCGTTCATGGCGACGAAGTCGGCGTTTGTGCGCAAGATGCCGGGGCGGCTGGTCGGGCTTTCACGCGACAGCGCGGGCAATCCGGCACTTCGCCTGGCGATCCAGACGCGCGAGCAGCACATCAAACGCGATCGGGCGACCAGCAACATCTGTACCGCACAGGTCCTGCTTGCGATCATGGCGAGCATGTACGCGGTCTATCACGGGCCCGGTGGATTGCGTCGTATCGCAGGTCGGATTCATGCGCTGACACAGACACTTCGCGTCGGGCTCACTGATCTTGGTCACACCGTCGTGACCGGTGCTTCGTTTGACACCATTCGTGTGCAGGTTGCGACGGATGCGTCGGCAGTTCTGGCAGCAGCATGCGAACGCGAGATCAACCTGCGGGACTTTGGTGACGGGACGCTCGGCGTGAGTCTCGGCGAGACAGCGGATGGACAACTCGTGTGCGATCTGCTCGAGGCATTTGGCGGGGGCGATGAAGATCTCGACGAACTTGCTGCTCGGGCAGACCTGGAAGTACCTTCCGATATTGCGAGGTCGAGTGCGTATCTCACACATCCGGTGTTCAATCAGCATCATTCTGAAACGGAGATGCTGCGGTACATGACCAAACTGCAGAGTCGCGATCTCAGCCTTGCGAACTCCATGATCCCGCTCGGATCCTGCACGATGAAGTTGAATGCGACGAGCGAGATGATTCCGGTGACCTGGCCGGCGTTTGCGAAGTTGCACCCCTTTGCGCCTCGCGAGCAATGGGGCGGGTACGACGAGTTGTTTGCCGACCTCGAACGGTGGCTTGCTGAGATCACCGGCTATGACGCGGTCAGTTTGCAGCCGAATGCGGGCAGCCAGGGCGAGTTCGCGGGGCTCCTTGCGATTCGGGCATATCACCAGTCGCGCGGCGACGATCAACGCGTGGTTTGCATCATCCCCGAGTCGGCGCACGGGACCAACCCGGCGTCCGCGATCACCGCAGGGATGACGGTGGTTTCGGTGCGGTGTGTTGACGGGCTGATCGACCTGGACGATCTGCGAGAAAAAGCATCGAAACACGCGGCGGACCTTGCTGCGGTGATGGTGACCTATCCGTCGACGACGGGGGTGTTCGACGAGACCATCCGCGAGATGTGCGACATTGTGCACGAGTTTGGCGGGCAGGTGTATCTCGATGGCGCCAATATGAATGCCCAGGTCGGGTTGTGCCGTCCGGGTGACTATGGGGCCGATGTCAGTCATCTGAATTTGCATAAAACTTTCTGTATTCCGCATGGGGGGGGCGGGCCTGGTATGGGACCGATCGGCGTCAAGGCTCACCTGACGCCATTCTTGCCCGGGCACTCGGTCCTCGCGCCGAGCAACGCGACTGAGCAGAGCATCAGTGCGATTTCGGCGGCACCGTATGGGAGTGCGGCGATCCTGCCGATCTCCTGGGCTTACATCGCGATGATGGGCCCGGACGGATTGCGTCGCGCCAGCGAGGTTGCGATTTTGAATGCCAACTACATGGCCGATCGATTGAAAGATCACTATTCAATTCTGTTCCGTGGTTCACGCGGGCGCGTTGCTCATGAGTTCATTCTCGATTGTCGGGCGTTTGAAAAGAACGCCGGTATTCGGATTGATGACATTGCCAAACGATTGATCGACTTCGGGTTCCATGCGCCGACCATGGCCTGGCCGGTCCCAGGCACGCTGATGATCGAGCCGACCGAGTCAGAATCGAAGGGGGAACTTGATCGATTCTGTGATGCGCTGATTGCCATTCGTCAGGAGATAGCTGCAATCGCGGACGGCGTATCTGATCGTGAGGACAACCCGCTCAAGAATGCGCCGCACACGGTGGCTGCGGTTTCGGCTGATGACTGGAGCCATTCATATTCACGAACCGCGGCCGCCTACCCGGCAGCCTACTTGCGTGATGCCAAGTTCTGGAGTTCGGTCGGACGGGTTGACAATCCGTTTGGCGATCGCAATCTCGTGTGCAGTTGCCCGGTGATGACTGATCTGGATTAATCGCTGCATTCAAAGTGGATCGCGCATATGTTCCAGAGCGAGATTAACGCACGGAATCTGCGTCGCTTGTGGTATGCTGGTGTCATGGCACACACCCAGACTCGACTTGCATTGTGCATCGGCCTGATTGGATTGATGGCTGCTTTCACGCCTGGTCAAGATGAGCAGGATCAATCACTCCTGCGCGGGCCAGCGGTTCCTGAGCATGAGCAGCGCACGCTTGTCCATGAAGGCATGCGGAGCGGGTTTCAGCGTGTGCAAGGACGACCCGAAGTTGCAGCAGTGCGGCTTCTGAGCCTTGCGCCGGAACGCATGGCCGCGATTGACGAGGTGTTCCGCGAGCATGACTGGAGTGTCGCGTTGATGCTGGTCGATCGGATCGATGATGTGCGTGTGATTTCCGATGCGACGATCGCGGGCGATCGCGAACGGGCTCGGGAGCTGTTGGCATCGTTATGGAAGGTGCACGACCCGAAGCAGGAGCGTTCGCCACTCCTCAAAAAGCTCGAACCCCATCTCATGCCTGAAGAGCGGGCTGAGGTCACTCGTTTGGTTGATGAATACTGGGATGCCTGGATCGATTCGCAGGCTGTTGATATGAACCCGCAAATGAACGACGGGCAGCGGGCGGAGCGTTGGGAGCGCGTCGAACGCCGCTTGGCGTTTCAGTTGTTTCAGGAAGAGGTTCAACAGGGATATGAGTTGACGCTGCGTCGGTATCGTGATGCCTTGGATGCCATTTATGCGGCGATCGAACCGACTGAAGAACAACGCGAAGTGATCCGTTCGATCGTGTTGACACATATCAAATCGACACGACTCGAAGCAACGCAGGCCCAGCGCCGAGCGGTCTATCACGAGATGTACCGAGGTCTCGATCCGGAGCGGCAGCAGCGGCTGTTTGACTACATGCTGAGGCAAGTGCTGCCGGGCGACTGATACCGAATCGATCAATCTGATGCTGTGCTGTTATCAGACTGAACTGATGCGGGTGGTGATGCCTGCGCGGCTGGTGCTGCCTGCGAGCATGTGTTGCGTGGGTGGCTTCGTTCGTTGGGTGGCGAGTGGGCGGGTCTGCGTGTCTATTGCGAGTTGAAGGCTCTCGAAGCCAACAGGACCTTCCGGTGAGTTGTTTATCGGTGGTCGAGCACACGAACGGATTGCGCTGCACAAGCACGCACCAGATTGACACAGGAGAGAAGATATGAAAACGATCGCACTTGGTTCATTGGCTGTCGCACTCGTCGCCAGCGCTGGCATGGCTGATATCGTTCCGAGCGATGTCGACCGCACCGGCTATCAGATGTACACCGCGACCGCGCAAGAGATCGGCGATGCTGTTGCTGCCCGCGGGTTCCCCGCAATGTATGACAACATCGCAGCCGGTCCTGGCGGCTACCTCGCGTTCCCGGCTGCTGAAGGCGTGCTCGGTGTGTCCGACTATGTCTCGGCTGCAACCGGCAACCAGGCGCTCGAGCAGTTCAGGTTCGTCGGTGGCGTGACGACCGCCAGCACGGTGATCTTCGTCGACTTCTTTGACGCTGGTGCGAACCATGTCAGCGGGTTTGGCGTGACGCTGCCGTCAGCGGGTAACTTCATCTGGACGATCACCCTCGGCGGTGCTTTCACGGCTGCCGATACGGGTCTGGTCCAGATCGTGACTGATGCCGGAACAGCCGGGCAGTGGTTCCTCAGTGACGGTGCTGCTGCGGTCGGTTCGACCGGCGCTGCCGATGTTGATAACAACGGCCAAGCACTCGACCACAACTACGCGATGACCGTGCCGGCACCTGGCGCGATGGCACTGTTGGGTCTCGGCGGCCTGGTCGCCGGCCGTCGTCGTCGGTAAAAGTCTGCAATGCTCCTCATTCCGTGCTACGGAATGACCTCGCACATCTCAAGGCACCATCGTTCACGCGATGGTGCCTTTTTCGTGATTGCAACAGAAATGACTGCGTCAAGAGCGTTTGGCAGGTCTATTGACCATAACAAAAAACAACAATACAGACAACGACGATGCCAAGCGTCCGATAGAGAGCCATTCTCAGAACGCTGTTTTGGGAATTACCAGCAAAAAATCACATTTGTTCTCGAAATTCAACAAATACCTCTTGTGCTTTGAAGCAGAGTCTGCTTTACTACACGCTCATCGCATTGATGAGACAAGACACGAGTCTTCGTGGGTGGTCCAGAAGGCTGAAAGAGAATGAGACAGTTTCCGCACGACGCACTTCGCGTCAAGACCTCAATAGGAGAGACAACATGACACGCATCGCAACAGGTACTTTGGCCGTCGCACTCATCGCCAGCGCTGGTATGGCTGACTTTGATTTTGGCGATATCGATCGCAGCGGCTACCAGAATTTCAGCGCAACTGCTATGGACATCGGTTCAAATTTCGGCAACCGCGGCAATCCTGCAATGTATGACGATGTCAGTAATGATGGCAACGGCTACTTGGCGTTTGCTCCTGCAACCGGTGTCATGGGTGTTTCGGACTATGTGTCGACCGCTTCAGGCAATCAGGCGCTGCAGGAATACATTTTCGTGGGCGGAGTCGATGATCTCAGCACGAGCACCACTGTGTTCGTCGATTTCTTTGATGCCGGAGCCAACCATGTCAGCGGTTTCTCTGTTACTTTGCCGCAAACTGGTAACTTCATTTGGACAATCACTCTGGGTGGTGCATTCTCAGCGGCAGATGCTGGATTTGTGCAAATGACAGCCGATACCGGAGCAAACGGGCAGTGGTTCTTGGCCGCTGGCCCAGCCGCCGTCGGCTCAAATGGGACTGCAGACTTCGACAATGCAGGCACAGCTCTCAACCACAATTATGCCATGACCATTCCTGCACCCGGCGCGATGGCACTACTCGGTCTTGGCGGCCTGGTCGCCACCCGTCGTCGTCGCTAATCGATGATGACACACGGGCGCACAGCCCGGTTCTTCTTCTAATCTCGAAGTACCACCGTTCACGCGGTGGTGCTTTTTTTGGCGGACGAGTTGTGGTACAAGGGCTTGTGATCGTGCTCGCCACGGGTCGATCCCGGACTCGCCCCAGAAAGCAGGGCCGATCTCGCGTATCGGTGCAATCAGGTTGAATGCGGGTAAGCGCACACGCCGAGTGGTTGTGGCACAAACGGAGACACGCCGAGGACTGTCGTCGCGGCGACAGGGCTCGGCGTGCAGAAACGGAACCGGAGGGATTCGAACCCTCGGTACGGGTTGCCCCGTACACCGGATTAGCAATCCGGCCCCTTCAGCCTCTCGGGCACAGTTCCAGTGGCTAGAACGATAGGTCGATCGAGCCCGGCAAACAATGGACAATGAAGGCTGTCTGTATTGGTTTGGGGTGAAACGCGGCGAACGGGGCACAAAAAACCAGTGGACCCGCCCCCCTGCGAGAGCGAGTCCACTTCCAGTGCCGCCGAGGCACCAATCAGGAAGGAGTGTCTCTCACTCGCTGTCGGCCCCATCTTCGTTGATGAGGGTGCGGAGGTATTTGTTTTCGCGGCGTGTGGCTTCGAGATCGAAGACGAGGTACTTGACGCTCAGGCGAAGGTAATCGAGGCTTTCCTGAAGTTCGCCGAGGGTCTTCCGCATGCGTTCGTGCCTGGTGCGGGTTTCTTCAGCGAGTGCTTCGAGTTTTGGGCGTTGGTCCTCGGGGAGTTGTTCGATCTGGTCGAGCAGTTCGCCGAGCTTGTCCTGAAAATCCTGGTCATTCATAACTCATCTCCTGTCCTGTCTATTGAAGCGACGAAATGGGGTGGTGTTCCTCATCCGCAGCCACGAAGTGTTCAGAAAACGAGTATTCAACTGGCGTGCCGGAAAGCAGAGCGCGGTGCAGCTGCATTAGAGTCCTATAATAAAAGACTTGAGAACGATCAATCGCACCTATGGCTCATTGGCTTTGCCAAACGGGGGTTGGGGTTGCGCGGGATGTGGTGTGCGGTCACCGTGGCCGGTTGATTCGCTGCAACGCGCGTCGCGCGTCGGGTGTAGCCCGTTGGGCGGCGTCATCTATATTGATGCCTTCTCGGCGACATTGGTTGACGAGTTGGCCGAGGTGACGATCGAGCACCATGCGGAATCGCTGGAATGCGGCTTCGAGTTCGTGCCGATTGAGGCGTGAGAGTGGGTCGGTGAGTCCGGTCTGGGCGGATGCCCATGTGAGCAACGAGGCTCCATCGTCCGAAAACCGATACAGGTCGAGGGTGGCTGCGAGACGGGCGTTGTTTGAGGAGAACGGATCGGTGGCCGATTCGGGTAAGGTGATGAGCGTTTCGCGGGGATCGTTGTTTTCCATCTCGTCGAGCCATGTGCCGGTGCTTGATTCGGCGGCTTTGGCTCCTGCTGCGGCTGTGGACAGTTTGGCAAACGCCGTGGAAACGGTCTTGAGCCCGCCATTTTCGAATCGAACGGTGAGTCTCTGGCAGCGCCTGCCGTCCTGAACCGCTCCTTGGGCGGCGGTGATGGATCCGACACCCCACTCTGGTTTTTGGGGGTGAATGACGCGGTCTCCGGCTTTCCATTCGATTTCAGTCAACGGCATCCCTTCGGCTATGCGGATTCGTGGCGAGAACGATGTCAACGGCATTTCCGGTCGGCAATTGGCCGATCGGGGACCGCGTGTATAGAATCGTGTTCGCGCTCGGTCGATACCGGAACCCCCAGCCAGCACGCGCAGCTGAACGATCAATCGAACCGAACGATGCGGAGACAATAGCACATGATCGAAGCCCTGAAAAGTGACGAGTTGGTGAACAAGGTTGGCGGGCGTTTTAAGTTGTGTGCTCTGATCCAGCAGAGGCTGCACCAGTTGCTCGACGGCGAGCGCCCCCTGATCGAACGAGAGGGGCGATCCGATCTTGAGTTGGTGATGGAAGAGATCCTGCAGGACAAGATCACGCTGCAGTTTGTTGACGATGCCCACCAACTCGGCGATGGCGGCGACTTGCTGCTTTAACGGGTGACCAGTTCCAAGACAACATCTGATGATTCGAGTGCGAGCGGTGGATCTGGTCCGTTGGATCCGGCGTGCTTGCGCGAGACCTTCGAAGGTCGTTCTGTGTTCATTGGTGTTACAGGCGGGATAGCAGCGTACAAGACCTGCACGATCGTGAGTCGATTGGCGCAAGCCGGGTGCCGTGTGACCGTGGCGATGACCGAGGCTGCGACGAAGTTCGTAGGCCCAATCACCTTTCAAGCGCTTTCGGCGAATCATGTGTACACGAGCGCGTGGGAACATGTCGAAAGCCAAGACCCGCAGCATGTGTCACTCGGCGCGGACGCCGATGCGTGTTTGGTGGCTCCGTGCACGATGGATTGCATGGCGCGGCTAAATGCTGGCATGACGAATGATGTGGTGACGCTTATTCTTTCGGTTGTCGATCGATCGAAGACACCGGTACTGCTGGCACCTGCGATGAACACGGGCATGTGGGCACAGCCAGCGACGCAGCGCAATGCGACCCAACTGAGTGAGGATGGATATCGGCTCGTCGGTCCGGGGGAGGGTTGGCAGGCGTGCCGCCATGTTGGGTCAGGACGCATGGCCGAGCCCGAAGTGATTGTGGCGGCGCTTGCGTCGGCTCTACGCGAGCGTGATTGAATGGCAGATTCAGGCTGACGCAGAGCCTAAAGTGAACTCGCGAAGCGGCATTGCCGAACGGGCGATGGCGCTCCATCTGGAGAGGTGGCAGAGCGGTTGAATGCGCTGGATTCGAAATCCAGTATGGAGTTTTTCTTCATCGGGGGTTCGAATCCCCCCCTCTCCGTTTGAAAAAGACCGCGTTGCTTGAAGCCTTTTGTTTCGGGAGGCTTACGGGCGATGCGGTTTTTGCGTTATCAATCAGGCCGGCGTGCTTGGCTGAATCGGATTGGAAGCCATCCGTAGGACTGACTACGGCTTGACCGATTTTGCTTCGCGTACGCCTTCCGCGGATTCGACTTCGATCCAAAGTGCGGTAGCGGGAGAAACGATCGCTGGCACTTCGGCTTCGGCATGGTAACTGCCTCCGGTTCCGGTTGCTTTGGACTTGAGCGATCCCTCGCCGGATTCAGTGCCGCACCAGAGTCTGATCGCAGCAGGGGTGGGGCCTGCGGATTGGTGGATGTGGAGGTGCAGCATCTTACCGGGGGTGAAATCACCGCCGATCGAAAGCTCAAGTGTTGTCCCTGCAATGACGACGGTCTTGTTTGACTCAAGGGTCTCGTGGTCGTTGTCCTTTTTATCATCTTCGTTTTGCTCGTTGTCGTGGGTCGTGCGATCTTGATCCTGTTCGCCATGGGTATGGCCGTGATCAGAGTGTTCCTCGGTGTGGTCGTGAGAGGACTGGCGGCTACATCCTGCGATGGATACCGAACCGACCAATGCGGCTGCGATGATGATGTTGATGAGCGTTTTCATGGTGTTGAGTCCTTTGGGTTGCGACACGATGTCTCGATTAAGAATGGTCAGTTAAGTTTGGGTGCTTTGGTGGGGCGGTCGGGCCGATATCCGAAAACGAGCGCATAGCCTGCGGGGACGACGATCAAGTTTAGAAAGGTCGAAGTGAGCAGGCCGCCGAGCGTGACGATTGCAAGCGGTGCGAGCAGTTCACTTCCGGGTCGTCCTGCAGCGAGTGCGAGGGGTAACAGGCCGAGTGCAGCGGAGATAGCGGTCATCAAGATTGGAATCAGTCGTTCCATCGATCCTTGCACGATGGCATCTCCGAGCGGTACATGCTCCTCTTGAATGAGGTGGTTGTAGTGGTTGATGAGGAGAATGCCATTGCGAACAGCGATCCCAAAGAGCGTGATGAACCCGACGAGGCTCGCGATGGAAATGATGGGCGGGATGTAGCCGCGTCCGAAGCCAATGAGCCCGAGCGTGTTTTGGATCGGGCCACCCCCCTCGGTGATGTAGATTGCGGCGATGCCACCGATGAGCGCCAGTGGCATGTTGAGCATGACAAGAACCGCTGCTCGCAGTGACCCGGTTGAGATCTGTAAGAGCATGAGCATGACTACAGCGACGGCGATGCCCGCGATGAGGATTGTGCGTGAAGCGGCTTGTTGCGCTTCGAACTGACCTCCATAGGTGACCGTCATACCGGCATTGCGGACGATTGGATCGACGCGTTCCTGGGCGCGAGCGACAAGGTCGCCGAGGTTGGATCCTTCGTCGACATTGAGCGAGATCACGGCTTTGCGTTGTGCATTTTCACGGGTGATGAGGTTGCTCGATCGTTCGGGACCGATATCAGCAACATCGCTGAGTCGGACGGTCGCGCCGTCTCGGCCCCTGAGTAGCAAGTCACGAACTTGCTGGATTGATGCTCGTTCGTCGGCCGCGAGTCGGACGACGAGTTCGTATTGCCGAACGCCTTGATTGACAGTGTCGACGACTTCGCCATAGATCGCTTCGCGGACCTGTTCAGCGGCATCCGCCGGGCTGAGACCAACTGCTGCAAGTTCGGCGTGACGATATCGGATTGGGAGTGAGGTGATCAAGACTTCGCGGTTGGCGTTGACATCGCGCGCCCCGGGCAGGTTTTGGAGTTCTCGCTCGATCGCCTTTGCGACGCGGCGCAATTCGGCGAGGTCTTCGCCGAAGACATTGATCGCGATCGCGGCTGGTGTGCCTGAGAGCACATGGCTCAGGCGGTGTTCAATCGGTTGGCCGATCATCGTTGTGATGCCGGGGATCGAGCCGAGAATTCGATCGAGTTCGTCGCGCACTTTGAATCGATCGGCACCCGACTCAACGGTGATCTCGATCTCTGAGTTGCTGACTGGCTCGGCGTGCTCGTCTCGTTCGGCGCGGCCTGTTCGACGGGATACAGATCGGACACCTTCGATCGCGATGAGTTGCTTTTCAACTTCAGTTGCAAGTCGGTCGCTTTCGACAATGGAGGTGCCGGGGGGCGCGAGCAAAAAGACGGTAAAAGTGCCTTCATTGAAGGTGGGTAAGAACGAACTACCGAATGTGCTCGCGAGAAGGAGCGACGCAGCAGTTGCCAGACCGGCGATGCCGAGCACCCAGAGACGCAGACGGATCGCTGCTCGGAGAGCTGGCCCATAGACGCGTTTGAGCATGCGGACGAGGAAGCCATCTCGGTCTTCGTGTTTCCCGCCGATTCGCCCTTTGAGCAGGAACTTGCACATTGCGGGGACGACGGTGAGTGCGACAACGAGTGACGCGAGAATCGAGATCATGTAGGTCAGTGCAAGCGGCTGAAAGAATCGGCCTTCAAGCCCTTGTAGAAACAACAGCGGCACGAACACCATGACGATGATGACGGTTGCAAAAACCATCGCAGGGCGAATCTCGTTACTCGCGTCGAAGATGACTTCGGTGGTGGGTCGTCGCTCTGAGTCTGGACGAACGCGGTTCTGTCTGAGGCGGCGATAGACATTTTCGACATCAATGATGGCATCATCGACGAGCACACCGATCGCCACGGTCAGGCCGCCAAGGGTCATGACATTGAGGCCGAGGCTGAGCGCATCCATCATGAGCGAACCCACAGCGAGCGATATTGGTATGGCTGTGAGCGTGATGAGCGTTGTGCGCAGATCCATCAGGAACAGAACGAGCACGACGAGCACGATAATGACCGCTTCGACGAGTACGCTGGTCACATTGCTGACCGCTCGGTCAATAAAGTGTGACTGGCGCACGACATCGCGGTTGAGCACGACCCCTTTTGGCAGCGTTGGCTCGACCTGATCAAACAGGGCATCGAGATGATCTGTGAGCGCGAGCGTGTTTGTGCCGGGCGATTTCTGGACTGAAAGGACGACAGCTGGCTTGCCCCCTTCGGCCGCCGTGCCGCGTTTGAGTGCGGGACCGAGGCGGACATCAGCAACCTGGCCGATGGTCACGGGCACACCCTCGTGGAAGCGGATAATCGTGTTTGCGATGTCTTCTGGTCGTGTGACGCGGCTTTGCTGGCGAATCGGAATCTCAAAGCTGTCAACATCGACGAGATAGCCGCCGCTCGCGGTACTGTGCGCACCGTCTGCTGCTTTGACGACATCGGTGATGGTGAGGCCGTAGAGGCGGAGTCGATCCTGGTCGACATTGACCTGATACTCGGGCAGTTCACCACCGATTGCAACGACCTGAGCGACGCCGGGGATGGCGAGGATCTTGTTGCGCAATTCAAACTCGCCGAAGGAGCGAAGTTCGAGCGGGCTGACCGAGTTGTCAGGTGACGAGAGCGAGATGAGCATGATCTCGCCCGCGATGGAAGTGATCGGCGTGATGAAGGGCTCGACATCTTCGGGTAAGTTCTGTCGCGCGGTGACGAGACGCTCTGCGACGAGCTGACGAGCGTCGTAGAGATCGGACCCCCATTCGAGGTCAACCCAGACGATGCCAAGCCCGATGGCGCTGGCGCTCCGAACACGGCGTACCCCGGTCATGCCGTTGACAGCGGATTCGATGGGGAAGGTGACATACTGCTCGACTTCGTCGGCAGCGAGCCCCCCCGATTCTGCCATGATGGTGACGGTTGGGGCGTTGAGTTCGGGAAAGACATCGACACTCATCCGCGGCAAGCGGTAAGCAGCGTAGCCGACGATCATCACCGCGGCGATGATAACCAGCGTGGCGTATTGAAGTGAGAACCGGATGACGGCTTTGAGCATCGCCTAGTCCTCCCCTTCGTGGAATGTGCCGTCGGAGTGAAAATGCCCGCCTTTTTGTATCGATCCCGTTGTCGCGAGCATGAGTTGAAAGGCGCCGTCGAGGACGATTTCGTCTCCGTCTCGTACGCCACTGAGCAGAGCAACCCATCGGCCATCATCCTTGCCGAGGTCTGCTTCGATTCGGATCGCTTCATCTGGGTTCGCCGGATCTCGACGGAAGATGATTGGCGTCAGCCCGTCCCGTTGAACTGCGGCGAGCGGGATGGCGAGTTCAGGCGAATCCGTCGAATCGGTGACGATCTCAAGTTGGGCTGAGATGCCCGGGCGTGCCCATGGTTTGAGGTTGTCAGGTACGACGAAGAGATCCAAGGTTCGAGCATTTGGGTCGCCGGCAAGCCCGAGGGCAAGTGTGCCAGTCATGGTTTCAGTCAGGTGTATAGCGCGGCCGGCTGCGGTGGGGGTAGGCGGCACGATGCGTGCTGGGAGTCCATCGCGCAGTACGCCGAGGTCACTTTGCAAGCCTGACGCCCGAAATCGAAGGCGCTCCGGCTGGACGACGGAAAGCACAAGCGCACTCTCGTCAGCCCACGAGCCATTGGTGAGACCGAGAAGTTCGACGGCACCGGCTTCGGTTGCACGCACCTCGATGGTCGTCAACATGGCCCACCCCGGTCGGGTGGTTTGATCGGTCTCGATTAGTTTCGTGAGTTCACCTCTGGGCCGCAAGACAACAGCGACTGCGGCATCGAGGAGATACTCGAGTCGATCGCGTGCTGCACTGAGATCGGCAATGGTCTGTTGATGATTGGCGGTTAACTCTGCCTTCTTTTCGAGCACATTGGCGAGATCGGCTCGCGTGAGCGCCAGCGAAGCTCGGGCCTGAGCGAGATCATCAATCCGTCCGCCACCGGTCTCACGGACGAGTTGTAGTTGCTCGAGCCTTTCGTTCCAAACTTGAACGCTTTCTTGGAGGCTCTCCTCGTGCTGATGATGTGCGGCGAGGAGCGGCTCGAAGGTATCGCGTCTTGATACGAATCGTTCGATTTGCGAAGTTGCGTCGGCGAGCAGTTGCTGCATCTCCCGCCAATCAGGAGAGTCGATTCGGTAGAGCGGCTGACCAGCTTTGACGCGATCGAATTGTTCAACGAGCAACTCGACGCGACCTGAGACGGGCGTGCGATATTCGCGACGGGCTGTAGGCAGGTACTCAAACCGCCCAGGCACGCGGAGCGTTTGTTCAACACGCCGTCGCTCGACCTGGACAAAAGAAATGCCAAGGTTCGAGCGGACTGTTGCGGGTATGGCGATGCGATCGGACGGGTTGCCCGCCGTACCGGTCGCACTTTCGCCATCGTGCCCGTCGTCCTGGGCATGCTGATCGGTGGGTGTTTGTGGCGACGCTATCCGTTCGCACGCAGACAACGAGACGGACATGACAATGAGGATGGTCAGAGACCATGACCGAAGTGTGCTGATCATCTTGGATCCTCCTCGATGTTTGTGTCACTGGAGAGGGGGGAGACGGAGGAATGGTGCCGTCGATCACTGTTCTGGTTTGGCGAAATGGGAGCCGGTACCATGGGTTTGTCTGGGCCGAGCAAGCGGTTGATCTCGATGGCTGCGGCGCACTCTGCGAGAGTGAGATCGAGAATTCTGCTCTTCGCTTCATATCGTCGAGTGACGGTTTCGAGCAGAATGAGTGTGTCCACCTCGCCGAGGTCGGCAAGGCTCTCGACCTCAGCCGTTTGTTCGTCGAGCATCGGCACAAGATCCCGCTCGAACGACAGTCGTTGTTCACGAGCGGCGGTATAGGTGAGGTGACTCATTGCCAGTTGCTGTTCCAGGTGCTCGAGCGTTACTTCAGCTGAGGCGCGAGCCAACGCTCGTCGAGCGGTTGCATCGGCGATCGCGGCGCGGTTGGCGTTGAGGATTGGGATGGGGATTGACACGCCCAGCAACAGCCGTTCGTCTTTGTCTTCACTGCCAAACCCGCCACCCACCGTCATGTCGGGATACTGCTTGCGGATTTCGAGTCTGAGCGATTCTTCAGCGACCTGATACTCGGCGCGTCGTACAGCCAGCACTGTGTTCGTGCGGATGAGTCGTTCAGATGAACCTTGCATATCCGCATCGGAGATCTGGGGCATGCCGAGAAGCAGATCGAGACTGGTGTCCGGGGGGAGCCCCACCAAACCAACCAGTACTTGGCGGTACATCGCTTCTGCGAGTTCAGCCTGCCGCATGTTTGACCGTGTTTTGACGAGTTCTGCACGCACAAGCCGCGCTTCAACGCGGGTCAGTTCGCCGGCGGCTTCGAGTTGATCTGTAATACGGGCAATGCGCTCGATCCCGCCGATCACCTCTTGTAAGAGCCGAAGTCGCTCAGTTGCGACGGTCCAGGTCGCCCAGGCTTCGCGCACGCGAGATCGCGTGTTCCATTCTGCATCGACGATTTGCCGAAGGTGTGTATCGTACGCTGCTCCTGCTTGTTCCTTTTCGATGCCGAGTCGTCCGGATATGGGGATCGTGAGGTTGACCATGAATGCTGCTTCGAATGGTCTGGCGGGCGAGAGTATTTCGGCTCCGTCGAAGCCAAAGACAGGATCTTCCCACAAGCCAGCAGTCTCGAAGGTTGCACGAGCAACGCCCGCATCGAGCCGGGCGAGGCGGAGTTCGGCATTGTAAAACAGGGCCAGCACTTCGCCTTCAGCGAGCGAAAGCCCATCGGCTGGGTCGAAATGATCAGGCACCACCGAGCCGTGGCCAGCGAGGCGTTCAATGAACCGCGTGATTGGCTCAGTGTTTACAACACGCGTATCCAGGGTGGCGCGATGTTCGGCGATGTCGAGCGGGGCTGGTTGATAGGACTGGCAGGCTGTCAAGGCGCAAGTCGCCGCGATGGCACCAGTTTTGGGAAGCCATGCCCGCCATCGGCGCGGGGGGGTTGGAATCTGCATGGGTCAAAGTTCCTGTCGGAGTTCACGGCGACACACGCTGCGATGACCACGATCGGCGCAGCACGAGCAGGAGAACAGACAGGAGTTAGATTGTCAGGCGTGTGCTCGCGATGATCGCGAGCCGTTGCTCGATGCCGGGACACAGCTCTGGTGGAGGTGTTGGCTGCCCTGGATACCCCAACATTGATTGACGAACAGCGCTGTTGCCATCAAAGGTCGTGAAGTGTTCAGGTGCAGGGACGAGAACGCTCTGGCTCCAGGGCAACGCCAGTAGTTCGTGTGCGAGGAGGGTGACATCGGTACACCCGCAATCGTGGTCTTGATCGGATTCCGGTACGGGCAGCGGCCAAGCAGCATCGTGACCACATGTCGATTGACAATGATCGACTTCTGCCGCACTGTGTTCGTGCCCGCCGCCGAGGCAGAAGATAGCCATGCCACCCGCACCGCCAGCAATGGCATGGAGTGCGACGAAGACAGAGAGCACAATAGCGAGCGTGCGACGCATAGTAAGCATGGTATCCCTCACGAGAGGCCGACATTGACGATCGACCCGAGAGATCCGACATCGGTCCGGTGTTCGTTCTCGCGTGAAGTGCAAGCCTGGCGCTACAGCCGCGATGGTGGGAGCGGAGGACGATTGATGATCCCAGAGCGTGTCGCAAGACGGACCAATGACAAAATATTCCCGCTTACGCGGTTGTCTGGGCGGTTCGATCCGTTCGTGAGATCTCGAATCGCAGAGCATCAAGCACTTCGCACAGCGTTCGTCCGTTCTGCTGCATGCCGATTTTTTCGAGGACTCGGATGGAAGCAACATTTTGTTCGAGCACGAGGCCGATGATGCGTTCGAGTCGAAGTGTGTCAAAGCCGAAGTCAATACATGCCAATGCTGCTTCAGTTGCAAGACCCCGGCCCCAGTACGCTGGCAGGTATCGGAAACCGATATCGACTTCATCAAGTTCGGGCAGGTATTTCAAGCCGCAGAACCCGATGAGTTCGCCGGTGGGCTTGTAGAAGCAACCCCAACGCCCGTAGCCGATCGTTTTGAAATCGGGATAGTCGGCAATCGCCTGTTGGGCCTGTTCGAGTGATTGGATCGGCGGCTCGCCGGTGTAGCGCATGACATCGGGGTGACTGTTGAGCGCGTAGAACGACTCCGCATCATCAGCGGTCAAGGCGCGATGGTCGAGTCTAGTCGTTGAAGGGCCGACAAGGTGGGGTTGCATAGCGTTGGATTGTACGGCCAGGTTGAGGATCAAGGCTCAGTCGCTGGTTTCCACGCGTTTTTGAAATCGATCACAACGCCATCGAACTCTTCTGCCGCTTTTGCTGCGTCTGCTTTGTTCGCAAAGGCTGCCATGTTTGAAGCCATTGGTGTGCGTAATGCAGGTGAACGGATAAACCATGCTTGTGTGGTGTCGAGCCACGCCTCGGTGCCATGGTCACGAGACCAACGCGCGTGGATGGTGTTGTCCAGGAAGCGTGTTTCGTAGCCGATTTGGCAGTTGAAGTCATCAAAGAGGGCAGCCTCTGGTCCGCGATCACCTTCGACGATTGTTGCGGTGGCGAATCGAGCGTCGCTGATAATCATGCCGCATTGATCGCACACCGAGTCGCCGAGGCGAATGGTGGGGGGCGCATTCGGGTCATCAGCACCGCAGCCGCCGATTGAGATGATCGCCAGACTCGTTGCTGTCAGGATGGTGCGTGCGCTCATACGCCACCTCTTTTGGTAAACATGACGAGTGCGAGGGCGAGAGGCATGAATATCCATCCGATGATGACGGCTGCGAGCAGCCAGGGCAAGGCGTTTCCATAAGTGAGCGACGCGTACATGCCAACGGGCCCGAGCACATCGAGCGATGCGTTCATGTTGACGATAACACCCATTTTAAACGCTTGCAGCGGATTGATGATGGCGATTGCGAAGACTTCTTGAACGCGCAGTTTGAACAGCACTGTGCCGGCCATGAGACCGAGGTCGCTGACGAACACGAGCAGAAGCCAGGCGAACAGTCCGAGTCCATTCGCGACCCCGCTTCGGCGTGACAGAACGGAGAGCAGGACACCAATCGAGAGCATGGAGAGCGACAGGCCGCAGGTGAACACGATGAGCATGAAGAATGAACTCAGACCGGCCCCCCCAGCTCGCCAAGCGAGCACTGCGGCACTGAGCCCGAAGCCGACGAACATGGAGCAACACAGTGCGACGGCGAGCCCGATGTACTTGCCGAGCAAGAGTTCGGCTCGAGAAATGGGTTGGGCGAGAAGGTACAGGAGTGTCCCGCGTTCGCGTTCGCCGGCGATGGTGCCCGAACCTGCGATGATGGCCATGAGTGGCACAACGAGCATGATGAGGTTGAGAAGCCCGGCGGTGGTCCGCCCGAACCCCGCAAAACCCTGCGACCCTGACCCGGCGAGTGACATGAACGACACGGCGATGGCGAGCACAGAAAAAGCAATGGTGTAGAGCAGGAACCATCTGCTGGCGAGCGCGTCACGAAATTCGCGTCTCGCCAATGCCAGTGTGCTCCCGGCGAAGGAGCGATACGCGTGCCGAGTCGCGCAGGCGCTGGTGGGTTTCGGCGTGGTGAGTGTGGTCATGCTTTTGACTCCTCTGTCGATGAGGCGGGTTGAGCGAGAACCTCGTCGAGGATTTCAAAATCGCGAATTTCAATGGAAGCCTGAGCAAGGGCTGCGAGCGGTTGCGCCTTGCGGTTGCGCGGAACGGAAACGCAGAGACCCTGGCCGTTGAGATGAACAGCGTGCCCGGCCTGCCGCAGAACTTCTGCTGCAAGCTCGTCTGAACCCATACTGATGTGAAGGCGCATGGTTTGGACTGGTGCGTGTGTGGGCCAGAGTTCTGTGGGTGTGACGCTGCGAACCAATTGGCCTTTTTCCATGACGAGGACACGGTTTGCCAGTGATACAACTTCATCGGGCCGATGTGATGCAAAGACCAGCGTTTTGCCTTTGTCCCGAAGTTGAATCAGCGTGTCAACGACTTCTTCTCGTCCTGATGCGTCGAGATTTGAAGTTGGTTCGTCGAGCACGATGATGGGGGGGTCAGCGATGAGTGCGATCGCCAGTGCCAGTCGTTGCTTCATGCCGCCAGAAAGATCGCGCAGGCGTTTGTTTTCATGTCCTGCGAGCCCGACCATGTGAAGGGCATTGGCTGCCGCTGTCGCGTCGACTCGTTTGAGGCCGGCGAAGAACAGAATCGATGAACCCAGTCGCGCATCATCGTGGAATGCGAGTTCTTGGGGGACATAGCCCACGAACGAACGGGCGATCTTGCCTCGTTTTCGGACATCATGGCCACCGATTGTGATGTTGCCTTTGAAAGGGAACATGCCGAGTACGCAGCGGATGAGTGTTGTCTTGCCAGCCCCGTTGCTGCCCCACAGTGCGATTGATTCGGATTCTCCGAGTTCAAATGAGAGGTCGTTGACGGCAGCAACTTTGCCGAAACGCTTGGTGACATGGTGAGCCTTGATCATGTTTGTGCGCTCCGTTGAACAATATCGACGCTGATTGAATTCTGACGAGCGGCTATCCAGATACCCATGCCGGAGGCCAGTAGTAGAACGCACGCGACTGCCAACATTGGTGCACGCGACGGCGTTGTTGCAGGCTCGAACAGGTCGAGCGTCGGTGGGCGTGTTAATGGTGATGGATCTTCGAACATCGGCTCTGGGTTGAGATCGGGGAATGCCCGTGCCGTGAGTTCGATGGCTTGTTGTGCCGGGCTGTGCACGAAGATGCGCAGGTTTGGCTCGCGTGAGAGCAGGTCGCGAAACACATTGCGCGGCGCGTAAGGCGAATCGCCAATACCATCACCTGCGAGGTCAAAGCCTGCGTAACTGGACCAGAAGTTACCGAAGCCGTCTTTGGCGAAGACATTGTTGTTGAGTTGTCCACCGCCGTGGACAGCGACCTGTTCTTCGTTCTCTACGAACGCGTTGGCGGTGATGACATTGTTGTGTGTGATGGGTGTTGCGAGCAGACCGATCTCGTTGAATGAGAGACTGTTGTGGGCGATGAGTCCAACCGAGTCGAACGAAGAGGGGCTGTTGTCGACATAGACTCCAACACGGTTTGCGAGGATCGCGTTGTGTTCGACGGTGATGTCATCGCAGTCTTTCAGCCCGATGCCGTACCCGCTTGAACCCCGGTTATTGATGATTCGGTTGCGGCGCAGCGTGATGCTGTTCGAGTACATCAGATAGATGCCGACTGAGTTTTCGGTGAGGTCGTTTTCGCTGAGCACGGTGTTGTGGCTGTACATGAAGTGCAGTCCATATCGACTGTTGACGACACGGTTGCGATCGATGCGGAGGTCTTCGGAGTACCAGAAGACCATGTCGCGCAAGCCATCGACAAAGTTGTCGTGAATCTGACACCCGTGACTCCACCAGAGCCGAATGCCATCGCCGCGGCGTCCGAGTTCCAGGTCTTTGCCATGCACCACATTGTGGCGGATGATTGAGTCAGGCGATTGACGCAGGTCGATACCGAAATATACCTCTTCGAAGCGATTGTGCTCGATGATGATCGGCCCGTCGTAAGCGCGAATACCTGCGGGCTCCTGATCAACGGTCGATCCGCTGCCTCGAATGGTGAGGTTGCGAATCGTGATGCCGGGCACGGTCAGTTCGACCACGGTGCCGTTGTTGAGGCCATCAATGATGACCGCGTCATGTCCGTCAAGAACGATTGGCTTGCTGACGCGCAGGTTGCCTTCGTAGCGCCCTGCCGGGATGGTGACGGTTTCGCCCTCCGAGGCAGCCTCGATAAGTCTGGCAATCTCGTCAACAGATCGGGCTGCATCAGTTTGAGCATGTGCAAACCGAGTCAACGCGAGCGTTGCGATCAGGGCGACCAAGATGGCGTGGTTGGTGTTCACGAAGCCGAGGCCTTTCTTGCTTTCATGAGTGGCTTGTAGGCACGGCGATGAAAGAACAACGAGAGGAGCAAGATGACCGATGCGCCAGCCGAGAGCATGAGACCCGTGCCAGGGCGAGCGATCGTCTTGAACTGTCCGACCATGCCCGTTCCGAGGATGGGCGGCACAAATGGTTCGATGGAGTTTGAGAGGGGGGCATCAGGATCGAGGTTTTGACCGAAGTGGCTCATCCAGAGATGGAGGTCGATCAAAAAGACTGCTGGAAAGAGCAGCACCGGCAAGATCAGCAGCACCGCCCATCGGCTGTGGATCCAACTGGCGAGTTCCAAAAACAACACGAATACGATCATGATGTAGACACCCAGCGTTCGCTCGAGTGTTGCGGCTTCGTTGAGCGGCCGCATGCCGATGTAGTGGTTGAGACTGTCGATCTCGGCAACATCACCCGCAAGGTGGTTGATGTAAGCGGTGAGTTCAAGGTTTTCTGGATACTGCGGTGCGATGAGTTCCATATGCCAGAACGGAACGAAGAGTGAGACGAGCAGCATGACGCGTGCGATCAGCAGCAGAAACCCTGGCGTGCCATACCTGATGCTGTGCTTCTCGAGTTCGCTCTGCTCGACGCGAGGCCCGATGATGTGATCGATAAACGAGGGCATCCGATGCTCCTGTGTTTGGTGATGGGAGATGGTGAGTGCGTCAAAGCGTCGCACGGGCTTTCACCCGTGCGACGAGAGAGATAGAAAGGCTTATTCGTTGGGCTCAACCATCAGATAGCCCATCATTTCGAGGTGAAGCGCCGAGCAGAACTCGGTGCAATAGAACGGGAAAGTGCCCGCGGTGTCGGCGATGAACTCGATCTTGGCGGTTTCACCCGCCTCGAGGCTGAGCGTGATGTTGTAGACCGGGATCGAGAAGCCGTGGGTCGCATCGATGGCGCGTTCGGTGTTGGTGATGCGCCAGGTGACTTTGTCGCCTTGTTTGACAGTCACATGCTCGGGGGTGAAGTGGCTTCGCACCGAGGTCATGTAGACTTCGACCTCGTGTTCCCCCTTGCGTTCGACGCGTTCCATCTTGGGACGCGGAGCATACGGATCGACCGACTGGGTCATCGGGTCCCAACCGATTTCCGGGTAGACAGCCCATGGCTTGAGTTTGTCGGCCTTGATGATCTGTGCGTAGTGAGGTTCACCGATACCCATCGGCATGTCATAGATGACAGGCATTTCTGTGCCTTGCTGAGAAATGTCGAGGAGCTGGAAATTCTGCGGCAGCAGCGGTCCGGTCGAAACGAAACGATCGACTGACCACTTGTTGTATGCGACGAGGTACTTGCCGTCAGGGCTGACGGTGTCGCCTTCTGCTGCACCAAGGTGACCGATGTTGTAATGGACGGGTGTCTTCTGAACGAGGGTCCAATCCGGCTCGGGGTTCATGCTGCCGTACTGCCCGCCGAGGGTCCAGCGTGCAACCGCCGAATCGAGGAAAAGGGAGGTGTACGCGTACCCGTCCGGCCCGAATTGTGTGTGTAGTGGACCGAGGCCGACTTCGACCTGTGCTTCGACGACGCTATCGAAGTCGAGAACCGGCACGCCGAATTCGTCTTCGCCCGAGAAGTTCTTGCTTGCGATGGCCTTATTAATCTTGTCGAAAGAGTAGATCGTCGTATGCGGATCAAGTTTCCCGGAGACTACGATAAAGTCACCCTTAGGCGCGACATCGACACCGTGCGGGCTGCGCGGTTCGGGCGTGAGGTGGAGCAGTCCTTCTTCAATCGCGACATCAAGCGGAATGACCGGGAAACCCTTGATCTCGGTTGTGCGGCCGGCCTGGTAGACCTTCTCAGCCTTCTTCCAGTCAATGATGTGCAGATAGTCGGTCGCATTCATACTGACGCCGGCTTCGAAGGGGGGCTTCTTCTGTTCAATGCCGCCGGTGGCAAGTTCTGTGTTGATCGAGTTGAGGAAGAAGTAGCCGTCGCTGACAAGTTTGCCGCAGTCAGCAATGTCCTGCCAGTAGGGGGGGAGTTCAATCGCGAACGATTTTTCCTTATCGATGCGACCCTTCTTGCGGTCGAACTTCCACATTGTGACTGCACCACGGAAGTTGTCCTTGTACTCTGACATTGGTGCGTAGTCGGCACCCCAGGGGACATTGTATTGTGCAGTCTGGAAGATGTACTCGGTATTCGGTGGCACGAATGCGCCGCCGTGATCATTGATGAAGAGAGGGTTCTTTACGATCTGCTTGGTCTCAAAGTCGCGCAGGTCGATGACGGCGATTCGAGCATTCGACTTGTCGTTGATGAACAGCCATTCGCCGTCATAGTCGCCATTGGTTTCTGAGAGTGCGGGGTGGTGCGTATCGCCCCAGCGGTTTTCTTTGCCACTGACATTGCCTTCATCAAGGATTTCGTTGCCAACACCGAACCCCCAGCCCTGCCATGACTCAGGTGTGAACACGGCGATGGTTCTGAGCAGTCGCATTGATGGCACGCCGATGACGAAGACTTGCCCACTGTGCCCGCCGGACGAGAAGATGACATATTCATCTTTCATGCCCGTAGGGGTGAAGGTCTTGGCAGCAGCCAAGAGCTCGGCGGTCGACAGGCCTCGTTCCTTGGCCACACTCTGGACATCAGTCATTGACTGTGCCCACGCGGTGGAGCCAGAGACAAGCGCCATCAGGCTTGCAGCACAAAGGGTGCGATTTCGAAGTGTCTTGCGTGTCATTTTCTTCCCTTTCGAAAGTGAATGGTGAACAGTGAGAAAACTTTGGTACGGGCCGTGCACGCACGGTCAAGGTTGCGTTGGTGACATCTCGCCTACAGAACGAATAAACTGAATGATCTCGGCCAGTTCGTCGTCGCTCAAGGCCGGGTTTCCCCCCTTCGGCGGCATATCGATGCCAGTCGTGTTGGCGGCATCCCAGATTGGGCGGCCCATCTTGATCATGGTTGCGAGTTCCTTGTCAGTGCTGTTCTGAACGAATGCGCTGGTGGTGAATGGTTTGCCGAGGCCTTCCATCCCTTCGCCGTTCGGACCGTGGCACGATGAGCAGGCGGACACGAACAGGTCGTGACCCGGCAGATCGGCCAACGCGAGTTCATCTTCTGTCGGTGGCGGGGCGATCCACGCTTCGACCGAGGCGTGCGGCTGCGAAAGATCCTGCAAATCACGCACATGGGCAATAACGCGAGTGATATCGTCATCTGACAAGCTCTTGGCGCCGCGAGCAGGCATGGGCATGCGACTGGTGTTGAGCGGGTCCGTTGCTTCTCGGCCATTGGCGATCAGGTTGAACAGTTCCTGATCGGTACTCGCTTGAACGAACGCACTGTTGCGAACGGGTTTGCCGAGCTTCGGCACGCCGTCGCCCTGTGGCCCGTGACAGACCGCGCAGGTGTTGGCAAAAATCTCATCGCCAGGGACAATCGGCAGTTGTGCAAACGCACCGATTGGCATGAGGTTGGTCTGTTGCCGCGGCTGGGCATCCATGTTGGCGAGGACCACGGCCAGGAGTGCTGGGAGCGTGGCGATGAACAGGATGCCCGCGCCGATCGACATGCCTTTGTATGGATCTGGGTTGCGTTGCATGCGTTTTTCCTTGTCGTAGTTTTGCGATTGAGGCCCTGTGTTCGAATCATTCAATAGATAAATGGATCTTCTTGTCCCACAATAGGAGCCACGGTTATTAAAGTCATTCTTGTCCGCAAAGAATCTTGTGCCAAATCGAGTGATCGTCACCGAGGAGTGCATGTTTTGGTCATTGTCATGATGATTATCGCTGCGGTTGTGTGCAGTACGAAGAAACCCGACTGCTTGCTTGATGAAGCCGATGAGTTGGGAGGCAGCGCGTTTGACAGTTGAATTTAGAGAGGTATACTAGAGTTGTGTATCCTATAATCCACCAAAAGGTGTGCTCATGATTTCTCAAGCCGGCGAATACGCACTTCGAGCCATCGTTCATCTGAGTCGGTGCGCGCCCGATGTTCCTGCATCGGCGAGTGAGATCGCCGCTGCGACCAGGGTTCCACAGGCGTATCTGCAGAAGATCCTTCGGCTGCTGACCCGAGCGGATCTCTTGGTCGCCCAGCGAGGTGTGGGCGGCGGCTTCATGCTGGCGAAGTTGCCTTCAGCGATCAGCATGTTGGATGTGCTCAAAGCGTGCAATTCACAACCAGAGCGAATAGAGCGGTGTCCTCTGGGCATCACCGGGCACACAGAACTGTGTTCGCTCCACAAACTGCTCGACGAACAGGTTGCTCAGTTTGAACGCACCTTTGCAACGATCTCCATCAGCGATCTCGACAAACAGTTCGGCGATATTCGATCCATGTGCGATGTCGTGCCAGGATGTCAGGCCAATGGCGTGCCGCTCTCCGTCGATCAATCCGAGCGCCCACCGACAGATTGAGTTTGTCAATCCCAGCGTTGGTACACTCTGCACATGAGTGGTTGGCTTGTAGTACGCAGATTTGGCATCGGTTGCGCGGTTGTTGGTGTGACCTTGCCGCTTTCAGGTCTTGCGATGCACAGGCCGGTGCACGCCGTTCATTTTGAGACCGATGATGCGTGTTGCACACGAGTTGTTGCGCCTGCTGTTCGATTGCAAACAGTGCAGGACGAAACGCCGCCTCTGCCGGATGACAAAGCGGATGCAATGAAAGCCTCGTTGAAAGGGATGGTCTGGGTGCCAGGCGGTTCATTCACCATGGGTAGCGACGATCCTCTCGCCCGTCCTGACGAGCAGCCCATGCACCCGGTCAAACTTGACGGTTTCTGGATGGATGCGACAGAAGTCACCAACGCACAGTTCAGTGCTTTTGTCGAGGCGACCGGATATATCACTGTGGCCGAGCGACCGATCGAATGGGAAGAACTCAAGAAGCAGGTGCCCCCTGGCACACCCAAACCACCCGATGAAGTGCTCAAGCCAGGTTCGTTGGTGTTTACTCCTCCAGATCATCCCGTCGATTTACATCGGTTTGATTTGTGGTGGCAATGGACACTCGGTGCAGACTGGCGGCATCCAGAAGGACCGAACTCATCGATCGAAGGCCGAGCGAGTCACCCGGTTGTTCATATTGCACATGAAGACGCGACTGCCTATGCCAAGTGGGCGAACAAGCGTTTGCCGACCGAGGCTGAGTGGGAGTACGCAGCCCGAGGGGGTCTCGATGGTAAAGTCAATGTGTGGGGTGACGCACCGGTGAATGCCAAGCGGTGCAATACCTGGCAAGGGCACTTTCCGAATGAAAACACCGCGGAGGACGGGTTCGTCGGTGCGGCGCCGGTGAGGTCTTTTGCGCCGAATGGCTACAGGCTCTACGACATGGCTGGCAATGTGTGGGAGTGGTGTTCCGATCTGTACCGTGCAGATGCGTATGGCGTGAGGACGCGAGACCTGACACCTGGGGCGGCTTGCTGGAATCCGAGCGGGCCGTCGCGGAGTTTTGATCCTCGCAATCCTGACGCGCCCACGAGTTATGTGCAGCGGGGGGGTTCATTTCTGTGCAATGACTCGTATTGTGCGAGCTACCGTCCGAGTGCGCGGATGGGTTGTCCACCTGATACCGGTCTGTCGCATGTCGGCTTTCGGTGTGTCGTGACTGCACCTCCGCCCTCAAATGGCGATGGCTGAGGCTGTGGCGCACGGTGACTTTGCAACGAGTTCGCGTGCGAGTGACTCTATCGCGGCGGTGAGTACGCTGATGGAGTGCCGATATTCATCGATCGAGAGATGCTCGTTGGGCGTGTGGTCGAGCGCTGAATCACCAGGGCCATAGGCAGCGATCGGGCACCGCCAGATTGGTGCGACAACATTGAGATCGGCGGTGCCGGTCTTGAGTTTTGGTCGCGGTGTTGCACCGGCTGCCCGAATCGCTCCTGACAAGTGACGCACGACGGGGTCGTTCCTGCTTGTGGCGTGTGCGGTTTCTGCGCCATTGAACGAAAGGGCCACGCCGACCGGCGTACGAGCGGTGAGTTGTTCTATCAACTGATCGGGTGAGATCCAGCGTGGTAGTCGAAACCCGACTTCAATCGTCGCTGTTTCTGTCAGTCCGTCCGATTCGGTCGACATGTGGCGAATGGTCGATTGCAGCGCGTCAAAGACACGCGTGTGATCCTGGTTACTCGCTGCGACTTCGTCGGTGACCGCTCGCCACCACTGGGCGACCATATCGGCTGCAGAGTCGTCGGGTCCGGCGGTGTGAGACAGGTCGCGTGTGGCAGACGCTGTGACGAGGAGTCGGCCTTTGTACCCGAGTGTGACCCCATCCCAACCACTTGGCTCGCCGATGATGCAGGCATCCGGCCGATGGTGCTGGGCGAGAAACCGGGCGCCCGCAGAACCAGCGGTTTCTTCACCAGCGGCTCCGGCAACGGTCACACGAACTGATTCGGGGAGATCGGCTCGACTTGCGGCGATGAGCATCGCGGCGAGAGGGCCTTTGGCATCCACGCTGCCTCGACCAAAGAGCATACCGTCTTCGATTCGCACAGGAATGTCTCCCGGCACCGTGTCGATATGGCCGAGCAAAAAAATGTGAGTATGAACCTCGTGCGCAGGCGGCCCGCGATGGGCGATCGCATTGTTCATCACATCGACTTCAGTCTGCAAGCCCAGTTGTGATGCGTGGTGCGCGAAAACATGGGCAGCCTTTGCCTCATTGCCCGACTCACTCCGCGTGGAAACGAGATCAACGAGGACCCGGACATCGGTTTCGAGATCAATCGCTCGGTTGGTCATGTGAGGGCTCCCTGTGCGAATACGGTGCCCGCTCCTTCTCGAGCGCGTTGGATTGCGCTCGGCCCTTGCGCCGATCCGATGACGACTCTCGACACGCCGCGCTCAATCGCTTCGCGTGCGGCTTGCACTTTGTTCTTCATGCGACCTTGTGCAGCGTGTTCGGCTTCACCAAATGATTCGCTGCAGACCTGCGGGATACATGAGTTTTCGTCTTCAGTATCGCGCAGCACTCCCACAACATTGGATAGGAGCAGCAGTTCATCTGCCCCAATCGATGCGGCGGTTGCTGCTGCGGCCCGATCGGCATCAACATTGATCGCAATCCCATCTGGCGTACCGGCTGGGGGGGTCAGCACGGGCACGCGCCCGGCATCGAGCAAGAGATTCAGGAAGTCTGCATCGACCGATTCGACGCGCCCCGACAGATCGTCGCGGATGATAACGGTTCGTCCATCTTCAACGGCTCGGATGGCGTTCTTGCGCGAACCGATCCAAATGCCGGCATCCAGTCCGCTCAAGCCAACCGCATCAACGCCAGCGGTGCGCAAGCGTTCGACGACGGCCTTGTTTACTTTGCCGCAGTATGCCATGGTGAATATCTCCAGCGTTTGGCGATCGGTTCTGCGTGACTGCCGGCCACTGGCGCTGGTGATTGTCTTTGGCGGATGCCCAAGCGCTTCTGCGAGCACATTGGTTTCATGTGACCCGCCATGGACGACGATCACGCGATGGCCGTCTTCGACGAGTCCGGCGACTTCATCCATGTTGGCGCACGGGTCGATGCCTCGGCCGCCTCCGATCTTGATGACGATTGTGCTCATGGTGTTCAATCTCCGAGAATCAGGCCGGGTGCAAACCCGGACTGGTCAATCCGGCGGTTTCGTCGAGTCCGAGTGCGATATTCATCGCCTGAATTGCAGTTCCGGCTGCACCCTTGACCAGGTTGTCGATCGCAGCCAGCGCGATGATGCGTCCGGAACGCTCATCGATCGTGAACCCGACATCGGCAAAGTTCGATCCGACAACAACACGCGGATCTGGAAGGCGATTTGGTCCTGCTCGATCGGCGACGATGCGTACAAATGGCTCATTGTGGTACGCTTCGCGATAGAGCCGCCAAAGCGTTTTGTGATCAACGCGTTCTTTGGGTTGCACATGGGCGGTGCACAACACACCTCGAACCATTTCAATCGCTGACACCGTGCAGTCGAGGTCCATTTCGCCCAACGATTGGAGAACCTCGGCGCAGTGCCGATGGCCGGACGGGCTGTAGGTGCGCACGGCTCGACTTCGCACGGGGTGGTGCGAACCGGCGTTTACTGCGGCACCTCCCTCAGACGACCCGACCTTGATATCCGCGATCACCCGTTCGATGAGCCCCGCCCGGGCAAGTGGTAGCAGTGCCAGTGTCATCGCGGTTGCGTTGCACCCGACACCCGAGATCAACCTGGCTTGAGCCAGTTGAGGGCGCGTGACTTCAGGAAGTCCGTAGACAGCAGTCCCGAGGCGATCTGGTGACGGGTGGGGGACGCCATACCACGATTGGTAGTCATCTGCCGAGCGCAGGCGAAAGTCTGCAGACAGATCCACGACAAGCGGGGCTATGGATTGCCATCGGTCGATCGTGGTGCTTGCCTCGCCGTGGGGCATGCAAAGGAAGAGCACATCGCACGGGGTCACCTCATCGGGTGACATGAATGACTGGTTGAGGCATCCGCGGAGGTTTGGATGGGCATGATGGATCGGCCGGTCGGCCAACGAACGCGATGTGACCTCGCCCACTTCGATATCTGGATGGTTGAGTAACAGGCGAAGTAGTTCGCCGCCGGTGTAGCCGTTGCCCCCGATGATCGATGCGCGCCGGGTCATGCTGAAACGCCTTGATGGGTCGCACCTGCAAGGCTGACGACATGCTCTGCGACAAGTCTGGGGATATCGATGCCGGTGGTGTCGATGCTGTTTCGGAATTCCATCGAGTGATTCAGCTCGTTGATCAAGAGTCCGCGGCGTGGACACTCAAGCAGATCAACCGCGCACAGATCAGCACCGACCGACTGTGCTGCTTGCTGCGATAACGCACGCAGGTCACTGGTAAGATCGACAGATTCTGCCGTGGCACCGCGCGCCGTATTGGTGACCCAGTGCTCGCTTCGGCGTCCGATCGCGGCGACTGCGATACCCCCGACCACGAAAACCCGTAAGTCACGGCCGGGCTTGTCCACATGCTCCTGGGCGTAGATGATCTTCTGACGCACCGAACCCAGTGTGTCACGGTGTTCGAGGATGGCTTCTGCAGCATCGCGATCATTCACACGAGCGACCAGTCGACCCCAGGAACCAACGGTTGGCTTGAGGACAACGGGATATCCAATCGATTCGATCGCTTCAAGTCCGGCTTCACGACCTGTCGCAACACGGACAGCAGGCATCGGCAACTGAGCCCGCGCAAGTGCCAGGGTCGTCGACAGTTTATCTGAGCATACTTCGATCGTGCGCGACGAGTTGACACATCGCACGCCGAAGTGTTCGAGAACTTGCACAGCAGTCGTGGATGCTGTCAGGCTGACACAACGGTCGAGTGCAAGGTCAACTCTTGCCCACGCGCCGGGGTCACTCGGGTCGAACACGACCGTGCGCAGGTCGACGAGTTTGACGTTGACGCCGAGCGATTCAAATGCATCAAGAAGTAAGCGCTCTTCAGTCCGCAGGCGCGTGTGGAGCATGGCGATTTGCATGGGTTCAGTTCCTTTTCTCGTGGACCAGCTCGCGTTACTCGCCCCAATCCTCTTCGACCTCGGGCGCGAGTTCGAGTCTGAACGGCTCGGTCGAGGTCACCTCCAGTTCGACGCTGCATTGGGTACAGCGCAGGATTTCACCCGCGAGCGGTCGGCGGGCGGGCTGGACGGGGGCATCGCATTCGGGGCAGTTTGCTTCAATCGTGATTGACATTGGAGGCTCCTTGTTTGTGAATCGAATACGCAGTAAGAACAAAACGAAAAACCCCGGACACGCGTCCGGGGTTGGTTGCAACTGTGTGATCTTTGGGAGGTGGTCTCACCAAGAACTCAGCCACGACGGCAGCCCGGACGCCTTTGCGTCTTTGGCTTTCATCGATTTTTTGGACTGAGCAAAATTCATCGCCCGCAGTGTAGGCAAGTCAATCGCCCGCAATTGCAAATTCTGACACATTCTGTAAACCCATCAGAATGGGGGGTCAACGGTCCGTCACGGTTATCCGGTCGCCCGCGTCGACCGCACGCCCGGTCGCGATCGCTTGATCAATCGCTTCGTGGATCGCCTCGCCGACCCGTGTCGTGACCCGACTGAACCCAAAAAGTGACGCGGTTTGGCGAACGAGTTCATCGCGGGGCATGCCGAACTGTTGTTCGAGCACATACGCAACGCCATTGATGATCTCGAGTTGCGGGATCTCATCGATATCCCGTTGGCTCGCTTCATCGTGAGGTGTGCGGACACTTTGATAGAACGCGGGCGAAGAGTCCGAGCCCCAGTAGATGCCGCCGATCAACGAACCCTGGTCTGATTTCAGCCACGCCTGTTCGATCTCATCGAACCGTTGCCGATAGCGACCCGTGAGGCGTTGGACCCCAAACCAGGTTGCCATTCGGCGCAGGGCAAGATCCTTGACGATCGGTCCTTCAACCGAGACGATCTCGGTTAGTGCCTCGGTCGCCGGGCGCATCGTTCGCTGTTCATAGATGTCCATGCTGCTGAGTCGACGACTTGTCGGTTGTGCCACGCGGTACGCGGTACGGCCGCCAGTGTGTGTCGGGTGATCGGACGGTTCGAGCGGATGCATATGCGATGAGGCCGGGACACCAGGTAGGGGTGGCGGGACATGAGTGGGGTCGCAGGGCGCGGCTGATGAATGAACAGGATCAGTCAGGATGGGTGGGGGATTCGATTCTGCAACTGGTTCTTGACTGACCGACGGCGCGTCGGTGATGGTGCCTTGTGTGGCCAGTTCAATATCGGCGATGAGTTTCGCAAGGCACCCGTCGCGGTTGATGTGCCATTGGGTCGACCAAACACGCGAGATTCTCCATCCCAGCCCTTTGAGCACCGCATGGCGTGTGCGGTCGCGGTCGCGCGCAACCTTGGCACTGTGATAGGCGGCTCCATCGCACTCAATACCCAGCACATACCGGTCGGGGTTGTTCGGGTCGCGGACAGCGAGATCAATGCGATAGCCGGCGTAACCGACGCGCATGTCCACTGTCCATCCCCGCTCAGTCAGCGCACTCCACACGGCGTGCTCAAACCCGGCTTCAAATCGCTTCGTGCCTGCTTCGACAGCATCTACCAATGCCTCAGGCCCACGATCGGCGTAGTCGAGGAATGTCTTGAAGTGGCGAACGCCGACTGCCCGCGTTCGGCGGAGGTCGATCTGATCGGCCTTCATCGATGAAAACACCATGAGTCGTCGGCGAGCCCGGGTGACAGCCACATTCAAACGCCGCTCACCGCCCTCTTGATTGAGGGGTCCAAAGTTCATGGTCTGCTTGCCGTTGGCGTCAGGGCCGTACCCAACCGAGAAGATGATTGTGTCGCGTTCATCACCCTGCACATTCTCGAGGTTTTTCACGAAAACGGGTTCTTCGGTTTCATCAGTAAAAAACCGTTCGATCTCGGGTTGTTGGCGCCTGCGGTCGTCGAACAAATCTTCGACGAGCCCCTGTTGGGCCTGGCTAAAGGTCACCACGCCAATCGAATCTGTTGTCGATGGATCCAGCAACAGGCCCACGACATGATCGACCACTGCCTCTGCTTCGATCGTGTTTGTTCGTGACCCTCCTCGGTCATAGACACCTTCCGCTATATGCCGAAAGGTCACGCCTAATGCTTCAGACCGTTCAGCGGGGGAGGGGAATGTGTGCAGTTCATTCTGATAGTAATGGTGATTGGAAAATGCGATGAGACTCTCGTGTCGGCTTCGGTAGTGCCACCGCAGCCGCATGGCGGGTATGCCTGATGCATTGCATTCCTTGAGAATCGACTCCATATCCTCGACATAGACATCACTTGAACCGATCTCGTCATCATCGTCGATTGTGCTAAAGAAGGTCGTCGGCGGCAGTTGCTTCGAGTCGCCGACAACGAGGACCTCTTTGCCGCGAGCGATTGCGCCGATCGCATCCCACACAGGGATCTGCGAAGCCTCGTCAAAAATAACAAGGTCGAAGGGGGGTAGTTCAGTATCTAGAAACTGTGCCACAGACAGCGGACTCATCAGAAAGCATGGTTTCAAACGCGGCAACAGATTGGGAATCGATTCGATGAGTCGACGCGTCGGCAAATGGCGGCGTTTCTTTTCGAGTTCTCGCCGAAGGATGCCGACCTCTGATTGCCGTGATGCAGATTCTGGTATTGCGGGGACTGCCTCATGCAGTTTGGAAGTGACCACCAGTCTTGCCATCTGCAGCATCGACTTGTCGAGCGAGCGGAATCGCTCGATGGCGTGATGGTGAGACTCTGCATTGAATGATCGAACTTCTTCGGTCTGATTGGCGGTGGTTGTGAACCAGGCCTGCCCAAAACTGCGTTCAAAAACCGGGCGAAGGTCGTCGCGAGCGATTGAGCCGTCTTCATAGGTTGCGACAAGATCGGTCAAGCCTGCTCGAACTGCTTCTTCTCGGCTTGCTCGCCACACACACCAGTTGTTCAGTTCACCAAGATTGATGGCCCACCGAGAGAGGAGGTCGGCTGTGTACTCGATCCAATGTTGTGTCTGAGCGTCGACAAGTCTGTCAATCGAAAGGCAGTCTTCAATGTGTGCCCATGAGTCAGTCCATGATGCCCAACAGGTCTCCAGCGATTTGGCAGCCTTGCCGATGTCGGTTGACAGATGTGCGGAGCACACCGTGTCGTATAAATTGGTGAACAGCGTCGAGCCAGGAGAATCTCGTTCGAGCGAACCAACTTCATTTGCAAACGCTTCACACCAGTCGAGCATGGACGCGACTTTGTCCCAATCTCTCGAAACCCAGTCTGCTCCAATCGTCGCAATCACATCATGATATTGATTCAATTCAGCCTGCGCTTGTCGGATGGAGCGAACCAACTCCAGATCGGTCACGAGTGACTCAGTTGTGGGTAACTGAGCGCGAGCGTACATGCGAAGTTTGCGTCGAGCAAGAAACCCGGTGATAGATCTCAGAGGCCAAAACTGTTGGCGCGATCGCTGCAACGCATCAAGATGAGGCAACGGCTCAATCGCAAGGAATTCAACTCGATACCGGGCTTGCAACGCGTCTTTCTGGGCATCGCAGCGTTGTGCGATCTGCAAGGCTTCTCGAGCTCGTGCTCGCCATGAACCGGCAACCGGATCGTCAAACAATCGGCGGGGTGGCGCAGGCGAATCCTGTAACAGCCCGGCAAGTCTTGAAAATGACTCAACGCCTGATCGAGACAACAAGTGGGATTCGAGTTCGCCATCGAAGAGGCCGACGAATTTACATATAGCTGCACCGAGTTCTTCACAAGCAGTCTGGCCGATTTTGATTGCTCGCTCCGCTTCCGCCGGAAGGCTGAAGTCCCAGGTGGACCGTCCAATCTCACGAAGTGGATGCTCGTGTGGCGGGTCGATCGGCTGGGCGGCATCGATCAAGGCACCAATTTTGCGTCGCCAATCGTCGAGTTCTTGTGCATGAACTGATGAAGTATCTTGGGTCGGATTCGCCACAGTCGGTCCATCACCGAGCGTGCTCAATCGGCCCAGCATTTGATACAGCGATTCGCCGGTCGCGCGGGGTTCGTGCATCGCGCGAACATACGCATTCAGACGATGTCGAGTTTGTGTGAGATTGTCGCACAGCGCGGGCCATTCGAGTGGTTCGAACACGGGCGTGACACTGAGCGCCTCATCAAGTTGAGCAAGGACCTCTTTTTTACGCGCTTTGGCGGAGTGCAACTCGAGGCAGAACGGTCCGAGCCCGTCACGATCAAGTCGCCGACGAACGACAGACAGCGCTGCCATTTTCTCGGCGACGAAGAGCACGCGTTTGCCGCGGGCGAGCGAATCGGCCACGATATTGGCGATGGTCTGACTCTTACCTGTGCCGGGGGGGCCTTCGAGAACGAATGTCTTGCCATCTGCAGCTGCCCGCACGGCTGCAAGTTGGGATGAATCGGCATCTCGCGTACACAGTAAAGAATCGGGCGGCGAAGTGTCATCAAGTTGATCGGCATCAGGAAATGGATCGGTATCAAACGCAATTTCGGGTGATTCGACGAGATGACGAACGAGACGATTGCGCTTCAGTCCATCGAGATTCTCGCGGAGGTCACGCCACATCAGGAACTTGTTGAATGAGAACAAGCCGATATGTGCAGATTCGATGACTTCCCATCTCTTGGTATCTCGAATCGCCGAACGGAAGTTCCGCAATATCAGCGGCACATCCAAGCCCGCTCCATCTTCGGGCAGGTCTTCGAGTCTGGCTGTGTCGATGCCAAATTCTGTTTGCAGTTTTTCGAGCAGCGTGATGTTCGGCCTCATCGGTTCATCACTCAACGACAGGCTGAATCGATAGCCCGAACCGGTCGCTGAACGATGAAGTTGGAGTGGAAGCAAGATGAGCGGCGCCGTGCGAGGGCGGTCGGCTGATCCGGTCTCATACCACTTCAACATGCCCAGTGAGAGGTGCAGGAGATTGGCCCCGGTTTCTTCGATGCTCGATTTCGCGGTTCGATAAAGCGTGAGTAATCGCTTGTGTGCTTCAGTCTCTGCGACGGCGGTGTACACGCGGTTGGCTGCAAGTTCTTCTGCAGCGAACGAATCGTCGATCGCGGGTTGGCTGTGAATCGAGAAACGATTCTCCTGCGCGAGCGCATCTTCAAAACGAGCAAGTTCTGGTACACAGAGTGGAAGCGTGCGTCCGGTTTCCCGAAAGTTGATCAGCCGATTGCGCAGTGAAAGATCAAGAAGCCGTGTCTGCCACCGTTTGATTCGGTCGTCGGGTTCGTTTGACTCATCATGCAGTTGTGTGGCCGTGACCTGCTCCGCCCGCTCGGCGAGCGTCAGCCGATCAAGGTCCGTTCCACTTGGTTTCGACTGTGCATTGATCGATATTGTGCTGTCGCTTGGTTCAGCAATTGACCCGTCGCGCAATGGCAACGGCCGAACGCCTCGCTTGCGACCGGCCTGGATATCAACAGCACAAAAACCGCCTGCGACTTCGTGCATTCGTTCTGTCGCCAAACGAACGGCATCATCGAACGAAGCATCAGGTTTCGTCAAAAGTGTGGCTTCGACTGCAACGAGTTCACCCAACTCAATCAAGTTTCGGATACGCGATGGTTCGTCAATGGCCGCCTCAGCGAGGTACGCGTCGTGCGCCCAGAACGCAATCATTGCGTGGCTTTCTGGGAACAGCAACACAGGGTGGATCCCACATTGCTCCCACAGACTCGCCAAAAGCAACGACAGATCGAGACAGGTACCAAAGTTCTCACGCGCGATGCGATCAACCATTCGCACGCGCTGCCCGGTTGTTTCAAAACTAGCGGGGGGGTCGATGTAACCAATACCCTGATCTCTGGCTGCGAGAAAGCACGCTTGGGCAATGCGTGCAACGCGGGTGCGGCTGCCAGACTGGTATCCATCAAGCGCGTCGGGTTCTCCAGCCATGGAGAGTATTGCTCGAGCACCGGCAAGCAGGGCAGCGACATGCGGATGGTTCGGGGTCACGAACGCGGCCGTCAGTTCAGGCATGTGTCCGATGCCGGGCCATTGGTCGAACGCGAGCAGATCGACCGGGAACGAAACCCGCGCCGATAAGTCGGCAGTATTGGCGATCGCCACCAGTTCAGTGCGCTCTGCTTCGGTTCGCGTCCGAAGTCGTGCAGCATTCAGCGTAAAATCGTCAGGTGTGATCCGAATCGTCGACCCAGCATCCACCCGTGCAATGTGGCGCGTTGACGCTTCGCAATCGCCATTCTCAAGTGAAATATGCAGTTCGATATCTTCGATGGGTGATTTGGTTTGGTTTCCGAGGACGATGGCATCGATCAAAGGCACGCCATTTTGCTGCATGGCGAAGTTCACCCGGTCGGCATATTCCGCGTGGATCGTGAACGGCGATTGGGGTGTTGATTGCTCGACAGTCACCAGGGTCTTACCTCTCTTGACTTGGTCCGAATCTGGCAAATGCGCCCATGATTCTAGCGAGCCCGGTGACCATACTTTTTCGGTCTCTCGGGATGCCTGAGGTTTGATAGATAGGTAAAAGTTCGGGTAATTGTCTGGTATGCCGTTGACGCGTGTCCTTCGTCGTTCGAGTGGACCCTCGATCGGGCATGACAAGTGCAAATTCTTTGCGAAATTGAGCGCTTGGCTATTTCCTCAGCGGGCAATCCATTGTACGATGATGTAACTGTTACGAAAGTCAGAATTGAACGCCCTAAACCTCACTGAGAAGGAGAGTAAGCATGGATTTCCGCATCGCGATTCCCGTCGTCCTCGGCTGTGCAGCCACGGCTGCCAGTGCCCAGAACCTGATGACCAATGGCAGTTTCGAGAACCCCGGTCCCGGCTTCGTTCTGTTCGAAAACTGGGAAAACTACGGCAATGTCTTTGATGATGTCTCGGTCGAAGTCGTCGCTCAAGAGGGCACCACTTCAGCGAAGATGTTCGGACAGTTCAGTGGGAGCCAGAACGATCAGGTTCTCCTGCAAACCGTCCCCAATATCAATGCGGGCGACCAATACACGCTGAGCACCTATGTGCTGCACAATACGGGTGACGAAGTCGCAGCTGGCAACCTCGTGCTTCTTCAGTTGAACTTCCAGAACTCGAACGGCGACGGACTCGAAACCGTTCAGGTCGAAGCGATCGTTCCCGGCGTGACCGCACCTGATCAGTGGCATCAGGTTCAGGTCCAGGGTATCGCACCGGCAGGAACCTCACAGATCCTCGTTGCATTGCTTCACCTGCAAATCGACGGCGTGGCCGGCGGTGCTTCATTCTGGGACAATGTCGAGTTGGTTGAAGGCGACGGCCCCCCCATCTGCGACAACCCCGCCGACATGAACGGCGATGGCATGCTCGACTTTGCCGATGTGTTGTTCTTCCTCGGTGCGTTCTCAGAGGGATGCCCGTAAAAACTGAAGAAATGAACTGATTGCATGAGCGGGTCCATTCGGGCCTGCTTTTTCATTTGTAATAAAGTCGAGCGGACACCTGCATTCTTCGGTTCGTTGCAATCAGCCCTTGACAGCACCGCTCGTCAGCCCTGAGATGAACTGCTTCTGCAACATCAGAAACAGCAGCGCGACAGGGGCGACCGATACGACCGTCGCCGCCATGAGCAGGCCGTAGTCGGTCCGGTACACGCCGCGCAACTGCGCGATGGCGACTGACAGCGGCTGCTTGGCTTCTGACTGGAGCACAATCTGGGGCGAGATGAAGTTGTTCCACATCCCCAGGAAGGTGATCAGCATGAACGCACCAATCATGGGTCGCACCAGTGGCAGCACAACCACGAAAAAGATCGAGAGTTCTGAGCAGCCGTCGATTCGAGCGGCTTCGAGCAGTTCATCTGGCACCGATTGCTTGACCGCCTGACGGAACAGAAACGCGCCAAATGTGGGCGAGAGCGTCGGAAGCAACAAGCCCCACGCGGTATCCAACATCCCGAGTCGATAGAGCAACTCGTAACTCGGCGCGATCAGGAGCGTCGGGGGGATGACAAGCGCACTGAGTACGAGCACTGTCAGAAACTTGCGGCCTCGGAAATCGATCTTCGCAAGCACATAGCCCGTCGCGGCTGCGAAGAGAGTGGCGAAAACCGCGCTGGTTGATGAATAAAAGACCGAGTTTAGAAACGCCCGCTCGAACCCGAGATTGAACAGTTCTTTGTAGTTGCCCCATGTGAGTTTGTCCCACGCGATGCCGAACGCGCCGTCGCCTGGCGGGAAAAACATGCCGCTGAAAAAATCTTCCTGCGACTTGAGCGACGCGATGAACATCCAGGTGAATGGCACGAGGACCAACAGTGCAAGCCCGAGTAAGAAGGCATGGAGCGCGAGTATACGAATGCGAAAACGAGGTTGGCTCATGAAGATGCCTCCTCACGCCGCATCATGCGAATCTGTATGAATGCGAGCCCAATGAGCATGATCGCCAGCGCCCACCCAATCGCGCTTGCGTATCCAAGGTCGCCCAGTTCAAAGCCGCTCTGGTACAGGTACATGACGATTGTGAGACCCTGGTTGTTTGGGCCTCCGTTGCCATCGAGCAAGACATAGGGCAACTCGAAGAGTTGCAACGAACCAATCATCGAGAGTAACACAACGAATGTGGCGACCGGGCGGATCGACGGCAGCACAACATGGAACAACTTGGCCCGCGCATTCGCTCCGTCTATCTCGGCGGCTTCGATCAGCGACTGATCGACATTCTGCAGCGCAGCCAGAAAGTAGATCATGTTGAACCCAACATAAAGCCAAAGCGAAATCAGGATGAGTGTCGCCATGACATGCTCTTGGAGCCACGCATACTCGAGCCAACCGCCGCTCGGCGTCGTCCACGACAGCAATGAATATGACGATGCCCAGTGCAAGGCTTGATTGATGAGCCCGGCTCGCTTTTCAAACGCAAGCGCTCCGAGGATCGAGACAAATACAAGCCCCATCAACTGCGGGCTAAAAAAGAGCAAGCGATACAACGCTCGACCGCGCAGATGGCGGGAGTTGAGCGCCAGCGCGAGACCAAAAGCCATGGGCAATTGAATCAGGAGAGACCCGAGCGCATAGACGATCGTGTTGCGTATCGATTTCCAGAAAAGTGGGTCCTCGATCAGCAGCGCGAAGTTTCGCTCGCCGACAAAGGTGCGCGTGCCAGGACCAAAAGTCTGGTTGGCTGCCAGGAAGGCCGACTGCACAAGCGGGTAGACCATGAACACAACGAAAAGTGCAAGAAAAGGTGTGAGTAGAACCCACGCGACTCGTGTCCGCTTTGCGTTGTTCGAAGTCATCGGTTACTCGACTCCCGTAAACACATTGCGTGCCATTTGCCGCGCGACATTTTTCTGAGCGATATGAAGGAGTTGCTGCGCCTGCTCACGAAGCGCATCGGGCTCATCAACGCCGTTCGTATTCGCCCAGTTGAGCAGATTGACGGCTGCATCTCTGAACTCCAGCACAGCGTTCTGGTTGTAGGGCGATGATGTTCGTACCGGGACATCGGGCGCGAGTTCGATGAACATTCGCCCCTTGGCTTGACCCATGAAGAATGGATCCGGTTCGTCATAGACCGGGTCACTCCACAACGACTGGACCGGCGTGATGATGTCGACTTCCTTGTAAAGTGTTCGTGCGATCTCAGGCGAGTTGTACAGCAGCATGGCGATTTCCCATGCGCGGTCAAAGTTTTTGGAGGTTCGAGGAAATCCGAGCATGGTGCCGCCGCGGACGCTGGTTCGACGCCCACCTGGTTCAAATGCTGGCAGGGGCATCAACTTCATTTTGCCGCCGATTTGTGGCACATGCATGCGCCAAACGGAGCACATCCAATCGGGGCATAGATAGGCGATCGCGACACCGTTGATGCGGTCTTGGTGCCCGGCCGCGCTGAACTCATCAACATCAGTGACGACGCGATTCGGCCCGGCACACCATGACACAATCTCGGCGAGCAAAGCTGCGTTGCGTGCAGAATCAACCGTGGGCGACCCGTCAGCCGCAAACAACGCACCCCCACCTTGCATGAGTAACAACTCGATGTTGTCCTGCTGCGTCACCCACATCGACAAGGCGTAACGGTCGGGCTTTCCGTCTCCATCGGCATCGGTCATCACCGGCTGCAATAGCGCAAAGAACTCTTGCCAGGTGGTTGCTTGTTGCAGATCAATCCCCGCCGCTTCGACGAGGTCCGCTCTGTACGCGAGCATGACAGGATGGACATCGTGCGGCAGGCCGAACACCCGGCCATCGACACTCCAAGGACTGAGCGATGGCGGATTGAAAGTGTCCAGAAGCCCTTCATCGCGGAGTCGGCTCGTCAGATCGCGAAAGCCGATGGCGTCGACTGGACCCATGAATGCCTGACCAACCGTCGCCCTTTCGACTTCGATGAGATCTGCTGTGTCGAGGCCTCCAAAGAACCCGCTCATCATGCGGCTCTTGAGCGCCGCGATACTCATCAGTGAGACATGCAGGTCCAGCTCGTCCGCGGCTTCGCGGTCCTCGAGCACCGGATCATACATGGCGAGGTGCTCGGGCGAGAACATCCACATTTCAAGAGAGGCCGTGCGTTCGCGGCTGGAGAAAGATAATGCAACAAAACTAACCACAACCAACGCAACGATCACCCAGATTCCAGCGGAAAGGCTTCGAAGTGCGAGCAGTGCAGTGGAGAGCATGTGCATGGTGGTCGTCTCGATCGAAGACGAATCGTACAGCGTCGTGATGATGCGTGCAGAAGAAAAAGCAAGAACGAGTTACGCCCGAGACGCGCAGCGTCACACCGTGTGAACGAGATTTCCGTCAGCATCAATGCGTGCAGGAGTCATGCTCGGATACGCGGTCGATTCTTGAATCTCAAAAGTTGTAGGTCGAACTTCACGGAACACGCTTTGTGACTCGTTTTGCGCCGCTGTCGTGATCCATCTTGCCGCTTCTTCGCCGAGTGAGACGGCATCCTGGCAGACGGCTGTGTATCGCGGGAAACTCTGCAATCGCGTCACCGAGTCGTCAAATCCGACAATGGACAGATCACGGGGCACATTGAGTCCGAGTTTGAGGCATTTGTGAAGCGCGCCAATCGTTGACATCGGATTGGTGAAGTACACCGCGGTGGGGGGGTTGTCCAACTGGAGAAGACTGGTGAGCATTGATTCGCCGCCGCTGGTATTCGCTTCCGCCTCGACAATGAGGTCAGCATCGACAGCGATCCCGGCTTCGGTCAGCGCGTTCATGTATCCTGCCTTGCGATCCTCGTGATCAGTATCGACCACATTGTGCATCGCCAGGCCGATTCGTTTGTGTCCGAGTTCGACGAGGTGCTGCACTGCCTTTCGGGAAGTATCGCCCGAAGTCGAATGGATGAAGTTGACCCGCGGATCGTCGGACCGATCGGCAACCAGCAAGATCGGAAACTCTTCAGCAGCAATCTGCTCGACAAGGCTTGTGTCCCCAAGCGAACGCATGATGATTGCCCGCACGCCTTTCCGATGGAAAAACTGCGTGTAGGTTTCATCAACATGCTTATCGCGGGCTGCGCTGATGAATGTCAGGTCATGATTCTTTTCGTACACGCCTCGTAGAATCCCTGAAAGCAGAGCTGCTTCAAAATCGCCGATGTCCGAGTGCACCGGCTCTTCCGGATACACAAGACCGATCACATTGGTCGGTTTACGACCCATGGATGGGCGATACTGGTATTTGTCAGCAGCCATCAGCACACGCTTACGCGTTTCTTCACTCACGCCCGCATGTTGATTCATGGCGCGTGAAACCGTGGCGACCGAGATCCCTAATTCACCGGCGATTTGACGAACTGAACTCACGGATCATTCCCATATACGAGGTCTTCGACCTTCTGATCTGATGGTGACCAGTAGATCTCGTATGAACTACGGCCTGTATCGGCATCAAACAACTCTGATGCGGTATGACTATCGACATGTCCATCCACGAATGCGAAGTTGGCGCCGCCTTTGAGACCGAAGACATTACTCTTGCGATTCGGATGACGGTAGTAGGGTACATAACTCTTTGGCTGAGCACCATCGCCTTCTGACATTTCAGGTGCTTCGGGGAAGTTGCCCCCGCCTCGCCAGTTGCCGATGTTCCAGTTCGCGATGCCGTCGCCACCACCGAAGCGCTCGCCTGGCAGTTGCTCAGAACCGGCACTGCCGTTCGAGAACCAGGAGCGATCGCCATACGAATCTTCGAGTTCAGATGTCCAAAGCCCCCACGCTTCCGTGTAGAGGATGGTCTCGCTTGAGTTGAACGCGGTGTCGTCAAAAGCCTGACCCTTGTTGTAGGTCGCGGCATTGTTTGGGTTGGTGCCGGGTTTGAGATACGGAATGGTGCCGGTCTGGAAATTCGGTGCGCCAAGTTCTGCGGCAGACGCTGCCCAGTAGTTCAGTGTGTAGGACCGGGCACCCGACGGGTGGTTGGGGCATGCAAGCACAGACCCGCCCATCGTCTGGTTTTCAGCGTGGTTGGCATTGAGATTGCGAAAATCTTCTTGGGGCAGATATCGGCCGATGCGATTGACATCGTACCAGATCATGTTGCGCTTGCCATTCTCGGGGTCGATCACGAACTGACCGGCGAGGACCGGCGGGAACTTGCCGCGAAAGTCGAGTGCATAGACACCCGTTGCTTGACCGACTGATCGCATGTTGGCTTTACAGAGCAACGCTTTGGCCGTGTCTCGAGCCGAGCCGAGCGCCGGAAGCAGAATCCCAATCAGCAGGGCGATGATCGCGATCACGACCAATAACTCGATCAGTGTAAATCCGACCCGTGTGCGTGCTGAGACTTTGAATCTGATGCTGGTGTTCATGTTCATGCTCGCTTTGGTTGGTGTGTGGCGACCGTAACAGTTACGCTAATATCGCACAAAGGGTCTGTCTTGTCAACAATCACATGCAACAATTTCCAAAAATACCGAACAGATTAATAGTAAACATCAATCATAATACAATCAAATAGCGTCAATATCTGATTGTCAGATTCTCAGTGCCGATTTGAGATACTTCAAAATGAAACTGTTACGCTTTGAATCATGAACCAGTCAGTGCACCTATCCATGATCTCGTCAATGCTCGTCTCGATTCTCCTTGTGATCGTGCTGTCAGGGCTGGTCGGATGTCAATCGGTGCAGGACCGGCCGTCCAGTGTCGTTGTCATTTCGACAGAGACCGGCTATCAACTATTGCGTCATGGTAAGCCGTACACCATTCTGGGTGTGGGTGGCACCGAGCATCTTCCCGAACTCGCACAAGCAGGCGGCAACACAATTCGAACATGGGATGCCGAGGGTATCGAGCCACTTCTCGACGAAGCGCACGAACTCGGCCTTGCGGTCGTCGTCGGCATCTGGCTCGAACATCAGCGGCACGGCCACGACCCGACCGACCCCGTAGTCCGCACACAGCAACTTGAACGCGTCGAACGATTCGTCCTTCAGTTTCGAGATCATCCGGCTCTGCTGGCGTGGGGGGTGGGCAATGAAGTCGAACTCGGTGGCGATCTTGATGTCGCACTCGGTCAGATCAGAGAAGCGTCCGAAGTTATCAAGTCACTCGACCCCAATCACCCGACGATGGCTGTGATCGCAGAGATCGGTAAAGACAAAGCGAAACGCATTCAGGATGAGTGTCCGGATATCGACATCGTTGGAGTTAACGCCTACGGCGGCATGGGGTCCGTTGCCGCGCGACTCGCTCACCAGGGTTACACCGGCCCGTTCGTCATCACCGAGTTTGGGCCGGTTGGGTTCTGGGAAACCGGCCGATCACCTTGGGGCGCTCCATATGAACAAACCAGTAGCGGTAAAGCCGCGTTCATGGCGGACAACTACCAGAAGACCGTCGTCAACAATCTCGGCAAACAATGCTTGGGTTCATTTGCGTTTCTGTGGGGAGCAAAACAGGAGACCACAGCGACCTGGTTTGGGCTCTTTCTGGAGAGCGGCGAATCGACAGAATCAGTCGATGTGCTGACCGAGTTCTGGTCTGGCAAACAGCCAGCCAATCGTGCGCCGAGCGTTACCGCTCTCGAGATCGATCGTGATGCCGGCACGCTCTCGCCTGCGTCAACCTTGAGTGTCTTCGTCGTGGCATCCGATCCGGACGGCGATACGCTGCATACGGAATGGCGTGTGGTCCCCGAGTCAACGGTTCAGAGTGAAGGCGGCGACTTTGAAGAACAGATTGACGCGGTGCAGGCTGAGATTGTGGTCCTCTCACCAACCTCAGCGTCAATCACGCTCCCTGCTCAAGCTGGTGCTTACCGGGTTTTTGCGGTAGTCCGAGATGGTCAAGGGCATGCCGGAACAGCCAACCTGCCGATCCTCGTCGTCGAGCCGTGATTGACTACGGGCAGCCGTCTGCAAACAACGACAGGTATGCCGCGACATCGAAGAAATCGAAGACGCCGTCGTCAACATAGTCTGCGGACGGATCCGATGCTGAGAACAGCGAAAGAAACGCTGCGATATCAAAGAAATCGAGCACGCCGAGCGGTTCAACGATGTCGGCATCGGAGCATCCGCCGATCGCTGAAAAGGTGAACACATTCAAGTTGTACGCATCAAGCGCCCCACCCAGGTTGGCAAAGCGAATGACTTGTTCGCCGGCTTCGAGTTCGAGTGTTCCCGTCACGGTCACCCAGTTCTGCCAGCCGCCGGAAACGGGTACTTGAATTGGTCCGGTGAGGTCCTGTCCGTCGACTTCCAGCCGAAACGAGCCGCCGGTGGACGGTGACGCGACGCGCGTCTCGATTTGATACATCCCTGCGTTTGCCACATCAACGGTGTACTCGAGCCACTCGCCCTGACACATCCATCCGATGTTGTACCCAGATTCAGACGATGTCTGTAGATCGACACCAGTATCGCGATACGCCCCCCCGTTGTTGCCGGGGTCACAATCAAAGTAACTCTGACCGTTGAATCCAGTGTCGAAGTCTTCTGCTTCGATCACACCGGGGACAGCGTGTGGCGTGCCACCAAAAGGTGCTTGTTGTTGCTCAAAGACGCGGACATAGTCCACTTCGAGTGTTTGCGGGTATGATGCCGAGCCGTTTGGGTCGCCCGGGAAGTTTCCACCGACAGCCACATTGAGAAGCAGGTGAAACGGCACATCGAACGGCGCTCGCGGGTTGCCCGTTGCAACGGATGAAAACCACTGGTTGCTCGTCACGGTGTGAAAGAGTGCACCGTCGAGGTACCAACGAATCTCGTCCGGTTCCCATTCGATGGCGTATTCGTGGAACCCGAGCGCGTAGTCAATACCGGTGGTGACCGCGTTACCGTTGGACTGATTGTTCGGCCATGGCGCACCGTGGTGGATGGTGCCATAGATCGTGGTTGCCGTGTTGACTGATTCGACAATGTCGATCTCTCCGGACGACGCCCAGCCGCCATACGGCGAATCGGTCGGCAGCATCCAGAATGCTGGCCAAACGCCTGATGTCGATGGCAATTTGATGCTTGCTTCAATACGCCCATAGAGGAAGTCGCGCAGACCGAGTGTCCGAATACGCCCCGAGGTGTAGGCCTCGCCTCCAAAGTTCTGCTCGATTGCGGTTATTTTGAGCGTGCCGCCACTGACTGAGACATTGCTGGTTCGATTGGTGTAGTACTGGAGTTCATTGTTCCCCCAGCCTGCGGGCAAACCATATGCTGTTCCAGTCCCGGTCTGATAACTCCACGAGTTGGTGTCGAGTTCGGTGCCATCGAACTCATCAGACCACACGAGGCTCCAACTTTGGGCCTGCGTATATCTGCAAGCGATCGCAAGAGCGATGAGTGCGGCGGTGGTTGGTATCCGGTTTCTCGGCATGGTGTGCGTTCTCTGTGCTGCGGTTTCGAGGTGCTGGTATTGTACTTAGCCTACGCGTTTTTGGTTCGTCACCCAACCCTCTCGTCGGAACGACGACAACAAATGTGGTGACTTGAGTTCTTATTCGGCTGTGTACGGTAGACTGATGCGTCCGATTTGCAGTTCGCTGCTCAAGAACAGAGGTTGCCATGGCCACGATGACGCTCGATAAACTGACCAAAACCTACGACGATGGGTTCACCGCTGTCGATGCACTCAGCCTTGATATCAAAGATGGCGAGTTCGTCGTATTGGTCGGGCCATCGGGATGCGGGAAATCGACCACCCTTCGCATGATCGCGGGTCTTGAGTCGATCAATGCTGGTTCGTTGTGCATTGGTGAACGCGAAGTCAATCGGGTTCATCCGAAGGACCGAGATATTGCGATGGTCTTTCAGAACTACGCACTCTATCCCCACCTGACCGTTGCAGAAAACATGGGTTTTGCGCTTCGCATGAGTCGAACGCCCAAGCAAGAACGCAACGAGCGAGTCAACAAGGCGGCTGCGCTTTTGGGGCTCGAATCGATCCTCGACAAAAAACCTGGACAACTTTCCGGTGGACAAAGGCAGCGTGTGGCACTCGGTCGAGCGATCGTCCGTAAACCCGCGGCGTTCCTTTTCGATGAGCCTCTGTCGAATCTCGATCCCGATCGCCGCGTTGCGACGCGGGCTGAGATCCGTCGTATTCAGCGCGACCTTGGGACGACCACCGTCTATGTCACGCACGATCACGAAGAAGCGATGGCGTTGGGCGACAAAATCGTCATCCTCAAGGACGGTGTGCTGCAGCAGGTGGGCACGCCCGAAGAAGTGTACGACAATCCGGCGAATCTCTTTGTCGGAACATTTCTCGGCTCACCTCGGATGAACGCCATTCCAGCGACACTGTCGCTCGATGATGGCTCACCTCACGCCGTTGTGCGGTTTGGTGAGCGCACGGTTCGCGTGCCGGTTGATCGTGATCGCGTCGTGGGAGACGCGAAAGACGGGAGCGCGGTGACTTTGGGTATCCGCCCTCATTGTGTGCATCTGATTGATGGGTCAGGTGAATCAACATCGCAGGCCCAGTTCAGCGGCAAGGTCATTGATGTCGAACACCTGGGATTTGCGTCTGATCTCATCGTTGATGTCGGAGGCTTTGAACTGAGTGTGCGAACCGATGGCGAGAGCCGTGTGCGACTCAACGAAACAGCACACCTGAAGGTGCTCCCTGCTGACATGCATGTGTTTACAGCGTAACTGCTATTGCGATCAAGCCGCGGTGCATGTTGTTTCGGTCTGGTGCAATCCGTTGGTCACGAGTTGGATCATCTGTGCGGCCGCCACCTGGTAGGTGAATCGTTCGCGAACGCGGCTCGCGATGGAGTCGGAGCGAGCCGCTCGCCGGGCCGGTTGTTTGATGGCGCGCTCGACGATTGTTTCCAGTTGGTCCGCTGAACGAATGGTGCCGTCGGCAAGTTCGCCAAGCAGTTGCTCTGCGGTTGACGCCTGAAAAGCGCACGGGAATAGTTGCATGTTCTTTGCGACGCGCGGGTGCAACCAGACTATTTCGGGCGTTTGGAATCCAACCTGCTTGCATCGTGTGGCATACGCGCGGAGCGGCTCATGGTGGTCAGCGTGAAAGCCCAACATACCCTGCTTGTCAACGGTGTCGGCTGCCACGCCGGTGCGGACAAGTTCGAACAGCGCCGCCTGGCGACTCGCACCGAGATTCGGTTCAATGATTCGGCATACCGGCAGCCCCCCCGACAGCGCGCACTCCATGACCCGCTGATGGACAAGCGTGCTCATCGATGCGTGCAGGTGGATGGTCGCCGTCTGGTACGCGGCTCGCAGATCATCGCCATGCGGCAACTCGCCGGCAGCGAACCGGGCTAGGGTCGGATGGTCTTCCCAGCCTCGACCAAACAGTTTGAATGACCACCCTCGCCGATCGGCGATGTCGGCTGCCCACGCGAGCATCTCGTGTCTCAACACGCGTTCGAGAATGGGGACGAGATATTGTTCGCGAAGTTGACCCAATATACGATCGTTCGGTTTTTCGCTATGCACGCGAGCCCATGCTTCGTTCGGGATGGACTTGACGATGCCGGGTTCGGGTAGTGCGGTGATCTGAGCATAGCGTTCGCCAAGCACGCGTCGCATTTCGTGGAGCACACGAACGAGCCGTTGATCACCCGCTTCGGTACACAAGCGGGCGTGCATGGCTTCGGGTGTCTCAGAATGGTGGCTCACATACGCCATCTCGCAGGTGAAGCGGTCGCGTTGCTCTTGCGTGACCGGGCCGGCGTGAAATTTCTGGTTGCTCGCAACAACCGGGAAACTGGTCGCCTGGTTCGCCGGATATCCGAAACTGCGGAACAACTTCGGATAGATGTGGCCGAAAACAAAATCGCGTTGACTGTGCGCCCGTCCGATTTGCTCATCAAACAGGTGCGGCATCGCGTCCTGGATCCAGCAGACAAACGGTGTCCCGGTCGGGAAAGCATCAGGCCGCGACACTCTGGGATAGTTGATCAGGACAATCAGATCAGGGTCAAAGTCGAGTTGCGAGCGGTGATACGCGATTGACGAGAATCGGCTGTGGTTATCAGGTTCGATGAGCAGTTGTGCTTCCCACCCCTGATCTTCAAATGCCTTTGCGAGATCGCGGCTGGCGTGTTGGATATAGGTCGAATATCGGCAGGTCGGGATGAGCACGCGTTTCGGTCGATTCTCGCGGTACCGCGCCTGCCAGAAGGCATGGTTGCGGTCGCTATCACGCTGAACAAGTTGCTGATGCAATCGGTCGGCAGCGGCTTTCTGCTCGGTGCTGATTGATCGAACGAGTTCGGTGATCGGTGGTTCGATGCTCGCGATAGAGCCTGGGTGCGGCACAACAGGTCCTGTCATGGGGTAATCAAACCCGGTCCGCGCGAATGAACGAAACGCATCGACCGCAGACACACCCGCAAACACACGCGTTCGAGCGAGCGATTCTGCGAGGTCAGCGAGTGCGAAGCCCTCTGCGAGGTCCGCGACATCACGCTGAAGCAGATGAAACCGAGGCTGGTACCCATCTGCAATTGGAGGGAGCGCCGCATGAAGCGCGAGCAAAAGCCATGGCGGGTTCACGCCTTCGATGGCGACCGGACCGAACGCTGTCTTGTGCCCGTCGGACAGGTATTGGTCGCAAAACGCTTTGGCGCTTGCTCGCAGATCGGCAACCCATGACCAATCAGGGAGATCTGCGTCGGAACATGATGTTCGAATGACATTGCCACGTTTCGCGCGATGGTAGATGTGCTGTCGGGATTGCCATTCTTCAATCGCTTGCTCGCCAACAAGACCAGCAAGTTCGAGATTGAGCCGTACTTGCGCGATCATTTCGTCGAGCGGTACGACAGAATCGGCGTTTTTTTCGAGTTCAACTGTCGAACAGGCGCTCGTTGACTGGACACGATCGAGAACTGCTCTTGCAAGGTCATCGAGTCCGAGGGTGGTGAGTGCTCGAGCGGACACGACTCGGACCTCATCATCCACAGGGGTAGATCGCAACAAGTGCGCCCCCGTCGTTAGCGTTTCCCAATCGAGACGGCGGGCTGATCGAGCCAGAAACTGTGCTCGAATTTGGGCATGCTCATATGTTTCGGTCTCGGTGAGGTGTGCCCGCGTCATGGTTGAACCATCGGGCGTGTCGCAAAAGGCCGTGTAGTCCGACTCACCTCGGCGCGTCGAGCGCAGTTTCTGCGCGTTTGGATGCGCAGCGTTTGATCTTGCGGGCGTTTGGATTGACGCGACGATACTGCCTTTCATGGGCACCAAACCCCCGACGAAAATATTGTCGCATGACCAACTGGTTGCACTGCGCGAACAAGCAAGAGCAGACGGGCGGCGCGTGGTTCAGTGCCACGGCTGTTTCGACATTGTGCATCCCGGGCATGTGCGGCATTTGCGATTTGCGCGCGCTCAGGGGGACATTTTGCTCGTTTCCATTACGGGCGATCAGGAGGTCAACAAGGGTATCGGGCGGCCATTGATTCCGCACGAGTTGCGAGCGGACAACCTCGCCGAACTCGATTGCGTTGATTGGGTCTATGTTGAAGCGCGACCAACCGCAGCCGAGTTGCTCGATGAAGTTCGACCTGATGTCTATATCAAGGGGCGCGAGTACGAGTTTAACCGCGATCCGCGTTTTCAAGCCGAGCGAGAAACAGTCGAGCGCCACGGCGGTCGTGTTGTGTTCAGCAGCGGCGATGTTGTGTTCAGTTCGACAGCGTTGATCGAGGCAATGGAACACGATTCGGCCGATCCGTTCCAACGACGGCTGAGCCAACTTTCGCGCGAGCCGGATCTTGCACCTGAAGAACTCAGTGCGCTGTTGGATCAGTTTCAGGGTCGACGCGTTGTCGTCGTCGGTGAGGTGATGCAGGATACTTATGTGTTCTGTGACAAGCCGGAACTGGCAGATGAGAGTCCGATGATGACACTGCGCCCGGTACGCCATCAGTACTTTGATGGGGGGGCAGCAATCATCGCCCAGCACCTAGCGGCGCTTGGCGCTCAGCCTGTTCTGATCACCGCCATGCCCGATGGTGACCTGAGTCAGTTGGTGCAAAAGCGGCTTGCGGGGGCGGGTATCGAAGTTCGTTGTGTACACACCACTGGCACACTCGCGGAGAAGCAGAGGCTGCTCGTTGGTTCAACGAAGATGATGAAACTTGACATGGTCGAGCCGCTCGTGCTTGATGCGCGAGAACGCGAGGCGATTGTTCAGATGGCGGGTGACGCCGCAAGTGAACAGCAGACCGATGCAGCCATCTTGTGCGATTTCGGCATCGGGCTGTTTACACCGGCGATGACGCAATCGTTGTGTCGTGTGCTTCGGCCTCAGGTCGGTGTCCTGGCTGCGGATGTCAGCGGCCGACGGTCAAACCTGCGTTCGATGCACGGGCTCGACATCATTTGCCCGACAGAATCACAAGTGCGCGAAGCGTATCGCAACTTCGGTGATGGCTTGCCCGCGGTCACCTGGGAACTCCTCGAGGAAATCCAGACAAAGGCTGCGATCGTCACCATGGGTCCGGAGGGGGCGATCGCTTTCAGACGACTGCCCGAAACGGATGCTCGATCGTGGCATTCTCGATTGCATGGCGATCACATTCCGGCACTCTCGGCGAATCCGGTCGATACGCTGGGCTGTGGCGATGCGCTGTTGTCTTCTGCGACTCTCTTGCTTGCGGCAGGGGGTTCGCTCACCGCTGCGACCTTCGTGGGTTCCGCGGCTGCGGCCATTCACGGTCGACGACTTGGCAATGTGCCGATCGAACGGGCCGAACTGCGACGAGAGATATTGCGCGTGCTCAATGCACGGATGACTTATGTCACGCCCGACCATGCCGTCGCGGCTCGTCTTCAGCCCACGCCGCAACTGCGTTCGGCATCATGATCAGTTACATCATCCCAACGCGCGATCGACCGGAGGACCTCAAGCGGACACTTGCTCGCATCGGTTCATTGCCAGAGCATGAACCGGGCGGCGTGCAGCCTGCTGAAGTTGTCGTTGTTGACAATGCATCAAGACACATCCCGATCGTGCCAGCCCGACTGAACAACGGGGTCCCCGTTCGTCTGGTCTTGCTCGATCGCAACCTTGGTGCCGCATCACGCAATCGTGGTGTGCAACATGCCGATCGATCAAGCCGATGGATCGTGATGCTCGATGATGACTCGCACCCTGTAGATGGGGCGTTCGTGCATGCTCTTCCGAACGCTGCGGATGATATTGGTGTGGTGACCGCTGATATCTACCTGCCCATGCAGGATCGCCGGGAGGATGGCGGGTTGCCCGAGGTCTGTATCGGATGCGGGTGCGCCATCCGACGCGAAGTATTTGACATGCTCGGTGGGTATGACCGGTCGTTCGAGTATTATGTCGAAGAGTACGACCTGTGCGCTCGGATCATCGCAGCAGGCTACCGCGTTCAGTTTGAACCAACCTTCCGCATTGATCACTACAAGTCAGCGGGGGGGCGAAATATGAACCGCATCGTTGCCCGACTTGTACGCAATGGATGTTGGGTCATGCAGCGATACGCACCGGAAGCAGACCGTCGCACGCAGCTGCGGCTTGTGCGCCAACGCTGCCGCCTGATCTCAGAGCTCGAAGGGGCGCGGGACGGCTACCGCGCGGGGCTCGATGAACTGCGCCATTCGCTCTTGAAACAACACCGGAAGCCGCACGATCGCGTAAGTTTTGATCGTTTTACAGGCTTGTGGCACGCGCGAGCCGCGATCCAGCGTGCTCATGATGCAGAGCCGTTGCAAAGCGTCTGTGTGGTTGCACGAGGCAAGAACGCTTGGGTCGTCGATCGTGCACTCGAGGAAATCGGCGTGCGCGTTACATCCGCAGCCGAAGCAGATGCACTCGTCATCGGGACGATGAGTCCCGGGCCCATGCTTGACGCTGCGAAAAAGTTTGACGGTCAAGGCCGGGTCATTGTCCCTTGGCTCGGTGCACAGCGTGCGGTGCAGGACTAGGCGACCGATCCAGACTGTGAACGCGCAGGAGTATTACATGATCCGGCGGCTCTCTGATTCACAAGCCGCAAGAGAATGTCTGCTTTGTCCAGCGTTTCCTGCCACTCTGCTTCGGGGTCACTCTCAGCGACAATGCCTGCTCCAACGGGGTAGTCCACATCCCAAACGCCCGGCGTGTTGGTTTCCGTGAGCAGCACAGTTCGAATCGCAACATTGAGCCTCGCTCGCCCGTGGTCAATGGTACCGATCGTTCCACAGTATGGACCTCGCGGCGCGGACTCGAGTTCATCGATGATCTGCATGGCTCGGATCTTCGGGGTGCCGGTGACTGAACCAGGGGGGAAGGTCGCCTTGATGAGGTCGGCGAGGCCATGATGCGGGCGCAGTTCGCCGCTGACGGTTGCTGTCGCTTGAAGCACGCTATCGCCATGCTTTTCGATCGTTCGAGGCTGCAGCACATCGATTGATCCGAACGAACAGACGCGACCCAAGTCGTTGCGCATGAGGTCCACGATCATGTTGAGTTCGGCGCGGTCTTTTACCGCGTGGAACAGTTCATCGTGATCGATGGTCGCAGGTCGTGTCCCTTTCATTGGTCGTGTGCACACGCGACGAGTCTCGTCGTCGTGGTCGAGGAACAACTCCGGGCTCGCCGACACGATGACCTGCCGTTGTCCACTTGACGAAGTGGTTTCGATGTAGGCACCATGCCAGGGTCGGGCAGACTCAAACAGGTCTGCCGCGAGCGCTCGTGGCGAGCCGACAAGTGTGAACCGAAGGCGGTGGGTGAGATTGACCTGATAGACATCGCCAGCTCGAATGTAGTCAAGAACCCGTCGAACCGACCGAATGTACCGGGTCTTGGCAGCCGAAGTCGCGGCGGAATCGAAAGCCAATTGGTATTGTGCGGTTCGGTGAGGGCTGCCAGTGCCAGCAGCCGAATCTAGGTCGAAATACCTTGCATTGCTCAGACCGATCACCTCGCCATATCGCCAGCCCAGCAGTTGGTGGCGCGTTGAACCGATGCCGGGATCCAGCCCCAGCCCGGCGTCATAGGCGAGCCACAGCAATTGATGTTTCGCTGGATTCGGCTCCAGAACTGACGAGAGCTCCTCAATTGTTGGTTGACGGTTGATGACCTTATCTAACACCGGTTGACCAACGACCACGCCCGGGTTTGGAGCGTCTGGAGCGAGGTCCAGACACGCTGCGATCGGTCGATGCTCGGGCCACGCCCGGAGGGTGTCCCATGGAGATTGGCTGTCAGAATGATTCATTTTGCGTGTTGTCACATGCTAGGTGTACTCGATTGTGACCCGGTTGGTTCATAGACTCTCTTCCTCGTGCCCCGGCCAGTGGACACGAATTCCTTTTATTCCCGCACCAATTGAAGCAGCAGGATACACGCACAATGGCCAAGAAGACGACCCATAGTGGAAGCCGTAAAGTGAGCAAAAAGGTCACCAAGAAGACCGTTTCCAAGGCGGCATCGAAGAAAAAGACGACCAAAAAGGTCTCTGCAAAGACAGCATCAGGTGCTGCGAAGAAATCGGGCTCCAGCCCCGCCGCTGCCAAGCACGCCGCCAAATCTCGCACAACTCGGAAGGTCTCGAAGAAACCGGCTCGGGCTGCCAACAAGCGTCGGCCACGCGAAGACAAGATGGTGTATCACTTCGGTTCTATTCGCACCGAAGGCACTGTCGACATGAAGGACACGCTGGGTGGCAAGGGTGCCAACCTCGCGGATATGACTTCGATCGGGTTGCCTGTCCCTCCTGGGTTTACCATCAACACCGAGACCTGCGCGAAGTACTACGACGGCGGCAAGCGGTTGCCGCACGGATTGATGAACGAAGTTCATCAGCACATGGCGCTCCTTGAAAAAGAAACCGGTAAGAAATTTGGTGACGACGAAAACCCGTTGCTTGTTTCGGTGCGATCGGGTGCTGCGGTCTCGATGCCTGGCATGATGGACACTATTCTCAATCTGGGGCTGACCGATGCTTCGGTTGAGGGGTTGTCTGTCGCGACCAGCAATCCGCGATTTGCTGCAGATGCCTATCGCCGACTGATCAACATGTTCGCCAATGTGGTGATGGGTGTTGATCACGAGCACTTTGAAGAAGCGTTTGACAAGATCAAGACCAAGTATGGTGCCGCGCTTGATACCGATGTTCCCGCTGAAGGGCTCATCGAGTTGTGCGATGCGTATAAGGATGTCTACCGGGCGTATGTCGGGGATGAGTTCCCTCAGAATCCGTTCAAGCAACTCGAACTCGCCATCGAAGCGGTGTTCAAGAGTTGGAACGCCGACAAGGCACTGAGTTATCGCCGTATTGAAGGCATCGCCGGATTGCGCGGAACGGCAGTCAATGTGCAGACGATGGTCTATGGCAACATGGGCGACGATTGTGGCACAGGTGTCGCATTTACCCGGAACCCGAGCACGGGCGACAACGATTTCTACGGCGAGTTCCTGGTCAATGCGCAGGGCGAAGATGTTGTTGCGGGCATTCGAACGCCTCGGCCATTCTCCGAGATGAAGGCCTGGAATGCCAAGGTCCACAAGCAGTTGCTCGACATCAAGAAGAAACTCGAAGATCACTACCTGAACATGCAGGACATCGAGTTCACGATTGAACGCGGCAAGTTGTTCATGCTGCAGACGCGCACCGGAAAGCGGACCGGTATGGCTGCGGTCAAAATCGCATGTGATATGGTCAAAGAACGACGCATTACGGAGAGTGAAGCACTCCTGCGAGTGCCCGCTGCCGACCTTGTGCAGTTGCTATTGCCGAGCTTCGATCCGAAACTCAAGGAGAAAGCCGACATTCTGGCTGTCGGTTTACCCGCGTCACCTGGCGCTTCTGTCGGGTATCCCGCGTTCTCGGCCGACGAAGCCGTCGAGCGTGCGCTCAAGGGCGAAGCCGTCATCCTGGTCAGGCGTGAAACCAGCCCGGAAGATGTCGAAGGCATGCACTCAGCTCGCGGCATTTTGACGAGTACCGGTGGCATGACGAGCCACGCGGCAGTGGTTGCACGCGGATGGGGCAAGTGTTGCGTGGCTGGCGCGGGATCGATCGAGATCGCGCCGGATGCCGGGTTCTTCTCTGTCAATGGACGCACCTTCGGGCGCGAAGACCTGATTTCGCTTGACGGGACGACCGGCGAAGTGATTCTTGGCGAGATGGCCATGATCGAACCCGAACTCTCCGGTGACTTTGCCAAGATCATGCGCTGGGCGGACAAGTTCCGCGTGCTCGGCGTGCGGACCAATGCCGATACGCCACACGACGCAGCCCGCGCTCGTGGGTTCGGTGCTGAAGGCATCGGGCTGTGCCGAACCGAACACATGTTCTTCGAAGGCGAACGCATCCGGTCGATGCGGGAGATGATCCTCGCGGACACCGTCGAGGGGCGCGAGGCAGCACTTGAAAAACTGCTGCCGTTCCAGCGTGACGATTTCATCGGCATTCTCGAAGCGATGAAGGGTCAGCCCGTCACTATTCGCCTGCTCGATCCGCCGTTGCACGAGTTCGTCCCGCATGATGAGCAGTCGCAGAAAGAACTGGCGCATCACATGCGCGTTCCGGTTGACCGTGTGAGGTCGCGCGTCGCGATGCTGCACGAACTCAACCCGATGCTCGGACACCGTGGGTGTCGTCTGTCGGTGACCTATCCCGAGATATTGCGGATGCAGGTGCGGGCGATTGTCGAAGCGACCATCGACTGTCAGGCGCGCAAAATCAAGGTGTTGCCAGAGATCATGGTGCCGCTTATCGGCACCCGGAAAGAACTCGATATTTTGCGTGCAGAAGCCGAGCGTGTCATCAAGGTCACCAAGGCGGATATGGAGTATTCCGGTCGCCTCGATATCAAGATTGGCACGATGATCGAGATTCCGCGTGCAGCCCTGACCGCTCAGGATATCGCCGGGTCTGCCGACTTCTTCAGTTTCGGCACCAACGACTTGACGCAGTTGACCTATGGGTATTCGCGCGACGACGCAAACACATTCCTGCCTGAATATATCTCGCGTGAGATTCTGCCGTCGGATCCATTCCAGACGCTCGATCAGGAAGGCGTGGGGCAGTTGGTCGAGATGGGACTCACGCGTGGCCGCGCTGGCAACGAGAAGTTGAAAGTCGGTATCTGCGGCGAGCACGGCGGCGACCCACAGTCTGTCGATTTCTGTCACCGCATCGGGCTCGATTATGTCAGCTGTTCGCCGTTTCGCGTGCCGATCGCCAGGCTTGCAGCAGCCCAGGCAGCACTGAAGAACGGAACAGGCAAAAAGAAGAAGTAATCGACCGTCAATCAGCGGATCGTGCCACGAAGGCACAACACGAATCAATCACCCGAGTTCGGATCTTCCGGACTCGGGTTTTCAATTGAACAGTGCGAAGTACGCGTGAGCACGGCTGTCAGGTACACTTTCTCCATGGCGCGAAAACGAATCGATGAACTTGATCTGGTCCGCATCGCTGAACGGCAGCGGATGCTGATGTTCGTCGTGCTTGCGATGATCCTCAATTCGGTGATCAGTTTTACACTCGCTCGGACGGGAAGCCCGATTACCGGTGGCATCTGGTTGTTCTGGGGCTTCCAGGTTCTGCTCGCTGTTGCCGGTGCGATCGTTCTGACGCGTCTGTACATGGCACTTGGCGAGAACCCGGCGGTCGCCGTTGTCCTTGGGGTGTTGCTGGTCGTACCCGTGCTCGGTCTTCTGATCTTGATCGGCGCGGGGAGTCAGTCGAGCACGATTCTCAAACTCGCAGGCGCCCGTGTGGGGTTGATGGGTGTTTCGATGACCGAACGCGACAAGCTGAAGCCGAACCACTGCAAAGGGTGCGGCTACCCACGGGAGAGCCTTGAAGCACTCGCACCTTGTCCAGAGTGTGGTCGCACGCCGATTGTGTGGTAGGGTTGCGTTGTTGGCACTGGTTCTGAATTCTGGCGCGGCAGTTACGCCATCGAACCCGCGACTGATTTGATGATCGTACCAGCTCGTTCGACCTGCTCGCGGGACACATCCAGGTGGCATACCGCGCGAATCAGTGTCGGGTTTTCATCGAGCACACGCACGCCCTGTGCGTCGAGCGCTTTACAAAACTCAGAAGCCGATCCGAGTTTTGGGTCAATGCTGAAATACGCCATATTGGTCTCGATGGTAGATGTGTCACATGACAAGCCGGGCACCTCGTTGATGAGTGCTGCGAGCCGCTTGGCACTGGCATGGTCGTCTGCCAATCGCTCGCGATGATGATCGAGCGCGTGCAGCGCAGCCGCGGCGAGCAACCCTGACTGTCTCATCGACCCGCCACACATTTTGCGGTGTCGACGAGCGCGTGCGATTGTCTCGGCATCGCTCGCCAGAGCGCTCCCGACAGGGCAGCCCAGCCCCTTGCTGAAGCAACAACTGACGGAATCAACTTGTTCAGTGATCTTGGCGACAGGTACGCCGAGTGCTGTCGCTGCGTTCCAGATGCGAGCACCATCCATATGCAGCCGATACCCGCGTTCGCGGGTGAACGCGCGCAGCGCCTCGATCTTGTAGAGAGGCCACACCGCACCGCCTCCGCGATTCATGGTGTTTTCAATCCACACGAGTGTTGGCTGCGAAAAGTGGGGGTCATCCCAGGGGATATGCCTGGCTGCATCGTCTGGTGAAAAAATGCCGCGAGGGGTCGAAACGAATCGCGGGTTGCACCCGGCGATGGCTGCGTACCCACCCGATTCATAGTGATAAAAGTGACTGCCCTCGTGCGCAATGACCGCATCGCCAGGTTGCGTCTGGGACCGCATCGCGAGGAGGTTGGCCATTGTCCCAGACGGGACAAACAAGGCCGCCTCCTTGCCGGTGATCTCAGCGACGCGTGCTTCGAGTTGTTGGACGGTTGGCTCATCGCCCAGCGTGTCGTCGCCGAGTTCGGCTCTGAACATCGCCTCGAACATGGCTTTGGTCGGACGGGTCACCGTGTCAGATCGCATGTCTATCGGATTCATACCGATAGCCTAGCGAGTCGGTCACGCACCCGTCGTTCGGATGACCCTGCCTTGAGGCCTGAACAACTGACTCGTTGATTATGGGCAGCCCTCAGCGAACAGGTTCAGGTAGATCTGCACATCAAAGAAGTTGTACAGCCCGTCCATGTTCATATCCGCACTTGCGTTCAGTGCTGAGAAATCGGTCAGGAAGTCCTGCACATCAAAGAAGTCAACGACACCATCGAGATTACGGTCAGCGTCGCAGCCGCTGAGTTCGCAAGCATCGGGTTCGCCGTTGCCATTGTCATCGGCGCAGTCAGAGCCGTGCCCGAGATAGGTACCGCCAGCCGAAGAGCAGTCGTTTTCACTGAGTTCAAGGCAGAATCCGGTGTCAAAGCAGCAGGCCCCGGTCGGGATCGGGCAATCAACATCGGTGCAGTCGGTGCCGTCACCTTGGTAGGTTCCGCCGACCGCTTCGCAGTCACTTTGGAACATCTCTTCGCATGTGCCGTCCAGTTTGCAACATGCACCAAACCCGGGCACGCAATCCGTGCTGGACCACACCGCAGCGATCGCCCAGTCGCCGCTCGGTTGACAGAGCCCGAGTTCGCTGAATCGACTCCAGTTGGCGGGGCATCCCAACGGTCCGCAGTTCACCGCATCGAGCCAGTTTCCCGCAGGTGAGAACAACCCATCAACATCGGTTGCGGGGAACGCGTTTCTATTTGAGGGCGGCGCGACCAGACACGGGTTGGAAGTTTGCGAATGATGCTCATCGATCCGAAACCCGATACTGAACTGATTGGAACCGCCCGTGTTCAGGATGAAGATCTGCTCGGGGTCGCCCGGGTCGACCGAGACCTCGATGAGCGTCGCGTTGTTGCCGGGCGGCATCTGAAGGTGGGGGAGGAAAACATCGTCAGATGAAAACTCGGCGACGAGTGTCCCGGTCTCGGGTGTGCCTTCCCACACGAGGATGCTCCACTCTGTGGTCGTGGGTTCGATGGTGCCGGCGGTCACGAAGAGTCCCTTCATGACTTCGAGTTTGATCGGAAACGCCGAGGCAGGGAGTGTGTAGGTTGCAGCCATGGTTTCGTGCTGCGCAAAGCCCGCCTGAGCGGTCCACTGGTTGGAACTGAACTCGGGGTCGGTGTGGGATGAGTCATTGAGGCAGTCCCGTTGGCCGAAGCCACGGAAGTCGGGTTCATGAATGATCTGGCCGAGCGTGCTGACGCTGAGCACTTCGAACGAGTCGATTTCGACCGGGATCGGATTGGACCGATTATCGGTGGGTTGCGGAGCCGCCACCTGGGCCGAGGCTGAGGCCGCGAGAAGACTTGCAAGTGCACATCCATAAACCTGTCGCATATTGACTCTCCAAGATCAGGGCAGTATCGCCCGGTTGGTTCTACTCATACCGCCATACGCCCGAACGGGCAAGACCCGAGTTGAGAATACCGGGTCGAAGGGGGTTTTGGACACAACTCTGTCCGCAGCCGAGACTTATTCGGATGCACTGTGTGCACAGTTGATTGTGAATCGTCCGATAATTGGTTCCGCTGGTCAGACGCGAGATCGCGCGCCTCCTATGCTTTCAACCAATTTTCGAACACCTCAAACTGCATCACGGAGACTGCACATGGAAACCACACTCATCATTCTCAAGCCCGACGCAGTCCAGCGCGGATTCTGTGGCCGAATCATCAGCCGATTTGAAGACAAAGGTCTGCAAGTCGTCGGTATGAAACTGATGACCATCTCGCAGGAACTCGCAGCCAAGCACTACGAAGCCCACAAAGAGCGCCCGTTTTACGCCAGCCTCGTTGGGTTCATGACCTCAAGCCCGGTCGTCGTGATGGCGCTTAAAGGGAACAACGCGATCGCCATCAGCCGCAAGATGATGGGCGCGACTTTTGGCAGTAACGCCGAACCTGGCACCATCCGTGGCGACTTTGGTGTGTCCAACTCGTTCAACCTGATCCACGGATCAGACTCACCCGAAGCCGCCACCCGCGAACTCGAACTGTTCTTCGCCAACGGCGAACTGCAAGACTACGAGCGCGCGATCGGATCATGGGTGTACGACTGGTCGGGCGGCGAGCCGGAATGAGGGCGGCAACGCTTGTACTGAGTTAGGAGTCATTGAACCCTGGGCGCAAGTCCGGGGTTTTTCATTTTGTCTGGAGCCTCGCTCGGAATCCCTGTCGGCGATTTGGGCTCTGTGCGAACGGATACCGATGTTGCCCGAATGTCTGGCATAGATCCTGTGGAGACATGCAGTCGATTCGATCTAGGCTGTGAGTGATCCATTCAGAATTACTTCCAAGACCGCAAGCCCGACCCCGATTACCAACATGCCAATCGTCACCCACCTCGTTCGCTTTGCGACGCGATCAGCGACGAGGGTGTCGGTTTGTTGACCGACTGCTGTGAGCAGGGCTCGTTGTCGGCCATAGATCGAGCCGTGCCGGAAGGTCTTGCGGCGGACATCAATCGCGTGTGCATCGGCGACGCGCTGCAGAGCGCCCGCCATCGCATGGGCGGCTTCAGCCGTTGTTTCAACCGGGTGCGCCTTGTCCTGTTCACCGGAGAGATGGCGCAGTGCAAACGCGTCGGCCTGACGCTCGAAACGGCGTGAGACCATCCCGAGAACCATCAGCGTCCCGATCAGTGTGAACGCGAGCGCAACGCCGACTGCGATTTGTTCGGCGGGCGGCGTGAGCGGCACAGTTGCGTGCAGTTGATAGGTGTTGATGGTCACGCCTGCGAGTGTGCCGAGGATCATGATGGCAGCGAGGATCGAGACCGCCAGCCACAGCGTGTGCTTGCAGCGGATGTGCCCGATCTCGTGGGCAGCCACCGCTTCGACTTCGCGTTCAGTCAGGCTTGTCAGGAGGGCATCCGAAAGGACGACATAGCGCAGCGGGTGGACAAGCCCGATCGCTGCCCCGTTGAGCATCACCCCGCCCGTGCGCCAGACGAGGAAGTTGCGGATGCGCACGCGGTGGGTGGTGCACATGTCGTCAAGCCGAGTACGCAAGCGCCCAGGGGGAAGGGGCACGGTGTCCCAGATGCGTACGAGCAGCGGGGGGATCAGGGCAAAAACCGCCGCGACACCGAGAATTTGAATGCTGGCGAACCACCCTTCCCGAGCAGTCGGCGAGAGTCCACTTTCCGGCACGAGCAGCGGCGCGAGTTCTGACCAGGCAAGCAAGATCGAGAGCGGGATCAGAATGAACAGGATGTGATGCCGCGTCCAGAGCCACACGAAACGCAATCGGTTCGGAAACGGATGCACCGGGAGCCCCTCGTCGAGGCTGCGCATCATCATCGCGTTCCGCAGGCGGCGTTCGATGGGATAGATCGCAAACTCAACCACCATCAAACCAAAGACCAGCGGCAGCAGCGAGATCGTCTCGTCGATCGCAATCAAATTGCCGAGTTGGTCTCGCACTTCGGTGAGCAACCCGAACAGGATCACGGCGGCCGCGTGGACCGCGAGGAGCGCCCATCGGGCGGTCGCCGCCCATCGTTCGACCCGGCGAATACGGTTCATCTTGCCGTCTCGACTCAAGCCGCGGCCCTGGAACGCGCTGAGCAGCCACACCCCCCCGACAACGACAACGATCGCACCGATGACAAACGAGACCGCACTGAGCGGCAGGTCGGGAATCAGCGGCGCGTCAAGTTCCTCGCCGATATAGAGGACTGCAAACGCGGCGAGGAGAAGAGCGTGCATGTTCAGGGTGATGGGATGGTGACCGTGCCGAGGTCGAGCGTGACACCATTGGGCTGGTACGCATCGACATTGAGCGTGTTCGCATCCACATTGGTAAACACAAGGCAGGTGCGCCCGGATCGGGCAGCGTAAGTCAGATCCGCGTCACTCGGCCCGGCATACGCCGCGTTGTTACTCGACTGGACATGCTGGTGATAGTGCACGAGCGATCGATCGCTGTAGCGCACCATGTCGTCGCTCGCAGCGAAAGTGGTGTCGCTTGTTCGGTCGCGAGCTCTGGGGCGAAACAGGACAATGCGAAACTGATCGCCTTCCACCGACTCGATCACGCCGCCATATTCTGTCGTGCGGTCACGCCGGTCGATATCGATTTGCTGCACAAGTCGTTCATGAATCTGTGGTTGGTGAACCGCTTCATCAATGACCAGCATCGCGAGTGCGTCTGCAAATGACATGTTGCCCGCCCATTCGGCGAGACTTTCGCGGCGCGGTTGCCGGTGGATGGTTTTTTCTGCCGTCCGTTTATGGTGATTGCGAGGCGAGAGCCTTTGATCGAGCTCATTGATCAGCGATTGCTTGGTGGCTGCGATCCAGTTCGGGCGATGGGTAGCTGCCCAACGGATGGCTTCGATGTGACGAAGTTCGAGAGTCGTGCGTTCGGATTGCGGAAGCATCGCAACCGCGGCAGCGGACTGGACCCACCACTCGGCGTTTTCCGGAAGAGAAGCCAGTCGTTCGAGCCAGCGTAACTCATCGCCGGTGCGCGGCACAATGCTCAGTTCATCGAGTCCGCGTTTGAGCGCGCGAACCGATGCCAGTGCAGATTCGGAAGTTGTTGTTGCTTCGGCCCGCGCGATCAGATCGCGGCGGAGCGCGCCGGTCTCATCCAGGCGGCCGAGAAGATCCCAGACATCCGCTCTTGTGCGCTCGTTGAGACGCAGTTCCGCCGGTGTTTCGTCGTAGCCCGGCTCGAGAAAGACCTCGAAGACTGTTTCGGCCACCGTGCGATCTGGGTGCAGTTGTTCGAGCGCGATGTGTTCCGCCCGATCGTCATCTTCGACTGTCGCGACCGATCGCGCGTATGACCGCACCAGGGGCGAAGCCATTTCCTCCCACCCGCGTGAGCCTGCACGCGACGCGATCACGGCGACCACCGAGCGTGATCGTTCCGTCGGAAGCATCAGCCTTGCCATCTGTCGGGCATCAAGCAGGTCTTCCGTGTTCGGGTCATCAAGGAGCAGACCGACACACGCCATGCGCACATCGATGGGTGTTGCGGGCGACCAGGCGAGGTCTTTGAAAGCGCGTCGAACTGCGGCGCGGTCGCGGTTGCCGTCCAACATCTCGTTCCAGGCGTTTTCAGCAGACTCGACGCGTACTGGTACCCGCAGTTCCGGATTGCGCAGATCGAGCAACGCATTGCCGCTTGGTGTGTATCGAGGTGACGAACACGATGCACATGCGATGACGGCGAGAAGGAGAATCGTCTTCGAGATTGGATGTTTCATCATCGTCACCAAGCGTAGGGTGCCGTCAGCCCGATGGGGGTCATATGATGAATCAGACCGATGGATGATCAACGACCCAACCCGACAGCCGAGAGCGAAAGCCTGCGCGAACGCGTCGCCCGCGTCATCGAGTTGATCCGTCCGGCAGTGCAGGCCGATGGCGGCGACCTTGAGTTGGTCGGTATCACAGATGCGGGTGTAGTGCAGATCCGGTTTCTGGGGGCGTGCGTTGGGTGTCCTTCGTCTGAAATGACGCTGCAGATGGGTATCGAGCGCAATGTGAGGCTGCATGTGCCCGAGGTGACGGGTGTCGAGGCTGTTGAGTAGTTCGCGTCCAACGGTAGATCGCCCAAATTGTCGGATTGATGAAACAGTTCCAATAGGAATCTGAGATTCGACTCGCACTGTGACGGGGGATCGGTATACTGAAGTCTCAGTGGGAGAGCCGTGTGGGACGGCCCGGATCAGTTGGGGAGGCATGATGCTCGTAATTACCCGGCGCGAAGGCGAAGAAGTGGTCATTGGAGACCCGAAGAATCCGATCGGAATCGTGCGAATTGCCTCTGTGAAAGGTGAACGCGTACGAATTGCGTTTGAGTTTCCACGCGATGTAGAGATCCATCGTCGTGAGATCGCCGACCAGATCATCATCGAAGCGGGCGAGAGCCTCAGCGATGTGATCGGTGAGATCAAGCCCGCTACCGCGACTGCTCACTGAGACAGTTACAGGGCGAATCCACCAGTCATCAACAATGTGTTGTATAAAAAAGCCGATCCCTCGGGAGTCGGCTTTTATCTCGAATAAAGCTGTTGCACTGTGGCCCGGACGGTTCAGAAACCGACCGCCTGGCCATCGCAGCGTGGGTCTGAGCCAGCGCAATATCCGTCGTCGAGCCGATAAATGGTCTGTCCGCGGCCGAAACTGGCGCTGAACATGTCGTCCACGGTGATCTCGTGACCAAGAGCGCGCAGGCCGTCGATGGTTTTCTCGCCGAACCCTGGTTCGATCGTCACCTCCATGCCTTTCATGACTTGCCAGCGCGGCGCGTCGAGGGCGGTCTGTGGGTTCATGTCGTGATCGGCCATCCGCATCAGAACTTGTGCATGCCCTTGGGGCTGCATGAATCCACCCATGACACCGAACGCCATGACCGGCACATCATCCCCCCCTGAGCCCGTGCGGGTGACGAATCCCGGAATGATGGTGTGATAGGGGCGCTTGCCGGGGGCGACCTCGTTGGGGTGACCCTTTTCGAGCGTGAAGCAGCAGCCGCGGTTCTGCAGTGCGATGCCGGTGCCGGGCACAACCATGCCCGAGCCGAACCCGGTGTAGTTACTCTGGATCAGACTGATCATGGTGCCTTCGGCATCGGCAGCGGTGAGCAGCACGGTGCCGCCCTGCTTCGGTGTGCCGTGGTTGAAGTCGGTGGCCTTGGACCGATCGATCATCTTGGCCCGGCTGGCGAGGTAGGTGTCGTCGAGCAGGCTATCGACCGCAACATCCATATGGTCGGGGTCGGCGATATAGCGGTGGCCATCGGCAAAGGCGAGTTTCATCGCCTCGATCGACAAATGCAGACTCTCGATGCTGTCGGGGTCGAGCGCTTTCATGTCGAAGTGCTTGAGGATGCCGAGTGCGATGAGCCCCACGAGCCCCTGGCCGTTGGGCGGGATCTCGTGCAGCCGCCAGCCGTGGTAGTCGAGGCTGATCGGGCGGACCCATTCGGCTTGATGTGCAGCCAGGTCAGTCGCGCGCAGGTCGCCGCCGCCGGCGATGGCAGCGTGCTCGATGCGCTCAGCGAGTTCACCGTGGTAGAAGGCGTTGCCATTGGTCTCAGCGATGGCTTCGAGTGTGTCGGCGTGGTCGGGCAGTGTGACCAGATCGCCGGTCTGCGGGGCGAGGCCATCGGTCGTGAAGGTGTTGAACCAGTCGCCACAGAGATCGCGGGGGTAGGCCCGTGCGGCTCGACCCCAGTAGTAGGCGATGTGGGGGGGTACGACGGCACCTTCGCGGGCGTAGTGGATGGCGGGTTCGGCGAGGGTGGTCATGGGCAGTGAGCCGAACTCTTTGTTGAGCGCGACCCAGCCGGAGACGGCTCCGGGGGTGGTGACGCCGTCGAAGCCGTAGTAGGGGATGCGTTCCATGCCGTCGTAGCGGGCTCGTTCGAGGCCGGCGGGTGCCCGGCCGCTGGCGTTGAGCCCGTGCAGACCTCCCCCGGTCCAGACGAGTGCGAAGTTGTCGGCCCCGATGCCGTTGCTGGTCGGTTCGAGGACGGTGAGCGCCATGGCGGTCGCGACGGCGGCATCGACGGCGTTGCCGCCCTTGGCGAGCATGGCGAGCCCGGCCTGTGCGGCCAGCGGGTGGCTGGTCGCGACGATGTTGCGGGCAAAGACGGGTGCACGCTGCGACGGATAGCGGTAGGTGTAGTCCATGCGGGAAGGATAGGGGGAGGGATTGGGGATGAGGGATTGGGCATTGGGAAGAGGGGATGGGGATGAGTCATGAGGGGTCAGGGACCAGCCAACAGCCATCGGGGATCAGGGGCCTTGGGTAGCCTGCCTCTCCGAGGCGGATCCTGGGTAGATCGCCTCTCCGAGGCGAGTCTGGCAGCCGCCGGAGGCGAGCGAACGCTCAGACGCGAAGCATGGCGGCGGTCGCGGAGCGATGGCATTGATTTGCCTTGGCTTGACCACCGAACAGACCAGTGTGGCACGCACAACGCGTCTTCGAGTCGTGCGTGGTTGCGTGCGGGGGTCTCTCGGACCGACGGCATGGCCGACTCGAAGACGCGCTGGCCATGGCACACATTGCAGAACGATGGTCCCGGCCACGCGCCGCCATGGTCATGAAGAGGCCGTCCCTGTGCCACTGATGTCGTCTTCGACATCGGTGTCTTCGTTCTTGGTTGACCATCGTGTGATCGATCGTGGTCGAACGGTGAGGCGGGGATCTGGGTACAGCAACCAAAGGATCGTGGTCGAGGGGAAGCAACGATGTCGAAGACGACATCAGTGGCACAGGTTTTGAGCCATTGGAAGTCAGGCAGGGTGGCACCGATGCTCCGATCTCGCCGAAAACCCGTGCCACCGCAAGTCGTCTTCGACTTCGGTGTCTTTGGTTTGACGCGGACCGCCTCCCTCACAGTCGGGGCTCGCTCAAGGCGGGTGAGGGGTCGTGCCGCTCGGCGGGGCAGTACAAGGACAAGGGTTGCAGAAGCACATGGGTTAAGGGATACCGAGGACCGAGGGCTGGCGCCGCCCGGCTCGTGGAGGGCACGCGCTGGCCGAAGTCGGCGGCCCTCATGGCCGTCTCCGCGTCAGGACTTGGGGTCGGGCTCGGTGTCCGCTTCGGCATTGAGGAATGGGTAGTCGGTGTAGCCCTCGGGGCCGTCGCCGTAGAAGAGTTCGGGCCTCGGGTCGTTGAGCGGGGCGCGGCGCTCGAAGCGGTGGGGGAGATCGGGGTTGGCGATGAAGAGTTTGCCGAAGGCGACGGCATCGGCTGAACCGTTGGCGACGGCGGCCTGGGCGGTGTCCTGGGTGAAGCCCTCATTGGCGATATAGGGGCCACCGAAGGCCTGCTTGAGGGTTGGGCCGAGCGCGTTGTCGCCGAGATGTTCGCGGGCGCAGATGAAGGCGAGGTGGCGCTGGCCGAGTTCGCGGGCGACATGGGTAAAGGTGGCGGCGAGGTCGGTGTCGCCCATGCCGTGGCTGTCGCCGCGGGGGGCGAGGTGCATGCCGACGCGGCCTGCGCCCCAGATGTCAATGCAGGCGTCGGCGACCTCGAGCATGAGGCGGGCCCGGTTTTCGATGGGGCCGCCGTAGTCGTCGGCGCGGTGGTTCGAGATGTCTTGAAGGAACTGGTCGAGGAGGTAGCCGTTGGCGCCGTGGATCTCGACGCCGTCGAAGCCGGCGCGCTGGGCGTTGATCGCGCCTTGGCGGTAGGCGTCGATGACGGCGGGGATCTCGGCTCTGTCGAGGGCCCGGGGCGTGACGAAGGGTTGCTTGGGGCGGATGAGACTGACATGGCCGGGGGGGGCGATGGCGCTGGGGGCAACCGGGGTTCGGCCATCGAGGTAGACCGGGTCCGAGATACGGCCGACATGCCAGAGTTGGAGCAGGATGCGGCCGCCGCGTTCGTGGACGGCGGCGGTGATGGTCTTCCAGCCTTCGATTTGTTCATCGGACCAGATGCCGGGTGTGTTCGGGTAGCCGACACCCATCGGATCGACGGCGGTGGCTTCTGAGAGGATGAGCCCGGCGGTGGCGCGCTGGGCGTAATACTCGGCCATGAGGGAATTGGGGATGCGATGGTCGATGGCGCGGCAGCGGGTAAGCGGGGCCATGACGATGCGGTTGGGCAGGTCGAGTTCGCCAAGGCGGATGGGGTCAAAGAGACTGGGCATGGATGAAATCCTCCGGTGGAAGCGGAGGGTATGGAGGTGATGGCCGGATGGATGACGGATGGACGCTCGCGGCTTGGTTCTGCGAGGAGTTGATCGATCCAAAGCACCGAGGCCCGAAGGCGGACTTCGGTGCCACCCTCGCCAAGTTCAAAACGCGAACGCACTCCACCTGCTTTGTCAGATGGTGGTTTGGGCAAGATAGAACCCAGCGTGAGATACCGATAGCAACTCTCCACCCAATCTGCCGACTTGTGACATGATAATGAGCAGAAATGAGTAGCATGATCTGGATTCAGCGGGTATATTGGCAGCCCGATTCGAACGACGGATCGTCGAGAGAGATCGAACGAGACAACGACACGCAAAGAAGAGGAGACGAATCCATGAAGACTGCCAACCAGACAACCAATCCGCGCACGCACGGCCTCAGCCTGTTTGTCGCAGCGGGCGCCCTCGCCATAGCGAGCGTGGCCCACGCCGGGGACATCAACTATGGCGATTTCGTCACCGACAACATGTTCTTTACAAATGTCACCGAGTCCAACACCGACAATACCGGGCTCTTTGGTTTCCCCGGTGTCGACTCGGCGGGCGACGGGCTGATCTTTCCAGGGACCGGGTTTCAATCGTTATCATTCAATGGCGGGGTCGATTTCCTGGACGGGCGACTGACATTCACGGTGACGGCCGATCCCGGACAGTTCATTGAGTCCATCACCATCGCGGAGTCGGGCTCGTTCGCCAATAGTGGTGTCACAGCGATTTCGTCGGTCCAGACGATCGCGTTCGTCGAGTCGGGCGGCGATCTGTATAGCGACACCTTCGGGCAGAACTGGAATGGCGATTCCGCTGGCGATTGGCAAGACAGCCTGACGATCAACTTTGCCGCGACGACCTCGATCGTCCTCACGCTGGACAATCGACTGTTCACTTCCGCAGATGCCGATGACCAAGCGTACATCGACAAGCAGAATATCTCGATCCATGTCAACATGGTCCCAGTTCCCGGCACGCTCGCGGTGCTCAGTCTTGCGGGGCTCGGTGTTCGTCGGCGGACGCGGTCCTAGTTGAGAATCACGGTCGTCGGTGACAGTGATTGGCGCGGAGACGCCGTACCATCTCCTTGATGGAGAACCCCAGCCATCTCTCATTTGTCGCTCTCATTCGGCCACTGACGACGGCCGCTGTGGTCGCGGGTGTTCTGGCGGCGCTCATCGGCGTGCTCGGGTCGTGGAACTTCTATGTGATCGAGGCCTGGATTCCGCGCGGCCTGCTGACGATCGGCGTGTTCTGGCTCTTGCACGCTGTTGCCACACGGAACTTTGGGAGCGCGTGGATATCGTGGGGCTGCGCGATCCTTGCGACGGCGGCGGTTGTCGGCGGGACCGTGTTGGCTGTGGTCTGGAACCCAGACATCCTCAACACGCCCCCACCTTTGCCGAGGGCGACCACGGCAGACCTCACCTGGTTGACGCTTGCGTACCACCTCGGCACCGCAGCCGTGCCAGCGATCGTCGCCCGGTACTGGCTGACGGAGTATTGATTGGCGGGATTGCGCAGAAACTCCATGAGGCGCCGTATCTTCGTACTCCCGTGCCACTGATGTCGTCTTCGTCATCGGTGTCTTTGTTCTTGGTTGGCATGGCTGATCGAGCGTGGTCGAGGGGAAGCACCGATGACGAAGACGACATCAGTGGCACATGATCGTGAGCCATTGGAAGTCAGCGGGCTTCGATGCCACCCCGCCTGAATGATGTCCCCGGCCACCCGCCGCTCAATCATGGCCATGATGGAGCGGCATTGGGCCTCGATCATGGCCTTGCAGAGCCAAGACCATGCCACCCGCCGACGACCCCGAGGTGTATTCCTTTGCGCAGATCCCGCCGCCCGCCGTGCCCGGCGCGGTCCCCCCTCCGGGAACCCCCTTTGACTTCCGCACGGCCCTCCTCCAGAACGGAGCCGTCGAACTCAAATGGAAGTGCCAGAACCCGGCGGGGGCCAGCGGCACGATCTATGAGGTCACGCGGTAGATCGATGGCGGGTCATTCTCGTTCGTCGGCAACCCCGGCGAAAAAGTCCTTGTCGATGAAACGATCCCGGCGGGCTCGGCCTCGGTGACCTACCAGATCACCGCGACCCGCTCGACCGCACGCGGCAACCCCGCCCAGTTCACCGTGCAGTTCGGAGCGGGCGGCATGACCGTCTCCGCCCAGAGCGTGACCAGCACGGACTCGGTGAAGATCGCCGCGTAAGCGCGGCTCCAATCAGTACGACCCTTCCTCGTTGGAAGGGGCCATGATGGCATCAGGAGGCGCATGCGTTTCGCCTCCTGATGTTATTTTGTTCGCTGTGTGGCGCCGATGTATTCGACTGCGGACAACACACGGCTCGATACGGGACAACTTGTTTCAACATGGTGCCACCACCCGCCGTCCTCGGCGCGTGCTGCTTCGTTGTTGGTCCAGCGGAAGACACGACGGGCGAAAGACCGCCGGTCGTGGCACCGGGGTACTTAGCATCAATCCACCTTCGCCGCTTCGCGTTGGCCGGAGCCATTGACACCGGCATCGCCGAGTTCGTCGCGGGCGGTCTCTGCGATCGCTTTGAGGCGTTCGACGACATCCGGGTGCTGGTCCGCGAGGTCGCGTAGTTCCTTGGGGTCGTTTTCCATGTCAAAGAGGGCGTAGCCGATGCGGCCCTTTTCGTATGGACCGGGGTGGCCGTCGTTGCCCGGACGCACGCCTTCATATGACCGATACTCGTGCGGCAGGTGCAGTTTCCACTTGCCCTTGCGGACGGCCTGCAGTTGCCGCCCGTAGTAGAACCAGAACTCGTCGCGCGGGTTCGCGTTCTCGTCGCCGCGCAAGAGCGGCAGGAGACTCACGCCGTCGATCGGTAGCGGGGGGGCGTCGGCCCCGGTAATTTCGACGATGGTCGGGAGCAGGTCGATGGTGGACGCCATGTTGTTGGTGACGGAGCCGGCGGGGATGGTGCCGGGCAGCCGCATGACGCACGGCACGCGGCAGCCGCCGTCCCACATCGTGCCCTTGCCTTCGCGGAGCGGGAAGGCCGACCCGGCGTGATTGCCATAGTTCATCCACGGACCATTGTCGGAGGTGTACACGACGAGTGTGTTGTCTGCGAGGTTGTTGCGGTCGAGGGCTTCGAGCACCTGCCCGACCGACCAGTCGATCTCCTGCATGACATCGCCGTACATCCCCTGCTCGGAGGAACCACGAAACTTCTCAGAGACCCCGAGCGGGACATGACCCATGGTGTGAGGGAGGTAGAGGAAGAACGGCTCGTCCTTGTTCTTGTCAATAAACGCGACCGCTCGCTCGGTGAATCGGGTGGTCAGCGTGTCCTGATCTTCGAGCGTGTCGATGGTTTCAACGGTTTGGTCGCCATCAATGAGCGGTAAGGGGGGGTAACGCTTGGCTTTCCAGTGTTCGGGGTCGTGCTGTTTGCCGTCATAGTCGACCGGCCACATGTCGTTTGAGTAGGGCAGGCCGAGGTATTCATCGAACCCGTGCTGCAGCGGCAGGAACGGCGGCTTGTGCCCAAGATGCCACTTGCCGAAGATGCCGGTTGCGTAGCCCTTGGCTTTGAGGACCTCGGCGATGGTGGTTTCGTCGTGACTCAGGGCGTTCTTTGACGACGGGAACAGGGCACCGAGGATGCCGACGCGATTGGCGTAGCACCCGGTCAGGAGTGACGCCCGGCTCGCGCTGCACACCGCCTGCGAGACATAGAAACTGGTAAACTTCATGCCTTCAGCGGCGATGCGATCGATGTTCGGGGTTGTGAAGCCTTCGGCTCCGAAGCAGCCGACATCGTTGTAACCTTGGTCGTCAATGAAGATGATGACGACATTGGTCGGTTCGGCAGCGTGCGCTCGAATGCAGAGCGCAGACACTGAAAGAACGAGCGTGAAGAAGAATCGCCGGGCGCAAGTGGGCATGAGGTGGACTCCCATCGTGTGGTCTCGAACAGTTGCGTGTAGCATAGCAAATCGATGGAGCCGTCCGGGTGATGACGCTGCAGGCAGCGCAGTGGGTGTGTCGGCCCGATGCGAAGGGAGCGAGTTGTGCTGGAAGTGATGATCGTTATCGGAGCGTTCGGGCTGCAGGTCGCAGAGCCTCCTGTCAAGCACGATGCCATGGCGTTTCCTGAACCGATCGTGTTTAACGACGATGGCGGATGGTGCTGGTTTCAGGATGAACGCGCGATCATCAAGGATGGCGTGCTGTGGTTTGGATCGGTTGCAGCCGGTATCGATGATGCCTCGCGCCGCGGCGATATCGAGTTGACGCGATACGACATTGCAACGGGTGCGACGACGGTGATTGAACTGCATGATCAGTTGCAGCGCGACGACCACAACGCACCCGCCCTGATCCCGATAGCCGATGGCGGTCTGCTCGCGGTGTACGCGAAGCACGGCAATGACGCAAAAATCCGGATGCGGCGCGTCCACGCGGATGGTTCATTGAATGGTCTTGAGCAGGTCGTCGAGCCGGGTGTGGCATCGGGTCACGGTGTGACCTATGCCAATGTGTATCGGCTGGCTGCAGAGAACGGCGGGCAGGGGCGACTCTACGATTTCTATCGCGGCGAAGGGTGGGACCCGAACGCTCTTGTGTCCGATGACAACGGCGCCACTTGGCGACAGGTGGGGCAGTTACTTGCCGGCCCTGGTCGGCCGTATGTGCGGTACGCTGGCAATGGACGAGACACGGTTCATTTCTTTTGTACCGATCAGCACCCACGCGACTTTGACAACAGCCTGTACTACGGATTCGTTCGTGACGGCGGCGTGTGGAACGGAGCCGGTGAACGCATCGGCACGCTGGGCAAAGAGGCACCGACGCATGAGCAGTTGACGAGTGTCTTTACAGGATCGGCCGACGCGGTCGCGTGGCCTTGCGATGTCGAACTCGATGATGCAGGATTGCCACGCGTGGTGTACACGGTGCAGGTCGATGGTGCGGGCAAGCCCCGTGCGTCGGGCGGGATGGACCATCGATTCCGCTTCGCGTGGTTTGACGGCGCAGCGTGGCATGATGAAGAGATTGCGTACGCGGGAACAAGGCTGTATGCGGGCGAGGACGATTACACCGGTCTGGCCGCGATCGATCCTATTGCGCCGGGTGTTGTGTTCATCTCGACCGACGCACATCCGACAACGGGCGAGCCTTTGGTTAGTGCGACAGACGGGCAGCGCCACCGTGAAATATTCCGCGGGCATCGGACTGACCAAGACAAGTGGGTGTGGCAGGCTGTGACGAGCAACTCGTCTGTTGATCAGGTACGACCCATCGTGACGCAAGCCGACGGCGATGTGCGTGCGGTCCTGTGGCTCAGCGGCACCATGAAGACCTATCAGGACTACGACTTTGATGTCGTGGGTTATATCGTGCAGCAGACCGACGATGCTGCGTTGTCGTACGGCGCGGATCGCGTGCGTATCGAAGTCGATCATGAACTGATGACGAGTTTTGTGTTCGGAACGACCGATCGACCATACCTGTATCCAGTGATAGGGCCTGGCGGCGTGCCCATGACGCGCGCCTATCCACAGGAAGACAGATCAGGCGAGTCGCACGATCGCCCGCACCACACATCGATGTGGTTTGCGCATGGTGATATTAATGGCCATGATTTCTGGCACGGTCCCGCACGCTTCGAAGTTGTTGGCGAAGTTCATCCTGATGAGGGGGGGATAAGAGCCGACTACCAGATGATCACCGCTGAAGGCACCACGATCGGCACCTATGCATTGGAAGTCGGATTCGCTGCAGCCGAGCAGACTCGATCGATCACCATTCAAAGTGTGTTTGCAGCGGATGCCGGCGAGCCGCTCCGGTTTGGTGATACCAAGGAAGGGACCTTTGCGATGCGCACGCACCCGTCGCTTCGGCTCGAGCCGGACGAACGGGCCGGTGTTACGGGTGTGACGGGCAACGCTCGAAACAGCGAGGGTGTCACGGGTCAATCGGTGTGGGGCAAGCGAGCGGCGTGGGTCGATTACTGGGGCGAGATCGAAGGCCAACGCGTCGGTGTTGCCATTTTTGATCATCCATCGAATCCGCGGCATCCGACATGGTGGCAAGCGCGTGCGTACGGGTTGATCGCTGCGAATCCGTTCGGTACATCGGCTTTTGAGGGCGGCGAGCCCGAGCGTGGGGCGATGGAACTCGCACCTGGCGAGACCTTACGGTTTCTTCATCGGTTCGTGTTTCACCGAGGATCGACGGATGAAGCGCGCGTCAAAATGCTGTACGATGCGTGGTCCCAAGAGCCCGTTGATTGATCAGAAGGAGTGCAGGCCATGAATGAGTTGACACGACGCCGATTTTTGCAGGCTTCAGCGGGCGTTGCCGCGACCGCGATGGCGGCTCCTGCGTGGTCGAGGGTGCTTGGGTCGAATGACAAGATTCGCGTGGCGGCGGTCGGCATTCGAAGCCGCGGCGGTCACCTGTGGGATTGGGCTCGCAAAGTGCCCAATGTCGAGATCGCTGCACTGTGCGATGTCGATGAACGCGTGCTCGCTCAACAGCAGAAAAAACTTGTCGAAAGGACGGGTTCAGAAGCGGTGCTCGAACAGGACATGCGTCGCATCTTTGATCGTCAGGACATCGATGCGGTTCTTGTGGCGACCCCAAATCACTGGCATGCACTTGCCACGATCTGGGCGTGTCAAGCCGGGATGGATGTGTACTGCGAAAAACCTGTGTCGCACTCGCCGTTTGAAGGGCGGCAGATGGTGGCCGCCGCCCGCAAGTATGAACGCATCGTGCAATCCGGATTGCAGAATCGATCGGACACCGGTTTACGCCGATTCATGGATTGGCAGGCTGATGGGCACCTCGGCAAATTGAATCATGTCCACACCGCATGGTTCCGTCGTCGTGATCCGATTGGCAGGGTGACCGGTCCGACAGCCATCCCGAGCGAAGTGGATTACAACTTGTTCTGTGGGCCGCGGGAACACGGGCCGTTAATGCGGAAGAACCTGCATTATGACTGGCACTGGCAGTCGCCGTTCGGCAACGGCGAACTGGCGAACAATGGTGTTCACATCATCGATGAATCACGCTGGATGGCCGGACTCGGTGCGCCGAAGCGCGTCATGCATATCGGCGAGCGGCTCGTGTGGAATGACGACAGCGACACGCCGAATGTGTGTCTGCTCGTGTTTGACTATGGCCATATCCGCATGGTGGCCGAGACCCGCAGTTTGCCAGAAACCCCGGGCGCGAAGGGCGCATGGAAACGCAACGGCCGCGAGATGGGCAGCTGCCTCTATTACGACCAGGGCGTGTTCATCGGTTCTCGCGGCGGGGGGGCGTTCTATGACCCAGCGGGCGAGAAGGTCGAAGACTTCAAGGGCGATTCGGGTGGCGGGCATATGAAGAATTTCTTTGATGCCATCCAAAGCAGAGATCGTTCGAGTTTGATCACCGAGATTGACGAAGGTCGGATCAGCACCGACATGTGCCACTACGGGAATATCGCTGCATATGTGTCACCTCGTATGGCGTACGCAGAAGTGCGCGACTTGCTCGCGGATACACAAGGTGGCGTGGCATCCCTCGAGTCCATCCGGGCGCACATGGCCGGTTACGGCATGGATATCGAATCACGAGGCATCGCCTGCTCGGGCTGGATGGAACTGGATGATGAACGCAAATGGTTTGTATCCGGTCATCATGCAGCGACAGCAAATGGCTTGATGCGAGACCAGTATCGTGAACCGTTTGTCGTGCCTGAGCAAGTGTGATCATGACCCGCAGTGCCATCATGCTCAACGCGTGCCTGCTGGCTGTCCTGATGGGTTGTCATCATGTCGTCACGCCAGGAACAATCGAGATCACGGCTCTGTCGCGGCAGCAGGTCCACATCGCGTTTGACAACCCGAGCGATGTTCTGCGTTTCGATTTGACGGATCCATCCGTCTTTCGATACACATCAAGTCCTGCGTTTGGTGGAGCGCTTGAGCTTTCTGGCACGGCCAAGTATGACCCGCCGTACCGGTCGCCGCTTGCTCTGGCAATCTTGCGCGAGCCGATTTTCAGCGACTTTGAGATGGTGTGTACCGCCTATCAGACAGGTCGCGAGTACGCGCATCGTGACCTGTGTTTTGTGTTTGGGTACCAGGATCCGTCGCACTATTACTACGCGCATCTCGCGAGTAAGGGCGATGCCAATGCGCACCACATCATGATCGTCGATGGTGCCGACCGAAGGCCGGTGACATCCGCTCGCAGCACGGGCGTGGGTTGGGGTCGGCCTGTCGATCCGCACCAGATCAGGATCGTTCGCAAGGGCGCCAACATTCGAGTGTATTTTGACGACTCCGACCAACCCGTGCTCGAAGCCAACGACACGACCTTCCCTTCAGGTCGATTCGGATTCGGTTCATTCGATGACACCGGCGCATTTGCTCACATCAAGATTCAGGGCGAATCTGTTTCAGATTGAGCCTGAACATCGGTGAACCCGGCTGGGAGGGTTAAGGCGTGTGGATCAAGGGTATCAGGCAGGTCTTCCAAACTGACTGCATCATCGACATGAAAAGTGCCGGTGCGTGTTCGTCGAAGAGCGGTCAGCACACCGCCTGTGTTGAGTGCGATGCCGATATCGCGTGCAAGTGAGCGAATGTAGGTGCCTTTGCCGCAGGTGATCGCGAGTTCGAGGTCGGGCCATTCGTAGTTGGTGACGGTGAGCGTGTCGATACGAACGGTGCGCGGTTCGAGCGGCGGAACTTCACCTCGGCGGGCAAGGGTGTAGGCGCGGTGGCCTCCGACTTTCATGGCGGAGTGAGCAGGGGGGGTCTGCTGAATGAGGCCGACGAACGCGCGCAATGCCCTGTCAATATCATCACGGCTCGGCGAACGATCAACTGAAACTGGAATTGGCTCCGATTCAAGATCGTATGTGTCGTTTCGGACTGCAAGATTGATCGTGGTCGTGTACTCTTTCGTATCAGCCATGACCTGCTCGCACCGTTTGGTGGCCTTCCCGATGAGAATGACGAGCAGTCCGGTCGCGAGTGGGTCGAGCGTGCCCCCGTGCCCAACCTTGATGCGTTTTGCGGCGCCTCCAGCCCGGAGTTTCCCGCGAATTCTGGTGCACACCCCCATCGAGGTCATGCCGAACGGCTTATCGATCAAGAGCATGCCTGCGGGCGCTGGCTGGTCCTGGTGCGCGTTTTGCGTTGTCATCTTTCTCGCTCCACGAGGTCGAGCGTGACAAAACGACCACCTGCGTAGTTGTAGCCGGCGAAGGTATCGATGCGTGAAAACGCCAATTCACCAGTGCTGTCCGACCGTTGAAGCAGCAGGACACCCGTCGGATGTCGTCGTAACCAGCGTTGCCCTTCATCGCGCGAGATGCGTTCGATCCGAGCCCGTGTCAGGAAGATGACGCTCTCTTCATATTGTCCCGCGACCGCAATTGGACGATCAGTCGGCATGGCAGCCACCGCGCGCGTCCAGGGCCAGACCGTCTGAGCGCGCGGCAGGACAAACCCGAGTGTGGTAGCCGCAAAAAGCACCGCTGCGACACACGCTCGAAGTTGGGCTCGCAAGAGCAGTCCTTCAAGCGCCTCTGTGCGGGCTTTGAACAGCAGGTATCCACACGCGGCTGCGAGGATGGCGGAAACCACGACCGCCACAGCCCCCCCGCCAAGGAGTGCCAGGCCGATCGGTGCGACCACGCAGATCGAAATGCCAATCGCAAGCCAAATGCCCAGCCCAGCGCCGAGTCGTTCAGCGGTCTGTGTATCGATGTGTGCTCGTGCCGCATCCAGAACAGCCTTGGCAGACACCATTGCGATTGCGGGATACATCGGTAGCGTGTAGTGGGGCAGTTTCGTTGCGACCAGTTCAAACAAGATCCACGACGGGACAATCCAGGCGATGATGAACAACTCGGCTCGACGACCCAATACACGCTCGCGGAACCGACGAGGGAATGTTCGCAATCGGCTCACCAAACCAGATTGCTCTGCCGGAGGCAGCTGCACCGCGAGGCGGCATGTTCGGACGAACGCTGCGAGTGTGAGCATTGAACCGGGCCAGAACAGAACAGCCAGGAGCACCGTGTGATAGCCCGGCGGGCCCCAGTGCCCTTCCTTGGCACTCGCAGACCGACCCAGCGTTTCATCGACGATGGTGTTGATAAACACGCTGAACCCGCTATGGCGGCTGACCAGCATCACCCATGGTGTCAGACTCAAGACAACAATTGCCACACCAACGAGCGGGTTGGTTCGTTTGATCCATCGCCACTCGCGTCCGATCCACGACAGCCCGATTGCGGTGAGCACGAGCACAACAGGGGTGATCGGGCCTTTGGTCAAAACGCCCAGCCCGACGCTGATCCAAAGCCAGAGCGTGCGGTGCCATGCATGCCGATCATGATGGTGAATAGACCACAGCGCGAACATGGCGCTCGTGGTGCATACAAGCAAGACCTGATCAGCGCGTGCTTGATGGGCATCCCAGACAACCATGGGGCAAATCGCGATGAGCGTCCCGGCAAGCAGGCCCGTCGAAGGGTCGAACAGTCGAGAGCCGAACCGCCAGGTGATGAGCACCGTTCCGAGTGCTGCGAGCACCGATGGCAACCGGTACATCCATAGCGCATCGTGCTGAGGGTCGCCTCTGGTGAAGGCAGCGGCGGATGTGACCTGAAGCCAGTAGATCAAGGGCGGTTTGTTCAATCTGGGTCGATCGGCCATTTTGGGGACGGCAAGCCCGCCGTCATGCAAATCCGGGCTTTTTTCATCTGCAGGTAAAGCGACTGATTCAAACATCTGCCGACTCGCCTGTGCAAATCGAGATTCATCCCGATCAACGGGCGGGATCGCAGCCAATCCGGGAAGATACACTGCTGCACACAACGCGATCAGAACACACGCCCCCTTCCACCCGCGAGAGATGCGGTCGAGCAATCGGTGAAGTTGGGCAGGGTCGGTCGTCACGATATGGGTTCATTGAACGGCGAGGAACGAAGTGGTTGAACGCAGCGACTATAACCGGGTGCCATGGCGATTGGCGATCGGGCTGGTGGTTCTGGGTCTCATTGCCTATCCCTTTGATCGAACGGTCAGTCATTGGATTGTCTCAGCAGGGCAACATCTCGGAGGTGATGTCCGCCGCGAACTCGAAGCCTGGCAACAGTTTGGACAGGCCGGCTGGCTCGTCGTCTTTGCGATTGGATTTGCACTTGTTCAGCCGTGGCGGGCGAGGCGGCTGCTGGACCTCGCGGCGGCGGCCGGACTCACCTGGGGCATCGCATTTGCTGCCAAGATGACCATCGGTCGACCGAGACCGAAGTTTGACGACCCGAGTGTCTTGCTCGGTCCGTTCGGAGCGTATCCGGTCAACAACGAGGCCGGTATTCGACACGCCTGGGAGTTCTGGGCGCCAATCTCGTCAGACTTGTGGTCCATGCCATCCAGTCACACTGCGTTCGCGGTCATGATGGCGGTCTTTGTCTCGGCCATGATCCCTCGGTTGGCGCCATTGGTGGTTGGGTTGGCGGTCCTTGTCGGCGTGAGCCGCGTCGTTTTTGGTGCTCATTATCCGTCCGATGTGTTCTTCGGAGCAGCAGTCGGCTTGGTGAGTTCGTGCTGGGTGATTCAACGATCCGCTGGTGTTCGAATCCTTGACTGGGTCTGGGCGCGAGCGATCGATCGCAAAGCACAGCCGGCGTTGCCAGGACTGGAACTGGCAGAACGGGAACATGGGATCGACAACGATCTATGAAACAGGTCGAATCGCCATACTGGCATGGTGAGCGCGTCCGACTGATCTCGCATGAAACAGGCGGCAAACTGAATGCCTAGAGTGTGAGCCAGAATTGGACAGGTGACCGAGCGGCTGAAGGTGCATCATTGGAAATGATGTGTACGGGCAACTGTACCGGGGGTTCGAATCCCCCCCTGTCCGTTATCATATGAGTGTGCGATCGAAGCGCACGGCAGAAGACACGGACCGGGTCACTCCAGCCGTGCCGTCAAATCTGCCAATCGAATCAAAATGAAGATGTTCTGGAATCAGGGTGTGGGTTGCCTGGCCAAAGCCGGAAGCCTGGTCACGAGCACGACTGCAGACACCCCAACAAGAGCGTAAACCAGTCGAGCCAAAACGGAATACTCCCCGAAGAGAGTAGCGACAAGGTCAAACTTTGCTACGGCCCACAGGCCCCAGTTCAGACCGCCGACAATTACGAGAACGGCCGCAATCAGTGTCAGTGCTTTCATAATCAGTCTCCTTGTGTTTTTCATGGTGGCTCATGCCCCTTCAAACACGAGTTCGAGAGCTGGGGATGATTGGATTCACACCTCGTGAACTTTGCAAGTTTCGGCGGAACAGTCGAGGTACCAAATCGGACTGCATGGTGATTTCCGAATTGTCGTTTGACCGCTCGAGATCGTTCTCTTTTCGTGGCTGGTTTTTGCCTCAACGATGGGTCGCTGTTCGAGCGTGTGTTAGATCGTTTGAACCCAAGTCTGTTTAACGAACATGTTGGCCACAGCAAGCCGACTGGCAGCAGTATTGACCATTCGGTTTGCACGAACAAGCGATTGCGGGAGCGCCAGACGCGACAATCGCCGTTGAATTGATTGGCACACATCTTGCACTCTGACTTTTGCGCGACCGTGCACAAGTCGCTGAAGGAGTTTGCCATGAAGATGAAGCCGTGGATCGTTGTTGTACTTGGAGCCGGAACACTTGTCGCTGTTGCGGACGATCTCGATTTTGATGGCCACCACATGGTTGAGCCGGATTGTGACGCGATCAGTGGTTGGTACGAATGCCGGAGCATCGACGATGCTCCTCCAGAGGTTCATCTGGGATACGAATACATGCATTTAACGAGCTCGACCCTCGGTCCGGATGGGAATACAACCTATCCCGATACCGGGGAGCCCTATGTGACGACGGTGACTTCGTGTTCGAGTTGTCACTTCAGCGGGGGGCAGGTCCCGTTCGGATCGCCCGTTTACCAGTCACCGAGCAAATATACGCCGAATCCGGACACCGGATTAGGGCCATATTTTCGACCGCTGGGTTATCACCGCGACCTCGAAGACTCGATCATTGACTGCTTCCGAAACTGCATGAACGCTGAGCGAGCACCGACGAAGGATGATCCGGTGATGATTGCCCTGGTGGAGTACATTCACTGGGTGAAGGATGGTTTGCGTGATCCAGCGATGCGTGCGGACTGGACTCTACTGCCGCCGGAAGCCGGTCCCTCGTTGCCTTCGATCGCGGGCGTTTCGACCATGCGTGCGGACCCCTTGCGTGGCGCTCAACTCTACAACAATCGGTGCGCGGATTGTCACAGTGAGGACGCACCTGGTCAGGGGGAGTATCGCGTTGGTGAGGGTCGGCCACGAATCCCCGCACTGTGGGGAATCAGAGATGGATACTCGAAGGGTGCCGCGTTCTATCGAACACCCGTGCTTGGCGCGTATGTACAGAAACACATGCCACTGGATGAACCGATGACGCTGAGCGATCAGGACGCCATTGACATTGCTTCGTTTATCAATGCTCCTGACAAGCCGCGTCCGGAGGGAATGGCAGATGAGATGTATCTGCACGATGATGCGGACGGGATCCCATCAACTTTACGCAAACCGGCGGACTGGCTCGTTGGGTACGAGTATCCCGGTGAACGCGAGTACTTTGAATCGCAAGGGGTCGACTACGAGGACATGATTCTCAATGGCCCGTGGGCGCAACTCGCCGCGTGGCGCGCTGCTGAGATTGTTCGATTGCAGTCATGCCCCGCCGACCTGACGCGCGACGGACGACTGGACTTTTTCGATGTGAGTGCATTCCTGAATGCGTTCGTCGGGCAGCAATCGATCGCTGATTTCACCGGGGATGGCCTGTTCACTTTCGCGGATGTCACCGCATTTCTCAATGTGTTCAGTGCCGGTTGCCCGTGAGCACATCTCCGACGCATTGACAGGGGTTTGTTTCCGAGTTTCGAGAGAGATACGACAATCGAAGAGAGCAGGTCGGCGGATGACGAGGTGTGCATCCGCCGCTTGCGCATTGATGTGAGCAGAGTGTTGCGATGTTGGCGGAAGACCAGCAAGAACCAACTTCCAGGATTTCGTGCGTATCGGATATACACATCCATCAATACGATTGATGATCACACCACAGCGCGTCCGGCTCATGAAGAACTGTGATCAATGCCGGTCAGTTCGCTCGGGGGTGTGAACACATCAATCACCGTTGATGTTTCGATCGCAAGGGCAGCATGTGGAACATTTGAGGGCAGATGAAGCACCTCGCCGCCACGCACGATTTCTGTTCGCGTGCCGCGTGCGTCACTGATCGTGAATTCGACGCATCCGCTGAGGACGATTGCGAATTGCTCGTTCTTGTGAGCGTGTTCACCCAGTGCAAACCCCTCTTGGAGCACGACATGAGACAACATCGTTTTGTCCCCAATGACGCGGCGGCGTTCGATTCGATCCATCGGATGATCAACAGGCAGATCGTTCCAGCGGTGGACGCATGCGAAGTCGTGACTCATGGCGGGTACCCTTTCTGATCTTTTGAAGAGGAATGCTCCAGGTTTGGGGATCGTAAGGCTCATGAGTTTGAGCGGGCTGCGTCAATTGCCGGAATATTGTCGATGATATGTGGTGTTTGCATCTTGAACATCGAATTGCATCGAAGTCATCGGCAGGAGGTCGTGTACCATGGCAGGTATGAAATTGGCACATTTGATATCCGCGGCTGTGATCGGCGTGACGGCATCCGTCGGTCTGTTCTTTCTGACAGGACCGGAACCCGGTGACCCAAGTTTGATCGTGCCCCGCGTTGCGATGGAATATGACCCGCCTGCAGCCGAGCAACTCGACCCCACGCAGCCACAGAAACCCAATATCAAGCACGCACGGAAGGACACGACTGTGAAGTTGATTTCACGATCGGCATACGACATCACGCCATATTCAGCCGAGAAGATTGCAGAACTCGCCAGCAAACTCGACGAAGAAACTTATCGCATTACCCAAAAAGCCGGGACGGAAGCCCCCTTCTGTGGCACACTCCTCGACAACAAAAAAGACGGGCTGTACGCATGTGTGGTGTGCGGTTTGCCTTTGTTCTCGAGTGAGCACAAGTTCACCAGTGGCACGGGTTGGCCGAGTTATTACCGCGCCTTCGACGAACAGCATGTTCAACGCATCGTTGACAACAGCCATGGCATGATTCGTACCGAAATCGAATGCGCCCGTTGCAACGCACACCTCGGGCATGTTTTTGACGACGGCCCGAAACCAACCGGCGAGCGGCACTGCCTGAACTCGGCATCACTCGTGTTCCATGAAAAGGGCAAGGAACTTCCCGAAGCAAGCCGACCCATCAAGACAGAAACCGCTTACTTTGCAGCGGGCTGTTTCTGGGGGGTGGAACACTATTTCCAGATGGGGCCGGGCGTGATCAATGCGTCAAGCGGATACATGCAGGGTCGGACGGAAAAACCAACCTACAAGGACATCTGCTATTCCGATACTGGTCATGCTGAGACCGTGAAAGTGGTTTTTGATCCGACGCGGATCTCGTACAAGCGATTGGTCGAAGCGTTTTTTGCCATGCATGACCCGACCCAGTTGAATCGGCAAGGGCCTGACATCGGTGATCAGTACCGATCGGGTATCTGGGTGGTGAACGACGCGCAGCGCATGCAGGCTGAAGAAGTGATCAGCATGCTCAGGGACGCCGGTGCGTACAAGCGCCCAATTGTGACGCAGGTTGAGCAAGCCAAAGTGTTCTGGCCGGCTGAAGACTATCACCAGGACTACATCGCCACGACCGGTCGGGCGTGCCATGTGACCAATCCATGGTCCAAGCAGGAACTGCAGCCGGCATCGGTAGCCCCATAGTCTGAGCGATCTTTCTGCCGAACCGTCGACTTTGATTCATCGCTGTTGGCGTACGATCCGCTCATGCCGACCATCAGTGTGTTCGACATGTTCAAGATCGGCGTGGGTCCGTCGTCATCGCACACGCTCGGGCCTTGGCGCATCGTCCAGCGATTCGAGCGATGCGTTATGCGCGACGCGCCTTCGATCGGCGTTCAATCTGTTCGGTTTGAGTTGCTCGGCTCACTCGCGCTGACCGGACGCGGACACGCCACCGACAAAGCGATTTGCTTGGCGATGCTGGGCGAGCAACCCGAAACAGTCGAGGTTGATCAAATTGAACTCAAGTTGGCTGCGCTCGCAGAGTCGCATCAAGCGCTGTTTTGCGGACATGCAGTCCATTTTGAACCAGACCGAGATATGACATTCGTCAACGAAAGGCATCCGGGGCACGCGAATGCGATCCGGTGTTTTGCAATGTTGGACGATGGTCGAGAAATCACGAAAACCTATTTCAGTGTCGGGGGCGGGTTCGTCGCGTCGCCCGATGAACTTGACGACACGCTGGGTGAGCGGCCCTTGCCGAGCAGACCTGTTCGGTTTGGAGCAGATCTGCTGCAGCACTGCTCGGAAATCGGCCTCCCGATCTCGCGTGTTGTCTATGAAAACGAAATGGCATGGTGGACGGAGACCCAGATTGAAGAGCAGGCGATCGCCATCTGGCACGCCATGCGCGAGAGCGTGCGGCGAGGGTGCCGGACGAACGGCATCCTGCCGGGAGGGTTGCATGTCCGTCGGCGTGCACCACAACTGGTCGGTGAGTTGGTGCCAGAGTACCTGAGCCAGTCAGCGGACACCCTGGTTTCAACTCTGCGCGAGAAACCGCTCGATTTTGAAACAAAACTCCGCATGCTCAGTTGCTTTGCACTCGCCGTCAACGAAGAAAACGCGGGCATGGGCCGCGTTGTGACGGCTCCGACCAATGGCGCAGCAGGTGTGATTCCGGCGGTCCTGATGTACCGTGCGGCCTTCGGCGACCACCCGATCACGCGGGACGAGATCATGCGCTTCATTCTTGTGTCCGGGCAGATCGGGGCGCTCTTCAAGCAAAATGCAACCATTTCAGCCGCGATGGGGGGGTGTCAGGCTGAGATCGGTGTGTCGTCCGCCATGGCTGCCGGGGCGCTGACCGAACTCATGGGCGGCTCGCCCGGGCGTGTGTTGATGGCAGCAGAAATCGCCATGGAGCATCACCTGGGTATGACCTGTGACCCCGTGGGGGGGCTCGTTCAAGTCCCCTGCATCGAACGAAACGCGATGGGGGCGCTCAAGGCCATTGGTGCAGCGGTCATCGCGATGAACGGGGAGCCTGCACACGCTCGCGTGTCGTTCGACGAGGTCGTCGCCACCATGTGGGAAACCGCCCAGCAGATGAATGATCGGTACAAGGAAACTTCACTCGGCGGGCTGGCTGTGAATATCTCAGTACGCACCGCTGAGTGTTGAGTCAGTTCGCGTTCCGAGCCGCCTCCAGTCGTTACAATGGACACATGCAAAAGTACCTGGGATCGATGTTCTTGATCGTCGTGTTGCTGTTCGGGCTCGTCGGGTGTGCAGCCCCAGCGACGGACGACGCCAACAACGACGGTAACCTGTCTGAGCCGCTTCGCGTACTCACCTACAACATTCATCATGGCGCAGGTGTCGATGGCACCCTCGACCTCGAACGAATCGCGAAGCTCATTCGAGACTCAGGTGCTGATCTGGTCGCGCTTCAGGAAGTTGATATACGAACCACGCGCACCGGCGGCATCGATCAACTCGACACGCTCGCACGGCTGACCGGCATGCACGGAGCATTTGCACCATTTATGGACTTTCAAGGCGGGCAGTATGGCTTGGGCGTTCTTTCTGTCTACCCAATCGACGAAGCACAACCAATCGTGCTCCCGCCTGGTCAGCGCGAGCCACGCTCGGCGCTGGCTGTCACGGTGACGGTTCCAGAATTCGGTCGTGTTCAGTTTGTGTCGCTTCACTTCGATTGGTTGCAAGATGACAGCGAGCGATATGCGCAAGCTGTCGCTCTAAACAAGGCTCTCGATGGTGCGTCGCGTGTGATCTTGGCGGGCGACTTCAACGATCAGCCGGGCTCGCGCACGATGCAGTTTCTATCTTCAGCATTTACGAACGCTCAGAAGCCCGCACACGCTCGATTTACCTTTCCGTCCGGCTCACCAGAGCGAGAGATCGACTTCGTCATGTTTCGACCGATGGGCGCATTTGTGGCATCCGCGGTCGTTCTTGATGAGTCGATAGCATCAGATCATCGGCCCGTTTTGGCGATTCTGGAGCAGTTGCCGTAGAGCACTCAAGCAGGCATCTACTCGTAAATGATGCCCTTGTGTTCGATCCACCCACCAGGGTGCCTTGGGTTGCGCGCCGGATTGTGGTGGGTCCAGTGCACCACGCCGCCGCGGTCATTCCATTCATATTCGCCGCGGATGATCACAGCGTCGCCGATACTGACCGGGACGCGATCAGCGAGATCAATGTTGTGCGCGACGAGTACGGTGAGCGATTGGCTGCGGTGATCGGTGCGGATCAGAAACCGTTGATGTCGACTGCCCTCGTCGTCGTCGTCCAGCAACCGATGCACGGTTGCCGAAAACTCGACGAGAACATCAGATTGTTCATGTCGGCTTGCTTCGAATAGTTCATGAAGGCCTCCAAAGGTGGTGGTTGCGGGCGACTCTTGCTCAGAAGAACGAATCGACGCGCGCGGCGTGTTGCGTTGTTGCGTGGTTGACGGCTGGCGCGATTCTTTGGGGTCGTCAATCGAAACTCGATCCGTCCGCGATACGGCATCATCGGTGCCAACAAGGTCGATCCCGAAATAGCCAGCAACGAGGATGACGATGATGGCGAGCGCAAGTTGAGCAAACTTGAGAACAGGCGGCTGTGATGTTGATCGTGGCATGAGGCAAGGGTATGGCCTGGGTGCGACTATTGCACAGCCTGTCAGGCACTCACCCGGGGTTCACATCAGCGACGGATGCAGCATCGTGCAGCATGTCTGCTGCCAATTTGCGCAGGTCATCCATGGTCATTGTTGAACTTGCCTTCCACTCGACGCACGATCGTCCGGATCGCAATGATCCGAGTTGGTCGTCGTAGCGGTCCAGCACGCCCTTTGCCATGATGTACAACATCGGCCCCTTTTTACGCCACGCGAAGCCAGCGATCCATTCATTGGCGCTATTGGTGTAGACGGCAAAGCCATTTGAGCAGACCAGTTCGGTGAGGCCAGGCAAGTGCTCATGTATGAGTGTTCGCATTTCCGTCAAAACAGGCTGCATAGGTGCGGGAGCATCGGCGATATAGCGATCAACCGCGAGGGTCGTGGTCACGATCGACTCCCTGTCATGCTATACAAGTCCAAGGGCGGCAAAGGCCGGTTGTAGCACGAACATTGCGATGGCGATCCAGAGGATAAAGGTCAACACGAGATACGCGACCGCATCAATATTATCGACTTCCATCTGTTTCGTAAACATACCCACGAACACGATCAACGGGATGATCCAACCGATGAATGGGATCGGTACCAGGCCGAAGAATGCTTCGGTCGCTCCTGTGACAGCATAGATCGACAGCAATCGCAGCGCATTGAGTTTCAGCGGTGCGTCGAATCCGATCCACAACAGGCAGCAGGCGTAGAACACGATCAGCCCCACCCCCGCCTGCACGATGAGTGAGACCGGATAGACGATCAACCCGATCGGCCCGATCAGGATGGTGCCGAGAATCATGAGGATTGCCGTTCCAGCCGCCAGTTGAATCGCTGGCGTGCGATAGGCTTCGACGATAGTGTCGTGGGCGATCTGGGCCCGCAAGTGCTGCGAACGCGTCGGCATGGCTTTGCCACACTCGGGGCAGGTCATGCTTGGAGCGCCGGTCATGTCGTAGTCGCAATGCGGACAAGTGAGTTTTGGCGGTGACTTGGTTGTGCGAAGTGGAATGGGTGCGACAGGGGCAGCCGCCCGCGATTTTTCGACGAACCGAGAACTTGCAATCCCTCGTTCTTCATTGAAACCACAGTTGATACAGGTGTGCGTGTCCGGCGGGTACCGATGGAAACACACGGGGCAACACTTGAGTTCCACATCGCTCGCATGATCTTCCGGAGCGAGCGGAATAATGTCGTCGTCGCTGATCTCGTCATGGTCGCCGTACGCGGATGCAGCAAGCGTGACTGGAGGGGGCGTGACATCGGCCGTCGCACCATCGTCTGCCTGTGTTTGTTCCGGTATCGATTTGTCAAGATCGATCGGCATAGGAGCGTCGAGGTCGGTCGCGCCAGTCTCGGCTCGGATGGCTTCGATGATCTCCGGCTTGAGATCGTCTTGATCAATCGATTGTTCCTCGGTCGGTTCGCCTTTGATCGTCGCTTCGGGCTGGATGTAGGCCCGAGCGCACGCCTGGCAGTAATAATGCCCGTGCTGATCCGTCACTCTTGGTATCTTGGAACAGTCTTCGCCACAGATTCGGCAAAGTTTCCGGATGGATCGGACCGTATGTGCCACGCCTAACCTCGCAAGAGGATCCCACGATGAAGTTTCTCAGAATGATCGGCTTGTGTCAAGGGCGCGTGACAGTTCTGTTACTTTGGAGCCTCCTCGGCTTCAATGTGGGCGGTTGTGCATCCTCACAACTCACTGGCGCTCATGGTCCAGCGCAGCCAAATGAACTGGTTGCCCTGCCCATTACCGGTTCAGGGGTGCCCTATTTGTTACAAGCGACCATCGCGGGCAAAGGGCCGTATTTGTTCATTCTCGACACCGGGTCCACGCGGACGGTTGTTTCACCTCGTCTGACCGCAGAAGCCGGGCTGCATGTTTTAGATCAACACGGGACAATCCACAATGCTGAAGGAGCGGCGATTGATGCACTCGGTGAGACACGGTTGCCTCCTCTCGCGTTCGGCGGGCTGACAACTTCGCGGGTTGATGCGCTCGTGATGGATCTCGGTCATCTTGAAAGGGCCCTCGGCGAACGGATCGACGGGATCGCGAGTGGCTCGCTGTTCGCCGACTTCACACTTGTCATTGATGACGCGATCGGCGCGGTTTATGTGACGCGAGGCCGCATTGATCGGGCTGACGGTCTACCGATGCAGGACAGTCGGCTGCCCATCGTCCCGATTCTCATTGATGGCGTGCCGACACCAATCATGATCGATTCAGCGAGCGCAGGCTCGTGGGTGTTGCCGAATCAGAGCCTGCGCACCACTGACGTCGGATTTGATGACCGCGTCGTGGCGATTGCTGATGGTGCAAACACGCGTGCGCGCGTCCGACTTGATGGTGCGATTCAACTCGGCGATTTCGTTTTTGATCAACCGATCGTTGAACATACACAAGGTGTCCCGCGCGTCGGTTGGCACGCGCTCGCGGGTTTTCGCGTGTCGATTGATCGGCGTTCAGGGCGTGCGTCGTTTGAGCAGATGGCACCCTCTACAGAAATCGAGGGGCCGGTCCGTGGTATTGGTGCTCGTCTTGTTCGGCACGGCGATCTTTGGGAGGTGCGCAGTGTCGAACCAATGATGCCCGCCGCACTGGCAGGGTTGCGTGATGGCGAACGGGTTTTTGCAATCGAAGGCAAGCGCGTTGGTGAACTGGATCAGGCTCAACTTCGATCACTCATTCAGCAGGCTGGTCGCATCCGACTTGATGTCATGCGCGGCCAGGGTATTGAACAGGTATTTGTGCCTGTGGTGTACATCGAGCCGTAATGAACAACAACAGCATGAGCGAAATCAGGGAAGCTGTAATCGACGCTGCATTGCGGGCTGCTGATCCTGTTCGTGCGTTGGCGCAACACTGGTCCGGCGTCACAGACGACATGCGCAATGTCATGTTGGTAGCGTTCGGAAAAGCATCAATACCGATGGCTCAGTTTGCTACGCAGCAACTTGCAGATCGACTCGTCCGCGGACTGGTTGTCTGTGTTGCTGAAGCCGACCCGTCGTCGATTGTCGATCAACGCATACAGGTCATGGTTGCTGACCATCCTGTGCCGTCAAAGCGCAATGTTCACGCAGCGAAGGCGCTCAGCGATTTTCTACGCCGTGTTCAAGCGAACGAGCAACTGGTTGTGTTGGTATCAGGCGGCGGGTCTGCCCAGATCTGTTGGCCTCGCGACCCGCTGACGCTTGAGCATCTTCGGTCGTTGACTGACACCCTGCTTCGGTCAGGAGCCACGATCAACGAGATCAACTGCGTCCGCAAGCATTGCGAGGTCTTGAAGGGTGGACAGGCTGCACGCATTCCGGGGGGGTCGAAAACACAGGTTTTTGTACTGTCTGATGTCCTCGGCGATCCACTGGATGTGGTTTCATCCGGTCCGTTCGCGCCAGATCCGACAACTTTCAAAGAAGCACTGGGCGTGCTCGATCGATTCGGCCTGCGGGATGTTCACCCAGAAGTCGCTCGCGTGCTCGAATGCGGGCACGCCGGCGAGATTTCTGAGACTCCGAAACCGGGCGACCAGGTGTTCGCCAGCGTGTCGCACACTGTGATTGCCAACAACGAACATGCAACCAACGCCGTCGCCGCTCAACTCAAATCGATGGGTTACAAACTCACCGAAGTTCGCACACGCGTGCAGGGTGAAGCGTTTGACCTCGGTCAACAACTCGGCACAATCGTACGAGCGTTAAACCCCGGACAGGCGGTCGTCTGGGGCGGCGAAGCAACTGTCACGCTCGGTCAATCATCCGGGCGAGGCGGGCGAAACCAGGAGATCGCCCTTGCAGCATCCATAGAAATCAATCAACATTCAGGAAGTCTTGTGTTGTCACTGGCTACCGACGGCGTTGATGGTCCGACCGATGCTGCTGGCGGCTGTGTTGATCACGGATCCGCACAACGGATGCGTGCTACGGATGTTGACCCCATAGAGTCGCTGTGTCGACATGACAGTTATCACGCACTCGACGCGTGTGAAGGACTCCTGCGCATCGGAGCAACCGGCACCAATGTCAACGATGTCATGGTCGGCGTACGAATGAGGAGTCTTTGATGGACACAGCTGTCGCGCTGACGCGCACCTATCTGCAACTCAATGGGTACTTCGTGGTCACCGAATACCCCGTCGTCGAGGCTGTCGGCAACAGCGGGGGGCGATCGCTGACAGATCTCGATGTGCTAGCCGTTCGTTTCCCCGGTGCAGGTCGCTTGGTCAAACGCGGCGAAGGCGGGTCGATCATCGGCGAAGTTGACGGCGAACTCGATACAACCAATGAACGCGTCGACATGATCATTGCAGAGGTCAAACAGGGGGAAGCAAGGCTGAATCGTGGGGCACACGACCCGGCGGTTATGCGAGCCGCGATCGCCAGGTTCGGAGGCTGCCAGTCGTGTGATGTCGGGCCGGTCGTCGATGAGTTGCTCAGAGAAGGCTCAGCAATGACACCAGATGGGCATCGATTGAGAGTCATGGTCTTTGCTTCGTACTTTGAACGCAGCCCCGGTCGAGGCGTGAGGGTCATTACCCTCGAACATATGCGGGTATACATCGACAGCTACATTCAGGAACATTGGCAAACACTCAACGAAGCCCAGTTCCTTGACCCCGCGATGGCATTCTTGATGATGTTTGAGAAGTCGAAGAGACGATCGGGTGGCTAACACATCGCGTTCGTCGCAACCGCCGACAGCAAACGAGATCGCTATAATGAGACTGCTTGAGATTGAACGATGCAGCGGGTGTAGTTCAGTGGTAGAACGTCAGCTTCCCAAGCTGAATGTCGTCGGTTCGACTCCGATCACCCGCTTTTGAAGATCGCTGCTTCATGCAGCATCATGAGTCCCGCTGATAGACCGCCCGACATGAATGGCGGACTGGCGAACAGTTTCGACCGACTGTCAGAGACCGAAACGCGGCGATCATCAACACCGATTTTGAGCAGCGCTGCGTTAGGCTGAGTAAGGCTGAGTAAGCCGGATTGATCACAAATCAGTAACACAAATCAAAGTCGGCGAGGAACGCGATCAAATCGAAAACATCGAACATCGTGTCTTCATTCCAATCAGCGATGGGATCTTCCGCTGCGAATCGGGCGAGGAAGCCCTGAATGTCGAAGAAATCAATCTGACCGATCGGGAGTGCGAGATCGACACGGCACACCGAGACCGACAACCACGCATCGACGCGACCGTTCCCCCACTCAGCGTCATTACCGGGTGCACCCAAGTCAACGCACCCACTAAGTACAGCCTGCTCAACTTGCGCCGGCGAAAAGTCTGGATACGCGCTCCACACCAAACCGGCAATGCCAGCGGCGATAGGAGTCGCCGAACTCGTGCCGCTTCCGATTGCAAGAACGCCGGGGACTCCGGTGCTGAGAATGTTGTTTCCGGGTGCGTATAGGTCGAGCGCTTCGCCATAGGCCGACCACGACGGCCGTTCATCAGCCTCGTCGGTAGCGCCGACAATCAGGACATCGTTCCAATCGAACCACGATAGATCGCGTCCGTCGTTTCCAGCAGCCCAGAACAGGAGTGATCCTTGTTCCCTGACATACGCGCCCGTTGTTTGGACCGGCGCAAACTCAATACCGGTTTGACTGACATTGACAATCTGTGCGCCGTTGTCGGCAGCCCAACGAACGCCATCGAGCAAGTTGTGAAGAAACCCACCGCCCGGATTGTTGTAATAGCGAACGGGCATGATCGAAAAATCCCACCCCATGCCGACAACATGTGTGCCGTTGTTTCCGATTGCTCCCGCGAGGCCGGCGACGAAGGTGCCATGCCCGTCAACATCGGTCACATCGCCACCATTCTGCTGGGTCAATCGATCTTGTGCGTTGTATCCGGGGACCAAGGCACCAGCAAGATCGATGTGATCAACTTCGACGCCGCCGTCAACGATCGCGATGATGACGGCGGCATCACCCGTCTCGAAATCCCACGCCAGAGCGGAGCGCACTTTTTGATGGTGCCATTGTTGCCAATAGCCGCCGTCATTCGGAATGGTGCTGACCGGGTGGCAGATCCAGTTTGGGACAGCGTACTGATAGTCGCCAGTTGCCATGAGCCTCGCTGCGAAGGAGTTTTCTGTCTCTCCGTTCGGGACAGCCACGATGAACTCGTCGGTTTGACGGACATATTCGATCGTCTTTTGTGCGAGGCGCGTTGAGGCTCGCGCTCTAATGGACCGAATCTCATCGGCATCGGTACCCGCAGCACGAAGATCTGCAGGTTGCATCGGCCTGACGATCATCTGGCCGGAGAACTCGACTATCCCTGGTCTTTCTACAAAATGAGGTTCGTCGTCCGCAGCCGCCAAAGCAACGAAGATACTGGCAAACCAAACGACGATGCTGAATCTCGTCGAGCGTCGAAGCGATGCGAACTCGGGCGATGCCTGAGCGCGATTGACGCGCGTGAATAGCCGGAAGACTCGGTGAATCAGTTGCGTCATGCTCGCAGCGTACTTGTTTGAGCCGCTGTTGTCGATGCCAAAGTTGTCGATCGGCGACATCACGCGGTCGAAATCACAGGCGGCCGAGCCGAGCAGGTCGGGTCGACACTTGCGTCGTCCGAACCGATCTGGGATACTGTGAGGTCACTGGCGTTTGCAGCCACAGCGTGGCGGGGTGAGGCCCATTTACCCAGACAGGGGTTGATCAATGAGTACAGTTCGTCCTCCATCCGTCCCACATCTTATCGGCCGACAGAAACATCAGAGTCCGCCGTGCGCGGTCCGTACGAACACGAACCCCGCAACGGGTGATGTACTGCTCGAGGTACCGATCGATGATGTCGATGCGGCAGAACGGGCTGTCAAGGCTGCCGCTGATGCGTTTCCTGCCTGGTCACGAACTCCAGTGGGCGATCGCATTCAACATCTGTTCAAGTACAAGTCCATTCTCGAGTCACACATCGATGAACTCGCCGAGATCATTGTTCAAGAGCACGGCAAGACGACAGGAGAGGCGATCGGTTCCGTCCGCCGCGGGATCGACTGCATCGAGCACGCTTGTGGCGCTCCGATTCTCATGATGGGCCGAACATTGCCGCAGATCGCAGTGTCGTCATCTTTTTGTCGTACGACCGACGAGGGTGGTGTTGGCATCGATTCTTCGGTTGATCGATTGCCTCTCGGGGTGTGTGTGGGTATCACACCTTTCAATTTCCCACTCATGGTTCCGCTTTGGATGTGGCCAATGGCGGTCGCCTGCGGCAACACATTCGTCCTCAAGCCTTCCGAGCGCGACCCTGCATCGGCAGTGCGCGCGATGGAACTGGCGTATAAAGCGGGGTTTCCCGACGGTGTCCTCAACCTGGTCCATGGCGGCCCGGCGGTCGTGAATCATCTGCTCAAGCACGACGAGGTCCGCGCGGTTTCGTTCGTTGGATCGACAGCCGCCGGAAAGGCAATTTACACAACAGGCTGTGCGCACGACAAACGCGTCCAGTGCATGTGCGGCGCGAAGAACTACTCGATCATCATGCCCGATGCCAATCGAGAAGCCGCGATCGATGGTGTTTTTGGGTCAGCGTTCGGAAATACCGGTCAGCGATGTCTTGCCGGTTCTGTGGTTGTGGCGGTGGGGGATTCGGCCGACTGGCTTGTGCCCGGTCTTGTTGAGCGCGCTACATCCATGAAGGTTGGGCCCGGGTGTGAATCGGCAACGCAGATGGGACCCCTGCAAGACAAGCCTGCTCAGGAACGCGTCCTCAACTACATCGAATCTGGTGTTGCGAGCGGGGCTGATTTGCTGGTTGACGGGCGAACTCACGCGATGCCCGATGGCGGTTGTTTCGTTGGTCCGACCATTTTCGACAAGACCGCGCCCGGCATGTCGATCGTCGATGAAGAAATCTTCGGTCCGGTGCTTTCAATCATGCGAGCGGCCTCACTCGATGAAGCGGTGTCGTTTGTCAACGGTTCCGAATACGGCAATATGTCCGTCCTGTTCACTGATTCCGGTCACGCTGCTCACAGGTTTGAATCGACCGTTCAGGCCGGCATGATCGGGATCAATGTCGGTGTCCCCGCGCCGATGGCTGCCTTTCCGTTCGCCGGTTGGAAAAAGTCGTTCTTCGGCGACCTTCACACCAACGGCGAAGACGGGGTCCGGTTCTTCACCAAGTCACGCGTTACGGTCCGTCGATGGATTTGAACACTTCAATTCTTTGAAAGTACGCCATGCCAAGAATTACTCGAGCCGCACTCATTCAGGCTTCCAACGCACTACCGAACTCAGACGATCTTGATGCCATCAAATCAGCCATGATCGACAAACATGTGGCGCTCATCAAGCAGGCAGCCAGTGAAGGCGCCAATGTATGTTGTCTGCAGGAAATTTTCTATGGCCCTTACTTCTGCGCCGAGCAAGACACGCGATGGTACAACCTGGCAGAGCCCATTCCTGATGGACCGACCATCCGCCTGATGCAGGATCTCGCTGCGCAACACAAGATGGTCATGGTTGTGCCGATCTATGAAGTTGACATGACGGGCGTGTATTACAACACGGCTGCGGTGATCGATGAACAAGGGCAGTACCTCGGCAAATACCGGAAACACCACATTCCGCACTGCCACCCCGGCTTCTGGGAGAAGTTTTACTTTAAACCCGGCAATGGGGGTTACCCGGTCTTCGAAACGAGATATGGCAAGATCGGTGTCTATATCTGTTACGACCGGCACTTCCCGGAGGGGGCTCGCGCTCTCGGTCTCAACGGCGCTGAGATTGTGTTCAATCCGTCTGCCACCGTTGCCGGTCTGAGCGAGTACCTGTGGAAGCTTGAACAGCCTGCACACGCGGTCGCCAATCAGTATTTTGTCGGTGCGATCAACCGGGTGGGGACCGAAGCGCCGTGGAACATCGGTGAGTTCTATGGCCAATCGTATTTCTGTAACCCGCGCGGGCAGATCGTTGCTGAAGCCTCACGCACAGACGACGAAGTCGTCATTGCCGATCTGGATCTTGATTTAATTCGCGAGGTCCGCGATGTGTGGCAGTTCTACCGCGATCGGAGGCCTGAGAGTTACGATGACCTCTTCGACTTCTGATACACCTGTCGACGCGCAACACACGCTGTCCAATGAAGACCTTGCCCCGGTCGCTGCATCGGCACGAACCTGGTCCGCCTGGAATATCGCTGCGCTCTGGATTGGTATGGCGGTCTGTATCCCGACCTATATGCTCGCAGCGGGCATGGTCGAACAGGGTATGAACTGGTGGCAGGCGACACTGACCGTCATGATCGGTAACTGCATTGTCCTCATCCCGATGGTGCTCAACGGCCACGCGGGGACGAAACTGGGCGTGCCGTTTCCTGTCCTGGCCCGTGCGAGTTTCGGCGTGCATGGCGCTCATGTTCCATCGATCGCTCGATCACTCGTGGCATGCGGCTGGTTCGGTATCCAATGTTGGATCGGGGGGGCGGCGCTGTATTCGATCTTGGGCGTGCTCGGTCTCTTTGATCCATTGCTCGATACCAACCCGGTGCCCATCCTCGGGATTACCATCATTCAGTTTCTCTGCTTCCTTGCGTTCTGGGCGCTCCATGTTGGCATCGTCGTGCGCGGTGTCGAGTCTATCAAGGTGCTTGAGGTATACGCTGCGCCGTTCCTGATTGCGTCCGGCGTCGCGTTGTTGATCTGGGCCATGATCAGCGTTGACAATCCCGGTGCATTGTTCACTTCGGCAACAAACTATCCGGAAGGCTCAGGGTTCTGGAAGATCTTCATTCCGCAACTCACCGCGATGGTCGGATTCTGGGCGACATTGAGCCTGAACATCCCTGATTTCACGCGGTACGCAAAGTCGCAGAAGAGTCAGGTGGTCGGTCAGGTCATCGGGCTGCCGCCAACGATGACTTTGTTCTGTTTCATCGGCATCATCGTGACCGGAGCGACGGTGGTGCTCTTTGGAGAAGCGATCTGGAATCCTGTCGAACTCGTCGAGCGCATGGGTTCTCCTGTCGTAGTTGTCGTGTCGATGGTGGCGCTCTTGATCGCGACGCTCTCGACCAATCTTGCGGCCAATGTGGTCAGCCCGGCCAACGGTTTTTCAAATGTCTCGCCGCGCCGAATCAGTTTTCGTACAGGCGGATTGATCACCTGCGGGCTCGGCGTGATCATGATGCCATGGCGACTGGTCAACGATATGGGCGCTTACATCTTCACCTGGTTGATTGGGTACAGCGCGCTCCTCGGTCCGATCGTCGGCATATTGCTCTGTGACTATTTCATCATTCGCAAAACGCGGATCGATGTCGGCGCGATGTACGAACGCCACGGCTCGTTCGCCGGCGTGAACTGGCGAGCCATGGTCGCGCTCGGACTCGCAGTCTTGCCCAACCTGCCCGGGTTCTTGAATGCTGCGTCACAGCGACAACTCTTCAACCCCTGGTTTGACTCAATCTACGGCTACGCCTGGTTCGTGGGCGTTGCTGTCGCAGCGAGTTTGTATTGGGTGTTCATGACCGTGTGGCCGCCGCGTCAAACATTAAACGAGCAAGAAACGGACCCAGCATGAAGACAGAACAATCAACACTGCCGACCCTTCCTGCATGTGCACACACGCCCGCGCCCTACAAAGGGCCATCGAGAAACGAAGTGCTCGCGATGCGTCAGGAGTTCTTGTCTCCTGCGATTCTCTTGTATTATCGTGATCCGGTCATGATCGTCGAAGGATCGATGCAGTATCTGTTCGATGAAACGGGCAAACGCTATCTTGACGGGTTCGCCGGCATCGTGACGGTTTCGGTCGGGCACTGCCATCCCAAGGTGATCGACGCTGTGCGAGAGCAGAACGAACGGTTCCAACACACCACCACGATCTATCTGCATCCAAACATTGCAACCTATGCCAAGAAACTCGCGAGCACCTTTCCCAAGGGGTCGGGCCTGTCGGTTTGCTACTTTACAAACTCGGGCTCAGAGTCAAACGACCTCGCGTTGCTCATGGCTCGAGCGCACACTGGCAACTTCGATGTCATTGCGCTTCGCAACGCGTACCACGGCATGTCGCCGACCGCCATGGGGCTCACGGCGCAGAACACATGGAAGATGCCAGTTCCACACGGGTTTGGCATTCATCACGCCAAGTGTCCAGATTTGTATCGTGGGCCGTTCGGGCATGACGACCCGGATGCCGGCGAAAAGTATGCTGAAGATGTGGACGAGGTGATTCGATACTCGACACCGGGCGCAATCGCCGCATTCATTGCCGAGCCGATTCAAGGAGTGGGTGGTACGGTTGAGTTGCCGCCCGGTTACCTGTCGCGTGTCTATGCGTCCGTGCGGGCAGCGGGGGGGCTGTGCATATCCGATGAGGTGCAAACCGGTTTTGGTCGGACGGGGAATCACTTCTGGGGGTTCGAGAACCATGGCGTTGTTCCTGACATGGTGACGATGGCCAAAGGCATGGGGAATGGCGCACCCTGTGGTGCTGTGGTCACTCGGCCTGAAATTGCACAGGCTTTGTCGCAACGACTCCATTTCAATACCTTCGGCGGTAACCCCGTGACGATGGCCCAGTGCGAAGCGACACTCGATGTGATTCTGAATGAAAACATACAAAAGCGTGCACTCGAAATCGGCGGCTATCTCAAGCAAGGTCTGATCGAACTGAAGACTCAGCACGAGGCGATCGGTGATGTGCGAGGGATGGGGCTCATGTTGGGAGTAGAACTCGTCACCAATCGAACGACGAAGGAACCGGCTAAGAAAATGTGTGCGGATGTCTTTGAACGCGCCAAAGAACTCGGTCTGTTAATCGGTAAGGGCGGGATCCATGGCAATGTGCTGCGTATCAAGCCGCCCATGTGCATTTCGCGTGAGGATGTCGAGTTTCTGATTCGCGTCTTGGACATCGCGCTGACCGAAGCCTCGACACAATAGCAGGAGCAGAACAATGGCGTTGCTTTTCAAGGGCGGCCGAATCATCACAGCATCGGACGATTATGTCGCCGATGTGTACTGCGAAAACGAGCAGATCACACGCATCGAACCAGAGATCGACCCGGGGTCAATCGCCGATGAGACTGAGGTGATCGATGCGACCGGGAAGTACCTGTTCCCCGGGTTCATTGATCCGCATGTGCACATTCATCTGCCATTCATGGGGACGAACGCGAAAGACGACTACGAGTCGGCATCCAAAGCCGCACTGGCGGGGGGCACAACCACACTGATCGAAATGATCTGCCCCGGCCCTGACGATGAGCCAAGAGCAGCGTTTGAAGAATGGAACAACAAGGCAGTCCCACTGGCGGCTGTCGACTACGCGTTTCATCTGGCGGTGGTTCGGTTTGACGAACTCGCCCAGCAGCAACTGGTGCAGTTGGTCCGCGAAAAAGGGGTTGCATCGTTCAAAGTGTTTCTTGCCTACAAGGGTGCGCTTGATCTCAGTGACACAGATCTGTTTCGACTCTTGCAACTTGCCAAGGCGGAGGGTGTCATCGTCACCGCACACTGCGAGAACGCGGATGCAATCGATGCCATGCAGAACCTCTTGCTCGACGCGGGCAAAACCGGGCCGGAGTGGCACGAACCGTCGCGACCGACGACGGTCGAAGCGAGCGGGGTGCAACATCTCGCGACATTCGCCGAACTCACCGGCGCACACATCTATGTTGTCCACACCTCATGCGAAGCCGCGCTGCGAGCAGCGATTGAAGCACAACTTCGCGGTGTGCATGTCTGGGTCGAAGCGGTTGCGCCGCATCTCGTCCTCGACAAGACCTATCCGGAACGCGACGGGTTCGAGGGTGCCAAGTATGTCATGTCGCCGCCGCTGCGCGAGAAGAGCAATCAGGACGCACTCTGGAACGGCCTGCGTGCGGGGCTTGTCTCAACCATCGGGACCGACCACGCACCGTTCGACTTCGCAGGTCAAAAAGACATGGGGCGTGATGCATTCACAAAAATCCCGAACGGTATCCCCTCCATTCAGGAGCGCATCGATCTAGTACACACCTTTGGCGTGCTGTCGGGAAAGATTGATCTGCACACGATGGTCAATGCCTGTAGCACCAAGCCCGCCCAGTTGTTTGGGTTGTACCCGAGGAAGGGCTCGATCAGTGTTGGTGCCGATGCCGACCTCGTCGTTTATGACCCGAATCGATCGCACACACTCGGTGTCGCCACCAGCCACTCAAAAGTAGATTACAACGGCTACGAAGGCTGGGAGGTGACCGGTCGATCCGAGATTGTCACGGTGCGCGGACAAGTGCAAGCACGCGACGGCGCGTTTGTCGGGACTATTGGACGAGGGCAGTTGCTCAAACGCAAGCCCACACATTTTTAGAGAACGCGGTTGTCACAACGCTCAGTCGTCGTTCGAAACGAGTTTGTTGGACTGTTCAACGAATTTGTCACCTTCCCAAGCGGTGTCTTTGGTAACCATGCCATCGCGGGCGGCCTTTTGAGCGGCCTTTGCTTCCAGCTGTCGATTGACGAGGTCGGCGTGCGTCGTGAAGTATTGCAACGAATGCCCGCGGAAGTCTTCGATGGTTGTAAACTCGTGCTTGTCCATGAACGCACTCAACTCGTCACACATGCGGCTGATCATCTTGTACCCATGGATCATCACGCCGGTGCAGACCTGGACCGTGGAGGCGCCCAGCAAAATGAACTGCGCAGCGTGTTCACCGGATTCAACGCCACCAATGGCTGAGAGTGAACGATCTGGAAATTCACCAGGCTCCGCATCGGAACCATACATCATCGTTGCCAGTTCCATGACCATCCGCAGCGCTATCGGTCGGACGGCTTTGCACGAATACCCACCGGGCACCGAGTATCCTTCAACCGTCGGTTCAGGTCGCAATGTCTCCAGATCGATGCCCATGACACTGAGGATCGTGTTGATCGCTGCGATCCCTTGACACCCCCCCTGTAAAGCAGCGCGGGCAGGGTCGACGATGTGGGTGATGTTGGGTGTCATCTTTGCCCAGACCGGGATGGTTGCGGCACCGCTGACCCACTGACATACCTCTTCGAGCAATTCGACATCCTGTCCCATCGCAGCGCCCATTTTGCGTTCAGGCATGCCATGCGGACAGGAAAAGTTGAGTTCAAACCCATCAACGCCGCACGCCTGGCAGCGCTCGACGATCTCGACCCATGCGTCCTTGTTGTACTCTTCCATGATCGAGGCGATCAGGACACGGTCCGGGTATTTGTCTTTGATCTGTTTGAACTCATCCTCCCACACATCAAATGCGCGATCCGAAATGAGCTCGATGTTCTGCCAGCCGATGACTTCTTTGGTCTGGTTGGCTCGCATGCGTGCGTACCGCGGAGCAACATTGACAACCTTTGAGGCGTCCAGGCTCACGGTTTTGCAGATGACCGCTCCCCAGCCTTCGTCGAACGCCTTGCCGATGACATTCGCGTTGGTGCCCGGAGGTCCGGAGCCGATCACGAACGGATTGGGCAGCCTGAGTCCGTCAACCTGAACGCTTAGATCGGCCATGCATATTCCTTCCGCCGAGTACAACCCGAGCAGGATCGAGTATAACGAATCGTTCCCTGTGTTGAAAGCCTGCCGCCGGGTCAAACAGGTTGAGCAGTCTGATTCACGGTCGTCATCAATTAGGTATGGTGCCACAAGCGAAGCGCTCGGAATTGAAGGAGGAGGATGAGATGTCGGACGGTGTGCTCTTTCGAGTTGTCAAAGCCGAAGCGAGGCTGCGCGATTGCATGACCAGATTGCCGTTTCGATTCGGTGTGGTCACCATGCGCGGCGCGCCCCTCTGTGTGTTGCGCGTCGAGATCGAAACAGCGACGGGCGAGCGTGTGGCCGGATACGCATCCGATCTGCTCGTTCCCAAGTGGTTCGAAAAAGTCTCCGATCAGAACATTCAAACTGACTGGCAACGATTGCTGACCGGCATCGGCCACGCATGTGATCGCGTGATTGCCTCGAAGAAACTGATGACCGCATTTCAGCATTGGGACGCTCTGGACACTGACCTCGTGATCAACCACCAGGGCGAGCGGACGACACGGCTGCTGCTCAGCCAGAGTGTGTCGATCGTCGAGCGAGCCATGCTCGATGCGCTCTGTCGCATGACTCGTCAGCCGCTGCACACAGTCCTTCGTGACGGGTTCACCGGATTTGATGGAGCCCGGTTAGGCCTCAAGACAAGTCTGTCGTCGGCCGTTCGAAGTCAACCGATCGAAACGATGCAGGTGCGGCACACGGTGGGGTTGGTCGATGCTATCGAGCAGGAACAACGCTCCGGCGATGCGCCAGATGATGGGTTGCCGACAACGCTCGAAGGCGCGATTCAAACCTACGGCCTATCGCATTTCAAGTTAAAAGTGAGCGGACAGATCACCCAGGACCTGGAACGACTGAGCCGAATTGCCAGCACGCTCTCGTCGATGTGTGATGGCGAAGTCTTGTGCACGCTCGATGGCAATGAGCAGTTTGATTCGATGACGCAACTCGATGAACTCCTCGCCAAACTGAGTGATTCAGAACAAGGAGCGTGGCTGTTCGATCGAATTGCCTATATCGAACAACCGATCGCGCGCGGGCGGACGCTGCATGCAGACGCGGTGAGGGGATTAGATTCGCTCAGTCGGCCGGTCATCATCGATGAAGCGGATATGGACCGCGACATGTTCACGCAAGCAGTGGGCATTGGTTACCGAGGTGTCAGCGTCAAGAACTGCAAAGGCGTGTTCCGTGCGATCGCCAGTGCCATGCGTTGCCATGATTCAGACGGCCGCTTGTTTCAATCGGCGGAGGACCTGACCAATATCCCGATTTTTGCGCTTCATCAGGATCTGGTGACGAGTTCGATGCTCGGGCTGAGCCATATTGAGCGCAACGGACATCACTACTTTGCCGGGCTGACACATCTTCACGAAGACGATCGCGACGCGCTCCTCCGCGAACACAGCGATCTCTATCAGGCAGCCCCGAGCCCGCTCGGCGGGCAACTGTCGATCAACGCAGGGCACATTTCGATTGGATCGCTGCACCAAGCCGCCGGTTATGGGTATGCTGGAATCCCGAACCTTTCGGAGTGGGTACCTCGAGCAACTTGGTCACCCGACGCCCTTCTAGCCGCCATCGCAGACGCAGGAGATCACGCATGACTGAACACGAAGATGCAGGGGCAAACAAACTCGGCGTGTTCGGCTACTTCCGGCAGATGGGCCCAGGATACATGCAGAGCGCCATGACGCTCGGGGGCGGTACGGCGTTCGCAGCCATTTTTGGGGGGGCAGCATTCGGGTATCAACTGATCTGGGTCGCTCCGGTCAGCATGATTCTCGGCATTATCGTTCTCTCGGCTGTAGCGCACCAGACGCTCAGCAATGACCTTGACCCGTTTGAAGCCATGAAACGCTATGCCGGTTCGTTCTTCGCCTATGGCTGGGGTATCGCCGCGATTCTGTCTTCAATCATCTGGCAGTTTGCCCAATACGCACTCGCCGCTTCGATGATGGTTCTGCTTGCTGAGAATCTCGGTTGGGAGGACGCATCTCGCAAACTGATGGGCGCGATTGCGCTCGCGATCTGTGTGACAGTCGGGCTCATGTACGATCGGTCTCCAAAACTTGTTCGGGTATACGAGAATGCACTGAAGACTGTGGTCTGGTTGATTGTTCTGTGCTTCCTCTGGGTTGTTGTAAAAACGGGGATTCCCGAGCCCGCCAAGCTGTTTGCTGGTCTCATTCCGTCGATCCCGGATGATGTCGTGACACCAGAGGGGGGAACGATCAGTGCGACCGTTGTCATCGTGTCAGGTCTCGCAGCGGCGGTCGGGGTCAATATGCTGTTCGTCTACCCATACTCCCTTCGCAGGCGAAGTTGGTCAGGCGCTGACCGCAAACTGGCGCACCTCGATCTTGTGTTTGGCATGTTTGTGCCGTACGCCATCGCAGCGAGTCTCATTCTGATCGCGTCTGCAAGCACGCTGCATTTTGGTGAGCCAGATCTCTTTACAGGAAAGACTATTTCGCCCGATCGTCTCGCGCTGATGTTGGCTGCTCCAGATCGACTCGGACCTGTCGCGGGCGTGTGGATCTTCGGCCTCGGCATCATCGCGATGGGTATGAGTTCGATCACGATGCAGATGTTGTGTTCAGGCTTCGCATGCGAAACAATGTTCGGTTGGAAACGCGGTACGGTCTTGCACAAGGTCGGGACGCTCTTGCCAGCGATCGGTGTATTGGGTGCGATCTATTGGCAGGACATCGCCATGTGGGTCGCTGTTCCGACCAACATTGTCTGTGGATTGCTGTTACCCCTCGCCTATGTCGGGTTCATCATTCTCCAACGAAGCAAACGATATCTGGGTGCCCATCGACCAGAAGGGGCGTTCGGTGCAGCCTGGGTGATCGGCATGATGATCGCGACGGTTGTGCTCGTGGTTGGACTGGGAACCGTGGTCAAAACCAAAGGACCGAGCTTTGTAGATCAGGTTCGTGAAGCGATTGCAGGAACCGATGAAGCCGAGCCGGGATAGTTTACATGCGTGGGAATGGTTGCCTCAGCCTGTCTGCCGTTTGGCTTGATCGATTTTGTGCGCCAACGGACGCAGCAACTCACCCTCCCACGCCGGCCGACGCGGGCACGCGGGATGAACATCGATGGTTGATGGCATCTGCCCTGTCAGCGCGAGGTACACCGCAGCCGAGTGCTTGTACGCCGGCACCGGGTCTCGAAACGCGACCGCGCCGAGCGCCTGCAGTGCGTCATTGAGTTCATAGAACCGCGCGTCTTTCGTCGCCCACCAGTGGTCGCGCAGTGCAAATGCTTCGGGGTCAAAGGTCGAGAGCCCGAGCAGGTAGTCGCTGCCATAGAGAACCATGTCGATCGCGAGGTCGTTGCCCGTATACACCTTGAACTGTGGCCGATGCTGGTCACGCAGATTGAGCCGATCCAGTTCTGCGAGTCGGCTGAGCGATGAGTGTTTCGCTCCGACAATAGCAGGAATATCGAGAAGCCGTTGGTATTCGACGAGTGTGTAGATGCGCCCGAAGGGAGCGAACATGGATCCGAGTTCAAACGCAATCGCCTCTTGGCATCCTGCGGTGATGTCCCGATACGATTGCTCGAGATCTGCTCCAGTCTGTGCCGAGAGCCACGCCGATTGAAACACGATCGGTACGCCATTGGCGTCGTTGATCTCAGCAATCGCCACGCGGTACTGCTGCAATGGATCAGTGCTGCTATCGAATGCGCCAGCCCCCGCGATAAACCGTCTGCCTTTCATGACATCTGCAGTCTGACTGATCACTTCACGCCGTTGTTCAGGTGTCAGTTGTGGTCCGAACCCGGTGTCCATATTGATCGCCGGTGTGATGCCAGCGTCTGCTGTCCGAGCAAGATGTTGGTTGAATGATGCCCAGTCAATCGCACCGGTCGAATCGAAGGGCAAGAGCACAGCCGAGCACGCATCGATCGTCCGCCCGGGTGCGAGGCGTGCAGCGAGTCGGTCAGGCGATTGTTTGTCAGGATCGGTCATGTCAAACTCCATCAGGACACGATGCAGCGTAGCACGATGTGTTCTAAACTGCATCACGAAGGAGACACGATGGAAACCAGAACGATCGGCATTGTCATGAACGGCGTCACCGGGCGCATGGGGGCCAACCAGCATCTCCTTCGATCCATCGTTCCAATCATGGCGCAGGGCGGCGTTCGCGTATCCCCGGAACTGACGCTGCTTCCGGCGCCAGTATTGGCCGGGCGCAACGAAGAAAAACTGATGGCTGTTGCCAAGCAGGCGGGCGATGCCCTCGGCGGGACACCGCTACCCATTACAACAGACCTGGAACAGGCTGTCCGTTCACCGTCGTGCGACATGTTGTTTGATGCATCAATAACACAATTCCGCGCTCGTGCCATCGAACTGGCTGCATCGATTGGAAAACCTATCTACTGCGAAAAGCCAACCGCGACGACATCCGCGGAAGCGATGCGGCTCGTGCGGGTCGCAGACGATGCCAACATCAAGACGGGCGTGGTCTTTGATAAACTCTGGCTCCCCGGTATTCGCAAACTCAAAGCGTTGATCGATGCCAACTTCTTCGGACGGATTCTGTCCATTCGAGGTGAGTTTGGGTACTGGGTGTTCACCGGTGAATCGCCCGACCAACCGGCCCAGCGTCCGAGTTGGAACTATCGAGCCGCAGACGGAGGCGGGATCGCTGCTGACATGTTCTGCCACTGGCGATATGTGCTCGATCATACTTTTGGCTCGGCATGTGGTCCCATCACCAAACTGGCTGCGTGGGTGAACACAGATCTTCCACGGCGCTTTGATGAATCTGGAAACCCCTATGACGCCGATGCCGACGATTCGGCGTATGCCATGTTCCTGCTCGGCGATCGAGTCATGGCGCAGTTCAACTCCAGTTGGTGTACGCGCGTTCGTCGTGACGATCTGCTCACGATTCAGATTGACGGCACACACGGCTCGGCGGTGGCGGGTCTGCGCGAATGCTGGACACAGTCGCTCGCTGATACGCCTCGTCCCGTTTGGAATCCTGATATCACCCAGCCCATCGACTTCTTCGCCAACTGGGACAAGGTCGAAGATGGAATCGCATACGACAACGCATTTAAAGTGCAGTGGGAGTTGTTCCTTCGCCACATCGCACTCGGTGAGCCGTTCCCCTGGACACTGCGCGAAGGTGCCCGAGGTGTCGAACTGGCAGAAGCGGCGCTGGTCGCCTCGAGCCGATGCGAATGGGTCGAGGTTCCACAATGACGGCGGCGTGGCCGATGAACAAGTTGGCAATTCACACCCGAACGACTCGCAATTGGGACCTGCGCTCGTGCTGCGCAAAGTACCAGCAGGCAGGTATCGGGGGGGTCAGTGTATGGCGAGAACTGATCGATCCTGCTCAAGGCGGCGTGTCCCCAGACGAAGCCCGCCGCATCATCGTTGATGCCGGGCTTGTTGTTCCAGCGCTCGTTCGGGCTGGGTTCTTCGTATCTGCTGACACAGACGAACGAACCGCTGCGATTGATGATGCTCGCGTTGCGATTCGAGACGCACAGGCAATCGGTGCCGAGCAAATTGTACTCGTCGTCGGTGCATCGCCGGGCGTACCACTCGAACACGCACGGTCCATGGTGTGCGATGCCGTCGTAGCGATTGCGGACGATGCTGCACAGGCCAACCTGCGACTAGCGATTGAGCCCCTGCACCCGATGTATGCATCCGATCGGTCGTGCATCAACACGCTCGCAAACGCAAACGACATCTGCGCCCAGATCGCACACCCACAGGTCGGCGTGGCGCTCGATGTGTATCACCTTTGGTGGGAACCGGGTCTTGCAACGCAGATCATGCGGGCAGGGCAAGCAGGTCGAATCTTCGGCGTTCATATTTGTGATTGGAAAACCACACTGAGTGACCCACTCAATGATCGCGGCCTCATGGGCGACGGCTGTATCGACATCGCCAACTTCATGCGCTCAACGGAAGCAGCCGGGTTCGATGGCATGTTCGAGGTCGAAGTCTTCAGTGAGTCCTATTGGGCGATGGATCCAGATCAATACCTGGCGCTCATCATCGATCGATTCAGTAACCTCGGCACCAATCCGTCATTGCTCAATGATTGATTCGCCTGCCAAACTTCACAAAATGAAAAACACGATGCCACCCCGGAGTGGCATCGTGTACGACAAACAACACGCCGCATATTCAGAAATCCGCTATTGAGCGTGAGCGGCCATGGACTCGATATCAATGTTGAGTTTCTCAGCAACTCGTCGGCCATAGTCTGCATCCGCGCGGAAGAAGTGGCAGATCTGGCGCATTTGAATCTCTTGCCGAGCATCACCGAGAGCACCAGCAATCCGCGTTGTCAGGCGATCGCGCTCACCCTCATCAAACATGCGATACAGGTTGCCCGCTTGTGTGAAATCATCGTGGTCCTGCGTCGAATCAAACCGATCGGCCACCGCTTGTCCCAGGTCCCAAGCGGGGTCGGAAAACCGTTCACTTGGCATGGGTGTCCCGTCATTCGTATTCGGCCAGTAGTTGGTCTTGGTTGCGTAAAACTCACCCGTTGCGCCCTGCCCATCACGCATATAGTTCATCACCGGGCAGCGTGGCTTGTTCACCGGAATCTGATGATGGTTCACGCCAAGCCGATGCAAGTGCGTGTCAGCGTACGACATCAATCGCGCCTGCAGCATCTTGTCGGGGCTTGAACCAATACCCGGCACAAGTGCCGAAGGTTTAAACGCAGCCTGCTCAACCTCGGCGTGGTAGTTTTCAGGATTCTTGTTCAACTCCATCTGCCCGACTTCGATCGGCGGGAACTCTGCATGAGGCCACACCTTCGTCAAATCAAACGGATTCCATTCGAACGCATCCGCCTGCTTCTGTGTCATGACTTGGATCTTCAGCGTCCAACTCGGATACTCACCGCGTTCGATTGCCTCATAAAGGTCACGCTGGTGGCTCTCGCGATCTTGGCCGACGACTTCTGCAGCCTTGTCATCCATCCAGTTCTTGACGCCTTGATTGGTTTTGAAATGGAACTTGCACCACACGCGTTCACCCGAAGCGTTGATCAGCGAATAGGTATGACTGCCATAGCCATTCAGATGTCGGTAGGAAGCGGGCAAGCCGCGATCAGAAAAGAGAATCGTGACCTGATGCAATGACTCGGGGCACTGGCTCCAGAAGTCCCACTGCATGTCATTGCACCGCGTGTTGGCTTTGGCGTGACGCTTTTGCGTATGAATGAAGTTTGCAAACTTGTACGGGTCGCGCACAAAGAACACCGGGGTGTTGTTGCCCACCATGTCCCAGTTGCCCTCTTCCGTGTAGAACTTGATCGCAAAGCCTCGCACATCGCGTTCAGCATCGGCAGCGCCGCGTTCACCCGCCACGGTTGAGAATCGCAGGAACAACGCGGTCTGTTTCCCTGGCTCCGAAAACAAGGCTGCCTTGGTGTACTGCGAGATATCGTGTGTGACGGTGAAGGTGCCATACGCGCCAGACCCTTTGGCATGGACAACGCGTTCAGGGATGCGTTCGCGATTGAAATGCTGCATCTGTTCGAGCAATTGAACATCTTGCATCAGGAGCGGACCGCGCGGTCCCGCGGTCAGGGCGTGCTGGCGGCCGATAGGTGCGCCATCTGCTGTTGTGAGAATCGGGCACTGCTCAGAAGCGTCTGTGTGCTCGTTGGTCATGCTGGTCTCCTCGTTGGAATGCGGCTCAAAGATTAGAATCATTCTAAATCTAGGACGCTCGCCTCAGAAAATATGCAGAAATCAGCAAGTTTTTGGTCAAACTGTGGTTCAGGTATTCGGTCGTAGATCATGGGTGCTGCGCGGTCTGGCTGAGTAAGTTGAACACCTCGTCGAGAGCTGAGCGCAGCGCCCACGCGACTTCAGACGCATTCTGGCTCGTACTGACCGTGTCCAGCGCATCGTTCAGCGATTGGCGACCGTGAGTTGTCAAACGCATGGGATTGATCGCCAGGACACACCGGGCAGCGACTTCATAAATCGCAGCACACGCTTCCGGATGGCCGTTGTTGAACAGAGGAACACCGCGAGTGATGGCTATTTGAATGATCTCTGCAGCGTTTTCATTGGTTCGAGCAACCCGCTCGGCATCCTGCGCAGCACCATCTCTGACGATCGGCTTGGATGATCCGGCAGCGACCGGACGAACCGGGATTTGTATCTCCGCCCATTTGCGGGCATCCGGAATGGAAGGGCCGTTGTAGGACAACGACCTTGGATCACCATCCGGAGTCCACTCATCCTGTGCCTCAAGCCACGCGTTCAACACTGCCAAGCCTCGGCGGAATGTCTGTTCGCCATACGCACCCTGCAGCCCGATCGAAACGACTGTCACCGGCTCCGTATCGCGCACAGTGATACGACCATCATCACCAAGCGGGCCGAGCTCAGCGTTCCGATAGAGAAATGACATCGTCCATCCATCCGCAGACCCATCGACCGACGACCACGCTCGGAGGTCGGTCTCGACTGGAGATGTCATTGCAATATCGCGTTCCTGAATGTGGGAGAACAGCGAGAAGAACGCCATGCCCGAACCACGCTGAGGATTTCCAGACCCCGAGACTTCGGCTCGGCGAACCGACGGATACGACTTGATCTCAATCGCGCCTGGTGGAGTCGGCGCGGGGTAGCCCTCGGGCAGACTTTCGCGGACGATGGCGCTGCCGCTGCGATACACGCCGTTATCTTGTGTCGAAGTCGCGAAAAGATCGCCGCCAACGCGTCTGGCTTCTTGTGCCAAGGCCATGGTCGACAACGAGCCTGTGAGCGCGAGTGCAGCAATGCAGAGCGCATGTGTTTTCAACATCGTGATTCTCCTTGTAATGGCGATTTCGATCGCCGTCACAGACCAGATTCACAAGTCGCGAATCAAATCGAGGGTGACCCAAAGGGAAACGGGCAGTCCCTGCGGTAGGAACTGCCCGTGCCATGATGACAGTTGAAGACCGACCGAGAATCAGTCGATCGCGTGCACTTTAGAAGTGCAGCGTTGTTTCAAGCCAGAACTTGGTTGTGTCCGGACCGCCATTGTGTCCGTCGAAGTAGGCGGCCTTGACGAGGACCGACCAGTTGTCGTTCATCTTCTTGCTTGCAACCAGGTCTGTTTCAAAACCGAGGTCTGTGTTACCTTGGTCTGACCAGAATTGGTGGAAGGTGATCGCGGGTGTGATGCCATGCGGGAGTTCAACCACCGCTGTGACATACAAGTCCTGCAGCCCGGTGGCCGGTGTGGTCAGGAACTGATCAGCAAATCCCTGAAACTTGTGGTTTGTGCCAAGCGGGAATCTGAACGCTGCCATGCCATTGTCACTCCCCATGAACTGGTACCCAGCAATGAGTGCACCGAGACCCTTTTTCGTCACCTTGCCCTGGACAGCGAAAAAGTCGGCTTCGTAACTCGTCGGATTCATGCCAGCGTCAGACTGATGGGCATAAGTCAACTCATAGTTGAAGAACAGGTCTTCAGCGTCGTCTGTGTCTCGGTCGATGGTGCCGGTGAAACGCACACCAATGTTGTTGACTGAGTTCGCCGGCGAGTTTGAATCAAAATCAAGCAGGTACACAAACGGGGTCACCGTCAACTCTGGCATGAATGCATACGAGATGCGCACGAAGTGGCTGTCCGAGTCCCAGTTTGGTCCGTCCGGGCCAAAGATGCGTTGCACATGCCAGACATAGGCGTATTGAACAGTGAGTTTGTCAACCCCAAGGTTGGTCGACACGCTGACAGCATCGTAAGTCTGTTCAAACTGCCGCCAACCGACATTCCCGACAAACCGGTCATCGTCAAGTTTGATGCGTTGCCGCCCGGCTTTGAAATCAAGCGAGACATCCGATTCGCCGAGTGAAGTTGTTTTGTAGCGAGCATATGCCTGGTTTACCTCGGTGCCGGGGGGGTCAGCCACAACGGTGCGTGTCGGCGTGCCGTCGCCCGTCGCCGGAACGAAGTAGTTGTTGTCATCAAGCGTCGCGACATTTTCCATCTCGATGAACAGACTGAACCCATGAAACGGCTTCGTTTCGTAACCGAGTCGGAGGCGGTTGGTCAATGCTGTCGAAGAATCTAGGCCGGTCGTGTCTGCGAGCTCAACGCGGAATCGGTTGTTGAGGTGAATCTTGCCGCTGAACAACGCCTCAAAAATATCCTTGGGAGGTATGCTTGGGTCGGAGATATACCCAAAATCCAACTTCGGATTCTCAAGAACCGGCGACTCCGCTTGCGTCGAACCGTTTGACGCCTCGTTCGCCGCTTGTTGTGTCGTGTCTTGCGCGAATGCAAAACCTGATATGCACGATATCAGGCAAGCAGCAATCAACGGTCGAGAGAGGGTGTGTTGCGTCATGAGAATCTCCATGAACGGTGATTAGGGTGAGCGATCGTTCTCACGGATGGTGAGGACATGGGTCACGATCGCATTGATTTCCGTTTCGCTGAGTTGGTCTTGAAACGCTGGCATGTGAGACTCGATGATGCCAAGTCGAATGATGTTTGCGATGCCTTCTCGTTCCGAAACCGCGTCAGTGTGTTCGACGAACTGCCATTCATCGCTGACCAGACCACGAGGCCTCGCAGGGAGAAACTCTGCAATCGGCCCATCGCCACGACCGTCGTAGCCATGGCAGGGAGCGCATCGAGCAATAAACAACTCGTGCCCGGTCATGGCTTCGGGGGGTGCCTCCGATTCATGCTGGCGTGGCACTGCTTGAGGCGCTGGGTCATCAGGAGGTGTCGTCGCTGTGGGATTCGACGATTGTTCCGCGCAACCAAATGGAAATGCCAGAACAGAGATCACACAGACCGTGCGTGCTGGGACTCGAAAAATCGTCCGATCGGGTGTCATGATGAACTGGCCGGTATCGCTCTGGTCGATTGATCCCGAGAACGGGTGTTGTTGTCAGGACCTGTCGGTTTCGTTGGGGCGCGTCGAAGAAGGCACACGCCAATAAACACGACTTCTGCGATCGCCCACATCGCAACCCAGAATTCGCCGCCGGTTCCAAAGCCATATGAGTGCAACCCGGAAGCGAGCACATAGTTGACGCCATAGAATGTCCACACGATCGCCATGAAGCCGATGATCGATGCGACCGCAAGCCCGAAATCACGCAGCCACCCGACATAACGAGCGTGGATCAACGCGAAGTAAACGATGATGCTGATGAGTGACCAGGTTTCCTTTGGATCCCACCCCCAGAATCGGCCCCACGAATCTGCAGCCCACACGCCACCAAGAATGGTGCCCGCGGTGAGCAAGATGAGCCCAAGTTGCATGACGCGATAGACCTGGACGACAAGGCGTGACGACGGCTCGTGATCAGGGCGCGCGAGTAGGACATTGCGAATCAGATACGCATGACCGATCACAGCCGCCAGCAGCAAAGCGCCGTATGACGCGGTGATGGTGAGCACATGAATAATCAACCAGTAGTTGCTTCGAAGGACCGCTGGCAAACTGTTCGTCTGGTCTTGCAGCGGCACAAGCATGGCGAACAGAATCGAGATCAAACACGCAGCCATCGCGCCAGCGAGGTACCAACTGCGTCGATTGATCAACTGGGCGACACCGCCGATGATGATTGAAACCAGACCCATCCAGAGCAACGCTTCGTAGGTATTCGAGACTGGCGGGCGACCGAGAATGGCGATGCGCAGCCCCAGTCCAACAACTTGCTCAGCAACTGCCCACGCAATAAAAACAGCAATGAGGACCGAAAGCACGCGTAAGTTCGTCAGCCACTTTGCGCCAAATGCCAGAAGGGCGAGCCCACTTGCAACAGCAGCCCACATCCATGGTCGATGGGTGTTATAGAACTTCTCGAGCGAAACACGCCGCTGCATCGGTGCGGTGTAGGTCGGTAACTGCTCGATCGAGGCAGCGAACGCTTGTGACTCGCTCGTGCAATCGGCACCATGACGCCAGGCGGCGCCCAGTTCATGCAATGCAGTCTCGGCATCGCTCGCCGGATTGCCACTGTCAGAGAGTGCGATGCGATCAAAGGTCTCACCTTCGCCCATTGGATACAGAGGCATGGGCGTCTTGTTGACGAACGATGCAAAAATGCCGAACGCTCGCTCGGCTTCGAGCGCAGCCCGCTCATCCGGACTTGGTCTCAGACTGGCATCAACCATGCTTCGGCGAACGCGGAAGTCGTCCGCAAGATCATGCAACGGACTGCACGCCATGATCTCGGTCGGCGAGAAGAACCGCCGTTCTTCGTCGAGACCAACAAGCCGCTTCAGCGGTTTGCGTTCGATGCGAATGAGTTCGACATCCCAGAACGAGTCCGGGTCGAACATCAGATCGCCGAGCAGGGCAATCGCAGGCCGACCGGCGAATCCGGCAGGGCCCTTCTCTTCAGACCACTTCGTGCGGCCTGTCAGCCTCGTCGCGATCTGATTCGCGAATGTTTCGAGCGGCATCACCCGCCCTTGATCCTGAATCGGAACACTCGACAAAGCCTGCAGCGCCTGTTCGGACTGCGCCGTTGCCAAAGCCGTTGGACTCAGCAAGATGCACAGAATCACTTTGATGATCGGATGCTTCAACATGATATTGGCCCCTGTCAGAAACGCGTGCCGTGAATGGCGTTGGAATGCCAGGATGTCCACGACTCAACGAGCGGCTGTAGAAGGTGATCGCGATACCGACACACAAACCGATACACCCGATGTACATCGGGACGACACCCGGGTCGCGCGCGACCTGGAAGACTGAAATTGTGTTCCCGACAAAGCCCGATTGATAGACCTTCCAGCCCTTGTATTTCAGCGGGTTGTTCATCCACACCGTCATCGCGGTGGGTGACATCTCCGGTGTTTCAAAGATGACATCAGACTCATACGCCATAGCCATGTCAGAGCCTGGGTAATCCAACTTGCGAAACTCTGTGAGTTCAATCGCAAAGGGCAGCGCGCGCACCTTGGGTCCATAGCGAATCATCAGGACTTCATCATCGACCTGCACCGGAATGCGCTGCCCCCACGGGAAGATGACGCGGTGCGAATGACCATGTGTGTCATATTCGGCGACAATCGCGGGCACCGTGTTGTCTTCCGCTGGGGCACGAACGAGTTCGGTCGTGCCGCGAGCGTTCGTATAATCGTGCAGTACTTCAAAAGGCCCGACGAGTGCAGATTCGACCTGCCAAGGCCAGTCTCCGTCGTGCGTAAATCGTTCAGTCTCGCCGTCACCACTGGCAATCGTGATCGTTGGCGTGCTGCCAGCACGCTCGAATGCAATGAGAGGCCATTCACCAGCATCGCCCTCATAGGCAAGGACATACGGCGAGTGGGTTTCGCCGTTGGTCAGTTGCTTGTGAACGCTATCACGAAATCGCCCAAAAGCAACGAGTATCTCGCGCGAGCCGTCTTCGTGCACGAGCGTGACTCGGGCAGCCGGGTTTGCCGATCCCCCCTCGCGCTCAGAAAGACCATGCTCGTCGACCACAGCGTGTTCAAACTGTTCGATGGACTCAACACGCCACGATGTCTCTGCAAGCGACTCACCAACGCCCGGCACCGCGATCGTTGCGCCGTCTCGTGAACGAAGCAACAGCGAGCGTGCTTGAACGGGTGGTTGCCAAGATTCGCCAGCAGGCAACACGCGAACGAAGACGCCGCCGAGGTCTTCACTGGGGTCGCCGGGCTTGGTTTGTCCGATCCACACCGGGTCGCCCGTCCCAGGGACGAGTTCAACTGCGTGCAGCGGATTCGCACCATCGTTCTTGACTGTGAGTTCTTCCGTTGTGTTGGGCCAACGATCAGTAATCGTGAACTGAGCACCACCAATCAGGATCGTGTCTGAGCCGGTTATGTCAGCAGATTCGATCGATTCAAACTGTCCGGCATCATGTTCGAGAAGTTCGAGGTGCCGCGTTTGCATCTGCAGGTGGTCTGCCCGTTCGCCCGTCGCCAGCGTGATCGTTCCCTCGACGCGCGTGAAGAACGAGATGAATCCTGACACAATGATCAGAATCAAACTCGCGTGTACGACAATGAATCCAACATGTTTGCGCTGCCAAGGCCATCTTGTGATCACTGAAATTGTCAGGCTCGAGCACACGAGAATCATCAACGCGAGGAACCACCCTGAGCCATAGACCAGTCGCCCGGCCTCCTGTGCCGAACGCGTCGATTCGAGCCATGTGCCCCAACTCAACGCGGCAGCGACCAGAATCAACACGGGGACAGCGAGACGAATCCCGCCGAGAAACAGAATGGTGCGACCCAATCGCGTGTGATGCCAATCATGTACGGGTTTCATGATGACACTCCGTTTGTTGATGTCGGCGAGACACACGCATCCGCGAGTTCGCAAAGGCTTTGGTAGTAGTCTTCGGATTCAAGTCCCAGCAGCGTGGCACCGTACAACTCGGCTTCATCGTGTGACACGATCTCGCCGTAGTTGATCGACGGAATGTGGTACGCGATGATGAGCGGCCACGCATCGGGCCGATCCTCGAAATACGGGTGAACAAATAGGCAAAAACCATTGCTCGGCGAATCGCCAAGCGGCATCGGCCAGGCAAACTCGCCTGGTTCAAGAGGCTCTTCGTCAAAACGAATGCCCACCGGGTAGCGAACGATCGTGCGATCATTGAGTAACTTCAGAATCTCCTCAGTATCCACACACAAACCATGCTTCACGCGAGCTTCCATCGCTTTCTCGGCGACATGCTCACGCAGCGCGATGCGGCCATCATCTTCACTCGGTCGGTTTGGCATGGTTATGATCAGATCGTAAAAGAATGAACGAATCGAACAAAACCTCTTCTCAGTTTTCACCGGGAAGAGGTGGGGGTATCAGTCGTCCTTGTTGTAGCGCTGTTCAAAGGCTTCCTTGGCAGCCTTGCGACGAGCAGCTTCGGCTGGGTCCATCTTGCCTTCGAACCAACGGTGGTTCTCGCTGTTGAGCACCTCTTCGAGCTTGTGCTGCAGCGCTTCAGCAGCATCGCGCTTGTCTGCGTCATCGCTGTGCAGATGCTTTTCAGCGAGCTCTTCGAGTTCAGGGATGTATTCAGCGTAGAACTTCTTGGCGACTTCATAGGTGCCGTGCCAGTGGGTGTAGTCCGGTGCCATCATCGCTGCACCGTGCCGGGCACGACGCCCTTCGTGGTGCCAGATCTCGAACCAGATGAAGTCGATCTTGTTCCCAAACGCCACAGGCTTCATCAGCGGCTTGGCAAGCTTGTAGAGCGCCAAGCCGGGTTCGCCGAACTTCACGCGGTACAGTTCGATCAACGCATCGTACTGCACATAGAAATTTTCAACCCACTGCGTCTCGTGACACGCGGTACACACATTCTGCATGTTGGCGCGGCGTACCTGCCAAGGCACATTCGCGCCCGGCAACCCCATCTTCGCATCCGATACTTCCGGACGCACAGAAATAGCCGGACGATTGTTCCAAGAAATGCGCATCCCGACATCGTGGGTCACGGGCATCGATTCCGTCGCGGACATATGGCAGGTCGCACAGGTGGGGGCAGCCCAGTAGTCCTGCCCGACAATCCACTTGGATGAATCCATGTTCATCTCGTCTTCATTGGCGAAGAACGCGATGCCGTGCTTTGACTCTTCGTAGACTTCTTTTTGAGGATGGTCAGGACCGAGGTGACACTTGCCGCAAGTGTCGGGGTGCCTCACCTGGGCGACATCAAACTCGTGCCGCAGGTGGCACGCGTTACAGGTGCCTTCGGATCCGTCCGGGTTGATTCGGCCGATGCCACTGTTTGGGTAAGTCGCCGGGTCAAGACGCCCATTCGCGAGGACTTTGACCTCGGAACCATGGCATTGCCAGCACCCGTTCACAGCCGAAGCCGCGACACCATCCGGGAATCCAGGTGTCACCATCCCTCGATTGCCTTCGACGACTTCAGCGAGCACATTGTCGAGTGAGCCAAGGATGCGTCCGGCTTTGGCGTGGTGTGACGCGGTGAACTCGGCTGCTTCCTTGGTGTGGCACCGACCGCAGTCTTTGGGCGTCACCAGAACGGAGATGCGATAGCCCTCGTGCATCCATCCGTCGGGGTCGCCTTCGTTCGCGGTGTGGCACTCATAACAACCAACATTCGCGCCATAGTGCTTGCTTTCACCCCATTGCTGATACAACCCGTGATCAATCTTCTGGTGACACTCCAGACATTCCTTGGTCTGCGTGCTCAGTTCCGCCGGACCAAAGGCCTGTCCAAGTGCGCCGCAACTCAACGCAGCCAGTGCACCTGAAGCACAGAATCTGTTCCACCACATTTGTCGTTTCATGAGGCGACCTCCACTACAGGTTGTGCCGCAGGCGATTCCGCTGCGACTTGGTGTTGAACGGTATGAAAAACAACATCAATCAAAAGTCGTCCCTGCAACACAGGGATCGTGATACGCACAAAGATCGTGTACAACAACAGCCCAAACGCCCAGATGCCGAGGCACACCAGAATCTCGTTGAGCGTGGGGAAATACTCGACAATCTCGCCGATCGGCGATGGAACAAAGGCAGGGACCACAAGACCCATCCCCTTTTCAATCCAGATACCAATGACCATCGCGACGCACGCAAGGTTGAGGTATCGCATTTTCAGGGCCAGCGGCGTGTACAGCACAATTAGCGCAAGCATATTGAGTGCGACCGCCGTCCAGATCCACGGCACCAATGCGTGGTATCCATGCAGTCCAAAGAACAAGTACTTCGCCGAGACTGCGTGCGTACCGCCGGTGTAAAACGCGGTGAACAATTCTGAACCAAGCAGGAACATATTGATACTCAACGCCACGGTGACAATGCGGCGAAGTAACTGCAATGCGGCAGGTCGAACCGGATGCCGCGTCGCTCTTTGGATCACCTGCAGCGTCAGGATGATGATCGCCGGACCGGCAGCGAACGCAGACGCGATGAACCGCGGTGCGATCACCGCAGAGTTCCAGAACGGGCGGCCGCCAAGTCCGGAATACAGAAACGCCGTTACGGTATGAATGCTGATCGCCCACACAATCGCGATGAACACGAACGGTATATAGAATTTCCTGCTCGGCTCGCGCTTGCAATATTTGCAGTAAATCAGATACCCGCAAATATGCAGGTTGAGCAGCAGATACACATTGAGCACGATGACATCCCAGGTCAGAATCGATTGCGGGAAGTTGAACCGAAGCAAGAGGTGATGGAATCGGTCCGGGCGACCGAGGTCAACCATCACGAACAGCAAGCTCATGATGATCGCTGCAACCGCGAGCAGTTCACCAAGAATAACGAGGTTGCTAAGGTCCCGGTTCTTGTAAATGTAGACGGGGATGACGAGCATCACCGCAGCAGCAGCCACACCAACCAGGTAAGTGAAGTTGGCGATATACAAACCCCATGAAACCTGATCGGTCATGCCGGTCGTCGCAAGCCCTGCGACAATCTGTTTGGCGTACGCGTTCAAGCCGACCAGTGCGACGATGGTCAACGCGAGCATCCACGCGTAGTACTGCCAATTGCCGTGGAAACTCAGGCGAAAGCAGCGCGACAGGAATCGCAGGTATTCCCTCATGGTGCGCTCCCTGCAGATACAGTCTTTGCGTCAACGCTCTCGATCGTCAATTGGGCAAACGGGTCGCGCTCGTCGAAGTAATAGAAGAACCTCGGCAAAGTCCCGACTTCAGCCTTGAGCACGAACACACGCTTCGTGCGCAAAATCTGCGACACTTCGCTTTGTGGGTCCAGCACATTGCCAAACTTGCGAGCGCCCGTCGGGCACACTTCGAGACACGCGGGCATACGCCCTTCGCGCGTCCGATGCAGGCAGAAATGACACTTTTCCATCACGCCCTTTTGACGCGGGCGATTCGACAGATACGACATGTCCGGATTCAAATCGGCCTTGGGAAGTGTTGGTTTGGAGAAGTTGAACCGTCGAGCCCAGTACGGGCACGCGGCTTCACAGTACCGACAACCAATGCACCAGTCGTAGTCAACAACGGTAATCCCGTCCGGTTCTTGCCAGGTGGCTTCGACAGGGCACACCTTGACGCACGGGGGATTCGCACACTGATGGCACTGAATCGGCATGTAGAAATGAGACTCGTCCGGCACCGTCTCATGATCGTAGTGGTGGTTGCCGTCCTCGATATCCATCGAACCACGAGGCATCTCAAGCACACGAATGTACTGGATCTCGGGGTCGCGGCTTTGGTTGTTCTCCTCGACACAGGCGTGCACACACCGGCGGCAACCAATGCACCGACTCAGGTTCAACGCATACACAAACTCGACACCATCCATCGGCTTGATGTCTCGAATGTTCGGGCGCACCTCGTAACGATGCTCGACTTCATTGCGAATGCGTTCGAGAGCCGCCTCCATGTCGGCTCCGTCCATTTCCTTGTAGTGCTTTTGTAGAAACTTCTGAACCGACGGCGCATCGTCGCTGTCAAGATCGCGCAGGGGGCTCAGTGACGCTGCGAGTGCAGCCAATCCGCCGGTGGTTGCAGCACCACGCCGCAAAAAACTGCGGCGCGTCATGCCCGGTCGGGACAGGCCGCCATACGGGTTTCGTCCGCCTGATGACGAATGACAAGTGGAGGTCGGCTGTTGATCGATGACGGGAAGTTTCATCCTTCGTCCCCCCCGTTCTCAGAGTGGTCGTCGTTGTGGTCGGCCGGGATACTCCAGTTTCGACGAAGCGGGTTGTTGCTCGGCTCATCGTGCAAACCGTGGTCAGACGACGGCTCAGTCATCCGAAGCGTGTGCGGACCAGGCAGTGGCTTCATCGGTTCATACGCGGGGTGGTGTGGATCGTGGCACGAAGTGCACGCCAGACGCTGGAAGTCCGGCGAAGTCCGTTGCCATGAACCGAGTGTCTTGCCATGTGTTCCGCGGTTCCAGTCACGCACGATCGGACCATGACACGATGCACATAGCGTAACAACATCAGCAAAGGGCAACTCCCGGCCGTCATAGGTCGCCAACTTGTCGCGATTGTCGTCAGAATGACAATTCGAACACCTGTCGTTCAGCCCGTGCCGCAAGTCGATTGCTGTGTGCTGCGACAGCGGCCTCGAACCATCCCAGTTGGACTTGAACAAGTTGTGGCATGCGCTGCACTGCTGATCAAACCCGGCGATATTCGTTGTCGGTGGGTCCAGCATCATCGTCCGGCGCGGGCCGAAATCGAGGGCCGCTCGATCAAACGCGGGCGTCGGAGCCGCGGGCGTCTCAAGATCGAGTGAGCCGAACCAGAGAATCGCCGCCAGCACGAGAAACCACAAGCCGATCAGATATCCGCTCAAAGAACCACCCGATCCGTGTGGATCGGAAGCGTTCGACGACGAATGAAGCGGTTGAACAGACATAACAGACAAGATTATCCATAAATCAGAATTCCAGTATATTCACGCTTCTTGCCATCGACCAATGGCAGAGAGGTATTCCACATCAATTTATCCGCTTTGTGGATCTGCAGAACTTGCCGAACTGAACAGCGACGCATGCTCCGTGCACAATGCGATGGCGTTTGAAGCCATGAACGACCTTGGCCTTGCTCCCGACTATCAGCGATCGTGCAGAACAGGTGTGACAACAGCAATAACAATCAACTGTTCGAAAATGACTTATGACAAAACGCCAGTGGCTTCAAGCACGAGGCCCGAAGGCATCGAAACTTGAAGCCACTATGAAGATCGCCTGATCAACTCAGGCATTCATTTGCGATGAGGCAAAAACCTCAATATATCTGTTCATCCGTCATCAAGGACAACCTGCTGCAAACAGCCCCAGGAATGCCTGCACATCGAAGAAATCGAGTGTGCCTTCACCCGTCAGGTCTGTTGCCATGTCGCCGCTCGAGAACGCCCCGAGGAACGCCTGCACATCGAAGAAGTTGACCGAGCCGTCGTTGTTCCAGTCAGCTGCGCAGGATGGCGGATCTTCGCAGGTGTACGACACGATCGAAACGGCATCAACCGCGGCTTCGACAACAGACCCGTCACCGAGATCCGAAGCCATGAATCGAATGCGGAATTGATCAGTCGGCGTGGCAAAGACATCGTTGATACGGAAACTCTTGTCAACCCAGCCGCCAAAGACCTCTGTGCCACTTGGTCCCACGGTCTCTAGATTGGTCCATGATGACCCGCCATTGTTCGACACTTCAACGATGAACACATCGGCCTGTGGCGCATTGCCTGCGGTATTTGAATACCACCGTGCATAGTTGATATATGACTCGGTGCCACGGGCATCCATCATCGGAGAAGTCAGCGTCACTGTCCCGTCATCAACATCGGAGTTCCCTGCGACATTGTCCGTGAGATAGCATCGGCCCGAGCCATCAAAGTCGGCACCCGGATCGCCACGGTCGGCATTTCCGGCCGGTACGCCGCGTCCCCATTGCCCATCACTTGCATTGGACGAGGTCGTCCACCCCATGTTCGATTCAAAGTTGTCGTCAAACGCGATGGCTTCACTGCTGGCGACCGCAGCGGTGTAGGTCGAGCTCGGCGCACCGACCGGAGACACAAATGTCTCGCCAAGGTCTGAATCGGCGCTGATGTAATACGACACGGTTGAGCCGCACGCGATTGGAGGCGTGTTGAACAGGAACTGGCCCGGAGATTCCTCAATGCCGGTGACTTCGAAGTTGCCGCCGTTGCCATCATCCATGAACAACATGACCGAACCGTCAACGACACTCGCGTCACCGTACGGCGTTACATTGACTCGAATCTCAGTCCCCCCCGCTGGATCGACTGTTGAAGGTGCCGAACCCGCAATCTGCACATCAATACGATCGTTGTTGATCGCATCAACACGAACCACGAATAGCCCCTGCGACATGTCGCTGAGAATCACGGTGCCTGACGGGAAGTATGGGTACACGCTCCAGGTGCCTTGAAACACTGCGTTGTCATTCGTTGGCACCGTGTCAAAGTACGCGATCTGTGTCGGATTCACCGGGTCGGCCGCATCAAACACCCGCAGGCCGCTGGTGTAGTTTGACTCGTAAATATACCCGTCTTTGAAGTACAGGTTGTGGTCGATCGATGATGAGCCGCTGGTAAAAGTACCAGCCTGGAACGGATTGCTCAGGTCCGAAATATCGATGACACGCGTCGTGGTCACCGAGACGAGGCCGTCCTGCTCATCAAGTTCGTCATTGAGATAGGCATACTGCAAATCATCGGAAACCCAGACTTGGTGGCTATACGAAGGCGTGGTATAGAAGAAGGTCGCGATGGTGAACATGTTGTTCTTGTCGGTGACATCAACAATTCGCAATCCAGTTGAACTAAACCCGCCGCTGAATCCCGAACAACAGAACGCAATATCGCGTCCGGCATACGGCCCTTCGGTGTAAGACACGACGCACGCATCATGGATATACATGTCCGTCCAGCCGTTGTCGACTGTTGGGCGCGTCGGATCGGAAAGATCCAAATTGATCAATCCGCCATTCCCGATATTCGCACCGACGAGATACAGCGTGCCGGCGTCAGGGTTCGCAACAATATTGTGGGTTGATGAGTGCCCGCTCGACTGCCAATTACGCACATGCGTGACATTGCCGTTGTCAATATCAGACATATCCATGACCTGAATGCCGGACCCACCTTCCGACACGCCATAGGCGTACGACCCGATCACCTTGACATCATGCCAAAGGCTCGTCGGTCCGGAAATCGTTTCAATAACGACCGGGTTCGCCGGGTCGGTCACCTCGACAAACCCGAATCCTCGTTCGAGACCCAGGATCGCATATTCGCGCCCACTCGGCGACACATAACCCCAGCAATCATTGGCGGATGAGTGATTACCGCCGAAGTTGTTGATTGGGACCCACGACAGCAGCGAAACGCCGCTCGCGGGGAATCCGGTGTTGCGAGCGAACACATCACCTTCGTGCCAGATCGGTCCGAGAACCGGTGGCTGAAGATCAAGAAGTTTGCGGTAATCTTCGTCGGCCATCGCCGCGCCCGCTGTCGTGACCAAAACCGAGGCCATGAGCCCAGTACGAAAGTCCATCATTGTTCCCCTTCTCTACGAAACCCTCGGTTCGTCAGGCCCGAAGCATATCAAGCAGCCCTGACCTGTGTCTATCGTCCAGATGCAGCTCCAACACATGACCACGAAACAGGACCGATATGCACACCCTTCTCCTCTGGCTTTCTCTGTTCGTTGCAAACGCCATTGGGTTGCAACAAGCCAACGATGAGAAGCTACCAATATTGCTTGTTCAATCCGATCATAATCCGCACATAAGTATAAAGTGGACAACTGCAGCAGGTGAGATGCATCACTACGAAGGTGATCGCGCTTGGGGCGCTGACGCAGATCGAACCCCGATCGGAGCCAACATCGCTGCGTACGCCGCCGCCGGCGGTCTTCGACTGACCAACGGTGCAGGCCACCCCAAAGGCTCGGTCATCCGATTCGGGTTTTACAAGATTGATCCAGATCTTTCCTTCTTCGCAGATATTGGGGCAGAGAGCATGATCGTCGTTGAAATGAAAGGCGTTCGATTTAATCAGCCTGCTCGACCAATTCACCGCACCGTCATTCAGCATCTCAAGTTCGCTCGTGAAGCGCTGGTGTCGTGCCGCATCCCATCCAACGCCTGGAGCCTGTACAACACGGTCGATCCGATGGAAACGCTCAAAGGGCGCGCCAGACCAGACTACGACACACGCCCGGGAAGTCTGTCAGGGAAAAAACCCACCGATGGGCGTGTGACAACAAAGGTCGAAGATGACGGCTCGATCACCATCCGGGCATCATTTCCGTACGCACTGCTCAAGCATCTGCGCGATCCGTGGCAACGCGCGATACCGGGCACATTTCTCGAACCGATCCACTTTCATGTCGAAGTCGAAGTCCTGCCCGAGGGTGTCGAAGAAATCGCGCGTGATCCGGCCGATCCCGGCGACTGAGTCGTCATCCATCGAGTCGCTTACTGAATCGGGCTTATATCGCCGCGCTGTTCCAGCCGAAACACCGTCGGCAGAAAATAGCCTTTGCCCTGCGAGGTATAGACGCGTCCACTGACGGTCATTGGTGTTTCAGGCGCGATACCCGCTCGTCGCTCCATAAGCATCAGCACGCGTCCAGGTATGACAATCAGCGAACCATCGCCAAGTTTGGCGGTGTCCCCATCAAACTGCAGCACCCAGGCTCCATGACCTCGGCGCACAAGCCGCGTGCGTCGCTGTGCCAGGTATGAACCATCGGCGAGCAGCGGGGGGGCAAAAGTCGAGCCGCCGCTACTGGCGGGCGCACCGCCTTGATTGGCTCGGTCTCGTTCCGCTGCCAACAGCCTCTCTCGAATGGAGTCGTCGCGGCGCACGCCAGATCGCGACGCGCCCTCGAGATCGCGAATGAGTGCATCGACCTCAGGTGGGGGTGTGTTGTCGACCGCTGGTGTCGGCTGGTCAGACACGGGTTCGACTGGTTCAGGCGGGTTCGGCAAATCAACATCAGTCGACGGCTGATCACTCGCGACCGCTCTGCGGTACGACGAGATGAGCAGGTAGTTGTGATCGTGATACAGCAATACCTGACCGCTCACCACGACTGTCTGCCCGTCGGGTTGCCCTTCGAGCATCGCGGTCATCCGATCGCGGGCACCGTTCGGAGCGATGAGCATCGCGCCTTCGCCCGGCCTGCGGTCGGCCTCGCTCGGCAAAAACACCCACAGGTTCTCGCGCCCCGGCCAAATCGAACCAACCCGCTCACGCAGCACCATCCCCTCCGGGAGTAGACTCGGCTCGGGCAATCCGGTCACACCGACCGCGAGGCCCGCAAGCCAATCCTGGCCCGCTGTCAACCCCGGTGCAACAGGCTCAAGTGCCTGCTTGACAACGGGCGAAATCGGCACCGGTTCCGCCGGGATGCGAGCAAGCCCCAACTTCGCACGCACCGTCGGCGATTCGTGTTCAATCGCATCATCGGCCGGTTCGACGACCTCAGATTCTTCAGCCGGCTCGACAGACTGACCGTTCACAATACCCGCTGGTACGACCATCAGCATCGCGAAGAGAAAGCAACGGTTCATGTGTCTGTCTCCAAAATGACGGTGCCCATATTGCAACTTCGGATCATCGATCGCACAATCTTGATTCGCCGCCACGCGGTGCACAATAGCAGTTTCACCATGCTTGGCAAAGTCCATCACGCGATTCGAAAAAGAGCCCCGGTTGGGGCTCTTGAATCTGCAGCCGGTTGTTTTGAATCCCTCAATCAGGCGTTCGAGTTGCCACTTTTCGATGACTTGCCCTTCGCGGGTTTTTCGATCAACTCGCCTTCGCTGTCAAACTCCATTTCGTCCTTGTCGTCGGCTTCCATCGCGCGGTCAGCGATGACATGCACCTTGATCGTTGATTCCAGATCGGAGTCGAATCGGACAAGCACTTCGTGGACATCGAGGCGTTTGATGGTGTGCGACAGGCGAACTTCGCGGGCTTTGACCGGGAACCCGAGATCGGTCAGCGCTTCTGCAAGGTCATGCTGCGAGACCGAGCCGTACAACTGACCCTGGTCATTACACGCTCGAGCCATGGTGATCTCGATGCCTTCGAGGCGGGCAATAAGCGCTTCACGCTCCTTGCGGAGTGCTGCCACTTCTTTTTCAGCCTGCTTGCGCTTCTCAGCCAGACCCGCGAGCAACTCATCACTCGGTGTGGTCGCAAGGCCTCGCGGCAACAGGAAGTTTCGGGCGTACCCGAGTTTGACATTGACAACATCCCCCACGATGCCGAGGTTGTCGACATTGTCGGTCAGAAGCAGTTTCACAGATCGTGCCATTTGAAAACCTTTCGCTGTCCTTGGGGTAGATCGGTTCTCCGAACCGATGCACGAACCCGAATCGCACGCGAGGGAGCACGCGGCTCCCAAAAGTTCATCGCGTGCACTTTGGGTTCATACCCGAGTTAAGGAGCGTCCGACCCGCCTTCGGAACGCCCCAGCGTCATATGTCTGGCGGGCTGCAAGTGTAGGCTTCTCTATCCTGACCTGAGTCAGTGCAACCAATCAAAAAACTAGTCGATGAGTTGAGTGCCGGTCCCGTTGTTGCGATCGGCCATGTACTGGATCGACTCAGGCGTGGCGCTGTTGCCTGTCCAGACAGCCCCTGACGCAAACCACGGTGTAGGGTCTGTATAAGCGTCTTGTTGATTCATATAAGCGACATGACCATCGAAGTAGGCCGCATTGATCCCCGAGTTGTGGCGGAAGGATGCAGCGAGATTATCAGGTGAAGAAACCGCCGTGGAGAAGGGGTTGCGTCCATAGGCAGTCGACCCTTCCGTGATCGGGTTGTTCGCACCGAAAGAACCAAACGATGACGGTGAAGCGTCGCAATCGAAGTCCAATCCATCTGTTGAAAAATATCGTGTCCCGTCCGCGAACATGATCTTTTCACTGAGTTGGACACCAACACGATCGAGCCTCGGTGAATATCCGCGAGGTTGGGTCACACAACTGAGTGGGTCACGGATCGGCATGACGCCATTCGGGTTGCGTGCTGCGACGGCTTGGGTGAAATCGATCGTGTTCTGTGTATACCAAGAAGTCGGCATCAGGTAGCTGACCATGTTATATCCGCGACCAGAGTTCAGAACATTTTCAAACAGTTCCCGATCCCCAGCGCTGCCGAGACCGAAAATGGAACTATTGAAAACTGATCGTGTCGACGCGCACCCCATGTCGTTGAACAGTTGTGCAGTTCGCTCGCCGCGATCACCAGAAAACTCAACGGCATCACCCATGATGGGGCTCATCCAGTCGCGCGTCGACACTGGGGTTGTCGGCGTGGTGTAACCCTCAAGCAATGTTCGCGTCGTTCCGTGATTCACGAGTCCGACCGGCGTGCGCTCGATATACGGCAAACTTGATGTGTTCGGCGTAGCAAAAAAGTCGCGATTGTTATTCATGTAGATCGACTGAAACTGACCAATACTGCGCATGTTTGCTGAGCAAACCAGACCTTGGGCTGTGCTGCGCGCTTTTCCGAGCGCGGGCAGCAAGATTCCAATCAGAAGCGCGATGATCGCAATCACAACCAGGAGTTCGATGAGCGTAAACGCTGACCGAGTGAGCATGCGGGGTGTGCTGTTCTTCATGATCGAAATCTTTCTGACAAATTCAGTCGGATGATGACACGCGAGAATTACTTCTTCAATCGGATGGGTGATGCATCACTCGGGGCTGCGAGCCCGGTTTCCATATTTGCTACACCCTTCAAATTTTCTGGCGGTATAGATGACACTTCATTGAGTCGCTTGACATACCACTTGCCCTGGTCGCCCTTGCTGATAGGGAGCAATGTGTATTCGCCGGTTTCCGGATTCTTTTCCGGCAGAATGACGGTTTTCTTGCCACCGATATCAGCAATGAACCGCTGGCCCGTGGTGACATCGATCAGCATGAGACTGTCCGGTGGGTTGATCGCCTTGCCGCCGAATAACTGCCATCCCAGCAGCCCAAGTCCGCCGAGCAGTCCGACCGCGATCACAACCAGTTGCCAGGGCTTGACGCCGTCCATACCCAGTCTCCCGAATCGATCAATCTTGTACGGAGAACCCGCACAAGCCGTTGCACACATGTCCCACCACAACCAAGTTTACCCGAACAGGGCCGGAAAGATAGCCTTGCGCCAACCCTTCCACAAAACCTTCTCCAAAAATTCAAGTTTCACGCAGCGACGGACGACGAGCACACGCGCACATCTTCAGCAATCGAAGATGACGAACAGCAAGGCATAAATTCGCTATATTTAACTGATATTCAACAATCAATCTAAATTGATTGATATCAGCCGCCCGTCGGGCGTTCCTTGGGATCGATATCCACTGCCACCGGATAATGGTCTGACCCATACCCGGGAAGAAGTCGAGCATCGTCCCAATTGACACCCTCCGGAGCAGCGGTTGTCCCGAGGACAAACGCCGAGTCGAGGCGGATCTCGCCCATCGCTGCTTCATTCGCCAGGATCAGGTCGATCCGTCGGCCGGACGAATGCGTGACGATCTCATCACCGGTGCGATCCGCGAACACGTCGCGCAGCCCGCCGTTCAGATAGGTCTGCACACTTGCGTCGGTCGTGAGTGCGTTGAAATCGCCGAGCACGAGCAGGTTTCGACTTGGGTCGGCGTGCTTGTACGCTTCGACGATCTCCATCACACCAGCCGCTTCGCGTTCACGCCAGTACCCGGAGTGCTGCCCGGACTTGTGATGCAGGACGATCAGTGACAGGTGGTAGGGCGTGCCTCCGGTTGCGGCTGCGGGCACCTCGACCGTCACCATCAATGGCGAACGATGGAACACAATCGGCTTGCCCGCGTGCCAGTTCGGCTGCGAGCCGTACAACTCGGGGTGTGTCCCGCCGAGGTCGCCGTGCACCCATTGCTCAGTCTCGATGACCGGGAATCGGCTGAGGACAGCCTGTTCGATGCCGCGTTCGTCACCCGCATCGAGTGACACCACATGCTGGTAGCCCATATCAGAGAGATACTCGTCGCGGAACGCCAGGAGCGCGTCGAGCGATTCGACCTCCTGCACTGCGAGTACATCGGCATCGAGGTCATGGATCGCTTTCGAGACGCCTTCGAGTTCGTGGATCGGCTTGGTGTCGTCGATGTCTTCGTATCGATCGCTTAGCGTCGGATCGTCGATGTCATCAAAGAGATTCTCGATGTTGTACGACGCAACGCGAATGAGCCCGGCTCCGATCGGCGGGGCTTTTTTCACGCCAAAGCGGATGAAGTCGCTCTGGTCGATCTCAACCGTGGGCGGATCTTCAGGCGTATTCGTGCCAAGTGCGGGGTCCGGGTTGTTCGCCGGGAGGTTTGATCCGGTGTTGTCGCCGTCCGGCGTTTCGGGTTTCTTCTCGCATGACGCGAGTATCACCATCGAGCACAACACGGCAGAAAGCGCAGGCCTGAATACCATCGGTATCTCCTTCCCGATCCCCTACGATCCGGGGCGGTCCTATCAGCGTAGGGTTTGCAAGGCCACGCGCCAAGCGGGACAGCGTGGATCGATGCAAAGGGCGGCACTTCTCGGACCACAGGCTCGGTTCACGGAGCACACGATGCAGGTCATTCTGGTCAATCCACGGGGTTTTTGTGCCGGCGTTCGCATGGCGATCGATGTGGTGGACCAGGTTCTCGATGTGTTCACCGGCCAGACGATCTATGTCTATCACGAAATCGTGCACAACAAGCATGTCGTCACCCGGTTCAAGGACCGAGGCGTGGTGTTTGTCGAATCCATCGACGAGGTGCCCCCGGGAGCGATTGTGGTGTTCAGCGCCCATGGCATCAGCCCCGCTGTGCGCCAGGCAGCCGAGGCACGAGGCCTGACCGCGATTGATGCGACCTGCCCGCTCGTGACCAAGGTGCATTCGGAAGCCATTCGGTACGCCCGGCAGGGGTACCAGATCCTGCTGGTGGGGCACCGCGATCATCAGGAAGTCATCGGCACACAAGGTGAGGCACCTGGCGCGATCCAGGTGGTCGAATCGCCCGAGGATATTGCGGGCCTCACAATCGACGACCCGAGCCGACTTGTCTATCTCACTCAGACCACGCTCTCGACCGACGACGCGGGCGTGATCATCGACGCCCTTCGGCAGGCGTTTCCAGCCATCAAGGCCCCCCCCAGTGAAGACATCTGCTATGCGACCACCAACCGGCAGCACGCGGTCCGCACGCTCGCACCCCAGTGCGACCTGGTGCTGGTGGTCGGCTCGACCAACTCGAGTAACTCGCAACGGCTGACCGAGATCGCTGAAAATGTCGGGACGCGGGCCAAACTGATCGACGATGCCAGCCAGATTGACCCGGCGTGGTTCATCGGTTCGTCTCAACGAGCCCCAGCCGTAAGGGAGGGGTCTCCCACGCCTCAACGAGCCCCGACCGTGAGGGAGGGGGTTTCTTCAACATCTCAACAAGCCCGAAGCGCGAGCGTGGAACCCACCCAGACCATCCTGCTCACCGCTGGTGCTAGCGCTCCCGAAGACCTCGTCGCCGAGATCTGCCGTCTGCTCGTCGATGAGCACCACGCCGAGTTGTTCACGGGCGATGTGATCGAAGAAGCCGTCGAGTTTGGGCTGCCGGTGACGCTCAAGCGGGCGATGCGCGAGCGCGGCATCGACCCCGAAGCCCGCCGCATCCGTGTCGAGAGTCCGAGCATCGTCAAAGCGACCTATGGCCGCGACGCGGTGCCGCTCACGATCGAGGGGCTGTCGGACCAGTGATGCCAAATCACCTGCCATCTGGGCAGACCACTCACCTAGACTCACCCCCACACGACTTTTCACGACCCGGAGCGAGCAATGGCGGACAACGCGACGAAATCAATGGACGACATCATGGCCCTGTGCAAAAGACGCGGGTTCATCTTTCAGGCATCCGAAATCTACGGCGGGATCAACGGCTTCTGGGACTACGGCCCGCTCGGCGCTCAACTCAAGAAAAACCTCCGCGATGCGTGGTGGACCGATGTGGTCATGCTCGGCGCGGGCGGACAGATGGGCCCGGATGGCAAGCCCGTCGAGATCGTGCCGCTGGATTCATGCATCATCCAAAACCCGAAGGTGTGGGAAGCGTCGGGGCATGTCGGCGGGTTCAACGATCCGATGGTTACAGACAAATCGACACCCGATGGTCGAAGATTTCGCGCGGATCACCTTCAAGGAATCTATCGATATTCCGATCCGCTCAAGCGAACCACTGACACGATCGACACCGCCGGTGGCGAACCAACCCTCAAAATGCACTCCGAAGTGGCCATACCAAATGCGACGGTCATCGCCTCCGGACCAGATGAGGCCGTCTCTTTACTGGAATCGGACAAATCTCTGCAGAAGATTGTCGGGATCAAATCGATCGGGAAGACTGGATATTCGGAGGGTTATCAGTTCGGAGTGCTCGTGATGGCTGATTTCGGGAAAGGACCCGAGAAAGCATTGATTACTACTACAAACCTTGCGCTCAGGTTTTATCCTGATCTAGTCCCCTCACCTTTCACAGGTAAAATCGGTGGTTTGTCGGAACCTCGTGCTTTCAACCTAATGAATCATACATTTACCGGTGCCGTCTTCAATGAAGACAACAAAGTCTACCTCCGCCCCGAGACCGCCCAGGGCATCTTCATCAACTTTAAGAATGTCGTCGACTCGACGCGCGTCGCGCTCCCCTTCGGCATCGCCCAGACCGGCAAGGCTTTCCGCAACGAGGTCACGCCTCGCAACTTCACCTTCCGTAGCCGCGAGTTCGAGCAGATGGAAATCGAGTTTTTCTGCCATCCCGATGATTCGAAGGCGTGGTATGTCTTCTGGCGCGATTGGCGCATGGCGTGGTGGCAGGGGATCGGGCTCGAAGGCGAAAATCTCATCCTCCGTGAGCACGACGAGGGCGAACTCGCCCACTACGCCAAGGAAGGGGCGGGGACGAGCGATATCGAATACAAGTTCCCGTTCACCGCGCCCGGCTATGGCGAACTCGAGGGCATCGCGGATCGAACTGATTTCGACCTGAAGCAGCATCAGGAACACTCCAAGAAGAAGATGGAGTATCACGACAAGACCCGGGGCGAACTGGCAAAGAACGGCCAACCCAAGGGCGAGTGGTATCTGCCCCATGTCATCGAGCCATCCGCCGGCCTCGATCGCGGCGTGCTCGCGATCCTGTGCGAGGCATACACGCCTGATCCTGACCGGGCGTCGGGCGTCTACATGAAGTTCCACCCGCGTATTTCGCCGATCAAGGCAGCGGTGTTTCCGTTGGTCAAGAAGGACGGCATGCCCGAGATCGCCGAGCCATTGTTCGCGGAACTGCGTAAACGCTTCGGGCACCTCGGCACGATCGAATATGACGAGAAGCAGTCGATCGGCAAGCGCTACGCCCGTATGGACGAAGCCGGCTGCCCGTTCTGCTTCACCATTGATAGCGAAACCCTGACCGACCAGACCGTCACTGTCCGCGATCGCGACACGCTCGAGCAGAGCCGCCTTGCGATCGACCAGGTGGGGGACTTTCTGGCGGGCAAACTCGGCGTGTGAGTGTGAAAACAAGCCTCAACGAGCCCCGACCGTGAGGGAGGGGGCCAGGCGTTCGTGCACGCATCGCCCCCTCCCTCACGGTCGGGGCTCGTTTAATGCAAAAGTGTCACATTTGACGGTGCAACCCGGCGTTACTCAGGATCCGGGTATTCCGCCCGCAGTGCTGCGAGAGCGTCAGCGTTGCCGGTGATCTCATAGAGCTCGACGAGTTTGCTGCGTACGCCCAGCGATCGGTCGTGATCCTGACCGAACTGGGTAATGAGTCCGTCCATCGAGGCCCGCAGGACCGTCTCGGCTTCGTCATAGCGCTCGAGCCCGGTCAGCGCGATCCCGCGCCAACTGCGGAACTGATGCAGATACCAATGCCCCTCGGGCAGAACGGCTTCGGCCTCGGTCATGAGTTCGCCAAAGCACGCCAGCGCATCGTCGAACAACTCCATACGGACCAGCGTCACGCCGAGCCCGTGCTTGGCGGTGAGCCACATGCCATGTGACTTGCCCAGCGTTTTTTCCATCAATGGCAAGGCGTACTCGAACCGTTCGCGTGCTTCGTCCCATCGGCCCATTTCCGAAATCAGTCCGGCGCGGTTGGTGATGGTGCCCAGTGTGCGCGGGTGTGTCGGCCCCCACAGCGCTTCGCCGTGCGTGGTTGCTTCGGACCACAGTACCTCGGCTTCGTCCTTGCGCCCGAGTTTGCGGTAGATCGACGCGAGGTTGTTCATCGTCGTGATCGAGTACAGGTGCGCATTGCCGTAGCGTTCGCGTTGCAGTTCGAGCACGCGTTCCATCATCACGCGGCCTTCGTCCACACGACTTGGTGTCTCACTCAGCGCCGTGCCCAGGTTGTTCATCGCCCAGAGTGTGAGCGGATTGCTCTCGCCCATCTGCTCGCGCCGGATCGCGAGAATCTCGTCATAGATTTCGATGGCTTCATCGCGCCGCCCGAGGTTCTGTAGCGTGACCGCGAGTGAATCACGCACCCGGAGCGTGGTGGGGTGAGTCGGACCCTCCGCTTCGAGCAGCGTGTCACTTGCCATTCGCAAGTATTGCTCGGCTTCGGCGAGTTTGTGCTGATCCATCAGCGCCCAGCCAAAGTCTGCTCGCGCCCGGGCCAGTTCGGCTGGTGAAGGGTTCAGCGCGATGGTTCGATCGAGCACCTCGCGGAACAGTGTTTCGGCTGCTTCGAGGTTGCCTGTTTCCAGTTCCAATCGACCGAGATGACCAAGTGCTGTCAGCGTGTCCGGTCCGCTCGGTCCTTGTTGTGATTCCAGTGCGCTTCGCACTGACTCGAGTAAGGTGCGGGCCTCGTCGTAGTGACCAAGGCTTCGCAGATTGCCTCCAACCGCCAAGCGCGCCTGGAGTGTTCGCACATCGTCCGGTCCGAAGAGCAGTTCAAACTGCGTTGCTCTGGCTTTGAGATGCTCGGTTGCGTCGTCGTACTCGGCGAGCGCTCGGTACGACTCGCCGATCGCACCGCGGACTGTGGCTCCGGTGATCGGGTCAGAAAACTCGTCATGAGCAAGATCGGCCTCTGCCTGTTGCAGGACATCGAGCATCCGCACGGTCGGCCCGGCGATGCCGGGGTCAACCGATGTCAGCACACGCTCAAGGAAACGACTGACTTCGTGGGCTCGGATTGCGTCCTGTTCCGCGAGGATTCGGGCGGTCTCGGCATTCGTTCGTTCTTCCACGACTCGCGCCATCGCTGATTTGGTCGCCTGTTCGGCTCGCCTCGCGTCATTGGCAGCCTCGTTCGCTGAAACGAAACCAACCGTTGCGATAGCAATTCCGGCGAGCAGGGCTGCCGACATCGCAACACCCGCAAAGACCCCCCCGCGATGCCGAGCGATGAACTTCTGCGCCCGGTAGGCTGTCGTCGGTGGACCTGCAATGACCGGCTCGTCGTTGAGGTATCGTTGCAGATCGGCGCCAAACTCATAGACAGATCCGTATCGGCGATTGCGATCGCGTTCGAGCGATTTGAGGGTGATCCACTCCAGTTCGCCGCGCAATTGCTTGCGCAGCGTCGTCGGTGTTGATCTTCGTTTGTCCGCCAGTTCGGCAGCCTCATCGCCAAGCATGGCGATCCGCGTGGAGAGACGAATCGTTTCGCCGTTGAGCACCCAGTCTCGAAGTTCGAGCACACTCGGCCGACGATCGCGCATCAAAGTGTGCGGCATAGCGCCGGTCAACAGTTCATACAAGACCATGCCGAGTGAGTACACATCGGCGCGCGTGTCGACATCATCGCTGTTCGTCTGCGCCTGCTCGGGGCTCATATATTCGGGTGTCCCGATCGCGTGCCCGGCATCGGTCACCATGGAATGGTCGGTCAGTGGAGAAAACACCGCTTTGGCGATGCCGAAGTCGATGATCTTGGGCTGCGGGCGTCCATCCTGCATCATGACCATGATGTTTGACGGCTTGAGGTCGCGGTGAATGATGCCCTTCTGGTGAGCGTGCTGCATCGCGTTGCACACATCGATGAACAACCTCACACGATCGTTGGTGTTCAATCGTTCACGATCGCAGAATCGACCGAGGCTGACACCGGGCACATACTCCATCGCGAAGTAAGGCCGACCTCGTTCAGTCATGCCAACATCAAAAACGCTGGCGATTCCCGGGTGGCTCATCAAGGCGAGTGCTTGTTCTTCGGCTTCGAATCGCTGGACAATCTCCGCGGTGTCCATGCCGACTTTGAGGATCTTGAGCGCGACCTGTCGACGAATCGGTTCCTCTTGCTGCGCCAGGTACACCGCTCCAAAGCCGCCCGACCCGAGCAAACACTCGACGGTGTACGGCCCGATGGCCGTACCTTCTTCGATCATGTCTCGCTGCAAGGGCCTCGAAGGTAAATCGCCGTTCGCGATTGCAGATTGCAAGCCATCAGGATTCTGGCATTCGTTTTTGCTCGCCGGGTGACGAGCGAGTCTTGCCTGAACGCGTGCGCGAAGGATCGGATCGTGCTGATACTGGGCTTCAAGATAGTCATCGCGTTCTGCTGGTTTGAGGGTTTGCGCATGATCGATGATCTGCGTTGCGCGGGTTTCAATGTCTTGATCGCTGTGCATACCGCTCCTCTGCCGTCAGTTTAGGATGCGTGTCAAACAGGACACCAAGATTGAACCGGGGGTGATGGATAAACTCATCGGCAAGGGCGGGTAGCTCAGTTGGCTAGAGCGCTCGTTTTACATGCGAGAGGTCCCGGGTTCGAGCCCCGGCCTGCCCATTTGCAACGGTCGTGACACCCAGTGTGCACCAGTCGCGACAATCGCGCCGACCAGATACCCAATCAAGTCGGGCGCGTTATAGGTCGTCCCAAACACCCATCGCGCCAATGGAATCACCGAAGCGAGCCAGGCTGGCGCGGGCGAGAGTTGTGCAAACTCGACCAACCACCCGATCCCGAGAGCGGTGACACCAACGCGCCACGGCGACCATCGCGGTGCGACAAACACCACGATCCAGTACACCAGCACGGACCAAAGCGCAACACCGGCGTATTTTGCCCAGAACATCGGAAGCCCACCCGTCCGCACGACGACACCAGTGCACAATGTGACAGCCGCAAGAACAGCCGCCAGAACGCGCGTGCGCCGAATCACAATCTTTGGATGACGGTTCTTCTCAATCATGTTGGAGTGTGACTGATGTCGGGTTGATGAATCCTGGTGTATCATGGATCTTTGGAGGGTGCCGAGGCTGTGAACTTCCTCGATGTCATATACGGGGTGGTGATGGTGGTTGCTGCTCCGTGGTGGATGCGGAAGAAGCGGTCAGGCCGCCGCGAACGACTCGGGCACACACCTCCCCTCCCACCCAAGTCCAGAAAGCCGAGAATCATGCTTCATGCGGTCTCCGTGGGTGAAGTCAGTGCGCTTCGTAGTCTCATTCCACTGCTGACTGAACAAGCCGAAGTTGTTGTATCTGTTGGTACCGATACGGGCATTGCACGCGCCCAGTCGCTGTATGCAGATGTGTGCACGGTGGTTCGGTACCCACTCGATTTTTCACGCTGCACACGGCGATTCCTCGACGCTGTTGAACCGGATGCGGTTGCCCTCGTCGAACTCGAGGTCTGGCCGAACTTCATCCGAGAAGCGAATCGGCGGCACATTCCTGTTGCGGTCATCAATGGTCGATTGAGTGCCAAGTCGTTTCGTGGGTATCGGCGTTTGAGGCCGCTCCTGCGCAAGACCTTTGCATCGCTGTCGATCGTTGCTGCGCAAGACGAGGTCTATCAATCACGATTCATCGACATGGGCGTGGCGGAGAGTCAGTGCGTGGCGACTGGGTCAATGAAATGGGATGCTGTTGATCTTGACCGAGCAGCAGCCGGTGTCAGCGACGAGGCGCGTGACATCGCTGCGTCGCTTGGGATCGATCTGCACAGGATGGTGGTTGTTGCTGGCAGCACCGCTGATGAAGAAGAGGCGTTGTTACATCGCGCCTGCCCGCAAGGCGTGCAACTCGTGTGCGCTCCGCGCAAGCCTGAACGGTTTGACGAGGCAGCTGACGCAATGCCGGGTTGCGTCCGAAGGTCCGCGCCGGGGTCAGGTGATCGATCGGCAGGTCGATTCCTGCTCGATTCGATTGGCGAACTCGGTGCGGTCTATGAACTGGCGGATGTCGTCGTCATCGGTCGATCGTTCACACTACTGGGTGGGTCAGACCCGACGGAGCCGATTGCCCTGGGTAAGCCCGTCGTCATCGGCCCGTCGGTCGAACACTTCGCGTCCATTGTCGAAACGCTCAAGTCGGCTGGTGCGATCGTCCAGACACAGGCCGCGGGGCTGACCGAGGCACTTGCGGGGTTGTGTGCAGACGAACCTGCACGATCTCGGCTGGTCGCAGCCGGACTCGCGTGCGTACAGCGAGAACAAGGTGCAAGCGCTCGTCATGCGGCAATCCTGAGAGAACTGGCTGAGAACAAAACCAGGGCTCTTTAGGGCGACTACCATCGGGTTGTCTCGGAACGAGGGCGTAGCTCAATTGGTAGAGCAGCGGACTTTTAATCCGGAGGTTCAGGGTTCGAGTCCCTGCGCCCTCATTTTCAATATCGCGACGCTCGCGGTGGCGTCCCGGGGAGAGACCGCACTGTGGTGAGTACGACTCCGACGCTCGGCGTATTGGTTGTTCATGCATGTCTCGTTGGCGACCGTCTGCATCTGTGGGCGGAGGAATCCACACAGTGGGCGAATCGCACAAGCGACGAAAGCACCCATCCTTTCGCGGCTTCTGCAGAACGACTGATTTCGATCCTGTCGGTTCGCGCTGATATCAAGGTCAAATCGTCACAGATTTCTGTACGCATTCCGATGAACGGATCAATGCCTTCGCCCAGCGATAGCCTGGCGCGGATCGTCGGTTTAGTCGATCTCGAAGGTGTGCAGCGCGGCCTGGGTGTGTTTCCGACGCCGGCGATTGCGATCGACCCCGCACAAACACTCGATGTTCTCGATGCGATTGATGACATGCGTGAGCGCGAGGATCTTGCCATCGGTTCATCCGTTCGGTTTTTCATGACCGCCGGTCGTGTGGCGCGTCACATTCTCGCCCAGCAGCGATTCGTTCCGACGCTGTGGCAATTGCCAAGCGGCGAGTTGCAAGCGAGTTGGCACCCGTGGCTGAACGACGAAGCGACTGCCAATCGATTTGCCAAACTGGTCGATGCCATGCCGCCTGCCGCCCGGGCAGCCGTCGACGAACATCAACACGATGCTGCCCGTGTGGTCGAGCGATTCCTCGGGTCCATGGTGAATTCGCAAGCCAAAGCCGCGCTGCGTGAAGCCGACATGTTTGACACCGTGAGCGATCGTGATCCGGTCGGCGATATGCAGATCGCCTGGCTGCACGGGTTGCTCAGTTCCGAGACAGCGGTCCCGGTCCCGGCTGTTCAAAGGACCGAAATTGTTCGGCGCGTGCGCGGCTGGATCGGCTCACTGGAAGAACGCGGTGAGAGCACCGAGTGGCGTTTGCTGCTTCGCGTCCATGAACCGATCGGTGCAGGCGAAGACGATGCCGATGCAGATCTCGAATGGGCGATTTCGTTTCACCTGCAGGATGTCGAATCTGGAGCGTTTGTCGTCGATGCCGACGAAGTGTGGATGCTCAAAGGCGATAGCCTGACGCTCTCGGGGAAAACGCTTGAGTCGCCACAAGACCTGTTGCTTGGCGAACTCGCGCGGGCATCGAGGTTGTTCCCAGCGCTCGAATCAGTGCTGGACGAGACAGAGCCGACCCTCATCGGGCTCAAGACGAAGAAAGCGTATGACTTCCTGCGGCAGTATCGGCCGATCCTGATCGAGCAAGGCGTTGCAGTCGAAGCACCAAGTTGGTGGGACTCACCTTCGGGCAGACTCGGCGCCCGGATGCGGGTATCAAGCGATTCACTCGAATCGGTACTCGAGAGTCAGGACGGTGCTGCGGGTACTGGGAGTTCGCAGATCGGGCTTTCTGCCTTGATTTCCTATCACTGGGAGATCGCGATCGGCGACGCGACACTCAGCCTCAATGAGTTTGAGCAGTTCGCATCGCGTGATGCGCCGCTCGTGCGCATTGGTGGGCGCTGGGTCGAGATCCGCCCGGAGGATGTGCAGGCAGCGATCGGTTTCATCCGGGAAAACCCGGGCGGCGAGATGCGCCTGAGCGATGCCATGCGTCTGGCATTTGGAACCGATGCGAAGAAGACAGGCATTCCGGTTGTCGGGCTTGAAGCCACCGGGTGGGTGGCTGACATGCTCGGAGCGGGCGGCGATGGCGCCATGGCAGCCGAGAAGATTCCGCTCATCGATCCGCCGGAAGACTTCCTTGGCACGCTGCGTCCTTACCAACAGCGCGGCCTGAGTTGGCTCGCGTTCCTCGAGCGGTTCGGTCTTGGTGCCTGCCTGGCTGACGACATGGGGCTTGGGAAGACGATTCAGTTGCTGGCGCTCATGCTCAACGAACGCAAAGTCGCGGGCAAAACGCCAGTACAACCAACCTTGCTCGTCGCGCCGATGTCCGTGCTTGGCAACTGGATTCACGAAACCAAGCGGTTTGCGCCAAATCTCAAGGTCATGATTCACCACGGCCTCGAGCGGCTCTCCGGCGACGAGTTGGTCGATGCGGCAGAAAACTGTGACATGCTGCTCACAACCTATGCACTGGCGCACCGTGATCGTGAAACGCTCGAGCGTGTGGTGTGGGGCCGCATTGCGTTGGATGAGGCGCAGTACATCAAGAACCCGGCCTCGAAGCAATCGCAGGCGGTTCGGTCTTTCTCGGCCGATCGACGCGTGGCACTGACCGGTACGCCGGTTGAGAATCGACTGAGCGAACTCTGGTCGATCATGGATTTCCTGAACCCGGGGTATCTCGGGACCAGTGGCAACTTCCGCAAACGCTTCAGCGTGCCGATCGAACGCTACCGCGATCAACTCCGCGCCGAACAACTGCGTGGGTTGGTTCAGCCGTTCATACTCAGGCGTGTGAAAAGCGATCCGGCGGTGGTTGCCGATCTTCCCGAGAAGATCGAGAGCCGCGAATATTGCCACCTCACCAACGAGCAGGGCAAGTTGTACGAATCATGCGTGAAACGCATGTTGAGCGAAGTCGAACAGAGCGAAGGTATCAGCCGACGCGGCGTTGTGCTGGCAGCACTCATTCGCCTCAAGCAGATCTGCAATCACCCGTCGCAGTTCCTCAAAGACCACGACTACGACTCCGGCCACGCGCCAGACCCGTCGCGCAGTGGCAAGTGCCTACGACTCATGGAGATGGTCGAAGAGGTGCTTGCGGAAGGCGATCAGGCGCTCATCTTCACCCAGTTCCGGCAGATGGGGCACTTGCTCGCCGCGATGCTTGAGCATCAACTCGACCGCGAGATTCTGTTCCTTCACGGCGGCACGCCACAGGCCCAGCGTCAAAAACTGGTCGAGACCTTCCAGGAAGCGACGGGCAAACGACCGATCTTGATTCTCAGCCTCAAGGCTGGTGGCGTGGGTCTCAACCTGACCGCGGCGACGCATGTGTTCCATTTCGACCGCTGGTGGAATCCGGCTGTCGAAAATCAGGCGACAGACCGCGCCTATCGAATCGGACAAACGCGAACGGTGCAGGTCCACAAGTATGTCGTGCGTGGCACGCTGGAAGAACGCATCGACGAGATGATCGAGTCAAAGACCGAACTCGCCGAGCAGATCATCGGCTCGGGCGAGCGTTGGCTGACCGAACTCGATACAGATCAACTGCGTGACATCCTGACGCTTCGGACGGACGCCATCGATATTGATGACTAGAAAGCGGTTGTTTTCCGGCGTTTGTGAGATCACGCTCGACTTTGAGACCGGACGAGCCAACCCTTTTGATTCCAGCAGATTCAGCAGTGACCAAGACAGGAGTGGACTTGGAGAACAGCGAGCCGACCGCAGACCAGAACCCACAACCTCCGGCGACCGCGCCGAAGGGGTCGGTCGACGATGCGCCCACAGCGCCGACAGTACCACACGCTCCAGACCCACATGCGCCCACGCCTCCTCGTCCGACGCCCGATCAAATTCGTCGTCCACTTCCGCTCAATCCGCGGCGTGTCCGAGGTGGCGTACGACTGCGACCGCAAGATGAGAAAGAAACGCCGCATTGGGTCACCGATCGAGTTCGTCGTTTGGTCGAGCGAGCGGTGAGCGCTGAGGTCTACGCCGAAGGGCTCGAGTACGCCCGCCTGGGTCAAACGCGTCGCATCGAGTTTGAGAACGGTGCTGCCGAGGCTTCAGTGCAAGGTCGCATGAGTCGCCCATATCCCGTGACGCTTCGGTTGAAGCACTTTTCAGCCGAGGATCGGGATCGGATTATTGAGTCCATGGCCGATCAGGCGCTGTACGCAGCGAAACTGCTTGCTCGTGAGGTCCCCGCCAATATTGAGGACCTGTTTGCGCCGCTTGATCTCAAGTTGTTTCCGTCCGAGCCGGATGAGATTGAGACCAGTTGTAACTGCAAGGAGCCCAAGCCTTGGTGCAAGCACGCTGTTTGTGCAGCGATTTTGGCCGCTCACAAACTCGGTCGCGAGCCGTTGTCCATATTTGAACTGCGCGGCCAATCGATTGAGCATTTCATTGCGATGTTGAGCGATCGTCGGGCACTAAGCAACCAGGGTCCAGGTCCGACGCTGGTGTATCAGCCGCAGATTCCGGGGGTGAGCGATCGTGCACCGAGTGAGATCGCCACTGATCTGGACAATTTCTGGGAGCCTGGCGGGCAACTTGATGAGATCGACGCACCGTTAGCAGAGCCCGAGGTGAGCCATGTGCTCTTGCGTCGTCTCGGACCCAGTCCATTTACCGAGAGTCGATTCCCGTTGGTTGGGCTCATGGCGACCTGTTACGAGTTGACGAGTGAGCATGCCCGCCGCGAAGCGGACGGCAGCGACGACCTCGACGACGAACACACAGAAGAATCGAACGATGAGACTGATGATTCTTGACCGGATTGACCCGGCGGCTTTGGGATCTACGATTGCTGCGTCTCGCGGAACCGGTGATGACGGATGTGTGTCGGGTGCTTTGAGCATTGCACGCTGAGGCCTCACCAGGAGTCTTCCCATGCGTCTTTCGGGGCGTGCGGCCACGGAAGGTTCGAGTTCCAAGCCCGTTTTCGGGCGATTGGTGCTGCGGCTGAGCCTGTGCTTGGACCGCGACAGGGCGGTTCGACAGTTTGACCCTCATGCGTTGAAATGCAGGGTCCCAGGCGGAGGTCGTGGTCGAGATCGGGTTCAGGCGTGGATGCGAGCGGTTTTTGCTCGATTTTTCTACCCCGTGGTGTAATGGTAGCACCGGTGTTTTTGGTACATCTAGTCCTAGTTCGAATCTAGGCGGGGTAATTTCCTCGATGCCCAGCACCCGATGAATCGACTTCGTGTAGTCCATTGAAGAACCCTTCTGCGATCATCCTGGCTGCGGGCAAAGGCACCCGCATGAACTCGGACCTGCCAAAGGTTTGTCACCCCGTCGGTGGTCGACCGATGGTGTGTGCTGTCGTCGATGCGTGCTTCGAAGTCGGGTGTGAAAAAGTCGTACTTGTGGTCGGGTACCGGCAAGACCTCGTCCGTGAAGCGGTCGCGGGGTATGGCGATCGGGTGAGTTTCGCAGTGCAGGACGAACAGCACGGAACGGGTCATGCCGTTCAGTGTGCAGCCGACCATTTCCAGGATGAGCAGTCGTCAGCCGAGCGGCACGAGGTGTTTGTGCTGTGCGGCGATGGACCTTTGATTCGTGCGCAAACCCTGCAGTCTGTGCTCGATACACATCGCTCGGCGAGGGCAGCCGCAACACTTGCCACGAGCGTGATACCAGATCCTGACGGTTACGGCCGAATCGTGCGCGATGACAGCGGACGATTCTCAAGCATTGTTGAGCAGAAGAACGCATCGGCAGAACAATTGGCCGTTCGTGAGGTGAATCCGAGTTACTACTGCTTCGATTGCAAGTCGATGTTCGACACGCTCAACCAGGTTGAGCGCGATGCGGCTTCTGGTGAATACTACCTGACACCGGTGCCAAGCCTGCTGCAGGCGGCAGGGGCTGTGGTTGAAGTGATCGAAGCGGTACCACCGCAAGATGTGTTGAGCATCAACACACCAGAGAATCTTGCTGAAGTCGACCGTGTGTTTCGGAATCGTCAGTCAGTCATTGGGGGGGATGCGTGATGATACAACCGAACGGAAGCGGGTTGCTCGTTTTTTCGGGTCGGCACTGCAAGGCTCTTTCTTCACACGTGTGCGAACACCTCGGTCTGCCACTTGGCGATGCAAAAACAATCGTCTTTCCTGATGGCGAGTTGCTTGTCAAACTGGAAGAGGATGTCCGCGGGCGCGATTGCTATGTCATCGCATCGACCTGTCAGCCGGTCAACGACAACTTGATGGAGTTGTTGGTGTTCACCGATTGTCTCCGCCGCGCCTCAGCTCGACGTGTGACACTGGTCATGCCATACTTCGGCTACGGCCGTCAGGACCGCAAGGATGAAGGGCGTGTGCCCATCACCGCGAAACTGGTCGCGAATCTCGTGACCGCTGCTCGTGCTGATCGCGTTCTGGCGATTGATCTCCATGCGGCTCAGATTCAGGGTTTCTTTGATATCCCGCTCGATCATTTGTCTGCAACGCCGGTGTTTCTTGACTACTTCGAGAGCATCCGTGACGAGCTCGGTGACTTGTGCCTGGTCAGTCCTGATGTCGGTAATGTCAAAGTCGCTGAAGGGCTAGCGAACTTGTTACGCGGAGACCTAGCGATCATCAACAAGCAAAGATTGAGCGGCTCAGAAGTGGCTGTGGGTAATCTCATCGGATCGGTCGAGGGTAAGACCGTCCTGATGTTTGACGACATGATTTCGACCGCCGGGACCATCTGCTCGGCGGCCAAGCTCGTGATGGAGCATGGTGCTGCCGATGTCATGGCGGCATGCACGCACGCCGTGTTTGTCGGCGATGCGATGAAGCGCATCGAAGATAGCCCGATCAGTCGTATCGTTGTGACAGACACCATTCCAACCGGCCAACGGCTTGCCCCGATCCAAGATCGGCTGATTCAACTTTCGGTCGGTCCGATGTTGTCAGAAGCCATTCGACGAATCCATGAGAACCAATCGGTGAGCGCGTTGTTCCGTCGCACCGCTGGTATGAAACGCTAGTTCATTTACAAACGACAGAGTTTATTCGAAAGAGGATGTACCCAATGACAGATCAAGCAAAGTTGCAAGCAACGGTTCGTGAACGACTGGGTTCACGCTATAGCCGACGGGTTCGGGATGCGGGCGGCCTGCCCGCGATCGTGTACGGTCACGGCGAAACGCCACTTCCCATTCAGGTGGACGCGCACTCGACGATTCGAGAGTTCCACAAAGGTCACAAGCTCTTCCAGCTTGAAGTAGAAGGTGTCAAGGCCGACGGCGAGCAGTATGTCTTGCTCAAAGACCTTCAGTACGACCACTTGGGGACCAACATCGTGCATTGCGATTTTGCGCGCGTTGATTTGAACGAGCGTGTTGAGACGCGCGTGGCGCTGCACTACATCGGCGATGCGAAGGGACTTGGTTCGGCAGGTGCGATTATGATGCACCCGCTTGAAGTCCTTGAGATTGAATGCCTGATCACCAACATGCCCGAGCACATTGATGTTGATGTTTCCGGCATGGATGTCGGCGATATCTTGCACGCCAGTGATGTGAAGTTGCCGCTTGACACCATGGTTCTGATGACCGATCCCGAAGCGATCATCGCACAGATTGTGGTGCAGGCCGAAGCAGAAGCCGAAGGCGAAGAAGCCGAAGTTGGTGCAACTGGAGCCGAGCCTGAGGTTGTTGGCAAGAAAACTGACGACGACAGCCACGGGGACAGTTGATCTCAACAGGAGGCCTGGACCAAAGCCCAGGATTGCGTGTGAAGTTGATTGTTGGACTCGGAAATCCCGGCGCTCAGTATCAGAAGACGCGGCACAATGCCGGGTTTATGGTGCTCGATCGTCTCGCGTCAAAGCACGCGAGCGGCGGTGTGCCGCGCTCCCAGTTCAGTGGTGTGACTTTGCAAGCCAACATGGGCGGCGAAAAATGTGTGCTTCTCAAGCCGATGACATTCATGAACCGCTCCGGTCAGAGTGTGGGCGAAGCGATCCGCTTCTTCAAACTCAGCCCGAGCGATGACCTCTTGGTCATTGTCGATGACATCGCCTTTGAGGTCGGAACGATCCGTGTGCGTGCGCAAGGGTCATCGGGCGGGCACAACGGGCTGACAGATATTGATCGGGTACTCGGGGGGGAACCTTACACTCGCGTACGCGTTGGTGTCGGGGCTGTCCCGCAGTACATGGATCGCGCTGACTGGGTCTTGAGCCGTTTTATGAAGGAAGAGGCGACCGACCTGGAGAGCGGATTGGTCGATGCCGTCGGGGCCGTGGAGAGTATCGTGAGCGATGGCGTTGATACAGCCATGAATCGGTTCAATCGGAAAGAGTAGGAATCATCGGTTGCAGCCGGTGCACACGCATCGATGCAGCCGGACATCAGATAACAATGCCGGGCAAGACTCGGCCGAACGAGATTTGGAGTGAAAATGACAACAGCAACCAGCAACCTTTATGAAATCATGTTCCTCATCGGGCAAGGCACCGCCGCTCGACTGGCAGAAGTCCTCGATCACATCAACACACTCTTCGAGCGGTCCGAGTTTGAAGTGGTGGCAATGCAAAAGTGGGACGAGCGTCGCATGGCGTACGAGATCGACAAGCAGAAGCGCGGCGTGTATCTGCTCTCGTATGTGCAGACTGAGCCTGGCAACATTGCCAGTTTCGAGCGTGACTGCAACTTGTCAGAAGAGATCATGCGCGTGATTGTTCTTCGTGCCGATCACATGACGGTTGAAGAGGCGCAGGCGTTCGATCAGCGTGACGAACTGGCAGTCGAAGCGAAGTTGCGTGCAGACACTGCCCGTGAGGAAGCCGAGCAGAGCAAGACATCGGCCACACTTGGCGCTCCGCCCAAGGAAGAGGCCGCACCGGCCCCAGTCGCCGAAGAAGCGAGCGAACCTGCAGAACCGGCCACTGCTGAAGCAGAAGCTGGCGAGACGGCTGAAGAAACTTCAGCGTAAAGTGCCGTTTTTCTGGTACACTGCAGTGCCGTACAGGCACACATTGAAAGGGATCGACCATGGCCGGAAGTTACAACAAGGTCCTATTGATGGGCAACCTGACTCGTGATATCGAGTTGAAGCACACCTCGAGCAACCAGGCTGTTGGTAACTTCGGCTTGGCGGTCAACAGGAAGTTCAAGGCAGGCGATGGCGAATGGCGAGAAGAAGTCACCTTTGTCGACTGTGAAGTGTGGGGCCGAACCGCAGAGAACATGGCCAAGTATCTGCAGAAGGGTCGTCCGGTGTTCGTGGAAGGCCGACTGAAACTCGATACCTGGCAGGATAAGAACGACGGATCCAATCGCTCCAAGATGCGCGTTGTTATTGAAACTTTCCAGTTTATCGATTCACGCGATAGCGGCGGTAGTTCGGGCGGCGGCGGCGGGAACTACGCAGGCTCACGCTCGGGTGGGGGCGGATCTGCTTCGACAGACACCGGCTACAACAGCGGCAGCGTTGATCCGGCTGATGACGATATTCCATTCTGACCAAGGGTCAGAAGGCACAAACTTCGTTCAAGCCGCCCGGCACGAGTCGGGCGGCTTTTTCTTGTGAGTTCTCTTTCTATCCGAGAGCATCGACAGCGTTTACTCGCCGCCTCCCGAGCCCTCGTCGAGTTCACAGATACTCGTTTCAGGTGTGTTGGTGCCGCCCGCTCGAAACACGACCGGACCCGGTTTTGCATGTTTCCAAGGCGCATTCTTGAACATGTCTCTTGTTGTTTGAATGCCAACCCGTTGTGCTTCCACCTCAGCCTTGTCGCCGGCTAGGTTGCTGACCTCGGATGGCAGGGGTGTGCTTTCAGCACGCTTCATTTCAAGTGTTTGTGTCGGGAATGCGAACGAGACACCAAGTCGATTGGCAAGTCGCATGATGTCAAGCATCAGCCGTTGCTTCTCACGCAACTCGATGGACCAATCCGGACACTGGAAAAACACATACAGGAGTATGTTGAGCGAGAAGTCACCCCAGCTGTTGAGGTAGACATGAAAGTAGTCCTTGCGCGTGAACGGGTGCATGCGCACGATTTCGCGGATACCCTCGCAAAACGCTTCAATCTGCTCGGGTGTCGTGTCATAGGTGACGCCGAGCGTGGCTTTGAATCGTCGGTTCTTGCGTCGGCCGTAGTTGTCAACGCGTGCGCGCACAAGCGTTGCATTCGGAATCGTGATTTGTGAGTCGTAGAAAGTACGAATGCGTGTTGACCGCAGCCCGAGTTCTTCGACGGTCCCTTCCGTGCCATCGATCACGACCCAGTCGCCGACTTCAAACGGTTGATCGAGAATCACGGCGACCGACCCAAAGAAGTTCTCGATTGTGTCTTTGGCTGCGAACGCAAACGCCAGGCCCCCGATGCCGAGGCCCGTAAGCAGTGGGAGGATCTGAACATCAAAACTCTCTGCGATGTAGATCAGCCCGAAGGCGGTCACGATGACCTTGCCGGTTTTTCTGCCAAGCGGGATGAGCAGGTCATCGAGCTTGGTGCGCGTCTTGCCAGCCTGTCGTTCGAGGAAATCAGCAAGGAGATCAGTCACCCGATACGCCGCCCAGACGCCGCTGAGCATCAGCACAACACGGATCGCGATCAGGAGCACGCTCACGGCTGAAGGGGGGAGACCAAGAAGCGGAAGCAGCAGCAACCAGAGGACCGCCGCGGCAAAGAGCCCGAACGGCCGCACCGCTTTGTTCAGCAGGTCACGGCTCGCTTCCTGCCCGCGCCGGTGAGCAATGCGACGCCAGATTTTGCGAAGGACCGCCCGCACAATGAGATCGACGACCAGCCCGAAGAACACAAGGAACGCCAGGCCGATCCACTGCCAGTATTCAACCCCGAGCAGTTCGCCCTGGCGCAGGCTCTCCGGCATGCGATGTCGGATGATCATGGCCGAGGTCAGTGTGATTTCGCCGTCACCGAACTGGGCTTTGAGGCGTTCGACATGTCGATAGAAATCAGGTACGCGTTCGACCGTGTCTTTGCTGAAACGCCAAGAACCGTCAGGCTGTTTGGCGAATGCTATTTCCGCGTCGGGCACCAACGCTGCAACAGACTTGTGCGACAGAATCCAGTCCTGCGGGAAGTACACATAGCGGTCGCTCTCAGGATCCGCAAAGTGCCACGATTCAACAGTATTGATGCGATTGAGGATGTTCAGCAGATTGGCGGCTGTATCACGCTTGGTTTCGAGCAGATCGACCCCGGAGAAATCGAAAGCACCAAGCGCGGTTTCAAGATCAGCGGCATCTCCGGTCTTTTGATAGGTGCTGATCGCATCGAGATAGGTAAACATCGTCTCTTCCGGCGACGCGTACCGAGGATCAACCTCTGGCGAGGTTGATTCTGTCGATGATGGAGTTGTTGGATCAGGTGTCGGGGTGTCTTGCGCGTGCCCGATCGAGATAATCGCTGTCAGCACACCGACAACAAAAATCATGCAACCGCGCCGATTGAGTAAATCGATCATGGGCGATGCTAGCCAATCGCAGTGAGATCGTCAGCATTGATTTGTGCGGCGATGAGAATGCGCGTCGAGGCTGGTGGAATCATTCTCGCTCAAGTACTTCGATTTCGCCACCGCGATCAACGAGGATCAGATCTGCTTCGTTGAGAAACAGGCCGTGATCGATCACACCGGGAAGATCGTTGAGTTGTCCTGCGAGGACGGACAGGTCTTCGCTGCCCGACAATTCGATGTCGATGACGAGGTTTCCATTATCGGTGATAAAGAAGTCGCCATCCATCTGCCGGCGGCACACGCCGCGCAGGCCAAGTTCACGAATACCGCGACGGGTGGATGTCAGTCCGAATGCCATGACAGCTACCGGGAGCGGTGTGTGCGTTCCGATTTTGTCTGTGGCCTTGTCAGCATTGACCATGAAAATTCGACGCTGGCTCGCCCAGGCGAGGATGCGTTCACGGGTCATGGCACCGCGGCTGCCCTTCATGACGCGCATCTGCGTGTCAACTTCGTCTGCCCCATCGATGAGCAGGTCGATCTGTTCAACAGAAGCGAATTCCGCCACTGTCAAACCAAGTTCTTTGGCGAGTTGTTCGGTTCCTTCACTCGCAGCCACACACTTGATATCGAGGTTTTCTTCGCGCACTCGATCGGCGAGGGCACGAAGTCCGCGTGCAGCGGTCCTGCCGGCACCAAGTCCGACAAGCATTCCGGAGGTGACATGCGCGAGGGCAGCCTGCGCTAACTGGTCGGCGGTGTGCGGCTCACTCAAAACGGATCCCTTGTGCCAAAGCAAACTCATCTCCAAAGTTGACGGTCACGGTCTGGCGTCGCATATATGCCTTCCAGGCATCCGAACCAGATTCTCGACCGCCTCCGGTGTCTTTCTCCCCACCGAAGGCTCCACCAATCTCGGCGCCACTTGTTCCCTGATTCACATAGACCAAGCCGCAATCGCTGCCGGCTCCTGATGGCGTTGTGAATCGCTCTCCGGAACAGAGTGACCGAGAGAAAATCGCAGAACTCAAACCTTGATCGACGCTGTTGTGCATCTCAATCGCTTCATCGAGCGTCTTGTAGGAGAACACATACAAGATCGGTGCAAAGGTCTCTTCCATCGCGATCGGAAGGTTCTGGCTTCCGGCGCGAACAATCGTAGGCCGAACGAAATGTCCACCGCGCAATCGCTCTGGAAGTTCGCTCGCAGGGACCCGTTCGCCGCCGACGAGCACCTCGCCGCCCTGCGACTTGGCGGCCTCGATCGACGATTCAAAGTTTTGGACCGATGCTTCATTGATCAGCGGCCCCACCAAAACACCGTCTTCGAGTGGATCGCCAATGGTGATCGTCCGATAGGCTGCGACGAGTTTGTCTGTAAACTGATCGGCAATCGACTCATGCACAATCAGGCGGCGTGTCGAAGTGCATCGTTGGCCGCAAGTACCCACCGACCCGAACACAACCGACTTGGCGGCCAGATCCAGGTCTGCGTCAGGCTCAACGATGATGCCGTTATTGCCGCCAAGCTCGAGCAAGGTCCTGCCCAGTCGACCGGCGACCACCTGCCCGACATGTCGACCCATGCGACACGATCCCGTCGCTGAAATCAATGGGAATCGTCGGTCGGCAATCATCCGTTCGCCAACCACATCGTCAGCACCGATCACCAGACGAAAAATGCCGGGGTGCCCCATAGCATCTGCAGTCTTCGATGCAATGGCGTTCGTCGCAATCGCTGTCAGAGGCGCCATCAGGCTCGGTTTCCACACGCAAACATCACCGCTCACGGCGCCAAGCATCGCGTTCCAGCCCCACACCGCATTCGGAAAGTTGAATGCGGTAATGATGCCGACGAGCCCCACTGGGAGCCACTGCTCGTACATCCGGTGTTTCGGGCGTTCACTCGGCATGGTGATACCGTGCAGTTGTCGACTTAAACCGACTGCGAAGTCAGCGATATCAACGGTCTCCTGAACCTCGCCGATCCCTTCCGCACGAATCTTGCCGACTTCGAGTGCGACCAGTTCGCCGAGTGGTTCGAGGTTTTCACGCAATGCGTCACCGATCGCGCGGACGACCTGTCCACGCTGGGGGGCAGGAACTTCACGCCACTGTTTGAACGCTTCGGCTGCCTCCGCGACTATTCGTTCGTAGTCGTCTGCGTTGTCCAGTCTCACACCAGCAATCGGTTCGCCGGTTGTCGGGCTCATGGACGCGATCACACCATCAGCGACGGAAGCATTGGAGGCGACATTTGCAACGACGCGCGGGTCGTCAGCAAGACCGAGTGTTTCAAGGAGTTGATGGGCCATGGGCAACTCTACGCCCGTCGGCCACTCGAAGGCGTGCTGTTACGCGTCAGCCGAGTTGAAACATGGCCCGAGCGCTTCGATGAGTGGCTTGAGGTGTTTCTCGTAGTTGCGCCATCGACCGATGGAACTGTCGTACACATGTTGACCGGCTTGATCAGGCTCTAGGGTCGGCGCCATTTTGCGGCGTTGATCAAACCGCAGGCATGCGTCGTCAAACGGGAGGTCGATGAAACTGACCAGACGCCTCGCTTCACCGTCGAGTTCTCGCACTGCTGATTCGTATGGCGCGTCTGTGATTTCGACGAGGCCGTTCAGCGCTTCGGTCCAATGTCGCATCAGTCTGGCATAACACTGGTAGTACCTGCCGATCCAGGTCAGATCAGTGAGGAAGGTGTGTTCGCCGATAAAATTGCGGAAGTAGCACGAGAGGCAGACATCCATCGGGTTACGCATGCAGTGAATCACGCGGGCGCCGGGCAGCAGGCTGGGCACCAGACCGAGGAACCGAAAGTTGGTTGGCATCTTGTCGGTCACGCGATCGGCTGTGGGACTCACTCCATCGAGTGCCTCGTGATAGCCAGCGGCCGCACGCCGAAGTGCGTTGCCGCGAACACGGTTGAGAGGGGGGTAAGCGAGTCCAATGCGCGTTCCGGGGATCTTCTCAGCCATCGCCGGCAACGCTCGCAGTTCGCCGCCCGATTCGACCTGCGGATGCGCACCGAGAATCTGCTCGATGAGCGTCGTCCCAGATCGTGGCATGCCGACGATCAGCACCGCCCGTTCGGCACTTCGATCGCTGCGTTCGAGTTTTTCGATTGCAGCCCGAGTATAAGTCGCGATGATTTCGTCGGTGCTTGCTTCGAGCCGATCCGGATCAGTCAATGGTTTGGTGAGCAGGTTGCCGGTTTCATAGCGTGCCCATGCGTTTTCGAAGTCGCCCTGACGGTCGTACAGCCGGGCGAGTGTGAAGTTCATTTCGGCCCGCGTCTTGTTGGGTTGGGTGCGGTCATCTGCGTAGGGGGTCAGACGAGCGATCGCTTCATCGCGGCGATTGACGCTGTGCGCGATTCCCGCAAATGCGTGTGCCAGATGAACGGTGTCGAGTCCCTTGGCATAAGCCTCGTCAATGACGGTTGCTGCATCTTCCACACGACCGATGTATTGCAGGAGCGCGGCGCGCCGGGCGAGACCACGATCATCGCTGGGATACTTGTTCAAGAGTCGATCGAGCAAGTCAAACGCAGCATCAGTGGCGCCACGATAACTGTGCACCTGTGCGAGACGATACATTAAGTTCTGCGATTCGGGATCGTTTTCCAGAGCTCGCGACAGCTCTCTTTCCGCTTCATCGAGGCGTCCGACACTGAGATACAATTCACCGAGTCGTCCGCGAACAGCATTCACCCGCGGATCACTCGGCGATTGACGCAGGAACTGCGAGAACGCGTTGATGGTGCCATTGATGTCGCCCGCTTTCATGCGTTCATCTGCGAGCCCGATGAGATTCTGATTTTTGGCCATCGGTGCGTCGCTCCGTGACAGTTCGATGCTATCGCTCTGGTGAAGGTAGCGCTTCGAGAAATGAAGCGACCCGAGCGGCTGTCGGGCTCTGTCCTTCGCGCACATACAGCCCGCTCGTCGCACACGCCATTGCCAGGCACGAATCGATATCGAAACCGAGTTGCTCTGCTGCGGCAAACCCCGCGTTGAAGTGATCGCCCGCCCCGGTTGAGAGCAACGGGTTGCGTGTGAACGGCCCGTCAAACCAGGTTGCGTGACCATCCGCATCCGCGGCACCTGCGCCATCGCGCCGATGAATCACCACACGGTCAACCGCCAGTGATGCGCGAATGTCGGCAGCCGCCCGCGAAACTTCGTCGCCGGTTCCCGGCATTTCGCCGCTTCTCGCTGGTTGCAAATCGAGGACCCGCGCGACGCGTTGTGATTCGGCCAGATTCAACCCAAGCGTGAGCGGTATGAAGGTGCTGATCTCCGAGATCGTGCCGAGCCCCTTCCCGAGATCCGCATCGGTCCGTTTTGCAGGGTCAGATAGGTCGATGAACACACGACGATCGCGCGGGCTGAGTGAAGGAAAAACATCTTCGCATAGCCCTTGCCAGATGCGCTCAAGCCCGCCGACGATTGTCCAGTTCACCATACCGATCAAACTTGACTGATCAACCATGGTTCGAAGTTCATCGAGCCCGATCAGTTCGAGCAATCTGTCCCAGGTGATTTGTGACGCATTCAGCGTATGTCCGAACATCAGTTTGCCGTCATCAAACTCACACGCCTCTGTGATGCATGGGGGTGCAATTGGGATGACCCGATTGCACCGCTTTGCAAATGGCTCGAAGACCGGGTCCAGTTCGCGGTGATCGTGGTCGCACCCAACCGCACCCACATAGTCAACGCCGAGCCCGAGCCGTCCGAGCGCGCCTGCCAGCAGCGGGCCGTTGCCACCAAATCGCCGTTCACGCGTGACGAACTCCATGTTCGCGCTACGACCGGCTGCTGCCGCTGATCGTGCCGCAAACGCCTCGATGGTTCGTATCGGCTCGTAGTCTTCATACACCATCGTGCGTCGCTGATCGACAACGCGCATAATGACATCAATGAAGCCGTCGAATCCAACAAATGCTTGCCGTTCTTCGAGCGTGGCAATCGAAGCATTGAGGGCGCTGGCGGTCGTACTGGTGATCTCTTCTCGTTGTCGATTGATCTGGCTCACAGGCGGAAGAATACCCTCGTTGCAATGAACACGCCCACTGACCAGGCCGAACTTGTGATCGCAACGCAGAATCCTGGCAAGATCGCTGAGATTCGTGCGTTGTTGGCGGCCGTACCGGTCCGGGTCATAGGGCTCGACGATGCTGGCGGACCGTTCGACGAGCCACCTGAAACCGGACGGACGTTTGAAGCAAACGCTGCTCTTAAAGCGATGGCGTATGCCGATCTCACCGGGCGCATGTGTCTGGCGGATGATTCGGGTCTGGAGATCGACGCACTGCAAGGCAGGCCGGGTGTTGACAGTGCGTGGTATGCGTATGAAACAGAATCCCAGGCCAAGGCCGTCCCGCGCGAAATCCGCGATCCCCGGAACATCGAGCGGGTGATGGCCGAGTTGGAAGGTGTTCCAGCGGCACAACGCTCCGCACGATTCGTCTGTTGCATGGCGCTCGCCGCGCCGATCCGTATGACGGATTTCCCGAGTTTGCAAGATCAGTTAGACGCTGACTCAGGCACTGATTCCAAATATACCGCTCGATTGCTCGCTACAGCCCGCGCGACTTTTGAAGGCCGAATCGGTCTGCCTCCCCGAGTGCCGGCGGGGTGCAATGGATTTGGCTACGACCCCGTATTTTTGGCCGGACCGGACCATGCCCGTACCAGCGCAGAGTTGTTGCCGAGCGAGAAAAACGCGGTGAGTCATCGGGCCCGGGCGCTGCACTCAATGATCGAATATTTGCAGAATACGATCAACTCTCAGATCGACTAGCGTCGACGCGTCGACATTGCGCCAACAGCCCCGAATGCAAGCAACGCCAAACCCCCTGGCGAGGGGACACCGGCACCGACCGATTCACCTGCATCCGTCTCATACCCCCATGCAAATACATCGAGAAAGTTCGCACCGTCTGTCGAATCGGGGTCCCAGATGACCCCCACCCATCCGTATCGAAACCCGTCTCCGTACGCCAGGTCGACTCGTAATCCGATGTAGGCGGGCTCGCCTGCGTCAAGCGGAGAAAAAGTCCCCCCTTCCCCGTAATAATCACTCGGGTACTCGACCCGAACGAAGTTGGAGATTCCTAGCCATCGCCCGTTCGTGAGATCCGGGCCGATCAAATCTCCCGATTCGATGGGACTGACACTGAGCCCGGTACCCGGACCGGACCAGAATTCGACCGCCCCAAGGTCGCCCGGTTCGACACGATCGGCAAGAGCGGTTGTTGTAAAGTACTTGTCAATATGGGTTGAAAGTTCGATCGCATGCTCTGCCGCGGTGTGGAAACTCACTTGGTCGCGAGCTCGCAGGGTGATGTCGAGCATCTGCTGACCGAACCGGAATGAACCGTCATTCTCATGCCTTACAACATCGCTATATGCGCAAGTACCGGCAGCAATAACCGTCGCAATAGCCAGAGTTGTCTCCCCGTGCTTCACAGACATCGTGCATCTCCATCGCCCCCTGAACAAGGTACAACGCGATTGAAGACTCGCCAACCAAATTCTGGGTGCTCGGGTGCAAGCACGATTCGATTGTGGCATGGTCGAAAAAAAAACTCCCGAGCCGTCGAGGCCCGAGAGTCTGTTCTTAACGGTCGCTTTCGAAGTGAATGATTACTTGTCTGCTTCGTCCTTCACTTCAAACTCGGCATCGATCACATCGTCATCGCCCGATGACGCGTTCGCGTTGCTCGCGTCTTGCGCTGCAGCCGATTCGCCGCCCGCTTCCTTGGCTGCTTGTTCGTAGACAATCTTGCCAAGTTCAGATGACGCTGTTTCCAACTCGCGAAGCGCAGCCTCGATGGGCTCCTTTTCGTCGCCCTTGAGCTTATCTTCCGCGTTACTGATCGCTGATTCGATCTTCGAGCGAACTTCGCCAGAGACCTTGTCCCCGTGCTCGTCGAGCGCCTTTCGCGTCTGAGCGATGAGGCCGTCCCCACGGTTCTTGAGATCGACGACTTCACGACGCTTCTTATCTTCTTCTGCGTGCGCTTCGGCATCTGCTTTCATGCGATCGATCTCATCTTTGCTCAACCCGCCGGTATTTTCGATGCGAATGTCCGCCTGCTTGTTGTTGGCTTTATCCGTCGCGGTGACCTGCAGGATGCCGTTCGCATCGATGGCAAACTCGACCTCGATCTGAGGCACGCCGCGCGGTGCCGGTGCAATACCCGTCAGTTCAAACATGCCCAGCGTGCGGTTGTCCTTGGCAAACTCGCGTTCACCCTGCAAGACATGGATCTGCACGCTCGCCTGGTTGTCTGCAGCCGTCGAGAACACTTCCTTCTTTGACGAAGGAATCGTGGTGTTCTTTTCGATCTGCTTGTGCATGATGCCGCCCTGGACTTCGACGCCCAGGCTCAATGGCGTGACATCGAGCAGCAGCACATCCTTCACATCGCCGCGAAGCACACCACCCTGAATCGCTGCACCGATCGCCACGACTTCGTCGGGGTTCACGCTGCGGTTCGGCTCTTTGCCGAAGATCTCTTTGCAGACTTCCTGCACGCGAGGCATGCGGGTCGATCCACCAACGAGCACGACTTCGTCGATCTTGGCGACATCAAGTTTCGCATCCTTGATCGCTTGCAAACACGGATCGCGGAGACGATCAAAGAGATCCGAACACAAGTCCTGGAACTTGGCCCGGGTGATCGTTTCCTGAAGGTGCTTCGGACCGTCCGATGTTGCGGTGATGAACGGCAGGTTGACAGTCGACTGTTGGCTTGATGACAACTCTATCTTGGTTTTCTCAGCCGCTTCCTTCAGGCGCTGCATGGCCATCGGGTCGCTCGACAGGTCAACGCCCTCCTTGTTCTGGAAGGAATCGACGAGGAACTTGATGAGCCTCTGGTCCCAGTCATCGCCACCGAGATGGGTGTCGCCGTGTGTGCTGAGCACTTCGAAGACACCGTCACCAACATCGAGGATGGACACATCGAATGTACCACCACCAAGGTCGAAGACCGCAATCTTCTCGTTGGTCTTCTTGTCAAGCCCATAAGCCAGTGCGGCTGCTGTAGGCTCGTTGATGATGCGTTCGACCTTGAGTCCGGCGATTTCACCGGCATCTTTGGTCGCCTGACGCTGTGCGTCGTTGAAGTATGCAGGAACGGTAATAACCGCCTTGTCGACGGTTTCGCCGAGGTAGTCTTCTGCGGTCCGCTTCAGCTCCTGCAGAATGAACGCAGAGACCTGTTGCGGGGTATAGGTCTTGTCGCGGGCTGTCACCGAGACGAACTCATCCGCGCCGCCTGACACTTCGTATGGGACATGTTTTTCTTCTGACGCCACTTCGCTGTGACGGCGACCCATGAACCGCTTGATCGAGAAGATCGTGTTCTTGGGGTTGGTGACCTGCTGGTGCTTGGCTTGTTCACCAACGAGGATCTCGCCTTTATCTGTAAACGCCACGACGGAGGGCGTGGTGCGGTTGCCGGACTTGTTGATGAGGACCTTGGGGCTGTCGCCTTCCATAACTGAGACGACCGAGTTGGTTGTACCGAGGTCGATGCCGATGATCTTTGACATAGGTGTCTCCTTTCCTGCCACAAGCCGTCAAACAGGTCCCGTGGCGAATGCTGATCTTCACGTTGCAAAGGCAATGCCAGACCCAGCGAGCACCAATTTGAGCGTGATGCAAGGCACAATTGGGCCTTGGTAGCCATAAAACGGGCTTTTTGAGATCGACTCGACAGCACGAAGCGTCAAATGGGTCGATTCGAGAACAGGCTCCTGCCGATCTGGCAGGGCTAGGTACCGGGCGGTCTGACATGGATCCGGGTCGCAACCCGATAGGCACTCACCAGCCCGAAGATGAAAAACAGAGCGTTGTTCATCGCGGTCATGCTTTCGCGCGCAGCTCTGAACGCACGCATCCATTGCTCACTCTCCCAGGTGTGGCCGTACGCCAGATAGGTCACTGGAACGATGGTCAAGGTCACGAGGAGCAACTGCGCCAAAACCGTAGATACACCAAGTCTGAAACTGCCCCGCCCTGCGGTTCGCACCGCGATCAGGCCGAGCACGATGCCGAAGATCCACATCATCGGGTCCGTGCGGTCTTTGAGGACAGCAGCCCAGGCGAGCCAGAACGCAGCGAGCCCGCATGCCGACAACCAGGTGACCAGAATCGCTCGTTTCTCACGCGTCACTTCCACCGGCGGGTGGTCGATTTCAACCGGTTCGATCGGAGGTTGATCATGCCCGAACTGCGTGGCAAGAGCGGCGAGTTCCGGTTCGAGTTCGGGCTGCTCTTGCTTGGTGCCGTGTCGAGGCTTGTAGTCGCGTACCGCACCGAGGTACCGCCGAAAGCGGATCTCGGCACCGTCCGTCCAGGGGATACTGAGTTGGTCATAGCAGCGTCGCAGTTGCCCGAGTGGGTCTGCGATCAAATCTTCAAACCGAATCGAAGCGACAACCCCGGGTCCGAGTCGTTCTGCTTCGGCTGTATGGAGCGCTTCTGACTCGACATACTCTTTGACGACGCGCGATCGGGTCGTCGCTGCGGGGGGGATCGGTTCGAGACAGTAGGGTTCGAGATTCCCCGCCATGCGCACATTCGATCGCACAACAGCATCAGGATCGCGGCTGATATGAATGACGCGCAGCCGATCACCGAACATCGCGTGCAACTCCCGCAAACGTGCCGTGTGGCTCGGGGTCTTGAGCAACAGGCGCTTGCGCGGCGCAAGAGCGAGCAACTTCCAGCAGAAGGCAGCATGATGAAAGCGCCACCGTCGGCGTTCAGCGTCGTTCAGGCGTTCGAGGCTGTTGAATCGCTCGTAATGTTCGTACTGACTCGGCACGATGAATCGGCCCGGCAGGCTCGACACGAGGGCAGCATTGTTGTGGGCGAAATCATCTTCACTCGGCCACTCCGGGCCGAACGCGACATCGTCTTGTGGCCTGCTGTTGGAGACGAACGGCACCATGAAAATGCGTATCAACAACCATGAGAACAAGAACCCATGTGGCGCCGAGACCTGCGCCCATCGCGGCGTGGTCATGCCGGGGTCGCAACTCAACAGATAGTGCAGATGCGTTGTCCCCGAGCGGTAGTAACCCGTGATGACGAGGACACCCGGCTCATGATCAATGGTTGGCTGAGGCTTGGAGAAACGCGCCCACAGGTACGGCCCAAGGATCAACCGTTCGGGCAGGGTTGCACAGGTGCCCACGATCGAGGTCGCGAGCCCGAGCACCATGCGAGGGATATAGCGAGGACGCGGCGCGATGATTTTTCGGCCCAACAGGCGCACCCAAACATCCAGAGGGGCCAACGCCATGAAATGAGGCATGGGGATCCAGGATGGTTTGTGCTCAGTGTCCGGCATCAGGGCGGTCAGTGTAGAGCCAACGAAGCCCGGTTGTATCGAAGTTGCATCACCGAGTCATCAACACTTTCAAAATACATTGAAAATAGACCCGGTGAACGCATATGAATACACATGCCTGCAACGCTTGAATCCCCATGCCTGACCGATCCGAGACTGGAGTCCATTCGCGAGCGAGCGCTGGCTGGCGAACGACTCACAATCGATGACGGGCGGGTGCTCTATTCGACCGCTGATGTGTGGAGTGTTTGCGAACTGGCTCACGCGATCCGAACGCGGCTTCACGGCGATATCGCGTACTACAACATCAATCGGCACATGAACTACTCAAATGTGTGTGCCTTGTCATGCAAGTTCTGTGAGTTTGCGCGCAAGAAAGGCGATGCCGGCGAATACACCCGTCAACTCGACGAGATTCGGGCGGAAGGCGCCAAAGCGGTTGAACTCGGCGCGACCGAGATGCACATTGTGGGGGGGCTGAACCCGTATCTCCCGTTCGAATATTACACCGACATGCTGCGCGCGCTCAAGGAGGTTGCTCCGAAAGTACACCTCAAAGCGTTCACAGCGGTCGAGGTCGTGCATCTCGCGCGCATTGCCAAGGTCTACAAGCGGGCGGATCGGCGTGCATCGATGCGGTGGGTGCTCGAACGCCTCATCGAAGCCGGGTTGCAATCGCTGCCTGGTGGTGGGGCGGAAGTCTTTGACGATCGTGTCCACAAGGAAGCGTTTAAGGGCAAGATCGGTTCCGACGAATGGCTCGATGTCCATATGGTGGCCCACGAACTCGGTCTCAATACGAACGCTACGATGTTGTACGGCCATGTTGACAGCCGCGAGGAACGACTCAAACACATGCACATTCTGCGGCGGATGCAAGACCAGGCACTCGCGCGACTCGGGTATGACGGGCGCGATGTGCCGACCGACGATGTCGCGGACGCTCCTGAGATCACGCTGACGGGTGAGGGTGCGCGAATGCCAACGCCCGAACTTGAACAGGGGTATTACCAGACGATTATTCCGCTGCCGTTCTTTCCGGATGGCTCGGCGCTCGAACACTTGCCCGGACCGACGGGGCTTGAGAACCTGCGCACACTTGCTGTTGCTCGACTCATGCTCGACAACTTCCCACACGCCAAATCGTTCTGGATCATGCAGACGCTGGGGATGGCCCAGACCATGCTCCAGTGCGGGGCGGACGACATCGACGGCACCGTCGTCTGGTATGACATCACCAAGGTCGGCGGCTCAACCACCCACCAGGAAACCACAGTCTGGGATTTGCAACGGGCCATCCGCGAAGCGGGTTTTAAGCCGGTGGAGCGGGACACGCTGTACCGTCGCGTAGAGCGCAATGGGAGAGAATGGCGCGTTCTTTCGGATTGACGCGTGTTACTTGTTTTCGCTCACCGGCGGCGTCCACACGCCATCGCCATCGGCATCAACCCAGATCGGGTTCAAGATTGCCAGAGGCAGCACGGGTCGCTTGCTGTTGACGATTGGTGCGAGCGGGTCGTCGCCTTCGATACACAGTGCGATCCATGAATCTCGTTCGAGCACAATGATCTGCGTGGTGTCGAGTCGGACGCGTCCGCGCGAATCGGGGACCGGAATTGTCTCTCTCAGTTCACCATTAACGAAAACCTTGACCCGGTCGCAGTCGATCCATGAGGCTGCCTGCACATGGATCGAGACAAATGCCGCGGTCCTTCCGGCGTTATCGAATCGTGCGGGGACGGTGCTGCCCATTGGTGCGCCATTGACTGAAAAAGTCGCAAACGGACCAAAGGTCGTGAAGACGGCACCGCTGCGAATGCTGTTGGCAACATCAACGGGTGAGATGCGGCCGGCATCATCGGTCGGGCTGCTGGTAAAGTTGCGAGGAAACCCAGGTGCATTCGCTTCGACCGAGTGACTGTCTGAGTTCCCGACCGCAGCCGGTCGATAGCCTCTATTGAGCAAGTTGAACCAGTCGTTGAGCACGCTGTGTGTTTCATCGCCGGTTTCAAGATCGGTCGTCGCCGGGTCATAGTACCCCCACCCGGCATTCTCATTGAAGACTTCGATCGAATCAAAACCGAATGAGAACAGGGCATCTCGTGTGGTACCGGTGGTCGGTTCGAGGCCTCTCAAGTTGAAGTAGTCGATGCCGTCCCATCGCGGGTGATTCACCTGAACGATCGGCACGACACCCCATTCGTTCTGCTCAGCGCGGATCAACGAGAACAACTTGTGGGCATCGGATTGTTCAGCGTCAAGAACGGTTGCTGACGCCTCGAGCGGGAAGGCGTTGAAGTGGCCGATGGGTGTTGAGACTTCGTTACCGACGACAGCACTGATCTGTCCGACTGCGCCAAGTCCGTCGATGGTCGGGCCGTAGTCCGTGTTGTGGTTGTGGTCTGTTGCGACTGCAAACTCGACACCCTCGCCGATAAGCGAGATGATGCGTTCGTTCATGTTCGCGTCGCCATGCCCTGAATGTGTGAGCGTGTGCAAGTGATAATCGCCGGAGACCCAGCCCGCTGTGTCGATCTCACGGCGCAGTGTCGGCGACCATTCCGCTCGTTGACCGGGTGCGAGATCGAGCGCGATGCTGTCGATGCTCCATTCGAGCCCGCGTGATGCATAGACCGTGTATCGCCCTGGCGGAACAGTGATCATGCCGTCGCCAGAGAGTGTGTAGATCACATTGCGTCGTACTGCGAGATTGTCCGGGTCTGCTTCGACACCGGGGAACAACTCAGGGCGTTCGCCGTTTGTCTCGACAAATGACAATCGCCCGGGGGCGGGGCGGCCTTGCTCATTGAGAATGGCAAACTGCAGAATCGCCGGGTTCTCTATTTCACCAGCGGTTGGCGCGAGCGATTGTTCAGGCTGCGTTCTGTGCGATGCAGCGCAAACCGGAAAAGTCAGCGTGCAAAGGAGCGCGATCTGCAACATGTGATTCTCCTCGTCAAAGAGGCAAAATTGTTATTGCGAGTCATCCGCGTGTGGCCCGACGGGGGCAACCTCTGCATCAGATTCCGACTTGCCAGGCGATTCCACAGGCTCAGGATCTGCAGAAGTTTGTTCAGCATCAGGAGCCATGTGTTCAAGGATGAAATTATATGTCATGCGGCTGTATTGGCTGTTCCGCACGCCGTGCCGTCTGCCGGGGTACATGAACATGTCGAACTGCTTGTTTGCTTTGACGAGAGCGTCGATGAGCCTGACCGAGTTCTGTGGATGCACATTGTCGTCGATCATGCCATGGATGAGTAGCAGCCGGCCGTGGAGATCTTTGGCTCCTTCGACGATGCTTGTTTCCTTATAGCCATCAGGGTTGTCTTGCGGCGTGCGCATGTAGCGTTCGGTGTAGATCGTATCATAGTCCCGCCAATCGGTTGGGGGGGCACCGGCGATGCCAGCGCTGAACACCTTTGAATGGGTCATGGCGTACGCGGTGAGATAGCCACCGAATGAATGGCCGCTCATGCCGACGCGTGATGCGTCGGCCCACGGGTTCGCTGTCAGCCAGTTTATCGCCTCTTCGACATCTTCGAGTTCGCGCACACCCATCCGTTGATAAGTGGTCCAGGTTGACTTCACACCCTTGCCGCTGGCCGGGTAGGGATCGGCGCGAAATACGATGATGCCTTGTTCGGCGAGCAGGCGATCGCCCAATCGAGCTCGGCTGAAGTCATCGCGAATCGTCGGCGCGTGCGGCCCGCCATATGTCATGAACCACACGGGATAGACCTTCGATTCGTCAAAATCTGGCGGATACACGATCAATCCTTCGAGCGTAACACCTTTTTCTGAGGGTATCTGCACCAGTTCAGTTTCGCCCAGTGTCCAGTCGTCCAGTTCGTACACCGGGTTTGTATCGATCATGCGAATCAGCGTGCCATCGGACGATCGCAACGCCACTCGGGGGGGTTCGTTCAACGACGACCAAGTGTCAATGAACATGCGGCCGTCTTCACTCAGACTGACGCGATGGTTGCCCGGTTCACGGGTGAGTCGTTCGAGGCCTGTGCCATCGAGGTGAATCCGATACAGATTTGTGGCGATCGAGGCATCAACAGTGCCCGTGAAATAGATCCAGTCAGTATCTTCATTGATATGCTCGACTGATCGCACCTCCCACGCGCCTTCGGTGATGCGTGACATCAGTGATCCATCTTTCTTGAATCGGTACAGATGCTTGTACCCGTCGCGCTCAGATGCCAGTATGAACGAGCCGTCTTCCAGTTCGTGGGGTGAACCTTGGGGGTCAACCCATGCTTCGGTCGTTTCGCGCATCAGCCGCTTGGCGGTCGATGAGCCCGCGGAGACCTCCATCAAGTCAAGCCAGGTCTGCACGCGGTTCTGGACGGCGAATCGCAGTTTGCCTGTGCCTTTTGACCAGCCGACCCATGAAATCAGAAACGCGCCATCGTCATACGCAGACAGATCGACCGTTTGTGGCGTGCCTCCAGCAGCCGAGACAACGGAGAGTTGCACCACCGGGTTTGGTTCGCCAGGCCTCGGGTAGCGTTCGACTTCGAGTCGTCCTGTTCTGGGCACATCGTTGATGAGTTCATATTCGGGTACCATCGACGAATCGGTCGTGAAAAACGCGATGTGTTTGGAGTCCGGGCTCCACCAGTAGGCCTTCCACCCTCGACCGTACAACTCTTCAAAGTAGACCCAGGCGTGCTTGCCATGTCGAAGCGTGTCCGTGCCGCCGGTCGATAGCGCCCGTTCGGTTGCGGTTGCAACATCGACGACCCAGAGGTCGTCGTTCCGAACGAATGCGACAAAAGCGCCGTCGGGCGAAAGTTCGGCAAGTTCTTCGCGGTCGGGTGAGGCTGTCAGCCGTATTGCACCCGAGCCATCCGCACGAGCAAAGTACAGATCGCCTTCGTGCGTGAACACGGCACCACGATCGTTTGGTTGCGCAAAGTTCCGACTGGCGATGCGATTGGCTTGTTCGGCATCAATCGTGGGCAATGTCGCGAGTTGCTCAGCGACCTGATCGGTATTGGATGCAAGGACCTCACCGCGTCCTGACACGGCGTCAATGAGATAGCGCTTGCCGCTCTTTGATTGCGTGTAGTGGCGTGCGTCATCCCATCGCAAGCCTGAGACCGCCTGACCGTCCAGATCGACACGATCGCTGCCGTACACATTGTCATAGGTTAAACGCCGACCACTCTCCCGATCTTCGGGCAAAGGGGGGGCAGATCGCAAGGTCAATGGTGTCGGTTCGGGCACGCGCACGACGGGAAACACGGAGTCAGATGACAAATGGTCATCGAAAAAGTTCCACGCAACCAGCCCGTCCTCGGCTTGAGGCTCAAGCATGTAGGCAGCCAGGGTGCCGAGCTTCTGACCCGTGCGCACGATCATGGTCCCTGCCGACGCACGGCGACCGGTTGGAATCGGACTCGTGCGCACATTCGAGATGAGTCTGTGCCCTTCGAATGCTCTCTCTGCCTGATCAAATCGCTCGATCGTGTAGGTTTCGACATCGAGTTCGATGTCTTCTCGCAAGACTTCGACTTTGATGCCGTGTCGCTGCAGGTGCGTCGTCAGCCAGGTGAGCGATGCGGGATAGGCGTACGCATACGGCAGCAGCACCTCGAGCGAACTTTCAAAGTTGTTGTGCAGCGTTGCTTCATACACGGTTTCGTCGCCGAGCACGACCGGTTGACCCTCTTCACGCAGTTCTTCATAGCCAAGGATGGTCACCTTGTCATCGAACGGCACAACCCGCGTTCGCAAAACCACTGTGTCTTCGGTGCTTGGGTTCTGACCAGCCTTGATCGTCCGTGCATCGGCTTCGGCGATGAGGGTTCGGATCTCCTTCAGGTGATCGTTGGTGAACTCGAGAATGGCGTTGCAAAAGCCGAGAGTGCCCAGTACGCGATCCTCGAAAGAGGCGTATGAATAGGCCTCGCTGAGAATTGCAACTCGATTGCGCATGCCCCGGTATGGCGTGCCATAGCGAGGCCAATCGGGATAAGTCACCCAGTTTGCGTGGTCCTGGCCCCCCCGGCCGAAATAGCCGTAGAAAAACGACTCATACCCGGTGCTCTCTTTGAACGACTGACCGACTGCCGGCAGCATCGTGTCGCGGACAAAGGTCAAGACTTCGCTGTCGCCCGCCGGGTTCTTCGGACCTTGGTATGTCACCGTATAGCGATGATGCGAGCCGTTGGTGGTGTGCGTGTCGACGATGACCGCCGGATCCCATCGGTTCATGAACCGAACAAGAGCGCGAGTTTCCGGAGCTTCGAGTTTAATGTAGTCACGATTGAGGTCGAGCCCTTGTGCGTTGGCTCGTTGTCCCATCTCAACAGGTCCGTTCTGACCGGGACGATTGTCCGGTGCAAACTGCTCGTTGCCATCTGCGTTGTAGATTGGTGCGATACAGACCACGATCTCTTTGAGGAGATCAGTTTCGCCCATCGCGAGTTCACGGGCAAGCATGCACAGCGCTTCCTTGCCACAGACCTCACCCGCGTGAATATTGCCAAAGAGAAAGACCACCGTGCGCTTGCCGACATCCTCTGGCGACGCGACAGGTGGATCGGCAAGCATCACCAGCGGAATGTCGCGGCCTTCATTGGTCACGCCGAGTGTGTCGAGCCGCACGCGGTCTGACTGATCCGCAAGGTCGCCGAGAAAGGCAACAACTTCGTCATAAGTCATTGTCTCGGTAAAGTCGGTGGTTTCGGCCTTGGTCACCGGCGCTTGCGGATCGGTCTGGGCAAGCGGTCTCGAAACAAGCAGAATCAGCGTGAGTGCAGCAACAACGGTGTGAATCAAAGTCATCATGGTCCCTTCATCGGCCAAACTGTGCTTCAACGAGCATTTGAGCAGGTCTGGGCACGCATGGCAAGACGCAAATTTCAAGAACGATCATTCATCGCTGAGAAGACGCAGGCAAAATCGCTTCGAAGGCTGCAACCTGCGATGGTGACAGGTGGTTTTGCCAGTCTCCAGCCACGCCTTTGCGGTGAAAACTGCTGTTGTCAGCCTCGCCGCGTGCTCGACCTGTCACGCGGGCAAACGCGTGCCGATCAACAATCGACTGCCGCCGATCGGCTGGCATTCGGATTCCAAAATGAGCAACAACCTGACTGAACGCTACCGATGTGTCCGCAAGCAGGTCTTCGTATCGCACGAGCAGCCCGAGTCGCGCGTCAAGATGCTCGGTCCACGCAGCCTGCCACCACGCGTACTCGGGCAGCCGATGTTCGATGAAGTAGTCGAACACTCGTTCAACCGGTTTGCCGGCTATGTCCGGGTATCGGTGGTGATCTGGTGTATTCAATATGTAGAATGACCAACTCACCGCAATGTCGCGCAGATCGCGCGTCAGGATGACATACGGCCGATCGAGCGCATGAACAACGCGCAGGTTCTCATCGGAGGGCGTTGTGTGGACTTTGGTCACCGTGTAGCCTGGCGGCGGCGGGTCAAAGTCGGCCCGTTGCAGATCGGCTTGACCAAACTTGATGGTGTTCGGAACCCATCGCACATACCCCGGCACATCGCACAGCATGCGTTCAAGCCAGGTGCTCCCGGACTTCTGCTGGCCGATGACCAAGAGATTGCGGTGGGGGTGATGATAGATACGCTGCGCGACCTCGCGTTGAAGCCGCCGCAGTGGCTTTCCGCGTAGCGCGTTTGGTAGATACCGTCGACGAAGTTGGCGGAAGGTCGAGCCCATGCCTACAACGCTAGGCATGTGAATGCTCACAGTTTGCAGTGGGGGTCCTTGGTGTCGAGCCTATGTGGTTGCCGGCGCTGACTGATGATTCGATATGGTGCTTCGTTTGTTCCAGGGCATGTTGCCAAGCAACTTGGCCATGCCACACCAGCCACTCAAACCAGCGAACATGAGCCCGCTCCCGACAAAACCGCTCAAAATGAGGAACCACGGATTCAAGAAAGCGCCGAGCAGCACACCGATTAGCACGAGCGAACCGGCTGTGACCTGAACCTGTCGCATGACATCCAACTTCGGACCGCCATCGGGTTTGACGACGGGGTGTCCTTGTTCCTTCCACGCGTTGATGCCGCCAGCGAGGTGAAAGATGCTTTCGCCCTCGATACCAAACTGGTGCGCAGCATCGACCGATCGCTTCCCCGATCGGCACTGAAACACAACAGGCGTGTCACCCACAGCGCTCTGTACGGATTCACGCGTCACCCGTCCGAGCGGGATGTGTGTAGCGCCGCGAATGTGTTCGGCGCCGTACTCAAAGTCTTCTCGCACATCAACCAGAGCGATCTCGCCGTTCTTCATGCGCGTTGCGAGTTGATCCGGATTGAGGTTGATGACGGTGATATTGCTCTCTGCCACGGGATGCTCCTTCTGTCGCGCGAGGGACAATCGACTTGAAAAATGTTATGTGACGGGCTCATTGCTTTGGCTTGCTGCCCATGCCAGGTAGCCGCCCGTGAGGTTTGCGACTTTGAATCCGCGTCGTTGCAGGAACGAGCTCGCTCGGGCCGACCGAACGCCGCTTCGACAGTGCACGATCAGCGATGTATCAGTTGGCAACTCATCGAGCCTGCTTGCCAAACGCGTGTGGGCGATGTTGATCGCGCCTTCGATGTGCCCTTCGTCATATTCGGTCGCTCGCCGAACATCAAGCACACCGCAGTTGGGCTGAACAATACAATCGGACACTGCGCTCGGCTCGATTGAATCGATCGTCGCGAAACGCTGGAACTCGGTTTGATACGCACCGATCTGAGTCGCATCAAACCAGCCTGCGATCTTGTCAAAGCCAATGCGAATGAGAAGCCGAATCGCCTCGTCGAGTTCGTCAGGCGAAACCACCAGATAGATCTCCTCCGATTCATTGACCAATGAACCCGCATCCGCGCAAAACGACCGAATCAGTGGCAGCGACAGCGCACCGGGTACATGTCCTGCGCTGAAGTGGTCCCAAGGGCGAGTGTCGACCATGGCTGCCACGCTCGTATCCAGTTGTCTCAGTTCGTCGACAGAGATCTGCGGCGGGTTTGGCAGGCCGCCAAGGACAGCCGGACCGACCTTGTTGTCTCGCTTCATATTGGCGAAGTAGAGGGGGGGTTCAGGCTGACCGGCGAGTATGAAATCGATAAAAGACCCTTCGTCGCTTGCAGCCCGAATCGCCGGGTTGAATCGTCGTTCATACCCAATCGTGCTTGAGGGAATCGCGCCAAGCGACTTGCCGCAGGCGCTGCCAGCACCATGCGCGGGCCACACCTGAACAAAATCGGGCAATGCGCCGAGCGACTGAACAGTCTTGAAGAGTGTTCGTGCCGATGGCTCCATCGCTCCAACCTGGCCGGCAGCCGTCTCGAGCAGGTCCGGTCTGCCCAGGTCGCCGACAAAGATGAAATCGCCAGTGATCATACCCATCGGTTCGTTCGCCCCGCTGCCGTGGTCGATCACGAGAAACGCGATGTGTTCGGGCGTGTGACCCGGTGTGTGCACGACCTGAAACTCGATGTTGCCGATGGAAAACGAGTCGCCGTGTTTGAGCAGTTGGTGTTCGTACGAGCCGCCGTCGGTTTTCTTGTCAAGCCACTGATATTTCCAGTCGGCATCGCCTTCATCAGAGACATACACCGTTGCGCCGGTGAGTTCGGCGAGTTCGCGCGAGCCTGACAGAAAATCGGCGTGAATATGTGTTTCAGCCGTCGCCACGATCCGTAGATCATTTTCTTCAGCCAGTTCAACATACCGATCGACATCGCGTTCGGGGTCGAAGACGATGGCTTCACCAGTCTTCTGGCAACCGATCAGATACGCTGCCTGCGCGAGCCGTTCGTCATAGATCATCCGCATAAACATGGATGCACTCCTGCCTTGGCGTTCCCGAAGATTTTAGGGCCTCGCTTCGTCGAATTCGTCATGGGCACGAGGTTCGGCCGGAATTCTCGAATACGATTCCAAAAGAAGCACCTGAGGCTGCAACGCGTGTATCCGGTGTAGCCCGCGAAAGGAAGGTCTGTGATGAACGCATCAGAAGTCAAAAACAGGGCCGAAGACATCGTTCGAGACGCACAGGATGTACGCGCAAAAACGCGTGATCTGGTGGTCGATGTGTTGCGCAGCGGCGGCGATGCGGTCGGGCGATTCCCGCAAGCTGTCGAGCGCATTCTCGCTGGCGCACACGCGGGCGTTGACCGCGTCGCGAAAGAGCGTCAGGCCGATGTTCTGCGTGATGTTGTTGATGGCCTCACCGAGGGACTCGCCAAGGGCGCCGAAGCGGTCAAGTTGACGGTCGAAGAAGCCCAGACGCGCGGTCAGCAGTTTGCGAGCGACGAAATCAAGGGCACCATCAGCGACATGCGCACACTCGAACAACTGCTCGTTGATCGAATCGGAGGCATGATCAAGTCAGGCGTTTCGCTAACCGCGACTCAGGCCAGCGACTTGATCTCGCACACCAAGCGAGCGAGCCAGGGCATGCAGCCGGCGATTTCGTCGGCCATTGAAGCGGCCGAGGCGAATCCACTCAAACTTGCCAAGGACACCGCATCAGTCGCAGCCGGTGTGTCTCGTCGAGCGGTCGGCTCACTGTTTCAGGCGGTGGGGGGCGTGCTCGATGGCGTTGGTGATGCCATCAGCGGCAAGCCGGACAGCAAAAAGGACTAGTTGAAAACGCGATAACTTCGCGTGATCAACAGACCGGAAAGCAATTCGCTCTACCGAATTTTCCCCATCGTAACCGACCAGAATGCCAGCGCACCAGCGCCCACGAACCCGCAGATCGCGCCAACCGAGAGAATCACGCTCTGCGTCGGTGCAGCGCTGTTTGCGAGCACCAGCACCGATGATGTCACGAGCAATGCCGTCGTGACGAGCGCCCGCGACACATTGCGGCTGGCGTGTTCAACAGATCGCGTGACATCATGCAGCCCGCGGTGCTCGAGGTTGATTGCCAGTTTCTGACGACGAATTGAGGTGAGCAGCCAATCCACCTCGCGAGGCACGGTCTCGGCCATTTCGGCGTAGGCAAGCATGCCATTCTGCAACCGAGACCGCAAAGCACGGATGCCGTAGCGTTGCTTGACCAGCTTTTCGATACTCGGCCGCGCTTCGGCGATGATGTCGAACTCGGGGCAAAGTTGTTCGCCGACGCCCTCGATGGTCGTGATCGCTTTGATGAGAAACACAATGTCCGCTGGACACCGGAGTTTGTTGCGCTGCAGCTTTTCAAAAAATTCGCTCAGCAGCGTGCCCATCTGCAGCGATTGTAAATCAATGTTCTGGAAGTGGCTGATGAACTCCCAGACCTCTGCCCGGAAGACGCGATCGGAGGCGATGATCGGATCAGCATCGGTCATGGCGATGACGACATCGATCACACGGTCGAGTTCGCCTTGAATCGTGCCCTGAACGATGTCAGCCAGATTCTGCGCGGTTCTCGGGTCGATATGAGCGGTCATACCGCAATCGATGAAGCAGATCGGTCCGATGCGACCTTCTTCGTCGCGCAGTGCGATGATATTGCCTGGGTGGGGGTCAGCATGAAAAAACCCGAACTCAAGACACTGTCGAAACACCGCGCGTGTTCCATTGCGGACAATCGTTTCTCGTTCCTCATCAGTAAACTCACCGGGTTTGCGCCGCGAAAGGAGTCGGCCGTCGACGAACTCAATACAAAGCACGCTTGAGGTCGACGCTTCCCAATAGATCTTGGGAAAGTTGATATGCGGATCATTCTCGAAGTCAGCCCGCATGCGATCAGTCGACCGGCCCTCGAGCGTGTAATCGGTCTCGCGGCGTAACTCACGCTGAAACTGATCGACCGTCTCGACCGGGCTAAACCCGAGATCGCGAAAATACTTTTCAACAAACTGGGCAAACAGTTCGAGGATCTCCATGTCCGCTTCGAGGATCTTGTGAATCCCGGGCCGAAGGACTTTGAGCACCACTTCGGTTCCATCTTTGAGGCGCGCCCGATGGACCTGCGCGATCGAGGCGGCTGCCAAAGGCTCGGGATTGATGTGATCGAACAATGCTTCAACGCGCGACCCGAGTTCTTCATGGATGACAGCGATGATGGTCTCGCCTGCAACCGGAGCGACATTGTCCTGCAGATTGGCAAACTCGTCCGCCCATTCCTGCGGAATCAGATCAGGTCGCGTGGCGAGAATCTGACCGAGTTTGATGAAGGTCGGGCCGAGTTCTTCCATCGCTTTGCGCAGACGCACCGCACGGGGTTCGCGGTGCAGCGTCTTATCGCGCCGCACGAGTCGCAGCGTTCGACGACCGCGCAGGACGAGGCCATCGAGCCCGAGTTCTTGCACGATATCTTCGAACCCGTAGCGCATGAGAACATTGACGACATCGTGAGCGCGACGAATGTTGCGGAATGTCTGAGGAATTCGGCGGATCATGAGCATGGGTGGATTCGATTCTGAGTATACGAAAGTTCTCAAACAGCGTTCAGGTTTGAGCCAAGCGGGCGAGTTCCTGTCCGCGGTCTCGGGCAGCGATCACACCTTGTACAACGATCTCGGGCAGCCCTGCTTCCAACATGACGGCAAGCCCGGCTGCAGTCGTGCCGCCCTTGCTCGTCACACGACTTCGCAATTCTGAGGGCAGTTCAGTTGAAGAGGCGAGCAGGAGTCCTGAACCGGCGACCGTTTCGCGGGCGGTAAGCAATGCGTGTTCAGGTGACAGACCCGCCCGTTCTCCTGCGGCTGCCATGGCTTCAGCGAGCAGAAAGACATACGCCGGTCCTGAGCCACCGAGTGCGGTGAACGCATCCATGTTCGACTCGTCAATCTCGATGACGGTGCCAACCGCTTCGAAGAGTGATTTTGCAAACACTCGGTCGGCTGCCTCTACATCGTCCGCGGCGCAGATCGCAGCCATCCCGCGCCCCACCAACGCCGGCGTGTTGGGCATGACACGAACGACCCTTGCCTTGTTCGCAAAACTTGCGCGGATCGTCGCCTGCGTCGCTCCTGCGAGGATGCTGATTACACAGCGTGATGGTCCCCAGTTGGCTCGCGCGATCGCGGGACCAAGTTCTCGGGCGATCTCGGGAAGAACCTGTGGCTTGACCGCAAGCATGATTCGGCCATCTCCCGGCGACTCTTCGCGGTCAATCAACCAACGAACTGCATCCGTGGCGGTCTCAACTGCGGATGGGAATGCAGCCCGGCAGTCGGGACTCGGATCGGCCACGACGAACCCGCCCGGCAAGATGCCTGCGTCGGCTGCACGGGTCAAAATCGCCCGAGCCATGTTGCCGCCTCCAATGATCGCCAGTGGTCCTGTCATCCGGGCTCCTTTCACACGAACTATCGGTCCTTCGCGTTTCACGCCAGTAGCACGATACACTTGTGGGCATTGTCCCAAGAAGACAAGCGGAGCCAATCATGCCGTCTTTTTATCAACTCGATTTCGAACGCCCGTTGCGCGACCTCGAAGCCCGCATGGCGACATCCGTCGCCGATGCGACCGAAGTCCCGGCGCTGGGTGGTCTCACGGAATCTGTCGCCGGTGAAGTGCAGTACGGCGCATCACTTGAAGCGGAGCGCGAAAAACTACTGACCGAACTCTACGGCCGACTCAGCCCGTGGGACACCGTGCGCGTCGCACGACACCCCGATCGACCTCAGACCCGCGATTACATCGCAGCCATGTGCCGCGACTTTTGCGAGTTGCACGGCGATCGTCGTTATGGCGACGACCCAGCCATCGTCACCGGATTCGGGCGCATCGGCTCGCGCAAGTGCCTGATTGTGGGGCATCAAAAGGGCAAGACAACGCAGGAAAAAATCGCCTGCCACTTTGGGTGCGCTCACCCCGAAGGCTATCGCAAAGCACTCGCCAAAATGAAACTTGCTGAAAAGTTTGGTGTCCCGATCGTGACGCTCGTCGACACACCCGGTGCCTATCCCGGTATCGGAGCCGAACAACGCGGCCAGGCAGAAGCGATCGCGGTCAACCTTCGAGAGATGTCGCGCCTTCGCACACCGATCGTTAGTGTCGTCATCGGCGAAGGGGGATCGGGCGGCGCACTCGGTATTGCGGTCGCCGATCGTGTCGCGATGCTTCGATTCAGTTGGTATTCGGTGATCAGCCCCGAAGGATGCGCAGCGATCCTCTGGAAGCAGGCCAACGAACAAACCAACAACGCTGCTGCCAAAGCCCTGCATCTGACCGCCCAAAACAACCTTGATAACGGGCTCATCGACAGCATCATCGAAGAGCCGCCCGGTGCTGCTCACAGAGACACCCAATCGACCGCACGATCAGTTCAAGCCTGGGTCGAAGATCAGCTGAACGACCTCGTTGCGAGACCGACCGACGAACTCATCGAGCAACGCTATCAGCGATTCCGCAATATGGGCTCGTACGAAGAGCGGGTGCAGTCTGATATGACTTCAGCCGGTGACGAACTCAACTGAATGCGTCGCACACAAGATGTGCATCGCGCGTTATTCGCGGTCGATCTGAAGCCCGGCCAGAGCGGTCAGTGTGTCGGGTTCAAATCGGAACAGGCGATCGAGCCCGGTCACAATCAGCACACTCCACACATCGTCGGTGAGTCCACACAGTCGGAGTTCGTGACCGGCTGCGTCGAGTAGTTTGCGCAGCCGCAATAACTGCGAGACATTCGAACTGTTGATGTAGGTCACGCGCGAGAAATCGAGTACGACATGTGGCTTCTGCGTGTCCTCGGTGTTCGCGATGCGGTCCGCGATGCTGTTGAGTTCCTCTGAGAGCGCGGGCTCATCGCTCAGGTGAGCAAGGATAATGTTGTCAGACCAGTCCGTCGTCATGATGCGTCCAGTGTATCAGAGTCTTCACGCGCCGGTGTGACATCATCGCCGTCACCCGGAATGGGTGTTTCGTCGACCCTTTCGATGACGCGGGCAGCCGCCACGACGGTGTCGTTCGCATTCAGTTTGACAACGCGGACGCCTTGCGTTGCGCGGCCGGTCTCTCGGATGGAATCAGCACTCGTCCGGACAAGTTGCCCGCCTCGTGTGATGACGACAACATCGTCGCCGGTTTCAACGCTGAGTGCTGCGACCGCCGGGCCGTTGCGTTCAGTGGTGCGAATATCCGTCCGCCCCTTGCCGCCTCGGCTCTGGCTGCGCGGCTTACCCGATTCTGGTTGAACACGGTATTCATCGACGGGCGTTCGTTTGCCGTAACCATGCTCTGTGATGGTGAGCAGGCAACGATTGCGTTCGGTTGCTTCAGAAGAAGTCATCAGGTCGCCATCTTCGTCGATGTACATGGGTACGCGAACCGCTCCAATGACGGTGTTGTCGTCACGGAGATCGATGCCCTTCACGCCGGCAGCGCTGCGACCCATGTCGCGGACATCGCCTTCGTTGAACCGAATAGCCATGCCTTCAGCGGTGACCAAGATGAGGTCATCGTGCCCGGTTGTGAGCAGTGCATCGAGCAAGGCGTCGCCTTCTTTCAGCCCGACCGCGATCAAGCCGGAGCGATTGACATTGGCATAGGCCTTGAGCGGCGTTCGTTTGACGATGCCGCCACGCGAAACGAAGGTCAGATGGTTGCTACCGGCTTCGAAGTTCTTGATAGCCAGATAGGCGCAGGCCCGTTCCCCTTCACGCAACTCGATGTAGTTGACGATCGGTCGGCCTCGACTGGTTCGGCTCATCTCAGGCAGTTCATACACCTTCAACTTGAACACGCGTCCGGTGTCGGTGAAACACAACAGGTCGTCGTGCGTACTGGCGACGAACAGGTGTTCAATGAAATCGCCGTCTCGGCTGTCGGAAGCACGAATGCCCTTGCCGCCGCGACCCTGCGCCTGATAGGTCGATGACGACACGCGTTTGGCGTATCCGAGGTGGCTGATTGTGACAGCCATGTCTTCGACCTGAATCAACGACTCGATCGAGATATCGCCAATAGCGTCTTCGATCTTGGTGAGGCGATCGCTGCCATAGCGTTCGCGCATCTCAGCGCAGTCTTCCTTGATGATATCGAGCACACGCTGATGCTCGGACAGGATCAACTCATACCCTTCAATCTCGTCGTTCAATGCGTTGTACTCATTGACGAGCCGCTCGATTTCGAGCCCGACGAGTTGGATCAATCGCATGCCGCCGATGGTTTCAGCCTGCACACGAGTCAACTTTACGCCGCCCTCTGCTTCGGCAGCCCGCACGCGGTCAATCAATCGCTGAGGCAGCAGTGCTGCAGCCGGGTGATCCATCGGAATGTTGTACCGACGGTCCATCAACTTGCGAATAGCCTCTTCGCGCGTCTGACTCGACTTGATGAGTGCGATGATCTCGTCGATATCGACGACCGCATAGATCATGCCTTCAAGAACATGGGCCTTCTTCTTGGCCTCGCGAAGCAGGTACGCGGTACGGCGACGAATCACCTCGACCCGGTGGTCGATGTGACACTCGATGATTTGCTTGAGACCGAGCGTGCGCGGCTGGCGGTTGACCAGCGCAACATTGATGATGCTGAAGGTCTGCTGCAATTGCGTGTGCTGGTACAACTGATTTTCAACGACGGCGGTGTCGGCACCGCGCTTGAGTTCGAGGACAATGCGAGTCTGAGCGTTGCGGCCTGATTCGTTTCGCACATCCGAAACATCCTTGAGCCGTTCGTCTTTGATCGCGTTGACGATCTCTTCAACAAGGTTGTTTTGCACCGTGCCATACGGGATGCGGTCGATGACGATCTGTTCGCGGTTCTTCCCGAACTCTTCAAAGTGACAAATGCCCCGAACCGTGACCTTCCCTCGCCCCGAGTCATACGCTTCGAGAATGCCGCGGCGCCCAAGGATGATGCCGCCGGTCGGGAAGTCTGGGCCTTTGACGCCGAGCCGCGAGACAACACCGTCTTCGTCTGTTTCGTCGGTCATCAAGTCGATCAGCGAGATGTCCGGGTCGTCGATGACGCGTGTGATCGCATCGAGAATCTCGGTCGGATTGTGGGGGGGAAGGCTGGTTGCCATGCCCACGGCAATGCCCATGCCGCCGTTGATCAAAAGATTGGGAAACTTGCCGGGCAGAACGGTTGGTTCGGTCAGACGGTCATCGTAGTTTGGCTGAAAATCCACGGTGTCGAGTTTGAGATCGACCAGCATATCCATCGCTGCATGGTGCATGCGGGCTTCGGTATACCGCTGCGCAGCCGGAGGGTCGCCATCGATCGAACCAAAGTTCCCTTGTGGGTCGATCAGGGGGACGCGCATCTTCCATGCCTGCGCCATGCCTGCGAGTGTGGGGTAGATCACGGTGTCGCCGTGGGGGTGGTAGTTGCCCGAGGTGTCGCCGGTGATCTTGGCACACTTGTAGTGCTTCTTGCCGGGGCGCAATCCGAGGTCATTCATGGCGACCAGAATGCGCCGCTGACTAGGTTTGAGCCCGTCACGAACATCAGGCAGCGCCCGGTCCATGATCGTGCTCATGGCGTAAGTAAGGTACGAATCTTTGAGTTCGTGTTCGATGTCAAGATCGACAATATGGCCGTGGTGATCGCCGCCCCCACCAGCCGCTGTGGATCCGTCACCAGTATCGCCAGGCGGCGTACCAGCTGCCTGTTCTTCCGTCATTTCATGATCACTCATGGGGTCAGACTCCACGCCGCAATACAGGACTGTTGTCGATCGTCCCAGCCATCAATCGACAGCATAATTCGGCATGAAATCATAGGCCGTTCAAGGCTCAATATCGTCGTTTCCGGGTACCGATTCTGCCTTGTCTGTGCCTCGTCCGCGATCCGCAACCGCATGCACAGCATCAAGCAATCGACACACGGATTCGAGCCCGAGTGAGGACGCCTCGATGCTTATACGCTGGTCCCAGAGCGCCATCCGAACACCCCACATCGACCGTCCCGCGCGACGGTACATATGCCCCGCGACCGGGTCAGCGCAAAGTTGATGCAGGAACCGTGTCAGGTCGAGGAGGTCAGCAAGGCAAGCGGTCGCTTCGCCCTGCGTCAAGGAGCCACTCGTGAGGCGTTCATCCGCGAGCATGTCGGCTAGAAAAGGCATCGGGCGAATCGCGTTCCAGGTTGGTAATGGCGTCGTGCCACTGGTAAACACAACCCCGCCCGCGAGGTCTCGGTCATCTGCGTCGAGTGTCGTTGGGTCCAGTTGGTGATCAAACACCAGCCGACGCATCTCGATGAGCGCAGGCGCGCTCGGGAGAGCATCTGCACCGCGGTGGATTTCCTGCTCCGCCCAGCCGAGCCATGGCATCTGGCTCACCAGTTGTTCCGGGGGGGTATTGCGGAAACTCGCCCGAACCGCGCTTAATGCTGTCGCGTGCGAACAAGCCTCGTTTGCAGCGAGCCGAACCATGGCGAGTGCCATCAAGCCCCACGCAGACCTTGGTACCTCATCGGCAAAGACAGCCGGTACCGGGTCGTAGGCTGCGATGACCCTGGCTGCGCATCGGTCAAACATCGTGTCGCGTTCGGGCGAGTCGGGCAGATCAGAAAGTTCGGTGAGCGCAATGATCGTCGCAGCACCATCCGCAGGATTTGACCAGGGCTCAATCTCTTGCTCCGCAACCAGAGCGAGTTGATCGAGTATCGCGACAGCCGTCGTGCGCGCACGATCACGCACGGCCTGATCAAGCCCTTCGGTTTGGCTGCATCGGGCGAGGGCCGAAGCCGCGATCGCCTGACCGGCGGGCGATTCCGTTCGTGACTCAACGCGGCCGGTGACAGGGTCGAGGGTGCCCATTAACCCGTACGGTTCAATACCGGGCCACAGCCGATCACAGAGGTGGTTTGCAATTCCCTCAGCCATCTGTCCGAGTCGACCAGCGTCGATTTCACTGCGTTCGACGATTCGTCCACCGCGATGCGCAAACACGAAACCGGTCCCGGGTGCCAGTTGGACGAGGTTGACGGTGCGGAATCGATAGAACGCATACCCGGCTTCACGAAGCGCTGTCAGTTCATCGAAGCCGCGTGTCGAGTCACCGGCAAGTTCCGACACCAACCCTCGAACAACCTCCGCCGCGTTCTGGCCGGTTGGTCTCATCTGACTCGGAAAGCGGGCTGCGATCCGTTCGCCCAGCCGCACCGCCACACCATCGAGCCCGGGCGATACGCCGAGCGCAAGTTCAAGATCATCCGCTGCGATGAGTGGGATCAGACCTCCAGCGAGTTCGATCTCGATCGCTATAGCGCGTCCGAACCCTTCGCCGGGGACCCCCGGTTCACCTCGGGCGCTCATGGCCCGCAGGAGCGCCCGCTGCGTCGCCAGTTGCAGGTTTTTGGCAGGATCCGAAAACGCTTCGCCCTGCCCGACGAGTTTTCGGTCCAGTCTGAGTAACACAGCTGCTCCGTCGACCTCAAGTCCATCGCCTTCAACTGCCGACGCGCGGACCCAGTCCTGAATGGTCATTGCTGCCTGCATTGCTGATGCAGCATCAGGCACTTCCCGTCCGAGAACACCCGCGCGGGCGGGGCTGTTCAGTAGCAGCATCACCCAGATCAACACCGCGCTGCGTGCGTGCAACATCACGGTTGGCGTGCATTGTCCGAGAAGCCGTCGCAAACGCGATTTCGCGGCTCTGAACTGGGTTGTTCGGTTTTGGTGCTTCCCCTGGCATGGGGGTTGCAAGTAGACTCTCAACCAAAGAACGAGGTTACATATCATGAAGACTCTTTTCACTCTTTCAGAAGTCGGCCGCCGCGTTTCAGTGCTCGCTCTCCTCGCGTTCATCGCGATGAGCTAAGCCTGCGAGGTTGAAGGGCTTTCACCCAGCCCGCCAATCGATGCAATCGCAGATCTGCAACGACCGGCATGACATGCTATCCGGACATTCCGCTCGAACGGTTGTCTGACGCGCATGAAAAAAGCCCCGGGAAACTCCCGGGGCTTCAGGTTTTTTGTCATCGGTTCAGATCAGAACTGAATCTTGTCGGTGCCCATGGCGTCGTGATCGTCCATGCCGCCTCGGCTCGGGGCATCCGGTCCGCGACCCATGCCGTCGTCTCCTTCGCCGCCCTCGCCGCCTGAAGCATCGCCCCACTGGGCCCGCTTGAGACTCAGTCCGATCTTGCGATCAGAGGTATCGACTCGAAGAATCTTGACATCGATCTCGTCATTGGCCTTGACGACATCCTGCGGATTCTCGACCTTGTGGTCGGCGAGTTCCGAGATGTGCAGCAAGCCTTCCAGATCGTCTTCGAGTTCGACGAACACGCCGAAGTTCGTGATCTTGGTGACATGCCCGCGCACAACCATGCCCGGCTTGTACGCATCGGGAATCGCGTTGATCCACGGATCCTCGGTCAGTTGCTTGACACCAAGGCTGACACGCTGCTTGTCCTGTTCGACCTCGAGCACGACGCAGCGGACCACATCGCCCTTCTTGTAGAGTTCGTTCGGGTGCGTGACTTTCTTGGTCCATGACATATCGGAGATATGCAGCAGGCCGTCGATGCCGGGTTCGATCTCGACGAACGCGCCGTAGTTGGCGAGATTGCGGATCTGACCCTCGATGATGGTACCGGGGGGGTACTTCTCGCTGACGAGTTCCCACGGGTTGACTTCAACCTGCTTGACACCGAGGCTGATTTCCTGCTTGTTCTTGTCGATGTCGAGGACAACGACTTCGATCTCGTCGCCGAGGCTGACCACTTCTGACGGGTGGTTGATGCGACGGGTCCATGACATTTCAGAGATGTGGACGAGCCCTTCGATGCCATCGTCGAGGCGAATGAACGCGCCGTATGACATGATGTTGACCACTTCGCCCGTAATGCGTGAACCGACCGGGAACTTGGCTTCGATCTTCTCCCACGGGCTCTCTTCCTTCTGCTTGAGCCCGAGTGCGATCTTTTCCTTGTCCTTGTCGATGTTGAGGACTTTGACTTCGATCTTCTGGTCAACCTTGAGCATTTCGCTCGGGTGGTTGATGCGGCTCCAGGACATATCAGTGATATGCAGGAGGCCATCGATCCCGCCGAGGTCAATGAATGCACCAAAGTCGGCGATGTTCTTGACGGTACCGGTGACCATCTGACCCTCGTCGAGGGTGGTGAGCAGACGACGCTTGGCATCGTCGCGTTCCTCTTCGATCAACTTGCGACGCGAAATGACGATGTTGCGTCGTTCCTCGTCGATCTTGAGGATGCGCGCCCGGCACATGCGGCCGATGAAGTCGCCGATCTCGTGCGGACGACGAATGTCAACCTGTGATGCGGGCAGGAAGACGGGCACGCCGATGTCGACGAGCAGCCCGCCCTTGATCTTGCGCATGACGGTGCCTTCGACGACATCGCCTTCCTTCGTGGTATCAACGATGCGCTGCCACGCGATCTGGCGGTCGGCTTTGCGCTTTGAAAGTTGAATGAGCCCTTGCTCACCCTCGACAGATTCGAGCAACACATCAACGGTGTCACCGACCTTGAGGTCAACCATGTTCGCGAACTCTTCACGCGGGATCAGCCCTTCGCTCTTGAGCCCGACTTCAACCACCACATCATCGCCACTAAACCCGATGACGCGTCCCTTGATCAGTTTGCCTGGCTGAAGATCGTCGGCCTGGTCACCCAGGAGAGAATCCATGTCCATGCCATCGGCACCGAACGCCTCATCAAGAAGTGCCTGCGCGTCGGTGTCCTCGATCCCAAGGGATGCGATCAGCGTTTCGTCAATCATGTACCGTGTTCCTTCTGTTCGCTCGCGGTGTGAACTGCCCGGCCGAATGGGCATGATCGCTGTCGCGGGCGTGACCACGCTCGGAGATACCGGTCGTGGGCCCAACTGGGCGTGCTAATGATTCAAGTTCTGGCCCGGCCATGCACACGCACCGCCGGGTCGGCCTCCCAAACCGTAAGGACTGATAGGATAGTGCATCAGATCGGCTGCGAACAGCCCGAAGTTTGGGAAACATGCCAATCCACGGTCTGTTCACACCACTTCAGCCACAATTGCTTCCAACTTTGAAGAAAAAGCGCCTCTCGTCAGCACACGATCAACACCCGCAGCCCGGGCTGACTCCATGCTCTCCACCATGACATGGGGAGCCCACGCGAGCGTCGGGATTGCTTTTGACAATTCTGTCGCGTGCCGACCCCGAAGTGCGTCCACAATAACCTCAGCGTCTTCAGATTCGAGGTCGATGAGCACCAGACGCAGTTTTCCCGAATCGACCAACGCACCGAGCCCATCCGGATTGAAGATACGCTTGGATCCCACACCAAGGGCATCAGCGGTCGCCTTGATGCGAGAAGACCAGATCAGATCAGAAGCAACAAACGCAATCATGGGGCAAAACCTCAATAGTGGACATTCTCGGTCGTCTGAGAATGCAAGAATTGCGAACCTTCCCGCTGGAGTATCGGTAGGGACATGGCGAAGAATAGGGGATCCCCTTGTCAGAGGGTCGTCGGGACTGTCTGCCGACGATGGTGAGGGGGCCTTGTCGTGTCACACGGATCGTTTCGTCAAGCCTTGCACAGGCCGAGTGGCGGACTGCAAAGTGTGGCCGATCGCAGAATCGAATCTACCAGGGATGTAAAGCATGAGCACCGCCACGGAAAATCAGTCAAGCGCCGAACTCAATGGAAAGCACCACCCCATTTGCGATGAACTCGGTTTTCCGACGGATCCTGACAATCTCTACCTGCAAACAGTTGAAGTCATGCTTGGTGCATGCGATCTGCTCGGTCTGCAGCACCGTGTGCAGATCATTCTCGCGCAGCCCAAGAACGAGATCATGGTGCACTTCCCCGTTCGCATGGACGACGGGCACCACAAACTCTTCAAGGGGTACCGCATCCAACACAACAACGCACTTGGTCCTTACAAGGGCGGCTTCCGATTCCACCCGGATGTACACCTCGACGATGTCAAGTCACTCGCGCTGCTCATGACCATGAAGTGTGCGCTCGTTCGCATCCCTTTCGGTGGCGGCAAGGGGGGCGTCAAAGTCAACACGCGCGAACTCTCTGAAGGTGAACTCCAGCGCGTCACCCGCCGTTATTGCTCAGCGATCGCAAACGAGATCGGGCCCGACTATGACATCCCTGCGCCCGATGTGGGAACCAATGCACAAATCATGGCGTGGTTCGCTGATACCTACATGATGTCCAATGAAGGCAAAGATGCCAACGATGGCATTCGCGTTGTGACGGGGAAGCCTGTCGAGTTTGGCGGCTCGCTCGGCCGTGAAAAAGCCACCGGGCAGGGTGTGGCCGATGTGCTCGCTGAAATGCTCCCCGGCATCGGTATTCCCGTGCAAGGCATGACGGCAAGCCTGCTCGGGTTTGGCAATGTGAACTCGTGGGCCGGTCGAATCCTTCAAGACATGGGTGCCAAGACGACAGCCGTCGCAGACCACACCGGTTTCATCCGCAACGAAAATGGCATCGACTGCAATGCACTCGCCAAGCACGCCGAAGCGACCGGTGGTGTCAAGGGTTTTGCCGGTGCCGACGATTGCACCGAGGAAGACTTTTATCGCACCAAGGTGGATGTGTTCATCCCCGGTGCTCTCGAGCAGATGATTACGCCGCAGCGTGCCGAATGGCTTGATTGCAAAGTCATGGCCGAGGCCGCAAATGCACCCTCGACACCAGGCGGCGACCGCATTCTCGTCGCCAAGGGTGTTGAGATCATCCCAGCGATTCTCGCCAATGCAGGTGGCGTGACGGTCTCGTACTTCGAATGGCTGCAGAACAAGTCATCCGTCGTTTGGAGCGCCGAACAAGTTGACCGCGAACTGAACCGGCACATGGTGCTTGCAGCACGCCGCACACTCAAATTCCGCAATGAATACAAATGTGATTTGCGAACGGCAGCGTTTGCAGCCGCACTCGATCACATCGGTGATGTCTACAAAGTTCGTGGCATCTTCCCCTGATCGTGAAAGGTGAACGCCCATGCCCGATACGCTGACATGGGCGATTCTGCTGGGTCGATGGAAGGACTTTGCAGCCGCATCTCTGGCTCTCCCCGAACTCGGCGAACAAGGGCGGTGGAAGCAGGCGGTGCCGCATGTCATTGCATTGCAAGCGGTGACGCACGCACTCGGCGAGATCGGTGAACTGGATCTACCGGACATACCACTTGCGCTCGATCGGGCAGCACTCGCAGTCCGCGAAGATGTGTTGGCCATGCACGCGATCTGGGGCGACGAGCCTCTCGCGGTTGAGGCAGCCGAGATCTGTGATGATGCCGAATCCGCACTCGCGCTCGCCCAGTCTATCGGCATCGAGTGGGCGGTCGCCTCTCCTTCACTCCTGGCAAGCCATCCCGGAGAACTTGCATTGGCTTTGGCTGAAGCGGAAGTCGTCGATTCGTTGCTCGTCCCAACACCCGGCGTTGCGGTCTTCGAGTCATCGCCGTGTGCTCACTTCGTTCCATCAAACTGGGATGAAGACTTGGTTGGGGAAGTGGTTGGTGTGATTGAAGACTTCCTTGCGATTGGAGGCGAGTCTGGCCCTGGGGTGCTCGTACCTCAGCGACAGGTCTATCGCCAGTTCGATTTCGCTCGGGGTGGGCCGGTGTCAGATTTGGTTGTTCCGACCGCATTTGGATTGGTTTCGGGGCAACCTATTCTGGTGCCTGCGATCGCTGATGGACAAGTTTGTCCGGTGACACTCCCGCCGCGCCGTGCCGTGCAAATTGACCCGTTACCAGTTCATTTTGTCGAATCAGAGGGCGATCTGGCCGAGCGCACAGCCTGAACGGTTGATTCTCAGGCGCATAAGTCGAATGCTCCAGTATCACAAGGAGATTTCGGTATGACCTCGCACCCATTTGACGCGAAGAAGGCGATCACAACCTCTTCGGGAACTTATACCTATTTTGACCTCGGCGTTCTTGATCAGGCCGGCATCGGTCGCGGCATCAGCAAACTGCCGTTCTCGATTCGGGTTTTGCTCGAGTCCATGCTTCGGAATCTGGACGGGTTCACCGTCACGCAAGATGATGTCGCCGGGCTCGCCAACTACAACGCCGCCGCTGTCAACAGCACAGAGATCCCATTCACACCCGGCCGAGTCGTTCTGCAGGACTTCACCGGCGTGCCCTGCGTGGTTGACCTGGCTGCGATGCGTGACGCGATGAAGAACCTTGGCGGCGACCCCGAGTCGATCAACCCAGAAGCCCCGTGTGATCTGGTCATTGACCACTCTGTACAGGTTGACGACTTTGCAACACGCGTCGCGATCACCATCAACGCTCAGCGCGAGTTTGAGCGCAACAACGAACGGTATGTGTTCCTCAAGTGGGGGCAGGAGAGTCTTGACAACTTTCGAGTCGTCCCGCCCGCAACCGGCATCGTGCATCAGGTGAATCTTGAGTACCTGGCGCGCGGTTGCATGACCAAAGAAGTGGCCGGCGAAACGGTTGTATTCCCCGACAGCCTCGTCGGGACCGATTCACACACGACCATGATCAATGCGTTGGGTGTACTTGGTTGGGGTGTGGGGGGGATTGAGGCCGAGGCCGTCATGCTCGGTCAGCCTGTCTTCATGCTCACACCCGAAGTGGTCGGCGTCCGCCTCAACGGCAGACTTCGTGATGGTGTGACCGCGACCGACCTCGTCCTCACTGTGACGCAGATGCTCCGCAAACACGGCGTGGTCGAGAAATTCGTCGAGTTCTTTGGCGATGGCATGGCCGAACTGTCCATCCCTGATCGCGCGACCATCGCCAACATGGCGCCCGAATACGGTGCGACATGCGGATTCTTCCCGATCGATCGGAAGACGATCGACTTTCTACGCTTCACAGCCAAGAACGAGAGCGAAGTCGAACTCGCCGAAGCCTACGCGAAGGCCAATCACTTCTGGTGGGAGCCGAACACGCCCGAGCCTGAGTTTGCAGCCGTGCTCGAACTGGACCTTGCTTCGATTCAGCCTTCACTCGCCGGGCCGAAGCGCCCACAGGACCGCATCGAACTGAAAGACATGAAGTCAACATTCGAGCAGCAACTGGTCGCGCCGCAAGGACCACAGGGTCTTGGCGCAGCCGCAGACCGAACCGACGCGTCGGTCGAAGTCACACTCAGTGAAGCCAGTCACCCTGCGACCACCGATCAGAAGATCACGCTCACTCAGGGTTCTGTGGTCATCGCAGCGATCACCAGTTGCACCAACACCAGCAACCCCGATGTGATGATTGCCGCCGGCCTGGTGGCTCGCAAGGCACGCGCTCTCGGTCTCAACCGCAAGCCGTGGGTCAAAACCTCGCTGGCGCCAGGTTCCAAGGTGGTGACCGAGTATTTCAACGCAGCCAACCTGACCGAAGACCTCGAAGCGCTCGGCTTCAACACCGTGGGCTATGGCTGCACAACCTGTATCGGCAACTCCGGCCCGCTTCCGCCTGAGATTGAAAAGGGCATCGAAGACGGCGACCTTGTATGTGCCTCGGTGCTTTCTGGCAATCGCAACTTTGAAGGCCGCGTGCACCCGGCGGTGCGAGCAAACTACCTCGCCAGCCCGCCTCTGGTTGTTGCGTACGCGATCGCCGGTACGGTTGATATTGATCTGCAGAACGAGCCGATCGCTCAGACACCTGATGGCAAGGATGTGTTCCTCAAAGACATCTGGCCGACCACCGCCGAGGTCCAGTCACTTCGCGAGTTCGCTGTCAAGCCCGAACAGTTCGAGCGTGAATATGCCCATGTCTTCGAAGAGAACGAAACCTGGAACAACATCCCGATCACCAAGAGCGGGCTGTATCCATGGGAAGACAGTTCGACCTACATCCACAATCCGCCGTTCTTTGAAGGCATGACAGAAGACGCGCCGGGCGTGCAAGCGGTCGAAGGGGCGCGGGCGCTGTGCCTGCTTGGTGATAGTGTCACGACCGACCACATCTCGCCCGCCGGACGCATCGAGCCGGAGACACCAGCGGGCAAGTATTTGCTCAGCCGGGGTGTTGCGGTCCGTGACTTTAACTCATTCGGCAGTCGCCGCGGCAATGACGAAGTGATGACGCGGGGCACCTTTGCCAATGTCCGTGTTCGGAACCAACTCGCCAAGGACTTGACAACAGGCAAAACGCCGGAGGGGGGGCTGACGCGCGATTTTACACAAGGCAACACCCTGGCTGAAGCCCCGGTCGCATGGATCTATGACGCCGCGATGAACTACAAGACCGCCGGCGTGCCGCTGGTGGTGGTCGCGGGCAAGGACTATGGCATGGGTTCGAGCCGCGACTGGGCCGCCAAGGGCGCGTACCTGCTCGGCGTGCGTGCGGTGATTGCTGAAAGTTTCGAGCGCATCCACCGGTCGAATCTGGTGTTCATGGGCGTGTTGCCGCTGGTGTTCGAGCCCGGCCAATCAGCAGCCACGCTCGGCATTCAAGGTGACGAATCGTTTGACATTCGACTCGGCGGGTCCATCGAACCACGCATGACAGTCGAAGTCGTCGCGACTCGACCCGATGGCAGTTCGTTCGCGTTCAACTGCATGTTGAGGCTCGACACACCCGTCGAGATCGAGTACTGCCGCAACGGCGGCATCCTGCACACGGTCATTCGCAAGAAGCTGAACGAAGCGCGGCAACTGGTGTAAGCGGTCGCACTCGATTTGCGATAATCTGACCAGAATGGATCCCTACGACCTTGAACCTGATTCGCCCGATCGAGGGCAAGATGCTGAGCATGCTGCCGATTCGGTTGAGGGTCACAACGACGATCTGATTTCAGGTCCGCCGCCGAGTCCATCCCAGTCTGGCACGGTCGAGACCGGGTACTGGTGCGGCGGCTGCGGCTACGCACTCGAAGGCTTGCCGTTCAACGGCCAATGTCCTGAGTGCGGGCTTTCTGTTCGGCAATCGTTGGCTGGGGATCTGCTGCGTGATGCGGGTCCGCAGTATGTCGAGTCGCTTCGACGCGGGGCGACGCTTGTGCTCGTCTCACTCGTCGCGTCGTTTTCGATGCAGATCATCGGACTGATCGCAGCCCTGGGTTTTGCAGCCTACATCGGCGTTTCCGCAGCAGGTGGGGCTGCACCCGCCGCGATGCCGGCAATGTCGTGGATCACGCTTGTGCAGACGCTCTTCGGACTCGTCGGCGTTGCGTTCAGCATTGTCGGGCTTGTTGGGTGGTGGAAACTGTCCACCCACGATCCACGCCACGGGCCGACACAACAGGGGACCGCCCGACAGGTCGTGCGGGTCGCAGTCACGGTTGTGACCGCGACCAGCCTTGCAAGTGTGGTGCTCCAACCTTTTTTTGGATCGGTCGGAGCGGCGATGCCTGGAGCTGGGATCATGGTCGTCGCGATCGGTATTGGCATCATCAGCGTCGCAGCCGGGGCCACGATGTTCTTCGCCGCGATGCTGTACATCAAAGGGCTTGCAGTCCGTATTCCCGACCATGAGCTCGAATCCCGCGCACGAACCTTTATTTGGCTGCTGCCTTTGATTTATGTACTCGGTTCGTGCATTGTGGTCGGCCCGCTTATCGCGCTGGTGATGTACGCATGGCTGATCAACCGTGTGCGGATCAGCATGATCGCGATTCTGCGAGACCAGGCGTTGGACAAAGCGATGCTGTCAGAGCAACCCGGAGGGCGATCGGTCTAGTCAGCCCGTATAGACCTTGCCCGCACGCCGACTCAGGTGTTTCGTTTGTTCTGCAATGCAGCATGCAGCGAGCGAACCTCTTGTTCCAGTCGTTCCGTGACACCGAGTTGCGCTCCCTTATCGAACAACGCTTCGTACGGAATCATCTCGCCATAAATGATGCGCACCGGGTGACGGAACAGTTTTGGTCGCTTTGCCGACCGGGGCCAGGCTTGATAGGCACCGTCAATAGCAGCAGGAACGACGGGGCATTTTGCTTTTTTGATCATCAGTTCTGCGCCGCGTTTAAACGGTGCAATCTCGCCGTCGAGACAGCGAGCGCCTTCAGGAAAGATCACAACCGAGTGTCCCTGTTCGAGTAGACCGAGCACTGCGCGCATGGCTGCAATGTCACCACCGTCTTCGCTGACAGGCACGACATTGTAAAGGTTGAGAAAGAACGCCATGAAACGCGTGCTGAACAATCCGGACCTGCCCAGATACGCGGAGTGCCGCTTGAGTCCAGCACCGATCATCGGCGGATCGAGATACGACTGGTGATTCGCGACGATCAACACCGGACCAGTATTGGGTACGCGCGTTCGATGCAGCCATCGGCCGCGAAAACCAAGGCGATACACCCATCGCACCAACTCGCGAGAAACGGTGTACGCGATCGATCGCGTCCAACTGGCATGTGGAAGAATCGTATTCTCAGCCATGATCGATCATTGGCTTCGCAACGAATCGACGCGTTCGCGAACAATGGTTTCCATAGCAGAGATAACTTCCGGTATCTGCAGATGCGACGAATCCATGACAACAGCATCGTCGGGGCAGATGAGAGGCCCATCAGATCGCTGCGCATCCATCGAATCACGCTGTTTGATATTGCGAAGGATCAGTGCTTCGTCGACTGAGCGTCCGTGGGCGCGCAGTTGATCAGCCCGTCGCATCGCGCGGATTTCGGGTGTCGCGTCGAGATAAAACTTGACCTCTGCATCGGGGAAAACCACCGAACCCTGGTCGCGTCCCTCTGCCACGAGCCGTGGGTGCTGGGCAGCGATGATCCGTTGTTTGCGCACCATGTGTTCTCGTATGCGACTGATGGCTGCGATTCGCGAGACAAGGTCATTGACATCGTGGTCGCGGATGCGCTCGTCAATGGGTTTGAGCCACGCAAGCATGGTGGGCGGGTCCGCAGCCCAGTCAAAGTGCAGATCTGCAGACTCAACAACTTTGACGAGTGCATCGATATCGTCCGGGTCGATCTTGTGGTCGATGCAAATCGCGGTTGCGGCGCGATACATGGCACCGGTATCGAGGAAATCGAGGCCGAGCCTCTGGGCGAGTCGCCGAGCGACGGTGGACTTCCCGGTCCCAGCCGGGCCATCAATCGTGATGATGATCGCTTGATCTACCGGCACATGCCACTCCGGTCTGTTTCGGGCTATCTGGGCGTGTGCGGTCGTCATGGCCCGGTCCTCGCGTGCGTGTTCGAGTCTACCACATCGAGAGTCTATCACACAGCTGCAATGTTGGCTCGGACGATGAACTACTTGTCGAGCGCCGATTCGATCGCCGCTTCAAGGGCATCTCGGCTTGAGATCAATCCCATGACCGCATCATCTTTACCCAGGTAATTGAGCCCGAGCGTGATATCAAACCCGACAGAAACGACCGCTTGCACCATTGGTCCAAGATCCCACGAATCATGGATTGGTGCCGGCACATCAAGCAAATCATCGATTGAGAGAGGAGCATCATCCGCCGCTTCCGTCTCGTCAGGTTCGGAAAAAGACTCTGTCGAAGCGATCACGACCGATGCGTAGGGCGTGATTCGGCGCAGGTAGGTCACCGGGTCATCTGACTGCGAGGCCGCAGCAAAGTCGGGCAGCGTTCCAATCCGAAACCCCCCGACGCGTTTGATGAGATCTGTGACGCGATCGGCAGACGCAGTGAGCCCTTCCATTGGGGAAATCAAGAGATTGATCTCCAGCCGCTCAGCACTTTCCACAATTTCTCGAAGTCGTCCACAAGCCAGATCGAAATGTTCATCACTATCTGGTCCTGAGACGGAGATTGACGCCGAGTTGCATCCAAGCGCTTGAGCCGCTCGAAGAACGCGTTGGGCCCGTTCGATCCCCTCTTCGGCTTTCTTGGCGTTCTCCTGGGCGAGCGGAAGTGGGGTTAATTCCGAAAGGAGCAAACACGAGCACGCCGCTTTATCAGCCCGATCGCGGAGGCTTTCAAGATCCGTTCGCGTCGATCCTTTGAGCAGATCGGTCGAGATGTTCAAGCCATGCAGCCCGAGTGTGTCGCGCGCAAAGGTTGGCACATCAAGAATGTGCATTCCGCCGCGACCACTGTGTATCAACGATCGAATCGAACTGGCGCAAAGCGTAAGCAGCATGAGGTGGGGACTGTACCCAATTCATGCCCCAACGCCAACCTTGAGTCCATGTGGAATTCGATGCGGGACAAAAAAGAGACGGTCGGGCACAAGGCACCGACCGTCCGGAGGGGAGAAAGCCATTGTTATCACGAACAATTCCCAAGATACCCGATGAGGCCACTCCGAGTCAAGCCGAGTTTTCATCTTTGGCAGCCCGGATCGAATACCATCGGAAGCGAAATTCCACATTCTCGATCCACAAGGAGTCCGAAGACCATGACAACGCCCTCTGATCGCGTGTATTCCGAGACCCACGAATGGCATCAAGCCGATGGCAACATCGTCACGGTCGGTCTGACCCGGCACGCTGTCGATGCGCTCACGGATGTCACCTATGTCGAGACTCAACCAACAGATACCGAAGTCGGCGCGGGAGATTCCATTGCCGAGGTTGAGTCGGTCAAGACAACCAGTGATGTCTATGCCGCTGTTTCCGGCACAATTATCGAGACCAACGCTGCTCTCGAAGAGAACCCGGGTTTATTGAATGAAAACCCCTATGAACACTGGCTTGTGCGAATAAAGGCATCAGATCTGTCCGGTCTGGAATCCTGCGTGGACGCAGCAACATATGACAACGACTACGCGTCGTAGCAAAGTACAAATTATCGCTACAACCCAAGAGAACTGGGGCATCTGACTGCATGAGTGTGATTCGTTGTGACAATGTGTGCAAGGCTTATCAACTCGGCGATCGGTCGGTCGAGGCGCTGCGGGGCGTGTCGTTTACGATCGATCAGCCCGGGTTCTATGGCATCATGGGGCAATCGGGCAGCGGCAAGAGCACGCTCTTGCATTTGCTCGGCGTGCTTGATCGGCCGAACAGTGGTGAGATCGAAATCGATGGGCATCGTGTTGAGGCATTATCGGACGCCGAGGCCACCCGATTTCGACTGCGACGCATCGGCATGGTGTTCCAGCAGTTCAACTTGATCGCAACGCTTTCCGCACGTGAAAACATTGAACTGCCCGCCCTCCTCGCGGGTGAAGAACGATCATGGGTCACGACACGATCGTCAGAACTCCTCGAACAACTCGGGATGGCCGACCGGGCAACCCACCGACCCGAAGCACTCAGCGGCGGTGAGCAACAACGCGTTGCCATCGCTCGAGCGCTCGTGTTCAGCCCCCCCGTGATTCTGGCAGACGAGCCGACGGGTAATCTCGACTCAGCCAGCAGTGAACGCCTCTGGACCTTGCTCGAACAAGTCGCAGGCGAGCACGACACGACGGTGGTCATGGTGACCCATGAACCAGCAGCTGCAGCACACTGTCGACGCGTGATCGTCATTCGCGACGGAACAGTCCTGGGCGAACTGGATACGGAGGATCTTGATGCGAGCGGTGTCTCGACTTGCTATCAGGAACTTGTCGGCGCGACCTTGGCGTAGCGCCCTGCTCGTCGCGGCTGTCGCCCTTTCCGCGGCTCTGATCGCTGCGGTGGCGTGCGCAATTGCTTCAGCCAATCAGGCTCTCGAAGTGCAAATGGGTCAGCAGGTCGGATTCGCCGATGTCCGGTTGACCGCATCCGAAACCGGTGTCAACTTTCCGATTGGTTATGCCGATCGAGCGGCAGCATGGCCTGAGGTGCTCGAGTCGCAAACCGAATTACAAGCCACCATCTCTCTCTCGATTGACAAGACCGGACTGCAAATCAACGAAATCGGTGCTTCACGCACGCAACGGTCACTCCGGGCCAGTGCGCTCATTCATGGCTATCAAGATGGGGCGTCGCACACGGGGCTTCGTTTGCTTCAGGGGCGCATGCCGACCGCACCCGGTGAGATTACCATTGACGCGCTCACCGCAGAGCGATTGAGTTGGGGAGCTGCGGGCAAAGGGCTGCTCTCGTTGGGCAGCAAGGCTCTCACCGGCAAAGCGGCGCATCTGGATCGAGCGATTCCTGCGGTGCCAGAGCAGGCTTCGCACGACGACGCTCAAGAAATCAACGCTGCCATCGGTGTGCGGCCGGGTGACGAAGTGACCGCATTTCGGTTGTTCGGCCCGCGCAAGCAATTCACGGTGGTGGGCGTGACCATGCCGCCGCCCCTCGGCGGCCGGCCGCAGGCGTGGGTCTCGCTCGAAGACCTGTGGACGATCGCAGGCCAACCAGGGCGGGTCTCGGTTGTCGAAATGAAACTCGCCGAAGGTGTCGATCCCGATGCGTTCGTCGAGAAGTACCAACAGGAACTCGACGAACGGTTTCTGTTGCAAACAACCGCTCGTGTGCGCAGCGGCGCTGAGCAAAATGTCGCATCAAGCCAACTCGGTTTCGTTCTCGTCAGTGTGCTGTGCTTCATGTCGGCAGCATTTATCATAATGACCGGTCTCAACACCGGCCTTGCCGAGCAGCGACGCTCGCTCGCGGTCCTTCGGTGTGTCGGCGCGATGCCGATGCAGTTGGGATGGACACAGTTGTTCGTTGGCTTGTTCGTCGGTGGGTTGGGGGCGGTGCTCGGCATTCCGCTTGGTGTCGCCATCGCCTGGATACTGGTGCAGGTCTTTCATGACCACCTGCCGACCGGTCTTGCGATCCCGCCGACGACGCTGGCGCTCTCTGGTCTCGGAGCGGTCGCAGCTGGGGTGATCGGTGCGATCTGGCCCGCATGGCAATCGACCAGACTGTCGCCACTTGCCGCGATGTCCGCACGAGCTGACCCGGTCAAGTCATCGCAGATTCGTTGGACGCTTTTTGCCGGGTTGTTCTGCCTGGCGGTCATGACCGCGATCGTTGGTATTCCGACAGACGGCCAGACGATATTCTGGGGTTATGCCACCGTCGGTCTGCCGTTGATGTACCTCGGTTACTTCCTGCTCGGCGTGCCTCTGGTCGTGTTGACCGCCCGCGTTGGTGCACCTGCCCTATCGCGATTGTTCGGCCTGCCTCGGGAGTTACTTGGTCGCAATGTGCGATCGACCCCTTATCGGTATGGATTCACCGCAGGCGCAATGATGGGGGGGCTCGCTCTCCTTGTCGCCATATGGACCAACAGCGGAGGATTTCTGCATGATTGGGTGCAGCGCATTCGGTTCCCGGACGCGTTTGTCAGCGGGATTGCGCTCTCGCCAGAAAGCCAGAGTCGGCTCGACGCACTGCCATTTGTTGAAGCTACATGCGCCATCACGCTCTTGCCGGTCGAGACCGACGCCTTTGGTGTGCGTGCGCTGCAAAGTTACAAGACGACCTTTGTCGCGTTTGAACCCGCTGAGTTCTTTGCCATGACAGAACTGGAATGGCTCGAAGGTGACCCGGAGACGGGCAAGCAGAAACTGATCGAGGGCGGAAGTGTGATCATCGCACGCGAGTTTCAGATCGCCCAAGGTCTCGGCGTAGGCGACATCTTTACCTGTTCACATAATGGTGAATCGTTTTCGTTTGACATCGTGGGTGTGGTCACAAGCCCAGGGCTCGAACTGGTCAGCAAGTTCTTCAATGTCGGCAAGGAGTATGTCGATCAATCGCTGCACGCGGTTTTCGGCTCGCGCAAGGATCTGCGTGAGAAGTTTCAAACTGAGTCGATCGCTTTGATTCAGATCGAGCTGTCGGATGAGATCAGTGACGAGGAAGCACTCGATACCATTCGTGACGCAATGTTTGGCGCCGGTGTGCTCGATGCCGGAAGCGGACGACAGATCCGTGCACAACTTGAGTCGATTGTGCGCACTTTCCTGACCGTGTTTAGCGTGATCGCGGCACTCAGCATGTTCATCGCATGCTTCGGCGTTGCCAATGTCGTCGCAGCAGGGATACAAGCCCGTCAGTTTGAGTTCGGTGTTTTGAGGTCCATGGGCGCGCAACGCTGGTTGCTCACGCGATTGGTGATTGCCGAGTCGATCCTGATTGCGGTGGCTGCAAGTGTGCTCGGAACCGCGATGGGTTTGCAAGGCGCATGGGCAGGTCGGCGACTCGATGCGATGTTGCTCGGGCTTGAGTTGGAAGTACGCCCCGAGTACGCGGTGATCGCTTCAGGAATCGGTGTGGTCATGCTGTTCAGTGTTGGTGCAGCTGTTCCGGCGATTGTGCGCCTGGGTCAACGCAGCCCGCGCGAGTTGCTCAGCGCCCGGATCGGTTAAATTGCTAGTCGGGTTGGCGAACCAATCCATCTATTCACGGCTTGATTCACCGAGTAGATCGAGCATCGCATCAGCGAACGCCGAACCGATCCGTGTGAACCAGACTGCACTGCCGTAGTAGTGGTAGGGGTGGTCGCTGCCGATCTGATCCCACTCGTCGCGGCGTTCTTTCCACGATGGGTACAAGGCTTCTGCTGCCGCATCAACGAGCAGGTCAGTGCGCACAGCGCGCACGGTTCCATCAAGCGCGAGGTGCCCTGGCACAGCCAACTGTGCTTGTTGAATTGTCAGCATGGCACCCGTCGCGGGCGATGACCCATTTTGTCCCATCACGCCGATGACCACAGGCAGTTGCGGTGCATCAAGATCGGAGCGTACATCATTGATGAAGTGTGCAAGATTCGATTCATACTCCAACTCGGCGCCGTTGTATTGATCATTCCAACCTTGAAACCAGACCAAGCCAGAGAGTTCGTACTCTCGACCTGCAAGACTCGGGAACCGTTCGTCCATGTCTTCGAGTGCGGTCCGAACTTCGTCGATCATCGCGCGGTAGAAGTGGCCATAAGTCGCCCGAATGTCGTCAAGCGTGAGTGCTTGCTGATTGTTTTTGGCTCGATTCTCGTTCGTTTGTGTGAGGATGTCTGCAAGCACTTGAGCCGAGGGCAGACCTGCACTTGGCGGCCGAAAATCGCGCTGAATACTCTTACCCCCCCAGGCTGTCTTGATGAGCAGGACTGGTTCATTGAAGTGGTCGCCCATGACGGTGCCAAAAGCGAGTTCTGCTCCGATCCGGTCGGGTGAGCCATATCCGACCGTCAAAGCGCCTCGGCGGTTCAGGTAGTTGATCCATACATCGTCGCGCACCCGGTACTCGTCACCATCACAAAACCGCTCGAAGAGCACCGCGTTCTCCGGCTTCTGGATCTGCCGATCGAGCAGCGCAATTTGGGCTTTCCCTTCCATGTTGGATTGACCGGCCAGGATGAACACGCGGACCGGGTCCTCCTGAGAAATGGTCGGTTCGATCGCGTCCTGCGAGAGAACCCCAAGTTTGGCATCCTTGGGTGACAGTTGTGAAATCGGGGTCAGGTTGAGTTTGCGAAACTCCACCTCTGCTCCCTCGGCCTGCACCGCGATCCGCCCGCGCTGCGCGGTGCAATCGAAGCCATCGTTGACGAGATCACCATTGACCCAGACGCGCACGCGGTCGTCAAGGCATTCGATGATCATTCGGTTCCAGTCGCCGATCGGGTTCTCGCTGTCATCGGTCAGGTTGAGCACACGCCGTGATTGGTTGGCTTGACCCCCCCAGGTTTCCGGCTCGCCCGCTCGCCGATCGGCCATATTGTCGACTGCGATGTTCTCGCCGATGCACCAGAAATCGCCCGCATTGCCGCGATACATCTGCACTTCGATCGACTTTGGAAACATGCCGTATAATTCGCGTGGCGTCGACGCGTGCACGAGCACGCCACAGTTGCCCGGCTCGCCTGCAAACCGGTATTCGATATCGAGCCGGTAATTCTCAAAGTCATCGTTGGTGATCAGGTGGCCGAGTGGTCGTCCGAGGCTCACCAACATGCCATCGCGCACGATGAAACTCGATCGAAGGTCAGGCTTGTTGTCGGCTTCGGGTACATCGGCGTGCCAGCCTCGAAGATCAGTTCCATTGAACAGCGACTGCGCAGATTCTGTCGGCTGAGCCGCGTGCACACACAGGGTGGCAAAAGCGACGGCGATACCGGCGAAGGTGAGCAAGCGTTTGAAATGCATGAAGGAGTGCCCTCAGTTCGGTGTGGGTGTGTGTTCTGACATGCTGCAGAAACACATTATCACGGATTCCTATCCCGTGTATGATCGGCCTCGGTCTTTGAAAGTTTGGATTTCGGACAGGTTCGCAACAGGATTCGGGATGTGTCGATGGATTTGGGCTGTCATCATTCAACGCGAGCCAATGCCCGTCGGGGCGCCTCTGCACTCTGAGGCGCGTTTTGGTATAGGCTGCGTAGCACGATTTGAACGAGGAGGCTCCCATGCAAAGACGGTCATTTCTCACCGGTGGCGTTGCCGGGCTGGCAGTTCCAGCCCTTGCGCGGTCAGCATCATCGCAACCAGACGCAGTCGTATCAGTCAAGAAATCGTTTCAGGGGGGGCGTAGCCCGTGGCCGATCTGCCTTGATACGGCCACCATTCGCCCGGCAAGTCTGCTTGACAAGATCAAATTCGCTTCACAAACCGGATTTGATGCAATCGAGCCTTGGGAGGGCGAGATTCACGAATATGAATCAAATGGTGGAGATCTGGGTGATCTGGGCAAGCGCATCAAAGACGCAGGGTTGTTCGTCCCCAGCGTGATCGGCTTGTGGAACGCCATTCCGCCCACCCGTGAAGCATTTGACGCGTCATTGGTTGATTCACGCCGACGCATGCGGCAGGCGGCTGCAATCGGAGCAGAGCATATCCAGACCATCCCTCAGCCCGCCCGACCGTGGCGCGAGTTTGACCCGTTCTGGGCGGCTGCCCGTTATCGCGAGATCCTTGAGATCGGACTCAATGACTATGGCATCAACCCCGCACTGGTGTTCGTCCAGTTCCTCGAAGGCGCTCGCACCATGGGGCAGGCGGCACAGGTGGCGATCGATGCCGACCACCCCAAAGCCAAGATTATTCCCGATGTCTTCCACATGCTCATCGGCAACTCCGGGTTTCATGGGCTCAAACACTTACGCGGTGATTTCATCGCCATCTTCCAATACAACGACGCACCCGCTCAGCCGCCAAAGGACCAACTCGAAGACAAGCACCGGGTGTATCCGGGCGATGGCATTCTGCCGCTGGGTCAGTGCCTCCGCGACTTGAAGTCGATCGGCTACGCCGGATGTATCTCGCTCGAACTCTACAACCCGTCATACTGGGCATCCGATCACGCCGAAGTAACCAGGATCGGGCTCGAGAAGACCGTGGCAACCATCGAGGCTGCAAACCTGTAGCCGGTCTCGGTGTTTTCTGTGAAGCCAAGATTCAGCTCCGTGAATCCATTAATCGAAAGATCGCCAGCATGAAAACGCTCTTCCTGTTGTTCTGTATTGCTTTGGTTTCGTCGATTTCTTTCGCACAGGCTGACGAACAGCGGATTATTGACTTCTCGAATGAAGGTGAGTGGGCGGGAGCGGGCATCGCGTATGGCGAATACCGCGACGGCCAATCGCCGGATGGCGATGCTCCGACGAACGAACAACTCCGCGAAGATCTACACATTATCAAAGATCATTGGCAGTTCATTCGTCTCTATGGCACTCGATCTGCTGAGCGCGTCTGCGCCATCATCAGAGAAGACAACCTGCCGATCAGAATGATGCTCGGCGCGTGGATCGCGACCGAGTCTTCGCCCGAAGCCACATCGGCCAACCGATCCGAGGTGGCGAATGCAATTCGCATCGCCAATGCCTACCCCGATGTTGTGGCTGCGATTAATGTCGGAAACGAGACGCAGGTTTTCTGGTCAGGTCACCGCGTCAACATGGACACCTTGCTCGACTACCTCGCCCAGGTTCGCTCGGCGACGAGTGTTCCGGTCACGACCTGCGACGATTACAATTTCTGGAACAAGCCCGAGTCGACCCGCGTCGCAGAAGCATGTGATTTCATCGGCCTACATGCGTATGCCATGTGGAACGGTCAGCAATTGCATCAGGCGTTGAACTGGACCCGTGAGCAAATTAGAGATATTCAGCAGCGTCATCCCGAGAAAATGATTGTGCATTGTGAAACAGGTTGGGCAACCACAGTGCACACTGAAGGCGAGCAGGCCAAGTTGATCAAAGGCAAAGCGGGTGGGGGCGAACAGGAACTCTTCTACCGTGCCTATCGCCACTGGGCTGACGAAGCACGCATGCCCCATTTCTTCTTTGCAGCGTTTGATGAAAACTGGAAAGGCGGCTCGCACCCCAACGAGGTCGAAAAGCACTGGGGCCTGTTCAACGCCGATCGAAGCCCGAAACCGGCCATGAAGCGTTGGATTGACGCACAGCAGCCACGCTCGCACGAATCAGTCAAACCCTGACGATGGTTGGATGTGCATCTGGGTCACAGATGTCCCGGATATCAAAAAGAGAAAGACCCGCCATGAATGAACATGACGGGTCTTCGGAAATGTCTCGAATGGGCGCAACAGGACTCGAACCTGTGACCTCTGCCATGTGACGGCAGCGCTCTAGCCAACTGAGCTATGCGCCCGATGCCTGACACAATAGCGCTTCCGCACGGTCAGGGTCCAGCGGCTCAGCCGAAGAAGGTCGAAGGATCAGTCGCGCTGGTTGCCACCGCCAGCGTTACCTCCGCGTGGCGTTCCGCGATCGCCGCCTCGGCCACCGGTTGCACCGCCGCCCCGTCGTCCGCGGCCCCAGTCGCCTTCGCCATCAACCGAAGGCGGTGCATTGTTGAATGCATTCATGGCTTCGATCACCGACTGATCGAGCGGCGTCGTGGCACGGAGTTGGAAATCGGCAAGGTCGGCTTCATCGACAACGCCGTCGCGGTTGACATCGGCTTGTCGGTCGCCAGCGTAGAACATATCCATATATGCCGGCATATCTGACATGGTGATGCTGTTGTCGCCGTTGGCGTCGAACTCGCGCACGAATCGCATTTCGCCGAACACATCGCGCATGGTTTCGCCAATGACGCGTCGTTCATCGCCGGTCAGTTCGCCGTCGCCGTCCGTGTCAAATTTCGCGGTGAATGCTTCGCGTTGCTGCATCATGTATTCACGACGAGCGTCACGACCGGCCTGCTTCTCGGCATCGGAAAGCACGCCGTCTCCATCTGAGTCGTAGGCTTCGAGTGCTTTCTTTTGCGCCTCGGCCCGACGGGCTTCACGCTCGGCTTCGCGGGCGGCTTCGTCGGCTTCTCGCTGGGCTTCTTCTTCAGCACTCAGCACGCCATCGCCATCCGCGTCGTACCGGTCAAGCAGCCACTGCTGACGGCGGGCTTCACGGTCAGCGCGGAACGCTTCGCGAGCTGCTTCGCGTTCTTCTTCATTGAGTTCGCCGTCGCCATCCTTGTCAAAGCGAGCGATCATGTCGGCCATCATGTTCTGACGATCACCAAACTGTCCGCCGTTCCGCTGGAAGCCATTGCGGTCATTGGCTGCCGAACTCTCACCGTCGACGGGTGTCTCGGGGATCTCACGCTCATCGAGGATGATCTGAGGCCTCTCCACCGGTGTTTCATCAATCTCGGCAGCACTTCCCTGGATGGTGGCCAGCGTGGCTGCGTCAGTCTTGTCTGCCTGACTACCACCCATGCGAGCGGCGATAATCGCACCGCCAGCAAGAACTCCAAGGCCGGCAACCGCCCCCACAATGATCTTCGCGCTCATGTTCAAATCCTCCCGGCCGACCGGCTCATCCGGCGCCTGCATGTACCAACGCCAACTCGGACGGTCCATTGCCGATGGCGAGATATATGTCACCACAATTATCGTTGTTTACAGATTTAGACTATTAGGTTTTTGACTGGGTCTGTAATCCGCGATCAATCATCTTTTACTGATTCAATCGTCTCGATGATCACAATGGCGTGTTCGCCGCCGTCGAGCGGCATATCGCTGAGTTCAGCGTTCACTCTAAATGTGCCTTTCACACCCTTGATCGTCATGTTGCCGCCTTCGACGGTGTGCACGATCATGTCTTTGCCGCCTCCCAGCATCATGATGTTGCCAAAGCCGCCATCCACTGAAGGGGGTGCATTCTGGAACCAACCCATCGCTTCGACCATCGCCGGATTCGGTGGGGTCAGCGCAACTTGCTGAAAACTCGCCAGGTCGGCTTCGTTGACGACACCGTTGTGGTCAAGGTCAGCCCGTGCATCACCCGCAAGGAACATGTCCATGTACGCGGGCATGTCGGCAGTTGTGATTGCGTGATCGCCATCAGCGTCGAAAGTGCGGACCAGTTTCACGTCTCGAAAAAACGAACTCATGGTCTCGTGCATCGCTTTGCGTTCGTCGTTTGTGACTTCGCCGTTGCTGTCGGCGTCAAACATCGCTTGCATCGCTTCATGCTGCTTCGTCATGTAGTCGCGATGCGCCTGACGGCCGATTTCTTTCTCAGCGTCCGAAAGCACGCCGTCGCCATCGGTGTCGTATGCATCGAGCGCCAACTGCTTGCGTTCGGCTTCGCGTTTCTCCCGTTTGGCGATTCGTTCGAGTCGGTCGGCTTCAATTTGCTCGTTCTCTTCGGCGCTGAGAACACCGTCATTGTCAGTGTCATACTTTTCAAGCAACCACTGCAATTTGCGGGCTTCACGCTCAGCTCGCAACACTTCTTTTGATGCGATGATTTCTTCTTCGCTCAGGTGGCCGTCGCTGTCGGTGTCAAACCGGGCCATCCAATCTTCTTTTGACTTTTCGATGGATTTGAAATCGCCGCCGTGCATCTGGAACCCACTTCGGTTGCTCAAACCGAGCGGACCTGCATGTGTCGATGGCTCATCAGCATCACGCTCATCGAGGATGATGCGAGGCTTGGCGACAACATCATTTGCGTCATGATCAATGCCTGTTCCGTCAGCCAGTGCGAGTTGGTTCGTGTCGTAGTCCGGCTCGGTTGTCGTGCCCAAACGAGCTGCGAGTACCGCACCGCCTGCGAGCAGGCCGAGTCCGACGAGTGATCCAATGACAATCTTCGTGGTCATTTCGGGTCTCCGGATGATGTGTGTCCATATCAGACTACCGCGCCATCGGGTCGGTGATCGTCTGAAAACCAAAAAAACAACGACAACTCGTCGAAGTTGTCGTTTGGTCATGGTTCGGGAAATGGCGAGGGGGAGACTTGAACTCCCGACCTGTGGGTTATGAATCCACCGCTCTAGCCAGCTGAGCTACCTCGCCGAAGCGGGTGCATGGTAGCCCGCACACAGGCGACTGTCCGCCCGATTGAGCGCGTGATCAGTCCTTGTTTTCTGTCTCGTGGACGACTTCTTCACTGGCGTGGACGCGGCGTTCTTCTCCGCCTGGCCCGAGCGGGGCGCGGGCAGCCGATGAAACCTGTGCTGCTCCACTCGTTGAAGGGGTGGACTCATACGGGGTCCGTGGGTCAACGCTTTTCACCTCGTCATCGACATCCTTGAGTCCCTTTTTGAACTCAACGAGGCCTTTGCCAAGGCTTCGGCCGACTTCAGGAAGCCGCCGCCCGAACAACAGCAGCATGACGACCCCGATGATCATGTATTCCATCGGACCGATGCTTTGCAAAAATGCCAGTGTCATGGTGTACTCCGCGCGTTCATACTGATGCCTTCAAGTGTAGCGGGCGATCGGTGTCAATCATATCGAACGGTGCCATCAGGTCTGAATTTCAGCGTCGGCTGCGTTTTCCGCCGCTTCGACCACATTGGTGAGCAGCACGGTCACCGTCATAGGTCCCACGCCACCGGGCACAGGGCTCAGAAACCCGGCTACCTTGTTGACCTCGTCAAAAGCCACATCGCCAACCGTCTTTCGGTTGCCCTCGCTATCGGTGACACGATTCACCCCGACATCGACAACGACGGCGCCGGGTTTGACCATGTCGCCCGTGATCAGCCCGGGGACACCGGCAGCCGCAACCAAAATGTCCGCTTCACGCGTCAACGCCGAGAGATTGCGCGAAAATTTGTTGCAACTCACGACGGTCGCTTCACCCCGCATCAGGAGGACCGCGATGGGCTTTCCGACATGGTTTGACGCACCGACAACGACCGCGTTCGCGCCGCGAAGCCCGACCCCGGTTGACTCGATCAAGCGAAGGGCCGCCAGAGCCGTGCAGGGTGCCCACAGCGAGCGTCCGTAAACAACATTGCCGATGTTGGCCGGGTTGACACCCTCGACATCTTTTTCAGGCGGTATCCGTTTCTGCACCTGGTACGCACTGATTCCCGCCGGGATGGGCAAATGCACCATGATCGCATGGCACAACGGGTCGTCCTCCAGCGACTTCAAACAACCGGCAATCGCTTCGAGCGGGCTACCTGTTGGCAAGCGATGGAGTGTGTACCCGATGCCAAGCCGTTCGCAGGTCGTTGCTTGATTTTCAGCATAGACCACCGCCGAGTTGTCACCCGATTCGACGAGCACCGCATCGAGCCTTGGTTCAAAGCCGCGGTCGCGGAGCGCCGCCGTCCTTACGGCCAGTTGCTGTTGTGTTTTGTCGGCGAGTTGTCGGCCATCAATCGGAGTTGCAGACATGGGCACGATGATACGCCCCATCGACCTGCGGGCGCTGTACCATGACGCTGCATGACGACCGATCCCGCCCAACGCGTGACGCATCTGCGCAAGCAGATCGAGCAAGCCAACCGGGCGTATTACGACGATGCGTCGCCGAATATGTCGGACCGTGAGTATGACGACCTTCTGGCTGCGCTCGCATTGCTCGAAGAGGAGCATCCGGAACTCGCCGACCCACTCAGTCCGACGCAGCGGGTCGGCAGCAAGCCGATCGATGGCTTCACCCAACGCGCCCACACGGTCCCGATGCTGTCCATCGACAACACCTACAACGCTGATGAGGTGTCGGCGTGGGTCGAACGAGTCCGCAAGTCCATTAATGATGGCGGGCTTTTTGGTTCGCTTGATCTGGTCTGCGATGCCAAGATCGACGGCGTCGCCATGTCCATGACTTACATCGACGGGCGACTCGCGCACGCGATCACCCGCGGCGACGGCACCACCGGTGATGATGTCACACATGCCATCAAAACCATCCGCTCACTTCCAATGACACTCGAAAGGGTACCCGATATTTTCGAAGTGCGCGGCGAAGTGTTCTTGCCAAACTCCGAGTTTGAGCGGATCAACGCCGAGCGTGAAGCACGCGACGAAGAGCCGTTCATGAATCCACGCAACGCATGTGCTGGAACCATCAAGCAATTGGACCCGCGTGCGATTGCCACACGGCGAATCGAGTTTCAAGCGCATGGCCGAGGGCAGATCTCTGATCCGGCATTTGCGACGACGCATTCGGCTCTCCTCGATCGATTGCAATCGATGGGTATGCCTTGCAATCCCGTGCTTGCGTCGTGCTCAAACGCGAAAGAAGTTGTCGCCGCGATCGAAGCGTTCGCCGCGACTCGTCACAACCTCGACCATCAGACAGATGGCATGGTCGTGCGCGTCAATCAGTTCGATCAGCAGGATCAACTCGGTTCGACGACCAAAAGCCCGCGCTGGGTAATCGCGTACAAATACCCGGCTGAACGCAAGTCGACGATCCTGACCGAAGTCGTACACCAGGTCGGAAAGACCGGCAAGATCACACCCCGCGCGACCATGGAGCCTGTCCATCTGGCCGGGACGATCGTTCGCCACGCGACGCTGCACAACTATGGCATCGTGCGACAGAAGGATGTGTGGATAGGTGACACCATCGAGGTCGAGAAAGCCGGCGACATCATCCCATATGTGGTGGGGGTCATTGTGTCCAAGAGACCGGGCACCGCGATACGGGTCGAAGCTCCTGCCTCATGCCCTGCCTGCGACGGGCCTGTGGAAATCGATCCGCCGGCAGCAGATTCCGCTCTGGGCGGCGATCCATTACTCGAGACCAGCCGCCGCTGTCTGAACCCGGAATGCCCGGCGCAGGTTCGCGAAAAGTTGATCTGGTTCGCTGCCCGCGGGCAGATGGATATCGACGGGCTCGGCGAACAGACGATCGATCAGATTCGCAGCGAAACCAACATTCCGCTTCGGCATTTTGCCGACATTTTTGCATTGCACGACCATCGCGATCAGTTGCTTTCACTCGATCGGATGGGCGAGAAAAAACTTGACAACCTGCTCAATGGGATTGAGGCAGCCAAAGGACGCGGGATGGCGCGGCTCTTGGGGGGGCTCGGGATTCGTCATGTCGGCACCTCTACCGCTCGGGCGCTCGCGCGTGTCTTCCCCGATGTCGATGCGCTGCTTGACGCCCAAGTGTGGCAACTGATGCCCAAGGCTGTCAATCGCATGAGTAAACCAAAGCGGTTGGCGATCGTCGGGCACGCGAATGAAGTCTCACCCGAATACGAAACGGGTCTCGGCGAAGACACCTCGCTCTCTGTGCATACCTATTTGCACTCAGCATCAGCCCAGTCGATGTTTGCGTCACTTCGGGCGGCGGGTGTCAACATGCAGTCGATCGAGTATGTTGATCCGGCAAGTGCAACCGTGCTCGATTCACCGTTCGCTGGCAAAACGATTGTGCTGACCGGGACGCTCGAGCACTTTGAACGAACGCCACTCAAAGAACGACTCGAGTCGCTTGGCGCGAAAGTCAGTGGATCCGTTTCAGGCAACACAGACCTCGTGATCGCGGGCGAAAAAGCAGGTTCAAAGCGAACGAAAGCGGAGTCGTTGGGTATTGAGATATGGGAAGAGTCGCAGCTGCTCGAAGCGCTGGGCGAGTCGTGAATGATGAAGTCTCCGGGAAGGGCCTTTCGCATGCAGAATGTTGAGTTCAAGGCAGAGTTACGGGACCCGGAACTTGCGGTCGGCTTGGTTCGTCGCCTGGGCGCATCGCACATCGGGGTTCTTCATCAGGTTGATACTTACTTTCGCGTGCCCGACCATCGGCTGAAAAAACGGGTCGCTGAGATGGACGGACATCCTGAACCTGTCGAGTACATCCGGTACGAACGGGCCGATCGATCGCAGCCAAAGATCAGCAAGTTTTCGATTCTCTCTGAATCGGAAGCGCACAAGATGTATGGCACCAACCCGATGCCGATTCGTGTCGTCGTCGAAAAGATGCGCGATCTCTGGATGATCGACACGGTGCGGTTCCATCTGGATGAAGTCGTGGGGCTCGGACACTTCATCGAGATTGAGGCGCTGGTTTCGCCCCGTCAAAGTGTGGCCAAGTGCCATGTGCGTATTGCCAACTATCGACGGCATCTGATGCCGGTGCTCGGTGAGATGATCGCCCACAGTTACAGCGACATGCTTGAAAACGCCGAGTCGATGGAGCAGGACGCGACGCACGATCGTTGATTGAAAAAAGTTGATCGACAAAAAAACACTGACCTGCGGACAGGTCAGTGGTGCGAGTCAGTTCAATTGTGTGAGCCGCATGCGCGGCTTGATCAGCCCTGCGGGCCGGGCTTGGCGAGCAATTCAGGGATCAGCGTGTCAAGATTGCCGCGCCCTTTGGTCGTGTGCAGGTTGCCGTGCTTGTCAACGACAAAGACCGCCGGGATCGAGTTGATTCCCCACGATGTGGAAAACTCGCTCGACCAGAAGTTGCCCTGGTAATACTGTGGCCAGGTCAGTTCGTTATCTTCACAATACTTGCGTAATGCGGTGAGTCCGCCTTTGTCTTCGGGTTGGTCGAGACTGATCGCGACAACCTCCATACCCTGGTCCTTGTACTTGGCGTACAGTTCCTTCAGGTGGGGGATCTCGGCGATACACGGCCCGCACCAGGTTGCCCAGAAATCAACCACGACGACCTTGCCGCGCAGTTGTTCCATGCTGACCGTCGCGCCGGTGTTGGCGTCGGTAAATGAAACTTCAAAGGGTTTCCCAACGCCTTCGACCTGTTTGATCTTGCCGGGGAAGTACTTCGTGTAGCGACTATCCGGGAACGCCGCGATCAGATCTTTGTAGATCCCGGTGCGTGCTTTGATCGGGAGACTGGCATCTTCTGCCATGGGCGACATCAGACGGACATAGCGTTCGTCATCCGGAGCGGCTTTGTGGAACGCGGTGGCGGCTGCGATCTTGTCTTCAAGCGATCCGATCTTGAATCGACTCATCGCGCCTGCGTGGGCGTGCAATGCTTCCACGCGAAGTGGTTTGTGACCCGATGAAGCAAACTTCTCGGTTTCGGCGAGTACGGCCTGGTTGCCGAGTCGATTCGTCATCAGACTCCAACGATCGGGCATGACCTGCATGAGTTGCTCGGGGGTGGCGTCCGCTTTGAGCAGGTTGTCACCAACGCTGACTTTCTTCGCGAATGCTTCATTCATCTGCTTGATGTAAGCCGCACGGTAATCTGGATCTTCTCTGTCTTTCGCCCGGTCATACCGAGGGATTTCCACAGCCTTGTACTCGTTGACGAGCACCTCGGCTTTGGAAAGTTCTTTCTGGGGTTGGGCGGCGGCTTGTGCTTCGGCTTGGGCCAAGGCAGGTGTGGCGAGGCCGACGGATGCGGTCAGTGCGAGTGCAGCGATCAATGCGCGCATGAATGAATCCTCCTGTTGATGAATCGAACGCCAGCCTAAGGGAAACCGGCTTGCGACACAACCGACAATGTCCACAAATGAAAAAAGCCCCCAGAAGGGGGCCAAGTGGGCAGACGCGGATTTGAACCGCGGACACCTGCATTTTCAATGCAGTGCTCTACCAGGCTGAGCTATCTGCCCGATTCGTGACCTGCAGCAAGCAAACCACCGGGACACAAGCGTATCCACCTCCCGCCCAGCGTCAAATCAAACCGGCACCAGAATCCATCGGCGATCATTGCCATAGGATCGAGTCCGATGCCGCACAACGAACAAAATCAGGAAACCGCCGGTTCTGGGGATGATATTCGCGCGACGACGACTTCAACATCGCCGTTGTTGACAGTTCACAATCTCTCGACCCTTTTTCCCGTCCGCACGGGTGTCTTTCAGCGCATCACCGATCATGTGCGGGCGGTGGATGGTGTGAGTTTCGACCTCGGCCGCGGAGAAACGCTCGGGCTCGTTGGTGAGTCCGGCTGCGGCAAAACGACGGTCGGGCGGACGCTCCTCGGGCTGATCCCTGCGAGCAGCGGCGAAGTGCGGTTCGAAGGGACGGATGTGCTCAAAGCGCGCGGCGCGAGCCTGCGGTCCTTGCGCCGAAACATGCAGATTATTTTTCAAGACCCGGCGGGCAGCCTGGATCCACGGATGCGCGTGTGGCAAATTGTGACCGAGCCGCTGCGCGTCCATGGTGAAGAAAAGAGCAGGGCCGCCCTTCGCGCCAAAGCTGACGAACTGGTCGTGCGTTGCGGCTTGCCAGGCGAGGTCCTCGACCGATACCCGCACGAGTTCAGCGGCGGGCAACGGCAACGCATCGGCATAGCGCGGGCGCTCGCGTTGCAACCCAAGTTCATCATCTGTGATGAGCCGACGAGCGCGCTCGATGTCTCTGTGCAGTCGCAGATCATCAATCTGCTGACCGATCTGCAGCGGGACATGGGGTTGAGTTATCTGTTCATCAGCCACGACATGGCGGTTGTGCAGCACATGTGCCCGCGCATCGCGGTGATGTATGGCGGGAAGATCGTCGAAGAGGGGCCGCGCGAGCAGATCGTGGACGACCCGCAGCATGCGTACACGCAGAAGTTGCTTTCGGCGGTGCCGAAGATGCGTTCGGCGTAGGTCGGCATCAAGGGCGTTTACATGCGTTCGACTGTGGGCATGCCGAGCGTTGCAAGACCATCGGCAAGGACGCGGCCGGTCAGGTCGCACAATCGCATCCGCGACGCGCGAGTCGATTCGGTGTCGGCGTTGAGTACATGGCACTTGTCATAAAACGACGAGTACGCGGTACACAGGTCGTAAAGATACGCACACAAGCGATGCGGCTCGCTGGATTCGGCGGCGGCGGCGACGGCTTTGCCATAGCGGAGCAGTTCGAGCGCCAGGTTTATTTCTTCTGGAGCGTCGAGTCGGATGACAGCCGACGCATCGAAGGCGATGCCCTCGCGTTCGGCTTTGGCGAAGAGGCTTTTGATTCGCACGAGGGCGTACAGCAGGTACGGCCCGGTGTTGCCCTCAAAGGCGACCATCCGGTCATAACTGAACACATAGTCCTTGACGCGATCATTCGAGAGATCGGCGTACTTGATGGCAGCGATGCCGATGGCTTCGGCGACGGTGGCTTGTTCTGCCGGTGACAGGCCGTGGGTGCGGCCCTCAAGAGCCCCCCCGGCCCGCGCGACGGCCTCGTCGAGCAAGTCCACGAGTTTGACCGTCTCACCTGACCGGGTCTTGAACGGGCGATTGTCTTCGCCGAGGATTGTGCCGAAGGCAGCGTGTTCAAGCCTCGCCGGGTCGGCCATGCCGGGTTTGGTGGCGTACCCCGCCATGGTCGCAGCGGCAAAAACCTGCTTGAAATGCAGACTCTGTCGGGCATCCACGCAGTAAATCACCTGGTCGGCGCCCAGTTGTTGCACGCGGCGGCGGATGGCAGCCATATCGGTGGTCGCGTACAGAAACCCGCCGTCGCTCTTGCGGATCAGGCACGGCTCGGCGAGCCCTTCGATGCGCACGACCACAGCCCCGTCAGATTCTTCGGCCACGCCGCGCGCGAGCAGATCATCCACCACGCCCGCCAGTTCGGTGGCGTAGGTCGATTCGCCCGCCGAGTCGTCGTCAGTGATCATGGTGTGTAAACGGGCGCACTGGGCAAGACAGGCTTCCATCGTGATGTCGTACAGCCGTCGCCACATGGCGTGGACGCGCTGGTCGCCGCCTTGCAGCGCGACGAGCGTGCTCTTGGCTTTGGACAGATATTCGTCGGCTTCAGCGTTGATCGATTCGAGTTCGGCGGTCAGTTTGGCGTTGCCGCCGTGTTTGGTGATAAACGCGAGCGCCCGGCCTTCGCCTTTGCACTCGGCCTGGGCTTGTTTGTAGAGTCGATTGAGATCATCGAGCGTCAGGGGGTCGGGCAATGCACCCGCGTCTTCGAGCGACAACAGTTTGGCGGTGACCATGGCGATGGGCAGGCCCCAGTCGCCGACATGGCTTTGCCGTTTGACCGTGTGCCCGAGGCGTTCATGGATGCGGGCGATGGTGTCGCCGATGACGGTCGCCCGCAGGTGCCCCACATGCATCTGTTTGGCGAGGTTGACGCCGCACACATCGACGACGACGGTGGTGGGCTCTTCGGCGGGCGGTAGGCCGAGGTCAGCGGTGTCCATCGAGCCGAGCATGTCGGCCAGCGCCCCGGCATCAAGCCGGATGTTAATGAACCCGGGTCCGGCGATCGATTCGTCGGTCAGCGGTTCGGCCAGCCCGCTCAGGTCTGCAGCCGCCACGATCTTCGCCGCGACATCGCGCGGTTTCATGCCGAGCCGTTTGGCGAGCGGCATGGCGGCGTTGGACTGGAAGTCGCCCTTCTCAGGCTGACGGGAGGCCGCGATGAGCGTCTGGGCGTCGTCGCCAACTTCCGGAAAAGCAGTTTTGATGGCGGCGGCGAAGCGCTCGGCGAGTTGGTTGATGGGGTCGGCAATCGGCATGGGATCGATGGTAGGGGGCGTCGTCCGCTTCGATGCCGCGATCGCGCGTCTATCGTCTCAGGTCGCCATGCCAGAACGACCTGAGCCAGAACTGCGCATCAAGATTCGCTTCCACCAGCAGGGTGAAGCGGCGGACGCTGCGCCAGTGCCGCTCGAGGTCCATACCGACGGCACCGTCGAGGTCGATGGCCGCGAACGCGTCGAGCCCGGCGGACGGGTCCGCAGCGCCGCCTGGACGATCGCGGTCGAAAGGTCCGATCGGCCGTGGTCCGGTCCCGAGTTGCTCCTGATCCCGCCCAATGGCGAGATCGCCGGACGCATGCGGTGCCCGCTGCCCGAGCAGGTCGGGACGACGGTGCTCATCGGCCGCAGCGCCAAGGCCTGCGACATCATGGTCCACGACGACCATGTCTCGCGCGTGCATCTCAAGATCTCGCTCACCGACAACGGATTCAGCGCTCAAGACATGCAAAGCAAGTGGGGCACCCTGTTCAACGGCCGCCCCATGCACGACACAACGCTGCTCGGTCATGGCGATGAACTGCTCATCGGTTCGACGATCGTGCGGTTCCTGACACGGTGGGACGAAGCCGCCTCGCGGGCTCCGCGACCGGCCGAGTCGAACGACGACAGTTTGTTCGAGACTTCCGAGACGCAGGCCGGTCCGCCCCCGAGTTCGTCGGGTGGGTCAGGCAGCGCCAGTTGGGCCGGTGGTCCCAAGGCGCAGCCAGCGCGATCGGGTCGGTCGATGGCTTCTCCGGGCACCCCGCCACGCGGCGCGATTCGCACAGCCGTCCCCCCGCTGTGGCTGGGCATCGGGATCGGCATGATGATCGCGATCGTGGGGATTGTGGTGTGGACGCTGGTGTCGGTCCTGTGGCCGGCTGGCTGAGACCGCTGGCCGGGTTTGTGGAATGGACGACGCTTTTCGTGGATCGATGGTGCCCCAAGCACACTCGGTGGACGGATGCTCGCCTGCGCCACTCATCATCGGGCAGAGCTTTGGTTCGCAAAAAAACCTCGCAAATCCGATCACGGGCACACTGCCCGTCTGTCGTTTACGGAATCGGCTTGCCGTGCGGATCCGCGCCAGCGTCGGGGATGGGCAGTTCCGTCTCGAGCGACAAGTGCTCGAGCAACTCGGCGGGCTCGTGCACATGGTCGGGGCTCAGCCCGGCCCGGTCAACGAGGTACCCCTCCCACAAACGATGCCGCCGCACGATCGCAGCCGCTGCCGCTCGGCCGGCGTCGGTCAGTGACGCAAGTGAACCTTCGATCGACACCAGCCCGCTCTTGGCTGCCCGTTCGAGACCCGCCGGATGCGAGCCGCGGCTGGCGCGGCTGAGGTCCGCAGAAGCCAGCGCGGGCGCGCCTTCTTCCTCAGCCCGAAACAGGCGGGCGAGCAGGTCCTCGAGCGCGACCCGCCGGGCAAGGCGGCGTGTTCGAACTTTCCGAGCGACCATGCCGCGCGTCGGGCTGAACACGATCGACAGCGCCACAAACGCGCCCGCGACCACGGTCATCATTCCCGCGACACTTGGTGTGAATCGCCAACCCAGCCCGAGCGGCACAAACACCGCCAGCGTGTAGCCAAGCCCCCCCGTCGCGACCGCTACGATCGCGCTGACGATGACCTGCGAGCGCAGCCGATCGGTCAACATCCGGGCTGTCGCCGCCGGACAAATCAACATGGCAATCACGAGGATCGACCCGACCGCTTCGAAACTCGCAACGGCCGCCCCTGCAACCACGGACATAAGCAAGTAATGCATCAGCGTCGGACTGATGCCCTGCGCGGCTGCTGACTGCGCATCGAATGCGGCGATCCCAAGTTCTTTGAAGAGCGTGACCACAAAGATGACGACAACGATCAATGTGACCGACTGCACCCAGATCGGGCGAGGCAGCCCGCCAAGCACTTGGAGCGAAAAGAGTTCGCCAAGCGTCTCCGGCGGTCCGGTCCAAGCGAGGGTTTCAAGCGTGCCGTAGAGTACGCACCCCGGATCGAGGTCGACCGATTCGGCCCCCCCGCGCGCCATGATGAACACACCGAGTGCAAAGAGCACGCTGAACACAACACCCATCGCAGCACCTGGTTCAACCCGCCCGACGCGGCGAATCAGTTCTACTAGGCCGACCGTCAACAAACCCGAAGCCGTCGCCCCGAGAAACACAGGCAATGGAGCACGCGACGCCGTCAGCAAAAACGCGAGGACGATCCCCGGCAAAACCGCGTGACTGATCGCATCACCCATGAGGCTCAATCGACGCAACACAAGGAAGTTGCCCAGCAGGCCGCAGGTCACCGCCGCGAGGAGACCCGAGAGCATCGGCATGAGATCAAGTGTCAAAAAGGTCTGCATCGTCATGACGAGACCCCTGACTGCGTGGGTGGGGGGTTGGTCGGGGGCTCGGCGATCGCTGCTTCGAGTTCTGCCACGAGTTCGGGCGACAGGATGTGTTCAACCTGGTCAACCGACCAATCCACATGCGACGGCGCGATGTCGGCGTACTGCACGAGGTATTGCGTCCAGAGCCGATGGTTGCGAGCGACCCGGCGGCCGCGCGCCAAACCGTTTGGTGTCAGTTGCACCGATCCATCGCTCAGGCTGATGAGGTTCTTTGTATGCAGAAACCTTCGCATCGCCCGACCAATCGGGAGCGGCCGCGCCCGGATCGACTGGTCGGCCGTGAGCGCGAGGTGTTCAAGTGCATGATCGACGGCGAACCGAAGTTTCACCCGCAGACGACGGACCAACTCTGGCAGGAGGCCACGCGCCGGTGCGAACAGCATGCTGAAAACAAACAACGCCCCAGCCGTCAGAACGATGACTGATCCCGCGGGGCTCTTCGGCGAGACCGCCGACAGCGACGCACCACAGTACCCGCTGAGCCCGCCGATCCCGGCGCTGACCGCGAGCATCGTGGGGAGCCTGTTGGTCCAGAATCGGGCCGCTGCAGCCGGAATGACGATCAATGCAACGATCAGAATGATGCCAACCGCTTGCAAACCGGCGACGGTGACGAGCACAATCAACCCCATCAGCGACAGGTCGATCCTGCGAACCGGCCAGCCTGAAACAGACGCAAACGCGTCGTTGAAGCAGACAAGTGTCAGTTCTTTCATCAGGGCAACGCACGCGACGACCGCGACGAGCGTAATCGCGAGCATCGTGATCGCATCGGGCCTCGTCATGGCGGCGGTTTGACCATAGATGAAGTGATTGAGTCCGGCCGCTGGCGTGCTGGCGTGTTTCGTCGCATAGTTGAGTAACACGATCCCTGCACCGAAGAACACACTGAGCACAATCCCGATGGCGGCATCTTCACGAAGCCGCGAGTTGCGCACAATCCAATGCACGCCCAGCACCCCGAGCACCCCGGAGACGGCCGCGCCCAACAAAAGCACCACGATGGACTTTGCCGATCCGCCGATCGCATCTGCAATCAGGAACGCCGAGACCAAGCCCGGCATTGTTGCATGGCTCAACGCATCAGACATGAGTGATTGCTTGCGAAGCAGCGCGAAACACCCAACAAGCCCGGCCGCAACGCCCAGCAGTGCTGCCGCGATGATCACATAACTTGTATTGTGGGCGCCGCCAAAAAAGACAAGGTGCAGTTCGCGCACAGGCAGTGCGAGCGTTTCGACAAGGTCGCTCATGAATCGAGTTGGCTCACTCGACTCGATCATGGTTGACGCTGCCCCGAGCGTGCGAGTTGTTCACTTGCCTCACTGAGCAAGGTCAGTCGGCCGCCATAGGTCCGGTGCAAGTTGTCGTCGGTCAGTGTTTCAGATGTGGCGCCTGCTGCCACCACGCGCATGTTGAGCAAAATGACGCGATCAAAATATTCAGCCACCGTCAACAAATCGTGATGCACACAAATGACGGTTCGACCCGAGTCACGAATCTCGCGCAGGACTTCCAATATCGCTCGTTCGGTCGAAGCATCAACCCCTGCGAACGGTTCATCCATGAAATACAACTCGGCTTCCTGCGTCAGCGCTCGAGCCAGAAAGACGCGTTGCTGTTGTCCGCCCGAAAGTTGGCTGATCTGCCGTGACGCATAGTCAGCCATGCCGACGCGCTCAAGTGCCGACATCGCCGCCATGCGGTGAGCCCGCGAGACGCGCCGAAACCAGCCGACTTTGCGATATCGCCCCATGCACACGACATCCAGCGCAGAGACAGGAAAATCCCAGTCCACACTCTCGCGTTGCGGCATATACCCGACCCGGTCGCGGACCGCCCGGAACGGCTGACCCCAGAACTCGACGGTGCCGGTTGCACGCGGCACAAGTCCAAGGCAGGCTTTGACAAAAGTGCTTTTGCCCGCACCATTCGGACCGACAATTGCTGTGAGTGAAGCCGCCGTTGCGTCGTAATCAACGTCCCACAAAACCGGCTTGCGGTGATACGCAACGGTCATGGCGTGAACGGCGAGTGGCGAATCAACCGAGTGTTCAGGCCGCGAAACCAATGCACTCGTCGTGGCATCGGCAGAGGCTGATGGGTTCATCAAGGCTGCTCCTCGATCCATGCACGCAGCCCCCCCGATGGCGCTTCGCCTCCCAGCGCCCGCACGATGGTCGTGACATTGTGGTCAATCATGCCGATATAGGTCCCTTCCCAGGTCCCCTCACTTCCCATCGCGTCAGAATACAGACTGCCACCGATCGTGACAGGTTGCCCTTGCGCCTTGGCTCCATCAACGAGTGCCCGGACATTGCGCTCGGCAACTGTGCTTTCAACAAAGACCGATGGGATCTGCTTGTCAACCAGCAGCGTGACAATGCGTTCGATGTCACGCACACCGGCTTCTGAGTCGGTCGAAATACCTTGTATCCCGACCACTTCAAAGTTGAATCGGCGACCAAAATAGTTGAACGCATCATGGGCGGTGACGAGGACGCGGCGATGCTCAGGCACAGTTGACAGCACTGCATCGCAGTACGCCTCCAACTGTTGGATCTCTGCCAGGGCCGCTGTCGTGTTGGTTCGATACACCGCTTCTCCTGCGGGGTCGTGCGCAATGAGTTGATCGCGCACGCTCTCGACAGCGTTCGCCCACGCGGACGGATCCATCCACACATGCGGATCGGGATGACCCTCGAACTCGGGCGGTTCGAGCAGGTACGACGCGTCGATCGATTCGGTGACAGCATGCACGGGCTTGCCTTCGTTGGCGGTTCGTGTGATGACATCCGTCATGCGCCCTTCGAGGAGCAAGCCGTTGTAGAACACCATGTCAGCACCCAGAATATCTGCAACATCCGCTCGGCTTGGCAAGTACAAATGCGGATCGGTCCCCGTCGGCATGATCCCGGTCACCACCGCGCGCTCGCCAGCAACGCGGGCAACAATGTCGGTCACCATGCCAACGGTTGTCGCGATGCGGATTCGGTCGCCAGCGTCCGCGCCATCGTTGGCTGCCGGTCGGTCGCACCCGATCGTTACAAACACAGCACACAGCACCGCGAGCGCGGCCAAAGTTATCTGTTTCATTGAGTTCATCAGTCACCTCTGGAGATATTATGTAGCATAGGCTACAAAGATTGAGCAAAGCATACGCCAGATCACCCATCGTTGTCAAATCAAAGTTCATTTTGGCCGTTTACTTAGCTTGCTCAGCGATCTCGGCAAAACACTTCAGCGTTTGCCGACTGACATGGTGCTCGATTCCTTCGGCATCCAGGGCCGCCACCCGTTCACTCACACCAATCGCCAGCAGAAAGCGGTACACGATCTCATGCCGTCGAGCAGATTCGCGCGCCATGCGAAACCCTTTCTTTGTCAGTGTGATCGGTTGCCTTGGCTCCGTGTCCGCGAGTTCTTCCTTCACCAATCGCGCCACGATGCGAGAAACGGTGACATGGCTCACACCAAACCGGGCAACGAGGTCCTTTACTCGGCACTCACCGGTGCGTTCGGCAATGGCTGCAATTGCTTCAACATAGTCTTCAGCCGTTTCCGCAGAATGATCCGCGCGGGTTCGTTTGTGGGCCTCTCGATCAATCGGTCGCATCATTTCCCTAACTCGTCCAAGTCCTTGCTGTCTCTCTGCTGGTTTCGTTTAGATTCAAGTGTTTTCCGATGGGAACACGCTCAGACTCGCTAATTCGTTTGCCGAACATCGAATTGCGAGGAAGACTGTAGCAGAGAGTCCCTGCTATATGTGCGCTCAGCGCTGCAGACTCGCACGCGTGGAATCGAAAAAGGAGAGCAGAATATGAAAAATCGTATGATGATCGGTGTCGTTCTGGCAGCAGGTTTGGCAACAACAGCCGCAGCTGTCGATACAGTTTCGGGTTCAATCGTGGTCAGGGAAGGCGACGCACTCGCCGGTTCAATCGTTGACAGCATCAATGCCCCGTTCACCAATGGCAATGGTCAGGTTGGCTTGGTCATCGGCCTCACCGACGGTCGACGCGCCATCTGGTACGACAACGGCGTGATCTTCACCTCAGACCAGGCCGACCCGGATGTTCTCACCGGCGGCGAAGGCACCATGGGTATCGGCAATAACGGCGAGTTCATCTATAGCCCGTCGATCAACGGGTCAGACGGTGTTTGGGGACAGGATGGACTCATCGCCGTTGAAGACACGCAGGCACCAGACTTTACCGACGGGTTCAACTCGACCTTCCATTCACGCCCGCAAATGACCGATGACGGGACTTCGTATTGGGTCGCCGGCACCAACGACGGTGCGGGTGGGACATCCACACAGGCTCGTATCCTCTACCAGCGTACTTCAGACGGCACAATCACCGGCATCCTCCGCGCGGGGGATAATGTCGATGGTGCCGTGGTTGCAGGCTTTAGCGGTATTGACTTCGATTATTCGATCTCGGGCAACAACGCCAACCGCATGTTCGGATTCAACGACGCAACCGCCAGCGGCACAACCGACGACGGACGCATCTCGGTGAATGGCACCATTGTCGCATCCGAAGCGAGCGCGACCGGTCAGGGCGACAACTGGGACAACTTTGACGCCATGTCCGTCAACGACAACGGTAACTACCTTTTCTCAGGTGATACCGATGGCGATACCGCGATGGATGAGTTCATTGCCTACAACGGCGTCATCTCCATCCGTGAAGGCATGACGGTCGATGGACTGACACTCGATTCGTTCGTCCGCGCAGCCTCAATCAATAACCTCGATCAGGCAGCCTTCATCTGGCAGACCGCAGAAGAAGAGGAAACACTTTTCTTTGCATCCGCTGCTTCGGAGTTGGAATCGGCAGTCAAACTCCTTTCCGTCGGTGATCTTTTCGACGCGACCGGTGATGGTGAAGGAGACTACATCATCGATGACTTCAACGCCTCAACCATCGGACCGGGTCTCGACTTTGCTGAAGACGGGTTGATCTATGTCGAGGTCGATCTCATCGATGTTGCGGGTGGCGATGCATTCGAAGCCATCATCTCGATTGCCGTGCCCGCACCGCTGTCAAGCAGCGTCCTGGCACTCGGTGGTCTGCTCGCGATTCGTCGTCGTCGCTGATAAAACGATAACGCAGCAGTAAAACAACAGCCATGAAAAAGGCCCGGAGCATGTGCTCCGGGCCTTTCACATTCAATCGTCAGGACTTGTGACTCAATAGCGGTAGTGGGCAGCCTTGTAAGGTCCTTCCACCGGCACGCCGATGTAGTCGGCCTGCTCCTTCGTGAGTTTCGTCAACTTCACGCCCAGCTTGTCGAGGTGCAATCGGGCCACCTCTTCATCAAGGTGCTTGGGAAGCATGTACACCTTGTTCTCGTACTGATCGTTGTTCATGTGCAGTTCCATCTGCGCGATCACCTGATTCGTGAAACTGGCTGACATCACGAAACTCGGGTGACCGGTCGCGCAGCCGAGATTGAGCAGTCGGCCTTCCGCCAAAATCAAGATGCTCTTATCCATGCTCTTGAAACGGAACTCATCGAACTGAGGTTTGATGTTGATGCGTTCGACATCCGCGTCCTTGACGAGCGGTTCCCACTGGATCTCGTTGTCAAAGTGCCCGATGTTGCCGACGATGGCTTTGTCCTTCATCCGCTTCATGTGCGCAAGCGTGATGATGTCCTTGTTGCCAGTGGTCGTGATGAAGATGTCCGCCATTTCGACGACATCTTCGAGCGGCTTCACTTCGTAGCCTTCCATCGCAGCCTGCAATGCGCAGATCGGGTCGATCTCGGTGACGATCACGCGACAACCCTGCCCCTTGAGACTCTGCGTGCAACCCTTGCCGACATCACCATATCCACAGACCACAGCGATCTTGCCACTGATCATCACATCGCTCGCACGGTTCAACCCATCGATCAGGCTGTGCCGGCACCCGTACACATTGTCAAACTTGCTCTTCGTGACGCTGTCATTGACATTGATCGCGGGGAACGGCAGCGTGCCAGCTTCAGCGAACTGATACAGACGATGCACACCCGTTGTGGTTTCTTCGGAAACACCACGCAGACCGGCTGAGATCTTCGCCCAGCATCCCGGGAACTCGACCTCTTGCGCCTTGAGTTCACGCAGGAACGCACCAAACTCTTCCGCGTGCTCGTGCGGGCTGAACTCAGGGATCGAGCCGTTCTTTTCGTACTCATGTCCCTTCAAGACCATCATGGTGGCGTCACCGCCGTCATCGAGAATCAGGTTCGGGCCTTCGCCGTTGGGCCAGTTGAGAATCTGCCGGGTGCACCACCAGTATTCATCCAGCGTTTCGCCCTTCCACGCGAACACGGGCACGCCCTTGGGGTTGTCCGGCGTGCCGTCCTTGCCGACCACGACCGCAGCAGCAGCCGAGTCTTGCGTACTGAAGATATTGCACGATGCCCAGCGCACTTCGGCGCCCAGTTCGGTCAGTGTTTCGATCAGCACAGCCGTCTGCACGGTCATGTGCAATGAACCCGCGATCTTCGCTCCCTTCAGAGGAGACTTGCCCTTGTACCGTTTGCGCAAAGCCATCAAGCCCGGCATTTCATGCTCGGCCAGACGCAGTTCCTTGCGACCAAATTCTGCGAGCGAAAGGTCGGCGACCTTGAAATCCAACCCGCCAATCGTCGTTACATTCATCGGTTTCGTTGCCATAGCTGTCATTGTGTTCTCCGTTAAGACTCGTTTCACGAACCCTGACTGTCAAGAAAGGGCTCTCATCAATCGTTCATGATTCACTTCCACGCGGTGAGGGCAAAAAGCCCCGGTCCCTTCGCATCGCTGCCACACGACAGCGGCAACACCCGCGACCGGTCAAACCCTGCCTCACACACACACTGTTCGAGTGCGGTGGGCTCAAACCCAAGATGTCGATGCCCCATTTCATGCCGAAACGCGACTTGTTCATGGGCATACATATCAATGATCAACGCACAGCCCCCCCGGCGATCAGTCCGCAGCACCCGGTGCAACTCACGAACCGCCAGCGCCACATCTTCGACATGATGTAACACGAGCGCACACACCGCTGCGTCCACGCTCGCGTCTTCAAGTGGCAATGATTCAACCGCGCCGCATGCAAACCGCACATGCTCGCGACCGGCCAGCCTCCGTTGTGCTGCGTCGAGCATCGGTCCCGATTGATCAATCGAAACCACTTGTGCTGCGACCGGCGCCAACAACTCGGCGATGTTGCCCGTGCCCGAACCAATGTCAGCGATCGTCCAGTCAGGCTGAATCAACCCGAGCAGCGCTTCGCTCGTAAACCGATCGCCGAACAACTCGCCGCGGACCGCATCCCACTGCCCGGCGACGCGGCCAAAGAAGGTCAGGCTGTCCGTCTGCCGTTCTGCGAGCACTTCAGCAAGACGCCGCTCATCGGCTGCGATTTCGCCTCCGTCCGCCATCTGGCTTCGCAGGAGGAGCCACAGCTCTCGATCCTGATTATTCAGTTCACTCGCGACAAGCCGGTAGTAGGTTGCTGTCCGCTCGCTTCGACTTTGCACCCACCCGGCGCCCGAGAGCAGTTTCAAATGCCGACTCACGGTGCTTTGCGGCGCTTGCAAGACCTTTGACAACTCGCCGACCGATAACTCGGCAGCCTCAAGCACACACAACGCACGCAACCTCGCTGGTTCGCTCAGAACAGCGATTCGCTCGATGATTGGACTGAGTGCAGCTCCTGGCTTCATGCGTCTCCTGACCCAGTATAGGCCCGGAACCACATCGGTTCATCCGTTGATCCGGATGAATGGCACAATGATTTTTTCATGCTCGACCAGCGCTAACAGTTCATCCCAAAACGATGAGTCAGTCTTCCTGGTCCTGTTCCCGCTCGGGCCAATCGTTGTTCTCACGGTTCACATCAGGCAGCACGCCATCCGGGTCGAGTGTGACACCTGTCACCTTTTTCGCGCCCGGGTTCCAGCCGGCGGTCCACTTGTTCGTGGTGGACCAGACTTCGACCGGCAACGCCCGTCGTTCGGTTGAGCCGTCGTTGTAGGTGACTTCCATCCAGACAGGCATCACCGCGTCGCCGAGGTTTTCAAGATCGACAAACACCCAGGGCTGATCACCGTCCTGCTGGCCGTCATAGTCATCGAGTTGCTCGATACCAACGATCGCCTGATCGACCTCAGCTGTCGTATAGAACCACCCGCGCCAGAACCACGCGAGGTCCGCCCCAGCGACATCCTCCATCGTGCGGAAGAAGTCTGCAGGCTGTGGGTGTTTGAATGCCCATCGTTCAATGTATGTCTTGAACGCAGCGTCGAACCGCTCGTGCCCGAGGATACTCTCGCGCAGCAGGTACAAGCCAGCTGCCGGCTTGCCGTAGGCAAGGTGCCCCAATCGGCCTCGCCAGATGCGATCAGGGAAGGTGTAGATCGGCTGTTGATTCGTTCGCCCGGCTCGGCGTCGTCTGTTTTGATTGCGACGGTTACTCGGTTCTTCATTGTAGTAATCGGGAAACGAGTACATGTTCATGAATGAGTTGAATCCCTCATCCATCCACGCGTATCGGCGTTCGTCGGTATTCACCATCATCGGGAACCAGGTGTGCCCGAACTCGTGATCGGTCACGCCATAGAGCCCGCGGTTGCTCGTGCGAGCGCCGCAGAACACGATGCCTGGGTACTCCATCCCCCCCACACTGCCATGAACATTCGTCGCGGAGGCGTATGGGTATGGGTACCACTTCTTTGAGTGGAACGACACACTGTGCTGTCCCATGCCGACCGCGTCTTTCCAGTTGTCCTTTGCTTCCTTGGGGTAGACCGCTTGCACCAGCACATTGCCGTCGGCGGCATATCGCGATCCCTCGACCCGTGTTCGAGCAGCGTCCCAGATGAAGGCAGCGCTGGAAGCCCAGGCAAAGGTGCGCATCTGCTTCCCGCTGAAATGCCAGGTCATCGGCCCATCGCCCGCCGGCCAACTCGAAGACTGGCCAACCTCTTCCGCTGTGCGCACACCGATGGTCTCATCACTCGTCATCGCATCGCGAAGTCGCTGTTGAGCGGTGGGGGTCAGGACGGCCTGCGGGTTCTGCAACATTCCCGACGACACCACGACATGTTCGCGTGGAGCAGTGATCCGCACTTCATAGTCACCAAAGTTGGTGTAGAACTCACCCTGCCCGAGATACCCGAGCGTGTTCCACCCGTTCACATCGTCATAGTTGCACACCGCAGGAAACCACTGTGCAATCTCGAAGACCGCGCCCTGCTCATTGTCTTGAATCGCCATGCGATCAGCGCCGAACGGCGGAATGTTGAACGACCACGCAATATCAAAGGACCAAGTCTCGCCAGGTTCGATCGGGTCGCTCAGATCGATGCGGCCCACGGTGTCATAGACCTGTATATCAAGATCAACGCCGCCCGATCGGAGCGTTGAGATCGTGTACCCGCCCTCGAACCCTTCGCGGAAACCGAACCTCGTCCCAGGCTCCTTGGATCGCGAGCCGATGCTCTCAGGTCGAAACAGGTTCTGCTCAAGGTGAATCCAGATGTAATCAAGCGTGTCCGGCGAGTTGTTGGTATAGGTCACCGTTGCGCTGGCTGAAATCGACCGGTTCTGCTCGTCCAGAGTCGCATCGATGTTGTAATCGACACGCTGCTGCCAATAGGCGTGACCGGGCGCGCCTGAACCTGCGCGATACACATTTGGCGTGGGCCAGTCCATCTCGTCAAAGATCGACCCCCCCTGAAACCCGAACGGGTCGCGGAATCCGTCATTTGAGGTGGGGCCCCAAGCGGCGTTGCGCCCGTTGTCCCCGGTTTCGACAACGGCTCCATGATCATGCTCAACTGTGGATGACTCCGTCTCGGCAGCCTGCTGACCCGCGCACCCAAGACCGAGCGCACCGACCATGCCCATCATGACAATTCCTGTACGCAATTCAAACCCCTTCCCCGGTTGTGTGGTTCTGCACTCGCCCAGTTCTCAATCGTTGATCGAATCAGGATGCAAGGCATAACTCGGTCCAGGAACCTTCCCGAGCCCGCGCAACGCTTCCCGCGCTTCTGCATCCGCACCGTCATACCACAGGACCACACGCCAATGCGTGGTGGCGTTTGCTGGTTGTTCGTGCGCCTCGTAAAACCGGGCGATCCGACGATGCGGCTCCGCCCATCGGTCGCCGTCCAACTTCACCGCAATCTTGTACGCACGCAACGCATCATCCGGGAGGCCGGCACCATCGGCGATTTCAGCCAATCTGTAATAACCCGCCGAGGTCGGATTGTCCTGCAGGTATCGGCGTAGAAAATCCAGCCCTTCGCCGATCTGCCCAGCTTCAACCTGCGCCGCAGCCAGATCGGCTGCGTTGTCAAGAGTAGTCGGATCGACATCGTACACGGTGCGCGTGTAACGCTCGGCATCGCCCGGGCGACCAAGCTTGCGCAGTGTGTCCGCGGTTCGGCGTCGAACATCCATTGCTTCGGGCTTGCGACTGAGATATTCCTCGTAGTAGGGCAGTGCTTCCGCGTACGCCCCTTGCCCGTAGTAGTAATTCCCGTCCGCGCGAAGTGTTGCGAGCGATTGTTCGCCGCTGATGCAGCCGGTTACTGCAGCAACGCTACCTATCAACGCCAGAACTCGTGTTGCCATCATGCGTTTCACCGTCAGTCTCCTGTGCCCGCGATCGGCAGTCGATCGAGCGGGTGTTGATCGTACCGTCCCGACCCGTCGTCTGCACGATACGCTTGTCCATGTCACGATTTGTCCTTCTTCGCCATGATTGCCCAGATGGCTCGTGGCACTACGACTGGATGATCGAGCGGCAGGATCCAGATCGCGATCCCGATCGTCCACTCATGACTTTCAGAACGACCGTCGGGCCGACCGATGCACGGTCATTTCAAGCCGAACGCATCGACGATCACCGAAGCGTGTACCTCGCATTCGAGGGCGATCTGACGGGTGGGCGAGGCTCAGTCACCCGCATCATGGGTGGCGAGGCTCGGCTGATGGTCTGCAAGGAAACAGAGATTCGAATCGACATCGAGCAGCCACGCCTCATCCACATCCGAGGCCGATCGTGTGATGGTCGGGTCTGGGCATTTGTCCATGTTGATCACCCTGCGTCAGAGGGTCGGCTTGGCAAGTTCGATAAATCTGTGTAGTCTGAAGTCGGCTTTGGGGGTTTTCGCCCGGCAAGCCCGCTCGACTGTTCCGGTCGAGTCGATGGTCATTCGACCAAAAAGGAGGCTTCATGCCAGAACATCCTCGAGATCCAGCGCGAAGTCCGGATCAACCGCTCGAAGGTGGGCAACACAGCACGCCGCAACCGACGAACCCGCAGAAAATTCGTCATGTCGAACCGCTCGGCGTGCCTCTTTCAGAAGACTCTGTCGCGCCGACACCAGTCAAAAAGCCGGGGCCAACGACGGCACCGGGTCCTGGGGGCGCAAGCAAGATTCGTACCTTTGCGCAGAGTCTTGGATCTGCTCACGAAGAAAACTGGAATCGAACGCCGAACACGACCGGCACCGGCGCGATCCATGTCAAAAGTTTTCATTGCAAACTGACCGGTGACTCGTTGACCTATCTTGATCAGCAGATCAACGAATGGCTCGATGCCCACCCGCAATACGAGGTGAAGATTGTCACCACTTCAATCGGTATCTGGACCGGCAAACTCAAAGAGCCGAACCTCATCGTCAATGTCTGGGTGTAAGGCACCTGGCGCGTCATTACCGTTCGTGCGTTGATGCTGACTTAGTCGAGCGCCCGTACCGCGCTGATCGCTCGTGCGAACACGGGCATATCAGCATCGTTCTGAGCCAGTTCGATCGCTCGTGCCCGTCGTACGCGCAGCCTGTCTGCCATGCTCTTGTCGGGCGCGAGGTCGGTCGTGTTGTCATACACATCGGCCAGTTTGATCAGCCGACCCTGCCAAGGCCCCGCAGCGAGTCGAGCGTCATAGTCAGCCTCACGCTGCGTTTCGGGCATGACCATGTTTTTGCTCATCGCCGCCACCGCATCAGCGACCGCATCGCCAAACGCCTTTGCGATATCGTCATAGTCGACCGGTGTATCTTCGATCGTGTCGTGCAGCATGGCGGCCGCGATCGCGACTTCGTCGTCGCAGTCAAACACATGCCGGATCACCATCGCGACCCGAAACGGATGTGCGATATACGGGGTCGTCTCATCCTTGCGTAACTGTCCCATATGAGCCCGCGCAGCAAAACTCGCCGCTCGTTGCCACACACTTGAGTTGCCCATGTTCTGGTCCTTTCGAAGTCGGCATTTCAGAATCAACGCGTATGAACTTGGCCGTCGATCAAATCTGCAGGTGTTGACGCAGCCACACGATCTGTGCGGTGTGATGTTCACCATGCCACGCATACATGTGAATTGCGTGCGCCAGGCAAATGCGATCACCGGTTGACGGATGAACGAACACCCGATCGATATGTTCGTCATTCATCGAGCGCATCAACGCAACCCACTTTTGATGAGTTGCATCCAGCAGATTGAGACTCAATGCTGCGTCACCATACGAGGATAGGTCCAACTCGGACCACGCCTGTTCATCATATGGCCTGATCGTGGGCGCTTCCTCGGTCATCGCCAACATGAATCGTACATAACTGTTGACATGCGAATCGGCGATGTGATGGACGATCTGGCGTATCGACCACGATCGATACACCGCATTCAACCCCGATTCGTCAAGCCCGTCGATTGCTTCACGCAACTTGGTCGGAGCGAGCTCAATCCGTTCGATCCAGACTGCCACATCGTTCGTCGTCAATTGAGAACGGCACAACGCAGGCGGCGGACCTGTTGGAAACAGTGGGGCTTGATGGGCCATGGCAACGCCTCAATTGACATGCTCACCAGAAAAGATCATGCCGACCTAGATTGTCGCCCGCAACACATCGTCAATACCTTCAGCCGCGAATTTGCATTTGGTTGGATTGCCGCCGTGTTCGTCAAAGATCACCAGTTCGTTCTCACCCTCATGCAACATCGATGCGTGCAGCACGACCGAGTCCATGGGGGGGACGGTGGAGCCATCTGCAGTCGCAACGAAATAACGGCAGAGGTCTTCGCCGTTGAGATAAATCTGCCCCTTGGTAAGCCCGGTCAGTGTTAAACGAATTGCTTCACCTTCGTTGACGCCTTCAATCGGTACACGCCACCAGGTCGGTCCGACGACTTTGGCAGCCTCAGACTTGGAAACGCCGTCAAACAACGAATCCATCGGTGCTTCCCATTTGGCAAACGCCCAGGTGCCCTTTTCGGTGACCGCACTGGTCCCTTCCCACACGACAAACTGCTTGGCAAGGGCATCGGCAACCGCCTTGATTGCGGCTTCCGATTCGTCTTCATCGCCGAACTCATGAATCGCAGCGAACTCGAGCACATTGTTTCCACGTTTGAGCTCTTCTTCGCCAAGTACGAGGACAGCGGTTTCGCCGACCTCCATCGCCCGAACCGGCTCGTCGTTGACCATCAACAACCCTCGGGCCGGACAGTTCTCGAGACATACAAACAACGGTGTCTTCTTGCGATGCACCACCTGCCACTGCACACGCAGCGGATAGGTCTGATCATCATCACGCACGCCAAAAAGCGGCGAGCGGAACGACAACGGACTGATTGGTTCACCGAGTTCGAGAGCAGGTTTGCCAATCTTGACTTCAGTCACATCAAACAGTTCGTCGCACAGCCCCTTAAGGCGATCGAAGTTCGAGCCTTCGCACACATGGCCCATGTTGTCTGCGAGCAGCACGATGGTCCTGTCACCCTTCTTCAACGACACAGGCAACTGCCGCGAAGCGCCCGGGCCTTCGCCGAGCAACCCGATCGGTTCACCGTCCAGAATGACTTGGAATCGATCCTCGCTCCGCGGAGCCATCAGTTTGACCTTCTTCGTTGCTCCAAGTTTAAACTGCACGCGGTACCACCCGTACCCGTGCGCAGAACCAAGTTCACTCAGTTGTGCCGGTCCGGGGATGGTTGCGTAGCGTGGGTTGGTTCCGTTGGCGTGATCTTCTGCAATCGCGCATTCCCAGGTGCCGACCTGCAGGGTATCACCCTTCCCTTTTCGCGACGAGAGCGTGTGCATCGAAGTCGTACCGTCGGACGCGACCTTGGTGTAACGCCCGGTGCCGTAGGGCGTGCCCTCTTCGTCAAGCCCGTGGATGCCGACGAACGCTGCGTCACTCCCGAGGTAGGTCGTTTCAATCGTCTGATCGTTACACACCACCACATGCATCGATTCATGTTCGATCACCAGCGGCGCTTTCCCTGTGGGCACCACGACCTCAAGCGGCGAGCCATTGATCGCAAGTTGCCCGGTCGTCCCGGCACCGCCATAGACCACCAGGACAGATCCCGTCACACCCAACACACACAGGCTTGAATAAGTCAGCATCGCCCGGCCACTCAGGTGGGCGTCGAACAAGCACCAATGCACAAAGTTACCGCCAAGTTCAACGGGCAAAACAGACCCATCTGCGAGCAGCAAGTTCACACGACCGCGCGACTTTGCTGAACCGGTCAAGTGCTGCGGGAAGATAAAACACACCGATCCCTGTGTGCCGCGTCGATGGACGATCGTCGGCCCGTGGTCTCCTTTGCCGGGCTTCGATTCGCCGGGGTCACTCGGCAACAACACCAGTGGCTGCGCTTCCGAATCGAGATTCGCAAACACACGAGCAAACTGCGAGGCAAAAGTTGCCAAGTGCCTCATCGGTTGGAAGCGTGGTCGCGTTCGACCCAGCACATCGATCGGCGCGTGCAGGTCACTTTCTGGTGTGAGATAGCCGCCGTCCGATGTCATCAGTCGACCGCCCCAGAAACCCGGTGTTTGCCCGGATGCGAACGGCGACAGATTAAACTGACCACCCGCAGCCAGCACTTCGGCGGCATCACGCTGCACCATCCGGGGATCCCGCTCTTCCGGCATGGCTTGCCCGAAACGCCCGGGCGCACGAGGGCCAAACTGCGCGACGATGCGCGGCTGATTCGGGAGCACCGCGCCAAGTTGCCTCATGGTTGTCAACATGTCCGTATCGCCAACCCAACAATCAATCTCGCTTTCGACACCTTGCCACAGGTTGTTGGCGTTCAATGTTGGGACATTCAGACCCGATTCGCGCAGATATCGGTTCAGTTCGCCCAGGTAGACCTGCCCCTGAACGGCGTTCGAGCAGATCCACTGCTGCTCGACTTGTACCAACAGCAGCGGCCCCCCCTTGCCGGCGCTGGTGACCTGCAAATCCTTGATCTTGCCAACCAGTTGACCGAAGAACTTGCTGCACGCCTCAAGAAACGGTTGGTTTGACGCACGCAATTGCACATCGGCTTTCGACAAGAGCCACTCGGGAATCCCGCCGAGGTCCCATCCCTCGTCAACATAAGGTCCGACCCGCAGCGATGCCCAAAGCCCCGCTTCCCCGATCAACTCAATCATGTGTCGAACTTCATTCTCTTCGGTGAAGTTGAACTTGCCCGGCCTTGGCTCGCAACGGGCCCAGACGACCGGAATCTCAATCGTATTGAAACCCGCCAACTTCGCCGCGTGGATGCGGTCCTTCCATTGGGATCGCGGGATACGAAAAAATGGGATACTGGCACTGACAAGCCAAATTCGGCGGCCATCGATCATGAAACTCCGTCCGTCATAGGTCACCGCTGGCATTGTGTGAGGCTCCTGCTTGGTCAATACACCCCACATCAAGCGGCACAGCGCTCCATGTTGGGCATTGAAATCCCCAGTTGTGGGGTTGAAAAGTCCGGAATCGTGTTGGACCTCGATAGTAGGTCGGTACTCTTCATTCGGCAACGCGCTACAGTGAACGCCTTTCCTCCTTCACACTGTCGGAGACTCAATGCAATCCATCGTTCAATGCCTCAAAACGCGGTTCTTTGCACCACCAGTGCCGATTGCTGCGGTCGTTCTTGTGACTGTGGCGTTGACCGGTTGTCGTGGTCCTTTTGTCAGAATTGATGCCCGAACGCAGGCCATGATGGAAGAGCGGTCCGCCCTGCTCGGCGCCCAGGCTGCCGCTCCAAACATCGGTTTCCGCGATCAACCAATGCTCGATCGGGCTTCACCCGCGTATATCGCACCAGATACGAACAGCCCCTCAGCCAACGAACTGTCGTTTTCACCCGCCGACGAGGCTCGTAATGTCGAAGATCGGCTGCGTCAGTTCCATGAACGAACCATCGCAGGTGATGCCATTCAACTCACCCTCGCCGAGGCACTCCGCATCGCGCAGGAAAGTTCGCGTGACTTTCGCCAGGCTGAGGAAGACTACATTCTCGCGGCGATTCGCCTGTTAATCGAAGAGCACCGGTGGGGGCCTCGGTTCTTCGCCGATACCTCGGTCGTCGCGTCAGGCCAAGGCACAGACGGCTCGTTTCAACACGCAGTTGATATCGTCAACTCACTGCGAGCCACCAAACGGCTGCCCTACGGCGGCGAAGTGGAAGCAAGACTTGTCTGGAACGCAACCGAACAACTCCGTCAACAAGCTACCGGTCGGTATAACCAGTCGTCGCGCATCGTGCTTTCGGGCAATATCCCGCTGCTTCGCGGCGCCGGCATGGTTGCTCGTGAGGACTTGATCCAACGACAACGAGACCTGGTTTATGCCGCTCGCACATTCGAGCGTTTTCGCCGCGAATTGCTGGTCGATATCGCGTCAGACTACTTCAGCCTCGTGTCGAGTCAAAACCGAATCAAGAACCAGATCCTTCAGATTGAAGGCCTGCGAAATCTCGAAGAGCAGACCGCGGAACTCGTTTCCGCGGGACGACTCAGGGCGTTCCAGCAGGACTTGACCAGATCGCAGTTGCTTGGCGCTCAGTCTTCGCTGGCCAACCTGCAGGAGTCCTTTCAGTTACAGGTCGATCGATTCAAGGTTCGGCTGTCGATCCCGCTCGATCAACCGCTCGACATCGTGGCGGTCCAACTCAACCTCCCCGAACCTGAAGCAACGATCGACGAAGTGACAGCCGCAGCCTTGGCGTACCGCCTCGACCTGCAAAATCGCCGAGATCAGGTCGATGATGCCAAGCGAGCGGTCGCCAATGCTCGCAATCAACTGTTGCCAGATCTGAATGTCTCAGCAGATCTCGGCATCCCCACTGACCCGGATGCTCGTGAGGGGGGGTTCGGGCTTGACCCAGAAGAACTCGACTACTCAGCTGGGATCGCGCTTGGCTGGCCGATTGATCGCGAAACCGAGCGGCTCAGTCTGCGGTCATCGCTCATCTCAGCACAACGGTCTGAACGCGGATTTGACCAGACTCGAGATAATGTTATTGTGGATGCCAGAAGTGCCCTTCGAGCAATCGAACTTGCTCGACTGCGACTGAATCTGGCAGAGCAGCAGGTCATTATCAATATGCGGCGTCTCGACGAGCAACGGACCAGATCCGACGAGGTGAATCCGCAGGCCATTGTGGACACAGAAAACGAACTGAACAACGCACGAAATGCGAGGGATCAAGCGGCATCCGACCTCAAGGTGGCCGTACTCCGATTCCTGCTTCAAACCGGTCAATTGCGCGTGACGCGCGACGGGTGGATCGCACCGCCCGAAGGGATGTCAGAAGTCACAGAAGAGCGTGTGTCCGACACGAATGTGGACCCCTACGCTCTCGATGAGGAGTCTCCATGATGTTCATGATCACCAAACAAGCCTCTGTTGCCATGATTGCGTTCGCTCTTGCGATCCCCATGATGATGCTCGCCGGATGCGGTGAGAAAGAAGCTCGGAAAGACAATCAGAGCACGGCGATGAGCGATGCCAATCGAGAGAAACCAACGACTGCCAATAAGGAGAACGCTGTGCAAGTCAGACTCACAACCACGATGGGTGACATCGTGATCGAACTCAACGATGACAAGGCTCCGATCTCGACCGAGAATTTCCTCGCCTATGTCGATGCCGGCGATTACGACGGCACCATCTTCCATCGGGTCATGTCAGGATTCATGATTCAGACCGGTGCGTTTGAACCGGACATGAACCAAAGGCCGGGACGAGCGACGATCAAGAACGAATGGAAGAACGGCCTGTCGAACACGAAGTACACGGTGGCAATGGCTCGACTGGGTAATCAGCCCGATTCCGCTTCTTCACAGTTCTTTATCAATGTTGCTGACAATCTCTTCCTCGACCAGCCGCGCGACGGCGCCGGGTACGCTGTCTTTGGCGAGGTGGTGGAGGGTCAAGATGTTGTCCACGAGATCGAACAGGTCGCCACAACAACCAGAGCCGGTCACGGCGATGTCCCGGTCGAACCGGTGATCATCACCAAGGCCGAACGGGTCGAGTAAACCGACAAGGCACTTTTTATCGATTTTCATCGAAGCCACATCAGGAGCGCGAACGGATTTCCGTTCGCGTTTTTTATTGGCGATAGCCAAGCAACCTGGTTCACAGCCAGGCGCTGATCTCGTCGAGCGGTTTGCGTTTGATGGCGGGCACCACCGCTCCCTCGACCGGATATCCGACCGGAATTAGCAGAAACGGCTTCTCGTGTTTCGGTCGGCTGAGTATGTCGCGTAAAAACGCCATAGGACTGGGGGTGTGTGTCACCGTCACAAGCCCTGCATGATGGCAGGCTGCCAGGAACAAGCCGGTCGCGATCCCGACCGATTCTTGCGTGTAGTACACCTGCCCGCCGTCATCTGTCTGTTTCAGCGCGAACACCGCGACGAGCCAAGGCGCGATCTCAAGAAACTGCTTGTCGGGTGTCGTGGCAAACGGCTTGAGATCATCGAGCCAGCGCTGCGAGGCACGCTCTTCGTAGAACGCTCGTTCTTCTTCTTCTGCACCCTCTCGAATCGTTTTCTTGAGTGCCTGGTCACTCACCGCGACGAACCGCCACGGTTGTTTGTTGGCTCCACTCGGAGCTGTCCCCGCAGCACGAATACACCACGCGATCGTCTCTCGACTCACTGGTCGATCGCTGAACATGCGCACGGTGCGCCGCTGGTCCATGCGTTCATAAAATGCCCGCGATTCAGACTCCGGCGTGCCTGCCGGTGAATACCGCTCGAGCGGTTCATGAGGAGCGTCGGCAGATGGCGGCGGATAGGGGTGGTGATCCATACTGACTCCGTGAGCTTCCAATGGGCGAATCATTCGTCGAGTGCTTGTATTCCCGGTTTGCACCGACCCCGTTGACTTTGAGTCTGGAACCGTACCCATCCGATAGGGCAGGTATGAACACCGTCCGACGAGGCATGATGGCGCTGTCGTGCGCAGGTTTTGCGCTCTCAGCGAACGCACAACCAACATCATACCAGTCGGTCAGTCGCCCGAAGTTCTCGCAACGCATGGTCGCTGGTTTCGATTTCGAGGAGTTTGACAGTCCGGCACCGATCCCCGTCGGCTGGCTCAGAGGCCAACACGACCCCAAAGTCCCGCGCATTCGTCCCGGATTCCCGATCTGGAACCTCGCCACCCTTGATACTACGAGGGCACATTCGGGACAGTATTCAGCCTACCTCCCGACGCGCGGCGGGAGTACGAGCCTCGTCTTGCGTCAGGGGGCATTACCCGTGCTTCCGGGTGCCGACTATCGAGTTGCAGCATGGGTCCACACTGAAGGACTCTTGCACGCCCGGGCTGCGATCGAGGTCACACTCCTCGACGACCGCGGCGAACCGATCGAAGGCCAGAAGTTCCGCAGCGAAGTCATTCGTTCTGAGCAAGGTTGGTCGCTACTTGATGTCGATGTGCTCAATGCGAACGCAGCATTCCTGCAGGTCGACTTGTTGCTTCTTCAGCCAGCCGAGTATCTCGGAACCGCTCGGCGCTTCGACGAGTTGATCACGATTGAAGACGTATCAGGTGGTGCGTGGTTTGACGACATCACCATCGCACAGTTGCCTCAGATCCGTATCGGCCTCAACTCACCGGGCAACATCGTTGATGCGGACGAACAACCCGAGGTCTCTGTGTTTGCGAGAGACCTGACCGGTGAAGACCTGACGGTCCGGGTGCGTGTTCTGGATATCGACGGCCGAATCGTCGACGAAGCCGAGTTTCCATTCCGAGGCGGCAAGATGACCCGTGCTTGGAAGCCGGAACTCGACGCACTCGGCTGGTTCCGGGCGATTGTCGAGATTTCTGATGGTGTACGCGTAGTCGGCGCCGACTCGAGTGATTTCGCCTGGGTTCTGGCCGATGAAACCCAACCAAGCGTTTCGGCAGACAGGACCGCATCGGGACCAACCCGAGCAGGTGGGGGCATCGACAGGCCGCGCTTCGGCATCATCGTCGAAGAGCATGACCCAGCATTTCTCACGGCGCTGCCCGATGTGGCTGCAAAAATGGGTGTCGGATCGGTGTCTCTGCCCGCGTGGTGGAACACAACCGAAGCCGATGGGAGTGAAGCGGTCGATCTGCTCCTGCCCATTGTCAAAGAACTCCGCGGCAACTGGCAACAGGTGACGCTGGTCCTCGATCGTGTCCCCGGCTCGCTCGCCGAGCAACTGGGTCTCAGTGAGGAAGACATCCTGGGTATGCTCGAAGCGCCCGAAGAACACTGGGCACCAACAGTCCTGCCGCTTCTTGACCGACTGGGACAGATGGTCCAGAGGTGGCAACCCGGGCGCGTCTCCAGCGAACGGCTACTCCTTGATCCCAATGCCGCCGATCGCATAGCCCTGCTCGAATCTGCACTTCATCGGCTTGTCCCCGAGGCGGTACTCGCGATGCCCTGGCCGATGGACACCGCACCGACGACCGGGTTGTTCGAACCAGTCGACCGTTCTTTGATTCTTGATACACCCGGCGATTGGAGTGCTTCGAGCATCGCGGACGCCGGTCCGATCTGGACAGCAGATTCGCCTGGCGAACAGACCGTCCAGATCGCACTGCGTTGTCAGGATGCTGCGAAGTTCGGCTATCGCAGTGTTGCTGAAGATTTCGCTCGTAAAGCAGTCGAAGCGTGGGCGGCGTTCGGCCCGCGCCATGACTCGCTCCCCGATCGCGGCGGGTCAATCGCAGTCGTCAATCCGTGGGTGTGGATCCCAGGCGACGGAGGCGACTTGCGTGTGCGGCCCGAGGCTGCGGTCATGCGCAATCTCGTCGCACGCCTCGCTGACAGAGCCGGGTCAGCAGAACTCAATCTAGCACCAGGTGTGCGTGCGGTGTTGCTCGAACCGCGCGTCGATGCCGCCGAAACGCGCGGCGCAGCGCTCGTTGTGTGGGCTGCTCCGAGTGCGTCCATTCCTACAAACCTCGAAGTTCTGCTCGCGCAAGAGCCTGTCGCTGTCTTTGATGTCTTCGGCAACGATCACGCGGTCGATGTCACGCGTTCAGACACACTCGATCTCCCATATCACAGCATTCCGATTGGATCGAGCCCGGTCTTCGTCGAAGGTGTCGATGCCGAACTGATCAGGTTCCTGACCCAACTCGCGGTCGACCCACCCCTGCTCGAATCACACGGTGGCGAGCACGAACACGAACTCGTCGTCACCAATCCGTGGAAGGTCCCGATCTCTGGCGAGATTTACATTGTCGAGCCCGGCGGGTTCAGTTCACCGGACGGGCAGATCGATCGAAGCTGGCGCATCACGCCACGGGTTATGCCGTTTCTCATTGAAAGCGGCCAGACACATCGGTTCCCGGTCAACATCATGTTCAGCCCGTTCGAAGAATCCGGCATGAAGGACTTCGTGATGGACATCGAACTCAGTGCTGCAGAGGAGTACGGGTTACTGCGTGTCAAACGGCCGCTGTTTCTCGGTTCGCAACATCTCCGTCTCGATGTCAGTTATCGACTCGGGCCGGACTCGGGTGGTCCGAATGTCTATGTCGATGCTGACATTGTCAATGTTGGTGATGACCCGCTCACATGTCGGGTGTCCGTCTACGCATCAGGTTTTCGCGATACCGCGTCGGTGACGGCGCTCGCACCGGGTCAGTCTGCGAGACGGTCATTCGTGCTCGCAAACGGCATCCTCACACTCGCAGGGTCACCGGTATCTGTCAGTGTCGAAGTCCCCGACCTGCGCGTCAGATTGAACCGGACCGTGACGATTGACTGATGTAGTCGCGCCGACCAAGAAGCACAACGCAATAACCGATCTCGGGCATGGTCATCGGCGAGCCTTCTTCATCGACAACATCGACGATCTGCAGGCACGACCGTCTGATGAGCGACCGAAACTGCGCCCGGCTATAAGTGCGCAGTGCGTATTGACAGGTTCTGTGCTCTTCGGATTCAGGAGTTGTGACACAGAGGTGGCTAATGACCTGCTCCACTCGATGCCCCCCCGACGGCGGGAGAAACTGCACGGTTTGTTGTACGCGCCGCGATCCTCGCACACCGATCCAGACATCCTCGCTCGGTTGTTCACTTTCAATATGCGTGAGTGACAGACCAACGGCATAAATCGCCTTCTTGCGAAGAACCTTCGCCATTTGCTCGAAGTGAATGAGCATGTCGTTATCCGACCCGAGATGGCGAATCGTGTTGATGAGATTGAACGCAAACGAAACCCGTTTCGTGCATTGTGAGGCGAAGTCGGTCATCGACCCAACGAAATATCGCTCGGTTGCCATCGTCCGCGTTCGATTGGCGCGTCGCTGGGCGTAGGCGATCATGTCTTCAGATATGTCGAACCCGATGCCATTGACCCCGTGTTGGCGAGCACGCCGCAGGTATCGACCGGTCCCGCATGCAGGTTCCAGCCAAAGCCGATGCTGGGCACTTGCTGGTGAATATTGCTGCTCGGTCTGCAAGAGACCTGCGACTTCGTCGTTGGTGCCTGGCGCATGCAAGATGTCGTACACCATGGGGTCGGCGTAGAGGCTTTGATCGTCACTCACGCCCGAGCATATGCCGGTGCAGGTTATCAAACGGTAAACTCGTTCATGAGCATCGCCGAAACACTCGCTTCGACCGTCGAATACGCCAAACCAAATCTGCGTCGTTACCTGCAAGGGTTTACCGATGAAACGCGGGTCGCTCAAGCGCCTTCACTCCCGAATCATGTGATCTGGACGCTCGGCCACCTCGCACTCTACATGCACCGCGCTGCCAACCGGATCAACGGCTGTGATGATCGACCACTTCCCGATGAGCACTTCCTCACCGGAGACGGCGAAGAAGGGCAACCAACACGATTTGATACCGAATCAATCTGCTTCGGCTCACGCCCGATGCCGCAAACTTTGATCTATCCAACGCTCGATGCGGGCAAAGTGGTCTTCAACGCTGCGATCGAGCACCTCGCTTCGACAGTACGAGAGTTAGGCGATGGACGCATGGGTGACCAAACCCATTGGGGGCGTCAAAAGAACTTGATGTCCATCGCAGATCTCGTTCGCCACATGATCTATCACAACGCAACGCATACGGGTCAGATCGTCGATCTGCGTCGCGCGTTGTGCATGCCGCCGATTATCTAGTATTCAAGGTCACGCAGGCGTGGGGACGGTGCCGGGAGGCATCTCGGGCCCTTCGTCAGTTTCCGCATCGGGCTGCTTATCGGCATCTGACTCAGACGACTGTTCAATCTCAAGCAACTCGGCCACGCTTGGCTTGTGCAAACCTTCGCCTCGAAGCAACTGCCCGACTTCAAGATCGGTCAATGTCTCATACTTGAGCAAAGCCTCTGCGACCGCGACGACTTTCTCCCAGTTTTCCTTGAGTACTTTTTGAGCATCCGAGTAGGCGTCATCGATCAATTTGCGAATCTCTTCATCAATCACGCGAGCGGTCTCTTCCGAGAAATCGCGGTCGCCGAGGAACATATCGCGTTGATCAACCGGCGCGTACCGCACAAATCCGAGACGATCCGACATGCCCCAGTCAAGCACCATTGTTCTGGCGAGGCTCGTCGCCTGAGTAATGTCTTGCGAAGCACCGGAAGTCTCATCGCCTGTCGCAATCTCCTCTGCGATGCGACCGCCGCACATGACACGGATCGTCGCGAGCAGCCAGCGCTTGGAATAGCCAAGCCGGTCTTTCTCTGGCAAACTAAAGGTTGCACCCAGCGACTGACCACGCGGAATGATCGTGACCTTGTGCAAGGGGTCAGCATCGTCGAGCATTGCTTGCAGAACAGCATGCCCCGCTTCGTGATACGCCGTCGCACGATTTTCGTCACGATCCGGCATGCGGCTACGCGAACTCCGACCAAATCGCACCTTGTCGCGGGCCTCTTCGAGATCGCTCTGCTCGATGAAATCCTTGTTCTGCATGGTCGCAGAAATGGCGGCCTCGTTGATCAGCGCAGCAAGATCTGCACCGCTGAACATGGGTGTTCCGCGCGCGACACGCTCGAAGTTGACCTTCGGCCCCATCTTCATCTTCTTGCCATGCACGCGGAGAATCTCAAGACGACCCTTCAGGTCAGGCAATGGAACCGTGATTTGTCGATCAAACCGACCGGGTCGGGTGAGTGCTGGGTCCAATACATCGCCGCGGTTCGTGGCTGCAATCACAATCACGCCATCGCCTGAGTTGAACCCATCCATCTCGACCAGAATGGCGTTGAGGGTTTGCTCACGCTCGTCATTGCCGCCCGAACTGAACCCGCCGCCGCGACGACGACCGACGGCATCGATCTCGTCGAGGAAGATGATGCACGGGGCGCTGTCTTTGGCCTGTTTGAACAAATCACGCACGCGGCTTGCACCGACACCGACAAACATCTCGACAAAGTCTGAGCCAGAAATCGAGAAGAACGGCACATCGGCTTCACCTGCAATGGCTTTGGCGAGCAGTGTCTTTCCGCAGCCGGGGCTCCCCACGAGCAGAACGCCACGCGGAATGCGCCCGCCGAGCCTGGTGAACTTCTTCGGATTCTTGAGGAACTCGATGATCTCCTCGACTTCTTCCTTTGCTTCGTCAATACCGGCGACATCATTAAATGTCACGCCGGTCATTTCTTTCGTCATGCGCTGGTGCTTGCTTTTGCCAAAGGTGCCCAGCATGCCAGCCCCCCCAGACGCACTGCGCAACCCCCGGCTGACGATGATCCAGATCACCAGCATAATCAGCAGAATTGGACCGAAGAACATCAATAGATTGACCCAGGGCGAGTCCTGCACCGGGGTGTGCTCGATGTTGCGTTTGAGCAGTTCTTCGGCATACGCGCGGCTCGTCGATGCGTTCGACGGCACCGTCACCGTCATCTTCCCATTGCGTGCTTCTGGATCTTTGATCTCAGCAATGATCGCGTTATTGCGCACCATGATGGTCGAGTCGGGTGCGAGTTCGCCGCCCTCGATGTAGTTGATCAACTGCGCGAATGAGATCTTCTCCCCGCCCTGCGAATAGCTGAAGAACATCACCAGCATCAACACGAGCAACATGATCACGAGGAATCCGAACATGCCGTTGCGACCCGGACCGGTTGCGCCGGCTTTGGGTGGCTGCGGACCTTCCCCGTTGCCCCGCGAGGGCTTATTCGGCCCTTCGTCGCCCGGCGTCGGAGCCGCAAAATGGGTCGGCCCGTTCATCGCATCTCGAATCTTGTATTGATCGTCGTGTGTGTTCATCCATCCACCAAAACGAATCTTGCTGCGGAATCATTCCACAGAAGTATCGATTCCATTCCACCTTCGTACACAACGCTAGGCCCGCGACGCGACACGGGCGCATCCGACTATGACGCAAACCCCCCGGTTTTTCACCAATCCGAGCGCAGTTCACGCACCATGTCCCGCGCCAACTCCTGGATCGCATCCCGATGGCCAATCTCAGCGCGTTCACCCGTCGGGGCGGCAGGAACAAAGACCGATGTTGCTGTGTAACGATCGCGCGACACAAGGGTCTCACCAGTCCGATTGTCCATCCAGTCAAATCGAATTTCGACCCGTGCTGCCTGCTCTTGCACAAGCCCGGTCCCGGGTGCGCCTGACAGCCGCTCATATTCAACACCAACGATCGTTCCACGCAGCGTCGTATCGGCGCTCCGTCCATTGGTGACGACCCAAGGCGTCGTCCGCTGGATCTCTTTGACCACCGCTTCGGTGAGCTGGAGTTCGAGCCCGACCGCAAAGGTTTCGTTCGCCATCACTGGTACGGAGACTGACGATACGGTGTTCGAATAGGTCGAACCCCACACATATCCCCGATGTGGGTCAGACGCGCAGCCAGCGATGACACAAGCCACACCGAGTGTCGCTAACACGACACCAATGGCACGCTTATGGCGACGCATCGATCGGTGCCTCCGTCTCGGAATCATTCGTCGGCGCATCAAGCCAACCGCGATCGATCATGACCTGAACCGCTTCCTTGGCAGCCGCCGACTCCGTGTTGTCGCGAATGAGCCGCCGAAAGGTAAATCGCGCAGATGCTTCGTCGCCGCGATTCAGATACCACTTCGCTGTATTGAGTAAGTGTGCTGCGTCCGATTCATCGACCCATGTTTCAAGTTGCGTTGTGATGCCCGCCTGCTCAGCATCCGCCGGATATCGCATCTGAAAATCATCGATCAAAATGCGGGCTTCAACGAGTGGGCTTCGGTCATACGACGGCCCTTTGAACGCGGCGATGTTTGCGTAGATCTCACGCAGCGCCGCAAACTTGCGATAACGACTATCTGGATAATTTCGCACGATAATGCCGTACATGTCTGCTGCGAGTGGCAAGTCGCGTCCGCGGTAGTAGTAATCACCGAGATCGAGCGCAGCCTGTTCGGCGAGTTGACTCCCCGGCATGCGCTCTTGCACGCGAATCATCAACTCTTCGCCGAGCGTGGTTGCCCGTTCCAGCCGAAGCCAACCAAACCACTTGCGTTTGAGGCCGTTGAGGTACCGATTCGCAATCTCGGCTTCGCGCTCGATTGCCTTCGGAAACGCGGGCGTGCCATAGAACTGTTTCGCGATTGCTTCATAGTCGTACAGCGCTTGATACTCGTTGCCCATCATGAGCTTCGCATCGCCGCGCAAGAGGTATGCGTCTGGCAGGTCAGCGTGTTCGCTGTATTTGTGGGCTGCAATCCATGGATCAAGCAACTGCTTCGCTTCGCCGGGTTGGTCTGCAGCCAGAAGCGCCCGAGCTTCCTGTATAACCGGATCGCTCGCACTGCTCTCGGCGGCTTCCCACTCGCCGTCCGAGAGGGTGAACTCATCTTGACCGTGGGCCAACCCGATACAGGACAAGGTAAGCCCGATGCCGACAACTCGAATGGCGATGCGTGACAACATGCCCAGAGCATAGCCTGAACCGAACACACAGTTCCTGCGGATGGGTCTTGGTCGGGAACCCAAAGTTCGATACGCTGGACCAAGACAGATTCAGTTCTCCACGGGCTGGGTCCACCGAGAGCCGAGCGACACCCGATTCAGCAGGAGAATTCCAGTCATGATGTCAATTGCCACTGCATGGGTCGCCGCCATCGTCGCTCTGGCTCCGAGCCCGCAAGTGATTGTGCCGGATGCATCAATGCATCGCGCTATTTCGGAGGGCTTGGCCGCGAGCGCGTATGCGATCGAAGATCTGGCGATCCCCCTCGAACCGGTGATGCCATTCACAGTCGTGGTGAATCTCGGCGGCGAGGTTGTTCATCTCGATCTCGAACCGTCCACTATCCGAAGTCACAATTTTGTTGTTCAGGTTCCAGATGGCACCGGCGGCTTGACCACCACGCCACCCCCAGCACCTCGAACGGTTCGAGGAGTCGTCCGCGAGACCGGTGCACCGGTCGGCGGCGGCCTGGTGCGACAAGGGCTTCGGGTCGTTGTGTTCGCGGAGGATGGCGTGTGGTCAATCGAGCCGCTTGCATCAATCATGCCCGCACCGCGCGAGCGACATGTCATCGTCCACTCGGCTGATGAGTTTGGCGCGTTTGGCACCTGCCCCGGTGGCGTGCCCTGGGTCGGTGATCAGGCACCCATCAATCCCCGTCCGCAGTTCTCGCCGCGAGGACTCGTCCGTGTGGTCGAGTTGCGTGCGGATGCGGACTTTGAACTGTTTGTGCACAACGCATCGAGTGTTGACGACACCATTGCGGATGTCGAAACGGTCATGCAGGCAGTCAACATTGTCTATGAGCGCGATGTTGAAGTAACACACAACCTGCTCAGTGTGCTTGTGCGCACAACGCAGGAGGATGACCCCTACGCCGGGCTGACCAGTCCGGGTGACATCCTCGATGTCTTTCGAACCTGGTGGAATGCCAATCAGGGGGGGCAGCATCGTGATCTGGCGCACCTTTTCACGGGGAAAGAGATGGAAGGGTCAACCATCGGGCTTGCTTATACCGGGGTTGTCTGCAATTCGCCCAACTTTTCATACGGCCTCAGTGAGACCCGATACAACCTCTTGCTCTCACGCAGAACGGGTCTGACCGCTCACGAGATCGGGCACAACTTTTCCGCGTCACACTGCAACAGCGAACCGCCCTGCCACATCATGTGCAGCACAATCAATGGCTGCAACGGGCTTGGTACACCGAACTTTGGTCCGAGCGCCATCGATGAAATCATGACTCACGCCATCGGTGCGTCGTGCCTCGAAGAGGGTGAGGGTCAGCCGTTGCAACTGCCGGTTGTTGATAACTTCACGCAGGACTTTCTGGATACGCGGACCTGGGCCACGATCGATGGCGCGGTGATTGCAGACGATACAGTCGGCGAGCCATCGTCGCCGTATACAGCACGCTTGCCACAGACATCAACTCTGGCGACTGACCTGATCGATATGTCAGGTCCGTTTGACGAGCCGATCACGCTGCAGTTCTGGGCACAGACGGACAGCATCGAATCGGGCGAAAACCTGCAGCTCACCTACACACTCAAGGGCGGATCGCCCACGGTTTTTCGCACGATTACGCCCGCTCCATCAGATATCGACACCGTCGGCACCGTGCGCGTCATTCTCCCGCCGCAAGCCATTAGTCCAACAACCAGCATCGGTTTCCAAACCTCCGGCAACACGAGTGACGACCACTGGTCCATCGACAATGTGCGCATTCAGGAAGCAAATCCGACTTCGCTCGATTTCTTTGAGCGTTTTTCCAGTTCAGAGTTTGACGAGATTGACTGGGCTGACCATGACGGTGCCGTGATCAACACCGGCTCGCCTGATCCCGTCAGTGCGCCGTTCGTGCTCAATCTTGACCGCGACGACTGGATCGAGTCGCGGCTCACGCCTGCTGGCTCCATCACAGATGCGCAGGATGTCTGGGTTCGCTTGTTTTTGCAGTCGAACAATGTTGAGCCGAGTAAGTCATTCCGCGTTCGTTACCGCACTGGTGATGGCTCACTTGCGACCGCGTGGGAACACAAGCCGCGTTCGACCGATCGTAGTTCGATGAAGTCCATCAACTTTCCGCTACCCGCCGATGCCGAAACAGACATGCTCAGCATCCGGCTTGAAGCACTCGGCTCGGACCCGGACGACGACTGGTTCATCGACAATGTGCGCGTCGAGTCGGCACCGCCCATGGGTCTCCCCATCGTTGACAGTTTCGAAGACACAGACGAACTGATCGATCCGGCAACCTGGTTTCCGATCGATGGCGCTGTGATCAATCAAGGTGCTTCAAACGAACCCTCCGGCTCAAATGCGGTAAATCTGGACTGGCAGGATCGTCTCACGACGCGACCCTTCGATGTTTCAGACACGCCAATCGGCGATCGACTCGTTGTTCGATTCTGGCTGCAGCACAACAATGTCGAATCCGGCAAAACATTTCATATCGACTATCGACGCTCGAACGGCAGCTGGGCGGGGCATTGGTCCTATGCATCGGATTCAACCGAGCGCACAACCGTGGGGTATCTCGACATCCCGATCCCCCCCGATGGCATGCATGACGAAACGCAGATTCGCCTGCGAGCAGAAGGAGCCGACGGATCCGACGACTGGTTCGTCGATGACTTACTCATCGAAACCGTCGACGGGCTCAGCGTCCCCGTGCTCGATCCGTTCGACGCACCGATGCTCAGTCCGCTGATCTGGGCAGATGATGACAGCGTGGCGATCAATGAAGGTGCGCTGAACGAGCCGAGCCCGCCATACGCGATGAATCTCGATCGTGATGAAACCGCGACGACACACCCGATCGACGCGACGAGTTTTGGTCTCGGTCTCGTCGTGCGGTTCTGGGTCCAACACAATGGCGTGGAACCCGGCAAGGACCTCTTCGTCGAATATACCGACGCTGGTGGATCGTGGCGCATCGCCGAAACGCTGACATCCGCCGATGCTGCTCGAACAACATTTGGCTTCGTCAATGTGCCGCTCGGTACGAACGCACAGCACGGTGCGCTGCAGATCCGTTTGCGGGTCAATGGTGACGACGGCTCAGATGACTGGTTCATCGACGACCTCGAGATCGCAGCGTTCAATGGATTCGACACACCGATTGACGAAATGTGGATGACCAATCGACTCGACCCGGTGCTCTGGGTTCCGATTGTGAGTACGCCGGTGATCAATCAGGGTGCCAACAATGAGCCGAGCCCGCCATTTGTCCTCAATATCGACAATGGCGAAGTCCTCGAAACGGGGTTTATCAACGGCCAGACCATGGCCCAAAGCCCGACGCTCTCGTTCTGGATGCAACACAATGGCGTCGAACCCGGTGAAACGCTCACCATCGACTGGCGGACCAACGCGACAATCTGGACGAATCTGATAACCTTGGTCTCGAAGAGTGCATCGAGAACGCCCGGTGAGTTTCTTGTGTTCGATCTGCCACAGACCGTTGCCACCAACACGCTCCGATTTCGATTTTCGGTCTCGGGCGATGAGCCGAACGACGACTGGTTCCTCGACGATATCCACATTGGCAATCGGTCCATGCTGCTAGCACCGTTTGCAGAAGATTTCGAATCAGCGCAGGCACTCGGCCTTCGAAACTGGTCTTCGTCGTCTGCATTCGTCACGCAAGCGGCGACCGGCGAACCGAGCGGGCAGTATTCGCTCGGCTTGTTCGCAGGTGACAACGCCGTCGCGCTGCCCATGCGGCTGGGCGATGTGGACGCGCCGTACTTCGCTCGATTTTGGTGTCAGCACACTGGTCCTGTGACAGGAGGCGAAATCATCTTCAGCGTGACGGATAGTTCAGGATCGCGCCATGATCTTGTCGCCGTGCCAGCAACTGCTGTCAATGCGGCACCGTTCACCATGTTTGAGGTTGAACTCCCCGCGTTCGCATTGCACAACGACGCCAGGTTCGAGTTCAGATCGCCCACCGGTGGCATCGGCGTGTTCTTTGTTGATGATTTCCAGGTTGATGGCGACGAACTGACAGCCGACTGCCCGCCTGACTTCAGCGGGGACGGCATGGTCGATTTCTTTGATGTACAGCTGTTCCTTAACGCGTTCGCTGCTCGGGACCCCGTTGCAGATCTCAACAACGACAGCCTGTTCGACTTCTTCGATGTCCTGATCTACCTCGGACTCTTCGACGATGGTTGTCCATGACCGTCGAACCTGCAGCGTTGGACTCAATCGATGAGTGCTTCGCCGAGTGACATGCCTGTGATTTTCGCTTCGAACGCGATCTGCCCTTCGACGATGCCCTGCACCGCCGAAACAAACCGGCGCGGCGAGTACTTGATTTCGTCGCACAAGATCACAAGGTCTTGACCGGGCTTGACCGAGTTGCGGAACACCGCGTCGTCAAGGCGGGTAAAAGCAGCCAGTTGCGGCTTCTCTTGCCGGGCGTTGTAGAGAAAACACGCGAGTTGGGCTGCGCTTTCGATCATCAACACGCCCGGGTACAACGGTCGGCCGGGGAAATGACCGGCGACCCAGAACTCATCTTCGCGTGCCATCTTGACACCGACACCGCGCGCGTAATCGTCGCTGCGCCAGATCAATCGATCAAGCAGCGCCATCGCATGGCGATGTGGATTGGTCCGGGCGATGACATCACGATCGGCAGCGGTCGCCGAGAGGTCGATGCCATCGAGCGGAAACAACAACTTGCCATGCAATGAACTTGGCATGGTGTAAGGCGATCTCGCCGGGCAACCTGGCGTGTCAGAGACTGCCGACATCGGAAGTCATCCTTCCTTGCGCGACTCCAACATTTCCGCACGGATGGACTGAGCGATGTTCTTCACATCCTGCATCGCTTTGCGCACACGGGTGCCCGCTGCTCGGTTGCCACCCTTGGCCTTGTTGTAATCGTCGCGGATTGACTCAATCGCTTGCTGCATCTGCTCCAGATGGTCCACGGTCTGTTCCTTCCCTTTTCACGGACTCCGTGTCGGAATCGCATCAGTTTGGTGTCACAACACAAAGACCTGAGAATGGTCTCGCCACACACAATAGCCCTTTTCGAGTCTCAACGCAGGATTTCGTTACCCAGACGCTCGAGTATGTCAAGCGAAGCCGCCACATACAGGGGGTTTCCCTCCCGCGCCAGGAACGCCGGAACGCATGAAGCCATCAAAACTCTACGAACATTTGCCAAATATGAGTCGTCGGTTTCAACAGGTAATGAGGCTTGCTTTCGCAGTTTGCCGAGCAGGGAAACCGGTTTGACGCCATGTAACAGGCTTTCGTGGCCCCAGTACAGCCGTTCCAAGTACAGCGCGTCCTCGATCCAGTGACCCGTATGCATCAATGCGAAATCGATCAGTACGACTTCACCCTCATGCACACCCGGGCCGCGGTACAAAGCATTCCCTGGGTGTAAATCCCCATGGCACCAGGTATCAATCGTGCGCGCACGCCATTGACCGACCAACACGCCCAACCGACTTTGCACCAGCTTGAGCATCTTGAGCCATCGATTCTCATCTGGCATTGCGTTGTCCACAACAGCTTCGATGGCTCGATCGAGTAGTCGCTCCCAATCGGTTGGCTCGCGCGCATCCTTCGCGGTCGCAGGTTTGATCGAGGCCGCTTTGAGATGCACATCGCAACTTGCACCGAGGAATGAGAGCACGCACTCTCTCGTGAGATCGCGCCCCAGCGTTTTTCCTCGAAGTCGTTCCAGAACCATCCATGCCAGGTCGTAATTGCCCAGTGCTGTCCCGTGCGCGATGACCCGAGGCGAATGGATGCACTTCGATTCGCTCAACGCAAAAGTCCAGTAGTGCTCGCGCGAGCCAACCGGCAGTTTGACCATGGTTTCGGTTTCGTTTCCGTCGTCACCGGTCCATGTGCTGAATCCTGTTGCGGCACCACCTTGTTGCCAAGACGACCGGAACCACTCGATCGGGCCGAGTCGCCCGGCGGTTGCCTCACGGAGCACAGGCTCAAGTTCGACAGCCATCGCTTGCGGGTCATGCTCGGCGTCGAAATGATCTGCGTGAGAAGGCTTGCTCAAAACTTCAAATCCCCGCGTTCTCTACCAGCCTATCACACGGACTGTGCCAAACTCAACCCAATTGCGACCTCCGCGCTCAACTCGTTGACCCGCATGGACGGATCGATGCCCTCGGGCAGCGTCAGACCGAGGTTTGCACACGCCCGCCCGACCTGCTTTCTTCGCTGTGTAAAGAGCGTTTGGCACATCTGCGCGAGTTTGACCAGGTCGATTTCGTTGGTTTGTTTTCGTTGGCCGCTCACCATCATGCTGTCCACCTTGGGCCGCGGCCAAAAGCACCCCGGATCGAGCGTCTTCACACACCGAAGGTCCATCGAGACCTGTGCGATGATGCTGATTGAACCGTACGCGTCCGTTCCTGGTTCAGCGAGCAATCGCTCACCGACCTCTTTCTGGAGCGTGACATGCACAGATTCACACGCTGGGTGTTGTGTCATCAGCGCCAGTAACAGTGGGGTGCCCGCGCCATATGGCAGGTTCGCAACCAGACGGAAGGGTTCATCGCCGAGCGCTTCGATGAGCACGGGCGAGAGTGATCGCTTTGATGCCAGACAATCACCTTCGATGAGTGTGAAGTTCGGTCTTGTTTCAAAATGATCTCGAAGCAAACTGCACAGATCGGTATCGAGTTCGCAGGCTATGACGCGGCACCCACGATCGAGGATCTCCTCGGTCATGGTTCCGGTCCCCGGCCCGACCTCGAGCACCAGGTCGTTGTCGCCGGCACCCGATGCGTCGACCAGTTGTTTGAGCAGGTTGTGGTCAACCAGAAAGTTCTGCCCGAGTGAACGCCTCGGCCGAAGCCCTCGCTCGTTGAGCAGCGTTCGTATCTCGCTCAGTGTCTGCACAGACCACACTCCATTACCACACGCCATCGAGGATCTGATCGATGGCGTGCGCCACGCCATCGTCGATGTTACGGCGTGTGGTCACATCAGATACTTCCATTGCTTCTGGAACAGCGTTTCCCATGGCAATGCCCAGGGCGGACCGCTCAAGCATGGTGAGGTCGTTGACATGGTCTCCGATCGCCGCGACGCGTGTCCCGAGCAGTGCCTGCCGCTGAGCCACCCACTCGATCGCGCCCCATTTGTGCGCTTGCTTGTCGAAGACTTCGAGTATGTGGACCTCACGGTCACCCGACTTGCTGTGCTCGTCGGCGATAAGGGCTGGGAAAGAATGCAGCAGGACCTCCGGTCCCAGTTCCGCCTTCATGCGGTCAACCAGTGGCACCGAATCACGACTATCGGCAACCAGCCCCACACGCACGGTCGAGTCGGGGTGCTCGTCGTCTTCGAGCGAGCGCACAAACCGGGTGGTCAGGTTGAACTCCTCGAACCACCACAGCGACACCGGGTCGACGGGATGATCGCTCTCGCTGGTGACGACGAGATAGTCGTGTCCGGTTTCGGTGCGGTCTTTGAGTACCAGAGCCGCGTGCCCGGCATCGTGGATGAACGCGGTCGAGGCCGCGACGATGTGTCGATTCACCCCAAACCGGTGTAGCGTTTGACCCGTCGAGCCGTCACAAATCATCGCCCCCCCGGCAACAACCACCGGCCCGGTGTGGTCGAACTGCGCCAGCACTTCCTGACACTCGACGAGCCCGCGCCCGGTACACGGCAGCACCAGCATCCCCGCCCGCCGAGCCCGCTCAACCGCAGCCCGGTTGCCGGGCGAGACTTGCCCATCCGCTCCAAGCAGCGTGCCATCGAGGTCGATCGCAAGGATGTCGTAACGCGGCACCGTCATGGGCGAGCGTATGCGCCATTCGAGATGATGTGCGAGAACAATCCGGCATCGGTGAATCGAACTCGGTTTGGCTGTTGACCCGGCGGTGACTACCGCTTGTGCTCAGGGCTTGCGTTCGTCGAGCAGCAGCCCGCCTCCCACGCGTCCGGCTGATTGCCGTGGCCGGGTATACCGCCCTGATCCTTGAGCATGCGGGCCAGGTGCATGCAGTTCCACGCGAGGAAGGTCGTGTTGCGATTGGTGAAGTCGTTCTCAGGACCACCCGAGCCGGGGTCGGCGTAGGACGGACCCGGGCCGGCTTCACCCATCCAGCCCGCGTCGGCCTGCGGCGGCACGGTGTATCCGATATGACTGAGCGAGAACAGGATGTTCATCGCGCAGTGCTTCACGCCGTCTTCGTTGCCCGTGATCAGCGTCGCGCCGACTTTGCCGTAGTCGCGGTACTGACCTTTCTCGTTGAAATCGTGGGTGTAGCCGTACATGCGTTCAAGCACGCGGTTGCACACGCTCGACTTTTCGCCAAGCCATACCGATGTACACAGCACGAGAATGTCGCAGGCATCGACCTCAGCCTGCAACTTGGGCCAATCGTCTCGATCCCATTCAGGAGTCTCCGCCATGTTTTTGCCCAGCCCGGCAGCGAGTTCGTAATCGACCGGTCGAATGACTTTCGTCGTCACGCCATTGGCTTCAAAAACACGCTGAGCGACCCCGATGAGTTTCTCGGTATGCGACAGCACCGGCGTGCGGTTGAGCGTGCAGTTGAGGAACAGTGCCTTGAGATCGTCGTATTTCGCTGGTGGTGCTGAGCACTGGTCAGCGGTGATCTTGCTGAGTTGTTCAGACAATGTTGACTCCTTGGGCGAGTGCCCTGTGTTCGTTTTGAGTTCAACGCGGGCCGATTCCCGCACTTATTCGATTTACGCTGCGGCCTGTCAACCGACGCAGCGTACCAAGATCCTCAGTCCACGGAATATTCCCGCTCGTTCGAAATCGATAGATCAGACGGGTGGCATGGTCTTGGCTCTGCAAGGCCATGGTCGACCAATGCTGCCCGGTCATGTCCATGAGGCCATGATCACGGCACCCGGCCCATTGCCGCGTGCGGCGTGGCAGGGATGGTCGATGCCTGATATGTCGATGAACATGCGTACGGGCTCGTCCGACACGCAGCACGCCGAGCATGTGGCGTGTCGCGCAGCATTTTTGACGCATGCAATACAATAGATGATGCGTCGCGCATCGTTTTTGGTGCGTGTGCAACCATTGTTGATGCGTTCGAAAGAGTTTTTGATGCGTCGCGCAGCGTATGAGACGCATGCGAAAGAGTTGTTGGTGCGCCCCACATCGTTTCACATGCATCGCGCAGCGTTTTTGATGCGTCAAAAAGAGTTTCACACGCATGCGAAATCGTTTCATACGCATGCGAAATCGTTTCACACGCATCGCGCAGAGCATCAGACGCCTCTTTTGGAATAGAATTCAACGCATCCGGACCTTCGCACACGCGGGCAACTGCACCGAACCCGCCTCCGGCCCCTTCAAGTGCTGATCTTCTCGGAACGCACCTGCTTTGGGGGCTTCTTACCGAGGCAATCGCAACGCTGCCCCACCGCATTCGGGCCCCACGCCATACCGCCGGCAAACCGAACACAACGAGCCGACACACGAACCGTGATATGTATTGCACATACAACAGCATCCGAGTGACTCGTCGATCATGGGTACATCCCGCCAAAGGTCAGAAGCACCCGGCATTGGCCTGTTCGTTAGCCAGGAGTGGGTTTGGGAACGGTGTCCATGCAATGAAAGAGGAGTTAGAACGGATCGGGTTTTCGCTTGCATCAGTGTCGCTTATATCAATAATGGACAGGCCAACGAACCGTTTAGGAACAAAAGAGGAGAGGACCCCTTATGAAAGCTCTCGTATTTGTCGTCGTTCTTTGCATGGGCATGGTTTGTACTGCTCCGGTGTTCGCTCAATCTAACTCCGCTTTTACCTATCAGGGTGAGCTCAAAAACAACGGTGACCCGGTCAATGGGTTGCGTGAGTTTGAGTTCATTCTTTGGGATGCGCGTTCGAATGGGTCGGCGATCGGAAGCGCGATATACATCAGCGATGTAGAGCTTGTCGATGGGCTGTTCAGTGTCGAACTCGATTTCGGAGTGGCGGCGTTCAACAACGATCGGCGATGGCTTCAGATCGAAGTCGAGGGCGTGATACTGACGCCGCGTCAGGAGATCACCCGCACGCCGTACTCGATTCAGACTCGAGGCATTTTTGTTGATGACAATGAGAAGATCGGCATCGGCACGACCGCACCAACCAGCTTGCTCCATGTTGCCGACGGCCCGTCGGGCACCGTGGGGAAGGAAGTTTCTCTGGCGACCCTGGAACGCGACGACCACGCCTATCTGAGTCTGCTCTCACCAGACAACTTTGAGCGTGGGATTTTCTTTGGCGGTCCTTCAAGCAGCACCAGCGGCGGCATTCTCTACAACAACCCAACACTGCCCAACGGCTTTCAGTTTCGTACGGACGGGAATCAGAATCGCATGGTCATCAATGATGACGGGGATGTTGGCATCGGCACCGAAAACCCGGAGCGCGTGCTGCACACGCGCGGCGACGCGGTGCTGTTTGAGCGGGACTCCAACGATGCCGCCGTGCTTCTCCGCAACACAACGGACGGGCAGATCGACGCAACACTCGGCCTGCGCGCAACCGGACCCAACGACGGATACACCTTCCTAACCAACCAGGACGGCCAACCCATGCTTTGGATCACGGACAACAATGTTGGCATCAACACAGCGGGCTTCCTCCTCCAGCACCGTTTGACCGTGAACGGGACCGCGTGCAAGACCGGCGGCGGGCCGTGGTCGGTCTTCTCCGACCGCAGACTCAAGAAAAACATTGTCGCGCTCGATGGATCGCTGGACCGCCTCATGTCGCTGCGCGGTGTTTCGTTCGAGTTCATCGACCCCGACCCGATCCATGAACTGCCCGGCGAGCGTATTGGCATGATCGCCCAGGATGTCGAAAAGGTGTTCCCAGACTGGGTCAGCGAGAGCGAGAATGGCTACAAGACACTCTCGTTCATGGGGTTTGAAGCGCTCACGGTCGAAGCGATGCGCGACCTTCGCGAAGAAAAAAATCGTCAGATTGAAGTCCTTGTTACGGACAACAAAGAACTGCACGCGAAGAACGCCATTCTGGAAATGAGATTGAAACGGCTTGAAGCGCTTATGGTACAGTTGCTGCCTGAGGACAATTAGATGAGATGACCGTTAAAATTGTGCTCGCAATCGCGGGACTTGAGTGGTTTCTACCTCATTGGCGATCGGTGTTTCTTAAGTGGGTGGCATGGTCTTGGCTCTGCAGGGCCATGGTCGAAGTTCAATGCCGCCCCGTCATGGCCATGAAGACATGACCATGCTACCCATCCGGCTCATTCGTGCCTCTCCGCCCCTCCGCGTGATCTCCGCATCTCCGCGTTCAAACCTTCCGATCGAGCAACCTGTAACTGATCGCTTCCGAGATATGCCCCGTCGTAATCGCTTCTTCGCCCGCGAGGTCAGCAATCGTGCGGCTGGTGCGGCGGATCTTGTCGTAGGCGCGGGCTGACAACCCCAGTTGGGTCATGGCCGCACCGAGGAGTGACTCGGCCTCGGTGTCGAGGGGGGCGAACTTGTCGAGTTGTCGGCCAGAAAGCCGGGCATTTGGCGCAATCAACCCTTGACGGGCGGCTTGCACTCTCCGGGCCGCCGCCACCTGCTCGCGCATGTCGGCGGTACTCGTCCCGATCGGTGCGGTCCGCAGTTGCTTGAACGGCACCGCCGGTGCTTCAACATGAATATCAATCCGATCCAGCAGCGGCCCGGAGATACGCGACAGATACCGCTCCATGTCGCGTTTGCCAACCTCGCCGGGCGCAATATCACCCTTGGGCGTCGGGTTCATCGCGGCCACCAGCATGAACGAGGCCGGGAACTGAATCGTCCCGCTGGCCCGCGCGATGGTGACGACATGGTCTTCGAGCGGTTGACGCAGTGTTTCGAGGACGGGGCGCGGGAACTCGGGCAGTTCATCGAGGAAGAGGACGCCGAAGTGAGCCAGCGAGATCTCCCCGGCTTTGGGCACCGCCCCCCCGCCGACGATGGCCGGGCTCGATGCGGTGTGGTGTGGCGTGCGCACGGGGCGCGTTGTGATCAATCCCTGCCCGGACGACATCAACCCGGCAGCCGAATAGATCCGCGTGATTTCGAGCGCTTCATCGGGCGTGAGTGAGGGCAGCACGCCGGGGAGGGCTTTGGCCATCATCGTCTTGCCGGTCCCCGCCGGCCCGAGCATGACCAGATTGTGCGAGCCAGCAGCAGCGACCACGATGGCGCGTTTGACGGTCTCTTGGCCGCGTACATCGGCGAAATCGATTTCTGGTGTAGCGCGACTCAGCATCGACTCGATATCGGGTGCTTGCTCGGGTTCAGCGTCGAGTTCACCCGACATGAGCCCGACGACTTCTGTCAGCGTGCGCACGCCAAAGACATCAATCCCGCGCACGACCGCTGCTTCGGCTGCATTGGCTGCTGGCAAGATGATCGCCCGCATCCCCTCAGCCTTGGCCAGGATCGCCATGGCAATCGCGCCGCGGATCGGCCGAACCCGTCCATCGAGCGCCAGTTCGCCCGCGAACATGAGTCGGCGCGGGTCGAGCGAGCCGCCCCGGATCACGCCCGAAGCGATCAACAATCCGACCGCAATGGGCAGGTCGTACGACGGCCCCTCCTTGCGAACATCGGCTGGGGCGAGATTGATCAGCGTGCGACCGACCGGGAAGGCATATCCTGAGTTCATCAGTGCAGAGCGCACGCGTTCGAGCGATTCCTTCACCGCAGCATCGGGCAACCCAACGAGCAGCTGCTTGTCCATGTCTGTGGGGTCAAAGTCGACCTCGAGTTCACATGGGTCAGCATCGATGCCGGTGAGCAGGAAACTCTGGACGCGTGCAATCATGGCAATGAGCATACCGAACTGCACCCAATCAGGCGAGCGAGGCGCCCCATGATTCGGGGCAAGTTCGTGGATGATCCGATGTATACCCAGAGGCGGCCGCGTGTCGCCCGTTGAGAAAGAGGACGCAATGGCCGAGATTCGTGGCGTTTCAATCGTGGCAGGCAAACCGGCGCAGGGTGCGGGAGAACCCTTTTTCGGGCACGATCCGATCAAGGGAAAAGCGCTGTCGCAGCCCTACCTGGCAGCGACAGACGCTGAAGTCGAAGCAGCCTGTGCGAGCGCCTGGGACGCTTTTGAACGCATGCAGTCCATCGACAGCGCGACGCGGGCAGCCGCCCTTGATGGCATCGCTGATCGTCTTGCCGGGCTTGGCAAGGATCTGGTTGAAGTCATGAACGCTGAAACCGGGCTTTCGACGACGCGCGTCCTGGCAGAGCGTGAACGCGCGGTTGGCGTGCTTCGCATGTTTGCTGAAGTCGTGCGTGATGGCTCGTGGGTGCGAGCATGTATCGAGCCGGGCGATCGATCCCGCAGGCCGAACCCGAAGCCGGACCTGCGTCGCATGATTGTGCCGCTTGGTCCGATCGCCATGTTCGGCGCGAGCAATTTCCCGATCGCGTACAGCACGGCTGGGGGGGATACGGCTTCGGCTCTGGCCGCCGGGTGCCCGGTCATTGTCAAGGGTCATCCGCTCCACCCCGGCACCGGCGAACTCGTCGCCTGGGCGGTGACTGAAGCAATCGAGGCGGCTGGTTTGCCTGCGGGGGCGTTCAGTTTTCTCCACGCGGGCGGCGACCGCGAGCGAACCATCGGGCAGCAACTCGTGCAAGATGAACGCGTCCGTGCGGTCGGGTTTACCGGCTCACTGGGCGGGGGTACAGCGATCGAACGCCTTGCACGCGATCGAGCGATGCCGATCCCGGTCTTTGCTGAGATGGGTTCGGTGAATCCTGTGTTTGTGCTGCCGCACGCGCTTGAGAAGAAGGGTGCGGATATTGCCGAGCGACTTGCATCATCGGTTGCCAACGCGATGGGTCAGATGTGTACCTGTCCGGGTCTGATTTTTATCATTCGCAGCGGGCACGCCGACGAGTTTGAACGGTCGCTTGCTGGATCCTTTGAGAAATCCGAACCCGGGTACATGCTCGCCAAGCGCTTGCAACTGAGTTTCGTGCAAGGGCTCGATCGGCTGCGAGCGGTCGATGGGGTCGAGGTGCGTGCCGGTGCGATGGGCACCGCAACAGAGAGCGGTCCCGCGAGTGTGAGCCCGGTGCTGCTTCGTACGAGCGGCGAACGCTACCTCTCGGATCACCTGCTCTCAGAAGAAGTCTTTGGCCCGAGCACTGTTTTGGTCGTGTGTCAGGACAAAGCCGAATTGATGGCGTGTGCACAGACCATCCCCGGCAGTCTGTCGGGTTCGATCTTTGCCGGAAGTTATGACGGCGCCATGGTGGGCCCGTTGCAGGCGATTGTCAGTCAGCGCGTCGGACGGGTTGTCTATAACGGCGTTCCAACCGGGGTCGAAGTCAATGCAGCCATGGTCCATGGCGGTCCGTTTCCCGCGACCACGGCGCCCAATTCGACGGCTCAGGGCATCATGGCGATGGAACGATGGTGTCGGCCGGTGTGCTATCAAAATGCACCTGCCGAACTGCTGCCCGAAGCCTTGCAAGACAGCAATCCGCTCATGATTCACCGTGCGGTCGCCGGTGTGTGGACATCGGGATCAGCGAATGACATTGCTGCAAAGACAGGATGATGTGGATACGCTCATAGAGCGGGAATGGATTCCCCAAGCGTGCCCGATTCAAGCGGCACCTGCGTGAGAGTGAGAAGGACCGATGGCACGCACAACAAAAAAGAAGACAGAGGAAGCGACAGACGGACGCGCGGTGCGCGTGGCGATCTGGCTCGGGCTCGCAGCAGCCTGGGTCTTTCTGTCATTGAGTTTGCTCAGTTTCAACGTTGCCGACCGACCCGGGCACGCGGTCTGGCCGGCCAATGAAACAACACAGAACTGGGGCGGACCGGTCGGGGCAGCCACCGCGTACACGCTGCTTCGATTTTTTGGCTGGGCGATCGCGATTCCCATGACCTTCGGCCTTGTCGGGTTGATCTGGACAGGCTGGCGCAAACGCATTGAACACCCACTCGTGCGTGGACTCGGTGTTATGGTTCTGGTGGTGATGATTTCTGGGTTGCTCGGTGTCATCAGTCCAACCAGGGGTCCGATGCCGGGGCTCGCGGGCGGGACGCTCGGGTTCATGTTGGCAGAAGGGCTGATGCTGCCGCGATTCCATTTCTGGGGTGCGGTGCTCTGGCTTATGCTCGGAGCGAGCATCGGGCTCATTCTTGCTGCCGACCAACTTGTACTGGCACTACCTCGTTACCTGTGGCGAGCCATTGTGCCTGCAGCTGCAGGTACACGGGCAGCGGCGCTCGCAGCCCAGGATGCCGCCCTGCGTACGCGCGAAGCAGCGGGGGGGATGACCAGGACGACCTCACGCGGATTCATGGCTCGCGTTTTGCGCGCGATCCGTGGCCGGCGCGTCAGGACTGAACTCGTCCAGATTAACGACCTCGATGAACCAGTCGAAGTTGTCGTCGAACCCAAGCCTCGCCGGCGTGTGGTCCCCGTGCCACAGAAAACGATCGAGGAAGAAATCGAAGATGACGAATCAGAAATCGTCGAGGCTGACGACGAGATCGAGGCGGACTTGGAAGAAGACGAGGAGGCTTTGCCGGGCGCTCCGCAGGTCTTTGATCGTGATAAGTTGGCTCAGAAAATGGAAGCCCTCAATGTACGCTTCAGCGGGGCGGACAAGTCAATCGCGACGCAGGAAGATCTTGACGACATTCAGAACGCGGTGGAACTCGAAGGCTATCAGTTCCCCGGTCTTGACCTGCTCGAAGAACCAGATGAAGGGTTTGACGAAGTCCTCGAGACCCAGGTCCGCGAGCAGGCTGAGGGGTTGGTCGAGGCGCTGGAAGAATACAGGATCAATGGCGAGGTCGTCGATGTCGAGACCGGGCCGGTCATCACGCTGTTTCATGTCCGCCTGGCGCCGGGTACCAAGGTCGCCCAGTTGAATGCGATATCGAGCGATCTCGCTCGTTCACTCAAAGCGGTCAACATCCGCATCGTCGCCAATATTGAGGGCCGCGACACCGTCGGCATCGAAGTGCCCAACGCTGCCAAGGAAAAGGTGAGGCTCAAAGAACTGATGAGCAATCGTGAGCGGTTTGCGAAGATGAATCTGCCCATGTTCCTGGGTAAAGACGCATCTGGTGAGCCTTTGATTGCCGACCTGACCAAGATGCCGCACATGTTGATCGCAGGCACCACGGGCTCTGGCAAGAGTGTGTGCATGAACACGATCATCATGAGTTTCCTGTACACCAAGAAGCCCAACGAACTCAAACTCGTGCTTGTCGACCCGAAAATGGTCGAAATGAGCCAGTTCCGGGATATCCCCCACCTGATGTGTCCGGTTGTGACGGAGATGGCTAAAGCGACTGCGATTCTCGAATGGGCGTGCACCAAGATGGATGAGCGGTATGAGCTGCTTGTCGAAGCCGGGTGTCGCGACATATCGAGTTACAACAGCCTCGACTGGGAAGAACTCAAGGAGCGCTTCGGCGTTGAGTCTGACGAAGAGGCTGCTCGCATCCCGCGGAAACTGCCTTACATGGTGTTCATCATCGATGAACTCGCCGACCTGATGATGACCAATAAGGAGGTTGAGAGTTCAATCATTCGCATCGCTCAAAAGGCCCGCGCGGTCGGTATTCACCTCATCCTCGCAACCCAGCGCCCGCAGGCAAATGTCGTCACCGGACTCATCAAAGGCAATATGCCATGTCGCATCACCTTCAAGGTTGCCAGTAATATTGACAGCCGCGTCGTCCTTGATCAACGCGGCGGCGAACTCCTGCTCGGGCAAGGCGACATGCTGTTCCTCAGTCCGCACAGTCACAAGTTGAGTCGCGCTCAGGGCACACTGGTTGATGATCTTGAGATCCGCCGCGTCGTTCGATTTATGAAAAGCATCGCTTCGCCCAGTTTTGAACGATCGCTTGTGCAGATTCGCAGTGCCGGTTCTGACGAAGAACGACTTGCAGCCAGTGAAAACAACTCATCGGCGAGTCTTGCAGCTGCGCAGGAAGACCCGATGTTCGATCGCGCGGTCGAGATCGTGCTCGAAACCAAACGCGGCAGCGTGAGTCTGTTGCAGCGACGACTCGCGATCGGCTACACCCGCGCCAGTCGACTGATCGATCTGATGGGGATCGCCGGCATCATCGGTGAGCACAAAGGCTCCGTCGCTCGCGAGGTTTTGATATCGCCGGAAGAGTGGACCGAGATCAAACGCATGGCCGGTGAACTCGAACAGGACGCCCAAGGCTCACTGTTCCCCGAAACCGAAACCGATTCAGAAGCTGTTGAAGAATCAGATATCCAGGATGCCGATTTCGACGACGAGGACGAACTGGAATTTGATGAGGATGAAGAAGCCGTCGACGAATACGAAGACGACGAGCTCGACGACGAGGAATCTGACGAGTACGAAGAAGAGACCGACGAATATGAAGAAGAAGTCGTCGGTGTAGAAGACCACCCAAAAGAGGGTGGTTCTGATATCAACTCGAAGCGTTTCGCCTGAACAACCGCTCCTTGCTGACAGTCTGCGACTTTCGAATGCCGACCTAGAATAATCTGCCAACACTGGCGTTGTGCAAGAGCAGAGTCCCCGATTCCCAATGAGAGATCGAGGATTCTGCGCACTCGGCGGGGACGAACGAGACAACCACGAAAGGACACATCAGATGAAACAATGTACTTGGATAGCTGCTTCATGCGGCATGGCGATGACAACCTTGGCATTCGCCGGCCCTCCTGCGTCGCTTGACCGCGTTCCGGATGATGCAGCGATCACGGTCGTCATTCCCAATGTGCAGGGATTTATTGACGACATGAAGAACTTCGGTGAGTCGGTCATCCCGGCCGATCAGCAGCTGCAGATGAACATGGGTCTGGCGATGGTCCAGACATTCATCGACATGCCTGGTATGAACGGCGCAGGTTCGGCAGCAGCCGTCGTTTATATGAGTGAAGACACCGGTCCTGATAGCCCGCCCATGGTGATGCTCCTCCCTGTTTCTGACTTCGGGCAACTGCGTGAAGGCGTTGGTGCCCTTGGGTCCGGCCCGGTCTACGAAGCGAACATGGGCGGGAACAATGTCTACCTGAAAGATGTCGGGGGGGGTTTTGCAGCCGTGAGTCCGATGCCCGAACTCGTCCAGGAGTTCAAGGGTGACGGCGGGCATGTCAATGGTCACATGCGTCGCGTCGGTCCTTCCGGCGAACAGGTCCTTGAAGGCAATGACATCACCATGATCGCCAATCTGGAGATCCTTTCGCCGTTCATCCGCCAGGGTGCGACGCAGATGAAGGACCAGATGGGCATGATGATGATGATGATGGGTCCACAGGCGCAGCAGGCCGGTCCGATGCTTGAAATGGTGACCGGCCTCATGGATTCACTCGCCGAGGACGGTCAGGCAGGTCTGTTCGGGATCCAGATGAGCCCGGAAGGTGTCAGTTTCGATACCGGCCTGCAGTTCAAGGAAGGGTCAGCCTCAGCCAAGCGTCTGGCGAGCAAAGGCAACACCGCTGACATGCTCAACAAGTTGCCCAGTTCAGAGTTCCTGTTCGCCTATGCGTTCGACACCGGCAACCCGGGTATCAGTTCCATCCTCGCCGAACTCGGTCAGGCTGCAGCAGCAGCTGAAGGCGCCCCCGGCGGTATCAACTACCTCGAAATGATGAAGAACGCGACCGGTGTCGCTGGCGCGATGGGCAGCGTCCCGATGATGGGTGCGGGTATCTTCAGCAACATGGTGACCGTCACCATGACCAAAGATGGTGCGGGCGTTGTCGAAACGATGAAGGGTGCGCTCAACGCCATGAACGGTCAGTCCGCTCAGGGCATGAAGTACTCGACGACCTTCGATGCAGGTTCGACCTCAATCAGCGGGGTCGATGTCGCCAGTTACGCGTTGTCCATGCAGCCGGATGGTTCTGGTGACGGCGGAGCCGTCGGTGCTGCACAAATGGTGATGCCGATGCTGTTCGGCCCGAACGGCGGCCCGAACGGATACATCGCATCGGTCGATGGCGTGGTCGTGCAAACACTGAGTCAGAACACGCCTCTCATGGAGAAAGCCATCAATGCGGCACGCAATGGCGGCGGTCTTGGCACAAATGAGTCTGTGAAGACGGTTGCCGGTCGTTTGCCTGACAGCCGCATCATGGAGTTCTATCTTTCGATCGATCAGGTCATGAACACCGTCGGTCCGATGGCTGCCATGTTCGGCGCTTTGCCCGGCTTTGATCGCATGGATGCCATGCCCCCGATTGGCGTTGGTGCCTCAATAGGCGACGGCGGACTGGTCAACCGCATCCATGTGCCCAGTCAGGTCATGGAGTGGATGGTTGAGTTCAGTCAGACCATGCAAGCCGATTCGTTCGATGGCGAAGAAGGCGTTCGGTTCTGATCCGTCGACGGTTGGGTGAATGTGATACGCTCAAGCCGCTGCGCATTTCGCGCAGCGGCTTTTCTTATGCTGAGCGAGTCATCCGATGACGAATGCAGTCTGGCGATTTGGAGGGCACAGAGCGATCACGCTCGATCGACCTCGCCTCATGGCGATCATGAATCTCACGCCTGACAGTTTTTCCGATGGCGGGATGCTCGACACGCAGCAGCGCGTGGTTGAAGCCGCGCAAAAAGCAGTCGCCGACGGTGCCGATTTGCTCGATCTCGGCGGCGAGTCCACACGCCCCGGAGCGCAGCGCGTAACTGTTAACGAACAGATCAGGCGGGTGATCCCCGCGATCGAAGCCATCCGATCATCAGGCATCACACTCCCGATCAGTATCGATACAACCCGGTCGCAAGTTGTGTTGGCGGCGATCGCGGCTGCCGACGGCGACGGGGCCACCATTGTGAACGATGTGTCGGGCGGTGAAGAAGACCCTGGCCTGTTTGCGGTCATCGCGGAGCATGGGCTCGGGGTGGTGATCATGCATCGCCTTCGGCCTCCGGGTGCCGATTCCTACGCCGACCAGTACGAAACCCCTCCCGTTTATCATGATGTAGTGGCGCAGGTCCGTGACGATCTCGTCGGGCGTGTTCAACGAGCCATGGAAACGGGCATCGAGCGTGATGCCATCCTTGTTGATCCCGGGTTGGGATTCGGCAAAACAGTTGAACAAAATCTGGATCTCATTCGCGGGACAAAAGCGTTTTTAGGGCTCGGAGCTGGGGTTTTGAGTGCAGCCAGCCGCAAGAGTTTTGTGGGGCGCGTGGCGTTCGAGCGTGATTCTGACCCGGATGAAAGAAAATCGGCTTCCGCGGCGTTTTCCGTGTGCCACTATTTGCGTGGTGCCCGTGTTTTTCGGGTTCACGATGTCGCGTTGCAGCGTGTTGCCCTTCAATCGGCGGCTGCGATCCGAGGCGAGGTGGGCTCTGACAACTGGGTGTGATAGGATTGGCTCGCGACCCATTCGATCTTCGTTCGATCGGGCACGCGAGCAATAGAATGAATCTGGGGCGTGAGAGCCCAGCAAGGAGCAGGCATGGCAGACGGGAATGTGCTTGAGTTCACCGAAGATAACTTTCAAGCGGATGTCATCGATTCGAGTATTCCGGTGATGGTCGATTTCTGGGCCGAGTGGTGCATGCCATGCAAACGGCTCGGACCGATCGTCGCTCAAGTCGCTGATGCCTATGAAGGACGAGCCAAAGTTGGGAAGATCGATATTGAATCGAATCGCGATTTGTCCATGAAGCTCCAGGTCCAGGCGATACCGACCATCATGGTGTTCAAGGACGGCGAAATCGTTGAGCGGTTTACCGGGCTTCGCGATGCTGATGATCTGTCAGCTGCTCTTGATCGAACACTTGGCTGAGTGGAAGAACCGCCCGACGGGCGTGCAGGATCTCTATGACGAATAATGCGATGAACGGCGATGGACAATCCGATGCGCCACGGCTTCGTTGTGGTGCGGTCGGTGTCGGACGCATGGGTCAGCACCACGCACGCGTCTACGCTGAAATGCCGGGCATCGAGATGGTCGGCGTTGTCGATCAGAATTTTGAACGCGCTCAGGAGATTGCCGAGCGTCACGGCACCGTGGCGTTTGAGACAGAAGCAGCGCTCCTCGAAGCCGGTGTCGATGCGGTGAGCATTGCTGTCCCGACGACCAGTCATGAAAAGAGTGCCGTGCCCTTTCTTAAGGCCGGTGTGGCGTGTCTCATCGAAAAGCCGCTTGCGCCCGATGCAGAAACCGCCGAGCGTTTGAAAGATGTCGCCGAGTCCAGCGGCGCGTGTTTGATGGTCGGGCATATCGAACGCTTCAACCCCGTCATGCGCGCCATGCAGCGAGCAACCGAGGGCGGCTTTCAAGTCGTACCTCGTTTCATCGAAGTGCACCGTGTCAGCCCGATGACCTTTCGGTCAGTCGACATCGGTGTCGTGATGGACATGATGATCCACGACCTTGATGTCGTGTTGATGCTGATGGGGGGGCGTGAGCCGGACTCGGTCGACGCAGCCGGTGTTGCAGTCGTCACAGAGCATGAAGACTTGTGCAACGCTCGTCTCACATTCAATCTGCCGAACGATCAAGGCAAGTGTGTTGCCAACATCACCGCCAGCCGACTCGCACTCAAGACCGAACGCGTCACGCGGATTTCGGGTGAGAATGGGTACATCAAAATTGACTATGCCACCAAGAAAGGCACGGTCATTCGCCGCACTGCCAATGAACTGCAGATGCAGGAGGTCGCCGACCAGTTGCGTCGCGGCGAAGACCTCACGAACCTCGATTGGTCGGAGTTGGTCAACATTGATCCATTGGTCATCGATGACGCTGAGCCCTTGAAGATGGAAATCGAGGAGTTCATCGGTGCGGTTCGCCAAGGGCGTCGTCCTGAGATCGATGCCATGGCTGGGTTCGTCAATGTACGAACTGCCGAGCGGATTGTGGCCTCCATTCAAGACTTTATTCAGTCCGGTAAGACCATGAATTCGGCCCATTGAACACACGATGCTGCCCACGCATCAATCAAGCCATGCGAGGGTGACGCACAGATCGGATACACTGGAGAGAGATCGGGACGCTGAGTCCCGGCAATTTACACACGGCGAGCGATGGCGGACAGCATGACAACCGACGGCGAACACAAAGATACGGGCACACCAGACAACAACACACCCACGCAGGCACACGCGCCCGCTGCTGCCCTCAGCGACGAGATCAATGCCGAAATCGAAGCCGCCATGAGCGAACTCGATGCCGCGACGGGTGGCGAGAGCCAGAAGCCCATTCGAGGGCCGCGCGTCGTCCAAGCCGGTCGAGAGCATCGCAAGGGCATCGTGGTTTCCGTTGGACCCACCGATATTTTCGTTGAGTTCGGGCCGAAGGAACTCGGCGTGGTTGAGCGCCAGGCATGGAAAAATGATGAAGACCTGCCGGTCGTTGGTGGCGAACTTGAGGTTGTGGTCGCGAAGCGCGATGACAACGAAGGCGTGTACATCTGCAACCGCCCGGGTGCTGTCCAAAAAGCGGATTGGGAAATGCTTCAACCGGGTCAGACGGTTGAGGCTCGCGTGACCGGTGTGAACAAGGGTGGCCTTGAACTCGATGTTGCTGGTCATGCTGCATTCATGCCTGCCGGGCAAGTTTCGTTTGACCATATCAAAGACTTGTCTGTGTTTGTTGGCGAGAAAATGACCTGCCGCGTACAGCGTGTCGATCGTCGCGGCCGAGGCAACATCGTGATGAGCCGCCGTGAGGTGCTCGCCGAAGAGCGCAAAGCCAAGGCTGAGAAACTGCAGGAGTCGCTCGCCGAGGGCGATGTCGTCGAAGGCACGGTGCGCAAGATCATGCCGTTCGGTGCGTTCATCGATCTCGGCGGTGTCGATGGCTTGGTGCATATGTCTGACCTGACACACGAACGCATCGGGCACGGCGAGAAGCAGATCGAGCGTGTCATCAAGGAAGGGCAGCATGTTCGTGTGCAAGTCCTCAAACTCGACTGGGATGCCGGGCGAATCAGTCTGGGCATGAAACAACTCCAGGCCGACCCATTTGCCGAAGCCGCAGGCTCGATCGCCGAAGGGGCTGAGGTGACTGGCAAGGTCACCAAGATCATGGACTTTGGCGCGTTCGTCGAGATCGCACCTGGGGTCGAGGGATTGGTGCATATCTCAGAACTTGACTGGAAGCGTGTTGCAAAGGTTGATGATGTTGTCCGTCAAGACGAGGTGATCTCCGTCAAGATTCTCCGAATCGACGAAAACGGGCGGAAAATTTCGCTCAGCCTCAAAGCGACCAAAGAACCGCCAGCCAACACAGGCGGTGGGGGACGCGGCAAAGGGCGAGGTGATCGTGACGGGCGATCTGCCGAGGAAATCCTCAAGGAGACCCCCGCACTCCGTCGTTTGCGTGAGAAGTACAAGGCTGCTGGCGGCCCGCAACGGGGCGGTTTGGGCTAACGCTTGCCGGGGCGCGGGTCCGCAGTCATTGCGTCAAAGACCACACTTGTGGCTTTGGTCATTTTAATTGCCCTGATCTGGGCAGTCTTCGGCATCATGGCGGTTGTCATTGCCGGGTCGAACAGCGGCGCTTCACTCCGTGGTGTTTTACTCGGTTTTTTCAGTGTGCGGACGATCGTCTTCGCCGTCAGCTTTGGCGTGCTGGCATTGCTTGTCCATGTCATTGTTCGTCGTGTTGCTCGTCGTCGCGGCATCGCTGACAACCTGCGCTGGTTGATCGTACTTTCCATCTGGTTTGTTCTTGGTGTTGTCCTGGCGGTTGCGGCCTGGGGTTTGCGAGCCCTGGGGCTGTTGCAGTTTGCCTGGGGTGGGCTGATTCCACTCGGGTGTGCGTATTTCGGTTACGGCTTGCAGAGACGCATCGGATCCGCACTGCACTGCGAAACCTGTGGTTACCCGTTCAGCGAAGAAGGGGGGAAGAACTGTCCTGAGTGCGGGTCTGTCTGGTCGGCTCAGGTTGGTACGATTGCCGGCGAGCCCAGACGGTCGTCTACTTTTGTTGCTGTGGGCGCTGTTCTCATGGTGCTCGCGCTTTCGCTTTCTCTCAGCCCTCTCCTGGCTGGAAGTATCAGTCGATTTGTACCAACCGGTGTTTTGATCGAGCAAGTCGCGGGTGTGGGTGGTTCGACACCCGGCGCCTGGGCCGAGTTGACCAAGCGAACACTGACCGAAGAGCAGACCAGCGATCTGATTCGTCGCTTGCTGGATACGAGGCTTGAATCAGGACGATTGGACGGACGCAGCGCAGCGTGGCTCGACGGCCAATTCGCGGCAGGTGGCCTCGACGCGGCGCTGACCGCACGCTATTACCGTGAAATGGTCAGCCTTCGATTGCGCGAAGAGCCTGTGCCCGATCTCGAAGGGTTCGTCGAAATTCGTGCCGTCGCAGTCAATCGATCAACTCCTTTCGGCCCGACCGAAGTGCGCATTGTCTTCCGGGGGTTTACCGCTGACAATCAACCCGTCGCCAACACGCTTTTGCCGCGTTATTCGTCCGTCTATCGATTTGACGAATGGACCCAATCACGCAAACCCGAAGAGTCTGTCCCAACATTTACGATCGCAAGGCGGGCGCAAGTTCAGATTCGCGTGACCGCTGAAGCATGGATCTGTTACGGCGCAGCGACGCAACTGTCATGGGGTGCTGCCTGGGACGAAGCCGGCGAACCCATCATCCCGTTCGGTCTGCCCTGGGTCGAACATGTCGTCCTCGAACACACGGTTGAAAAGCGCGACTAAGTAGGCTCGACTACGCTCGGTCATGAACGACATGATTCACACATTGCTCGCGCACCGGTCGATTCGCAAGTTTACGGACGACCCGATTCCGGACGATCACATCGAAGTCGCCACGCGCGCCGGACAGATGGCATCGACCAGTAGTGCCGTTCAGGCCTACTGCGCCATTCGTGTCACCAACCCCGATAGCCGCCGCGTGATCGCGGACCTTGCCGGCCCGCAGCAGAAAGTTGCTGACGCACCCGCGTTCTTCGTGATCTGTGGCGATGCCCGTCGACACAGACTGTTGTGCGAATGCGCAGGCCAAAAGTACAGGCAACAACTCGAAGGCTTCCTGATTTCAGTCATCGATGCCACGCTGTTTGCGCAGAACATGGTGATCGCGTTTGAATCACTCGGCTATGGCATCTGCTACATCGGCGGCATTCGCAATGATCTCGCTCGCGTAGCAGAAGTCCTGCGATTACCGATCGGCGTGTACCCGATCTTCGGGTTGTGTGTTGGAAAACCTGCAGAATCGCCTGACGAACGACCGCGATTGCCAACGCCTGGCGTGCTGTTCGAAGATACCTACCCAACAGACGAGGAGGTCTTTGCACAAATTGACGCGTACGACGCGGCGTACGCTGCCTACCTCGCCAAACGCGGTGCCTCGGCCACTGGTTGGTCGCGGGCCATGGTCAAGAAGATGGATCATGCATCGCGTCTGACGCTCGGGCCGTTCTACCGCGAGCAAGGTGCGGACCTCGACTGATGAGGTACAGTCATGCCCAAAAACGACACAAGCCCGGCATGGGTGTGCCGGGCTCGCGTTCTCCATTGGAGTGAGAAGATATCGATTTAGCGTCGACGGCGAGCAAGGCCGCCGAGTCCGACCATGCCCATCATAAGTGTGCCCGGAGCGGGGACGATCGTAATACGGGCGATGAGGTCAGCAGCACCAAAGTCCGCGGCAATGGAGCCGCCATCAGCGGTTCCCGTTCCGACGAACGACGCGAGGTAGCCAGCGTCACCGCCATCTGTGAACAGCGAGCGAATGACGACAGCCTCGTCGACGCTATTGCCACCATTGGCGCTGAAGGCTGCCCCCCCGAACGCGTCGTTGACTTCGGTACCCGCATCGTACACGCTCGAACCGTAGATCTCGATGACGATCGGGCCGTTGAAGTTACCAGCCGCATCGAAGACTTCATACGCCATGCCGTTGTCATTGCCAAAGAACAAGTCATTTGACGGCACGACCATCGATGCGAAACTGAAGTATCGGTTGACGGTCGCATCGCCGGCAGCGATATTCGTACTCTGCATCTCGCCCGGGCTGAACACGGGAGCGCCATCACCTTGCACGAGCGTTGTTTGCATCCCGGCGGGTTGACTGGTCGAGAAGCGATCTGAGAGCGGCCCGGTGTCGCCGCCTTCCGCGATTTCGGTCAGCCCGTCCCAACCTGATGCCATCGTGCCGTTGTCAAAGGTGTTGAATGAGCCGTCGTGCAGCGCCATCCACACGGGGGTAAATGAAAACCCACCGCTCGAGAGCATGTTCTCGACGGTCACATCGATGTTGCTCGCAGCCGCCGACATTGCCAGACCGGCACTCAGGGTCACACCTGCCAAGAATGTTGATCGCATTTCTATCCTCCAGTACTTGAAAGCAAACCGTGGGCATCCGCTCCAACGAACGCCCACAGGTGTGTCGATGCCCGGGAGGGCACCTTGCACAAAGATCCGAGTTTTTATTCGGAATCTGCGTCAACGAGCGCCCGCTGCATGCGATCGCGGGCTTCAACGGAAAGGCCTAGACCGGAGTCGAGTTCGGCCTCGGACCCCAGTTGTGACAATGCACAATCAACGATTTCGAGTTTGCGCTTCGCTCGTCGGCACGACCGACACAAGATGCGGTGCAGTCGCTCGGCGATAACCTGGTGCCGAGCGAGCGCATCTTGATCAGGAGCGCATCGGCATCGCTCGGCTTCGTTACACCGAAGCGTCAACACATACCAGATGATCCGCAGCCATTGCATCATGCCAGTTTCGGTCCTTCGCCGGCTCACTCACGATCCTTGAGTCGTTCGCTCACCCGGTCGCGCAGTTTCAGACGCCCACGATGAACGATTGTCCATAGATTGGTCGGTGTCAACGCCAAAATATCACACACCGTTTGCGAATCAAGTTTTTCGACCACCCGCAGAATCAACGCTTCTCGCGCTGGCGAACCCAAACCGGCAAGCTCTTCGCGCACAATCGACACCAATTCAGCGTTCTCGGACCCGTCGAGCCCGGTCGGCCATTGGTCATCACGGCGAACACCACGGACGATCGGCTCCGCCATCTCCAACCCAATATCACCTGTGCTTCGATTTCGTGCTCGCGTTCGGATGGTGTCGAGCACTTTGTGCCGAAGAATGCCAATCAACCAGGTCCGTTCGTTCGATCGCCCCTCGTAGCCGTCGCTGGCCTTGAGCGCTGCCAGGAGCGATTCCTGCACAGCATCCTCCGCTGCCGCTCGATCGCGAAGACGCAGATAGGCGTACCGAAACATGGCATCGCCGTGTTCTTCGAGCCAGCAGACAGGATTTAGACGGACCGTTGTAGTCATAGCGCATGCAAACTGTTCGGCATCATCTGCCGAATGGCAGACCTTGTGCATAAACAGACCGCAATCGCAGGCCAATTATTCCGGCCAAATATCCGCGGTAATCAACTCGACCGAGTTTCCAGCCGGATCGCGGACATAGATCGACCGTCCCGGTCGCCATCCGTCGTGCGCGACCCACGGTTGCTCTTGTTCGATCTCCACCCCAGCCGACTGCAACTGTAACACCCATTCGTCGTAGGCTGCGTCCTCGATCGAAAGCGCGACATGCCCAGGGCCCGTGCATCCGTGACTTGGTACATCGCGCCCGGCTGCACTCGATTTGTCAGGGTTGAAAATCACCAAGACCGCGCCGGGTGCCAAGCGAAAGACAGCGCCGAAGTCATTCCAGTCGGCGAGAAGTCGTAGCCCGAGTGCATCGCGATAAAAGCCGACCATCGACGGCACATCGCGGCCATACAAAATCGTTTCAAGAATGGCGGAGGGAGACAGCATGAGCGGAGTCTAGACACCGATCGAGAGACCTTCAGCACGCCGGAAATGAACGCATCGCTCTATCAAACATCGCGTTCACTCGTCTACCATCGTCCGTGCCAGTCTTGACCGCTACCAATATCAGCCATGCCTTCGGCAATGACATCGTCCTCGACGGCGTTTCGCTCTCCGTCGAAGCCGACGAACGCATCGGCATGGTCGGCCGAAACGGTGCCGGCAAGAGCACGCTGCTCAAGATCATCGGAGGCCGACTGACTCAGGACGATGGCACCGTGGTCATCCAAAAAGGCGTCCGCGTCGCATTTCTCGCTCAGGATCCTGATATGGAGCCCGGGCAAACACTCAAGGGGGAAGCCGAGGCTGCCTTTGCCGAGGTCCACGCTCTCCACGACGAACTTCACGCGGTCTTTGACCAGATGGGTGAAGCCAGCGGCGATGATTTGCTCAGGCTCATGCGACAGCAGGAAGATCTGGAGCGAAAAATCGACGCGGCTGGGGGGGTGCAGGTTGATCACAAGATCGACGAAGTTCTCCACGGCCTCGGCTTTACCGATGACCAGTTTGACCTGCCACTCGAAGTCCTCAGCGGCGGCCAACGCTCAAGACTCGCGCTCGCACGCGCTCTCCTCGAAGAACCTGGTGTGCTGCTCCTCGACGAACCAACCAACCACCTTGATATTGCCGGGCGCGAATGGCTGGAGAGGTTCCTCCGGACCGAGTTTCGAGGTGCGGTGATCCTTGTCAGCCACGATCGCTATCTTCTCGACAATGTCGTCGATCGCATTATCGAGACCGAGAACGCTCGTCTCATCGAGTACCCGGGCAACTATGCTGCGTTTCGCAAACTGCGTGCTGAGCGCCGCACGGCGATGCATCGGGCGTACGAGAATCAGCAGACGGTCTTCAAACGCGAAGAAGCCTACATCCGCAAGTACAAAGCCGGTCAACGGGCCAAACAGGCACGCGGACGCGAACTGCGCCTCGACCGCATGAAGCGCGACGAGAGCCTCGAGCGACCCGTTGAACTCAAGGCGCTCACGCTCGAACTGCCAAAGGCCGATCGCACTGGCGAACAGGTGATCACCGCTCGTGATCTCAGCAAATGGTACGACGACGAAGAAACAGGGGCGCGCAAACTGCTGTTTGAAGACCTCTCGCTCACCATCACACGCGGCGAGCGGTGGGGGATCATCGGCCCCAATGGTGCTGGCAAAACAACACTGGTCAAAACGCTCCTCGGCGAGATCGAATCTGACACCGGCACCACACGCCTTGGCACCAAACTCGCCATCGGCTACTACGCTCAGGTTCACGAAGGCATCGACCCCGAGCGACAGGTCTACCAGCACCTCCAGCGCATTGTCCGGGAAGAGTGCCCCGGTCAAACGCTCAGCGAGCAGGCTGCTCGCAATCTCGCGGGTGCGTTCCTGTTCAGTGGTCGAGAACAGGACAAGCCGATGGGCGTGCTTTCTGGGGGGGAGCGAAGTCGCGTTGTCCTCGCCGGTCTGATGGCCAGCGCCAAAAATGTTCTCATTCTCGACGAACCCACCAACCACCTCGACATTCCAAGTGCCGAACGACTTGAAGAAGCCCTGGCGCTCCCCGACAACGGCGGCGGTTACGAAGGCACCCTCATCGTCATCAGCCATGACCGAGCCTTCCTCGATGCCACATGCGACAACCTCATCATCCTCGATGGCAATGGCGGTTCGTCAGTCTTCGCTGGTACCTATAAAGAGTGGCACGATCAACAGGTGCGCAGGTCTGCAGCCCCATCAACAAATAATCAGAAACTGCCAACGAATCGTGCAGCGAACAGTGAGCCGCGATCATCAGCCGCGACCGAAACTTCGGGCACTTCGGGTAATCGTGAAAAAAACCGGTTCTCATGGATGCGCATCGAACAAATCGAAGACCGCATGAATGAACTTGGTACGCAGATTCGCACTGTCGACACCGAACTCGATGACCCCGATGTCTGGAAGGACATCGACCGAGCGAACAAGTTGACCGAAGAACGTGATGCTCTCAACACCGAACTTGGCGAACTTGAGACGGAGTGGCTGCGCAAATCAGAGTGAGTCGCGACTACGCTTTGGGCACAATATCCGTCTGAAACTGCGGATCGGCAGAACGAATATCAGTCGTCGGAAGCCCCAGTTCGGCGCGCACAATGTTGCACCCTTGTGCGATCGCTGCAGATTTGAAAAACGCGATTTCGCGCGCGCATCCCTGTCGCCCGAAGCCACAATCTGTGGACACGATCAGCGATTCCGCCGGGATGTATTCGAGCGCTCGGCGAATGTCCGCAGCAACATCCTCAGCCCGGTCCGCCTGCAGCGACCGATGGCTCGACGCGCCGATGCACACTTTCTTTGGCAACTTGCCTTTGTATCGGCCGAACAGTTCGATCTCGCGGAAGTTTCGGTCCTTGGTTTCGATGGTCCACACATCGCCGCGCGCCTGTTCCATGTACATCTCAAACGATGCAGCATAACTGTCATCGTCGATGACCCGTTGCATGTTCGGATTACCCCAGCAGGTGTGGATCCAGATCTCGCAGTCGTCGAGCCCTTCCACCTCGCGGTTGTAGCACTTGAGCAGGAACTGCACCATGTCATCATCGGCGCCGTAGGTGTTGGCCATGAAGTGCAAACAGGGCTCTTCGATCTGAATGCAACGGCAGCCCGCGTCGCGCAGCGCGAGTAACTCCTTGTTCATCGCGACCGCCATATCCCAATACACTTCCCGTTGATCGGTGTATTTCTTCGTATGAATATCGAGGAACAGCCCCATCACCTGCGAACAACAAGTGCCAAACTTGAGCGGTTGCTCAGTCCGCCCTTGTGCCATGCGCCATAACTTGTCATACCCGAGCGAACGATGCTCGATCGTGTCGGTCACGAAAGGCCAGCGCCACCCGGTGTAAATTTCGTTGAGGAGCGTGCCGGGGGGGTACTTCAGCCAGGGCGAACGCGTTTGTTCAGACTGCAACTGATCGCCTTCGAGCCCGGCCCATCGTTGGAGCGGATAGTGATGCCACGATCGCCCAGCCATGTCTTCATCAAGATGAAAGTCGCCATGCGTGACGATATCGAGCCCTGCCCGCGCTTGATCGCTCACCACGACCGACAGTGCGTCCTGAAACTGCTCGCGAAACCGCACATCCATCATGCAGGTATCGAGCGGCTTGCCCCACATGCTCATCTCAAACCATCGCGGGCGAGGCCACGAACCAGTCGTGGTTGCTGGGAGAACAAGATCCTTCGTTGCCGTCAACATGGCATAGTCCTTTCATCAGTCCAATCCCTCGTCGTTCAACAACGACATGGTCCAAAAGCAGCATACAAGCAACACCGATAATGCACACACATCAAGCTCAGTCGAATCTCTGATTTCAGAAATGGTCTGTATACTCCGAGCATGCGAACAGACAGAAAGGTCGGTTGTTTCACCGCTGCGCTATTCATGGTCTGGTTCAGCATGACCACATTCGCGAACGAGCAGCCAAATATTTTGCTCGTCATGACAGACGATCAGGGAATCGGAGATTTGTCAATTGGCGGGAGTCCAATCCTCGAGACGCCAAATATCGATCGCCTCGCAAACGAGGGGGTCAGTTTGAGTCGCATGTATGTCAGCCCGGTCTGTACGCCGACTCGTGCTGCTTTGATGACCGGTCGGTGGGCGGAGAGAACACGAGCGATCGACACATGGATCGGCCGCGCCATGATGGACCCCCGTGAAGTGACCATCGCAGAAGTACTTCGTGACAACGGGTACACCACCGGGCTCTTTGGTAAATGGCACTTGGGAGACTGCGCGCCTCTGCGACCCATGGACCAGGGGTTTGACCATGTTTTGATGCACAGGGGGGGAGGGATTGCTCAGCCCAGCGATCCCATCGGAAACGATCGACGCTACACAGATCCATTGTTGTTTAGAAATGGTGAACTGGTTCGCACAAGTGGCTATTGCATGGATGTCTATACGGACGAAGTGATTGAGTTCATGACGGATGCAGCGGCTGCCGGCAAGCCATTCTTCGCGTACCTCGCCACCAACACGCCGCACGGGCCATTACACGATGTGCCAGAAAAACTCTACGACAAATACCGCGAGAGTGACCTGTCAACTGTGTCGAGTGAGCCCAAACAGTACGATGAAATTGCACGCGTTTTCGCGATGATCGACAACATCGACTCGAATGTTGGGCGACTCATGCAAACCCTCGATTCACTTCAGATATCTGAAAACACAATCGTAATTTATATGCACGACAATGGTCCCGCGGGTGTCCGGTTCAATCAGAACCTGCGCGGCCGCAAAGCCATGGTCTACGAAGGTGGAATTCGATCGCCTCTTTTCGTGCGCTGGCCTGGTCACATCAAACCCGGTCGATCCGTTCACGCAATCGCTGCACATGTCGATATTCTCCCGACCATCATTGAAGCGACGCAATCGAAGCACGAGACTGGGCCGCCTCTCGATGGCGTCAGCATCCTCGCAAGTTTGACATCAGACTCGCCATCTGAAGCACAAACCGATCGACAACTGTTTATACAAGGGCATCGCGGCGATGAGCGAATTGCTCGCCATCAGTTTGCAGTCATCGAACAACGATACAAACTGCTCCGAGCGTCTGGCTTTGGTCGCGAATCACTCCCCGCAGATTCACCTCTTGAACTCGAACTTTACGACCTCATCAAGGACCCCGCCGAAGAGCACAACCTGGCAGCCGCAAAACCAGATGTAGTGACTGCCCTACTCAAAGCCCATGATGCCTGGTTTGAAGATGTCCGTAGGAGCCCGGGCTGGGGTACGCCGCCGCGAATCCTCGTCGGCTCAGAGACAGAGCCGACGACAGTACTCACCCGACAGGATTGGAAACGCAGCAGTGGTTCAGGTTGGGGGAATGCCGGAACATGGCTCGTCGTTGTGGACAATCCCGGTCATTTTGAGGCGAGCGTCCTCTTCCGTCAATCAGTCAACTCGCCACAAGTGACGCTGAGTTTTGGAGAAACAACAATCTCGGCCAACGCACAAGGACCAACGCGGCAAGTCGCACTTGAGCCGCTCAACCTGCCAGCAGGACCCCATGATCTCCGTATCAGCGTCACATCAAACGGTCAAGACATCAGCCCGGAACATCTGGTCATATCGAGAATCAAACGCTGATTCTCGCGAAAGGTCCGTCGTCAATCCTGCGTTTACCCAGGCCTATCCGGCGAGGTGATCTACGGCAGTTCTCGAATCCGCAGCCCGCGAAACTCGATCGGCGAGCCTTCTGACTCAAGCGCAAGGTAGCCCGAGCGGGGCTCGCATCCGTTGCCGCCCGAGACTTCTTCCCCATTGACCCATAGCCGCACCTCGCCATTGATGGCGCGAATGTAATAGTGATTCCAGTTGTTGTGCGCCTTGGTCAGGTTCTTGCTGGGAAAACTCCGCACGCCGTTCGGCGATAGGGGGGGAAACGGTTTCATTATCACGCCCACCGGGAACACATCACCGTGCGAGGTGTACCAGTCCGCCGGGTTGTCCCCGCCATAGGCAAGGTCGAGCACCTGACATTCGATCCCCTTGGGCAAGCCCGGCTTTCCGGCTGCGGCGAGCCCGTTGATCGAATCGGGCGTGGCCCACACAAAGATGCCGGAGTTGCCCGCAGGCCTGCGGTGGCACCACTCGCACACCATCTCAAAGTTCGTATATTGCTTGATCGATCGATAAACACCCACCGGCTGACCCGTGCAATACAGCACGCCGTCGCGCCATGACCAGGTGTCGTCATGGCAGTTCACATTGACCAAGTCCGCTTCACCGAGTGCTTTCCACCCATCGCCAGTGCCATCAATGAAAGCCCGGGGCAACTTCGGCGTTGGCTTCTTCGATGCTGTCTCGTTCGCGGTTGTCTCATCCGGCTGTCGAGCGGAAGCCGCACCGACGCACGCCGCTGCCGCCGTCGAACCAAGAAAGGCACGCCGCGTCAAATCTTGGGAGTGGTTCGCTGTCATCGTGTGGTCCTTCAGTTGATTGGTCGACGAATCGCTGAACAGCACGCGAACTCACACAACGCGCGCACCGATCAGCGACCGGAATGCATCGTACTCGAAATCGACTCAACGCACGCTTACCCGCCTGAGCAATTGGCCAACCTTGGCCGGCCCGCATCGCCGCCTCGGCCCTGGGCAACCACATCCGCTCCCATCCAATCCGCCCGCATCCGAACAAATCACGCTGTGGCCACATACAAACAGCCAGCCAATCAATGGCACGACAATTGCACCCGTATCCACAATCATCAAGCAACAAACGATCGTTGCGACGAGTCATACCCACCGTCCGAGAAAGGTCGCTCATGTTCAAGCAGAAAACAACAGGTTGTCGCCTCGTGTGCGCAGCCGTCATGCTTTTGTGTTGTGCAATGACCGCGCACGCCCAGACCCGCGTCGTCACATACACACTTGAAAATGTCTTCTTCACGCCGACTCGGCAGATGACCGGCACCTTTACGTGGACTTATGAAGAGGGTGATTTCGAGAACGGCACCGGCGTGTTCTCCGAAGTGTACATCCCGTACTACTGGTCCGATCTCGAAGAACTCATCATCACCATCGAACTCAATCAGATCGAGTTCACATTCGATGGAAACCTCCACGACCGAGGGCTCGATGTCACCCTGTTCCTGCTCGAGCCCTTGTCATCAACGCAGCCCTCAACCATCGACACCACCCGCAGCCGCTACCAGGTCGAAGTCGGCATCATCTACGAGGGCTTCATCGACAGCGGCTCCATCGTCCCGGCCGGTCCGTGCGCGGTCGATCTGACAGCCGATGGCATCCTCGACTTTTTCGATGCCGCTGCATTCCTCAACGCGTTCGCATCACACGAACCGATCGCCGACTGGAACACCGATAGCGTCTTCGATTTCTTTGATGTGGCTGCGTTTCTCGACGACTTCAGCGCGGGTTGCCCATAGACAAGCCGCGCGGCGGCATGTCTGCTGTGTCGCAGATTCTATTTGAGAATCACATACAACGCATGAATCAGCCCCGGCACATAGAACAGGAACCACAAGATGATGTTCAGTACGAAGGTGCCGCCGATGCCGGCCTTGAGCCCAACCGCCAGCGGCGGCAGCAGAATCGCGATGATCACCATGAGCAGTTTGTTTGTTTGAATATCAGACTTCTGGTCTCCTTGATTCTGAGTCAGTTCACGAAGGCGTTCATCCGGCGTTCCCAGTCCAAATATGGAAGCCGGGGTCCATCATAACAGATCTGGACATGTTCAACGCAGGTGCGCCGAGTTGGCCGAGTGTTGGCTTGATCTGGTCATGTCTGGTGGCCACAGCGAAGCGTCATTGAGGTCCAATCTTGGCCCGGCACCGATCCATGCCACCCGCCAACGAATCGAAGTCGCGATCGAGGGTCGATCGTTTAGTGAGCATGACGAGATGATGGTTGAGATGACGAGGCTGCGTCCGCAGCCCATTTCGGGTCCGACTTGGTCTGAACATCAAGCGCCTCACGCAATGCCTCGGCGATTTGTTCGAGCTCGTCATTGCTGCGTTCGCGGAAGAGTTTGAGAACGCGTTTGTTCTTCTTCCCGATGGGCACGGTTTTCCGCAGGTCGAGCCGCAAAGCCATGACGGGCACATTGTCGACGACCACGCCGCTGGGGCCCATGCCGAGGGCTTTGATGTTGGCCCGCTCGATCTGGATCGTGTTCTTCGAAAACGGCATGGACATGGTGATCAGCAGCGCGTCATCGACGACATCGATAATCGCGCGCCGCCGACTCCGAATCCACGCGTTGGCGACCGACGCGGCCGCTCCGAGCCAGAACAGGCCGAGCACGCCAACCGCCATCAAACCAAAGCTCGAGTCCTCCATCCCATTCCCGCTAAGCACGAGTGCAAACACAGCGGTGATGAAACCCACCACGCCAATGAAGGCGAGACCAAATTGAATCTCAGATTTCGAGCCACGGAATCCCGGTGCAGGTAGGAAGATCGTCAGCCCATCTGTGTTTTGTGTGATGTTGAGGGCAGGTCTTGGCATGCAGGCAGTCCATCGGCTCCTGTTGGGAGCGCGGGTTCAGGATACCGGGTCTTAGATGTAGGCGTGTCGTGATCGCTCGCGGAGCGCTCCGGTACTCAATGGTATCGCCAGTCGATGATGTTATACGGCGTCAATCACCTTCAGTTTCACTCGAGTCAGCGATGGACCATCGTGTCACCCGCTGTTCTGGCCATTGCACCAGCTTCGGACATGACACAAGTGATTGAGTCTTCCGTTATGATGAGGTGCATGCCCACACCATCGATCAACGATTTCTGGTATCGAGCATGGCCGCTCGTGTTGCTTTGCATGTGTCTATGGCCGATGTCCGGCTGCCTGCGCACGCAGCGCGGCGACACGCTTCTCGATGTGCGGACCAACGCTCAAGACGAGGAGAGAGTCATCCGCCGGAAGCTGTGGCGTGTCGAGCGGTCGCTCGAGCAGATTCGCGCCGACTACGGCATGGATGATCTGGTTGTCGAAGTCAAGGTCACCGATCTCGGCGGGCTCGGGCAGACCAGCCCCGCGGTCTCGGGGCTGGCAAGTGTGTCGGGGGCCAAGATAGTCCTGAGCAAAGACATCTTCCTTGATCAGCACGAGGACCTCGACGACATCATCACCGGCCTGCTCGCACACGAGATGATGCATGCCGCCCATTACGCCGAGCTGAGCGCACGCGATCTCATCTCACTCGGCCGACACTATCAGGCCATGATGCACGAGCCAACAGCCGAGGAGTATGCGTGGGTTCGGACTTATGAGCGGCTCACCGACATGCTGACCATTCGGCTCGGCTACGGCGAGGCGTTGGTCCATCAGAAATGGGCCAGTGAAGCCAATGTCGCGGCGAACCATCCTCCCCATGTGTGGGCGTTCTATCTGACCGAGCCCGAGATCCGCGCGTACATGACTGATCGCGATCGACTCGATGCCGATATCGCAACATCGATCGAGGCTCTACACCTCTCCTCGTTCCATCCGGTGCGCGCCCTCGTCGGCGCTGTGGTCAACCACCATGCCGAGTCGCCGCCGAGCGCGACCGCGCAGCCGTGAGCGATCCTTGTTGAACTGACCCAAACCCGCAGCGCAAGCGGGGGACTAGCCATGGTCCGCTATGGGTGCCCGCGTTCTTGAAGGGCGGCTTCGATGAACTGAGCCTTTGCATCTCGATAGGCCTGCATCGGCTTGCCATTCCATCGGCGCTTCAGAGCGTTGTAGGAATCACGCAACGCGGGACTGGCTTTCAGTGCGTCAAGAAACGCATGGAAGTCATCGTGTGGCCCGCCACGCACGGTTAATTGAATCGCCACATCCCAGGTGCTTGACGCGGTGTAGCCTTGATAGTCATCGGAACTGTATTGCTGCTGATTCCGCTCAAAAGCCCCGTCGAGGATCGCTCGAGTTTCGACAAACCGTTCTTCGGCGACGAGGACCGCGAAGTCGATGTCGTGTTTGCCAAGAACGCCGTCGACCGCGCTGCTGCCAACTTCCGAAATGTGTGCGCACGGCAGGAGTTGCCGCAAGAGGCTGTCCACCCGATCGCGTTCATCGCGCATCGTCTGTGAGTCGCCGGGATTCAAAGTGAACAACGGTTCCATGGCGTTCGCCGATCGTTTCTCGCGCAAGTGTGGGTGGTCAGCAGGCAATGAGCGGTACGAGAACACCATAGCCTTCAGCCGCTTCCCATTTCTTCTCCCCGGGCGACCGCCGGTCGATGACGACTTCGGTGCAATCGTGGGAGGCTGCGTCGGTAGCTCCCCTACCCCATCCGAAAAGCAGACCTTCCCGAGGGCCGGATGCCCCTGACCCGTGCCACTGACCTGTCTTCAGGTCAGTGCGTTGGTCGCACGCCGTCCCACCGAGCCGCGGACAGTTCAGCGGCACGAATGAAGTCCTCGCGGCTCAAGCCATGCAGAACGACACCCGATCGATCGGGATCGGCGGGGTGGCACCGGAGCCGCCCCGTACTCTCTGACCCGTGCCACTGATGTCGTCTTCGACATCGGTGCTCTTCATCTCTTGTGTGCCAAAGCCAGCGCGTTTTCGAGTCGGCCACGGGGACGGGCCAAGACGCTGGCAGGTCATGGAAGAGATCGCGGCGTCATGACAGCCCGACCGTCAACCACGCACGACTCAAAGACTCGCTGTGCATGCCCCACAGGGTGATTTCACAAGGGCCATCTGCCGTGTTATTCGTCTATTTCAAGACCGTCACCGAGCTCAGCAAAGAAACTCTCGTCGAGTTGGGCAATCGCGAGCGGCTTACGGGAAGTTCCGATGTCGTTGTCGATCATCAGTTCGATCATTCGGGGTCCATCGACCAAGATAATGGGAATGACACCTGCTCGGATAGACTCTGCGATGGCGTTCTCGCTAAACCGAGCAGTCGTCATTAATATTGCCTGATCGAATCGACCCTGTGTCGCTCCGCGAAATTGATCGATTGCTGGACGATGGACGGAGTCTCGCCATCTCTTGCATTGGAATGCGGCTTTCACATTTACAATTCCCACGCGAAGCTTTCCGTGGCCGTCGATTCCTCCGTCTGCGGATTTCTGTGTGACTTCCACATCACGAAATCCCATCGCCCTCAGCAGTCGTCCCGCCAGCTCTTCGAACTGGAACGGATCAAGCGCACGCAAACGCTCTTCGATCGCTTCACGCAACTCCGTGTTGTGTTGTTCGAGTAGGTCCAGAATGGTCGGCTGATGGGGCTCAGCGTTTGTGGTAAGTTCAGCCTCGCTTCCTCTCAACCGTTCAGCAGTTGAGCGGCCCGCGGCGGTGAAAGTCCACACACCTCTGACTGAACCATCAATCAATTCTTCCATAACAAGCGACTGGCGAGACCACTGCACCTTGTTATTAAATCGATTAGTTCCCCAGTTGTCGAGTTCGTCCGCTCGCTCTTCCGGAGTCATGTCGGGAAAGTGCGCGGCGACGCGGTCGTAAATATCTCGCGGCCTGCACGATCCGCCCGCATCGAGCATTTCAATGAGCAAAGCATCAGTGATTCTTGATTGAACAGGAATGGGCATGACCAGTAGTGTACAAGATTCTGCTTAACTCTATCCTACAGCCTTCACAACCTTTTCCCCCGCATCCGCCAGATCTTCAGCCGCTTGCAGCGTCGACAGTGAGGCCGAAGCCTCCTTCAAGATCGCCCGGCCGGCCTCCACATTGTTCCCCTCAAGACGCACCACGAGCGGCACCTTGAACCCGACCTCCTTGGCGGCGTTGACAATCCCCTGCGCGATCACCGCGCAGTCCATGATCCCGCCGAAGATGTTGACCATGATTCCCTTGACCGCGTGATCGCTGAGGATGATGCGGAAGGCCTCGGTGACGGCTTCTTCGGTCGCCGAACCGCCGACATCGAGGAAGTTGGCCGGCTCCCCCCCGTAGTGCTTGATCGTGTCCATGGTCGCCATCGCCAGCCCGGCCCCATTGACCAGGCACCCGATGTTGCCATCGAGCGCGATGTAACTGAGCCCGAACCGCTGCGCGCGCAGTTCCGCCGGGTTCTCTTCCGCCGGGTCAAAGAGCCCTGCGATGTCCTTGTGCCGGAAGGTCGCGTTGTCGTCAAAGGTAAACTTGGCATCGATTGCCAGCACCTGCCCGTCGGGCGCATCGCCGGTCGAAGGCGTCACGATCAGCGGGTTGATCTCAGCGAGTGAACAGTCCTTCTCAACAAACAACTGTGACAGCGCCATCATTGCCTTGACAGCCTGCCCGACCTGCTTGCCCTTGAACCCGAGCCGGAACGCGACCTCGCGGGCCTGGTGTGGTTGCAAGCCGATCAATGGGTGAATGGGTGTTTTGATAATGGCATCGGGGTTTTCCTCGGCCACCTTCTCGATCTCGACCCCCCCTTCGGCTGACGCGATGAGCACATTTTTCCGCGTCGCCCGGTCGGTGGTGATGGCGAGGTAGTATTCGTGCGCGATATCCACGCCCGCTGCGACCAGGAGTTTGGTGACTTCGAGTCCGTCAGGACCGGTCTGGACGGAGACCATCTTGTTGCTGAGCATGAACTTGGCAGCCTCGGTCGCTTCTTCGGGGCTTCGTACGAGTTTGACGAATCCTGCCTTGCCCCGGCCGCCCGCGTGCACCTGGGCCTTGATCACCGCCAGATCGGTCCCGGCTTCGCTTGTGACGCGCTTGTAGGTTGTCGCGGCGTCTTCGATCGACTCGATCACCGAGGCTGCCGGCACGGGCACGCCATAGGAAGCAAGTAGGTCGCGGCCCTGATATTCATGAATCTTCATCGGTATCTCCTGTAATGAGAATGCATGGTACCCCGATGCGCGCTCAAAGGTGTTGTTGGCCACACATGGCCGCTGTTTCTGTGACAACCCACTATTGAGTGGGGGCAAAGCCTTTGGATCATCGGTAATACTGTGATAACCTGACGATGTCCCGGCTCTGCGGACTTCGGCTCTGACCCACGGATTCGAACAAAGGAGAACTTCATGCGCCGTTCCACCAACACCACATTCGCGCTCGCAGCCCTGCTTTCATCCGCAGCCTTGGCAACGGCCAACACTGAAACGATCTCCTTCTCGGAAGTGCCCACTGGGACCTCGATCCACGGCGTGACCATTGCCGGCCTTGCGACTTTCCATTCACAGATTCAAGCACTCGATGCGCCAGCGACGCAGACTGAAGGTGTACCTGATGACGGGCCATGGGGCGAAGGTGCCTTTTTGATCGGCGAAATGGGCGATTTTCTCATCATCGAACTCTCCGCTCCAGCCACCCGAGCCGAGGTTCACTTCTCACTCAACGAAACCATCCATTCGTCTGTCCAGATGCATCTGCAGGCATTCGATATCGATGGCAACATGATCGCATTCGAGCAGGGCTTCCCGACCTTTGCCAACACCTGGCCGGCCAGTCTTGGTGACAGCGTTTCGGGCAGTGCAGTTATTGAAGGTGTGGGTGAAATCCACTGCGTCGCAGTCTCGTTCGCGGCCGGCCCTTTTGCCACGATGTTTGCGCTTGACAACATCGCGCTCGACACCACCAGGTGCAACTCGGCCGATCTGGCGGCTCCATTCGGTGTCATCGATTTCTTCGATATCGCGGCCTATCTCGCAGCGTTCAGTGCCCAGGAATCGGTGGCCGACCGAGCGGCACCCTTCGGGGTTTTCGATTTCTTCGATGTGGCGTCTTACCTGAACGCACACGCTTCGGCATGTGACGAATAAAGGCCGATCAAAACGGCCATATTTAGATACCCCATCTCGCCCTGTCCACCTATTTTGATGCTCAGGCCCCGATAATTGGTGTATACTCGTGCTGTGAGTCTTGGTTGTGGGATACCCAAATCTGGCGGGTGAGTCATTTGTGCGAAACCTCAGAGATAGGTGTCCCCTTCGAGCCAAGATTCGCTAGAATGTGCAGGCATTCTCGTCAGCAAGCCGGTGAGGGATGGGCAATTACCTCATAGTGGCAGGTTGGCGAGCAAACGCACGGGTGGAAATTGGTTCTGACATGGGCCACGACCCGAATACCCAACCATGCTCTGCGATTCAGAGTGGGGATATTCGGCGGAAGGAGACCGAGATGGGCGAGACAGGCAACGCCGTGGCAATGACACTCGATTCGGTGGTCGGGACGACCGAACGCCTTTGCGGGCTCCCCGCCGTGGCGACACTCGATTGGAGTACGCGTGCCGCTCAGGCGATCAGCGTCCTTCTCGCGCCGAGTCGTGTGTGCGTCATGGTTCTTCGTGCCGAACCCTCCGGTCGCGTTGTATCGCTCGACGCTTCAGGCTGCGGCTCAACACTTTCCAAAGCAGAAGCAATCAAAACACCGGTCACGCATTGGACCGACAACAATGCAGGCGATTCTGAAGAGAGCGCCAGCATCGAACTGGGTATCCGTAGTCGATCTGATCGCCTGCGCGAACTCGGCTTCCGTCTCGAAAACCTCGAACTCGGCGACACCCTGTCAGCATCCGCTGCCAGACTTGGTGGCACCGAACTGTGGCGGACTGCACCGATCGGTACCATTTGGGTGGGGTCAGACATCAGTGATCTTGCGATTGGTGTCGTGCCAATCAACGACGCTTCACCGGCTCGTTATGTCGTGGTGCAGATTGGTTTGCTCGGTCATGGTCCGACCGGCCCGCGTCGCTGCGGGGTTGAGAATCATGGCGCTCTGAAGGCAATTTTGCCCTTGCTCGCTCGCCGGGCATCGCTCGCACTCAGTACCGTCGGTGAAGGCGACATCCCGTGGTTGACCGTTCGTGAACAGCAAGTGATCGAACAATTGGTTCTCGGCAAGAGTGTCCGTCAGATCGCCGAAGAACTCGAGCGCAGCCCGCACACCGTTCATGATCATGTCAAGAGTTTGCACAGGAAACTCGGCGCCTCAAGCCGAGGCGAACTGATCGCCCGCGCGCTTGGGTACCTCGAAGTCGGCACACGAGGCCGCGACGAGACACCCGCACAACCAAACGCCGAGACCGCAACCATTACCGAACCAAAACTGGCGATCACTTCAGAGGAAGCGGAACAATCCCCCCCGGAAGTTGTCGTTCGCGCAACAAGTGTTGCATCGCCCAAACCGGACGACTCCTAAGAGCCGCGTCTAACATTCAAACACAGTTTTGCTGCTTTCGTGCGTGAAGACCCAGGCACCAGTGAACGCATGATCCGAGCTTTTTCGCTGTGGTTGATCCGCGGTCGGCACAAGGCCAATCTGGCACCCAGCCAAAATTGACACATCTACGCCTACCCCCTGTTTAGTTGGTTGGTCTCAGTCCAACTCGCTGTACAATTGGCGGTATCCAGGTCGGGTTCGGCGCGAAGCGTATCGATCGCTGACCAACACGAAAGAAGGGAGACCTGATGTCTGCACGCACAACGGGCCGTCTATTGAGACCAGCGACTCTTTCAATCACAACCATTGTATGTGCCGGTCTCGGTACGCCAGCACACGCCGACTGGCCGACCGACGCTGCCGAACCGCTGTTCATCGGCACCGCACCCGGGCCTGGCATTGAACGACACACACTGACCGTGACGGCGGACGACGCTGTGTGGGTCGCGTGGCAGGATGGATACTGCGAATCCGATTTTCGCATCCAGAGACTCGATCATTTGGGAGCCAGTTTCACATCGGGTGGCATGATCATTCAGCCGGATCCGACCTGCGGTTTCGTTAACGCGCCTGCACTCGTTGCCAGCGGGAATGAGGCGGTCGTGGCGCGAGCCTTCGCGGATCTCGCGGCCTCAGCCCTTCTTCGATTCGATCACACAGGTCTGCCGACTTGGGGCTCGGGCTTGCTGGTCCCACTTCCTGTTCAACTCGCAGACCTGCTCACACTCCCCAATCAGGACATTATCGAGTTTTATACGCTCAGCAACAATATCTACGCGGATCGAATCAATCCGGCTGGTAAACAGGTCTGGTCAGAATCCAAGATCTACAACAACGCCTTTGGGTCAAACTTTCGTTTCATTGATGCCGTTCCAGATGCTGATGGGGGGGCGTTCATGTTCTGGGATGCGCCGACAGCCTACCGACGCTCTACCCGCGTCGCTCGAATCGATGGCGAAGGAACAATGCTCTTTGGCCCGATCTCTCCGATGAAGACCGGAGAGATCCTCGGCGCTTCACGCCATACGGATCCCGTCGCTGTGGCAGACGGCGTGGGCGGAGCATATTTCATCTGGACGCTCGGACGCGAAGACGGATTCACCACCGCGCCGGTGCTTCTCCAACGAATCGCACCGGACGGCCTCCTCGCCCACGATCTGGCGGGTCTGCGGATCTCGCTCGGAACCGAACGCCAGTTTGATCCACAAGCAGTACTTGATCCCGCGACCGGCGATCTCATGGTCCTTTGGCGTGACGATGTGCTGTCAGATCAAACACTCCGCGTTCAGCGACTGTCGGCTGAAGGCGATCGCATGTGGGGTGACGAAGGGATCCTGATTGCCCCTCTCGATCCGATCTATAGCCACTATGCCCCTGTCCTGTGGAACGACCAACTGGCGATCGCTGTAAGCGGCCCTTCTGGTGTTTCAATCTGCCGCGTCAATGCTGATGGAACGATTGATCCAGAGGTGTGGCCGATCTCGCCGGTCGGTCCGACCCGAGCGATTCGCATGGTTGAGTCGGGCACCAGCCTCGTGGTTGTCTGGCATTCGGCTGAACCGGGCTTCGACAACTTCCTCTATGCGCAACGCATCAACGCGAATGGCCGACTCGGAAACCCGGCGTGCAACTCGGCGGACTTTGCAGCACCTTTTGGTCACCTCGACTTCTTCGATGTCGCTCAGTTTCTCGCTGCATTCGCAGGTGGTGACGAGCAAGCCGATCTAATCGCAGACGGCGAGCACGATTTCTTCGATGTTGCGGCCTATCTCAGCGCGTTCGCCGACGGCTGCGCACCCTGACATTGACGATCCAGTGCGGTCCGTCATATCGCATGCCATTCATCACGAAAAAGACCACCGGATCACATCCGGTGGTCTTGTGTATTCGAGAGATGTCAATGGCGTGGTTACGCTGTACGACGACGACGGGCAGCCAAGCCACCCAAGCCGAGAAGCGCCAGACCGGCCGGCGAAGGCACTGTCTGCAGAACAACATTGCCAAACGGATCAACATCGGTCACCCAGACATTCACGCCGCGAACCTGGATACCCCACTGCACATGGCGAGCGGCATCGTTGATCGTGTCGAGGCTGATGCTGAAGTTGCCCGCTGCGTCAATGTCAGCGAACATGTCAACCGATGACGAGTAGTCAGCTGCAAAGTCACGAATGAACACCTTCGCGACATGAGCGTCGGTGAACGAGTTTGACAGCACGGTGCCGCTAAACATGACTGTTGTGCCTTCAAGGCCGCCGGTCACTTCCTGATACAGGTTGGCTTCCATGCTCTTGTTGCCAGGAGCACCCGGGCCGCCACCACCTTGATACCAGAATGGATCTGGGTCGCCGATGGTGTTCGGTGACATGGTCAGCGTGTTCGCGCCGTCATCGAACGATGCGTTGAGATCCGGAATACCCCAAGGGCTGCCGAACACAAATCCGCCGCCGTTTTCAGGCAGTTCAAAGACATTCATGAAAGCGAGCCAAGGTGCGTCCGACTGATCAATCCCGACATTCACGGTTGTGCCAGCTTGTGCTGCCGTTGCGAGGCATGCTGACGCTGCAATCAAAGTACAAATGTGCTTCATTGATTCTCTCCATTTTGGTCTGTTCTCTCTGTGATGAGACCACGAATCGGCTTCACCACACCAATCTTGTAACAGTTACAATACTTGATCGTGTGATGACGGGTCAAGAGCAAAATGCCCTTTCGCACAAATAATTACGCTTGCACAGACCACTGTAAGTCCGATAAGGATACAAGTGGCCGGATGCCCCAGTTGAGGCTAACGGCGAGTCATCTCGAAAACGACCGGATCGGTCTTGTTCCCTTCCGAGTCGAGACTGACCCAGGTCTGCGTCAAACGATCGCCATTGATCGTCAAGGTCAGGTTGCCCATGTAGTGTCCCTGATCAGCCCGGTAGTTGGACACGCTGTCGAAGTCAAAGAAGTAGACTCGTGATCCATCAACGCCCGTCGTCGACTTGGACGCGACCATGCGTGGTTGATTCCCGGCTGCACAGTCGTGGGTCACAACCAGGTCAGACCCATCCATGTGATACAGGTTGACCATCTCGTGTTCCATCCCAGGGAACATGACTTCGTGAACAGCGCTTCCTGCAGCCGTGGGCTTGTAGGTCGTCGCAACCATTTCTGTGCCGTTCTCATCGGTCATGACCCAGGTGCCTTCGAGTTGCATGATCCCACCGATCATCGAAGCGTCGCGCTCTGGTGAAGAATCCTGGGTCCGAGGCTGGGTTGAGGTGCAGCCGCTCAGAGCGATTGCTGCGGCGAGGACGAGCGATGTGCGCACGGCGATGTGCATTGGTGGTCTCCTTATATGTTTTATGGGTGATACTTCATTCGTAAGTATGCTCACGGACAACCGGCAGCAAAGTCATTCAGAAACGCTGACACATCAAAAAAATCGTAAATCGTGTCTGTGTTGTAATCGCCCGCAGGCATCATCGCGCTGAACGCGTTGAGAAAGGTCGAGACATCAAAGAAATTGAGCACGCCGTCATTGTTCAGGTCCGGCGAACAGTCGCCGAGTTTGATGATCTGAACACCATTGAGAACAGAACGGATGTTTCCTGATGGCAACCCCGAGTGGAAATCGAGTCGTCCGTCGAGTCCGACCGTCGCAATCTGACTCATATAGGTCACGCCGTTCTGGTGCGCTCCGCTCCAAGACCCACCAACCATGACCGGACCTTCGGTGTTTTGATCGATGCGCAGCCGATTCAACAGCGTGTCGTCATCAGGAGCGATCGCATACATGATCACGCGATATTCGCCTGGTTCGAGGAATCGCATGAAGATACAGCCGTCGATTGGATCATTGAACGAAGTAAAGCAGTCATCAAGCAACGCCTCGTCGCCGCCGCTCGTACCGAGGATGTTCGCCGATTCGATGATGTCAAATCCAATGTTTGCAATGTCGGCTGCGATAGGGCTGCCATCAAGCCCGACGAGCGGATAGCGCTGACCGGGCGTCATCGCTGAGAATGTGTTCCAGACACCCGCCAAGCCTGCAGCCGCGTAGGTCGCTGGGGGGGATGAGTCAGGCGATCCCCACTCAATATTCATAGATTGCGCCGACGCAGAGGCTGCAATGTACCCGAGTAAGCCTCTTGCGATGATTGGACGAAACATACTCAACTCCTTCCGAAGTGGTTCCCAAGCCACGAGTTGGGGTGGCAGTGATACCGCGCCCGAGCCAAGTATACCGAAAATGGACAGCAGGCCAAACGGATCAATCGGTCGCTTTATCGACGGAGAATCATGGGGATGTACCCACGCATCGATGTCGGCTTGGAATCCTGTTTTGGGCAGCGAGTAGCAGGGGCAATTCTGGTACACTATTTTTGAGGCGCATCGCCGCCAATAAGACAAAAAAGGAGTCAATGATGGAGTTCCTCACCGATTTGTGGCTGGCCATATTAGTCGCGGCTCTTGTCGTGTGGTTCATCAGTGCGATCTTCTGGATGGTGCTTCCGCATCACCAGAAAGACTTTGGCAAACTACCGAGCGAAGATGCGCTCATTGATTCGCTCAAATCAATGGGAGCAACGCCGGGCGATTACGCCTTTCCATTTGCGTGCGATTCGGCTGCGCGGAAAGACCCTGAACTCATGAAGAAGTGGGCTGAGGGTCCGAGCGGATTTATGACCATCGTCGGACACATGAACATGGGCAGAAACATGCTGCTTTCGTTCATAGCCTATCTGGTGGTGGGGGTACTTGTGGCGTATGTGGCTGGGGAGGCTCTGACACCCGGAGCATCATTCGGGCGCGTGTTTCAAATCACCGGTACCTGCGGCATCATGGCGTACACCATGAGCAGTATCCCAAACTCCATCTGGTTTAACCACGGGATTCGCAGGATCGCAACCAACGCATTCGACGGCATCGTCTATGGTCTGGCAACCGGCCTTATCTTCGCATTGCTCTGGCCGGCGGCGAATGTGCCCATGCCGTGATCAATCGCAACAAGCCAGGGTTTTCAACAATGACGAACAACAACTCCAACAGACACAAGGTAATCGGGCTTGGGGGTATCTTTATCCGCGCACGCGATCCGAAGTCGCTCGCAGCATGGTACCAGACGCACCTCGGCTTCGATGTCAACGATTTTGGAGGCTCGTTCGGTGCAATCTTTCCATTCACCGATCGCGAATCCGGATACCAGATTTGGTCTGCATTTCCGAATGACACCCAGTACTTTGGTGCCGATGTCGGTGAATCCCCCGTTGGAGGAGATGCCGCCCAGCCCCAGATGCTCAACTTCCGTGTTGCCGATCTGGATGCCTTGCTCGCGCAGCTCCGCGCGGATGGGGTCACGGTCGATGAGAAAGTCGAGCGATCAGAATACGGTGCGTTCGGCTGGTGTATCGATGGCGAAGGCAATCGTGTCGAGCTCTGGCAACCGCCCGAATGAATCGATGTAGCGAGATCACATCGCCAGAATCGCTGAGTACAGCATCTTGCATGCCGGTAAAAGATCGGTCAGTACCCAATTCCGAAACGCCCGGGCCGATGCGAGATTGTCCTGGTTTGCGATGGGTGCCTCGATATTCAAGTCGCCCCGAGCGAGTTCCGGTTCGTTCTGCTCAGGCTTGGCGAGGGGTTTCGGCTCTGGGCGTGGGATGGCACCATTGGCATCGGGAAGTTGCAACACTTCAATCTTGCGAATGCTGACGACGCTCTTGGGGTCGTGCTGCTGGAAGGCGAAGTGTCCAGCGCCGAACTGCTTGTCGAAGTCCATGTACTCGTAGATCTCTTTGCCATTGACGGTGACCTTGATGCGCGTTATTTCGCGGCCGCGCCAGATATCATCGCGGACACCGATTTCGTAGACGAACCACGCATCGGGCTTGACGAGTTGGTCGTACACATGGCACATGCCGTAGAGCGAACCTGTGCGGATCGGGTCGCTGTGGGTGCTGTCGACCTGGGCTTCGTACCCGTCGAGGAAGCCCGGGTTTGGCGTGGTGCGGAAGTACAGCCCGGAGTTGCCGCCGTCGTTGATTTTCATCTCGACACGGTAGCGGAAGTTCTTATATGGGCCGGTGGTCGAGACGAGCATCGATGGGTCGCCCGAGCCGACGATCGCGCCGTCGGTGACTTGCCAGTTGCTCTTGTCAGAACCGACCTTCTTCCACCCGTCGAGCGACTCGCCGTCAAAGAGCGAGCGCCATCGGCTGGGTTGGTCGGCGTTTTGAGCAGCAGCGGTGTGGCTCCCGATCAGCAGTGCCCCTGCAAGGCAGACAACGGTGGTGAACTTGGTCAGCATGGGAATCCTCTCGGTTGGAATCGCTCAGGACGCGCATCGGCACGCGTCGGTCGCTGCACAGCATAGCAGACACAGGCACAGCGATGCACCGTCGACAAACAGAGGGTTTCTTCCGGGTCGAGTATCCATTAGAATGGACCAAAATTCGCAGCCAGAACGCGAGAGCACCATCAGTTGGAGACAGACCCATGCCGACGACCACACCCGAACATGACAAGCGGATCGCGGAGATGGTCTTCGCAGACATCTACCCGCTCTATCTGAACAAGATTGAAAAGAAGGGGCGCACCGAGGACGAGCTGCGCGAGGTGATGCGCTGGATCACCGGGTACACCGACAAGCAACTCCAGAAACACATCGACGACGGCTCGACCTTCGAGACCTTTTTCAAAAAGGCGAAACTCCATCCAAAAGCGGATGAGATCAAGGGCGTGGTCTGCGGCTATCGGATCGAAGACATCGAGACGCCGCTGACGAGGGATTGCCGACGCATGGAGAAACTTATCGAAGAACTCGCGCGCGGCAGGAAGATGGAGAAGATCTTGAGGGCGTAGGTCAGCTCTCCGAGCCGATATTGCTTGAGAGGGTAGGTCGGTTCTCCGAACCGACAATGCAGGCGCAAAGTCTCATAGCCGGGTGGCGCAGTCATGTCTTCTTGGCCATGATCGGCTGCTCTTGAACTTCGTTCATGGCCTTGCAGAGCCAAGACCATGCCGCCTACCACCTGCCACCCGCCCGGATAATCCTTGGTTTTTGCAGACTTTTCTTGTACGGTGATCTGGTGTCAACGAAGTTGCGGCCGCCATGGGTACGAGGAGAGCATGATGAACAGGCGAGTGAATGCGTTTCTAATTGGCGCTGGTATGGGGCTGAGTTGCGGTGCCGTTGCAAACGCGCAGAACCTGATCAACAACGGCGACTTCGAGACCGACGCAGTTGGAGACATTCTCTCTGACTATGTCCACACGCCTGGCGGCAACTCGATTGAAGGGAGTTGGTGGGTGAATCCGTGGGATCCGGGGGGGCCCTGGACGAGCGGGCAGCACACGCCGGGTGGTGTGGCCGCCATGAGTGCGAATGGTGATGATTCATCGCAGGCAGGTATCAAGCGTGTGTGGTATCAAACGGTCGCCGTCACGCCGGGCGTGACCTATCGCTTCGGAGCCTGGGCTTTGGCGACAGCGTCGGGGGCGAGCGGCTACTCGCTGCGGTTTGATGCTGACGATGTAGAGATTGGCGGCGTCTACTCACCCACGATCGCGCTCGGTTACGAACACCATGTAGCCGAGTTTGTCGCTGCGGGTTCGACGGTCGTGGTGAGTATCAAAAATGTCAGCGGGATCACTTTTCCCAATGACTTCATGCTCGACGACATCACGCTGACGGCGGTGTGTGCTGCAGACATGAACGATGATCAGGTCCTCAATTTCTTTGATGTGCAGACATTCTTGAACGCGTACGCGGCGATGGATCCGGTGGCTGATTTCAACGACGACACTGTTTTCGATTTCTTTGATGTGCTGCTGTACCTCGAAGCGTTTGCAGCGGGTTGCCCATAACGACCTGGGTGCGATGGTCATGCCTTCATGGCCATGACGGAGCGTCATTGAACTTCGATCATGGCCTTGCAGAGCCAAGACCATGCCACCCGTCTCTACACGAGTGACGGCAGCTTGTCGTATACCTCATAACCCAGAGCGGTGATCTCAAAGCATGTTCCAGAGCTATTTTCGTCGTCTACCAGTTCGCTGCTTACAAGTTCTTGCAGGGCTCGTTTCGCTTTCGCAATCTCGCGGCGAGACTGGTCGGACACAAGATTCAAATTATCTGCGTAGATACAGTAGCCATTTGAACTGGCGACAACGACCAGATGCGCACTTGTCGAGGTTACCGCACTCGTAAGGAGATCTCGTGCCCCGCGTGAAATATTCCTCGCGATTTGCTTTGCGTCGGGGGCTGATGCGTTCGCGATGATTGTTTCAATAGATTGTGCGTTACTCAGCAAAAGGGCAATATGGCGTGTCAGTTCCTTTTCAAATTCTTGAGTGGTTGCGACTGTGGCGTAAAGCACACTCTCGCCCAAGCGTGTCTTGATCGTTTGCACCTGAGCGGCTTGATCCATGTCCAACTTAGAGGGATTGATTGGTTTGTCGAGAAAATACACCATTACATGCTTACCGGCGGCAATCTGTCTCTCAATTTCTTCGAGTGTACCACTATCAGACTCACAGGTCGGTGTGCCTGCTCGAGCCCAAAATACAGCAACAACAATGTCAGCGTTCCGAAGAAGTTGATTGTTCAATACTTCTTGAGGTTTGCCAGAAGCAGGATAAGAGTCAGTACTCCAGTGCTTGATGATCACTAACGACGATTTGGATCTGCCGTGTGTACGATTCCACTCGTCAGCTACGCGTCGTGCTGCCTCGATCTCATCAGTGACATCTGAAGGTGCCGAGAATAGAACCTCGTGTACTCGTGCATCATACATGGCTTCCAACCTTCCAGGGTTTCGCCTTCGTTCATTCTTAGCGGTCGAAAACAATGACGAATAAACTGGTGTAAAGTATGTGCCCAGCCGTTGAGCCGAGCACATAGATATCAATCAATAATCCATATCATCCATACCCGCACCAGCGCCAGCCGGCTTCTTCTCCTTGATGTCGACGATTGCCGCATCGGTGGTCAGGAGCAGGCCGGAGATACTGGCTGCGTTCTGCAGCGCGACGCGTTCGACCTTGGTGGGGACGATCACGCCCATCTTGATCATGTCGCCGTAGTCGTGGGTGAGTGCGTTAAAGCCGAAGTTGACTTCGGTTGACTCTTCGACTTTGCTGGCGATGACCGACCCGTCGAGGCCGCAGTTGGCTGCGATCTGCTTGATGGGTGCCGAGACCGCACGGCGAACGATGTCGATCCCGACGCGCTCGTCGCCCGAGGCCTTCTTGCTGATTGCATCGAGCGCCTTGCGTGCACGGAGGACCGCGACGCCGCCGCCCGGCAGGATGCCTTCTTCGACGGCTGCACGGCTGGCGTGCAGGGCGTCTTCGACGCGGGCTTTCTTTTCCTTCATTTCAACTTCGGTGGCCGCCCCGACATTGATCTGGGCCACGCCGCCAGCGAGTTTGGCGAGACGCTCTTCGAGTTTCTCGCGGTCGTAGTCGCTGCTGGTGGCGTCGATCTGGTGACGGATCATGTCGATGCGTCCCTTGATGTTGGCCGATGAACCGGCACCTTCGACGATGACGGTGTTGTCCTTGTCGATGGTGACCTTCTTGGCCCGGCCGAGGTCCTTGAGTTCGAGTTTTTCAAGGTCGATGCCGAGTTCTTCCATGACCGCGGTGCCGCCGGTGAGGGTGGCGATGTCTTCGAGCATGGCCTTGCGACGATCGCCGAAGCCGGGTGCCTTGACGGCTGCGACCTTGAGGATGCCGCGAAGTTTGTTGACCACGAGGGTGGCCAGCGCTTCGCCGTCGATGTCTTCCGCGATGATGAGCAGTGACTCGCCCGACTCAGCGATCTTGCCGAGCACGGGGAGGAGGTCCTTGGCGTTGCTGAGTTTCTTTTCGAAGATGAAGATGTAGGGCTTTTCGAGGACGCACTCCATCGCAGCCGTGTCGGTCGCGAAGTGGGGGGAGAGGTAGCCCTTGTCAAACTGCATGCCTTCGACGAGTTCGACTTCGGTTTCAAGGCTCTTGCCTTCTTCGACGGTGATAACGCCGTCCTTACCGACCTTGTCCATCGCGGTAGCGATGATCTTGCCGATCTCGGCGTCCTGGTTGGCGCTGCAGGTACCGACCTGAGCGATTTCCTTGGACGAGGAGACGGGCTTGCTCATGTTGCCGAGTTCAGCGACAATGGCATCGACAGCCTTGTCGATACCGCGCTTGATCTCGTTGGCGTTGGCGCCACTCGTGATGTTCTTGAGCCCTTCCTTATAGATGGCTTCGGCGTAGATGGTGGCGGTGGTGGTGCCGTCGCCCGCCTGCTTGGAAGACTTCGAAGAGACTTCCTTGACCATCTGAGCGCCCATGTTTTCGTACGGGTCGTCGAGGGTGATTTCCTTGGCGACGGTGACGCCGTCCTTGGTGACGGTGGGTGCGCCGAATGATTTTTCAAGGATGACGACGCGGCCGCTCGGGCCGAGGGTCACCTTGACAGCGTGTGCAAGTTTTTCGATGCCGCGCAGGATTTTTTCGCGGGCGTCGTTGCTGAATGCGATTTGTTTGGCAGTCATTGTTTTCTCCGTTGTTGGGACCCCTCCCTGACGGGCGGGGTTCGTTTGATTCTTCTTACTGTCCGATTCTGATATACGCGACGCGTTCTGCGTCGACGATAAAGATGCTTTGCCCGTCGGTGAGTTTGATCAGGTGATCAGGCTCATCGGGGACAAGCATCGCGTTTGGGACCGAGAGGTGCGCGTGCGGCTCGGGGATGCCTTGGAACGCGAAGGTCGCGGTTCGTTGGCCCTTGAGTTCGGTGAGTGCTTTGCGAAGTTGGTCTGCATTCATGCGCGTATCTCGGGTTGATCAGAGGATGACCTGGATGAGGTCGACACGGTCGCCTCGGATGATGGCCGAACCCACAGCGAGTTGGTCTCGCGTTTCGCCGATGAGGCCTTTGACGAGGAATGTGTCTTCGGTGATCTTGGATGTGATTTCGATCCCGTTGCGTGCGATGTAGACAGAGGACCCGTTGGCGGCGATCCGGAGGATGCCGTTCGCAGGGATCTCGTTGAGCAACGCGCTGAGGTCGTTCACACTGATCATGGTGGTCTCTTAGTCGATGATGGCGAGGACATCGGCCTCGGTCATGATGAGCAGTTCCTGATCGTCGAGTTTGATCTCGCTGCCAGCGTATGAGTTGAAGATCACGCGGTCACCCTTCTTGAGTGACAAGGGGATGCGCTCGCCGGTTTCGGTGTTGAGGCTGCCATCACCGACCGCCTGGATGGTGCCGGTCTTGGGGCGGTCCTTGCTCGACTCGGGCAGGAAGATGCCTGATTCGGTGACGGACTGGGCTTCGTCGCGCTCGACGAGGATTTTGTCGTGCAGGGGACGAACGGTGGTGCGGCTCTTGGTCTTGGTTGCCATGATTGGACTCCTGTTTCTTTTCTCTATTGAAACCTTGTTGATTGATGAAGCGGGCGATGTGTCGGCCCGCGAACGACGATGTGAACTGGTTATGGACCGATGCCCTTGGGCCAACGGTCCTGGTAATGACGGTGAAGACAGCGTTGCAGGACGGAAAGCATGAGTTCGAGATCGCCCGGCCCGTGCGGGCGATCGACGACCGCGAAGACCCCGGCCCGCAGGGCAGCCGCGAGGTGCCGCGCGTTATCGCGATGGGTCTGACCCGACTTGACCGCCACGATCGGCGGCGGCGCGTCCGAACGCCGAAGCAACTCAAGAATCTGCGGGCCCGCGGGCGTGTGGCGCTGGTCAGCGCACCGCATCGGGAGCCCGAGATCGACGATGGCGATATGGATCGGGTACGACCGGATGGCTTCGGACGCTTCATCACCGGATTGGGCCCGGAGTGAATGAACGCCGAGCGGCTCGAGCAGTTTGGGCAAACGGTCAACCCAAGGGCTATCCAGACAACCCGCATAGGACAGCAGAAGATTGAGGCGCGGCAGGAGCGACCCGGACGCGGTGCCCGTGCTGGCAGAATCTGGATGGAAGCGCGCAGCTATCACTGTCTGAGAGACTGGCAAAGGGTGTGCCGAATCGATGTGGCGTGTAACTTGTTGCCAATAAGCGATATAAACTTATGATCGATGTGCCGGTGCTGCCAATGTGCTCGCACTCGATTTGGCCGGGTGCCAAGTTGGCAGGTCGACATGAGGCAGGGCGGGTAGTCGATGCAGCGACGGACGGCCACGACAAAAGAGCGAAACGGCCCGCCTGCGCGTGACAGACGAACCGTTTGACTCATGTTGAGAGGGGTCTCGAGAGCAGGTCGGGCGGTCAAACCCGCATTGATTGAGTGGCTGGCCAGGTCAGTCGATGAGGATCAGGGCGATCCATCGGCGAAGGATGCGAGGAACGCCTGGACATCGAAGAAGTTCAACTCGTCATCGTCGACCCAGTCGGCAGTGTCGGCCCCGACTGCGAACGCTTCGAGGAATGCCTGCACATCGAAAAAATCTTGAATCCCGTCAGCGTTGAAATCGCCTGCGCTCGAGTGTGTCAACGGGGTTGCAGATGCCTGGGCATATCTGACATGGGTGGTCGAATCGGTTCGGTCTCCCGGGGCGGTGCAACTGTTTCCGCCGCCGAAGTCCTGTGTGGCGATGGATGCGACACCCTCCGGATAAGTGTCATCCGGCGCCGAGATCATGGGGTCGGTGGGGAATGGTTCTCCGGGTCGCCACGCGCGTGCGGAGACGACACCATCGAAGACATCGAGTTGGACGATGAACTCTTCGAGCGGGCCATAGGGCATGGGAATGGTCCCGAGTACATCGATGAATCCGAGGACATCGCCACGGAAGAGTTCGAGTGTGCCACCCGAAGGGCCGCATGTGGAGAGTGACGCGACATAGCCACGGATACCTGCTTTGTTGTCAGCGAACGCAACCGTGTATCGGCCGGGGCCATTGGTCGCGACCATGCGTGCTCGGACGGATGCTCCAGCAGGGAAAAAATTCATCACTCTTGTAGATGAGATAGTCGGCACAGGCGACTCGGTGTTCATCGTAATGACGAGATCGCTTCCGTTCACCTCGAAGGTGCTACCGAATGCGGGTGTTTCGACCCATGAGACAGGTGAACCATCGGTGGCGCTGCCGTCGGTGAAGTTGTCGAGCCAGTCCTGCGCGAATTCGGGTGTCGAGATCGCGGCAACAAGCGTGGCGAGGGCGTGCATTTTGGTCATGGTCTTTCCTTTTCGAACTGACCCCCTAGCGAGGCGATGGGCTGTGAGAGGAGTGCCCGTGCAGAGCTCGACCCCTCGCGCCAGTACTGGAAAAGCTGGTTATCGGGCAATGTCCTGTACCTGGTTTGACCGGGTGTCGGCGAGTCGTTGTTGCAGTTCCCACCGTTTAGTGGGTCGTCAGGAGCAGGATCGTGTTGTAGATTTGACTGTGTCCACAGGGGGTTGTTTCTGTGACTGCATGATGAAAGAGAGGAATGAACGATGCGTTTGAATCGTATTTTGATGATGGCCGGGTTGGGTATAGCGGCGTCGGCTGCGAGCGCGGGTGATACATACAACATCACGCTCGATGGGCTCAACTTCGTGTATGAAGGTCAATCCAATATGGACATTGATCTGACGATCAATGTCGGTGACACCGTAGAGTGGCTTTGGGTCGCCGGTTTCCACAATGTCGTTTCAGGTGAACAGGGTGAGCCGAGTGAGGGATTGCTGTTTCGGTCTGGTGACCCGACCGGGGCTGCGGGGACGATGTTTTCGTACACCTTCACCGAAACGGGTTTGGTTGACTATCACTGCGAAATTCATTCCGGGATCGGGATGAGATCGCAAGTGAATGTCATTCCGGCGCCTGGCGCGCTCGCGCTACTGGCACCAGCCGGATTGATTGCGGTCCGTCGTCGTCGGTGATCGTCGCAATACAATCGCGTATCTCGATAAACATTGAAGCCGAGGCCCGGAGGGGGTCTCGGTTTTTTCATTCGTTGATTGATTCAAATGGTGAGTGGCGATGCAAACACCAATCCTGAGCGAGATCGCCGGTGTGCTTGTGGTAGACTCCTTGTATGGAACCATTGACCTGGGTGTTTGGGGTGCTGGCGCTCGCAGCGATTGGTGTTGCAGCGTGGTTGACGGTCGGTCGCGGGCGGCTGGTGCGCGAGCATGCGTCTGTGGCTGCGCGAGCAGAACAGGCGGCGCTGCGGGTTGATGAAATCGTGCAGGAGTCTGCAGCGGCTGCCGAGCGGTTTCGAAATGAGATCGCCGTCGAGCGAGGTCGGGCGGAAGAAAGCGGCACGCGCGTCCTCGAGTTGAGCCAGCAGTTGTCGCAGTTGCGCGAGCGGCTTGAAAATGTCGAAGTCATCAAGCAGGAACTCGAGAAAAACGAGACGCGGCTGCGCGAGACCTTCAAGGCGCTGTCGGGTGAGGCGCTCAAGGAATCGCGTGCGGAGTTCTTGCAGCAGGCAAAGCCGGTCTTCGATGCAGCGAAAAAAGAGCAGAGTGATTTGGTCAAACCGATCGGGGAAGTGCTCGGGCAGACGCGCGATAAGCTCGCCGAGATCGAGAAACTGCGGGTCGAGAGTTTCGCAAGGCTGCAGGAAAAGATCGAAACGGTGACCGGTTCCAGTGACGGGCTGCGGGCGGAGACGGCGCGGCTGACGAAAGCGTTGAGCCGACCGGAGATTCGCGGTCAGTACGGCGAGGTCCAGTTGCGGCGCGTCGCCGAACTTGCCGGGATGACGAGTTACTGTGATTTCGATGAACAGTCGAGCACACGCGATAGCGAGGGAGGGTTGTTGCGGCCAGACATGGTGGTGCGATTGCCGAACGAACGGATCATCGCTGTCGATGCCAAGACGAACACCTATGCGTATCTGGAAGCTGTCAACGCGCAAGACGACAAGGAACGCGAGGAGCACCTGACGCGCTTTGCACGGCATGTGCTCGATCAGGCGAAGAAACTCGGGGCAAAGAAGTACTGGGCGCAGTATGAAGGGTCGCCCGATTTTGTGGTGATGTTTGTGCCGGGTGACCATTTCATTGATGCGGCACTTGCTCGGCAGCCCGACCTGATCGGGTTTGCGGCAGAGCACAATGTGGTGTTGGCGAGTCCGAGCACGCTGATCGGACTGTTGCGTGCGGTAGCGGTCGGTTGGCGCGAGCACAGCCTCACTGAACACGCTGCCGAGTTGTCGTTGCTCGGCAAAGAACTGCATGAACGGGCAGCCGTGGCATTTGCAAAGATCAACGAACTGGGGCAGTTGATCGGGAAGTCGTCTCGGAAGTTTGATGAGGTTGTCGGTTCGATTGATGCGCGACTGGTGCCCACGCTTCGGAAGTTTGAAGCCGCGGATGCGAAGAGTGCGAAAGAGATCGTTGAACTCAAAATGTCGGAAGAGCCGAAGCGTCGGCTTACGAGTGGATTGGATGAGTAGATATCCGGGTGTGCGGCGCCACGAGTGCAGAGGCTTGTAGAAAACGGAAAGGGAGCCATGGCTGATAAAGCGACGACGGTCAAAGCGTACATCGACAACTTGCCAGCGGACCGCGCGAAGGCGATCAAGCAGATTCGCGCGGTGATCAAGAAGAACCTCGATCCGAAGGTGAAGGAAGGGATTCAGTATGGGATGATCGGGTATTTTGTGCCGCACACGGTTTATCCACACGGATACCACTGTGATCCGAAGCAGCCATTGCCGTTCGTCAGTCTTGCATCACAGAAGAGTCACATGGCGGTGTATATGTCGTGCATCTATAGCGACCCGAAGTTGGCAGCGTGGTTCGCCAAGGCCTGGAAAGCAGCGGGCAAGAAACTGAACATGGGGAAGAGTTGCGTGCGTTTCAAGAGCATCGACGAGGTCCCGCTCGAGGTGATCGGGGAGGCGATTAGCCGAATGACGGTCGATCAGTTCATCGAGCAGTACGAAGCCGCGCTGCCTGACTCGGTGAAGAAAAAGCGGGCTGCCCAGACCGGAGCTGTAGCAGCAGGACAAGCCAAGACGACGATGAAAGCACCGGCCCAGAAATCCTCAGCGAAGAAGACGGCCAAAAAGTCTACCAAGAAAGTGGCTTCAAAGAAGGTTGCTGTGAAGAAAGTGACTCGCAAGACATCTGCAAAGCGGGATGCTTCGAAAAAGACCGTGAAGAAAACGAAGAAGAAGTAACAAACTGATTTGGATGTCGTTGTGCGAGGGTCAGCGCGGTCAGCCGCCGCCGACAAGTGTCACGATCTCAATGATGTCGTGTTCGTTGAGTGTTTGCGTCCGATGTTCGCGATGAGGAACGAGGTTCTTGTTGAGTTCGGCAGCACAAACCGCTTTCTCGAGTCCGAGGCGTTCGATCAGATCGCGTACGGTGATTCCCTGTGGGACATCGGTCGGTTGTCCATTGACGGTGACGAGCATTCTAGAGTTTAGGGCATGGTGTCATGGTTCGTCGGACGGTGTTGAACGGGTGCTGTCGTTCTGGCGAAGGAGAACTTGATGCGCGTAATTGGATTCATGCTGATCGCATTGATGGTGATGTGCACGGGGTGTAGTAGACCCCAGCAGGAATACAGCCGGGCGAGCCCGGAAGATGTCATCGGGTCTGCGGTTCTGATGGTGCAGCGTGACGAGGCTGAGCGTCTGACGGAGTTGGTGTACGCCGAAAACATCCAGATGCGTTCGCTCCTCAATCAGATCGGGTTGATGCTGGGCTCGATGGAGGAACTCGCCGACACAATCGCGGAGAAGTTTCCTGAAGAGTTGACCGAGATGCGCGAGCGGATCGAGGCGGATGGCGGGCAGTCGCTGATCGAACAGATTGCGTCAGGCGCTGGTGGCCGCGGCGGTCCGGGTGGGGGGGAGCAATTTCGTGAAATTGCCAAGCGGATATTTTCCGATCCGTACGGATGGCTCGAACTCTACAGCGACAAGTTGGATGTGATCTATATTGCTGATGACAGTTATGGTGTGATGTACGACGGGCAGGTGCTGCTGCAGCCATGGGGTCTGTTGATCCAGAAACAAGAGGACGGGTGGTATTTGATGTTGCCGACGAACCTGCCGGGTGCCCGCATGATCTTGCCTGACACGGATGACGAGTACATGATCTGGGGGAGTCTGTTCAAGACCATCGAGAACGGTGTGCGCGACATGACTGCCGATGTGAAGCGTGGAAAGACCACGAGTATGAACCAACTTGGTCAGTCTGCCGTCGAGAAGTTCGCGATTCCGGCAGTGATGGTTGGGTATGCCTATGGCAAATATCGTGAAGAAGAGATGAGAGAACAGCGTGCAGCGCGGCGAGCGGCACAAGACGAAGCGGAGCGAGAAGCCGAACCAACAAACGACGCAGGTGAAGGTGAATCAACCGGTGATGATGATGGTGGGGGATAAGGACAATTCGTTCGGTTCGTCAATCGATCAAATCGTCAACTGCCAAAACTGTCTTGGAAATCTGAACTGCTGTTCACTGGTCCACCGATTCGGCCACCGGGATTACCGATCGGCGTAAAGGTGATGCCGAACGAAGTCTCGCCGCGAATGTTGTCATATCGAATACCGAGCCCGACCTCGCCAATCGTAAATTTGCGATAAATACGAGCGTTGATGTTCTGGAAGTCTTCTTTGTCGAAGTTGTAGGTGGTGTTGAGCGCCATCCGGTACTTGTTGGTCAAGGTGTACAGGAAGCCGAGTCGGCCGTAGGTGACATCCTGGCTGTTGATATAGCGCAGTTCGGCTGTCGAGAGGAAATCGGGTGTGTGTTCGACGAGTGCACCGATCGACGACCGCGCTTGCTGGTTGATCTCGAGGTCGTAGATTGTCTCGCCAGCGATAGCAAGTGCTTCCGTCAGCTGAAGCGTCGAGTCAAAGCGGAAGTACTCACCCGGCACGGAGAGTTCGGGTCGTGCGGCGTAGTAGCGACCGATTGGTGATTCGCGACCAGTATCGTTGCCGTGCCAGACATATTCGATGTTCGCACGCAAAAGATCGACAGAGCGCCATCGGCCCGGACCGCCGCGTTTGGTCTGCCAAGTGTTGGCAAGCCTGAGGTTGACAGAGGTGCCCTCAAGGATGGACTCGACTTCGTCGTCAAAGACGGGCAGGTCGACTCGATCGATCGTGGTGTCGGCGTGGAACACCGTGATGCTGGGTTCGATGATGTGACGGATGCCATGGATATCAAGGAGTGTTGACTGCGTGTCGCTGTAGGTTCTGTGGAAGGAGGTTGCAAGGGTTGTCCCGACTCCCCCCCACAGGCGGACTTGATCTGATTCCGCCGGGCTGAAACCGGTGAAGGCATCGTCGTAAACAGTCACTCGTCCGATGGCAAACGGCGTGATGAACACCTCGCCCGCTTTGAGTTGTGCACTGATTTCGTGGCGGGTATCAAAACGATTGACCATGGATTCGTTGAGACCCATTGACCGGTAGAGGTCGCCGAGCGACTGATCGGCATCGGTTCCAAATGCGCGTTGGGCAGCATGATCGCGATCAAAGCCGAGCGTGGATGCATCCACTTCGCTGAATCGGAACCGCATTTGCGAATAGGTTGCATCCCAGGTGTGCGAGAGCAACCCGGGAAAGGTCTCAGACAGAATGTCGCTTCCAATCGCGGTATATTTGAGTTCGGGCAGTTTGTCGACGAGATAACCGGGCGCTTGGAGTTGGTGTTCGGGGATGATGAAGTCGTTGAGCGAGCCCTTTGCTTCCAGCGAAAACTGTGTGTTCTCGCTGTTTCGACGAGCAAAGACGCGTGTGGTCAGTTCGCGTGTTTCGCGGCCGATCTCTGGAAACAATGCGGGAATGAACGCTTCATCTGATGCATAGGACGCTTCAAACAAGACCGTCCAGCCATCGGGGAGTTCTTCGCGGTGGCGGAAGAAGGCCATGGATCTCGCTTCGCGGTCCCGTTCAATCTCGACGCGCCGAGCGACGATGTCTGTGCCGTCGTCTTCGGGTAGGCCATAGGCATAAAGGTCGCCCGCGCTGGTGTCGCTGCCCCACGAGGCATCGACACCGATGCCGAACCCACGGTCGCTGTAGTGGTCGAAGATCAGCGTGGCATCGAGTCCGTTGAGCGGTTGAATGCCGAGCAGTGAGAACGCATCCCATTTGGTCTGGATGACGGCTCCGGTGCGGTTGGAGTCCTTGAACCCGATGTTGCGGATGGGGATTCGTTCCGGGTCACCTTTGTATCGTGGCCACCAGAAGAACGGGATATCGCCAGCTCGAATGGTGATGTGCCGAGCATCCATGGTGACCTTCGATTCACCCTCGTCGTTTTCTGTCTGTGTGATCGTGACCGAACTCGTACCGATCGTGAAGTCAGGGTGGAAGAACGCGGTGTTCGAAAGCGACGCTTTTTCCGCACTGAACTGGTTGCCCGCTTCCTGGCGGATGGCATCAGCGCGCATGTAGAGCGGCATGCGAAGCCGCTGTTCATAAGCCCAGAAAACGGCATCAAGAATGAGAGCGCGATCTGCAGCGACATCATAATAAATGCGCGGGCCTCGGACGGTGTATTGCCCGTTGGTGGCGCGCACTTCGCCTTCAAGATAAACTCCGATGACATCATCGGCGGAGAACGCGCTGAGTTGATCGGTGAGGCGACCGGGCTTGAGAAAAATCACACCTCGCTCGGCGGTCAGTTCGAGTGACTCAGCGTCGTTTTGATACTGGAGGACCACGCCGCCTGTGATAACGACAGCATTGTCAAACTCCCCTGACTGCATGACAACTCGATCGCCTGCAGCCACAAAGAACAGGCCCTCCGCGCGAAAGATTGGTGATCGAGTCGGCGCGATATCCGTGGCAACATCAGGCGCGACATCAACAGGAGATGCTGGTGGTTCGCCAGGTTTAAGAGCACGCTCAGGTTCGATCGGGGGCGTGATCGGCTGATCTGGGTCGGCCGGTTCAACCGGTTCGATCGTTGGTTGGTCGGGTTTCGGCTGACCCGGATCGATCACCGGAATCGCAGGACCATCATCGCCCGGTGAGGTCGGTCTGTCTGGTCGATTGGTGAAGGCACTGCTGAGTGCTTGCGACGCTGATTCCATCGCGTCAAATGTGTTGCGCTCGGGCGTTGGCTTGCTCTGTGGCGTCGGCGGACCAGCGAGCCGAAGATCGGCAGCGAGCTTGGGTATGCCCCGGATCACGGCGCGAATGGGCAGTTGGTCGGCTTCGACGCTCACAGCCGCATCGGCAGCCGGCGTGCGCACATCTTCGAGATACGCGAATACCTGATACGATCGATCGGCACCCCCATGCCCAATCTCTCTGAGCCAGATGACCGCCCGCGAGGCCTGAAACTGCGAGGCGCCGAGTTCGATGATCGCATCTCTTTCCAAGACAATTCGATGCGTGTTGCCTTCGCGCCAGGTCCACGCACGGTCTGCCTGAAATCGAATCGAGCCGGGTATCGACTGCAGCGGCAGGTCTCGGGTGTCAAAGAGCAACGAGGGGGAAAAAGTTGCGGCTGGTGGTTTTTCGACCTGAGCGACAGCCGGTGTCCCGCTGCAGACAGCAGTCCCCGCAATGAGAACAAGTGAGAGCAAGCAAGATTGGTGCGGGTGTCGTGACATGGAGGGTTGAGTCGGGTCTGAGAGCGACGATGCTACGGCATGGGGCGTGGAGGTACAACCGGCCAGGGCCGAATCGGGCTCGGACGGGGACCGATTGGGCACAAATTGGCTTGCTCGTTCTGGAATCGTGAAGTTGAGCATTGCTTGGAAAGAGCGCCAGATCACCTAGGATCGTTGTGGAGGCACGCGCGGTTGATCGTTTTCACGCTCTATACACTGCTTGTGGGGTATTTTGCAGCCCGCTGGCGTCGGCGTATTCGCGGCGTGCTGGCGGTTATCGCCGGCGAGGGCGTGCTCATCGTTTTGGCATGGGGGCACCTGCAGATTCCGATTTGGGCGGCCAAAGGCGTGACATTTTTTGACAACATCGACATTCTGCCATTTCAAATGTTGTTGTACCCGTACATGATTTTCGTGGCGGTGATCGGCACATTTATCGTTGCCTTGCCGCGAAGTGCACCGGTCGACAGTTGCTGGTATTGCAGGTATGACCTGTCGAGTCTGCTTGATGAACCCGGGCCTCTGATTTGCCCGGAGTGTGGCCGTGAGCATGTCGGTGTGCATTCGAGGCTGTACCGCGCATCCGGCGAGGAACGGTTCAATTTGTCGAGTGGCGATGTCACGGTCAGATCGCCCGGTCGACAAGCCGGACAAGTGAATCTGCCTGTCGGTGAGGCATCGGAGCCCGATTGAGCTCGACGATGTGGGGTCGGCTTGACGCTCAGATGTGCTATGTTCTCAAGATGTGTGCAGGGCAGTAGATGGGCAGGATCGATCGTGTACAGGGGTTCATCTGGTTGCTCAAGCGGTGTCAAGGTCAGTGCATAGGATGGGGTGTGAGTGACTATGTACGCATTACCGAAGTGTCCCCGCGTGACGGGTTGCAAAACGAGCCGGCAGCGATTTCGACAGCCGACAAACTGAGGTTGATTGAAGCGCTGGTTGAGTCCGGGGTGGATGAAGTTGAGTTGACGAGTTTTGTATCACCGAAATGGGTGCCACAACTCGGCGACGCTGCCGAGGTCATCGCGGGTGCCGCGGCTTTCAAAACGGAACGGGTGCAGTACAGCGCTCTGGTCCCGAATGAGCAGGGGCTGGCGCGTGCATTTGGTGTCCACGAGCAGGTTGACGCGATCGACAAGATTTCGGTCTTTACAGCAGCCAGTGAGACCTTTACCAAGAAAAATACCAATGCGACCGTCGATGAGACGCTGGATCGCTTTCGCCCAGTGATTGATAACGCCAGGCGAGCCGGTCTGGTCGTGCGCGGGTATGTGTCGTGCGCGATTGCGTGCCCGTACGAAGGTGAAGTGGCACCTGAAGCGGTCGCTCGGGTCGCAGCGCGGTTGCTCGCACTTGGGGTCGATGAGATCGATCTTGGCGACACGATCGGTGCGGGTACGCCCGATTCAATCGAGCAATTGGTACAAACGATGTACGATCGACTGGGGCCGTGTCGTGAGACGGATATCGGTGAGCCCTGTTTAACGCTGCACTTGCATGATACGAATGGGCAGGCGATTGCGTGTGCGGTTCGGGCGCTTGAACTGGGTGTACGATCTTTTGATAGTGCTGTGGGGGGGCTCGGTGGATGTCCATACGCCACGGTTGGTGATAAGCGTGCACCGGGCAATGTGGCGACGGAATCGTTGGTCGACGCGATTGAAGCCGCTGGATATCAAACTGGTGTTGATCGCAAAGCCCTTGCGCGCGCTGCAGCCGTTGCTGCTTCGCTGCCGGTAGCCGGGGTTGCTTCGTGATTCGAGTCGAGACGCAGGGTGCTGTTCGCGTTGTCACGCTCGATCGACCGGCCAAGCGCAATGCACTGACGGTTTCGATGCTTGCGTCGCTTGCCGATGCCATGCGTGTTGATGTTGGCGTGCGTGCGATTGTGCTGCTGGGTGCCGGGTCGGTGTTTTGCTCCGGTTTTGACCTGCGAGAACGCGTGGCTGGCGATGATCTTGGTGCATTGCGAGAGCAACTACGCCGCTTGGCGGATGTTGTGTCGATCATGCGGACTGGTGCGGTGCCGGTGGTTGTGGGTGTGCAGGGCGCTGCGGTTGCTGGTGGCTGTGCATTGCTCGGCGGCTGCGATGTGGTTGTGGCTGAACGAACTGCAAAACTTGGCTATCCGGTGCTTCGGCTGGGGATATCGCCTGCGGTGACCGCGCCGTTCCTTCGCGCCGCGGTTGGTGATGGGGCGTGCCGAGCGATGTTGATGGATCCAAGTTTGATCAGCGCCGAGCGGGCTGAGCGTATCGGGTTGGTTCATGAATTAGTTGATGGCAGCGAGCAAGTCGTGACGCGCGCTCTCGCGATAGGCAAAGATCTAGCCTCTAAACCTGGCGTGGCGGTTGCGTCGACGCGGCGCTGGCTGGAAACACTGGCGACATGTTCAGATGCCACGCGCAGCAGGGCGATGCAGGCGTCTCTCGATGCGCTTGATGACGAAACAACTCGACGACTTGAAGAACAGGTGTGGCAACGATGAATGACTCGGCACTGTTGACAGTTGATGGCGCCATAGCGACGCTGACACTCAATCGACCAGAGCAGCGCAATGCGATGTCCGTTGAGTTGCTTGAAGGGTTGCATGAACGGGTGGGGGAACTCGAAACAGCGACCGAAGTTCGTGTCGTCGTTCTCACCGGTGCCGGTCGGGCGTTCTGCGCCGGTATGGATCTCAAGCAGGTGATCATTGATGATGGTGCAGACTGGGCTGGTGCGCGGCTGCTCGAATCGCTGGCCCGTCTGACGCTACGGGTTCGCAAACTGCCCATGGTCGTGCTGGCAAAGGTCAACGGGGCGGCGATTGGTGGGGGATGTGGGTTCAGTTGTGTTGCCGATGTCTCAGTGACGCACGCCGACGCAAAACTGGGCTTCCCTGAAGTGGATCTGGGTATTTGTCCCGCGGTGGTAGCGCCGTGGCTGGTTCGCAAGATTGGTGTCGGACCGGCGCGGCGGGTGCTTTTGAGTGGCGGGCTGATGAGCGGAGCAGAGGCTCATACGATCGGTATGGTCGATCATGTTGCCGACGATCGCGCGTCATTTGAAGCGCTCGCCGATTCGATCGCCGAACGACTTTCCAAGGGTGGAGCCAGAGCATTGCAAGCGACGCGCGGGCTCTTGAATGACCTCGATGGCTCACTCGATGAGGGTGTTCTGTTGCGCGGCGCAGCATTGAGCGCAGAGGTACTTGCGACAGCGGAAGCGCAGGCTTCTTTGCGTGCTCGTTTGGTGTGATTTTGGTTCTCAATCGGTTCGGTGTTGCGAGGTGTCATCGGTGGGTTTGGTCACCTACCATGTGTGAATCAGGCGGCTGCCTGTGATCGGTCGGATGCCGATCTCGCGACGATAACAAGGTGTGCGTGTATGGAACCGTTCCCCCTCGAGGCTCGTGGGCCTGCTACCGAGCCCCAAGTGATTATTCTGACCCTCGAACAGGGCGATCGCCCGGTGGTTGTGCTTGATGAAGCACTGATCGGTCGACTCGAACATACTCTGAACAATCTGCCTTCAGAAATGGGTGGGCTGGTCTTGGCGTCGGCTGCGCCGCGTTCTTTTGTAGCCGGGGCCGATCTGAAGACAATTGTGGACAAGGGTGATGCTGAACTTCGGGCGTATTTGAAGTTTGGTGCGAAGGTCTTCGGACTGATCAGCGCGCTGCCTTGCCCGACAGCGGCCGCAATAGGCGGGGCGGCCCTTGGTGGCGGCTTGGAACTTGCAATGCACTGCGACGGGTTGATTGGGGCACCATCCGCATCTGGAAAACCCTTCCCGGTCGGGCTCCCTGAAGCCGGATTGTGTATCTGCCCTGGATGGGGCGGGACGAATCTGCTCCCTGCTCGGATGGACCCGGTCAAAGCGATTCGCATGACCTGCGCCGGGCAGGCGATGGGATACGAGATGGCGGTTGGCGAAGGACTGTTTGATGCGACCGCAGAGACAGCAGACGGGCTGATCGAGGCGGCGGTCGCATGGGTGCGTGCCCAACCTGCGCCACAGCGCGATGGTGCTCCGCTACGGCATATCGGTCGTACGGACACTGCTCCGGCGGTCAGTGTGGCGATGGGAACAATGACGGATGAGACCGCGAGTTCGCTCCATGCTGCAGCGGTGATGGATGCGGTGACGAAGGGCTTGGAGCATGGATGGGATGCCGCCTGCGAAAGTGAACGCGAGCACCTTATTCGCCTTCGTCATACACCCGATGCGAAGAAAGCGATCGAGTCGTTCTTCGCGCGGGCAAAGAAGTAATGGGTCAGTCCGTTGCGAGTGGTCGCTCAGTGACCAACGGACGATTGACCGACGATTGAATCATGGCGCGAGCCACTGAGGGAGTATTGAACCATGGCCGATCTGAAAACGATGAAGGGCGTGTCGGAACGCGATCGCAAGATGATTGCTGAAGCCGAGACACTGCTCGGACCCGAGCCTGAATCAATGGGTGTGATGAAGAACCTGTTCTGGGGGCGACTGCGCCAGGACTTGCTGTACCCGTATCCAGAGATGTCCGGTGATGCTGCGGAAGAGCAGGCTTCTTGCGACCAGTTACTTGCCAGACTGGAAGAGTACTTGGTGAATGAACATCCGTCGATCTTGATCGATCAGGAACAGCACCTCCCCGAGTGGGCCATCAAACGATTGTTCGAGTTGGGTGTGTTTGGGTTGACCATCTCGAAAGAGTATGGCGGACTCGGGATGGGCATCACCAGTTATAACCGCGTGCTTGAACTCATCGGCAAATACTGCGGTTCGACTGCGGTTGTCGTGAGTGCTCACCAATCGATCGGGTGTAAAGCGCTGATGCTGTTTGGTTCAGATCGTCAAAAGGCAGAGTGGCTGCCGAAACTGGCGAACGAGTGGTTGAGTGCGTTTTGTCTATCAGAGCCGAATGTCGGTTGCGATGCGGGCGGTCAGGAGACCACGATTGAACTCGCTGAAGACGGCGAGCACTATGTCATCAATGGCGAAAAGAAGTGGGCAACAAGCGGCGCAATCTCGGGCATGTTTACCGTGATGGGTAAGCAGACGATGCCTGATGGCAGCAAGCGTGTTTCGGCAGTTGTGTGTACGCCGGATGTGGAAGGCGTCCATATCTTCCAGAAGAACCGCAGCAAGTGCGGCATTCGCGGTACCTGGCAGGCGCGGGTTCGGTTTGAAAATGCGCGCGTTCCCAAGTGGCATCTTTTGCACAAAGAAGGCAAGGGTCTGAATGTGGCGCTGTCCTGCTTGAACTACGGCCGATGCACATTGTCTGCAGGGATGCTCGGGGGGGCGAAGCGGGCGATGGACCGCAGTATCTCGTGGAGCCGTAACCGGTATCAATTCCAGAGGCCATTGGCAGATTTCGAGTTGGTGCGTCAGAAGGTGGCGCACATGAGCGCGATGTGCTATTCGATGGACGCGATGCTGTATATGACAACGGGGATGCTCGATCGGCATGATGAAGACATCATGCTCGAGACAGCGACCTGTAAACTTTACTGCTCGGAGATGGGCTGGCGCGTCGTCAATGACGCGATGCAGATCATGGGCGGCGAAGGGTACATGACCGAAAATGAAGTCGAACGGATCTTCCGTGACTCGCGCATCAACACGATTGTGGAAGGCGCCAACGAAGTCATGCAAAGTTTCATCTTTGCCTATGGCGGCAAGCAGTTGGCTGAAAAATTGCTCGGGATGAAGGAAGCCGTCGACAACAAGCAGTTCTCGGGCGCGCTGATGAAGGCTGCGATTCCGGTCGCATCCGAGGTCTTCCTGGGCATACGCCCGAAAGCACCGGTCATCAGCAAGTTGCATCAGAATCTGATACCGCACGGGCGTCGGGTCTGCCAGTTGATCTCGGAGTTCACTTACCAGTTCAAGAAGATCAGCAAGAAGTTGGATGCTGCGATCGTTGAGCGACAGGCGATTCAAGCACGACTCGCGGATGCTGCAATGTGGATTCACGCTTGGAACTGCACGCTGAGCAAACTCGACATGCAGATGCGCCGTGGCGACAGCGGACCGGAGTTTGACCGCGATCGCACCGCAGCACTGCACCTCTTTGACCTGGCGGAGAAAAACATCCAGGACAGTTTTCGCAGGTTGTACGAGCACACCGATGCAACGATGATGACGGCTGCGGCTGCGGCTCTTGCGTACAACGAGACAATGCCGACCGCGAAGTTTGTCGTTCCTGAGCGCACGCCAACGGATGCGCGCGGGAAGGGTTTTCAGCCCGATCAATCGCACATCATGCAGTTTCCCGGGACGACGGGTGCCGTTGCGGGCGGCACGGGCCGCGAACATATGGAAGAAACCATCGAGCACGCACACGACTAAGCGGACTCGCATACTTTTGACAGCCGGTCGTGTGCCGGTTGGAGGTGACCATGCCGAAGAACACGGTGTACGAAACCGATATTGAATTTCTGTCGATCCTTGATGAGGATGCGCAGTTTGACGAGTCGCTGGGAATCGAAGACGGCGAACCGATCTTGTCCGACGAACAGGTCGTGTACCTGTATGAACAGATGTGGATCGGTCGGCAACTCGATGAGATCGCTTTTAAGTTGCAGCGGTCCGGGCGCATGGGCACCTATCCGCAAAACAAGGGGCAGGAGGCAAATGCAGCCGGCTCTGGTTTTGCGATGAAGAAAGGGACCGATTGGGTTGTGCCGTGTTACCGTGAAAACATCGCGATGAATCTGCACGGCCTGCCGTATCACTACATCCTGCTGCACTGGATGGGCGACGAGCGAGGGAACCAGATTCCGGAGGGCGTGTTGTGCACGCCGATCTCGGTGCCGATCGGAACCCACATGTTGCACGCTGCGGGAATCGCGTGGTCGTTCAAGTTGCGCGGCGAGAAAGATCGATGCGCGATTACCTACTTCGGCGATGGCGCGACGAGCGAGGGCGACTTCCACGGCGCCATGAACTTTGCCTCGACGCTGAGTGTGCCGGTGGTGTTTTATTGTCAGAACAACCAGTGGGCGATCAGCGTTCCTCGTGAACAGCAGATGGCTTCGCCGACCGTGGCGCAGAAGGCCATCGCATACGAGATGCCGCGGATCATGGTCGATGGCAACGACATCTTTGCGGTGTACAAAGCCACGCGCGATGCACGCAAGTACTGTGTAGAAAATCAGACGCCGTACTTTATCGAGGGCGTGACCTACCGACTCGGCGATCACACGACGGCTGACGACGCACGGCGATATCGGTCGGAAGAAGAGTTACAGCAATGGATGGCCAAGGACCCGCTCATCCGCACGCGGAAGTATCTTGAGTCGCGTGACGCGTGGAACGACGAGCGGCAACTCGAACTCGAAACACACGCGCGCAAGGTTGTCGACGAGATTGTGAACGAAGCGAACAGCATCGCAGAGCCAACAACGAGCGAGATCTTCGACTCGATGTTCGCCGAAATTGACGATGATCTGCGGATTCAACGAGACACGATGCGGACGAGCAGCATCGGTCAGAATCCGGAACAGGCGGGGCTGAAGGCGCAGACGCAGAACGCGTGAGGAGATTGCAGACATGGCAAATCTGACACTTGTACAAGCGATCAACCTTGCGTTGGTGCAGGAAATGGAAGCGGACGAGTCGGTCGTCCTGCTCGGCGAAGATGTGGGGCTCAATGGCGGCGTGTTCCGTGTGACCGAGGGTCTCGCCCAGCGGTTTGGCGATCATCGTGTGCAGAACACCCCGCTCGATGAATCGGGCATCTTGGGTGCCGCCGTCGGACTTGCGATTGCTGGCATGAAGCCGGTGCCTGAGATTCAATTTGAAGGCTTCCTCGGCCCGGCGTATGACCAGATTGTGAACCATGCGGCCCGGTTCCGCAATAGAACGCGCGGAGCGATCACCATCCCGATGACGCTGCGTGTGCCGGTGGGTGGGGGGATCCACGCGCCCGAGTTGCACTCAGATTCACCTGAGGCGATCTATACACATTCGCCGGGTTTGAAGATTGTGATGCCGTGCACGCCGTATGACGCGAAGGGGCTCTTGATCAGTGCGATCCGTGATCCGGACCCGGTGATCTTCTTTGAGCCCAAGCGTGTGTATCGTGCGTACCGCGAAGAGGTGCCCGAAGACGAATACACCATCCCGATCGGCCAGGCGAAGGTCGTCAGTGAGGGTGACGATCTGACTGTTGTGACCTGGGGCGCGAGTGTGTTCCAGTGTCTCGAAGCCCTCGACGGCCTGCCTGAAGATGTCAGCGTCGAACTCATTGACCTTCGGACGATTGACCCGATCGACACCGATACGATTGCTGCAAGTGTCGAGAAGACCGGGCGGTGCGTGGTGGTGCATGAGGCACCGATGACGGCCGGGCTCGGTGCGGAGATTTCGGCGCGTGTGCAGGAGCGGTGTTTCCTGCATTTACAGGCGCCGGTGCAGCGGGTGACGGGGTTTGACACAATCATGCCGTACTACAAGCTGGAGCTTGAGTACATGCCCGATGCGAATCGGATTGGAAAGGGGATACGCGAATGTCTGGCTTATTGATGACGATTGGTTCTGAGACTGCTGGTGCGAGTTCATTTGTTGCTGAAGGCGAGATGACGAAAGTGGTCGTTGCGTTGATGGTGGCGATCGGTTTGACGATGGGTCTGGTCTATGCCACGCAGGCGTTAAAAGAGTGGTCACGATAACTGGCGGACTCGCACATTTAGGCGCTCAAAGCGCTGCTCGCGACGGGTCAGCGATTGCTCAATGGGCAGACTCGCCGGGCAAGTTGGTGCTGGTTTGGGTTGTCGGCGGGATTGTGTTGATCGCGATAGTAGTGCTTTTGATCAAGATGAAGATGGACAAGGGATAAGACAGCCATGGGCGGAAAAATATCAAGTGACCCCAGTGTGTTCATTCTTCCTGACTTGGGTGAAGGTGTGCACGAAGCCGAGATGATCGCATGGAAAGTGAAGCCGGGCGATACGGTGGAAGAGCATGACATCCTGGCGGAGATGGAAACAGACAAGGCGCTTGTTGAAGTGCCGAGCCCACGCGCGGGTGTGATCAAAACGCTGCACGGTGAAGAGGGCGAGATTCTGCATGTGGGCAATCCGCTTGTCACATACGAAGGTGGAGCAGGTGACGCGAGTCCTTCAGAACCGGTCGCATCGTCCGCAGCCGGCGACAGCGCATCCAAGACAAGTGCTGAGGATGAAGACGCGGGGACTGTGGTCGGCGCGATGTCTGCCGACACACCGGGCATGACGGTTCACGAAGGAAAAGCACTTGCGACTCCAGCCGTTCGCCGTCTCGCGCGCGATCTGGGTGTTGACATCGATACCGTCGTGGGTTCTGGCATCGGTGGTCGCGTGGTGGCGAAGGATGTACAGGCAGCGGCGAGTGGGGGCGGGCAGGTGCGTCAGCCGCAGGCCGAGACCAAAGTACCACCGCGTGTTGATCCCGTTGTCAGGGCAACAGAAGCAGCGACTCAGCCCACGGCACCCGCACCCGCACCAGCCCAGCGCGTGACTTTTGCTTCGGGTGAAGATGAATCGCGCACACCGTTCCGTGGCGTTCGTCGGAAGATCGCCGAGCGTTTGCGTCAAAGCGTCGATACGGCTGTTCACTTCACTGTGATGGATGAAGCGGATGTGACCGAACTGGATGCACTACGCAAGCAGATGGCTGCAGCATCGGGTGAAAAGGTGAGCTTCCTGCCATTCGTCTGTTCTGCGGTGGCTCGTGTTCTCTCCGGACAGTTTGGCGCTTTGAACGCCACGGTCGACGAGGCTGCGTCTGAGATTGTGCAGCATCGCTCTGTGCACATGGGTATTGCAACCGACACAGAGAACGGACTGATGGTGCCGGTGATCCGAGACTGCGATCGGCTTGGCGTCTTACAAATCGGACGCGAAATCGGTGGCATCGCAAGTGCCACTCGGCAGCGTTCGATTCCGCGTGAGCAACTGATGGGTTCGACTTTTACCATCTCAAATGTCGGGAGTCACGCCGGTCGATTTGCAACACCTGTGATCAACGCACCAGAAGTCGGCATTCTGGCGGTCGGGCGTACGCATGAGGGGATGATTGTCAAAGGCGGCTGGTTCCGAGCGGGCAAGTTGATGCCATTGAGTCTGGCGTGCGATCATCGTGTCGTTGACGGAGCGACAGCAGCACTTGCTCTCGCCGAAATTGTGCAACTGCTGCAGAATCCTTCGCAGTTATTGACACCGGCGCGGGCATAGGCCGCGTGGCGTTACGACGAGGCAGAACCTACCTGAGACGGTTGTGCGCACTCCTTCTAAGCGGGTGCTTGTCGTCAGTTGCTGCTGGGCAGGCGGTCCTCGATGCGACCCATGTTGAAGAGCCGCCGATTGTGGATGGCGTACTTGACGATGACACATGGGTCGATGTGCCCGTCGCTGGCGATTTTCAACAGATTGAACCAAATGAGGGCGCAACAGCGACCTACGCAACAACGGTTCGAGCGGTGTACACCGAAGACACGCTCTATCTGGCGATCAGGTGTGACGATCCTGACCCGGCGTCGTTGGTCGGGACGCAGATGCGGCGTGACGGGCAAATGGGCGGAGACGACTCAGTCTCGATCTCGATTGATCCGTTCAACCACAAACGCAATGGGTACTTTTTTCAGGTTGGTGTTGCAGGCGCTCGGCGCGATGCGCTGATCGAAAACAACAGAACCACCGGCGACGACTGGGACGGTATCTGGCAGGCCCGCACTTCGCGCGATGACACAGGTTGGTCGGTCGAGATCGCGATTCCGTTCACAACGATTGCATTTGACCCCGATGCCGAGCAATGGGGATTCAATGTACAACGCGATGTAGCGCGGTTGAAGGAATCTTCGCGATGGGCAGCGGTCAGCCGCGATGTCGGTATCACGACCGTTGCTGAAGCCGGTGCGCTACGGGGGTTGACTGATCTGACGCAGGGCCGAGGGTTGACCTTTCGCCCGTTCGCCGTTTCGAGGTTTGATCTTGATCCTGCGGGTGTGTCGGTCGATGGTGGTGCTGATTTGTTCTATCGCCTTTCGCCTCAGGTGACGGCGGCGCTGACCATCAATACCGATTTTGCTGAAGCCGAGGTTGACGATCGGCGTGTGAATCTCTCTCGCTTTCCTCTGTTTTTCCCGGAGAAGCGTGACTTTTTCATCGAGGAATCGGGGGTATTTGAGTTCGGCGGGATTCGCCGCAGCCCCAGGCCGTACTACTCGCGGCGCATCGGTATCGTGGGGGGGCAACAGAAGGATATCCTCGCCGGCATTCGATTGACCGGTCGGCAAGGCGCTGCCAGGTTCGGCCTGCTCGATGTGCAGATGCAAACTGACGACGAGTTGGGCGATAAAAATCTCGCTGTGGGTCGGGTTGCGTTTGATGTCGGAGACGAGTCTTCCGCAGGGTTGATCGTCACGCACGGCGATCCGGCGCGGCGCGGCGATAACATTCTGGTCGGGGCCGACTTTAACTTCCGATCGTCCGAAATACTCGCAGATGGCGTGGTGGAGGCAAGCGTCTGGGCGATGGGCACGCACACCGATCTGGACGATGGCAGCGCGACAAATGACGCACCATACGCCGTCGGAGGACGCCTCAGTTTGCCGAATGATCCTTGGAGTTTTTCCCTCTTTGTGGCGGAAGTGGGGGAAGACTTTGACCCGGCACTGGGATTTGCATCGCGCCGCGGTCGGCGAGAGATCAATGCACGCACGAGTTACCGTTGGCGCCCGAAAGAGACACACCAGCTCGTTCGTCATGTCGATGTCTCGGTCAATGCCAGCGTGTACACGTTGCTGGACGGCGAGGTTGAGTCGATCGACAACGCGCTGCCGAGCATATCCGTTGTTTCACATCAGGGTGATCGCGTGTTTTTTACCTATGAGAACGAGTTCTATCAGCACTTTGAGCCGTTTGAAATTGTTGATGGCGTGACCGTGCCGGCTGGTGAGTACGACAACGGGAACGCGCAGATCGGGCTTGTGACGAGTTCATCGCGGCCAGTCGCTGTGAATGTGAGTTATCGCCGGTGGGACTTCCTCACGGGCGATCGGGAAGACTACTACGCGTCGGTCGAGTTTCGCCCGTCAGCACAGTTTTTTGGCAAACTGGAGTACTCGGAGAATGACATTTCGCTGCGTGAAGGTGCGTTCATCGTGCGCATCGCTCGGGCGGTTCTGGGGGTTGCGTTTTCTCCGGATCTGACCTGGGATACGACAATGCAGTTCGACAATGTTTCCGATAAGGCAGGGCTGAACTCGCGACTGCGGTGGGAGTTCAAGCCTGGGCACGAGTTGTTCGTCGTGTACGACGAGGGGTTCGATGTCGAAGCGTGGACACTGCGATCAACAACGCAACGCGTGTCGATCAAGGTGGGGCTGACCTATCGGTTTTAACTGCATTCGAATCAGACGCGCTTTGATTTGATCCACCCATGCAGATCTTTGTGACCAAGCGCGTTGACGCACTGTGCTGGCTCGAGCCAGCCTCGTCGACCGGTCGCAACACCATATCGCAAGTTGTCAAAGTCGGCGGCATGGTGCACATCACAATCGATCGCGAAACGAGCCCCCCCGGTCGCTGCAGCACGAACATGTGTATCGCGCAGATCGAGGCGTTGCCAGTGCGCGTTGATCTCAAGAGCGGTCTCGTGCTCAACCGCTGCCGCAACGAGTTCGTTGATTGCCGGGGACAGACCCTCGCGGCGATTGATGAGTCGCCCGGTCGGGTGGCCGAGAATGTGTACGCATGGGTGTTCGATCGCGTTGAGTAATCGCTTGGTTGCGGTCTTTGGGTCTTGCGTCAGGGCGACATGCGGGCTGGCGACGACAAGATCAAGCCAGTGCAGCGTTTCGTCGTCGTAATCGAGTGAGCCATCGGTCAGGATATCGACTTCGCATCCGTGCAGGATCGTGATCTGGCCTTCGAATTGCTCTCGGGCATCTTCGATGTGTTGTCGTTGTTCCTGGAGTCTTTCGATGCTTAAGCCGTTCGCTTGCACGCTACTTCGCGAGTGGTCGGTGACGGCGAGTGTGTGGAAGCCGCGGCTGATGGCGTGTTCAATGAGTTGATGGAGCGAGAGTCTTCCATCTGAAGCCCTGGTGTGGGCGTGCAGTTCCGCCTTGATATCGGCGACCTCGATGAGCCGTGGCGCTTCTGTGAGGTCAAACTCACCCATGTCTTCGCGAATCTCGGGGGGGAAGGCCGGTTGATCGAGTTGCGCGTAAATCTCTGCTTCGGTTGCATGGGCGATCGGTGCGATGCCGCGGCTCTGCGGCGGGCCTTCGCCTGGTTCATCCTTGAACAGCCCGTACTCATTGAGTGTGAAACCCTGTTTTCGAGCGACGGTGCGCAAGTGAACACCATGTTCCTTGGAACCGGTGAAATACAGCAACGCTGCACCCCACGCGTCCTGTTCGACGATTCGGAGATCAATCTGGATGGCTCGCGCTGTGGTCTTTCGTTTGCCGCCAGCGCTCTCCGGCACGGCGAATCGAGCAGAAGACTTGGTGTCGCCGCTCGCGAGCACTTCTTCGAGGTTGGGCGCCGCCAGGAAGTGTTTGGTGACCGCTGCTGGGTTTGAAGTCGCGACAAGAATGTCGATATCGCCGACGGTTTCTTGGCCTCGACGAAGTGAACCGGCAAACTCTGCTTTTATGATTTCGGGAGATTGCCTGAGGTACTCGATGAGTAATTCTGCCAGCGGTTGAGCGATGCCGATCGGGAGCCGTTCGCTGCTCGTTTCCATGAATGCAAGAGCAGCGGTGATCTTGTCGACGCTCTTTTGCCCCATGCGTGGCAGGGTGAGAATCGAGCCGTCAGCAATGATGCGCCGCAGGTCATCGATCGATTCGACCTGTTGTTGTTCCCACATGAGCCGAACGGTCTTCGGGCCGAGGCCCGGCACTTCGAGTACCTCGAGCAGAGTCTGCGGAACTTTGCGAGCGAGTTCATCTTCTTCACTGATTCGACCGGAGGTATGAAGTTCGATGATCTTCTGTGCGATCTTGGCACCGATCCCGGGGATCGCGGTGAGTTGTTTCTGATCGTCCGCAATCGGCTCGAGTTCATCGGGAAAGGCTTCGAGCGAACGGACCGCTCGTGCATTTGCATTGACGCGGAATGCGTCTTCCCCAAGCAATTCCAGCATGGTCGCGATGTGGGACAGACTGCGTATAGAGTCGGACTTGAGTGTCATGCACAGAGCGTATTACGCGATTCACGGTCGATCAGCGCATGAACACGATCAATCAACATACTCACGCACGATTTGTTCTTCGATCGCGTCCACGACAGATTGGCGTTCGTCAGGCGGCACAAGGAGGAGTGCTGCAAGCCAACGGCGCGCCAGTTCAGGACCCATCGGGCGGAGAATCTCCACCAGCATCGTAATGTGGTCGTTTGGCAACAGCGTTGGCGATTCGCTTTGCTCGTGTGACGATTTCGGGTGGGTCGGCTGGTCCATCTTCCGTTGACGATAGGGTCGCTGACGAGTTGCTGTGGTCAGATGGTTTGGGCGCGCGGGCTGCTCGCATCTGGGTTTCAAGCGTCTGACAATAGGTTTCAAGCCTGTTCACCCGCTCGACGAGCGTGCTGATCGTCGATGCGATTGCTCGATGTAGTTCGTCCGGGTTGGCGTGTTTGAGTGCGTGGGTGCGTACTTCGTCGGCCCGTTGCGGGCCTCGGCCGGTGAGAAGCCAATCGGCGTTGATGGCGAGTGTCGAACAGACGGCCGCCAGAAACTCGACCGATGGAGATTGGCCTTGCATGTAGCGCCGCACAGTCTCGGGGTGTGTTTCGGTCATTTGCGAGAGCGCGCGATAAGTCTGACCAGATGCCACAGTACTGAGTCTGTCGTGAAGCGTTTGTGTCGTCATGATCACAATATATCGGCTTGTTCGCCCCGTGTCTGGCACGAAATATACCCTATCAAGACCGAATGACACACATCACACAAAAATGAGTCCAAACGAGGGGTAGAAAGCCTTGGATCCTGTGAGGTTGTCCATCAAGAGCACACAAATCTGGGTGCTGTCACGCTCAAAAAACACCTAGATCGCAAATCAACTGTGGACAATCGAGACGCTCCAACTCGAAGGCAATCGAGTCGAGGCGCGACGCGGCGAATCCGAACGGGGTACATTGTGGGCATGATTCGAATGATGAGTTTCATCTTTGGCGCGGCCTTGGTAGCATGTTTGCTCGGTGGATGCGCGTCGTCGACGGGGACCGTGGCGTTCGAGATTTCTGCGGACCGCTACGGTGAGGCGATCGAAGTGGCACGAACCACACTTCGTGAAGCCCGATTCACGGTCGATCGGGTTGATGCCCAGGAGGGCATCGTGACAACGCACGCCAAGTCGACCGCCGGGCTAGGCACGCCATGGGACAAAGAGCAGGCAACGCTACTTGATGAAGTTTCCGATTTCGTCAATCAACACGAGCGTGTGGTGCGTGTGATGTTCACGGGTCATGATGAGCCGGACCTGTCTGCGCCAGGCGTACTGGCTGTCGAAGTTGAAGTGGTTGTCTATCGCGTTCGACGGGGCGGTTGGCGAGTGGAGACGGAGTCGATCAGTCGAAGTCGTCATGCCCGAGATCCGCTTGCAGCCTCACGCGGACAACCGGGGACATTCCGTCAGGCGATTCGGCGTGATGATGTTTTCGCTGCCCATCTTGCCGACGAGATGCGTAGTCGGCTCGGCATTCCGTCAGTGGCGAACGAGAATGAGCCAGCATCGGTGACCGCCGTGGGTCAGGCCGACGAGGGTCCTGGTTCCTAGACTTGGGTATGACCACGCAGTTACACACAGAACCGGGGCTTGCGCCTTTTCAGATCGGTGATCGTTCGATCGACAGTCGGTTGTTCGTCGGGACTGGTAAATACGCCTCGATGGATCTCATGCGCGATGCGCTGGACGCTTCGGGTAGCTCGGTGGTGACCGTGGCGGTTCGCCGCGAGCGGCTGTTCAATGAGCAAGGGCAAAGCCTGCTCGACTTCATCGACATGAATCGTTACACCATCCTGCCAAATACAGCCGGGTGCTTCAGTGCTGAAGACGCGATTCGCGTTGCCAGACTCGGGCGGGATCTCCTCGAACAACTCGGCAATCCTGGTGCAAACTGGGTGAAACTGGAAGTACTTGGTGACAAGAAGACGCTTTTGCCCGACCCGGTCGGGACGATCGAAGCGACGAGAACGCTCGTGAATGACGGTTTCGAGGTGTTGACCTATACCTCGGATGATCCTATTTCTGCCCAGCGAATCAAGGATGCTGGTGCCGCTGCCGTGATGCCAGCCGGGAGTCCGATCGGATCTGGCCAAGGGATTTTGAACCGGAACAACTTGGTCTTGTGCCTTGAACTGCTCAAGGGCGACGACCCTGCGTATCCGGTGATCGTCGATGCTGGCGTGGGCTCTGCGAGTGATGTGAGTGCTGCGATGGAACTCGGTGCCGATGCCGTTCTCCTCAACACGGCGATCGCCCACGCACAACAACCGGTCATGATGGCCCATGCCATGCGTAAAGCGTGCGAAGCGGGACGGCAAAGTTACCTCGCCGGTCGCATCGCGAAAAAGATGTATGCGTCGGCATCGAGCCCGATGGAGGGCGCGATCAGTTACATTCCCGGTGAATAGAGCGGGTTCCGCGCGATGGTGTCGTTTGATCAGGTGTCGGGCTGCGGGCTCGCGTGATGGTCGTTCAAGGATGCGAGCGTCGATGGTCCATTGAAGTATCGAAGTTGCTGCACGCCGATCCAGACGGTCCATTCGAATGCGAGCATGCCACAGAACGCGCCAAGGGCGGGCATCCACACTGGCGCAGTCAGCGTGAGTTCCCAGGTCGCCCAGCGGAAGTTCTGAGCCAGCCAGCCGATCGCATTGCCGAGGACGGCACCGATCAACATGAACAATGGGACAGCAAACCACAAGGCGGATGCGTGGCCGACGATGGTCTGCGCGACCGAGGCATCGATGCGACGACGATGAACCTTGCCGAAGAACATGATTCCTCGGCGTTCGATCTCAGTCAGGACTGCCAGCACAAGGGATATTGGTACGCCGAGGGTTGCTGCGCCTGCGATGACCGCAAGAAAAACAGATCGATCAAACCCGGTCATAGAGAATGGTGCGATCGACACCGCGCGGTGGATGAAATAGGCGAGGACGATGACGAGACTGGTAGCGAGGCCAGCCCCGAAAACACAAACATGTTTGAAAACGCGAGAGGACTCGATGTTGGGTTCGACAGCCTGGAAGACCCGGCGAGGATGCCGAGCCACTGCAAAGACGCTTCTGGGGATCGATTCACCCTGCTGCCAGGGTGAACCGGGGCGGCTGCCGGGGTGGCTGGCATCAACTGGCGTGCCGCACTCAGGGCAATTATCCGAGCGATTGAGCCCTGTGAGCACATAGCCGCAAGATTGACAGAGGAAATCGTGATCTTGAACCAAGGGGGGCTTCATCGCTGAGAGAGTGTATGGATCGTCGTCTACACTGTGTGCGTTGGGGAACCATCAGACGAAGGGATTGGGTCGATTGTGATACGGATCGAGACCATCGATACAGAGCATCCGCTCTATGCACAGGCGTGTGAGTTGCGTGAGTCGGTGTTGCTGCGCCCGATCGGTTATGACATGAAGCGGTTCATCGCGGAGTATGCGGATACGGAAGAATCGAGCGCACATTTCGTGGCGGTGGTGGATCACCCATCCGGGCCGCGCGTCGTGGGATGTGCACTGTTGCGTCCTGATTATCCAGAAGTAGGAAGCGGAAAAGTGACCCAGGTGGCGGTTGATCCGCAGAGGCAGGGCGAAGGCATCGGGCGACAACTGATCATCGCGATCGAAAGTTATGCTTTTGGTCGACTCGAACTCGAACGAATATTCTGCCACGCACAGTTGACAGCGATCGGCTTTTATGAACGGCTTGGGTGGGGGGTTGAGTCTGAGGTGTTTGAAGAGGCCGGCATTGACCACAAACGATTGGCAATTCGGAATGGCACAACCTCAACAGGGTCCGAATGATTGGAGCACCGCCGGTGTTTATTGAAGTTGAAAAGGTGCTTATCGATCGAACGCGGATCGCTGAGCGTGTGCGTGAGATGGCAGACGCGATCGCTCACGATCTCGAGCAAGAGTTGGCAGTGGATCTGAACAGTCCAGAAGCGGAAGGCCGCGTGGTGTTTGTCCCGATCATGACCGGAGCCATGATTTTTACAGCGGACCTCGTGCGTGAACTCCCGTTCAAGTTGAGTCTTGGGTTGGTCGCGGTTTCGAGTTACCCTGGTGAATCGATCACCTCCAAAGGGGCTCACTTGGCAAGTGATTTGCCGGCTGATCTCAAGGGGAAGCATGTCGTCATTCTTGATGACATTCTGGATTCGGGGCAGACGCTTTCACTGCTTCACAAGGCGATTACGGAGCAGGGGGCCGCATCTGTGCGAACCTGCGTGCTTTTAAGCAAGCAGGTCGAGCGCGTGGTCGATATCAAACCCGACTACCAGGGGTTTGAGATTCCGGATGCGTTTGTTGTTGGCTACGGGCTCGACTACAACGGGTATTACCGCAATTACCCGGAAATCGCAACACTCAAGCCGACGGTCATTGCGGATGGTTCATCGGAAGGTCATGGCTGAGCCGGGCGACTCAACACGGGTGTCAGGGCGCGATCGACTGATTGGTCATGGGATGATCACGGAGGGTGACGAAGTGTTGCTCGACTTGAGACCCAGTCTTTTCATGATTCCGGTCCGATCGATTTCAACGATACTGTTCTTCAGCGTGCTGCTATTCATGTGCGTGCGAGCCATTGATCTGGTTTGGAGTTTCTGGGCAGGTCAGGGCGGCCTATCCACACCGACAGAACGGACGATCATGATCTGGGGGATTGTCCTGATCGCGGGCGTTACGATTATCCGCGTTGCGATTGACTATGCAACGCGTCGATATGTGTTAACCACCAAACGGGCTTTTTCGGTGGTCGGTGCTGTGGATCAGAGCATCGGGGAGATCGGTCTTGATCGACTGGAGAGCCTTGTGATTTCCAAGCCGCTGATGGCCCGGCTTTTTGGACTCGGTCACATCCGTCTCGCGTCGGCGGGCACCGATCAGTTCACCGTTCAGTGGTGGTACCTCCGTTCGCCCGAGCGCATTGCTGCGCGCATTCGCGAGGCGCAGGGGAAACTTTCCTCATGAAACCAGTTGAGCCCATTCGAATTGGGATCGCCGGTGGCATCGGTTCTGGCAAGAGCACCGTTGCCCGGTGCTTCAGTTCGCATGGGTGTGTGGTGATTGACTCCGACGCCTTGAGCCGATCGGCGTTGCAACAACCTGAAGTGATCGAGCAACTCGTGTCGTGGTGGGGGCCTTCGGTCGTCTCGGTGACGGGATCGGTCGACCGTGGTGCGGTTGGCAAGATCGTCTTTTCAGATGCAGCCGAGCGTTCTCGACTCGAGCAATTGATTCATCCGATGATCGAACGGGAGCGTGCCGAGTTGATTCGTCAAGCGGCGCAGAAGGGGTCTGTCGCAGTTGTCATTGATGCCCCATTGCTTTTTGAAGCGGGTCTGGCGGGTGAAATGGACGCAATTGTATTCGTCGACACCCCATTTAAGGCCCGCCTGGAGCGTGTCAAGGCATCTCGCGGGTGGAGCGAGCAAGAATTGCGCCGGAGAGAAAATACACAAATTCCGGTGGAAGAGAAGCGTGAGCGTTCCGATTATCGTATAGTGAATACGGGTGATGTTGACGATCTTCGTCGTCAGGTCGCTCAAATCCTCTCTGAGATTATCGAGGCCTCAACACAGGAATGATGACCTGGCGCAGAGAACGCTCTGTGGCGCGGGTACCTGAGCAGCCGTTGTGATCGAGCCAGCTTGCGGTCGTTGACGACTTTCTACACCGAACAATTTCATTGCTTGTATCTGGGCATTCGCCTTTGTTCGTGATTGACACTTGATTGAGATTTGGTTGCCGTAGTTTCGCACCAAGCCGGAGCCCGCCAGCGATTGCGGGATTGACGCAAGGATTTGCAACATGAGTAATACGACTGAGGCTTCTGAGAAAAGCACCCCGAAAAAGCGGACGCGAAAGGCGAAAGCGGAGGCTTCGACGGAAACGGAAGCCAAAAAGCCGAGTGCTAAGACCACGACCAAACGGACGAGCAAGGCGGCGACCAAGTCTGATGCCAACTCAGAAGCTGCACCGGCAGCAAAGTCTGAATCTGCCAAGAAGCCGGATGAGAAGCAGCATTCCGAGTCAACGGCTCCTTCATCCAGCGGTGAGAACGCTGGTGGCGAAGCCAACACACGATCTGCCGATAGCGAGCAGAGGGGTGATCGACCTGAACGCAATGAACGATCCGATCGAGGATCGCGTGGCGATTCATCGGGCGGCGGGCGCGATCAACAAGGTGGGCCGGGTCGAAAAAATCGTCGCAAACGGAACAAGAAACGCAAACCAGGCGGCGGCGGAAACAACGGGCCATCAGGCGAGGGCGCATACTACGGCAACCGGTATGACCACCTGCCGAGTGACGAAGAACTCGAACGCGAAGCAGCGGAACTTGAGAAGATCGCATCAAAACTTGGGCCTCTGACGGACGAACACAACCTGACGATCACACAGCTCCAGCGGATGGAGATCGACGAGATCTTCGAGGTTGCGGAGAAAGAAGGCCTGGACGATGTCCATCAGATCCCGAAGCAGGATCTGATTTTCAAAATCCTCAAAGCCCGCGCGACACGCCTCGGGATCATGTTCGGCGAAGGCACGCTCGAAGTGATGAGCGATGGTTTTGGATTCCTGCGAAGCCCGGAGTTGTCGTATCTGCCCGGGCCTGATGACATTTATGTCAGCCCGAGTCAGATTCGTCGATTCGGTTTGCGTAAAGGGATGACGGTTCGTGGAGCGATTCGTCCGCCGAAGGAATCGGAGCGATATTTCGCGCTGCTTCGCGTTGAAGAAGTGAACGGTCGTGAGCCAGCGAAGGTGCACGACATGGTGAACTTTGAAGACCTGACACCACTGCATCCGGAAGAGCGATTCGTTCTTGAGACGACACCGGATCAGATCGAGATGCGGATTGTTGATCTTGTTGCACCAATCGGGAAGGGGCAGCGTGCGTTGATTGTCGCGCCGCCTCGCACGGGCAAGACGGTGTTGCTACAGCGGATGACGCGTGCGATCAACACGAACAACCCTGATGTGCATGTGTTTGTGTTGCTCGTAGATGAACGCCCGGAAGAAGTAACTGACTTCCGTCGTAACTGTGCAAACGACAATGTCGAGGTCGTTGCATCGACTTTCGACGAACAGTCAAGCCGGCATGTGGCGGTGGCAGAAGTCGTGATCGAGAAGGCCAAGCGGATGGTTGAGTTCGGTGACGATGTTGTGATTCTGCTCGATTCAATCACGCGATTGGCGCGGGCTTACAACTCCGAGATTCCGCATTCGGGCAAGATCATGACCGGCGGATTGGATTCAAATGCGTTGCAGCGGCCGAAGAAGTTCTTCGGTGCTGCCCGCGCGATCGAACGCGGGGGTTCGCTGACGATCATCGGGACGGCGCTGGTGGATACCGGTTCCAAGATGGACGAAGTGATCTTTGAAGAGTTCAAGGGCACCGGCAATAGCGAGTTGCACCTGGATCGGCGATTGGTTGAGAAGCGGATTTATCCGGCCATTGATGTGGCGGCTTCGGGCACGCGGCGTGAAGAGCTCTTGATGGATCCGAAGGAGTTGGAACTGGTGTATCGCCTGCGCAAGGTCCTCAGCGACATGAATGTGGTCGAGGCGATGGAGCTTCTCAAGAGCCGACTCAAGAAGGCGAACTCAAACGCCGAATTCCTCGTAACGATGGCCATGGGGTAGATCCCCGACGGGGAGCACACTTCATGCAGAGCGATCGGCATTCGGATAGATTGGTAGGCAGTATGACTTACCCCTTTGCGAAGGGAGCGTGTCGGTGCCGACCGGATTACGGAAGGTCGATGTGTTGCTGGTGGCGGCTGCCGTCGGGTGGTCATTCTCGCTCATCGTCGTTGGATTTCTTGCGTTCCTTCTTGCATCGCGCGTACCTGCGCTTGCCGGTCCGGCTTTCGCAATTGGTCTGTCGGCGCTGGCGGGGGGTCATCTCGTGTTCCTCGCGTGTGTCGCCGATCGAGCGTTTCGACATGCTTCCCAGTCATTGGTTGCGTGGATGGAGATACTGTCGTGCGTAGTTTTATTTTCAAGCCTCGGTTTTGCAGCCGTGGCGTTGCTTTCGCCTGTGTTCTTTTCATAGGGATCGGTGCACATGGTCAACCGACCGACAGTGCCACAAGCCAAACGCTCGAACAACAAACCGCCCGTGAAGTGCAGCGACTGGCGCTGCTCGAGCTACGCATGCAATCGAGCCCAACACCCGCAGATTATGAGATCGCGTTGCGAACGCTCGAACTCGCGCATCGGTTAACACCCGACGACCCTGAGCTCGCACGCAAAATGGTGGCAGCTGCATGGGGCACGGGTGAGTCCGACCTGTTGATCGACGCAACGCGCGAACTCGTGCGTGTCGACCCGACGGATACAGTCGCGCAACTTCGTCTGATCACAGCCATGATCGCTCGCATGCAGACCGCTGACGAGCGGCTCGCGCTCTATCAGCGGTTTCTCGGGTCGAGTGCAGCCAAGTTGAACGATGCGGTGCGAAGTCGTCTTGCGCTTGATGCAGCACTGCTCTACCGTGAACAAGGCAACGACGAACAGTTCGTGCAGATGCTCGACCTGGCATTGTCACTTGATGGCACGAACAAGGCTGCTGCACAAATAGCGTTGTCGTTATATGCAGACCGCGTTGGCGACCCGGTTGGGCAGTTCGAGATGATGCTCAGTCTGTTGTACGCGGATCCACTCGATCCGAATGTGCATCTGTCGGTCGCTGGTGTGTTGGCAAATCATGGCGTCCTTGACCAAGCGGAGCGGTTCTTTACGCATGCTGTGACGCTTTTCGATCGATCCAAGAGTTCGCCGCAGTCGATCGGGCCATCGGGTCTTGCGATGCAGTGGCAGTTGTACGGCGCTCAGCCCGCGCTGGATGCGTTGAAGTTGCAACTGGCGACACTGCTCGATATCGAACAGCGGGCGTATGACTATCGGATCTCCCAAGGCGACCATCCCGATGATCTGGTGAGCCCCGGAGAGGTCAGGCTCGATCCGTCGCTCGATCGCATTCGGGCCATGGCTGCGATGGCGACCGGCGATCAAGAGAGTCTCGAATCGTCGATGAGCGACTACGCCAAATCAGTCGACTTTGTGGTCAAGACAATCATGGACCCGGCGACGCGGCCTGCGGTTCTGGACGAAGTCGGCGCCGCCCGGCAGTCCGTTTCAATGCTTATTGAGTTACAGATCTACCGGCTGTGGACCGGGATCGATGTTGAAGAGGCCAAAGAAGCCCGAGAACAGTTGCGCGACTCGGCATCGAATTTTGAAGAGCAGGTCGGGACGATTGATCCGTGGATTCTGTTCAGCGAAGATGACTACGCCGGTGTTCTAGCAGCAACGGCTGACTTTGCACCGGGATCGGGTCGCTTGATCGCCGTGGTGCGTGCACTCGCACTTGAAGGGGTGGGACGCACCGATGAGGCTGCCAACCTGCTTTATCAGATGGCCCGCTCGGATGGACTCCATCCGGTCGCCGCGTGGGGCCGAGGTTATGCACAGTCGCTGGCTGGTCCGATCGGTCTGCGCTCTCGACATGCCGATGGTCTGGAAGCGCTGGCTGTGGAAGTGCCTCGGTTTATCGATGAGATGATCGTCGATACAAGCACCTTCATGTCATTCAGCATCAGATCAGTGGAGCAACCAGTCGAAGTCGGGCAGCCTTGGCATGTGCGGATTCGGATTCGCAATGTCTCACCGATTCCATTGGCGGTGGGTGCAGATCGCCCGATCAACTCTCGTATCTTGCTGCAGCCGCACAAGGACAACAACCCCATGTTCTTTTTTCATGAGGTGTATCCGGAAGTCGTCGAACTTAACCGTCGGCTGCGGCTGGAACCGCGAGAAGAACTGGATGCCGTGATCTCGGTGGATCTGGGTGCAACTGGCGTGATTCTGGCGCTGAACAGTCTTTCTAATCATCGCATCCGATGGCGTGCGCTGCAGGGATTCGTCGTCGGCGAAAAATCGATGTTTCGCCCGGGTCCGATGTGCCAATCGGCAGAGGCCCAGTCTGTTGAATACCGCAAGAACCCGATGCGATCTTTGCCGGAAGAAGATGTCGCGGTCACGATTCGCTCTGGAAGTCCTGAGTCGTTGCTGGAAATCATGCAACTCACGCGGTCTGTGCTGGTGGCGTGGCCGTTGAAGACACCAAAGCCGCAGAAAACCGTTGATGCCCTGCGTGACGCACTCGCTGCGCGATTTCAGACCGGCTCGCAGCTCGAGCGTGCGTACATGCTGGCGATGCTTCCGACCGCTGGTTTTGAACAAGCGATGGTGCCATTTGATACGGCAGCACAGAACTTGGTCGGCGGGTCAGGTTTTCGCGTAACTGAGTATGCAGAACTTGTCGAAGCGTTGACGCTCATTACGCGAGTGACGGATCCTCGGAGCCCGGTCCTTGATGACGCGATCGAAAACGCGTCGCCGCTGGTTGCCACGATCGCCCACCTCATTCGAGCCCGTCTTGATGAAGGTCGTCCATGTGTCGCGCGTGCTGATTCGATCAATGACCTGTTTCCTCCAGCACGCGTGCGCGCGAGATAGGTCGACCTTGGAGGCGGCATCACCTGATTTTGAAGCCGAACGGTCTCATCACACAAAGATGCGGCGACTGATCGGTTTTGCAATCGGTGTGATCTTGCTGAGCGTTGCGGTTTGGGTTGTCGCGACAAATCAAGAGGCCATGCGTCAGGCATTCGAATCGGCATCGAACGCATCATGGGTCTTGATTGTTGCGGCCCTTGTGTTGCCATTCGCTCATTGGCACTTCACCAGTCTTGTGTTCTGGTTGCTGATGCGTCGATTTGGCGTTGTTCGACTGGGTGAAATGCACCTGCTGATCGGTGCTGCCGGGCTCTTGAATTACTTGCCGATGCGACCGGGAATGTTCGGCCGCATCGCCTATCACAAGCGTGTCAATAAGATTCGTATTCAGGACAGTGTGCGTGTCACGATCGAGTGCACCATCCTGACCGCGATCGCCAACGGAGTGGTGATCGCAGCAGCATTGCTCGCGGCTTTCATGACAGACACCTGGACCGTATGGCTCGTGGTGGGGGCACCCTCCATTGGATTCGTTCTTGTCGGTCTTGTTGCGGGCATCAATGGGCAGAACTTCTTTGCAGCGCGTTCCGCCTGGGCGCTGGCGTTGGCAGCCCGCTATTTGGACACACTCGCTTGGGTCGGCCGGTACGCCATTGGATTCATGATCATTGGTCATCCCATCACGGTGACGCAAGCAGCCGTCTTTGCTGCTGCAAGTCAACTGGCGATGATGGTTCCGTTCGTGGGGAGCGGCCTGGGGGTCCGCGAGTGGGGGATCGGCATCGCGTTTCCGATGTTCCAGCGCGATGCTGCCCGGGCTGTCGGACTGACTGGCGACCTGCTCAACAGAAGCGCCGAGGTGCTCATCGCGGTGCCTGTCGGGTTGATATGCATGGGGTTGCTCGCACGATCGCGGGCATCGACGGACTTACCAGCAGAACACTGACCCCGCACGCATCCCTTCGTGTGCGGGGACTTGGTGCAAAATTCCGAGCCTGTCGCATGTTCCGAGTCGATCCGCCCGATATCCGACTCGTATAGACAGGTGAATCATGGTCAGCAAGATCCAACAAGATCATCAACGGTTTCGGCACATTGTGCGCGGGAAGATCCGCAAGGATCTTCGGCGGTTTCTGACGCGTGATGAGTTGATCGGCCGCGAAGGAAAGCGGGCGGTATCCATACCGATCCACGATATTGATATCCCTACATTCAGGTATGGCGATAACAGCGGCGGCGTGGGCATGGGTGAAGGCGACGAGGGCGACCCTGTTGGCGGGAAGCCCGGCGAAGGTGACAATGCGGGAGGCGAAGAGGACGGCCGACACATCCTTGAAGTCGATGTCGATCTCGATGAACTCGCCGACATTCTGGCAGAAGAACTGCAACTGCCGCGGATCAAACCGCGCGGGCAGCATCGGCTCACAACCGTCAAGGACAAATACACAGGAATTCGTCCGGTCGGTCCTTCCGGGCTTCGCAACTTCAAACGCAGTTACAAAGAAGCGCTCAAGCGGCAACTGGCGATGGGTGAATATGACCCGGCCAACCCGGTGATTATCCCTGTGCGTGAAGATCTGCGGTATCGGTCATGGAACGAAGTGAAGAAACCGCAGTCGAACGCCGCGATCATCCTGATGATGGATGTGTCGGGGTCGATGGGTGACGAGCAGAAAGAACTGGTTCGGCTTGAAGCATTCTGGATCGACACCTGGCTTCGGCGGAACTATGAAGGCATCGAGACGCGGTACATCGTGCACGATGTGCGCGCGACTGAAGTTGACAAAAAGACATTCTTCTCCATTCGTGAAGACGGCGGGACGCGGATTTCTTCGGCGTATGCGTGCTGCAAGGAGTTGCTCGACGCGTCGTATGACCCGGCGGACTGGAATACCTATCTGTTCCATTTTTCGGATGGCGACAACTCATCAGAAGCGGACAATCGTGCATGTGTCAAGTTGCTTGATGAGCACCTGATTCCGCGGTCAAACATGTTCGGATACTGCCAAGTGCACTCAGCCTATGGGTCAGGAAACTTCGTGAATGTGCTCCACGAAGCGTTTCCGAAGGGGAGGCCGGATGAAGATGGGCCGCGCGTGATCACGAGCCGGGTGAATCAGAAGACGGATATCTATGACTCGCTGAAGACTTTCTTTTTGCCGGGTCGGTGAGTTGAATCAACCAAGTTATCTCGTCGGGCATTGTCATTTCGAATGACGATCTGTCACCCATTCCTTCCGGTCAGGGCTCGTTGGATGCGTCATCGTCTTCGATCAACTGGATCTCAATCCTGCGGAAGTCAGTGGGGTGGCTTTCAGCCTGGATCGAGATGTAGCCCTCGCTCAGCATGACTTGATCATCTTTGATGAGGCGCTGTGCGTCCTTGTCGTTGCGGTCGAGTTGTGGGCTGGTGTATTCAAGCACGGTGATGCCATCAACTTTGTGGCGGATGATCTCGCCGCCTCGGACTTCGATCTCAACGGTGGTCCATTCGTCGCCATGAAAGGTCGGGGATCTTGAGTTGGTGCAGTGCGGCGTAAAGAGTTTGTCGTTCATGACGACATTGGTGCCGGGTGTGCAGAGGTTGACGGTGGGGCGTTTGTGCATGCCGTCGCCGCCGAGGAGTTGGACTTCGATCGAGGCCGGGAACTCCTGGTCGAGCGTCATGGTCTCGGGCGGCTGCCCGTGGAGCATGAGTCCGTTGTTGCGCCATGCCCAGCCTGGCCCCCCCTTGACCTGGTCGCCGATGAAGCGGTACTCGACGCGGAGCCGGTAGTGGCTGAACGGCTGGGTGAAAGTGAGGTGACCAAAGACAGCGTTAAAGTTGTCTGTCCAGTTGTCGTAGGCAACGCGGAGGAGGCCGTCTTCGACGCGGAAGGTGTTCAGGCGGTTCTCACCGAGTTCGTGATAGGTGAACTTTGGCACCCAGCCATTGAGGTTCTGGCCGTTGAAGAGCGGGTACCACTGGCCGGGTTCCATTTTACTTGCTGTGGGGACATCGGCTGGTTGTGGAGTGCCGAGATCGGTTCCTGTCCGAAGTTGAAGCGGCGAGGTAAAGCCAGCGAGCAGGGCGAGGCTTGCGGTCAGGCCGACGGCGACGATGGCAGCATGTGGTTTTTTCATGTGAGTGTGACTCCGGTTTCGCGTTCGATATCACGCAAATCACTGACGACGGCTTCAATGACAGGAATGCCATGAGTGATTCGTTGAGTGCGTTCAGTTTCTTCAGGATCGCCCGGCAGGATCGGACCTTCGGTATTGGGCGCGGGTTTGGTGGAAAGCATGACGCGTCGGTATTCGTCGACCTGGGCCTTGAACTCGTCAGGGTCAATGAATCCGCCGATGTCCATCGCGCCGAAGAAGTGGCCGATGCCCTTGCCGACCGAGCGTTCGGGGATTTCCTGCCGAAGGGCAAAGGGGGGGCAGAAGGGGCCCCAGTTGGCTCCTGAGAGTGGGCCGCACAAGAGATCAACCGCGACGGCGAGGCAATAACCCTTGTGTCCGCCGTGGTCAGCGTCGGAACCGAGCGGGAGCAGGGCGCCGCCGTTGACCATGGCAGCCGGGTCAGTCGTATCGCACCCTTCGTGATCGATCGCCCAGCCTGTTGGAATGTTCTCGCCTGCTCGGCCCGCGATTTCGATCTTGCCATAGGCGACCGCACAGGACGCCATATCGACGATGATCGGCAGTTCTTCCTTTGCGGGAAAACCGATGCAAATCGGATTGGTGCCCAGCATGCGCTGAGCACCCTGAAACGGAGCAACGAGCTTGGTGGTGTTGGTCATCGACCACCCGATGTAGCCTTGGTTGACGACTTTGGTCGCGTAAAAGCCAGCCGCGCCGTAGTGGTTGGTGTTGCAGACACTGACCCATCCCGAACCAGACTCCCGGGCTTTGGTGATGGCGATGTCATTGGCTTTCGGACCGACCACAAGCCCGAGCCCATTATCGCCATCGACCGTGGCGACACTGGCACGCTCGCGGGTGATCCGGATGGTCGGCGTGGGGTTGATTCGGCCAAGCGTGAGCATATCGACATAGGTCCGCAGTCGGGCCACGCCGTGCGAATCAATGCCGCGCAGGTCCGCATACGCGAGGACATCGGCTGCGGTCGTCGCGTCTTCCTGAGGCACCCCGAAGTGCTCAAACACGCGGGCGGTGAAGTTGTGCAAAGTGTCTGGTGAAAACTGTGTGAAAGTCGGCATATGGTGGAGGATATCAGCACAAACCGGTGCGTTCGGAGAATCATCGTGACAGGTTCTCGAATCACTCTTGTATGGATTCGTGTATCCTGATATCCTGTATTCGGGCTCTTTGATTCTGCGACTCAGTCGCAATAGACTCTTGCACAGGCGAGTTGTTCTCGTCGGGGGATTGTTCCATGCGGATGACGCTGGCTCGTATCTTTGGCCGTCACCAGTCGCGCGATTCGGTCGCTGACGGTGCGCAAGGGCAATCGGTCGCGACGATGCTCCGCGGGCAAAGAGGTCGCATCGTGGCCACGACGGGTGCTCAGGAGGAGCGCGAGCACCTGCGTTCGCTCGGGCTTGAGCCGGGCGTGGAAGTGCAAGTTTGCCGGGCGGGTTCGACCTGTGTGCTCGGTGTTGGGTTCGCATGTGGCAGTGAGTGTCGCATCGGTGTGGAACGAGGAACGGCGCGACGGATCCTTGTTGACTGCACACTCGAACGAGCCGCGACAACAGATGAAACAGCAGCAAGCGAGCGGGCTTGACCAGTTATGACGACGGATCACGCTTCGGGGTCGATTCGTCTCGCGCTGATTGGCCTTCCGAATGCCGGAAAGACCTCGCTCTTCAATCACCTGTCTGGTGAACGACTTCACACTTCAAATTTTCATGGAACGACGCAGGAAGCGCAGCAAGCGTGTGTGCGTGGCTGTCCATCGCTTATTCTGATTGACTTGCCGGGCATCTACGCACTCGCGGATCATGCTCCGGAATCACAGGCGGTTCGTGCAGCCTTGGCAGGTGGCGTGCATGGGCTTGACAAGCCCGATGCGGCGTGCATTGTGATCGATCTCGGCAACATGACGCGCGGCATTCGACTGCTCGACGAAATTCGTGCAGCCGGCGTTGGGACTGCGGTATTGCTGCATGATGCTGGCCGGCAGACGAATGTTGAGATCGATGAGGCATCGGCTTCGCAAGTGCTTGGGGTGCCCACCGTGTTGTCGTCAGGTGCGGATCCGACTTTGCTCGATCGGTTGGAGCCCGCGATCCGTGCGGCTGTTCGTCATGGTGTTGCAGCCGAGGCTGTCGATACTGATGTCAATGGCGCAGTGGAGCGTGATACGGTCGGCAATCGCACAGCTGATGAACGGGCGGCTGCGATTGGCAAACTTGTCACGCGAAGAGCAAAAGGCGGGCAGAGCGATCGGGCAGATCGGGTACTGCTGCATCCGGTGCTCGGCACGCTGGTGTTTGTCGCGGTGATGTGGGGGCTGTTCTGGAGCGTCTTCAAGATCGCCGGATACCCAATGGACTGGATCGACGCTGGTTTTGGCGCGCTGGCCGGCTGGCTTGGTGAAACACTGCCCGCCGGTGCGGTGTCCGATCTCATCGCCATTGGCATCGTCGGCGGGGTGGGAGCGACGGTCATATTCGTGCCGCAGATCGCGATTCTGTTCTTTTTGATTTCGCTGCTCGAAGAGAGCGGGTATCTGGCTCGCGGGGCGCTCCTGGCCGGGCGATTGCTTCGGCCGTTTCGGCTGCCGGGGGCAGCGTTCGTACCACTCTTGAGCGCACACGCGTGCGCCATCCCGGCGATTGTTGCGTGTCGGTCAATTCGCGATGTGCGCGAGCGTGTCGCGACGATTCTGGTGGCACCGTTCATGAGTTGCAGTGCGCGCATCCCGGTGTATGCGCTGCTCGTTTCATTTCTGTTTGTTGATAGTCCTTCCTATCAAGCGACCGCTTTTGTCGGGTGCTATTTGCTCGGGATTGTGGCGGCGCTGGTGACGGCGCTCGTCCTTCGGCGTTCTCTTTTGGCGAGCCCGTCGTCATCAATGGTGATCGAACTGCCCGCGTGGCGTGTGCCGAGTGTGGTCAAGGCAGGCAAGGCTTCGGCGGTGCGGTCCGGGGCCTTTATCCGCAAAGCCGGGACGACGATCCTGGTGATGATGATCGGGCTGTGGTGGCTCAGTGCCTATCCGGTGGCCACGCCAAGTGCCGAGGTCGGCGCAATGCGAAATCAGGCCGTGGCTGCAGCAGAGGCGGGCGATGACGCACGAGCGGAATCGATGCACGCCGAGGCTGATAAATTGTATGCCCGCGAGACTGCCCGGCAGTCGTTCATGGGTCGCATTGGACGGACGGTCGAGCCGGTGTTTGCTCCCCTCGGATATGACTGGCAGATATCAATCGGCGTGATGACGAGTTTCGCAGCCCGCGAAGTGTTTGTCTCGACCATGTCCGTGGTGATCGCGGGAGTCGAGGAAGCAGACGAAGGCGGGCTTGCGTCGCTGCAGATCGCCCGTCGCGACGACGGGTCTCGGCTGTTCAATCAGCCGACGCTGTGGTCGTTGTTGGTGTTTTATGTGCTGGCGATGCAATGTTTGCCGACGCTTGCGGTCACCGCCCGTGAGGCTGGGGGGGTCAAATGGGCTCTGCTCCAGTTCGGTTACATGACAGTCTTGGCGTATGTCGGGGCGCTGGTGGCATTTGTAGCAGCTTCTGCGATCGGTGTTGGAGCATGACTGGGCTTCCTGTGAATGACATTCAGTTCTGGATCGTCACCAGTGTGGCAGCGGCGGTGGTCGGGTTCGGGTTGTGGCGTGTGGTGCGGGGCATCCGACGCAGTAAAAAACGAGAGAAAAGCGTGTCCCTGACAATCGAGCGGGAAGAACGCGAGTAGGCAGTGGGCAACCGGCACAAGGCGCACGGCGTCGTGCATGGTTGACGGTCGTCCTGGCGAGTTGCTCGGGTCAATCAACGAGTATCGATGTTCGTCGTGGGAGCAACGCCTGATTCATTTGTTCTGGTTGCCCATGAGCAACAACGATCGTGATGTGTCTCACCCGCCGTTTCGCATGGTGTCCAGTTCGGCCCACCGTGCGTAGAGGGCTGTGACGCGTGCTTGGGCGTCCTTGAGTTTGGTGTAGACCGTCGCGGCTCGCTGGTGGTCGCTGGTGAGCGCGGGGTCGGCAGCGTCAGCTTCGAGTTGCCCAACTTCCGTTTCGGCATTGAGGATGGCTTCTTCCATGCCGTCGTATTCGAGTTGCAGCTTGTAGGAGAGTTTGCCGGGTCTGGGCGGGCTCTGTTTTTTTGAAGCCACGGGGCCGGATTTGGGCTTGGGCTTGGGCTTGGTCGTGTCGGCGGCTGACTGTGCAGACTTCAAATTGGCCGACTGCCACTGCTCCATCGAGGCGAACCATTTGGCATCGCCCTGGTCGTTGAGCGCCATATATTCAGTCGCGATGCGTTCGAGCAGGAACCGGTCGTGCGTGACCAGCACGATCGCACCCGGAAACTCGAGCAATGCCTGCTCAAGTACTTCGAGTGATGGGATGTCGAGGTCATTGGTCGGTTCATCGAGGAGCAGGATATCTGCCGGCGAAAGGGTCAGGTTCGCGATAAACACCCGCGCCTGCTCCCCCCCAGAGAGGTTGCCAACACGCGTTGACAGTTGATCCGCTTCAAAGAGGAATCGTCCCGCCCATCCTGTCACATGGATCGCTCTGCCCTGATAATGCACGATGTCGCCCACGGGGCACAGCGCCTCGCGCAGAGTCTGGTCCATAGCGAGCGATTCGCGGTGCTGGCTGAAGGTCACGACACGCAGGTTTTCAGCCCGCTTGATGGTCCCGGTGTCTGGCAGCAGGTCGCCCGACATTAATCGCATGAGTGTCGTCTTGCCCGAGCCGTTCACCCCCATCAGCCCGATCCGCTGACCCGGCGAGAGCGTGAGGTCAAGCGAGGCAAACAGCGGCTTGTTGCCCATCGCCTTTGATACACGGTGGAGCGTGAGGAGTTTTTTCGTCTTGCGCTCGGTTGCCTGGAATGCGAACAAGGCTGTTCGAGCGGGGGCATCGTTGCGGGTGGTTGTTGCTTTGAGTTCTTCGCGGCGATTGGCAGCCGCCTCGACCTGGGTCTTGTTGCGGGTCTGGCGTCCCTGAATGCCCTGTCGGAGCCATGCGGTGTCTTGTCGTACGCGGCTGGCGATGCTCGACTGAGCAGCACGCTGCGCGTCGAGGAAAGCGCCCTTGCGTCTGACAAACTCGGTATAATTCCCCGTCGCCTCAAACGCCCCCCCTGGGTAGGCTGCCGAGAGTTCGATGATGCGTGTAGCGGTGTTTTCGAGGAATCGCCGATCGTGCGTGACATAGACGACAGCCATGGACACTTGCCGCACAAATCCTTCGAGCCACAGCACCCCTTCGAGATCAAGATGATTGGTCGGCTCATCGAGCATGAGCACTTCCGGGTCTTTCGCCAGCGCGCTCGCCAGAGAGAGCCGCTTGCGCCAGCCGCCCGAGAGCGTCGTGACCGGCCGTTCAAGATCCGTAAACCCCATCTTTGATAGTGCAATCGAGGCGCGGGTTGTCGGGTCCATGCCGGACTCGTCGTCACCATTGTTGATTTCTTCGAGCCCGGCGCGAACGACGGCGAGAGGCGTGGCATCGTCGGCGAACCGGTCGTCTTGCTCGACATACGCGACGCGCAGGCCGCGCTGACGGGTGATCTCGCCATCATCGGGCGTGAGCATCCCGGCGAGGATTTTCATCAGGGTTGTTTTGCCACTCCCATTGGGGCCGATGAGCCCGATGCGTTCGCCGTCTTCGACATGGATCGACACGCCCTCGAACAGATCGTTCGATGGGTAGGCCTTGGACAGGTTGCGAGCGGTAAGGAGTGTGGGCATAGCTGCGAGCGTGGCTCTGAGGAAAAGGCGGTCAAACAGTGGGGCAATCATGCGGCGCGACGAGCCGATGATGGTAGGAGGCCTGCGAATGGATTCAGATGAATGTGCCGAGACCATGGACAGCGTCGAGTCCGTGGCGATTGCAGCCCTACACATTTGCGAAGAGCAGAGGCCGGGTCGCACCGACCGCAGGGTCAAGTCCGTCTGGTTCCTGGAACAGGGCTGACTTGGCCGGTGCGACTGTAGAGACTATTCAACCGCGAGCACTTCACCGGGCGCTGCGTCGAGGACCAGTTCGCGGGCATCAGAGGCTTTGGCAGCAGCCAGCAAACGCTGCATCGGCTCGTCGACCGGTTCGTCGCTGAGTTCAAAGGTCGAGTGATGCACAGGCAGCAGGTATCGCGCGTTCATCGCTTGAAACATGGCCCATACCTGCTCGGGCGTGGCGTGCATGTGTTCCCATGGCTCATACGCCCCGATGCCAAAGACCGCGACATCGATTGGGTCCAGATCCTTAAATACGCCGGTCTCTGCAGTATCGCCAGCGAAAAGGACACGATGCCCGTCGCCTGTGGCGACATAGGCGTTGACCCGGCGACGGCGATCGAGGACGGTCCGCGCCCCCCAGTGGCGCGGCTTGATGGCTTCGATGGTGATGCCGAAGACTTCGGTCGAACGACCAGTCGCGAGTGCGCGGACCTCGGCAAAGCCGGGCGGGACGAGTCGTTCGCAGCCCGGGGGGGTGATGACAATCGTTGTGTCGCTGACCATGGCTGCCAGTGTGGGCTTGTCGAGATGGTCGAAGTGGGCGTGCGTCAGCAGAACGAGGTCGATCGCACGGAGGTTTTTCGGACTGACGGGCGACGGCTGAAGACGGGCGGGTCCGAGGATGCGCTTGCCGAGTTTCATGCCGATCCGTGCGGAAAGTACCGGATCGACCGCGATGGTGGTCGTGCCCATGCGAGCGAGCACGGAGGCGTGCCCGATCCATGCGAGTGCGAGGGCGTGATGTTCGAGTTGGTCGAGGACTTCGTCAGGAGGATCGCCGTGGCCATGGTGCGTGTCAAAGACCGAGGCGAGGATGGTGCGCGGGTATCGGCGCACACCCGAACGGATGGCTTTGGCGGTTCGGCGTGTGCGACCGGCCGGCTGGTTCGCGTTGTTCCTGGCGCGTGTCATATGCTCTGTGACTGTATCGTGATCGTGGGCGACTTGGCAAAGGACAGAGGCAGCGATGGACTTTCCGGTCATCTCCAGCATCGTGACGACGCTTGCACACTGGGTGATTCTCATCGGACTGAGTGTGCGCATAGTGAGTCGGCGTCGACCCGGCGGGACGAGCCTCGCGTGGATCGTCCTGATCGCGGCGGTCCCATTCATCGGGGCAGCCGTCTATCTGATGGTGGGCGAGCTGTGGCTCGCGGGACGGCGGGTCAAGGCATCGAAGGCGCTCGGTCCGCAGTTCGTCGCCCGGCTTGGTGAACTGGCCGAGCAGGCACCGGCGGATCTGACGAACCACTCACACCTCGCTCGGGCGCTTGATGCGTATGCGGCGCGCGGCGCGCAGATGCCAACGCTGGGCGGCAACACGGTGCAGATCTACGCAGGCGCGAACGATGCATTCGATGCGCTGATCAGCGATATTGATGCAGCAGCGACGCGCGTGTACATGTTGTTTTACATCTGGTCGCCGGGCGGGCGGGCAGATGAAGTGGGCGAAGCGCTCGTACGAGCAGCCGAGCGAGGTGTCGATTGCCGATTGCTTCTCGATGCCGTCGGGAGCAAGCAGTTTCTCCGGTCGCGTTGGTGTCCGCGGCTGATCAAATCGGGTGTGAAGATCGAGGAGGCACTGAAAGGGGGGCGACTGCGGCTGCTCTTTCATCGAATCGACATGCGCAACCACCGCAAGATCGTCGCGATCGATGGCAAGATCGGATACTGCGGGAGCCTGAACATCGCTGACCCGGCGTTCTTCAAAGTCAAAGCCGGTGTCGGCCAATGGGTGGACATCTTGTGCCGGGTCGACGGGCCCGCTGCCGAAGCGATCGAACTGACCTTTCAGCATGACTGGTCGCTAGAGTCGGATGCTCGTGACGAGGATGTGTTTGAAGACATTCACCCCGATCCGCACTTGACGGGTGATTCGATGGTGCAGTTGATTAACTCAGGCCCGAATCAATCGCCACGCGCGACCGAAGACATGCTCCTGACCACGGTGTACGCCTGTCAGCATCATCTGACCCTGACCACGCCATACTTGATTCCAACGGATGCTATGCAAACAGCGTTGATCGCAGCTGCGGTCCGAGGCGTAAGGGTGCGGATCGTGGTTCCCAAAAAGAATGACTCGAGACTGGTCGCGATGGCGAGTCGAAGTTACTACGGCGACCTGCTCGATGCCGGTGTGCGCATCTGGCATTACCGGGGTGGACTGCTGCACGCAAAGACCGTGACCGCCGACGGCCGCGTCTGTTTGATTGGTTCAGCAAACATGGATCGGCGTAGTTTTGAAATCAACTACGAGTCGAGCGTGTTTGTGTACGACTCTCGACTGACGCAACAACTGGAACAACTTCAGCAGTCGTACATCGAAGAATCAGTGCGAGTTGATGCCGAGCAGTGGGCGTTGCGCTCGCGGGCGCGGCGCTTGGCAGAAAACACAACGCAGTTGGTTGCACCGCTCTTGTAGCGACGATCGAGACCTTCATGTTTCGCATCCAGGTCGAAACTAAGCAAGCCCAATGACCAGGACGCGCAGGTGCTCGTCAGACTCGAGTGCGGTGATGCCTGCGATCGCTGCTGGCACCAGAGCAGTGGTTCCAACGGTGAGCGGCGTGTCAGCTCGACCCTCGGTGACGACGCGGCCCGAGCCGGCGATGGTCATCAGGAGCGTACACGCTCCCGCCGGCAGGTGAATCGGCGTGTCGGTCGGTCGTGTGTCATCAATGGTGTAAAACTCGGTGGATGCAACGCGCGATTGTGTTGCCCCGTCGGGTGCTGCCAATGACTCTGGGGGGGTTCCATCTGTAAAATCGGTACATTCGATTGCCTGGTCGATGTGCAGGGCTCTTTCGGCTCGTCCGTATTCTTTCGTCCAGTCGTACAACCTGAAGGTTGTGTCGCTGGGGGTTTGGACTTCAGCAACGAGCACGCCGCCACCGAGTGCGTGAACTGTGCCGCTCGGTAGCGTGTGGCATGCGCCGGGGATCGCAGGTTCGCTGATCAAGACTTCGGCGAGGGTGCCCTCAGCGATGTGCTTGCGCAGCGTTGCTTCGTCCGTTCCGGGCTTGAGCCCTTTGTAAATCACCGGAGCATGATCGCCCATCGGTTCAGCATCGAGGATAAACCAACTCTCCGTCTTGAGATGAGCATCGGCGTGCGAAGCGGCGTACGCAGGGCTTGGGTGAATCTGAACACTCAGATGTTCTGACGCATCGAGGTACTTGAGAAGTAACGGGAACGCGGGTGTCTCTGTGTGCTGCTTCTGGCACTCCCGCATATAGATTGAGTCGCCGAGCAGATCCGACTTCCAGGCGGCAGTGGCATTGGCAATGGGTTGCCCTGCGAACGGCCCGTTGGTGATCTGCGAGTGAGCAGGATCGCCGCCGCCGCCGGTGGGGGAGGTTGCGGCGAGGTCGGCCAGTTCCCAGCTTTCGCCGATCATGTTGTTGGGGTCATCCGGCAGCGGTTTGCCAAACCGCCCGAGCCGTCGACCGCCCCAGACTTTGGACTTGAGTATTGGTTGAAACAGGAGTGTGTACGGTTCAGCCATCGTTCATCGTTCCCAGTGTCAGTCGTCCGATTCAGGTTTCGTAGTGCGACATGCCGCCTTGCGAAGGGTTGCCGGATTGATCGCGTCCTCAAGTGTAAGAAACAACTCTGTGCGGCGAGCGAGAAACAGGCGGTGCGTGACGAAATTCATCGCTTCAGTCTGTTCGCATGAAGGCTGCCAGTCGGATCGTTGAGCAGGAACAGATGCGATTGATTCGATCGCAGCCTGACACGACTCGATGGTCGGATTGGGTTCGAGCTCGGCGACCGGATGGATGCCATCCGGGCGGCATAGATAGATCATTTTGTGATGACGGGCGCGAGGAACCAGCGCGACCTGTGCAAATGCGTGCGCGTGAGCAAGGTGTGCAAGTTTCTTGCCGAGTCGCCCGTCGAGACGTTTAGTGATGGACTGCAGATGGGCTGCTCGTTCAAAATCATTGATGCTGGCCGCCATTCGCGTTCGCTTCTCCACTGCGCGCTGAAGGTCTTGAATCGACCTGAGCGCCTCAGAGGCCCTTTGAAAGCGCTCCAGAAACGCCGACCAAGGTTCGCTGCCATCACAGGGCGCAGGACATCGGCCCATCTCCTTGTAAGGGCAGGGTCGAGCGTTCGGTGTTTTTGCCAACTCAGCGGGATATCGACACAGGTCAAACAGGTCATCGAGCAGTTCACCGAGTTTTGACACCGTTCTTTTGTCTTGCACCGGGCCGAACGCGACTTGCTTTCGAAGCGGCTGCATCGCTTCGCTCACTGTGGCATTGGCCCAGGTGCCGCGTTCGGGGTCAAGGCGCAGGTACCACGCCTGCCAGGGCGCGATGAGCGATTGATAAGAGTCTGGCAATGCCTTGCGAGCGGTTGTCAGAAAGGCGAGTTCGGCATCGAACATGGAGTCGACATAATTGCTATAGACGATCGGTGTCGTTGCAGCAACATCAACTTGCAGTTTTCTCTTCAGCCAGAATGCGCGAGCGTTGGCAGTGGTCGCAAGAAGTGAGCACGCGCCCTTTTCGTCGACAATAGCGACGATCGCGCACGCAGCGCGAATCGCCTGTTCATCGAGAGAATCGATTCGCGTCCATCCTGCGAAAGAGTCAGTCACGATCCGATCGTAGCGAATTGTCGATCGGTCGATACGGCTTGAGTTCGATGGCTGCCAGATCAAACGCATCTGCTGCGTAGCAGTGGTGTTTCTTCCACGATGGGCCGATGCGAAGATAGTGATCTTCCGAAGGCGTGCGCGTGAATGAGAACAGTTTGGCAAGGTTTAGACTCGGGCTGTTGTCCGGGTCGATGGTGGCCATGACGCGGTGAAGGCCGAGCCCATTTGGTTCATCCAGGAACGCATGTCGCAAGAGATACGCAAGACCAGCACGGGCAATGCCTTGGCGCAGGAACCGTCTGCCGACCCACCAACTGGCATCACACTGGCGCGTCATCGCCCGGGTGATGTTGGTGAGTGAAAAAGAACCGACGATCTGATGATCGCGCAGCGCGATGAGGCGTACAGCGTTGCCGGTCTGCAAGGCGTCGTGACCTCGTTCAATTTCCTGCTCGAAGAACGCCTCGGGTTTCGTGCCATCGGCGAGTACCGGGAGCCATGGCGCAAGATGCTCGATACTGTCCTCGACGAGATCGACAAAAGCCTCGCGGTCAGTTGCTGCGAGGGGGCGTAGCGCGACACCGGTCTGACCCGGTGCCGGGATCGGAACAGCGACCGGCTGATCAGGTGTCAGTGCATCAAGTCCTTGGGCAAGTGTCTGTGGTGATTGTTGGCGCGTCCTGCGCGGGCTGGCTTCCATGTTCGTCTGTCCTTTACTCCACAGTCACACTCTTGGCGAGGTTGCGCGGCTTGTCGACATCGTGCCCTCTGATCAGCGCGGCGTGATAGGCCATCAGTTGCAATGGGATGACCGTCAGCATCGGGCTCAGGCACTCGGGGCAGGGCGGCACAAAGAGCACATCGTCGGCGTGTCCTTCGATATTCGGGTCGCCTTCAGTCGCAACCGCGATCACATGGCCCCCCCTTGCGCGGACCTCTTCGATATTAATCATCACCTTGTCATACTGACTGCCCTGGGTCGCAATGACCACCACGGGCATCCCGTCATCAATAAGGGCAATTGGCCCGTGCTTCATTTCAGCCGCCGGCATGCCCTCTGCGTGGATGTAACTGATTTCCTTGAGTTTCAAAGCGCCTTCAAGAGCGGTTGGATAGTTGTATCCGCGTCCGAGGAATAACCAGTTGTCTCGATCGACATGTTTCTCGACCACGCCGCGCACCGTGCTGTCTTGTGCGACGAGCGATGCCATCTTGTCCGGAATGGCTTCGAGTTCCTTGAGCAAGGTCATGCATCGTTCGGCGGACATATGCCTGCGCCGGGCGAGGTAGATCGCCATCATCGTGAGTACAGTCACCTGTCCTGTAAATGCTTTGGTGGATGCAACGCCGATTTCAGGTCCCACGCGAAGGTAGACACCCGCATCCGTTTCACGGGCGATGGTCGAGCCGACCACATTGATCACGCCGAGTGAGAGCGCCCCCCGTTCCTTTGCTTCGGTCAGCGCTGCGAGCGTATCTGCGGTCTCACCAGACTGACTGATCGCCACGATAACCGTGCCCTCATCGATGATGGGGTTGCGATACCGAAACTCGCTGGCATACTCGCATTCGGTCGGGATGCGGGCGAGGTCCTCGAAGAGATACTCGCCGATCATGGCAGCGTGCAGAGCCGTGCCTTGCGCCGCCAAGATGAGCCGATGGGCCCGCACAAGTTCCTTGTGAAACGCAGCCAATCCGCCGAGGACAATTCGACCTTCCTTCATGTCGATGCGTCCGCGCATCGTCGTGCGAATACGAGCGGGCTGCTCGTGGATCTCCTTGAGCATGTAGTGTTCAAAGGCACCCAGTTCGATCTGGTCGAGTTCCATCTCAAGCTGCATGACCTTGGGCGGCACTTCGACATTTTCCAGTGTGCTGGTGCGAATGTTGTCGCGCGACAGCCGAACGACATTGTAATCGTCAAGGGCGTAGGCCTGGGTGGTGTGCGCGACAATCGCGGAAGGATCGGACGCGACAATGTATTCGCCGCGGCCCACGCCGACGATCAACGGCGAGCCCTTGCGTGCGCACACCAGTGTGTCGGGTTCACTCTGACAAATCACGGCGATCGCATAGGCACCGTTGACCTCGCGCAGTGCGCCTTGCACCGCTGCTTCGAGGTCGATCCCTTCGTCAGGTGCATACAGCTCACTGATGAGCATCGCGATGACTTCGGTGTCGGTCTCACTCTGGAAAGTGTGCCCCTTTTCCTGGAGGTACTTTTTAAGTGATGCGTAGTTCTCGATGATGCCGTTGTGAACGACCGCGATCCCATGTCGGTCGTCCTGATGCGGATGTGCGTTCATCTCCGTGACACCGCCATGGGTCGCCCATCGGGTGTGGGCGAGTCCGAGCGTTGCGTTGGTGTCTGGGAGATCGCTGAGTGCTGCTTCGAGATTGGCGACACGCCCGATCGATCGTGCGACCTCAAGCGTGCCATTGGCGATCACTGCGATGCCAGCCGAGTCGTACCCGCGGTACTCAAGCCTTTTGAGCCCTTCAATGAGGATCGGCGTTGCTTCACGCGTGCCGAGGTATGCGACGATTCCACACATGTTCGATATCCTCTCGAAGATTGAGCCGCAGGGCCCAACAGACAATTTCGGCAGATCGGGGTGTTTTTCGTTTGGATTCGATGCCCCAGTCATGGACGATAGTGAGCGTACGAGCGTGTTCGTTGCCGAGGTCGGCCAAGATTGCTGCAAATCCGGCGAAATTGACCGATCGATGAAAGTTCACATCGTCGATTCGGAGAAAGCCAATACACTGGAGTCTGGTTGATGGAAGGAGGCACCCGATGGTCCGTTCTGTGGTTATTGCTGCGGCTCTCACAGGTTCTCTTGCTTTTGCTCAGCCCGAGTCCTCAGTCCTTGCCGGGCCAGCGGTCGAATCCGAACGCGATCAACAGCCAACACTCGTGCGATGGGCGTACGACGGCCGACTCGAGCAACTTCAATCGTCGGTCGAACAGGCAGCGATCGACCTCCTCGATCTCTCACCGTCCGAACGGGAGTCTGTCAATGCGATTCTCGCAGAACGAATGGCTGCCTTTGATGAGGTGGTCATCGAGAGTCTCGACCTTGTGGTTCGATTCGACGCTGCACGCGGGGCAAAAAACTTGCGTGCCATGGGCGAGGTCATGGGGTCGCTCATGGGTCGGCTGGCACCTCTCGTCAAGCGAGGCCCGGCGCTTCGAGAACTCGCAAGTGTCCTCCCCGAACCTGAAGCAAAACGGTTCAAGGCACTGGTCGAGGAGTACCGCAGAGCGATTGTCACGGATGGAAAGCGGCTGGCTGAACGCGAATATCGCAGGTACAAACCACTCGAAGCGATGCTCCAAGCCAAGGGCGAAGAACTTGGTCAGGAGATCGAACGATCAATCAAAAGATCCGCAGCCATGGGTGACGCAGGGTTCGAGATTCTGTTGCAGAGTCTGGAACTCGGCGAAGAAACAGAATCACTGATTCGCACACGAACACTCGAGTTTGTCCAAGAGGTCGGCTTCAACCCGTCAAAGGCTGAAAACGATGCGTTCTTCTCGAAGTTGTTCCTCGAACTGGATCGTCAAACGCGTGTGAAAGTCATGAGCGGCTTTCTCAAGTATCAACGCGACGGACTGACCTACGGGTATGGAGACAAGGCTGAGCCCATGACCGATCAGGACAACCCGAACGACTGATCAGGCAGCGCAACATTGCGAGGCGGCGAGTCGTCATGCCCAGGAGGTCACAAGTGCGGCGCCATTGACAGCCGTCATTCGAGGAATGCGAATCGCGTCACGATGCTGCACACTCAGAACCGGAATCAAGCCTTTCTCGAGCAGTCGCTGAGCGGCTCCATCGGTGAGCCAGGCTTCGGCGCACGGCATGGCGACCCGATCCGGACCAGACTCGGCTACATACACAGGGAGCCCGTCCACATCGCCGCCCGCTTGGAGATCGAGCGACCACCCTCGCTCGGTATACGCCCGGCCGAGCAGGAGCGTGCAATAGGTCGCCGCATTGGCCCACGGCAACGACTCATGCGGCGACCCGGCGGGCGATTCTTCAAAATCGAAGGCATCAACTGGGTCCGTGTTCCTGCTATAGGGCAGTCGGGACAGCACACGCGGGAGCACCAACCCGATCGATCCGGATTCGGGCAGCGTACGAACGAGTTGCCAATGGGCAGCCGCCTCGGGGTGGATGGACTGATTCCAGTTCTCCGGGCGTGGGTTGCTCGCGATGGAATCCACCCCGGCCAGCGTGTCGTGCGCGCCCGCCAGAATGACCGTGCCACCCGCGTGGGCGCACATTGCCAGGCTCCCGACCAGGTGGGCATCAACAGCACTGGCAGCGAACGATTCGAGGAGACAGACGACGCTCCAGGGCTTGGCGCCCGCAGTCGTTGTTGTCCGTTCGACCAGAATCTCGGTGAGTCCTCGTGCAGAATCATGACGGATGTCGTTTTCCAGTTCCTCCCGGCTGATGTCGATCACGAACAGTTCGAGTTCTTCATCAAGTTCGAGCCCGGTGATCAGCGTATGAAGAGCACGCCAGTTTGATTCCATGTCTGCAAAATCCGGATCATGTAAGACGGAACGCATGTGATCGCTGATGGCTTGATCAACGAGCGCGATCAGGTCGTCGAGATCCGGTTCGGCGGCCGGCACGATGTGCGGTGCGATGAGCCCTCGGATGATGGCATCCACCGCGGACGATGTGACCGGTTCGTGCTGCCCGCGAGAGCCTCCCAGGAGCGACTCAAACTCCGATTCGGGTGTCGAGGCGGCTTCGGCCGGTTTTGCTTCGATGGCGGTCGAAGGAAGAGCGGATTTCCAGCCGCGGACCTCTTCTGCGGCGGCCGCACTGGTCTTCGGGTTGGTTAACCGACCTCGCAAAGCACGAAGCCCGGCGAAGTGCTCAACGCGTTCAAACAGTGCATCCGGATGAAAATGCTCAAGTTCAGCAAACCCCATGGCGAATGCGTGCTCGGTTCCCACGCGAAGCCCAAGCCGCGTTTTCCACTCGGTCATCAAGGTCTCGAATGAATCGATATCGGCCTTGCGAGCGGGTCGGTTGATCAGAGGCTCGGTCTGTTTGCGGTTCGCTCGTCCTGAGAAATCGCCCATCACGAGGATTCGAAACGGCGTTTCGGGCTCGGGGCGCGGTCTGACCTCACCATGGACCTCATTGCGGAGATGATCGAACGAAAAGTTAAATGACATTTGAGTCTCCTCTCGGTCAGTCTGAGTGTATCGACTGAGCGTTGAATCGGCCTCGTGCAGAGTTTGCCGCCCCGGGGTGTCACGAACGGATCGGCACGCCAATAATCGGAGGCTTCTCTTTGGAGGAGTCCCCATTGGGGCGCTAACTCAATTGGTAGAGTGCCAGCTTTGCAAGTTGGAAGTTAGGGGTTCGAGTCCCCTGCGCTCCATTTCCCGAATTGAACCGGCTGTTCGTCGAAGCCTCGATTGTCGAGGTTTTGTCTTCGTGGGCGGCCTGAACAGGCGGTCGAGTTGCAGGCCAGAGCGAAATGCTGTTCACTGTCACCTGTGCATGCGGGTTCAGGACCAGCGTGTACCCCAGATGACAGGAGTCTTGTGTGACACAACCTGCAGACAAGCACGACGAATCGACTGATCAGGACATACGCATGCGTGCCTATTGGCAGGCGAACATCCGGTATGTGCTCCTGCTGTTGGCGGTCTGGTTTGTGGTGTCGTACGGGTGCGGCATCTTGTTCGTCGATGCGCTCAATGCGATTCGCATGCCCGGATCTGGATTCAAACTCGGGTTCTGGTTTGCACAGCAAGGCTCGATCTATGTGTTTGTTTGTTTGATCTTTGTGTATGTCTGGCTGATGAATCGGCTCGATCGACGGTTTGGGGTTCGTGAAGACTGATCGCGACGGTTCTGTCGTGCAAGGGGTTTCCTGTTGGATGTACAAGCGTGGACATTCGTCATCGTCGGATTGAGCTTCGCGCTGTACATCGGCATCGCCATCTGGTCGCGAGCAGGATCGACCAGTGAGTTTTATGTCGCGGGTGGGGGGGTGCACCCGCTCGCCAACGGCATGGCAACCGCTGCCGACTGGATGAGCGCTGCGTCGTTCCTCAGCATGGCTGGGCTGATCTCGTTCCTCGGGTACGACGGCTCGGTCTATCTCATGGGTTGGACCGGGGGCTATGTGCTGCTCGCTCTGCTGCTTGCTCCCTACCTGCGCAAGTTCGGCAAGTTTACCGTGCCCGACTTCGTCGGCGATCGGTATTACTCCAGTTTCGCACGGCTCGTTGCGGTCGTGTGCGCGATCTTCATCAGTTTCACCTATGTCGCCGGGCAGATGCGCGGCGTCGGTGTCGTGTTCAGCCGCTTCCTCGAAGTCGAAATCACAACCGGTGTCTTCGTCGGGATGGGACTTGTCTTCTTCTACGCAGTGCTCGGCGGTATGAAAGGGATTACCTACACGCAGGTCGCACAATATTGTGTGTTGATCTTCGCATTCATGATGCCGGCGATTTTCATCGCGATTCAACTGACCGGCAACCCGGTACCACAGATCGGCTTCGGCGGTGATCTTGCCGGTTCGATCGGCACGCAGATCGCGGGCGGCGAACAAGTGTCTTTGCTCGACAAACTTGATCAACTCAACACCGAACTGGGTTTCGCAGCGTACACGGACGGTTCGCGGCCCTGGTTCGATGTGTTCTGTATCACCGCGGCACTCATGGTCGGTACAGCAGGACTCCCGCATGTCATCGTCCGGTTCTACACCGTGCCCAGGGTTCGTGACGCGCGATTGAGCGCGGGCTGGGCGCTGCTGTTTATTGCCATTCTGTACACGACCGCGCCGGCGATCGGTGCGTTCGGTCGGGTCAATCTGCTCGATGCTGTGCGCGATGCGTACTACAGCGAAGACGCAGCAGAAGGCGTCGAAAACGCGAAGGTCATTCCTGACTGGTTCAAGACCTGGGAAACGACCGGCCTGCTGGCTTGGGTTGACAAGAACAATGATGGGCAGATTCAGTACCTGGGCAAGGACGGCAAGGCTGCTCCACCGTTCGTGGGCTCGCCTGCATTCGTTGAAGGGACCGGGCCTTCTGGTCAACGCCTCTTGTCGAATGCACTGACGACTGACAACGATAACGAGTTATTTGTCGATCGCGACATCATGGTGCTCGCAAATCCTGAAATCGCCAATCTCCCGAACTGGGTGATTGCGCTGGTTGCAGCAGGCGGGCTTGCTGCGGCACTTTCCACGGCTGCAGGTTTGTTGCTGGTTGTTTCGACGGCTGTGAGTCACGACCTGCTGAAAAAGACTTTGATGCCGAGTATCACAGAGAAACAGGAGTTGCTCGCTGCTCGTATTGCGGCTGCTGTGGCGGTTGTGGGCGCAGGATACCTTGGCATCAACCCACCGGACTATGTCGCGGCGACTGTGGCGTTCGCGTTCGGGCTTGCTGCATCAAGTTTCTTCCCCGCCATCATCCTCGGCGTCTTCGTCAAGCGCGCCAACCGCGAAGGCGTGGTCACAGGAATGATCTGTGGTATCACCTTCACCGCAGGGTACATCATCTACTTCAAGTTCATGGGCGGCTCTTCTGACCAGTGGTTCATGGGTATCAGCCCGGAGGGCATCGGGACGATCGGCATGTTGATCAATTTCGTGGTGGCGTTCTTTGTGTCGAACATCACCAAAGAACCGCCGCAGGAAGTGCAGGATCTCGTCGAACGGATTCGCATTCCTCAAGGGGCGGGCGAAGCGCACGAAATCGACGCATGAGTACTTGAGCCGATACACTCAGCCTGTTGAAGATCTGTACCGAGTTTGACGGAGTCACACATGTATCTCGCAATGCACACATGGATGCGATCCGAACCGATCGAACGGGCTATCGAGCGTCTCCCCGCGCTGGGATACAAAGCCATCGAAATCGCGGGAGCGCCTGACGCAATCGACACCGCGGCGGTCCGCAACTTGCTCAAGAAACACGGCGTGTCCTGTTTCGGTGCGGTTTCACTCATGACCCCCGAACGGAGTCTACTTGCCAAGGACGAAGCACGCCGGGCGGCAAGTGTGCAGTACATCAAAGACTGCATCACCATGGTCAAAGAACTCGGCGGTGAGGAAATGTCGGTCGTGCCCGGCTCCGTCGGACAGTTGGTGTCAGAGAGCACACCCGAAGACGAATGGCGATGGGCGGTCGAGTCGGTCACCGCGTGTAATGACTATGCGCAGACTTGCGGCGTGCGCATCGGCATCGAACCGATCAATCGTTTTGAGACTTTTTTCATCAACCGCGCTGCTCAGGCGATTGCGCTTGCCGAGGCGGTCGGGCCGTCATGTGGAGTCTGTCTCGACAGCTTCCATATGGCGCTCGAAGAAGAGGACATGTTCGCAGCCATTCGAGCCGCTGGCGATCGACTTGTCGATTTCCATATCGGCGAAAACAACAGGTTTGCTCCCGGTCAGGGCACACTTGACTGGGCAAAGATTGTCGCGACGCTGCGAGCGATCGGGTACGACGGGCCTCTCTCAGCCGAGTTCTGTCCGCCCTTTGACCGCACACCTGCGAACCCGTTTCCACATCAGGCCGAGACGGACCTCTCGAACATCCCCGAAGAACAACGCAAGTTCCTCGAAGATCATGGTTCCAATGTCATGAGTGAATCATTCTTCGTCGAACAGATTCGCCAGACTGCGCGTGTGCTCGGCCCGTTGATCGCTTAACAAGACAGAAGGCAGATTGACGATGAAGATTAATCGCGTGAGCGCACAGTGGCTTCGCTACCCGATCCCGGTCGAGGGGCAACACACTTCCGACTTTGGAACGCAGCGGACCTTTGACATGACGCTGATTCGGATCGAGACCGATGAAGGTCTTACCGGGTACGGTGAAGCCAAGGCTGCGGTTGGCAGTTCGGGTGCGTGCGCCTCAATAGCCGCTTGTGTTGAGCATGAAATCGGCCCGATGTTGATCGGGCAGGATCCACGCGAGGTCGGGCGAGCATGGGAATTGGCGTACAACGGGTCGCGAGGCGAACTGGCGATCAAGCACGGACGATCGATGCCCGCACTCGGGCGGCGAGGCCTGACGATCTGTGCGATCAGTGGTGTCGATATGGCCCTCTGGGATATCCTCGGCAAATCGCTCGAGGTACCGGTCGTTCAGTTACTCGGGGGGGCGTGCCGACCATCGCTTCCGGCGTACGCCTCGGGCGGTTGGGCTGATGCTGACAACATCGGAGCGCAACTGCAGTCATATGTTGATGAAGGGTTCGATGCGGTCAAAATGCGCGTTGGTGCGATGGACGGATCCGTCGCCGCCAGTATCGACCGCGTCAAAGCCGCACGCCGGGGTATCGGCGATCAGGTCGATCTGATGTGTGATGCTCATGGCACGATGAGTCCGAGTGAAGCCAAGCGATTCTGTCGCGGAGTCGAAGATTGTTCGCTTCGTTGGTTTGAAGAGCCTTGCTCAAGCGATGATGACGCGGGCACAGCCGAGGTCCGTCGGTCGACCGCAACCCCGATCGCACTCGGGGAGAGTCTGTTTACACGGTTTGAAGTGCGCGATGCGATCGAACGACGGTCCATGGATGTCGTCCAGCCGGATGCTGCGATCATCGGTGGCATCACCGAATGCAGACGCATCGCAGCCTTGTGCGAAACTTATCAACTTGAACTCGCACCGCATCTGTGGGGGTCGGCGTTATCTTTCATGGCTGGACTACATGTCGGGTTTGCCAGCCCGGCTTGCCGAATTCTCGAGTATTCACTCGGGGCGAACCCGATGCTGCATGAGTTGGTCTCAGACTTGCCCAAGCCCTCCGCCGGATGGTTCGCATCGCCCAACGCGCCAGGACTTGGTGTCACAGTCAACGAGTCGTTCGTCAGTGAATATGCGGCCAAGCAACAGTCGTAGAGTTGATCGAAATCGTTAAGGAGGAAACGGACCATGCCCAAAGCACTTTCCATCAACCACATGACATTGATCGTTGATGATCTTGACAAGGCTGCGAAATTTTATGAGACCGAACTGGGGCTCGAACCGTTGCCAGCGTACAAGTTCGATTATCCGGCAGCCTTCTTCAAAATCAATGACACGCAGCAATTGCATGTCACCGAGTGGAAAGACACCCCGTCGTTTCGCGGGCATGTCTGCTTGCAGGTCGATGACTGGGGGGCAGCCTATGCACGGTTTCGTGAACTGGGCATCATCGATGTCGAGCCCTGGGGGAAAGTACGCAAACTGCCCGATGGCACCTTCCAGATGTTTATCCGAGATCCGGCGGGCAATCTTGTCGAGATATCCGCCCCCCCTGGTTCTGATGTGGATGAATCGAAACTTGATGACCCAGCGTTGTGCCAGGGCGATGTCGGCGCATATGTTTCCGGGCGTGACGACGCACGAGGCTTGCAGAGTGAAGATGCATCGCTTTATCATGGGAACGATCAGTGAGTCAACCGCGCGTTCTTCTGCTTGAGACCATCGCCGATACGGCCGATGACCTGCTCAGGTCATCGAGTCATGTTGTGCTCGCCGATTCCCCGGATGAAGCGGCGTGTTTGGCTGCTGCACAGTCCGATGCGTTCGACGCAATAATGACACGCGGGAAGGGTCGGGTCACGGCTCAGTTGCTCGACGCTTGCACGCGTGTGCGCGTGGTTGCCCGGTGCGGCGTTGGGCTGGACAATGTTGATGTTGCCGCAGCCTCGCAGCGAGGCGTTCGCGTCCTCAACCTGCCCGGGTGCAATGCACAGACAATCGCCGAACACACCATCTTGCTGCTTCTTGCGGTCGGGCGGGGGCTGGTGCACTACGCCAATGCTGTGCGTGACGGTGATTGGCAATCGCGAAATCACTACGACCGCGATGAGATGCACAACAAAACGCTTGGCGTGGTCGGGCTTGGTCGCATCGGCCGACGCGTGGCTGAGATCTGTAGCGCCATGGGTATGGAAGTCATCTATTGCGGGCCTCAGGAACAATCATCGTTCGAGTGCACAACGCTTGACGACTTGCTCGCCCGCGCGGACGCTGTCACCCTGCATTGCCCGCTTAACGAAGAGACGCGCGGCATGATTGATCGACGCGCGTTCAAGACCATGAAACGCGGCTGCATCCTCATCAACACCGCTCGCGGGAACCTGCTCGATCAGGATGCTCTGGTTGAGGCTTTGGCGTCCGGGCATTTGGGCGGATTCGGTGCCGATGTGCTTGCCGAAGAGCCTCCTCCTGCGGATTGTCCACTTTTGAAGATGAGCAATGTGGTCATAACACCGCACGCGGGGGGGCTGACGCAGTGGACCTATCGGGACTCATGTGAGCGCAGCGTGCGCAATGTGCTCGCGTTGCTTGCCAACCAGCCGCCTGAATCCGGTTGCGTCTTCAATGCCGATGCCTTCGCAGCGCGAGGGGGCTGAGGTGAGTTTGTCAGGCTGGGCGTTTGCGGTGGATCGTGGGGGTACATTCACCGATGCTGTCGGCATCGATCCGCACGGTTGCCTTCATACCGGCAAGGTGCTTTCTGAGGTCCCCGAGCGAGCAACAGACCCGATCACTGCTGCAATTGACGCAGTTCTCGCCGCGAATGGTGCCGCTCGAAATCAAGTCAAGTCCGTTCGAATCGGAACCACGCTCGCGACAAATGCGCTTTTGACGCGCACAGGTGCTCGCACAGCACTCGTTACGACGCAAGGCCTCGGCGATCTGTCCTGGATACGCGATCAGTCAAGGCCTGACCTCTTTGCCCTTTCGATCAATCGACCAGAGCCGATCGCTGAACGCGTTATCGAAGTGAACGAACGGCTCGATGTCGCCGGGTGTCTTGTCGAGCCACTTGATGAGATCGATCTTCACGAACAACTTCTGCAGGCCAAGCTCGACGGCATCGAGTCGATCGCCATTTGCTTTGTTCATGGCTGGTTGCACAGCGATCACGAAGACCGGGCGGCAGATCTTGCTCGCTCAATTGGGTTTCAGGAAGTGTTGACAAGCCGCGACGCGGCGATGCGTGGGTTTGTTGTGCGCCTTACAACACTCTCAGCGGACGCTGCACTCTCGCCGATCATTCGCCGCGGGCTTGATCCACTCAGGAAAGCCTTCAGAGGTAGACCAGTACTCTGTATGCAGAGTCATGGCGGACTCGTCGAATTGAATGAATTTCGCGGCATCAATGCGATTCTCTCCGGACCGGCTGGTGGTGTGATCGGTGCGCGCAAAGTTGCTCAAAGTGCGGGCTTCAAACGATCTGTGGCGCTCGACATGGGCGGAACCTCGACCGATGTTGCGTGGCTTGGTGACGAGATCGAACGATTCGAACAGACGGTAGTTGAGGGCGAGCGGCTCGCCGTGCCCATGATCGGAATCCATACCGTCGCAGCGGGAGGGGGGTCTGTCTGTCGCTTCGATGGACAACGGCTCCGAGTCGGCCCGCAAAGCGCAGGTGCATTCCCCGGTCCGGCGTGCTATCGATGCGATGGCCCGTGTGCGCTTACCGATTGCTTCCTAGTACTCGGTCGCGTCCCACTGGAGCGGTTTCCATCTGTCTTTGGCTCGACCGGTGATCAACTGCCCTCAGTCGAACTGGCATCAGCAGCCGTTGAGAAACTGGCCGACGAAGTCGCCGCATCGGGGGCACCGCGCGCCAGCGCAGAATCGACTGCGGAGGGATGTCTCACGATTGCAGTTGAAGTCACCGCCGCGGCTGTGCGACGCATCTCGATCGAGCAAGGGCGCGATCTGCACGGCGCAGCGTTGGTCGCATACGGGGGGGCAGGCGGACAAATCGCATGTCAAGTCGCCGAACGATTGGGTATCGCGACAGTGCTGTTCCACCCGATCGCCGGTTTGTTGAGCGCGTGGGGTATCGGCCAGGCAGACCGGCAGACGATCCAGCGGCGGTCATTTGAGCAAACGCTCGACGATGCGTCAGTTCAACAGGCTGAGCGATTGCTTCAAGACCTGGAAGAAGAACTTGCGGGGCAACATGAGCACGCCCAAGAATTGCACATCGCGAAGCGGGCGATGTTGCGTTCGCACGATTGGGATCGAGGTATTGTCGTTGAATGGAGTGATTCAGCATCGATGATGCATCAGTTTCAGACCCAAACGCGAAGTCGATTTGGATATGACCCCGGCGAGGCTCCATTGGTCATCGCGACGCTCGAAGTCGAGGCCGTTCGTCCAGGTGCTGACCAGCCATCAGGAACAACCCTCGAAAGAACCGATCAAATTGGTCAAACCACACGAGTCGCGATCGACGGCGAATGGCGTGCAGTACCGGTCTATCAGCGATCTTCAATCGCTGTTGACTCAGTCATCGAGGGCCCGGCTTTGCTTCTCGAGGATGGGGCAACAGTCTTCGTCGAGCCCGGCTGGATCGGTCATTTGCTCAGCGATGGAACGCTGCGTTGCGATCTGGTGTCAACAGCGCAGCATGCCGTCGTCGAACGACAATGGGATGAGCGCGATCCGGTGTTGTTGTCGGTGATGAGCCATCGATTTCGAGCGATCGCAGACGAAATGGGCGCTGTGTTGCGCGCTACCGCACGCAGCGTCAACATGCGCGAACGCCTCGATTACTCTTGCGCTCTCTTCGACGAACATGGTGCGCTCATTGCAAACGGTCAGCACATGCCCGTTCACCTCGGGTCGATGAGCGAAAGTGTGCGCCATGTCATCGGCAGCATGGGATCGCAGTTGCAGTCAGGTGACGCGGTGCTGCTGAACGACCCGTTTCGCGGCGGAACACACTTGCCCGATCTCACATTGGTTTCGCCCCTCTTCCTGACCGGCCAATCAAGTCCTGCGTTTTATGTCGCGAGTCGAGGACACCACGCTGACATCGGAGGGGTTGCGCCGGGTTCCATGTCGCCCGATGCCACATCACTTGAGCAGGAAGGTGTCGTGATAGATGCGATGCTGCTCTGTCGGCACGGCACTTTGCGCACCGATGAGCTGCGTCGAAGGCTTGTTGAAGCCAAACATCCCTGCCGCTCTCCAGACCGCGTGATTGACGATCTGCGAGCACAACTTGCGTCGAACCAGCGCGGGTTGGTCAGCCTCCAGACGGTTGTCGACGAATACGGAGCAGTTCAGACCAAACGCTTCGCATCCGCACTCCAGCGCGTTTCAGAGCAAGCCGTACGCAATCTACAAAAAACCCTCACTCCCGGTTCGGCCATGGTCCCCATGGATGGAGGCGGGCAAATTCGGGTTTCGGTACAAACCGACGCACCCAACATGGTCTTCAACTTTGACGGGACAAGTCCGCAGCGACCAGAGTGTCTCAATGCGCCGCCGGCGGTAACCAAAGCAGCGGTGCTGTATGTTTTGCGGTGTCTCCTCCAAGATGACATTCCGCTGAATGAGGGATGTTTGAATGCAGTCGAGGTACGGATCCCGGACGGATGCCTTCTCAAACCGAGCCAGGGGGCAGCCGTTGCAGGAGGAAATGTGGAAACCAGCCAGCTCGTTGTGGACGCACTCTTCATGGCACTTGGCGTGCTCGCCAACAGCCAGGGAACGATGAACAATTTTTCGTTCGGCGATGAACAAGTGCAGTACTACGAGACGATCTGCGGCGGAAGCGGAGCCGGTCCCGGATTCAATGGTGCGAGTGCCGTGCAATCACACATGACCAACTCACGATTGACAGATCCCGAAGTCTTCGAAGATCGCTACCCCGTGCTCGTTCGACGGTTTCAACGCCGACACAACTCGGGCGGCCTGGGTCAATGGGGGGGTGGCGATGGTGTCGTGCGCGAACTTGAGTTCCGCCGGACGATGACGGCATCCCTCCTTGCAAGTCGACGGGAGTACGCTCCGATGGGCGCTGAGGGTGCAAGTGATGGCTTGCCCGGTGAGCAGATATTGATGCATGAGGATGGAACGATCGTGTCACTCATCGGCCGGTGGACGCGATCGATTGCAAAAGGCGATCGTTTGACGATCAAGACCCCCGGGGGCGGAGGATGGGGAACTGCTTGACATCTCACGGCGCAAAGAAAAAGGCACCCGCACGCGCGGGTACCTCGTTCGAGGAAACACATGGAAGTGTGATCAGTGCCTGCGACGACGCGTGCAGAGCACGCCACCCGCACCGAGCATGGCGAGCGAACCGGGTGACGGGATGATGCCGAATCCGACACCGCCGCGAACAGCGTCACCGAGCACCCGTTGAACATCAAACGCACCGGTCTGGAGGTTCACTTCACCGAACACGAACGACATGTCCTCGCCGCGGATCGCGGTGCCATACACATGCCCGTTGTAGTATTCGAGTCCGTTTCCACCCCACCGCAGACCAGCGTGACCCAGCAGTTCGGAAGTCAAAGCGGTTTCCGATTCATTCATCGTGAGTGTGTGGAAGGTGTTGGTGCGTGTGTCACTAACGAGGAACTGATCGAGTTCTGGAATCCAGGCGAGACCGCCGATCCCGAGACTGAACGAACCGAGTGAACCGATCTCTTGATACGAGAATGGATTGAGTTCAACGATTTGGTCCTGGTCGTTTTCAATGTTCTTCACGGCAAACATGCGTTCGTTGACAATCGTGAATGAGTTGTACCAGGTGTCGGTACTCAGAAACTTGTTTGTCGTGAGCACGCCATTCGCGCGGCGGAGGTGGTACCAAACTCCGGTGCCATCGTTCAGCACACCGTGCAGGACGGTTCTGCCGTTGATGTCCTGGGAGATGGCTTGAATGGAGTGGGGCTCATCATCGAGATCAAGCGATAGATTGCGTGTTGAAATGGCATCAGCTTCAAAGAGCACGCCTGCCGTGCCGTTGGTTGCCATAAAGGTTGGTTGAACTTCGCCAGCAAGAGCGCTTGCAGCGGTGAGAGCAAGCATGGCTGCGAATCCGATGTTGGTTGACTTGGACATGGGTTTTCCTCCTGATCTTTGGATGTAGATCCCCGGATGCGGGGGCACACGTATAACATGCCACCATAAATCACTGTGTCAAAGTGACTTGTGATCAATCCGTGTCAAGATGGAGTATGGATCCGGTTTGGATCGTCAAAACTACCCAATTCCGGTGATTCGCCGTGACAAAGCGGCCTGAAGTCGCTAAGGAGAGGAGTCGTAACTCTATATTTTGCAGGCCGATAAGGCAATATTGCCTAGCCCTGCAGGTCGCGTGAGTCCTGGACACCGAGCGTTCGGTAGATCTCCCGCGTCGCGGTCGACTTGTTGAGCGTGTACAGATGAATGCCAGCGACATCGTGATCTAGCAAATCGCGGCATTGCTCTGTTGCCCAATGCACGCCGACGCGTCGTACATTTTCGGCTGACCCGTCGGTGCGTCCGATAGCTCGCAATAACGGAGCCGGGTATCGAGCACCGAGAGCAAGTTCAGCCATCCGCTTCATGCCCCCGCTCGATGTGATCGGCATGATGCCAGCAATAATCGGGATGCGAATCCCGGCGATGCGACAGCGTTCACGGAAGTCGTAGAAATCCCGATTCTCAAAGAACAACTGCGTGATGATGTAGTCGGCACCAGCATCAACCTTGGCTTTGAGATAGTCGATCTCCAGCATTCGGTTCGGCGTCTGGTGATGACCTTCCGGAAACCCGGCGACACCGATCCCGAACCCGCGCGCATCAGGATGCACGCCCGAATCGTTAAATCGCTTGATAAACGACACGAGTTCAGCAGCCGTCCTAAATCGATCCGAATCCGGCGTGTAGTCAGCCTGCTCTTTGGGCGGGTCGCCACGCAATGCCAGAATATTGCCAATCCCCTGTTTGGCGTACTGCTCGAGAATCTCGCCCATTTCCGATTCGCTCTGGCTGACGCAAGTCAGATGCGGAACCGGGTCGAGAGCGGTTTCGGCCGAGATCCGCATCACAAGATCGCGCGTCAGTTGTCGTGTCGAGCCCCCTGCCCCATAGGTCACGGAAACGAATGTGGGCCGCAACTGTTCGAGCTCGCGCATGTTCTCGAATTGGGCGCTGGCACCCTGCTCATCTCGAGGCGGGAAAAACTCGAAAGAGAAGGTCGTGCGCGTTCGTTTGAAGATATCCGCGATGTGCATGGTCTTTGTGTGCTATCGGTCCAAGCGTGTTGTGACGAGGACTATATCCACAGCAACCGAACACGCGCCGCCAATGTGCGTAGAGTCTGCCTGTCTATGAGGGGATTTGTGCGACAGCAAGGATTTACGCTCATCGAGCTGCTGGTCGTGATTGCGATTATCGCGATCCTGATCGGGATCTTATTGCCAGCACTGCAGGGGGCTCGTGAAACCGGTCGAACAGTGGTGTGCGCCTCCCGCATGCGGCAGATCGCGATGGGTTGGCAGATGTACGCCAACGAAAACAAGGATGTCTCGGTTCCAGTTCAGCCCGGTCGATACGCCGAGCCGGATCTGAATCTTTACGATGTAGGCAACGGCCTGCAGTTTCGACCGCGGTGGTTTGCGCTCCTTGGTGCGGTCGGTGGATTTACTGCCTACAGCAACCCATCTGAAGATGCAGCCGACGAGCATTCAATTCAGGTCGATGGGTCTGAGGTGTTCTTGTGCCCGAACGCGTTCGATTGGACGAGCACGCGTAACTTTGGCTATGGGTACAACCATCAGTTTCTCGGCAATGCACGGTTTCGGAGCCAGAGTGATCCGAGCGCGGGGTTGATCCGATTCCCCGTCCGGGCGAGTTCACTCCACGCGTCTTCGACGGTGATGGCTGCCGACTCCCTCGGAACCGCAGCCGGCAAGCCTGAGGCAGACCGAACGCCCAATCGACCGGATGGCTCGCGCGACCCAGACCGATTGGCTGTTGGCGGACACGGATACGCTTTGGATCCCCCCCGAATGATCGCCGACGGTGACTACGCGGATATCAGAAGCCGATCTCCCGAGCATCGATCTGCGCCCGACGAACGGCACCGGGGTCAGGCCAACTTTTCGTTCTGTGACGGACATGTCGAATCGTCGAACGCGATCGACATGGGATACATCAAACGAGGTGATGGGTCGTTTGAAGCCATCACCGATGATGCCGACAACGCGCTCTTCAGTGGCAATGGACTTGACGATGATCCGCCAAGTCTCATCGACTAATTCGTCGGTCGTGAGCCGCGCGGAAACGCCGCGACCACAAACGCCGCTATGGTCGCGAAGGTCAGTTTCCACACAAACGCCAGGTTGAGCACGACCAAGAGAAAAGGTTCCTCTCCTGATTCGGTTGCTGTCTGCTTGATCGATTCGAGATCGACGAGTTGCTCCCACAGGAGTGGCTGCATCATAAACACGCACACAAAACCGATGATGAGCGACGCGATTGCACTCGCCGTGGTGCCGCGTCGTGTGAGAAGTGCCGTCAGAAACACCGCAATGAGTCCGGCGTACGCAAAGGTCATCACACTTAGCGCAAAAGTCAGCAGCCCTGAACTCTCGTTGAACGCACCATCTTGCCGCTGCCAAAAAACGCAAAAACACGCAAAGCTGGCGAGCACGATTCCCCACCCGACGACACCGACACGCCCGACCCAAAGGTAGTGGGCCTCGTTGCGATCTGGCTTGATTCGTCTGTAGACATCGTTAACGAAGGACGCACTCATTGCGTTGATTGCACTGTTCAGGCTCGAAAGCCCAGCTGCAAACAGGCCGGCCATCATGAGCCCAACAACACCAGTCGGCATGAAGTCCATGATGAATGTCAGAAAAACACGCCGCGAATCCAGAGGCGCAACCGTCACCAAATCGGTCAGATCAGGTCGGTTGTAAAAGATCCAGAGCAACAACCCGACGACAAGAAACAGGGCGATCGACGGCGCATAGAGCAGAATGCCAGCGATCACCGACCACGAGCCCCGCTTGGCGTCGCCACAGGTCAACATGCGTTGCACCAGGTCATGGTCAGTGCCATACGACCCGATACCAAGCAAGGTAAAGCCGATGATGCAGGCGGGTAAGGTGAACTGGCTCGCCAGATCGATTCCGTCAGCCGTCAATGCAGGCACGACCAGATTCAGTTTGGATGCAGCGCTCGCATCTTGTGCCGGGTTCTGCAGTGCTGCAATCACTTCTGCAAACGAGGTGTCGATGTGGCTTCCGATGATGACGATTGCCACGAGGCAAGCACCGACAAGGACGACCATCTGCACCACATCGGTCCAGATGACACTCGCGACACCACCAACGAGCGTGTAGGAGATGCCGATGACTGACAGGATGCCGATCGAGATGAGAAGCCGCGACGGTTCGAGCCCGTGCTCGAGACCAAACAGCGCGACCGAGGCTGGTATCGCGCCGATATAAATGCGTGCTCCACTCGCCATGATCCGCCCAACGAGAAACGCGATGCTGCTCGCGGTGGCTGCGTTTGGTCCAAATCGATCACCAAGCAGTGCATACACCGTTTGCACCCGCGCTTTATAAAACGCGGGGATAAACACCACCGCGATGATGATCGAAGCGAGGATCAGCCCTATGTTGGTCGCCAGATAGGTCAGATCGCCTTTGTATGACAACTCCGGCACACCAATGAACGAAGCCGCACTCATGGATGTTGCGACAATCGAGATCGCGACCGCCCAGGCCGGCATTGATCGGCCGCCGAGGAAGTAGTCCTCCGTGTTCTTGTTCGATCGTCTGGCAAACCAGATACCTGACGCAACGATCAATGCAAAGTACGCGATGAGCACGGTCCAGTCGATCGCAGTCATGGCGAGCGTAAGCATGTGCCGAGCATACACGAGTGCGGCGCGATACGCTTGGTTCAACGAGAGGGGTTGGGCATGTTGAAGATTCGATTTCTTGTGCTCGCGAGTGCGGCGTTCCTGGTCGGCTGCGCTCGACCGCACACGGCGTCTGTTGCGCTGCGTCCCGTCGACGAGGTTGACCGAGTCGGTGATGAGATTATGGTCGCCGGGCAGTTGTTCCACACCGGAACACCGGTCGTGCTCTGGTCAGATCCCGGCGGGTTCAACGCATACACCATTGACGGCATGCCAGACGGTACTGTTCGTGCACCAGATGCCGATGATCGAGTCTTCGGGGTTCGTCACGCTGACGGTTCTTCATTGGAGCGTCTCTCAACCGAAACAGATTGGACATTGCCCGACCTGCAACAGCAGGTTGATCAGTTCGTTCTGCACTATGACGCTGCCGGGACGAGCCGCAGGTGCTTTGAGATCCTGCATCAGGTGCGCGGGCTCAGCGTGCACTTCTTGCTCGATCTTGATGGCACGATCTATCAGACGCTCGATGTGCAGGAACGCGCGTGGCATTCGACCAAAGCCAACGATCGTTCGATTGGAATCGAGATCGCCAACATCGGCGCATATCCGCCAAAGGATTCGAGCGAGTTGGATCGTTGGTACACCAACGATCAGTTCGAGCGAGCGATCCGCATACCGGCAGGCGAAGGTTCCGAATCAGATGTACCGAGCCAGTTTGTTGCCCGCCCTGCACGCAGCGAACCGATCGTCGGTCGTATTCAGGGTCAATGGCTCAAAATGTACGACCTCACCAACGAGCAATATGAGTCTCTGATTCATCTGACCGCGACACTCTGCCGACTGTTTCCTGCGTTAACTTGTGACTACCCACGAAACCCCGATGGCTCGCTAATCGATGTCGCCCTGTCAGACGATGCGTTTGATCAGTATCAAGGGATCATCGGGCACTTTCATGTGCAGCAGAACAAGGTCGACCCCGGCCCGGCGTTCAACTGGGAGCGAGTCGTGCAAGGCGCGCGCTCGCTGCAAAGCGAGCGTCACGCGAGGGTCTCCACGCGTCCCGGCCGATCGACCGGATCGCGTGGGAGAGGAGGGGGCGACATTGACGCATCTCATCGTGAAGACGACTGAGCATGCGTGTTTGTTGGATTGCGTGCACACTTTTGTGGTGTGCGTGAATCCAATTGTTGAGTTGCAGGCCCCTCTGTGCAGCCGAGGCGGGCTCGGGTGGCTGTGGGCCTGGGCGTTCGTGTCTGTGGCGGGCATCATCGTGGAGTGCCGGCCGAACGCGAGGCGGGTTCGTCACAGGTCATTACGCGGACGATCAACGACGGTTCCGCATATTGTCTGACTGTCTGCATTCTTGTGGGCGGTTTCAGGGAGAAGGCAGTCGGTCAAAATCGGCAATCAGCATCAGGTGATCCGAAGCCCGGCTGTCGGTGGCCTGCACACCCAGATCGTCGAGCTGCTCTGGCGTCAGTCCTTCCGAATCAAACACCTCGGCATGGACGGACCTGAGCCGGGCGCTGTCGTACACAATCAAGTCGAGCCGACCGGGTGGAAACCCGAATCCATCCAACTCGCGCCAGGTCGATACATCCGACTGGCGACGGTTGGGAATGGCAAGTGCTTCGATGCCTGGCAATTGTGGCGCGGTCAATCGATCGAGCGGCAATCTCGACCCGACAAGATTCCAATCGCCTCCAATGATGACCGGAGCGTTTGTCAGCGGGACACTCGTATCGTGTTTTCCAGCACGCACCTCTTCGATCACTTGTGCTGTCAACTCGGCTTGCTGAATGCGTCGAACATCATCGCTGTTGCCAGTAAACCCGCAGCACTTGGGGTGCTGGCTGACGACAACGATCGGCCCCTCAGGTGAATGAACAACCGCAGCGCTATAACTCGTGTCGTAGTTTGGAAGCGGTGTAGTCGGCCAACAAGCAACAACTGCGTTATCGCCGCGCTTGTGTGCGTGCCATTGACTGCCCTTTCCGAGCGGGATCAAGGCGTTGAATAGATTCTCGATCTGCACTTCACTCGAGTTGTATTCTTCTTGCAGCAGATACACATCGGCACCAGCTGCGACCAACAAGCGACCGAGTTGCTCGGCCTGAGCGGGGTTGAACAACCCCGTACGCAGCGTATTCAAACTCGCGACGCGAATCGGATCAAGTCGAATCGGGGGGGCAGCCATCAGCGATACGGTGTCCTCCAGTATTGTGGCCGGAACCACAAATGCATCGTCGAGCATGTCGCAGCCATGGAGTGAAATAGTGACGGTTTCATTTGCTACCCCGCCGACCGGTGCCAGGTCGAGTCGGATCTCAAACTGTGTGCTGGCAACCGTCGGAGCGGTTGCATAGTGCAGCGCATCCCATCGAACCGCTTGCCCGGAGTCGAGACGACGGATCAGTCGGCCGCGAAACTGAACCTCGATCGGAATGCCCACCCCGCCGTCGACGACTAACTGCAAGTCAGGCTCTGGACTGGCACCCGCCTGCAAGTTGAAGGATGTCGCCATCGTCAGCCTGAGATGTACAGTTGAATCGATCAGGATGGCATCGATGGCGACAACATCGAGTTCGCCGGCAGAATCCCCTGATTGATCTTTGACAGATGTTGTCTGCGCGTGCCAATCGTTGAACTCGCCATCCACCAAAAAAGGTTGAGCAGCGGCACAAGCAACGATCCAACAGGCAAGCAGGCATCCGACTCGATAAATCATGGCTTTTCCGTCCTCGAATGTGGTGCGCAAAACTGTACCGGAAGATGATACATTAATTGAAAACGGGACACGCCCTTCGGCGTATCCCGTTGACTCGATTTCAATGACGAGCGTTCATCAGTCGTCGATATCTTCTTTGGCCGGTTTGGCTTCGCCACCACGCACGGGCATCTTGGGCTTGGTTGGGTCAATCAGAAGCGTGTCGCGGCGATGCTTGCGCAGTTCGTCACTGGTAAAAGTCATGCCGCCCTTGATCGTCTTGGCGCTGGCCCGCTGGGTGAGTCGTTTCGGCCACCACCGGTAACCGTTGATGCCGCGATGCATGTAGTCAGGTGCATTGACGATCAGGTGGCCCTGATAGAAGCGAACACTTCCACCGTCGCCGCCGTTCAGTTCCCACTGTTCCATTTCGACGATTGTGGTGAGAATCTCAATCACATTCTCAGCGAGTTCTTCGCGCGACGGACGGTCATCGCGTGTGTTGTTGTTATTGCCAGTATTCTGGAACGGGCTTTGGCTGTTGCCTCCGCCTCGTCCGCCCGAACTCTGTAGCACACTGTTCAGGTCGAAAGTGGGGGCTTCGGTGAAGTCGGGAATCTCGAAGAGCAGATCGTTAATGTCATACAACTCGACGCGACGGTGCTTGTTGAGTCGCTCTTTCGGGCCGATCTCAAATGTGCCGTATCTGGTGAACTGCCAACTCGCCGAGCCTGGTTCGCCGTACGCCGTCGCAGCCTGTTCGATCGAGCGTTCAAGAATGCTCAAGGCAGACGCATTGCGAGCCTTCAGGTTGATGATCTGATCAGGATCAAGCCCGACAGCGTTCGCATCGTCGATCCATAAGGCATCGATGTCGGCACCGGTGACATTGGCGAGGTATTCGACTACATCTTCAAGCCGCTGCTCAGTCAACTCGACGGTCACCGGGCGAAGCAGGCGAATCATGGTCGCACGCTCGATCTGCCCCTCGGCTGCAACTTGCGATGACACGGTGGTCGCGGTCGCGACCGGTGCGACAACGCCCAGCATCGAACAGCATGCCAGTCCAGCAACAAGTGTTTTGATCTGCATTGTATGAGTTCCTTCCGGTTTCCCTACTTGCTCGTACCGAGCCCCACGCGAGAATCCTGCGTGCTGTTGCGCTCACAAAGCCACACGCCAAGAGTTTAGATGCATCGGAGGCTGTTCAGTTCCCGCTACTCGCGGTTTGTTTCGACTTCACTTCGATCCGTGCGTGAAAATGGACCTCCCGGTTTCAGAGGCAACATATGTTTGTTGAATGTTAGCCACATCCTCGTTGGAAAACCTGCATGAACGCCACCACATCAAAAAAGTCGATCTGGCCGTCTGCTCGAAAATCCGCTGTCATGTCCTGATTCGAAACCGCTTCGAGGAAGGCTTGAATATCAAGAAAATCGACCGAATGGTCATTATTGAAGTCGGCTTGGCAGAGTGGGTTGCGAGCCATCGGAAGTTGCTGAGCGGCTTTCAGCGCGCGATAGACATTGAGTCGACCGGCACCCGAGACTTCGTCCCAACCGGGTTGGTCAATGTCATGAGCAGTGCTGGTCAAAGCCCATCTGATCTGCTCGGGTGATAGGTCCGGGCGAATGGTCTGGATGAGCGCGACGCCAGCAACAACATGAGGCGTCGCAAACGAAGTTCCGCTTCTGCGTACATAGGTGTCAGGCTGTGAGTTGGTGTCCCACGATGAGTAGATGTCCCTGCCAGGTGCAGCAATCGTCATTTCAGGTCCGGGTGAAGTAAACCCTGCATTCTCGTCCCGATTGTTGGTTGCGCCCACAGCGATCGTCTCTGGAAGTCGTGCCGGAAATCCGATCGGGTCAGACGAAATGTTGCCGCTGGACGCACAGATGACCACGCCGTGTTCGTGCGCGTATGTGATAGCATTGCGCAGCACACTCGATGCAGTTGGAAACCCGAGCGAAATGTTCAAGACAGTCGCGCCGTGATCGGTCGCATACATGATGCCCTGCGCCACCCAGTCTTCGAAGGTAAAACCGAATCGATCCAAGACGCGAATCGGCATGATTTTGCAGCCCGGTGCGAGGCCAGCGGTTCCGATCAGGTTGTTCGGCTCAGCACCGATGATCCCCGCGATGTGCGTGCCATGACTCACCCAGGCATCGTCAACATCGTCTGTGTTTCCAGAGGTAAAGTTGCGGCCTTCGGTCAACGCATGGGCGATATCGGGATGGCTCAGACTCACGCCGGAATCCAGAATCGCGATCGTCACATCCGACGAACCTCGTGTAATGGTCCAGGCAAGCGCGCCTCGGATATCTGCATGTGGAATGCCCTCAACACCCCAAATCTCCTGGCCTCGATTCTCCAGAGCGTACTGCAGGGGATATAACTCGTCATTCGGGGGGGAGAATGGGCCATTGGTCGACTGAAACGGCACCGCTCGATCATCGTGGGCGCGACCGGCTGCAATAAGTTCTATGGACTCAACGATTGTCGTGTGTGGCGACAGTTCGTTGACCAATGCATTCAGGTCATCCGGGCTTGCGGCGTGTAAGACGAACCCGCGATCGAGTCCAATCTGAGCCGCCAGGGTTGCATTGAAAGGGCGGTACAGTTCCAGAAGGCTGGCACGCGGACAGCGATCCAATGCAGCGTTGATCAGTTGTACCGCTGCTGGAGGATCGCCAAGGGTCGGTTCAAGGGCCACGCGTCCGTTTGTAACCGTCACGCCACGAGCAAGCGTTACAAACACGCGGGATCGAGCGAACGCTTTGTCGTGGTCGCCTCCCACCGATGCAGCGTGGGTTTGGCTCGCAGAGATCATCTCGGCGCGGGAGGGGTCGCTTGTATCAGATGTAGTGCTCGCTGAAGCCGCAACAGCAGATCCGGTAGTCGTCGCGGCTGCGATTGCAAGCAGCGCGCGCATGCCGCCCACGAACCAGATTCGATTGATCGAGACACAGGCCTGTGGCTTCATGTTCTCTTGTTCTCCGTTCTCTTCCAGCAAAGAGTGTATCGCAAAGCGTCTCGTCCTCCGAGTGTCATGGTCCCAAAACGGCATCGGTCTTTCCACATTTGGGTTATGAAAGGTGTATGGTGAATTTCGATGCGGTTCACGAATGCCTGTTTCCAGCATCTCAGGGGACAATTGTGACGGGCGAAGGATGTGGGCGCAAAATTCTTCAAAAATACCTCAATATTCCATTGACATTTTCAAAACACTTTGCCATGCTACGGAGTCAACGGTGCGGGTTTCCACAATCTTGCCGCAACGTTGATGGAGTGACAAGAGACAGAAACCGGGCTTGGGCCCCAAGACAAGAGAGAGACAGATATGAAAAAAATCCTTATAGCATCGCTGGTTGCGGCCGTTGGCGGGACAGCATCCGCTGATTTCGCAGAAGCGTTCCCGCATCTCGATACCCGATCGAGCGGCCCCGCGTTTGCGATTACAGCTGCAAACGATGCTGCAACAGGCTCGTTTGAAGTGAATTGGGATCAGGGCGAATGGAATGGCTCAACTTGGTCGTACACGATCGACGAAGCCATGGACATCGATGGCATCGGAACAGTCAACAGCGCGACCGTGGTGATCGCATCCGGCCAGCGCGGTGCCGGTCAGACAGTTTCGTTGAACTTCAATGTTGCGGCCGGTGTGTCGAACACCGTGTTCGGATTCAACTCTGCTCTCGCTCCGGCTGTCTTGCAGAACGCCAGCGGCCGCGCATCAGCAGCGGTCACACTGACCGATACCAACGGCGACGGTGCCACACTTTCGCCTGATGGTTCATCGATCTATACAGCCTCGTACAACGGTGCCCCCGGCACCGTGTTTGACAACCTCATGGCTGCCAACCTCGTGGTTGGTGCGTGGGCGACCGATACCGCTTCGGACGATTCACCCAACGGCGGCGGATTCTCGGCCATTGGTGTCCCGCTGACAGACATCAGTTCAGAATGGAACTTTGCGGTCTCCGCATTTGATGTTGCATCAGGCACCAGCGTGTTCACCGTCATCCCGACACCAGGGTCACTCGCTCTGCTCGGCATGGCTGGCTTCATCGCTCGTCGTCGTCGCTAAGACCGATCTTGAAGTGTTGTGTCCGGATCGGTCACCCGCATGTGTTTGGGTGGGAGATCGATCCGGATCACAACGATTTGTTCTTTGAAATCAACGGATTGAGGAGAATTTTAAAGGCAAACTCGCGGCATTGCTCAGTCGCGGCTGTTCACACAGAGCCTTTGAGAACATGGAGAGCAGAGTGCTCGGGCTCGCCCGAGTGGAGGCAAACACATGCGTAGTTTGACGAAGAGTCAATGGTTCGTCGGCGTGGGGGCAATCGGTCTGGCTGCAGGGTTCAGTTCCGCGGGATCAGTAACCGCTCTTACCATCGACGCAGCGTCGTCCCTTGGATCAGGGACATTTGAAGTCACAACCGACCAGGGCACGACGCTTCCGGACGGCACCTTTATCTGGTCACTCGATTCGCCGGTCGATATTCTCGATGCTGGCGGCTCAGGATCGACGATCGCGCAAGTCCTGTCAGGCTCAATCCTCATGAGTTCGACAGGTAGCATCTCGCACAGTTTCGTGATTCAAGCAGGAAACTCGGCGACAAATGTCGTCGTTGGGACCGGGCTTGTCGCCGTTGGCGCATTTGCAAACCCGATGGGGCGTGCATCCGCAGGAATCACCATTACTGACACGGATGGCGATGGAGCAATGCTCACCGGCAATATGGCTGGCGGCACCATGTTCGAAGCCAACTATGATGGGGGCGCGGTGTTCGCGAACCTGTTGGCAGGTCCATTTGGTGTTGCGAACGGGTTCGATTCGGACGCAATGAGTGACGAGTTCCCAGCGGGCGCGGGCAACTTCTCACCGGTCGCGGGTCCGATCTCCCAAATCGGTATTGATTGGGACTTCAACCTCAGTGCGAACGATAGTTCCGGCGGCACCAGTGTGTTCGTCGTGATTCCGGCACCGGCAGCGGGCTTGGGTCTGATCGGCGGACTGGGCTTGATGGGCGCTCGCCGTCGACGCTGAGTCCTCCGTTCGCAGGATTCAATCTGTTCTGTTACTCCAGGAATCGTCACGCAAGTGGCGGTTCTTCTTTTTCTTTGAACGCAAAGTATTAATGTTCCTAACCACGCCCTCGCCAACGGGCAGCTCGCTTGCGATCGAGGTGCATCATGAATGATGTGAAACAGTGCCAGGTTCAAAAGACTGTCGGCACACACCTGTCAAGTAATGCTCGTACATCCATCGAGCAAGTGCAACAGGGTCGTGCCACCGTTCGATAAAGTGCCGTCCTGCTTGCCCGATTGCGTGCAGATAGCCCTCCGGTCTTTGCGAGAGTTCATGCAGCGTTTCGACCAAACTCTGCTCTGTAGCCGGAATGATCGGGAGTTCAGACTGGAACGCCTTTGGTGTTCGTCGTAGCAGGTTGTCATCGATGTGGCAGACAACGGGTTTTGCGAGCGCCATCGACTCGGTCGACAGGCCGCCGTACCAACCCAGGCGAATCTGATCGATAATAAGATCGGCCTTGGCATAGATTCTGAGTGCTTGTGACCGGGTCATGTTCTCGACCAATTGCAACTCGATCAGATCGCCAAGCTCTGTGCAAGCATCGATGATCGCTTCGGTACCCTTTGTCACGCGACACGAAGGTGCGTGAACGACGCGAAGTCGCCCCTCTCGCGATCGACGGGCGGGCGGCGAGATATGGCTCGGGTCCACGGATGCGTAGGGCATGAACACAGCATCAGGAACCGTGGCGAGTAGATCCGGATTCAGGCAATACACGACCGAGGCATGCTCTGTGGCATAGGCAACCGCGTTCTGGCGACGACGAGATTCACGCAAGGCGCAGGGCCCGCGACCGGTACAACACACCGGGCAGCGCTCGGGCAATCTCGCGTCACACCCCTGAAGTGTCACGACAATCCGTTTGCCGGCTTGTTTGAGCAAGGGTAAATCAAGGCCGGTTGCTCCGAGGGTTGGCCAGAAGGCCTGGGCAAAGTTGAGATGAATGATATCAAAGTGCTGCACAGCGTCCATCAACATGCGTGTGCGACCCGCAAGTCGATGCCACTTCGAAACGCTTCCGAGGTTGAGATCGTGATCGACTTCGTAACCAAAACTGCTTCTTTGGATTACCGCAACCTGACTGTCCAGTCCGATTGTTCGCTCTGCTCGCGACAGCCCACTGGGATGCCCCCCGACATCAGTCGGCCAATGGAGAACACGCAGTTTCCTGAACGAGGTGTCATGCATGGGCAGCGGCAAATGTTCGATCCATCGCCGATTCAAGAGACAGGAACGCATGAGGAACAACGCTGTTCAACAGAGTGACATCCGCAATGTAGTCGCTCGCGCGCTCGGTTGAGGTGACCTCAATTTCCGGTTGTTTGCCGATCTGATGACCGATGGCGTTCGCGAGTGAACGAATCGACACCGCGTCCGGACTTGCAACATTCAAGATCCGCGGCGTCGCCTCACCGGCCACCATGCGCTGTGCAAGTTGATACATCACCGAACAGACATCCGCGACATGAGTCAGTGCGATTCGCAGACCGTCCTGGTCGGTCGTCTTGTTCGGGTTCGCTTCGAGTGTGACCGGTTCGCCGCGTCCGATGCGTCCAGACAGAGCCGGGACCAACATCGTCTGTTGATCTTCGCCGAAGACACCGAACAGTCGAACACAACAGGTTGACAGATCGCCGATCAGTTGCAGCGCTTCTTCTGCCTGCACTTTGCTCAACGCATAGGGCTGATCGCGACGAACAGGGTCGGTTTCTGACATCGGTTTGAATGAAGGTGCGTACACCGTGCCCGTCGAAGCGTAGAGAAAGGCACGCGCTCCGGCAGCGCGGGCTGCGTCTGCAGCACGAAGTGCACCGGCGACATTCACAGCGAACAGGTCGCCGCCTTTTGCGGGGAACTGCCGATATCCAGGGAACTGGGCGAGGTAGAAGACAGCATCGATACCGCTGTCCCACTTTGGTGATTGGGTTGCGATGTCGAGTGTCTCGACCCGGTCGTTCAGTTCCGGCGCGACGACCGCATCCGATGCGCAGACCGTGTGCCCTTGGGATTCGAGAAACCCGTGAAGGTGTCGTCCGACGAATCCGGCAGCTCCGATGATCGCGATATTCATGATGCATGTACTCCCAGTGACCGTAGCGTTTGCTGATATCGATCGGCAAATGCTGGAATACTGTAGTACCGTTCGATGTAGACTCGGCCCGCTCGGCCAATTTCCGGCAGGTTCGACGGATCTGCAATGACCGTGCGCAGATCATGCTCCAGCGAGTTGGGCGAAACATTGATCAACGGGCATTCGTCCGGTGCGATTACATCGGCCTGTCGATCGCGAAGGAAACACATGACGGGTTTCCCCATTGCCATGGCTTCGAGTGCGAAGTACCCATGAAAACCAATGAGGCATTGGTCGAAAACCAGATCGGCGGCTCGATATCGAGTCAGCGCTTCGTCGTTGGAGACACCCTCCACAAGATCGAGATCAATGGCGATGCCATCGTTCTTGAGTGCATTGACCGCATCAATGAGCAGATGGGTGCCTTTGAAATGGCGATGGTTCGGAGCGTGCACAATGCGAATCGGCTGCTCCGGATTCAATACAGGCACAGCCAGATCGAAACGGGCATCATCGAGATCGATCGGCCAATAGAACAAATCGTTCACGCTGCCCGGTGTGTAGACCTTCATGTCACCCATCGAGAACACCGCGGTTGCTGTGCGTGCGATCCGTTGTTGATTGAGTTGCCCGCGTTGGTCTGAACAGACGCAGAACTGACCTGGGCACGGGCAGAACGAACACGCGTTGGGTTCGCCCGTCGCACGCGTCGTGCTTTGTGTGCGTACATCGGCGCCATACGCCCAGAAGAACACCTGTTTCCCGAGCAAGCGATAGAGCGTCAGTTCCCACGGATCGAACACGCGCGGCGTGAACAACGGCAGCAGGCCTCGATCACAGAAGAAATGCAGGCGATCGAACCGAGCGCACGCATGCACGAACGCGACGAATGGTGTCAAAACGCCAATGAATCTACGAGTTCGGTCAACGCTCAAGACTCGATCGAACCGATCTTCGAGGCGGTTGGTGTCGAACGCCCAGGTCGTGACCTGATAGCCAAGGCTCCGTTCGGCGCGGGCTTTGGCAGGTACCGTCGGTATCGGATGCGTGACCCAAAGCGACCGGGTTGAACGCTCGCGCCTGCTGAGCAGACCTGCAACAACCGCGATTGGCGTCACAATGACGAGTGCGAAAATGAGAGCGGCTGAGCGAGCGATGTGCCGCATGGCGTAATACCTATGCGGGCTTGGTCAGAAGGACTGAAATGCCGTTGGGGTTCGCATCATTGATCTCGTAGTCAACAACACCCATGCCCATGAGCCACCCACGGACTTCGTCCTCGGTGTGTTGCCATGCATCATGCGGATGGTACCAGTCAAAGTTGACCATGTTGTTGGTTTCCCAGTCAAACGCATCGTTCCAGAAACACTTGAGGAAGTTGTAATAGAGAAGACGCTGAACATCGTGTTCGCCAGCCGGAATGCCGAGTTGTGGGATGCCCTTCGTCAGTGTGATCCGCGTGTCGATCTTGCTCAACGCACGGCCCAACTCAGTGATACCTTCACAGGCCTCGTAACAGGCTTCGGGTTCGAGCGGCGACAGGAGTTCGCGCAGGTGAGCATCGCAGAATCTGCGGGCAGCCCCCATTTGCTTATAAACATAGAAGAAGAACTGGCCGCCCGGTTTGACCTTGGCATACACCGCCCGCACAGCGTCGTGGGTGTTTGGAGTGTGGTGCAAAACGCCGTCGGCAATGGCGAAGTCGAACGAGTTGTCTTCAGCAGGGATGGCCATCAGATCGGCCTGCACAACATGTGCGTTGGCGAGTGACGAGACATTGTGGTGTGTGGTGATGGCAGCGTCTGAAATATCAACCGAAAACACTGGCCCAGTGCAATGCTCAGCCATGAACTTGGTGTTGAACCCGGAACCAGGTCCGATTTCCAGAATGCTGTTTTTCGTGCTATAGAACCCAGGCAATTCGTCAGCGGTCTCGAGCCCGAACTTTTTCACGAACCAACCGCCCAGGAACTTCTGGTGCTCGGCTTCAAAGCCATAGTTCTTGAATCGACGCCACTTGTCTGAGAAAGTCTTGTTGGTTTCAACCTGCGTGGTGGGTGGCGTGGCGGTTGCTTCGACACCCAATCGATCTGCCAGGTCATGAACAGCGACAAACGCCGAATAGTCTTCGCGGAACGGACCGTGCATGAGCCTCGGCACGCCATCGAGGATCGGATACCAGTTGCCGCCCGCACTGAGGAGCCCTTCGGTGATTTCGCCGTCGGCTTCGGTGAAGACATCCAGTTCGAGCGGCGAACCGGTCATCGGGTCGCGGAGTAATTCGAGCGTGCTGCGTTTCATCGAGACTCCATGGGTTTTGGATTGAGAGGCGTTGCTTCGGCGAGATCTTTGTGCCGTGGATCTGATTGTTGGCTTGCTTCGATGAGTTCGGCGAAAAGACAGGCGTGCCGGTCAACAACATGGCCATGCCAGTAATTGCGGCGCATCCAGGCGCGCAGATCAGCACGCAGGGCACCCGCGTCCGCGGTGAGTGCCCTGTTCAACGCGTCAACGCACGAGTCTTCGTCCCAGGCTTCAAAATAGGGCGGTGGCTCCATCCACCAGTCAGACTTGCTGTGATCAAGATGCGTGATCAGGGGTGTGCCAACCGCCAGCGCCGTCGGCCCGATGCCGCCAAACACGCCGAATCGGAATTGATCGACCAGCACGCGAGCACCGCGGGTCACGCGAATGAGGTTGTGAATATTGACCGGTTCGATCATCGCCACACGGTCGGCGATCCCGAGCGAATTGATCAGGTCTCGTGACCGATCGAGGTCGCCGCCCCATGATGGCGTGACCAACTGCAGGTCTGGGTACTTGTCGGCGATCCTTGCAAAGGCGCCAAGCAAGATGTGCGTACCTTTGACATCCCAGTCGTGGCGAGCGGGACTGAAGAGGTAGGGGGGGCGTATTTGAGGTGGCAGATCGCCAGCGTCAGCGATCATCGGGTTGTAGTACTTGCGATCAATCAGGTGCGGGATTGGTACAAACCGTTCCACGCCGAGTTGCTCGGCTGCCTCTTTGCAATCCGGATTGGTGATGACGACGGCTTGCGCCCGTGCGTATGCAAGTGCTGTCAGCCGTGCCGTTGGCGAGTCGTGGAATGGAATCTCACGGATTGTGCCGTGTTCATAAGCGACGCACGGCTCGACACCGGCGAGCATGGTCAGGATCGGATCAGTCGCGTAAGCCTCGATGAGATCATATCGACGGAAAAGTTCTGTCCAGAGTGGGAGCACGCTGAGGTAAGGCACCATATCGAGTAGCGTGAGTTGGTCTTCTCTATCAGGGAAACGCCGGTGGAAGTCTTCGATCAGTGACCCTGCACGATCGTAGAACGCACGGTCAAACGCAGGCGTGTGCAGCGACGGAAGATCGATCCCGGTCAAACGCTTGAACACACGACAGCGAACGCGCTCGACGATTGTGTGAGGGGACTGAAAGCGAAACACCGCGAGCGAGAATCGGCCTTTGCCCAATGCTGACTTGGGCGGGCGCGCTTTTTTAGGTTTGCGAATCTTGGTGCTCGTGGCGTAATGGTCTCCGCTCGCGACGCGACCCATCCAGACGGCCGCGTGATACACCAAAGCGAACGGCAGGCACACCAGGCCGACGACAAGTGCAAGCAAGAGCACAGGAAGTACGGCAAAGTATAGCAAGATACTTACAATCGATGGGATCGGCCAGACCCATCCCGCTGTATGTTGATTGATCTGTGAACGGACTCGCTGACCAAACGCAACCGTTCGGTGTCCCGCTCGTCGAAGAACCTGCAAGCGAGCCTGGACGATTTGATTGGCGCGGCGGGCAGTTTGCAGCGTCGTTGACCTGGAAGTTTGTATCGTATTGTTGACGCTATTGACGATGCGACGCAATCTGGTGCCGATCGCGCGAAAACCCGCAGCTATCAGGTTGGTGCCTGCGCGCACGGCAGAACCCGCGCGAGCGTATACACCGGAGATCCAGTTGATCGTTTTCGAAGTCCAATACTGCACACGACGCACAGTGCCTTTGATCACTCGATACCACCAGCGCGATCGATGCGCGATGAACCATCGTTGCACAGCGAGCATGCGCCAAAGAAACTTGGTACATCGTCGTCGTCGATCGTGTTTGGCGAGCAGATACGCGACCGCCCAAAGTCTCGGGCCTTGCGAGAACCAGATTGGACGGTCAAACCCGTTGAGATCGACCTGTCCCCAGTGCGGGAAGAAGTGATCGCTGACCATGCCACGAAAATCGCCATCTTCCCACTCGGGGCAACCCATGATGTGGTAGTAGTCGTAGCACAGTGCGTCGCAATCAAATCCGGCTTCGACAAGGACCTTGGCGTTGTTGTACCCATTGTTTGCAACATTGCCAATGTGCAGGATGCGCGGGCGGCGTCCATGCTCTTTTTCAAAGGTAGCCAGCCACGATTGCCAGTCTGTGATCGGCCGAGATCCAGAGGAAGCCCCCCCAGACTGAGCACTGGGTTTCGTCTCGAGCAATGTCTCGGGTTGGGCCTGGGTCTGTGTCACGCTCTGAAGTACTCCGGATGCATGACAAACAGGCACTTGCTTGACGGCGGCATGTCGTCGATGACACTGGATAAATCGCTGATCGTCAGTCGGTCTCGGAAGTATGGCTCGCCGTTGATTCGCCCCCCCGCGACCCAGTGTTCTTGCCCGACGACCCACACCTGGCAATCAACGCCCCAGTCCAAGCAGGGATTGTCGGTCAGATATCGCTTCATCCATGATGGGTCGCGAACATCCGCACCCGCTCGGTCGGCTGCGAACGCATTTGCAGCAACCGTATCTGGCGTGTCATGCGGCTTGGCAAAGGTCCCTTCATAAGTCAGTTGCAACTCGCGCTCATCAAGCATGCCGAGCGGAAGCATCGTGCGTGGGTAGGAATCGCCTGGCCACAGAACGCGATTTGCAAAAACCTCAGCATTCTCAGCCCCATACACCGGGGCGCTGTTATGACCGACGGTCCCGCGAATCGTCGCGCCGCGCGAACGAAGCCACTCAATCTCCTGAACAAGCGCTTCGGGTCCATCCACACCAAGTCGGCTATGGGCACCCAGCGCATCATTGTGAACACCGAGTTCGCAGCCTGCGACAAGCAACGCATCGATCCACGGGCGCAGTTCGCGGTGACGCACAAAAAGCGTGCCAAAGAACCGTCCGTAGTACAGCGCGGTATGCAGGAGATAGAACGAGCCGCAGATGCCATCTCTGGCAAGTTGCCTCGCCATGCGCACTGCTGTCACAGGGTCGGCATCGATGTCGTGTCGAAGCGCCACCGCCACGCCGGAGATCGAATGTTGCGCGAGCTCGTAGCACGGCACGAGCGACACCTTCGAGTGACTTGCGAGCATGGAAACCAGTTGTTGGTAATGGTGATACGGATTGGTGTAACTCGCATAGTTGCTGGCGACCTGATGAAAGTAGTTGTCCAGTTGTGGTTCTTCGACTGCCAGTGGGCGGACGCGCGTGCCCGTTAAATTGGTGATGCCGTCGGCATCAACACCGGCCGCCTCGACCGCAGCGTACAGAGCAGCGAGTTCATCGTGTATGCGCCCGAGGTCTTCACGCAGCATGCGCGTGCGTTCACGCTCGATCGCGAGGTCTCGCTTGAGGTCGGCTTTGCCCGCACGGCCGAGTGGGATGGTGCGCGAGGTGCTCATGCAGCGTGCTCCGGCACGCGAGCAGTGACGCGTGTTTCATATGGAATATCCGTCCGTCCGGTCGCGCGAGGTTCAACGACAATGTCACGGCAGCCGCGCCGCTCGAGGTGCTCGCGCAACCTCATGGCACTCAAATCGGTATAGAAACAGCCATGGTCACTCGACCACATGAATGTGTGCTCTTCGAGATCCGGAAACCAACCTCGATAGCAGGTGAAGTAAATCGACTCTCTCGCGGCTGCAATCATGGCATCAATGTATGCCTCGGGGTCATAAGCGTTGTCGATCGTTCCGCTCGACATGACGATGTCGGCTTCGCGGTGGGGGGGGTCAGCGATAAAATCACGACATGTGTACCGGTGAATCGGGTTCGTTCGATTCGTCTGAGCCCATGCGATACTCTTCTCAGCGATATCCACGCCGATGTATGCACGATCTGCAAAAGCCTCACAGTACCCTTCGCCAACGCCACAGCCAAAGTCCATGACAGATCGAGTCGCGCCCTGCGCGTTGACCCACGCAATGGCATCCTCATGCATGCGGCGGCGACCATCAAACATCCAGCGATACCACTCGACATCGGCAGCCTTGTCGTTCCAGCAGGTGCCAAAGTCACGAGGCTTCCATCGCGTTGCAGTGTTCGACCAATACCCCAGTCGTTCCATGGTGTGACCGGCTATCGCCGCAAACTGCCGCCGTTGCTGACCATCCCAAGATGTCCAATCAGGAAACTGAGGTTCTTCTTCAACCCGGTCTTGAAGCGAGTTGATGCGTGCTTCGCGCATCTTATCGATGGTGTCGGCGTTCAGCCCACGAAGACCGACAAACCGAGCCGCGTCGAGAATGTGCTCGGCAGTGGCAGCCGTGTAGTCGACCGTGTGCCAGTGTTCGCTTGGCACGCGGTCCAACTCATCGAGATACAGATCGTAGATACGGGCCCAGTACCAACAGCACATTTCAAACCGCGATGCGTCGAGCCAGCGGTCGTACATCGGGTCGCCCGGTTGTGGTCGGGGGCGTGCAAAATCGGAGGTGTCCAGATGAACCGGGAGCGCTCCCGCCGAAACGCGCGCTCGATGAGCCAGACTCCCCGGCGACGGCGCTTCGCGGTAAACCGTCCCGAACATCTGGTTGTGCCAATCCATCAGCGAGCGAACCACATCACGCCCGTCGCGGGTGAGGAGTATGAACCGAGCGTCAAGTTGCCGGTGAAGTGAGCGGATGAATGGGCCGTAGGTGACATTCTTCTCACCGTGGACTTCGTCGGTCGTTTGGTTGACTCGCGGCACCACGAGATCGGCCACCGCTCGGTCGATATCGTCAAGTCGATGCTCCATCGCAAGACGGGTTTCGGCGTTGAGATTCGGCGTTGGTTCGGTCAGACAACACCCATTCTCCGCGCAGTCAAGAATACGAGCAAACGAAGTGGAGCCCGCGCGAGCGCTCGATAGGACGAAGAACGGCGACATCGTTTCATAGGATAGGAGGACGGCCTCGCTTTCGTGCCCGTTTTCCTACGAAGAACGCCGGTTTTGCAGGCTGACGGTATATAGTCGGCTTGCCGCGAACACGCTCGTTCGCGATTCCACACGGGGGACTACGGATGGACACACCCGTCACGGTGGTCGTGATCGAGTCATTGAGTTACACCGGAACGACATGGCTCAACTATGTTCTCGGCTCACACGACGACATTTTCTGTCTCGGTCCTGCCGATCGCCCGTTTGCGCTACCGCGCGATCAGGCGGCAACTGCCTGCCGCGTGCACGGTGAGAACTGCTCGTTTTGGCCCAGGTTTTATCAGACCTGGGATGCGGACGAGAACTTTTTTGTTCACCTCGCACAAGTCTCAGGCAAGCGGATCATCGTGACCAACAACCTCTTGCCCACCGGAGCGGGCGCGGCACTCAACGATTCGCGGATCGTGGTTCGACCGATCAGGTTCATTCGTGACGGTCGAGCGGTGGCCGAGAGTTTCGCCCGCAAGCACCCCGATCAGGCGTTCTTCGATATTGTTCGCGATTGGCTTGCGCCTTCGTTCAACAATTTCGCGTTCGATCCAGCGAATCCTGACTCACTGTGTCTGCGATACGAGGATGTGCTCAAGGACCAGGCGGGCATGCTTGAACACGTGGGTCGTTTTCTGGGGCTGACCTATGATCCGACAGCGCTTCGATTCTGGGAACACGAACACCATCCGGCGGCCGGCAACGCCGGACCGATCATGATGATCCGGATGCATCAGGAGAACGCCCTTCCGCTCCCCGGCTCAGGACGAGATAAAGCGTTCTACATCGAGCAGTACCAAAAGACGATCGAGAATCCCAACCATCGTTTTGAATCGCACAGTTGGGCCGACCGCTTGTCTTCTCGTGAGCGATTCATATTCGATGTCATCGCGGGGAAGAAGAATGAATCGCTCGGCTACGAACGCGATCGATTCACGCTTGACGAGGTGCGGACTTTTTCTGAAGAGTTCGATAGAACGATGAATGTTATCGATGACGATACTTTTTCTGATTCGACCCCGGCTGTAGAAGAAGCTGTCGAGGTGTCGCCAGTCGCCCATGTGCCATCGCCAGCACCCACGCCGATTGTACTGCCGCCGCACGAACCAGCCAAGCGCGAACACCCGTCGAGCACACCTCCGGAGCCGCGTTCCGGTGGCACAGTGGTCGCGGTCACGCTTGCCGCGATTTTGCTTGGCGTTGTATCCTTGCTTTCAGCCTCGGGAGTTTTGTGATGACGCAAACAGTCGTTGATCCTGCTGCAGAGATTCAGCCGTACGCTGTTCAAGACAGCGGGCGAAGCCTGACCGATGTCATGGCACAGATCAACTTGAGTTGTTTCGAGTGCTATGGCCCGGATGTGCGGGTCGGCCCGCACCCGGACCAGGGGCGCGTCACGGTCGACACCGTGGCTCAGTATGAAAAACTCATCCGCGAACTCGCCAGCATTGACAATCTCGTCTTCGTGCCACACACCGAGTTGAACGACTTCGGCTGTCCGCCGGACAAAATCGTTTGCTCGATTCGACACGATGTCGATGCGGATATCCGCGTTTCGCTCACCGAGGCGGAGATCGAGTACAAATACGGATGTCGAAGCACCTTCTACATCTTGCACACCGCGCCCTACTACGGCTCATGGGTGGACGGCGTGCATCATCGCAACGGCTGCATGGCGCACATCTATCGCAAAATGCAGGATCTGGGGCACGAAATCGCGCTGCATACTGATCCGCTCAACCTGTATCAAAATATGAAACTCGATGGCGCACAGGCTGTGCGCGAAGAGATCGCGTGGCTGCGTGAGCAGGGGCTCACGATCACCGGAACGGTCGCACATAACTCCGCGCCGATCTACGGCATCGAAAACTTCGCAATCTTCCACGGCAAGAACCGCAAGGGTCTCGCGCTCGGTACCCGTGGCCAGCCTGGTGACGAGTTGCTCGATGAAATCTGGCACGACGGCAAGTGGGCACCGCTCGGGGTCCTCGACGAAGCAGAACTTGGTCTGACCTACGAGGGGAATGACTTCTTTCGTCGCAAGGACATCCGCATTGAGTACGGCGCGACCCGCTATTTGAATCGATGGCGCTGGGATGCGCATCTGATTCGTTGGCGCAAGACCAAAGACCCAGCCGAAGATCGTTTTGTCGATCAAGAACGCATGCTCGCAGAGATCAAGCGTCTTGAGCCTGGTTGTTGGTTGATTCTCAATGTCCACCCACTCTACTACGGCGCACGGCATGCGCCCGATGTCGCGCCGGCGATCGAGTTGGATCGCGTGTCGACAATCGAACAGTCACCCATCGGCTGGGAAACCTACGAGCCGAACGCCGAGCAGGCAGTTCGAGGTGAGATAGACGGCGAAGTCGAGTTCCAGAGCCTCAACTTCAGCGATGACCGCGGCATGCTCGATGTGCCACTCCCGGCGGGAGACCTCGCACGCGATGACGAGTTGCGCGTGTTGATCCTTGGCGGCCGCAATATCGATGGTCGCGAAGTCGGCATCCCTGAACATTGTCATATGCAGGCAGCCGCTCGACTCACCGAAGCGCTCGGTCGGCGCGTGCGCCTGCGCAAACTTGCATTTCCTGGCATGGGGTTATCTCGGCTCTATGCATGGTTTGAAAACGCAATCGAATCGGGTGAGCGGTACGACGCGGTCGTCATCGGTCTCGGTGCTGACGAGTTGGCGTTGTCTCACCCATCGTTGTGGTCATTGGTGACAGGTTGGAACGCTTCGTATCCGCCTGCGCCGTACCTGTGGGCGAGCGAGTCACTCGAGGTTTCGTTGCGGCCTCGCGGCGAGGGTGCGGAGATCCGCCGTAACAGCCCAAGGCCGCCCACGGTCATGCCGTCGTACGCCGAGCCATCCACGCTTCGCAAAGCGTGGAGACAGGACCAGAGTCGCCTCAATACATGTTTGAAGCACTTTGCGGATCGCATTCGTGAGGTGGGGGCCGTCCCGCTAGCCATGATCAACGAATGCGGCGAGTCTGCCGGGTTCTGGGTCGATGCTGCAGCGAACAATCGGGTTGCACATCGTCGCACCGTGTCCGCCCTGAAATCGATGGCCGATCAAGCCAACATCGGATTGATTGACCCATACGCATTGTTTCTGGCCGAGCCTGATGGACCGACTACACATTGGCGTGCATCAGGCTCGTGGAGTCATACCGGCCATCGGCTCGCCGGGCGAGCGCTCTACACTGCACTGAAACCAGTTCTCGATTCCGCCGAGCTCCAATCGGCTGAATGAAAGGTCTCGACGCATGCCGGAGACGACCGTGGCATCAACTCCCTCATTGCTCCAGCGAACGCGACAAATCCGCGACTGGATGCTTGCAAACGCGCCGGACGGATTGTGCGGCGAAGCGGTTCGCGCACATCTGACAGGCTTTAAGACAGATGAACAGATCGATGGTTGGATCGCGCTCTACCGAGACGCCGTGGTCCCGGCGATTCCAGATTTCGCCGGCTCGGTGGGTGTCGACTTTGGATGCTGGTCCGGATTTGGCACTTCAATACTCGCATCGTTTGGTGCAGCCCGTGTATTCTGTGTCGAAGCAAATGCGCGCACGATGGCCTACGGCAAACGGTGGGCTTCACAGTTTGACCTGGACGCGCTTCGTTTTGCCTGGAACGCGGGGGGGGTTATTCCGCTGGCAGATGAAACGGTCGATTGGGTGTATGTCAACCAGGTTTTCTGCAACATGCGACCCGATGGGTTTGACCAGGCGGTCGGCGAGATCAGCCGTGTCCTCAAGTCCGGCGGAAGACTCGTATTCTGTGACTCCAACAACCCACATTGTTCAGCAACGATCGAACGCCTCTCGCGTGTCTATCGCACCCGTGAGCTTGGCTCGGGCGATTCGACACATCCCGACGGCGTCATCTTTCATGAACGAGTGAAACGCGTGCGGGAACTCATCCCTGCAATCAGAGATGAATCAGCGCAGCGTCTGGCAAGACAGACCTGCTATCTGGGCGGCGATGAACTCGATCGGACCATCATCGTCTGGCGCGACCACGGCATTGAGCCCGCGAGTCCGTTCCTCGGTGGCTGGCAGAAAGCGCCGGTGCACGCTCCGACAGGTATGGCAGCGGGCAATGTCACCGATCCCTTTGATCTGGCAGCACGATTCAGAAAATCGGGCTTGCGGGTCTCGATCAACACGAGTGCGACACCTGGACCCTCAGATCCTGCCGAGTTGCTCGACCAGATCTCGATGAGCCAGTCATTTTACATTCTGGGCGAAAAGCGCTGAATCAGTCAGCAAGTCGTTGCAGTGCAGCGATGCGTTTCTCGGTCGGTGGGTGCGTCGCGAACATCGTCACGAGCGTCTTGCTCACGCCGGCGAGCGGCTCGACAATGAACAGATTGTTCTGAGCCGGGTTCGGCTGTCGAAGGGGGATGCGGCGCGAATAGGTGTTCAATTTGTTCAAGGCACTCATCAAACCTTCAGGGGAACCCGCAATCTCAGCACCGATCGCGTCGGCCTGAAACTCGCGGGTTCGACTTATCATGGCGCGGATGATTGCGGCACCCACGGCTGCAAGGATCACACCAGCAAACATGAACAACGGGTTCCCGCCCGACCGCCGACTGCCCAGCATGAAGTAGAACGAATATTGCGCGATGAAGGCAAGCGTGCCTGCAACCATCGCCGCGATCGTTGAAATGAGCGTGTCGCGGTTCTTAATGTGTGCGAGTTCGTGTGCGGCAACGCCCTCAAGTTCTGCAGGGTTGAGGAGACTGACCGCACCCTCGGTGAACGCGACGGCTGCGTGCTTTGGGCTGCGGCCGGTTGCGAATGCATTTGGCGCGTCATGCGGGCAAAGGTAGACTTTGGGCATCGGTAGATCGGCTCTTTTGCGGAGGCGATCAACCATGTGGTACAGATCGCCGCCCGTTTCCGCGGTCAACTCTCGCCCTCGCATCGCTTTGATCGCGATCTTGTCAGAGAAGAAGAACGCGATCAGGTTGGTCACTCCCCCGAGCAGTAAGCCAAGCCAGAGATACTGCTGACCCATCAGTCCGCCCACAGCCACAAAAAGCCCGATCAAGGCGCCGAGCAAAATCGCTGTCTTCGCATTGTTGATAAATGAGTGCATATGTTCCTCTGGACACCTGATTGGGAACTTGATGAAGTCTCTTTTGGGCTTCGGCTTCAACCCGGTCTCGTCTCAACACTGCAAAGTTCATGCCGATTGACGCGACGCAGGATTGCGCGCTAGGGCCGAATCTCAGGCTCGGCTTGACGCTGTTCTGGCAGTTCTTCGTCGAGCACAATGCCGGTTTGACTGGTGGTGGTCTTGTAGTCTGAATACGCCATGCGCACCGCAGCTGCTGCGAGGATGATCGCAATTGAAGTCCGAAGCCAGGGCAGTTTGAGCCGATGTGTCAAAGTTGCGCCGGCTCGGGCTCCAAACACAGCACCAAGTGCCATTGGCCCTGCAAGAGCGAATGCATCAATAACGCTCAGTTCGTGCCCAGGAAGGAGGCTGAGTTTGAACGCAGCGCCGATCGCAGCCGAGATCCACATCACCGCCGCACTCGAAGCGATCGCTTGTCGCAACGGTACCTTTGCCGCCTGGAGTAAAGGTACAAGTACAATTCCGCCTCCGATGCCCAGAAAACCTGACGCAACGCCCGTGACCGCGCCAATCGGGAGGAGTTTCAAAAGCGAGGGCCGAGGTGCATCAAGAGGCTGCTCGGGTGTGCCTCGGATGGTCGCGACAATGTTGTATGTGGCGTAGCCGAGGATGAAGACGATCATCGCACGCCCCGGCCAGACACCCTTGAGTGACGACCCCCAAAGCACGCCCGCAAGAACAAAAGTGCACATCGCGATCGCGAGCGGAACAGCAATGTCTTTGCGGACCGCGCCCGCCTTGCGGTGCTTGCCCCAACTGAAAAACGAAACCACGACATTCACACACATCGCAGACGCGATGTAGAGGTGCTGTTCGTTGTGATCCGGTCCGGCGTATCCGAAGATGATCGCCAGCGCCGGGAGCATGATGATCGATCCGCCAATCCCCGCAAGGCCGCCCACAGCTCCCGCCAGAGCGCCGACGACCAGGGCGATGACGAAACTCATGAAATCGAAGTCACTCAACCGGGATCTCCTGCATGGGCTGCATGGTACGCGTGGGTCCGTCCGCGTGATTATCCCCAGATGTGGTGATTATTGAAATGAGGATGCTATCATCCCACTCATACAGGTGGCACAGACGGACCAAGTTTTGCACACCATGGGAGAGATTTGTGTCACTTTGCCCATTGCGGGATAAAGTGGTGAGATAAGCATCGCTTGACATGATTCGTTGTGAGACGAATGCAATTCGACCCGGCGTGGTGGGATACGCCGGTTTCGAATGTCACGAGATGTGATCGGGAGTGTGTGATTTGAATAGCAGAGCAGATAAGACAGGTGTCTCATGGCCGAGCGTCCGTTTCAGACGGATCGCCGAACCGGTCGTGTGGGTTGTTCTCGCGTGCGGCGTGGTGGCGTCGGCGATCTCGGCAAAGGAACGCGGCACGGTGCCATCCATGGTGAGTGTCGAGTCAACCATGCAACCTCAGCACAAAGCGATCGTGACGCCTGTCGTATTGGCGACGCGCGACGATGCACCGGCGGTCACGATGAATCTCGAGACCGATCCCGTCGTACCCGTCACAGAAATCCGCTGGTTCGATGGTCGACCCATGCGACCGGCCAAGACCGTCTGGATGACTGTCACCGCCTATTCGCCAGACGAGGCCTCATGCGGAGAGTTCGCTGATGGTCAAACAGCGACGCTGCACTCGGTCTCGACCAACGCTATGCAACTCGTCGCTGCCGACCCAAAGGTGCTTCCCTACGGCTCAACCATTTCAATTCCCGGGTATGCGAAAGAAGACATCGTGCCAGTCCTCGATTGCGGCGGCGCGATCAAGGGACAACGACTCGATGTCTTGTATCCGACGCACTCGCGCGCACGCAAGTGGGGTGTTCAGCGATTGCCGGTGACGATCTGGGAATACGCCGACGGCAAGCCCGCGACAAATCCCCGGAAAGTACGCTGACCCTGTCTGCAGAACAAGCCCGCGATTTCGTACGGCGTGAGACCAAAAACGAAAAAAGCACTGACGAGTCAGTCAGTGCTTTTTTTGTGGATATGCCGAGTCTCAGGGCCGGTCGTCGTCAGATGAGACCGCATTCTCGTCTGGACTGGTTTGCGTCGCAGGCACCGGTGCTTTCTCAGCCTTGGGGTACGGCCGAACACCGATCCACTCGAAATCGAACCCGAACTCAGTCATGGGACCGATGAACGGCGGCCACGCAAAGACACCGGGTTCGAGGCGGCGTGAGTTGATGACGGGCTTGGGCAACAGAAGCAGGCGCAGTTCATATTCAAACGCCGGGCCCCCACCAAGTTTCGAAACCATTTTTGAAGGCACAGTGACCGGGAATGGCCGACCGATCGGGAGACCGGTTTCGTGATCGAGTACGGTCATGCGAGCTGTTGCGTCGGTTGATCGTGGATTGGATTGGGTCGGCGCTGCCGCTGCGATGTCTTCGACGCGCACGCGCCATCTGGTCTGGCCTCTGAGTTTGGTGTTCATATCGCGCGCCCAGCGACGAACAGAAGCCTCGTAGCGTTTCTTGTTGGCTTCGGTGTTGAGGACAGGGTTGGGGAACATCTCGTCGAACGACTTCTGGAGTGCTCGATAAAGCGAGGCTGGTGACGCGAGATGGTCTTCCGGGACCGGTGCTGAGGGCTCGGTTTCGGGCACGGTCACTGGTTGTTCTTGCTCGGTCGATTCCGACTCAGGTACAACAGAAGGTGCCGCTCGAAGTCGGGCAGTCAGTTCTTCGATATCGGCAATCGCTTCTGCCAGTTGGTCCTTGAGCGATTGGTTCTCCTCTTTGAGTGAGGTCAGATCCGCCATGATCTGATCACGCTGCGCAGCGAGCGTTTCGTTGACGACGCGCAGGTCTTCAATCTCTCGACGCAGTTCTGCCGGAGAAGAATCTTGTGCGGCTGCGATTGGTGTCAAAAGCCCGACCGCGAGAATCAGGCCAATCCGGAGCGTTTTGTGCATCATCGTGTGAGCCTCCTGTCCAACCTACTGTATCACTTCGACATGATCATCGGCCAACGATCCCCAAAGCCTGACACATTGGATGCCTTGCTCAGCCCGGAGTTGATGCAGCGCCTTGATCGCCTCGATGTGCTCAGCCGCAAAATCTTCGCTGGCAAACTGCCCGGCGAAAGGCGATCCAAGAAACGCGGGCGAAGTGTCGAGTTTGATGATTTTCGGCAGTATGTCCCCGGAGACGATCTTCGGCATATTGACTGGAATGTCTTCGCACGCCTCGATCGACTGTTCATCAAACTATTCAGAGAAGAAGAAGATCTTTCAGTTGTGCTCGTCCTCGATTGCTCGACATCGATGGATACCGGCGATAAATCCGTGTTCTGTCATCGATTGGCAATGGCACTTGGGTATGTGGCATTGGTGAACCAGAATCGACTTTCGGTCGCTCGTTTTGACCAATCTGGTGGGGTGGATCAGCTGCGACCGGTGCGTGGACGCCGTGGGGTTCATCGACTGAGCGAGTTCTTGATCGCAAGCCTGTCGATGGCACCACCTGTTTCGGGCGGTTCACCGTTTAATGATGCCATGCGCCATATTTCGCAGCGTCAAGGTGGCCGAGGCGTTGTCATCGTCCTCAGCGATTTTCTGTTCGAGGAAGGTTGGACACGCGGGTTGAATGACCTGGCGCACGCCGGATCGAGCGGGTTTGATGTCACTTGCGTTCAGGTACTTTCTCCCGAAGAGATCGACCCCGAACTTGCGATGCAACAGGGACTTGTCGGCGATGTTCGGCTGACGGATGTCGAAACCGGTCGCCCTGCGGAGGTGACCTTGACCAAGTCACTCTTGACGAGTTACGAGCGCCGGTTGACCGAACTGCGTAATCGGCTCGCGCGAGACTGCGCTGCTCGTCAGATGCGATACCTGCTTGCCCGAAGTGATGCCGATGTTGGGTCACTCGTGCTGGATCGATTGCGCGAGCGTGGCGTCCTGGGTTAGCGAACCTGTGTCGTGCGCGAATAGTTCTCACTCATCGGCCGTTCGCTGCGACAAGACAGTGCACGGAATTAAGTTAAATCTGGAGTAATACATGCGGACTCAATTGACGACCATTGCGATGATGAGTGTTGTGGCAGGATCGATACTGACCGGATGCAAGGGTGCGGGTCAATGTCGGGCACCAGCAACAGAGACCACTTCAGACCTATCCGCTGCTGTAGAGGTCAAAGACAATGCGGCTGCGAGCGATACAACGCGCGGGCTTCGAGTCGGAGATCGTGTACCAGATGTGGCGCTCGCGTCGATCTTGGGAAGTGATGTGCAATTGGGTGAGTTGGTCGGATCCGGGCCACTCATTCTGGTGTTCTATCGTGGCGGTTGGTGCCCGTACTGCGCGGGAGATCTGAAGGAATGGCAGGGTCATTTGACCGAAGTCGATGATCTCGGTGGTTCACTCGTGGCGATTACGCCTGAAGCCCCGAACCGGGCCGAAGCGACCGGAGCCAAGAACAACCTCGGGTTTGACATCTTGAGTGATGGGACGGGTGAGGCTGCGGCGGCTTTCGACGTCGGGTTCACGCTCGATGAAAAGACCCAACGGAAATACGCGGGTTACGGGATCGATCTGCCGACGATCAACGCGCAACAGAACTGGGATCTCGTGATTCCGGCCACCTTTGTCGTCGACCGGGCAGGCGTGATTCGGTACGCCTATGTCAATGAGGATTACAGCAAGCGTGCCGACCCGCAAGAAGTGATCGCGGCTTTGAGAGCGGTGAGATAAACGCCCCAAACAGGGTGGTTTGTTACAGTTCGGTGACTCGGACCTGAGCGTTCGGGCAATGAAGAACTGGTATGCTCGTTGGGCTTGAGCACAGCCCGTGGGGCTTTTGAACGAACATATTCGATTTGTAAGGAGAGCGCAATGCGCAAGCAAGCAATCGCAGTGGTGGCGTTGGTACCGGTTTTGGCAATTGCATCGGGTGCTGGGCTGATGGTTCAGCCTGAGCGTGATGGGGCGGATAGGCCTCAACGCCAGCGTCAGCCGGGCGGCGATCCGAGCGCGTTTGTCGATCGCATCATGCAGGCCGACGCAAACGACGATGGCAAAGTCACACGCGATGAAATGGGTGAAGGAAGAGCGACCCGGATCTTTGACGCGGCTGACACAGATGGCGACGACGCACTCACGCGATCTGAGATCGAAGCGTTTGTCAAGGAACGCTTTGCAGACAGACCGGGCGCAGATCGCAACCCGGTTGCACCTGGTGCAGCGGCTCCTGGCGGCAATCGGCCGGCAGTGACCGCACCAAGCGGACAGATGTTCCATGACGGCATGGAAACTGCTGGTCGAGCAATGCGACGACTGTCACGCAGCGACTTTGCCGAGGAAACGCGCATGGGTGATCTGGCGCTTGTGCAGACGGTGCAGCGCGGGTTGATGGATTCAAAGATCGCCTATCTGCACGCCGAAGTTTCGCGAGAGGCTCAAGCCAAATATGCTGGCGATCCGGATCGACTCCACATGGATTTGCGGATGCAACTCGCCCGCGCGCTCCAGGCCACCATCGAAATCGAGATGGCCATCCTTGAAGGCGATGCCAAGGCAGCGGCAGCACTATTGAAGAAACTCAATGACATTCAAGGTAAAGGCCACGATTCATTTGAACCGCACGAAGACGGTTGATCTGGCAGTTGCCAGATTGATACTGACCGAGTTCGAGAGCAACCGGGTTGGTCTACGCCGCAGCAGCCTTTTGAGGCTGTGGATCGGGCGTTGACTGATTCGGTTGTTCTAAGTGCGAGGTGTCATTATGCGTCTCAGTTTCGGTAACCGCGCCGTCGTTGATCTGCTCCGGATCTTCGAGGTTGTAGACCTCAATCATGCGCTTTAAGTACTTAGTCCGGAGATCGATGACCTGTCCTTTGAGCGTGTGCACGCTGGTCTCGTGAAAGACCTCATTGGCGAGCGCGGTCCAAAATCCGAACAGCGCCGCTGCTGATGCAACACAGATACTTACCAGAGCCCAAAGTGGCAGGTTGGCCATGTTCCTCAGATCGGATGAATCTTGGGGTGCCTTGATCGGTAGAATCATGGCAATGCTTGAATTGGGCTTTCGCCGAACAACGCTTGTGTGTCAGAGTATTGCCCGATTGTGGGGAATCGTTGTTGTCATCGCTTTGTGCTCGATGCCGGCCGTGGGGCAAATCGATGGCGATGGCGAGGTCAGGCTCGAAGTCACGCGGCTCGGGATGGGTGGTCTTGCACGCGAGGGCTCATGGGCCGGTTTACGGGTCGAGGTTACCGACAGCGGGCTCGCTTCGCAGCGTGAGTTGGTCTTGCGGGTGCGGGTGACGGACCCCGATGGCGACGAAGCGGAGTTTGATCGTGTTGTGACATCAAACTCTGGTTTGCCGCAGGCATTCTGGTTGTACACGCGAATGCCGTTGCTGTCGAGTGGCATCGACTACATCGAAGTGCTGGCATATGAGGCTGAGCAATCGAGTGATGAGCGTTTTGGATTCAAAGCCGGGCGACTGGTCGGTCGTTCGCAGGTCCCGACGACGCTGGTGATGTCTGGTCAACGCGGGTTGATGGCAGTCGTTGGTCCGAACTCATTCGGTCTAAACGCCTACGGGCCGACCGGTCGATTTGAGTCGTTTTTGCCCAAGGGGCATGAGATTACCTATCTGACGACCGGCCTTGATACGGCTGACATTCCGGATCGTTGGCAGGGGCTGATCTCGTTTGATGTGTTGGTGTGGGGTTCAACCCGCGACCGAGCGGATCCCGGGCGGCTCAGCGCTGACAAGGCAAATGCGATTCGCCAGTGGGTTCGGGGGGGCGGCCATCTGGTGGTGGTGTTGCCTTCGATCGGGCAGGAGTGGTTTTCGGTCAGTGGGAATCCGTTGGCGGGGATGCTTCCGAACATCAAGCCGCCCACGAGTCTTGAAGGTGTCGATCTCAATGATTTTCGCCCGCTTCTGACATCGGGCAAGGTGGATGAAGTGCCGCTTTCGACGAACGCAATCGTTCGTGTGTTTGAGGCATCTTCCGATGCACAGCCCGGCGAAGCGATGCCCATTCTCAACGATGCGGATGGACGATGCGTCGTCATGCGTCGTTTGTACGGCGCGGGCGCGGTGACGCTGATCGGGTTTGATCTCAACCAGACCATGATGCGAAATCTTGGTCTGCCTGAGGCTGAAGTGTTCTGGCACCGTGTGCTTGGTCGGCGAGGGGAGCTCCCCTCCGTTGCGGCGATCGAGGAAGGCACGATCCAGAACCTCAATGAACTCCTGCAACGATCACATGCGCAGTTGGATGTCGATATCCCTGAAGAGATTGCATTGAAAGGAACCGCAGCGTTCGGGGTTGGTCTCGGCGTGCTGGTCTTTGTGTTGTATTGGTTAGCGGCCGGTCCTGCGGGCTATCTCTTGCTCGGGAAGCGCGGTTGGAAACAACACGCGTGGGTTGCTTTTGTCGGGGTCATCGGGGTGTTCACAGCCATCGCCTGGGTGGGGGCAACCTTTGCCCGTCCGCATAAGGCGATGATTCGTCATATTTCAATATTGCATGGCGTACATGGTCAGCCGACACAACGGGCGCGATCGTGGCAGGCAATGCTGATTCCGTACTACGGCGAGGCGCAGGTGACGGTTGAAACAGACGACGACGGTTCGTCAGCCGATGTTTTGCTTTCGGTCTTTGAATCGTCCGGTTCGTTGCTGTCGTTGTCGGGTTTGCCCGACAACCGTCCGTATCGCATTGAAGCGAGAGAGCCCGATGACCTGCGTTTCCCAGCACGATCAACAGTGAAGGAGCTGGCTCTGGATTGGGTCGGCCAAACGAGCTGGGGCATGCCCGAGCCGGTGAACCAACCAGGCGACCTCGAAACGCCAACACTTCGACTGGCAGAAGATGGCGAGTTTGGTGAAGACGGCGTGTTGCTTGATTGTGACGCTGTGGGCGAACTGGTCCATAGTTTGCCGGGCGCGCTCGAGAATGTCGTTGTGCTGATCAACAAAGGGCAGGTGACGCTGTCTGAGGGCGGTCAACTCCGCGGCGCTCTTTCTGCCAATGTTTCAGCGTATGAACTGACCAGTGCCTGGGAGCCTGAGGTGCGGCTTCAACTTGAGGCGGTGACCAAGCGGGCTTCTGGGCAAGGCGCGAATCGACAACTCGCGTTCGCCTATCTGACGGCGCTTCTGCGCAGTGAACGCGTGAGCCAGGGGACGAGTTCGAGACCCGATCCGAGGCGACTCGGTGACCGGCTTGAAGCGCTGGCGCTTTTTCCGATGCTCGAACCGCCCAGCGGTCAGGCATCGGTGGGGACCGAGTCTCGGCTGGCCAAGCGCGATCTGACGCATGGATATGATCTGGGGCTGTGGTTTACGCAGCCGAGTGTGATGGTGATCGGGCAGGTCCGGCTCGCTGGTGACGATGCTCGCTCGCCGATCCCGGTGGCGCTTGACGGGCGTGTTGTTCGGGCGGAGGGGACGACGCTGGTGATGTGGGTGTATCCGCTTGATGCAAAGCCGCCAGCGTTGCGGTTCGTAGCAGACGACGAAGTTGACGACGGAACCGACGGTTGAGGAGTGTGCGGCTGTGCCCATGATCGAAACGATCAATCTGACGAAACGATACGGGGAACTTGTCGCGCTCGACAATCTGAACCTGACGATCGAAGAAGGTGCGTGCTTCGGGTTCATCGGCCCGAATGGTGCGGGCAAAACGACCACGATCAAGGTGCTTGCAACCTTGCTCAAACCCTCAAGCGGGCAGGCACAAATCGCGGGGTTGACGGTTGGATATCAGAACCGAATGATCCGGCCATTGATCGGATATGTGCCCGATTTCATGGGCGCCTATGAAGACATGGTCGTGATGGAGTATCTCGAGTTTTTTGCTGCGGCCTACAACATACACGGATCGCAACGCAAGAAAGTCGTCAGCGATGTGCTTGAGTTGACGGATCTTGGATACAAGGCGACGGCCGAGGTGAACAGTCTCAGTCGCGGTATGCAGCAGCGGCTTTCGATCGCGCGGGTGCTTTTGCATGATCCGAAGGTCTTGTTGATGGATGAACCGGCGAGTGGTCTCGATCCGCGTGCGCGCATTGAGATTCGCGAGTTGCTCAAAGAACTCAAGCGGATGGGGAAGACGATTCTGATCTCAAGCCACATTCTGCATGAACTCGCCGAACTCTGCAATACGGTGGGGATCATCGAGCGCGGTCGGTTGCTCTATAGCGGGACTGTGTCGGAGATCCTGCGTCGCGCCAAGGTTGGGCATGTCGTGCATATCGGCGTGAAGGACCGTATGGCTGAGGCGGCCGAGCTGCTGACCACCGTGCCTGGTGTGGTTCAGTCCAAAATCGTGGATGGGGACGGCACTCAGGCGGGCGGTTCGGGCCGGGTGATCCATGTCGAGTTCGATGAACAGCGCGGCGGGGATGCGACGGACCTGCCGAACATCCTGATCAATCAGGGGTACCGCATTGCCCTGTTTACCGAAGAATCGGTCAACCTTGAGACCGCGTTTATGCGTTTGACCAAGGGGCTTGTACAATAACGAGCACGATTCAAATTACGAACAGCCTTCCGTGTAGTCACCCAAGAAGGCCAAGACATCAAAGAAATCGAGCATGCCGTCCATTGCAAAGTCGGCGTCCAGACTTCCTTGCGTGTAAAGCGAGAGAAACTCAAGGACATCGAAGAAATCCAGTTCGCCGTCGTCATTGAGATCGACTTGGCACGGCTCGGTCTGAAACCCGATGACGGTTATTGCCGCAAAACCGGTCAGACCAAAAGCATCAGCTCCAAACCCGGGCTCAGGAGTGCCGCTAAAAGTGAGCGCGTGAGCAAATACGAGTTCGATGTAGTAAGTCCTGCCGTGCAGGAGTGTTCCCGCTGGTACCACCAACTGAGTTTGCGCCGGGTCGTCGATCGTGAGATCAATGACCGAATCGTCCCATTCCAAGTCAACAACAGCTATAGCAACCAAGTTTGTCTCTGCGTCTGGCTGGACCCACTCAATGGTCAAGTCTTGACCTGCCGGGGCATTCTGAATGGTCCCGAACGACGACGCGGTCAACGCCGGTGTGGCCGGGTACGACTCGGGTGTGTCAAACTGCACGATCTCATCGCGTGCTCCCAAGTCTCCACCTTCTAGATGCAGGAAGTACGTTTCGTCTGAAGGGAACGCAGCATCGAGTTCCGACTTGGTTGCAAATTCGACTTCGAGATTCCACTCTCCTGGGCCAGGATTGTCAAGCACCAGACCGTTCACGCTTACGGCGTTTGCATCGTCTTCGAGCATGTCCGCGTAGGCATTGAACACGAAACCAAGTGGTGAAGCCGGAGGCGAAGCCGAGTCTTGTTCGAAGAACTGAATCTTGGCCACATTGAATTCGAGTACATCGGCGGTCGCGAGGCCTGAACCAATTGTCAGAACTGACGCCGCCAAGAACATTCCGATTTGAGGGTTTGCCATGTTGATTCTCCTATCTCAACCACTTGGGGAAGTGACCCGGCCGGTGAATGGACTGGGTGTAATGCCAAGCGTTCAGGAACATAACCACCTCAGCTCGATTTTCCCATTAAATCGGACCAAACCGGGCGCAGAAATTGTGTTATCGGATGATCAATATGCCAATGGTGTGGTCTCAGGGCAGTTTAACTCGACTCTGAAAGCGACGAGACACCCATCGTGGAACTCGCGTATGATTGCACTCACTCATTCTTCGGAGGTTTATCTCATGCTCGAATTTCGCTCAGTTTTGGTTGCTCTGATAGTTGGTACGGTCGCGACGCACGCTGCCCCGCCAGCGACCAAGACCGCGCCGGTGACTGACACGCTCCACGGTGTTGAACTGGTCGATCCGTACCGCTGGTTGGAAGGCGACAACTCAGATCCTGCCGCGATGGGCCGCCCGACGGATGAGGTGACAGACTGGACGCTTGAGCAGAATGCATACACGCGTGCGATATTTGACAACCTGCCAGGACGGGCAGCACTCGAAGCACGCGTTCGTGAGTTGATGGAGGTGGGCAGCGTCGGCTCGCCTCAGATGGCGCAGGGGCGGTACTTTTATTCCAAACGAGAAGGCGCGCAGTCGCAGGCCGTCGTGTACATGCGTGACGGGATTGATGGCGAACCGGTGGAGATGTTGAATCCGAACACGCTCGATGAGTCGGGCTTGTTGACGGTTTCGTGGTATTCGCCGAACGATGACGGCTCATTGCTTGCGTTTGGCATGTACCGGTCGGGCGACGAAAACTCGACGCTGTACATTCTGGATGTTGATACGGGTGATTGGCTTGCTGATGAGATCCCGGGCAAGGTTCGAGGTGCCGGCTGGATGCCTGACGGGCGCAGTTTCTTTTACACCAACCTCGCCGATGTCAACAACGCGTATTCAGGTCAGATCAAGTTTCATCGCGTGGGCACGCACTGGCGTGAGGACCCGACGCTGTTTGTGCAGGGTGACTTTGTCGACATGCTCAGTGAGAGCGGTCGATATTCAGCCAAGCAACTCGATGATGTCGCTGAGACCTATGGCCCGTTTGCGTATCCGAGCAACGACGGCCGATGGTTGATCGTTGGGTATTACACCGGCACACGGTCGAACGACCTGTGGGCGATGGACCTGAGCAAATGGATGCGCACCGGCGACCAGGCGCTGCGTCCTGTGCTGAGTGACACGATCACCAATGGTGCGTCGGGGTCTGGTCCGATTGTTGGCGACACGCTGTATCTGGAGACCACACTGGATGCACCGAACGGCCGCGTCGTTGCTGTCGATCTGAACAACCCGGGTATGGATGCCTGGAAGACGATCGTTCCGACTGATGAAAAACGAGTCTTGCGAAATGCGTCGCTCGCGCGCGGAATGTTGGTGGTCGAGTATCTGGTCGACGCAACGACGCGCATGGAGCGCATCGGGCTTGGCGGCGAGAAACTCGGGCCGGTCGAGTTGCCCGGTCTTGGTTCAGCAGGTCTCTCGACGAGCGAAGATCGGACCGAGGCGTTTCTGTATTACACGAGTTACAACGAGCCGGCATCGATCTACCGCATCGACCTGGCGAACAACGAACGAACCTTGTGGGAACGCCCCGATGTTCCGGTCGATCCATCGCTGGTTGAAGTTAAGCAGGTTTGGTATGAATCGAAGGACGGCACCAAGGTTTCGATGTTCCTGATTCACCGCACCGGGCTCGAACTGGACGGCAAGAACCCGACGATCCTGTACGGGTATGGCGGATTCAATATCTCGATGACGCCGCGATTCAGCGCGACCCTGTTCCCCTGGTTCGAAGCAGGGGGGGTCTATGCAGTCGCCAACTTGCGCGGCGGCGGTGAGTATGGCGAATCGTGGCACCGCGGCGGCATGCTCGACCAGAAGCAGAATGTCTTCGATGATTTCATCGGTGCGGCCGAATGGCTCATCGACAATGGATACACCAAACCCGAGCACCTCGGCGTCGCTGGTGGATCGAATGGCGGCCTGCTGGTTGGGGCTGCAATTACCCAACGCCCGGACCTGTTTTCTGCGGCGATCTGCGGGGTGCCGCTGCTCGACATGATTCGGTATCAGGACTTCCTGATGGCGCGATACTGGATCCCCGAGTATGGGTCGAGTGAAGATCAGAGTCAGTTCGAGTATCTCATGAAGTACTCGCCGTACCAGAACATCAAGCCCGGCACGAAGTACCCAGCCATGCTCACAACGGCTGGCGAAAACGATGCTCGCGTGCATCCCATGCACGCTCGCAAGATGGTGGCGGCTCTACAGGCTGCAACAGCGTCAGACCCCGATCAAGAGCCACAACTGTTGTGGGTGGACTATGACGGCGGGCACGGTGCGGGCAAGCCCTTGCACTTGCGTGTGCGCGAAGTGGTCGATCAGCGGCTGTTCATGATGTGGCAACTCGGTGTCATGAACCGTTGAACAGGAAACTGCGGTTTCGGCTCGACAATGTGTGATCAACTACCGCCTCGGGTTTCGTCCCTGAGGCGGTTTTCTGCGCGGACCATGTGCAGGTGTCGTCTCGGTGCGCTGCCGCGGCGTGTCGGTCATCGGTGATGATGGGGGGGATCCAGCGGTTTCAGATGCTGGCTCTTGTTCAGACTTGGTTACATTCGCCGAGGCATGATTGGTTGCCGACTCGGGCGCATTTTGCCGAGCAAAGATCATTCTTCCTGCGGAGGTCTGCAGCGAACTGGTCACGGTGACACCGATCTCGGTGCCGACCGCGGGCTCACCGTCTTCGATGACGATCATGGTGCCATCGTCAAGATACCCGACACCTTGTCCGGCTTGTTCACCCGAACGAATGACTTGCACGAGCAGTTGTTCGCCCGCCATGACACCGGGCTTGAGTGCGTTGGCGAGATCGTGAAGGTTAATCGCGACGACACCCTGGATGCTCGCAACGCGTGAGAGCCCGGAATCGGTCGTGACGACGATGGCGGGCATCTGCGCAGCAAACTCGACGAGCATCTGGTCGACGGCTTTACCGGGGACATTGGTTTCGTCGATCGAGACATCAATCGCCGGGCTCCTCTGAAGTTTGGCGATAATATCGAGCCCGCGCCTGCCTTTCGTCCGTTTCGCCTTGTCAGTCGAATCGGCCAAGAGTTGTAACTCAGCCACGACAAAGTGCGGAATGATGAGCGGGGCTTGCAGGAAACCTGTTTCGCAGATGTCGATGATTCGCCCGTCGATGAGGACTGATGAATCGAGCACCAGAGGGCGGATACCACGAATCTGCTTGGCAAACTCGACATAGGGAATGACGAGACGGAAGTCGTCCTGCGTCTGCAGGACGGTGATCATGGCCAGATAGGCGATCGTGATCCCGATCAGCACTTTCACCGTGGCGATGATCGGGGCAATCGCCTGGCGCGATTTTGCATCGCTCACCCAGGTTTCGATCAGGAGGTCAACCACGAAACTGAGCGCAATTGAGGCAGCCAGAGCACCGAGGAGCCCGACGAGGATGCTCACAAGCGTGGCAATTTTTTTGCGCGGCGTGAGATAGTCGACGAGCAGTACCACACCGGCAAAGGCGACAGCAGCAAGCAAAATGACAGGATAGGACAGAGCCCATTGGATCTCAGCTTCTTGCGCATCGCCGCGCACGCCCAGGATACTGAGCAGCGTGACTGTCAGAAAGAGGATGACGAAGCTGATGCGGACGACACGGATGAGGAAAGTGCGTCGTTTCACGGACTCGCTGAGTGGGTCGTGGGGCGGCTGTTGTTTACCCGATCGTTGCTCTGGCATCGTCCTGTGTGTGTCTGGCGGCATAAAGGAGTGTACCCGAGGTTTGTAGCCGCTACGATTGTGATCCCGCCTTCGGTTGACGGCCGGGCCCGGTGCACGGGTGGCCCGTGAAATTGGTCAGGGCTTGACCGCAGCAGCCATAAGCGGCCGTCGCCCGGTGCCGCCGGTGTCCTGGCCGTCAACCGAGGGCGGTATGACGGCATCGAGAGCGTCCGAGAACCGTCAGCCAAGACAGTTGTGACGACCTGTCGACCCGCCAACGCGCATTTGCAGTGAGTTTTGATCTTCGAGATCAACGGACCCGACGATGTCTGTCGAGAGGTCCAAATGTCGCGTCGCGGATTCAGCCTTATTGAGTTGGTTGTTGTGGTGGTCATCCTTGGGGTGATCGGCGCGATCGCTGTTCCTCGGTTCAGTGGCATGGTGACGCGGTCAAAGGTGCAGGGTGCCGCCGGGGCTGTGTCATCGGCTCGCACGGTGATTGAGGAATACCGGGCGATTCATGGAAGCCCGCCTGCGCTCCTCGACACATCAAATTTTCATGGTGCGGTCATGCCAAAAAACCCGTATGCAGCGACGCTACCGCATGGCATTGAAGTGGTGGCTGCCGGTGCAGGTGTGACGGAACCAGCGACAAAGACGATCTCGGGTCAAACTGCGTTTTGGTACAATTCGGACAACGGCGAATTTCGCTGCCGAGTGCCCTCCCAGGGTACAAACGCGTCCACGCTTTCGCTGTACAACGCTGTCAACGGCACGGAAGTTTTGGCTGTGGCAGCGGTGATCGATTCGAAAACTGTCGGTGTCGGCAAAATGGACTTTGACCTGAGCCCGTGACAGCGCGGGCAGGCGGGTGTTGAATCGCTACAATCCGCCCGCATGGCATACACCGTACTCGCACGCCGATATCGATCCACCAGTTTTGATGAAGTCGTTGGACAGGAAGCGATCGCTCGCACGCTCAAGGCTGCGATCGAACAGGACCGGGTTGCGCACGCATACCTGTTCTGTGGCACGCGCGGTGTTGGCAAGACCTCGATGGCTCGTATCTTCGCCAAGGTTTTGAATCAGGCGGATGACAACGAAGAAGTGGCTCAGGCGATCATGTCCGGGCAGGATACGGATGTTATCGAGATCGACGCTGCGAGCAACACCGGTGTCGATCACGCCCGCGAACTCATCGCCAACTCGTCATATCGCCCGATGCGCGGCGTCTACAAAATCTACATCATTGACGAAGTGCACATGCTCAGCCTGGCATCATTCAATGCGCTGCTCAAAACGATGGAAGAGCCGCCAGATCATGTGAAGTTCATTCTGTGTACGACCGAAGCGCAGAAAGTTCCGGCGACGATCCAGAGTCGATGTCAGCGATTCGATTTTCGTAACATCGCGACCGGGCGCATCGGCGAACACCTGACTGGCGTTGTTGAGTCTGAGGGTTTGACAGCAGAGCCGGAACTCATCCACGAAGTCGCCAAACTCGGCAACGGATCGATGCGCGATGCGCTGAGTCTGCTCGACAGAGTCATGGCGGCGGGCGAATCACATTTGACGGTTGCCTTGCTCGAATCGTTGCTCGGGTTACCCGACCGGCAGATCATCGGGCGCGTCATCGACGCGATCGCAGCCGGCGATGTTGCGGGCACGCTCGAAGGTGCAGACGAGTTGCTCAGGCGCGGGATTGGTCCTGAGATGTGTCTCGAGGCTTTAACAGAGCGATTCCGAGATTTGATGGTGTTTGCAGCGTGCGGAGAATCAACTTCACTGGTCGAGTTGAGCGGCCCTGCCCGGCAGGAAGAACTCGTGCGAGCGTCTCATTTTGACGCTGCCGGTCTGGTCCACATGATCGCGATGTGTGAAGCCGTGACGCGCATGTTGAAGGGGTCGGCCGCATCACGTGCACTCGCCGAGGCGACGCTGGTAAGACTGGCGATGTCTGAGAGTTTCGCAGATGCGTCGTCACTTGCCAGAGGCGGGGTGCCGCCAAAAAAACAGCCGGGGCGAGCCGGAGCCTGAACGCTCCGCCCTCGCCCACCCCTCCAGTTCGAGAGCCTGCTCCACAGCGTGCGCCAGTCGAGCAGCCCGAAGTGCAAACTACTGTCTCAGCAGACGCTCCTTTGCTTGAACGGGTTGCTCACGCGTGCAAGTCTCGTCGCATGTTGCTGGCGATCGTCAGCAATGCAGAGGTTGTCACGCAGCATGAGGATGAAGTGAAACTCCGGTTTGATGCAGCGCATCGTGCAGCAGGTGTTGCACATCTGGCCGAGTTGAAACCATATTTTGCCAAGGCCATGGGGCGGCGTGACATCGTCTTAACGATTGATGGCGACGATGAACCGGCGAGTGCGGATGAATCCGTTCAGGCGCCGCCACAGACACAAGCGGATGTTGACCTGGATCATCCTTTGATCAAGCAGGTTTCCGAGTTGTTTGATGCCACGCCCAAGCGTGTGGACTCACGAAGAAAAGGATGATTGATGTTTGATCAGATCAAGACGATGGGAGCGATTGCAGGGCTTTTAAAGAACCGAGATCAGATTCAAGCAGCGGGCGAACGCATTCAGGCTCGTCTGGAGTCGATGCGGATCGATGGCGAATGCGAAGGAGGCCTGGTTCACGCCGTCGTATCGGGCAAGATGCAGGTTTTGAGTATAACGATCAGCGATTCGCTCGCGTTTGGCATGAAGACGAGCGAAGATCGCTCGCTCGCCGAGTCGTTGATCGCCGAAGCTGTGAACCATGCCTTGAAAAAGGCTCAGGTTGCGGTCACAGAGGCGATTGATGAAGAAGGCACTGCGCTTGGGCTCCCTGGATTGGGTGAGCAGTTGGGGCAGATCCTTCCTCGTTAGTCTCTTGAGAAGTTATCAACCGAGTTGACAGCGTCAGCAAATGGTGTAGGCTATTGAAGTTGAGGGTGCCCGCTTGTTTGGGCCCCGAGGGAAGTGTGGTGAGAATCCACCGCGGACGCGCCGCCGTAACGAGCAACGACGCGGGCCACGGATGTGTGAAGCATCCGTCACACCAGGATCGCCTGGTGCGGGTCACTGTCCACCAAGTTGGATGGGAAGGCCGGTCCCTGCCGAGCTCGAAGCCGGAAGACCTGCTCTCAGCATTTTTGTGAGGCTCTCGCGAAACGGGCCCGGTTGCATCGGTACGCATCCTTCCTGCGACACCCGCCTGCCGGACAAGACCCCGCGTGAGTTGCCGGTTCCGCTCTTTTTCTTGAGTGGGAGGTGCCCTGCGCGAATCGGGGTAGATTGACCATTCGGTCAGAAGGTCTCGGATGTGTGTGCTGTTTGATAATGTGGCCTGTCGTGGTCGTCTGGTTTTCGCCGTTGTGTTGAGTTCTGTGGCCTCGATTGGAGGCGCAGGTCCATTTGCCAGCGAGGTCGTGCATTACGACGCGGGGGCAGGAGCCAACCCCGAGTTTCAAAACGCTGCAGTGGCGCTCGGATCGGCAAGTCGGTTTACAGGCGAACTGACACCATTTCCGGGTGTTGTCAGCCCCTTTAGTCCGGCCTTTGGTGTTGATGAGATTGTCTCTGTTGGTGCTGGCGGCAGTCTGACACTGCGATTTGACACGGTGATTCGTGATGCAGCCACCAACCCATTCGGCATCGATTTTATTGTGTTCGGGAATGCCGGGTTTATCGATGGTGATTTCCCGAATGGTTCGGTCGGTCCTTCGCCGGCCATGTTCGGCGTGGGGTCTGCGGTTCGCGTCGAAGCAAGCGCGGATGGTGCGACCTGGTCTGATGTCGCAATCAGGAACCTGGATCTGTTTCCGACGCTCGGCTATCAGGATGCAATGCCCTTTGATGGTGTGCCGGGTAGCGTGCGCACAGATTTTCGACAAGCGATGGACCCCTCGCTTGGGCTTGATGATATTGCGGGGTTGAGTTACGCCGGGTTGGTAGGTCTCTACGGCGGCTCTGGGGGGGGTATCGGTTTTGATCTCGCGGGGTCAGGTGTGACGGAGGCACAGTTTATTCGCCTGAGTCATGCCGGTCTGGACGGCGAAACATTCGAGATTGACGCGGTGTCGGTGGTGCCGGCGCCGGGTTCGATCGCGGTATCACTCGTCGTTTGCTTCGGGGCGTTTCGACGCCATCGGGTCGGTGTTTGAAGGAGAGATGACACCGGCCCGAACAGAACGCTCGTCGCGGCTGAAAAGCGGCGGCAGAGCGATTGCCATGAAACACCACACTCGTCTCATCGGGGTCGTTGCTTTTGCATGCATGTCTGTTGCGCACGCGCAGGACTGGACACACTTCGCGCAGGGTCCAAACAGGGTGGCTGTGCGAACGGGCAGCATTGGGACCGGACAGACCATCGGTTCAGCGCTCTGGACTGTCAGTACCGGTCCTGCCGGTGAAGCGGTGTCGTTTCTCGGTCGAACCAGCGTTGTGCAGTCGGACGATCACATCGTCGGGATTGGACGCGTGGATGGCCTGTTCGCGGTCATCGATGTCGATGCGAACGATGGTGAGGTGCGGTGGTTCGCGCCGATTGCGACGCCGTTCGCCGATTCGTGGGCATCGCCTGCGATCGATGCAACCAATCACACCGTGCTCGTTGCCAGTGATGATGAAGTTGCAGCGTTCGATTTATCGAGCGGTGCTTCGCTCTGGCAAGCGTCGCTTCAACGACGGGTTGTAAATGCGTCGCCCCTCGTGACGACACATCTCGGCCCGGCGGACCGTGCATTTGTGACGGACTTTGCATTCGGCGGCCAAACCGGGCGATTGTACTGCATCAATGTTGATGCGTTTGATGCCGCTCTCAATCCACATGATCCGGGCGATATCGTGTGGTCTGTCGGTGTGGGCGAAATGTCCGGCGCTTCACCAACGCTTGCTGGAGAGAATGTTGTTGTGGCGACCTCGGATGGCCGGGTTGTCGCGTTTCCTGTCGATGCTGCCGCTCCTCCCGAGCCCGTCTGGGATTCCCCCAATCCTGGCGGGCTCGGGCTTTTTTCTGGTGTGGCGTATCGAGGGGGGGCGTTGTATGTAGCCAGTTACAACTTCTTCGGCGGGCAAACCTCGTCCAATCTGATCAAACTTGATGCGTTAACCGGGCAGGTCTTGTGGTCGGTGCCGTCCAATCGAACGGATGCGGTGCCTCTGCCACTTGTCGACGGACGGATCATCCTGTCAACCGGTGTCAATGGGTTTGGTAGCCGCGCCTCGGTGCAGATGTTTCAAGACAATCTGACGAGTGCAAGTCTGATGTGGGACACTTTTCTCGACGGTGGACCGGAAGTTGGTTATTGGACGCATACACCGGTTGCGTTGGAGAGCCTTGGAGGCGCGTTTGTCATGGCGAGTGCGCCCCCTCCGGGGGATCCATACGGTGCGTCACCAGCGACATTGGTTCTCAACCTCTCCAAATTGCCGAACGAAGCCGGGTTCGTGCAAGAAACACTCAATGGCGTTGGCATCTCTGCCATCGGGCCTGCAGCGCGTGTGTACGGCATTGGTGCGGGTGGTTTGCGGGCTTATCAGTTGCCGCCAGCACCATGTCCCGCAGATTTCAATGACAGCGGCATCGTGGATTTCTTCGATCTGATCAGTTATCTCGAAGCATTCACATCCAACGACCCCGAAGCCGACTTGACTGGCGATGGTTTGATAAACTTCTTTGACCTTCAAGCCTTTTTGACTATCTTTGGAATGGGCTGCACGAATCCATGAATTGGCAGAAGCAGACATCTCGCGGTTTCTCGCTTTTAGAGTTGTTGGTGGTGATTGCGATCACGGCGATTCTCGTGGGATTGCTCGCGCCCGCACTCTCGGGTGTGAGGCAGGCAGCACAGTCCGTGGCGTGCCTATCAAACCAACGCCAACTCGGTGTTGCATGGAGTGTGTATGCGGACGATTTCGCATCGTTTGCTATGCCGGTGGCCGCATCAGGCTCGACTTCCGGATCTGAAGACACCATCTTCTGGTTTGGTGGCGCGGGCGACATGACAGGCATCGTCGATGCCGATCAGGGCTTCCTTGCACCATATCTGCAGGATACCTTGCATGAGCGCAGCGTCTATGAGTGTCCTGCTCAGCCTTGGGGGTCGTACTCGCCGCAAGGGCTGCCACGCTCGGTAACGACGACCTACGGGTACAACGGCTATTACCTGAGCCCTTCGCAGACACCCGGTTGGAATGCCCAGATCGGGCAAAGGCCTTGGCGGCGCGTCTGGGAGATTCCCGCACCAGCCGAACTCATCGTGTTTGCTGATTCATTACTCGCGGGCGATCCGCCTCGCAACAGCGCTCTGCTCGATCCGCCGATGTTGTACAACCAATGGAACGGCTGGCAGGAGAACCCATTCCCTACGACGAGTTTCCGTCACAAGGGTGCGGTAGCTGTGTTGACCGGCGATGTCAGTGGGTCCATGGTGCAGGTCGAACTGGAGTGGTTGACTGAGCCCGATCAGCAGATTGGTTCAGTGGGTCTGACGCCCGACCGGTATGTGCCCGATTGGCGTGATTGGTAGCAATACCGTTTGTGTTCCAGATTGATTTGGTTTTCTCCTTAAGGCTGGAGCACACGCTGCCTTACTTCGAGTATGCTCGGGGCATGGTGAGACACGCATTTACAGGACTATTGGTATTGGTCGCGGCGAGCGTGATCGCGACCGCTCAAGACAACATCGGGCACGAGCGGCATCTGCATCGAGCGAATGAGCCTCACGAACGAGCCGTTAACGATGGAACTCGATTCACGACGAATCGCGACAGTTCCGTTGTTTTGCCGTTGCCAAGCGAGAAAGACGCATTTTCATTCGTGGTTTTTGGCGACCGCACCGGCGGCCCGGCGAAGGGTGTGAGCGTGCTTGCCGATGCTGTGCGCGATACCAACCTGCTCGAACCAGACTTGGTCATGACGGTGGGGGATTTGATCAACGGGTATAACAAGACGGATGCCTGGATGACACAGATGGCCGAGTTCAAAGGGATCATGGATCAGTTGCTCTGCCCATGGTTTCCTGTCGCTGGCAATCACGATATCTACTGGCGCGGCGACGGAAAACCCGAGGGCGAACACGAGAAGAGTTACGAGATGCACTTCGGGCCGTTGTGGTATGCGTTCACACACAAGAATAGCGGGTTTGTTGTGCTCTATACAGACGAGGGCAACCCGGAAACTGGCGAGAAGAACTTCTCAAAACCATCTGCAAACAAGATGAGTAAGGAACAGTTGGCGTGGCTGCAGGAAACGCTGACCAGGTTTGGTGAACTCGACCATGTCTTCGTGTTTCTCCATCACCCGCGATGGATTGGCGGCGGGTATGGCAACACCTGGGAACCGGCGCACAAGGTCCTCGTGGATGCTGGCAATGTGACAGCCGTGTTCGCAGGCCACATTCACCGGATGCGTCATGACACGATCGACGGCATTGAATATGTCACGCTCGCGACCGTGGGTGGGGGGCAGTCAAACAAGGTGCCAGAAGCCGGGTATGTGCACCAATATCACATTGTGACCGTTCGGAAAGATCAGATCGCGTTATCGTCCGTACCCGTTGGCGAGATTATGGATGTTCGTGAGATCACGGCGAAAGTGAGTCAGGAGACTGGTTGGCTCGCCGATCAACGGTACGCTGTCGAGAGCACGGTTCAGATCGCCAGCGATGGCGGAGGCGGGGGTGAGGTGACGATTCGCGTTCCGAACCCGACTTCGCGATCAGTTGATGTCGCGGTGAGTTTGGATGCTGCGGACAACTGGTGGTCGTATCTGCCGGATCATGCGCATCGCACGCTCGAGCCGGGTGAAGAGGCATCGTTCTCGTTTCGTGTTGATCGTTTGGGTGGTGCGTTGAACGACCGATTCCGATTGCCAGACCTGACCATCGGGATGGATTATCTGTGCGAAGGCCATCGCTACGCGATACCGATCAAACGGACTGCGATCTCGGTCGATGTCGAACTGCTTGCGCCGGATCTGCCAGCCGTCGAGCGCGTGTTTGCGGTGAACGGCACAAGCGGCGTCGCGTCGGTGCCTTCAAACAAGTTTGATCTCGCGGATGGGCCGATGACGCTCGAGTGCTGGTTCCAGGCAGACTCGTTCAGCGATCGCACGGGCCTGGTCGCCAAGACTGAAAACTCGGAGTATGGGTTTTTCGTGAACAAAGGTCAGCCGTCGTTTTCGATTCATCTCAACGGGCGATACATCGAGGTGCAAGGCGCGGCGGGGCAGTTGAAAGCGGGTCAGTGGTACCACATCGCCGGGGTGTTTGATGGCCAAGAAGTTCGGCTGTACCTCGACGGGGAGCAGATCGCAGCTGCACCGGGTTCAGGTGTGCGCACGCCGAATCACCTTCCGCTGATGATCGGTTCCGATGTCGCCGGGAGCGGCGCCCCGACATCGTATTTTGACGGGCGGATTGACTCTGTGCGGCTCTCAAGCGTCGCACGCTATAGTGGTCAACGGGGAAGCCCGGCACGCAACCCTGCGCCGGATGCGGACACCGTCTTGCTTTTCAATATGGATGCACAGGTTGCAGCCTGGCTCTATGACGAGTCTGACAACAAAGCCCACGCGCTGGTGTACGGGGGGGCACATGTCGAAGATGAGTGAGCCGCTCGCGACCATGCCTGGTCGCGGTTTCAATCGTCAAACGACATGCCGGGCGCGATGACCGCGCCATCGCCTTTTTCGAACATCTGTGCGACTGGATAGGCGCAGTAGTCGAGGCTGAATGCGCCCGCTGGGCGATGGTTTCCTGAGAGCCCGAGTCCACCGAACGGGAGTTTGCTGCTCGCGCCCGCGGTTCCGGCGTTGACATTGATACATCCGGCTCGCGACTCCGCCAGAAATTGCTCTGCTGATGTTTTGTCGGTAGTAAAGATCGAAGCCGACAGGCCGTACCGCGTGGCATTGGCTTGTTCGATAGCATCGTCGAGCGATGCAACGGCGGCGACTCGCAGAAGCGGACCAAAGGTTTCGCTATCGCAGCCGGCGTCATTGGTGTCGGCAGCGACGAACCGATCAACTCGCACAATGCCCGGTGAGACGAACCACCCATCGCCATGCTCGGGCAGTGCTCTGGTTTCGAGCATTACTTCGCCGCCTGTTTTTGCGAATTGTGCTGATGCATCGAGAACCGCCTGTCGTGATTCGTCGGTGATGATCGGGCCGCAGAACACTGGCTCTTCGCTGCGCGGGTTGCCGATGGCAAGTCGGGATGTGGCTGCAACAACCATTTTAAACAACTGGTCTGCGATGGACTCGTGCGCGATCACACGACGCGTGCAGGTGCATCGTTGGCCTGTGGTGTTGAAGGCGCAGCGCACGATTTCGATGGCTGCCTGTCGAAGGTCAGCATCGGGCATGACGACCGCCGGGTTATTCCCGCCAAGTTCGAGTGCAATCATGCGGCTTGGGTGGTCAAGATTGGCTTCGAGGATTCGACGACCGACCGCCCAAGACCCGGTGAACAGCACGCCGTCGATGTCACGGTGCGAGGTCAGGGTGCTGGCGACATCGGCCCCCCCTTGCACAAGGTTGAAAATGCCAGAGGGCATGCCCTCGGCCTCGAGCGCCTCGTGCATCATCTCAGCAAGAATCTGTCCGACGGCCGGCGTTTTATCGCTCGGCTTGAACACGATGGTATTGCCAAGCGCCATCGCCGGGACAAAGTGACCGTTGGGCAGATGCGCGGGGAAGTTGAACGGCCCGATGACACTCATGACCCCATGCGGACGGAAGGCACATCGGCCTTCGCGCGTGTCCGTGAGTGGGATGGAATAGGGAGAAACGCGCGAGAGACCCGCTGTGGGTGACGGGTCGAGTGTAATCTCGACCTTGCCACCGATCGCGCTCGCTTCGCCTCTGGTCTCCCACAGGGCCTTACCGGTTTCGTCGGTAATCAGTAGAGCGACCTCTTCCGCACGCGAAGCAGCGATCTGTGCGTATCGGCGAAGGACCGCCTGACGCTGCTCAAATGTGGTGCGCGACCAGGCTGGGAAGGTTGCTTGTGCTGCAGCTACGGCTTCATCAACATCGCTGACACGCGGCGTGCCCTGCCACACGACGCGGGACGGGTTCGCCGGGTTCGTTGAAACCAGTTGATCGCCCTCGATCGACCGCCATTGACCATTGATCAGGTTAGCCGGCTGTTGTTGAAGAGATTCATGACTCATGATCGTGGCTTTCGGCGGGTGGTTTTCTTGGTGGTACTGGTCGGTTTAGAAGGGGAATTCGATTATTTTGTAGACTTCTTTGTTGTTGTTTTCTTCGTTTGTTTCGCCGACTTTGGTTTTCCAGATTTATCAGTTGGGGGTGAAAGATCAGTGACTCCGAGTCGATCGCCAGGTTTGACTTGCAGCGTGCTCATCGCTTCGCGTGAGATGCGGATCCGCCCCTCACCATCGACCATGTACGGCTGATTGACCGCGTAGAAATCGCCGTCACTGTGCAGCACGCTGATGATGCCCGGTGTCTTGCACTTTGATGCGGCGACAGGCTCGCCCAGTTTGCGGAATCGGGTTTTCTTAACGAGCGGGATGTCGTCGGTGTTGGCGTGGAGATATGGGCCGCCGTCGAATGGATCGACGAATCCGTGGTATTCGAACCCGAGTTTCTCCAGCATGCGTCGGGCGGGGATGGTTTCGATGCCGACTTGTCCGACTCCGGCGCGCGGCTCAGGCGGGAGAATCGAAAGATAAATCGGTTCTCGCGGCAGCAACGACATCATGAACTCGCGCGAATACTGGCACAGTCGGTCTGCTTCGATGTATGAAAGCGGGATGAACCGGCGGCCGAGATGATCCCAGAAGTGGTTGTGTCCATCCGGTGTGATCTGGGCCATCATCTCACCAAGCACCTGATCACGGAACACCTTGCGGTGGAGGCCGATGAAGTGGAATCGGACGAGGCTCAGAAATCGACCAAGGCGGAGTGAATGCCCGCGGTACGATGGCTGAAGAATGAGACCGCCAATCTCGGTCGGCGCGGATGGGTCGAGGTAGAGCGTCGCGACGGTGTGGCTGGTGCCGGTCTGCAGCCCTGGGCTGAACATCTCTTTTCGTTCGAGTTTGTAACAGACATTCGGATTGTTCGGCCCCCCCATGCAACTGATGAGTTGGCTTGTGCCGAGGCACCCGGTGTTCTCGGTGTCAGCCAACACAAACATGAACAGTTCTGACTCGTTGATGACTTCGCCGAGTCCACGCGCAGCACGCTTCCGAGAGTGATCTTGCTTGTCAAAATCAGCCGCGACCGCTGCCGAGCCATCCGCGACACTTCGGAACGAGTTTCGGCTGCGCAAGACCTTCTGTGAAATGATGTCGCGGTCTGCAGGCAGATTGATGAAGTGCACCATCTTGCCCAGTTTGAGCAGGGTACTCATATCTTCGACAACAGCCCTACGAATGTAAAACATCGCGGCGTCCTCCGTCCAACACGCAGCGCGTCGTCACCGGGGACACGCTCACCCGTTGTCAGAACGACTCCGGGTTACCCGGCAGCCACCTTGGCGAGCCCGCGCTCAATGCACTCGAAAACCTTGGGCCAATACTCATCCTTCATGACCGGCATCGGCGGCAACACGCGCAGATGGAACGGGCCATGCCCGCAGTAGAACATAACCACGCCTTCGTCGTAGATCGCTTTACAGGCTTTGGACACTTTGGTCTTGTCACCACCAAATGGCGTGAATCGCATCATGCCGCCCACACCACCAATGAGGCTCTTGGTGCCTGGCGCTTCAGGGAACCAGTCCGGGTGTTTGGCAATGAGTGTGTTGACTTGTTCGCAGAACTTCGCGTGGTGGTGCGTGAACGAACCGTTTGAGCCGTAGTAGTTTCCTTCATCGAGCATCTCGAGGATTCGAAGTCCGGCGGTGAAGTCTGCGGTGGCGCCGGTAAAGGTCCCACTGAGCAGCCCTGCTTTGGGGTTGTACTGTTCGGTGAACAATGTCGCGCAGGCCTGTGTCATCTTGCCGACGCAGAACACATCGATGTAGTCGCCAAGATCGTACATCTCGTAGGCGAACATTTGCTCGGTGCGGCCGAAAGTCTGGATCTCGTCGTCCCAGATGGCAATGTTCTTATCGCGACAGACATCCATCAATGCTTTGAAGTAGTCTCTGTTCGCGACATTGAATCCCCCCTCGCCCTGAACCAGTTCAAAGATAAAACAGGCGTGCTGGCCGGGGTATCGACTGATGGTGTGTTCGAGTTGGGCGACCGCGCGATCGATATACGCCGTTTGCCCGCCGACCAGGTCGGCTTCGACTTCGTTGTAGAACGGCATGTAGTCAACCTGTGTTGAGAGCGGCACACCTTGGCGCCCGCCCGCCGAGTCACCGATCTGACACATGGTGACACTTCGTCCCATGAAGCAGTCAGCAAACGCGATGACGCGCGATGCCGGAGCATGCTTCTGGTAACACACCTTGATGGCGCTTTCGTTGGCCATCGCGCCCGAGGTGGTCAGGAATGCGTGCTTGAGTCGGCTGTTGCGTGAAGCGAGTTCGAGGAGTTTCTCACCGAATGCGTATGCATCAAAGCCCGACTGCAGGTTGCCGTGTTTGATGGTGTTTTCGATGCCACCCATGGTGGCAGCCCGCACCAGTTCCGGGTGCGAGTGTCCGAAGAAGTGAACACCGATTCCGCTGATCATGTCCCATTTAACCGATCCATCCGCCAGCTGCACCAAAGGGCCGTTCCCGAGACCCGATCCCAGGTATGGGTAGAGCAGTCCTCGTCCTTTGACCGCTGCAGAGCGGTCGAGCAGTGACTGATACGACTCGGCCAGAGCCGGATCTGGCGGACAGGCATCCGTGATGGTGCTCGAAGCCTGCTGGACCTGCGCGACGATGGTGTCAACAGCAGCCACGATTTCTGGATGCTCACGAATCGACGCATTGATTGATGTAGTTGTCGGTGTCATACGAAGCCCTTTCTGCAATCATTGGGCGTGAATCTGAATCTGGCCCGTCGTGAGCCTGGAGACGAGGACAGCGAAGAGTTGGCATCGCTCGACGAGGCTGGCGATTTCGATCCACTCAATTGGGGTGTGCAGACCTCCGCCACGAACACCCAGAGTGTCAATCGTCGGGAGGCCCGCGTTCTGGAGAATATTCCCGTCACAGACTCCCCCGGTTCGAGCGAACGGCAACTTCTGCCCGAGGTCTTCTGCCACGCTGCGGGCGCCTTCTGCCAGTGCCCGCACAGCCGGTGTTTCTGGTTTGGCAGGTCGATTGAAACTGCGCTTGATGATCACGCCTGGCATCGCATCGGGAGCGGTTGCGAGTGCGTCAAGTTCTGCACCCATGCTGTCAGCGACATCATTTGATGGGTAACGGACATTGCCCCACGCACGAGCGAGATCCGGGACCGCGTTGGTGGCAGCAGCCCCTTCGAGCGGGCCGATGTTGAAGATGCGCCCTTGATCGGGCTTTGGCATATCTGCGACCGCAACGATCGCCTTTGCCAAGGCTGTGACAGCCGAAACCCCCTCGGTAAATGCACGCCCCACATGGGCGGATCGGCCATGTGTTTCGATCAGGAACTGCCCCGAGCCCATCCGATCGATTGCCAATTCACCGCCCGGTAGCGCCGGTTCGATCGCAAGCCCGATGTCATGTTCGCGCGCGCAATCCGCCAGTGCGTCTTCTGAGTGATAACTCCCAGTTTCTTCATCGGCGTTCATGAGAAACGACCACGAGGCTTCGAGGCCGCACGCTTCGAGAGACTCAAGCGCGGACACTGCGATCACGAGTCCGCCTTTCATATCGACACATCCCGGTCCGGTCGCGGTCTTTCCGTCGGGTGCGATCGACAGCTCTCGAAAATCACTCGACGGGTCATGAACTGTGTCGAGGTGACCGGCGATGAGCACGCGCGGCGTGTTCGCTTGAAGCCGGTTGCACACAGCAGTGACGGGCGGGGTGTGGTCGCCCGATGCACCAAGCAGCCAGTCGGGCTTGGGTCCAGGTGCGATGATGCTTGTTTCGGCTCCGATCGCTTCGAGCCGGTTCACCAATCGCTCGCGCGTGTCGTCGAGACCTGGCGAATGGAAGCCACCAGTTGGAATATTGACGAACAACTCCAGGTCATCAAGCAGCTGCCTGTGACGGCTTGCGATGTGTTCGCAGACGCGTTGTTCCTGAGCTGAAAGTGCCATATCGGAGGACTGTAGGCCTCAGCGGTACTGGACCTAGAGCCTCACGCGTGACGCATACAGCAACCACTCGAAAACCAGCAACAAACCAGCGGCTCCAACCAACCAATGCCAGATTTCAGCACGCCCGACGGTTGACGAGAACCGAGGTGTTTCCTGCCCACCGACCACGAGCGATGTCGACACGCCGAGTTGGCTCTCGATGCTGGAGAACAAGTTGACAGCTGCGACAGGCAAGGCTGCCCCATCAAGCCTGTAAACACCAGCAGTGTCAATGACGCCTAGCGATGTGAGACCCGGTTGGTCGACTGTCTTTTCAATAGAGCGATCATCTGGTCGCTCGAGCCGAAGCGTGGAATCGGCAGCGGTTGCTCGGACGATGACTGGTTCGTTTGTCGAAAACGCGATCGACGCATGGCTCGATCCCAGTCCCGTCAGGTATTCAACGGTGTTGAGCATGAAGATCGGGAAACTGAACTGCAACGGCCAGTTCGAATCGTCGAGGCGGAACCCGACAAAGACGCGGGTCCCAGTCGGTGTTTCGAGCCGTGTGATCGCCGGGCCTGTGCGCACGCTGGCAAGTTCGTGAGGAGTTCCCAATGCTGCGAGGGCTGATGAATCTGGCGGCGCTCGCAGCCTCGTGATCTGCACCGTGTCAAAGGTGACATGGGCCAGTTCGGGAGCGGATCGATCCCAGGTCAGAACGAACCCGCCCGCGACTTCGCTGGTCGATTGCGTATCGAATTCTCCCCCCCATGCACCAAAGGAAAGTGTTGGTACGGCTGGAAACTCGAATGGTGCGACTCGATCAAACACGATCAGTTCGAATGCATCAGCGATCTGATCAAGTGAAAACTCGCCAAAGGTGCTCTCCGGCATGACCCGCAGCGAACGCAGCGGTATCTCTTCGAGCACGTCTCGAAGATATGGATCAGCAGGCTCAGACTCGGGGTGCACAAGCAGGGCGCGCGGCTTGCGAGGCTGCGGCAAGTAGACACTTGCCTGATTATCAGATTCGAGCAGGTCGTCCATTGGGATCGCTGCTGTGAGCAGTGCGCCGTCAGGTATATTGATAATGAAACTGTGCCCGACCGTGCCCGGACCATCTTCCGTCGCTTGAGGAACCACCAAGGCATGCGTGTTTGTGGGATTACCGTCGACGAGGATCTCGATCGAAACAGGTATGCGCTTTTTGAAAGTCGATTCGATTCGAACGAAGAGTCGGGCTGTTGCCGGGTTTGACTCACTGCGTGCAGCCGAACAGGCAACAATTGCAAGATTGCCTTGATTGACCTGTTGCTGTGTTTCCACCGGAACGATGGAAACAGTTGCACCTGCCAAAGTCAGCGGGGTACTGTCGGTAAACACGCCGTCGGAAAAAATAGTAACAAGTGGCTTTGATGGCGTTGTGGCTTCATCGGTGGGGGTTGCGATGAGTGACTGCGTCAGTTGGAGCGCCGGTCCGAGTCGACCGGGCTGATCCACAGGCTTGATGGCATCAAGCGCGATGCGCAGTTCGCGAACAGAATCAATCGGCCGGGATGAGATGGAAGCATCGTGTGCAAATGACATGAGCATGATGACCGGACGACCGGGCGCACCGAGCAACCGACGCCCGACTTCGAGAGCCTGTGATTTGGCAGCCTCAAGTCGCGTTATGCCACCGATGCCGTCAGTCGCCGCCATTGATGCAGAACAGTCGATCAAGAAGAACGCTCGAGCAGAACTCGCGCCGGTGCGTTCGATCGCAGGTCGACCGAGTGCCAACGCCAGCAGTGCGAGGATCAAAGCGTGCAGCAGAAAGAGAAGTGACGGCCGAATCCACCGGAGCGGGACATTGGCTTGAACATCACGCTGGGCTTGTTCCCAGAGGAAAGTCGAACTGACGGTCAGCGGCCGACGCCGTAGTTTCAGCATGTAGTAGAGCACGAGAATGGGAAACGCGAGCACACCTGCAAGCAGTGCCGACAGCGGCGCAAGCAGCGTCATGAATCACCTCGATACCGCAGGCCGATGATGTAGGTTTCGCGTGAAACATCCCGGCATGCATGAGGTTTGAACTGCCTCGCATTCTCAAAGACACTTCTGGTTTCGTTGAGCACATGCTGCGTCTCGGCACCCTCCAATATCTTCATGACAAGTGTTCCACGCGGTGCGAGGAGTTTTGGCAATAGAGCGAGGACTTCTCGGCATAAGTTGGCCGATCGCAGGTCGTCGCCGCGTCCGGATGTATTTGGCGCCATATCCGAGAGAACCGCGTCAAACGGTCCTGGGTCAGGCAGGGTGCTCGGGTCAAGCGTTGTGACATCGGCGACGACAGTCCGAACGGAGTCTGGCATGGGATGTTCAACGGGCTTGAGATCAACCCCGACGATGTGGGCATCGGGCGCGCATCGGTTCGCGGCGACCTGGAGCCATGATCCGGGGGCGCAGCCTAGGTCGATGACTTTCTTCGCCCGACGCAGGAATCGGGCGCGATCATCGATCTGGATCAACTTGTACGCTGATCGGGCGAGGTAGCCGTCCGCCTTGGCTTTGAGAAAGTACCTATCGTGAAGTTGCCGTGGCCGCGCCATGCAAGGACTCTAGGAGAGAGCACGAACCGTTGGATGATCAGCAGCAGAACTCGGATGACCCACTCGCCAGAGCCAGATCGCAGGCGCGCGCAACGCGGAAACGCGTCGTCGAACGCGGACCGGTCGACCCTGAGCAGATCGGTCCGTGGTCGGTTGTCGCTCGGCTAGGGTCCGGCGGCATGGGTGTGGTCTATCTGGCTGAACACCGGGAGACCGGTGCACCTGCGGCGGTCAAGGTCCTTCGACCCGCACTGGCAAAGCACAGCGCCGCCCGGCGGTTTGAACAGGAAATAGAAATCCTGCAGTCACTAGAACACGAAGGGATCGCACGCGTGCTCGAAGCGGGCGAAGCCGACATCGATGGTCAGCAGCGAGTCTATTGCGCGATGGAGTACATTGCGGGTCGTCACATCCTTCGTCATGCGGAGTTGTCTGAACTTTCTGTCGAAGCAAGGCTGCTCGTATTTCTGCGAGTGTGTCAGGGAATGGCGTATGCGCATTCACGAGGGGTTCTGCACCGCGACATCAAGCCGCACAACATACTCGTGGAGATGGGAGGCATGCCGAAGATCGTGGACTTTGGCGTTGCCCGATGGGCAGACTCGGGTCGGACGACCATGCACACTGAACTCGGTCAGATCTTGGGCACGGTTCAATACATGTCGCCCGAGCAGATTCAGGGGAACCACGACGATCTGGACGAACGGACTGATATCTATGGCCTGGGCGTGGTGCTTTTTGAACTGTTGACGGGCGCATTGCCGTATGAGGTCGACCCGAAGGACCCGATTGAGACCATGCGTGCGATTCGCAGTGGGCGTGCTCGTTCGCCGCGTGAGATGAATGCAGATCTGCCAGCGTCTATCGATGCGTTGGTCTTGAGCGCGATGGCGTATGACCCGGCAGCTCGGTATGCGAGTGCGGAAGCGCTCGCGACTGACATTCAACGGGTGCTCGACGATGAACCCGTGGTCGGCGTGGTGCCGCCTGCAAAACCTCGCGCCAACTTGATGACGGCGTTCACGCGGTGGTTTGGTCGTTCGAACGACGCAACGCGAGAATGAGATCGACCTCCCCGGCTGTTCGGCCGAGCTGCGTCGCAATCTGCCCGGTGTCCATGCCCTGGCTGGCGAGTGACAGCACCTGCGCGTCGATCGAGCCTATAGCAGCGGGTGTCGATGCGAGGGTTTCGGATCTTGATCGCTCATGTGCGGTTGCGTCACCATTGGTGAGGGCATCGATTCGTGCATCGGCATCGGCGATCAGCGCATCGAGTCGAGCAGCCTTGGCATCGAGCATGGTCGCCAAACGCCGCGCGAGTTCATCGGCTTCCGCCATCATCGTGTCGAGCGGTTCGCGGGCGTTGGTTGTTTCCGAGCGAAACCGATCGATGGTCTCGCGAGGCGTTTCGTGTTTGTAGGCGCGAGACTGCCGGGCTTTGCTGGTGCCCCGAAGCATGCGGAAGATGGTGATCATCAGCACCACGGTCCCAAAGCCGAGGAGAATAGTGGGCAGTTGTGAAGGCTTGTCCGTTGTCGTAGCAACCGCGTCAAGATTCTGCAGCGACCCTGATGCGCCGCTCTCAGATTCGACGGAGGTCGTCTGACCGGGTGCGTCCATCGGTTCGGGTTGAGTAAGTGCGTCTGCTTGTGTCATGGGCTTCGCTATCATCGTCGTATGTCGGCAGGCAACTCCCAATTTTCGATCCCCGGTTCGGGGCACGCCTTCGTGCGTGCCGTTCGAACGCACTGGCGGTCGCTTACTGGTGGTTCGGCTGTCCGTGACGCTGAGCGACGAACTCTGGTCGCATGTTCCGGAGGCGCAGATTCTGCCGCTCTCGTGCTTGCTCTTGCGGATCGACCGATTGAAGTTGCTCATATCGTTCATGACCTTCGATCAGAAGCCGAAGCGATCGGTGATCGCGATGCGGTGCGAGACTTGGCCGATTCGCTTGGATTGCCGTTCCATGAACAGAAAGTTTGTGTTCGAGATCGCCCGGGCAACCTGGAAGCGAACGCGAGCACGGGTCGTTATGAGGCGCTTCGAGAGATTGCGGTTGGGCGCGGCATCGGGCTGGTCGCGACTGCTCATCACGCGGAAGATCAACTTGAGACGCTTTTGATGCGCATCGCGCGCGGCAGCGGCGTGGCCGGCCTGAGTGGTATTGCACCGGTGCGGAGTGAAGGGTCGGTCCAGATTGTTCGTCCGATGTTGTCGGTTTCGCGGAATGATGCACAGTCGTTCTGCAGGATCTGTGGGCACGCGTGGCGTGAGGACGCGACAAATGCGGATATCTCGCGTGCCCGGGCAGCGATTCGCCACACTGTACTGCCCGCTTTGATTGAAGCGGAGCCGCGGGTTTTGACTGGGGCTGCACGAACGGTTCGTCAGATGCAGCTGGCGAAAAGCGTTCTGGAGAATGAAGCCGCACGCGTGTTGTCCACAGCGGATCGTGTATTGAATCGTTGCGTGTGGGACCGGGCCGCTCTGGCCGACGAACCAGTGGCGGTGGTGGGTGCAGCGCTTCGGGCAGCTGCCGATGCGTTGTTAGCTGGTCGGCACGCGGACACGCGAGGTTCAGATTCGGTGCTCGCCGTCTCAGAAACGATTTGCAGTCGTTCTGCAACTTCAGCGCGATACGATTGGCGTGGTCTTGTGGTCTCGGTTGATTCGCATTGCGTATCGCTGGAAAGGGACAATGATGAGTGAAGTTTCCATATTGCTGGTCGGGCATTGCGGCCCGGACGCGTTTATGCTCAAGAGTATGGCTCGGTCGTTTGCGCCGGGCGCAGAGATCATCATGGTGAACGACGAGCAAGCACTTGTTGATCAGCTGGGTGCTGCGAAACTTATGCTCGTCAACCGCGTTCTTGATGGGGCGTTCGAGTCTGAAGACGGCATTGGACTGATCGAACAGCACGCTCAAGGGGCGGCTGGCAAGTTCATGCTGGTTTCAAACTTTGATGATGCTCAAGAGAGGGCTCTTGCCGTTGGTGCGGTGCCCGGGTTTGGGAAGACCAACATGCGGTCTGATGAAACGCGTGAACGAATTGAATCTGCTTTGGCCTAAGAATCCAAGGAGTCGGCATGCTTCGTAGCCCGATCAAAAGTGAAGAGTTTGCGTCTCGTCGAAACAAGGTTCTCAAGGCGCTCAAAGGCGCGGTGGGGCTGGTCATGGCGGGCAATGGCGCGCCGCCACTGCGCGGCGCTTGGGAGGCGAACTCCGACTTCTTTTACCTGACCGGTATTCGCGATGAACACGGGGCAGCGCTCTTGTTCGATAAGTCGAACCCAGACCCGAAACGTCGAGTTGTTTTGTTTCTTCGGCCGACGGATCCCGAACTCGACCAGTGGGACGGGTTTCGCGCGCAAATCTCGGGCACGCTTCGTTCGCAGTTGGGTATTGAGTCGATCATGCGAACGACTTACCTCCCGCGCATGGTGACAGGTGCCGCGGCTCGCGCCAAGCGGGTTGCTTGTCTGCATCAGTTTGCAAACTATGGATCGCCAGCATCGCCCGACCTCGCGGTGTTTCGGCGCGTCTGCGAGACCGTGCCGGGCGTGGCGATCGAAGACGCGACCAATGTGCTGCCCTCGATGCGGGCGGTCAAGTCGCGCAGCGAACTGGCGCAGATGCGACTCGCCGCCGCAGCAACCGCAGAAGGGTTTTCGCAAGCGATGGGCGTGATGAAGCCGGGGGTCTGCGAGCGGGATATTCAGCGAGCACTCGAACGCGGCTTTGAAGATGCAGGTGCGACCCGACCGGCGTACAACTCGATTGTTGGTGCAGGTGGCAATGCGACTGTGTTGCACTACATGCGCAACGATGAACAATCGGGTGAGAATGACATCGTTTTGATCGATGCTGGTGCCGAGGTGGGGGGATATTGTGCCGATGTAACGCGCGCGTATCCTGTCAGCGGCAAGTTTACAAAAGAGCAACGAAAGTTGTACGATCTGGTGTTGCAGGCACTCGATGCTGGTATTCGTGCGGTCAAGCCCGGCGCGACCTTCATGGATGTTGATCGCGCGGCGCGAGACATCATTGACAAAGCCGGGTACGGCGACACTTTCGTTCACGGCATCGGGCACCATCTCGGTGTCGATGTACACGATCCGCAAACGCCGGACAAGTTGGCGCCGGGCATGGTGCTGACGGTCGAGCCTGGAATATATTTGCAGGACAAGGGCATCGGGATTCGTCTTGAAGACGATATTCTGGTGACCGCACAGGGTCGAACGAATCTGACGAAAGCGATCCCGCGTACCGCCGATGAAGTCGAGGCCGCCATGCGAACCGCGCGGCGACGCAATACACGATCCAAGTGAGTACAGAACGGCGACGCGAGGTAACGCGTGTCCATCAGTGACGCCCGGGCGTTGCGGTTGATGCGCGTTGATTGCGATGTCCTGCGTGTTCATTTTCAGTTCGACCGGGTAAGGCTGTGGGCGGACTGGCGAGCCCGAGAAGATCGAGCGTGCGCGGGCCGACTTCACCGGCGCGGTGCAGAAGTGCATCCGCTTCTGCTGGCGTGAGATTGTGGTGATTGGCAAATTCGAGGAAGAGCGCCACCGTCAATGCCGCTTCATATCGGTCGACGCGTGAACGGATTGCCGGTACATCTGTGACTTTGCCGGCACCCCCCCTTATCTGGTGAGACAATTTGTGCCGTTGTTGCGGCGTCATGTTACAGATCCAGGCACGGACGGCACCTGGTGCACTTTTTGCGCGACTGGCCGGGTTTCGTCTGGCACTTGCATGACATGGTTGTGTGTTTTTCATGGTGTGGCTCGTCCTGGCCCGAATCTTGCGTACCGAGTTCACGCATTCGGCGTGAGTAGAAGAGAAACCGATGAGTCTCAAAAACACAATCTGATCTGGCGTTGTATCTTTCGGCTTTGGAAAAACTTGGAGGTAAATCGGGTGATTGCCTCTTACATTCCGTGAAGAAGTCGGTATCCTGTGTGCGTCTGGTGGGAACTTCTGTGTTACAACAGAAGTCAGACACGCAAGGTGTTTTGCATGCTGGGTTTCGATTGACGAGGGAGGCGTCCAATCATGGCGTCAGAGTCAAAAACGCTTCGAGTGCTTAGTTTGTTTGAGCAGTATTACGAACGGGTGTATTGCTTCGCGCGACGAAGCGTGGAGCCATCTTCAGCAGAAGATATCGCTCAAGAAGTGTTCGTTCGATTGCTGAATGTTCCAGATCTTGAAACACGCGAGATTCACGCGAGTTATCTCATCAAGATTGCGGAGAACCTGATCAAACGCGGACATCGACGGAAACAACTGCTGGACCAGCACACGGCCCGCGAGCGTCGCAAAGCCGAACACGAGAACAAGCCAGCCGGGCGGCGAACAGAGGCAGGAGCTGATGCCAAGCGGCGGTTGAAACAGGATCTTGGGTCTCTGACACCTCACGAGCAGGAAGCGGTTCGCCTGATCGTTCTTCGTGGATTGAGTTACGATGAGGCCGCCCGAGCACTCGGGGTGACAACTTCGTCGGTCAACAACTGGAAGTTCCGCGGGCTGCAGAGGCTGAAACAGCACAGTTCGCGGCAGGAAGAAGTAGCGGGGCGAGATACAGATGGAACAGAAGCCGTCCGAGACGATATCGAGCGAGATCAGCCAGGCCGAGCTCGCTTCGGTCAAAGAGCGGGCTAGGGGCGCACTCATCGATCAGTTGATGGCCCATGAGGGTCTGACGGCGATACTTGACCGCCGTGCTCGGGCGGAGGCTTTGTTGCCGGGTGTGTTAGCCGCCGTCGAGCGATTCAGCCAATCGTCGCGCCCCAGCGACGAGGAGATCGACATGCTCAGCGTCGTTGCTTCGAGCGATCGCTAGTATGCGGCGATCCGGACCGACGAGCATGAAATGTGTTGGGTGCAGGATGTTGGGTCCGTCCGTCGGTGCGTCGGGCGAAGGCTCTGCCTGCTGGAGCGCAAACCCGAGTCCATCGATTGCGAGATTCGCCACCTGATCAGGATCTCCCGTCACGAAAGTCCATGTTGCAAGATCAGCGTTGTTCTGATGCGCGTATTGCCTCATGACGACCGGACCGTCATGGTCGGCGTCGACGCTGAAACTGACAATGCGCACACCGGTTCCGTCAAGCGATTGTTGTATTCGGCGCAGTTCGCTGGTCATCTGTGGGCAAGGGCCCGGGCACCGAGTGAAAAAGAAATCCATGATCGTGACCTTGCCGTCGAACATGGTCTCGTCAACCGGCAAACCATCATGATTGATGAGTTGGAAAGGCAAGATCTTCATGTCGGCCAAAATCTCGGGTGGTTGTCCGGGGATGATGGTCTCACCAGAGGTTGCTCCTGAATCGACGATGCCGCTCGGCGTGCCGACGGTTTCGTTTGGTTTGCTCGCTCGCATTTTCGGAATGAGCACGACTGCAGAAGCAGCGACAAACGCGACTATGGCCGCGATCACCACTGGAATCATCATTGATGAGGATTGGTTTGACATGATCTCTCCAGGCAGTTGTTTGACACAGATGCGCAGACCCTGTTGTTTACATTCGTCCGGGTCGAGGTGGGCGTCCGATGGCTTCGGTTGTCAGAACCGCGCCCGCGACGGCAAATCCGATTGCGATCACCCAAGCGAAGGTGCTCGGCGATGATCCGCTGCCGAGTGCCCATCGGAGGGTATCCGTGCAGTGGGTGAGCGGATTGAGATTCATCACGACATCGAGCCAGGGTGTCGCCGATTCTCGGCTGAAGAACGCACCGCTTAAGAGCCACATCGGCATAATGATCAGATTCATCACGCCATGGAAGCCTTCTTTCGAGTTCACGAACCACGCGAGCGCGAGCCCGAGACCAGTGGTGCCAACGGAGACAACGGAGATGGAAACCAAAGCGAAAAGCAGTTGCGGGGTGAAGTCGGCGGACGCGGTGAAAATCCCGATGATCAGCAGAATCACAGCCTGTATCGCTGCGACGATTGACGAGCCGGCCAATCGAGCGAGCGCAATCGCTCGCCACGACATCGGACTGACGATGATGCCCTGAAGCACACCTTTTTCGCGGTCATCGATGAGTGAGATGGCGCTGAAGATGGAACTGAAGAGCACGACCATGACGATCATGCCGGGCAAGAGGAATGAACCATAGCGTTCGCCGCCAGGTTGAAGTGATTCTGAGAATCCTGATGCAAGGAACACACCGAGGAGAGCGGGTGTTGCGATGCAAGCAACGACGCGCGCCGGTTGCCGGGTCATGCGGATGAGGTCGCGGCGAACGAGTTGGGTGAATCCCACGGCGCTCATGGTTGGTCCACCAGTCGCTGGCCGGTTTTCTCGAGGTAGATATCGCCCAGAGACGGCGGGCCGACACGAAACGCGATCCCGTTCGAGGCGAGCGTTGACAGCGTTTGCAAGTTGGACGCATCCACCGGGATTGAAGCGTCAGTCTCTGGTAGGTCCAGGGTTTGTCGAAGGTCTTCGGGTAATGTGCTTTCGAGCGTGAGGCGCGTGCGACCGGCATGTTCGCGGAAGTGACCTGGCGTGTCGTCTGCGATCATGGTCCCGTCCGCCATCATGATGACACGGTCGGCGGCTTCGGCTTCGTCCATCTGATGCGTGGCGAAGACGATGGTCATGGATCGTTGCTGACGAATCGACTGCAGCGAACCGATGAACCGCTGTCTCGATTCGAGATCAAGCCCGGTGGTCGGTTCGTCGAGCAGGAGCAGGCTCGGTTCAGGGAGTAATGCCCGAGCGAGATCAACGCGCCTCATCAACCCCCCCGAGAGCGTGCCGACACGATGCGTCATGCGGTCGGTGATGCCGAGCGTCTCGACGATGGCATCGACGCGCTCTGATGCACGATCCAGACTGAAACACGCGGCGACGAGCAGGAGATTTTCTCGAACCGTGAGTAGAGCATCGAGCGCACCATTTTGAAAGACAACACCCAACCGGGCCCGTGCTGCAGCGGTCGCCTTGGCGTTCTTGAAGGGGCTTTCACCAAACAGATTGAGCGTGCCCTGGGTTGGTTTTGAGAGTGTCGAGAGGCACTTGAGGAGCGTGGACTTGCCGCTGCCATTCGGGCCGAGCAAAGCCACCCACTGGCCTGTGTCGATCGAGATAGATGTTGGCTCGAGCGCGTGTGACTTCTGGCGTGAACCATATTGAACCGCCAGATTATGGGTCTCGACCATGGGGCCGATTGAAGTCATAGAAGGACCGTCCGCACAAACGCTTCGCAAACCATGACCAGCAGGAGGACGGGCAGGTGTGCGATCGACGCGAAGAAGACGCGTTTTGCCATCGCGTCGTTTCGATGGCGGGCGAGCCGAATACCCATCCACAGGAACCACACGCCTGAAACCAATGCAACCACCGGGTAAACGACCCCGATCAGTTGCGGCATGGCGAGTGCTGGCGCAAGTGTTGCCGGTATGAGCAGGATGGAGGTCAGGAGCACCACCCAACTGGTGCTGCGTCCACCCGGTGCAATGACTGGGAGCATGCGCATGCCGCCGTCGGCGTAATCGGTGCGATACATCCACGCGATGGCCATGAAGTGGGGGATCTGCCAGACCATCATGAGCCAGAACAGTGCCTGGCCGCCGGGTGCGAGCATGTCACTGAACGCCCAGCCGCCCGTCGCAGCAGTCCAGCCGATGAGGGGGGGTAGAGCCCCTGGCAGAGCGCCGACCAGCGTACACCACGCCGACCGCGTTTTGAGCGGCGTGTAGATCAGTACATACGAAATCGTACAGGCAAGCCCGATGATCGCCGGCACTGGACCAGCAAGAAAGAGGACCACCGTTCCGACGAGCGCGAGCAGAAGCCCGAGCTTTGCAACCGTGTGCGGCTGGACCAGGGCAGCGGGAATTGGTCGGTTTCGCGTACGACGCATGCGCGCATCAAGACTTGATTCCCACCATTGATTGAGCGCGTTGGCTCCGGCAGCCGAGAAGTAGGTGCCAACCGCCACGATCGCTCCAAGGCGAAGCATCGAGACGAGTGAGTCGGCTCCGTTCTGCCACGCGCCGAGGACAAACCCGACCATCGCGGTGATGGTGACCATGCGCGTGATGCCGGGTTTGGTCACGCTGACGAGGGCTTTGGCCCAAGCGAGACCGGTGGCATTGGAGGCATACACCGGATTCGGGATGGCTTGTGTCCTGCTCAACGGTACCGACTCCTGTAGAGCCGGATTGTATGCCCACGATTGACCGTAGATCAGGCTGCACGCGGACTGATTTTGCTGTCCGCTCCACCTTCGTTTGAGAGGAATCGACTGACTTCGAGTTTTGACTCAAACTTGACCCCGACTTGGTGGATTCGACCACCAATGAGTTCGCATCGAGCGACTGTGCTGCGTGTCAGTTCGGTCTCGCCATGAATATTTGTAAGCAGCACATCGCATGGTGTGCCCGGATACAGGAAAGCGCCATGAAGAAACCCGGCCCCCGTGCTCGACAGATTCAGCGGTGTAACTTTGAATAGCGCTCGGCGTGTCGGATCGTTAGGTTGTACAACCAGTCGAACGGACTCCGTGTGGAAATCCGAACGCTTGGTTTTTCTCAGACTGACTCGTTTTGCGTCTGCTTGCTCGCGTGATTTAACGGTTCGCAACACGCGTTCGAGAGCAGCACCTTCCAGTCGCACGAGATCATTCCACGCACCGATCGGCGACCCAGGTATAGACTGTGAGTCCTCGTAGATAGTGACAAACTGTTCCGCTTCAATCGAGTCGTCAAACTGCATGCCGATAAGATGCAGTCTTCCTGTGATTAACCGAGCGTGAGCCACTTTTCCAAAGAGCTTGTGAAGTTCACCTGCCTTGTTGTGAGCGAGTACAACAACTGTCGTATCGCGGTACTCCAGCTTGGCATGCAAAAACCCAACTCCGGTGTTTGAAAGATCAACCGTGCGCACTTGAAACGCTTCGCGCTTCTCGAGAATGTCGTAATTGAAAACGGCGACGAGCGGTGTATCCAGTTTGTGCGTCAGCCGCTCTGATTTTCGTTTCGAACTCGTCCGGTGCCCAGCGGCATCTGCGGTGATCTGGCGAAGAACCTCGGCGTATTCTTCGTTATCAATCTTCAACAGATCATGACATTCCATGCATTCGCCTCACGCAAGCCGCATTGAATACGGCTACAGACGAATCGGTGTATTCGGTGGCTCATCTGCCTCCTTCTTCTGGAAAGGTCAGGGAATCTGCCTCATGTGGCCATGCGAACGACGGAAGCCATACGACACGAACGGGCGTATCCATGGGTTTTCGGCGAAACGGCACTTATGAGACCGCCGGCTGGATGATCCCGCGGCACTCACCGAAACCGATGCGGCGGAAACCCTCGCGCTCGCAGTAGGCCCGCATAATGATCTCGTCGCCATCAGCGATGAACTTGCGGGTTTCACCGGTGGGTAACTCGATCGGCGTGCGCTGCGTGCCAGGCACCAGCACCGGCGGATTTGCAAACGGGTCGCCGTCCCAGGTGAGTTCGAGCAGCGACCCGCGGCTGTCGCGGGTGGTGCCGCTGATGGTTCCGCTGCCGAGCAGGTCGCCCGGCTGAAGGTTGCAGCCGTTGCTTGTGTGGTGGGCGATCATCTGGGCGACCGTCCAGTACATATCGCGGAAGTTGCCCTTGCTCAGGCGGATCGGTTCGAGCCCCGTGTCGCGCATCTGCTTGCTCGCAAGATGGACCTCGACCGTGATGTCGATGCCGCCCGCTTCGCGGTTGGCTGGCGCGTCGAGGTGGGGGAGCGGCTGCGGGTCGCTCGTTGGCCGTTCCATCGCCGGGCATCGGAACGGGGCGAGGGCCTCCATCGTGACGATGTAAGGGCTGACGGTACTGGCGAAGTTTTTCGCCAGGAACGGGCCGAGCGGGACATATTCCCACTTCTGAAGGTCGCGGGCCGACCAGTCGTTGAGGATGCACAGCCCGAGGATGTGGTCCTCGGCTTCGGCCATTGTGACGGGCTTGCCGAGGTCGTTGCCACGCCCGATGATCGCGCCCATCTCCATCTCGTAGTCGAGCAGTTTGCACGGGCCAAAAGTAGGTCGGTTCTCCGAGCCGACAGCCCCCTCCGCCGGTGCCTGCTGCCCGACCGGCCGCGTGATCACCGTGCCGGAAGGGACAATGCTCGATGCCCGCCCGTGATACCCGACCGGGATCCACTTGTAGTTGGGCAGCAGCGGGTTGTCGGGGCGGAACATGGAGCCGACATTGGTGGCGTGGTTGAGAGAGGCGTAGAAGTCGGTGTAGTCACCGAACCTGATTGGCTGGTACATTTTGCATTCTGCGATGGGCGTGAGCGCCTCCTCTCGTAACTTTTTGTTGTCTCTCAGTTCCGGGTTGTCTTTGTGAAGGAGCTCACTGAGACGCTTTCTGATCTTGGCGGTGCGCCAAACAGGATTCATTGCGCGAACATAATTCCAACATACTCCACCAGTTTCGCAACTTGTATCTTCAATCAACTCAGCAGCACTGAGGACATCAAAATCGACGAGGAAATCGCCTACCCGAGTTGTCATCATCGAAAGCTGCTTTGTCGGGCAGCCTGCAAGGCACAACGGCAGATTCTGAATCGGAAAATCCGTGTTCGGGTCATTGGCGCTTTCGACCCAGGATTCGAGTTTCGGGTCATGCGTTTCGTCGATGGCGTAGGGCATGGTGGCTCCAAGGTTGGTCGGCGCTCGTCGGGCCGAATCAGTTTGCGTGTGAACCAGACGATATGCCACCCGGCTTGGCGTGTGGGTACCGATTCGGTGGAAGGTGGCGTGAGCGAGTGCAGATCAATGACGAGTCTATGTGGTGGCGGATGATCGAAAGCCGTTCAAGGGCGCACCCCCTCCGACCTTCGCTGCGCTCGGCCACCTCCCCCGCACGCGGGGGAGGGAGGATGGTGCTTTCTGCAGGAACGGGACTGACGCGCGCCTTGTGAGCCGTGCGCGGTATCGAGTGATGCGATGGGGCTCGGATGCTTCGATTCGTCGAGAATGCTTCGAGGAAATGAGGACAGAGGAAATTTGGACAGAGGATAGAGGGCAGAGGACTGTGAACAGATGAAGGCTGGATACTTTGTGCTCCCTCCCCCGTGCAACGGGGGAGGTGGCCCGCCGAAGGCCGGGTCGGAGGGGGTGTGTCCCGTGTTCAACTTCGTGTGTCTACATAAATCGTTCATTCGTCAATCGGTGCCTGACCTAGATGAAGCGTTGACTCATTCGTCGGTGATTTTCCGCACTGTCCGTACGATACCCTCGAGGTTGGTGCTGACATCGCGTGCCGAGATGCGTAGCACTTGCACACCTCGTTCGGCCATCCATGCATCGCGTTGTTGATCATGTTTTCGTTGCTCTGCTCGATGCGTTGAGCCATCGACTTCGATCACGAGTCGTGCTGAAATGCAGTAGAAATCGGCGATGTATGGACCGATTGGATGCTGGCGGCGGATGCGGACACCAAGTTGGTTTCGGCGAAAGTGATGCCAAAGTACGGACTCGGGGGGTGACAGGTTTTTGCGGAGATACTTTGCTTGGGCTTTCGCTTTTGGTGTCGCCGTGAAGCTGGATGGCATGAGGGCAGGGTATCAGTTTTCGAGGGTTCGCTGCGATTGAATGCGCACCCCCTCCGACCTTCGCTGCGCTCGGCCACCTCCCCCGCACGCGGGGGAGGGAGAGAGGCGTGCCGACGGTGCGTTTGTTCTTTTCCTTCCCTTTCCATTCCGAGCGAGCTTCCCTCCCCCATTTCAATGGGGGAGGTGGCTGGGTGCAGCGAAGGTCGGAGGGGGTCTTGCCGCGAACCAGTGGTCTTACCGGTTGAACAAAAAAGACGAGGCCCGCGTCACTGGGACGCGGGCCTCGGTTTCAAGTCAGAACTTCAGGCGTTCTGAGCCTGAGCGGTGTGCCTATTACGGGCAGCCCGCCGAGAACTGGCCGAGGAAGTACAGAACATCTGCGAATTCCCAGACGCCGTCGCCGCCAGTGGGGACGAGGTCAGCTGCGGGCTCCATAGCGGAGAACGCACCGAGGAATGCGAGGACATCGGCGAACTCGAGGACGCCGTAGGGCTCGACGAGGTCAGCGTCGTTACATGGCGTGGGGCCAGTGTCGCCGGCGCTGTAGAAGCCGAGGTACCATGAGGCGAATGGGCCCCAGTTGAAGCCAGCGCCGCCTGAGCAGTCATAGCCACCGAACCAGTAGTTCGGGTTGGTGGTTGACCAGTTCTGGTCGAATGAGAGACCCATGTTGTCGGGGTCGCCCATGCTGTTTTCATCGGTACCTTCGGGAGGTGAAACCAGACCCATACCAACGATATTGGCGGTGGCGGTTTCCGGCACGCGGAAGTTCCAGCCATAGCCGAAGTTGGTCATTTCGTCACCATCGATGTCGGTGTTGCCGAAGGGAACTTCGTTGCCACCGGCAAGGTCGAGGGTGATGAGCCATGTGCCGAGGCCGCCGCCACTGGCGTCGGAACCGGGCAGGCCGGTGATGGTCATGACGAAGTCACCGGTGCCGACGGTTGAGTCGACCGAACCCTGGTCGATGCCGCTGAAGAAGGTGAAGTCGGCTTCGAGGCCTTCTTCGCCGTCTGCTTCGGGATCGGGGACATCGGTGACGAACAGAAGCGTCATGGTGTCAGCGATCGCGTCAGGAGTGGCTTCGGCCCAGTCCATCCAGTAGTTGTTGGTGCCGTTGCCGGTGTTGAGTGATGCATAGTAGAACCACTCGGCGAAATCACACTGGTCGTAGATTTCGTTGACCCACAACGGATCCGGCTCGCCACGGGTGTTGGCGGCGGGTGTCTTGACCATTTCACCGGTCGCGACATTGTAATAGATGTGACCGATCACATCGGTGGTCAGACCAACCTGACCGGTGATGGTGATGTTTTCCGGGTTAGCGGATGCGACGGTCGCGCAACCAGCGGCGATCGCCAACGCAAGACAAGTCTTAGCTTTCATTGGAACGCTCCTCTTTCATTTCTAAAAACTGTGGAACCACAAACTTGACACAAATCCCCCAAGGGGAACACAAACATAATCCCCTGCCTCAGAACAACGAGTTCCTTGGCAGCAAGTACGAATCGAGTTGACCACAAGGTCTGACAATCAGCATTTCTCCAAGCCCGCTCCAAGCGTTGCCGATCGCACTGGCCGATCGTCGCACTTGTGAGGCTTCTAATTCTTTGCAGCGCCGTGGGCTTTCCCCTTCCCGTGGGCTGGTCGTTGACTCCGCTCCTGAGAGTGCGGTCGAGCTACAGAACGCGCTCGGACCGATCTCTGCTTATGGCAATATACCCGAAACGGCCAGCAATGCAAGGGGGTGCGCTGCCAATTTGCCGGAAGAATTTGGAATGTGGGCAAATCGTCCCGATTTGAGTGGGTCCGGAACGACGGAGAACCCGTTTGGAGATTCGAGCGTTCACGCGAGTGTTGAGTCTAAATTGTTGATCTGACTGGCGTTATCGGTCATTGCAGCGACGAACGCATCGAACAACGCATCGGCATCATGCGGGCCAGGACTTGCTTCCGGATGATACTGGACCGCGAAAACCGGTTGAGAAGTCAGTCGAAAACCGGCGACCGTCCCATCATTGAGGTGGGTGTGCGTGACCTGGCCGCCACATGCACGCAGCGATTCGGCATCGACCGCGAACCCGTGATTCTGCGAAGTGATTTGGACGCGGTTATGGGACTCGTCACGGATCGGTTGGTTGGTGCCACGATGGCCGAACTTGAGTTTGTATGTCTTTGCCCCAGCAGCTATTGCGAGCAGTTGGTGACCGAGGCAGATTCCAAAGATGGGCACAGTCACCTCGGGGTGGGCCTGCAGTATGGTCCGTAATGTCGCGATGGTGTCCTCGACGGCTGCCGGGTCTCCGGGACCGTTTGATACGAACAGGCCGCTTGCCTGACCCGTCCGAAAACGGTCGAGGATCTCGTCTGCGGGTGTTTTGTGCGAGATGATTTCGACCGAACAGCCTCGAGACGCGAGGTTGCGCAGGATATTGCGTTTCACGCCACAATCGAGCGCCAGCACTGTCAAACCTTTTCCAGATTGGGTTGTGGAGGCCCAGGGCGCTTTCGTTTCGGTCCAACGATCAGACTCCTGCCCGGCGACGGTTGACACGAGGTTGGCGCCTTCCATCGATGGCGCCAGTCGAGCTGCCTTCACCAACTCCTGGTCAGACAGATCGGTTCGATTGGTGAGTGCACCCGGCGCCGCTCCTGCAGCACGGATGATGCGAACGAGGGCGCGTGTGTCGATGGCTGAAATACCGAGGATACCTGCACGCTCAAGTTCGGCTTCGAGCGATCGGTCGCTTCGGAAGTTCGAACTCCTGTTCGCACATTCATGAACGGCAAAGCCCGCGACCTGAATCTTGCGGGACTCAAAGTCCTCGTCGTTGGTGCCGGTATTTCCGATGAGCGGCGCGGTTTGCACCAGGATCTGACCGGCATAGGAGGGATCGGTCAGCGACTCCTGATAGCCCGTCATGGCGGTGTTGAAAACGACTTCAGCGGTGGTCAGCACGGGCTCGTTGACAGCGCCGAACGGGCGACCATGAAAGACGGTGCCGTCCGCCAGAGCGAGTCGTGCGGTCATTGCGCTTGGTGTCTGAGTGCTCACAGGTGATACTGTAGCTCAGCGTGGACCTTTTTGAAACCCAAGACGCGTGTGAATCGAACGAAGCGGCTGGTGCCGGTCGTTTTGTGCGTGTCGTCGTCGAGCGTGGCATTTCTGGCGAAGTGGGGCAAGACGGGCTGACCTATCGAGGTGACGGGCTGACGGTCGGGCAGTGGGTGCGCGTGCCGCTCGGTCGAAAAACGGTCGGCGGGCTGGTGGTTGCGTGCGGCGGGACCGAGTTGCTTGAGGGTTTTGACCCACGCAAAGTGAAAGCGGTTGTGAGCGCAGGTGAAGCAAGCCTCCCGCTCGGGCTTGTCGATCTGGCTCGCTGGATTGCCCGGTATTACGCATGCCCATTGGGTGTTGTGACCAAAGCGATGTTGCCGGTTGCGGTGAAAAAGAGCGTGGGTTCGCGGGTGCGTGTCCTGGTGCGACCCGTGGCCGGCGCGGAGGCGCAAGAGACGCCGCTCACACCGACCGCGAGACTCGCGTGGGAGCGGCTGTCGGCGATGGATGGGTCTGTGTTTCCGATGGAGGCGAGAGCGCTCGCGCGTGTGGCCGAGGTTGCAAATGTCGGGCCAATCAATCGACTCATCGAGGCAGGTCTCCTTGAGCGGGTGGAAAGGCGCGAGATTCAAAGCGGCGTTGAGGGCTGGATGACAAGGGGGGGTCAGCCGGTTGTTGCGCCTGAGCCGAGTGATGATCAACAGTTGATCATCGACGGGATCAAGCCCGATCTTGGTCGAGCGTCGGTGCACCTGCTGCGCGGCGTGACCGGAAGCGGGAAGACTGAGGTGTACCTGCGGCTCATCGCACAGGCGATTGAACAAGGCATGGGCGCGATTGTGCTCGTTCCCGAGATTGCATTGACGCCGCAAACCGTGCGTCGGTTCGCCGATCGATGCGGTACCGATCGGGTGGCGGTCCTGCATTCCAAACTGACGGGTGCGCAGCGCAACCGGGCGTGGTCGATGTGCGCCTCGGGCGAAGCGCAGGTGTTGATCGGGCCTCGGTCGGCGGTGCTGGCGCCGATGCCAAACCTAGGTCTGATTGTTGTCGATGAGGAGCACGATTCGAGTTACAAGCAGGATTCGTCGCCGCGTTATCACGGTCGCGATGTCGCGGTGAAACGCGGGTTTGTCGAAGGTGCTGCGGTTTTGTTGGGTTCTGCGACACCTTCACTCGAGAGTTGGCGCAATGCCCGCGACGGACGGTATCGCTTGTGGACACTCGCCGATCGTGTGAGTGGCGGGCGGTTGCCGACCGTTCGTATTGTGGATCTCGCTGAAGAACGGCGAGCGCGCGCACGCATGGGCGAATCACGCGGCGCCACGCTCGATTTGATCGGTCCGACGCTGGAGGGGGCGCTGCGAGCCACGCTCGATCGCGGCTCGCAGGCCATCCTATTGCTCAATCGTCGCGGTGAAGCGGGGTATGTGGGGTGCGCGAGCGCTGCGTGCGGGTGGACGATGCGGTGCGATGCGTGCGATGTGCTGTTGTCGAGTCATCGATTGCCGACCGGCGCCAGCGGACGGTACTTGCGTTGTCATCACTGTCAGGCAGCCCAGCGTGTGCCTGACCGATGCCCGTCGTGCGCGAAGCAGATGGTGCTTTTGAACGCGGGGACGCAACATGTTGAGATGGAACTCGAACGCCGGCTTGGTCTGGTGCCGGGCGACGACTTTGTCAGGGTCGATTCCGACTCGATGCGCAGCGGGCAAACTTACTTTGATGTACTTGATCGCTTTCGGGATGGACGGACCAGAGTCCTGCTCGGTACACAGATGATTGCGAAGGGGCTCGATTTTCCGAATGTCGGGTTTGTTGGCGTGTTGAACGCAGACACGGCGCTGATGCTGCCGGATTTTCGAGCGGGCGAACGGACTTTTCAGTTGGTGAATCAGGTGGCCGGTCGGGCGGGGCGGGGCGATGTAGAAACACACGGCGAGGCGATCGTTCTCGTGCAATCGATGTATCCCGACGATCCAGCGATTACGCTTGCAGCGGAGCATGATTTTATTCGATTTGCAGACATGGAGATGAAGGCGAGAGAGGCAGCGAAGTTGCCTCCCGCGGTACGGATGGCCCGGATTGTGGTGCGCGATGCGTCCCACGCACGAGCGACGACACTTGCGAAGGATGCTGCGTCGCGACTTCGTGAGCGCGCCCAGCGTGGCGTGCGTATTGATGGGCCGGACCCATGCACGCTTGCTCGTATCGCAGACCGCTATCGGATGGAGGTACGCGTGTTTGCAGAACGAGCGGTCGATCTGATGGCGACGCTGGAATCGCTTCGCGATGTTGATTCGGTGACGAGTGACGCGACCTATGCGATCGATGTAGATCCGGTTTCGGTGCTGTAGCGAGTGATGTGATGAACGACAGTCTTGCAGGTAAGAACAGAGCGATCGTGCTCGGGTTGGGACGGTTCGGCGGGGGCCTTGGTGTGACGCGCGCCCTCGCTGATGCTGGGCTTTCGGTGATGGTCGTTGACAAGTTGGAAGCCGATGCACTCGCTCCTGCGATCGAGTCATTGTCTGATTTGATTGAAACCGGACAGGTCGAGGTGATCGCGGGTGATGATTCGCTTCCGGCGTGCTCGGGCAACGATGTCATCGTCGTGAACCCAGCGGTGCCTCAGCCTTGGTGCGATGAACGCCTCTTACACGCCGAGGCGAGCGGTGCGATGGTGACGAGCGAGATTGAATTGACCTTTCGTGCACTCGTCGACCGACTCGGCGAACACGCGGACATCATCGCGGTGAGTGGGTCGAGCGGTAAAAGTACGACGACAAGCATGATCGGTGCCGGTTTGATGGCGGCCGGGCGAAGCGTTGTCGTCGGCGGCAATATCGGTGGCAGTTTGCTCGGCGAGATTGCGTCGATGCCGCGTGATGCTGCGGTTGTTTTGGAACTGTCGAGCGCGATGTTGTGGTGGCTTGAACGGTGCGAGGTGTTTCGGCCAAAGGTCTGTGTTCTGACGACCTATAGCAAAAATCACATCGATTGGCACGGTTCGATCGAGCATTATCGCCAAAGCAAAGAGGGGCTTATGACAGCGGCTCAAGAAACGGCGGTGCTCGGTGAGGGTGTGGCCGACTGGGCCGTTCCCAGGCATGTGAATCGGGTCGTGGCGCGATCTGATCAGTTCGAGAAGGATGTATTGGCGGTGCCCGGTGTGCACAATCGACTGAATGCTGCGATGGCTGTCGAGGCGTGCGCCGCTTTGGGCGCAGATCGAGATTTGGTGAGTTCGGGCATCGGTCAGTTCAAGGGGCTCGCGCATCGGCTTTGTCGGTTGTTTGAGGCCGGGGGAGTTGTCTGGTATGACGATTCTAAATCAACGACGCCGGAGTCGACGCTGCTGGCGATTCGGGCACTGCGTGAGACGAGCGTACAACGCATCCACCTGATCGCAGGCGGGTATGACAAAGGGATTGACCTGCGATCGATCGCGCAGTTGGGGCGGGAGATTGCAACCCTGGCGACCATCGGTTCAACCGGAGAGTTGTTGGCGGCTGAAGGCGGTATCTCGTGCGGGACATTGGAACGGGCGGTGTCCGTCATCCGCGAACGGATACAACAGATGCGCGGCACAAGTGCTGGGCCGAAAGGAACCGTGACCGATGCGGTCCTTTTGAGCCCGGCGTGCGCGTCGTGGGATCAGTTCGCCAATTTTGAAGAACGCGGACAGCGTTTCGCCCAACTGGCATCGGAGGTATGCGGATGCGATGCGTGGTAACGCTGCTGTTCATCGTGGCATTCGGATGGGTCGCGGGATGCGCCAGACCAGCACCACAATCAGATCGTGATGCGCATGCCATGGTTGAGGTTTTTCCAGGGGTCAGGATCGATCGGGAGCAGCAGATCGTCGAGGTCGATGCCCGCGTCGGGACGGATGTTCATCATCCTGATACGCCGGATGTGTACCTCGAAGTCGTCGTCAGCGTTCCTGACACACGCGCGTACGAAGCGTTGGTTGTCATCGACGCAGCGGCGGAGCATGTGCATGCGGCGATGCTGCTGGCTGGGTATCTGCCGGGGTCACCCGGGCGTTGGGAACAGCGTTCGGGTTCAATCGTTGGTGTGGAACCAACGGGTACACCGGTTGCGGTTCATTTTATCGTCGATGGTCGAGTGATCCGCCCAGCGACATGGATTGGTCTCGGTGATGACCGGACCCCGATTCAGGATTTGTCGTGGGTGTTCGCTGGCAGCGGATTCCGGTCGTTCAACGGGCGCGAGGTCTACCTCGCCGGCATCGAAGGCACGATTGTCGGCTTGACCACTTTTGGTACTGAGATGATCGCGGCGCGATCCATGCACCATCCGGAAAGCGAGTTTGAAGTGCCTGCGTTTATGGCCAACGCTGCAGAGGTGCCGGTCTTTGGTACGCCGGTCGTCGTCCGTTTCAGTCCCGTGAGTTCGGATTAACTGGCTCACGGCTGCTCGGAACGAGTACACGCAATTGTTCGCGAGCGCATGCTGTGGTGATGGTGCCCGTCATCGCGGGCCCTGCTTCACCATCGATCTGGCAGCAGATCGGAGCGCGATTTGACGGCGTGGTTGTGATCTTGATCTCTTGTCCGGCAGTGTGCAGATGATGACTGGGTCCATGGCGGGCACTGAGCAGTTGCACGAATGCGCCAAGTGAAGTCTGGGCAGGCATGAAGACGACATTGAGTTGCTGTTCGACCATGCTCGCTGTGGGCACCGGGTCGAGGTGCAGTGCATACTCGCGTGTGTTGGCAACGATCACCCACCCGGGTCGCTCCTCGACCAAGGTTTTGCCATCCACTTCGATGGTGAGCCGAGGCAAGAGCGGTGTGAACACCTCGGCGAGGACTGGTTTGAAATAGGCACGATGACCCGTTGCCCGCGTTCGAGTTTGCGAGAGGCGACGGATCACCCCTGCATCTGGACCGATCGAGCACATGAGCAGGAAGGGGAGTTCGGCGGTTTCGGTTCTCAGTCGTCCGACCGACGCGTTTTGCACGACTTGTTTTCGAATGGCTTCGACCAGTTGGGAGGGATCGGTGGTCATGCCGAAAGCGCGAGCGAACAAGTTTTCGTTGCCGGTGGGGAGGTGATAGATCGGGCATTGTGCGTCGATCGCCAGGCGAGACGCGTGCAGCACCGTGCCATCGCCACCCGCCACGATGAAAGCACGACAGTCGGCGAGATCGGTTGGGAGGAGTGGATCATCGATACTGATGTCATGAACGGCACACGGGATGCCCGCGTGATCGAGGGCATTGGCGGCTTCGAGCGCGACGACGCGAGCCATGCCGGTGCCTGACTTCGGATTGTGCTGAATGACGACGGTCACTGATCTGGACGATACGCGGCGCGAACGCCGTGCTGCCGCTACGATCTGCTCGAATGAGCAAGACACTCACCGAAAAAGACGCGCAAGGTGCGATCGAGGCGGCAGCGAAGGTGGTTGAAACGCACCAGCGGCTCTCGGATTTCCTCGCCCACGGGCAGACTTTGGCTCATATAGACAGTTTCGTCGCACGGACGCTCGAGAGTTTGTCGTGTAAGTCGTGTTTTCGAGGGTATCGAGTGCCGAGGCTGCCCCCATTCCCCAGTCATGCGTGCCTGAGTGTAAATGCGTGTGTTGTGCATGGGACGGCCGGGTATTACCAGAAGCCGCTCGAAGCAGGGGATCTTTTGAAGATCGATATCGGCGTGTCGTTTCGCGGGTGGATTGGGGATGCAGCATGGACCTACATGTTCGGTCAACCGACAGATGAGATTCGTCGGCTCACGAACGCTGGAAAGCGATCACTCAAACTCGGCGCGGCCGAACTCAAGCCGGGGAATACCTACCTGGCGTGGGCTGAGACTGTGCAGCAGCATGTCGAGGATGAATGTGGATTTCACTTGATTCGCGGTTTGGGCGGACATGGGTATGGTCGCAAGTTGCACGCACCGCCCTATATATCGAATGTGGTTCCGTCGTTTCGGGGTGAATGGGCCGATGCAAACACGCCATGCAAGCCCGGCACGCTTGTCGCGGTCGAGCCGATGATCGCGATTGGTACAGGCGAAACCGCACAGGAGCGGGGTTCGTGGCCGATATTTGCTGCGGATGGATCCATGGCGGTGCACTATGAACATGATGTCCTGATTACGGACGAGGGACCGCGCGTGCTGACCGCCGGTTTGGAGCAAATCAACGATGTCATCGAACGATGAAGCAAGTGACATGATGAACGAGAGCACCGACGCACCGGTCGAAGTCACGACTGACGCGATCGATCGCGAACATGAACCGTCGGTCGTTGCCCCCCCAGAGGCTGCAGAACCGGAGGCTGCGGCGCCGTGCGCGACGGAACCACCCGTCGTGAGCGAGAATCGGATCGACCGCGTTTTTGCAGGACTGCGTGCAGAGGGCAAGAGGGCTTTGATGCCGTTCGTTTGTGCGGATCATCCGTCGCCGGCTTCAACCGTATCGGTCATCGAGGCTGTGGATGCAGCCGGGGCGAGTGTCATCGAGATTGGGATTCCGTTTTCAGATCCGATCGCGGACGGGCCGGTAATTGCTGCTGCGATGCACGAGGCACTCGTTGCGGGATCAACCCCGGAGAGTGTGTTTGAGTCGGTTCGGTCCGTGCGTGATCGCGTGCAGGCCGGGCTGGTCGCGATGGTGAGTGTTTCAATCGTGCAGCGCATCGGCGAAGAGACCTTCATCCGGCGAGCCGCGTCGGCTGGGTTTGATGGGTTCATCTTTCCTGATTGTCCGCTCGATGAGGCTTCGGATCTTTCCAGGCGTGCAGCGGATGCCGGACTGACTTCGACGCTGTTGATCTCGACGACGACATCCGCCGAGCGGGCCGAGCGAATCGCCAAAGCGTGTACAGGGTTTGTGTATCTCGTGACGCGGGCCGGTATCACGGGCGAGCAGGCGGATGCACCGGACATTGGCGCTCGCGTCACGAAACTGCGCGAATGGACGGACTTGCCTATTGCATGCGGGTTTGGGATTTCGACGGCTGATCATGTGCGGGCGGTGGTGGAATACGCCGATGCCGCGATCGTGGGCAGTGCGCTCGTACGGCGCGTCAACGAAGCAGCGGCATCGGGGAGAGACGCTTCGGCTGCGGCTGGTGCGTTCGTCAGAGAACTGGCGGGTGGGCTCGAGTAATCCCTGGCTCACGATGGATGAAACATTCCCTAGGCGACCGTTACCGATTCTGCTTTGCCCATGAGTCTTTGAGTGTGACAGTGCGGTTGAATACGAGTTTGTTGTCGGCGCTGTCGGCATCAAGGCAGAAGTAACCGAGACGCTCGAACTGGAATCGCCGGAGGCCGTCGGGCCACGCGGGCTCATCGGGCAGATGCTTGGTCAGTCCTTGCTCAACACGGCACTCAGTCAAGACAGTCAACGAGTCGGGGTTGAGGTCGTCGATATGGTTGTCGGTTTTCTTGCCCGGTTTCTCGACGCTGTAGAGGCGGTCGAATAGCCGCACCTCGGCGGAAACGCAGTCGGCATCAGCGACCCAGTGCAGCGTGCCCTTCACCTTGCGGACCTTGCCGTTAGCGTCGGGTGGGGGGTTGTTGCCGCCTCGTGTATTCGGGTCATAGGTGCATTTCAATTCGACGGGGTTACCCTCGTCGTCGGTGATGACTTCGTTGCAGGTGATCCAGTAGCCGCAGCGGAGGCGGACTTCACGCCCGGGTCCGAGCCTGAAGAATTTCTTGGGCGGGTCCATCATGAAGTCGTCGTGCTCGATCCAGAGGGTCGGGCCGAAGGTCACGGGTCGTGCGCCTGCCGATTCGTCTTCGGGGTTGTTGATGACCTGCATTGTTTCGAGGCGATCCGGGTCGCCTCCATCTGCCCAGTTGGTAATGGTGACCTTGAGCGGGTTGAGGACCGCCATGCGACGCGGAGCGACCTTGTTGAGATGGTCGCGGACCGCTCGTTCGAGGAGCCCGATGTCGTGGACAGCGTTGAACTTGGTGAGTCCGGTGGCTTCTGCGAAAGCGCGGAGTGATTCGGGTGTGTACCCGAGACGGCGCAGGCCTCGGATGGTTGGCATACGCGGGTCGTCCCAGCCGGTGACATGGCCGTCTTCAACGAGTTGGCGGAGTTTGCGCTTGCTCGTGATGATGAAAGAGGGATTGAGGCGGGCGAACTCGATCTGCTGGGGATGGTGAATTTTCTCGGCCCGGTCCTTGTTGATCGCGTCGATGAACCAGTCGTACAGGGGGCGGTGAATTTCGAACTCGAGCGTGCAGATGGAGTGGGTGATACCCTCGATCGAGTCTTCGAGCCCATGGGCCCAGTCGTACATCGGGTAGACATGCCAGGTGGTGCCCGTGCGGTGGTGGGGGGTGTTGAGGATGCGGTACATCACGGGGTCGCGGAGATTCATGTTCGGGCTGGCCAGGTCGATCTTGGCGCGCAAGACCATCGAGCCGTTGGGATGGTCGCCGCGGACCATCTCGGCGAAGCGAGCCTTGCTTTCAGCTGCAGGTCGATCTCGGAACGGGCCCGCGGTGCCGGGGTTTTTGAGATCGCCGCGCTGGGCGCGGATGTCTTCGGGGCTTTGTTCATCGACATACGCGAGCCCCTTGTCGATGAGTTCGACTGCCCAGTCGTGGAGTTGCTGGAAGTAGTCGCTGGCGTACAGCACGCCGTCCTGACTCGCGTCGTGACTAGATGCGTTGTTCCAGGTGAAACCCAGCCAGCGGACATCTTCGATGATGGCCTTGACGAACGCATCTTCCTCGGCTGCCGGATTGGTGTCATCGAACCTGAGATTACAGTGCCCACCATAAGCCTCGGCGAGCGAGAAGTTCACAGCGATCGACTTGGCGTGCCCGATATGCAGGAAGCCATTGGGCTCGGGGGGGAAGCGGGTGGTGACGACGGTGCGGTCGCCAGGGCTCCCCCATTTGCCGCTGGCGATATCGGCATCGATGATCTCGGTGATGAAGTTGCGTGTGAGGCTGGGTCGGTCGTCAGCGGTGGGTTTGTCTGTTGTGGGTGTGGTCATGTGGGCATTCTCGCAAATGTGCGATGGATGGTAGATGCGTCGGTGAGATGACACGATCCGTGTTGGGCCATGTTCGATTTCGGGTTGGCGTTAAGTCGAGTACTCGAGCGGTGATCGTCCCGGAGGATCGAAAAACCCGATCTCGGAAAGTTCAGCGCAGTCGGCGGTCGGATTCGAGCAGGCCGTCTTTAAGGCGGATGATGCGGTGGCAGCGTTCGGCGATGTTGTCGTCGTGTGTGACCATGATGATGGTCATGCCTTCTGCGTGCAGTTTCTCGAACAGCGTCAAGATCGCCTCGCCGGTGGTCGAGTCGAGGTTGCCGGTCGGTTCGTCCGCCATCAGCACGACGGGTTCTGTGACGAGGGCCCGCGCGATCGCCACACGCTGCTGTTGACCACCCGAGAGTTCGCGTGGCCGGTGACCGGTGCGGTCTTCGAGCCCGACGAGCCCGAGGCACCGGTTGGCTCGTTCGATCCGCGTGGCGCGGGGAACGCTTTGGTAGAACAGGGGCACCGAAACATTCTCCTCAACGGTGAGTTGCGGGATGAGATTGAACGCTTGGAAGACGAATCCGATCTTCTCCCCACGGAACTTCGAGAGTGCTTCGTCCGAGAGGTCCTGGCTTGGTACGCCGTCGAGCAGGTACTCGCCCTCCGTCGGACGGTCGAGGCAGCCCAGAATGTTCATCAGTGTACTTTTACCGGACCCTGAAGCCCCCATGATGGCGACATACTCGCCTGCGTGGATGGTGATATCGACCCCGCGGAGGGCTTCGACCATGATTGAACCGTCCGGCTTGTAGTAGATCTTCTTGATTCCACGCAGGTCCGCCACGGGTTTGGATATGGGACTTGTCGGGGTGGATGGTTCGAGGGTCGCTTCGGGCATGTTGGATTGTAGGGTGATTGAATGGACAAAAAAGCGCTTGAGTGGAGTGAACGCCTCGGTACCATGAAGTCTCGTGGGAGAAAATCAGATCTCAAGGAGCGGAAAATGAAAGTTCACTATCGAACGAGCAGTGCGGCTGTTCTTTTAGCTTTTCTTGCAGGAACAGCGGCGGGACAAATCGACGCGACCTACATCGGCCCGAGCGGGGGATTGAACGGTGACCCAGCCAACTGGGATATCGGTGTCGTCCCTGTTAATGGCGGCGGGGACACGTACAACCTGTTCTTTCCGGCATCGATCAACACACGCTGGCAGCTTTACACGGGCGATCACGAGATCAATGACCTGACGATTGGTGATGCCTCGTATCATGACCTGTACACCGGCGTTAACATGACGGTTCTGGGCAACGCCATGGTCGATGGTGCGTATATTCGCTGTTTTGGCGGAAACATCGAGTTCACCAACCCGGGTGGGTTTGACGCGTTGAATGTTCGACAGTTGCATGCGACCACGGGCGGGTCAGTGACCGTGAACTCAACTTCGTTTGATGCGTCCCCCTTTACTGGTCCGTTCAGTCTCGATGTCCGCAATGCGTCATCGACGATCGACGCTTCGTCAGTACAGACGATCATGCTGGCGCCAAACTATGGTGCCAATTTCTACTCGTGGTACGGCGGAGGAACGCTTGACCTGTCCAACACCACCGACATCACCTGGGGTGGAACAGGACAGTTGTACTTGTACGCATATGACGGCAACATCGACCTCGCAAGTCTAACGAATACAGATGGCCCGATTCGGGTGCACGCAGATCTTGATGGCTTGATCAATCTGCCGAATGCCCCGCTGCCGGGACTGACAAGAATCGAAGCATATGGCAACAGCACAATTAATGCGCAGAGTGTGACAGATCTGGGCGGCGTGCTCTACATTCGAGGGGGGACTTCACAAATCAATCTGGGTGCCTTGCCCGATATTGACGGCGCGCGATTCGATATCCGAAGTGGCGCCACATTGACCACCACGCATAGTGCGTACTCAGGTGATGGCTTTGGCGGGTATACATCATTTCACGCGCAGAATCCGGGTACGCTGATTGATGCCTCCAGCATTCAAACGCTCCAGGTTCAAGACAACGCCCAGATGAACTTGTACGCCTGGTACGGCGGGGCGCAACTCGACCTGTCCGGCCTTGACACCGTTACAGGCGACAACAGTTTTCTGTATGTCTACGCATATGACGGCACGATCGATTTGACCGATCTCGACCTCGTTGTACCCCGTCTTCGGCTCCATACAGACCTGAACGGGACGATTAATGTCAGTTCCACAGCAGTCATGGACCGTCTTGAACGCATTGATGCACTGAACGGCGGCGTGGTCAATCTGCCGGGTGTCGTCGATGCGAATGGGACCTACTTCAATCTGAGCGGACCGACTTCGGCGGTGAACCTCGCGGGCGGTGGTACTTTGAATGGAGCGCAGTTCTATGCTGCGGGCGCACATGAGTTCGTTTATCCGAACTCGATCTACTCGGCTGTGGGATACAACACGCGGACACCGTTCCATGCGGTGAACGCAGGGACTCATATCGATGCGAGTGCGCTGCAGTCTCTTGAACTCGATGTGAGCGGCAATGTCAATATGTACGCTTGGTATTCGGGCGCGACGCTCGATCTGTCCGGGCTACAGACCGTGACCGGGGGTTCCGGTCAGTTCTATGTGTATGCCTTTGACGGTGCGATTGATCTCACGGGATTGCAAAATGTTGCGACACGGGCTCGCCTTGATGTGGATAGCAACGGCACGATCACCGTTTCCCCAACGGCTGAGTTTGCCAATCTTGAGTATCTTGAGATCTATAACGGCGGCACGCTCAATGTCCCCGGCTTGACGGATATCGACGACATGGTGGTCGAGTTGTCCGCTGCGTATACCTTCAACCATGGCGGTTTGAAATCGGCCAACGGAGCACGCATTTATGCTCGCAACGGCGCCAATTTCACCATGCCGGGTGCGATCACGAACTATGACACGCCGACCTTGCACTCGACCGCGTTTGGCGCGTACAACGCCGGAACGCTGTTGGACATGACATCGCTCGATACCATCAGCGTCGGCACTGGGTTGAATGTTGATTTTCATGCATGGTATGACGGAGCAACGCTCGACATGAGCAATGTTTCGCACATCATGGGGACCTTTGAAAATGGTCGCCGTGCGTATTTCTATGCATTTGACGGGACGATTGACCTGTCCGGTCTGCAGGCGTGCGATGTTAATATCTCGATTATCGCTGCTCAGGGGGGGACAGTTCTGTTCGGTGCCGATTGCATTGCGCGGGGACACGCCCTCTCCGCTGCCAACGGAAGTACAATCGTCTGTGGCGGTGATATGCTCAGCACAGCGACGGGCGCGTCAAACGGGTACGGCTTCACCGACAGTACACTCGTCATGAATGGCGCCGGGATCAAATTGCTCGAAGTTGCTTCAGAAGATGTTGGCATGCCGGTCGATGGATCCGAACTCAATGATTTCAGGATCGGGCACCTCACGATCGGTGACGCGGGCGGCTTCCAAACCGTGGTTGAACTGCGTGACTGCTACAACAATAACAACCGCACCGGCGGCGTGCCCGAAGCCCTATACATCACCGGCATTGACGGCGCAGCCGGGCTCGAGATCGCAGCCAACGCAACGCTTGTGCTCAACGACATCGAAACCTATGCATGGGATGGATCGGCGTGGGTTCACCTGAACAGTCTGTTCGGTGGCGGGCAGCAGTGCATCGCGTATGCAGGCGGTCAGCTCTGCATCGGCGGCTGCCGGGCCGACTTCAACCCCGATGGCAACCTCGATTTCTTCGATGTGCTGGCGTATCTCGGTGCATTCACCGATGGCGAACTGCGTGCAGACTTCACCTGCGACGGCATGATCGACTTCTTTGATGTGCTCGAGTTCCTGAGTGATTTCACGGCCGGCTGTCCGTAAATACAGATGAGTCGTGGAGGAGAGGAAGGGGACGGCTTCGGTCGTCCCCTTTCGTTTTGTTCAGGTTTTGCGCGAGCGGCGGCTGCGCTGAATCGAGTTGTACGAATAGCAAAACAGGGCAATCCAGATCAGGACGAACGCCGCCATGCGAACGGGCGAGATCTCTTCACCTTTGATAAGCCCGATGATCATCTGCGCAGTCGGCGAGATGTATTGGAGGATGCCCAGCGTCGCCAGGCGAAGTCGACGGGCAGCCGCGGAAAACCAAACGAGGGGTGCGATCACCATGAACCCGGCGATCGCCATCAGGGCGAGTTGCGATGGGGGGGCAGAGACAATGGCAGCCCGGTCTTGTGCAGCGAGCCAGAAGTATGCAGCGGCCGCGAACGGCAGTGCGATCATCATCTCGATCGTGAGCCCAACCAATGGACCCGCGTCAACGCGTTTGCGGATCAGTCCGTAGCCCGCAAATGCGAACATGAGAGTGATCGAGATCCAGGGCAGGGCGCCACGCTCCCATGTGGCAAGCGCCACGGACGCGACCGCAAGCGCCACACCGATCCACTCCAACTTGCCGAGGCGTTCGCCGAGAAAGATCACGCCCAGCGCGATCGAAACGAGCGGCGTGGCGTAATACCCGAGACTTGCGTCCATCAGGCGATCGGCGGACACAGAATAGATAAACGCCGACCAGTTGAGGACGATCAGGACCGTTGACGCGAGCAGGAGCAACATGACGCGCTTGTTGCGCAGGGCTTTGGCGAGCTGCGGAAACTGGCGCATCAAGGCAACGAGCAGCAGGACGCTGGGCACGCCGAAGCAGATCCTTTGGATCAACTGTTCGACCGGTTCGGCTTTGACGGCGGCGAGGTAGAGCGTCATCACCACACCCCACCACATGAAGGCAGCCACGCCAAAGGCAAACCCGGCGCGGCCGGTGCGAAGTTCGTGCTCGGTGTGGGGCGTGGACAAGAGGCGATGGTAGGTGGAAAGAGCGACGAACGGCGAATCGCAAATTCGTTGAATCAGCAACCGAACGAGTCAGTCAGAATTGCTCTCGCCAGTTGAAGGTAGGGGCTTCGTGACGGGTGATCCGCGTTCCGTTTAGGCGGGCAAAACGGGTCGCTCCGTATGGACTCCGGAAGCCGTACACAATGTTGGAGTCGACGCGCCGAGCGACCATCGAGGGGTCTCCGAAGGCGACTGCAAGAATGCAGATCACGATAAACAAGACGATGATCGCCGGCACGAACCACCACGGGTACGGGAGGAGCGATCTGAACAACCAGATCGACCCAAGCAAAAAGGCGAAGAAAATAGGGAAGCCCAAGAGATTGTCGCGCATGAGTTGGCGGCGGTCGCGTGCGCGGCACGAACGGCAAATGGGGGCGTGCACCAAGCGCGAGCCGGGTAATGGAAAAGGGGCAAGGAATGCAATAAATGCAAGGGGGGCAACGCGAACGAAACGCACAGAATCGGGAGCTTCACCGCATCCAACACATACGCCGGGAACAACGGGTTCGACAGACTGAGGAAGTGTGACCTCGTGCATCGCGAAATCATACCGCTTGTACAAAAGGCCTGTTCAACAGAACCATATCCGCGCACGCTGAAGGGGTTATGACTCCTCGAAGACCGGTTTGTCAACGACGACACCGTCAACCAGATTCACAGTCCGTGCGGCTCGCTCGGCGATGGTCGGGTCATGGGTCACCATCACCATGGTCAGCCCCTCGGCCTGCTGGATGCTCTCGATTGCGTCGAGGATACTCCCCCCCGTCGTTCGGTCGAGGTTGCCGGTCGGTTCGTCGGCCAGCAGGATCTTTGGGCGGTTGATCAGGGCTCGGGCGATGGCGACGCGCTGGCGTTCGCCGCCCGAGAGTTCACGCGGTCTGTGGCGCAGGCGATGGCCGAGGCCGAAGGTATCGAGCAGTTCGCGGGCCCGGTCGCGGGCTTCGCTGCGCGCCTTCATGTACCCAAACCGCCCGTGCAGCACCATCGCACCGATGGTGACATTTTCAAGGACCGACAGTTCCGGCAGCAGGTGATAGAACTGGAAGACGAAGCCCACGGTTCCGCTGCGATAGCGGTCCAGTTCGGCGGTGGACATGCCGGACAGTTCGCGGCCTTCATAGACGATGTGCGGGGGGGCAAGCGTGCGTTGCGGTTCGTCGCACTCCGGGCATCGTGTGTCGTTCGAAAGTCCGGCCCGGCTGTAGCCGCAGCGGCGACAATGTCGTGCAGACTTGGCAGGTGTGTCCGGGCGGTCGAGCCCGCCGAGCAGGTGGAGGAGTGTGGATTTGCCCGAGCCCGATGCACCGAGGACGGCGATCCATGAGCCGCGTTCGACTTCGAGGTCGACGCCGCGGAGGACCGGGACACCCACGCGGCCGAGGCGATAGGTCTTGTGGATGCTGCGAGCGGAGAGGATGGGGCCGGTTGGGACCGGTGCGTTTGAGTGAGGAACTCGGCTGGTAAACCCAACATCGTGGGTTTCATCCTGATCATCCGTAATGCCACGCAACGCACGCCATGCTGGAACGATTGAAACGAAAACAACTACGAACCCTGGAACACAAAGGACAAGTATCCATCGTTTCAGTACCTTGCTCCAGAACTGGGACATGCCAGTTGGGGGAGTAAAACCCAATGCGAGCCAAGCTCCTCCGGCTAGGAGTACGAGCCCTGCCAAGAGCAGTATCCAACGTATTTGGGAAATGGCTGAAGGCTGCTTGTTCACTCAAACCTCAACGCTTTCACCGGGTCCATGGTGGCCGCCCGAATCGCCGGAATCGCCGCTCCGAACAAGCAAGTCGCGAGACCCGCGAGAAACACAAAGACGGCGTGAACCCAGTCCACTTTATTCGGCACTTCGATGAAGTAGTACACGGTTGGGTCCCAGATGACGATGCCGGTCACACGGCCAATCCAATCATGAATGGGGTTGATGTTGCGGACGATGATCCAGGCAGCCAGCACGCCGGCCGATGCGCCGACCGTGCCGATGACGAGGCCGTAGCGGATCCAGAGCCACGCGATGCCGCCGGTGCTTGCCCCAATGGCCCGCAGGATGCCGATGTCCTTGGTTTTCTCAGAAACCATCGACCAGAAAATCGAGAGGACAAGAAAGACATTGGTGAAACAGACGATGCCGAAGATGAACAGCACCAGACCGGTTTCTTTTTCGACGGCTGAGATCAGCGTCGCGTTTTTCTCCTGCCAGGTTTTGATGAGGATGTTGAATGCATCCGGCACTTCTCCTGCGTGGGCTCGAGCGAACTCGCCGTAGACCCGGTCGCAGACCTTGGCGACGGCGTTGGAGTCATACCCATCGGCCGCCCGCACGAGCACACTGGTCACTCGAGCAGGGTCGACGCCGATGATCGTCGGGGGGGCGGGGACTTCCTGCCCGGTCTCGGGGTCAATGACGGTGTCGAATGGACCGGCTGGTTTGACGCGCTGGGCTTCGTCAAGATTCAGCATCGACTGCAGCGCATCGAGCCGGGCGAGGACGATCTGGCTGTCGGCCTCGAAGATACCGCTCTGAAACTCGTTGGCGACCGGGAATTGCCGTGTGATTGCGTCGGCGAATCGACCATTCGAGTCGAGCGCGAGCAGCGTAATCGCCAGGTGCCCATTGCGCGGCATGAACACATTTTCAGCAGCCACAGCACCATCAGCGAGTGGGCGGACCGTGGCCATGGGAATGTACCCGCCCCATTGTTGCCGATTGTTGAGTCCGGTGACCTCGATGCCGGGGACGACAGCGGGCTCGATGGTGCCTCCCGGTTCGACGCGCGTCAGTTGCATGCCGTTGTCGTAGACACTGTCGAGAAACGCACGCTCAGTATTTTCCGGCAATCGAAGGTCTTGGCGCGATTTGTCCTTTGGTGTCGGTTCATCGAGCGATCGCCAGAACAGCGTACTTGCGTAGTTCGTCACCCGATCGAATGACGGACCATCGATCCCCTTGATCGACACCGCTTGCAGTCGATCATCGGGGAGGCGGATCATGCCGAAGGTCTCGATGACCGGTGCGGCGGCTGCGACCTCAGGTTGGGCTTCGAGCCGAGCGATCAAATCGTCATAGTGTGCGAAACCGATGTTCGGCCAGGTGATTGCGACATCGCCGATCAGCGTTCGACCTGAGTCTTTGAGCGTTTGCAGGAAACCGCCCATGACCGACCAGGTGACGAGGATCGTCGCGGTCGAGAGCAGCACAGCCACCAGCGACAGCAGCGGCATGATCTTGCTCGTGAGGTATCGGCGATTGAGGAGAGATTGGTACACGCGGGTCTTTACACTGAAAGGGAAGAAATCGGTCAGGCGGTTCTGTGTACGCGTTATCGGCTAACCACGGCACTGAGGCACAGGATCTCAAACGCAATATGGGCAGCCAGCAACGCCGTGTTGCCCGCGACATCACGGTCAGGCAACACTTCAACAACATCACCGCCACAGACCTGGAGTCCTGACAACGACCTGAGCATGGCGAGCGCTTCGGTGGAACTGAACCCGCCGATGCTCGGTGTGCCGGTGCCCGGCGCAAACGCTGGGTCAATGGCATCGATATCGAAAGTGATGTACGCCGGGTCGTCGGCGATCGTTTTGAGAAATGCCTTGAGTGTTGCAGGCCCTGTGCTCAGCCAGTCTTCGCGGGTGATGATGGTCACGCCGTGCTCTTTGGCGAAGTCGAGATCGGTTGCGGTGTTGAGCGGACCCTTGATGCCAATCGAGATCATGCGTTTGGGGTCGATGATGCCGCGTTCGATGGCGCGGATGAATGGCGAGGCGTGTCCCCATCGTTCGCCCCAGACGGCATCGACCGTGTCGAGGTGGCTGTCGAAATGGATGAGCGCGAGCCCGCCCTTGGGTGAGCCTTGTCTGCGCCAGGTGGCTTCGACATTCGCGTAGGCGATGGAGTGGTCGCCACCGATGGCGAGCAGTTTCGTATGCGACGGGTCACCGAGGTCGGCAGCCCAGTTGGCGACGGTTTCCAGATTCTCAGCCGGGTGATAGGGCTGAACCGGCGCGTCACCAGCGTCGGCCAGGCTCAAAACTTCGCACAGATCAAGTTCGTGCGGCACGGAATAGCGTTTGACATACTGCGACGCATCGCGGATGGCGCGCGGTCCAAATCGAGCACCCGGGCGATAGGTCACACCTGTGTCGTAAGGCACGCCATAGATTGCCCAATCGACTGGTGCGAACTCGGGTTTGACATCTTCAAGCCTTGGATATCGGCAGAAAGTCGAGACACCGGCAAATCGCGGCGAGCGTCGAGAATCCGGGAGTTCGGTGCGGAGCTTGCTCATGTGATGCATGGTAGGTGCACGGTCCTCGGTCATCGAAGCCCAATCAACGCCTATTTGACCGATTTCGCTCGCCCACGAGCAGGCATCGTCAAATGCTGTAGAATACGGATGGATCTGACCTGTTCTCTGTTGCGTTCTGCGACGAAAGGGGTTTCCATGATCTCGGGAAGCATCAGCATTCAGAAATTACTCGGTGCGATGAGGCAACTCGAAGCATCCGACCTGCACATCAAAGTCGGAATCCCGCCGACCTACCGAATCGCCGGGCGGCTCAAACCCATTCACCACGATCCCGTGACAGAAGAAGAAGCCGACCATCTGCTCGATCCCATCATTGATGAGGCTCAGGCAGCGAAGTTTCGGGAGGTCGGCAACCTTGACTTCGCGTGGCACTTGCCCGATGGCGATCGATTCCGAGTCAACATGTTTCGCTCGGGTAATCACACACACGCAGCGATTCGACGCGTGCGGGCCGAGATCCCCAGTTATGCCGAGTTGCACCTGCCGCCGGTATATGAGAAGTTGGTCACCGAATCGCATGAAGGTCTCGTGCTGATCGTCGGCACAACCGGGTCTGGCAAGTCATCGACCCTCGCAGCCATGGTCGACCAGATCAACAAGACGCGCGGCGTCAACATCATTACGATCGAAGACCCGGTCGAATATCGGTTCAACTCCGCCAAGGCGATCGTGTCGCAACGCGAGATCGGGATCGATGTGCCGGACTTTGCGCTCGCCCTTCGCGCTGTGGTGCGGCAAGATCCGGATGTGATCTTCGTTGGCGAGATGCGCGATCAGGAAACGGTGCTGGCTGCGATTCAGGCAGCCGAGACAGGTCACCTCGTGTTCGCCACGCTGCACACCGCCGATGTCGCGCAGTCGTTCGGCCGTATGCTTGAGTTCTTCCCCGAATCAGAACGCGATTTCATTCGAGGCTCACTATCCGCAAGTTTGCGCGCTATTTGCGCTCAAAGGCTCATGCCTGCGGTTGACGGCTTTGAGGTTGGCGTTGTCCCGGCGACCGAGGTACTTATCAACAACTCTACAGTTCGTGAACGCATTCGAGAAGGGCAAGATGACGACCTGCCAGCGGTCATCAACCAAAGCACCGGCGAGGGCATGCACAGTTTTACGCAATCACTCGGCAAACTTGTAAATGACGAGTGGATCGATCTGCAGACGGCTCTCGATTACGCACCGAACCGCGAAGCGCTCAAGAGCATGGTTCGTGGTGTGCAGGTGCAGGCTTCGACGCTCGTCGGGCGTATACGCCAGAAGTAACATCGACTCTCGCCGAAAGAGAGCCACACATTCGCCATTGCAGGCCGTGGCAAGATTCAACCGTGCACGAAGATTTGCCGGACGGTACGATTTGTGCATGAAACAAATTCTCGTTGTTGCTGCGATTGCGACGGTCGCTCATGGTCAAATCCAATTCGTCGATGCCACGGAACAATTGGGCCTTGCCGAACTGTCGGCCGCGCGTGTGGTCCTTGTCGATCTCGATGGCGACACACGACCTGATGCGGTTGTCAATCGTACCCGCGTCTTTCTCAACCGAACAAATGAGGACGGATCGGGTGTTCAGTTCGTTGAGGTTGACGAGACAGGATTGCCAGAAGTCAATGCCGGCGACTGCGTCGTGTTTGCCGACCTTGACAATGATGGCCTTCGCGATGCGATCGTCACGCGCAATGTGACCGACAAAACCGACCCGGTCCTGCCGACAGCGTGGTACGCGGGTCTTGGCGATGGCACATTCGGTCAGGAACACATCATCGTGGAGGCAGCGCCCAAAACGACCGCATGTGTTGCGGTGGGCGATGTCGATGGCGACGGCCTGCTCGATCTGTACCTCGGGAATTGGTATACGAAGTATGGCGCAGGTCTTGAGGCATTTTACAATGACCTTTTGTTACAGCAAACAGACGGCTCATTCACACGCTGGGCAACGCAGGAGGACCAGTACGAGTTCAGTGCAGAACACGACCGGGGGGGACGACCGACCTACGGAGCCATGATTGTCAGATTGGTCGATTCAGTACATCACGATCCTCACCATTTTGCTCAGATTCTGGAGTTGTCGTACGGGCGACGGGCGAATCGACTGTGGTGGGCGGATCGCGGGCTGGAACAACCCATGCAGGATGTCGCGGGTATGGCGAACCTCGGGGGCGACGACATTCGGCATGGACGATACCCGGACTGGCTCAAAGAACGGGCCAAGACCGATGCTCGTTTTGATCGAGCGGATGAACTGCCGTTTCGAGCGAATGGCAATACATTTGATGCAGCGATCGGCGATGTTGATGGAGACGGCCGATTCGATGTGCTGCTTTCTACGATCGCACATGGCTGGGCAGGCGAGAGTTCGGATCGATCGCGTTTGATGGTTCAAAATGTGATGCCCGATCCTGGTCGCGTGGCACCATTTTCTCAGTTGATCGCTCTCAACCTTGACCGCATTCCCTCGGACCCTTCCATACACAGTTGGAATCAAGGTGATCTCTTCTGCGAACTGGCCGACTTCGATCTCGATGGACGACTCGATGTCCTGCTTTCTTCTGGTGACTATCCCGACGATCAGCGGCTGCGTGTCTGGCGGCACCTCGAAGATGGGTCGTTCGTCGATGTCACCAACTGGAGCGGGTTCGACAACGACGGCAGCCAACAGATCACCCTCGGCGATGTCGACCTCGATGGCGACATAGACATCCTCGTGGGTCAGACTTTCAATCGCATGCCCAAACCCAAGCGAGCCGGGCGCACGCCGACGCTGAAGGTCTATCTGAATCAAGCGATCGAACGATCAACCGGCAACGCGCTCACACTGATCCTTGAGGGTGAGCCGAGCAAGGGTGTCAGCCGCGATGCGCTCGGCGCGATCGTGCAGGTCGAAGCAGACCTCGACGGCGATGCGCCAGGTGGTTCCGTCACCATGCTCAGGCAACTGATCGGCATCGGCGGGCACGCAGGCAAGCAGCACGCGTTCGAGGTTTCATTCGGACTCGGGGGGGGCGCCCAGACCGGCAGCGTGACAATCTGGTGGCCCGGCGCTCGCGAGCCCACCGTTATTGACCGTCTCGAATCAGGGCGGCACCATATTCGACAGCAAGAATGACGATCCGCAGTATCAAGTTGGTCAAACAAGTGAACGATGAGTGAGGTGCGTATGAACTTTCGCAATTGGATGATCGACCATCGATGGCTCACTTTGTTTGTCGGCTTATACACCATCGTGTTCGGCGCACTTGCCCTGCGGGCGGGCAACATCGAGTTTGTGCTGTACACCGGTGCGATGGTCGTCTACATCGTCGTCATTGTGGCACTGGATGTTCGTGTGCGGCTGAGCAAACTGGTCCTCTGGTGTCTCGCAGCCTGGGGGTTGCTTCATATGGCCGGCGGGACTGTTCCGATCCCCGAGTCTGTGCAAGATGGACCCAAAGCAGTGCTCTACGCGATGCGCCCCGTTGACTGGCTTCCTCGCTACGACCAACTGATTCACACTTTCGGGTTCTTCACAGCAACCCTCGTGTGCAGCGAAGCACTTCGCCGTGCGATCTCAGATCTTGGTCACGATGCTGACGACCAAGAGAGTGATGCGTCATGTCGCGGCCTCTCGTTCGGACTCGCTGCAGGAGCGACGCTCATGGGCATGGGCCTCGGTGCGTTCAATGAAGTCGTCGAGTTCGCGATGGATCGCACGCTCGAAGAGACCGGCGTGGGCGGCTATGTGAACACCGGTTGGGATCTCGTCAGCAACATGGTGGGAGCTCTCATAGGAGGTGTCGTTAGTTGGCGAAGGCGCGGACGCTGTTGATTCTAGTTGATAAATTGAAGGTCTGATAATCCAAGTTTCTATTTTTGTTAGCCTTCTGATAGATGACATCTCCGGTCGAACTTCTCGACTGCGCGATCGTATTTGATATTGTTTCAGAAACAATGCTGGTAACATTGTGGATCTGTGATACCTTGCGGTTGTGAAATCGACTGGTTCACCAAACCCTGCAGACCTCGGGCAGTTTGAGAGTGAAATGACTGCAGCCGTCGCGAAGATGCGCGAGGTGTATGCCCACATCATCGAGACTTGCTGCCCGGGTGCCAACTCAGTAAGCGAAATCAGCCAAGCGTTGGGCATTCACCGAAAACTGGCGTGGCAAATCATGAAGGTGGCATACGCCACTGACCCATTTGTGGCAGCCAAGCACATGCCCGTTGCCAAAAGTCATCAATCCTGGCTTACCTCTCTACACAAGGAGAGTCATTCAAAAGACTTGATTCAGTCAACATTGGATGCATGTGATGAGTTTGAAGCCGCAGTGGCGCGCCATGCGTCGAATCGAACAGAGTTTGACATGATCGTCGATTCGATTGGCGCGACTGGCGATGTACATGTGGAAGAGCGTTGGCGGCAATCCGCGTTCGAGGGCAACAGTTTTACTCTTGGTGGTCATTGCAAAGTACTGATGGCATTGTGTATTCTCATGCCATCGGACGATAAACACTCGTATTTTCATGCTGCCCAGATTCGAGGCATCATGGGATTTCGCCAAACGCGAGCGGGCATTCGGTGGGTCGTCAATCAATCTGTGGCATTGGATGATTCGTCTCAATCTGAGTCTGGCATGCAGCGTGTTGCGATTGATCCGGAGGCGGCCCGCGCGAACAACGGTGTGCCTGTATTGCCAGAGTTCTGTACGAGCCCAATGCCTGCACTGACTCGGAAGCATGGTCAGGGTGGAATGATGCAGGACGAATTTCTGCCGTCATGCGTGGGAATGCAAGGGGAACGGTCATTGGTGACGGGTGAAATACTTCGCAACATCGCACCGGTTCACGCGACGCCAGAAGACCGCGTCGCGCACTTCGGGACAGCTGTGAGAACGCCTGCACAATTGCTTCATTTTGATTTGTTCGTTCGGTCAGGTCTGTTTGGTGATGTTCAGCGAGAATTGTGTGTCTTTTCTGATTTGGCATCACCGGTGTCATTCGAAGAGCAGGATGCACTGTCAGTGAGTGGTCATGTGGTGAAGATGGGTTTGGGCGTGTCGCTCGCTCAGACTCCTGATATACCTGGGTATGCCGATCTAGCTTCGACGGTGTTCAGCCGTCTGCGGATATCGCCTTCAGACTATGAACTCTATCGAATTCGTATGGCTTATCCGCCGATGCCGACGACTGTCATGGTGAAACATGAACTTGTACCCGCTGAACTTTTGAGCGGAGATCCCGGTCAGTAGGCCGTGAATCAAAAATTGTGTGATCGAGTGAGGATTCGTTGGAGTATAGAAAGGAGATCAGGATGTTTGATACGAAGAAGTGGGTTGGTGCCCTTGCGATTGGCGTTTGTAGCGTTGCTCAAGCTGATGTGACTGACTACGAAGACCTTGCGGAGGGGTTTTATGGACAGAGTTTGTACCATAACGGTGTTACTTACACCGATGTCAACAATGTATCCGGCGTGTTTCCTGACGGGAATACTTTCGAGCCGGGTGGTGGCGTTGAAGGGCTCGGCAATGAGATCATGGTCGAGAACGCTGGCTTGCTTTACGCCGATTTTCCAGAGTTTGGAAGTGGCAATAACGCTTTAACCTTCGGCAGCTCGTTTATACCCGGCGACAATGTCTCGCTCGGAGCAATTTCAACGGTCACCATGCAACTCGATGAAGTGGCTACATCGGCGTCGCTCGAAATGGCCTACTACGAGAATGGTCCATGGGGAGGGATCGTCTATCACCTCGATGCGTTCATGGCTGGGTCGCTGGTCGCGTCGGACTCATTCACAATCTCCGATCTTGGTGGACGCGATAACATCGCGATAGCCACGCTTGCTGTAGATGGAGCGAATTTTGATTCCATGCAGTTGTACGCAACACTGGGTTCTGAATACAGCGGACCTCGCATACTTGTCGATGACCTCACCATCAACTATGTGCCCGCGCCGGGCGCTCTCGCATTGATGATGGGCGCGTTCGGATTGGCACCACGCCGACGCCGATGATACCGGTCTGCGTCTTTCTACCTGACGCCCGCAGGCCCGACGGTCTGCGGGTATTTTTGGCGCGGACCCAAGGTCATAGACGCAGAAAAAGACCCCCGGGCTGTGGTGGGAGGCGCCCGGGGGTGGGAGGTGTGGTGTCAGGAGCGTGCGTTGGGAGGCGCAGGTGGGTGGCTCCCGACACCGACATGGGACTCGTCAAAGTCCACAGAATGAGATTTGTCTAACTGCAGCCCATGCTGTTGCCGCAGTTCATGCACTTATAGCAGGTGCCCGATCGGACCGTGATCTCGCCGCACACATCGCACGGGGGGGCGTCGCCTGAGGCTTCCATTGCTTCCATCGCGATCGAAAGCGCGGACGCAGACACCTTCACGCCAGATACATCGGCCTTCACTTCGGTCCTCTCCGTTTCGATACGGACTTTCTTGCCCGTATGAGTCTGTGTCGGCATGCGATCGTGTGTCGTCTCCGGGGCGGACGGGTCTTCGTGCGTACTCCAACGCGGTTCTCCCTTGTGCTTCGTGCGGTGGGCTTGTTGTTCGATGCGATGTTGTGACTCTGTGCCACGCTTTTCGCCGGGTCTCTGCGGCGTGTTCGCTTCGCGGAAACCAGGCAGGAACTCAATCCCGAGCCAACGGAAAATGTAATCGACGAGGCTCCGGGCGAACGGGATATCCCGATTCGTCGTCATGCCCGCAGGTTCAAAGCGCTGGTGCGTGAACTTCCGGACAAGACTCTCGAGCGGGACGCCGTACTGCAGCGCGACACTCGTCGCCGTTCCGAGCGAATCCATCAACCCGCCAATCGTCGAGCCTTCTTTAGCCATCGTGATAAACAACTCGCCCGGCATCCCGTCGTCATACAGACCAACTGTGACATACCCCTCGTGACCGGCGATGTTGAACTTGTGCGTCAGCGAACGCCGCGTGTCGGACAACCGCCGACGCATCGGGCGGTGAATGATCTTTTCGACCACCTTGATCGCCTGTTCGGCATCCTTGCTTTCAACCGCAGCGACCAGCGTCTCAACATCGTCAGCGACTTCAATCAGTGCATCAGCTTCGCCCGAGGCTTCAGCGTCGTCATCGTCAATCGTCGCGTCGGTCTTGCTATTGAGCGGTTGACTCAGTTTGCAGCCATCACGGTACAACGCGTTGGCTTTGAGACCGAGTTCCCAACTCAATCGATACGCCGCCTTGATGTCGTCTATCGTGGCTTCATTTGGCAGATTGATCGTCTTGCTGATCGCGCCCGAGATAAACGGCTGGGCCGCCGCCATCATCCGAATGTGCCCCTCGGCGTGAATGAATCGCTGACCTGTCTGGCCGCACTTGTTCGCACAATCAAAGATCGGCAGATGTTCATCACGAACATGCGGTGCCCCTTCGATGGTCTGCGTGCCACACACAAGCGTGTTCAGTTCTGCGATTGCCGCCTGGCTGAGGCCGAGTTCACCGAGCACGCTGAATCCAGGGGTGGCGCGTGCCTCTTCAGGAATAAGACCAACGCGTTCGATCGCTTCATCAGAGAGTGACCAAGGTGCGAATGCAAAGGACAACTCGAACACACCGGGCAACTGACTCTGAATCGCTTCAAGATCCTCCGGGTCAAACCCCTTGCCGATCAGCCACTGTGCGAAAGTCTGTCCTTCTTGTACTCCCACGACACTCGTCGGCATCGGGACCGACAGGTCCAGCGTGCCCAGAATGTTCGTCATAATCTCGCGAACCTGTTCGCCCGTGTACCCGAGCGAACGCAGCGCCGGCCGCAGCGAAGCATTGGCGATCTTGAAGTACCCGCCCCCGGCGAGTTTCTTGAACTTGACCAACGAAAAGTCGGGCTCAACGCCGGTGGTGTCGCAATCCATCAAGAGTCCGATCGTGCCGGTTGGCGCGATCACCGTCGTTTGTGCATTTCGATAACCATTTTGTTCACCAAGCGCGAGCGCCTCGTCCCACGCTGTCGTGGCCCGCGTCAGAATGTTCTCGATATTGCTGAGTCGAACGCGACCACTCCGAATCAGGCTGTGATCGATCGGCACCGGGCGAATCTTGAGGTCTTCGTACGCTTCAGACGAGCGGGCAGCCCCGCGAGCCGCAGCACGGTGATTTCGCATCACGCGAAGCATGTTCGCGCGGTCATCATCAAACCCGGGGAACGGCCCGTGCTCGCCCGCCATCGCAGCGCTCATGCGGTAACTGCGGCCCGTCAGAATCGCCGTCAAACAGCCGCACACCGCACGCCCTTCGTCAGAGTCATACGGAATGCCCGCCTGCATCAACATCGCACCGAGGTTGGCGTACCCAAGCCCGAGTGTGCGATACTTGTAACTCAACTCCGCAATCTCTTTGCTCGGGAATGCAGCCATCAGCACGCTGATTTCGAGCACCATCGTCCAGAGGTCAATCGCGTGTTCATAGGCAGCAACATCAAAGACGCGCATCTCCGGCTCATAGAACTTGAGCACATTGAACGACGCGAGGTTACACGCCGTGTTGTCGAGGAACATGTATTCGCTGCACGGGTTGCTTGCGTTGATTCGGCCCGCGCTCGGGCAGGTGTGCCACGCGTTGATCGTGCTGTCAAACTGCACGCCGGGGTCAGCACATCGCCACGCCGAGTATCCGATGTGGCCCCACAGTTCGCGGGCATCATGGGTCGTGGCGACTTCGCCGTTGGTGCGATTGGTCGTTTGCCACTCGTTCCCCGCATCGACCGCCTCGAAAAACGAATCCGGAATACGAATCGAGTTGTTCGAGTTTTGCCCGCTCACGGTGAGGTAGGCCTCGCCGTTGAAGTCGTAATCAAGGTTGAGGCCGAGCCGTGCCGCGGTTTCGCCGATGGTTTCGGGATCGGTCGCACTCGCGGGTTGCCCGGCGATCGCCTTGAACCCTTCGACCATGGCTGCGACTTTGATCTCTTCACGCACCTTCCAGTTGATGAACTCGAGAATGTCCGGGTGATCGAGGTCGAGGCACACCATCTTGGCTGCTCGGCGTGTTGTGCCGCCGCTCTTGATGGCAGCAGCCGCACGGTCGCCGATCTTGAGCCAACTCATCAGCCCGCTGCTCTTGCCGCCGCCACTGAGTTGCTCGCCCTCCGCCCGCAACTTGGAAAAGTTCGTGCCGGTGCCGCTGCCATATTTGAATAGCCGTGCCTCGCGTGTCCACAAGTCCATGATCCCGCCTTCGCCGACCAGTTCGTCGTCGATGGACTGGATAAAGCACGCATGTGGCTGCGGATGCGAGTACGCATCGTCAGACAGTTTCAACTCGCCGGTATTCGGGTCGCAGAAGTGGTGCCCCTGGGCCGGGCCACTGATGCCGTACGCCCAGTTAAGACCGGTATTGAACCACTGCGGGCTGTTCGGTGCGCACATCTGGTGCACCATCATGTACACGATCTCGTCATAGAACGCCTGTGCGTCATCCGCCGAGTCAAAGTACCCGTGCGTCTCGCCCCAGTAGCGCCAGCAGCCAGCAAGCCGGTGAATGACCTGCCGAGCCGACTTTTCAGGACCAGTTTCGGCAACGGTCGTGACTGCATCGTGATCGTGTGACGCAATCCCGTTCGGGCCGCCATCCTGCGGCACCCCCGCCTTGCGGAAGTACTTGCTCACCATGATGTCCGTCGCGAGTTGGCTCCAGGTGCTCGGCACCTCGGCATCGGGCATCTCAAAAACGACGGATCCATCCGGGTTCGAGATGCGGCTTGCGCGCTTGGTCCACTCGACGGTTGCGAATGGGTCCTGACCTTCCTTGGTGAAACGGCGTGTGATCTTCATGGAGTCCTTACCTGCGTGAATGAATCTGTGATGAGGGGAAATATGAATGACATTGAAACAAACGAATCAGGGCAAATCAGCATGCGTCAGATCGATGAGCCATCGCTCTCGGTGTCAGACCACACGGCGAACTCATTACCGCTTGGCTCTGTGAAATGAAATCGACGCCCGCCAGGAAACGAAAATATGGGTTTGATGACAGTGCCACCAGCCTCTTCAACTTTCGACTGTGTGGCTTCAAGGTCACGGCTGAAGAAGATAACAAGTGCGCCGCCGTTTGCAACCGTTGAGGATAACTCTGACTTATAAAACCCGCCGTCGAGCCCTTCGTTCTGGAAGCATGTGTATTCAGGGCCATAGTCGGTGAATTCCCACGAAAAAGCCTTCGAAAAAAACGACTTGGTCGCCTCGATGTTGCCGGCGGGGAACTCGATATAGTTGAGTTTTTCGTGAGTAGTCATTGATGCACTCTGTTTCGAATTCTCTGTCAGACAATCGGCACAAGGCAATCGGCAAAGTATTCGAGCCCTACCGTTCAATTTTTCGTTCGATTGAAACAACAAGACCATTCAGCATTCTGCTGCAATCACGCATTTTATTGTCAAGTTCTGAATAAGCAGACTGCCCGAGATATCCTAAGTCAACTGCAAACGATGCTTAGGTATCAAGCTCAGCTAATGATCCGCGAGCGATTTTTAAAAATCTCGAATAGTCCCGCACACTTCCTCGCCCATGCCCTTCAGCAATGTTGCTTGGAATTGAAATGGCAGATCGTCGCATCTGGCTTGACAATCCAAACTTTTCATGCTCCGGAAAACCCGCTGTGTGTTTATAAGTTCGAAGACCTAACTCGTACGCGGTACGATAAACTCGTAAATCACGGTAAGATTCAATCTTATCGCCCGTCAAAACTTGCTCCAGATAACCGTGCATTCCCTATAATCATGGCCGTCTGCCGTCTGCCGTCTGCCGTCTGCCGTCTGCCGTCTGCCGTCTGCCGTCTGCCGTCTGCCGTCTGCCGTCTCTTCAATCCACCATCGGCAGCGTCAACCCCACCTGGTCCTGATACTTCCCGGCTTTATCTGCATAACTCACCTCGCACACCTTGTCCGCCTTCAGGAAGATCAGTTGTGCGATGCCCTCGTTGGCATACACCTTGGCCGGCAGCGGCGTGGTGTTGCTGATTTCGAGCGTGACCTTGCCACGCCACTCGGGTTCGAGGGGCGTGACATTCACGATGAGGCCGCAGCGGGCATAGGTGCTTTTGCCGAGACAGATCACCAGCACATCGCGGGGGATGGTGAAGGTCTCGACGGTTTCGCACAACGCAAACGAGTTGGGCGGGATGATGACATGATCGGTGGGACGGCCGTCCTGGCCGTCAGCGTCTTGCGTGTCCACCTCGACCATGAACCGATCGTCAAACCGCTTGGGATCGACGACGGCTAAGCCCCCTCCTCGGGGCGTTGGCGTAAAAATCTTGAACCGTGTGCCGACGCGGACGTCATACCCATAACTGGAGACGCCATACGAAATCGTTCCATCGCGCTTCTGCGCTTCGGCATACGGCTTGATCTCGACAAGATCACGAATCTGTGTATCACAGAGGACGCCCATAGTCCTCACCTCCCGATTGCTGCGCCCTCCCGGCGCATGTGTCCACGAACGCACCCCACGCGCCCTTTGCCACAAAGTTGGCATGGCGTGTTTCAAGTGCTGCCTCACCCGAACAGGTGGGGCCTATTTTCGATGTCATTGTCCTGCCCCAGATCGCCTCCGGCTTGTGGGTCAGGCAGAGATACTACCACAACCTATCGTACAGGCAAGTGGCTCAAGCACAAAATACGGTGGTGTGTGCGTGTACAACCTGACGATTCCTGTCAAGTGTTGGCGCGATAGGTGGTTAAGCACGATTGAAGGCCGATTCGGAGGGCAAACCATGGCCAGATATGGTAGAAAAAATTCAAAAAAGTGCCCTGATGCCCCACATATTGGGGTCTTTGCCGCGCAGTGTGATTGTGGATATCCTTCGTTCAAAAAGTTCTGTGTATGTAAGTACTATGTACAAAAAAAACCTGCGTTTTGGAACCATGCGCCAACCCTTCCACAGACAATCATCCAACTTCGATGGAACGGGAGTGCTTCGGCAACCGAACGGCATGTCAGCGCCCACGCGGCGTATAGTGGCTTGGGTCGGCCGAACCGGTGGTGTGCCAAGCGGCACGCGGCGGAAAGAGACCCCCCGGAGAGTTCGTATGCATCGCACAGGCTTTCGTGCCGCAACGCGCGCGTCGTCCACCATCATCAAAACAGGCATCGCTTTGGCGTTGATTGGTCTGCTCGCGGCCCCTGGGTGTGCTGGGAAGAAGAACGAGAGGCCACCATCCGCGACCCGCACCATGCCACTGGTCATTCGCGATGTGCCCGAGCCCCTGCGCGGAACGGTTGGGTCCGTCGCTCGCCTCGATGGCGTGCAACCCGTGTTGATTTCGGCATTGGGATTTGTCGTCGGACTCAACGGCACGGGCGGACTGCCGGTCCCTTCGACCGTGGCTGCCCACATGGAACGCGAGATGCGTCTCAATGGCATCGGCCCGGCCAACAACGAAACCGGTTCCCCAATCGACGGACAATCGCCCAGTGAAATGCTGCGCGACCCAAACACAGCCGTCGTGATCGTGCAAGCAGCGCTCCACCCCGGTGCCCCGGAAGGCACTTCGATGGATGTGTTCGTGCGCGCGCTCAACGCGACCAGTCTCGAGGGCGGCCAACTCTGGACAACCCAACTGCGCGTCGGACCGCCGAGTCAGTTTGGTTCGATCCAGGCCCGAATTGTCGCAGAGGCACGCGGCCCGATCTTTATCAATCCATTCGCAGAGCCGGGTCAGGAAACCGATGGTGTCACACGAACCGCCGGCCGAATCCTTGATGGTGGTGTAATCACCGAGTCAATCAATCTGGTGTTGCAACTGGACAACCCGTCGCACTCGCTCGCGGGCGCGGTGACGGATGCGATCAACAGCCGATTCCCCAGGACACGCGGCGATCGGTCTCCTCCAGCAACGGGCAAGGACTCAGAGTTGATCCACCTGCGTATTCCTTATGAGTATCGCGAGCGCCAGGCCGAGTTCATCAAGATGGTGGAGTTCCTGCCAGTCGATCAAACCTATCCACAGGCGACCGCCCGACGATTGACCGAAGCGCTGACGCGCGAGCCAAATTTGGGTGATGAGATCTCGTGGTCGTTGCAAGCGATTGGTCCACAAGCAAAGCCGTTTTTGCGTGAGATGTACAGTTATCACGAAGTCGTGCCTCGTCTGGCAGCCCTGCGTGCCGGTTCGGCGCTCAATGACCCGCGAGCGGTGCCATACCTCGTCGAGATGGCCAATTCGGGGATCGAAGGTCACCGTACCGCAGCGATCGGGATGCTCTCTCGAATCGATTCCGGTCCTGACATCGAAAGGACGCTGCAATCGCTACTTGCAGATAAAAGTCTGTCGGTACGAGTGGCGGCGTACGAAGCGCTCGCGACGCGTGCTGAAACGGCGCAACTCAAGCGTCTGGTCGCGGAGGAACGCCGTGAGCGAAATCCTGTCGCCAGACGGTCGTATGACATGCTGTACGCGCTTTCTCGTGCGTATTTACCTGCCGGGACACTGCAGGGCGTCAGCCGAACACTTGTCGAAGGGAAGTTTTTCCTCGATCGCGTTCCTGTGGGCGAACCCATGGTGTACATCACGCAGCAACGCGTGCCACGCGTGGTACTGTTTGGCGAGGGAATCGCGATCACCGAACCTCTGACCGCGACGATGTGGTCTGACCGACTGATGTTCATCGCCGATGGCGGGGGCGAGCCCATGCGTGTCTACTACCGAACGCTGCCCCAGATGCGTAGTGGCGAGCCGATCGACGGGACTTCTCGCGTCGTGACTTCAGAGGTTGCGCCTGATTTTCTCGAGTTGATTGCATTCATGGCCCACGAGCCGACTCCGGAAGACCCGAGACCTGGTCTTGGTTTGAGTTACTCGGAGACTGTCGGGGCGCTCTACGGGCTGTACAAGAACAAGGGGTTCAATGCAGCATTTTCTACAGAGCGGGACCGTTTGCTCGAGGAGTTGACCAGCATGGCGATGCAGTCATCTGTCGAGATGCGACCTGAACGCCCGGGCGAAAGCGCTGAGGTGGTTGTGTTTGATGACCCAAGCCTTTTGACCGGTCGCCCGGAGCTGCGAGACGACTCTTCAGCAGCCAGTCTCCTGGTGCCCTTGCGACCCGTCGCGCCCGCTGGCGAACCGGGCGGGTCATCAGGAGAAGCGCCTCGTGACGGAGGCCGTGTGGAAGGCCGACCAGATCGAGGGCCTTGAATCGACACGCAGGTACTTTTTTTTGCTATAGTTTACGAGCATTCCGACCCGGTCAGGATGGCCGGTTCCTGTATGCGTCGAGGACTGAGCATGGAACGCGCCAAGGCCGACGCGCCGCTGACAGCCAACTTGCAGCCCGATGTTCCCGGTTTGATACCCGGTTTGCGATTGCGTCGTCTGACGCTGGTTGGGTTCAAGTCATTTGCCGACAAGACAGAGTTTTCGTTCGACGACGCGATCACCGGCATCGTCGGTCCGAATGGATGCGGCAAGAGCAATATCGTTGACGCGGTCAAATGGGTGCTTGGTGAACGATCGAGTAAGAGCCTGCGCGGAAAGGAGATGATCGATGTCATCTTCGCCGGATCGGTCGGACGCAAACCAGGCGGAATGGCTGCGGTCACGCTGACATTCGAAAACCCGAAGATCGCGGAGTTACCGCTCGATCGCGTGGCCGAAGAGACAATCGAGCACAAGCCTGTCGAGCCGACGGCATCTGAACCAACAGAAGAAGTCACGGTCGTTGGTGACGAGGCTGAAGTCGTCGATGCAACGAATGCGTCTGACCAATCAACGCGGATTGAGCACGATGCTCATATCTCGGACGAGGACGCTGATGAAGCGGCTGAAGAAGGTGCAAGCGAAGCGCGAGAGATCATCGCCGAGCGTCGCCGCGTTGGCCGCCCGCTACCGATCGATACTGATGAGGTCGCGGTCGAACGGCGTTTGTATCGGGATGGCAAGAGTCAATACCTGATCAACGGCCGATTGGCGAGATTGCGCGATATCCGTGATCTGTTCCTCGATACCGGTGTTGGTGCCGATGCGTATTCGATCATCGAACAGGGCAAGGTTGATGCCATGTTGCTTGCCAGCCCGCAGGAACGACGCACCATTTTCGAAGAGGCTGCGGGCATAGCGAAGTACAAGCAGCGCCGAATTGAAGCCCAGCGTAAATTGGATCGAACCGAGACGAATCTGATTCGCACGCGCGATCAACTCGAAGCGACCGAGCGTCGTCTGCGGTTTGTGCGCGGGCAGGCTTCGAAAGCGCGTCGTTTTCAGGAACTCGACTGCGAGCATCGGGCGCTGCGCATGATGCTCGCGTTCGATCAGTATCACAAGATCCGATCAGACCTGTCGGGGGTTGAAGAGGAACTTGACGCAGGTGAACGGACTCGCACAGAGACCAGCGAACGGCTCAACGAGGCTGAACAGCGCAAGCAACACGCCGAACTCGAACGACATGACTTGCTCGCCGGTCAACGAGCCGCCATCGACGAATTGCGTTCTGCCGAGCATGAAGCCGCCACCGCTGAGCAACGCCGCGTCATGGCGGTAGGCTCGGTGCAAGATGCCGACCGACAAGCGGCACTGGATCAACAACGCCTCGAAGAATCCGCCGAGCGCATGAATGCGATCGAGTCGACGCGTGAAGCCAAGCGATCTGAACTTGCTGCACTCGGTGAGGCGCTTGTCGATGCTGAACGGGTTTTGGATCGCGAAACCAAGCGGCGAGCAGAAGTCTCAACCGCCTTGGCAGAAGAACGCAATGAACTCGCAGAACAACGAAGCATTCAAAGCGAGATGGAGCGCAATCTGGTTAGTCTGGCGGGTGCCGTTCAGACCGACGACCAACGCCTCCGCACACTCGCTGAGCAACGAACGAAAGTCGACGAGCGGCGATTGGCTCGAAATGATGAACGGCGAGCACTGGCGGGTCAGCGTGAGACCTGCGTCGCTGAGATTGACGCACTCGAACGCCAGGTGCAGGAGACCGAGCATCACATTCGATCCGTCCTGACCGAGGCCGACGAACTGGGGTCAGATCGCCGCGCTCGCAGCGAGCGTGTCACCGGGCTGGATCAGGAAGTCGTCCGCCTCGACAGCCGCCGCGCAACATTGCAAGACATGGCCCGCGATCGCGTCGGTCTCGGTGACGCGGTCAAGGCTGTGTTCGATGCGCGCGATGCCGGTGACGGTTTTGACGATGTCATCGCCCCCCTCGCGGAACTTGTTGAAACGGACCAGGATCACGCGGCTGCTGTTGAAACAGCACTCGGCCCGGTCTTGCAAGCGGTGCTGGTGCCGTCACTCGCCTCCATTCCCTGTAGGGATGAATGGGAAACACTACCCGGGCGAGTCACCTTCCTATCGCTCATCGGCGAAGAACCGATGGTTGCAAACGAGACCGAGCCGGTTATTGGCAGTCTGCTCGCTGTTGCTGGCACACGCGTCACTGAACTTCGCAAGGTGATACACATTGCCGATGGCATCGAAGGCGAACTCAGGGAGAACGCAGAGCGATTACTCGATCGATTGCTGGGCAAAACATACCTCGTCGAGTCGATCGACACGGCGCTGTTTCTCGGAAGTGGGCCGATGCGCGGTACCAGATTTGTAACTCTGGACGGTGCGTTGATCGAGCCGGATGGCCGTGTCTCTGCTGGTCCGAAGGGCGCAGTTGATGAAGGGGTGGGGTTGTTACAGCGGCGCAGCGAACTCGCGGCTGTCGTGACCGAACTCGATGCCCGTCGCAGCGTCCTCGAACACGAACGCGATGAACTTGCGCGAGTCGATTCTGAAGTAGCTCGGATCGAAACCGCGCGTTCTCAACTTGAAGCGGATCTTGCTGAAGCGCGACGATCGCTCGTCGCCAGGCAGACGCTTGCCGATCGTCTCACCGTTGACTTCGAGCGCGCCGATCGAGAGATCGCAGCCCTCGTTGACGACGAACGACAAATTGATGGCCGAATTGAAGCAGCCGATCGAAGTCGAGCCGAATTGCGAGATCGATCGTCCAAACTCGAACGGCTGCTCGAAGAGCAAGCCGAACGGGTAGAAACGCTCGAACAAAATCTGCACGATCATGAGCGAGCCGTCCACGAAGCCTCTGATCGCATGGCAACAGCCCGTGTCGAAGTCGGCAAGTTTGGCGAACAGCTCGCGTCGAGCCGTCGCGAGATCGGCAGGCTCGAAAACGAAGCCGATGCGCTCGAGCGTCAACGCGACGAGCACGAACGCCATGTCGAACAAGCGACCCAACGAGCAGCCCACCATCGAGTCGTGATCGCTGAAGCGACCAAGACTGGTCTGGAAGCCACAGCCCGTGCCGAAACGCTACGCGGCCAGGCGGCATCTTTTGAATCCCGCGTGCATGAGGCGACACAAAGGGTCGGCGAACTTGCGCGAGCACTCTCTGAGGTTCGAAAGGCGGCGAATGAGATTGAAGCTGTGTGGCACGAACTTGATGCTCGTCGCCGTGAACTTGAGGTCAAGCGTGAAACGCTCGAAGAGCGAAGCCGCGAAGACCTTTCCGTTGAATTGGTGATGGAGTATGAGGACTTCCGCCAGCTCATGCTCGATCCTGATGTTGAAGAAATTGATACGCGTGAAGCAGGGGCCCGGGCCAATGTGCTCCGTGATGAGATTCGCCGCCTCGGGAATGTCAACATCGATTCGATCGAGGAAGAGTCGCGTCTGGAAGAAAAGAACGACGAGTTGATCGCACAGGTTGCCGACATCGATGAAGCACGGATCCGTTTGGCCACGCTGATCGAGAAACTGAACATCGCCAGTCGTGATCAGTTCGGCGAAGTGTTCGAGAAGATTCGCGAAAACTTTGGTGGGCGAGATGGCATGTTCCGCAGGCTCTTCGGCGGTGGACGAGCCGAAGTGCGGCTCATGGGACTCATCAAAGATGTCGACGGCCAGAAAGTGGTTACCGACGAAGTCGACCTGCTCGAAAGCGGCATCGAAGTCATCGCCAAACCACCGGGCAAAGAGCCACGCTCAATCAGCCAGTTGTCAGGTGGCGAAAAGACGCTCACCGCGGTCGCGTTGCTTATGTCAATCTTCCGTAGTAAGCCGAGTTGCTTCTGTGTACTCGATGAAGTCGATGCAGCACTCGACGAGGCCAATGTCGGGCGATTCTGTCAGGCTGTCCGTCAGTTCACCGATCTGAGCCGATTCATCGTTATCACGCACAACAAGCGCACAATGCAGGTTGCAGATCGACTGTTCGGCGTAACGCAGCAGGAACGAGGCGTGTCCAAACGCGTCGCTGTCAAGTTTGACCAGGTTGATGAGGACGGGCGGATCAAGACTGAGTCAACGAAGCGCGATCGTGAAAGTGCGGGCTCGCAACCACCCCCCTCTGCGAACGCAACACCGTCGTCGTCTCTACGCAAGGCACTCGCTGAAATGCGTCAAGGTGAAGAATCTGGCGCGACCAACTGAGTTGGCTCCGCCCAGCGACCAATCTCTCGAAACAAGTTGATGCCAGCCGCCTGATCGGGCACCGCGTTCATCACCGCCACGAACGCTCGATTGTTCGCGGGATCGACAGCCATGATTGCAAACCACCGCTTGTTGCTCCCGGCATGGTTCGACATGATCGCGTCAGGGTTGCGTGTGTCGAGCGCCCAGCCCAACGCGTAGCCATCAGATTCAGGATCAGCGTGCAGCGTCTGAAAACTCGTTGCCGTGATGATCCCGTCTTGTCCGCGAAGACCGGCGAGGTTGGCCTGGACAAAGGCAGACAGTTCGTCCACGGAACAATGCACGCCGCCCGCGGGATTCATCGCAAGTGGCAGTGCCCCGATCGGTCCGCGAGGTGCCACTCGAACGCCGTCGTCGTTTCGAATGTGACCACGCGGCTCGGTCTCGCCGTGCGTTTCGACCGGTTCGCCAAAACCCGCGTGCGTCATGTTCAAGGGATCAAACAAACGCTTCCGAATCAGTGTCTCAAACGACTCGTCAGCCGCCTCTTCGAGCATATGCCCCGCGAGCATGTAGCCGGAGTTTGAATAGACCATCGACTTGTTCGGCTCGATCAAACCATCCAACTTGTACGACGACTCTACCGCGTCATGACGCGCTTCGGTCGGGCTGCCGCTGTGCATCCAGAGTTTGAAATAGATCGGAATTCGATTGCGATCATCAGGCAGCCCCCCTCGATGCGTCAACAATTGGCGCAGCGTCACGCTTCGATAGCCTTCGGGAATCGTGGCAGCCCTCTCCGGGCAGACTTCCTCCAGTGTCGTGTCCCACGAGATAATCTGATCTTCGACAAGACTGGCCGCCACGGTTGCGGTCATCGCCTTACTGAGCGATCCAAGATGAAATCGGCTGTCAAAGGTAACGGGCGTGTCATCATCCACCCCGAAGGTGCCGGCAATTCCGCGAGCGGTAGCACCTTTGTCGTCAAGTAGCACAACTGCGAGTGCCGGCACGCCAATCCTGTCTCGTAGCGACTCAACCTGATCATTGAGATCGCGCGGTTTTTCGAGCGCGCCGGTCGTCGAACCGGCGAGCACACCCAACACCAGAACAAGAGTTCGTAAGCCCATCTTTCACACCTCCATCAAGGCATGCTTGTCGAAGCAAGCCACCACTCGCGATGATCGCGATGATCACCTCGTTACAGCGTCACGATTGCAGCGAACCGGTGAGTTCGTCAACGCTGGCAACACCCTGCGAAACGACCCAGCGATCAAGTTCGCGAACAAGTCGACCCGGTCGGCGTGTGTCTGCGAACATGGCTGTGCCAACACCAACGGCCGATGCACCTGCCACAACAAACGCCGCCGCATCGTCCCATCGCATGACCCCCCCGAGACCAATGATCGGTACACCAGCCTCACGAGCAAACTGGGTATACACCAGATGAATCAGCCGCAACACGATCGGGTGAACAGCCGGCCCTGAGAGCCCGCCCGTTCCATTACCGAGCACGGGTGATCGTGTTTGCACATCAATCGCCATGCCGGGTGTCGTGTTACAAAGCGTCAGCACATCCGCACCCGCATCAACCGCTGCTCGCGCAAGGTCAACAATCGTGGTGGGGGTGCCAATCGAGACCGGCGGAAGTTTGGCCAGTAGTGGCTTGCCGCCATCCTCGCGGCGTCCGATCGCCTGTCGCGCAGCCGCGACGACTTCCGTGAGCGCGCCGCAGTCGACCCCGAACTCGGGCCCCCCGCAAACATTCGGGCACGAAACATTGAGTTCGATTGCGTCAATACCATCGCACGCAGCGAGTCGTCCTGCGACTTGTTCATAGTCGCTCACACAGAAACCGGCTGCCGATCCAATCACTCGGCACGGCACCGACGCGGCTTTTGGCGCAAACGCCTGAACAAACGCTTCAATCCCAGGGTTGGCCAAGCCGATTGCATTGAGCATGCCGGCTCGAACGGGCGCGACGCGCAACGGGCTGTTCCCTTCGCGAGGCTCTGGCGTGATGGATTTCGTGACCACGGCGCCGATCCGTGACAGATCCATCACCCCACTGGTTTCATCGAGGACACCCGCAGTGCCGGCTGCAAGTATGACCGGGCTCGTCATCGACAAACCCGCCAGTTCGCAATTCAGTCTTGGTGAAGGTGTGGAAGGCACGCACGGAAAGGTACGCCGATCAACGCCCGCCCGCCACGACCTCGAATCCTGATCTGTCGTGACCATACGACAGAGCGTGTGACCTATGGTTCGCCAGCAAGGAGTACACGATGGAATTGGAAGAACGGATCGCACGCTTCGAAGCCCTCGTCGCCGAAGACCCGGAAAACGACATGGCATTCTTCAGTCTCGGCGGGGCCTACAACCAGGCCGGGCACTTTGATAAAGCCGCCGAAGCGTACCTCAAATGCACAGAACTCAATGATGCCATGAGCAAGGCATACCAACTCGCCGGGGCAGCCCTCATGGCATCTCAAGACACCGCGCGAGCGGCCGCCGTCTTGACCGAGGGCTACACCAAGGCCGCCAATCGAGGCGATTTCATGCCTCAAAAAGCCATGGGAGAACTCCTCGAAAAACTCGGGCAACCCGTCCCAGAAGTTGCACCCAAGGAGTCAACCGCTGCACCGACGGGTGATTTTATCTGCTCAAAATCCGGCAAACCGGGCACCAAGATGGAGCGGCCGCCCTATCGAGGTCCGATCGGGGAGTGGATCGCAGCCAATATCGCGCATGAAACCTTCAACGATGTGTGGCTGCCAACCGGAACCAAGGTCATCAATGAACTTCGTCTCGATCTGACCCGTGATGCCGATAGCGAAGTCTATGACCACGCCATGCGCGCATTCCTGGGTCTCGATTCGGCAACCTACACCAAACTCACCGGCAAAGCCCCCCCGGATATCGATCCACAGGCGCGTGAAATGGTCCTTCGCATGTTCGGCGATCCGGATGAGATCGCGCAGTACAAAGGCGGGCTCAAGGAAATGGTTGACCGGGGCGATTAGACGCATCGACTCATTTGCCCGTCCGCCTCATCAACTGCGCGCCGCTGCTGATGCAGCCGCACTTGCAGAAGCAACAGCCTGTCTTGTTCCCGCCGTTTGTGTTCGCGCAACCGCAGCCGCGGGACTCGAGACGGTGCGCATCGCGTGCTGCGTACGAGCGTTGTACGCCGCCCGTTGCAAAGCCTGTTGCTGTTGATACCGGTCGCGAGCGGTTTGCCCCGCAACCACACCGAGTCCGTTGGCAAGGTTCGGCGGCCCGGTTTGAATATGACCATACCCCGCCGCCCCTTGGGCAGCTCCGGCGGCAAACTGACCGCCTTGCATGGCGGCAACACGAGCAGCGGTGCGAATCGAAGCAGCAAATGCAGACATGCAGGTCTCCTCAAGTGATGAATGATCATCACGCTCATTAGCAACCAGGTTTATTCGTGTTCACAAGCCGAATACAAAGCGCAGCAAGCATACAACAACTCACGCCAGGCTGCAAAATGAATGACCGACGCGCTCAAGCAGAATGATCACCAGACTATCGAGCGTCGCGCGTACCCTGGTCCGTCGTCAATGCAAACATCTCGAACTGCCTGGCGGTGCGCATCCCCATGGCCTGTATCTTCTGCATTGCTTCAGGATCGTCGCGCACAACCGGGTTTGTATGGTTGAAATGGATGAACCGAATCTTCGCCCGATCGTTGACCCGAAGCGCCGCGAACCGATCAAGACTTTCTTCAATAAACGGATGTGGAATCTCAGACATATCCCGTCCGGGGATCTCGCCGCTGGCAAAAAAAGTGCCATCGAGATACGCGACATCGACGCGTGCGATCTCAGCCTCGATCGACCCACCCAGCGTGTCCCATGCAGACCACTTGTCGATATCGGGGATGAACAGGACTGATCGATCAGGGCCTTCGATGCGATAACCGACCGTCTCTGAAAACTCGTCGCGGTGTGGAACGAGCATGGGCGTGATCGTCAGGTCGTCATTGAGCCGAATTGTCTGCCCGTCCGCGATCGGCATGATTTCGATATGCCCGGCTTCGACGAGCAGATTCCACGGGCCATTGTTCGTCAAGAAATCCGCCATCCGAGGCATCGCAAAAACCGGCGTTTTGGGATCGCCGATCACCTCGCGGCCAAGTTGCGTCAACCCCGTGTAGTGACCGATGTGGGCGTGTGTCAAAAACACACCCGTGAGGTCAGACTTGGAGATTGATCGACTCGTCGCATGCCCGCTCTGGTGCGTAACCGCGTCGAGCGCGTGCAACTGCTCGCGAAAGTCGGGCGTGGCATCGATGAGCCATCGTTTGCCGCTCTGCGGGTCGACGATCGCCATTGAACTGACCAGCCGTTTGAGACCGGGGTCAGCCCACGCCGCCGCGCAGCAGTCGCGCCGACACGCCGCCTGTGGATACCCGGCATCTTGCGCGACACCGAGGACCATGACGAAGGGCTCGGTCGTTTGCACCGCATCCGGCTCGCTGGCACGCAGCTGCGTCTGACCGCATCCGGTGAGAACAACGCCTATGAACAAAACGAAGTACGAGCACTTATGAAGGAACATCATGTGAACATGGTACAGCGTGTTCAAGACTCGGTAGCGGGTCCGTGAACCCGCCACGCTCCGCCGCATTCGGGGCAGACGGTGCAGCCGTCGGCCTCGGGTGTGAGGTCCATGAAGTCGTAGCCGCTGGCTGCGCATCGGCCGCACGCGCCGATCACACGAGCGAAAGCACCTCGAATACACACGAAATACGCGACAAGAAGGAGACCAAAAGGCGTCAGAAGTCGTGTCAGAATGAGACCCACAATCCAAGCGCCTATGAGGACCGAATCCAAGTCTCCAATCGGAAAGAGAGCGCCCAGAAACGAAAATCCTTGATCAATCAGATCGACAACCCAAGCAAAGATAAATCGCGCTGCAGCGGAGAGTCCTGAAACAACGACGATGCATGCAATTGCAATCGACCAGTATCGCCATTTTTCCCTGCGAGCGACATCGCTCAACGAGCCCTGTTCGTTGAGTCGAAATCTGAATCGTTGTTTGGGTCGTCGGTACCCTCGATGGTCACGCATCGTTGAACATTCTAGGTGAGCGACCAAGGCCGCTCATCGTTCAGGGCCGCGTCCGGCACGAGTGCCCTTCGAATTGCGATTGCCAGCGTGCGCACACGCGCAGCGTCTTTCATCGACACCGCGTGGTCGTGAGGCCAATCGGCGCTGTCAAGGTCTGACCGGGTGGCGACCGTGATGGATGGTCGGTCCGTCGACAGGGGGGGAGACTGTGAATCGCCGCACAAGACCACAAGATCGGCAGCGCCTTCGAGCGTGCGAGCGATTTCGGCAGCAGCCGCAACGATCTCGTCCGGTTCCTCCGCCGCCATCCCCGGCGCGTCCGCAAGTCGTACGGTCAGACCGTCCAGCACCGCCATCGCCGCCACGGTGTCACGCGTCGTGCCGGGTCGATCGGCGACAATCGACGCTTCCTGACCGACCAATGCGTTCAGCAGACTCGACTTGCCCACATTCGGAGGCCCGAGGATCAACACGAACGGCGGCGTGAGCAAATGTCCCAATGCATTTGCATCGGCGACCCCCCGCGACAGGTCCGCCGCGTGCCGCGTCGGCTGCGCCAGCAAGATCGGCACCGCCCGCGGGCTGGCCGCGTGCGCCAGCGCCTCGAGCACCTGCGCCTCGATATCGCTTGCCGCTTCCGGCCAACGATTGCGGAGCGATTCTCCTGAATCACACGCTCGTTTCACGCCGCGATTGGTGAGCTCATGGGTGACCGCTTCGATCACGCCCCGGCCGCCGTGCACCATGAGATCAGCGCAACAGTCGTCCCAGCGAGCAACGATCCCGTCATCAATATCAAGAATCGACATCCGCCGCACCTGGCCGACGCGCACAGGTGCGAGCCCGAGATGTGCCAGTGATGCGTCAAATGTCGAAGCATCCGTCGATGTCAGTCGCACAATTCCGATCGCACCCGATGCGTGGATCGGTGTTTCAATGGTGTAGTGGCATGTATTCTTCCGTATCACAGCCGGGCTCAGTCGTCAGATTCTTCGCGGGCGGCGCGGACGCAGGCCTGCACGCCGAGCAACTGCAGATCTGCGACGAAATGTTCGATGAGTCCTTCTTCTTCGAGAATCGCCATATCACCTCCGGTGGCGATGATCTGCGGGTAAGCCCCGTAAAAAAGGGCAGCCGCTTCCGCCTGCGCGCGGACCCCGCCACGCACCGCAGCCAGAGCCCCAAGCACCATGGCGTGCGGCGTGTCTTTGCCGAGTTGACCGCGTTGTGGATCAGATGGCGCAAAGCGCACAGCAGGCAATGACGCCGTCTGCTGATGCAATGCTCGCAGCATCATGTTTAACCCAGGAAAGATCACTCCGCCGTGAAACACACCTTCACCATCGACGAAATCAACGGTGACCGCGGTCCCGACATCAACAACGATGCACGCCTGTTTCGCAAACTCAAAGGCAGCAATGGCATTGACCGCTCGATCGTGTCCAAGTGTTGTGTCATCATCGAGCGTGTGTTTGAGCGGGATCGGAAGGTCTCGCCCCAATCGAAGGACAATATTTCGGCCAACGGCGGCAGTGATCTTGTGCTCGATCGCAGCCGCAGCGCTGTTGTTGACGGAAGAAATCACAACACTCGCACCGGCGTGTGCGGACTCGTGTTTTTGGATCGTCCCGACGATGTCCTCGGGAGCCTTGCTGTCATGGGTTTCAGAAGCGACGATTTCGTCATTCTGGAAAAAACCCACCCTCGTTCGGGTGTTGCCGACGCATAGCGCGATCAGGTGCATATGTTCGCTCATGATGCAGGACGGTAGCCCCATATTGCAGGGTCTACAGTGGCCAATTGCCGATTGAAGTAAAGACCATGTACACCTGCTCCGTTGATCCATCCCTCGAACGCGTCCAGATCGGCTCGATGCAGTTTCCGCTCGGTGTATATCCTGTGGAAACAATTGACCCAAAACCTGGCTACGCCATGGAATTTGAGTCCGCCGATGGTGCTGAAGACGGGTCAGATCTCGAAGAATGGCCCGACCGGTATGTGTTCGATGTCGTCATCTCCTGCGAGAAACTCCCGGCATTGGTTCTGCAATTGTTTGCGATGATGCCTCGGCGGGTGTACCCGATTCTCGACTTCCTCGGCCACGACAGTTTCCGCGAGATCGACCCGTACATCTCCTACGACAGGCTTGGTGTCGATCGTCTGATAGACGGATTTCGCCAGTTCAGGGGGTTTTTCTATGAAGATGGAATGTGCGGTTTCGGTGCGATGTCGGAAGAGCCGTTCTTTTATGTCTTTGTGGATGAACACAAAATTGTCACCATTCGGGCCGAGACTTCCCTGAAGGAGCGCGTCGAGGCGCTGCTCGAAGCGTTCGATCTTCAACTGATGGCTGAGCCGGTCGGTGTGGATTCGGCTGCCCACGAACACCGATCGGTGCTCCTCGTCCCTGCAGATCAGACGAATGCTCTGGCAGCGGAAGAGATCGTCGGCTTTCTCCGTCAGGAATGGCGGCTCACCCTGAATGTTGACCCGGAAACGAATATCGACGACGAGGGCAACGACCTCGGCGTAACGGCGTGGAGGGCGGTCGTGCGGTGCGAAATCGACCAGGAACAGCCCGGACGCTATGCAGAAGCCCTTTTTTGGGCATCAAATCTCAGCGAAGCGGACGACATCGCTCGGACCGGTGTCGGCGTTCTCGTCGATCCTGAGTCCGAACGCGAAGACTGGGTCGATGTGACGATCCTGGCGATGGATCGAATGACTGACGAACACATGGAAGCGGCTGTTGCTGAACTTGCGGTCGAAGTCACGGACGCGCCAAAAACGCGCGAGCCGGGTGTGATTGTTGCCCGTTGGATCGATTAGCCGATGTTGTTTGGAACCGCTCGGGGGCACCGAGCGAAGCGACACAGCGCAGAGGGTTGATGGGACGACCCCGCTTTCGTCCCCAACGGCAGGATGCCGCGACCCCCTCGATTTGCGGTTTGGGCCTGAGCAAAGTATCTTCCTCGGCGCGGGGAAACAGTGCCAGCCCGCAAGCAAGGATGACCTCGGCATGACCAAAAGCAAGCACAAGGTGTTGGTGAAGGTCTCGCCTGTCAGTTGAATGGCGCTACACTCGGCTCCCGGCCTCCTCGGAGGGTGGGATGGTTTCGGGCCAGACGGGGTTCGAAACATCAATTCGAGACGAAACAGTCGAGTGGACGACACTCGAGAGACTCGCGGGATTCTCAGTTGGAGAACGCAATGCGAAACAGTGGATTTCGGTCGGTTCGATCAGTCTTGGCTGCAGCAGCAGCGTGTGCTTTACCCCTCGGTGTTGCATCGGCAGAGCCGGTCCCGACGCCGACAACCGAGATTGTTGAGGCTTCTGCCAGTCGGGCGTTCGCTCGCACCCAGGAGTTGATGGATCAAGGCAAGTTGGTGCAAGCCGAGCGGTTGCTCTACATCGTCATGAAATCGGGGTCCGCCTCGATGACGGACGAGGAGTCTGGTCAGGCGTTCTCGCTCATGGGCAAGATCGCAGGACAGATGCGGACACTGACACCATCGCAGATCAGCGTGCAGAAAGCCGAAGCCGATCTGGCGGGTGGCGATCTGCGGTCGGCGGTGCAATACGCCAACCAGGTCATGTCTTCGCCCTCAGCATCTGCTGAAGACAAAGCGACCGCAAAGCGTGTCTACGACATCGCGATTGCTGAGCAGTCAACGATTCTGCCGCGGGTCAAAGATGACCTGTTCGCAGGTGTTGACGCTTTTGGTGCGGGCAACTACCAGGTCGCTCGCGACCGTCTGAGCCGCGTCCTTCAGGCCGGTGTGGAGTTGTCCCCTGGTCAGCAGTCCATGCTGGACACATACGCTGGGAAGTTGCGTGACATGGCCGATGCCACAGGTGATGTTCGCCTTGGTGTGTTCGGTGCTGCGGATGACGACAAGGTCGAGTGGCTCTTGAACGGCTCTGGCGCGAGTCAGCCCACCGATCCGATTCAGGAATCCAACCGCGCCGAAGCGATGACAATCCTCGCGGAAGCCGACCGGGCATTCTCAGAAAGTCGCTACTCAGCCGCAGCAACGCAGTACGGGTTGTTGCTGCAGAACTACCGTCAGTATCTTTCAGCCGATGATCTCGCCCGCGTCGAACGCAACGGCAACACAGCACGCCTGCAACTCAATCAGGCACCTGATGCCAATGTGCTGCAGACCGAGCAAGACACGCTTGAGCAGCAGCGCAGCCGCGCCCGGGCGATGTTCTCGAATCAAATCGAAGAAGCCAAAGCCGCGCTCGACACAGGTGACTTCACCCGTGCACGCATGGCAGCTGCTCAAGCGCAGTTGACTGCCAATCAGAATCGCAATGTTCTGCCCGAAGCCGAGTTTGAAGGCATGTTGGAGAACGCCCGTCGCGCGATGATTGACATCGAGGCAGCTGAAGACGAAGCAAGTCGCCGTGAAATTGAAGCGACCACAACTGAGCTCGAAAACGCAGCGCGTATGCGTTCGGATGAAGAACGGGCTGCTCGCGATGCGATGATCGGTGAAGCGATCGGTCGCGTTCGTGCGTTGCAGACCGAACTTCGTTATGAAGAAGCACTGCAGATCGTCGATCAGATCCTGACTGCCGATCCGATCAGCCCTGCTGGTTTGCTGCTCAAGGATGTGCTCGAAGACGCGATCATCTATCGCGATTACTACAACATTCAACGCGACAAGCATTACAGTTACTCGCGCCACTCGATTCAGAACGAACATGCTCTGGTTGCGCCGGAGACTGTCATCGGTTATCCGTCAGACTGGCCGAACATCAGTTTCAAACGCGGCGAACCCATGCAGTTTTCGGAGAGTGCCGCCAACCGCGCCGTCCTCGCCTCATTGCAGGATCAGCGGATCCCGGTGAACTTCGCCGACAACACCTTTGCCAATGTCATTCAGTTCGTCGAGAACATTTCGAGCCTCAACATCGATGTGGACTGGGAATCGCTCGAACTCATCGGCGTTGACAAGGAATCGCCGGTCACGCTGAAACTCTCAAATGTGTCGCTTGAAACCGTGCTTGATCGCGTGCTCGACAAGGTGTCTGACCCCGACATCCCTGCAGGTTGGGCTGTGACCGATGGCATCTTGACGATCGCTTCTGACGAGGTGCTCCGTCGCAACACGGTGCTTGAGATCTACGACATTCGCGACTTGCTCGTGGATATCCCGGACTACACCGACGCGCCGACCTTTGACCTCAACTCTGTGTTGCAGAGTAGTGGTGGCCGCGGTGGAGGTAACAGCCAGAGCCCGTTCCAGAATACGGGTCAGGGTCAGAATCAGGACAACCGTCGCGATCAACAGGAAATGATCGATGAGATCGTTGACATCATTTCGTCTAATGTTGACTTTGAAGGTTGGCAGGAAAATGGTGGCGATACCGGGTCGATCCGTGAGTTCAACGGCAACCTCATCATCACCAACACCCCTCGCAATCACCGTTCAATCATCGCATTGCTCAGTAAACTTCGCGAAGTTCGCGCTTTGCAGATCAATGTTGAAGTTCGCTTCCTCTTGGTCGCTCAGGACTTCTTCGAGCAGATCGGGTTTGACCTCGATGTCTACCTGAATGCGGACAACAGCGAGTTTGCGATCGCACGAACGCTCGACCCGAGCTTGTTGCCATCCGATTACTTCGATGAGCAAGGCAACCTTGCACGCCGCGTCGGTTCAGGCAACTTCGACCTCGATGGCGACGGCACCATCGGTCCGGTCGGCACACCGGGTGCTCCTGGTGACTTTGTTCCCGTGTTTGCTCCTGGCACACAGGGCGATGAGTTCTCCATCATCCGCGGTGCTCAGAACTCGCTCTCGCTGACCAACTTGCTTGCGGCGGGCAGCAGTTTCGCAGGTGAGATCCTCGGTGCATCACCGGCTCTTGGTATCACGGGCCAGTTCCTCGACGATATCCAGGTCGACTTCATGATTGAAGCGACACAGGCCGACCGCCGATCAGTTGGTTTGACCGCACCGCGGCTGACCTTCACGAACGGCCAGACCGCCAATATCTATGTGGCGACGCAAACATCATTCGTGTCTGACCTCACCCCGGTGACGAGTGATTCGGCAGCAGCCTTTGACCCCACCGTGGGTGTGGTCAACGACGGCGTTGTGCTGATTATCGACGGCGTTGTTTCGGCCGACCGGCGTTATGTCACTTTGAATGTTGATGCAGCGATCTCACAGGTGCGCGGGTTCAATCAGCAGGAAATCAGCGTGGTCGTCGGCGGTGATATCTTCAGTTCAGGGAATGCTTCAGGTTCATTCATCCAGTTGCCGATCGTCGCGGTGAGCCGCGTGCAAACCACCGTCACGATTCCCGATCAAGGGACGATCTTGTTGGGTGGCCAGCGTCTGGTGACGGAACTTGAAGTCGAGACTGGTGTTCCGGTCCTGAGCAAGATTCCGATCCTGAGCCGATTCTTCTCGAATCGCGTGGACTCGAAAGAAGAGCAAACGCTCTTGATCCTTCTCAAGCCCACCATCCTGATCCAGAACGAGCAAGAGGAAGAAAACTTCCCGGGCTTGCTCGATGCCCTTGGTGGATGATGATTCGAATGTGTTGATTTGAGAACTTCGACCGGACCTTGCGGGGTCCGGTCGTTCTTTTTGAACGGACTTGGGCTATGCTTGATTGATACGCGGGGACTGTCCCGCATCTGCACTGGAGGCTGGTAGATGGCTTCATCCGAATCGCGACTTCGTATTACCGAGCGCAACACGGTGACCTGTGTCGAGTTTATCGATCGCAACATTCTCGATGAGATGAATGTACAGGCGATCAGTGACGAAATCGGTGGCCTTATCGACGGGGCGGACAGCCCGCGCATGTTGATCAGCTTTGCCAATGTCGATCACTTGACCTCTGCTGCTCTCGGGGCGCTCATTACGATCCGCAACAAGGTCAAGGGGAAAGAAGGTGAGTTGAGACTTGCCGACATTGACCCGCAGATCTACGAGGTGTTCGAGATTACGCGGCTGACTGGTCTTTTCAATATTCATGACTCAACCGATGATGCGCTCAACGCGTTCGACTGAGCCGGTTATAGGTGAATCAGACTGATGTCCGATGCGGGTTTTTCAGATCGTGTGGCCGTTGACCTTGAGTACGAACGATCGCAGATCGAGCGTGCCACCGATTCGATTCTCTCTGCTGCCGAAGGACAGGGTTTTACCAAAGCATCGCGGTTTGCGATTCGACTTGCGTTTGAAGAGGCTGTGACGAACGCGTTTCACCACGGGCATGCCAATCTTCCCGCGCAGCCCATTCGCGTTGAGTATGAGGTTTCGAACGACGCAGTGTGGATCGCAGTCGAAGATCGCGGCAAGGGTTTTTCGCCTGAAGCGGTCCCAGATCCGACGCTTGATGAAAACTTATCGCTCCCGAGCGGACGGGGTTTGATGCTCATTCGCACCTATATGTCAGAAGTTCAGCACAATGAGCGAGGCAATCGACTGGAAATGCTGTACAAGAGGCCGGGTGCCTGAGAAAATAGAACACCGCTGGTTGATGACGCGATGATTACCGGGAATCACGCTCACAACGAGCAGAATGAAGAGGTTCACAATGACCACTGAAGCCACGATGTCCGTCATCCTCACCGAGCGGGCTGCGAAAGAAATCGAATCGATCATCGCCCAGCAGGAACTCGATGTGCAGAAAGTCTGTCTGCGTGTTGGTGTCAAAGGCGGCGGGTGTAGCGGGTTCAGCTATGTGCTCGATCTGACTGAGAATAAGAAAGATACTGATGAAGCCTTCGAGCAGCACGGCGTGACGGTGATCTGCGATCCGCGAAGTCTGACCTATCTCAATGGCACAACCGTCGACTTCAAAGACGAAGTCATGGGACGCGGATTCGTGTTTGAAAATCCGAACGCGACTTCATCATGTGGTTGCGGGTCGAGTTTCTCAGCCTGATCGGTTCAGACACACCACAACAGGTGGGCATTGCATCCATTGCTACCCACGATTGTGTGCATTCTCGAATGAATGCTTGGTCGCAGACTGGTTTTCCGTTATGCTCGGTAGGTTGAGTTTCGGGTGTACCCAGGCCGTGGTGTGACGAAGGTTCGCCTCAGCGTGCCGTTTCAAGCACCCGCGTCGGGTACCGATCCGATATGGTTTCTGTCGAAAGGGCTCCATGGAAGGTGGTTCTTCGCTCCCTGTTGAGACGATGCATGCATTTGCGCCGCCAACGGTGACGCAATTCAGCGTGTTCTTGACGAACAAGGTTGGCAAATTGCTGGACCTCGTCGAGGGGTTTGACAACTCGCCGTGCTGTATCTGTGCCGTCGCGGTTCATGAGGCGAGTGATCATGCAGTCATTCGACTTATTACCAACAACGCTTCCATGGGTCGGCAACTCTTGCGGGACGAAAAGCTCGCGTTTAGTGAACACGACCTGCTTGTGGTCGAGTTGACCGCCGGGCATACGCTTTCGAGCCTTTGTTTGGCGTTGTTGGGTGCCGAGCTGTCGATCCACTTCGCATACCCGCTCATGATCAAGCCAAACGGGCGACCGACGATAGCGCTCGCCGTCGACGACCCGACACTCGCTGGCCAGATTCTTCGTCGAAAGAATTTCCGCCTGTTCGGCGAGTGCGATCTCCCTTCAATCTGATCTCGCGCGCTTTGTGTGACGCGTGATTCGACTAGTCGCCGCCTGCGATCAACTGGTCATAGTCATCGATCCGTCTTCGCATTTGCGAGAGATCAAATCGAGAGGGCAGTGTCGGCCCCAAATGTGAGGCGGCGTGTCGAAGTCCACGATCGGCGATTTGTGACGGGCGTTCGAGGCCGCTGCACCAGAACTCATAGTCCTGATGACTCAAGGAAACCTCGTGCTCAGTCGTTGACTCATCGATCCACGCGATGGTGAATCGGTATCGCCAGCCGCGATCGGTCTCTGATTCTGGTCCGATGCGAACCTCTTTGAACGGATGTTTGTTGGTCTCCGACACGGTGTCAGTCTATCCTACGATCCGCTGTGGCATTTTTACTTGAGACCATCAAACTCGGCCTGGCCAACCTTCGTCTTCAGATGTTGCGAAGCATTCTGACGGCGCTCGGCATCATATTCGGTGTGGCTGCGGTCATCACCATGGTCGCGATCGGCGAAGGATCGACGCAGGAAGCCCTGCGACAGATCGAGGCGCTGGGTGCCCGCAACATCATCGTGCGTTCGCAGAAGCCGCCCGAAAGTCAGAACCAGACCAGCGGGCAGCAACGCTCGTTTGTGAATCGCTATGGCATTACCTACGCCGACTTTGAAGTCGTGAAATCAAATTTTGAAGATGCAGACAACATTGTCCCGTTGAAAGAGGTCGGGAGCGAAGTCCTGCGCGGGCAAAGCCGAAAAGTCAGCCAGACCTATGGCACAACCCCGGACTTCGTGGCTGTAGCGAGACTCAAAGTCGCTCGCGGTCGCTACATCTCGCAAGCGGACATGGACTCAGGCGGGCTGATCTGTGTGATTGGACACGAAGTTGCCAAAGAGTTCTTCTCGCTGGAAGATCCGATCAACAAGACGATTCGGGTCGATCAGGTGGCATTGACTGTTGTTGGCGTCCTCGCACCGGTCGGGCTCTCCGGTGGAGCCGGTGCCGCACTGGTTGGTCGAGACCTCAATCTCGATATCCACATCCCCATCTCGACCGCTCGAACCAGTTTTGGCGATGTGTTCGTTCGACGCACGAGCGGCTCATTTCAGGGGAGTGCGGTCGAAATCTCGGAAATCTATATCGAGTCGTCAGACCGCGATCGCGTGATTTCTGATGCAGAGCGGATCAGGCGGGTGATGGATGTACGCCATCCTCGGCTGACCGACATCGGCATGATCGTGCCCTATGAGTTGCTCGAGAGTGCACGCCGCCGGGCCATGATGGGTCAGATCGTGTCAGGCGCGGTGGCTGCGATTGCCCTGCTTGTCGGCGGCATCGGCATCATGAACATCATGCTTGCCAATGTGACCGAGCGAACGCGCGAGATCGGTATTCGTCGAGCGCTGGGCGCAACCCGCAAGCACATCATCAGCCAGTTCCTCGTCGAGACAAGTGTGCTCAGTTGCATCGGTGGACTGATTGGTGTCGCGTGCGGAGTCGGACTCAGTGTTGGACTCGATCTCGGTGTTCCGCTCTTGGCCGAGTTGCCGTTTGTGGGTGCGTCCATGCCACCCGATGCAGAACTGCCGACGGTGATTACCGGTTGGTCGATCGCGGTGGCGTTCGTCGTCGCGGTTTTGACGGGGTTGATCTTTGGCATCTACCCGGCCCAGAAGGCTGCGCATCAAGACCCCATCGTCGCGCTGCGGCACGATTGATATTCAGGGTTCTTCGATCGGTCGAAGCGCCGAACCGGGTTCAGCGCTGACTGCGTCACGCTCTGCGCGCAGTCGATGCAAGAGGCGACCGTATTCGTCGTCGCTCATGTCACCCTGTGGCGGGTAACCCATGTCGTCAAGGCTGCCGGTATTGACCGCGCCCGAGGCTTCCCTTTGCTCGTCAGTCAAACCCCTGTTGGTCGGATCGACGACAAAGTAGCGGACGATGAACACACCTGCGAGCAACAGCGACATGACGACGAACCCAAGGATCACACGCGATTTGGCTGATTGTTGCATGCCGTCTCTTTTTGGCTGGCGTTACCGCGGGATGTCACGGCCCTGAATGCCATCACGCGTCGCCCAGAAGTATGCCGGGTAGGCGCCGGGGTCTTCTTGCGACGCGTTTTCGAGGTGGTCGTTCGCCATTGCATAAGGGGCGAGTGTGTTCGATGAATTCGGGTTCCACTGGTCGGTGGGGATCCACGCTCGGGCTCGCTCGGGGTCGTCGTCGGCTGCTCGTTCGTACAGGTCGATCATGTCAACCCGAGCCACACTGCCATCGGCGGTCGCGACGGTGGGGGAGGCCTGCGGGTTGTTCCAGTTCGGGCTATAGGGCTGCATGTCAAAGACAATGTTGATATCGAGCCCGGGAACCTTCCAAGTCGGTGTGCGCGACTTCTTGCTGTTGTCGAATCGCTCCCACATCACAACCTTGGAGGACGCAAACACGGTGTTGTCGATCCGGTTGCGCCGCACGAGTGAGGCCGCGGCGCTGGTGGTCTGATTCGTCGGTCGATCAAGATCGCGGTAGCGCTCGGGCGCGTACCACAGCGTGGGGCTGAGCACATACGAAGTGTCCCAGATAACCTGCCAATGGTCGTAGTTGTCGTTGTAGACGACATTTTCGAGGAATCGATTCTTCGGCTCAGGATCGAGCGGGGCAAACTGAACATCACTCGCCCAGTCACCTTCGCGCAGTTCATTGGCGACGAGGCTGTACCAATGGAACGCATACATCTCGCTGTACCATTTGCCCGGGCCGTTGAACTCCCAGACGCCGGGGTACCCGGGCTTGCGAACGCGTGCCCAGCTGCCATAGCCACCGGTGCGGTCGTAGTTTTCGTTAAACGGATTGATGAACGAGCCTTTGTTGTCGGCGTTGTAGAGTGACCCGATCTGAGAAAGTGATCGCAGGTTGGTCTGGCTGATGAGCAGTTGTGCCGATCGACGAGCGTTGCCGAGCGCTGGAAGCAAGATGCTGATCAGCAGCGCGATGATCGCGATGACGACGAGCAACTCGATGAGTGTAAATGCACAGCGGCGAACTGCGTGACAGTTCGCCGCTCTGGTTCGTTGCCTGGGCACGGTTTACCCGCCGACTTTCTGCGGGCCCTTCCCCGATGGTCGTTCGACCTCTTCGATGGGTTCGTCATCGGGACGGCGCGTGTTCGAGTTCTGGCGTTGCGCTTCGGCCATCTGTTCAGACTTGGTTTTGGCCTGCTCGTACTCCGAGCCTTCGGTGCTGTTCTTCGGGCTCATCACGACATAGGTGACACCCGCGAGGGCGACACAGACGATGACGATGCCGATCATGAGTCCTTTGCGACCGTTCATGGTTGAAGTTCTCCTCGATCAGAAGTCGCGGCCCTTCACGCCAAAGCGCGTCCGCCAGAGGTATGCGGGCTCATCAAGAACCCATTCAAACCCTTGTTCGACATCGTACATCTGCCGTCGGAAAGAGTTCGCATGTCCGAAGGTACCAGATGGATACCACAAGCCGTCGGCCCGTGTGGGGTTACCCGACGCGGTTGCAGGATCTGTCAGAGCGATAAGTTCATTGATTGAGACGGCTCGCACGCTGCCATCAGCCAGAGCGGTCTGCGGATTCGCGCCCGCTTCATTGAACTGTGGTTTGTCCGGCGTTGCGAAATCCTTATTCTCATGCAACACGACTTTTTGAGCGGAGAAGGGGACATCGTAAATCTTGTTGCGCTTGAACCAGAAATCAGACGCGGGTCCGGCAAACTCGGATTCATGTGATTGGAATCGTGCAGAGTCCTGCCAGAACACTGGTGAATACCAGTAACTAGTCGGGAAGATCCAACCCAGGTTGGATTGAGCGTTGGCGTCATCATTTTCACGAAGCCATGCTTGGAGGGCTTTGTCACCAGGTGCAGCGATGATGTCCATGCGAGATTCGACCTGGTCATAGTCGTAAAGCGTGTGCGCGAGCCAATGCCACCCATACGACTCTGACTCCTGACTCCCGTTTTGATAGTTCCAACCTTGCGTACAGATTCGACCTGGCACCCAGAGCCACGCCATCGAAGTGCCGTTACATCCATCACGCTCGAACGGGTTGACCCAAGAGTCTTTGTTCTCGTTGCCATAGATCATCTGGATATTGATCGCTTCTTTCATGTTCGCGCCGCTGCGGATCTTCCATGCAGCCAGTCGGGCCTTGCCTAGTGCGGGCAAAAGGATGCCAATCAACAGCGCGATGATGGCAATGACGACGAGCAATTCGATCAGTGTGAACCCACGCGTGCGTGGCAGATGAAATTTCATGGAAACCCTCCAGCGGAATATCGGACGACCTCGCCAGTGAGTCTGACGGGTCGGAGTGTGATCCAGCATAGCGAAAACACGCCCCGAATGGGGCCTTGAGACAGTGTACCCGACGAATGCCGGGCAGACCTAGCGATATTCGGGCACAATCGTGGTTCGGATGCAGAAAATGGGGTGTGAGACAGAAGGAATCGGGGTTCAATCTCCCGGGCGTCAGGCCACGACCGCGAATGTCAGGCCGTCCCATCCCTTCGAGCCGACGGTTTGGATCGTTGTCGCCACGACCCGGCTGTCATTTTCGAGCATGGCGTGGAGATTGCGTACGCCCTGGGTCGACGGATCATCGGAAGTCTCGTCGAGGAGAGCGCCGCTGCGAACGACATTGTCAATGATGATGAGCGATCCGGGGTGTGCGAGTTTGATCGCCCAGTCGAGATAGGCCGGAATGTTGACCTTGTCCGCGTCGATGAACACCAGATCGAACGGTGTTCTGGCTTCGGCTGCAAGGATCGGCAGAGTCTCAAGGGCAGCACCGATGCGGATATCAACGCAGTCGGCGAACCCGGCGTTTTCAAGATTGTGCCGCGCGACCTCTGCGTGTTCTGGTTTGTATTCGAGCGTGACCACTTGGCCTTGTGCAGCGAGCCCGCGTGCGAGGTTGATGGTGCTGTACCCGCCAAGGGTGCCGATTTCGAGGATCTGCTGAGCACCGATTGATCGTGCGAGGACTTCGAGCAGTTTGCCCTGGCACGCGGAGACTTGAATCTGTGGCAGGCCGCCTGCATCACTTGCGGTTCGTGTGTTCGCGAGTGAGGCGTCTTCGATCTGCAGCGTTTGTTCGATGTAGTCATCGACTTGATTCCAGTGGTCTTCATGTTGTTTCATCGAGGCTCCTGCGCGTCAGGGTGTTGGTGTCGTCTGTCAAGAATCGGGCTTGCTGTTCTGTTGTGGGCACAAGACATGCTTCGGCCCTACCAAACAGACGGTAGCGGTTCGAGGCGATGATCTTGTAGGCCACATCGCGCAACGGGCGCGGGATGATGTGGGTCAATCGCACCCACCGCCATGGGCGTTTCAGGTGCCCCGCGACGGACAGAACGGCATCGCTTCGGATGCTCACGCGGCTGCGGTCGAGGACGGTCAGGGTGCTCAGCGTTGCGGGATCGTGCCCGAGCGGCTCGAGCAGTCGACGCGCGGTCTCCGACTGGAGCGACGCGAATCGGAGTCGTGGAATGTCTTCGTGCGATGTGGCATCGTGTCGTTCGTGTTTGAGAACGAACTGCACACTCCACTGGCACATCACGCATGCATCGTCAAAGAACATGATGGGGCCAGGGGTGTGGTGATCGTGTACCATGATGCCATGAGACGATACACACCGCTTGCAGCGATCTCGATGTCATTCATCACCCTATTGGCCAGTACGGACGCGGCTTCGGCTTCGGGCGAGACTGGTCTATTGCAGCCGACCACGGCTGTTGAGCCGCCATCCATGCCGGCGTATGTGCAATCGACGCAGCACGCGTTGATCGGTGTCTTGCCGGCGGATGCACCGTTCAACACGCTGGGTATTCCGGTGGTCGACCTATCGAAAGATACTGACAGGCAGGTTGTGGTGGACCGTGAGGCCGGGCAGTACCTCGGCCATGTTTCAACGGTGCTTCTTGAAGACGGCGAGACAATGATCGCGGTCTATCCGAAGGGGCACGGTCGCGGGCCGATCGTGATGAAGCGGTCGACCGATGGCGGGCGGACCTGGTCGGATCGATTGCCCACGCCGGAGAGTTGGGCATCGAGCAAGGAAGTGCCGACGATGCATCGGGTGGTGGATGCAGCGGGTGTTGAGCGGCTGATCATGTGGTCGGGGCTTTATCCGGCGCGGCTGGCGGTGAGTGAAGACGACGGCGCGACCTGGGGTGAACTGGAACCCGCTGGCGAGTGGGGCGGGATTGTGGTCATGGGGTTTGTCGAGGCGCTCGCCGAGCCCGGGCATTATTTGGCGATGTTCCATGACGACGGTCGGTTTTTTAAATCGAAAGGCAATAGACAGAGCCCGGTCGTTTTCAATCTGTATCAGACCAGATCAACGGATGGCGGGCTGACCTGGTCTGAGCCTGAGTCCATCTGGCATGGATCAGAAATGCACCTGTGTGAACCGGGCGTAATTCGCTCGCCGGACGGCAAGGAACTCGCTGTCCTCTTGCGCGAGAACGCAGGGGCGAAACGGTCGCAGATTATTTTCTCGCGCGATGAGGCACAGACCTGGACCGAGCCGATTGAGTTGCCGTTGTCATTGACGGGCGATCGGCACACGCTGCGGTATGCGAGAGATGGCCGCATCGTGTGTACTTTCCGCGACAACACCCGCCCGAGGGGGGGTGGTTCATTCAATCGCAACGCAAACATCGATGAACTGGGACTGTCCGCGAAGACCACCGCCAGCCCGACTGAGGGCGACTGGGTGGCATGGGTCGGCACCTATGACGATCTGAAGCATCAACGACCCGGGCAGTACCGATTGCGCCTCGGCGACAACCGACGCGGGTGGGACACGACTTATCCGGGGCTCGAAGTGCTGCCCGATGGCACGATCGTCGGCACGAGTTACGGCACCTGGACCGAGGGCGAGTCGCCTTACATCCTCAGCACCCGCTTCACATTACAAGAGGCGGATCGATTGGCGGCAACAGCCACAGCCTCGCCGTGATCGATCTGACAGAAGCGCCAATTGACGGCAGAGGGTGTGTCATTTATGCTGCACCGCTCGTGGATCATGCGCGGCAAGGCTGGTGTCAGTCCTGCTGCGTTCTTGTTGCTCATTGAATCAATCGGGGGCTCTTATGCATCGAACTCAATTTCTGTTGTTCGTCGGTCTGTGTCTGACGGTTGCTGGTTGTTCTTCAGCGCCGGAGGCGGGCGGTGGGCCGCCGGCGTATGGCTTGGGCGCACCTGCCCAACTGTTTGAGGGCGAGGGTGACCACAAGCGATCGGTCACAACCGATTCAGCCGAAGCGCAGGCCTATTTCAATCAGGGATTGAACTGGTTGTTTGCGTTCAACCATGACGAGGCGGTGCGGTCGTTTACCAAAGCAGCCGAGATCGACCCCGACTGCGCAATGGCGTGGTGGGGGGTGTCCTATGCGCAGGGGCCGAACTACAACGATTTCTACATGACACCAGCGCGGTCAGCAGCAGCGTGGGAAGCGATGGAAAAAGCCAAGGCGGCGCTTGATGACGAGACTGCGGCCGAGCGCGGATTGATCGACGCACTATCAGCTCGATACCAGAATCCGCCGCCCGATGACCGGACGCAACTCGAGCAGTCTTTTTCTGATGCCATGGCCGCGCTGCACGCCCGGTACCCGGCTGATGCTGACATTGGAGCTATGTACGGCGAGTCGCTCATGGTGAAACACCCGTGGAAACTTTACAAGTCGGACGGCTCGCCGGCCCGCGAAGACACCAACGAGATCGTGCGTGTGCTTGAGTCGGTCATGGCGGCCAACCCTTATCACCCGGGCGCCAATCACTTGTATATCCACGCGATCGAACCGAGCAACGACAAGGAACGTGGCATCGCGGCCGCTGACAACTTAGCGGGTCGCGTGCCCATGAGTGGGCACATGCAGCACATGCCGTCGCATATCTATGTGCAGGTGGGGATGTGGCACCGATCGATCGAGCAGAACCAGTTGGCGCTGGTGGCGGACGCAAAGTACCGCGCGCTCTCGCCGCACCAAGGGATTCAGCACGGATACATGGCCCACAACGCGCACATGCTGGCGTTCTCGGCGATGATGGTGGGCCAGGAAGAAGAGGCGATGTCAGCGGCCAATCTCGTCTGGGAAGCCATCCCCGAGGAAGTCCTCGAAGCCTTCGCGCCGTTTGTCGATTGGTCGATGTGCGTGCGTTACGATGTGCTCAAGAGGTTCGGCCGTTGGGACGAACTGCTCGCCGAGCCCACCCCCCCGGCCTACCTGCCGCTCACGACGGCGGTGTGGCGCTCGCACCGGGCGATCGCGTACGCGGCGAAGAAAGACTTTGATCGCGCCGCGGAAGAGCAGGCCAAGTTTCGCGAGCAGGTCAAGGCGCTGCCCGTGACTGGTATGTTCGGCTATTCAACGCAGTTTCTGCTGGCGAGCGACTTCTTCATTGATGGTGAGATCGCGCTCCAGCAGGGCAATCTCGAATCGGCGGCCAGCATGCTTGAACTGGCGGTCGCGGTTGAAGACACGATCGGGTATGGCGAGCCCCCCTTGTGGCTGCAGCCTGCCCGGCACACACTCGGTGCGGTGTATCACCTCAATGGCAACTATGCCGAGGCCGAGCGCGTCTTCCGCGAGGATCTCGACAAGTGGCCCGGCAACGGATGGTCGCTCTTTGGCCTCAGCCGGGCGCTCGAAGAGCAGGGCCGGACCGACGAAGCGATGGTCGTCCGCCGCGAATACGAGCGCGTCTGGAACGGGGCCGAGGAGCAACTCGCGACGAGTTGCAAGTGCATTCCCGAGATGTAGAACATCAGGTCATTGTCTCGATGGTCGAGAATCAGATGGCGATTCGTTGTGCATGCACCTCAACGCAGTGCAGTCGAAGTCGTACGACGACACTACCCCCCCGGAACGACCGGGGTGCGCTACAACCCTCGGTCCCGCCGCGACCGACACAGCGTCGACGGGCAACTGGTCATGGTGGCTTTTGGCTATCGAGGGCAGACGGCGGGGGTGGCACCACTGCTCACTCGTCATCTCGCGCACCCCTGCCCATGCCACCGAAGTTTGGCTTCGGACCTCGGTGTTTGGTCCGTAGTCCATGTCAACTTCATGGCTTCAACCAATAACTGGCCGTCTGCACGAAGCGATGCGCGCGCCGAAGACAGCGTGAGCATGGCACCCCTCCGGAATCAGTGATGATCGAATCAGCAATCCCCATCGGTGCATTCTTCGGGATCGTCATCGTCAATCTCTTCGATCAAGCCAAAGAACTCGGCCCAGAACAAGTTGCGAATACAATTATGAGGTGCTGCGCAATAATTCTGAGATTCAAGGGGATATTGCTGGCCGAAGTCGCAATGAGGAAGTAGGTTTTAGAGAACTGAAGAGTGTCTATTGCGTTTGAGGACACAAAGCACTAACTCGTACAGAGGAGAGCGTTGTGATTGAAAGAAGATTTGCCCGGCTTGGTGTTGTTACCAGTGCATTTACAGCGACATGCGTCATCACCGCCACGACAGCCGTGGGTGAGGTCATCACATTTGATGATCTCGGTGCACTCTCTGGCACCATTGTGACCGACCAATACGCGGGACTCGGTGTGGTTTTCTCAACCCTGAGCGGCCCGGGTCCGACACTGGTCACCGCATCGGGACCGATCTTCCCGAGCGATCCTCAGGGCCTGTTTGACGGGGAAGGATTCACCAACCCTCTCATCGTCGACTTCATCGGTACTGCGACGACTGCGGGCGCGTTCATCGATTTTGGCAATATCGGCAGCGGCATCATGATTGAGGCGTTCGACGGTGCCGGCGGAACCGGCTCATCACTCGGCTCGGCCAGCACAGTCACCGAATCGTTCATCAGCGTCGATGCAGCAGGCATCAAAAGCGTTATGTTCTCTCAATTCGGAGCTGGTGGTGCCACATACCTGATCGACCATTTTACCTTCGAAGTTGTTCCCGCACCGGGTACACTCGCACTGCTCGGAGTGGCAGGGCTAGTCTCGCGCCGGCGGCGACGCTGATTCCAAGAATTCAAGAACGAATCACGCAGCCGCGGTCTCAGGGCCGCGGCTTTTCATTTGACGCAGACATCAACGGAACGCCATGGTTCGGATAGTCATGATGGGGCGGTTGGTCGGTGTTGATGCCCATGTGTGGCTCGCACAGCGAGACTTCGAGTCGTGCGTGGTTCGGTGTGTGGAAATCATGAGCCTCTCGCATGGCCGACTGGAATACTCGCTGGCCATAGCACATATTCTTAACCAGTTACCTAAGTCGGGGGTGGCACAAATGCTCGCTCATCCTCTCAGGCACGCCTGACCGTGCCATCGCAGTTTGCATTCAGCCCTCGGTGCTTCGTCTCAAGTCCATGCCAACCTCATGGCCTCAATCAACAGTTGGCATCGGCACCAGTCCATGTTCGCTCAGAATACAGCAGAAGCATGCCGCCGCGCCGTGAGACGGCTTCAGGTGTCGTTCTCATTCAGAACGAGCACACGCCGCCTTCGCCATCCCCTTGAGCATCCCGCGAAAAGTGATGCCGTGGAGGGGGAGGACGGCGTACCAGTACGCGATGCCGAAGAGGCCGGTCGGGCGGAACCGGGCGGTCATCACAATCCTGGAGCGACCCGGTTCGCCAAGTTCATCTCGTTCGTCTTGTTCGCCTTGTTCGTCTGGTTTGGCAGGTTCGTCAGCCGCAGGCTCAACCTCCAGCGTCAGCGTCGCGATGCCTGGCAGTTTCATCTCGGCAGTCAGTTCAAGGCGGGCCTGCGGGTCGATTGCCGTCACACGCCAGAAATCAAGCGAATCACCGAGCCGCAGATCCTTGCCGCTGCGTCGCCCGCGGCGCAGGCCCGGCCCACCGACCAAGCGATCCATCATCCCACGCAGCCGCCAGAGCCAGTCGGCTGAGAAATACCCTTGTCGCCCCCCCAGTGAACACACAGCCGCCCAGGTGTCTTCGCGCGAAGCCTCGACCTCGATCGTGCGTCGATCGACAAACACCGTTCCCCCCGCCCAGACCGGGTCGCCGGGCATCACGCCCGCATCCGACCAGGCGGTCTCGACGGTGTCCGCACGGTCTTGCGCAAGCGCCGCATCCATCGCCGCACGTACCGTCAGGCACGCATGCGGCATCAATCCCAACGCGTCATCATTGCGGCACACGACGCGGTTCTTGAGTCCCTCGGCGAGCGGCCGCGCTATCGAAGCATCCAGCGGCGTGACCAGGTGAATCCACAAAGAACTCAACCGCGGCGTCAGCACGGGAACAGGGATGATGATGCGGCGCGGCAAACCCAGGGCCTCAGCCATTTGCCTCATGACCTCGGCATACCCGAGCACATCAGGACCACCGATATCAATCGTTCGACCGATCGTCCCCGGTGTATCGAGCGCGGTGATCAGGTAGTGCAGGACATCGCGCACCGCAATGGGCTGTGACTCGGTGTGGACCCAGCGCGGCGTGATCATGATCGGAAGCCGCTCGACGAGATAACGCAAAATCTCGAACGATGCCGAGCCCGAGCCGATGATCATCGCGGCCCGCAGGACAGTCACCGGGACCCCGCCCTCGCCGAGCGCGTCTTCCACCTCACGCCGCGATGCAAGGTGCTTGCTCAAGCCCGACCCGGTTTCACCAAGCCCCCCCAGATAGAGCAGGCGCGAAACACCGGCATCAGCAGCCGCCGAACCGAATGAACGCGCCATCGCCAGATCCCGCTCGCGATACGCGGAACCGGCCACATTCATGGAGTGGACGAAGTAATACGCGGCCGAACAGCCGGTCATCACTTCAGTCATGGCCGCGCGATCGCCAACATCACCTTCGAAAAGTTCGACGCCGTCACGATCCGCCCAAGGCCGAGCCCCGACCTTGGATCGGCATCGCGAAACGCATCGCACGCGGTACCCGAGATCGAGCAACCGAGGCGCGACGCGGCCACCGATATAACCGGTCGCGCCGGTCAGGAGGATCGTCGGCTTGTCGTCTGTCGGCATGGGTGAGTGTAGTGCAGAGCGTTTGCACACCGCCAGCATTGCTACTACAACATGACCGCAGCAAGGGAGCCGCTCGATGCGATTCTCGATGAACTGGACTGCTGATGAAATGCACTCATCACGAGTCTCACCGCTTACGAAACTCATCGAACCAGTTCTCGATCATGAGGATTTGACTGCCGTTCCCGGTGGCATCCTCATCGCGGCTGCGCACTGAGACGAACCGTTCGCCGTCTGGGGCGGGGCTGATGTACGCGAAATCGGCAAGATTTGGACTGACATCAAAGGCACGCCGAGGAATGCCGAAGCGAAGCGTTGGCTCGTGGGTCACCTCGACGGTCATCAGGTCTGCATCATTGTTTTGGTAGTACACGGTGCTTCCATCGGGCGACCACTTCGGTTGCCTGCCCCCCTCTGACGACACTTGCCATCGTCCCTCGCCGCTCGGGAACCGAGTGCAATAGACCTGCTGCTCGCCCGACTCACTCGATTCATAGAGCAAATACGCACCGTCCGGACTGATCGAGAGAAACAGAAAGTTTCCTTGGGTCGAGGAGATCTCGCCGATCACCGTTCGCTCGGCGAGATCAACCACAGCGATATTCACGCGGCCGCCTCGAGGATCGCTCACCTGCACCGCGTGTGTCCAATCCTGATCGAACGCAGCGAGCAAGCCCGGATACACTTCGTGCGTCGGTCCCGAGCCGTCCGAGGCCAGGAACATGGTCTGCTGGCCGGTCTCGCGGTTCGATGGGTCAAAACTCATGACGGCGATTTCGGTGCCATCGGGTGACCAAGCTGAAGGAAACACGAATCCGTCGCTTGACGAGATGCGTGTGTTGATGCCGCGTTCAAGATCGCGCACCCAGATCTCGAGGTCGGCTGGTGTCGATCCGGCTGCGAACGCGATGCGCGTTCCGTCCGGTGAGACGACGGGGGCTGTGACGAATTCGCCGCCATTGCCAATGGTCTCGATCGATCCATCGGACAAGATCCAAATCAGTTCGCCGCTCATCCCAGGCGATCCGCGCGCAAACGCGAGCGTGCCACTCGCCGAAACTGACGGCGATGATGCGTCTGCTTGCACGAGGAACGGATCGCCGGTGACTTCCATACGCACGGGTGAAAAGGGCACCGCCCAGATAGAGCGTTCGCCGAAACCCCGTGAGAACAGGATGTGTCCGCTCGGCGACCACACCGGGACCGCTGCCATCGTGTCCTCGAAATCGCCAATCACAACTGTTCGTTCGCCGTCCCAAGCCTCGATCGGTGTCCTTTGATCGGAAAGGTGGCGAACATAGACAATGACATCGGTACCCGGTATTGCCGCAACTGCGTGAAAGTCGATGACTTCTTCTTCGCTCGCCGTGATGAGTCGTTCAGTTGTTCCGCCTCGGGCTGGAATCGCGGCGATGCTTGGCTCATTAAATGCACTGTCCTCATCACCAAACAACAGGCGGTCTGCATCGTCCCACGCAAAGTCGAATGCGGTATCCAGGTCCCCGATTTTCGTCGATCCTCCACCCGTCGCCGGTACGCGGAACATCGACGAACCAGTGGTGTAAGCGAGTGATCGACCGTCAGGTGACCATGTCACCCGTCGCAGCCCTTTCGCTTCGACGATGGTCTGGATCTCGAATGTGGCAAGGTCACGCACGCAAATCGCATCGTTCTCAATAAACGCAATTTTCATGCCATCGGGAGAAATCCGTGGCGAGATGGCATCAAATTGAGATTCGGTATCAACGGTATACACAACAAATTTGCGAACAACGCGTTCGGGCTCGGGGATCGATCGCTGAGATGCCATCCACCCTGCAGAACCTGCGATGGCGGCTGCAACCACAGCCGTTACAAGCACAGTCATCATCAGAGTTCCACGAGACATCGCCGGTTGTTTGCGAGCGACATCGAGCGGTTCGTCACTCTGGAGCAACTCGATCCGCACATCTCCGATATCCCGATAGCGTTGGGTTTTGTCGCGTTCGAGGCAATGACGAAGCACACGATGAACACTCGGCGAAACACTCGACGGCAATTTATCCAGATCAATGTCCTTGTGCAGCACCGCGCCGATCGAATCGCTCGCGGTCTCGCCATGGAACGGGCCGATGCCGGTCAGCATCTCGTACAGCATCACGCCAAACGACCAGACATCTGTGCGTTTGTCGACAGACCGGCCTCTGGCTTGCTCAGGGCTCATGTACGGAGCCGTTCCCAGGATTGCACCGGGGCTGGTCGGCGAGTGCACAGGCTGTGGGCTTGTCAGTGTTGGCGACTGGCTCGGTGAACCTGGCACCCCCGTCATACTGGAGATGGTGTTCGTCCCCTCGTCGGCCTTAGCGAGGCCGAAGTCGAGTACCTTGACCTTGCCATCAGGCGTGATCTTGATGTTGGCAGGCTTGAGATCGCGGTGGATCACGCTCGCGTCGTGGGCCGCTTCGAGCCCGAGCGCAATCGCGCACGCAGTTTCGATCGCTTCATCGACCGGCATCGGGCCGCGATCGAGTCGATCGGCCAGCGTTTCACCCTCGACATATTCGAGGATCAGATACTTGCATCCATCCTGTTCTTCGATGCCATAAATCTGCCCGATATTGGGATGGTTGAGCTGGGCCAGTGTTTTCGCTTCGCGCTCAAAGCGTTCGAGGCGAGCGGGCTCGGATGCGAGCGTAGCGGGCAAAGCCTTAATCGCCACATCTCGGTCAAGTCGTGTATCACGGGCGAGATACACCACTCCCATGCCGCCCCGGCCGACCTCTCGCACCGTTTTGAATGGTCCAATCTGCTCAATCACGCAGCGAGTCTATCAATCGGCACGCGATCATGCTACCAAGCAAGCAGAACGAAGCGTCCTCATGGAGCAGGTCAACACACTCGAGGCGGAGAAAGTCTTACGCAGTGAAAAAAACAGCCCGCTCGGGTGAGCGGGCCGCGCGGACGATCAAATGTCTGTCAGTCAGGTCGACTCAGGCGTTAGCGTCGACGACGCATGGCTGCGATGCCGCCGAGGCCGAGGAGCATGGCCGACCCTGGGGTCGGGACCGGGATGCCGCGCTCAGGCGATAGGTGGAACTCGATGCCGTTGCGGACGAGGTCGAGCAGGGCGTCGTTCTTGGTCGCGTCGAGTTCGAACATGAACTCGAATGACATGGTGCGATGGCGCGCCAGGCTCAGGTTCTCCGTGGCAAGGTTGTTGTCGAACAGGAAGTCGACCGAATCCTTGAAGCCGAGCAGGCCGAACATATTGTCGGCGTTGCCAGCGAGGTCTGCCTCAAAGACTTCATCACCGTCGTCATCAACAAAGATCAACTTTTCGCTGCCGGTTGCGCCGTTAAAATCAAGGTTCATTGTGAAGGGGTTATGGTGCGTTTCATGATGCGTGCGATAAGACGACACATCGTCTTCGGTGAGTCCAGCATTGGGATCGGTGTTGGCGATGGGGCCACCGCTCCAATCGCGGTTCTCCCAGATCATGTTTTTCGCTGCCAATGGAGCATGAACATGCAGGAAGAAATACTGCACGCCAGTCTCGCCAGCGAGCGTGCCAGTGCCGTATCGGATTTTCGTAGTGCCGAGTTGGTTGTTGAAGTCGCCATAGATGCTGTTGTTGCTTTGATGGCCTTGGTACCAACTGACAGACTCTTCGGTTGAATAGTTGTCGTTTCCATTGAGCACGCCGTCGAGCGTGATCGTTGAAACGCCGGCAGACGCAGTACCGGTGATGGTGACCAGTACGATGGAAGAAACGAAATTTAATGCGGTTTGAAACTTCATGGCTCTCTCTCCTTTTAGATTTCTTTTGCGAAAAATTCAGCAAAAGTACGAATCTAGATTGTGCGATTTGGGCCGAGTCGGCTCGTGGATTACCGTCGGCGACGGGTTGCGATCAGACCTCCCAAGGCAATCAAGGTCACGGCTCCGGGCGCGGGGATGACATTGGTCGAATAGATTGTGCCGTCATCGAGCGCGATGAAGACCTCGCCGAAATCGTTCATGGTCAGGCCGGTGCCATAGTCACTCATCGTGAACAGGCTGTTGGCAAACTCAATGCCGGTGAGTGTGGAAGTCACGACATAATGTTCGGCCCCCCCAGCGTATCCCTGCGTCAATTGGAGGAAGCCGGGGAAGTTTGTTGACCCAACAGCCGCACCATCAACCCAGTCCATCCCGGCGTTGCTGCCGTCCTGCCCTTCGACGACAACCGCGACGGTGGTGGTGGCGCCATCCAGGTCGATGGACATGATGCCGGTATTGTTGTCATAGACGAGGTCAGGCACACCATCGCCTGCAACACCGCCGACCGCGGAAGTTACAGTCGCGAGATCGTGGATCGAAGTTCGGCTGTCAACCGTGGTCACACCTTGCTCAGTAAATTTCTGGCTGTTCCAAACGACAAAGTCGACACCGTCACCAAATCCATCGCGATTGAAGTCGCCTTTTGAGACATGTCGATTCGGCCTGTTGGTGAACTTGTGCGCATTCCAGAGGATGAAGTCTTTGCCGTCCACCACGCCGTCCAAGTTGGCATCGGGCTCAGCGTAGTTGCCGCCGGAAATGAAGTTGGTCGCGCTGGCTTCGTCGCGCCAGGGTTGGACATCGAGCTGGTTGACTGTGCCGTCGAAGTTCATGTCATACAGAAGATCGCTGGAACCCCCAAAAACGGCTGAGAGGAGAAGGTTGTAGTCATGAACATCGACGGTTCCGTCGCCATTGACATCGGCGGGTGACGGTGGTTGTGCGCTGGCAGCGGATGTTGTCAAACTGAGGCCAGCAATCGCGCAGAGGCAGGCACCTGCGGTTTGTACGCGGGATCGTCTTGTCGCTGTTTGGTCGTTCATTGGGTCCTTTCTGTGTGTTCTCTCGCTCCAAAATCAGTTGGGGGCCGCGTCTCAGACGGCGGCCTTTGCCAGCCTGCTTCGGCCAGCGGCGGATAGTGTAGCAAAATATGATGAATGAGCAAGAAAAAGTGCCAAGTTTGATTGCTTATGCGCATAATAGGTATGTGAACGGGTTTCGAGCGGGATGTACCATCCTCAACAGGGCTGTTTGTATAAGTGCTTTTTGGGCGTGCCGACTGACGCCTTCGTCTGTCAGGTCAGATGAAGTGCCTCAGTCGTGGTTGCGAGCCACTGGCTCGTCCTTGAGATTCGGGCTCCGATGTAATCGGTCGCGCGCCGGTCAGCAAAATCGTCGGCTTGTCGTCAGACAGCATGGGTGTGTGTCGTGCAGTGCGACCACGCGCCAACAACATCCGAATCAAGTCATCAGCCCATTCATTTGAGTGGCTTGGGTCACAGCTCACTGCGTTCTTTGCTCCACCGCAGCGCCTCGGCCTCGTGGTGCTTGATGAAGGCATCCTTGCCATCCATATAGGCATCGATGTCGTGGTCGCTGGCAGCCGCCACGCGCTCTTTCAGTTCGCCATATTCGAGCGCGACGGCAGGGTGAGCGCGCAAGTAATCGCGAAACGCCAAGTGCCGTGTGAGCCCCGGGTCTCCGGTACCGAATGCGTGCATGTGGGCAATGCGTTCGCCCGATTTCTGTTTCGTGAAATATCGTCGGCCGGCGATGCCGTTCTCACCCCAGGCGTGAAAGCCGATCGCTTGTAATCGTGCCGTCTCGTCATCGAGCAACTCGACGCGATCGACTTCCAGCAGCATGTCGATGATGGGTTTGGCTGGGAGTCCGGGCACGCTCGTGCTCCCGATGTGATCGAGATTGATGACCGGGCAGGAGAGAGCGCGGCGAACATCGGCCGCGATGCGCTCAAACATCGTCGGCCACGCCGGGTCGGATGGAACGACCACTACGCGTCGCATTTTGGGCAGAAATGGCTGGTGCTCATCCATAGGTGCATGATTGGTCGCTCACCTGCGTGAGTTGCAGTCGCAATACAGATTTCAGGCCGATGCCGGGGAAGGCGATTCGATGACGGTGCGCATCGAAGAGTCAATTAAGAAAACCGCCCCGATGACTCGGGGCGGCTGATGACTGGGCATCGAGATGTCGAACCACCCGGCTTTACGACCCGGTGTCTTCCTTCATCGCTTCGTTGAACTCTTCCGGTGTCATTTCCGTAAAGTTCGCCTTGGTCAAGATCGCGTCGAGCGTCTTGTGCTCGCGCAACTGCTGATAGATCTGCTGCACCTGGCGGCTCTGGATCAGTTCTTGTCGCAGTTTCTCCGGGCGTTCGCCGCGTTCCATCGCCATCTGGGCGATGCGGCCGTTGATCTCGGCTTCTTCGACCTTGACCTCCATGTCGTCGCCGATCTTGGAGAGGATGAAGAACAACTTGAGTTCACGCTGGGCGGCTTCGGTCGAGGCGGCTCGCAGTTCAGCGATGTGTTCTTCGATCTGCATCGGGTCGACGCCACGGTACATGAGTTCCATGCGTCGGCGTTCGAGCAGACGCTGACTCTGGGCGGCGGACAGTCGCTCGGGCAGTGCGATCTCGACATTGTCAAGGAGGTGCTTGGCGACCTGCTGACGCATGACGGACTGCTGCTGAACGAGTGCTCGTTCGTTGAGGCGGCTGCGCACCATCTCGGTCATCTGCTCTTCGCTTGCGAGGCCGAAGCGGGCGACGACATCGCCGAGTTCTGCGGGGATGATGCGGTCAATGCGTGTGACTTCGAAGGTGACGGTCAGATCCTGATCGCGAATCTTTTCGACTTCGTGATTTTCCGGGCCCTTGACCTTGATGGTGGCGGTGTCGCCGGGCTTGGGCTTTTTGAGTTGCTTGGCGAGGTCATCGACCATCACGCCGAGGATCATGCCCTTGCCGTCCTTGTCCTTGGGGGGGATCTGAATGACAGCGCCTTCGATGTTGTGGATTTCTTCGCCGTCAGCGGTTGTCATGATGCCGTGGCCGGTGAGGTAGTCGCCGGGTTCGGGCGTGTCGCGCTCTTCGAGTTCACCTTCGTTGATGAGGACTTTGTCGATCTCGCCCTTGACCATGTCGTCGGTGACTTCGGGGACGGGCTTCTTGACATCGATGCCATCGATGTTGGGCACATCAAACTCGGGCACAACTTCGACTTCAACTTCAAAGACGAGCGGCTTGCCTTCTTCGAGTTCAATCTCTTCGATGGTTTCACTGAAGGGTTCGCCGATGACCTGCAACTTGTGCTCTTCGATCGCCTGCTGATAGGCGGACGCGACGAGTTGCTGCTTGGCTTCATTTTTGACCGCATCACCAAATCGCTTTTCGACCAGGCGGCGCGGGGCGCGGCCCTTACGGAAACCGGGGAGGGCGGCTTCGACCGAGATCATGTCCAGCGAGTCGACGAGTTTCTCATCGACCGCGGCTGCGGGGATCTCGATGCTGAGTTTCTTGCGGCTCGGGCCTGCGTCTTCGACGGTGACTTTGGAATCGACTGTTGCTTCTGCCATGGTGAAAATCTCCGCGCGTTGTTAAATGCACTGCGCCAGGACGCGCCCCCGACCCGCAGTGAAGGGTGGAAGTGTAGAAGCGTCGGGGTGAGCCTGCGAGGGTTGGAACCCGGTTTCTTTGATCGAAAGGCCGGTCCCGAGTCGCCCGGTAAACGGACCAACCGTTCGGTTCTGCCTTGAAGGCGGTTATGGAGACGCTTCGAGGCGATCGAGCACACGCCGGGCGCCGGGAACCTCAGCCATCGCGGCGGTGCGGGCGAACTCGATCGCCCGATCCGTCCGGTGAAGACGCTCGGCCCAAGAAGCGGCATCGAGGTAGATCCGCATGTCCTTCACGCCTGCCGCGATCGCGTGTTCGTATCGGGCCATCGCGGCCTCGGGGTTTTGAGCGAGTCCAAAGGCTTCTGCTGCCCGTTGCAGTGCCGATCGTGTGTAACGGTCGGCATCGACCAGGGCATCGAGGGCTTCGATCGCTAGGTCTGGTTCCATGACGCGGTTGTGGGCCCGGGCCTGCATGTCACGCCACGCCGGCAACCGAGGCTGGAGCGCCGTCGCTCGTTCGAGATGTTGTAGAGCAATGCGCGGTGATGACTGACGCAGCGCGATCTCCGCCATCATGCCCCACGCGGTGGCTTGTTCGGGATCAAGGCTGACCGCGATGGCAAGTTGAGCGTTCGCCGGTGCAAGTTCATCACGAGCAAAGTAAACCTGTGCGAGATGGAGTGGATAGATCGCACTCGCGGCGTCGAGGGCAGCTGCCGACTGAAAGTGGGCGATGGCAGCACTGGTGTCGTCGAGTTCGCGGGCGAGTGATCCCGCGGCAAACTCGGTCTGAGCCGTGCGAGGTCCGATCTGAAGGGCAGCGAGAAACTGCTCATACGCAGCCTGCGTGAAGGCCCGTTGCTCGGCTTCGGTGAGCGGCTCGGGTTCGTTGCCCTGGTCGTCTGGATGGGGTCTGCTCATGCGTACAAGCAGATCGGCGAGCGCAAGCCGCAGAGCCTGATCCCGCTCGTACTGCTCGATCGCCGTTTCGAGCACGGTGCGGGCCTGGTTGAACTGTCGTTGTTCAACAGCCTTTTGCACAGTTTCGAGAATGGCTTCGACCGCACGAATGTCAGCCATTTCGACGGTGTCGGTCGAAGTCTGCGGTTTCGAACCCGACTCGTTGCTGGGCCACAGATCAAATGCTGTCCAGGCGTACGCGACGAGCAGCACGCCGCCTGCAGTCACGATGACCGACCAGCGGGCGAGCGCGCGAGTTCGAGGTGCAGTTTCAGGCCTTGAGCGTGCGTTTGTCATCTCTGAACTGTATCGGGTCGCGTAGACTGCACCCAGCACCAACCGCCAATAGAAACGCAGATTGAAAGAGTGCCAACAGATGCCAAGCGACGGATTGAGCAAGACCTACCGCCCGGAGGAACACGAAGCCCGCATCTGGAAGCAGTGGGTCGATTCGCGGGCATTCCACGCCGATCCGGCGCGCGTGCTTTCCGGTGAAGCAGAACCTTATTGCATCTTGATTCCGCCTCCAAATGTGACGGCCGCGTTGCACCTCGGGCACGCTCTCAACAACAGCCTGCAGGATGTGCTCGCCAGAGCCCACCGCATGAAGGGGTATGAAACGCTGTGGATGCCGGGGACCGATCACGCCGGCATCGCCACGCAGACCGTGGTCGAAAAGCGCGTGATGGCGGATGAAGGCAAACGCCGGACCGACTTCGAGCGGGCCGACTTCGTCGAGAAGATCCAGGCGTTCAAGGACGAGTATGAAGAGCAGATCACCGGTCAGTTGCAAGCCATGGGGTGCAGCTGCGATTGGGATCGTCAGCGTTTCACCATGGATCCACTGTGCGCCCGCGCGGTGCGTGAAGCGTTTTTTCAACTCTTCAAAGCCGGGCTGATCTATCGTGGCAAGCGACTAGTGAACTGGGACCCGGTGACCCAGACAGCACTGGCGGACGATGAAGTCGAGAACATCGAGATTGACGGGGCGTTCTACTTCCTGCGATACCCGCTCGTGCACAAGCCGGAGAACCCCGACGACAAACTCGATGCGCAGGAAGTGTCGTGGGGGGAACTCGCAGCCCGCGGGTATCCTAGTGCTGAAACACATCCTGAAGAAGAACCCGCATGGGTGACGGTCGCGACGACGCGGCCGGAAACATACCTCGGCGATACCGGCGTTGCCATCAACCCGAGAGACCCTCGGGCTGCTGCGTTGCGTGACCTGATGGTGCAACTGCCGATCGTGGGGCGGATCATCCCGATCGTCGAAGATGACTATGTTGTGCCGCCGGCGCGGTACCCGTGGGAGACCGAGGAGCAGGCAGCCGACCGTCAGGGCGACACCCCCCCGGACCCCAAGGCAGCGTTCGCAACCGGGTTTTTGAAGGTGACACCGGCCCACGACCCGAATGACTGGGAAATCGGCCTGCGGCACGGGCTCGAACCGATCAATATTATGGCGCCCGATGGTTCTATCAGCCCTGATCATGGCTGGGACCCAGCCGGACGCGGTGAAGAAGGGCATGTGTTCTTTGGCAAGTCAGGCAAGGATGCACGCGAACTCGTCGTCCGCGAGTTTGGAGCGCGGGCTCTGCTCGAAGAAGTCCGCCCCTATCGGCACAGCGTCGGGCACAGTTACCGCAGCCACGCGCCGGTCGAGCCCTATCTGAGCGATCAATGGTATGTGAAGGTGACTGATGATCGTTTACGGGGAGAAGCACAGCGATCGCTCCCGATTGAGCAGCGGACGAAAGAGAGTTTGGAGAAGTGGCCCGAGAGTGCACCGGGCAACAACACGACTGACGGTGCGACCACGATGCACCCGCCGCGCTACGCGAAGACCTTCGAAAACTGGCACGACAACCTGCGCGACTGGTGCATCAGCCGACAATTGTGGTGGGGGCATCAGATTCCAGTGTGGCACCTTAAGTGGGATTTGGAGTGTTGCTACAAGACTTATCTTGCTCAGGCATCCGAGTACCCGCTGACACGGGAGCAATTTGACCAAATGCACATCGAAGAGACTGTGGAGTGCGGTATCTTTGACATTTTGGCCGATACGGGAATTGGTCCCGACGATTACACCCTACAACATGTTGATTCCGGCGAGGTTTATATTTGCCCGCGGACTGAGCGTGCTGCGACATATATTCAGCTCTATTACCAGTACTGGATACAGAACGCGGATCAGATTCAGCAAGCAAACCCTAGTGAAGCGTGGCTCGATCAAGAAACAGACATTCCTACACTCTGGAATAATTTGTGGAATCGATCATTGCATCACTGGCAATATGGATTGGTCGAGTTCACACAAGACCCCGATGTCCTCGACACCTGGTTCAGTTCCGCTCTTTGGCCGCTGTCCACGCTGGGATGGCCCAATGACACTCTCCCCCTGATCTCCGCCAAGCAGATCGACCCGAAGCACCCCGACGAGATATACGCCATCTTCGTCAAGCGAGTCGGCAAATGGAAGGACTTCATTGGCACCGAGGGCGAGCCATCCGGCGACACGATCGATCGGCTGCTTCACCTGCGCGACAAGGCATTCCTGGACAGCGGCAAGACCGCAATCGCCTATCAACTCTTCAGCGAGTCAAGCCTGCATTCGCTCGGCGATGCCGCCCAGCCGTTGGTCGAGCCGGAGCAAATCACCAAATGCAAGGACCTCATCTGTGCCGTCGGCGTGCGCACGGCAGACCCGGTTGTCTCGTCCAAGTTCGGCACCATCCACCTCAAGCACTGGCTCGAATCACAGGGTTTTCAGGACACCGCCGGGCTGCTCGCAGCGTTCAATCCCACAAGCGTGCTCTGTACCGCGCGTGAGATTATCACGCTCTGGGTCAGTCGCATGGCGATGTTCAATCGGTTCTTCCTGGGTAGATCGGCTCTCCGAGCCGATGCGGCCGACGCAGATGTTAAGAACGCAGGGGCCCCCCCGTTCGCCGATGTCTTCATCCACGCCATGATCCAGGACGGGCAAGGGCGCAAGATGTCCAAGTCGCTCGGTAACGGTGTTGATCCACTCGATATCATCCATTCGCACGGCACCGACGCCATGCGGTTCACACTCGTCCAGATGACCACCCAGACGCAGGATGTGCGCATGCCGGTGGAGATGGACGAAGCGACCGGTCGGAACACGAGCCCCAAGTTTGACGGCGGCCGCAACTTTTGCAACAAACTCTGGAACGCGGCCCGGTTTGCGATGAGCAATCTGGAAGGTGCCGTAGCAAGTGACACGCCGGTCACGCAGAATGATCTGCCGCTTGTTGACCGCTGGATGCTCTCGCGTCTGGCTGAAGCGGTTGCATCGGTCGATACCGCCCTGACATCGTATCAGTTCAGTAGTTACGCCCAGACGATGTATGACTTGCTCTGGCGCGATTTCTGCGATTGGTATCTCGAGGCGATCAAGCCGACTGTGCGAGAAAACCCGGCCCAGCAGGCGTGCTTGCGGGCGGTTCTTGATGCGATATTGCGTCTGCTTCATCCGATCACGCCGTTTATCACGGAAGCAATCTACGAACAGGTGGGGGTGATCTCGACGGCGAATATCGAAGGCCTTTCACTTTCGGCACCACGCCAAGGCAGCGCGCTGTGTCTCGCCGGTTGGCCGATCGTCGATGCGTCGCTTCAAGATGCAGAGGCGGTCACTCAATTTGAGCGCGTCCGCGAATTGGTCTCGACCATTCGCGAAGTCCGGGCCCAGCACCAGGTGCAGCCAAAGCGAACGATCACGCTGCATGTGACGGGTGACCTGACCGCGCTGGTTGCAGAGGCTGATGGGCTGGTTGAAACACTTGCCGGGTTGACTGCGACCTCGTCAGCCCCTGACGAAGGGTCGGTCGCGTTTACCTTCAATGCGGTTGAGTATCGATTGAGTAGTCTTGCCGACGCGGTCGATCAGGACGCCGAACGCGAGCGGCTGGAGCGGCAACAGGCTGAACTGACCAAGTCGATCGGTGCGCTCAAGGGTCGACTTTCGAATCCTGGTTACACCGACAAGGCGCCGGCGCACTTGGTCGAACAAACCCGTCAGACGCTCGAAACGGCTGAGTCAGATCTTGCGGCTGTTCTGGCAGCGATCGAGAATCTCGGGTGAAGTACCGGCACGCATGCGTCGCGATGATGCTGCTCCTCGGCGCGTGCGCCGGGTCGTCTTCCGTCCCCAGCGATCGACGAGCGTCGATCGAGTCGCAGACTTCAGCCACACCGGGCGCAGTCCGTGTTCGCAATAGCCGAACTTTCACGAGTGATCATGTTCGTCTGACGACAACACTGCCGGATGGTCCGCTGCGCGATCGTTTGAAGATCGTGTTGGAGGAATCAGTGCAATCATTTGGCCAGCATGTCATTGGGGGGGATGCGATCACCATCGAGGTGTACGCCCTTCGATCCGAGTCAGATTGGCAGCGAGCGGTGCAGGACTACGCCCGTCAGCGCACCGGTCAGCGGTTGCCACTTGGTTCGGGGCTCAGCCGGGCTGCGGTCACGATTGATGGTGTGTCGTTCATCTACGACATCGGCGGGCCGGATGCGCTCCGGCTTGCTGCGCACGAGGCGTGGCACGCGTTCTCGCACCAGGCGCTGCAGAGCCGATTGCCCGTCTGGTTGGAAGAGGCGCTCGCCTGTCAGGCGGAGGGTCTGTACTGGGATGAGCGGACGAATCGGCCGTTGTTTCGGGCGACAGCCAATCCGTCTCGCCGTGGGCTCTTGCGCCAAATACTTGAAGATAACCGACTCGGTTCGCTCGAGTCGCACCTGCGACAAGACCCGACCGAACTGACCAACAACGGGCGAGCGATTGATGATTACTACGCGCGGGCGTGGGTGCTCGGCGTGTTGCTCGATGATCCGCAGCACACACAGGCACTGACCGACGCGCTCGCACGGGCGGCTCGGGGGATGCTCCCGGCGACGCCGCGGTCCAGTGTGCCCGGTATTCTCGGGATCAGTGTTGAAGAACTAGACCGGCAATGGCGGTTGATGGCGCGCCAGCTGGCCCGTCACTAAAACAGCCGGAACACGAGAGCAAGTCGCCTTTCGTCACGGGCTTCCGTGTTGACTGGTGCCGCCAATGGTTCGGCCGATGCCGATGCGCCCCGGAAAGGCGACGCGTTGTTTCCACTTGGGTTCGGTGTCGCGCATGCCTTGGACATTCTGTTCGAGGATGACCGTTCGACCCTTGGGTGCGGGGATCAGGATCAACCCCCAAGGCCGAACCGCGTTGCCGTGGTCGATGCCATTGAACGACGAGGTCTGATATGAATCTGTTTCGTAACGCACGGTGATCGCGTCGGCCTCGGTGATGACATCGCGCACGCGATACCCATTGGTGTTGGCGGTGTCGCCGCCAAAGATGAAGATCGCATAACAGGCATTGAAGTCTATCTGCGGGATCATCGGCCACCCCTGGGCGGCTTTGGTCACGCTGTCACCCTTGTGCATGAGCCACAGTTCGTCAAAGACCTTCTGCGAGGCGGCGGGCCGAAACTGGGCTTTGGTCACCTGTGAGTCGTGCCCGGTCAAAACCAGCAAGGCGCGGCCCGGTTCGAGAGCAGCCCCCTGAGCGGGTTGGGTGATCACAACAGGGCGGGTGGCAATCGCGCCGGCGAGCACGGCAAAGGTGGCGACGGCAACGGCGAGCGTGATGCGGCGTGTCATGATCGGGCCTCCCTGGTCAGATGTTGCGAACGCGAGATATCCATAGAATACGATCATCGACACGACCGGTGTGTCACCCTGATGTCACAGGTCGCCAGCGGGTTTTTGGCAGATCTTCACAACCAATGTGTCGTCCGGGCTTAATTGAGCGAAATCATCGTCAGTCAAGCCCCAACACGGCGGTACACAGACATCGCGTTTCATCACAGACCCTATTGGAGAACCCCTCATGAAGAAGTCCATTCGCTGCACGAGCCTCGCCTTGACCTCGGCTGTTCTGCTTTCGATGCCGCTAACGATGGGCGGCTGCCTGTTCTCGCGGTCCAAGGAAGTGTCGTACTCGGGCTCGCGCGTCGAGTTTGGCGACCTTTCAAGGGTGCATGTCCACCGCAGCACGACGAGCGATGTCGAGCGGCTGCTCGGCCCGCCCAGTTCGACGGTGACGAACGACGATGGCAGCGAGACCTGGTCATGGAAGTGGCGCAAGGTCACCGAGGGCGAAGGGCATGTGTTTCTGATTTTTGCCGGCGAGAAGTCCAAGACCGAAGACCATGCTGTCAATATCCGATTCAAGGATGGCGTTGCGGTTGAGAAGTGGCGGGGGTGAATGCGTCCTGTTCTGGTCCGCTGGTTCCGGGTGACGGGGAGGCGAGATCGATGAATCGCGGCTGATGGTATTTCCCGTGCCAACCCGCCGATCAATTTGAATGTACTGGGCGAAGCACCGAAGTCCGAAGACGGACTTCGGTGGCACGAAGTCGCAGGTCGTCGGTGCCACCCTGCCCACGCACAACTCGAAGACACGCTGTGCGTGCCACACAGACCAGACTCTCCCGGGCCACCCGCCGTCTCGGGACTTGGATCATGGCCTTGCAGAGCCAAGACCATGCCACCCGCCTATTCAACTAATCGAACCGGTACATACCGGATTCGCTTTACACCTGCATTAATGATATTTTGTCGCGTTTGTTGGCTGACGACGAGGCGAGGCTGGGGAGGTGCGACTTGGTTCGCAAGATTACCTGGACCCCAACATCCATAGAGCTCATGTGTAAATGTCATCTCCGGAATAGAGCCGAACCGACCGACTACATCAGCCCTGCTGTAGATCGGCATGTACCCTACATGTGGATTGTCATAAACATTTGGCGGTGAAGAATCGGGCGGGTGCTCTGTCGACCGCGGCCCTAAAACTCCGGTAGTGTCTGTGTGATACGGGGGCATTACACGTTTGGACATGATCTGGTGCCATTCAGATGGGGCGTTCGACGCGAAAACCGGACCAAGCGATATGTATTTATAACGCAAGCCGTGAACAGAATTGAGCAGGCGATGATGTACCAAAATTTCCATTGGAATTGTGCAGTGAATTCCAATGCTGGCATGAGGGATATTTTTCAGTCGCATGAGACGTGGCGTAATTTGCCAACACCACGGTGCGGGACTATCCAGGCTTGGCTTTATTGAATAATCATAGATCATTCCCTCTGTAGGCGTAAGAAAATCTAAGGGTGATCGATTAACGGTAGCGGTCAGCAATTCTGCTTGATCTAACTCGTCTTTCGTGAACTCACATTCTTCGCGATAGAACAGCTGTTCACCTGAAGTTAAAAATAGGTCATATCGTCTAATGAGTTGAACCACTGCTGGGGCAGCCTCTGAGTTCACAATGAGACAAAAATTAATCCATTCTCGCTGACTAGCAGGATTCGTGGCCTCGAAATTGCGTGACACATTCCTCTTATGAACGATAGCGCCGAGTTCACTCACGCTTGAGAGAAAATCAAGTTCATTTTGCAATGTAACTCGAGGAAATATATAGGTAAGTCGTTTCATCTTACTCTCATGTATGGCTCAACAATGCTCCACCAACCTCTGGGTCCATACACCTGCCGATACGGCGGGGTGGCACCGAAGTCTCATCATATCGGTCGGCTGTTTGACCCGTGGCGGGGTGGCACTGACGAGCAACGGTTCTTTGACCCGTGCCACCGCAAGTCCGTCTTCGGACTTCGGTGCTTCGTTCGCAACCCAACGAGTATGATCGGCCGTTATTGCGCCCGCCCTGCTCTGGGGGGGACGGCGGCGACGACATCGGCCCGTTCTCCAGACGATTGACATCTCCAACACCCCTGAGCGGCCAAAAGCGGCGATTTGGCATCATCGGGCTGCTCCAGAGAGCCGTCGAACCGCTCGATTGTGCCCTTCAACCGCGTGGCGGAAGCCTCGAACCGCGCGATCGAGGCCCTCCATCGCGCGATGGAGCCGTTCCATCGCGCTGTAGCGCTCTTCCATCGCGCGGTCGAGACCTTCCATCGCGCGATGGAACGCTTCGACCGCGCGATGGAATCGTTCCGTTTTTGCCTTTTATCCCTCGTTCAGGCGAGACGGCGATGATGCCTTCAAAAAACGGACCTTGCAAAGCCAAGACCACTCGCCAAAGGCCGGATCGTGCCACTGACCCGTCTTCGGGTCAGTGGGGGAGGCGGCACGCGTGTTTGCTTTGACCTGAAGACGGGTCAGTCACACGATGCCCTCACCATCAAAAACAACCTCCGTGTCCTCTGCGCTCTTCGCGCTCTCCGCGTACCGCTCCCCTCGCTGGCGCATCGGGCTCGTTGGCTGTTCGATCAGGACGAACCCCTGTGTTCGGGCGCCAGCCCCTCGCCAGGCATGGCCATGATCGTCCGGCTGTACGCGAGCACAAAACCCATCCGCAGCGCATTGCGTTCAGTCGAGATGCCTGGCTTGGAACTGACCACCGCGACCTCGGCCCCAAGTCGAGCGGCTGCGTTGCAACGGTGGGCGATCAGGTGCTGCTGAATGCCGCGCCCGCGTAGCGCAGGCACAACGGCCGCTCCAACGATGTTGGCAAATGGGCCCGAGCACTCAAACCCCCCCGAGCCGACAAACGCACCATCTTTGCGAACCACAAAGAAATGCACGCCTTCACGCATCGTGAACCGGACGGTGGTCTCAATGCCCTCCTGTAGCGGCTCGTCTCCTGGCTCGGGATAGAACTGGTTGACCATCAGCGTGACGGCTTCACGAACCGCGGTTTCATCTGTCGTATCGACCGTTTCGATCGTGAGCCCATCGATAGCGTCGTGCGGCGGTGTGAGAGGGCGGCCACGCAGCGAGCTAGCGAACACATGCTCCCACCCGCGCACGACAAAGCCCCGGTCGGTGAGCCCACGCACGAGCGATGGGTCGACCGTCGCGCAGATTTCGACACGCGGTTCGATACCTGCTTCAACATAAAACGAGACCAGCCGATCAATGTCGGCCTCGTCGACCGGGCCATTGAGCCCGATTCCCGTCGCGAGGTTGCACCATGTGCCGGGGTGGCCGCGCGCCATGGCCCCGCCCATGATCGGCTCGCTCGCGTCCGCAGCGGCCGCCAGCATGCGGGCCATTTCGGGTTCATACCGGCGGGCAAACTCCGCCGGAAAAAACAAGTCTGTGTCGACAACAGAAGGCATGGCGATTATGGACAACCGGCTGCAAACGCGCTCAAAAATGCTTGCACATCAAAGAAGTCGAAAATGCCATCGTTCACTAGGTCGGCGAGCGGGTTCTGAGCGGCGAAGTAACCAAGGAAAATCTGCGCATCAAAGAAGTTCAGTACGCCGTCGCTGTTGAAATCAACCAAACACGGCGGAGCGGTGGTGAATGAAACACTGGTCGAACTGACGAACGCAGCCGTGCCGACCGAGCCAAGTTCAAAGCCCGGGCAGTTGCTGCCGAGGATCTCGTCGCCATTGATGAACGACAGCGTCAAACGATGCTCCAACCCGCCCTCAAGCGTCCCCGCCGGTATGGTCAGTGTGGTTTGCGATGGGTCGACTTCGATCACGAGGCGTTCGATTTCCGAATCGACCTCTTCAAACTCAACAAACACACGATCGGCGGTGGTCGCTGTCCAGTCGATCGAGCGATCCTGATCGGCGTTCATGCCGCTTAGGTCACTGAAACTCGTCCCCACCAGGTACGGGGGGGCGGGGTAATCGTCGCTACCGAGCGTGATATCCTGCGTGCGTTCGCCCAGCGAGCCGCGGCTGATGTCAAAGGTGTACAGACTGTTGCTCGGAAAGAGTGCATCGAGGCCAGCCTGCGTGGCAAAGTCTTCATTCGGGCCGTCGGTCTCCCAGAAACCGGTGCCGTCACCGAACAGCCCGACCTCGTGCCCGTCGACCGACACCGAAGCCTCGGCAACCGCACCGGGAAAGGTCTCGATAAAGGCATCGAAGAAGTAGTGATCAGCCGACGCGGGCGGCGTGTTATCAGCAACCTGCTCAAACAAGACCCCCTTGGAGACCGCAAAGTCTCCCACGATCTGGCAGAATCCGTTCGCCGAAACATCGGCTGAGGTGGATGACGCAAGTACAGAGACGACCATCGCAAGCACGCAACGACGACTGCTGGAAGCGGTGCGAGGAATCTCGACACTCGTGCGCGTTGATGGCATGTCTGCGGTGCTCCTTTCGTTTACGGGATTGCTGCAGGATATCTGAATTCGCGTGTCGAGCAACCTTGAAACCGGGCATTGAGGGTTTCGGGGTCTCGGACGGCCAGAATTTGACTCAGAATCAACATGTGGCCGACGACAACAAAACCGGCGGGCTGCGCTATGATTCTCTCCCCGCTCAAATGACCTTTTTTGGAGTCGTGTTCATGTCTGACCCTGTTCGTATCGCGCTCGCTCCCGGTGATGGCATCGGTCCGGAGATCATGGATGCCTGTATGAGCGTGTTTAACGCTGCTGGCATCACCGATATGCTCGATTTCGTCCCTGTCGACATGGGTGAACGCGTGTTTGCTGCGGGCGATTCGCGCGGCGTGACCGATGAAGCAAGCGCCGAGGTCGAGGCCTGTGGATTGCTCTACAAAGGACCGATGGGGACACCCATCGGTGGCGGCGGCAAGTCCATCAATGTCACCCTCCGCAAAACCTTCGGTGCGTTCGCCAACCTGCGGCAGTTTCGCTCACTGCCCGGGGTCGAGACGGTCTACTCACGAGCGGGTGTCCCGGTCGACTTCTTCGTCGTCCGCGAGAACATCGAAGACACCTACGGCGGGATCGAGCATCGGCTGACCAACGATGTCATCGAATGCAAAAGACTGATCTCTGCGCCGGGCTCCGATCAGGTGCACCGGTTTGCATTCCGGACTGCAGAAGCCTTGGGCATCGACCTCGTGCACTGCGGACACAAGGCCAACATCATGAAGATGACCGATGGCCTGTTCCTCAATCGCTTCCGTGAGGTTGCCAAAGATTTCCCTGATGTGCAGACCGCCGATGTGATTATCGACGCACTCTGCATGAATCTCGTGCTTCGGCCACAGGTGTATCAGATGATCGTGTTGCCCAACCTGCAAGGCGACATCGTGTCCGATCTCGCGGCCGGCTTGGTCGGCGGGTTGGGTTTTGCGCCGAGTGCGAACATTGGCGACCATATCAGTATCTTTGAAGCGGTCCACGGCACGGCTCCTGACATCGCGGGCAAGGGTGTTGCCAATCCGACGAGCCTGCTCTTGTCTGGTTTGCTCATGCTGCGGCACATCGGTATGCGCAAGCAAGCGGCCATTATTGAAAATGCACTGTTGGCGGCGCTCGAAGATGGTGTCCATACAGCGGATGTTGCAGCGGGCGGGAAAGAACCCGTGGGGACAGCCGACTTCGCGCAGGGCATCATCGACCGTCTCGGCAGCGGGCCTGAGAAGTTTGAAGCAAAGCCGGTTCCTCAAGCGGACACACCCGTGCACACAGCGCCAACGCGTCCGGTTGTCAACACGCTCATGCGCACCTTTGAAAATGTCGTGAGCCATGTGGTGGGGGCGGACTTGTACCTCGACACTTGCATTGCGCCGCTCGAACTTGCCGATCGGCTCCAGCGGCTTGCGCATGACACCCCGTTCAAACTGACGCTGATCTCAAACCGCGGGACGCAGGTCTGGCCGAGCGGGTCGGTGTATACCGAGATCGTTGACTACTACCGCGTTCGATTTGAGTTAAAAGACAAGCACAAGATCGGGCAACTCGGGATTGCGCCGACGATTGCTCTGCTCAGCCGAATTGCCGAGAAGTTTGATGTGACTGACTTCCAGCCGCTCAAATACTTCGACGGTGAGCCGGGGTATTCGCTCGCGCAAGGGCAGTAATCGGCTCAGCGCGATCAATCATCACCCACCGGAATCGTGCGCAAAAAGGCGACGATGTCATGGAGTTCATCATCGGTCAGATCGAGACGGCCGCCCTTGGGAGGCATCGCGGGGCGATCCGCGGTGGGGGGCCTGCCGACCTTGATCATCTCGACTATTGATCTATTTGTATTCGAGTTGACGAACACACTGGTGGGCAGCGGCAACCCGCGGTCTTTGACGCCCTCGCCCGCTGCGCCATGACACTGTGCGCAGATACTGGCAAACAACCGACCCCCGCGAGCGAGATCGGGTGCCCGTGTTTGTGCGATTGGCTCGGGCGTTTGGCGGCCACAACCGACCAGGGCGCTTCCAAAAAAAAGTATCAGGACTGCAAGTGGCCGTGTGAACATCGGAAAGAATGGTACGCGGCGGCTTCTTTCGAGTACGATTGAAGGTGCATTGATATTGAAGACCGAAGAAGGGGGTTGACCATGGGTGCGGACATTATCGATTATCAGATTGTCGGCGACGATTTACAGGCGGTCATCGTGACACTCGACCCTGGCGAAGCCGTCGTCGGTGAAGCCGGGGTCATGATGTATCTCGAGAACGGCATCGAGATGGCCACGCAACTTTCGATGAAGAAAGACGCGGGCGGCCTGATGGGCAAACTCTTTGAAGCCGGCAAACGCGTCGTCACCGGCGAATCGTTCTTCATCACGGTGTTCGCCAATGAAGGCAATCAACGAAGCGACTGTGCATTTGCAGCACCATATCCCGGGCATGTCATTCCGGTCGAACTCGGCGACTTTGGCGGCGAGTTGCTCGTCCAGAAGGACTCGTTCCTGTGCGCCGCCCATGGCATTGAAATCGGTGTTGCATTCACCAAACGATTCGGCGCGGGTCTGTTCGGCGGCGAAGGGTTTATCTTGCAGCGTCTGCACGCACCCGAAGGCATGGGTCAGGCGTTCTTTCATGCGGGCGGAACGGTCATCAGGCGTGATCTCGGACCGGGTGAAAAACTGCGTGTCGATACCGGCTGCATCGTCGCGTTTGAAAAACAGGTCGACTATCGCATCGAGATGGTCAAGGGGATCAAGAACAAGTTGTTTGGTGGCGAAGGGTTCTTCTTTGCAACCCTCGAAGGTCCGGGTACCGTCTGGCTGCAAACACTGCCGTTCAGCCGTCTTGCCAACCGCGTGGTTGCGTCGGCCCCGCGTTCAGGTGGCAAGCGCGTCGGCGAGGGATCGATCCTCGGCGGCGTCTTTGATCTCGTCGATGGCAGTTGAGCGGCATAGGCTCGTGGGCAGTTTTTCATGCGTCCATGGCCCTCTTGAGCAACACCACCATGCCCGATCCGAATCTTCTCGAAGCCTTCCCATCGCCGACCAATGAACCCTTCATCGTTGAGCACATCAACGAAGAATTCACAAGTGTGTGCCCCAAGACCGGGCATCCTGACTTTGGCGAGATGACCGTGCGATTTGAGCCGCGCGGTGCTGATGACGGTGGCACCTGTGTCGAACTGAAAAGCCTCAAGTTGTACTACCAGAGTTTCCGCAGCGAGGGCATCTTCTACGAAGCCGTCACCAATCGCATACGCGACGATCTGGTAGCACTGATGAATCCGACCTGGTTGCAGGTCCGGACAGATTGGCGTGGGCGTGGCGGGATCCGCAGCGTCATCCGGGCAGAGCACGGTGCCGTCCCCGCGGCCTGGTGCGGTCGGTAGTTCAATCCGTGGTGTCTGAAGTGTTGCCAGTTTGCTCTTTGCCTTCGACGGTCAACCGGGCCGGGTGACCGAACCAAGCATTGGAACCGGTCGGCTTGTAGTGCTTTTCGAGAGCATTGACAACATCGTCCATCGTGCCATCGGCGGGTGCCCAGCCGCCGTCGATATCGGGGAAGTCAACTTTGCAGTTGGCGCACTTCTTCTCGGTGTCGAAACGGATGGGGCACCAGAAACTTTCGACATTGCGAAGCATCTCAGAGCCGAGGCTCCACACGCCAGTCATCCAGTCGCAGTAGAGGCACCAGATGAGGTCGTGTCCCACGAGCCCGTCAAATTTCTGCCGACTGACATTGATCCATTCGCCGTCGTTATAGCGTGGGAACCGGACGAGCCAGACGAGGGGGGGATACACCAGATACTCTGCAATGCGGATAATCGCGAACACCGGCACGGCCCAAGCCGTCCACCAGACGGCGGTGTGGTTGCGAACACGGCCAACCGAACGGTTGAGATGGTGTACGATGCGCGGCCCGCGAAGGGCTTTGCGGTTGGCCAGTTCGTGCCCGACGGTCCACAGCATCACAGTTAAAATCTGACCAAGCACAGCAGCGACGAGCCCGAGCAGTGCCACCAGCCAGATCGATCGTGCACCGTCCGTTGCCGTTCCCGCTGCCATCGAAGCCGCCGCGTCTGGATCAAACATTCGAACCGCGGCAATCGGGCCAGCGATCATCGGCAGCACGGTGAAATACAGAATGACGAGATCGAGCCCGGGTGCCCGGCATAGCCAGGTTGCCAGCGAACCAAGTCCAATGCGTTTGAGGGCATGGAGGACCACTGTACCCGCGAGCAGGCAGGCGGCTGTGATGGAGAGAATGGTCAAGAGGATCATCAACATAACACGAGGGTATCAGCCCGGGCTGCACCGCGCACCGCGATGACGCGACTTCGGTCAACTCTTCAGACGGCGGGCGTATTGAGATCGAGCGAGGACGCAGGGTCTGACTGCTGTTCTTTCGACAGTCCCGCTGCATCGGCGTCGGCTCGGGCAGCGAGATAGCGTCGCAGGATCGCCTGTTCGATGCGGCCCTTGCGTCGAGCTGGTGCAGGGATTCGAGCCAACATCGCGAGCTGCCCATTCGATTCGGCCCGCAGTGTCACGCGCGGCTCGACCGACAGCGGATTGAGCCCCTCACGCTGGACCAATTTGTTGATGTGCGAGCGTGCTTCTTCATAGAACGGTGCGCATTCAGCCATCGCCGCATCAAGCATGTGCCGCTCCGCAACGCGCCAATCGTCTTTTTCCTGCAGCGGCACGGTAAAGGCGTGCAGCACAAACTCGTCGAGGAAGGTTTCGTTCAAGACAGGCGTGGTCAGCAGCAGGCTGTTGGGTATTACAACTGTGCGTCCGGTGTGTTGGTGGACGGTTTGTCCCGGGCCGATTTCAAGGATCGTTGTCGTGAGGAGTGTCTGATCGACGACATCGCCGCGAAAAGCACCGATCTCGATACGATCACCGATTTGAAACGACTTGCCGCTCGCTTTGAGAATGGTGCCGCTGACGCACATGATGAGTTCTTTGGTGGCGATGACAATCGCTGCGGCGATCGCAACCACGGACAGCGCGAACGCCTGCAGTTCGCGGCCCCAGATGATCATGAGCCCCAGTGCCAGAATAAGCAGCGAAAACAGTCGAACCTGAGCCGCCCAGCGACGACGCATGTCGTTCGAAAGCCCTTCCGCAGCCCTAATGCGGCTGAGCGTAAACCACCGAACGATAATCGCGATCGTCAGAAGGACAGCCGTCGCGATCAGGTGTTGTGTGGTCAGGTTCGTTTGCAGCCATTCAAACACGATGCGTGGTCTCCTGCTCAATTGGGCTTGATCTTCGGTTCACTTCGAAAGAGGCACGGTGGAGTTGATTCGTGAGCATTGAAGAACGATGCACTTCCTGTGTTGATTCACCCGGCGTAGCGAGAGCGTTCCACAATGAGCGAAATCTTGGGTGCCACCGCAAAGAGTGTGCCTTCTTCTCCTGATTGCTTTGCTACGCCTTCTAAAAGCATCGTCATCGTAGGATGTTTTCTCTCACACCTCAAACCAGATCAGGTACGCAACAACCGTGGTGGGGGAGTCCTGATCGATGAGCACATTGAGCCACTCGTCGTTGGGCAGTTCCTTCTGCCCCTCGAGAAACTTCGTTGGCGTTCGATCAAGAAGCGGGGCATAGACGACCGAGAACGCTTTGGGACGCGTGGTGTTCGTGAGTTCACCAGAAAGACCGGACTGGGTGATGAACGCATCCAAGTCGGCCGCCGCGAGCTCGATGCGCACATCGATCCGCGCGTCTCCCCACCCGCCCAGTTCGTGATAGTGGGTCACCTGGGCGCTTGGGGGTAGCACGATCCCGGATCTTGACACGAACGAATCAATGTCTGTCTGATTCACGCTTGTGGCTTGCTCAGCGGCCGGCGGGCTCAGGTGAACCGAGGGTCGCAAACTCCTGATTCCCACGACAGCCAGTAATCCGATGAGCACAGCCGCGATGCACCCTGTCACCCAAACCAATTTCATGGGTCTCACCTTTCCTTTGTTTTTCGCAGCAGACATGATACAGCCAGCCTTTGCTGGCATTCAAAGAGATATATCTGTAGATTCGCCGTGGGGTGCATGTTCGTTCGGGCACTCAATCGTGTGGGGCAACGGTTCGACGGGCATGTGCCGCACGAGGTTGGCGAAGCCGGTCGCAAACAAGTCCGAGAATCGCCATGTCTGAAGGTGGGCAACAACGCACGACGGATGGGCCGCCGGATCGCGATCCGGAAGCAGGGTCCGACTGCGCGCCCATTGAAGACACCGCAGCAGCGGAACTCGAGGGGCTCTTTCGATATGCGATTGCACGGCTTGGCCGAAAGACACACCTCGCCGAAGATGTCGTTCAACAGGCACTGGTGATTGCCATGACGCACGATGCTCCGCCGATCGAATCACCCAGACAACGCGCGTGGCTGCGCGGGATCGTGCACAATGTCATTCGGCGCGAGATGCGCACCAAGCGCCGAGGTCGCGAAGCGATCGAGCGCATGGTGCACGCGGTCCCTCCAAGTGAGAGCGCCAAAGACGATGGAGCGCCGGCGGATCACATCGAAGACGCCCGCATGAAACGGACACAGGCTTTGTTTCTGGCGATCACCAGTCTCAGCAGGGCGGATCAGGACTTGTTCTACGCGTTTTACCGGGCGGGACAGTCGCAAGCCAGTATTGCCGACGAACTCGGTACGACCACGAAGGGTGTCGAAGCGCGGCTGTACCGCATGCGATCGCGTTTGCGGTCCGTGCTGTCGCCGACGATGGAGGAGTTGTTGTGAGTGATATAGACCGTCATGATGATGCGCAGTTTGATGCGTTGCTGCGCGACCTGGGGCCGAGTGTGCCTCAGCCAGAACTTGATCAAGCTGCCCGCGACAGGCTGTTGGCAACACTGACAATTGACGAAACAACGAATTTGTACAGGCGCGCCGGCCACTTTCCCCGGTGGGTCGGCACAATGGCGGCGGCGGGCGCGGGGCTCGCCGCCGTCCTTGGCCTGATCTGTGTCATCGTGTTTACCAAACTCGACCAAACCAATACACAGCTGGCCACCGCGCGGTGGGAGACGCAGGAAGCACTTGTTCTACTCATGAAGGCGCGCCAAGTGCAGTCGAGCGTATCTATCCCGAACGACCTGTCCGGCGTGCATCATGAGGATCTGATGCTCGTCACATTTCATCATGATCTTTGCCCGATCGCCGAATTCAGCACGCCAGCATTTCAGGATCTCGCGAACGCAAACAGAAACGGCAAGGCGCAGTTTCTGACACTCGATGTGACTGGTGAGAATCGAGACGAGGCAGATCTAGTCATCAATCAACGCGATATCGGCTACGCACTTCGCGCGCCGCTCGGAGCCGAGACCGGTGTGGTCACGGTGATCGACACGCGGACGCGGCAGATCCTCAGTTCAGCGCCGGGCGATCAAGGACTGCGCCAGGCGGCTCAAGTGCTTGCTGCTGTGCCGTAGCCTTTCGTTTCGGGCATCCCATTACAGGTCATTTTCTTTCTCGCCCGTCCGAAAAGCCCTGTTCGGGTCTCACATGAATGATCGAGACCCTTCACCCTGGGGCTGTGTTGCGAATTCGGACCTTTTCCAGTTGCAACAGCAATCCAATCCCGGTACCGTGGCTCAAGAGGGGCGAGGGACCATGTGGTACCCTTGCAAAGTGAAAGCAACAGACTCGGTTCGAAGGAGTGGACGAACATGAATGTACGGTGCGCGATGATTCTTGCCTGCGTTGGGGGCCTGACGGCTGCCCAAGGTCATGCCCAAGGACAGGACAAGACAAAGCCCAATGCACAGAAATCTCAATTGGTTGAGATCCCCGGCGAAATGGAATTTTCTGGTCGGCTCATTGCGATGCCATTGCAGGTCTCGGCCTTGGTCGAATCCGGCATGGCGCCTCAACAGGCCGCAGCCCAACTCCAACAAGCCGAGGCTCTGCTCTCAACCTTTGCGGTGCACACGACGGAGCCATTGGTCGGATACACCGTCATTAATCTGCCCCAAGGCGAATCCGAAAACCAGGTGATCGATCGCTTGATGGCGACCGGGTTGTTCAAGTATGTCGAGCCTGACTGGACGGTGTACCCGCTCGATTGCCCGAACGATTCACAGTTTGGCAGCCAATGGCACCACAACGAGAACCGCATGGACTCATGCGCGGGTTGGGATATCTATGTCGGAGACCCCTCGATTTCGGTCGGTATCTGTGACACCGGTATCGAAACCAGCCACCCCGATCTGCAGTTGAATCGCCTCGAAGCCTACAACGCGGTCGATCAAGTTTGGGAAAACGATGGCGGCAACATCACGCCTGTCCATCCGCACGGAACCCAGGTCACAGGATGTTCGGCAGCCAACGGCAATAACGGCATCGGCGTCTCTGGCGTCGGTCAAAATCTGAGCCATCGCATGATGCGCGTCAGTAACTCCAGCGGCGGAGGCTCAAACTTGTCGGTGCTGAATCATGCATCGCTCGTCAGCATCCAGGCAGGCGATAAAGTTGCCAATGTCAGTTATTCAGGTGTGACCGCTCAATCCATCCGTGACACAGCGACAGCCATCAAAGGCCTCGGCGGACTTGTCTGTTGGGCAGCCGGCAACAACGCCGCCAACCTGAACTGGGGCAACCGCGATGATGACGATCTGATCGTGGTCGGCTCGACAGATATCAATGACAACAAGGCTGGTTCATCCGCATTCGGAAACTCTGTTGATGTCACCGCGCCGGGCGCGTCCGTGTTTACATCAACAACCGGTGGAGGATACACCAATGTATCCGGCACCTCATTTGCTAGCCCGATGGTTGCCGGTCTGTGCGCCCTGATTTGGTCTGCGAACCCCTCGCTCACGCCCGACGAAGTCGAAGCAGCCCTCAAAGCCGGTGTCGATGATCTTGGTGCAGCCGGACCGGACACCACCTACGGCCATGGACGGATCAATGTGTTCGGCTCGATGGATATCGTCGGCGTACCACCCATGCAGATTGAACTGCCCGATGGAACGCCCGAGTTTGTTGACCCTGACGGCGGAACCACCATCCCCGTGACGATCATCGCCAACGGCATCTCCATCACAGGCACCCCATCGGTCTTCTATGACGATGGCAACGGCGAACAGTCGGCACAGTTGACCGCGCTTGGCGGCGACAACTACGAACTGACCATGCCGGCTGTCGAGTGTCTCTCAACCGTGAACTACTACATCAGCGTCATGGGTTCAGATGGTGAAACCTACACAAGCCCGCGCGGTGCGCCAGCGACATCGCATTCTTCGTTTGCGACGAATGGCACGGACATCACACTCGAAGACAACTTCGAGACTGATAACGGCTGGACGGTGTCCAATGAGAACCTGACCGACGGCGCCTGGGAGCGAGGCGTGCCCGCAGGCGACGGTGATCGCTGGGATCCGTTGACCGATGCTGACGGCTCGGGCAGCTGCTGGCTGACTGATAATGTCGCAGGCAACTCCGATGTCGATGGCGGCACAACGAGATTGATGAGCCCGATGTTTGATATGTCAGGCATGACCGGTGCGCAAGTTGGGTACAGTCGCTGGTTCAACAGCAATAACCCGGTCGGCGATACTTTCATCGCTGAAGTTTCAAACAACGACGGTTCATCGTGGACACAGATTGAGTCTGGTGCCAGTGGTGACGAATGGGTCGATGTCTCATTCGCAGTTGAAGATTTCGTCTCACTCACCACGATGATGCGGTTCCGCTTCAGTGTCACCGATGGCGGGCTGGCAACGGTTGTCGAAGGTGGATTCGACCACTTCCTCTTGTTCAACTACACCTGCAGCGGCTGCCCGTTGGACCTCAACAGCGACACCGTCGTCGATTTCTTCGATGTCACAGAGTTCCTCAACCTGTTCTCGTCGCAAGATCCGCGGGCCGACTGGAACGATGACACCGTGTTCGACTTCTTCGATGTGCAGAACTTCCTCGCCGACTTTGCCGCCGGCTGCTGAAGCAAGTTCACAGAATCTTGACAGGGGGAGGCTTCGGCCTCCCCCTTTTTCTTGCACGCGTCGAGTTTGACGAAACGGGAATCTGTTTACGCGTACGCATGCAGACCCGGCAGGAGCAGGTTCACGCCAAAGTATGTCCACAACATGACGAAGAACCCAATCACGCTCAGCCACGCTGTCTTGAGGCCGCGGTTTGTACCAGTCGCGACACGCACATGGATCACGATGAGATACACGATCCAGGTGACCAGCGCCCAGGTTTCCTTGGGGTCAAAAGCCCACCATCGGCCCCACGAGTGATCGGCCCACCACGCGCCGAGCAAGATGCCGACCCCGAGTGTCCAGAACGCGAGTTGAAGCACGGTCATCTGCGCTCTGTCCAGATCGCGCAGGACGCGCTGCGGGCCGGTATTGACGGGTGACCCGCCATCAGCCCCCCCGGTACCACCGGCAACAACAGCCTCGCCCGCCATGACGACAACATCCGCCTGGGCGCCCATCATCTTGTGGGCGTAGTGTGTGCCAAGATAAAACAACGAGCAGATAAACCCGAGGGTAATGAGACCATAACTGGTCAGCACGGTCGTCACATGGTATTTGAGCAAGACTGAAGTATTCAGAATTGCCGCCTCGCGACCGATCGACTCACCGGGAATGCCGGTCTGCGTGGCCATGATCAGCACCAGGAAACCCGTCCCGGCAGCCGCCGCTCCAAAGAGCCACTGCCGCTTGAGCAGCATGACGACCAGCCCGACGCACGCAGCGAACAGACTGAGCCCGGTCATCGATTCAAACTGATTCTGAATCGCGAAACGCTCTGCGATGATGCAACGCGTGACGAAACCAAAAGTGTGCAGCCCGATCGCGATCAGCAGGAGCGCAACGCCACCAATGATGAGCCACTTGCGCCCCGTTCCAAACGCGAGAATCAGCATCACCAAACTGACGAAATACATCCAATAGCCCCACTCAAAGGCATTGGCTTGGTTGTACATCAGTTCGAGCGAACGGCGCGATTCCGGGTAGATATCAGGATTGATCAACGGGAGTGCGGCTGCGAGATCCTGGGCTGCCGCATTGACACCGTCAGCATCCATCGCGCGCCACGCCTCACCGAGCCGCAAAGCCGCCACCCGGGCCGGTGCATCGTCAGGCATGGTCGCGATGTGATGCCATGCCTGATCGCGTGAGTTCGGTGGGACGACCAGAAAGTTCCGTTCAGCGCCGAAGGCAAGCGCGAGCGCTTGTTCAGTGCGGCCCACGCCTCGCCGATACGACTCGTCATTTGCAAATCTGTCGTAGATCTCAGTGGAGAATCGATCGACAGCCATGGGCGACACACGGGTCAACTTCTTCCACTTCTGTCGCTCGATCGCATCGTCTGGAAATGCCCGCTCAAGATAGGCTTCACGCAGCGGGAGAAAATCGACATAAATCAACGGCTTATCGGCGTAATACATCGGATCGATCGAGAGATCGACGATGGTAAACAGAGGGTCATACTTGGCCTTTGCAAGTTTGCCATCCGCATCCGGAACAAGGTCGAAATAGCGACTCGTGCCGGCCATCGTCTTGACCGACTCACGGGCCAGCGTATCGAGAATCTTGACTCTGCCATTATGCAGAACGGCGATGTCGCGCAGGGGGGATAAATCGACCGTTGTTGCGAACGCGTGCTTTTCCGCTGCGTCGACAGGCGTTTCCATGCGGAACGGGCCGAACGGGCGCGCGTCGGCGGGGGCTTCACCGACCATTTGTGAATCAGGATGCTCATTGCCAGCAGGAGCGCCCTGGGCGCCCGCATTCGACACGGGCAGAACCCACATACACAGCAGGGCGAGTAGCGAAATCGGCATGGTCGGGCACCACGATCGGAATGTACAGCGTTTCGCGGTCAGAGTCATGCGACCACCTCCTTGGGTGTGGCTTGCGTCGAAGCCTTCGAAGCGTGTTGTTGTTTCAGTTTGCGCGACTCGCGCTTGACGAGCAGTGGCTTGATATAGAACGCCCAGGGAATACCGACACCCATCAAGATGCCGCCCAGTGCGATGATGTGAATGCCAGGGTTGTTGCCCACACCCAAAATCGTGAAGTTGACGAACGGGCGTTCAAGTTGACCCTGTTCGACAGCCTGCTGCGACCGAGCCCACCCTTGTTGATCCCATCCAGATTGCGAGAGTTTGTACTGGTTCGGATTGATGCCAGCACCAAGTCGTTGCACGAAGTTGGTTACCCATGCAGCGTCATAGTCCCAGTGGAATGGCGCGCGAAGGGGGGCATTGAGCTTGCACACATGATCAAACAGCTCAAACTCAAGTGTGTCTTGGCCGGGCATTGCGTTGGGGGACACACGCAATATTGATTGATAGTCGCGCGGTGCACCGCGATGGTCATACGCGATCATCTCAAAGTCGAGCAACTGGACCTGAAAACCGGGGAATCGGTGCTGCCGGCGACCAAATGCAAACTTGATATCTCGCCCATCCGGGAGGCGCATGGTTCGTTCGTTTTGTGAACCAAGCCCCATGTAACGCGAGAACGGCACCCAGATCACGCGCTTCCACGGCTGACCACGCACTGTTGCCTTCACCTCTACGGCAACTGCGGCGTGTTGATGTGTGCCAACCGCGTTTCCGTCTTGTTCAATCGCAGGAACTGGTACGGGGCGTTCAAACGGCACGACATTGTCCCAGCGCTCCGTCACGGCAATGTCGATCTTTTCAACGACATCGACTATGCGCTCATCGTCCGCAAGACGATCGATGACTCGAAGTTCGCCGCCGTGTTGACGGACGAGCGCTCGCAGCGTGCCATCAGTCTGCTCATCGATCACAATCTGCAACTTTGACAGGTCCAGGTAGTCAACAGTGATTTCATTGTCGGCGTCCCGCCGGATCGGTCGTCCCGTCGCGCCGGTCGCATCGAGGAGGTCCTGATTCAATTCGCTGAACCGAGAATACACCCATCGTTGGTAGCCGTTGCCATCCGGTTTGGTAATGCGGACCACCGCCACCGAACTCGATGAACCTTCATACCCCCTGGTAATGATCGGCATCGGCGGTGTCGGCGCAAGCTGCTCGACGGACACCACGAACCCAGTGTCACCAACAGTAAAAGTCGAACCCACTTGTGCAGGCACCACCAGCCGAGTTGGCGATGCTCCAGGTGTCTGATTCGGCACCGAGATCACCAGAGCGTGCTCGGTATCTGGCGCAACTTGTTCCGTCAGATTCGCCCAGCGTGACGGGTCCATCGCAAGCGTGTACTCGACACTAAATGCCTGGTTTTCGCTCACCCGACGAGCAGGAATACTCGGCATCAAAGTAAACTCGAATGCAGGCGTATCGAGAATGTATCCATGCTCATCCGGCGTGCGCATATAGAGCGACACAATCCGCAACGGGACAATCGCGCCCGTTGCTTCGGACGGTTCGACTCGCAACATGTCCTCTTTGAGTTCGGCATAAGTCGCATACCCGACCGCACGCAGCGTGATGTCGTCATCGAGCAATCCCATCGTCGGTTCGAGAGGAATATCGATCGAACGCTGAGGAATGCCTTCCCATGGGAGTGGACCGGATGCACGCCTCCAGGTTGAGTCGGTCGCGTGGGCATCGCCGATATCGATGCTGTAGTCGTTATACCTCGGCAGCCCATCGATCGGTCGTTGCTCCCAGATCGGTGCCCCCATGCCGGTGCGATCTTGTGATGTATACAGGACCACCTGCGTGTTGTCATAGAAGTAGTTTTGAGGCGGGCCGACGCTCGGTGTGTTGGTGTTGGCGTCGAACCCGGCGATGACGATTGTGTCGCCTTCCTTCTTGAGTTTTTGATAATACACGCTGCCGAGAGCGATCGTGATGATGCCCGTGTGGACGGTCAGGACACCGATATTTTTGAAAGTGAACTCGATGCGTCGCACAGTGGCTACGAACATGTTGAGGACGAACAGGATCAGCGCGATGCGCATCGGCCACCAGGAATAAAACTGCAACTCAGTCATCTCGAATCCGGGCAACCGACGCAGCGTTGTGCCGCTCTGTGCAGCGACAAAAGCAGGCCAGAGTTGGAATCCAGAGCCTGTGGTCGGTTCGTAACGCAGCGCCGGCCACACGAACGATGACCATGTCCACGACACAATCAGCCCGGCGAGCATGATGCCAAAAAAACCTGCCGCAAACCGGAGCCCGCGTTTCGAGATCAACTTGTTGAGGACTACAGCGATGATGATAATCGCGAGCACCATCGGAACGATCAGCGTACCCGCGTAGATGATCCAAGTCGGAATCTGCGCCAAAAGCCCGATCGGGACCGATGCCAGGGTCGCGTACAGCGAAACGAACACAAGCAGAATGACTGCGAGGGTGATCGAACTGAACGCACGGAGAATGAACCGAATCGGCCATGCCCAGGACGGGATGTACTCATCATCCCACGCTTTACTTCGCTGCCATTTGAGACTCATAGACCCTCAGTTTCTGCAATTCTGATGCCGTTCCGGAATGCTAGACCGCCCAGTCATTCACAGCGATCTTCGATGCAAGCCCGGGCACCAGATGCAATGAGTTGTGGTTTTGCTCCGCTCGTGAATAGTGCATCAATCGGCGTGGCGCGGCGATCCTCCACCCTGACCGCCACCAGCCCTGACAACTTGTGCCCCCGAGTGAAAGTGAATGACACTGGGTCAAGCCCAAGCGCTCGAGCGCCATTGGTCGTGAGCATGGCCAGTACGGTGGTCGAATCGACTTGGTCTCGGTTGTACAACAGCCTGGCATCGTCAAACGGCGAGATGCCGCCCGTTGTCGCGTCCGTAGCCTCATTCGGTAAGTTGACAATCGAATCAGTGCCGAGGCACACATTGATGCCACGATCGAGCATGTCACGATATCGATGCGGCCCGAGCGTGTCCGCAGCGTCGAAATACGCCGACGCCCGCGGGCAGTACGCGACCGAACAATTCGTCGATGCGAGGACATCCAGCGCCTCGTCAGAGCAGTCATTGAGATGGGCCAACACCCAAGGATGAGCCGCGAGTGGGTCTGAGAGATGTTGGACAGGGTGATTGCCGCGGCCGATGTTTTCCTCGTTGGCACTCGCCCACAATCCCAGCGATTCAAGGAATGCTCGCTGCGGACCGGTTGCGTCGGCGATGAACTGCCGTTCTTCAAGTGTCTCCGCCAGATGTGTACTCAAAGGCAACGCAAACTCACGAGCCAAGCGGGCGCATTCCTGATACGCCAGCTGAGAAACGGAATACGGCGCATGAGGCTGCAATCCGAGCATCACTCTGTCGGGTCCGGCTTCATCGAGCACCTGTCTGCATCGGTTCATCGCAGCTTCACGCATGGTTCCGATTGCAAAAAACTCCAGAAACGAGACGCCCGCGAGGGGTGAGTCACGAAGCGTTCGCCATGGCACCAGACTCGGACCCGAGCGGGGCGAGCCTCCAATGTCTCCGACCGCCACCACGCCTCCAGCGAGCGAGAGTTCAATGCCGGTCCGTACCGCATCGGCGATCGCTCGGGGCTCCTGGGGTCGGGCGTGACGAATCACTTCAAGCCATGCCGAAAACCCCCCAGTTAAGGGCCTTGGTTGCGGACCGACATGCGTCAGGTCGAGGTGGCAGTGGGCATTGACGAATCCGGGCACAACCACGCTGTCGTCCAAATGGACCACGGGTGCACCAGGGCACCGATTCTCATTCCCAACCGCTACCGTCCGAAGCGTTCGGGTACCGCATTCTTCGGTCGATTCGCAACGAATTGTCAGCCAACCGGGTGACCACGCGTGACCATTTGCATCAACAACAGCATGACACCGAAGCGTGACGGTCTCGTTCTTGGAAAAATCGATCAATTCGCAAGGTTCTCGCATGGTGTCAAGCGTGTGGCCGGTTTATCGTGCTCTTGCCGAAGACTAGTATTGGGTTCATACGGCGCGGCAGCGCCCATTCTCGAAGGAGTTGTACGCATGCGCATCGCATTGACGCAAGGTTGGATTGCTCGCTCTATAGGTATTTGCCTCGTCGCCGCCGCCTTGGGTGGCTGTGTGAGTCAGCAGGAGTATGACCGACTGGTCGAAACGAACAGAAGTCTCAGCGCCAGCACTGCGGATTTGCAGGCAAGACTCGACGAGTGCCAGGGCGTTGTTGGGTCGCTGCGAGGCGAATCTGGAAGCGCAGGCAATATGATTGTCACGCTTCAACAAACCAATGAAGACTTGAGACGACAACTTGCCGATGCACGCGCCCAAATGGACGAAATCGAAAACGCCATGGGCAACATGTCGTTCACGAGGCTCGATCCGACGACCGACTCAGCCCTTCGTGCACTTGCCAACCGATATCCGGGGTTGATTTCTTATGATGCCGATCGAGGCATGTTGCGGTTTTCGAGTGACCTGACCTTCGATTCAGGATCGGCGCAGGTCAAATCAAACGCAGCTGAAAGTCTGCGAGCGCTGTCTCAAGTTCTGCGATCGAATGACGCATCTTCGTATGATATACGCATCGTCGGCCACACAGACGCGCAGCGTATCGGCTCGGCAACCGCTCAACGATTCCCGACGAACATGCACCTTTCCGTGGCTCGTGCGATCGCCGTGCGCAGGGCACTTGTTGATATGAATGTGAACGCATCGCGCATGGAGGCTGCTGGCTGGGGCGAGCATCGCCCGATGGTGGCGAATGGTGCGAATGGCAACACTCCGCAGAATCGCCGCGTTGAAATCTATCTGGTGCAGGGTTCCAGCGGCGCTTCTTATGGAGCGAACCCCGGATCAAGCGATACCGGATCTGGCTCCATTGACATCGATTCTCGTCGCGGCTCAGGTGGGGTCGACCCGATCAAATAATCAAAGTTGCTGACTGGTTCTGAATCAGACGCGATGACCTGATTGATTCCTGAAAAAACACCACCGACTTGCAAGTACAAGTCGGTGGTGTTCGTTTTGTGAGGAGGTCGAAATGCTATCAGGCGGCTGACCGAACGCGGCGTTTGCGTCCGACCGTCCGCTGTTCGACATCGGCGCGCCGATCGGCATCGAAAATCAGAGCATGCACCATTTCGAGCGGGTCTTCTGCCCAGATATCGGCACCAATTTCTTCTGCAAGCCCGTCGGCACGATTGAACACGCCGCCACCGACCGCGATCTGAAGATTCGGACATGCGTTGATTTCGTGGAGATGATCGATCAACGCACGAATGTGTGGCAGGTCAGTCGGTGACGAACAGAACGCAAGAAAGGTCGTGGGCCGCTCTTCGTGAATCTGTCCGAGGATTTCATCGTTCGCAATTCCGCCGCCGGTGAACTGGACTTCAAACCCTGAGGCTTCGAGGAGATCAACAGCCATCTGCGCGCCAAGTTCGTTGTCCTCTTCCAGACCACACACAGCGAGGACCTTTTTTCCAGAACCCGGTCCGTGACCCGTCATCGGGAGGGCAGCTGCGACCTGATCGACCAACACGCGAAGCAAGCGTGTGGCGAGTTGATAACTCAATCGACTGATCTGATCGGCGCGATAGAGACGCTCGATCATCTCAAAGGTTGGCCAGAACAGATCGGTGATCAGGGTTTGAGCATCCAGCCCCTCGCCCGCTTGTTCATGCACGATGCCTCGTGCAATGGGGCGGTCTCCTGCGATGAGTGCTCTGAAAAAACGCTCGAGTACAACTTCTTGATTCATAACGGTGGAACTCCCGACAAGGTCGGTCCGGCGTCGGTTCCACCGCGCTTCGGATTCAAGATTGAACTGTCGGTCGAATCCCCTCGACCGGCCGGGGTTGGCTTCCGTGCCACCCGTGCACAGACAGTATCGGGATGGCATCAAGAATCACACGAGTTTGAAGGTATGACTTTTTTCAACGCGCAACACCGATAATGCCGCTCGTTTATTCGGAGGTTCGCACGCCCGTATACAAACGACAAATGCCCATCGAGAGCCCACGCGAGCGCACTTGGTCAAAACCTGCGCGACGCATCGCGCCCTCAAGTTCCGCTGAAGACATGAACTTGCCGACAGACTTGGGAAGGTAGCGATAGGCGCCAGACTTGTCGCGGCTGATCAGTGTGGCGGTTCGGGGCATGATCTGGCCACAATAAAAATCGTTGAACCAACGCACAAGGGCAAATTTCGGTCGATCAAACTCGAGAATCACAAGCCGTCCGCCAGGTCGCAGGACCCGAGAGAACTCCGAGAGCGCTATGAGCGGGTCTTTGACATTGCGAATGCCAAAGGCAATCGAAAGACAATCAACTGAATCGGATTCAAGCGGCAAGTCCTGCGCGTCCGCTTCGGCGTACGAGATGCGATCGGGATTCGGCACTTTTCGCGTCTGACGCTTGTGCTCTGCAATTTCGAGCATGGCCGGCGTGAAATCGAGCCCCATGATTTGTGAAGCCTCAGTTTTTGCAAATGCTTCGGTCAGGTCGCCCGTGCCACAGGCAATGTCCGCGACCACATCGCCTGGCGTGACCGAAGCAGCCCGAACCGCCAAACGGCGCCAGCGTTGATCCTGCCACATCGAGTGCAAACGATTATTCAGGTCGTAACTGCGCGCAATGGCTGAGAACATCGCACGGACCTTGGCAGGTTTTTCTGCATCACGATGTGGATCGTTCAAGGCTTGGTCTGTCCAGACCGCGTTTTGGTTGGTAGGCTTTGTGGCACTGGTCACGACCGATCGTAGACGACCGGTCCTTTCCTGGAGGTGTTCTGATGAATCTGAAAAAGACAATGAGCCTGTTCGCTTTGGTCGTCGTCCCGATCGTCGCTGGGTGTTCGAATAACCCCACGACCGGGCGAAGTCAGTTCAACATGCTCAGTCGGAGTCAGGAGATCGCCATTGGTGAAGAAGCCAAGGGGCAAATCACCAATGAGTACGGCGGCCGGGTCAACAGCGTGAAGGCCCAGGGGTATCTCTCCGAAATCGGGGCCAAACTCGCTTCGTTTTCTGAAGGCGACAACCCGAGTCTGCCATGGGAGTTCATCCTGCTCGATTCTGATGTGGTCAATGCCTTCGCATTGCCCGGTGGCAAGACATTCATCACCAAGGCACTTGTCGAGAAACTGTCTGATGAAGCCGAACTGGCATTCATCATGGGACATGAAATCGGACATGTCACCGCGCGTCATCAGAACGAACAGATCAGTCGGCAAATGGGAACTTCTGTGATTCTTGCTGGCATTGGTGTGGCAGCCGGTCAGTCAGATAATCAGATTGTCCAGCAAGCCGTCCCGACGATCGTCGGTGGTGCAGGTGGCTTGTATCTACTCAGTTACGGGCGAAATCAGGAACACGAAGCCGACAAACTTGGCATGCGATATATGGTGCGAGCGGGGTACAACCCGGTGGCTGCGCGCGACGCGATGGGTGTACTCAAAGCGCTTGCAGCAGGAGGCGATCGTCCACCCGAGTTCCTATCGACGCATCCGCACCCGGAGAGTCGGATCGGGGAGATCAACGCAAAGTTGAAGGGGCAGTACGCGGCTCAGGTCGCAGACAGTTCGTTCAAGCGCTACGAGTCGCGGTATCAAGCCAACATGCTCGAGCCCTTGGCTGCGGCGTGGCCGAACATTCCAAACTCGTCGAACGCGTTGGTGTTGGCGGACACAGCCTCGTGGTGCGGCCTGTGCGTCGATCAGCACGAACAGGCCGATTGACCATGACCACCCATTTGCGAAGCGGATTGGTGAGTCTTGTGATCGTCACTTGTTGGATTGCCGGTTGCGATCGGTCAGCCGACCGAACGCTTCCAGAAACCACCGAAAGCGCGCCCATCGAGACTGAAACGCCTGCCAGCCAAGATCCACAAGAAATTGTGAGGGAACCCATTGTGTACATTTCGGGTGCGTGGCAGGAACGGACGGTCGAAGTCGATGGCCGGTCGTATCCCGTCGGGGTTTGGGTTCCCGATGCTTGGCAAGGCAACGGGCGAGGGCTTGTGTTCCTGCACGGGCTTGGCGAATGTGGCACCGACGGCAAGAAACAACTGACCGTTGGATTACCGCGACATGTCTCTGCCACTCCCGAAGCGTGGCCGTTCGTTGTTATCGCGCCGCAGAAGCCTGACGGGGCAAGCGCATGGGAAGACCACACGAACGCGGTGTTGGCGGCGATTGACCAAGTTATCGACGAGGGACTTGTCGATCCTGAACGGCTCGCGATCACCGGGCTCAGCCAGGGGGGGCACGGCACCATGCAGATCGCCGCTGCACACACCGATCGTTTTCAGGCGGCAGCCCCTGTATGCGGCTACATCAACAATCCCACAGCCCATCGCTACGACGGACTGTGGACCGATGCGACAGATGAAAGCGTTCAAGCCCTCGCCCGCTCACTCGCCACGATGCCGGTCTGGTTGTTTCATGGTGGCCGCGACAATGTTGTCCCCGCCGGCGAGAGCGTGTTGCTCGACCGCCTGGTCCGAGACGCGGGCGGTGAGGTGCAGTTGACGATCTTCCCGGATGATGACCACAACTCGTGGGACTCGGCGTATGGCGGAGGCGACCTCGGCCCGTGGTTGATTGAACAGACGAAATAACACTGCTCGATAAATTGCCCCTCATTGAGGGGGGCATAGTCAGATTGCTGTGCTTACTGGAACCGCGCGGCGACAGTGCTTTCCCCTCGTCCGGTGATTTCTTCCTTGATCGCTTCGACAAACTCATCGAGTGGCATCGCGCCGAGGTCTTTCTCGGTGCCGAAGGCCCGCACCGAAACCTGCCCGGCTTCAGCGTCGCGCGGGCCGACGACCAACAGATATGGGATCTTTTGCGACGACCCATGCTTGATCTTCGCCTGCACGCGTTCGTTGCTGTCGTCAAGCGTGACGCGGACATCGATGGCTTTGAGTTGGTCGACGACGGACTGGGCGTACGCCGTGCTCTTCTCGCTGATCGGCAGGACGCGGACCTGCTCGGGGGCGAGCCAGGCGGGGAAGGCACCGGCAAAGTGTTCGATGAGGACGCCGCAGAAGCGTTCCATCGAGCCGAAGGGGGCGCGGTGGATCATGACGGGGCGGTGCTCGGTGTTGTCGGCCCCGATGTAGGAGAGGTCGAAGCGTTCAGGCAGGTTGTAATCGACCTGCACAGTCCCGAGTTGCCATTCGCGGCCGATGACATCTTTGACGACGAAGTCGATCTTCGGGCCATAGAACGCGGCTTCTCCGGGCTCTTCCGTGAACTCGACCCCGAGTGATGATGCCGCTTTGCGACACGCATCTTCAGCCTTGTCCCAGTTTTCTGGTGAACCGACATACTTGCCGCTGTCTGGGTCACGGAGCCCGACGCGGACGCGATAGTCGTGCATGCCGAGGGTGTTAAAAATGATCTTGACCAAAGACAAGCACCCGGTGAGTTCGTCCGCAACCTGATCTTCCGTACAGAAGAGGTGGGCATCGTCCTGGGTAAAGCCGCGCACACGGGTCAGGCCGCTCAGTTCACCAGATTGCTCCCAGCGATAGACCGTTCCAAACTCGGCGAGGCGGACGGGCAGGTCGCGGTAGGAGTGTTGCTTGCTGTCGTAGATTTTGATGTGGTGGGGGCAGTTCATGGGCTTGAGCATGAAGCCTTCGATATTCCCGTTCTGCATGCGGTGCGAGAGTTCGGCGCACGAACAGTTTTCCTCCATGAGATTTTGCATTTCGTCGCGTTCGACGATGGGGTGGAACTGGCTGTCGGCGTAGAAGGGGAAGTGCCCGCTGGTGCGGTAGAGATCGAGTTTGCCAATGTGCGGCGTAAAGACCTGTTGATAGCCCTGTTTGCGCAGTTCGTTGGAGATAAATTTCTGGAGTTCGTCGCGGACGACACTACCGGCGGGCGTCCAGAGGATGAGACCCTGTCCGACCATGTCGTCGATATGGAACAGCCCGAGTTGCTTGCCAAGCACGCGATGGTCGCGTTTTTTGGCTTCTTCGAGTTGCTTGAGATGCGCGTTGAGTTCCTTCTTGTTGAAGAAGGCGGTGCCATACACGCGCGTCAACCGGTCGGAGTTTTCATCGCCGTGCCAGTAACTCGCAGCGAGGCTCATGATTTTGATCGCGCCGATGCGTCCGGTGCTGGGGATGTGCGGCCCGCGGCACAAATCTTCCCAGTCCTTGCCAGGTTCGCCGGTGGCGTAGAACGAAAGCGTGCGACTGCCAGCCTTGTGAGCGCGCAGAGCATTGTCGATCTTGTACTTGCTTCCCTCTTCCTTGAGCTTGACCATGCCTTCGTCGTGCGTGAGTTCGTAGCGGGTGAACTTGCGGTCTTCCTTGATGATCGCATCCATCTCTTTTTCGATGGCTTCAAAATCGCCCTCGCGGAGGTGGTGATCTTCTGGGAAGGCGATGTCGTAATAGAAACCGGTTTCCAAGGGGGGGCCGTACACGAGCAGGGCGCGTGGAAACACACGCTGAATGGCTTCAGCCATGACATGGGCTGCGGAGTGACGAAGGAGCATCAAGGCTTCGGGGTCTGATGCACCGTCGCGCGTTTTCGGCGTCATGAGTGCAAGTTCGCAATCGTCCGCGAGCGAGGCGTGCAGGTCAACGGTTTCGCCGTTCACTTTGGCGCCGACGGCTGCCATCGCCAGACGCTCGCCGATCGAGGCTGCAACTTCATAAGCGGAGACTGGTTTTTCGAACTCTTTGACGGATCCATCGGGAAGCGTGATGCGTGGCATGGTGAGGTCCTGTGGTGAAAAAAACGCCCGGCTGAATGGCCGGGCGCGGTGTGGAACGATGGGGGAAGAGCCAGCCGATCACCCCGATCGGGAAGTCTGGGTTGTGGTCGTGAGGGCGGTTTGGCTCATGGTCTTGAACATGGCGTGATGATAGCGGGGGATGAGATTCTTTGCCAAAAAAACTGGGTTTCGGTTGACAATGGTTTCAAGTTCAGATATATCAAAAGTCGATATGTCTAACAATCAACTCTCCAGTCAAAGGATCTGCGATGACCGGAAACACGCTCAAGTCTGAATCTGCCGAACTCGTGGTCCTTTCCGTCCTCGCCGAAGGCGCCGCATATGGGTATGCCATCACGCGCGACATCGCAGCTCGTTCTGAGGGTGCATTCCGTCTTGGTCCCGGTCAGTTGTATCCGCTGTTGAGCAAGTTGGAGAAAACCGGGCTGGTGACCACACGCTGGGAAGAGGTCAAAGCGGGCGGTGCCGATCAGGACGCTCCGGGGCGCCGACGCAAGTGGTATGAGATCAGTCCCAAGGGTCGCAAGCGACTCGAACAACGAGTCGAGAATCACCGCCGACTCACCGCTCTGGTCGAGTCATTCCTTGCACCCGGCGTTCGGGAGGCTGAGGCGTGAATACCGGCAATCCAAATTAGGTCACAAAGTCACTTCGAAAGACGGCTACCACGGTTGAATCGAGTCGACGCGATGCCGTGTCTGAATGGCTCGAACTGTTCGTTCGGCTGCTCGCTCTGCCCGCAGCAGAAGCCACGCTTGTACGCGACGAACTCGAAGACCATCTCCGCTCGCGTGTAGATGACCTCTTGATTGTGGGCCTGACTGAGCCCGAAGCCGTTCGGCAAGCGGTGGCCGAACTTGGTGAAACTGCAACACTCGCTCGTGGATTTCAAAATGCCCGGCTCAGGCCGCGGAAAAGGAGAATGATGATGCATGCAGCACTACTCGTGATCGCTGGTTCAACATTGACGATGAGTTCGATCGCCGTCTTCTCGGGTGACTCAGCACCTGAGCCTGTGCTCGATCATGAAGCCGCGGTCACCACCGATGGGCTCCCGCCGTCAATCGATGTACTTCCAGAGACAATGCCGGTGGTGAATCCTGAGTTGACCAATTCGGACTTGCCAATGACGGGGCTTGTCTATGCTGGCGCAACGCCCCCGTGGAATCTGACACCAGATCAGATCATCTACACCCCAACGATCGAGATCATCCCGACGGTGATTCCAAACACCGTGGTGCCAGCGCCACAACAGGATCAGTTCGGCGACAGCCTTGTTCGATATGATGTCAGTGTGCTTGTCGGTGCTGGTGGACCACTTCAAGATTCTCATGCTGGGGCAGCACTACTTGAGGTGATTCGTGATCTGGTCGCCAGGAACCAATGGGAAGCGAACGGCGGCAGTGAAGCACGGGCTTCGGTTGTCGGCAACACCTTGTTCGTCAACGGCGACGAAGTCACACAAGCAGGCGTGAAGTGGGTTCTCGAATCACTACGAAAAGATAACAATCGCGTGATCCAGGAACAGCAGGCTGCAAAGGATGCCGCACAGTTGGCTCACGAAAAAACGGTGGTCGAGGAGACACGCGAACGCGAGCGTGCGATGCAGGAGATGCGAGAAGCCTACGAGCAACTTCGGCATCAACTGGTGGCGTTGGAACAGCAACGATTCAAGATCGACACCGAGCGGCAAGCACTGGAAGCCCAGATTGAAGCGGTTGGCATGTTCGACGACACGCGAGCGGCAATGTCTGGTCTGATTGCTCGAACAACGGAAATTGAGATCAGAACAGACGACGCAAGAGAACGCCTCAAGCGGGTACGCTCGTTGCTGATGTCGCTCGAGTTTGGGCAAGATCGCGCACAGAGCGCACCGATGCCGTCTCTGTTCGGCCGCGCGCGTCCGGCCCGGATCGACGACGCGTTTTCGGTGACCACGGACCGCTGAGCATGCCAGGGAGGTCGATCGGTGCGTCACTTTGACGCGGCGCTCGATATACGCCATGATGTGGGTGCCATGTTGAACCCACAACCCATCGTGGCGGGCAGCCCATGATTTGCCCGTACTGCTCGTCCAACAAGGACAAGGTGATCGACTCGCGTTCCACAGAAGGCGGGGCGGTCATTCGCCGCCGACGGGAGTGCCTCAAATGCGAGCGCCGGTACACAACCTACGAACGCGTTGAGCAGGCATCGAGACTGGTGGTCATCAAGAAAGACGGCAGCCGCGTGCCGTTCAGTCGTGACAATGTTCTCGCGGGCGTGCGGTCGGCCTGTGGAAAAAGACCGATCGCTGAGGCCGAAAAACGAGCTGTGGTCGACGAAGTCGATGACGAACTGCACAGCGAATACGAACGCGAGGTCGCATCGACCGTCATCGGCGAACGCGTCATGACCAAGTTGCGCACGGTGGATCTCGTGGCGTACATTCGGTTTGCGACCGAGCACCTGCAACTCAGCACGCTCGAAGAGATTCGAGCGGAGCTGGACGAACTGCGTGAAAGGCCGCCGGATGTCGCCAACCAGGAAGTTCTGTTCGAAGGAAGGTGAGATGCGTTGACAGAAAGTCGATGCCCCTCTCGGATGATACTATCTGAGTACGGAGTGCATCCATGAGCGACAAGCAACATGACAACGCTGCAGCAGTGTTCGGCGATCTGAAGAACCGAGGCATCATCCGCGACGGCATGAGCGTCATGGTTGGTGGATTTGGGTTGTGTGGCATACCCGAGCAGTTGATCATCGCATTGCGAGACACGGGCGTCAAAGGGTTGACATGTATCTCGAACAACGCCGGCGTCGATGACTGGGGGCTCGGGCTCTTGCTGCAGACGCGACAAATCGCCAAGATGGTGTCCAGTTATGTCGGCGAAAACGACACCTTTGAGAAGCAGTTTCTCAGCGGTGAACTCGAGGTCGAGTTTAATCCGCAGGGCACTTTGGCTGAGCGTATTCGAGCTGGGGGGGCTGGTATTCCGGCGTTCTATACCGCGACCGGATATGGCACCATCGTCGCAGACGGCAAAGACACCCGCGCGTTCTATCGACCGAGTGAAGACACAACGCTCTTCAACCGTGAAGGCGATCGAGACGATCCGCCGTCAAAACGACCCTATGTCCTTGAGACCGGGCTCTATGCCGATCTGGCGTTGGTGAAGGCCCACAAGGCCGATCCATTTGGCAATCTGGTCTATCGCAAGACGGCACGCAATTTCAGCCCCATGATGGCGACCGCGGCGACGACCGTCTTCGCGGAGGTCGAAGAAGTCGTCGGGCTGGGTGAGATCGACCCTGACCAGGTCCATACACCGGGCAATTATGTGGACCGGTTCGTACAGACCGTCAGCGAGAAACGCATCGAGCAACGCACGATTCGTCAGGCTGTCTGAGTGACGCTTCGGATCCAGAGTCGGTTTTGGTAGAGTCTGGGCATGAATGATCACCCCAACGAGAGATCGGGCTTCCTCGCGACATTGGCTGCTCCATTCATGCGTGTTGATCCGTCGGTGATTCTGGTGATCGCGCTGTTTGCAATGGCAGCGGGCGCTCTGCTGCAGTATGCACCGTCGTTTCCCGGCTGGGAGCAGATGCAGGACATCGCGTATGACGCGTACGGCAATCGGACTCTGCCGAGCACCATCACCTTTCTGATCACCGCCACCGGATTCGCCGGGTACATTTTGGTGAACCTGCCGTTCCCATTGGCCATTTTCGCGGCCGGCCGACTCATTGCGGATGCGATTCAATCCAAGTCGGTTTCAACCTGATGCCGCGTGCCAGAAGACGCAGACGAAGAACTCGGCGTCGATCGCCCAGGCGGCGACTGATGATCATCTCAGGCGTAGTCGTTCTCGCTGTGGCTGCATCGCTCGCTGGGACTGGCGTCCTGGAACGATCGGGAATCGTCGACCGAATGATCGGCTGGATGGTCTTGCGATCGTTCATCGAACGGGCTGTGGATGTTCTGGTCACCACGCCGATGTTGGTGGTGCTCGGTCTCGTTGGCGTTACACTGGTCATCGCGGGCACCGTGTCACGGCGCTGAGTGATTAGAACAGAGAGGAATCACAATGCGATGGATTGGAATCCTGCTTCTGGCCGTTGGCATGGTGATTGTGGTCATCGGCATTGCTGGTGCTGCGATGGAACTCGCCGGAACCTATCAGCAAGTCCTCGACGACCCGATGGCGACAGGGGGCGAGGATAAAAGCGAGGGCTTGCCCGCCCGCATGTTCATCTTCGTCGGCATCGGTGCGATAGGGGTTGTTCCAATGATCGTGGGGGGGACCATGCTACGGATCGGACTCATGCGCAAATTGCTAGGTCGAAGCGCCAAGCCGAGTTCCTGACAGCGTACAACACGATTCAACAAAAACTGCACCGCATGACAAGTCATACGGTGCAGTACTTCTTGATCAGGTGTGGTTTGCGAGTCGATTAGTTGTACGGTGGTGACCGCGGGTTGTTGGCCCAGCCGTATGGTTGGCCGAAGTCAGACACTTTGTACCACGAGCGTGTGTCGCCGCGCGTACTGATGTAGATGTCGTTGACTTCAAAGTCGAGTGTTCTTTCCTGGACTTCTTCGCCGTCAGGACCTTGGCTTGCTTTGAATAGCCAGGTATCGCCGTCGAGATCTGCGACATAGCCGCCGCCGTCGTGGCGTGTCGTCATTTGATCCTGATTGCCCCATTTGCCATCGCGATGGAGTGAGCCGTTGTACCAATGCGTGCTTTCCTCCACAATCAATGGCACACCGTCGTCGAATCGCGTCAGGAAGTTCGTGGAGTACGAAGGAGGCAGTCGCGGCCCGCTGAAGAATCGGTTCGGTGCGAGGAACGACGCGAGCAGGAAGTTGCCGACTTTGAACCCTTGCAACTCGTCGAGCATCGTGTAGTCGTAATTCAGGTCGCGAAAGTCCTGCCCGAAGTCGTTGCCGCCCTCCGAACCCACATAGTCGCGGCGTTTATTGTCCGGGCATTCCATCACGAAATCGGCTTGGCTCACATAATCGAATATGTAGCCCGGCTCGAACTCGAAATTGCTCGGGTCGCGATCGACCCAGTTGTCGCCGTCCCAAATCTCGCCTTTGTTGTCGTTGACATACATCTGCGACGCAATTCCGATCTGACGGACATTCGACTGACACACCATCGATCGAGCACGCTTGCGAGCAGCCCCCAGTGCAGGCAGCAGAATGCCGATGAGCAAGGCGATGATGGCGATGACCACGAGCAACTCAATGAGGGTAAACCCCAGCGGACGCTTGGTGTAGGTGCGGGACATATGTGAGAACTCCTATCTTTGGTCCGCCGCGAGAAGGACCACCAGGTACGAATGCACGCTGACTCAACAGAATAACAAATGCTTCTCTAAGGAATGCCCGGATTGGGCATATTCTCGACAAAAAAATGGATTCCGAGGCAGGTTGTTGAGCATCGTTCACGGCGAAAACAAACCGAAATGTCTATCGAAAAAAAAAGGCCCCGGCACAATGCCGGGGCCTTAAGTGTCTCTAATACATCAACTTAGCAACCAGCCGAGAACAGTCCGAGGAACTGCAACACATCGGCAAAGTCGAGAATATCGTCATCGATGAAGTCAGCGCGATCATCGTTCGATGAGAACCAGATCAAGAACTGCTGCACATCGAAGAAGTCCAACTCGCCGTCATTGTTGGTGTCGGGCAGACATGGCGCGCCGCCTTCAGCATGCGATGCTGCAAAGATGCCGACAGCCTGGTTTCCACCGAACAGTGAATCGAAGGTGATGAACTCAAGCGTCTTGCCATTGACATCGAAGCCGAGATCGGTCATCAACGAATTTGCCGTGATGACGGCTTCGGTGACATTCAATGGGTCACCCGGGATGGCAAGATCAACGCTCTGTGTCGCTGAGAATCCATCGCCACCCGACAACGGCCCGGCGAGGACCATCTGTGATGCCACACCCGGAAGTGGCGCGTTGGCGGTCGGGTTGTTGTTGGCGTACCAGTCAGGTGCGTGCAGTTCGACCGTCACAGTGCTCGAATCGCTAAATTCGAGTGTGACATTGAAGTTGCCGCCGCCTTCTGATGCGTTATAGATCAAGCCGAGCGATGAATCGCTGCTCATCGTGATCGGTGAAGGCAAGACAGTGGTCCATGAGGGAATCATGCCTGTGCCACCGGTGACATCCCAATCGGGCAGCACGCCAAGATCGTCGCCGTCTGCGACATCGTCAAATGGGCGTGAGCGTGTTCCAACGACCAGCGTGTCAACCGCACTCGATGCGAGAGACAAGTTGTACGTATGTGCGTCGGTGACGAGTTCACCCGTTGTGCCGCCGGGCGAGTCTGTTTCGCCGACGATCAACCCGCGGTCACCCATCGAGCGGTACCCGTCGGGGCTGTTTGCGTTCGAGATGTTCAGTTCGTCACCCTGCACGATGCCGTTCCAGTTGGCATCGAGCGGCACATTGTTGTCGTTGACTGTGAGACCCATGATGCCAAGACCGGAGTTGGGATTAATCTTGAAGAAGAAGGTGGCATCAAAAGTGATGCTTTCAAGCATCTTGCCGTCCATATTGAAACCGAGGTCGCTGTTGAGAGTAGATGTCGTGGCCACGGCTTCAAGTGCGGTCAAAGGCTCACCGGGGACGGCGAGATCCACCGAGTTGGTGCCGAAGTGTCCGTCACCGCCCGAAAGGGTGCCGGGGATGACATACTGCCATTCCAGACCGGGCCCGGGGGGGAGAGCGGTCGGATCAAAATTCGCGAACCAGTCCGGCACTGTCACGAAGTAGGTCACCGAGCTGCCGTCGGTAAACTCCAAAGTGACATCGAAATCTGCACCGCCGTTGGTGGCGCAGAAGATGATGCCGACATTTGAGCCCGAGTTCATCGGGATGGGCGCATCAAAAGTCGTGGTTGCCAGAAGCAGCGTGCCCGAACCATCGGTCGGATCCCATGCGGGCTGCGTGCCGAGGTCATCGCCATCTGCGACATCGTCCCACACCGGGTCTGCGCCATTGGCATTGCGACGGCCGACAAACACCAAGTCGGGAATGTTCGGAGTCGAGGGCAACTGATAGGTGCCGTAGATCCCGAGCACTTCGCCTGTCGTGCCGCCGAGTGAGTCGGCAAAGCCATAGATGAATGCGCGGTCACCAATCGAGCGGAACCCGTTTGGTTGATTGGTGTCGATACTGACCAGTTCGCTCGGCTGAACCAAAGCGTTCCAGTTGAAATCGAGCGGGATATCTTGCCCGACAGCCATTGCGGTTGTCGAGGCAAGCACCAGGGCCGAAGTTCTACGAATCATGGACCTCTCCTTTATTCTCCGCGAGTGATCTGCTCCGCCGGGACTGCACCGCCCATCCAAGGCGTGTGCCCACCTTCGCCGACATCGTCTTTCACTCACCACATACACATGCCGACGCGCACGCCGCGCATCGGACTTGACACGATACCGTACCAGATTTCCGGACGCATGCAAAGCGGCGAAACCGATAATCGCACGCTTGAAAGACCTGCCCGCCAGAATTATTGCCGCGTACACTCTCGCAGGAGACGACCATGCCCCTATCACGCGACCAGATCGCTCGCCGAGCCGCCGCCGAACTTGAGGACGGATTTGTCGTCAATCTCGGCATCGGCATGCCGACCCTCGTAGCCAATTACATTCCGGACGGGATGGATGTGTGGCTCCAGTCAGAGAACGGCCTCTTGGGTATCGGACCTTTCCCGACCGACGATGCGGTCGATGCCGACCTGATCAACGCCGGCAAGCAAACCGTAACCGCTCGACAAGGTGCGAGTTACTTTTCCAGCAGCGATTCGTTCGCCATGATCCGCGGCGGACACATCGACATGTGCATCCTCGGGGCGATGCAGATCAGTCAGGAGGGCGACATTGCCAACTGGATGATCCCCGGCAAGATGGTCAAGGGCATGGGGGGGGCGATGGATCTCGTCGCCGGGGTCAAGAAGGTCGTCGTGGCCATGGAGCACAACTCACGCAAGGGTGACGCCAAACTCGTGCCCGAATGCACGCTCCCGCTGACCGGCAAACAGTGCATCGACATGGTGATTACGGACCTGTGTGTGCTCGTGATGGACGAAGGCGCCCAGCGGTTCCGGCTCACGGAACTGGCGCCGGGTGTGACGATCGAAGAAGTCCGCGAAAAGACCACGGCGGAGATTCTTGTAGATGAAAAAGCCGTCTCGACAGTTGAGGTATGAGCGATGCCGATCTATCGAGTGAACGGTGAGTTGAAGTCAAACGGGATACCGACCACTGTATTTGTTCGAGCGCAAGACGAGGCCGAGGCGCGCAATTATGTGGTCAGACTTGGTATTCACTCTCGTGAGATCGACGAGGTCGAGGCTGCCGACATTCCTGTAAGTGCCGAGATCCTCGATGTTCGGTCGCAGGTGGATGCTGCGTCTGTAGCGGGCGATGCGCGTACACAAAACCTCGTTCGTCGCCTTGAGCACAGCAACCTGATCAATCACCCGATTAAGACCATTGCCTGTGGCGTGCTGCTCGGTCTCATCGTGTTCAATCTCATCATGGTTCTCATCGCGCTTCTATTTGGTGGCACATTCACAGGAAACTGAGGAGCGGTAGCGCGGTCTTGGCTTTGCTATGCCAATCCCCGCACACGCGATCACGGCCTTTGCAGATTTGACCAGAGAGCCCGGCATGAACTCTTAATGCATGAAAAAGGCGTCCGCCTCACGAAGAGACGGACGCCTTGGTTTTCAAGAGATGAACTCGATCAACTCAGGCCGAGCATGTCGCTGATGACCGGGCCGAACTTGACGATCAGACCGGCGAACACGACGGACACGATCGAGATCAACTTGATCAGGATGTTCAGTGCCGGACCGGAGGTATCCTTGAACGGGTCGCCGACGGTGTCGCCCACGACGGTGGCCTTGTGGTCATCGGAACCCTTGCCATAGACATATCCATCGCCGTCGCCGCTTTCGCGCATTTCAGTTGCGCGAGCGATGAGGGCCTCACGGATTTCCGCCGGGATCTTCTCGCGGATATCAGCGCTATCAAGGAATTCGTTCGCGGTGATGCGGCCGTACGACTCGAGCAACTTCTTCGCGTTGTCCCAAGCGCCGCCTGCGTTGGCCATAAAGACCGCGACCGCGAAACCACTCGTCAGGCCGCCCGCGAGCAGACCCATGACGCCAGGCACACTCAAGATCAATCCGACGACGATCGGGATAATGATCGCAAGCAAGGCCGGCACGACCATTTCCTTCTGAGCGCCCGCGGTCGAGATCGACACGCATCGGGCATAGTCGGGATACGACACACCCTCAAATTCGACTTGCTTCGGCCATGACTCGGGATTGGCAATGTCCTCTTCGCTCATGCCCTGGCTGCGGAATGCTTCACGCATCTTGGCAAACTGACGGCGGGCTTCACCCATCATCGCGTACGCCGCTCGGCCGACTGCGTTCATCGTCAACGCACAGAACAGGAAGGCGAGCAACACACCCATGAACAAACCACCCAGCAAACGCGGGTTGGCGAGCGTCACATCATAAAACGCGAGGACATCCTTGAGCGTGCCGTTGCGAGAACTGATCACTTCGAAAGTGAACGGCTTGGTTGTGCCGTCGCGTGCGACCGCCGAACCTGACAGTTCAAATCGACGAGCCTTGTGGAAATCAGGCACTTCGTCGCTGCCATAGCGTGCGAGCGGACGAATGGTTTCGATGCTCATGCCTTTCACAAAGGCATCCTTGAGATCGAATGCTGCGAGTTGGTCGCGATTGACGAGCATGCCGCCGTCGACATACGGAGCGCCATCCTCATCGCGATCAGTCGGATCGACCAATGCGAACCGGTAGTGACCTTCATACTGCGCGTGGGCAAACTCGTGGATGCCCTGCCCCTGTCCAACGAATGATTCCGACTGGGTCGTGATCTGCGTCTGCACGACCTGAATAAACGCTGCGAACAAAGCGAGTGCGGTGAGGGCTGCCGAACCGATGGCGAAGCCCTTGCCGGTCGCTGCGGTCGTGTTGCCGAGTGAGTCGAGCATGTCGGTGCGTTCACGCACATGGGGGGGCTGGCCGGTCATTTCGGCGTTGCCGCCTGCGTTGTCGGCGATCGGGCCGTATGCATCAGTAGCGAGCGTGATACCGAGGGTCGAAAGCATGCCAACCGCCGCGATACCCACGCCGTAGAGACCCATGAGGAAGTTCTCGTTTCCGCCCGCGAATGTGAACGCTGCGAGAATCGCAACCACCACGACCACAAGCGATGCCCAGGTCGACTTCATGCCTTCAGCGATGCCGGAGATAATGACGGTGGCCGGACCGGTGAGGGCCTGCTCGGCGATGCGCTTGGTGGGGGGATGCTCGTAACTGGTGTAATATTCGGTCGCTACAGCGATGACATTACCCGCAACAAGACCGGAGATAATCGAAAGCCACAGGCCCCAGTAAGTCGTGATGCCGTGGAGAGCGCCGCCCTCTTTGGATGCATCACCAAGCAGCATATAGAGCAGGATGCCGGATGCAACGACGATGAGCGCCGAGGCAATCCACACGCCCTTATGCAGGCTCTTGAGGAGTTGCGCGAAACTGGCGTTCTCTTTGGCCCGCACGGTGAAGACACCGGCGATCGAGCAGAAAATGCCGATGCCAGCCAAGGTCAGTGGGGCGGCTGCCAGCGAAAGCCCGAGACCGGTCCCTTCTTGTCCGCCGAGTCCATGGCTGAGGCTGATTGATGCAGCAGCACCCAGAGCCATCGTCGCCAGGATCGAGCCGTAGTACGACTCGTAAAGGTCCGCACCCATCCCTGCAACATCACCAACATTGTCACCGACATTGTCAGCAATGGTGGCCGGGTTGCGCGCGTCGTCTTCGGGAATGCCCGCTTCGACTTTGCCGACAAGGTCAGCACCGACATCTGCAGCCTTTGTGTAGATACCGCCACCCACGCGAGCAAACAAAGCCTGGGTCGAAGCGCCCATCCCGTAACTGAGCATCACCGTGGTGATGACTTCAAGCCCGAGATCGGTGAATTGATTAAAGACGAAAAACCACACGCTGACATCGAGAATGGCGAACCCGACAACAACGAGACCCATGACCGCACCCGAGCGGAACGCCACGGTCAATGCGTCATTGAGCGAACTTTTCGCAGCGTGGGCGGTGCGAGCACTGGCGTTGGTCGCCATCTTCATGCCGAACCAGCCGCACAGACCAGAAAGCAGACCGGCAATCGGCACGCCGATGAGCGTCATCGCAGACTGCAACTGCAACGCCCACATACCGGCGAGGAATGCAACGAGGAAAACGAAGACGACCGCGACGACGCGGTATTGTCTGGTCAGGTACGCCATCGCACCATCGCGGACCGCCTGAGCGATGCGCACCATTTCGTCGTCGCCTTCACTGGTCTTCATCACCGATTTGGAGAAGAAGAACGCCATGAGAAGTGCCACGATCCCGCCCGCGGGCGCGATCCAGAACAGTGGCGGTATGCCGTCGATTGCCCCAAGGGTGGGGATGAGTGTGCCGACCGATGTCATAGAACATTCACCTCTTCAAAAGTGTGAGAAACGCACGCGAAAAGACTCGTCGAAATGCGGTACCCGGCCGTCCGTCACAGATCCCATTCAGACCAACCGGGAGGGTCGAAACAATAGCACAAAAGATTGTGCGGGGCATGGAACCGGTGGTGGTTTCCTCACTCGATTGCCGAGCCACACTTCGCGAACCGATCAGAAGACGAGAGCAATAAAAAACCCCCGACACGGGTCAGGGGTTGAACAAACAAATTCAAAGGCGTTCAAAATGACCCTTTCGGTCATTCGCCCTCGCGGGGGACACGGCGACTGACCGATTTACGGGCAGCACGACGAGCACGCTCGGAAGGCTTTTCGTAGAACTCCTTGCGCTTGATATCCTTGATCAGGCCTTCTTTTTCGCAGAGTTTCTTGAAGCGGCGCATCATTTGCTCGACGCTTTCACCGCTGCGGGCCTTGATCCGAATCGCCATAGGAATGTTTCCTTCTGTTCTCTCAAATGATCTGACATGACGCACCGACATCCGATGCGCCCGACGACAACCCGTCGCGGGCCCATAGTAAAGCCACCTCGTCCGCTCGGATCAACCCCGTTCCGTATGCTGACAGGTGAAGATGCTGATCATTGATGCATACAACCTTCTCAATGTGCAAGGTGTTCTCCCTATGCACTTGGCCGGTCTTGACCTTGTCGAGCTAGTCAGTCTCATCGGGCATAGCCGGCACGCTTCAGATCGTGTCCTTGTCGTGTGCGATGGGCATTTGTCGCACCTCGCTGAACGACTGTCTCGGCAAACGGCTGATCCTGTTCAGGTTCAGTTCGGGGGCGTCGAGTTGTTGTTTTCCGGTGTCGGCTCAGAGGCCGACGATGTGATTGAAGCCCTGCTTGCCCATCACGCCGGTTCAAACGATGTATTGATGGTCAGTTCAGACAAACGCTTGGTCCGGGCTGCCCGTCGAACTGGTGCTCAACCTATGAGCAGTGACGCATTTTTGCGTCGGTTGACCCTCGACCATGACGCAGCGACTCGGCCTCGAAGTCTGCCTGGATCTCGCCAAACACCCTTGAATAGGGACTCACTTGCGTATTGGATGCGAGAGTTCGACCTCGGCGAACCGGTCGAATCTGCCGCAACGCCCGAAACTCCACTTGAAAACGAGCAAAAACGGTCTGAGGCTGAAGATGACAGCGAGGTGACCGAGACTCCTCAGGAGCGCGTCGTGGATGAGTTGCTGGTACGCCTCATCCGAGAATCACGGTTGAGTATCGATTTGGTCGATCTCGACATGGACCGATGGTTACGAGAACACCCACCAGAATAGCGATCATTGTTGTCGGCTTGGCGATGTCGGCTGGTTGTGTGTCGCAGCCACCATCATACGGATGGCATGGAGAACGCCAACTGGCAGCGGTCTATGTGAACAAGACACTCCACAGCGAGTTACCGGTCACGGTTCCGCCGCAATCCGTACGGGCAGCAGCCGAGCGCGTTTTGCACGCCCGCGGCTATACGGTGACAGCGTCTGAAGCAACCAACGACCGCACACGGGTGGTCGCCAGTCCTCCACGCCGTCAACTGTTCAAGAAAGTGACGATCGGGTCCTCGCTGACGGCATCCGGCACGCGCGTCGGCGTGACGATTGAGCCAGGTGGCAACGAAACCACCGCTCGTGACCTGCTTGAGTCGATGTTGACGCTGCTGGGGCATTGATCCATGCTTGGGGTCTGGACGGGGCAGCAATGCTTGGTACCCAACCACTTCGGAACCAGTCGGTAATTATGACCGTAGCGACTCTTGTGTCATACGACGATTTGTCGTAGGATGACAGGCAAGGATCGCCAGTCGCGAGAACACGAAGGGGTTATTTGTGAGCGAAGATGGATCAACCAAAGGTTCGGTGAGCGATACTGAACTCGAAGTACTCAAGGTGTTGTGGGAAGTGCGCGAGGCCACAGTCCGCGACTTGCTCGAACGACTCAATACCGATGGTCGAGATTGGGCGTACACCACCGTCCAAACTCTCGTCGTCAGACTTTGTAAAAAGGGGTATGTTGAAACGCGCCGACAGGGCAAAGCTCATGTGTTTTCGCCGTGTGTTGATCAGGACGAGTTGTTACGGTTTGAGTTGAACGGGCTCGCCGAACGCGTGTGTGGGGGTAAAGCAACGCCTCTGATGATGACACTTGTTCGTGGGAATGCATTCACGCCTGAGGAACTCGCGTCGTTTCGCCGGATGCTTGACAAGTTGGACGACGGCCAATCGGTCGGTTGAAGAGTGATCAGTGCTCGGATGGATGCTCGAAAACACGATGATCGCGTGTGTTATCGCGATACTTGCCGTCATCGTTGAACGGCGTGTGCGATCAAAGCCTGCGGTTGCGCATGTCATGTGGCTGACCGTCTTGCTGGTCCTGGTGCTTCCGCCTTTGAACTGGCGAAGCCCGATTGCTGTGCGAGGCCTGTTCAAACCTCACATTGAAAACATCGAAGCAGCAGCGTGGGACCGATTCGATCGAACGGACCCTTCGATCGGTCGCTTTCTCGATGGCGGACCGATGGAATATGCTGATCGTGAGATTGCACTTGGTGATCAGATCGAACAGTCGAGTGCGATCGCTGCGTCAGAACACATCGGTGCTGAACACCTGGATGCGACAGTCTTCAGCCTCGCGCCGCAACGCGATGGTGCCGGCGTGCTGGGAACGCCGGTTTTGCGCCGTCCATCGGGATCGGCGTTATCAGTGCCCAACGCGGTTCGCAATGCGGGTCGAGTTGTGTGGCTGGGTGGGGCGGTGTTCGTTCTCGTCGTATTCCTCGTCCGCGTTCGCCGCACCGATCGACTGGTCCGCATGGCGGATCGAGCTGGTGATCGGTTGCAATCACAGATTCGATCGGTGGCAGCGGAAATTGGTTCTTCAGTACCTGAGACCCGCGTTGTGTCTGGCATTGTCTCACCGATGGTGTGGGGGCTTGGCCGACCCATATTGATCTGGCCGAGCGCGTTGGATGCGGAAGCTGATGGCGTTCGTGGCTTGATGGCTCACGAGTTGGCGCACCTGCGTCGGCGCGATCATTGGATTGCTCTTTTTGAGGTGTTCGTGACAGCGCTTTTGTGGTGGCATCCGCTTGCGCGAATTGCCATGGGTCGCATGGATCGGTTTGCCGAACAGGCGTGCGATGTCTGGGCGGTTCGCGCGGTCTCCGGGCGAAGGCGCGAGTACGCAGAAGCTTTGATCGGTGTCGTTGAGCGTTTATCCGGGTCTGGTCGGGCACGACCGATGCTGGCAGCGACCGGTCAGGGTCGACGTGATCTGGCAGATCGGCTCGGGATTGTCATGCGTCCAGATTCATCGCCTTCGTGTTCGAGGTCGGTGCTCCTGAGCGCGATCATTCTCCTTGCGCTGTTGGTCCCGACAATTGCGCCTGCGCAACCGGCGGACACCAAGTCAGAGATCGGTCTGGCCGAACTGGATGACCAGATCAAGCGTATCGCAGAACGATCGGCTCTCGCCCATCACGCACAGGAGTGGTTTGAAGCACTCGCGTGGAAAGAGGCTGCCGAGCAATACGCGGTCTACCTTGGCGTGGCTCCAACAGATGTCGATGCTCGTGCCCGATACGCGATTGCGCTGTTGCAACTCGACGATCATGTCATCGCTGAGCGTGAGTTGAGAACGGTACTCGAATCGTGTGTTCATGAGGCTGAGATTCGATTCTGGCTCGCAGGTGCATTGAGCGGACAAGGCCGGTTGAGCGAAGCGAGGACTGAACTGGAAACAGCGATTTCACTCGGGCTCGATATCGATGTTCGACTGCGGTCAGAGCACATGTTTGCACAGGTCATCGAAGACGACGCGTCGAGCACACTCTTGGCAACATCGGCGCAAGTCCACGAGTTACGACGAGCTGCACGCAAAGCAATGAGCAACCACGATACAGACGCCGCTATCGAGTCGCTTGAGACCTTGGCGGTTCTCGCTCCGCGTGACGGCTCGACCTGGCACTATCTCAGTTATGTCAGGATTGCCGCCGGTCAATACAAGCAAGCACTTGAGAGTCTGAAGATTCAACGAGAACTGCATCACCGAGTCGAGGTGGCGTTTTACAACGAAGCCTGTGTCTTTGCCCTGCTCGGAAAGACAGCGAAGGCGATTGAGGCTTTCAATCTAGCTGTCGAAAACGGCTTTCGCGATTACGAACTTGCTCAGACCGACTCTGATCTGGCATCAATCCAGCATGAGAAAGCATTCAAAGCGGCCATCGAGCGTGTGATTCGACCGGCCCGACTCAAGCGAGAAATTCAGGTCGCTCGAGAGTTCGCTGATTGGAATCGGGTTGTCGATCTGGCTGAGGAACTGGCTGCGGAAGCCAGCGGATCCCAGCAGCAGGCCGCGTATGCCGAACGAGCGGTCGCGCTTGCTGAACGCGGCGAGGTGCAGGTCGCCATCGATTCGCTGCATGCGTTACTCGATGACGGCTACTCAGCATCGGACGGGCTTTTTCGCTTGGGCGTTGTTCATGCGATCGCTGGCGATGAGCAAGCGGCACTGAGTGTGTTGGTTGCTGCTGCACGAGCAGGCATGAGTGATCGTGACCGGTTGTCAGAAGAATCGCACATTCAGAACCTGATCGAAACCGACCAGTTCAAGCAGGCAATGGTTGGGGTTATCGAGCGTCGTGAGTTGAAATCGTTCCGCGTAGCGTCTTGGGATGCGTTGGAAAACCGGGCACGCACAACGCTGGATCGTCACGCCGATGTGGCACTCGCCAAGCACGAGTTGGGTTGGGCGCTTTTGCGTCAAGGCCGATACGAAGAGGCTGAACGCGTCTTCCGTGCGCTTGCTGAGAGCGGCTGGAATGTGGCCGCTTCGAGTTACAATGTTGCGTGCTGTGCTGTCAAGCAGGGACGCAAGGATGAGGCAATGGACTGGCTCGAACGAGCTGCTGAGGCAGGCACACGCGATCCGAAATTGTTCGTGTCTGACCGAGACCTACGACCGCTTCGAGGCATGCCTCGATTTGAAGCACTCATCGAACGACTTCGCCTGGATGCCCGGCCTTAAAAGTGGACCTTCGGTCAAGGATCTGGCTGGTGTGATAGGGTGGCGGGGTTAGTCGTCTTCGTCGTTGACCGCATCGATCATGGCTTTGGAACCCGTCGGTTTACGCCAATCCCAATCAGGGTCTTTATGCAGTTTACCACTCCCTCGTTTGATGCAGGTCACGCATGTCCACGCGTCATGGAGGGGGCTTGCCCATCCGGCACCGTCCTTTTCGGCGAGACACATGGTGCACTTGCGTGGTTCACTCGCTGGATCGGTTGAAGGACTGCTCGTCGCGGCTTCGGCGAATGCAACCGAAAGACATTGGCCACAGATCAGGCTCCCCTTGTGCCCTTCGACCATGGGAAAGGTTCCGTCCCAGGGCGTAAGACAGAAGTCACAGATGAAGTCGCCAGGTTGCATGTTCGTTGGATCTGCGCCATTCCGATGCATGTGTTACTCCTTCAAGTCGGGATGGAAAGCAGTTCGATCGTCTCGTCGTGCAGATGGCCGTTGGTGAGGACACAGTGCCCGCTCTGAATCGAGTTCACGCCTCTCCAATCGGTGCATTCACCGCCAGCTTCTTGAACAATCGGGAACAGGGCGGCGATATCCCATGGTTGGACAACGGGCTCGACCAGGACATCGATTCGGCCCGTGGCGAGCAATACAGCAGCGTACGCGTCACTCCACCCTCTGGAGTGTCCGACGGCTCGCAACAGCCGATCGTGCGACGACTCGGTCCCTGTCTGTTTGTAATAGTCGAACGAAGTCGTGCTGAACACGGCGTCACTGAGCGTCGAGGTGTTCGACACACGCGCCTGGACGGGTTGGTTATTGCCCAGTCGATGCCACGCGCCTGTGCCTCGTGCTGCGTAAATGGTTTCACTTAGTGCGGGCAGGTGAATGACGCCAGCGACCAGTTCACCCGCTCGTTCGAGCCCGATGAGCGTTGTGTAGAGCGGCACCCCGCGGACGAATGAGAAAGTGCCGTCGATCGGATCGATGATCCATGTGTACTCGTTGTCGCCGATTTGGGTGTCGTGTTCTTCACCCATAATGGTGTCACCCGGGCATGCGTGAGCGATGAAGTCGCGAATCTGTCGTTCGGCCTCGCGGTCGGCAACGGTGACCGGTGTGCCATCGGCCTTCGTTTCGACTTGTAACGCAGACTGCGCGAAGTGCTTGAGTGTTGAAACGCCCGCTTCTGTGGCTGCGTGTAGGGCAACTTCCAGTCTGTGAGCCAGCGTCTCAGCCATGCACAGAGGATACGCCTCGAGTGTCGCGCATCGCTTGCATGAGTGCATCTCTCGCCGTTTTGAGTTGGTGTTCAGTGTGGTTCGCATTCACGCTGAGGCGAAAGAACTGCGGAGCCGGGCCGTTTGGGTAGGACATGAGCGGAATGTAGATTCCCGATTCTGTCAAATGACATGAGAACGCTGTCGGGTCTTGAGATTCATCGAGCGTGAACGAAAAAATTGGTGTGGGCTCGTCGTGAGACTTGAGTCCCACCGCATTGAGCATCTCGCTTACTGCGTTGATGTTCGCGGTAAGTCTCGCGTGCAGGTCGACATCGGTTCGAGCAAGGTTGAGAGCAACCGTTGCAGCGGCGACCAGCGGCGGTGATGCCGGCGTTGTACAGACGAATGCTGAGGCTTCTTTCGTGGCTGCGTGAATGAGATTGTGGGGACCGGCGAAGAAACCGCCAGCGCAGCCGATACCTTTGGCGAGTGTTGAGGTGATGATCAGGTTGGGGTGACCTGTCAGACCGAGCATGGCATGTGTGCCAGCGCCGCCCGGTCCGAGCATGCCAAAACCATGGCAATCATCGACGAGAACCGTTGCACCCAGCGAAACGAGGTCTGTCAGTGGGGCGATTCGACCGTCGGTCGTGAAGACGCCATCGGTCAGAATCACCGTTTGCTCGCGATCAGCCAACCATAGTTTTCGGCTTGCATCATCCACATCTGCGGTGGCGAACGACTCGATCGACATACCGGCCATCGTGGCTGCGTCGTACAGACTTCTGTGCGCTCGGTTGTCAATGAGCGCGTGTGTGTGACCCATCGCGTGAAGTGCTTGCAAAGCAGCCAGGTTTGCGATGTAACCATCGGGGAGGAGCAGGGCGCGATCTGTGCCAACCGTCTGAGCGATATCCGATTCGAGTGCAGCGTGCAGGGCAGTATGGCCGCTGGTGGTGCGCGAAGCGGAAGTGCTCAGGCCGAATCGCGGGATGGCATCGACGGCTGCTTGCAAGACTGCCGGGTGTTGTGCGAGCCCGAGATAGTTACAGCCGGCAAATGAGACGAGTGTTGATGGACAGGCGCCGGAACCGGCATCGAGTGAGACCGTGGTACCAGTTGCAGCCCAGAACGCCGGGCCGAGCGCAAGTGGAGGTTGTGGCTGTCTACCTGGGATCATGGATGTCATATATACGAATATCGTCGATCTGGGCTGACCAGAGTTTGAGGAATTCTGTGTGCAGCGGGTCTTCGAGATACGCCGTGTAGTCTGCTTCTGAATCAAACCCGACGACCAGCGCGACCTCGTAGTCGTCGAGTACGACCGATCGGCCGGTTTCGATGTGTTTGCCACACGCGTACGACTCGACCGCTTCGATTTTGGTCAGAAGTCGATCGCTGTCCTGGATCAGGGCATCCGCTTGGGTTGGGTCGGCCATGTTGAAAATGACCACATGGCTCAATGCTGTGCGATGAGGGCTTGTGCGGATCTGGCACGCTGGGAGCATGGCGACGGTAAGAGCGAATCCGACGAGAGCGAGTTGGCGCATGGTTGTCTCCTGCTCGGGTCCAATTCCGAGCGAATTTGCTGATTTATGTCAGCATCTGGCGCGCGAGGGCGGCAAGACGATACGGGAGGGTATCCCTCGGCGTTGTATCGCGCAGGTCGATCCGCTACCATCCCCTCTCACATGCGCACTGCGTCGGGTGCTCGGCCCGACGAACAAGCCCGAGGGGGCTGAAAAGGAGTTGTCGAAGATGCATGCACGGACCTGGAAACGCTCACTTCCTGCGATCATGGGATTGCTCGTCGCCTTGATCGCGGCGCCGGCAGCGATGGGGCAGGAAAAAATCCTCCGAATCCCGATGACGACCAACGGACCGGGCACGATGGATCCGATCGCGGGGTCAACAACCTACGAAAACCGGGCCTGCTCTGCGGTCTATGAAACACTGCTCCAGTACAAGTACCTTAAAAGGCCATTGGAACTTGAGCCGTGTCTCGTGACCCAGATGCCCGAGGTGCTCGACGGCGGTCGCGTCTGGAAGTTCGAGTTGCAGCCCGGCATCCTATTTCACGACGATGCCTGTTTCCCTGGCGGCAAGGGTCGTGAAATGAAGGCAAGTGATGTCGAGTACTCATGGAAGCGACTTGCTGACCCCGAGTATTCGTACAAGAGCTGGTGGCTTGTTGATGGTCTGATCAAGGGGTTTGATGAGTACAAAGAGACTCAAAAGGCCCGCGTCGATAGCGGCGAATCGTTTGACTATGACGCACCAGTCGAAGGCTTTCGCGTGACCGGCGATTACACCTTCGAGATTGAGCTCAATGAAGCGAATCAACAGTTCGTGTGGCGTCTGGCGATGTTCCAGTTCTCGATCGTGCCTCGTGAAGCCGTCGAGACCTATGGCACCAAGTTCAATGCCCATCCGGTCGGTAGCGGGCCGTTCATTCTCAAGAACGAGTCTGACTGGGCTCGCAACAGCAGCATTCTGTTCCACAAGAACCCGAATTATCGTGAAGTGTATTTCCCAACGGAAATGATGCCCGAAGATGAAGAAGCCGGGTTCGGTGAAGCAGCAGGCAAGCGTGTGCCATTCATCGACAAACTTGAGTTCACTTTCTATGTCGAGAGTCAGCCGAGTTGGCTCGAGTTCAAGAGCGGCCGCGAAGACTTCACGACGGTCCCTCAGGCCGGTTTTGAAGAGGCGTTCAGCCGCAGAACAAAGGAACTGCGTCGTTCATGGAGTGCAAAGGGCATTGAGTCGGTGAAGGTGCCGCTGCTCGACTTTATCTTTTCGTCGTTCAACATGGACGACGAGTTGCTTGGCGGGTATACCCCAGAGCGCAAAGCGCTTCGACAGGCTTTTAATCTTGCCCGAGACTGGGACGAGAACAACGAAACATTCTACTTCGGTATGGCGTTGCCTTATGATGGTCCGATCCCCCCCGGGTTGGACGGCCACCCGAACAACGAAGACCATCGCGCGCCCTATTCGACGCGTGGGCCTGACTATGAGCGTGCCCGTCAGAAACTGAAAGAGGCTGGGTACACCGTCGTAAATGGCAAGGTGACTGACCTGCCTGTCATCGAGTTTTACACGAGTGCCGGTGCGGAGAGTCAGCGGATTACCGAACTCTATATGCGCAACCTCAGTGAGGTCGGCATTCGCATCAACCCGCGATATGTCAACTTCACAGACTTGATGAACAAGGTGGACCTGCGTCAGGCACCGATGTTCAGTTTCGCATGGGGCAGTGACTATCCGGACGGCGAAAACAACCTCGCTCTGTTCTATGGCCCGAATGAGTCGCCCGGGTCGAATCACAGTAACTACAAGAACCCTGAGTACGATCGGCTGTACGAGAAGATCCGCACGATGCCGCCCGGCCCTGAGCGGACCAAGATCTATGAGACCATGCGTGACATGGTGATCGAGGATGCACCGTTTACCGGTTCACTCGCTCGTACGCGTGTGTATCTGATTCAGCCGTGGTGCAAGTACTTCAAGCCGACGGAAGATTTTTATACCTACATCAAGTACATTGATATTGACATGAATCACGAAGATCGTGAGAACTGAACTGTTGGAGTGGTGAAGTTTGTGAGCGATCACAGGGCGGTCTAGACTGACTGCCCAGGAGACTCGGGTTCATGTGGGCATTCATCGTTCGTCGCATCTTGTACAACATCCCCGTGTATTTGAGCATCATTTTGTTGCTCATGGCCGGCCTTCGATATGCGCGCGATCCTGTGCGCAGCCAGTTGTCGAAGAATCCGACACAGGCCGAACGGGATGCGGTGAAACAGAAGATGGGCCTGGATCAGCCTTTTGTCGTGCAGTATGTCAAGTTTCTTGGCAAAACGCTGACGCTCGATTTCTCTGAAGAGAGTTGGTCTCAGAAGGGGCGTTCGGTCGGCGATGTCATCAAGAAGGCCATCCCGCCGAGCCTGTCGATTACGGTGCCGACCTTGATGGCGAGTGCATCGATCTCGATTGTTATTGCATTGATTTCGGCGTACTTTCGAGGGAGGACGGTGGACCGAACGCTGGTAGTCCTAGCTGTCTTGGGAATGAGTATCAGTTTTCTTGTGTACATTATTTTTGGGCAGTTTTTTGGTGCGTTCTGGCCGAATCAGGTGACGCAGACGACGCCGTTTGCCATCACGGGTTACGAGCCTTGGATGCCGCTGCTGACAGAAGGCGCGTCACTGCGCAACTGGGTTGAGTTCTGTATGTTGCCGGTGATCATCGGCGTGGTCGTGGCGATCGGATATGACACGCGTTTTTATCGTGCAGTCATGGTCGAAGAGACCACGAAGGACTACATCGTGACCGCGATGGCGAAGGGAGCGAGTAAGCCCAAGATCATCTTTGTACACATGCTCAAGAATGCGATGATCCCGATCATCACGCGGATCATGGCGACGCTTCCGTTCCTGATTACGGGTTCGATTCTGCTTGAGATGTATTTCAAGATTCCCGGTATGGGTTTCGAGTTGATCACAGCAATCAATGCAGACGACTTCCCGGTTATTCAAGCGTTCGTGGCTGTGTTCGCAGGGCTGTTTATCTTGTCCATCATCCTGACTGATGTGCTGTACGCACTGGTTGATCCGAGAGTGAGGCTGTCATGATCGGTCGCATCATGCGAAGCCGCGGGATGAAGAAGTTCACGCGCAACCGTTTGGCTGTGGTCGCGAGTTTCGTCATCGGGATCTACATGTTGATCGCACTCGCGGTCGCATTCGGGGCGATTTCCCTCGAAGAGTGCCGCGAGCGTGTCTTGCCCGGTCGGGCGTACGGCTTTCTTCAGGAGCCGAATCAGGAAGAGCGATTCAACGAACTCAACTGGTACATTTCGCAGCATCTTGAATCCACTTTGGGTTCGCCCAGCGGCTTCGCGTCAGATCCTGATTCTGCATCGCGGCGTGAACGAGCAGCGTTGGCCGAGCGGGGGATCCCGGAAGATCTCAGCGACAGCCAGGTGCAGGAGATTTGGGCAGCACTGAGTGCGTCTTTTGCAGAACTTGACGATGCATGGCTCGATCGTGAAGATCTGCGCTATGAGATAGCAGACATCAACTTGATGATCAGCGAGTCTGAAGACGCAGACGAGCAAGCCGACCTCGCTGACGAACTCGAAGACTTGGCTGCGGAAGGTGAGACCTACGACCGCGAAGTTAATGCCCTGGTTGAACAGGTCGAAGCCGGTTTGCTTGAGTTGATGCCGATTCCGACGGGGTTTGCAGGCCTCAAGTACGGGTTCCGTACTTTCCTCGGGAGTGATGAGTCAGGTCGATCAGTCGCAATGCGTGCGTTCTATTCGATCAAGATTGCCTTCCAGGTTGGTCTTGTCGCCGCGTTGATGTCGGTCTCGATCGGGACGATATTGGGGGGGCTGGCCGGGTTCTTTGGCTCGTGGGTTGACCACGCGGTCATGTGGCTCGTGTCCGTGCTTTCGAGCGTGCCGTATCTCGTTTTGCTTGCGGTGTTGGTGTATGTGGTGCGCGGAAATGCGCTGTTCAGCGAGTGGTTTGACAATCCGCAGGAGCGACCCGGGCTTGCCCTGGTGCCGGTCTACGCGGCGTTCGGGCTCACTTTCTGGATCGGGACTTGCCGTGTTGTGCGCGGCGAAGTTATGAAGATCAAAGAACTCGAATATGTTCAGGCAGCAACCGCGATCGGGTTCGGTCGCATTCGGATCTTGCTCAAGCATGTGATCCCGAATACGACACACATCATGTTCATCAACTTCAGCCTCATTTTCATCGGAGCGATCAAGAGTGAGGTCATCCTGAGTTTCCTCGGGCTTGGTGTGCAAGGGCAGCCGAGTTGGGGCGTGATGATTTCGCTCGGTCGTGAGGATGTGCAGAACTTCTTCTTCTGGACGGTGCTGTCAGCGACCGCCCTGATGTTTGGGTTGGTGCTGGCGTTCAATATTGTTTCTGACGCGCTCCAGGACGCGTTTGACCCCAAGCATGTGTGAGCCGATGACCGTTGCGACCGCTACCAAACCTGTGCTCAGTGTTCGACACCTCACCACCAGTTTCCGCACGGATAGTGGGTTGGTCACTGCGGTTGACGATGTGAGCTTCGATGTCGCTGCGGGCGAAACGCTCGGGATTGTCGGTGAATCTGGTTGCGGGAAGACTGTGACGAGCAAGTCGATCATGCGACTGTTACCCGAACATGTCACTGTGTATGGGAAGCAGAGCGAAGTCATGTTCGCCGGCACCAATCTTGTGCAGGCGAGTGCCCACGAGATGCGCAAGGTGCGCGGCGACAAGATCGCGATGATCTTTCAGGAGCCGATGACGAGTCTGAACCCGGTGTTCACGATCGGATGGCAACTCGACGAAGCGTTGAAATATCACACGGATCTGAACAAGAAGCAGCGCCGTGAACGAGCGGTCGAAATGCTGCGGCTGGTGGAGATCCCAAATCCATCACGACGGTTTGATGAGTATCCGCATCAGTTGTCTGGTGGGATGCGGCAACGGGCGATGATCGCGATGGCGCTGTGCTGTGAGCCGGATGTATTGATCGCGGACGAACCAACAACCGCACTTGATGTCACGATTCAGGCTCAGATTCTGGATCTGATGAACTCGCTCAAAGACAAACTGTCGACGGCGATCATGCTCATCACGCATGATCTGGGTGTTGTGGCGCAGGTGTGTGATCGCATCATGGTGATGTACGCAGGTCGAGCGATTGAAGTGGGGCCGGTGGGTGATATCTTCCATCGTCCGCAGCATCCATACACCAAGGCGTTGCTTGAGTCGATCCCCAAACGAGGGGCAAAAAGGACGAAATATCTGCCCACGATCCCGGGGATTGTACCGGGATTGCAGAGTCTGCCGAAGGGGTGTCGATTCAATGACCGCTGCCCTTATGCTGAAGAACGATGCGTGAATGAAGAGCCGGATCTCGTCGGGCACTCACGCCCGGAGCCGGTGCGGTGCCATTTCCCGCTGAATCAGGTCAGTGTCGGCGCAACCGATGGTGGGGGGGCAGCATCATGACCATGCTCGAAGTCGAAGGATTGGTCAAGCACTTCCCGGTACGCGGCGGGATTTTGAACCGCATTCAGGGCAAGGTCCACGCGGTCAATGGCGTCTCATTTTCGATCAACGAGGGCGAGACTCTCGGCGTGGTGGGTGAGTCAGGATGTGGCAAATCGACCCTAGGCAAGACCGTGATTCGGTTGCTCGAAGCGACGGATGGGCGCGTCGTGCTCAAGGGGAAAGACATCACCATGCTCGGGCCGAACGAGATGATGCCTTTTCGGCGGAAGATGCAGATCATCTTTCAAGATCCGTATTCGTCGCTGAACCCACGCATGACGATTGCGGGTCACTTGAAAGAGGCGATTCGGTTCCACAAGATTGTGGAACAGGGTGAGGCTGAAGATAAGTACATTGATGAGTTGATGACAAAAGTTGGGTTGCGGCCCGATGCGAAGAACAAGTATCCGCACGAGTTCAGTGGTGGGCAGCGTCAGCGCATCGGTATCGCACGAGCCTTGGCGGTCAAGCCAGACTTTGTCGTTGCGGACGAGCCGGTCAGTGCGTTGGATGTTTCGATCCAGGCTCAGGTGCTCAACATCATGACGGACCTCAAAGACGACTTTGGGTTGACGATGATGTTCATCAGTCACGATCTGAAAGTCGTTGAGCATTTCTGCGATCGCATCCTGGTCATGTATCTCGGCTATGTCGTCGAAGAGCTGGAGTCACATGCGGATGCCCCCCCGATCGCTGAGCAGGCGCAGCATCCATATACACAGGCGCTGTTGGGTGCAAACCCAATTGACGATCCCGATGATCGTCGGCCTTTGACGGTGCTGCAGGGCGATGTGCCGAGTCCATTCAATCCGCCGACGGGCTGCCCATTCCAAACGCGTTGCCCGAAGGTGGTCGACCAATGCAAGCGCGAGATGCCGCCCCTGGAGTTGAAATCAGGTGGGCATCGTGCTGCGTGTTGGATTGTGGAATAGCCTGCCGTTCCGATGGCAGGAAGACAGAGCAGTCGTCTGACACTCGACAGTCGTGGTGAGCACCGGTCTTTGATCGATTGACGGTTGTTGCGCGTGGTTCACGAATCGCTGAGAGCGATGCCCTGTGCGCATAAAAAAACCCGGCTACGCGTTTCCGCCCGCAGCCGAGTCATAGGAGGAGAGAGAGACAAGACACAAGTAATGTGCCACATAGTCCGGAAAGTGCCAGTCTCTCAGTGCGAATATTTTGCAGAGATTTTTACGCAAGTGACGCAAGTCTTTGATTTTCAGGCGTTTATGTGAGAAGCCGGAAGCCCGCAAATCTATGACTTACAACAGGTAAAACGGGCAAAATCAGGCCGAAATGCTCTCGAACCGGGTGTTTGCCCATCCCCAGTTCAAGATGTTCATGACCGCCCCGATGTACGCGCTCCGTGCGTTCTGATACTTGAGGTAATACGCGTGTTCCCAAACATCGATGCCGATGATGGGCACGCATCCGGTGGCCATCAGTTTCTGTTGATTCTCGACTTGCAGGATGAGCAGTTGTTGAGCGAGCGGTTCCCAGACGAGCCAGCCCCACCCTGAGCCTTCGACCGATGCAGCGGCAGATTTGAACTGGGCGACGAATTGTTCGAAGGTTCCAAAGTCCCGATCGATCTGTCGACCGAGTTTGCCTTCCGGCATACCGCCGCCGCCGTTGTTTGCTGGAGCAAGCCCGAGCCAGAAGAGCGTGTGGTTGATATGCCCTGATCCATGAAAACTGACCTGTTTCGTCCAATGTGAAATCATCGCTGCGTCACCGGTGCCGTTGCGAATGTCGCGCAGGTTCTGGAGCGCCTTGTTGAGACCTCGGACATATCCCGCATGGTGCTTGTCATGATGAATGGTCATCGTCTGCGCGTCAATGTGCGGCTCGAGCGCGTCATATTCGTACGGCAATGGCGGCAGTTCGTATTCAAGCGTGGCATCGTTCCAACCGAGGTCCTCTGGCTGAAGCCCAGCGATTGATGCTGTTCGAGCGTGTGTAAGTGAACCAACCGATGCCAGCGCACTCGCGCCTGCCATTGCTCCGAGTGCCGATCTGCGATTCATGTGCGTCATGGTGCCATCTCCTCGTATGAAGATTGATTCTCAAGGGTCGTTGCGTCCATAGGAACCAACGAATATTGCGATGATGCTATTCCTGTCGTCCTTCGATCGCTGCGATGAGGCATCCGGCGCCGAGCAGGACGAGGTCATCGAGTTGATCGTCCTGTTCATGGATTGTCACGATCAGCCGATAGATAAATGGGTTGAATCGTTGTTGAAAGGTCGCGATGATGCGTCCATCATTTGAAATGACTTCGTATTTTTGCGGGGACAGAAACGCCACCATGTCGACCGTTCGCCGGAGCAGGGCTGCAAGAGCGTTTTGTTCCTGAATGAGTGCTGCCTCCACGCCATGCTCATCGAACAGGTGCCACTGGTCACGCATGAAAGTGGACATCAATCCTTTTCGTCGAAGTGAACCGATGGTCGAGCCATCGGGAAGTGACACATCGAATGTTACGCCGAAGTCGATGATGCTGCGGGCGCAAAGTGTGAGCACCGGTGTGGACATCGACTCATCGGTGAAAAGGCGTATGTCTTCTCGAAGTTTGAACGCTTTCTGCTTGCAGTATCCGACCAGGCTGCCAGTCGCGTCATAGATGTGAAAGGATGCTCCGAAGATCTTGAAGACCTTTCGGCGGATGATGTAATGGGCGTGATCTGCCATGTGGTTCTCTGGTTCGGGCGGGCGATTCGGATACCCATCAAGCGTATCGTAAACTCTGGCATGTCGCGTATGAAAACGGGCGAAGCACACATGCTTCGCCCGCGAGGTTCAAGTAGAAGGGCAGACTGACTTACTCGCCGACTTCCCAGCGAACGAACGCGGTAATCGTGGCATCTGAACCGACGATATCACCGATGGTTTTGTTTGGGTCCATGACGAAGGGCTGTTGCATGAGCGCGACTTCACCAAAGAACTTCCGCATGCCGCCTTCGACCATTTTCTCGGCAATCTCTTGCGGCTTGCCGCTTTCGACGGCTTGTTCGATGCGAAACTTGCGTTCTTTCTCGACTACATCGGCAGGCACCTGATCGTCGGTGATCGCCAGCGGACGAGGAATCGCGGCTGTGACATGCATGCAGATCTGACGGAGGGTTTCATCATTAATGGAACCCTCTGCTTGAATCATGACGCCGGTCTTGCCGTCGTGGTGCACATACTGCCCGTACGCGGTTGTGCCTGTTTCGCCGATCAACTTGTGAGCGCGAGCGACGGAGATGTTCTCACCGGTCGAAATGCGAATGTCTTCGACCAGGGCAACGGCATCACCTTCTATGGTGACATCGCCGGCGCCGCTGGCATTGACTGCAGCGTCAGCCAACTTCTGTGCGACATCCACGAACTTTTCGTTTTTGGCGGTGAAGTCTGTTTCAGCGCGGAGTTCGATGATGGCTGCTGAACCTGATGCCTCGTTGACTGAGATTGCGATGCGTCCTTCACCGGCTGCGCGATCGACGCGTTTGTCCATCTTGCCTTTGAGTTGCTTGCGGAGAAGTTCTTCGGCTGCATCCACATCGCCGCCGGCTTCGGTCAGTGCTTTTTTGCAGGCCATCATGGGCAGGCCCGTTCGGTTGCGAAGATTCATGACATCTTTGGGACTGATTGACATTGGTGTCTCCAATTGCTGATCGGTGAAAACTTTCGGGTTGACAGCGTCAAGCCAGTGGGATTGATCAGGCTTTGTTGAACGCGTGTCTATGTTGTCGTTTGCTCGGGGCTCAGGAATCTGCAGATGCGGGTTCCGGATCGCGGTCAGATGTTGAATCGGCATCCGAAGGCTGGGCGGAGTCGTCGGCACGGTAGCGTGTGCGTGAACTACGGCGTGCGGTGGCTTCGCCTTCGCTGTTGTCATTTGATGCTTCGGCTGCGGCTTGGCTGACATCGCGCTTTTGCCGGCCGTCGGTCACAGCAAGGCAAATCTCGCGGAGAATCACATCGATCGACCGCATTGAATCGTCATTGCCGGGGATGGCAATGTCAACCGCATCGGGGTCGCCATCAGTATCAATCAGGCAGATGGTGGGGATGCCCAACTTGCGTGCTTCGTGCACCGCGGTCTGCTCACGACCCGGGTCGATGATGACCAGGCATCCGGGCAGTTTGCTCATATTACGGATGCCATCGAGGTTGCGCTTGATCTTGCGCATTTCCCGGCGAAGTTGGCTCTCCATCTTCTTGGAGTAAGACTGGAAGTTATCATTCGCTTCGATGGCTTCAAGTTCTTCGAGTCTCTTGAGGCGCAAACGAATGGTGCGGAAGTTAGTCAGCGTGCCACCAAGCCAGCGTTCGGTGACATAGTGCATTTTGACATCGGTGATGCGCTGCTCGATAACCGTCTTGGCTTGACGCTTGGTTCCGACAAAGCAGACATCTTGTCCTTGTGACACGACACCGGTGATATAGCGTTTGGCGAGGAGGAGCCCCTTGACGGTCTCTTTGACATCGATGATGTGGATCCCGTTCCGCTTGCCGTATATATATGGCTGCATTTTCGGGTTCCAGCTGCTGGCGCGCTGCCCGAAGTGAATACCGGCTTCGATGAGGTCCTGGACGAGTGAGTTGGCCATGATCGTTGATCCTGTTCAGCGGCACCGGCATCGTGAGGTGGGATTTCGCCGCAATCGGCAACCACGATACCCAAGGGCGCTTGGGTTTTGCCTCCCCGATATAGGGTGGCGATAGCAAGAGTTTTTCACACATTGGACGAGCATCCCTGTTCGTCCTTTTGGCTCCCCGACCTGAGCCCGAGAGGGAGTATAGGTGCGATAGGGCGTTGGGCAAGGCCCAATTATCGTGGATTCCGGTCACTGTATCAGCTGCCGTGTCAATCGACTGGGGTATTCAACCTTGTGATTTGCTTCACTTGGATGATGTTTCGTCCGAATTCTCGATCGATTCAGGGTGTGGACCGGATGAGGGTTTGGGCATGGCAGAAAAAAGCCTCGAAGATGGGGTCAATATCAGAAAGCACCGAAGGCACGATCTCGTGCTGCCGGCGAGTATTTCGATCGCGCCAGAGCACCAGTCCGTGGTTCGATTCTCGCAGTCGGTGTGCGTTCGTGATGGCTGGGTCCCAGCGACACTGACCGACTTCAGCCCAGGAGGGATTGGATTCGTCGTCGAGGTGTACCTGCCGCGAAAGAGTCTGATTCGGGTCCGCGTTTCAAACCCGGACGAATCTGTCAAGGAAAGTGTTCTCGATATCAAAGCACGGATTATGCGTGTGCAGATGACCGACCGTCGTCCCGCATTTCTTGTTGGAACCGTCTATGCCGATCTCACCACGCAGCAGGTTTCAAGCATTGAAACGCTGGCTGCGTTCCTTGATCAGTCAGATGCCGCGTAGTTCGTAGGGAATGACCATGCTCGATGGCAATGAATTCATCATCCAGTTCCTGCTCGATACGGGCGACCTGTCCCAAGAGGAGCTCGCGCGTGCTCGCGAACTCGCCAGCGAGAGCGACGGCAACCTGCTGAGCGCATTGGTCGCGTCCACACAGATCACAACTCGAAGTATTGCCCTCGCTCGGTCGGTTGTCAGTGAGTATCCATTTCTTGACCTGGCTGCCTTCGATGTCAACACACGAAACGCAGAGTTATTGCCACGCCGAACTGCAGAGTCGTTGAAGGTCTTCCCGCTCTTTGTTCTGGATAGTGTCGCCACGGTTGCGATGGATGACCCAATGGATCTCAATGTGATCGATCAGGTTCGCCAGCACCTGCGCTGCGATGTCGATCCGGTCATATGCGATGCAGTCCAACTCGAACGGCTGATTGAGCGGTCGTATTCGTTGTACCGGGCGGCTGAAGATTCATCGAGCGAAGAGGTCGCATCGACTCCCGGAGCCGGGCCTTCAGATGAACCGAATGTTGTGGCTGTCAATCAGTTGTTGATCGCTGCGATTGATGCGGGTGCGAGTGACTTGCACATCAACCCGGACGAGCGCGAGTTGCACATCCGCCTGCGCGTTGATGGAGTTCTGCAGCGACTCGACGCGTTGCCGCTGGCTGCGCATCAGGGGATCGTGCAGCGATTCAAGGTTCTTGGTCGGTTGGACCTGACGCAGTCGCGTCGGCCTCAGGATGGCAAGTTCCGCTTCTCTTCTGGTGGCAATGCGATAGATGTGCGTCTGAGCATGATCCCGACGATCAATGGCGAGAATGTTGTTTGCCGATTGTTACGACCGACCGCATCCATCTCTAAAATTGATGATCTGGGCATCGCACCAGCCACAGCGAGTCAATTCAAGGAAATGGTGCATCGCTCACACGGGATGATCCTGGTGACCGGTCCGACGGGGTCAGGCAAGACGACGACGCTCTATACAGCGCTCAATGAACTGAACTCGCCGGACCGCAACATCATGACGATTGAAGATCCGGTGGAAATTCGATTGCCGATGTTGCGTCAGGTTCAGGTCAATACTGAGATCGGCATGACTTTTGCCGCCGCACTTCGGTCGATGCTGCGTCAAGACCCTGATGTCATCCTGGTTGGCGAGATTCGAGACGAGGAAACCGGCCGAATCGCTATCTCGGCAGCGATGACCGGTCACCTGGTGCTGAGCACGCTGCACACCAATGACTCTGTTGGCACCGTCGCTCGCATGCGTGACTTCGGCATCCCGTCGTATGCGCTCAACACGGCGCTGCTGGGTGTGCTTTCGCAGCGGCTCCTGCGTCGAGTCTGCGAAGACTGCGGCGAACCGTATCAACCGACTGCCGAAGAGTTGCACAACATCGAGTGTACAACAGCGAACTCGCCGTTCCGCATGGGCATCGGGTGTACGAAGTGCCTGAACACAGGTTATCGCGGGCGCCTTGGTGTGCACGAGTTGCTTGTTCTGAGTTCACCCATTCGTCAGTTGATTGAGCAGAACGCCACGCTCGTTGACTTGCAACGGGAAGCGATCCGATGCGGGATGCGGACGCTGCTGCAGGATGGCTGCGAGAAGGCCGCGATGGGACTGACATCGGTGACCGAAGTTGAAAAGCTCCGAGTGTGTCTTGACACGGAAGATGAACCGAAGGTGGCAGCATGAAAGCGTCGTTTCAATACAGCGCTATTGGTGCAGATGGTACCAAAACACGAGGTGTTCTGTCCGGCGTGGACGAACACGAGGTGTACCGTCGGCTGGTATCGGGGGGGCTCAAGCCGATCAAGATCAAAGAAAGGGTCCCGATGTTCTCTGTCGGGACGCGATCCAAACGCATATCGCGAAGTGTTATCGCTGCGATGACCCGCGAACTGAGTGTGTTGGTTGAGGCTCGTATCCCGCTCAGTCAAGGCCTGGAGGCGATGGCTGCGAATGAGCGGAACCCGGCACTCGCGAACATGATTCGAGACATCGCGAACCGCATTGAAGCGGGCGAAACGGTCAGCGATGCGATCGCCCATCATCGACAGGTGCTTGGTGATGTGTACATTGCGACCATGCGAGCGGCCGAGGCATCGGGCAAACTTGCTGAAGTAACAACCCACCTCGCTGACATGCTCGAGTCAGAGACTGCGATGCGTCAGCAACTCCGCCGCGCAGCGACCTACCCGGTCATCGTACTTTCGGTTGTTGGTGTTGCATTGAGTGTGATTCTTGGTTTTGTGGTGCCGCGGTTTGCAAAGACCTATTCGGCTGCCGGAATCGATCTGCCGTTGGCGACACGGATCGTGCAGGCGGTGGGCGCTTCGATGCAGTCGTGGTGGTGGTTGTACCTTGGTCTCACGATTGCTTTCATTGTGGTGACGCTGCAGGTCTGGGGCACGCCGAAGGGCCGATTCAAAATCGAGTCTCTACTCACACGAGTGCCTTACCTGAGCAACTTGCTCAATGCGGTTTCGACGACCCGGTTTTGCCAGGTTCTTGCGATCTCGTCAGATGCAGGCATCGGACTCACAGAGGCGATTGATGTGAGTGCGAGCGCTTCGGGCTCGGCACTCGTCAAAGAAGAGTCTGAACGGTTTTCGTCCAAGTTGCGAAGCGGGTCATCGCTTGCGGAAGTGATGGACGAGAGCAAAACGATCCCGCCGTTCGCGCGCCGATTGCTGGCAGCGTCGAAAGACAACAGCGAAGTCGCGCGGTCGGCTTCGATTGTTGCTCGACATTTCGACCGCGAAGCCAAACACCTGTCGGCGAGTTTGAGTTCTGTCATCGAGCCGGTCATGACCATCGTTCTGGCAGTTGTGGTGCTGGTGGTTGCATTGAGCGTTTTCTTGCCCATGTGGAAGTTGATTGGAGTGAACTGATGACGCTTGCTGCGAAAGTCTCTCAACCCTTGTCGCGTGCGTTCAGCCTGTTGGAAGTGACCATCGTTGTCATTATCCTTGGCATCCTGGCAGCGATCGTCGTGCCCAAGTTTGCTTCGGCGAGTACATCTGCCCAGACAGCTTCAGTTCAGTCGACGGTCGGAGGGGTGCGAGCGTCGATCGCTGCATTTCGGACTCGAGCGGTCATCGCGGGTGAAGATCCATTCCCGACGCTCGCCGAACTCACGACGATTGGCACCGTGTTACAAGATGAGATTCCGGCGAATCCGTTTACGGGGGTGTCGGGTGTGCAGGCTGTTTCACAGGCTCAGGCAGCGAGTCGTTCGGTTGTCGGTGCAACAGCCGGTTGGAATTATTATGTCGACAATGACGCATCGCCACCTGTGGCGGTATTTTATGCCAATTCGGACGATGAATCGACGCAAACTGATAGCGACGGTGATGCATTGACTGCAAATGAACTATGACGAAACGACGCCAAGTCCAGGCTGGTTTTACGCTTCTTGAACTGACGGTTGTGATGGTGATCGTCGGCATTGTGTCTGTCAGTGCGCTTCCGGCGCTCGATCGCTTGAGTGAGACCGAAAGGGCTGCAGCGGCCGCCGAGGTACGGGCTTCGCTACGGTCCGCGCGTTCGCATGCGATGGCGCTGGGGGATCCGACCGGGCTCTCTGTGGATCCTTCGACCGAGTCGATCGCGCTGGTGTGGATTGCGCCTGGTAACAGTCCGAGTGCGCTGCTTGATCCGCTCGGTACACCCGAAGTACCGGTTGATCTGTCGGCGCTGTTCACGGCAGCCGGGGTTGATTCGGTCGTCATGCCCGACGGATCAGCGACGGCGGGCACGATCTGGTTCTCGGAGATCGGCACACTGGAACTGCGCGATACAGATGGTTCGTACATCGGACCCGCAACGACCAATGGCTCTATCACCCTTGACGGCGGAACGACGATCACGGTCGAACGCAGAACGGGGTTGATCCAATGAGCGCGCGCCGATGGTCGCGTGGTCGCGGGTTCAGTCTGATCGAAGCAGTCATCATTGTGGTGATGATTTCGATTGCGGTACCGCCCTCGATTCGCATGATGACCGAAGCATCTTCGCAACGGGCCGACCGGGTCTTGCTTGCGGTTGGGACAACTTCTGCTCAAGCGATCGCCGATCAGATCATGGCCGATGTGAGCAAAGGCGGTTTGGATGTGCTCGCCGACACTTCGGTGTATCTGGACACGCCCGGGACCGGCCTTTGGGACCGAATGTCATGGGTGATGACGCCTTATGAAGATCGTAATCTCACAGCGTCGGTGACGATTTCCAGCCTGGTTGATTGGCAAGGCGCGGTCTCGGCTGATGCAAATGACAATATGTTTCGTGTGGTCACCATTGAGGTTGGCGTACCAACGGCAAGTGGTGCGATTTTGGCGGTCCCTGTCACGCTGATGTTGGGAGAGCCGAACCCATGATGTGGATGAGGAGCCAACGCGGTTTCACTTTGATCGAAGCGCTCGTGACGACGACGGTACTGGGGATCCTTGGTGCGGTGACGCTGCCACTCATCAGCGCGTCGACCGAGATGTATGCGGCTTCTTCGCGTGCAGCGAGGGTGGTTGATGACCTGAGTTTTGCGCTTGATCGCGTCGTGAATGTGTTGCGTGAAGCGCCGCCGGGTGGGTCGGAGGGCACCATCGGCGTGACATCGTCATCTTCAACCATGATCGAGTTCACGGATGGCACCGGAGTTCGACTCGATGGCAGTGAACTGGTGATGTTGTTTTCCGGGGGGGCTGAAGGTGTCGTTGCGACAGGCGTTGATTCTTTTGAACTACGACCGATAGCCGCAGACGGGACAAGCGCCGCTGGTGCCGCCGGTACGACACACCGGTTTGAGGTGGGATTGGTCATAGACGGACTCGAGTTGCGGTCGATTGCGTTCTGCCGAGCGAGGTACGGAACATGACCAGGCACCCAAGTCGACGCGGGATGGCGGTGGTCGGCATCGTGGTCTTGCTCGCGATTATTCACATTGTGGTGATCGGTTCGGTGAGTTCGGGTGCGCGTGAGTCGGATGTGCAAACGCTGCGGCTGGAGACGCTTCGGGCATTCCTTGCGGCGGACTCGGGTGTTGTTGTGTGGATACGCATGGATGCTGCGGGGGAAACGATCGATGCTGGCGAGACGGTGGATATCGGAACCGAGCGGATGATTTATGTTTCGGCTCCGGATGCTGGTGAAGCGGGGACGGTTGTCATTGAAGGCCAGTCGGGGCGAGCGCGCCGGCGCGTCGCGGTCGATGTGGAAACACCCTAACCGGTGAATTTGCCCCAAGCGGGGCGTGTTTCAGGACGATGAGAGAGTTGAGGTTGTCGCGATGAGAACACGAACGAAATGGCCCATGCTTGTCTTGCATATCGAACCGAACGCGATCCACGCGCTGTGGACCAAGGGTTCGGGCGTTGAAAAGACGACACGAGTCGGGTTACCCGGTGCAGAATGGACGGAAGCCTGGGAGGGCGGCCTGCGCGGTTTTGATGATGCGCTCCTCGATGTGGTGACGCGGCTCGGTGTTGCACCAGGTACGACGACGATGGTTGCATTTGAATCACCTTCGGCAATTACGGAGGCGCAGTCGCTGCCTGTGGGAGAAGTTCAGGTCGGGTTGGCATCGCTCAGACTGGCGATGTGCGAGCGATTGTCACTTCCACGCACCACCGAATCTGTTGCGACGCACCTGATCAGTAGCAATGATCTGACGAACGGCGTGGTGGTCGTGGCGGGAGCGACTGATGCTCATGTCGATGCGGTCCACATGTGGACCGAACGAGCGGGACTGAGATGCGCCGGGGTTTCGCCTGCGGGTGGATTGCTCCTGAACGAAGTGGCCGATCAGTTGGTGCAATCGACGACGCGTGAAGGCTACCGACTCTTGCTTCACATTGACGAACACCGGTGCGCTATTGGCATGACATCAGAAGGTAAGATCGACCTTCTGCGTACTTTTGACATCGGGCTCAACAAGTTTGGCGAAGCCGTTGTTCGAGCCTCTCAGGGGAGCGATCGCGTGCAGGGCAACCCGTTGACGCTGGGGCGTGCGGTCGAAATCCTGCGTGAACACGGGATTCCTGAGCCGGGCGAAGACATTGGTGGTGATGTTGGTTTGTCTGCAAATGCAATCTTGCCTTTACTTCAGCCGGTGATTCAACGACTGACCGTTGAGATCAAGCAATCACTCCGCATGGTGCTGCGTCGCAACGATACAAGTGCTGTGCGCATTGAGTTGCAGGGACCTGGCGCGCAGGTTCACGGGCTGACCGATGCTCTCATGCGAACGATTGATGCCGAGTTTATTGTGCATGATCGGGATGGTCTTGCGGACTCGATTCCTCAACGACTCGTCAGAAAGAGTGACCAGTCCTTGACGCTGTATTCGGCTCGTCACCTTGCAGCGGTTTCGGAGGGTCGCTTTCGGAGGGCGGTTGTTTTTGGGGCACTGCTCGGGTTTGTGGTGCTTGGCGCTGAGGCTGGTCGCTTCCTGCACAAGGGGACCGGGCTTGAGCGGCAGACGCAAAGCATGTCAAGTGATGTAGCGCGCGTCCAGCAGTTCCGTGATCTCAGTGAACAAGCCGTCGCGCTGAACGCGCAACTCGGAGAGGCCGAGGATCTGCTCGAACGCTATGTCGGGCCACAACCTGATTGGACCGCCGCGTTGACACATCTTGCAAACGCAGCAGACAACACTGTGAAACTCACGGAGATTCGCGGGAGTCAGGAGCGGGCGGACGGCGTGTTATTGATCTATGGGATTGCTGAAGCGCAGAAAGACTCTACGAAGCTGGCAGACTTTATTGAGAAACTCGAATCTTCGAGTCTCATCGAGCAAGTTGATGTCGAGTCGCGGTTGTTGATCGAGTTGGAGGATAAGCCCATCTATCAGTTCCGGCTGCGGGCATCGCTGGCCGATCTGCGTCCACAACTCACGGTGCTGGGGGGCGAGCAATGAACCACTATCAAGGTCGAGTCTCCTGGATGCTTGTCGCGGTCGCTTCGTTTGCTGTTGTTGCAGCGTGGCAGGTTGTTGTCCGTCCGATGAGTGCGAAGGCCGAGTCACAGTCTGCTGCATTTGAAAATATGTCGGCGGATGTCGAACAAGGGCTGAAGGATATTGCGGCAACAGCGGTACACCCGCACGAGATTCTCTCGCTTATGGAGTCGAAGGCGAGTGAATATCAATCATCGTTCGTGTCGATCGGTACCGGTTCCGATATCTACAACCATTTCGATCCACTTGCTCGGCGAGCGAGGTTGACCATCAGCCGACTCGAGCCAACTGATCTGGAATCGAAATTTACTGACGGTTCTGCTGAAGTCACGACCAGTCGATTCGTTGTCGAAGGTGATGGCACACTTGAAGCGGTGCGTGAGTTCATCAGCCTGATCCAGAGTGAAAGCGGATTGTGCAAGATTACATCTCTACGGATCATTCCTGCAAGATCGACTGATCAAGAATCGGCGCTCGTCCATGTGACGCTGCGGACGGAGCACATCACGATTGAAAATCTGTTCGGGTCGGAGGATGAAGTGGAATGAGCAAACGATCTGTCTCATTAAATTTGCGTGACGCTGGCGTCGCGATGTGTCCGATCATCGCGTTGGGTGTCGTTCGCATCTGGCTCGGCGCTTCCGGGCCTGCGACAGCGACAGCGGCAACCCCCGACGCAGCAGTGCCCATTGCAGGTTTGACAAACTACCAGGAGCATCCCATCACCGATCTTGAGCGGGATGTGCTCAAAGAAATCGCACGCATGGCCATGTTGGGTGCACCCGATGTGTTTCCTCGGCGAACGGTCGCGATCGATGCGGATCCGCTTATCGGGAACCTGCCGCCAATAGACCCTGGGCACAATGACCAACCAGCGACAGAGCAACTTGCGCCGGCTCTTATCGTGACCTCGATCATGGGCGGACGCAGTCCGGTTGCGATTATCGATGGGCGAGCCCGGCGAATCGGCGAGCGCGTTGGTCCGGGCTGGACCATTACCGCGATCGCCGATGGACATGTGTCCGTCACACATCTCGATGGGCGCGTCGAGCATTACGGCATCGAACGAGATCAGCCATAAGGCAACCGGTGCACCGACCTATCATCGATCTCCGCGTGCGTTCTGCGAGGATGATGTGACCTTGATAGAGTCGAGTGCCGTAATGATCAAACCTGTAAGGAAACTGAATTCGTTTTTGGGCCTTGATTTTGCTGCATGCCGCCGTCAGGTGGTGGGGGTGCGCTGTGGCTGAGTCGCCGGTTCTTGTCACCAAGCGTTTGCGATTACGACTACTTGAAGATCGCGATCTTGCGTTGTTCGCCGAGCGAGCGAATCGGCAGGAGATCTATGACACGACGCTGCGCATGCCACTGCCGTATCGGTTTGAAGATGCGAAGCAGTTCATGGCGGTGCAACAAGCGGCGTGGGCCAGTGAAACCGGTTTGGCGATGGTGGTTTGTCTGCGTGAGACGGATGAACCCATCGGAGCGGTCGGACTTGAAATCAATCGTCCGATGGATCGAGCGGAACTCGGGTACTGGATTGCGGTGCCCATGTGGAACCAGGGCTTCGCGACGGAGGCTTCGGCTGCGATTATGAAATACGGGTTTGCGCACCTCGGTCTGCATCGAATCGTTGCGTGTCATGTCCCCGGGAACGACGCATCAGCAAAGGTGATGAAGAAACTCGGCATGTCCTACGAAGGGACGCATCGAGAGAATGTCAAAAAAGACGGTGCCTTCCGCGACGATGTCGTGTACGCGGTGCTCAAGCGAGAGTTTGCATCGCCGATCGCTTCGGCGAACGAGTGATGTTTGCAGATCAATCGAGAATCGAACAGTGCGATGCGGGCGGGTCGCCTTTCTTCATGATCGACTCGAATCAACAATGCAGGCACACGACAAAAAACACATGGGACTTCCATGTGTTTGGTGTTTCGTCGATTTGAGAGTGCTTCGATTATCCGCCTTGGCCACCGTCCCCGTGGTGACTATCGTTATCTCCGTGTTCGTGATGTTCGCCGTGATGTTCGTCGTTGTCGTGATCATGGTCAATGCCGAGATCGAGCGGGCGGGCCCAGATGTTGCGGAATCGCATGGTGTTGCCGTGGTCTTGTAGTTTGATCGGGCCCGTCGCATCGTGGGCTGAGTATGAGGCGACCGCGCGATGTTGCGTTGCACCAAGCATGGCGACATGGTTGTGAACGAGCACGCCGTTGTGAATGAGCGTGACATAGGCTGGGCGAACGAGATCGCCGTCGTCATTGAATCGCGGAGCCTCGAAGAAGATGTCATAGGTTTGCCACTCGCCTGGCGCTCGGCAAGCGTTGACCATGGGAGGGTACTGCCCATAGAGAGCGCCGGCTTGTCCATCGGCGTAGGTCTTGTTCTGATATGAGTCCAGAATCTGAATCTCGTATCGGCCGAAGAAGAAAACGCCTGAGTTTCCGCGTCCCTGGCTCTGACTTTCTACCTTGGCTGGTGTCGCCCATTCGAGGTGGAGTTGCACATCACCGAACTGTTCGCGCGACCAGAGATCGCCTGTGCCGGGTTTGACCTGCATCGCATGTTGGTCGTGCAGCATTGTCCACTGGGCTGCCTTTTCGCCGCCATGACGCCAGGCATCGAAAGAAGTGCCGTCGAAGAGCACGATTGCATCACTTGGTGGCTGCGCGATGGTCGTTGGTGCTGGTCCCGGGTCGACCACGGGCGGGTTCGGGCGATTGATGTCGTGCACGCGCCACTGTTGGTGGGGGATTTGCGGGCCGTCGTCGTAACCAACACCCTGGGCCAGAGCCGCGGGGGAGACAATGAAAACAGATGTTATCATGAGCGCACAGTTGCTTGACAGTCGATTGAACATGAGATGTTCCTCTCTCGGTGGTGGTGAGGTGTCCGGCGGTATTCGGCTATGAGAACACATTGACGAGATCAGTTTACAAGTCGGTTTTGATGGAGACGGTTCGCAGGTATGGCTTGACCTCTTTGAATCCTTGCGGGAACTGACTTGCAGCATCTTCATTGCTGACCGATGGCGGAATGATGCAGTCCTGTCCGGGGGTCCAGTCGGCGGGCGTTGCGACGCCACAACGCTCGCCGGTCTGCAGGGCATCAATCGCACGAAGCACCTCGTGGAAATTGCGTCCGACGCTGGCCGGGTAAGTGAGGATCAGTCGGATGTGTTTGGCCGGGTCGATGAAGAAAACGGATCGTACCGTGAGATTGTTGGCGGCTTTGGGTGGGATCATGTCGTAGAGGTTCGCGACTTTTCGGTCGGCATCTGCGATCAGCGGGAAGTTGAGCGCGGTGCCTTGCGTTTCTGCGATATCGGCGCTCCACTTCTTGTGATCGCTGAGACCATCGACACTGAGACCGGCGACCTTGACATTCCGCTTGTCAAAGTCTGGCTTCAGCCGTGCCACGGTCCCCAGTTCGGTCGTGCAAACGGGTGTGAAGTCTGCCGGGTGACTGAAGAGGATGCCCCATGATTCTCCGAGGAAATCGTGGAAATGGATCGGACCTTCGGTGGAGTCCTGTGTGAAGTCTGGTGCGGTGTCGCCGATGTGCAGTGCCATGTTGCTCTCCTTGTATATGTCGCTTGGATGGTAGCGCCCGCGCAGTCGCTGCTTCTCGACAGTGCGGGCTGGTTTCTTGGCTCGCCGTCAATACAAAAACCGGGCCTGTTGGCCCGGTTGGAGTGATTCACCTGGAATGGTCTCGTGCTAAGCGCGGCGTTTTCTGCGACTGGTGACCAGTCCCATGATGGACACCGCCATCAGTGAGCCCGGTGCAGGGATGAATCCTCCGTATTGGATGTGGTCGACTTCCATCGCCACATTCTGCGTATTCCAGATCGAGATCGCGCTGATGCCTGATTCGTACTGCAGGCCATAGAAACGATCTTCGCCGGTCTGTCCGTAGGGGCTTCCATCGCTGGATGAATTGGTGATGGATCCAATGAGTTGCCCTTCGCTATCGAACGCTTTGAACACGATGTCATCGCGGCCGTCGGTCCAAACGAGCCCTGCCCATGTGGGCAGCCCATCCAGAGCGACAGCGTCGAATGTAAAAGTCAAAACGCCTGCACTTCCAAACACAAACCACGAGTGGCCACCATTGCCGCTGCCATCGATTGATCCGTCATCAGCATCGACGCTGTCGACATTGAATGCAGGTGACAGCACTCGCCCGGCATTTGCGGAGAGACCCAAAGTGTTCAGGATGCCGTCTTCAAAGTCTTCGAGGTAGCCACCGTACCCACTGAAAGGGCTGTCGGGAGCTTGCAAATAGGGCGACGGCGTGATGAACGGCGACTCGCCCGCATGCGCGAAGCTCGACAAAAAGCAACTTGCAATAATCGAATTCACAACAAATCGAGAGCGACGCATCCTTGAAACTCCTATGCCCATCTCGATTGACTGGTGAACGGTTTCAGAACGAAACCTCTTGTTGACAGTAGTTTACGACAAAGCAATCCTTGCAGTTGCGACAATCTACCGAGTTCAATGTGCGCTGAGATTCACGGAATGCAACACATTGGGCAAAATGGTCCTAAAATTAGGGCCAAAACCCAGCCATTTTAATGTATTGAGTGCATGCCGGCATGAATCGTCATTCATCTGAAAACTTGCCTGTACGGGGTTCTGGGAACTGAATACACAATGAGAGATCATCCGATGATTCGGCTGTGAGTGATTGCGTGGTTCTTTGTGATGGATCCCTTGCGGGATTGGTGGCGTTGGCGATCGAAGCCGAACGCGCAGATTCTGCGCCTCTCGTTTTGGCAGGTGACCTGCTCGGCGGCATGGGACCGGAGGAAGCCGAGGTTGCCCGCGATGCCGTTCAAGCACAGTCTCGTATCTATCAGGCGACGCGCATCGAAGGCGCGTTTTTACTCGGCGGTGCATCGTGTTCGGAGCAGAGTCCTGCACTCTTGACGGCCGCCCGCATCGCTGCCTGTGCGGGGAAGCGACGGCTGGTGTGGTCGGTGCAGTACCCGTACATCGGAACCGAGCCTGACCTCGACACGATCGCGACGACGACTGATCGTGCATTGCTGGTTTCTCGTTTGGCATCGCTTGATTTGTGGGATGACCCAGCATCGCAGGTACCCGAGGTTCGCGTCGAGACACCGCTCATAGATCTCTCTGACGAACAGATTGCAGACTTCGCTGCCGATCTGGGTGTCCCGTGGAACACGCTGTGGTGGCGTGATGCATCAGGCGCGTGCGCGCGGGCAAACCGCGAGCGTTGGTCGCCGGTGTGCGAGCCGCTCGGGTTGGTCTCGCATACAAGTGTGGCTTAGTTCCAATCGAGAATGACCCGATTGATCTTGTGTGCTCTTGCTGTTCATATGCGCATGAAAAAGGGCGTGCCCAGATCGGACACGCCCTGGTCAAAGCAATGATGTGATGCAATCAGTCCTGACGAATGTAGGCGGCCTCAAGCGCCCGGTTGATGCGTTCGCGTGCATCGACCAAGTGTGCGTCTGTGTAAGGATCAGACTCGGTCTTCAGCGTTTTCTCAATCATCTCGTCAACCGCGCGAAGTTCATTGCGGGCGAGCGTCGTGACCGAGTTGTAACTGGCATTCGGCCAACTCGTGCCCACCGAGAGCGCGATCATGCGATCGAGATATTCACGCTGCAGGTTGCGCTGCAGACTCGAGATCATGGGCTCGCGAGAGGTGTACGAGTGCTTGGCGCTGCCGTTGCCGTACACGGGTTCGAGTGAACTCCAGACCTTCTCGCGGACTTCGCTGAAGACCTCGGGCACGGTGAGTGCATCTTCGCCTTCTGCGGTGCGCATTTCGTTGTCGAGTACGCGACCAAGTCGGGTCGGGTTGAGAAGCATGGTCATGGCCGAGGCCTGGACACCAAGGACGGTGTCGTGGATCGGGACATCGGCGCGGCCACGACCACCCGGGCCGTCGAACCACTGTTCGGCGCCCAATTTGGCGAGGATCTCCGGTGTGAGCCCGAACGCGTCGTCCTCAAAGCCGTTCTCGAGAATGAACTCAAGTGCTCTGCGTTGGCGTTCGACCGCGACCGGACGGACGGGGTCGGGCGCGTTTTCGTCGCCCTTCTTGTAGCTGTTGAAATGAACACCACCGATCCAGTTTGAAGCGACGCCCATCGAACGGACCTGCTTGGTGAGCAGCGCGTTGAATCCGCTGCGTGCTTTCTTCCAGCTTTCGCCTTCTTCGACGACTTTATCGAGCAGTTCGCCGCGGACCTTGTTGACGAATCGCATTTCGGAGTCGGCAAAGTCAAGCGAGTTCTCGCCAAGATCCCAGACTTTGGCATGCGGGTCAGGACCGGAAGAGCCTTCGTCTGAAGTAAAGGCATGCTCAGGGTTGGTGCAATCCTTCATGACTTCGTCGGGGTTGTCGGTGTAGCCCCAGGCGATGGCCCACATGTCGTATGGGCCAATGTCGATCGCGGTGTAGTCGCCCTGAATCAACGCGCCGTCTTCGACGGTGATGTTGGTGGGGGCGTAGTCCATGACGCTGGTGAGGATGGGCTTGGTCCCTTTGAACGCTTCGCTGTTCATCTCGGCGAAGGAATAGGTTGACGAGCCCTTCCAGTTATGCATGAGACCCATGGTGTGTCCGACTTCGTGCATGATGACATCACGCAGAAGCGGTCCGACGAACGATTCGGGCAAGCCGTCGAGTGTCTGCTCGTCGTCTTCTGCTTCGAGTGTGACCAAGCCTGATTCGACGGCGAGGCGCATCATCTCAACATTTGATGCCATCGCCGGCGATGACATGCAGAGTCCGTGCATGGGCGCGTCGCGTGGGTCAACCCACACGCCGGGCAACATGGTCGGGGGGGCTTGCGTTTCGTCGGCGGTGCCTTCCTTGAGTGCTTTCATGTATGCGAGGACTGCAGGTCGATCGCTCGGCTCTGCGAGGCGATAGCGTGGATCCCACTCGGGGTGATCTGCAAGCCAGTCGACGGTTTCGGGTTCCATGTTTGCCATGGCGGCCGAAGCGAGCAGCGACTGCTCATGTGCATTGGCCCAGCCTGAGAGGAAGCCTTCGTCCATGACGATGTCGGCTTCAAAGATCTGACCGGTTTCGGGATGCGCATGGCTCGGACCAATCGCAAAGCCCATGTTTGAGTTGGTCCAGCGGACGAACGAATATCGCATGTCCTCCGGGTCCTTGTCCATATGGGCGCCGGATGCTGCATCCTGTTGATAGACCTCGATTGCGTTGACAATGCCAGCCTGCTCGAACGCACGGTTCCAGGCGAGGATACCATCGCGCACCCAGCGGCGATATCGCACGGGTGTGGTGTGTTCGATGTAGTAGACGATCGGCTGCTTGGGGGGGCTCATCTTTAGCGACTTATCAGCCTTCTCGAGATTCCAGCGGTTGATGTACCGCTTTGTGGTTTCGTCGCGGTCATGCTCTGCCCGTTCGGTGAAGTCGGTGTAGAAGAACCCGACGCGGCGGTCAGCAATACGCGGCTTGAAACTGCGATCTTGCTGAGGAATACCGATCGAGTAGTGAATCTTGGCGAGACGGCCGCCCGCGATGGGCATCTCGAATGTCACCTCGATGTTGTTTGGGAACGCTTTGACACTCTCGACTTCAGCGAGGTCTGTGCGGGCGCCGCGGGTGAAGCCGCCGAAGAAGGTGCTGGCGTTTCCGACCATGAGTCGATCAAGATCGATGACCGGTCCACCGGTCGGACCATTGGCCACGATCGGCACCGTCAACACGACACGGTCAGTGTAAATGCGGTTGGTCGAGTCGCGATTTTCTTTGTCGCCCGATGAACGAACCGAGAGGTTTGGTTCCATGAGGGCGAGTTGATCGCCGTATTTCTTCCAGTAGAGGTACTTGGCGGGGCTGCCCACTCGGTTATGCCAGATGGAGTAGACACCCATCTGCGGGTCGCCGCCGGCCACGGTGGCGACGACGAAGAACTTTTGCGAGGCGTAATTGCCTGGCAGAGAGGCGAGCAACTGGTGGTCTTTTTTGTTGTGATAGACGCCGTACATGGACGCCTTGCCGTCCGCGGTTGAAACGACTTTTGAATAGCCTTCCGAAACCTTGGCGAAAGGCGGGAGTTCTTTGGCATGCCCGGCTGCCGCGATGATCGCGAGAGCCCCGATACTGGTGATCACTGAACGCACGGGTCGTTCCTCCTCAAGATGTGCCCCCACACCTTTGAAAATGTGCGGCGGAATTGTCCACCGACCGGATGGTCGCGCCGCCTTTCGGTGCGATTCCAGCCGTCTTTTCGGTCTTTCGGCACCGAATCAACCAACCCCAAGGGGCCTGTACAGGCTCTCAGGGGCAATTGGGTGCTGTTTTCGCAGTGTATCAACTACAGACTATCGGAGCACGCGCAATCCACGCGATTCTCGGGCCTGATTGAGATTCACCCACGCAGGCGGATGCCCCCGCACCAATTTGTGAAGTTGACTGGCGGTGCATCCGAGGCGGGTCGCAGCCTTCCCAGTGTCATAGTCGCTGGCATCGATCACATCCAAAGCCTCCGCCAGGAGCGTCGGGTAATCGGCATGGCTGAGGCTGCACACGATCCGTTCGCCCTGACAACGCGAGCGCCAGAGGTCAGACCTGATTTCGCCCGCGGGGACGGGCACGCGATGTTCGGTGGCGAGAGCAAGCCGCAGGCGTTTGATGGCGACTGGCTTGTTCTCGCGAGCACTTCGTCGTTCTGTCGCGGTGGCCGAGATGCCCGTGGGTGCATGCACCAGTGTGACCGCGGTTTCGACTTTATTGCGGTGTTGGCCGCCCGGGCCGCTGGTTCGGCTACGCGAGAGTTGGCATTGGGCGAGGAGTTCGTCGCCGATGAGTGCCGCCGGGTGAACCGGGCGGTTGACGCGACGATCAAAGATGGCACCAGGGTCGTCGCGAGTCACGGGCGGTCGGCCTTGGGTGCGGGGTCGGGCTCGGCGGACTCGGCTGGTCCGATGATCGTATCGAGTTCTTTCGCAGACAGATTCCACGCCTGTTCGATTGCGTCGTATCCGCGTGGGTCGTGCTCTCTCAGTTGTCCGCGGCTGTACGGGAAAAAATCGTTGAGTCCGAAGTAGGCTTCGGTGAGTTCACTGAAATATTCGGTGGTGTTGGTGATGGCGTAGGCCCGTTCGGTGCGATTGTGGTTGTTGCGAGCGACCTGTTCATAGAGCCCTGCAGCCTTGGCGTGTTCGTAGGCCTCGGCGACGGGGGCGAAGTCGGTACCCAGCATGTGGTGATAGGCGTGGGCGAGTTCGTGAAGTGTCATGAACGGCTGACTGCGGCGCCAGTCGATGAAGTCGTCAGCCCGGCAGATCTCGACGCCGCCGGTCTTCTCGCCGAGCAGCCCATGCCCGGTGACCCAGGCGAATGATGCGTGGTAACACATGCCGCGGCCGCTCATGCCCCCCTCGACCCTCGGCCCTTGCAGTTCGATCCAGAAGGTGGTGGTCGTGATGTGGTCGTAGGCAGGTTTCGGCACAATGCGTTCGATCATCAGGAGATCGCTCGCCAGCATGATCTTGACGCGGGCGAGGAGTTCCGGCTCGCGTTCGATCAAGGCGTTATTGACCATGATGGGAAAAGCACCGGCTTTGATGCCTGCGAGTTGTTCGAGGGTGTAGTCATCGATGGACTCGGGCATGGTGTGGATGTAAGGGTCGGGGTCAGAAGAGACGGCAGTAGGGCGACGGAGCTCGATAGAAGGTGCCGAGAGGGAGTCAACCACGGCGTGTGGCACAGCACTGAGAACGAATATGGCGATCAGATTCAACATGGCAAGATCGTAGGGTGGTCGGCAGGTCGGTCTCACGGAGCTCCGATGTTGTGTGGCGGTCGATGCGTCGTTACACTTCATTGGTCACACGAGATCCGCAATCTGAGGTACTGCCATGACGGACGATTACGGTGAATCAGGCAAAGCGGTGCCGGTCGCTGCGTGCACGACCGAACTAGAAGCGTCGATGATTGCATCCGGCCTCAACGAGCGCGGCATCGAAGCCCGCGTGGTCGGGGGGGCGACAGCGGGCTTCCGGGCTGAGGCACCGGGTGTGGCCAAGGTGCTGGTGCATGCTGACGATCTGGCCGAAGCGTTGCGTCTCATCGCCGAGATTCGTGAAGAGGCCAAGGAGATTGACTGGTCGCAGGTCGATCTGGGCGAGATGGAAGATTGAACGCGAATTGACCGACTCCCCATTTGATTCTCGTGTGAAAACCGCGTTTCTACGCCTCCACGCAAGTTCTAGGCGGTTTTACAAGCATCTTGGCGGCTTCAACTGGGGCTGTGGTGTGCAAACACCCTATTTTCACACGAAAATTATTTTGCAAAGTTGCTTGCGACATCCAATTCTGTTAATCTGGTTCTGTTGCAGGCGATGAGAGTCCGGCTGCAAATCTGTTGACGAAGCACTCATTACAGAAGACAAGTCAGTCGAGAGCGACCGCGAGGGAGATAGACAAATGACCAGTTCCAACCCGCAATCTGCGCGCATTGCGCGATATGTGTCAACCTTGGCCGGCGGCGGACTCATGGTGGCGTCCCCGGCCGTGGGAGACATCGTTGTGTTCGATGGCCCGATCTCGATCCAATCTCCGGGACAATCGGTATTCGAACGATTCTGGGTTCAGATTGAGACCGGGAATGTGGTGACAGATGGAGGTGATCTGGATGGTTCACCTGTGTTTTCCTTGAGCCATCATTTCTGGACAACCACTTCGACATATTCTGTCGGCATGGGGATCGGCAGAGCTGGATTGCAGTTTGTGCAACCGATGCCCAATCCGAGGGGAGCGGCACGATTGGGCACGGGTGTTCTTGTTGGAACTCCGTCGCAATTATGGGGCGCATCGAGTGTCAGCAACCTCATCAGCACCGATAGCGGCAATGTGGGCATCGGCATTGAAAACGGTTGGTATTCAAGAGGATCGGGATTTGTCGGTTTCCGATTTGATTCTGGTGGCACGACCCTGCACGGCTGGGCCGAGCTAACCGTGGGCGGCGACACAGAAGGGTTCACGCTGGAACGCTGGGCATTTGATGACACCGGCGCATCGATTCTCACCGGCCAGGTTCCAGCACCAGGAACAACGGGTATTGCACTACTCGCGCTCGGCGCAGCAGGTATGAGGCGGTCCAGACAAGGTAGCGCAGCCTGAGCGCCGGCGTGTCGGCACACCAGAAAAACAATACGACGCCGCGTGTGCTGCTCCTTGGATGGGACGCCGCGGACTGGCGCGTGTTGCGCCCACTTCTCGATGCTGGGGCCATGCCGAACCTCAAGCGGATGATCGAGAACGGGGTGCATGGAAATCTCGCAACACTGCGACCAGTGCTCAGTCCCATGCTGTGGACATCCATCGCAACCGGCAAGCGCGCACACAAGCACGGCATCCATGGGTTCATTGAACCCACGCCGGATGGATCGAGTGTGCGCCCGATCACGAATCTTTCGCGGCGGTGCAAAGCAATCTGGAACATTCTGAGCCAGTCCGATCGACGATCACTGGTTGTCGGCTGGTGGCCTTCGTATCCCGTCGAGCCAATCAATGGCGTGATGGTCAGCAATCGATTTCAATCCGCCGGCTCGCTTGAGCATGTGGATCGGGACAACCTCGGCTTGGTGAAAGCGCCAAAAGACGGATGGAACGCTGACGATTGGCCTATGCCCGAGGGCACAGTCCATCCGCAAAACATGGAACGAAAGCTGCAAGAGTTTCGCTTTCATCCGCTCGAGTTGACCGCCGAGCAGTGCGCCGCGTTCATTCCAGAGATTGACACCATCGACCCTCGCGAAGATCAGCGCGTGACAGCATTCATGAAAATCTTGGCCGAAACAATCAGTGTTCACGGCGCCGGCACGGCACTCATGGAACTCGAACCATGGGACTTTGCAGCTGTGTATTTTGACGGGATCGATCACTTTGGTCATGGCTTCATGCGGTACCACCCCCCCAAATTGCCATGGGTGAGCGAAAGAGAATTTGAACTGTACAAAGGCGTGGTCGAGGGTGCCTATCGCTTGCACGACCAGATGCTGGGGACATACTTGCGACTTGCCGGTGACGACACGGTGGTGATGCTTGTCTCTGACCATGGATTCCACCCCGATGAGGGGCGACTCGAGCACACGCCGCCCGAGCCAGCCGGACCCGCTGCAGAACACCGCCCCTTCGGAGTCTTCGTTGCCAGTGGGCCCGGCATCCGGAAAGGCGAGTCGGTGTACGGCATCAATCTCCTCGATATTGTGCCGACAATACTCACACTGTTCGACTTGCCAGTCGGCGAAGACATGGAAGGACGACCGATCACGGAAGCGTTCGAAGACAAGGCCGAACTCGATCGCATCAGTTCCTGGGAGACGGTTGAGGGTCCTGCGGGGATGCACGCCCCAAACACGGCGCTGGATGCCGATACCAGCGCAGAAATGCTCCGACATCTTGTTGATCTCGGTTATGTCGAACCACCTTCAGGGGACGAACAAACACGACTCGATGAGTGCACACGAGAACTTCGATTCAATCTGGCTGAGGCCCAAATCGATGCGATGATGCACGCAGACGCGGCGGAGATTTTGAAGTCGCTCTGGGACGAGTGGCCGGATGAGCACCGATTCGGCGTTCGACTGATGAGTTGCTATGAGTCACTCGGTTGGGCTGACGAACGAAGCAAGGCGCTAGACCTGTTTGCATTGCGTGTTCAGGAAACGCGCGAAAGAGCTAAGGCCCGACTCAAGCAATTGCAGCCGGAATGTGCGAAGTACGGCATCGAGATTCCCGACCCGGATCAGCCCGTTGTTTCACGAAACGAGCAAGCGCGGTCGCCAGTTTCTGATGAATACGAACCCCCACCCAATGCACTCGTCCGAGAACTCAGGCGCATCATCGATCGATTGAGTCCCCGGGCGACACACATCCAATGGCTCACGCTGAAGCAATGCATCATGGAGGGCGACACCAACCGAGCGAAGGATTTGCTGAAACAGATCAGTGCAACGGGGAAGATCCCCCTCTCAATGGCCGGACAGTTTGCCCAAGCATCAGCGCACCTTGGAGACCACGAGCAGGCCCTTCGGCTGTATCAGTCAATCGTGCGCAACGACCCGGACTCGCCGGATGCACTCTTGGGCATTGCTGAAGCGTGCATCGCTCTCGATAACTACAGCGATGCACTGGATGCGGCTCTCTCTGCTGTCGAACTCGAGCCAGCGAACCCGGGCGGTCATCACCTCATCGGGCGTGCGTTCATGGAGCTTGGCAAGTACACGGAAGCGGAACAGGTATTGCTCACAGCGATCAAACAGGCACCCGGCTACGCGGCCGCTCATCGATCGATCGCGAGACTATATCGTCACCACCTTGATCGCCCGGCCGACGCCAAGCGGCATCGGGACATCGCTCGGATCGATCGAATGAATCAGTCATGGTCTGCAATGCTCAATCTCGATCGTCAAAGCGACTTGCAAAGCAAGCACGCGGTTGGATCGGTCCCGCGGTCACTTGGTCAAGGCAGTGCTTCACACCATGATCCAGCGACGCTTATCACGGTTGTCAGTGGAGTCCCGAGATCTGGTACTTCGATGATGATGCAGATGCTTCGCGCGGGCAGGTTGCCGATTTGCGCTGACGATGTTCGTGAACCAGACATTGATAATCCTGCTGGATACCTGGAAGATGAGCGCGTCAAGCGATTGCGAATAGACCAATCCTGGTTGTCAGGCGCACGCGGTCATGGCATCAAGGTGATCGCCAATCTGTTGCCGCACTTGCCGACGAGCGAAACAAAGTGTGTGATCTTCATGCGCCGTGATATTGATGAGATTGTGCAAAGTCAGCGAGCCATGTTGGATCGGCTCGGTCGAACCGGTGCACGGCTTGAGAATGATCAACTGACAGAGTCGTTGTTACAGATGATCGACGATGCGAGACAGTGGCTTGTAGCGCAGCCTGATGTCGCTGTTCTTGAAGTCGATTACAACATAGCGCTGCAAGACCCTGCAGCGATTGTTGATCAGATACAGGGATTTCTTCCTTTCAGTTTGAACGGAGATGACATGGTCGGTGCGGTCAAGCCGGATCTGCGTCGAAGTCGTCGGGCGGTCTCGCCGAAGCCCGACGAATCAGAGTGATGCCAAGCCTGTGCCTAAGAAACTCCTCTTAGGAGTACGGTGCATTGAATTGACGATGATGCCGACGCGGCTTGTGACGACGATACTTGTGATGCCGCTTACAGGTGATGGACACGCAACGGATTGTGGACTGTCCGGTTGAGGTCAAAGCATCGATAAACGCGACCGGCTTGCATGGTCGTGATATCCAATCCTTTCTGGGGGGGTATTGAATTATCTCGCCTTCGGTCTGCGGCTGATAGTGCAAGGTTGCGACCCTGTCATGGAGATCGGCTTGTCGACAGTCGGAATGGCGAGATGGCGAACTGAGTGGGTATGCGAGAAACCGGCGATCACCCCAGATGGCGATAGGGCCGTGATTGCAACTGAAATAGACAGTATTTGGCTCTATCGCCCGGATCGAAGATCGTTCGTGAGCGGTCTGGACCCCTTTTCAGTTTTTGAGTGCATCGATCCTCTGCAGTCTGTACTGTAAGAGGAGACTCCTCTGAAGAATATTGCTTCGCTCCGCAGGGACCAATGCCATGTCCGACAACTTCCGCGAAGATGCGATGACCCACGAACCCCACGAACCCCACGAACAAGACGAGCCCGGCGATCTCGATGATGTCGATGGAGAAGTGAACGAGATCGAGGACCTTGCCGAAAACGGATTGACGCCGGAACGACTGAACTCAGAACGAGCAAATCCTGAAGGGGTCGTACCGACACCAACCCATCGTGTCGCGCGCATGAACCTCAACACCATCAACCTTCGAACCGGCGGCTTTGCCTGGTTCAGCGCGTAACCCCACTATGCCACTACCCGATCCGAATGCAGCCGTTGGTGTTCCTTCGACCGATCCCACCCCTCCGGACTGGACCGCGAGCTTTGCCCATGTCTCGGGCGGCAACACTTACAACTATTGGTATGCCGATCTTCCCGCACCCTATTCAGTGCGCATCATGGATGTCTCAGACCATGTCCATGATCACTGGTATGTCAATGTGAATAACAGATTTCCAAGAAACCGACGCCCCTCGAAGGCACATCGACCGTGGAGCGTCCGAAACATCATCGTCCACCAGAACGCCGGCGGCACGGGCGAAGCAGTCGGCGATGCACGACACATGGGCACCCACGGTATCTACCGTCGACTCCAACAACTCGTCGAGACCAAAGCCAGCCACACGGTCGTTGTCAGGGGCAACACCCGTTACGGCCACTCCACCTTTGGCTACCACTTCGTCATTCCATATTTTGCCGACGAAATCAACGGACGCGTCCTCGTCTATAAGATGCAGGACCTGAGCGTCGCAAGCCCTCACGCTGGCGGACACAATGAAGTGAGCATCGGCATCTCGCTTATGGGACACCCGCGAACCTATACCTACCCCAACGGACGGTACAACACGCCCGAAGGCCGATCGTCTGAACGACAACACAAGGCCCTTCGAGGCGTCGTTCGCTATCTCCAGGACTTCTACCGCATCCCTGACTCGCAGGTCCACGGCCATTTCACGCACAATGTTCAGACCCGGCGCGAATGCCCTGGTTACGACGCCGAACGCTATGTGCTCGATCTTGAAGATCGACTCGCGCACGCGCACAACCTTGATACTGCTCACGCCGTTACCGTCGGGGCGCAGTCACGCTATTGCTATCCGATCGCTCTGGCTGGGAATGCTGTCCCTGGTCTCAAGCGCGTCTGGGAACGCGATGCCAATGGGCAGGATTCGGTCAACGCTGCCAATCTCACCGACGAGACCGCCACTGCAGTCGTGTACATGACCAATTCTCGATCTCGGCCCGGGGGGGCATTTCCGTATGGCCGACGCCCCATTTGGCATAACGGCTGTCACCTGCATCCTCAAGCCGCTGGCGGCGATGTCTATGCGGTTCGCGATGGCTGGGTGATCGCGACGAATCTCAAGAAGGAGATCAACTATCAGCAGCCTGACGGAAGTACGGCCGAGTTTGGCAGTGCGAGTTGGATCTTGATGCAACACTGCGATCCGCCCGTATGCGATGCTCGCACCATGTGGAGACCGAGGGCCGGTAAACGCCGCCCATATCCGCTGAACTACTACTCACTGTACATGCATGTGCAGCCGCTTGCGAATGCGGCCGCCGCTGACAATTTTGAATGGCTCAAGGAACTTGAGCGGCGCGACCCTGCACTGCACCAACTTGTCACGACCACCGACGCCACGCACGCCTTCGGTATGCTTGCCGTTCCGGTCCGCACCGGCGATGTGATTGCGAAGGTCGGCGAGCATGCCTCGTTCGCGATTGCACCCGACGGATCAGCAGTCGAGCGAAACAAGCAACCGCTGTTGCACTTCGAGATGTTCTCGAATGACAACCTCCTCGAGAAGTTTGGATTCGATGCCGGCGTCGCGAGGAACTGGACGGTCAATGACACGACGCGCAATCCGCTTGTCGAGGCGCGATATCGCGATCCGCGCGGGAACTATGGCGACGCCGCACTCTTGGCGCGTTTGAACACACGGCGCACCGAACTGGAAGGGATCGACCGGAACGAAGAGCGTGCCGACTTGGCGCCGCCAACGGAGCATGCGGCGTTTCAGAATGCCATGAGCATGATTGTCGCGCGCCATATCAGCGAGTGGGCGGCAGAGTGGAGCCAGATCCCGCGCGGGGTGTGGGGTGGCAACGGGGTCGGAGCGTGGCGTACAGCGCAAAACCAGTGGACCCTTTTCAACGATCACTATGTTGACGAAATGCAGTGGCTTCGGAGCGCTTGGGCGATTGGCGCAACACGGCAGGAGATTCAACGATCAGCGCGATGGATTGCAAGTATGGGGCCATGGCCACGCCAGCACCAGTTCTATTACTTCCATCCCATTCGCATGCTCAACTGGCTGAACGGGCTGTCGCGCGGCATGCAGAACCCGCGCGGCTATTACAACGGCACCGGTTCGCGGACCGATGCAACAACCGATCCGAATCAACGAACGCGAGAGTGGCGGATCACGCCGCGTTTCGATTGGGAGGAGCCGTTGCTATGACCGAGTCGCGCATCCATCGCATCAAACAAGGCGAGTGCCTTGCAAGTGTCGCAGCCGACGAGAGAATGTTCCGCGACAAAGTTTGGCAAGATGCAGGCAATGAACAGATTCGCAACATTCGCGATCCGTTCATTCTTCGTCCCGGCGACGAACTTTCGATTCCGTCGCCCGAGCCGAAAGAGGAATCACGGGCCACTGAGCAGCGCCATCGCTACCGACGAACAGCGGAGCCGACGAAGCTGCGTATTCGTCTTCATGAGAACGATGAGCCTCGGGCTGATGAGGCGTGGACTTTGCTACACGCAGGCCGAGTCATCGCCGAGGGGACAACCTCGAATAACGGCGAAATCGAAACCGAGATCGATCCACAGTTCTCAAGGGTCACGCTCCGGTGCGGGCCGCACGAGAAGATCGAACAGTACCACCTGTTGGTCGGCTCACTGAATCCAATCGAGACGGTGAGCGGCGTGCAGGCACGCTTGTTCAATCTGGGCATCGACCCCGGCCCGGTGGATGACCTGATTGGTCCGTTGACGCGAGGAGCGGTGCGTGTGTTTCAGCATGAGCACGATCTGACAGCGAACGGCGAACTCAATGATGCGACCAGAGACGCGCTGCGCGACGCTCACGGCTGCTGAGTGAGTCGGCCCTCGTTGATGGTCATTGGGTATTTTTGTGAATTTGCAACGAGGCGGGTGGCATGGTCTTGGCTTTGCAAGGTCATGGTCGAAACTTTGGGACGCTCCCTCAAGGCCGTGAAGACATGGCTATGGCACTCGGCGCGTGTTGTCCGCTGGGTGCCACCGCCTTGATGTGCAACTCTGATTCTGGCACCGCGTTTGCAATGTGAGTCTGTGAGCGGGAATGGCCCCGCGTCACGGAACAAGGATCCAGACATGTTGAATATGTTCAAGCAAGTGATGTGCGCCGCTGTTTTCTCCAGTTCATGGGCAGGTGCCGGAGATTGCGATTGGGCTCCTTTGGGAACCGGCGTGGGGCCTGCTGCCTACGCGACGGCTGTATTGACCGATGGGCAGGCTGTGTATGGCGGCTCAATCTCACTTGCCGGAAGTCTGGAAGTCGACTTTATCACCCAGTGGGACGGGGCTAGTTGGCAGCCGATCGGCGGTGGCGTGAATGGTTTTGTGCGCACAATATTGGCCATGCCAGATGGCGGATTTGTTGCGGGTGGCCAGTTCACGCACGCAGGTGGCATGCCAGCCAGTTTAGTTGCTCGATGGGATGGAACCCAGTGGTCCGCGTTTGGGCAGGGTCTCGATGCAGGTTCATGTCGAGATCTGTTGTGGACGAGCACGAATAAACTCATCGCGTCGGGAACATTTCTTCAAGCCGATGGTTTGCCTGCTTGGGGCATTGCTCGGTGGGATGGCAGCGTCTGGACGAAGATGGGAAACCGCTCGCTCGGCGGCGGGTTCTCTGGGCACTTCGGGTCTGGAAACACGCCGACCTTTGTTCTGTGTCTCGCTGAAATGCCCAATGGGGACATCATCGCGGGCGGCAACTTTACGCACGCTGACAATCTTTCATCTCCCGGTATCGCTCGTTGGAATGGTTTGAGTTGGTCACCTCTGGGTTCAGGCACAACCGGTACCGTGAGGGCGATGACTGTGTTGCCCGATGGAAGATTGCTTGTCGCGGGCCTGTTCGGATCGGCAGGGGGGGTGCCTTGCAATGGTCTCGCGATCTGGGATGGCAGCAGTTGGTCTGCAATGGGTGATGGACTCAACGGTGTAAGCAATTCTTCGCCTTTTGCACTCGAGACAACCGCGCAGGGAATGGTTGTGATGTCAGGCGCGTTCGATATGGTTGATTCGGTCCCGGTCAACAACATAGCGATCTTGGACCCGTCGACCGGTGAATGGTCCGCCCTCGGGTCAGGCATGATCCCGAGTTTCCAGACTTCAGTATTTGATGTGGCAGTTGATCCGCATGGTGTGATTTATGCTGGCGGTCAGTTCGCCAGCGCCGGCGGCCACAACGACGCATGGAATGCCACTGTGTTTGATTGTGGAGCCGGTTGCCCAGCCGATCTTACCGGCGAAGGTGACCTTGATTTTTTTGATGTCAGCGTGTTTCTCAATGCCTTTGCGGCCAGCGACCAGATCGCCGACTTCGTTGACGATGACATCCTCGACTTTTTCGATGTGCAGAGCTTCCTGCAGGCTTTTGCAGCTGGGTGTCCGTAGTTTTCATGTGCCGATTGCTCATGGCACGGCACTGGTATCAAACGCCGTGCGCTTGACTTGAGGCGGGTGGCATGGTCTTGACTCTGCAGGGCCATGAACGAAATTGGGGACACTCCGACATGGCCATGAAGAGGCAATAATGGGACCCGGCACCCGGCATGCACAAAGACGCGTCGAGAACCACACTACGCGAGCGATCGTTCGGGCCATACGCCGCCGGCATTTCGGCTCAACCAACAACCGAATCCCCTTGATCTCTGCGCCCCTCCGCGTTGCCACGTTCTCTTGGGCTCTCGCTTCAGACCCTCGCAGCGCATCGTGGCCACGCCGGCCCATGATCTCGGCACACGCCTGAACGAGGCCAATTGGGGTTTTGCAACGCCCCAGTCAACTGCTTCAAAGCCCTCAATCAGCCCGGTTGGGTGGCCTAGAATCGACTTGAGCCACGCCCCGGAACGCTGGGGATGGTGTTTGTGTGGACAAAGGGCGAGGCGAAGGCGGGCCGCGGGGTCTCCGATGCCGAAATGACGCGGGAATCACCCATGACGATGATTGACAGTGCGATTCACCCGGCCGTTGGCGAATGGGATTTGCCCGATTTCTCCAAGCCGCTGCCGAGCCGCGATGGCGACCGGATGCTGCAGTTCCGCGAAGCCCTTCGCGAAGCGATGACCGAAGAGATGCAACGCGATGAACGGGTCTTCCTCATCGGCGAAGAAGTCGCCCAATACAACGGGGCGTACAAGATCAGTCAGGGCATGCTCGATGAGTTTGGCGAAAAGCGCATCATCGACAGCCCGATCAGTGAGAATGGCTTCGCCGGGGCGATGATCGGGGCGGCGATGTACGGCTTGCGGCCGATCGTCGAATTCATGTCGTGGTCGTTCAGCCTGGTGGCCGCCGACCCGATCTTGAACAACGCACCGAAGATGTTGTATATGTCAGGCGGCCAGTGGGGCTGCCCGATTGTCTTCCGCGGCAACGACGGCGCGGGGGGGCAGCTCGGCTCAACCCACTCCTGGTGTGTTGAAGGCATGTTCAGTAATGTGCCCGGTCTGAAGATGGCGATCCCGAGCAACCCGTATGACGCGAAGGGGCTGCTCAAGACCGCGATCCGCGATCCTGACCCGGTGTTCTTCCTCGAAAGCGAGCGGATGCTCGGCGACAAGGGACATGTGCCGGAAGAGGAGTACTACATTCCGTTCGGCCAGGCCAATCTCATGCGTGAAGGCGATGCGTGCACGCTGGTCAGTTGGGGGCGTCCGGTGCATTTCTGCATGGATGCTGCCGAGCGACTGGCTGCGGAAGGCATCGAATGCGATGTGCTCGACATGCGGACGATTCGGCCGCTTGATATTGAATCGGTGGTCGAGAGCCTGAAGAAAACGAGCCGCGTGGTGGTGGTCGATCAATCGTGGCCGTTTGGTTCGGTGGCGAGTGAAGTGATGGCCCAGATCTGCGAACACGGTTTCGATTGGCTCGACCATCAGCCGGTGCGTGTGAACACGCGCGATGTGCCGACGCCGTATGCCAAGGAACTGGAAGCGGCGTATCTGCCGAACGCGGATCGGATTGTTGAGGCAGTACGCAAGGTTGTGACAGCCGGCTGATCGTTTGCAAGTTTGAAATCGCTCGCGCCTCTTAGCGGAGAACTCCCATGCCCGTTGAAATCACCATGCCTCGCCTTTCTGACACGATGGAACAGGGGACGGTTGTCTCCTGGCAAGTCAAGGAAGGTGATACGGTCGCGTCCGGCGATGTGATCGCGGACATCGAGACCGACAAAGCCACGATGGAACTGCAGACCTTTGACGATGGTGTGATTGCCAAACTTGTCGCCGACGAAGGCACGCAGGTTGCCGTCGGGACCGTGATCGCAGTGCTCGCTGGCAAAGGCGAAGATGCAGTGTCGATTGCCAAGTCGGCGGGCAGCACTGCGGAGGCCCCGGCTGCCAAAGTTGCGGGGGGGCAAGAAGCGCCAGCGTCAAGCGGTTCATCATCAGCCACAGCCGTTGCTGAGCCAGCCGCCAACGGGTCATCATCAACCTCAGATTCTTCAAGTTCTAACGGCAGTGCTGGCGGTCGGATTTTTGCCAGCCCGCTCGCTCGCAAAGTCGCCGCTGAAACTGGCGTGAACCTGTCAGCGTTGCAAGGCTCAGGCCCGAGCGGTCGTATTGTGCGCAAAGATGTCGAGCAAGCGGCTGCCAGCGGCGACTCGATCCCGTCCACTTCGGCTTCATCGGCTCCGGCTGCCCGGATGACCATGCCTGCGATCGGTGCGACGCTTGAAGACAAGACGGTGACATTGTCGAACATGCGTGCGACCATTGCTCGCCGCCTTGTCGAGTCAAAGACCACGATTCCGCATTACCAAGTGACGGTTTCGGCGCGGCTCGATTCGCTGATGGGTCTCCGCGAACAGTTGAACAGCCAACTCAGTTCGCAGGGAATCAAACTCAGTGTGAACGATTTCCTGGTTCGAGCGTGTGCCCTTGCGATGCACGAGCATCCATTTGTGAACAGTTCATGGGTCGATCAGGGGCCTTCGATCCAGTTGCATGGTCGCGTGAACATCGGCGTGGCAGTCGCGCTCCCCGAAGAGCGCGGCGGAGGGCTGGTGGTCGCAACACTACGCGATGCCGATCGGATCGGGCTGCGTGAAATCTCAGGCGAGACGAAGCGTCTTGCGAAGAAGGCCCGCGAAAAGGGACTGTCGATCGAAGAGATGGCCGATTCGACATTCACGATTTCAAACCTCGGCATGTTCGGAGTTGATCACTTTACAGCGATCATCAATCCGCCGAACGCAGCTATTCTCGCAGTCGGTCGAGCGATCGAGAAGCCATTTATCGAATACGACGAAGACGGCGAACCTGAACTCGTTCTTGGACACGAGATGGCGATGACCATGTCGAGCGATCACCGCATCGTCGATGGCGCGATGGCGGCTGCGTACTTGAACTCTGTAAAGGACATGCTCGAAAACCCTGCGGCACTTCTGGTCTAGCCCATCGACGCATCGTGATATGAGTCCGACAGGGTCGTGGGGTGTTGCGTCATGGCACAAACAATGCAGATAATTGCACGCCGAAGGGTGTATTGCCTGTTTGCGGCAGTGGTGCTTTTTCTTGCGGCGATCGGTCTGTTCGCCTACTCCACCGCAAACTTTGTTGCTCAGGTTTTTCCGCTTGTCGCAATTCCAATCGAAGAGTTCGACGAGGGACAGTTGCTCAAGGTCGAGACACCGCGGGTGGGGGCACGGTACTATTTGGCGGTTATAGTGAAGTCGATTGACGAACCATTGCCGGTCGTTGATGTCGCGATTGAAACACCAGACGGCGAGCAGATTTCAACCGAGCCGCTGCAGGGGTATTCGCGGATATTCGGTCGGCGATATCGGCATTTCCTGGTCATCGATCCTGGTGAACACCGAGATTTTGAAATCTTGATGGCTCCGACCGATCCTTCGGACGACGGCAGTACCGTCGACTTGGCGTTGTTTTATGACCCGAGTCAGGTGTTCCCGGAGAAAGTCGATGCGGCAACACCGGGATGGCTCACGAGCGCTGCTATTGCGGCACTCGCGTTTGTTTGCCTCTGTCTGGCGGTTTTCTGGCGTGGGAAGAGCCCTTACTTGGCAGCGCTGACCGAGGATCGTTCAGGCTGAGCTTCCTCAGAAACGCGTTTCGTTGGACCCACGAGAAACAGGTATTCGGTGTTGTTGAGTTTGCCGACAGTACCGACACGATCGCCCTTTTGATTGTGGATACCGATTCTGGCACCGACATATCGACGGAACGGCACACTGATCGTGTGAACAGGCCCGCGTTCACCGAGAATCCCTTCGATGGCTTCGCGTGAGATATAGCCCTCATCGCTGAATGACACAAGCAGATAACGCGCGTCGATTGCTTTCACGACATCGGCGAGCGCTTGTTCGGCGCGCGGCTTCGAGTTGAACGCGCTCTTACGCTCGCGGCAGTCAGTTCGCTTGCACGCCACCCCGTAATGCTCCGGCGAATCGCCCCGCACAATGGTCTCCCAGATATGGTAGTTGCCGAGATAACTGTGCTGGTTGTAGGGCGGATCGAGGTACGCAAGATCAACATGCACGCGGCGGGCGGCTTCGAGGGCATCCATCATCAGTGCCCGGCCCGGTCCGCGCGGCGATTGCGGCAATAGGTGGGGGATACGAAGTTCAAGGTCGTTGTACGATCGCTTGGCCCATTGTTTGACATACGCCATCTGCACACCGGTGGTCGAGTCCACCCGGTCGGCTGCTTCGATGAGGCTCGTCAGGACGACGGCTTCGAGTTCCGGGCGGAGTGACAGGCGGGCGATCTGCGCTCGGATGGCATCGATTCGCTCTCCGTTCTTGGGTTGAAAGAACCTCGATTGCTCACAGAACACACCGGTGACATAGCCGGGGCTGCCGGGCAGACGGTTGAGATCATTGATGATCCGTTCCGCGTCGTCAGCCACCCGCTCGTAGTCAGCCTGCACATAGCAGGTCGCAATGGTGTTCGCAAACGCAAGGCAGTCATTGGAAATGACGCGGTAACCGGCTTGTTTGAGTGCGTATCCAACGCGTGCGGTGCCACTGAACAGATCGGCAACGGTGTGAACATCTTCGCACTGAGCAATGGTGTCGAGGATCGTCGCGATGAGCAGTCGTTTTGAACCGAGGTATTTGACCATGCACAGTGTGCATCGGCTCGACGAATTGTCGGGCTCCAGTCTGCCGAAAAATCGCGACAGGTTACTTGGTCAGCCCGAGCCGGTCCATTTCGGCGATCAGGGCCTCGAGGTGGGCGTAAATCCCGTCTTTGCCTCGATCGAGCGCGACCCCGAGCGCCCGCGCAGCAGCCTTGTCAAAGACATTCTCGGGTTCCGCCGGGCTTGAGACGGTGATCTCGGGGCGTATCTGGAGGATCTCGGCAGCCATCTTGGCCCAGTCGCTCCACCTTGCGTAGCAGTCGGTCAGATTGAACGCCTTGCCGTTTGCGAGGTCATTGCCGAGCACAGCGACGGCTGCTTTGGCAACATCATCGACATGTACAAACTTGCCGCCGCCCGATTTGATGTACTTGCGTTCTTCGATAATCTGCCGAACGATCGAGAACCCGTGTGATCGGTCGAGTTTGGGGTCGAGCCCGTACACGCCGCACGGGCGAAGCGCACAGGTGTGTCGGCCTCGGGTGAAGTGGTCGGCCCACAGGTGGGCTTCGACGGCGGCTTTGAACGCGCCATAAGGCGTGCCGGGTCGCAGGGGGTGGTCTTCATCGGGTTTGCCCTGCCAGCGCGGACTCATGTCGTGGTGGACAGCGATGCTGGAGATGTAGATGAACTGGCACGGGTGGCTCAGTTCGAGCAGGCGAAGGGCGCTGGCGAGATTCTGCTTGTAGTGCGTGCGAAAGCCGCCCTTTTGGTCGTAGCCGTCGCGGAGTGGGCCCCAGTCGAATGAGTTGTGGATGATCGCGTCGCAGCCATCGATGAGTTCGGGGATGATGCTCTCGTCCGATTGATCGCCGGTGACGAGGCGTTCGACGAAGGGTCGAATGTGGTCGCGAGTGCTTGTCTCTCGGACGAGGCCGACGACATGGTGCCCGGCTTCTGCGAGGTGCTTGGCGATGGTCGAGCCGATGAAGCCGCTGATACCGGTGAGTGCGACGCGCATTGTTAAGCCTCCTTGACTTCCGGTGCCGGGTCTTTGCCGTCGGCCCGCATGAAGAGTGCGTCGCCTTTAGTGATGACCTGCCCGTGCTTGAGTCCGTGCGGCCCGGCCCACCTGGTCAGTTCAGCGATCGGCGCGACGAAGGCTGCGTTCGCGTCGTTGGCATCGGTGAGATGCGCGCAGTTCCATCGTCGCCACAGGTCGGCCATGGTCTCGGGCATGGTGGGGGCAAGCAGCAGGCTGGCGATGCGGAGGGCTTCGGCGCATGAATAGAGGATTGCGGCCAATGCGTCTTCGGCTCCATCCAGGTCGTCGAGTTGCTTGGCGAGCGTGAACGGGGCGCAGAAGGAGATGAAGTCATCGACATGCCGCACGATGGAGAGCCCTTGCGACAGCATTTCACCAAGGTCCATTCGGGCGTGGGCTTCGATGGCTGCCTCGACCGCGGCTTTGGTGAAATCGGCGAAGTGGTAGGTGCGGGCTTCAGCCGCGGGTTTGCCTGCGTTATCGAGAGCTTTGAGTGCGATCTGGAGCGCGGTCCCGTTGGGGAATCCGTATTCGCCGTTGCACACATGGGTGATCTTGCCGTCAAAGTACTTGTTGATCATGTTCGACACGCGGCTCATCGAGTTGCCGACGCTGTTGGCGAGGTCAGCGTTATAGACCTCGACGAAGCGGGCGTAGGCGAAGTCGGCATCGTTCGCGCCGAGCGGGCCTTGCGTGGTGAGAAACCAGCGGAGCGCGTCGAGCCCGAAGCGATCGGCGTAGGCCCGCAGCAGGTCGATCTCGACGAAGTTGCCGAGCGATTTACTCATCTTGCGGCCTTCGGCGATGAAGTAGGCATGGGCGTAGATCATGGCCGGGGGGGCGTGCCCGAGGGCCTTGAGCATCGCGGGCCAGACGATGGCGTGGAACCAGGTGATGTCCTTGGCCATCAGGTGCACGGTTGCCGGCCAGTACTTGCGGCGTTCGTTCGTGTCGACCACGGTCATGTAGTTGCAGAGCGCCTCGATCCAGACATACACGCGGTGCTCGGGGTCATTGGGCATGACCACGCCCCAGTCGGCGTCGCCGTCCTTGATGCGGCGGGAGACGGGCACTTTGTTGAGCCCGCCTTTGAGGCGGCCGAGCACCTCGTTCTTGCGAGCTTCGGGGGCGACAACGATGGCGTCGGTCTCGATCTGTTCGATGAGCCACGATTCGTACTTGTCGAGGCGGAAGAAGTAGTTCTGTTCCACCCGTTTTTCGAGCGGCTTGCCGGTGACGGGGCTGTTGTAGTCGTTCTCTTTAGCGACGGTCTCGGTGACATATTCCTCTTGCGATGCGTCGAACCAGCCTTCGTAGTCGCCCAGTTCGATATCGCCCGAGTCAACGAGCCGCTGAATGTAGGCCGAGGCTTTGGAGGTGTGCCGGGCTTCGGTGGTGCGGATGAAGTCGTCGTTGCTGAAGTTCATGAACGCAAACGCGTCCTTGAAGGCCGCCGCGTTGCGGTCGGCCCAGGCCTGCGGCGTGACCCCGTTTTCGGCCGCCTTGGCGACAACCTTCTCCGCGTGCTCGTCCGTCCCGGTCAGGAAGAAGACATCGCGCCCGATCAGCCGTGCCGCCCGCGCGGCGACATCGGCCAAGAGCGTCGTGTAGCAGTGGCCGATATGCGGCCTGTCATTGACATAGTAAATCGGCGTGGTGATGTAGTACGGCGTCGGCATGGAAGGAGAATAGGCACTAGGCATCAGGCACTAGGCACTGGGTAGATCGGCTCTCCGAGCCGATGCGTCGTGACTTGGCTCGGGTACCTCGCCCCTCCGGGGCGTTCTTTCGCAAAGTGGCATTGGTCCCGTTCTCCCGTGGGCCGCTTTCCAAGCGGCGCGACACACCACTTCCCTTTGGGGAGCCGGTTTCCAACCGGCTTGATCGACATCGCTCCCTCGTGGGGCCGCTTTCCAAGCGGCGCATCGTGCCTCCCTCTTCAGTGGGACCGGCTTCGGGCCGGTGGCTCGGCTGCTCTGTGATAGACTCCCCCAGCCATGCTTCCGCCGCCGAGCCAACCAGAAGTGCCGCCGCCCGCGCCAACCGTGTGCGTATGCGGCTACGACCTGAGCGGGTTGCCGGCGGATGCGGCGGCCAAGTGTCCGGAGTGCGGGGCGGTAATTGCGGAACTCGTGCCAACCGTGCCGTGGTACATGCGTGGATGGATCATCAGCGTGGCGTTTGTCTCGCCAACGGTGTTCATCATGCTCCTGTTCAGTGTGCTTGAGTTGCTTCCCTCGGCGTGGTTTCCAAAAGACTTTGAGTTGATTGGATGGGGGATCATCCTCGGGCTCATTGTGATCGTCTCCACACCAGCTTGTTGTGTGTATATGTATCGGGAGTTTCCCTCGATGCCGGCGTGGAAACGATTTTTCTTGATGATCTTCGCGGTGCCACTGTCTCTCATCACAAACTTGCTGATGGTTGGGCTGTTTGTGTGGGTCGTCGGCTGGTATTGACAGCGTGTTGGCGGACCGGCGCAGGGTTCGTTCGGAGCAGTTTCCCGATCCCGAAACCCCAATCCTTGATCCCTGATGGCCGGTCCTTGGTCCGTGTATTGGCTCGTAGAAGTGCCTGCAAGCGAGATGCCGTACACTTGTGCTGCGATGCCTTCTACGCCACCTAAACCGGATGCTCGTGCTGCTGCAGTCGCGACCTGCACCTGCGGCTATGACCTGACGGGGTTGCCGGTGGCTGCTGCGGCAAGGCCGGTTGAGTCGATCATGCTTGCGTTGTATGGCGTTCATCTCTCCCTCCCCCGCGTCTTCGAGGGGGAGGTGGTCGAGTCTTCGAGACCGGAGGGGGTTTTGGCGACTTTGAATTGAACCTTCGACCGATTGAATCTTGGACCGGACGCACCCCCTCCGCCCTTCGCTGCGCTCGATCGCCTCCCCCGCGTCGCGGGGGAGGGAGAAGGCTGGCTCCCCTACAATGATCGAGCGATGTCTCATCCACCGTCCATGCCTCACACCCCCCCGGCCGAGCCGACGACCTGCTCTTGCGGCTATGACCTGACGGGGTTGCCGAGGGATGCGGACGCGAAGTGCCCGGAGTGCGGGGCGGTGCTGGCCGACCTTAAGCCACTGGTGCCGAGGTTCGATCGTTGGCGGCGGCATCTCGCGATGTTTCTGTCGCCGAGCGTCGTGGGCTGGCTCTGGACGGCATTGGAATCCACCGCCGTTGCAACCGGTGCGTTGCCCGATCTATTGGTCGTGGTGCTCGCGTTCATGTTGCTTGTCAGCGGCGTGGTGTCGATGCTCGCGTGCTGGCTCCTCATCGTGACGGCGCTGCGCATCACGAACATGGCGGTCATGTGGCTCGTTTTCTTCTTCGTGTGCGTTCCGGTTTCGTTTTTGTTCAACGGGTTCGTGGTGTTCCTTGCAACGCTCGTGTTGTCGTGGTGAGCCGGCGCGTTGCCGAACGCCCTTCCGCGCCCGGCGTGTGTTTCTCATGGCGCTTGGGCTGCCCCGTGATAGACTGTCTCCGTGCCTTCCGACCAGACCAACGCATCCGACACGCCCGCTTCGCCGCCATCGGTGTGCGTGTGCGGCTACGACCTGAGCGGGTTGCCGGATGATGCGGCGGCCAAGTGTCCGGAGTGCGGGGCGGTGGTTGCCGGACTGACGACCTTTGATCGATGGCGCGTCCGGGGTTGGTTTCTCGTGATGGTGATGATCGTGCCATTTGTGCTCGCAGTTTTTGGTTTTGCCGTTGGGACCTCAGGATTGGTTCCTGTCATTGGGCCTCTCGTCTCGATTGCTCTTGTTGGGTTGGGAGGTATCGGTTTTATCTTCGTGTCCTTTCCTGTTCTCATTCTTCATGTCATGAGTGGATACCGCGGGAGAGGGTTCATCGCCAATTTTCTTTGCGTTGTCGGTCTCTTTGGTTTGCTTGTGATGGCCAATGCAATTTTTGGAGTGGTCTTGTTGTCTCTTTGAAGAGTTGAACGAGAAAATGAGCACGGACGCGAATTTCATTCAGACACAAAAAAGGCACAGGCCCCTGGCAAGAGGCCTGCACCATACACACCCGGAATGTTGGTCGTCGCGGCTCAGGCCGCGATGGTCAGGTCGGTGTTGCCGCTGGCGGAAACGGCCTGGCTGCCGCCGATGCCGAAGTTGAGCGTGGTTGTGCCCGAGGCATCGCTGGTGCCGCCCGGCCTCTGGGCGTAGACGCGATAACTGACCGCGGCGAAACCCGTGGGCACGGCGTTGTCCGTGTAGTCGTTGGTCGTGCTGCTACCCGCATAAGTCCACTCGCCGAGGGTGCCGTCGACGGCCTTCATCTGGCGCTGCAGGATGAACTGCGTGCCGGCGGCTCGGCTTCCCTTCCACTCGGTCTTGATCTCGCCGAAGTTGTTGATCACCGCGGTCAGGTCGGTGGGGGTTGCAGGAGCGCCCACGGGTGTCGGGGGGGCGATGGGGGGGACATCGCTGAGTGTGTAGACTTCGTTGTCACCCGTGGTCTCGGCGTAGGTGCGGATGGTCTTGACCAGGTCGCCGCCGAACGACCGCATGGTGTCCATGGCGAGCGCCAGTTCCAGCGTCGCGTTCTTGGCCGCGATGCGGGCCGCCTGGGCTGCGGCGAGCTTGTCGGATGCGTCGCTGACATCCGTCGCGATCTGCGTGACCTGCTCTGCTGACAATCCGATCTTGATGGCGTTGGCGCCCCAGGTGGGCAGGCGGTTGGCGAAGAAGTCAATCGCGCCCTGCTGCGTGTTCGGTACGATGCCCATAGCGAGTCTCCTTGTGTTGGCGGCGTGACGCGTGACGCCCGCGGCCGGGTTTGGTTTGCTGGCCGGTTGATCGACGACGGGGGCGAGCGGCTTGAGGCTGGGGGCGGCTGTTTTTGGGCTGATTGGCCAAGTTGTGTGATTGCGCGTCGAACGCGGGGCGATCTGTCACGAACGCGCGGGGTTCTCGCTAGCGGCGTGCGGGCTGGTGGTAAGGCTTCGCCCAAAATAACCCCTCGTTCGCGGGATGGGTTTGGCGAAATCTGCTCTGCGCGTCGTCGCATGTGCTCTGCGCGACGCGTCATCTGCTCCGCGCGCGACGCCTTTTGCTCTGCGCGACGCGTCATGTGCTCTGCGCTGCACGCCATGTGCTCTGCGCGTCGCGTCATCTGCTCTGCGCTGCACGCCATGTGCTCTGCGCGTCGCGTCATCTGCTCTGCGCGCGGCGACGCGCAGAGCACATACGACGGCATCTGCTCCAGTTGACGCGGTGTTTGGGCTGCCATTCGCTGCGCGTCTTGTGTCGATCAGGAGGTCTGCGCCCTGTCGCACCGCTCATGCGGGGGATGGTTTGACAAAACCGCCTGTGGCGGCCCCCGCACCCACGCGCGAGGAGATCGGCAGACGGGAATCGGCAGACGGCAATCGATACAGCGATGACTGTACACGCGAGGTCGGGTCGTCAGGCCGATTCAGCCCGACGGGCTGGCCGTTCATAGCCGGGCGTGAAGCGAGCGAAGCGAACGCCACCCCCGGACAGGTCGAGATTGAACGAAGCAGGCTGCAAGTCTGCTCGTGCAATAGCGTCAACGCGCCCCCCACGAGCAGGCCTTCAGCCTGCGTCGCGATAAACACACCACCCACCGGGGGTGGCGGGCTGTGCCCTTCACCCCCGGCTATGGACGATCAGGCCGCTGGCCTGTCAATGGGCGTGTATACACAAAGTGATGTCCAAATCAACACACAAGCTGCCACGGTCGTGACACCGCATGGCCATGAGGGTGCGCGTGCCGACAGGTCCGGATATGCGATCGTCGCTCACGCCGGGGAGGCTTCCCCCGCACCCCCTCAAGGGCTGCGTGGACGATCAGCTCACGCGAAAAGAAAGTGAGCACCGACCGCAATCTGCGCGTTCAGATAGATACAGGCGACGACGGCGACCAGACTGTTCATCGAACGCGCAGCCAGCGATTTTCCTTTTGAGGCCGAACTCATCAAAACCAGACTGGCTGGGATCGACAGCAGAAACAACCACCCCAACACACACCACAAGACGGTGTCGTTCGCCGATTCCGGAATCCAGTGGGTCCGCGTAACTGAATATCTCACGGTTTCAAACGCCGAGAACAGCGACGGCATCAAACAGATCAGCACCAGTATGCCCAATCGTGCAATCTTCCGAGCCGAAGCGGGTTTCTTGAGTTCAGGTGGCGGCATGGACATGGTTGCAGCAGTGTAAGGCGAGGCAATCGGCGCCGCTCACGCGGGGGAGGGTTCCCCCGCACCCCCTCATCGGGCACGGACCGATATAGACGATCCGTGGCATGGTCGGGATCGATAGAATCGTGACATGCAGGAGGCTATGCGCCGCATGATCGAGTGGATCAACAGTTTTGGATGGCCCGGATACTTGTTATTCACGCTTGGCGGCTTGGCATATCTCGGGCTGGCTGTTTTGGGCTGCCTCGGTTTACCTCGGATCGTGTTGTACCGGAATCCACGACTCGGCTGGTGGGTTGGGGTTGTGACATACACCGTTGCGATGCTCGCGCTCTTCGCCGCCTGCGCCCTCATCTTGATTGCATCCATCATCGGGTACCTTGGCGACGACATCAGTGCCACGCGCATGAAGCCGGCGCTGAACTCGGGTATCTTCGTTCTCATTGCACCAGTGATCTGGTTTGCCATGATGCGAGCCGAGATTCGAACAAAGTCGCGCACAACTCGAGTGAGCAATCGAGCGGCAGGGTCGTAAAGAACTCTGTGCGTGTCACATTGAAGCCATGTTGAAATGCTGATCAACGGTTCGAGGTGTTTCGGCACCGCTCCCGCGGGGGAGGGTTCCCCCGCACCCCCTCATGAGACAGCCTGTATCGGTCATTGGTGGACTGGCGGCCCTCTGATAGACTCATCCCATGCGGTCACGGCGATCACTCATTATCCGGCTCACGCTCTGTGTCCTGCTCGGAGCGGTTACCTCGTGGATGGTCGCATGGGGGCTTTCGTTCTCGCAATGGATGGACTGGTTCAAGCCGCGAGGAAACTGGACAGAAGCTATGACAGTCGTCGAACCTCACTTTATCAGCCTCTCTCGAGGACAGGAAAGAGGGGTTCGATGGGAGACATGGCGAATCGCCCGAATGGACCATCCCGACGATGGCAGTTTTGCCTCGCAAATGAGCAATGCATCGCGGCGCGGCGCGTACCGAATGCGCGAGACTGCGCAGCGGGAGTATGTAGAGCGATATGGCGCGAATAGGGACGATCGGCTCGTGATGGATTATCAATCGGAAGCGTACATCTATCCGCCATTGCTTGCAGATCGGGCAGCGGACCTTCATTCGTTATGGCTGGGGGAGTTTGTCGGGCCAGGTCAACAAGTGATCATCAGAACACTGGCCCATGGTTGGCCGTTCGTTTGCATGGAGTGGGCGAGTGTCAGGCCCGAACGGAGTGTCCCTCCCGGTACAACCGAGCCTCCAGAAGAGCATCACTGGTCGATCACGCTGCATGGGCAAACCAACGCCAATACTGTCGACGCGACATGGCTCCTCCCATTGCATCCCGTTTGGTCTGGTCTTGCCGCGAATACCGTGTTCTACGGCGCGATCTGGGCTCTCCCCCTCATCGGCCTGCCGCTACTCAAGCAACGCCGCCGCCGACGCAAGGGCCACTGCCCGCACTGCAACTACGACCTCAAGAGCGACCTCGAACACGGCTGCCCGGAATGCGGGTGGGGGCGTGAGGCGCGACAAGAACAATCCTCGCGCCCGTCACGCCTTAACGCGTGAACCACAAACCCATGCCGACGAAAACCAAGAAATGAACAATCAAGCACAGGGCAACCGCTCCGAGTGCCACAGCAATCCCCTTGGCCGCACCCTCGGTTGGCCAGAACGCGAGGCCGATCACGACACTCATCGGCAGTGACACGAACAGCAGAAGCGCAGCACTGACGATCATCACAGGGTTCACCGTGGATTCCATCAACGGCCTGCTGGCCACTGATCCAATACCAAAGAAATAGACAATAAAGACAATGGCCGGCGCTGCTGCGATCAGCAATCGAACCCAGGTCCGCCCGTGCCACGCACCGCCATGCGTGCCAGACCCGACTTCTGCGCCGCACTCCGGACACTTCGCTCCGGCATCCACCGGCAACCCCGTCAGGTCATAGCCGCACGCGCACACCATCGGTCCGACTGGGGGGGTCTCAGGTTTGGACGGCTGGGTGGTCATGGCTGGTACATCGTATGGCGAGTCGGCTTGTGCCACGCACGATCAATCCTACATCATCAGATACATCGCCAGGACGCTGATTTCGATGTTCACGATGAAACACAAACCGACCGCAATCACCTGAGGCATCAATCGTTCTGGAGTAGGCTTGCCAGCGAGGGATGGTTGAAGAAGCAGAACGCTTGCCGGCATGGACACGAAGAAGAACCATCCGATGATGACCCAAGTCAGAGCGTCGATCGCGGGTGATGTCAGAAACCCTCTGGTGTGCATCATCTCGATCAACGGATCGCAAACAACCATGATCGATGGAAGAATCGCGACGGCGAACAATACGAATTCCCGAATGCCGACTCGAACGCGCGGCTTGATTGTTGCAAGAACAATCCCACACTCGGGACATTTTGTGTCGCCATCCGCTGGCAACCCCGTCAGGTCATAGCCGCAAGTGCAAACCTTCGTTCCGGCAACGATCGATGGCATAAACGCAATGGTGGTTGCCAGAACCGTCCGCCCGTCAATTTCGATGGGTGGCTTGATCGTTGATATGACAACACCGCACTCCGGGCACTTCGCGTCGTCATCCACCGGCAACCCCGTCAGGTCATAGCCACATTCGCAGACCGTCGGCCCGGCTGGGGGGGTCTCGGGTTTTGGTGACGGCGTGGTCATGGCTCTTGCATCGTAGGGCGGCCCGCCATCTCCCTCCCCCGCGCCGCGGGGGAGGTGGCCGAGCGCAGCGAAGGCCTGCGGGGGTGCGTCCGGCTTGATGATCGGCGATTTAGATGCCGGATGCACCCGCCCGAAGACCCCCTCCGGCTTCGAAGTCTCAGCCACCTCCCCCACGAAGACGCGGGGGAGGATTGAGAGGACCCCCTCCGGTCTCGAAGACTCGACCACCTCCCCCGCGAAGACACGGGGGAGGGAGCACAAGGTGCCTTGCATGCAGCCGACCGACCAAGACAGGTCGCGCAACGGGCCAGTCACAGCCTGCACCCCTTGGCCCACGGCACCGGTAGACTCTCTCCATGCGGCCATGGCCACGCTTGATCCTGACGCTTCTGCTCTGCCTCCTCTTGGGGGCGGTGACCAACTGGCTGGTCGCGGCTCTGCTCGCGGGGTGGGGAGAAGATCTCCTGCCCCGCCGCACGCCCGCCGGTCCCGCGTCGCGCGATATCCGTGAGACCGGCCCCGGCCTTCATCAATCGCGCTTGTTCTCATTCGGCCGCGAATATCGCGGGTGCATCACGACGATGTGGCCCCCCCGCACGCCGCTCGACCCCGATGCTCCTGTGGTCGCGTGGGAAGACTGGCCGACCGCATCGGTCGATGCCCTGCTCGCCAACCCGCGGAACCTCGGTCAGGAAGGCTTCGGCTGGCCCATGCTCAGTTACTGGTACCCGCTGGCCGGACCGAGCAAGATCGGGGTTCACGCCGCCAGCGGCGGGATCGACCTCATCCGAATCACTGGCCGCCAATCGCACGCCTACCGCGCGATCCCGCTGCGCCCGATCTGGCGCGGGCTGATCGCCGGTTCTGCGTTCTACGCCGCGCTCTGGTCGGCTCCACTCTTTGGCTGGCCGGTGCTCCGCCGCCGCCGTCGCCGCCGCAACGGCCACTGCCCGCAGTGCAACTACGACCTCAAGGGCGCCTTCGAACACGGCTGCCCGGAGTGTGGGTGGGGGCGGCCAACATCCGCCATCTGATATTGTCGTCACCCGGCGAATTTCCGCCCTCCCCCGCGCCGCGGGGGAGGTGGCCGAGCGCAGCGATGGTCGGTGGGGGTGCGCCTGCTTTGACATCGACTGCATCATACGGCGAACGCACCCGGCCCAAGACCCCCTCCGGCTTCGAGGACGCAGCCACATCCCCCGCGAAGGCGCAAGGGAGGGAGCATGCTGCCTGTCACGGCGCAAGCGCACGGGTAGCCGGTCGTCACGCCTCAATCCCCCGATTTCCCAATGCCCAATGCCTAATCCCCAATGCCTTCCCCACCTACACCGCTGCCTCGACATGCATCGCCAGTCGCTGATCAAACAGTTTCTCGCTGAAACGCTCGGCATTGGTGCGGCACGCCGCCGCGTTCGACGGCAGCGCCTTGACCGCTGCAACGAGTGCGTCGGCATCGGCGTCTTCAAAGAACGCCCCCGTCTTGCCGGGGATCACCGAATCGATAGCCCCCCCTTCGCTGCGAGCGACCACCGGGCAGCCGCACGCCTGCGCCTCAACAGCCGTGATGCCAAAATCCTCGATCTGCGGGAAAATGAACGCACCCGCCCGGCGATACAGGTCGCGCAGTTGCTCATCACCGACGCGCCCGACGAATGAGATAAGCCCCTTGACCCCGCCGGCGTGCTTCTTGCTCATCGCCCGGGCATGGGCCGCCAAAAACCCCTTCTGTGTCCCCTCGCCCGCGACGATCAGCCGCTGCCGCGCTTTGCACGCCGCCTCGATCGCGAGATCCACCCGCTTGTACGGTTCGAGCGCACTGACGAGCAGCCAGAAATCCTCGCGGGCAACATTGGCATCGGGCGTAAAGAACGCGGTCCGCACAGGAGGCCACACCACCGCCGCGTCACGGTTATAGATCCGCTCGATCATCGCCCGCGTCGCTTCCGAGTTTGCCAAAAAGACCGAAACGGTGCGCGTGCCCGATGCATCGAACGCGCGTAATTTGTCGCCGAACATCTTGAGTCCGAGCCCACGCAGCCCGCCGCCGCCCGAACCCTTGCCATAGGCGTCCATCTGGTCGTACAACCAGCGCGCGGGCGTGTGGCAATAGCAGATGTGGGCCGCATCGCCGGGCGGCCGAAGGTTCTTGATCATCGCCGAACTGGTCGAGATCAACAGATCAATCGGCTCGGCCTTGTGCAAGTTCTCAAGTCGACCGCCCAGTTCTTCAACCATCGAGGGATACAAAGGCGCCATCCAGCGGCGCAGCCCCTTGGCCATGGGCAACTTGCTCTTGCTCGACGCAACCCGAGGGATCTTGTCGGTCTTGGGCCCGATGGCGACCCCCGAATCAAAGAGCGTGAACAGAGCCGCAGCCTTGTGGTGCATGTCGACATAACCGGCGATGCGTTCGAGGACCGCCTCGCCGCCACGCACGGTGACCGTCCAGTCATGCGCGAGGGCGATGCGGGCTGGCCCCGTACGACGCGTGTCCTTCGTTGGTCGCTGCGATGACAGGAACGCCTCATTGGAATCAGGAATGTCGTCGGTGGGGCGTGGTGTATTACTTGGCATGGTGGCTCTGTTGAATAGGCTGTTGGAACGGACAATCGGGCAATGCGCCGTGGCTACGATCGCCAGATGTCTACCAAGCGTACACGAGACCCGAGCCCGCCGCCCGTCGATCCGATCGAGCGGGCCCGCATTGCCGCCAACCGGTTTGGTCTCGACTACGCGGCTGAAGCCGTTCGGCTCGGTCAACCGGTTGTTCCGATCATCGATGCCCACATGCATATCAACGGCCCGAAGAGCGCACGCATATTCCTCGAAGTCGCTGACGCCTACGGCATCGAACGGGTCTACAGCCAGACACAGATCGCCGCCCACGACGAAGTCAGTGCCGTCATGGGCGACCGGGCGCGGTTTATCGCGATCCCCAACTATGGCAGTGACGACATCGGCCATGCCATGCGAGAGGGGTTTCTCGATCTGCTGCCCGAGTGGCACGAGCGGGGTGCTCGGTGTGTCAAACTCTGGAGCGCGCCGCGCTTGCGTGACTATGTCGAAAAGGCGGGTGTCGATCCTGAAGAGGTCGTTGCTGCCGACGCACCGTGGCGGCGTCGAATCATGGACCGCGCCAGCGAACTGAACATGATGGGCATGATCCACATTGCTGATCCTGATACCTGGTTCAAGACCACCTACGCGGACAGCACCCGATATGGCACCAAACGCGATCAATATGTCGGTCTCGAGCGCATGCTCGCTATCTACACCCAACCATGGATGGCTGCCCACATGGGGGGGTGGCCGGAAGATCTCGCGTTTCTCACTGGATTGCTCGAGCGACACGACAATCTGATTCTCGATGCGTCCGCGACCAAGTGGATGGTGCGGGAACTGAGCAAACATCCGCGAGATGCATTCCTCGGATTCCTCGAGCGGTTCAATGGCCGCATCCTCTTCGGTTCAGATATCGTCGTCAGTGATGAGCACCTCGAGGCTGGCGACCCCGACAGCCCGCGTTTTGGCGCGACGCTCGCCGCTAGTGACGATGACGCATTCAACCTGTATGCCAGTCGCTATTGGGCGTTGCGGACCATGTACGAGTCTGGTGATCGTGGTGAATCAAACATCGCCGATCCTGATCTTGCGATGGTTGATCCTGAGCGGTACGACGAACTGAGTGCCCCCCAGTTGACCGGTCACCAATTGCCCGAGGATGTCCTCACCGTGTTCTACCGCAGCGCCGCAGAGCGCACGCTTGACGCGTGGTACGCAGCTCACGGCGGGTGACTTGCACAGATTTTGAATCACTCTGGTGATGCCGGTTCTGCGTTGTCTTTCTCTACCGGCTCTTCAGGCGCGGCTGGTGCGGGTTGTTCAACGCTTACACCGACAAGTGCCAGGCGGTCCATCAGACTGAGCCAGGTCGTCACGGCATCATCGTCGCGATTGGCGGTGAATGAAACATCGGCGTGCGTCGGTCCGAGTCGATCGACGAATTGGCCGGTCGATTTGATCAATCGCAAAGATCCCCGCGACATTGAGCCACCAAAAAGTTGCCCGCCCGGCTTCGATTCTGGGATCAAGAACCCACCCCCGCCGTACATTCCAACCTGACCGCGCGCGAGAACCGCACAACGGATCGAGGTCGAGCAGGCCTCTCGAGCAATCGGTGTACGGCCCGGCATCGGTCGCATGAACAGTTGGAGGTGAACGATCTGCCCGGTTGCGGGTGGTGCGTCAGCCGATGTCAGTTCCTCCAAGGAAAGATCGGTGAGAATCACATCAGCGGTGTTCTCGTCGACGAATCGGTAGAGTCTTGTCGGAAGTGCTGGTCGCAACGCCGTCGAGCCGTCAACCGAGACCAACTCGACCGAACTGCGAGCGCCAACGAGTGCTGGAGGCAACACCGAACAGCCGCCCGGCAAAGAGACCGAGATAAGTGCCACGATCACGATAAATGTTCTGTAGAGCATGGAATGGACAGGATACACATGCGAAGCGTGCCATGTGTGGGTGAATTTGGTCAGGTTTTCACGGACTTGGACGGGTTTTGATTGAATCTTTCGCACAGTTTGCGAGTATATAGAGGTGTGTGACGTGCGGTATGAAACAGGCATGAATCGGAGGCTTCCTATGCGATCCATCATTTTCGCCGTGTTGACGAGTGTTCTCTCGCTCGGTTCGACCTTGGCGGTGGCTCAGAGTCAGCCTGGGCAACTGCGGACGAGCACGGGCGTTCCCATGAGGACCGGGTTCGGTCAAACACCACAAACAACCGGCGGCGATTTGTTCAGCGTCATTCCCGGTCACGGGCAGTCTGTGTACGGATACGGGTTTCCTGCGTATGTATCGACAGGGACTTCTCTCAATATCAACGGCGATGGTTTCTCAATCGGTCTCAACGGCGGGCTTGCGGGTCAACTTGGGTTCAATACCTATCGCGGGAATGCGTTCGGATCGAGTTACGCCCGTTCAGGATCGTGCGTCACTGTCCCAGATGCCAATCGCGTGCTCGCCGATCTGCCGGTGCATATCCGCGACCACACCACCGTGCTGTACGGCGCTGACTACGGCTGGAGTTACGATGTCGTTTGTCTGCCATACCACTACGGGCACGGCGGAAATTACTACACCGGCTTCGGATATGGCTGGTATCCCGCAGGGAATGTGTATTACGCCAACGGGCAGTCAGCGCCAACACAGACCAATGGGTGGGGGATGTTGAATCAACCTCGCCAGGCGCTTCCGACAGCACCGGCAACACCTCCGGAACCACCAACCACGCTCGAACTGGCGCGGTTTGCGCTCATCATCGGTGACCTTGAGGCGGCTGAGGAGCAGTATCGTCTGCACATTCAAGAACACACCGATGATTCGGAAGCACTTCGCGAGTTCGCGCTCACCATGTTTGAACTCGAGCGACCCGAAGAAGGTTTTGCAGCGATCCGCAAGGCCTATCGAGACCAACCCGATCTCGTGTCCTCGCCGCTCGAGCTTCGTCGTCTTGGATTTGAATCGTCACGGTCGCGCAAACTGATGGGCAAGGTCTCGCCGACCGCGAATAAGTTGAAGACCTCATCCGCATGGCTCTCGCTGGCGGTGTTGTTGCAAGGGCAAGATAAAGCCCGAGCGGCGCTGCGCATCATTCAGAAAGCTGAGGAAGCGGGACTCGACGCTGAGATTGTGACACTCTTCCGTGCGAAACTGAAATTATAATAGGATTTTGTTCACATGCGTCGAGAGACGATGCTCTCTCGCGTGATCTCATTTGAATGCTGATCATTGGTCCAGGGTCATTCTCGGAGTCCATTGAGATTGCCCGCCCGTTCTGAGGGTCTATACTCTGGGCCCGCGTGGAGCGTCTGCGCGAACAATGTGAACCGTGTGCACCACCTTCGGCTGTCGGCTTGGCCCTGACAGAACTTTCCGGACGGTGGGAGGTGGAGACCAAATGGCCAAAAAAGAGATCACAGAGCAATTCAAGATCATGGCCCCCGGAGGTCAGGCGACGCCTGCGCCGCCGCTCGGGCCGGTTCTCGGTGCCAAGGGTGTCAACCCCGGGCAGTTCATTCAGCAGTTTAATGCCGCAACCGGCGCTCTGAACGGCAAGGTCGTGGGCTGTGTGGTCACGGTCTATTCCGATCGTTCGTTCGAGTTCGAGATCAAGTCGTCGCCTGCGTCGGTTTTGATCAAGGAAGCGGCGGGCGTGCCGAAGGGATCGGGTGAACCCAATAAAACCAAGGTTGGCAAGATCACCAGCGAACAGGTTCGCAAGATCGCGGAAGAGAAACTGGTGGACCTCAACGCGTCGTCGATCGAATCGGCGATGCGCGTCATCGAAGGCACAGCCCGCTCCATGGGCGTTGTGGTGGAGGGTTGATCAGATGGCACTGAAGAAACGATTCAAGCACAACGAATCCCTCAAGCCGAAGACACCGCTCGAGCCTCAGTCTGCGGTCTCGATGCTCAAGAAGTTCCAGGGCCCCAAGTTTGACCAGTCGGTTGATATCTGTATCCACCTTGGTGTCGATACCAAGCAGGCCGATCAGATGCTTCGCGGGTCGGTCTCACTACCAAAGGGGATCGGTCGTAGCAAGCGCGTTATCGCGTTCTGCCCTTCCGATGTCGCGAAGGATGCGATGGCAGCAGGGGCGATCAAAGCAGGCGGCGAAGACCTTGTGCAAGAGATTGAGCAAGGCTTCGACGACTTTGATGTCGCTGTGGCGTCGCCCGACATGATGCGTGTGATTTCAAAACTCGGTCGCGTTCTCGGGCCCAAGGGCCTGATGCCCAGCCCGAAGAATGGCACGGTCACACCGAATGTCCCGGCAGCGGTCGGTGAGTTTGCCGCCGGCAAGGTTGAATATCGCACCGACAAGAGTGGCAATGTTCACGCTGTCATTGGAAAGATGAGTTTCCCTGACGACGATCTGCTTGAGAACCTGAACCACTTCATCACGACGATCGAGAAAATCCGTCCGAGTTCGGTGAAGGGGACCTATATCAAGAAGATCACGATCAGTGGCACCATGACACCTGGCATTCAACTCAGGTATGACGATCTGGAATTGAGCAGCAAGTGATGAACCGGCAGCCGGGCGAACGCCGGGTTGCTGGGAGGAGTTAGGCAATGTCAAAGCCGATGAAGAAAATCATGATCCGCGACTACAAAGAGCGGATCGGAGACATTGACGACGCGATGCTGATCAGCCTCCGCGGCGTTGGTGCCAACGACAACAACGAGTTTCGCTCTGAGTTGGTCAAGCAGGACATCCATGTCACGGTCATCCGCAACAAGTTGTTCATGCAGGCCTTCGGCGATTCCAAACTCGCCGAACTGAGCCCTTTGCTGACTGGTTCAAACGCTCTGGCGTACGGTGCTGAATCTGTCGTCGAGGTGGCACGCGAAGTTGTGAGGCTCGTCGAGAAGTTTCCGGAGATCGAACTCCGCGGTGCGGTTCTTGACGGCATGCTCTTTGAGGGTGATGCGGGCGTCAAGGAACTCAGCAAGTATCCGACACGCGACGAAGCGATCGCGCAGGATGTCACGCTGATCCTCAGCCCGGCTCGCAATCTCATGGGAGCGATCAAGGGTCCTGGCGGTGCGCTCGCAGGCATTGTCAAAGCAATCGAAGAGAAGTTGGAAAGCGGCGAGACGATCGCCAAGGCGTAACAAAGAGCAACAAATCGACGCTCCGACTGGCCCTGTGATGAACCGCTTCGGCGGGGCGATGGGTTAAAGAGGCGGCAAAGGGCCGTCCCCTCTCGGGCGCGACTGTGTGAGGCCGATCGAGGCCGAAGTAAGGAATGGTGAATCAGATATGAGCGAAGAAGCAAAAACATTCGACCAAAAGATCTCAGACCTCGGTGATCAACTCGCCGGTTTGACCCTCAAGGAAGCCGTCGACCTGGGTGACTACATGAAGGACACCTACGGCATCGAAGCAGCAGCCGGTGGAGCGGTCATGATGGCCGGTCCTGCAGGCGGTGCCGCCGAGGCAGAAGAAGAGCAGACCGAGTTCGCTGTAGTCGTCAAGAGCGACGGCGGGCAGAAGATCAAGGTCATCAAGGTTGTCCGCGAAGCGACCGGTCTCGGCTTGAAGGAAGCCAAGGAAATGGTCGACAACCTCCCCGCCAAGATCAAGGAAGGCATCTCGAAGGACGAAGCCGACGCACTCGCCGAACAACTCAAGGAAGTTGGCGCCGAAGTCGAAATCGCGTAATCGGGTATGGATCAAACAAAGGAACCCCCAATTGCGGGGGTTCCTTTTCTATTGTGAGATTTCAAAAATCGAGTTTTCTCGATTTTGAGAATCTTGAAAATTGGGCTCGCTTGCGTCCGTTCCCCTGGTTATACTCATGGGTTCGGCACGGTGCGGGGCCAGCCAGGGATTTTTATACAGAAACTGTGGTGCGACGACGGGTGTTGTTATACCAACTGATCCGAAATACGGAGATGTTGTCAAGCAAGCCCTGAAGGTGCGCGCCGCATGAACCCATCGCGAGGGTGTTGATGGCATCAACCACATTGCGCGGAAGCGTTACGGGCGGTCGGAAGATTCGTAGTTTCACCAAGCGCGGCGACGCGATGGGGATCCAGAATCTGACCGAAGTACAATCGGTTGCCTACGAGCGTTTTCTCCAACCAGGAACCGTCGCTGAAGATCGCGTGAAGCATCTTGGGCTCGAATCCCTGTTGCGAGAGATCTTTCCAATTGAAAGTTACGACGGGACCATGCGTCTCGAGTATGTCAAGTACGAACTCGACGAACCGAGGTACACCTCGGACGAATGTCGCGAGTTGCGCCTGACATACGGCCTGCCGTTCAAGCTCACGCTTCGACTCTCGCGCGAAACACACCCCGATCTTCCTGAAGAAGATATCTATCTTGGTGAGTTTCCCAAGATGATCGGTGGTGGCGAGTTCATCGTCAACGGTGCTGAACGAGTCATCGTCAGCCAGTTGCACCGATCACCGGGTGTGGACTTCTCGATCGTTTCCAGCGAGGGCGACCGTCCGCTGCACTCAGCACGCGTCATCCCCGAGCGCGGCTCATGGATCGAACTCGAAGTCACCAAGAAAGATGTCTTGGCGATGCGGATCGATCAATCGACCAAACTCGCGGCGACGACATTCCTGCGTTGCCTCGATGAATCGGTTGCGACGACTGACGCGATCATCGGCCTGTTCTACGAAGTCAGTGAGATCAAGGCTGAGAAGATCGAACCCGAGCACTGGGCTGCCCAGTCGATTATCGATACCGAAACCGGCGAAGAATTGGTGCATGTCGGCCGTCAGATCGGCGACGCTGCTGAAGCAATCATCGCGAGTTCGCTCAAGACAGTCCGCGTGGTTGAGAATCCCTCCGACTCACTGATCCTGAACACGATCGCTGAAGAGAAACTCGACCTGTTCGCGGAGACCGCGGATTCGGAGTTTGAGCGTGCGTTGCTGCGTGTGTATTCGAAGCTGCGTCCTGGCAACCCGCCGCAGGTGGAAAAAGCCAAGCAACTCTTCGATGAGAAGTTCTTCGATGACAACCGCTACCGCCTCGGGCGTGTCGGTCGTTTCCGGATCAACCGCAAGTTTAACCTCGATGTGCCAGAGGACGAGATGTTCCTGCGCAGTGAAGACTTCTTGCGTGTCATTCAATATCTGCTCGACCTTCGGTCGAACCGCATGGACCCTGATACCGATCGGCCGATCGCTCAGGTCGATGACATCGACCACCTCGGCAATCGTCGATTGCGCACGCTGGACGAGTTGGCGGTTGAAGAACTTCGCAAGGGCTTCCTCAAGCTCCGCCGCACGGTGCAGGAACGCATGAGTGTCAAGGACCCAGAAGAGGTTTTGAAGATTGCCGACCTGGTGAACTCGAAGAGTATTTCGAGTGCGATTGACTTCTTCTTTGGTCGCAGCGAACTGAGTCAGGTCGTTGACCAGACGAACCCGTTGAGTTCGCTGATCCACGAACGCCGTCTTTCAGCGCTCGGGCCGGGCGGCTTGAACCGCAAGCGTGCCGGGTTTGAAGTGCGCGATGTGCACATCTCGCACTACGGTCGCGTGTGCCCGATTGAAACACCGGAAGGCACAAACATCGGCCTGATCTGTTCGCTGGGGATCTTCTCGTCGGTTGACGAGTATGGATTCCTGCGCACGCCCTATCGCGAAGTGAAGGATGGCAAGCCCACGGGCAAGATCGTTCAACTTCGCGCTGATGAAGAGTTGCGTGCTGTGCTCACACCAGCGGACGCGATGGATCTGGACGGCAAACTCAAAGAGGGTGCGGTGCTCGCTCGAGTCGACGGCGAATTGACAGAAGTCGATTCGGCGCAGGTCAACTTTGTCGATATTTCACCCAAGCAAATCGTGGGTATTTCAGCAGGACTGATCCCGTTCCTTGAGCATGATGATGCAAACCGTGCGTTGATGGGTTCCAACATGCAGCGTCAGGCTGTGCCGCTCATCAAGATTGACCCGCCGTGTATCGCGACCGGTCTCGAAAAAGAGATCGGTAAGAATTCGGGCATGGTGGTGACTGCGAATCGCAGCGGCACCGTGACAACGGTCGACGCTGAACGCATCATCATCGACAACGCGGACGAGTATGTCCTTCGCAAGTTTGTCGGCCTCAACGAGCGCACTTGTCAGAACCAGAAGCCGGTTGTTAGTCTCGGCCAAAAGGTGAAGAAGGGCGATGTCATCGCGGATGGCGCCAGTACCCAGATGGGCGAACTGGCGATCGGCAAGAACATGCTCGTGGCGTTTAACACCTTCGACGGGTACAACTTCGAAGACGCAATCGTCATGAGTGAGCGTTTGCTCAAGGACGATGCGTTCACTTCGATTCACATCGATTCGTTCGATGTCGAGATCCGCGATACCAAGTTGGGCCGCGAAGAGTTCACGCGTGACATCCCGAATGTCTCCGAGAAAATGCTCCGCAATCTCGACGACGAGGGCATCATTCGCATCGGTGCTCGCGTCGGTCCTGGCGATATCCTCGTCGGCAAGGTCAGCCCCAAGAGCAAGACCGAGTTGACGCCGGAAGAGAAACTGCTTCACGCGATCTTCGGCCGAGCTGGCGAAGATGTGAAGAACGATTCGCTTGAAGTTCCTGCGGGCGGCGAAGGCATCGTGATCGGTGCTCGCAAGTTCAGCCGTCGCGTTCACATGAACGACGCGCAGAAGAAGCAACTCAAGGCGGACATCGAGGAATACGAAAACTCGATGGACGAGCAGGCGATCGCGCTGTTCAAGCAGATGACGACCGCGATCAACGAAGCGGTCGGCACCGAAATGGTCGACCCGATGACCCGCCAGAAGGTTGGTGCGAGTGATATCCCTGAGGTTATCCTCGAACAGATTCAGACCTTTGAGATCAAATGGGTCAAGGGCAGCAAGGAAGTTCGCGAGCAGGCAGAAGTTGTCTACGGGCAGTTCTGGCCTCGCATCGAAGCGATCGAGGTCGAGAAGTCTCGTAAGGTCGCCCACATGAAGCGTGGCGACGAACTGCCCAACGGCGTGCTCGAAATGGTCAAGGTCTACCTTGCTACCAAGCGCCATCTGTCCGTCGGAGACAAGTTCGCCGGTCGTCACGGCAACAAGGGTGTGGTCGCACGAATCGTCCCCGAAGCCGACATGCCATTCATGGAAGACGGCACCCCTGTCGATGTCATGCTCAACCCGCTCGGCGTGCCCAGTCGTATGAATGTCGGGCAGATCCTCGAGACCCACCTCGGTTGGGCTGCGCAAGTGCTCGGGTTCCAGGCGGTGACACCTGTGTTTGACGGTGCAACCGAAGACGAGATTCACGCCGCGATCGACGAAGCGAACAAGTATGTTGCTGACCGTTGGCAGAGCGTCGAAGACTCCGGCGAACCTGTCGGCCCACGCGAACTTCTCGCGCACATGCCGATGGGCGGCAAGATTCAGTTGTTCGATGGCCGCACCGGTGAAGCCTTCAACCAGAAGACCACCGTCGGGTTCATGTACCTGCTCAAACTGCACCACCTCGTGGACGACAAGATCCACGCCCGTGCGACCGGGCCGTACAGCCTCATCACCCAGCAGCCTCTTGGTGGTAAAGCCAGAACAGGTGGTCAGCGATTTGGCGAGATGGAAGTGTGGGCGCTCGAAGCATACGGCGCGTCGTACATCCTGCAGGAACTGCTGACGGTGAAGAGCGACGATGTCGAAGGCCGAACCAAGATTTACGAATCCATGGTCAAGGGCACCAACCGACTCGAAGCCGGCATGCCCGTCGCGTTCGATGTGCTCTGCAATGAACTGAAAGGTCTCGGAATGAACATCACGCTTGAGAAGAAGCGAGTTGAGGGCGGGGGATTGTTATAAGCAATGGATTTCGTCGACTTCGACAAGCGGGTTGTGCGTCTGGCGGATGCATGGCTTGCGGATCACCGGGAGCAACTCGGTGAAACACTCAGAGTCGTCGAGTCTCATAGACAGTTGACTGATGCTCCGTTAGTGATCTGCATCAGTCGAGAATCAGGTGCGACCGGCAATAAGAATGTCGAAGCGGAGATCGTTGCTTTGAAAAACTGGTTGAACAACGAGTTCTGCGGAGACGAGTGCTTTTTTCGGATCGTCGTGGCGGCAGAATACTCGTTACTCGATCAAACTCGACTTGCTCGCGAAAGCGCCGAGCGTGAGTTTGATATCAAGAACTTCCGGAGCGTAAAGCTCGGGGGAGGCAAGAATGACTGAAAATGTGTACGAACGCGTCAATGACTACTCAGCGGTGAAGGTGACCCTCGCGTCACCCAATGACATCCGCGCGTGGTCCTACGGCGAAGTGAAGAAGCCCGAGACGATCAACTACCGCACCTACCGCCCTGAAAAGGACGGCCTGTTCTGCGAGCGGATCTTCGGCCCTGAGCGCGACTACGAGTGCGCCTGCGGCAAGTTCCGCGGGACCAAGTACAAGGGCATTATCTGTGACCGCTGCGGCGTGAAGGTGACGCACAGTCGTGTTCGCCGCAAGCGCATGGGGCACATCAACCTTGCTGCTCCGACGGTGCACATCTGGTTCTTCAAGAGCATGCCGAGTCGCCTTGGCACCCTGCTCGCCATGAAGACGAGCGATCTCGAAAAGATCATTTACTACCAGGACTATGTCGTCGTCGATCCGGGCGATACCGAACTCAAGTTCAAGCAGGTCTTGACGGAAGACGAGTACCGCACCTCGGTCGAGAAGTTCGGCAATGCGTTCAAGGCCCTCATGGGTGCCGATGCGCTGCGCGACTTGATCGAGCGCCTCGATCTTTCCGCCGAGGCTGAGCAGATCCGCAAGGAACTGCGCGAAACGCGAAGCAAGCAGAAGATCAAGGACTTTGCCAAGCGTCTGAAACTGGTCGAGGCTGTTCGCGGCAGCGAGAATGACCCGGCGTGGCTCGTGATGGATGTGGTGCCGGTGATCCCGCCGGACCTTCGTCCGTTGGTGCTGCTTGAGAGCGGCAACTTTGCGACGAGCGATCTGAACGATTTGTATCGCCGCATCATCAACCGCAACAACCGCCTCAAGAAGTTGATGGACCTGAACGCACCCGAGGTCATCATCCGCAACGAGAAGCGCATGCTTCAACAGGCGGTTGATGCACTCTTTGACAACAACCGTTGTCGTCGTCCGGTGCTTGGTTCGAGCAACCGTCCACTCAAGAGTCTGACGGACATGATCAAGGGCAAGCAGGGCCGCTTCCGCGAGAACCTGCTCGGTAAGCGTGTGGATTACTCCGCGCGTTCCGTGATTGTGGTCGGGCCTGAACTCAAACTGTGGCAGTGCGGTTTGCCCAAGAAGATCGCGCTGGAACTGTATCAGCCGTTCATCATCCGCAAGCTCAAGGAGCACGGGCTCGCCGACACGATCAAGAGCGCCAAGCGGATGCTCGAACGCCGCGATGCCGAGGTGTGGGACATCCTTGAAGAAGTGATTTTCCAGCACCCGGTGTTGCTGAACCGCGCCCCAACGCTTCACCGCATGGGTATTCAGGCGTTTGAGCCGGTGCTCGTGGAAGGCAACGCGATTCGTCTGCACCCCCTGGTGTGCGGCGGGTTCAACGCTGACTTTGACGGCGACCAGATGGCGGTGCATTTGCCGCTCTCGGTCGAAGCCCAGGCAGAAGCGCATGTGCTGATGCTCAGTACGAACAATATTTTCAGCCCGGCGAACGGCAGCCCGATTATCTCGGCGTCGCAGGACATCGTCATGGGTGTGTACTTCATCACGACGACCATCGCCGAGATGAAGAACGAGAGCGAACTGCCTCGATTCAAGGATCGCACCGAAGCGATTCTTGCCTATGACTCGAACAAGATCGGTTTGCAGGATCTGATCAGTGTTCGTCTCGATGGTTTCGAAGGCGTGGTCAACGCACAGCAGGGTCCGGTCGAGAGCCTCCCCGATCATGGTCGAATCGTCACGACCGTGGGTCGTGTGCTGTTCAGCGAGATTCTCGCTCCCGGTATGCCGTTCTACAACTGCGCACTCGGTAAGAAGGGCTGCGCCCGTGTGATTGACGATACTTACGCGGTCGCGGGTCGTCCGGCCACGATCGACTTGCTCGATGACATGAAGCGAACCGGTTTCAAGCAATCGACGACTGCGGGTTTGAGTTTCGGTGTGACGGATCTGCGTATCCCTGCGAACAAGCCCAAGTTGCTCGCTGAGGCGCAGAAGCGTGCTGACCGCGTGGAAGAAAGTTTCGAACTCGGCATCATCACCGAGCGTGAGCGGTACAACCAGTTGATCGACATCTGGAGCCACTGCCGCGAAGAGTTGACCAAACTCCTGATCGAAACTCTCAAGCATGACCGTCGCGATGAGAACGGCAACTACACCTCGATCGAGAACAAGGAAGGCAATGCCTATCTGAACCCGGTCTATCTCATGAGTGACTCCGGTGCTCGTGGTAATGTGAGCCAGATGCAGCAGCTCGCTGGTATGCGAGGTCTGATGGCCAAGCCCTCGGGTGAGATCATCGAAACCCCGATTCGTGCAAACTTCCGCGAGGGGCTGAATGTGCTCGAGTACTTCAGTTCAACGCACGGTGCTCGCAAGGGTCTGGCAGACACCGCGCTGAAGACCGCCGACTCAGGCTACCTGACACGCAAGTTGTGCGACATCGCTCAGAGTGTCATCGTTGGCGAGATCGACTGTGGCTCGAAGCGAGGCATCCTCAAGCGTGCTCTCTATAAGGGTGAGCAGGTTGATGTGTCGCTGAAAGATCAAGTCATCGGCCGCGTGAGCGTGAACAACATCGTGAATCCAGTTACGGATGAAATGATCGTTCAAGCGAACGAGATGTTCTCACCAGAAGCCGCAGAGAAGATCGAAGCGCTCGGCATCGATTCAGTCATGGTCCGCAGCCCGCTGACGAGTGACAGCCGCTTCGGTTGTTCTGTCTTCGACTACGGCATGGACATGTCCACAGGCCGATTGGTCGAAGAAGGTATGGCTATCGGCATCATCGCAGCTCAGTCCATCGGTGAACCCGGCACGCAGCTGACGATGCGAACCTTCCACACGGGTGGCATTGGTACGCGCAGCATTTCAGAGACAGAGTTCCGTGCTCTCGGTGCCGGTATCGTCGAACTGCGTGACTGTAACGAGGTTGAGGTCACAGATGAAGACGGTAAAGTTGTCCTCGTTTCGCTGAAGCAGAACGGTGAAGTCGCGATCCTTGATGACAAAGGCCGCGAACTTGACAAGTACAAGATTCCGTACGGCGGTTACATCTATGTGAAGGCCGGCGAAAAGGTGAAGAAGGGTGCCTTCATTGCGAAGTGGGATCCGCACCGGACGCCGATTCTCGCCGAGAAGGGTGGCAAGGTTCGCCTTGTCGATATCGAACTCGGTCAGACTGTGCGTGAAGAAGACGCTGGTCGTGGTCAGAAGGCGCTCGTTGTAATCGAGCACAAGGGTGACCTGCATCCGCAGATCAACATCGTCGACGAGAATGACAACATCCTCGACTTCCACTACCTGCCCGCCAAGGCTCGTATTGAAGTGCAGGATGGTCAGGCTGTGACACCGGGCCAGATGCTCGCGCGTCAGCCCCGTGGCGCAGGCGGGTCGCAGGACATCGTCGGTGGTTTGCCGCGCGTGACCGAGATTTTCGAAGCTCGCAAGCCGAAGGATCCCTCAACGATGTCAGAGATTTCTGGCCGTGTTGAGATTCACGCTGATAAGCGCAAGGGCAAAATGACGATTCGCGTGATCTCTGATTCAGAGGTTGAAAAGGATCACCATGTGCCTTCTGACAAGCAGTTGCTGGTGCATACCGGTGACTATGTGCAGGCTGGCGATCCCTTGACCGAAGGTCCGCTCGTGCCGCACGACATCCTGCGAATCAAGGGTGAAGAAGCACTGTGGCACTACATGCTTGCAGAGGTGCAGAATGTGTACCGCGCTCAGGGCGTGGTCATCAATGACAAGCACATCGAGTTGATTGTGTCACAGATGCTTCGCAAGGTGCGTGTCGAGAATCCGGGTGATACTGAGTTGTTGCCGCACGATGTCATTGACCGCTTCCACTTCCGCCAGCACAACGCCAAGGTGGCCAATATGGTCCGCGTGAGCGATGTGGGGGGGACGGACCTGGTCATGGATGAGTTGATCGAGAAAGATGTGATCCGCGAAGCCAACGCTCGCGCCGAAGCCGAGGGTAAGGAACCTGCCAAAGCCAAGCGTGCTCGTCCGGCGACCGCTCGCACACTCCTGCTCGGTATCACCAAGGCAAGTCTGCAGAGCGATTCGTTCCTTTCTGGTGCTTCATTCCAGGAAACGACGAAGGTGCTCACCGAAGCCGCTCTACGCGGGGCTGAAGACGAACTGATCGGACTGAAGGAAAATGTGTTGCTGGGTCACCTGATCCCGGCTGGCACGGGTTTCCGTCCGTATCAGGACATCCGAGTTCGGTACCTTGTCGAACCGACAGCCCAGGCGACGGACGACGACGAACGCATGTTCGCCGAAGCCACCGAAGCCGCAGAGGCATTTGGAGCATCGTCACGCAGCACCGGCCTGCCTCAGGTCGAGGTTCGCGATGTCATGATCGGCGATGCAGCCGATGCCGGGCGTCAGAACTAACTGAATGACGACTCAATGACGAGACTTTTCAATCGCCCCGAGGGACACTCGGGGCGATTTTTCATTGTGATTGGTCGTCCGGCTCCTCTGCCGATCGGGTCCGTCGCGGGTCTCGATGCACTCGGCCTCGATCGCCTTCAATCTTCGGTTAAGGTGGCAGCCTGCTCGTTTCCTCCGGTGCGTATCTGTGGTACTGTCGGAAGGTCTGTCGAGGCAGAATCGTCTACCCTAGCAGCATGCTGATCGCGCTTGCAGGTGGACTCGGGCTGTTTTTGCTCGGCATGGTGATGATGACCGATGGGCTCAAGTCGCTCGCCGGGCAGGCACTTCGTCAGATATTGACGCGTTTCGTTGCTGGCCCAATCTCCGGCATCGGGTGGGGGGCGGCGGTCACCGCCCTGGTTCAATCGTCTACCGCGACAACGGTTGCGACCGTCGGCTTCGTCAGTGCCGGATTGCTTACTTATACACAGTCGGTCGGCGTTATCTTCGGTGCGAATCTCGGAACGACGAGCACCGGCTGGATTGTCTCACTGCTCGGGTTCAAGGTGTCACTTGGGGCGTGGGCACCACCCATCGTCTTAGTCGGCGTGATTTTTCGGCTACTGGGAAATCAGCGGATGGCCCATATCGGTGGTGCACTCGCTGGGTTTGGGCTGCTGTTCATCGGTCTAGACATGATGCAGAGTGGCATGGAGGGCGTGGCCGGTCGAATCGATCCGTCCGACCTGCCGGGGTTCGCCGGTGGTGGGGGGCTCGTGGCACGCCTCGTTCTGGTTGCAATCGGATTCGCCATGACATTGCTGATGCAATCGTCCAGCGCGTCCATGGCAACGACGCTCGTCGCTGTTTCATCGGGGGCAATCGGTTACGAGCAGGCTGCGGCCATGATCATCGGCCAGAACATCGGAACAACCCCGACGGCGGTTATTGCCTCAATCGGCGGGCCGATGGCGGCGAAGCGCACCGTAGCCGTTCATGTCATGTTCAATGTCGTGACGGCGGCGGTTGCTTTCTTCGTTCTTCCATTGTTGCTGGCTGCGGTTGCGTGGGGTGCGAGCGCTGTTGACAGCTCCGACTCCCTTACTCACCTCGCGTTGTTTCATACCGTATTCAATATCTTGGGTATTTCCATATTGTTACCGGTGATCGGGCCGTTCGCGCGCACGATCGAACGATATCTGCCTGATCGCACACAGAAGCCAACCAAGTTCCTTGCGCCCGCACTCTCGACGGTGGGTCCGGTTGCTCAGGAAGCCGCCCGGCGTTCGATGGCTTTGATCCTCGCCGAAGCGCTTCGCATCGCTGATCAGGTTGTCAGCACGGGATGCGTCACGACGCGAAACAGATTTGATCTGGACGAAGCCGCACGCGGCGTGGGTGAGGCAAGGCGGTTTGTCTATGTTCTCGCACAACGATCGCAGTCATCGATCGAGACCGAGCAACACGCCGCCCTGATGCACGCAGCCGACCACCTCGATCGTCTCATCTCCGATCTCCAGTACCCGCCCCCCCAGACGGGTGCCGGCTGTATTCTGATCGAGTCGCCGCTTGCGGAAGAAGTCAGCCGGATTCGTTCCTCGATTGCCGAGGTCACGCCGATTCTGCTCTCGAGTGGTAACGAGGGTCAGGCCGGCGAGGGATTTACGCAGGCCGTTGAGGGGCTTGCCAGCCTGTCGAAGGCGATTGCTGCGAAGCGCAAGTCACAGCGGCACGCCATGCTCAAACAGGCCGCCACCGGACAGGTCGATCCTGAGTCCGCGGACGCTCGAATCGAAGGTTGGCTCTGGCTCGATGGCGTCATGTTCCAGGTCTGGCGCAGCGCCCGGTATCTTGACGAAGCCCTGCCGGACGATCAGAACCCTGATATCTGACCGGAATTCACGAGGGTCCTTCGCAACGCTCTGAATCCAATCTATGCAAATTGTGTCAAACATACTTGACACGAGATACTGTGTCAAGTAAACTTGACACAGTATCAAACATACACGACATCTTGTTCAAACGATATTGGCAGAAAGGAAGCCGCATTGGGCAGTTCATTTGAAGAGAAAAGCGTCTGGGTTCAACTGAGCAGCATGGTCTTGGTTTTGGGCGGCTACTTCGTGGTTGCTGGAAGCATGATGGCGGGCGGCGTGAACACGCTGATCGCTTATGTTCCACTCTTCGTGACTGCAGTTGTTCTGATGGTCATCGTGCTGATCGCGGGTCATATCCTCGCGGCTATCACAGGCCGACCCGAACCGCGTGACGAGCGCGACCGCTTGATCGAATGGCGAGCCGAATCGAACTCGAGTTGGGTGCTCGCGATCGGCGTGCTTGCAGGTATCTCGTGCATGGTGTTGGGCTATGAAAGTGTCTGGGTCGCCCATCTGCTGTTTGGCTCGTTGTTCCTTTCATCGGTCCTGGGTTTCGTCTTACAACTGGTGTACTACCGCCGAGGAGTGTGAGGTGGCCAAGAGCAAGACCCGTGTACGCAACCGCATCCGTACGCTCCGGTTTGAATCCGGTGAGATGACGCAGCAGCATCTCGCGGCGCAGGTGGGGGTGAGCCGCCAGACGCTGAACGCGATTGAAGGCGGGAAGTATGCCCCATCGCTTGAGGTGGCGTTCCAGATCGCTCGGGTGTTTGACAGGCCGCTCGAAGAGGTGTTCCAATATGACCCAGTGGCATCAGGGTCATAGTCGCGGTCGACCCAGGATGCGATGATCCTGTCGGGCTCGGACGAATGGCGAAAACCGGCAAGTCGTGTCGCGTATGCCGTTGAAGAGGGCGATGTCAAGTGTGTGAGAGTGTCTGCCGCAGACCCATTGACCAAAATCACGAAGTTCGGTATCTTGATCGTGGCGACACATCGGCACGAGACCTAGGGCTGACCCCCAGTTGATCGTCTGGTTCGATGATTGAGGCCGGCAAAGGAGGAGCAAAGGATATGCGAGTTTCAACAGTAGTGTTTGTTGGTGCGATCACTTCACTCGCGATGGCGAGCGACACAACGACACCGATCGTGCTCGACTTTGAAGATCTACCGAGTGGCCTTGCGCCCATGCCGGCGGGTTATGCTGGCTTTGCGTCGTGGGGCAGTATTGCTCATTCAGATCTGGGTGATAGCAACTATGTCGCGTCTTCCGGCGACACCTTTGCGCTTTCGGTGGGTCCGCATGCTCCCATCCTTTTCGGGACAGAGTACATCTTTGAAGGCGCATACTTTTCCGGTCCAGACCAGCCTTACACCTTGTGGTTTGAACTTTACAACGAAGGGGAACTTGTTCACACGAGCGAATCCTTGAGCCCCACCCCCAAGCCGGTCTTCCTTGCTTCGGGCTATGCCGGGCCGGTTGACGAAGTCCGCATTGGCACCTCGTTCGCCAACTTCTATTGTTTCGATGACTTCACATACAGCGAAGTTGGAGGTGGCGGCTGCAACGACGCTGACCTTGTCGAGCCGTTCGGCGTGCTTGAGTTTGCCGATGTGCTTGCGTTCCTCGGTGCGTTCGCTGCGATGGAACCGGCCGCTGACCTCGTCCCGACTGGTGGCGATGGCGTGTGGGAGTTCGCCGATGTCCTTCATTTCCTCGGCGAGTTCGCAGCGGGTTGCCCGTAATACATCTGCACTATGAACCGGAATTCAAAGCCCGTGTCATTGTGATGCAGGCTTTGTCAATTGTTCACAGATAGAACTGAAGGATGAACAGAAACGGCAGACCATTTGACAAGAGAACGCCGCAGGCAATTGCCCACCTGAGAAATCGAACACGGTCATTCCACGCTTGATTTCGAGCAAAAACAATGAGCGTGATGACCGGCCCGATCAGTACCCAGGCAATGGTCAGTCTTACAAGCCCTTGTTCAGTGTGATGGCCAAAACCGCGTGAAACGATGGCCCCAAAGGAGAGCCAATAGAGAGTCGGAGACCACAGAGCGGCGATGAATCGGTTGTCCCACTGATGCATCAATCCTCCCCTTTTCGCCCCTCCGCTGCGCGCTCTTCCCAAGACTCGTCGGTGTGTCGAACGATCATGCCGGTTTGTTCGTAGATGATCTGCTCGGCCACATTGGTGCAGTGGTCGGCGATGAACATGCACAGGCTGGTCAGTTCGTGAAGGTCAAACGCCGAATCGACCGGCATGGATCCTTCAGCGACACGCTGCTCGGCTTGGCGGAGAATCTCGGCTTTGAAGTTGAGCACCACATGCTCGCTCTTGAGCACCTGCCGTGCGATCGCAGCATCAGACTTTGCGACGCAATCGACCGCGCTGTGCAAGAGCCCGAGCACGCTGTTGGTCATCACCAATGTTGTCTCAGGGAATCGGGCTTCCGGATTGGCCAGTGCGCTGACCAACTCGGCGATGTCGGTCCCCGCGTCGGCGATGCGTTCGAGTTCGTTGTTGATCTTGACAATCGTCAGCAGGCCACGGATTTGTTTCGGTTCGACAGCACATTCGATGGCGGCTGCCCGGGTCAGCAGATCGACGCTTTCCCATTCGATTTCGACATCGATGCGATCGACGCGGTCGTCTTCGGCGGCCACGCCCTGCGCTTCGGCGGCGTCGCGGGCATAGAACGCCGCAATCGCGGCATCCACCAGTGAGACCACCAGCCTTCCCTGCTCCGACAGTTTGGTGCGAAGGGCATCAATCCGATCAGCGAACTCTTCCGGGGTGAGGTTCATAATCATTACCATACCCATTCGTTGTCGGTCGTACACGCGGTTCCCGCGTCCAGCCGACCTATCCTTGCCAAAAACCTGTTCGATCGTCTTTTTGACCACCATTTCAGATACCTCAGACTCGGAGACTCCACATGGCTTTCGATATTGAATTCGTCCACGCCCGCCAGGTTCTCGACTCCCGTGGCAACCCGACCGTCGAGGTTGAGGTCGCCCTCGCTGGCGGCGCAATCGGGCGGGCAGCGGTCCCCAGCGGGGCTTCGACCGGTGAAAATGAGGCTGTCGAACTGCGTGACGGCGGGACCGCCTGGAACGGCAAAGGGGTTTCCAAGGCGGTCGATCATGTCATCGAACGCATCGCCCCGGCCATCGAAGGGATGGACGCCCGCGATCAGGAAGATGTGGACGCGACGCTGAACGATCTCGACGGCACCGCGAATAAGGCCGAACTTGGGGCGAACGCGATCCTTGGTGTCTCCATGGCGACCGCCAAGGCCGCAGCGGAGATGATGGGCCTGCCGCTGTACCGCTACCTCGGCGGGACCAGCGCCAAGACCCTGCCCGTGCCCATGCTCAATATCCTTAACGGCGGCAAGCACGCGGACAACACGGTCGATTTTCAGGAGTTCATGATTCAGCCCTGGGGCTTTGACGACTTCGGCGAGGCGATGCGCGCGGGTGTCGAGATCTATCACACGCTCAAGGGCGTGTTGAGCAAACGCAGCATGTCAACCGCGGTCGGCGACGAGGGTGGCTTTGCCCCAAACCTTGCCGACAATGAAGACGCGTTGAAGGTGATCGAAGAAGCGGTCGACAAGGCCGGCTACAAATGGGGCGAGCAGATCTTTGTCGCGCTTGACCCGGCGACCAGCGAACTGTGGAATGAGGCTGAGAAAGACGGCAAGACCGGATACAAGTTCTTCTCGAGCACGCAAGAGACGATCTCGAGCGATGACCTCATCGGAATCTGGGCAGACTGGTGCGACAAGTACCCGATCCGCTCGATCGAAGACGGCCTGGCTGAGAACGACTGGGAAGGCTGGGTCAAACTGACCAAGCGCCTCGGCGACAAAGTGCAGTTGGTTGGCGACGACCTGTTTGTCACCAACAAGAAGTTCGTCGAGCGCGGCGTGGCGGAGGGAGCGGCTAACTCCGTCCTCGTCAAGGTCAACCAGATCGGAACGCTCAGCGAGACCTTCGACGCGGTCAACTACGCAATGCGGAACCAGTACTCATGCGTCCTCAGCCACCGCAGCGGCGAGACCGAAGACGCGACCATCGCAGATATCGCGGTCGCGACCAACTGCGGCCAGATCAAGACGGGCGCCCCGTGCCGCTCTGACCGGAATGCGAAGTACAACCAACTCATCCGCATCGCGGAAGAACTGGGCGACAGCGCGGTCTACGGCGGGGGGATGTGGGCGAAGAACTAGGCATTGGGGATTGGGCATTGGGCATTCGGCATTGGGCACTCGTGTAGATCGGCTCTCCGAGCCGAGCCAGTGCGAATGCGTTCGGCTGTCTCAACCGTGCCAAAAGATTGCCGTGAGGGCTCATCGCAACGATTCCTTTTTCATGCTGGAACTTCGACCGAACTGCGCGAGTTATGACACTGATTTGCTACCCGAATCAGCAAACGCCGGTTGCCATGGTATTGGCTTTGCAAGGCCATGATCGAGTGTCGCTGTTGCTCATTCATGGCCATGAAGGCATAGCCACGCGACCTGGCGTTTGGTTTTAGGGGCACCCCTCTGCGAACTGACTCAAGAACTCAACAACATCGAAGAAGTCGAGTGTGCCGTCGGCGATGAAGTCGGCGGTGAGATCGCCGTCGCTGAACAATCCGAGGAAAATCGCGACATCGAAGAAGTCAAGGGCTCCGTCGTCGTTGAGGTCGGCGGGGCAGTCATCGTCTGGGGGGGTGAAGGTGTAGACAGATCCCGCGTCAAAGAGTGGCGAGTCGTCGCTTGGTGCGCCGACGGCGATGTTTTGACCGTCCATGGCCACGGCGGCGCCAAATGCATCGCCCGGCGCACTGTCGAGGCCGATGAGTGTGGCGGTCAGTTGTCCGGAGTTGGCGTCGAAGAGATAGGCGGTGCCGGAGCCGCCGATACCGAACGCGCCGATACATACGGTGCCGTTGTGGATGGCGACACCGGACGCGAAGTTGTCGAACGCCATGGGGCTGGGTGGCGCGAGGCGGGCGAGTTGCTTTCCGGTGTTGGCATCGAAGGTGTAGGCGGCTCCGGCGAAACTGCCGTTGTCGTCGTCATTGGGGACACCAACGACGACAATGCCGTTGTGGATGGCGATGCTGGCTCCGAAAAGGTCGCCGGAGGTGCCGTCGTCGGGAACGAGCTTGGCGATTTGCGCGCCGGTGCTGGCGTTGAAGGTGTACGCGGATCCGGAATTGGAACCGTTGTCGTCGTCACCGATTGCCCCGGCCGCGATGATGCCTTCATGGATGGCGATGCTGGCGCCGAGGTTGTCGCCGGGCGCGGCGTCCGGCGCGGTGATCTTGCGGAGTTGGAGACCGGAGCCGCTGTCGAAGACATAGATCGAGCCGGCGCCCCCGAGAGGAATGTCGTCGCCGGGCGCGCCGACCACGATGGCGGAGCCGTCGATGGCGACGGAGGATCCGAACTCATCGTCGAATGTACCATCGTTGGCGGTGAGCTTGTGGATCTGCGCCCCGGAGAGGCCGTTGAAGACATAGGCGGCGCCAGCACGGCTGCCGTTGTCGTCATCCCCGACGGCACCGGCGACCACGATGCCGCCGCTGATGCTCACGGCCGCTCCGAAGCGGTCGAGGGGCTCGCCATCGTCTGGGATGAGTTTCTGGAGTTGGACACCGGTGCCAATCTGAAAAATGTAGGCTGATCCCGAACTGCTGCCGTTGACATCATCGGATCTGGCGCCCGCGACGAGAATGTCTGCAGAGATGGAGACGGCATTCCCCATGTTGAGGAAGGCCGAGGCATCATCGGCGACGAGTCGTTGGTCTTCGTTGATGGTCTGGGCGGCGGCGGTGGACGCGGCGGCGGCGCAGAGGGTTGCGATGCAGCGGTTCATGATCTCTACTCATAACATAGAGTTGCGCCGAGGCGCTTCACCGGGTTTCGGACCCCACGCCAGTATGCACAATGACTGAATCAAACGCAAGAGAAAGTTTGGTCGAGGGTGTTCGGTCATAGCCATCGGGAGCCATGACAATGACACCCGCCGGATAGACTCATGCAGCCGGTGGACAAACCACGCAAGTTGGTCACTGCCGAAACGTATCGCAAGGAGAGCCCTTTTTATGCTGGAACTTCGACCGAACTGCGAGTGTTGTGACACTGATTTACCGCCCGAATCAGCCAACGCCATGATCTGCACATTCGAGTGTACCTTTTGCAAAGCGTGCGTCGAAGGCGTGTTGAAAGGCGTGTGCCCCAACTGCGGCGGCAACTTTTCCGAGCGCCCCATTCGACCCGCTGCACATCTCAAGAAGCACCCGGCATCGACGACGCGTGTTGTGAATCCGAAAGGCTGCGTTGAGTAAACCGGCGGGTGGCCGGGTGCCATGCTCATGGTTTCGCATGTCCATGACCGAGTACCTCACGCCGACCGTCGTGACCATCAAGACATGACCACGGCAACCATCGCCCAAGGCCAGTCCTCAGCAACGACACGCGAAACGCTAATCGCACCCTTGCGCAAACTGGCCGAGGAAGAACTGCACATCGAAGAAGTCGAGCCGGCCGTCCTGGTTCACATCCGCCGAGTCGTCGCCATTTGCGAATCGGGCGAGGAAGATCTGGACATCAAAGAAGTCGTACACGCCGTCCATGTTCAGGTCGGCCCGGCACACGCATAGCGCTTCGAGCCGCACGCGGCGGTTCTCTTCGAGCGGCAGCGGATACACCGCGCCGTCCGCCGAGTAATACGCCCAGTCGGCAAGCCCGTTGAAGGTGGGGTTGCCGCTATACACATCGGCGAACTGGACATCGGCGTTCCACGAGCCGTTCATCGGCCCGACCGCGAAGCCGTCCGTGTTCGGGGAGTTCCAAGGATGGCGCGTGGTGAGGGTCGCAGTGCCATTTCCTCCGTAGGTATCACTGGGGTCGTCGCGGGCGAGGAAGGTGGGGGTGACATGCTCAAAGTCGAGTTGCATCTCGGCGCGGCCGCCGCCATTGGACCCGACGGCATCATGAACGACAACCAGGGCCTGGCCTCCGGTCCCGACGGTCATGAACAGGTGACTGCGCTGGAAGGTGAGCGTGGGGACATCGCCGTGGTAGTATTGCTGGCTTCCGGTATACCCGTAGTAGGACTCGATCGCTTCGCCGATGACGAAGGGTGACATACCGCTGGCGAGCGTGTCGTAGAGGCCGCTGCCGGGAGCGGTTTCGACCTTGAGCGTGACGACAATCGGGCGTGCATCCGTTTCGATCGCGTCGCTGGTGGCGCTGCGACCGACGGCATCGGTGAGGACGACGCGGTAGAGGTACCCGGGCAGCGTCGGGGCGGCGACGGTCTGGCTGGTGGCACCGACGATGTCGATGAAGTCTTCACCGGGCGCAGCCCATTGCCATTGGTAGGTGTAGCCGAGCAGCCCCCCTTGGCCAGTGGCGGTGATGTCCTGTGTTTCGCCGAAGCAGGCATCGGTGTCGATGGTGTCGATCGTGACAGAGGGGGGGCCGGGGATGGTGTCGGGCGTGAAGTTGTCGAAGCCGAGGCCGACGCCGGACGCATTCCCGGTGTAGCGGAGGACGATGAAGTGGATGTCGGCGCTCGGGCGATCAAACAGGAAGCCAGCCGCCCGCGCATCGCCCGGGCCTTGCCCGCTGTTGCAGGTGTCAGGGCCGTTCGGGGCGGTGAGGATGATGGTCTCGATCACGGCCATCGATGCGTCGAGGGCTTCGACCGTCCATTCTTCATACGCGCCGCCGCCGCTGCGGGTGTCGATGTCAAGGATGACACCGGCGGCCTGCGCGACCGGCGTGGAGTACGAGAGGAGGAGGGTGGCACCATCCGTCAAAGAGGTATCGTCGGTGAGGAACGAGGTGCCGACACCCTGATCGGACACGGGGGTGTCAGGGCCGCAGCTGGTGAAGGCGGTCTGTGGTGCTCCCACCTTGGCGATACGCGGCGAGCCGATCGGTGTCAGGTCGTTCGGGTCCACAAGGTCGAATCGGACACCAAAGTCGGCGACATACTCGTCGCTGATGAACTGCTGGTCGGCGGTTGGCGAGCCGCCGGGCAGTGAATCGAAGTCAATGACTTGAGCCGAATTCAGCGATGCAAACGCTGCCAGGGCGATCAATCCCGGCACCGGCCCGAGCAAGTCAGTCTGCGCGAGCCAACAACCGATTGCTTTCAACAAACCCATCGTTATCTCTCCAGATTGCTGTTTCGGGCGCAGATACCGACCACACGCCTCGTTAGACCATTCGACACTGTCCCATTGTGGGAATTGGCGTGAAGGAGTCAACAACTATTTGATGAGCAACGAGCCGAAGAGCATCGTCAGAACGCTGCGGTGCCTTGTTTGGCCTCATAGATTCACTCGCCGTCGACAAGATGGCTTGACCAGATCATTCAACTCGACATTGAAGAACGATGGCGGAAAGAGAACATCATCGGTGATTCTGGTACACTGACGGCCTTTCCCGACTCATGCATCGCGTTCCTAGTGCTTCTTCAGGAATCAAACCATGGCTCATGACATTGTTCCGTGTGTCGGCTGCGTCCTCAGTGCTGACATCGCCGTTCCCGAACACGATCGAGAAGTTGGCTTCTATGCACATGTCCTCACGACGGGCGAGCAACCGCTCTGGCGTGAGGATCTGATGAACAACCTGGGCATGCCGATCATCGGCCTGGGCGAGCGCATCGCTGATTATGAGCATCTGCCGCTCCAGTGGATGCCGCACATACAGGTGGCCGATGTGGCCGCAAGTGTCGAGCGAGCGCTCGAATGCGGCGGGCGTGAGGTGATGCATGGCAAGGATGAAGGCGGCGCGAGTCAGTGGGCCGTGCTCCTCGATCCAAATGGGGCTGCCTTTGGGATCATCCCGGTGGTGCCGGCGGAGGCGGTCGCCCCACCTGATGCGGCCGCCACACACGATCTTGGGAATGATCCGGGTCGCATCGCGTGGCTCGACCTGACCGTCGCCGATGCCTCGGCCACGCGCGATTTTTACCAACAGGTCGTCGGCTGGTCGGTCGAGGAGGTCGCGCTGGAGGACGCAGGCGAGCGGTACGCCGACTACAACATGCTCGGCGGCGATGGTAACCCGGCAGCCGGCATCTGCCATGCACGCGGCGTCAACCTGGGGTTGCCACCGGTCTGGATGCTGTACATTCCTGTTGGCGACCTTGCTGAGAGTCTTCGGCGCGTTCGAGATGGCGGGGGGAAAGTCATCAAAGAGACAACGGGGGCCGATGGGAAACCCACCTGTGCGGTGATTCAGGATCCGGTGGGGGTGTCGCTGGCGCTGGCTCAGGGGTGAAGCGCGTGCATACGGACCGGTGTGGTAACGGTGCGTGAATGCACGAGAGTGTGTGCAGGTCTGACGGGCCGTGTCTCACAGCCAAGTTCGACAACGCGTTGCCGGGTTTGACTCGCACAGTTTCATGTGGCTGGTTTCTTTTTTACTGTCTTTTTAGCCATTTTCTTGGCCGTTTTCTTTGTGACTTTCTTTGCCATCTTCTTCGCGGCTTTCTTCTTGGCGGGCGATCCGGCGCTCAGCGCGTAGCTCTCCCTGAGCCACTTGTTCCAGATGGCTTTGGCGAGCGGTTTGTCATCGGTGAACTTGGCGGTGACCCAACTTGTCGAACCGACGCCGAAGGCATCGGGGTCAGCCTTGGCAAGATCAGCAGCCTGTTCCTTCGATGCGTCGAGTTTGAACATTGCTTTGTATCCGGGTTTCCCCCCGGCTTGCGGGCCGATGTAGAGGAATGCGTTCTTGCCGACCTTGAATGATCGTTGCGTGCACGATGCGCCTTCGACGACATCGGGCAGGGCGGCGGCCGCTTCGCAGAGTGGCATGGTTGCGTCTCGGCGACCGGTGGCCGTCTTCATCGTGTTCTTCGTTGTCTTCTTCGCAGCCACTGTCATCCCTTTCATCAAGGCTCATGCAATCGGCATGAACTCGAGGCCGCACTCTGGGCACACGCCGCTCGTCGTGCCGCATAGGTCATAGTTGCAGGAGCCGCAGCGTGCCCTGCGCATGCGGGCTCGGCGGCGAACGATCGGAAACCCGATAAGGGGCAACGCCCACAGCAACCCATAGAACGCGGCGTTGCCGGCAAGCCCAGGCCAGTCAGGTCGGTAAGGGAACTGGATGGTCGTCGGATTGCCTCGGCGAGCGAGATTCCACACCGGGTCATGACCGGTCAACCAGGGGATCGAAACGGTCTTGGTATCGTCAAAACGCACCGGGGCTGATCCAAATGTCCCCCCGCTCAATCTTCGAAAAGTCTCGGCTCGAATCTCGGCGACTGAAGCGAAAGGCCAGCCGTGCAGGCGTTCTCTGATGATGTACGCCTGTTCATCGATGATCAGGCCAGCAACGCGATTTGACGCGAAAGCCTGTGCAAACCGATCAAGTGCCGGCTCAGTTGATTGACCGTTGTACGCGCGGACACGCTCCAGTACAGCGTCTGGTCCCTCGTCAGCGAGCGTTTCTCGCCAGGTTGGAGCGTCGGGCACGATGCGTTCATCAAGCTGAGTCACGATCCACTCGCGAACCCGGGTGGTGGGGGAGCGCCGCTCATAGAGATTGACGAGGTGTGGTTCCACGATCGCCACGCCGTATTGCTGGTTTGGCAGGTCTGACGAGGCAACGCCCTTCCATTCGGCCGCGACAATCCCCCACGCAACCAGCCACGCGGTCACGCCGCCGAGGATGGCGCACACGATGATCCGTCGCAGCCAGAATGCTCGCGTTTGCATGAAGACAGTGTAACAGCCGGGTCCCGGATGTTGAAATGGCATTGCGCGGGGCGAAGGCGGGCGGTAGGCTGGTTGACGATGCGAAGGCTGTTGACATGGCGGTGGGGCAGCACGGTCGCGTTCGCGGCGGCGTTGCTGCTGCTCGGCTTCACTTGCCTCTTTCAGACCACGCTGCTCATCAGCGGTCGGCTTGGCGGTACGGAGATCGAGATCGAAGGTGTGTTTGGGAGTGTTTGGGTCGGGACAGCGGATCGGACGATCAACGACTCGACTTCGGTATACACCAGCTGGTACCCCAACTTGCCGGCATGGCGACGCGAATTCTCTCGGGGCTCCGCCGGCTCCTTGTTGATCTTTGTGCCCGTTCTCTGGCTCGTCCTCCCGCTCGGTTTGTTAACCGGCGTGTTCTGGGCGGTTCACATCCGATCCTGTCGCCGAAGGTCCGCCGCCGCGTGCCTTGCCCGCAGCGACGACCTGTCCGGCAGCACGGGTCGATGTCCGGCCTGCGACCATGAACGCGGGCGCGGCGAAGAACCATCCGCCGAGCACTGACGAGGTGTGGCATCTCCGGTGCCCCGACCCGCCGTCCTCGGCGCGTCGGGTGGCGATGCCGTTGTCGTTCACCCCTCCCCGAAAGCCCGACGCGCGGCAGACCGCGGGTCGGGCCGCCGGGCGATGGGACCGATCCAAGTTGACAGTCCCTCGATGCGGGGCGACCGCCTGTCGATGCGATGCTGCCATGCATCGATGCCGGACCGCATTTCATCGATCCCGGGCGATCAAGCATCGATCCCGGACGGTTGGTCATCGTTTCCACGAGACAAAACATCGATTCCATGCGGCCCGTCATCGATGTTTGGCTGCTCGTCATCGATGATTCAGGCTGTCGTAACGATGTTTCAGGCCGCCGCATCGATGAAAAGCCGCCCGAAAGCGCAATTTCTGCGCGAACTGGGCCCCGGGCATGGTCACTGAGCGGCTCGATCGAGGTACGCCACCCCCCCAGCCGACATCAGAGCCAGCAAGGAGACCAGCCATGCCCGTTCTGCCCCGATCCGATCGCACGCTGATGACCTGGATGCAGACTCGGCTGCCGGCGTGGGGCGAAGACCCGGCCGCCATCGGGCTTGATGAAACGCGCGTCATCGAACTCGCCGCGCTCGCCGAAGAAGCCGAGGTCGCCCTCCTCGCCGCCGAACAGGCGCGACAAGCCGCCGAAGACGCGACGCTGCGGCTGCATGAGCAGGCCGCCGCCCTTCGCGCCCGGGCCTCCGCCGCGGTGGGGGCGATCAAGGCCCATGCCGACACAACGGACGATCCCAATGTCTATGCCGCCGCCAGCATCCCCCCCGATCGTCCCAAAGCCCCGCTCGGCCCCCCGCCCGCGCCCACCGGCGTCAGCACCACCCTCGAACCCGGCGGCACCGTGCTCGTTGCGTGGCGCGGCACCCGCAAAGGGGGGACGACCTTCGCGGTCGAGCGAGCCCTCGTCGACGCGGACGGCACGATCGGCCCGTTCACGCTTATCGATACCACGACCGACAAGTCGTGGCGTGATACCGCCGTCCCCGCCGGCCAGCGCGGCGTCCACTACCGCATCATCGCCCAGCGCCGCGGCGGCCGAAGCAGCCCATCCAACCTCGCCACCCTCAGCTTCGGCACCGAACCGACGGCGAGCCAAGCCCGATTGGCGGCGTAGGGCACAAGCCATGGTCGAGATTGACCGTCTTGCAAGGTCAGCGGTCCAGCGTCATGACCGGCCCCCGCGGCCGCGTGGAAGACGCTGCAATTGCTTGCTTTTCCCGCCAAATCGACAATAGAATATATAAACATCCTGTTTAACCCAGAGGAGGGATTTGCGATGCGGAACACACACTTGGTGCCCGTTCTTGCACTGGTATTCGCGGCGCCCATGGCGACGGCCGATCAGGTGCTGCTGCACCCCGGCGAGTCGATTCAGGCCGCCATCAACGCGGCTTCGGATGGCGACGAGATTATCCTCGCCGCCGGAACCTACACCCAGTGGCTCTCGTTCGAAGGCAAGGCTGTCACCGTGCGATCCGAATCCGGCCCCGAAATGACCACGATCAACGCCGCCGGGCTCGGTGAATGCGTCGTGCTCTTTGACGCCGCCGAGGGGTCGGCCTCCCGCCTTGAAGGGTTGACGCTGACCGGGGGGGAAGGGCACGACGGGCCATTTGGCGTCCGGTCAGGCGGCGCGATGTTCATTGGCTTTGGAGCCAACCCGACCGTGGTCGATTGTCGCCTCGTCGGCAACACCGCCAGTTATGGAGCCGCGATCTATGGCGAGGGCGGTGCGGGCGGCCTCTTTGAAGCGTGCATCATCGAAGCGAACACCGGTCTCGATGCCATTCGGTATGGCGACGAAGACACCCCGGTGCAATCGACGCCGGTCTTCCGCGACTGCGAGATTCGAGCCAATGTGGTGACCGATGGGTACGGGCTGTGGCTCGTCAGCTGCGATGCAACCTTCGTCGACTGCGTGATCGCCGACCACAACTCGACCGCGGTGCTGCTGCGCCGCCGCTGCGGCACAACCTTTGATCGTTGCGTGTTCTCCGGGAACAACTCGGCGGGCGTTGGCGGGGCGATCTGGACAGCCGGTCAGAGTTCGGAACTGTGCAATCCCGTGTTCACGAACTGTCTGTTCGAAGGCAACACCGCGGTCTATGGAGGGGGCGCGGTGCTCGCGCAGGCCGGCACCGCAGGCGAAGTCATCGCGTTTACGAACTGCACATTTGTCAGCAACCGTTGCTCCGATCCGCATTCCACGCAAGGGGGGGCAATCTATGTCAACAACGGCATGAGCCTGGAATTGAACAACTGCCTTTTCTGGGCCAACAGCGTCGCCGGGCCGGGGCTTCCGCTCGATCACCAGATCTTCTCGTCGTACTGGCCGTTTGTGACCATCGAGTACTCGCTACTACCGGTCGCGGTGGAGGGGGTAGGCAACATCACCGGCAATCCCGGCTTCATGGATTTCGCCGCCGGCGACTACCGCTTGCTGGCGGGCTCCCCGGCTATCGACGCCGGCAGCAATCTCGTTGACACCAGTCCCGCGGTTGCCGGTGACCAGACCATTCCGGTTGCAGATTTCGACGGTTTGCCCCGGTTCATCGATGATCCCGAAACCAGCGACACGGGTATCGGCGACGCACCAATCGTCGACATGGGCGCATTCGAATACCAGGGCCCGCCGCCCTGCGATGCCGACCTCAATGGCGATGACGAGCTCAACTTCTTCGATGTGCAGCTGTTTCTCGGGCTGTTCGCGTCCGGTGATCTCGCGGTCGACTTCAACGACGATGGTGTTCTCAACTTCTTCGATGTCCAGCTCTTCCTCAGCCTCTTCGCCGCGGGTTGCCCGTAACGACTGACGGCGTTCGGCATGCGTCGATCGTCGAAGGCCACTCGATGCATTAGCGAATTGCAGTCTGTCCCAGTCGTCCGCTCAAACAAACAACACCCCGCAGCACACGGCTGGCTGCGGGGTGTATTCACAGTGCCTGGAGATAGATCAAGCACCTGAAGATGAAAATGAGAATGAACGCATTGGTGCAACCGCACCATCGGCACGCCAGTCAATCGCCATCATGCATCGACCAGGGCTGCACCATCGAATCCGGCGCGAACGCAGACTTAGTCGCAGCCGCCCGCGAACATGTCAAGGAACAACACAACATCGTTGATGTCAAACGCCGAATCGCCGTTGGTGTCTCCTGCAGGGAACTGTGATGAGAACAGCCGCAGGAAGGTCTGGACATCAAAGAAGTTGAGATCGCCCGAGATATCGAAATCGGCCGGGCACGAGATCAACCCTTGCGTCGGCGCAATACCGGTGATGCCGCCGAGGGCTTCAAAGGTGCGCACGATGTCGCCGGTCTCGGCATCCATTTCGTGAATGGTGCCGTCGCTGCCACCGATATAGAGCATCCCGCCATACGAAAGAACCGAAGACGCATCATTCGGCGTCGGGAAGGTATTGGAGTAGTTGACCCCCCCTTGGAACTTGTCGAAGAGATATACTGTGCCGGAATCATCGCCCGAGAAAGTCGTGCCGGCCAGGTACATCCGCGACGGCCCGAACGCCATCGAGTTGATCAGCGAGCCGCAAGCAGCGAAAAAGTTGAAGTTGTTCTGGCCGATCGGTGCCCTGAACGCGAGCGAATCGCGGCCGCCGACGAACAAGCCGCCAGCATCGATCCCGATCGCACTGATATCGCTTGAAGGCACACTTCGTGTCTCAAGTACGGCTTGTGTCTCGACATCAACGGTGATGATCGTGTTCGCTGAATCAGCGATGAGCAGCCGCGCCCCGTCCCACGCCATCGCCCGCAGGTCGCCGCCGATTTCGTACGCGTTAACGATTTGATCCGTATCAAGGTCGTATTCCCACACAAACCCGAAGGTCGTGCCGAGATACAGCGTGCCATCGGCAACGGCCATCGATGCGACCGGTCCGCTGCACACGCCGCGGAAACTGACTTCACCTGTGTCGAGGTCGAGCGACTGCACAATACCCACATTGCCTGTGAGGATCAGTTCGTCAGCGCTGGCAATCGCTGCCATGCCACTCAATGCGACGAGCGCCAAAGCGGTATTCTTGAATGTCGTTGTTTGTTTCATCGATGTACTCCTGGTTCTTTTTGATCTGTTTGGTTCACCGGCACGCCGTCACATGCCTCTTCTGTCCATGTAGTTTCGCACATGAACGACCAGACCAGCACCCACTCTTTGGTGGGGATGGACAAATCGTTGTTTTTAGTTATTCGTTGGCGTCGTTGAGGTCAGGCCGCGCACGCCCGATGAAGTGTGACAACAACTCGCCGCGGCTCGAAACACCAAAATGGCGGTAGAGCGCCATGACATGGTCATGCACGGTGGCTCGCCCGAGGTCAAACTCAAACGCGATCTGTTTCTCAGCGTCACCTTTGAGGAGCCTTGACAGCACCTGTCGTTGTCGCGTTGTCAGCGTGCGCAGGGGTGGCTCGTCCGCAGGCGCGAGAAAGCCGCCGAGTTCCTGACTGATGACATCGTGTACCACACTGATCTGCGCCCGTTCGGTATCACCGAAGCCTTTTTCGCCCACCTCACGATGGACCCAGATCGAGAGCGATCGGCCGTTGATCTCGGTCGAACGCACCGACATCACATAGTCGTCGATCCCACACGCTCGGTGAATGTCATTGAAAGTCTTGGATCGGTACCACGACTCGCGGCCCCAGATCTCGTCTCGGCTTAGCGTGAGTTGCTCGCCCGCAAATCGATTGATATACGGAAACTCCGGCGTGCGCTGCACCGGCACCGATTGGGCGTACTCAGTCCATCGTTCTTCGCTTTCAGGGTCGGCCCATCCAACGCGGTGCGTCGCGAGCGATCGCATCGGACCGTCCGCATCGCTCCCAAGATTGACCAACTCGGCCATGATGACGACCCGGGCACCGACCAGTGACCGCAGACCATCAAGCAGTTGCACCCGCCACGCGTCGGGATCAGCGCCCAAATCTCGGCACCGACCGGCGAGGCCGTGGCAAGCGTGGGTTTCTTGGCTGGACAGGACATGCAACACGGTTCATTGACTCCAACGATGAGTGTATCCGATCATTCGCTTCATCCCAAGACAACCTTGACCACACTGCCAGTGACATCTTCGTTCGACCCCAACACAGGTCGAGCGAACGCATGCAAGGCGTGGATTTATTCTGCGACCCCGTCCGAAAACCGTGCAGACGCTCGCGCCTCACGCTCGATTCAGCGTTCGGCCGATGTGAACAGAGTCAAGAGATCCGTTCACAAGAAAGGCGCGGCATGTGTTGCGATCGAACTCCGATCAACTCAATTTTGGACTTTCAATCCACACCTAATCACAGGCTTTTGCTGGGCGTGATCATGACGCTGATTGTCGGCGCTCTGTCTGGTTGCGCGACCAATACGAACACGGCAAGCCCCGTTGTGCTTGCGGCAACGCTGGCCACGAATCCGCAACCGATTCTGAATGTCGCCGGCTATTCGGTCAACGGCCAATCGATCCCGTTTACGCAGATCGGACAAGGCCGTGACACCGTGCTCATCCTGGCGAGTATCCACGGCGATGAAGCAGCGGGGACGCCACTTGTCGAGCGACTCGTCGACGAGTTGACACTACAGCCAAGCCACCTCCGCGGACGCAAGGTGATCGTTGTCCCACGTGTCAATCCTGATGGCATGGTTGCCAACACCCGGCGAAATGCCAGAGGGATCGATCTCAACCGCAATTTTCCAGCTGGCAACTTTCAAGCGAATGCGTCGTATGGCTCCGATCCTCTCTCGGAACCCGAATCTCGCGCCGTTCTCGATCTCATCAATCGCTATCAGCCATCGCGGATTATTTCGCTGCACCAGCCCCTGGCATGCATCGATTATGACGGTCCGGGAGAGGATCTGGCCCACACGATGGCGGCGCACGGGCCGCTTCCAGTTCGCAAACTCGGGACGCGCCCCGGCTCGCTCGGCGCGTACGCCGGTGTCACCATGGGCATTCCGACAATCACGCTTGAGTTGCCCCGGGCGGCATCCGGACTTTCTCCTGACTCGCTCTGGTCAAAATATGGTCCGATGCTGCTCGCAGCCATTGAGTTTGCGGGCGACAGCCCACCGATTGCTCATATTCTGGAGATCACAGAGAAAGATGTTGGTTCATTTTCCGGATAAAGATATCGGCAATATGTAGGATTCGTGTCTCGCAAAAGATGGTTCGAGGCCCCACGGGCCATACCCTACCGGGTCTCGTATGGCGTGCGACGATCTGTCGCCGGGTTCGAGGCCACCGATATGAATCTCCCTGAGGATTCAAATCGGAAATGAACAGACTTGGGGTTAGAGCATGCTCGATGAATCCAGGTCAATCCCACAACGCATCAAGAGCGACCTCTCAGGTCGATAGGCACTTTTCATGACAACTTCCATACGCCCTCGTCCGATGACAGAGGCAGTTGCGCCCTTGCCGGAGAACAGCGGCGAGCGTCGCCCGTTACACGAGCCGCTTCCGGCCAATCAACGAGCGATCGTCCTCATGGTTATTCTCATTCCGCTTGCAGGGTTGCTCATCGCCATCGCATACGCCTGGGGGTGGGGCGTGGGTTGGCTTGAGATAGCGCTCCTCGTCGGTATGTATCTGGCCACCGGTCTGGGTATCACGGTTGGCTACCACCGCCTCTTCACACACAAGTCTTTTGAGACTGGCAAGACGGTCACCGCAATTCTTGCTGTACTTGGAGCGATGGCTGTCGAAGGACCGCTCCTTCGGTGGGTTGCCTTTCACCGTTGTCATCATCAGCATTCTGATCACGAAGACGACCCGCATTCGCCGCATGGGCATGGATCCGGGGTGGGGGGGATTCTCCGTGGATTCTGGAACGCACACACCGGGTGGATGCTTCGGCGTTCCGATCGACATATGGCTCGTTACGCCAAGGACCTTCGAAAAGATCGACTCCTCCGTGTCATCAGCAGCCTCTTTCCGCTGTGGGTTGTGCTCGGCTTGACAATACCCGCGCTGATTGGCGGGCTGGTGACATTGAGTTGGTCAGGTGCTGCACTCGGGTTTATCTGGGGCGGGCTTGTTCGAATTCTCTTTGTGCATCATGTGACCTGGAGTGTGAACTCGGTCTGCCATCTGTGGGGCACGCGCCCATTTCGCAGTCACGATGAAAGTCGCAACAACGCAATCGTCGGAGCCCTCGCGCTCGGCGAAGGTTGGCACAACAACCACCACGCATTCCCGACCTCGGCTCGCCACGGCCTGCGCTGGTGGGAGTTTGATCTCAGTTGGATTGTCATTTGGACGCTCCACAAGACCGGACTTGCTTGGGATATCCGCACCCCGTCACGCGAACGAATCGATTCGCGAAGAAATACTCGGCCTTGATGCTCCGGTGAAATACGAGCCAAGCGAACTGCAACCGTGTCGCCGTCTAAGACGATGGGCGGGTCGGCAGTTCAAAGCCGACCGAAACGGTGGCAGGCATCGGTGGATAGGGCAACTTCAATCGCCAGCCGGTAAACGCTGATAGATCCCAACCGGCGGTCTCGAACGCTTGGCTGACCAACTCCGGATACCTCGGAACCAACGGTGTCGCGAGCGACGCCATGCCGACAGGCAACGGTCGCAGTTTCTCGCTCAATGGCAGCAGCGTGCCTTCATCGCGTTGCTCGTGCTCGTCCATCAATCCCGAGGCTCGACCATACACCCGCGCCTGAGGAGCGAACTGCTCGGCAAGGTCTTGATGAACAATGAGGTCGCAGACGAGCATCTCCATTGGCGTGTTGATAATTGTGAGAAACTCACCCATCTGGTTGTGTTCATCTCGATATCGCGTCAGTGACCCTCGGTCGATATAGCCGTAGTACGCGCTGAACAGACCGGTGCGCCCGACTGGTCCTTCCGCCAGTTCATACACGATGCCTCGCTCATCCTGTCGCAACCGAACATCGGGGTGGTTTCCCGCAAGAAAATCGTTCATCAGCAGCGGCACGCTCGGATCCGGATTCGGACTCAACGGCTTCATGTTTGCGATTGGCGGCGAACCGTCGTCGTTGAATGCTCGAAGGCGAAGCAAGGGCCAACCCGCTGTTGGTCGCAGCCGTTGCAAGTTGGTGTACCCGCCCAGTTGAACATAATCGAGGACGGCCGGATCTGCTTCTGAGGGTGCCACGACGAAACAGCTCAGCCGCACCGCTGCCTGGATGCCCCAAATGCCACTGTTGCCTTGATACGCCAACTTTCGGCTCTTCTCGAGCGGATCGGCACCCATATCAGCCCAGCTATCGAGCATGAGTTCGAGTGATGCTCTGTCGGTTGTGTGCAGTTCAACCATGTCCGAAAATGACGCGAATGACTTTCGAACATCATGTATCACAACAGGAGAAGCACCCGCTCCGGTTAAGCCGTCCAGCAGTTTGGCGATCCCGGAAGGTCCGGGAACACTTGCTGCAATTCGTACATCATCCTCGGATTTAATGATTCGAGATACCTTCCATGTCAGGTTCTTATCGAGTTTGAGTTGCCGAGCGGCCTCGCGCGGGCTTTCGATATCGACACCGATGGACTGGTACGCTTCGATCAAAGTGGATCGTAAATGCTGAACTGTGAACAAGTAATGCGCGTGGAAATCGCGTGACTCCTGGGGCAATTCGGTATGCGAGTTGGTGGTTGTTGTTGTACGGGTCATGCTCGTTCCACGAGGCGGTGCTGCCCTAACTGTACTCGATGAGCGTCATTCGGCACGGCGACCTCTCAATAAATTGTAGAAATGTCTCCAGAGACACTTGGCACTCTCCAAGAACAGGAAGTATGTTTGGGCTTGTAAGGTCGGTGTGTCTGTGACCAATGGGGTCTTTGGGCAAGTCGACCAAGGCAAACAGGGAGCAGAAGATCATGAATATCAACGGAATCGCAATCGCTGTGGCACTTGCCGCTCTGGCCGGCTCGGCAACCGCCGACATTACCATCAACCACGGTTCGAGCGCTGGCTCGTATGGCACACAACTCAACTTCGACGAAGTTGGTGGTCCCACCGGCGTGGTCGATCCTGTTGCGTGGGCAGCCATCGGTGTTACAGAGTTGCAAGCTGGTGATGGCCAACCAATTGTCGATGATCACGATTCGTTCAACGGCGGCTGGGGTCTCGGCAGCGGAAACTCTTTCTTCGGGAACTTCGGCGTCTTCATGACCTTCAGTGATGATGTCACCGAGTTTTCGACACAGGTCTGGGATCCCTCTGGCCCCCCGACACTGTTCGGCGGCGGGCTTGGCGTGTTCGTCTTCAATGATGGCGTTGAAGTTACAAGCAGTTTCTCGCAAGGGCTCGAAATCACACCAGCGTGGGGTGGGATCGGTGATACATGGATCGACATCACAACGACGAATGGCATGGTCTTTGATGAAGTCCGCATACTTGGCTTCGGTTTCTCGCCGACGACCTATGTCGATGACATGTCATGGAACATGGTTCCCGCGCCGGGAAGCCTCGCGATCGTTGGCATGAGCTTGCTCGGCATCCGTCGTCGCCGCTCGGCCTGATTCTTCAATCATCGCCTGCTGCTCAGAAATGAGCGGCAGGATTTTTCAACCATCACGACGACATACTTGTTGCAATCCTGCGCTTTGTGTCAGCGCGAAGGGTATTCCGTATCACGATGTGCAAGGACAAATCATGAACCGACGGAACGCATTTCTCCCATTCATGATCGTCACAGTTGCGGGCTCACCAGCGATTGCTGGAGATGTCGCTACTTTCCAGTTCATTCCACTCGCGTCGTCAGCAAATGACATGTCGCCTGACGGTCGATTCATCGTCGGCGGTCGAGACATTGACGGCAACTTTATTCCCGATGGGGCATATCTCTGGGATCGAGTGACAGACACGGTGTTGGACATTACCGCTGGCGGCATCGCCACGGGTGTTGACAACGCCGTTTCTGTTTCAGCGGACGGCACAATCGTAATCGGCAACATCCCTGATCCGACTGGTGTCGGATCAAGTGTCATGGGCATGTGGACAGCCGACGATGGTTGGGTGAGCCTCGGTCATCTTCCAAATGCTGGCGCGTGTCCAAGTCGCAGCAGTGGATACGAGATATCTGACGATGGATCAACCGTGGTCGGGCTGTCATGGGACGGCTGTATTGCCGTGGCTGTCAAGTGGACGGAATCGGGGGGGATGGAACCTCTGGAAGAACTCGCCCAGCGACGCTGCCGTGCTTCGGTCGTGTCATCTGACGGTTCGGTCATCGCGGGTTTCTGCCAAGGCAACTTTACACGCACGCCTGCCATGTGGGAGGGTGACACGGGTAGCGGTATTCTCCTTGATCCGACCGGTGATTCACAGGGCGAATGGCACGGCATGAGCGATGATGGCACCATCCTGCTCGGTGCGTTGTACACGGGCGCAATCGATGGGTATTACGACGCAATCAAATGGACCGAGTCAGGTGGCACGGAGATCATCGCGAATGGCTCACTGGTTGGCGGGTGGGCCGGCATTCCACAAGACATTGACGATGATGGCACCATCGTCGGGTTCGACATACTTCTGGGCAACCGTCGCGCTTGGATTCAACCTGACGGCACCGGCGATCTTCAGGTGCTCAAGACCTATGCCCAAAGCCTCGGAGCAGTCATCCCCGCGAATCTGAATCTCGAGGTCGCCCAAGCGATCAGTGCCGACGGGCGCACCATCATCGGCCACGGGTTCGGTACCGGTGCCTGGATGATCACATTCGAGTCGGATTGCGTCGCCGACTTCGCAGAGCCCTTTGGTGCACTCGATTTCTTTGACGTGCAGGCATTTCTCGCTCTGTTTGCTGCAGGAGACCAAAAGGCGGATCTCGTTGATGATGACGAGTTTAGCTTTTTCGATGTACAGGCGTTTCTTTCCGCGTTTAGCTCAGGCTGCCCATAACCCAACCACAAACCATCGGCGACGCGTCGCCAGGAGATCACGATGAAAATCACGGCTTTCGCACTGACTGCACTCTCGGGGATCGCAACGGGGCAGGTGGTCGAATTTGAAGTCATCGGCCAGTTCGCGGCGACGGGTATGTCCGCTGATGGTCAGGTCATTGTCGGTAACGACGCTGCCTACGAATCTGTGCGTTGGACGAACGATGACGGGGCCGTCAACCTCGGGCGCGGCACATGGGCAGCGCTCGGGCGTGGCGCGGCGGCTCCGCAGGTCTCGGACGATGGCACACGCGTGAGCGCGACGATCCTGACCGATGACGGCCAATACATCTCGCCAGGTGTGTGGACGCTGGGTGAAGGCTGGGATGCGTTCATGCCCCCCCTCCCTTCGGACGGCGGCGAAATAGACCTGGCATATGGATCAGGCTGGGGAATCTCCGGCGACGGCGAAACTGTGGTCGGGTTGTACTGGCGGAACACAAGTGTGGGCGGGCTCGCCCATGCCATGCGCCGCGTTGGCGACGGCCTGGTCGAAGACCTTGGCTCACTCGGCCGAGACAGCCGAGCCAACACGGCAAACGCAGACGGTTCAGTCATCGTCGGATGGAGTTCCAACCCAGACTTCGGCAACTGGTGGGCGACTGTGTGGGAAGACGGTAATCTCACGGTCCTGAATACCGACGACGCGTTCTGTGAAGCAAACTCGGTCAATGCAGACGGCACGATCATTGGCGGTGCGACCTACGACGAAGTTGGTCATCGCATGGCAGCGACCGTGTGGCGAAAGACCGTCAACGGGTGGGAGGAAGAACTTCTCGGGTCGCTGCTCGGAACGGTCGATCCATTCGGGTTCGTCACGGTCAATGACATCACGCCTGATGGCTCGAAAATGGTTGGTTACAACCGATTCAGCGGCCCAGGGCACGCCACCGGGTTCATCTGGACACCTGACGAGGGGATGGTGGATGTGGAGACATTCCTCGCAGACAACGAAGTCACCGTTCCGTCGTGGCTTGATATCGTGACGCTTTCTGCTATCTCGTCAGACGGCAACATCATGTGTGGGTCGGGATACGACACCTCGAATGGCGTGTTTTACGCGTTTCGCATCACCGTGACCCCTGACTGTGTGCCGGACTTTGCGCCGCCGACGGGCGTGCTCGATTTCTTTGATGTCCAGGCCTTTCTTACGGCTTTTTCCGAATCAAACCCGCAGGCAGATATCAATGAAGACACGGTTCTTGACTTCTTTGATGTCCTTGCGTTTCTCTCGGCCTTCGCCGACGGTTGTCCGTAAACTCGAACGGTCAATCATCACTTCACGCGCGGGTTCATGTTCAACATCAGGCTCTTCACTCCCAGCGGCTGCGTTCTTTGGACGGAGCCGTTTTTCATCGGGTACCGTCAGCATGTCAGCTGCATCGCCGTCGCGGCTGCCCGGTACACTCAGAGGGTCAGGATCCATGAAGCCGATGCAGGTGCCAGATTTCTCGTCACTGGGAACAAATCGGACCGATCGTGATTGCAGAGAAGGCTTGTTCGTCCGGGAGTTGATTGAATCGAGGAGAACGCGTGAAGGGCACGAGTCCATTCAAATTTGGCGGGAACAACGGCTCGGGTGGCGGATATGACGCTGGCTCGGGCGGCGGCGGCGGCCGATGGTCCGGACTTCAGCGTCTTCTCGGTGGCGGCGAGAATCCCCTGACCTGGGGTGTGCCGTTGTACACAGCATTTGGGATCCGTGTCAAACTTCATTTCCTGTTTGTGTTGTTCGTCGCGGCGATGTTGATTCAGGCAGCGTTCCAAGGCCAGTTCCTCATGCAGGCGGGCTACATGGGGTTGCTGTTCGGCATCGTGTTGCTCCATGAATACGGCCACTGTTTCGCGTGCCGATGGGTCAAGGGTGAAGCCGATCAGATCATTCTGTGGCCGCTCGGCGGGCTTGCGTTTTGTTCGCCCCCGCACCATTGGAAGGCTGAGTTCATCACCGTCATTGGCGGACCGATGGTCAATGTTGTCCTTTTTCCAGTTCTGGGAGCCGCGGTCTACCTTACGACCAGTCAATGGGGCGCGGTGTTCTTCAACCCGTTTAATCCAGGGTTCGCGATGACTGTCGCGGTGAACGCGAATTCCAGTCTTCCATTTTGGTTGATCACCGGTCTCTGGATGGCCCACTACATCAACGCGATTCTCCTTGTCTTCAACATGCTCGTCCCGATGTTTCCGATGGATGCCGGTCGCGTCGTCCAGACGCTTCTTTGGAGGCGGGTTGGATACCACAAGTCCATGGAGATGTCGGTCACGCTGGGTATTGCGGCTGCGATTGCGCTCGGTGTCATCGCGATTGTCTCAGGCAAGACGATTCTGCTCGGTATCGCGATCTTCGGCGGCATGACCTGTTGGACTGAGCGCCAACGCTTGCGTTTCATGGCGACCGGAGGGATGGTTGAAAACGACTTCGTCTATACGCCTCCTGAACCGGCTGGCGAACCGACGAAAGCCGATCTCAAGCGTGAAGCCAAAGAGCAGGCCCATTTCGAGAAAGTCGAGGTCATTCTTGAAAAGATCAAACACACCGGCATGGGGAGCCTGACCAAAGCGGAGAAGAAAACCCTCGAACGCGAAACACGCCGTCAACGCGGCGAGTAGGGGTGTAACATCGAATCGAACCGATTCCGAATGACCCCTTGCAGGCAGACGCGTTCATGGGCATCTACGACCGAGACTATTACAAGGATGATCGCGGCCGAACCGGTGGTGGCGCAGGCGGTGGTCTCGTGCGCATTCGCATGTTGTCGGTCACCGGGTGGCTCATCATCATCAATATCACGATCTTCGTCGTGCAGATGGGGATGACGAATATCGGGGTGCCGGTCCCCGTGGCCAATCAGTTCAACGATCCCAATGTCACCGAGGCTCAGTTCGACAGGTTGGTCATCGAAGACGACCCGTTTTTAGCCAACGGTCAACGCCTGACCAACGATCGGGATATTGAGATAGCCTCGAAACGAGTCGGTGTCGTGCTCAAACATCGGCTTGTCGATGTCGGGTCGAATCCGCCGCAAGTCGTCGGTGCTGCCAACTACATGGTCATGGACCCGTTGACGGCGTACGGGCATTTCTCGACCTCAACTGGTTTTATGAAACTCGAAGTCTGGAGGTTGCTCTCGTTTCAGTTCCTCCATGGCGGGTTTATGCACATCTTTTTCAATATGTTTGCGCTTTGGATCTTTGGTCCGCTGGTTGAACAGCAACTCGGACGAAAACGATTCCTCGCGTTCTATCTCACCTGCGGCATTTTCGGCGGGCTGATGTATCTCGTTCTCAATCTTGTGGGGTTCCTTGGCATTCCTGTGCCGGGCGCTCTGCGCGTCCAGATCATGACCCCGTTGGTTGGCGCGAGCGCCGGCGTGTTTGGTGTGTTGATGGCTTGTGCCTACATCACGCCCAAATCAATCGTTCGTCTGCTCTTCCCCCCCATATCGATTCAAATGCGGTGGTTTGTATACGGCTACTTCGTGATCGCGATGTGGAATCTCATCACCGCAGGAAGCAATCAGGGCGGCGATGCTGCCCATGTCGGTGGCGCTCTGGCCGGGTTCTTCTTCATTCGCCGCCCGCACCTTTTGCGTGATTTCTTCGATGTGTTTGGCGATTCACGCAAGGTGAAGATTGAGTCTACATCCGGACGATCCTCATCGTCACGCCGACCGCCTGGTCCGACAACTCGATCAACATCCGACTCGGATGCTCAGATCGACTCCATTCTCGACAAGATCAACCGCGAAGGCATCAGTGCATTGTCAGCGCAAGAGAAGCACACACTCGCGGAACACTCGCGCCGGGAGCAGGGTCGTTGAGTCCTATTCAGTTTGAGATTGATGCCCGGTGCGCGACTTCAGCCGGCCGCACCGGCAAGGTGACGACGCCGCACGGTGTATTTGATACGCCCGCATTTATGACCGTCGGAACAAGAGGCACGGTCAAGGGCATCATCCCGCAGCACATCCATGAACTCGGCGGACAAGTCGTGCTCAACAACACCTACCACCTCATGCTCCGCCCGGGGTCGCCGCTCATCAAGGAGATGGGCGGCGTACACAAGTTCATGAATTGGGTCGGGCCGATTTTGACCGACTCGGGTGGGTATCAGGCATATTCAATGGCCGACATCAACGCGGTTGACGATGACGGCGTGTCGTTCAGATCGATCCTCGACGGCAGCACGATTCGCTTGACACCTGAACGAGCGATCGAAGTGCAGAACGAACTCGGCGCTGACATCATCATGGCATTTGATGACTGCCCCCCCTCGGTCGATCCTGAGGCCGCGCCCGTCAATCAGCCACGATTGAGACAGGCTGCGGCGCGTGAAACGAGGCGAGGCAGGAAGGCGTACGACCACGCCGCCCGGCTCGACCTCGCCAACGAACGGACCGTGCGTTGGCTCGAGCGCTGCAAGACGGCGAACACGCGTGCGAGCGAACAGGCCCTCTTCGGTATTGTTCAAGGCGGGACCGATCTCGATCGTCGTCGATGGTGCGCAGAGCAGGTCACCAATATCGAATTGCCCGGTTATGCCATCGGCGGAGTCGCGGTGGGCGAAACCGCTGTCGAGATCGCTCGTGTCACACGATTCACGGCTCCGCTGTTGCCCGATGCCAAGCCTCGGTACCTGATGGGCGTGGGGTACGAGCGAGACCTCGTCGCGGCGGTCCGGGCCGGGGTTGACATGTTTGACTGTGTCCTGCCCACTCGAAACGGGCGAAACGCGAACGCGTTCACGCAGACCGGGCCGATCAAACTGCGGAACGCTGTTCATGCGAAAGACGCCAATCCGATCTCCGAAACATGCGATTGCCACGCCTGTGATCCTTCGGGGCATGGCTGGGTAACACCCGATGGGCAGCCCTTCAGCCGCGGATATATTCGTCATTTGTTCATTGCGGGCGAAATGCTGGGTCCGATTCTGGTTTCGCTGCACAATCTGAGGCACTTCCAGCGTCTGATGTTGGACATTCGCCGCGCCATCCGCGAAGATGCTTGGTCGGACTTCGCCCGGAGGTGGCCGGTGGCGGCTGCCGGGCTGGAGAGCCCGTCCAGCATCGGATGATTTGAAACAACACGCTCGCCGATCTGGCGGGCACTTTTTGACAGGCAATCAATGAACCAATCCCACGAACTTTTCATACCGGTGGTCTACCTGGGCCAGGAAGGTGCAGGCAAGCCGCCCGTCATCGGAGGGGCAGCAGATGTCCCCGTCGCTGGCGCGTCGGATGGCACCGCAACTGGGACAACCGCCGATGGCTCGCCTCTGCCAGCAGGCAATGGTGCCGGAACCACACGCAGCGCTTCCGGCGGCTCAAACATGCTTCTGTTCGGCATGCTCCTCTTTTTCGGCTTCCTCATGGTTACCACCATGCTGCAAGGACGCAAAGAAAAGAAGCGCAAAGCCGAACTGCTCAGTTCGATCGCTCGACACGATCGCGTGCAAACGGTGGGGGGCATGATCGGCGTTGTCGCCGAGTTAACTGACACCGAAGCCGTTCTTCGTGTCGATGAAGCCACCAACTCTCGAGTTCGGGTGACGAGGTCGTCGATTCAGACAGTCCTGAAGAAGGGCCGCGGGAACTCGATCGAGGCTGAAGCCAAACCTGAAGAAGTCGAAACTGTCTCCTGACCCAATTCGCGCCCAGCCGCGATCATGCGCCAAAGATTGACCTGCCGCCATTTTCGGCGCTGGTGAGAATAGTCCTATGAAGAATCTTCGATTTAGATCAATTGCCCTCCTGATCGTCATGGTGTTTTTTGCATGGAGTTTCATGCCTCCGGGTGAGAAACTGCGTCTGGGGAAGGATCTGCGCGGCGGGACCACGCTTGTCTATTCGGTCGAGATCGATCCGGGTGAGAATGCCAAGGAAGTGCTCAACCAGGTCATCGAGGTCCTCAAGGACCGCGTCGATCCAAATGGTACCTTCGACATCACCATGGTTGCACAAGGGCAAGACCGCATCGAGATCACGATGCCCCTCCCGAGCGATCGTGTCAAAGAACTTCGGCAGGCGTTCGAGGTCGAACTCGCCAAGATCGATGCAGCCTCCATACCGAGGAGCGATTTCGAACGCGTCATGCGGCTCGATGAAGCTGCTCGATCGGCACGATTCGATGAAATTTCCGCTCCGGGAACCGAGTTAAGAGACCTGCTCGAAGCGGCCGCCGAGGCAATTGATAAGGCGACCAGCCTTCGCCGGCGATACGAGTTGCTTGGTCAGACTGGTGCTCTTGACGAAGTACTCGATGTCCTCGCAGCCCAGATTGCCGAAGCCGAGATCGACTACGAAACAGCGCGCGATGCGGCGCTTGATGCCATGCCTTCGTCGGATGAACTCCGCCGCATCATCAACCTGCCCGATCGCCCGCTCATTCTCAAAGATACTCTTACCAACGAGTACGAAACTCTCCCAAGCAGCCACGAACGCGCACTTGCAAAGTTCCGTAGTCTCAACGACGCGCGACTTGGCGATCAGATCGATAGCGTGCTCACGGCGTATCAGGAGTACATCACCAACCGTACCTCACTCGACGACCCGTCCGACCTGGTTCGGTTGCTGCGTGGTGCCGGCGTGCTCAGTTTCCGGATCACGGTCGACCCCACAGGCTCGGGTTCAACCAATACACATCCTGAAGAGGACCGACTCCGACGCGAGTTGCGTGAAAAGGGCCCGGTCAATGTGCGGGCCCGCGACGCTCGGTGGGTCAAGATCAACCGCATCGAAGCGTGGCTTGAGACTGTCCAGGAACTCGAACTGCTCGATGCCAGTCCTGAAGCGTACTTCAACGGTCGCGGCCTCGTCGCCGAGGAGTACGAGGGTGAGTACTGGATCCTTTGTTGGGATACGCCCTCCAAGCGACTGACCAGTGAGAGTAATGCGAGTTGGGCGGTCGCCAGTGCCTATATGGCGAGCGATCAGTCGGGGAAGCCGGCCATCGGTTTCCGTATGAACACCATCGGCGCGAGTCTGTTTGGTGATATGACAGGCGGCAATGTCGGTAACCGCATGGCTGTTCTGCTCGATGATCAAGCCTACACCGCACCAAACATCAACTCGCGCATTACGCGAACCGGCATTATCACCGGCAACTTCTCAGCTGCAGAGCGTGAATACATCATTCGCGTGCTCAACGCCGGGTCGTTGCAAGCCAAGTTGTCGACCGAACCATTGAGCGAAAACACCATCGCACCGGAACTGGGCAACGACAACCTCAAAGCCGGCCTGTACGCCGGCATCGTCGCGCTGATCGCTGTCAGTGTCTTCATGGTGCTGTATTACTTCGGCTTTGGCCTCATCGCCGTGCTTGCCTTGATCGCCAACGCGGTCATCATCCTCGGCGCGATGGCGCTCGCCAAGGCGGCGTTCAGTCTGCCGGGTATCGCCGGTGTCATCCTCACCTTCGGTATGGCGGTTGATGCAAATGTGCTCATCTTTGAGCGCATCCGCGAAGAACTCGGCCTCGGCAACGACCTGCGCACTGCTGTTCGTCTTGGTTACGAGAAGGCGCTGTCCAGTATCGTCGACGGCAATGTGACCAACCTCATCGTCTGTGTTGTTCTTGGACAACTCGGTACGCAGGAAATCCGAGGCTTCGCCATCACGCTCGGTATCGGGGTGTGCGGCACGCTGTTCTCGGCACTGTTCGTCAGCCGCATTCTGATGGTGTTCATCACCGATGTTGCTCAACTGAAGCGCATGAGCATGCTGCCAATCGCTATTCCCGCGCTCGGAAAACTGCTCCACCCGCGCATTCAGTGGCTCAGGCTCCGCTGGGTCTTCGTGGCAATCTCGACTTTCTATGTCGGTCTCGGCATGTTCATGGTCTATTCGCAGGGCGAGAAGATGCTCGACATGGAGTTCCGCGGCGGCGTGCAGGTCACGCTCCAGTTTGGAGATGACGAGAGTGGTCAGCCCATGACCATGAGCCGAGCAGAGGTGCTTGACCGCATTCACGCGATCGCGGAAGGGCGTGAAGAACTTGATCCGCTCCTGTCGCTGCGGCTGGCAGAAGCGATCCCTGTAAACCCGGAAGCGGGCGGTGTGATCTCGGACAAGTTCAATATTAAGGCATTCCTTGTTGAAGGTCAGGAAGTCTCGTCGAGTTCACTTGGTTCTGCCGGTAATGAAACCGTGCAGTCACCAACCGAGCAGATCGTCGAGGCTTTGATCACGGCATTTGCTGACAAGATTGACACCAAAGCCCCGGTTCCTTTCAACGGCGACCGCCGCGAATCGATCGACGGCGCCCCCGTTGGCGCGATCGTGACATCGAGGCTTGGCGATGCCATTTCTCGAAGTGAATTCAGTGAGAATGTTTCGACCTTCCTCGGCGGTGCGGCGATTCTTATCGAGATCGACGAATCGCAATCAGATCGTTTGCCAACACTTGAAGGCCTGCAGGAACGCATCAACACGATGCGCACCAAGCCGGACTTTGCAGATACGCTTCGCCACCGCTCTCAGTTGATGGTGCTGCAAGGAACCGAAGACGCGGTGAGCGTCGCCGTCTTGCTCGTCATGGATCCGCAATTGAGTTTCTTCGACAACGAAGAGGTGTGGCGCACAACTGTTGCTGAAGCCGAGTGGGATCTTGTCCGTAGCGCTCTGACCGAAACAACCACGCTTGCGAGCATGCAGACATTTAGCCCGGTCATCGCTGAGCGGTTCAAGCAGACTGCGGTCGTGTCGGTCATCATGAGTTTCCTGCTCATTCTGATCTATATCTGGATCCGATTCGGTTCGGTTCGATATTCGATGGCAGCCATTGTCTGTTTGCTGCACGATGTTTTGACGGTGTTGGGTCTGATCGCGATGGCTGAGATTGTGTACGACAATGAAACGCTGCAACCGATCGCTCAAGCCATCGGCATTCAACCATTCAAGATTGACCTCAATCTGGTGGCCGCCATGCTCACGATCATCGGGTACTCACTCAATGACACGATCATCATTATGGACCGCATCCGCGAGAATCGTGGCAAACTTCCATACGCGACCTCCACGGTCATCAACGATGCCATCAATCAGACCGTCAGTCGCACGGTGATCACATCAGGAACGACACTGATCGCCACGCTCATCCTGTTCATCTGGGGCGGCGACGGCGTGCGGGCGTTCTCTTACGCACTGATGATGGGCGTGATCGTCGGGACCTACTCGTCAATCGCGGTGGCTTCACCACTCGTGTGGTCACGCAAGACCGGAGGCCCGGAAGAGTCCAAAGATGAACTGACGACCTGATCGGGTAGCGAGCAGGCGTGGGAGCAGGGCATGGATCCGATCCAACGACGAACCATCGTGGGCCTCTCCGGGCTCGTCGCGTTGTGGGTCGTGGTGTATTGGGTCTGGCAACCTCGGTCAGATCGCAACCCGAATGTCACCTTTGCAGACTCCGCGTTTGAAGAGACAGGCTCGCAGCCACCGGTTCTTATTTTGATGCCACCCGATGGCGATCGTCAGCACACGAACGACGATTCGCAAAGTCAATCTCCTGAGATCGATGACGGAGAACCATCACGGCCGTCGACGGACGATGACGAACAAACGCAAGGTGAATTCGGATCGCCTCCGTTCCGCTGGGCTGTGGCACGCAAGGACGATACTTTTGAGAAGATCGCCGAGCGCGAGTTTGGTCGCAAGAGTCTGTGGACGGCCATCGCGCGTGCGAATCCGCTGAAAGATCCGGAGCGATTGCGAGCGGGAGATCGCATCAAGATACCGCTCGACCCTGACAACCCGCAGGGACGGCCGGAGACCCCTGAGCAACTGCCGGAACCACCCAAGGTTGTCGAGTACACCGTTCAACCAAACGACACACTCTCGGGGATCGCGAAGAAAATGTACGGCAGCGTGCGATTCGTCGATTTTCTGTTCGATGCGAATCGTGATCGACTGCGCAGTCCGGACGATCTTCGTCTTGGTCAGGTGCTCATCGTGCCTCCGGTTCCAGATAGCGCGCCGTGAACTTCTTGGTCTTGATTTTTGTCTGACGATGGTCAGTCCCATTCCTACGATCGGTTCTCATGGCTGTTTCCAAATATATCGTGACCGGCGGGGCGGGATTCATCGGGTCGAACCTGGTCGCAGAGCTCACCCGCCGTGATCCGGGTTGCGAGATCATGGTGGTTGATGACTTCCGCACTGGCACTTTCGCGAACCTCATCGAGGCGTGTCAACGCAAGGGGGTCGCACCCTTTCGCGGCGAGATCATGCCGGACGCTGTTGGCGAGTTGAACTGGCATCCCGCCATCGAAGGACTCAATCCGCGAGCGGTCTTCCACCTCGCAGCCATCACCGACACCACCGTCGCCAATGAGCAGCAGATGATTCGTGACAATTTGGAGTGCTTTTCTGACATGGTGAGCGCTTCAGCCGAATTCAATGTGCCGCTCGTCTACGCATCGAGCGCCGCGACCTATGGCTCACCGCCGCAAACCGCAACGCACGTTCCTTTTCCACTTGACGCTGCGGGCAATCCGAACAATGTGTACGGCTTCAGCAAGTGGCTCATGGAAGTTGAGCACGCTCGAATCGCAGCCGAGCGCGATCGCAACGGCGAATCGCAGCCACCTGTGGTCGGGCTTCGCTATTTTAATGTCTTCGGCCCGTGCGAAGCAGCCAAGGGATCGATGGCTTCGATGTGTTTCCAACTCGCCGGGCAGGTCTTGCGGGGGGGAAAGCCACGACTGTTTTCACCCGGCGATCAAGAGCGCGATCAGGTCTTTGTTGATGATGTCGTCGATTGCACGCTCGCTGCAGCCGGTCTCGGCGATCGAAGAGATCCGACTCCCGGTGTCTACAATCTCGGCTTCGGGAGAACGACCTCATTCAATCAGGTCGCCCAAGCCGTCCTCGATGCTCTGGGCAAGGCTGATACGCTCGCGATCGAGTATTTCGACATGCCCGAACACATTCGTCGGTTCTATCAGGATTTCACTTGTGCCGATATGTCGGCGACCAAGAACGGGCTTGGGTGGTCGCCGCAGCACGACCCGGTTGAATCGATGCAGCGCTACGCGTTGTACCTTGCAGAACATCCGATGCAGTGGCAAACAGGAGCGAACGCGTGAGCCTCAAACGAATCCTCGTCACCGGCGGCGCCGGCTTCCTCGGCTCACACCTTTGCGATCGACTTGTCGCGCAAGGGCACGATGTCATTTGTGTTGACAATTTTTTTACGAGCCAGAAGTCAAATGTCAAACACCTGCTTGGTTTGCCCAACTTCGAACTCATCCGTCATGATGTCACCCACGCTCTGTGGCTCGAAGTCGATCAGATCTACAACCTCGCGTGCCCGGCAGCACCTGGTCACTATCAGTACAACCCAATCAAGACCATGAAGACATCGGTCATGGGTGCGATCAATGTGCTGGGTATGGCCAAGCGGTGTCATGCAAAAGTGCTCCAGGCATCCACCAGTGAAATCTATGGCGACCCGGATATTCACCCGCAGCCCGAATCGTACCGAGGCAATGTGAACCCGATCGGTCCGCGTGCGTGCTATGACGAGGGCAAGCGGGCTGCCGAAACATTGTTCTTTGACTATCACCGAGCCAATGGTGTCAACATTCGCGTGGTACGAATTTTCAACACCTATGGCCCGCGCATGCACCCGTTTGATGGCCGCGTCGTGAGTAACTTCATTCGCCAGGCGATGCACGAACCCACACTGACCATGTTTGGCGACGGCACGCAAAGCCGATCGTTCTGCTTTGTCGATGACATGATCGAAGGGCTCATTCGGATGATGGAAGCGCCCGATGATTTCGTCGGGCCGGTGAATATCGGTAACCCGAATGAGTTCACGATCATGCAGTTGGCAGAACTCGTGATCGAACTCGCCGGCCGAGGCGATTTACCGATCGAGCATCTGCCGCTCCCCGCTGATGATCCACGACAGCGTCAGCCTGATATCACGCTGGCCAAGGAAAAACTCAACTGGGCGCCAACCGTCGAACTTCGCGAAGGGCTCGAGCGCACGATTCGATACTTCAAGTCCATTAACTTTGACGACTACCGGGCTCCGACACCAAATTTCTGAGATTACCCAGCCCGTCAGTCGTCTTTACTTCGAGACTGCGTCGAACGGTCGCACGCCATGCTGAACCCCCTTGGTAAGTGCTTCGTTCTCCGGATAGCTGCTGTTTTTGGTTAAAAAAAACTGAACATCTCGGAGTTTGGCGACAGATTGTCGTTTCTGGGTCCAACCTCGCTCGCACCTCCGACGACTTGTCGTTATACTCAACGAGCACACCATATTCGGAGACCAAGATGACCATGCCCCGTCGAGAATTTGTCAAGACCAGTTCTGCTGCCGCCGTTGCCGCCTTTGCCGCCAGTGGCGCGTTCGCCATCACACCCAAAGCCAGGAAACCACTGCGCATTCTCTTCCTTGGCGGTACAGGATTCCTCGGCCCGCACATGGTCGAGCGGGCCATTGCCGCTGGGCATGAGGTCACGCTGTTCAACCGAGGCAGGAGCAATCCTCACCTGTTTCCAGATGTAGAGAAACTGGTCGGCGATCGTTACGAGGACATCTCAGCACTCGAAGGCCGAGAGTGGGATGCGGTCATCGATACCTTTACCTATGTCCCAGAAACCGTCGCACGCACCGCCGAACTGCTCAAGGATCATGTCGGACAGTACATCGTGGTATCCACGATCAGCGTCTACGCCAACTACGCCACTCCTGGCATGGACGAGTCGGCACCGCTCGCCGAGATCGAAGATGAAGTCGCTGCAGCCATCAAAACGCATCGCGAGGTGGGTCAGCATTACGGCGCAATGAAAGCACGCGTCGAACAAGCCGTCGAAGACATCATGCCGGGACGAACCTGTGTCATCCGCCCCGGACTCATCGTGGGTCCTGGCGATCCTACTGATCGATTCACCTACTGGCCGGCTCGCGTTTCCCGCGGCGGCGAAGTGCTCGCCCCGGGCAAACCCGAGCACTACACCCAGTCGATCGATGTCCGCGACCTCGCAGATTTCTGCATCGCCAGTTGCGAGCGCAAAAACATGGGCATCTACAACGCCGACTCTCCCGGCGCTTCTCGCACCATGGGGCTTCTCCTTGAAACCTGTCGCGCGGTTTCGGGATCGGACGCATCGTTCACCTGGGTTCCCGCCGCGTTTCTGCAGCAGCATCAGGTGGGGGCGTGGCAGCACATGACCTGCTGGGTGCCGCCCGAGGGCGACTACCTCGGGTTCGGGCAGGTCAGTGTTGCAAAAGCACTTGCCAATGGCATGAAAATTAGACCTCTACAGGACACCGTCCGAGATACGCTTGCCTGGATCAACGAAGAACCTGAAGATGCAGAAATGATGGAGCGGGCTGTCAATCGACGGGCAAGGCTGCCCAAAGCCGAACGAGCGGGTGTCGCCCCGGAGAAGGAAGCGGAAGTGCTCGAAGCGTGGCATAACAAGCCATAAATCGCGGGCATCGTGGCCTATTACACGCCGGCGGTCTTACCATCGGCATCATGTTGCACACGAAAGATACGACATTTCTAGACGGCGTTGTACAAATAGCCCATCGTCTGCTCGAAGCTGAAGCGCACGAGCCGGTCGCGCCATACCTGAGTCCAGAGCAACTGACCGAGGCGCTCGATCTGACCCTGTCGTCTGAAGGGGAGTCGCGCGAAGCGGTCATGAAGCACCTCGAGCACATTGCCTTGGCGACACCGCGCACAGGCACGCTTCGGTTCTTTAATCAACTCTTCAGCGGTCGTCAATCCATGGCCGCAGCGGGCGAACTGCTCGCGTCGCTCTTGAATACCTCCATGTACACATTCAAAGTCGCCGGTCCGCACGCGTTGATCGAATCTGTCTTGACACGACGGATGTGCGAACTTGTCGGGTTTGAGCGAGGCGAGGGCATTTTTTGCCCTGGCGGTTCGCTCGCGAATCTTGCAGCGCTCGTCATGGCGCGAAACACAGCGCTTTCGCAGTCACGGGAACACGGGCTCGACACCAACAATGTGGCGGTGTACGCCTCGGAAGACTGCCACTACTCGATACGCAAGGCATGTGGCATGATCGGCCTCGGCCGGTCGAACCTGCGGCTGGTCGGTGTCGATGAACGAGGTCGTATGGATCCAAGCCAACTCAGGCGTTCAGTCGAAACCGATCTGGCAAACGGCATCACCCCCATCGCGGTGGTCGCAACGATCGGCACGACGGTGCGAGGCGCGTTTGACCCTCTTGAAGAGGTTGCATCAGTGACCAGTAGGCACAATATCTGGTTACATGTTGATGGTGCGTTTGGTGGCTCTGTCCTCATGTCGCCCAATCAAGCAAGTCTCGCAGCCGGGACGACACACGCAGATTCCATGACCTGGGATCCGCACAAAATGATGGGTGTTCCACTTATCTCGTCGGTCCTGCTCTGCAAAGAATCTGGCGTTTTGGCGGCAAACTTTAACGAAACCGCAGGCTATCTCTTCCAAGCGGATGCTGACGAGTACAACCACGGCACGCGCTCAATTCAATGCGGTCGACGAAATGATGCGCTCAAACTCTGGGCATCGTGGAAGCACCTTGGTGATAAAGGTATGACTGAACGCATCGATCACTTGTTTGCGTTGGCCGCGCATCTAGCGAGCATGATTGAAATGAAAACCGGCTGGACGCTTTCGTGCAAGCCTGAGTCCGTAACAGTCTGTTTTGAAGTTGACGGACAATCGAGCGAGGCCATCTGCGAAGCGTTGCGACAACAGCAGAGGGCAATGGTCGGCTTTGCCGATGTGAACGGACGCTGTGTCGTTCGCGTTGCTTGCGTCAATGCTGACATGACCACTGACGACATCGATGCGTTTGTCGAGGCGGTCGATGAGGTTGCGAAGTCCTCATCGTGATGAAGCAGCCTTGGAATGACCAAAAAAACGGAGCAGCCCATCACCTGATGGGCCACCCCGTGTTGAGATCAGGTCATGTCTTGAGCGACTCAGGGGCATCCCTGTGAGAAGTCGTCAAGATACCCAAGCACATCGAAGAAATCGTGAACACCATCGTTGTTCCAGTCGGCCCGAGGATCACCATCGGAGAACCACTGCAGGAAGACGGCAACATCAAAGAAGTCGAGCGTTCCTTCGCCGGTCAGATCTGTAGGGCACTGGATCTGCCACTGGTTGAAGAGCGGTTGAACCTGGAGAATCTGAAAATCTCCTTGATCTGTGATCAACCAGCCCCCACCTGGCTGCAATTGCCAGTCGAAGAAGTGCAGGCCGTTCGAGATGAAGGGCATCTGATCCCAAGAAGGGTCAAGGTCGATCCCCAGAATGACCAGTCTGTTCGGGTCGTATGGCTCGCCCGTGCCAAAAGCATTCTCCTGGTCGTAACGGAAACAGGTCAAGCCAACTTCATCGACATGGTTCAGAACGAATGGAAAACCAAACTCGTCGAGATAGGCGTACACCGCAAAGTCAAAGCCGAAGTCGCGCACCGATTGATCATCCCAACCCAGGGGGTCGATCTGGACCATTCGCAGGTTGGGATCCTCTGCAATGTCGATGCCTTCAAAGTCCGTTGCGGCAAGCATGCCGTGAGGTGAAGGTGATGAGTTGTACGACATTCGGCCGTCGCCTTCGCAATCGACAATCTCAACACCCATCCGAGAACAGTCCCAGAAATCAGAATCGGTCAGCGTGCCCGCCGGAACCGCGAGCGCCCAGTTATCGCCGAACGCGTGAGCCCCAGTCTTGGTCATCGTCGTGCAGAATACGGCGCCGCCGACTTCTGATCCATTCTTTTGAATCACACGAGCCCAGACTGTCTTTACAGTTCCGATGGCGTCGAAGCCACGGGCAGTGTTGACTGTTTCATTCTGAGCAGCCCAGGCATAGGTGTTGGTTGACCACCCATCGACCGTCTGTGTAAAGGTGATGTCAGCGGTCGCCAGACCAGAGCAGCCTGCGAGAGCGAGCGGGAGAAGGCCGAGACGGTTGCGAGAGATTCGAGTGTTGCGTGTGCACATGGTGTGCTCCTTAGAAGAGAGAAGTGAGAGAAGAGAAGAGAAGAAGGTACTTATGTGAGGGCGAACGATGGGTGTTTCACAGCGTGGCTGCAGAGGAAACGCGTATCAGAATGATGTCTCCTACGCGATTGCCCGATCAGGGACAACCAGTTGAGAAGGCATCGAGGTACAGAAGAACATCGAAGAAGTCGAGGATTGTGTCATTGTTCCAGTCAGCACGTGGGTCACCATCCGAGAACCACTGGAGGAATCTGGCAACATCGAAGAAGTCGAGAATGCCATCATTGTTGAGATCTGCCGGACATGGTGGGGGGCAGAAAGTGACTTCAAAGTTGCCATTGCCCAGATTGATGACGCACAAGGGCGATCCGCCATTGAAGTCGTGAACCACGATATCCATGAACTGGTCGTCATTGATCGGGACGAGTTCGAAATGGTCCGGCACGAATAGATCGGGAAGCGGTACCGGATCGTGCATGATTGGAAGGGGTGTGCCAAGGCCTTCGACGAGCGCGATGTCGAAGAAGGGATCAATGAACATCGGCTTGCGAATCATGATTGACTCGCCCTCGCTGCCGTCTCCGTTAAGATCAAACGGACCTGGGACGAACATTGGCGGCTGCCCAGGCAAAGGCACCGGGACCATCGGCATGTCGAACCCGGGGCCCATGATGCCAAACGGACCGAACGGATCGGGAATGGGCATGGGTGCGAATCCACCGACGCGCGGCAACGGTAGTACCTGCTCGTACTGGTAATCTTTTACCGGGTCGAGTGGATCAGGCGACAAGCCCTCGAACATATGCAAACGAGGCGGATTGGCAGTCAGGTGCAGCCGATCCATCGCACCATCACCGTTCGGGTCCATGAGTTTGCAGTCGATATTCGCGCCCTGCGGGGGAAGAAACTGGATTTTTTCGTCGGGGCCGTTGATTCCGAATCCCTGCACGAGAATCAACTGACCGGCCAGTCCGGTGGTGGGGGGGATCTGCGGCAGGCTATAGCCATCTTGTTCAATCGGTAATTGAAACACAGGGTCAAACAGACCGCGACCGATGAGAATGAGATTGACAAGGTCACCTGGGGTTCCCATCAGTTGAACCGGCTCACCATCACGCGGTCGGCGGCTGACACCAACAGGCAGCGTGCCTGGCACCTTGATGGAGGCCAATGGCGCCGGCGGGAACACTTCAGAAAACATCGTGTCGAAGTTTACGATGACGCCCATCGCCGGACTCTCGGGCGACTGAATGCCATACGGTGTTGAACTGAAGATGAATTGCACGACCGGAACATCTGGGAACGGCTGGATCCATTCGTGCAAGTGAATCATCTGATCAAGACTCAAAAGTGGTTGATTTTCAACGATGGGCTGCACGAGTCCTGTACCGACACCGTCGCTGTCCAAATCAACCAGCGATACACTGCCGAATCGCTTGTCGTGCATGATCAATCCGTTGCCGGTGCCGTTCCAGGCTTCGGGCACAGACGCGATCAGTCGTACATCGTGGCTTTCCAACTGCCCAAGTGCATTGGGCAGATCAACTGAGCCTGCGACCGCCGCATCGGGCAGCCCGCTCTTGTCTTCATCGACATGAAACACGACGCACGATTCAAGCGTCGTCGGGTTGAAGCCGTGCATGACGAGGACCAGGCACCCGTCGTCATTGACATAAACATTGAATCCGATGACAACCTTCCCGTCGGGCAGGCTGTAGTCTTGCGCGTTGCCGCGCGGGTCGGTCAGCCTGACATCGTTGCCATTGTTCCGCAGTTCTTTTCTGAGCAGCAATGGGCTCTTGTATTTTCCGTCGTAGTACAACTCCGCCCAACTTCGGCCGTTCGACAGTTCGTTTTCAAACAGATTCGTTTTCAGGTCCTGGCTCAGGTCACGAGAGAAATCGATCTTTTCGTACAGTTCGGCAATTTCTTCGGCAGTGTCAATACCAAGATCCTCAAGACACTGAGCAAGACCGAAGACGGCATCAGGATCATTCTCGATATCGTCTGTCGATTCGTGAACTTCGCCATCGGCGTCGACCATCGCAGCTAGAACCGGGTTGAAAAACTTCAAAGTCGCACACTCTGAATCGCGTTCGACATCGCACCCTTGTGCGTCATCTTCGGTTGGTACTTCAAAGACATGGACGATTTCGTTGGCAAGCGTCGCTGCAAGTTCCAACTTTGCACAGGCCTTTTCAACATCTGTTCCGTTGCAGTACAGATCGAGCCAATCCTCACCAAGAATGACCGTGTCGTTGTCGATGCCAGCAGCGGGATTTGTGTAGCCGAATCCGCGAATGCACTCAGTCTGCAGATCATCCGTGTCGAGCATGTCGAACAGTTTCAGAATTGCATCTTCAAAGGTGGCATCACGATCGGGTTCGCCGTTTTGGCCTTCGATATCCTCATACTCAATGCGATTGTCCGCTTCACCGGGATCGCCGGGCTTGTTGAAGGTGTCTTCCAGCGTCTCGTCCATGCAGTCTTCCCACGCATCCCACAACAACCAGATCGCGTCCCGAACCTTGGACTTCTCCTCAGCGGTGAGGTTTCGCTGGTCGCCAGCAAAAGCGGACGAGGGGCATGCGCAGGCGAGCCCGGATGCTGCGAGAACTGCGAAAGTCTTAGGCCGATTGAATCTAGGGTCGAACATCTCAAGAGCTCCTTGATTGACAGAAACTGGGATCTCGTGCGCACCAGTCCATCCAGGCGCGTCCGTCTGGTCTCTGCGCAACACCAGTCAATCTCTCAGATGGGGTTCAGAAACGACCCCAAAAGCCCAATTGTCGGGAAATCGGACCGGTCCGTGCTCGCTCCAGACTACCACACTGGTTGCGGTGTACCAAAGAAAACTCGGCGCCACACCGATGCAGGGGCCGTGAACGAGGCTGCGATGCGATCGTGGCGACTCCGGCATTCCCCCGGGTCTGCTATTCGACGCACAAATACGAGATTCAATGCGGTCAGAGGTATAAACTAGATTGATTCTCAATTGCAGTTGAAAATCGCTTCTACATACGCACAGAGCCCGAATGAGAGATCGTCGATGACCACGACCGAAGAAGTTGCACGGATTTCAGATGAACGCCGCGAGTACAAGTTCGGCTTCGTCACCGATATCGAGCAGGACTTCGCGCCTCCAGGTCTCGACGAATCCACTGTCCGTTTTATCTCGTCCAAAAAGAACGAACCCGCGTGGCTTCTCGAATGGCGTCTCAAGGCGTTTCGCAAGTGGCAGGCGATGACCGAGCCTGAGTGGGTCTTCTTGCCCTATGGCTATCCGCCGATTGATTACCAGGCGATCAGTTATTACGCCGCCCCCAAAGCGGGACCTAAAAGCCTCGACGAGGTCGATCCCAAACTCCTCGAAACTTACGAAAAACTTGGCATCCCGCTGAGTGAAACCAAGACATTGCTCGGGATTGAGGGCGCAGCCGAGTCGCCCGCCGATGCTCGCCGACCCGTCGCTGTGGACGCGGTCTTCGATTCGGTGTCGGTCAAGACGACCTTCCAGAAGGAACTTGCCGAAGCAGGTGTGATCTTCTGTCCAATCTCAGAAGCCGTGCGAGATCATCCCGAATTGGTCCAGAAGTACCTCGGTTCGGTCGTGCCATATTCAGACAATTACTTCGCCACGCTGAACTCAGCGGTCTTCAGCGACGGGTCATTCGTGTATGTCCCCAAGGGTGTCAAATGCCCCATGGAGTTGAGCACCTACTTCCGCATCAATGCGCGCAACACCGGCCAGTTTGAGCGCACGCTCATCATCGCCGAAGAGGGCGCGGATGTCAGTTACCTCGAAGGCTGTACCGCGCCGATGCGTGACGAGAATCAATTGCACGCAGCCGTTGTCGAACTGGTGGCGATGAAAGATGCGACGATCAAGTATTCAACCATCCAGAACTGGTATCCCGGCGACGAGAACGGTAAAGGCGGCATCTACAACTTCGTCACGAAACGCGGCATCTGCAAGGGCGATCGCGCCCGTATCTCGTGGACCCAAGTCGAAACCGGCTCGGCGATCACCTGGAAGTACCCGTCTGTGATTCTGCAAGGTGACGACAGCAAGGGCGAGTTCTACTCGGTCGCGTTGACCAACCTGCGTCAGCAGGCTGACACGGGTACGAAGATGATCCACATCGGTAAGAACACGACCAGCACGGTCGTGAGCAAAGGCATCTCGGCAGGGCAAGGTCAAAACACCTATCGCGGTCTCATCCAGATGAACAAGGGCGCGAAAAACGCGCACAACTACACACAGTGCGACTCCATCCTCATCGGCGATCAATGCGGAGCCCACACCTTCCCCTATGTCGATATCCGCAACCAGACCGCGACCGCTGAGCACGAAGCCAGCACGACCAAAATTGCGGAAGATCAACTCTTCTACTGCACCGCTCGCGGCATCAGCGAAGAGGACGCTGTCTCGCTGCTTGTCAATGGATTCTGCAAGGAAGTCTTCAGCGAACTTCCCATGGAGTTCGCGGTTGAAGCGAACAAGTTGCTGGCGGTGAGCCTCGAAGGATCAGTCGGATAATTAATCAAGCATCGAATGAGTGCGACCGTGAGGGAGCATTCAGATTCGCACAGAAAGTGAACACCATGTCTCAAACTCCACTACTCAAAATTTCCAATCTCCATGTTCGCCTGGAAGATGATCCTGCAGTCGAGATCTTGCGCGGCATCGACTTGACCATCATGCCCGGCGAAGTCCACTCGATCATGGGCCCTAACGGCTCGGGCAAGTCAACACTCGCTCAGGTCCTTGCGGGCAAGGATGATTACGAGATCACCGAAGGCTCTATCGAGTTCAATGGCGAAGACCTTGACGACCTGGGTCCTGATGAACGGGCTAACGCCGGGATCTTCCTCGCTTTTCAGTATCCCGTCGAGATTCCCGGCGTGAGCGCCATGCAGTTCCTCAAAGCGGCAGTGAACGCCAAGCGGGTGTTCGAAGGCAAGGACGAACTGAACGCAGGCGCGTTGCTCAAGCACTTCCGCGCCAAGGCCGACCAGATCTATGTTCCATTCGAGATGCTCAAACGCAATGTCAACGAAGGATTCAGCGGCGGCGAGAAAAAGCGTTTCGAGATATTTCAGATGGCTGTCCTCGATTCCGTCCTCGGCATTCTCGATGAATCCGACTCCGGCCTCGATATCGATGCTCTGAAGATCGTGTCTGAGGGTGTGAACTCCATGCGCGACGGGCACCGCGCTTTCTTACTCATCACGCACTATCAGCGACTCCTCGACTACATCGTGCCTGATCAGGTCCATGTTCTGGTCAAAGGTCGAATCGTCAAGAGCGGCGGCAAAGAACTCGCCATGGAGCTGGAAGAAAACGGGTATGCGCCTTTCGGTGTCAATGAACCGGCAACTGTCTGAACCGGAGCAGTGGAATGACAATGCAAAGCACGGTGGAGATTGAAGCAATGCCTGAACAGCCGCAATGGGCGCGCGAGTTGCGAGAGAGCGCTCGTGCACGCTTCGACAAAATCGGTTATCCATCGACAGCCGACGAACGCTGGCGATTTACGAATGTTGATGCGATCACGCGCATCGAGTGGGCAGCCGATGGGCCGACTTCAGACGACATCAACCTCGATCCGTTTCAGATTCCGGATCTCGATGCTGCTTTGGCGGTGTTCATTGATGGTCAATTGCGTGCCGACCTGAGCGACCTGTCTGGTCTCGGCGAGGGGGTTGTCTGCGAACCATTGATAGAGGCATTGTCTCGGACTGGGGTGGCTGACCGACTTGGCGCACAAAGTGCGACGCTGACTGATGGATTCACCGCTCTCAACGATGCGTCGTTTGGCTCGGGACTCTATATCGAAGTTCAGGAAGGATTCGCAGCCCATCGACCGATCCATGTGCTTTCACTTGCAACCTCGGGCGACACGCCAATCGCGGCTCATCCGCGCAACCTCATCGTGGCCGGGAAGAATGCACGCGTGCAGGTGATCGAGCACTACAATGCAGTCAGCGATGAGATTGTGAATCTCAACAATGCTGTCACCGAGGTCTTTGCTGACGAAGACGCATTCGTCGAGCACTATTTGCTCGAACGCGAGAGTGAACGCGGGTACAACATCTCGACGCTGTTCATTCGTCAGGGTGCTCGTAGCGTTGTTCATTCACACACGGTGCTTCTCGGGGGGGCGATTGTGCGCAACAATGTCGTCCCGACGCTCGCCGGTGAGAAAGCCCACTGCCTCATCAACGGCCTCTATGTCGCTCACAACGAACAACACCTCGATAACCAGATGCGTGTGCGCCATGCTGCACCGAACTGCGAGAGCCGTCAGTACTACAAGGGCATCATGAACGACAAGTCGCGTGGCGTGTTCACGGGTCGAATTATTGTCGACAAAGCTGGGCAAGGCACTGACGCGATCCAGACGAATCGCAACATGCTGCTCTCTGACGATGCACGGGTCAACGCACGTCCGCAGCTTGAGATTTATGCGGACGATGTCAAGTGCACTCACGGCGCGACGACCGGGCGCGTCGATGACGAAGCGGTGTTTTACTTTCGCTCGCGCGGCCTGAGTGAAGAAGTCGCGCGCGCCATGCTGATCTATGCGTTTGCCGCTGAGGGTTTCGATCGCATGCAACTTGCGCCGGTTCGCCGGCTGCTGGCAGCCGAGATGATCGCCAAACTCCCTCGAGCCGAAGGGCTGAGCATCGAAGTGTGATCACCAAGCGGAGGCGCCATGCCCAGCACACCGACAGCATTGGATATCGCGTCGATTCGTGGTCAGTTTCCTGCTCTTGATCAACAAGTCCATGGCAAGCCGCTGGTGTACCTTGACAACGCTGCCACCACGCAAAAGCCACAGTGTGTGATTGATGCGGTTGTCAATTTTTATACATCAAGCAATGCCAATGTTCATAGGGGTCTGCACGAACTGAGTGCCCGAGCGACCAAGGCCTATGAAGCCGCGCGAGCACAGATCGCGTCATTTGTCAACGCCGATGCCGCTGCAGAGATCATTTTTACCAGCGGTGTGACCGATAGTTTGAATCTGCTCGCCTCGACACTCGGCGCTTCGACCTTGGCTGAGGGCGATCGCGTCCTGCTCACCCACATGGAGCACCACTCGAACATCGTGCCCTGGCAGATGGCTTGCGAACGAGTTGGGGCGCACATCGATGTGATTCCTGTGACCGACATCGGTGAACTTGATTTGCAGGCGGCTGCCGACCTCGTCGGCCCGCAGACCAAAGTCGTCTCCTGCGTCTGGGTGTCGAACGCGCTTGGCACGGTCAACGACATTGCTGCCGTCTGTCGCCTTGCCGCAAACGCCGGTGCGATCAGCATCGTTGATGCTGCTCAGGCCGGTGCCCATGTCCCGATCGATGTCCAAGAGATCGGCTGCGATTTTCTGGCACTTTCCGGGCACAAGATGTACGGCCCGACGGGTATCGGTGCGCTTTTCGGCAAGCGCGAACGCCTCGAAGCCCTTCCCCCATACAAGGGCGGTGGCGAAATGATCCAATCCGTCTCGTTTGCTGGGACGACCTATGCCGCCCCCCCGGCTCGGTTTGAAGCGGGCACACCCAACATCGCAGGCGCGATCGGCATGGCCGAAGCGGCTCGATTTCTCGCCAGCCTCGATCGTGACGCGATTCATGCGCACGAGGCCGCCCTCAACCAAATCGCGACCGAGAGTATCCTGCAGATCGAAGGCGTTCAACTGTTCGGCCGATCGGCCAACAAGGTGCCCATCCTGACATTCAACATCGACGGAATCCACCCTTACGACCTTGCACCGGTGCTCGATCATTACGGCGTTGCGATCCGCACAGGACACCACTGCACCCAGCCCCTCATGGATCGGCTCGGCATTTCCGCAGCAGCCCGCGCTTCGTTCACCATCTACAACACACGCGAAGAAGTTGATGTGTTCATCCACGCACTAACGCGTGCCCGGCAACTGTTGCTCGGCTAGGCTTTGTACATGACAGGGGTTCCACCACTCGACGAAATCATCGAAACCTTTGAGGTGCTGGACGACTGGGAGAACAGGTTTGAATACTTGATCGACCTCGGCAAGACGGTGCCAATCCTGCCTCTGAGCGAGCGAACTGAAGACGCACGCGTACACGGCTGTCAGGCGCAGGTCTGGCTTCGTCTTGGGCTCGACGACCAGAACGACCATCGCATCTGGATCCGAGCTGCAAGCGATGCTCACATTGTACAGGGCCTGATCGCGATCGTCATGGCGATCTATGCAGGAAGGACGACGAATGAAGCACGCACAGTCGACGCTGAAGCCATTTTTCGGAAACTGGATCTCGAAGCCCATCTCAGCGGCACGCGTCGCAATGGGCTTGCGGCGATGATTGCGCGCGTCCGCAATCTTGCCGCTCACCAGACGGCTGTGGGGGGCGACGCATGAGCATGCGGATTTTTGATTCCGGTAGCCAGCCTGATCGCGTCGAACCATCCGAGACACCAGATCCCGAATCGCTGCGAGGCCGGATCATCGATGCCATCAAACGCGTGTATGACCCTGAGATTCCGGTCAATCTGTATGATCTCGGCCTCATTTATCGCATTGAGTTCGACGAATCGGCACCAGCCGACCAACTGGTCTATGTCACGATTGACATGACACTCACCAGCCCCGCATGTCCGGAAGCACACACACTCCCAGAGTTGGTCCGTGGTGCTGCGTTGAGTGTCCCCGCGGTCGAAAGCGTGGAAGTCAACATGGTCTGGGAGCCGCGCTGGTCAAAGGACCGGATGTGCGACGAAGCGAAACTTTACCTCGGTCTGATGTAACTCGAACAAACAGTAGTTCCAGCCCGTCACAATCGGTAGATCGTATCAAAGTTGACGAATGAGTTGATCGAGCATGGCTTTGGGCTCGCTATTTACAGCGAGGCCTCGCTTCTCATCCAGCCGAGCCGTCAGTTTGCGAATAGGTCTTGTGTAGGGGTGGGGGCTGAGCGCATGCCGAATGGCTGTGTGGCGGGCAATTATGGATGCAACCCGCTTGTAGTTTTCTGGCATTTCGACGGTATTGATGCTGCTCGATTCGACCTTGCGAGAGACGACTGCAATATTGCCGCCGTCTGACGAGGTTCCACGATCCACAACTTCATATCCGGCCTTACGGTGCATCGCTTCCATCGTTGCCAGGCCGAAGTGGTACAAGTGACCAGTATGAAACTGTGAGTGAGGCTGTTGGCACACCGCTTCGACATTGGGCACTTCGACGAGCAACAGCCCGTTTGGTTTTAGCCACTGTCGAGCGTGCTGCATGACTTCAAGCGGGTCTTCCAGATGCTCGACCACATGGAACATGGTGACCATGTCTTGCGATTCCGGTTGAATATCGGCATCTTGCCAGAACCCCTGGCTCACCGGCAAGCCGAGTTGTTCTGCAGCGTATCGGGCATAGCCCTCGTTTGGCTCGAAACCAGAAGCGTCATACTCAAGCGCGCGGAGCATGTAGACGACTTCACCACTTCCAGCACCGACATCCAAAACACGAGCACTATCCGCGAGTAGCGGTTTTAGTCTGCGACAACGATCAAGCGCCACCTTACCCGCCCGGTAGGCGTGCTTGGGCTTCGGTTGAAACGACCCCTTGTAGTCAACCCGATACTCCGATTCATAAAAACGACGGAGCTCATCGGGCGATGGGCGTGGATCGCTCCACACCAGCCCACATCGACGACAGATGACCGACTGCAGCGGCTTACCGTGCCTGTCTTTCGAGCGGACGACCTCGATATCGTCCGACTCACAAAGATTGCAAGGGACGGTACAAGTGATGGTCGCATTGACGGTCGAATGGGGCATGACGGGCTCAGTTCAACGAATCGAGAATGATCCTGGTTTCAAGCGTAGTCGGTTGTTACATCCCGCGTGCAACAACTGCTCGAAGACCGATGGCCCATGATATGCTCGTGAGACAGAATCAGACTCAGGCTTGTCTTACGAACAGGGATGCGACATGGACCTCCTCGATCGCCTCTTAGGGCACGATGCGTCGACAACTGGTGAGTTGATTGCGATCGCGTCCTCCTTGACCGATGGCCAACTCGACACGCCGATGCCCCTTTCCAAAGGCTCCATCAGAGCAGAATTGGACCACATCGTGCGAAACATGGAAGCTTGGTCAGATCTGATGCACGCCAAGCCAGTGAGAGCGTCGGCCGGTGATTCCATGGAACAACTCCGTAACAGGCTCGATCGGGCGGCTTTCGATCTGAATCAAATATGTCAGTCTGTCGCAGGCCGCAACGCCTGGGATGAGACATGGACTGATCCGCATGAGTCACCGTTGCGATCACGATCGTTCGGCGGCACGATCGCACATGTCATCACGCACAGCATGCACCACCGAGCCCATGTTCTCGTGATGTTGCGAAGCGTTGGCGTGACTGATCTTCCGGAAGGTGATGTGCTGAATTGGGAACGAAGACATCGTTGAGTCAGGCATGCAATTCAATGGACACGCTTTGTCTGTAATCACCATCGAAGAATCAACTGGACCTGATTCCCGCACAAGCCCTTGACGCAGCGTCGAGAATCAACACAATGGCAGTGCGTCGGTCAGAGAGATGATTGGAGATTTTGTGCAAACACGCCGAGATATTCTGCGCGGTGGCCTTGGACTGTTTGCCCTCGGTGCGACTTCACCCGCGCTTGGTTGGTCGGCTTCGCGGCCGGCGCGTTGGTCTGATGTGACCAATCCGCTGAAGGCCTCGCGTCCATTGAGCGTTCGCGCGATCGACCCCGCACCACGCATGATCGGGGGATTCCCGTTCAAAAACTGGTTTGAAGGTGATGCGTTCAGTGATGGGCTCAATATCCCATTTCACAGCGCCGAAAACAAGTTTCCCGGCGGCGAACCACCGGTGCCAACTGAGACCGTGCGAGTCGTCATTGTCGGTGGGGGGATATCAGGACTTGGCAGTGCCTACATGCTCAGGCAATACAACCCGATCGTGTTTGAACTACACGATTATTTTGGCGGGAACGCACAGGGTGGGGTCATAGAAGACGCGCCATACGCGCTGGGTAGCGCGTATGTCATCACGCCGGATGAAGGCGGCCAACTCGATACGCTTTACCGAGAACTTGGGCTACACGAAGTCGTTCGCGCTGATGTTGAGCCAGCACCGGTTGAAATCGATGGCAAACTCAATCCAGATATCTGGTCAGGCTTGGGTGTGGGACCAGAAAATCGCCCAGCCTATGAGGCCTATCGGCAACTCGTCATCCGCATGGCGGAAAAGGACTACCCAGATGTTCCCTTCGCCGAGCCGTGGATGCGCGACCTCGATCTGCTTTCATTGCGCGAGCATATCGAACAGGAAGTCGGGCTTGCGATCCCTGCCTCACTTCGAGCGGCAATTCAAGCCTATTGCTATTCATCATTCGCAGCCGGTTGGGAAGAAATCTCCGCCGCTGCTGGGTGGAACTTTCTCGCAGCAGAAGAGTTTGGTCGTTGGATCTTCCCCGGCGGCAATGCGTGGATGGCGGACGCAATGTGGAAGCACATCGCTGCGACCGATCAAACTGACAAGGCGCATGCACCTCACCTTCGCCCTGGTTGCCGCGTCGTTGATGTGCGCGTTCGTCCCGATGGCTTGACCCAGGTGACATGGCGCACGCCCGATGGGAAGTTTCAGTCGCTCCTCGCCGAGCGCGTCATCATGGCGTGCCCAAAACATGTGTGCAAGCAAGTCCTTCATGGGATCCAGAAGGAAGACCCTGAAAAATACAGCGCCATGACACTGCATACGCGGTCCTATCTCATCGCCAATGTCGTGCTCGATCGCCCGGTCCCGCTCGAGTTTTACGACATCTTCCTCCTGGGGAACCCAGAAACATTCCCCATGACCGAGGGCGAAGCATCTCAGTTCGGACGCTACACCGATATCCTCGATGGCAGTTACGCACCCAGCGCACGACCGAACCGTTTGCCGAGAAAGCCCCATTATCTCACCATGTACTGGCCTCTGCCGTATGACACCGCGCGGTTCGATCTGGTGCTCAAGGATCCGATTGAAGTATTCGGCGAACGCATGGCTGTCCAACTCCGAGAGTCACTCGATCTTGTGGGCCTGCCAGAAACCGCCGTCCGCGAAATCCGATTTGCGCGTTGGGGTCACGCGCTCCCCGTCTCTGCAGTAGGTTTTATCGCGAGCGGAGCGCCCGAAGTCCTCAAGAGGCCGTTCCGGGAATCGGTCTACTTTGTCAATCAAGACAACTGGGCACTTCCCGCAGTCGAAAACAGTCTGCTCGATGCCTTTGAAGCAACAGCCGAGATAGCGAGTTTTCTGGGGTAATCGGCTTACGCAAATGACCTTAGATCCATTCTTGATCCGTCACGGTTCGATCACACATCACCTCTCCAGTGTGACGCGTCGCTGCAGGTTCAAACAGCAACACCGAAGCGCCATCTTTTGACACAGGATTGTGCGCCACACCGCGCTGCACAATAAACATATCGCCACGGCTGAGGTGAACCGCTCGATCGCGCATTTCGATCGTCAAAGAGCCTTCGAGAACGAGGAACAACTCGTCCTCATCTTCGTGCGTGTGCCAGGTGAGTTCTCCCTTGAGTTTCGCCAGTTTCACCTGTTGACCGTTCAACGCACCCACGATTTTCGGCGTCCACAACGCATCAAACAACTCCAACTTTGCAGCCAGATTCACGATGCCCGTCTGATCAGATGATTGCATGTTCAGAATCTCCATGACTGTCACTCTAGCGACTCGTCCAGGTCGATTCCTCAGGCAGATCGTTGATGAACCATCTCAACCTGACAATCCCCCTCAGCGGATTCAAGACGCGTGTCCAATGGCACCCTGCCAATGCGGCTGTGAACCATCGGCTCGTCGTGGGCGAGTACCTCATTGTCGCCACCGTCGTCACCCACAATCACTTGTCGACGATCGAGGCTGGCTATCTCGAACCGAACATTGTGCTTTCTCGCAAATAGAACCGCTCGTCGATCTGAATGAGACAACTTGCGTGCCAATGCTCGGTCAAATGCAATCACACGCTCGCCGCCCCAGGAAGTCAGCCTGTCTTGCTGGCGTATCGAGCGCACGGGAAACGCCAGTCGTTGGCCCACAAACAGGGCTGTCGCGAACGCTGATCCGTCGCCCAGAATAGCGGGCCGCCGATCTTCGGTCAGTGCAACCCCCGCCGGGATAACAATCACATTCGACTCTTTCCACGCCTCTTCGGCTGCTCGCAAACTGATTGATCGTCCCTCCGCATCGAGAATCGCTCCACGCACGATTGGTACGACTCTTCCGGGAGAATCATCACTCGAATCATCGGCTGACAAGCCAAGTTTCGCTCGAACCTGATCCGCTGCGATCCGCGCCGGCTCAGTCCGCACCCAAGCGAGAACATGAGCATCAGTCGTTGCGGGCAATGCGTTGGCGCGTGCCAGCGCAAGTCTGCTTTCATTTTCAGACGGTCCGACCACGGCAAGGACGCGCAGGCCTGCGCTGAGGTACTGCCTGATCACTGAAGCCGCTTCATCAAAGACCGAGCCATTGAGTGCCAGAATTATGGTGTTTCCATATCGCATGAGATGCTCCAGCCGACTCAGGTGCGGCTTCACCAATCCACAAAACTTAAAGATTCCAAAACGAAACAAGCCACCGCGTTGTGCGGTGGCCTGCCAATTCTTCTGAAGTCCGAACGCTTCTATACGCTCTGTATCCTCAGCCAAATCACAGGCCAACCGCGCCCAATAAGATGGGTATGTCGCGGTGTCATGCACATGAGTTGGTTGTGGGTGAAAATCATCTGTCTACTCTGAAACAACGCTTCGGGGCGTTCAAGCCCGTTCTATCGCATATTCTCAACGGTTCGTTTGTTCGCACGCGTGTGCGACTCGGTTCCCGCATCGAAACGATGATACATGGTCAGTCATCATAATCAAGTCAGTCTATTCTCAGATCATTCCCGCAATCCACAGTTTTTTTTCATCCATGCCTCAACAGACCACGCCAACACCCGATCAGATCAGAGCACGACTCGATGCATGCACGATCGTTGACGCGATGGTTATTCGGCGAAGACTACGCGGGCTCGAGCGCAGAAACCCCGGTTCGCCGATTCCTCCCAAGATCGCTCGGTCAATCGAGCAGCAACTCAACGACTCCATTCAATGCCGATGCAATCGAGCCGCGTCGATCGCTGAACCAAAGTATCCAGCTGACCTTCCGGTCTCTCAGCGGCGTGAAGAAATCCTGACCACCATCCGCGATCATCAGGTCGTCGTGATCTGCGGCGAAACCGGCTCGGGCAAGACCACGCAGATACCGAAGATGTGCCGCGAACTGGGACGAGGTGCAGCGGGGATGATCGGGCATACCCAGCCCAGACGCATCGCTGCCCGCGCGGTCGCGACCCGCATCGCTGAAGAACTCGGCGTGCCGTTCGGTGGTCCGGTCGGATGCAAAGTTCGTTTCAGCGATCAGACTACGCCCGAGACATCTATCAAACTCATGACCGATGGCATGCTTCTGAGCGAAACGCAGCGTGATCGAGGGCTTCACGCGTACGACACCATTATCATCGACGAAGCCCATGAGCGCAGCCTGAACATTGATTTCCTGCTCGGGTACCTTCATCGCATCCTCCCCAAACGGCGTGATCTCAAACTGATCATCACTTCCGCCACAATCGATGCAGAGCGGTTCAGCAAGCATTTTCGCAACGCGCCGATCATCGAAGTATCCGGCCGATCGTACCCCGTGGAGATACGCCATCGTCCACTCGTGGGGGGGCGATCTGAGACTGCGTTCGCTGGCAACGACGCTGACCAGATCACGGGTGTTCTCGATGCTCTTGACGAACTGTGCAATGAAGGACCGGGCGATGTGCTCGTGTTCATGAGCGGCGAACGCGAAATACGCCAGACCGCACGAGCGCTGCGTGAAAGTGGGGCGGCACAACGCGGGATCGAGATCCTCCCCCTCTACGCACGCCTGTCGCCTGCCGAACAGCAACGCGTGTTCAAGCCCCACCCCGGTCGGCGGGTGGTGATTGCAACCAATGTCGCCGAAACATCACTGACAGTGCCCGGTATACGCTATGTCATCGATCCGGGTGAAGCCAGGATCAAGCGATATAGCGCTCGAACGCGCGTGCAGGGACTTCAGATCGAGCCGATCTCCCGAGCGTCCGCTGACCAACGCGCCGGTCGATGCGGCCGCGTCGCTCCTGGCATTTGTATTCGCCTGTACGACGCAGATGACGCTCGCAAGCGTGAAGCGTTTACGCCGCCCGAGGTCTTGCGTACCAATCTTGCGAGTGTCGTTCTGCAGATGAAGGCACTCGACCTTGGTCGTCCTGAGGACTTCCCGTTCATCGAGCCGCCCGATTCGAGGCTCATTCGCGATGGCTACGAAACACTGTTTCAACTCGGCGCGATCGATGAAGATCGCAACCTCACCGAGACTGGTCGAAAACTCGCAATGTTGCCAATCGATCCGCAGATCGGTCGAATGGTGTTGGCGGCAGCAGATGAAGATTGTGTCAACGATGTACTCATCATTGCAGCTGCGTTGTCGATCCAGGATCCTCGCGATCGACCGATGGACCATCGAGATGCTGCTGATGCTGCGCATCAGGAGTTCACGCATCCTGAGTCAGACTTCCTGTCTTACCTCAACTTGTGGCATTTCTACCACAATCTCGATCGCAAGCTGTCACGATCCAAACTGAAAAAAGCACTGCAGCAGAATTTTCTCAGCGCCACCCGCATGCGCGAATGGCGTGATGTGCTCAACCAACTCCGCGAACTTGCCATCGAACTCGGTCTCCGAATCAAGCCCAAGGAAGCCGATCACGATGCGATTCATCGCGCCCTGCTGACCGGGCTCATCGCCAATGTCGGCCGGCGCAAAGACAAGTTCGCGTACGAAGGCACACATTCCGGCGAGTTTCACATATTTCCCGGTTCAACGCTTTTCAAAGACAAGCCGAAGTGGGTGATGGCTGCCGAAATCGTTCGCACAACGAAAAGGTACGCTCGATGCGTCGCTGCTGTAGAACCTAAATGGGTCGAAGAAGCAGGGGCCCACCTCATCAAACGCACTTACGCCGATCCATTCTGGGACGAGCGTCGACAAACCGTCATGGCCCGCGAGCGGGTGTTGCTCCTCGGGCTCGAGATTGCTGCACAACGGGCGGCACCGTTCGGTCCGGTCGATCCCGTCAAATCCCGTGAGATTTTCATTCACGAGGGCTTGGTCGCCGGGGCCATCAACATAGACCCCCCCTGCCTGGCGCACAATCGGGCACTTGCAGAGCAGGTCACAGCGATCGAGGCCAAAGCCCGCCGTGATGATCTCCTTGCTGATACGCAGGCTCGGTTCAGTTTCTACGACGCGAGCCTGCCGGATGACATTCACAGTACGAGAGCCTTTGAGAAGTGGCTTCGCCGCGCGCAGCGCAAAAACCCGCGGACGCTGTACATGTCCACTTCGGACCTGGTCTTGCAACTCCCAGAATCTGTCGATGAAATGAGATTCCCGAGTCGTTTCGGCATCGAAGGTATCGAACTGCCGCTCGAATATCGACACGAACCCGGTGCTGACGACGATGGTGTGACGGTCAGTGTTCCGATCGAGTTCCTCGGGCAGGTCGACCGCGCCCGAATGGACTGGCTTGTTCCCGGCATGATCGAAGATAAGATTGCTGCGCTGATCCGCACGCTGCCCAAGACCTATCGCCGAAACTTCGACGCGAATGCCTGTGCCCGTGAACTTGCGTCTTCGATAGAACTTGGTACGCGGCCGATCGTCGATGTACTCGCGATCGAACTCAGCAAAAAAGCCGGCATCGATATTCCGAGAGAAGCATTCAAGCCTGATGAGATCGATCGACACCTCTGGATGCGCTATCAGATTGTCGATGCGTCCGGTGCCGAACTCGCAGCCGGACGAGACCTCGGCGAACTGCGCGCACAACTGAGTCAACAGATCGCGGACAGTTACGCCCATGCGAGCAGTGACGATCTCGACCGTGATGATCTCACTGATTGGGATTTTGGCTCGTTGCCAGAGGAAGTCGAGATTCAGCGAGGCAGTTTTACGCTTCACGGCTACCCATCTCTGATCGATCAGGGCAAAACTGTCACGCTGCGTGTCCTCAGTTCACGCGCCGAGGCCCGACGCTGCTTTCGTGCCGGGCTCGCAAGGCTCTATGTTCGGCATCTCCGTGAAGAGTTCAAGTACCACGCGCGGAACCTGCCCAACATCGACCAGATGATGTTGTGGTACGCCCCGCTCGGCCCGATCGACGAACTCAAACGCGACCTGTTGCTGCTTGTCGCGGACCGTGTATTCATCGGCGATGACGACAATATTCGAGAAAGAGAAGCATTTGTAGCGAGGCTCGACCGTGGGTGGAATCAACTGCGACCAACCGTCGAACGCGTGTGCCTGCTCGTCGGCAAGACGCTCGAACGATACCACAAACTCGCGGTCGTCCTGAGCGATCAGCCGCCCGCTGCGTGGGCGATTAATGTAAACGATGTCCGGGCCCACCTTGGTCGGCTGGTCCCCCCTCGATTTCTTGCCGAGATTCCGTACCAACGGCTCGAACACTACCCGAGATATCTCCGTGCGATTGATCGACGACTTGAGCGACTTCGCCAATGGGGACCCAAGCGCGACCTGGAACTTGCCAAGGCCGTAGCGAAGTGGCAGGAGTTGTGTTCAGACCGACAGCAGAAACACGACAGCGAAGGTGTTGAAGACGCGCATCTCGACGACTTCCGTTGGCTCATCGAGGAATATCGCGTCTCGTTGTTTGCGCAGGAACTCGGTACAGTCGAGTCTGTGTCAGATAAGCGGCTCGAGCAACGATGGCAACGCGTCCGCTCATGACGCAGTTGAAGAATGGAGCACCCTATTTGTTTGATTCGCGTTGCACCGGGTCAGGCTCGTCATCAAACAACATGCGAAGTGGTGGGGTATCCAGATCGTCAAACTGTCCGCGCCGAATCGTCCATAAGAACGCGATCAAGAAAGTGATTCCTAGAAGTAAGGCAATCGGAATGAGCAAGTAGAGGATGTTCATGTGTGTACCGAATCTGGGAATTTATCACGCACACCCAAAGCGCCAGCCTGCGACGCAATCGCGAGCACCACAACCGAACTTGCCGGCATGAGAATCGCAGCCGCGATCGGCCCGATGAATCCCATACATGCCAGTGTCGCAGCAATTGCATTGTAGGTCAACGACACACCCAGGCAGGTCAAGATCACGCGCCGCGTGCTGCACGCCAGATCAAGAACATCAAGAACTGGCGACAGGCCCGCGTGGTTGAGATAGACATCGGCAGCCGCAAGACTTGCTTCTGCGCCCCCGTGTACGGCTATCCCCACATCGGCAGCTGCCAGTGCTGCCGCATCGTTGACCCCGTCTCCGACCATCACGCAACGCCCGTCCATGCCTTCAATGATTGCCAGTTTCGCTTCGGGAGATGCCCGCCCGGTAGCATTTGACGCATCGATACCAATCGCCTCAGCCACACGGCGCGTCACACTCGCATCATCGCCAGAGAGAAGCGAGACCGTCCATCCGCGCTGGCGAAGTCGTTCGACACACCGCCTGCTATCTGACCGAGGCTCATCGGCGAGCAGCAAAACCGCTGCCACTTCGCCGTCAACGGTGACCGCGACCGGTGTTCGCGCCTGCTCGATGGCGTTCTCTATCGCTTTGGACATGTCAAGACCGACAGCGACGCCCTGCTCGCGTAGATAGTCCGGTGATGCGACAACGACCGAGCGTCCACGCACCGTTCCTCGCACGCCCTGGCCCGGGATCTGTTCAAAATTATCAATCGCGTCGTCCCCATCGGACTCGCCCGCCGACTCGGTGATCGCGGTGGCAATCGGATGGCTTGTATGCCGCTCAAGAGCAGCCGCGAGGGTGACAGCAGCAGGGTCACCGACAACTTTAACGACGGTAAAACGGCCGGTCGTAACTGTCCCGGTCTTGTCGAGCACCATCTCGCCCGCGTGTGCAAGTTGTTCAATCGCGTCTGAACTCTTGATCATGATCCCGCGTCGAGCCGCTCGTCCGATCGCTGCCGTCATCGCCAAAGGTGTCGCAAGTCCGAGCGCACAAGGACAGCACACAATCATGAGCGCAATCGACCGTTCTCCAGCAACTTCTACGCCGTGTCGCAGTGAGACGAAAAAGCACACGATCGCGAGCACCACGACCACCACCGTAAACACGCCCGCGATTCGGTTGGCGAGTGAAATCAACGGTGCTCGGCGATCCGTTGCGTTTGCGACCAATTCCATCAGTCGGCCGACTCGCGTTTCCGAACCGGTCGCTTCGACGACCATCTCGATCGGCGCTGTCACATTCACAGCACCTGCCGCCACGCGATCCCCGATCGCTGTCTCGACCGGAACAGATTCACCCGTGAGTAATGAACTGTCGAGCGTAGATTGACCGTCGGTGATTTGTCCGTCAGCGGGAATTGTCTCGCCCGCCCGGACCGACAAAGTGTCACCGATTCGCAGCGCTTCAACCGGCACATCGCGATGACCCTCGTCGGTGATCAAGTGTGCGACAGAAGGTGTGAACGCGTGGAGCAACTCGATCGCATCGGCTGCACTTCGTTGTTGTCTGACCTGAAGGAATCGGCCAACCAGGAGCAGAAAGACCAAGGCTGTCACTGAATCGAAATAGACCTCGCCCGATCCACGCACGGTGTTTACGACACCCCAGAGTCCGCCAGCCGAAAGCGCGATCGCGATCGGTAGATCAAGATGCGGCGATCGGGCTCGAAGTGCAGCCCTCGCCCCGCGAAAGAACAGACTCCCCGGTCCCATCACGGAAACCGCTGCGAAAGCCATTGCCAGCCACCTGAACAGGTGCCCATACTCAGACTCAACACTCGTCGCCGCCCCCCCATAGAGAGCAAACGATAACAACATCACATTGCCAGCGCAAAAACCGGCAACTGCGATCCGCACGAGCATTCGTCGGCTCTCAAGTGTCTGCGTCTGCCTCGCACTCACACCCTTGGCTGGGTGCGGGCGATAGCCGAGCGCATTGAGGGAATCTGCAATCTTCGAGAGCGCAACCACATCAGGCATCCACCGGACGACGACAAGCCGCCGCCCTAGATTGAGGCGCGCTTCGATCACGCCCTCGACGACAGCGGGCAAGCGCTCCACCAGCCATACACACGCGGCACAATGGACATCTTCGAGTAACAACTCGATGGTGGCACAGCCATCGTCCTCGACCGTGACATAGATCGCATGAAACGCAGGGTCATCAAACTCGACAAATGGGCTCTCGCGCAGGTGGGGTTTCACACGCGCGTCGGTTGTGGCATCCCGCAATCGGTAATACTCGCTCAGCCCGCACGCGTGGATTGTGCGGTACGCGAGTTCACAACCAGGACAGCAGAACTGCAGAGGCTGATCGGTCCGCACCAGTCCCTTTGGCACAACCAACCCGCAGTGGTCGCACAACGCTGAATCAGAATTTGATTCAACAACAGCCTGATCGACGAGAGGATTCATGGCTCGACATCAGCACGGTTTGCATCGCTTGATTCCACCGCATTCGGCAGGCCGATCTGCATGACGGCAGCCTCGGTATGACCGGCGAACGAAGGCAACTGCGCGCGACCAAATACAGTCGCAAGTCCGACAACGACGACCACGAGGCTCGAGACCAACGGCACATACCGACGCAAAGGCCCGGAGAGTTCACGCAAGCCCACGCCAACAGAGATCATCACCGGCAGTGTTCCCGCCCAGAAGACGGCCATCGTCAACCCGCCAAAAACCGGGCTCGCCGTACCCGCTGCAGCCACCGCGAAAGCATAGAGCCAACCGCAGGGAAGCAAGGTGGTCAAGAGTCCGATGGCGAGCGCCCGCTGCGTCGGTTCGAGATCAAACGCAAGACGATGTCCTTTTGACACGATGCGTTGCAAAGCCTTCGGCGCCCCGACCTTCGGTAGGCGAGCCCCAAGGGTTCGCAGCAGTGCCGCGAGACCGAACCCAACCATCAGCCCCCCTGCAAGTATCGCTGCAACGCGACCAAGTCCGAGTGCCGTTCCGCCGAGATCAAGCGCCTGACCAACGGCTCCAGCCACAATACCGAGCGCGATATAGGTGATCAGTCGGCCGCTGTGATAGGCTGCGTGCACCCGCAGACCTCGTTTGGGTGTCGATTCATCGGTCGCGACGGCGAACATCAGGAACGGGCCGCACATGCCAGCACAATGCAAGCTACCGAGCACGCTGGCAGCAAAGACAGCAGCGATGAGTGCGCCGACTTCATTCATGGCGATGAACCGTACACTTCCATGCGCTTCGAGAACGCATACACACGGTCTGGCGTGGTGACGAGGTACCGTGCCTCCCAACGACCGTCGCGTCGCAGGTTCACTTCTGCGGCATAGACACCCGGCGCAGACTCGGTCAGCACCACCGCCTGCCGATCGTCCGCACGCCCGATGTGATAGGCAATCGCTTCGACGGTCAGCCCCTCGACTGCTTGTTGGTCCCGATGCACTTCCAGTGTCAGATGGCCCAGGGCCTGTTTCCCCGCAACAGGACGCAAGTGCGTCGTGAGTTCGAATCCATCAAGTGCCGGGTCGCGGGCATCTTTGCGTGATTCGTCCCAAGCCAATGCCTTCGCGTAGTAATCTGGTTCGACAGCGAATGATGGATCGCTACTGGCGATGAACGCGACAAATATCAAACCGATCGTGTGCACACACAGCAAGCCGACGATCAGCGTCGGCCAGAGCCAAGCTCGTCGGTGGTCAGTCTGCTTCGATGCAAGTGTGTCTGCACTCATGGTGAGTCTGCCTTCCAGTAAGGGCCAAGCATCGGAAACTTGCGTCGCGTTTCGTACCCGTCATCACCGACAACGCGCACTACAATTTGTTGTGTAGTTGCTGTGAATACCTCCGGCGGCGCAACAAACACGACGGGGATCGACCGATTTTCTTCAGGGGCGATCGGCGTATTGCCCTCCACATACTCGACGCTGATCCCCGCCGGCTCGACCACGCTCACCGAATACAACACCGGTTGATCTGAACGGTTGGTGATGCTCACGCGAGCGTCGTTCGCGATCGCGCCATCTGGCATGGTATGGAACAGTTCCGTCTGATTCACACGCAACAGCGTGACATCCGCCAGAGACTTCGTTGAAAGCACAATACCAAAAGCGGTGACGAGAATAAGCAGTATGACCGGGTACACGATGATCCGAGGTCGCAGAACTCTCGACCGCCCCGTATCGAGTGCTTCCTGTGATGAATACCGAATCAGCCCCCTCGGCCTCCCGATCTTGTCCATGATCGCATCACACGCATCCATACATTGCGTGCAGTGCACACATTCCATCTGCAAACCGTCGCGAATGTCGATACCGGTCGGGCAGGTCTGCACACACATGGTGCAATCAATACAGTCGCCGCGCTGATCCGCAATCACATCAAGCGGGACATCGTTCGCCTCTGACTTTTTTGGTCGCTTCGCCTTGCCGCGCGGCTCACCCCGTTTAGCGTCATAGCCCACAATCAATGAGGCCCGATCAAGCATCACAGACTGCATGCGACCATAGGGACAAGCAACAATGCACAGCTGTTCGCGGAAGAATCCGAAGTCAAACAGCATCATCGCCGTCACGAACGCCATGACAATGAATGCGACCGGATGGTCCAGCGGGCTTCCCAGAATCCACTTGCGTAGATTTTCGATGCCCACAAAGTAACTGAGAAAGGTGTGAGCAAGAAACGCCGCGATCAGCAAGTACACGACATACATCGCAACTTTGCGCCAACCGGGGACGGTCTTCTTGCTTCGTGTTCCCGGCTTGCCCATGAACAGCCGCTCGATCGGGCGGAAGACAAACTCGAGATAGACCGTCTGCGGGCAGCCCCACCCGCACCACACACGCCCAAAGATCGCGGTCAGCATGAACACCGTCACGAACACGATCATCATGAACAGCGCCAGCAGCAGCGTATCTGTCGCAAACAATGTTTTGCCAAAGAAAGTGAATCGCCGATTGATAATGTCAAGCAAGATTGCGGGCTTGCCGTTGATCATGATGTACGGCAAGGCTGTGAAAACGATGATCAACAAGTAAGCGATCGCACGGCGCTTGTGCCAAAACCGGCCCGGCGAGAGCCGTGGCTTTAACCATCGGCGCGTGCCATCAGCGTTGAGCGTCGAAAGTACACGCTCTTCGGGTTGTAACAGCGTATCAGGCACCCGTCATTCCTTCGCATTGCAGAAACACAAGACCAGCGATAAGCGCCCTCAACATTCTAAGGCGTGCTGTCCGCAGGCGAATCGGTCGGCGAGCCCGATGCCGTCGGCCAAGGTGGGATGATCTCCCCTTCTGCCGGTCGCGAGCTTTCGAGGTTTTTACCCCGCAGCGATGCCATGTATGCCGCAACGACAGAAATTTTGCTGTCGCTGAGCACTTGCTCCTGTGGAGGCATGAGCCCGCCCGCAGCGCCGTACTTGATGACATCGACGAAATCGGTCAGTTTCTTGATGTTCTTGTAATGGTCATCCGTCATGTTCGGGCCCTGAAACCCTTCGCCCCGCGCTCCATGACAACTGGCACACCAGGTCGTGTACAACTTTGCGCCGTCCGCCTGCCAATCTTCATCATTCATCAGCATGAGCATCTTCTCGTCGCTCAAAGGAATGGCAGCGATCTCACCGTATTTACGCAACTGAGCGTCGCGTGTCATCATCGCGTGCTTTTCCTGCGGCGTCGGAATGATGGGCGCAAAGTGATACACCATGAGATACAGGATGCTCCAGACGATTGAGCCAAACCAGATCAGGTGCCACCAACCCGGAGTCGGGTTGTCGTACTCCATGATCCCGTCATAGTTGTGGTCAGTCAGAATCTCTTCTGATACTTCGGTCGGTTGAGACATGGGTTCGGTCGACTGGCTCATCGCTCAGGTGCCCTCCGAAACAGGAGTTGGTGGTTCATCATCTTCCAACGGAACGCGGGCCGCAGCCTGCATTTCCGAAGCCGGTGAAAACAGCGTCCGAATCACGACTGCTGCAAACACCAGCAGAAAGACGATCAGCGCCACCGTCGGGAACAAATCAAGTCGTAAATGGCTCAAGACATCACTCAGCACTTGCAGACCCCCCCTCGGGTGCATCGACTGGGGTCTTGTAAATATCGACCCCGAGTCTGCGAATGTACGCGATCAACGCTATGACCTGTGTGTCCCAGGTCTCGCTCGCGGGCGTGCCGTCAGCGGTCTCAATCATGTCGGCAATCTCACGGGCCTGCGCTTCAGCAAATTTGCCGGCATTGCCTTCGAGCACCGCTTCTCCATAGGGAACGCCCAGCATCGCCATCGCATTGACACGCGTCTGAATCTGTTCAAAGTTGATCTTCTTCGTGAACAGCCACGGATACGCAGGCATGACTGAGCCTGTATTCACGATCCGCGGGTCTTTGAAGTGCCGGTAATGCCAGTCAGGAGCAGGTTTGGTCATACCTTCACGCGCCAGGTCAGGGCCGATCCGTCGGCTGCCCCATTGGAATGGGTGGTCATACACAAACTCGCCCGGTTTCGAGTATTCGCCATACCGCTCGGTTTCGGCGAACAACGGCCTGATCATCTGCGAGTGGCAGTTGTAGCAGCCCTCAGCGATATAAATGTCTCGGCCGGCGAGTTCGAGCGGTGTGTACGGCGTCACAGTCGAAATCGTCGGCACATTCGACTTCACAAGGAACATCGGTATCGCTTCGACAGCCCCCCCGATCGCCACGCCGATCAGCGTCAGAATCATGAACTTGATCGGACGCCCTTCAAGCCGACGGTGCCACTTGCCCTGCAAGAACTTGTCACCGGAGTGACCGACATTGGTGTTGGCATGCAGCCGCGATTCGGCCTTTGATTTGGCATAGCGAATCTTCGTCAATGCCGGTGCCGCGTGTACAACCTCTTCATAGGTCGAAGGACGGCTCATCCAGGTCATCACAAAGTTCATCAGCAGGAACACCGCTCCTACCAGATACAGCAAGCCACCCAGCGCGCGAATCCAGTACAAGGGCATGAGTCGCGTGACGGTTTCGACGAAGTCAGGGAACGCGAGCGATCCGGTCGCATCAAACGCACGCCACATGAGCCCCTGCGTGATCCCCGCAGCGTACATCGAAAGGATGTACAACAGCATCCCGATGGTGCCGATCCAGAAGTGAGCATTGCAGAGTTTTTCGCTCCATAACTTGGTCTGGAAGATACGGGGCAACAGCCAGTACAGCATCCCGAAGGTCATAAACCCGTTCCACCCCAGCGTACCCGCGTGCACATGTGCAATCGTCCAGTCCGTGTAGTGACTCAACGAGTTGACAGACTTGATACTCAGGAGCGGCCCTTCAAAGGTCGACATCCCGTAGAAAGTCACGCCAACCACAAAGAACTTGAGGATCGGATCTCGCGTGACCTTGTGCCACGCTCCGCGCAGTGTGAGCAACCCGTTGATCATGCCGCCCCACGAAGGCATCCACAGCATGACACTGAACAACATGCCGAGCGTGCTCGCCCACTGCGCCAGTGCCGTGTAGTGCAGGTGGTGGGGGCCCGCCCAGATATAGATGAACACCAAAGACCAGAAGTGGATGATCGAAAGCCGGTAACTGAACACCGGACGCTCGGCGGCCTTGGGCAGGAAGTAGTACATCAGCCCAAGGAAGGGTGTCGTCAGAAAGAACGCCACCGCGTTGTGCCCATACCACCACTGGATCAACGCATCTTGCACACCCGCGTACACCGAGTAACTCTTCAGTGGCCCTGCGGGCACCGCGAGGCTATTGAACACATGCAGCATCGCAACCGTCACGATGGTCGCGATGTAGAACCATAGTGCGACATACATGTGCCGCTCGCGCCGACGCACGAGCGTGCCAAAGAAGTTCACGCCAAAGAACCCGACCCAGACTACAGCGATCGCGATGTCGATCGGCCATTCCAACTCGGCGTACTCTTTGCCCTGCGTATATCCGAGCGGCAAAGTCAAAGCGGCCGCCACGATAATCGCTTGCCACCCCCAAAAGTGCAACTTGCTCAACATGTCGCTGAACATGCGTGCCTTGCACAGTCTCTGCGTCGAGTAGTAGATCGCGGTGAAAAACGCGTTACCCGCAAATGCGAAGATGATCGCGTTTGTGTGCAAAGGACGCAGCCGACCGAACGACGCATATTCGATGCCAAGGTTCAATGCGGGGAATGCCAATTGCAACGCAATGATCACGCCGACCAGCATCCCGACGATCCCCCATATGACAGTGGCCCCGGCGAACAGCCGCACGATGCCATCGTCATATACAAACTTTTCCAGCGGTCCTGTCGTGACGGCGCTGGGTTCCGCCGTTTCAACACTTTCAGCGGAATGAGATTCGGTCGTCATGCGTCAAACTCCGGTAGGTCATATGATGGTCAAATCGGTGTCGATTCGCGTGTCATCAACTCAAAGTGGATATGGGTATCATCTTTCCAGTGTGCGATGAGGAAAACAAGTCCTGCAGGTATGAATTTGTTACGGTTTCACAGGAAACAAACACCCTCCTCGCAGGGCCTGGATCAGAAGACCCAATTGTCCTGAAAATTGCCTCAAGAGTCAAATCGGCCAATGGTGTGTGCAATGTTCAAACGCTATGAGGCTGCCTAACAAGACGGAGAATCAAACAATGTTCAAGAAAATGGCAAGCATCGCAGCACTCCTCTCCGGCATCATGGTCCTCGGTGCTTTTGCACCATCAACTGCCCATGAATCGGTCTTACAAGCGCCAGTTGCAAGCGCCGAGCAATTCGGTGTTGACCCCGGCCACTCCACGGTCATCTTCAAGGTCCGTCTCCATTCCGTCGCCAACTTTTATGGCAGGGTCAATGCCCCACAAGGATCATTTCTGCTCACAGACAACCCCGACGAGAGTCATGTCGACATCAAGATTCAGACCAAGAACATCGACGGCGGCCTGAAGGCACGCAATCAATACCTCGCCGGTGTCGATTTCTTCAACGCCCGCGAACATCCCGAAGCGACGTTCATAAGTGATTCAATCACGCGAATCGACGACACCTCGTTTGAAGCGAAGGGCAACTTCACGATGCGAGGCAAAACGATTCCGCTGACCGTGACCCTTGCCGAATACGCCGAAGCAGACATGGGCCGTCTCGGCTACCGCGCCGGATTTGAAGCCAGGTTTACCGTCAAACGCAGTGAATTTGGCATGACCGCTCACCTTGATGACGGCCAACTCGGTGACGAAGTCGAAATCATCGTCGCGATTGATGGCGGACGGGCCAACTAATCCACCATGAATGATCTCGTTCGCATCGCTGTGTACGGAATCGCTGTCCCCTTGCCGATCGCAACCGCGTTGGCGTGGGGTGCTGTGCACTTTGCAAAGCGAGGACTGCCTTGCATATCGGCGTTGTTTCAGGTGCTCGCCATCACCATTCCGATGCCGATCGCGTTCCTTCTCATCAATGGAACACCGAGCGAAGCATGGGAACGCCTTGCTTTCCTCACAGCAGTCGGTGCTATCGCCGGCATCATCGTTGTCGCATTGCCTCATCGAATTTGGCGTGACATCGTGGTGTTTCTGGTCACCGCTGCTCTTGTCACGCTGGCCCTCTGGCCTGCGGTTCAGCCGGAGTCATCCTGGCTCCTTCGTCTTGCTCCTGGGCTCGGTTCAAGCGTTCTCGCGCTCGTTCTGATCCGGATCGCCGTTCGTTTGCCAGGGATCACGCCAGCGCTGGCACTCTGGGCAGCAGCCATCGGATCAGGACTCGCAGTTGTTTTGATGGGTCAACCACCAATGGGTGGAGCAATCGCACCCATCGGAGCCTCGATGCTGATGCTCGCGCTCGCCAACCGGTGGCTCAAACCCAAGCAAGATCCAAATCCGAACTCAAATGAAACCCAGATGCCCGCGATCGGTGCAACCATTCACCCGGCTCCTCTCGTCGCTGCAACACCACCCGTTGTTTCCACCGTCGCAATCGCGTGGATGTATATGAAGGTCACGGGGACCAACTACAACCTCTGGTTGCCGTTGCTCGCTTCGTTTGCTGTGGTTGCCGTAAGTGTGTCATGCCTGCCGCCGCTATCAAAAGCCAAGCCCGCTCTCCGAGGCACAGTCGCAGTCGTGCTCGTCTTCATCATCTCGCTTGGGGCCGTGGGACTCATGGCATCACGCGATACCGACTCAGATGCAGATGACCCGTACAGCGATTTGCCCGACTTCATGTCCTATCCCATTGACTAGCAACACCGTGCGGCCGATTCGAACTCAATCAACGCGAATTCCAAGTTATGTTTCGTGAGTCGCGGGCGTGTTCGTCGCTCTCAACCCATGGGTCGCAACACACCCTTGGCTCTGGCGATACCATGGATTCACGGAGACTTCGACGATGACACCCCCCGTGGAACTTGGCAGAAACGCAACACCGCAATACCGCGTTGCGCCCACGATTCGATTTCACGAAGCACTGGAAACGAACACCCAACAACCAACGATTCGTGCATTTGCGCCTCGTCGAGCGTCGTCGAGTTCAGGTCACGCCACCGTCGATCTACGCCCGCGACTCGAGATCAAAGAACTGACCTATCCAGGTCGTTCAGCAGATGTTCGTCCGGTCGACAACAAATGGGTCTACCTGTTCAATGTTGACAACGCGACTTGCGAACTCGAAGGCAAAGGCACGCTTGTCGGCCCGGGCAACAATCGCCGTCAACGCTGGGAATACGCGATCGACAGCATCACGCCTGCCGGCCAACGATCGACGCGCGAGTATGACATCGTCTCACAGGATGTGATCGAGTTTCAGCAACTTGACACCAGTCCATCAACAACCTGGGGCGTGTTTCTCTCTCCGTTTCGACTCTCACACGATGGGCTTCAATACCTGATCGATACCCTCGGCAACGCTTCTGGTCGAGCGGACGCGACCGGGCCACTGACCAAGGTTCGTTGGCTCACAACCGCTCGAGGCGTTGTGTGGACACCAGACCCGCTTATCTGGGCGGAAGACGCATTTTGGGAGTATGAAAACCCGAGGCTCGAACGCCAACTTGCGTGGCACGCCGATGCCGACAAGCAAGCCAAACTGTTCGTCGCGTCGAGTTTGAAGAGTCTCATCGACAATGGTGTTGACCAGATCGAAAACAACCTTCGATCTGGTGAGCCGGACACCTTCCTTCGCAATCAACGCACCGAGCAACGCCGACTCGCGGTGCGCGCCGAACAGGCAGCCGGCTATGTCGCACAGTGTGTTGATGCGCCCGAGCACCGGGCGATCGAACTCAGCGCCATCGAAACCGGCGGCGACGATCTTTCCGGTCTGTTCCAACATTGGTCTGTCGTCCTCTCTGGAAAACAACTCACGCAAAACGGTCGCCGGTTTCTCCGCGTAACGATCGAACGAGATCGAGCGCCAACCCAATATCTGTTTGCCGACAATCCGCCATCCAACGGCCCGTCCTGGGGTGAAGCCCGCTACGGCTACATCGCCGCTCGACAAATTATGACCGAAGTCCTCCCAGCATGGCTCGAATGGAAACGAAGCCAGATGCGGTCGGTCAACGCTGCTGATTGGGACCGTGTCACCGCGAAGGTCGGTGAGTATGTCGAACGATTGTACCAGCAGGGGGGGCGGCGAAGCGTCAACTGGAGACAGCGGACGATCCGCAGAGAAATCAGATCCGGAGCCGCGATCGGGTCAAGCAGGCCGGCCGGTCAGGTCCGGCGCGTCCAACGCGAGTTTCGACAGATGATTCTCGCATCTGGTCAGGACATCCCTGCCGATCCCGCTCGCGTGACAGACTCCGTCGACACGCGCTGGCGCGGCTGGGAACTGCGCATGGGGCGCCTCAACCGGATCCTCGCCCCCGTGCAGGCGGTCGCCGAAATATACAACCTCTGCGTCGGTATCACCGCCTGGCAGACCGCGAGTCCTAATGAGTCCACGGTCGACTTCTTCGGCGTGCTCTCTGTCCGGTCCAGTGCCGTCGGTGCTGTCGGCGCAGCAACCGACTTTGGCGGATGGTGCGCCGAGATCGCCGGGATGTTCGGTCGCATCTCACCTTCGACAGCCGCCCGCGTCGCCGGTCCGCTTGCCATCGTGTCGGGTGTCACCGAGATGCTCGCGCACGGGCAAAACGCGACGAACGCGGCGTATGGTCGCAATAACATCGGGGCAGCAGCCGCAAGCGGAGTCGCAGCCTTCGGTGGCGCCATGGGGGCGATCGGGGGGGCAATGGCGCTCGCTGCTGAGTTCGGTCTCGCCAGCGCCGCGTTCGGGCATGTCGGACTCGCGATCGGCATCATCGGTGGCATCCTCGTCTTCCTCGGAGCCCTCGCCGCCGCGTTCTTGACGCGCGATCCCTATGAGCACTTCGCAGAACACTGTTTCCTCGGTGACAGCGCCGGCGAGAGTTCGGGCTATGACCACACATGGTCACCAGTGAATCCACTGCCGGCTGGTGCTGTCGATCAGACACGCGTGATGATGGCACTTCTTGCCGCGTTCGAGATCAAAAAGGATGCCACCGTTTCCCAACCGGCATCGGCATGGGGCGGCCGCAATCATCGGTTCAACGCCGAGGTCAAACTCGGTTACTTCCCCCCCGGTGGACACCTCGATATCGATGTCGAAATGCAGTTCGGATGGGTCGAGCAAGCACCTGGCCAGCGACACACCTTCATCGCCCATATGCGCGTCGATGAAACCCACCGCAATCTCCACATTGACACGGACCGGTCAACGCTCATTCTCTCGACACCTCGCATCGGGCACGACAGCGAAGGGCGGCCGCACCATGTCCCCATCGAACTGAGCCCCTCAGCGGTCAAAGTCAACAACCAATGGGTCACACTCAACAGCACCTCGATCCAATCTTGTCAGTATGTGAAGATCCGTGCGAGGCTGCGTGAACGCGGAGCTGGCGCACGCGGCCTTTGCGTCCCGCCATATGCAGAGGGCTGGTGCGAAGCCATTATCCACGGCACCAATGCTGTCGAGAGTCGGAACTCGCTCGACCCAGCCAGTTTCCGCGTTGTCAACTGAGCAAATCATGCACAATCAAGTGCCGTGCAACTCGTCGAGTTTGGACTTCGTCGCATCATCGATCTCGCCGGTCGGGTCCAGATCATTCATCTGCTGGAATAGCGTCAACGCATCCCGCGTCTGATCATCCAGGCGTTCAGTCACTTCGACTTCGAATCCAAGATTGCGCAGTCTTTGTTGCACGCCCGATGGCTGATCGATCGGGTCCTGATGCCCAAGTTGGAACACATAGCGTTCCTCGCGCTCGGGAAGCTGCAGCGTGACCTCGGCGACCTGCGCGGTTGGCGCAATCCACTCTTCGAGGTAACCATCACCATCGGTCTGCCCCTCGCCGAGTGTGCCATCAATCTTGATCTGGTACGGCACATCGGCATGCGGCTCGCCAAGTGCCATCATCCGCACCTTGAGTTTTGCCGGAACACCCTTGCGGCGAAATCGGTGCCGCTTTTCCGTGTCGCCGTCGTGTTGTTCCGCTCGAATAGCCGGGATATGTATCTCGTCACCCGGCAAGAGGATGTTCATGTCGTCACGCTCGCGGCGCAGGTCGGCGTTGCCGTCATCCTGCCAGATCGTGTCCGGAAAGTGGCCGTGCTTCTCAGCGAGTTTCGAAATGCAGTCGCCCTGATCGATCGTGTGGGTGAACGCTTCGCGTGCGGGTTGTGTCGCCGGGCGACACGCGGGATTCGACATGATCAACTCCAGACTGGCAAACGCTAGATGTACCGAGACACCGACAGCCGATTGTAGAAGCGTGACTGCACCAGATTGCTCACGGCTCACGCAGCGCCGAATTTGGCATCGCCTTTGCCCGCAGTTCTTCGAGTCGGCCTCGCATTGACTCCAGCAGTGCCCCGCGTGCAGGGTCGATCGCGAGGTTGATCAGCTGGTCGCGGTCAACGCGCAGGTCGTGCAAAAACTCGAAGGCTGGCACCACGGCATCGTAGCGAGCGTACATGAAATGCTCGGTGCGAACACCTTCCCAGCGTGGAATGTCCGTCCGGGCCCATCGGTGTTCACATAAGAACCCGTCGCGCCAGCCGGTCGCTTCGCCCTGCAAAAACGAAACGAGTGACCGAGAAGCCGGCGTAGGCAGATCAACGCCACCCAGTTCTGCGATGGTGGGGGCGAGATCAATGTTCAACACCAACGCATCACGCGTCGTGCCGCGCTGGTCGGGTGGCTGTCGCGGGTCGGTCATGATCATCGGGACACGCAGCGATGGCTCATAGTGTGACCACTTGCCGGCAAATCCGCGCTCACCCATGAAGTACCCGTTGTCACCCGTGACGATTACAATTGTGTTCTTGGCCTTGCCTTCTTGCTCGATCACTTCAAGAACACGACCGATCGCTGCATCAACACCCGCCAACAATCGAAAATAGTTGCGCATGTTGATCTGATACTTGATCGGCGTGTCCCAACGCCAGAAATAGCGCGAGCGGTTGAGTGAGTCAGCAAGAAAACTCGGCGTGATCGCTCTGGCATCCTCCCACGAGATGCGTGGCTCAGGCATCTGTTGGTTCAAGAACAACCCTGCAGCTGACGGGGGGTAAGGAAACTGATCGATCTTGTCGCCATCCTCAGCGTGCGTCCCGTTGAACGACACCGAGACACAGAATGGCGTGTTCGCTTCAACTCGGCGGATGAACTCAATCGCATGATCCGCAGCGAGGTCGTCCACATGACGGAGGTTGCCCTGAACATCTTGACGGAAATAGGGGTTGCGAGAGATCGCGACAACCTCGTCAAACATCACATTTCGCGCTCCCGGCGCAAAAGAAACGCCGACCTTGCCAAAGATCGCGGTGCGGTACCCCGCGCGCCGGAGGGCTGCCGGATAGGTTTGTTGACAAGTCTCCACCGACAGAGGCGGCGACCCAAAGGTGTAACCGGTCGCTTGCTCATGCAGACCGGTCAGAATGCTGGCCCGGCTCGCGGCGCAGATGGGGGTCGTCACAAACGCATTGGTGAATCGAACACCGCGCTCAGCCAACGAATCGATCACCGGCGTATGCGCAACTGGGTGACCGGCGCAGCCGAGCACATCATTACGGATGTCGTCAATCAAAAACAAAACAATGTTTGGCTGTTCTTGGTTCGACTGTTCTTGGTTCAGCTGCTTCTGGTTTGGCAGAGCAGGCTCAACTTCAGCGTTCGCTGCAGCCGGAACGACTTGAGCACTGAGCCCACTTGCGATGCACACGAACACGGCACAGAACAGCAGGCACCACCGACTCAGGAAAGTTGGATTCATGGATGGTGAGTCTATCACCTGACGAAGAATCAGCAACTCGGCAACATCAACCATCAATCTCTGTCAGCGTACGAAGCGCAGTGCCATCTTCAGCAGCCTGAATTGCCTCAATCAGCGATGGGATTTTGAGCGCCTCAATCTTCTCGGGTGACCAGCCAATGGCAGACAAATCCTGTTCAAGTTGACGAAGCCTCGGGATCTCTGACTTCGCATGACCGCCATACAGCAGAAGCGTCTTCAAGCATCGATCGATTCGATTTCCGAGGCCCCAACGACCCGGATCAATCAACGAAACACAGAGCGGCAGACCTTCTGCGATGCGGTGTTCGGCGAGCACCTCAAGTCCGCTCAGGCGAATGCCATCGGCGAACATGATTCCACTCGGCGCGGGCTCGATGACCGCCTCGTGGATACTGGGCAACAATGGTTTGATTTCTTCAAAGGACAAATTGTTGTACACCGAACCGATGCTGCCTCGCGCTCGACCGTCTTCATTGCGAAGACCTTCTTTGACTGCCTCGAAAAGTAAACCGCGATCGACACCTTCAAGTGAGCGGCCGAGCATCCCGTTGCGTCGATCGAACAAAACAAAGCATAAATACCGCGCTTGCAGTCCGCGAGGATCATCATCGAAGTCGTGATCGGCGAGCATGGTGAGCAGATCCGGCAGGGCCGGCATCGCGGATTTGCCGATCGCGCCCAACGCCTCTGCAGCCTTGAGCCTCAACCACATGTCGTCGGCACCAAGTGTTCGTCGAAGTGCGGGCACAGCGCTCGCCGCCCGACCCCCGAGTTCTCTGAGTGCATGGCAAGCGCCGAGTCGTGCATGCAGGTCTGGTTCATCGAGCATCAAAACCAGCATGTCGACCCTATCGCCCTCCCGTCGCGCCAACTCGGACGCCGATCTGATGCGCACAACAGGTGACCAACTCCGCAAGCCATCGAAAATCTGCGTGTCAGTTCGATCTGCATAGCCGGAGAGTTCTAGTCGAGAACTCCATCCGCGGCCGTCATCAACGAGACCGCGTGCAGTCTCGACATCAACTTGTTCAGCGATACTCGCTTTGCTGCCGGTCAGCCGGATGCGCTTGTTTGTTTGTGCATAGGCGAGCAGATAGGCGCCAGTACAGTCCCACCCCCGATAGCTGTCCGGTCGTTTCGCTGGCGGACCTTGGTGGATATACAACCCATCCCATCGACGAGCGAGGTCGTAGTACCAGCCGAACTCATCCATCCACGCGCCCGTCGCCTGAGGGCCCGAGATCGCCACGCCAGGCATCGCCCAGAGCATGTTGAAGAAGTTGCCCGTATGCCCGGTGTCGCGCTCGCCGCCGTGTGATGCGATGCTCATGCGCGAGAAGTACTCGGCAGCCTCGACATCATCAAGCAAGTTGAACATCACGGCTGCGATTCCGTTCTTACCGTTGTCATCGTGCATTTGAATCCACGGATGATGATCGCCGTATGGAATACTCCCTTTGCCCACATAAAAACGCAGCAGTCGGGCGCTCTTGTCAATGGCATCATCCAATCCCGGGTGCGTGACACCAGCATCACGAGCCAGTATGAGTGAGACAGTCAGCGGGAGTCCGGGCGCGTTCATCATGCCATAGCCAGCAAGCCGCCCGTTTGCCTGTACGAATCGATGACCCCACGAGCCGACTTCGCTCTGACCGTCGACGATTTCTGTGGTGATGCGCGTGAGAGCAGGCATGACACGACGGTCGCCCGTGGCGAGGACATACTCAGCCAGCAGCATGTTGATCGGTCCATACCACCACGAATGCAGTTCACGGCGATCAGGATCGGTGTACTGCGATGCCCACTCGACCTGATGCCGAATGAGCGGAAGATACGCTTCGTTTCCGCTTGCCAGGAGTGCGAGCGCATTCATAGACCGTTCGATTGGATTCCCATCATCTGGGTTTGTTTTCATCTGTCGAGCGAGTGCTTCGCAACCAAGTTTGAAGATGCGATCAGACTTGTCGCAGTCAAAGGGTGCGGTCGGGCTGTATGCACCAAGCAGTTGCAGTTGCACCGTGACATTGGTCGTGCGTCCATCCCGCCATCGGATGAGCGATAACACGCCGTCCGACGCTTCGGCCTGACTGATCGCTTTACCAAGTTCCGTGCGGGGGTCGTAGGCGAATGGTCGGTCGTCCACGCCCAAGATGACATCGCCAGTCTGCACAACACCATCTGCAGGCGAGCCGGCATCAACACTGGTGATCATCACCTGGCGGGCTTCACTTGTTTCCATTTTGTTGCTGTACATCCACCCGCGAGCACCGGTGGGGCCCAGGTTCCAGTCGTGGGTCGCCCCGTCTGGAATCTGATCACCCTGCGTGAAGTCCGGGATCTCGACTCCTGGCTGCGCAAACCCCCCCTGAACGAACAGAAAAACAGCCAATATCGCAGCCAATGCGACATGTCGCAAACGAAGTTGATTATGGCCCAGGCTTTGAGAAACACGCGGCGACATCGGTAGGCAGTTCATAGAGCAGTCTCCAGTCAAAATGCGCGTGTTACTCGTCGATCAATTCGATCATCGCTTCAGCAAACGCTTGGCCGATCCGGGTCATGATCCTCGCAGAGCCGAGATAGTGATACTCGGCGTTCGATGTGCTCTCTCGCAGCAGCACCAACTCGTTCTCTGAGAAATGCTTCGAATAGAGCCGCTCGATCGCCACTGATCCTCCAGCATCGCTCATGTTTCCATCCTTCATGCCGACTCGAATCGCGTCGACCTCCGGTTGCAACGCTCGTTCCCGATCGCGCAGCCCAACAAGTTCAAGATCCCAACATGATGCGGTCGAAACCGCGACCACCGATCCAGCGAACTCGGGCAAAGCTGCGGGTGCCGCCATCGCTTCACGAAAGTTGCGATGAATTGGTATATATCGCTGCTGATCGGCAGCGTAGTGTTCGAACGGACCGCCAACGCCAAGGACACCAATCACAAATGGAAGATCCGGCGTTTCGAGATCTGTGCGCACATCTCGAATGAACTGCGCAAGCAGTCGGCTGTATTCGTCGTATCCACCCGGGTTGCCACGATCGGGATAGACACCCCGGTCCACCATGTCATTCCAACCTTGGAACCAGACCAAACCTGCCAGTTTGTACCCTGCACTCGGGTCATAGTCAGGGTACACGCGAGCGATGTCACCAAGGACGGATCGGACATGTTCGATCATCAACGCGTAGTAATGACCGGACGCTGCAGCGGCCTCCGCCCGAAGCAAATCAACATCTCGGCCCTGCTCGTTGAACGACTTTAACTGCTCATCATTGAACGCGTACGGCCCGGCGCTTGGCGGACGAAAGTCCGTATGCAGACTCTTGCCGCCCCATGCTGTCTTGATGATCAGAATCGGTTCATCGAGACGCTCGATGGTGAACCCGAACGCAAGTTCAGGGCCGAACTTCGGGCCGCGACCCGCTGCACCAAAGCCTGTGGACAGTCGCCCTGTCGTTTCCGCTGGAGCCGAGCCCAACGACGAGATCCACACATGCTCGCTGACGCGGGGAGTGCCATCGGGGTTGTGCAGTGCGTCGTGCATCGGGGATGTTGCCGGGTCAACTGCAAGTGAGCCAAGTGTTCGCTCATGGGCATGACCTTGCATGTTGGACTGCCCGGCGAGGATGAACACCTTGAGAGGAGTCGCTTCGTGGCCGTCTGCGCGCGCTGGTTGACCAGTCGCCCGTTGACAGCCAAACGCCAGCATGATCAATGCCGTGAGCAGTGCGATGACACGAGGTAACCTGACCTGATGCATGATGCGATCCTCCCGTTGACACAGCGTACTCGATTCCGTTGCATCGAACCTGCAGCGTGCTCACGCGCCACAACTTGGCGCGAGACCAATCGCGAGAATACGAGAATGGCTCCGCCCGGATCCGAACCGGAGACCGAGCGATTGCCAGTGACGGGCAAGCGGTCGGGTGCAGAATACGGTATGTTCTATCCTGAGACCCGATGGGGGGCAGGTAAGGCCTCGGCTCTTTCGCATTGGGACTGGAGCAGGTCTCGGGGACAGGTCAGTTGAAACAGGGATAACACAACGCGCTTTACAGCGCGCTGAAAAGCCGCTTCGATCGACGGCTTACAAGGCAGATGCGTTTTGCTTATCATCAGTGAATGCGCATCTGTCTGCTGACCACTCAAGATCTCGACGCGGATCCGTTTCCTGAGGACGATTGGCCCTGCGACCCTAGGTCGTTTTTGCCAGAGCACGACTGGCGCGTTGCTATTCTTAAAGGCAAGGCTCAGAGTGTGGCGCGTGTCGAGAAACTCATCGATGAGGGCTTCGATCTCTTCTTCAATCTCTGCGACGGCGCCGAAGACCAGGATGAGCCGGGGATCGAGGTCATCCAGACACTCGAGAAGAAGCGGGTGCCTTTCGTGGGTGCCGTGTCGGCGTGCTACGAACCGTCAAGAATGCAGATGAAGAGTGTGTGCCGTCAACTGGGGATCGCCACGCCGGACTGCGTCGTGGCGACGACCGCCGACCACATCGAGCGCGCAGCACAGACACTTCCCTTCCCGCTCTTCGTCAAGCATCCAAGTAGCTACGCAAGCGTGGATCTCAGCCGCCGTTCTCGCGTGCAGACGCCCGCGGGGCTGCGCATTCAAGCCCGCAAGATGATGACCCGGCACGGCGGTGCCCTGATCGAAAGGTACATCGATGGTATCGAGTGCACGGTTCTCGTGGCAGAGAACCCCGCTGACCCGAAGCGCCCCCAAGCCTACACGCCGGTGCAGTACCGCTTCCCAGATGGCGAGTCGTTCAAGCACGCAGATCTCAAGTGGGTCGATTACGATAATCTTATATCGTTCCCGGTGCCTGATCCAGACCTTGCGGCGCGGTTGAAGGACGAGGCCGGGAGGTTTTTCGTTGCTCTCGGGGCTGCGAGCTTTGCGCGATGCGACTTTCGTGTTGATTCGAGCGGCACGACCTACATGCTGGAGATTAATCCCAACTGCGGCGTGTTCTACCCACCATCCGATCCAGGAAGCGCTGACATCTGTTTGCTCCATGATCCTGCCGGTCACGAGGGATTCGCCCGGCAACTCGTCGATGCCGCCTTGGCGCGCTTCCGCCGGGACCAGGCAACCATACCGAACGGTCGATCTCCCATCGGAAGCTGACTCTTCGCGTCGCTCTCAACCTTGCCCCCAAGGTCCAGTGTGAATGGAGCCGAGAACGAAAATGGCCCCGCCCGGATTCGAACCGGGGACCGAGCGATTATGAGTCGCCTGCTCTAACCGCTGAGCTACAGGGCCTGCCGCACAGTGTAGTAGGCCAAAAGCCACGCATCACGCCCGCATCGACCGGCAGCCGGCGCTGCGGGTGGGTCAAGTGAACTCGCCAGTTTGGCCTCCGTGACGGCCGATTGGACCCCTGAACTCGGTTCTGCGGAGAGCGACTTTACAGACCGGTCAGATTCGCCATCATCGCCGACGCCATCGTCAGCACGATCAAAAAACCACACATATCAGTAATCGTCGTCAGGATCGGTCCGGATGCGAGCGCCGGGTCGGTCTTGAAACCTTTGAGAATGAGCGGAACAGCCCCCCCGATACAGACTGCGAGCAGCGTGTTCAGCGACAAAGCCGTTCCCACAACCACGCTCAGATAGATATTCCCTTTCCAGAAATACGCGACGGTGCCGATGAGAATGCCCAGAGCAACGCCATTGAGGATCCCCACCGAGCACTCCTTGAGCAGGACCCGCGCGATATCCTTGGGTCGTGTCACACCGAGCGTGAGTTCGCGCATGCTGACCGCCACCGCCTGGTTGCCCGAACACCCGCTCATGTCTGAAATGATGGGCAGAAAGACCGCCAGCGCGATGACCGCTTCAAGCGTGTCTTGATGAAACGCGATCACACTGGCAGCGAGAATGTTGAGCACGATGTTCACGCTCAACCACGCCAGTCGCCGCCGCGATCGAAGCAGCAGCGGCATGCTGCGCAGTTCTTCACCGCCCACAATACCCTGTGACTGTCGGTACAGGCTGTCGGCTTCTTCGGCTGCTGCGAGGACAACATCACTCTGTTCCACGACACCAATTAGCGTGCCGTCCGCCGAAATGACCGGGAGCCCGATGAACGGGTAGTCTTTGAAAACCGCCTGCAAGTCTTCATTCGGCATCGTGTCGAGCACCGAGATCGGATCGGCGATCATGGCATCGAGCACCGAGGACGCTCGCCGCGCGAGCAGCAGCCGTCGTATCGGAAGCACGCCACGCAGTTTGCCCGCCTCATCGACGACATAGGTGTACTGCACATTGAAGTTGCGATAGCGTTCGGCGTTGGTTTCAAGATTGGCCAGCACATCGCGGATGGTCGCAGACTCCGGAATCGCCAGAAACTCACTGACCATCAACGCGCCCGCCGAGTCTTCCTCGTAAGCAGCAAGCCGGCGCACATTCTCTTCGACTTCATCATCGAGCGCGGTGAGGATCGCTTCCGCGTCTTTCTCATCAAGCGACTTGATCAGGTCCGCCCGATCGTCGCTGGGCATCTGTTCAAAGATGCTCGCAACCGCCTCGGGTGTCATGTCTTCGAGCGCTTCGATCGCCTGCGAAACATGCAACAGATCGAGCGCTTCGGCGGCCCGTTCGGCTGAGATCATCCCAAGGAGCGCCACACGCTGTTCATCGCTCAACGCGGCGAGCGCGTGCACCGCCTCTCGCGCATCTGCTTCGTCCAGCCACGCTTCGCACGCGGCTCCGTCAATGCGATCAATCGCATCTTCAAAGTCGGCCTCGCGCAATGGCAGCGAAGGAGAAGGTGTCGGTTCAGTCAATCCCTCGGTGGGTTGTTCGCTTTGCACACAAGGCCTTTCCAGGATTCGGTGAACGAGTCGAGTCCCCTGACAATGGCTCGGCGATGATCAAGGACGCATGCCCATCGAACACGAAGCGCCAGTGCAAGAGAAGTGTCGGGTCAATCTGACGAGCATCGGGAATCGCACGGAGTGTAGTGGTGCGCCGGCGTGAGCCCGAAACGCACACGAGGGATCCCTCCAAATCCATCCGCCGTCGCACACTTGCCTACCCGGCTGAGCCCGGCTGGTGGTCCGAATGAGGTCTCCAGATGTGTGCCACGGCCAGCGCGTCTTCGAGTCGGCCGCGCGTGCGGCCCTGATGCTGGCGAACCACTGAAAGCCTCACGAATTCACGACAGTCCGACGGTCACACACGCACGATTCGAAGACGCGCTGTGTGTGCTACACAGAAAAGACGCACCCGAGCCAACCGCCGGTCCTACGAACATGCCCGCGCCGAAGACGACGCGGGCATGGCACTCGCCGAGGTCAGAAGACGGACTTCAATGGCACTCAACGAGACTTTGGTGCCACCCTGCCATCGAAGTCGAACTCAATCGATTACATCGAATCGGATTCCTGATACACTCCCTATAAAGCCTGTACCATCTCGCCGACAGCCGAATGAGTGGAGGAGCAAATGGGAGTAATCTCCGGAATTCTAATTGGTCTGGCAATCGTTTTCGCGTTCTTTGTCGTTGTGTATCTTATTGGATTGGCCATCTCACTTGAATGGAAGGAGGTCGGAGTCGTGACCCTCGTGTTCCTTTGCCTTTGCCCAGGCTCGATTCTCGTATCCATGGCGTTCAATGCACTTGGTTGGACAAGGGCCGCTTGGGCACTGGGCACAACGGGAGTAATTTTAACAGTTGTCTTTTATAAAGTTGTGTCTAGTGATACGAGTTTTTTATCCAAATGGTTACAGCCAACGGCAGCGAGACATTGATGTCGCGCAACTTCTCTCCATTCTCCGTCGCTAGTGCCACCGATACTCTGCAAATACTGACAGAGCTGCCCGTGTTGGAGCGATGCCCCGCTTACCACTCCGGCCCGCCCGAGTACCGCCCATAGATATCCGCCATCGCCTGCGTCATCTCGCCGAGGGTGCAGCCCGCGAGCGCCGCGTTCACCAGCGCCGGCATCACATTGGTCTCATCAAGCCCGAGTGAGCCAGCCGAGGCCGGGTAGCAGTGGTCGCTCAGTTCGCCAGCCAAGCCGGGGTCGCCGTCGCGGCAGGTGGTGCGGATGCGGTCGAGTGCCGCGCGGGCCCGCTTCTCATCACGAGCCTGCTTGAACTCGGTGAGGGCTTGCACTTGCTCAGTCTCGACCTCGTCGCCGATCATGAGGATGTCGATCGGCCGCTTCTCGTCATCATCAATGTACTGGTTCAGCCCGACGATGATGCGGTCGCCGGCTTCGCACTCTTCGCTGAAGCGGTACGAAGCCTCCGCGATCTGACGGCGGAAGTACCCACGGTTGATGCCCGCGACCACGCCGCCCCCCTGTTCGACGGACCAATGGCTCTTGCAATCCGGCCAACACCCGCCCGCCATGTTGTCGATTTCTTCGATATACGCCAGGGCTTCAGCCTCGACGCGGTCAGTCAGCGACTCAACAAACCACGACCCGCCGAGCGGATCGACGGTGCGCGTCACGCCGGTTTCATGGGCGAGGATCTGCTGCGTACGAAGGGCGACGGTGACCGCCTGCTCGGTTGGCAGGCCAAGCGTTTCGTCCATCGAGTCGGTGTGCAAACTCTGACACCCACCCAGCACACCGGCCATCGCCTGGTAGGCAACGCGGACGATGTTGTTGAGTGGCTGCTGCTCAGTGAGGCTGCAGCCCGCGGTCTGCACATGCGTCTTCATGTACCACGACTTGGGGTTCTTGGCGCCGTAGACATCGCGCATGCGGCGGGCCCAGATGCGCCGGGCCGCCCGGAGTTTGGCGATCTCCTCAAAGAACTCGTTGTGGCTGTTGAAGAAGAACGAGAGGCGCGGGGCGAACTCATCAATGTCGAGCCCACGCATGAGGCACGCTTCGACATACTCCATCCCGTCGCGGAGCGTGAAGGCAAGTTCCTGCGGAGCAGACGAACCGGCTTCGCGGATGTGGTACCCGGAGATCGACACGCTGTGCCACTTGGGCACCTGCTTGGACTGGAACTCGATGGTGTCAACAACAAGTTTGACGGAGGGCTCGGGGGGGTAGATGAACTCGTTCTGGGCGTGAAATTCTTTGAGGATGTCGTTCTGCAGCGTGCCGCCCAGGGTGTCCCACGAGATGCCGCGCTGCTGCGCCATCGCCAGGTACATCGCCCAGATCGCAGCCCCCGGGCCATTGATGGTTTGCGAGACAGTAACCTTGTCGACAGGGATGTCGGCGTAGAGGCGGTGCATATCGGCGATGGTGTCGATCGCGACGCCACACTTGCCCACTTCGCCCAGACACAGCATGTCGTCAGAGTCGCGGCCCATGAGTGTGGGCAGGTCAAAAGCGGTCGAAAGACCGGTGTTCGCTTTGGTCGAAGTGTTGGCCGCCTGCAGGAGGTACTTGAAGCGTTCGTTGGTGTCATCAGCCGAGCCGAAGCCGGCAAACTGACGCATGGTCCAGAGGCGTGATCGGTAGCCCTCGGGGAACAGACCTCGCGTAAACGGGAACTGACCCGGCAAGCCGATGTCGGTGTCAATGAGTTCGAGCGAAGTGGGTGGGTCTTCGTGCGAATAGACAGGATCAAGAACAATCCCTGAGATCGTGACCGCGTGAGGGTCGATTCCGGCCCCGACAATACTGCTCGAACCAATGGCATGCGTCGTCATTTCGGTGTTCCCTCCGGCTGATTGCTGTGTGAAGAAGTTTAGGACAGTCGATGCTGCAGTGCGAAAATGGTGTCAGACCCATAATTACAGACAGAACACATCGCGTTCAGGCTGCTTCGATTCTACTTTCTCGCTGATTTCTGAAGCGTTCGCGGAAAAAACGCACTGGTCTGAATCCGCTTCGGACGGGGGGTCGAAACCGGTCGTGAGGGCTTCAACGGCGAAGCCCATCGAACATCAGAACCACATGGAATGGAGTTTCATCATGAAAACGCACACACGCGTCGGCGCCATCGTTGCGCTTCTTGGGACCGCTGGCCTTGCAACCATGAGTCACGCTCAATGCTCATCAGACCGTGACACGCAGGCAGCCTGCACAGAGAACGCTATCACGGCGAGTCTGCAAACTGTTGGCTACACGACCTCAACCGAGGCCATCGCTGGCAAAGACATCGTCGATACCGCGGTCGCAGCTGGCAGTTTTAACACGCTCGCAGCTGCACTCAAGGCGGCCGACTTGGTCGGAGCGCTCAAGGGCAAGGGGCCGTTCACGGTCTTCGCACCGACCGACGAAGCGTTCGCCAAACTCCCCGCAGGCACGGTCGAAACGCTGCTCAAGCCTGAGAACAAAGCGAAACTCCAGGCGGTGCTGTTGTTCCATGTCGTCTCCGGCGATGTCAGTGCGTCACGCGTGACCAAGATGACCGGCGCAACCACACTCGGCGGACAACGCGTTGAACTGATGACCTCGAAGAAGGGTGTGATGATCGAGAACGCCAATGTCATCAAGACCGACATCTCGGCAAGCAACGGCGTGATCCATGTGATCGACCGCGTCATCATTCCGGCGGACAAGAACATCGTTGAGACGGCTTCGGCGGCGGGTTCGTTCTCGACCTTGCTCGCGGCGGCCAAGGCGGCGGGTCTGGCTGAGTTGCTTGGTTCGGAAGGTCCTTTCACCGTTCTCGCACCGACTGACGAAGCGTTCGAAAAGTTGGGTGCCGGCACGATCAACATGTTGCTTAAGCCCGAAAACAAAGGGAAACTCGCGGAAGTGCTCAAATACCATGTCATTCCGGGTCGTATCTACGCCAACGGCGCAGTGACCGCAGGAGCGGCGGCCACTGCCCAAGGCGGCGAAGTTGTCTTCTCGATTCGAGATGGCGGACTCGTCGTCAACGGCGTATCCATTGTCGCCACTGACATTGACGCATCGAATGGTGTCGTCCATGTGATCGACACGGTTCTGCTTCCCGAGTAACCACCCTGTGGCGACAATCTCCTGTCAACTTTGCAGACCGGAAGTTTGGTCGCTACCATCGGTGCGGCGTTCGAGAGGGCTCCGCATCGTGTCCAAAAGTCTCTTGCAACAAGTCGCAGACGGAAACGAACAGGCTGTTCGCGAGTGTCTGCACACTTATAGCGGATTGGTGTGGTCACTTGCCAGACGCATGTGCCGCGACAACGCCGACGCGGAAGATGCGGTGCAGGAAATTTTCGTTTCGCTGTGGCGGAGTGCAGCGCGGTTTGACCCGGCGGTTGCTTCTGAGACCACATTTGTCGCGATGATCGCTCGAAGACGATTGATCGATCGGGTGCGAAAGCAGTCCCGTGATGACGAACGGGTCAGCACAGAATCAGCCGAGCCCATTCAAGCGGCACAGTCCGATACGAGTCAGATGTCCGAGCAGGCGAAGCGTGCGATGGAAGTCCTCGCAGATCTGGGCGAAGATCAACAAAAAGTTCTTCGTCTCGCCATCTTGCAGGGGCTCGCACACGAAAAGATAGCGACGGCAACGGGCATTCCGCTTGGTACAGTCAAAACGCACATCCGTCGAGGATTGATGCAAGTCCGGGGTCGGCTCAGCGAGATTGAAGGCGGCGAATCACCTCGCCGTGATGTGGAGCGTGTGTTATGAGTCACCAACCCAAAACCAACGATCGATGGTTTGAGTTGCTCGCTCAGCGCGCGACCGAAGGGCTGTCTGATGCCGACACACAGGCGTTCGAGGCTGCCCAGGATGAGTACGGCGCGACAGAGGCCGAAGAGTTTGAGTTGGCCGCCGCTGCCCTGGCCGAAGCGATGGCGATCTCTGACGAAATCGAACCGATGCCAGACGCCGTTCGTCAGCGTCTTGATCAAGTTGCCGATCGTTGGATCGAGGCGCAAACGCCCGCACCGATTCCGATCTCCAGAGGTCGTGGGGGGGTTCTGTCGTGGACTGGTTGGGCGGTTGCAGCGGCAGCCATTCTGGTGGCGTTCGTCATCAGCCTTCCGGGTGGCAAGACAGACACCAACCCCGCTGCGATGCGAACAGCACTGCTCAGTTCACAACAATCTGAGGTATCGGGTTGGATTTCGCTTCCGGACAGCCCGTTGGGCTTGCCAACACATCAGTTCGACAAGGGCATCGCAGGCGATGTTGTGTGGGATGAGACAGCTGACGAAGGGTACATGCGTATCTCCGGGCTCGCGATTAATGACCCCACCAAGTATCAGTATCAACTCTGGGTGTTCGATGCGACTCGCCCCCCCGGCGAGCAATACGCAGACGCTCCCCTTGACATTCTCAAGCAGTATCCGGTTGATGGTGGTGTGTTCGATGTGACCACTACTGGTGAAATCGTGATCCCGATCGATGCGAAGTTGCCTGTGAATGATGCAGTGATTTTCGCGGTCACCGTCGAACCACCCGGTGGATCGGTGGTTTCACAGCGCGATGTGGTCTTCCTCGCTGCGCTCTGAGTGGACAAGGCTGCCAAGCAATTTGGACAAAAACAAACAACGCGAGATCACCCACCGGACCTCGCGTTGCGTTTGTGACAGTGCTCTAAGTGTTGTTCTGACACATACTAATGATGAGTGATCTGTCGATGCAAGCTTGAATCGTCAAAAGCAAACAAATCGTCGATTCATCACCGATTTGAACCCAATTGGTCCGTTCACCGTGTTGTTATCGACCCTTCGATTTCAAGATGTTCAAGCATGAGATCAAGCACATCGAGGTCGTCCAATACAGCTCCATTGGGTGCATTCCAGGAAAGTGTCCAGAACGCATCCGGTAACTCGAAGATCAGTGCTGCACTCTCGCATATCGACAAAGGCTCGCCCGCGTCGGCGCGGTGTGGCCATGCGACGGCGATGAACGGGATTCCAAGTTCAGCCAGTGGATTCGGCTCCGCATCGACTGCGATGATCTGAAACACACGATCGGGCTGGCTCGCCGAGAAAGTCGTGTTCACGAACGCGACATAGTTGTTCAAACTCGTTACGCCCGGCATATCGGCCTTGGGCACACTTGAGACTAGGACCCGTGTGAATGATTCGTTCTGTGCCTGCATGATCTGTGACATACCCAGTTGCTGCGCCAGGTCTGGTTCGTCAAGATACCCCATCGGCGTGCGCAGGACGACTGCGTTCGTCGAGGCCGACAGAGGCGTGGATGATATTGGTTCGGCAGTGGTCCACTGCGGGCTATGGCAACCCACAAGGACGCCTGAAACCCCGAGAATGCATGCAGCCACAAACCGAGCGCACAGTTTCATCGCAGAGTCCTCCTGGGGTTGGAGGGGTATTCCGATCCAGCGCTCAGGTTTTTCACACTCGGCCCGAGATAGGGTTTATGTGCTGGCGTGATCAAATACGCCATGCCCTGTCTTGTCACCCAGACGACCGGCCGTCACCAGCTGACGAAGCAGCGGGCAGGGTCTATAGCGATCGTTGTTCAGACCGTCAGCAAGGACATCCATGATGTGGGCGCAGGTATCGAGTCCGATGAAATCCGCCAAACGCAACGGACCCATCGGGAAGTTGCACCCAAGTTTCATGATGCCATCGATGTCGGCGGGTTCAGCTACACCTTCCATCCAGGCGTAAAACGCCTCGTTGATCATCGGCATGAGCACACGATTCGAAACGAACCCCGCACGGTCGTTCGCGGGAAGAGCCGTCTTGCCCATCGCTTCAGCCAGCGCGATCACCCGCGCCGTCACTGCCTTCTCCGTTGCTAGCCCATTAATCACCTCGACCAACTTCATCACCGGAACCGGATAGAAAAAGTGCATCCCAATCACCCGACCGGGTGTCTTGGTGGCGGCCGCGATCTCAGTGATGCTGATCGAACTGGTGTTCGTGGCGAGAATCTGCCCGTCAGTCATCAGCCCGTCGAGATCCGCGAAGATCTTCTTCTTCAGTTCGGCGTTCTCCGAGACGGCTTCAATGGCGATATCGCCGTCAGCCAGGGCGCTCAGGTCGGTGACATAACTGAGGTTGGCTTTGGTGGCTTGAGCCTCATGTTCAGTCATTCTGCCCTTCTCGACCGCACGACCTAGCAACTTGGAGTGGATGCCTTTGCATCGTTCGATCTGGTCAGCAGACACATCGAAGATGGTGGTTTTCAACCCGGCTGTGGCTGAGATTTGTGCGATCCCGCCACCCATCTGACCTGCTCCGACCACACCGACTTTGTTCACTTCGTGCATCGCTGACTCCTCTTGGGTGTTGCTTGACTCGAATCGGGTCAAAATGGTAGTCACGACTGTGCGCAGAGCCCACCTACCGTGGTACCCTGTGCTCGATGTCCTGCCTATTCCCCGCTCAAATCACGATGCTCGAACCCGTGGCAAAACGACCCGGCTGGGTTCGCATTCGGATCAACACTGGTCCCGGACCCATGCTGACCGAGGCTCGCATCGTTGAACTGGCAATTCGTATTGGCACGCCTTGGACAGCTTCTCTTGAGCAGGCTTGCAAGCGTGCAGCAATCATCGATGATTTGAAACAACGAGCGCTGAGACTGCTCACCAAAACCGCCCGTTCGCGCCAGCAACTCCGAGACCGCCTCATGCATGCCGATATCGATCCGAATTTGGTTGAATCGGCTCTGGACGAATTGCAGCACGCGGGTCTTGTGGACGATCGAGCATTTGCACATGGTGTTGTCGCGACGGGTCTGCAGACGGGGCCGGGGCGGCGGTACCTCCTCGAACGAAAACTCGCCATGGCGGGCGTTGCCCATGACATTGTCAAAGAGGTTCTCCATGAAGTGGGTCCAGACCCGGAAGAAGATGCTCGCCGACTGGTTGAATCCAAGTTATCCAAGATGCCCAATCGTGAGCCTCGCGTGAAGACAGCGGCCCGGCTTGCACGCCTGCTCGCATCGCGCGGGTTCGACGAGCACATTGCTCGTGACGCCATCGAGGCTGTCATGGGTACCATTGAAGATGATGAAACCGCTAACCTTGAATAACTTCGATCGAATTGTCCGACGAGCTTGCGCCGTTCCTCTGGCAGTGTTGGTGTGCTGGTGCGTCGGGTGTGGGTATGACCAGGACCTCGCGCACCGAATGACAATCGGCGGCCAATTGACGCTCGTCCCGCTTTCTGATGTGCATGTTCGCGAACTCGAATCAGCATTGGTCGCGACCACAACAATGACACGGTCAAACTGGCAGCCGGTTGATTTTGTTGTTCCCGTTGACGGCACGATTCATGGCTCGACCTGGCGATGGGACGCACCACCACCGCGTCAAACCGCGAGGCAGAAGTCTCTTTATCCAACAGCAGAGACCGCGCTCGAAGACGGCGGATCTGCCGGACCGCTTGTTCACGAGGCGTTGCTTCAACCGTTGTACGCCTTGGGCAATGTTGTGGCGATGCCGGTTCTTGCGTTTATGGATCCCCCGGGCACTCACATGACGCCTACCGCGAAGACGCTCTACAAGCGGTCGATTCGAGGTCGGGCTGTGGCGGGCGTTGTGCCAGTGGATGAGTCTGCGGATGGCGGTGCGAATTAACATGCATCGTGCTCCCATAACCGTGTGGATGTGACAATCCGTTGGTGTCGGTCGACCGGTGAGGTATGTTGAACACATCGAAGGAGATCGTGAGATGAATGCAATCAGAATGACAGCCGGATTCTTGGTCATGGCCTGCGTGGGTGTCGCGCAGGCTCAGACCATTGACTTCACACTCAACGCTGCAAGTTCCGCGACGATTCAGACGGACGCTGTCCTCGATACCACCGGTACATTGATTGGCGATTACGATGCCAAGAGCAATCCGGAAGGCACGCTTACGCAACCCGGCTTCTTTGGCGGATCGGGCAACAATGCGATCGGCGCATCGGCAGACCTCCTGATCAATGCGGGTGACACGACGCAGCCTGCGGGGGGGCTGCAAGTCACGCTCTCAGTCGATTCGATGTCCGGTTCAATTGCGGGGCTCACGCTCGATCTGCTGAATGGTTCGCCATTATCAGCGGATCTCACCGCCAGTCTGGTCTATGACACATTTCATACGGTTGCGCCTGCGATGATCTATCCGGGTGGGATCGAGTTGCCGATTCCGTTGGGTCAACTAGGCACGCTGCGGACAGCAATGATGTCGCAAGCTGACACCGCGATCGCAGTGGTCTCGGCCCATGAGATTCCCGGTGTTTTTGATGTCTCCGCACTCGTGCCGATCGAGTTATACCTCGAAGTCGAAGTGACGCTCATGGGGGGCGAGCCGACGGTCACACCGATAGGGCCGATTCCAGCCGTGTTGCCTTTCGACGGGCAGGTCTTTTTCATTGGTGAAGAATCAATTGAACTCAGTGTTTCGCTTGGTCCGCTGGAGGACTCACAGGAGATTCCCATCGGCCCGATCGAGCTGCCTGCCGTGCCACTTGAACTGCCCACGCTCGGTTCTGAAACAGCCGGCGTGCTGCTCACGATGACCGCCGACTCACTGTTCATTGACACGATTCTCGATGTGTCAATCCACGCTGATGGTGTTGAGCAAGACTGTGAAGCCGATCGGAATGGCGATGGGATTCTCGATTTCTTCGATGTGAGTGATTTCCTGAATGACTTTTCGGCGCTCGATCCAACAGCTGACATGAACAGCGATACGCAGTTTGACTTCTTTGATGTATTGCTGTATCTCGCGTCATTCTCTGCCGGTTGTCCGTAATCACGATTGGTCTGAGACCAAAGCCGCAGAACCGAACATGCGGTTCATTTGTTCATTTCGATAAGTGAAGATCCGGCGGATATCGTTTTCGACAAACATTCGATTGATGAGCGGCGCAAGGATCCAACCCTTGGGTCGGTATCGAATCGTGTCCGTCATTTCTGTTGTACTGGCATCGATCGCACGAAAACTATGTGTGTGGTCCCAGAGCGCGTATGGACCACGCAGTTGCACATCTGAGAAACGCTGTGGTGGATCCCAGGTCGCGATCTCCGTACGCCATCGAATTGGAATGCCGTGAATGCGAATGCGGTAGTCAATGATCAGCCCTTGACGCATGTCGAGCGGGCCCTTCGAGAGAACTTCAAAACCGACCCAGGGCGGTGTCAGTTTTTCGAGGTTTCCAGCATCCGCAAAAAAAGGAAACACCTGTTCGAGCGGTGCATCGAGAACACACCGAGCGGTCACACGCCAAGTGCGCCGCTCACCATCAGGTTGAATCACAATATCAGGCAGCAGTCTGTCGGTCATCGTCACCTGAGTTCGTTGTGCTTTTCGGATTGGATGCATCGGCCCGGCTACGCACAGCCGAATTGCGGTTCAGCCTCAGAAAAGAACCGTCGGTGATGGTCGATAATTTCGCGACCGATTGAGTCATCGGGTTCGGTATCCCATCGGTCAGGAACAAAACACCCGCCGAGGATTAATGCATCTTCCCGTGGGAATAGATACTTATAGCCATCATGGCAGATATACCCGAGTCGCTGGGGTTTCATGTGGACGAGCATGCCATAGGCGGGGTACACGCGATCATCACCAAACAAGGACCGCGAGCCGAGTGCGAGGCAGTTGATCAACACACGCTCTGGCAGGTTGCGTATCGCTTCGAGCGTTGAAAACTCGGTGGTGACGGTGTCGCCACCTGTCGCGTTGATGTCTTTGAGAAGTTCGTCGAGGAATCGTGGGGTGTGAATGAAATCCGTCTTGAAACACCTGCCCGATCGAACGGGGCCACTGAGTGGAAGGCGGTCAAGTGGCGTGGGGTCGTCGATTGTCCCCGGGCGAAAATACTCAGGGCAAAACGGTGCACAGGCCGGCTCAAAAACCGGGAGTTCTTCGACACCAAAGCGTGCACGGTCGATCGTTGCGAACCGCGTTCTCGAAGTTTGCAGGATCCAATCGAGCTGTGCACGCTGCTCAGGCGAATCGCCAGGTTCAATTCCGGTCGGCAGCCAGAGAGCGCCAGCAACATTTGAAGTGGTCTGGTCTGTCCATCGGCTGGCATACACGCGAACAGGAAAGCCAGCGTTCAGCAGTTCGGTTGCAACAGTGAGCCCCGTTACACCCCCCCCAAGTATGCCGATGGGCTCTTTCGCCTCAGCCTCATGGCGAACAAGATCAAGCACAAGTGCGGCGCAACCAAACCCAATCGTGACACCGCAGCCGCCCTGTCCGTAATTGTGAATCACTGTCTTCTGACCAAATCGCTCAGACTCGATCCGGAGTCCGCCTCGTCGGCAAGGCCGCAAACCCGACACCATGCGAACAATCTGGTCGTCACCGAGGTCAGGTGATGGATAGATCTGATCGGTCATGACATCGACAGGAAGTTGGCGAGCAACTTCGGGCCCTCGACGGTGAGGAAACTCTCCGGATGAAACTGAACGCCTTCGAGCGGCTTCTTGGAAGGATCCGCCCACACGCGCCGAAGTCCCATGATGACACGATCCATTGAGCCATCGGGCTGGACCTCGTCAAACCACGCCGAGACCTCCCAGCCGTCTTCGTCGATCGCGGGAAGCGGGGGAATGGTGTCGGCCTGGACAACCAGCGAGTGATACCGCGTGGCGGTCATCGGATTCGAAATACCCTCAAAAATGCCGCGCCCGTCGTGGTTGATCTCGCTCGTCTTCCCATGCATGAGAACGGCGTGACGATCGACGGTCATGCCATGCATGTCGGCAATGCACTGGTGACCCAGGCACACGCCGAGTACAGGAACTCGTCCTGCGAAATGATCGATAATGGCAGGGGAGTTGCCAGCTTCGTTTGGGGTACACGGACCGGGCGAAATGATCACATGCGTCGGGCCACGGCCCGCATCAAGACCAGCCGCTTCCTCGGCATCAATTTTGTCGGCGCGTACGACCACAAGATCGCGCCCTGGCTCAAGCGCAGGATTGATCTCGCCCAGTCTTTGCACGAGATTCCAGGTGAAACTGTCGTAGTTGTCGATGAGCAGAATCAAAGCGAACAAGTGTAGGACTGGTCAACAAAGAGCGCTGGCAGTGTGCGGCCGATCAATCGAGCCAACTCAAGCTCATTCGAGACAGCAATCCTGCCTGCATCCCAAGAGTCTGTTCGGACGCGCTCTCCACTCGATCATGGTTCCGATTTGAAAAAACCAGATTCTTGATTCCTTAGGCTGCGAGTTTCCCTTGCGTGCCAGCGACACCATCCATAGTGACATAAAAGAGTTCAGGGCAGATCGGGTAGGGCAATCGTTTGTAGTCTTCCTGCACGCGTGCTGCCAGTCGATCGCGGAATTCAGCCGGATCAAGCGAAAGCGCAAGGAACATGTCGCGTGAAGGCGTCGCGACATAGAAGTCGCCGCCGAGGAGTGGCGCGATCCGTTCATAAAGCGAGCCGTAGAGAAGGCGGGCCGCGTCGTATCCATCTTGTTCTGCGATGATGACCGCTTTCCCGCCCTCGCGGCTTTCAACGATTTGTAGATCGAAATCGGGCGCATAAGCCGTCAGGTTTTCGCGAGCGATGTCCTCCAGGTCGTCCATGGACAAATCCCACTTGACAGCCTGTTCGGTGGTGATACTGACCGTCATCTGCGGCATGTCGATGACGAACACAATCACCGTGCCATTGACATACGGCACATGAGCGACGAGTTCGCGGCTGAGATGCTCGAAGATCGACTCAGGCTGAATCCGCGGCATGATGCGCGGGCGTGCAATTTCGATAGACATGTCGGCCATGGCGATGGCATCCGTTGCGAACAGTTGGTCAAGGAAATGTTCGACAATCTCCGAGCCTCGGTTCGGCTCGTGGGCCACCATGCGCAAGAGATTCTCGAGGTCCAAACGCCGCCCGTTGACCAGCAACTCACGAGGCCCGACAAGATCAATGTCATACTCGGGCTGCATTCTCTTCAGGAGGATGGCGACCTGTTCGGCAAAGGCCTCGGGTTCCTCGGGCATAAAAGCCATAGTCCAAACCTCCGTGTCTCTCTTTACGAAACCCAAACGAAATACAGCGAGGTGGGTCATCGATCCTTCGATCTCGCTGCCGACCGAGCAATCATCGGGCAATCTGGGGCATGCATGGAGTGTTGAAGTGGTATCTGGTGAGGCTGGAAACCGCACGAACGGCATAACCGGACCGGTTGCGCGGACCCGCGTCGGTTATCCACGAAAGCGTGTTGGATGGTGCGGCGGGTTGGCCACGGGAGTAGGGTGGGCTAGAATCGCCGCCGTCGGGAATATGATTGGCAGCCTCGGGTCTGAACCGGCGTGGTTCAAGGCCGACCTTCACCTTGTGGAGACTAATAGAGTGACCGAGCAAGAAATCGAATCAAAGGTGATCGACATTGTCGCCAACCAGTTGGGCGCAGAGAAGGCCGGTATTTCGCGCGAAACAAGTTTCGTCGAAGACCTCAACGCCGACAGCCTCGACACGGTTGAACTCGTGATGGAGTTCGAAGACGAGTTTGAAACCTCGATCCCGGACGACAAAGCCGAGCAGATCCGCACCGTCGGACAAGCGATTGACTTCATCAAGCAGGCGCACGGCGTCGAATAGAGAACCTGGATTCAGGGATTGTCCGTTGTGACAAGCCCACTCCGGTTCCGAGTTTGAGTTCATGGCACCATCGCTTTTTGCATCATCGCCCGCGCCTACGCCGTACCACAGAGTGGTTGTTACCGGTATGGGTGCGATGACCAATCTCGGGCAAACCGCGCCCGCGACATGGGCGGCGATGCGCGCCGGTGAGAACGGGATCTCCGCTATTGAAGGCGGAGGGTTTGACGGGTATGAAGGCAACTGGGCTGTCCGAATCGCCGGTCAGATCAGGGATCTCGACTATTCTTCATATCTCGAAGAACGCGAGGCGCGGCGACTCGATCGGTGCACGATCATCGGGCTCGGCGCAGCTCACGAAGCAGTCCGCGATTCGGGGATCGATTTCAATTCCGAAGATCCACTTCGCTGTGGTGTCGTCATGGGATCCGGCATCGGCGGGATCCGCACGATTGAAGACGGCATGATTTCATTGTCGACAAAGGGGCCGGGACGCGTCAGCCCCTTCACCGTTCCACGGCTCATGGTGAATGCGGTCACAGGCAATATCTCCATTCAGTTTAATCTGCAGGGACCGGCTTCAGCCCACGCGACCGCGTGTGCAAGTTCAGGTCATGCAATTTCGGATGCCATGTGGTACATCCGTCGCGGGCACGCCAATGTGATGCTCGCCGGCGGAGCCGAAGCCGCGATCACGCCGCTGTGCATGTCGGCGTTTTCAACGATGAAAGCGCTCAGTACGCGCAACGATGACCCGCAACATGCGTCACGCCCGTTTGACAAAGATCGTGATGGGTTTGTGCTGTCGGAAGGCGGCGCGGTGTTCGTTCTCGAAAGCCTGCAGCATGCACTTGAACGCGGAGCGACCATCTACGGCGAACTCGTCGGGTGTGGCAATAGTTGCGATGCCGGTCACATCACCGCACCTGATGCGCAGGGGCGTGGTGCCGCTCGCTCCATGGTTGTCGCCCTCGAAGATGCCGGTTTGAATCCACCGGATATCGACTACATTAATGCCCACGGCACATCGACACCGCTCGGAGACAGCGCAGAAGTTGCAGCCGTCTTTGATGTTTTCGGCGATCACGCTCGCAAGAGTGCGGGTGGCACGCTGCTGATGAGTTCGACCAAATCGATGCACGGCCATTGCCTTGGTGCTTCGGGCGCGGTTGAATTGATCGGCTGTCTGCATGCTGTGCGCGATGCGATTGTTGCGCCCACCACCAATCTTGAGAACCCGGATGACGGGTTCGATCTTGACTTGGTCCCTGATGATGCTCGTGAGCGCCCAACCCGCTATGCGATGAACAATACCTTCGGGTTTGGCGGGCACAATGTCACGCTAATTATTGGACGATACGACGGCTGATCCAGCTCGTGCGTGCGGTCTTCGCGTGGCAAACAGTGACAATGGCATGATTCTTGCGACGGGTGAAGAAGCGAGCCTTGAAGGTTGGCTGACCTCCAGACCTGTTTTTGCCGAGATAAAGAGAACATGCCAACCGAATTGTCCTCGATCATGTCACTCGAAGTGCCGCTCATCGTTCGCCTTGCAGAGCGGCCGATTTCACTTCAAGAAGTACTCAAACTGACGCCAGGTGCAATTCTCGAGTTGCCAAAGGATTCGGAAGAAGAGCTTGATGTGATGGTCAACAACCGTCAGATCGGAAATGGTCTCGCCGTGAAGATCGGTGAGAACTTCGGCATTCGAATCACGAGCATCAAGAGCACCGGCCAAGTGGTGCAAGCTCTTGGGTCATCAGGATCCGCTGGGTCAGGCAACAGTGGTGGCGCGATCGAAGACGACGATCAAGACTTCGATGCGATAGCTGCGCAAATGCTCCAAGGTCAGATCTGATATCGCCGGAATGGTGTTCGCATGCAAACCGAACGATGCGGTCAGTCTGATTTGAGTTCGCGCTGAAGTGCTGCGAGAAGTTCCCGATCTTGTCCAAGTGCATCCGCTCGTCTGGCACTTGCAAAGTCGTAGGCTGCAAAAGGGTCCATCAGCCGCTTGTGCTTATCTTCACTTGCAAACCGCGGCACGACATGGCCGTGTAACTCATGCACCTGATTGCACAGCATCAGATAGTTCAACCGCTCTGCTCGCGTGACCGCTTGGACAGCATCGCCCAATCGCAGCCAGTCACGCATGAATGCTGCTCGCGCATGATCATCGAGATCATTGGCATGAGCAACGACCGGGTCGGCGAGCAACATGCAGCACCCTTCCAGCGGCTGCTGGTTCGCGAGAATTGCATACCCAGACGGCAGGCGCGCGATCAGTTGCGGATCTTCCCCGCGTTTGATCCGCTCTATTCGATTGGCAATAGCGCCAGGCATGTGATCAATCACTCGCCAAGCAAATCGGCAATTTCATCATCCACCGGGTCGACAGCTCGATCGTCTGCCGGGCCCTTTTTGCGTTTCTTGCCTTGTGATGCGTCCTCGTCGTCATCGAGTTCGTCTTCCTGGGCGGCCTCTTTGGCAAGTTGGGCTTCCAACTTGGCGAGCTCCTCAGCCTCCTTGGCGAGTTGCTCTTTGGTCATCTGACGCTTGAATGCATCAATCTTGGTCTTGTCAGGAGCGATGATGATACTTGCTTGTCGACCCATCCAGCGCGGGGCGACCTCCACCTTGCCAACATCTGCCAGATCATCGCAAATGCTCGCCAGGCGTTCAATCCCGAGTTCCTTATGTGCCATTTCGCGGCCTCGGAATCGCTGCGTGATCTGCACCTTGTGACCGGCCATCAAGAATCGGCGTGATTGATCGACGCGGATCTGAACATCGTGCGGATCGATCTTGACCGATCGGCCAAGACGAATCTCTTTCATCTCCGTACTTTTCGATGAGGCTCGATTCTTCTGCTGCTTCTTGGACAGGTCGTACTTGTACTTCCCGTAGTCCATGATTTTGCACACCGGAGGCCGCACATCAGGAGAGATCTCGACGAGATCCATACCTTGCTCGCGGGCCATCTGGAGCGCTTCGCTGGTCTCAACGACCCCGATCTGCTCATTGTCCGGACCAATCACGCGGATCGGCGAAATACGAATCATGTGGTTGAGTCGTGTCCGTTGGACAGGACCGGTCGGTCGAAAGAAGCGCCTAGCGATGACAATATCTCCTGTGCGTGGAAATCACGCAAACAATGCAAAATCGAAACAGAAACAGCCTCTCAGAATCGCATCCTGAGTGGTCATAATTGTATTCACTGGAGTAGGGCCAAGGATCATAAATTTGCAACAACTGTGCGATCACGAAGATCGTGACCTGCCGTTTCCGTGTTGAGGTGACCGCATGTCATCGGTCGAGGATACCTTGGTTCATTCATGTCTCCATGATCGGGCGTTCACCCGACCACACCCCAAAATACACGCCACGGACCAAAAAAGCAAGTCACTTTGTCAGAATGCTACGCAGGGCGAATCCCGCGGTGCAGTTGTTGGACGCGATCAACTTCTTGCCTGCGGATGCTGTCGAGGACCAGTTTCGGTACGCGCCACGCCCCCTGGTCCGCCGTCACATTCGAGCAGTGCTCATTCAGACACCTATACAAGAACTTGAGCGCATCGCGTGGCTGATGCATCTGATCCAGCGAATCGACCAGATCTTGTCTGGTCACATCTTCCGCAAACAGATCGAGGAGAGTCACTGGATCGGCATCCGGCGAGCGACAGGCTTCCAGTCGGGCGTTGCACAGGTCATACAGCATCGCCCCCGTCCAGGTCAGCCGCTCAACAAGGCTCTGCTTATCGAGGCGGGCTTCCTGAAAGAACGAACTCGTTTCCTTGAACAGGGCGTAGCGCAGCTCGATCGGAAGCAGCATCTTGACACCCAGTCGCTTCTGCTGAAGAAACTTGTTGTTGAGCATCGGCCAGATGATGGACTGCATGCGATCGGTCTGCCCGTTGACAAGGGTGGGTTCGTCCACCCGGTCGATAAGAACAAGTATGCCTTGATACCCAAAAGACTCCAGCACGCTCTGGAGACGGCGCAGCAGGTCATATCGATGAGTTTCCGAATCTTCGACCTGCAAAGTCTGACGCGTCGACTGGGGCAACTTGCTGAACGCTGCGGCGTAAGCAAACTCAGTTCGCGGCAGGCTTCGCTGTTGCTTGAAGATCTTCTTCCCAAGTCGGCGTAGAAGAAATCGGTCCCACACAAGACATTTGGCCGCGATTGCGAGATAACCCACACCCAGGCAAAGGCTCAGAACCCACAGCGGCGTGGACGGGATCCACGACGGCGGCTCGAGCAGGATCCACACAATGACCGCAACCGCAGGCATCCAGCCGATCGCCAGAAGTGCAAACCAGAACAACCGCGATCGGTCGATGCCATCGCGCAAGACCTTGTGCAATGAAGTCGCCCGATGTCCGTCGGCATCTCGCAAATCGTAGTGGGCAGCGAGAAGACGGAGCGATTCCTTGTTTTCGGCTGATAAACTCCGGGCCTTCCTCCGAACATCCGGACCGAGGTCATTCGCGCTTTCATCTGAACCGGTGCCAAGAAGCGAATCGACAAGTTCGGTGACGATGGTCGCAAGGATGGCATCCAGATGATCCGCCAATCGAATGGCACGCAGCGAAGCCGCCGGGTCGTCCCCCCCAATACGGGTGTGTATTTGACCAAGAAACCCGTTCAAGTCGTCGTAAGAAGTCAGAAAAAGTCGATTGTCGGGTGATTCCGTGTTCTGACGAGCGATCCGCTGGGCAACCTGCATGCGAATCGCGGTTTTGCCCGAGCCCTTTTCACCGAACACGATGGATGTGCTCGGGCGCGAGAGTTCGCCGACGATTTTTTCCAGATCCGAATGAGAAGCAGCGGGATTCGGATTGTCACCGAGTCCGATGCGCGCGAAGATGGAATCGTGGCGTGCTTCTTCGCCCCGGAAAGGGTTTTCGTGAATATTCCAGTGTTCAAAGAAGTGGCTGATATTCATGGGTCATACTGGTTCGAACGAACCGAGTGAAGAGCGTTGATCGCTGATGGTATGCGCGCGGGCAGCGATAGCCCGATACAAGCATGGGGCACCTTTCTTGGTCGGCGACCCGGATGGATGACACCTGGGGCACATCCGGTCAATAAAGTCCTGTCAGGACTTGATGGTTCAGGAGGACAATTGCTTTCATTCACCCGTTTGGTTCCGAGTATGTTTCATCGTCGGCTGCTGCTCCTATTTGGAGCTTCAGTCGCGGGTGCGGGTGTCCTCGGGTTGCAGACAGCACGATTGACGATTGATCAAGGAGCCGAGCACCTGGCTCGGGCCGAGTCAAGGCTTGTTCGTCGAACCGCGGTGCCAACGACGCGTGGTTCGATTCTCGATCGGCACGGCCGTGTTTTGGCATTCGACCGACCTGGGTACGCCATCGCGATTTCATATCCGGTTTTGACCGGTCGATGGGCTCGCGAAGAGGCGGAGGCACAAGCCCGGTTTGCCAATCACGAACGATGGGACGGGCTTACTGACGATGAGCGGCTCGCGTTGATTCGACAGGCGGAGCCGTTTTTCGAGCGTCAAGTCGAATCAATGTGGCGCGATATCGCCGAATCGTGTGGGATCGAGCGATCGGAACTTGATCGACGGGCTGAGCAAATCGTCTCACGCGTCGAGCGGATGTACGCGCGAATTGTTGATGTTCGTCGGTCTCGGGCATTGGCAGAAGCGCGGGAACGCGGCAAGCCGCTCACAGATGCAGATCTTGCCGACATAGAGCGGCGAGCTCGAGCGCCGCTCCACGAGCAGACGACAGCGCACGAAATCGTGAATGATGCGAGTGATGAGGTCGGTTTCCGATTCATGCGGCTGGCCGAGCAGGTCTTGCAGGTGCCGTCATCACGGGCGGACGCATATCGAGAGATACCGCGCGTCCCGGGGCTTGTCGTTCGTGATGCAACCGAGCGGCTGTATCCGTTCGATGAACTTCCGGTCGATGTCGATCTATCCACACTTCCGATGTCCATCCGCGGGGACGGTCGAGTCAGTCTGCTGCAATCCGGCGTGGGATGGCACCTGATCGGTCGAATGCGTCAGGGAGCGACGGCTGAAGACACCGAAGCAAGACAGCAATTGCTCGAGAAGGATGCCAATGCAGCGACCCGGATGTTGAACGCTGCGGGTCGAGATCGTGGCGCCTACGACGCGGGAGATTCTGTCGGAATTGCTGGTATCGAAGGTGCGCGGGAGTTTTGGCTTCGCGGTTTGCGCGGTTCTCGCGAACTCCATCTCGATACCGGTGCGTTGGTGGCCGAAACGCCAACCCCGGGTCAAGATGTCTATCTCACGGTCGATATTCAACTGCAAGCCCGTGTGCGTGCCGCCATGGATCCAGAACTGGGTCTCGCTCGCGTGCAGCCTTGGCATGGCAATGAACAGTTACCCGAAGGGACACCGCTCTTTGGGGGGGCGGTCGTACTGGATATTGATCGAGCGGAGATCTTGGCATTGGTTTCGACGCCACATGTCCCGCGCGACGGATTGTGGTTTGATGACGAATCAGCAAATGAATCGTTCGTCGCGATGAATGCGCCGTATGTGAATCGGGCGATCGCAAAACCCTATCCACCTGGGTCAATCGCCAAAGCGCTGATCATCTGCGGTGCGGACAAGTACGGCGTGCATGATTTGAAGCAAGGGATTGTGTGCACGGGGCATTTACACAACGATCGACCGGATATTTTTCGATGCTGGATCTTCAAGCACTACAACGGTCTGAAACACGGGCAGGGTGTCGACCCATTGCTTGCGCCTCAAGCATTGCAGCGGTCCTGCAACATCTTCTTCTACACGCTCGGACAGAAACTCGGTGCCCGAGGGATCGCGCGCGTGTACCACGACTTTGGACTTGGACGCGGGTTTGACCTTGGCATCGGGCCGGAATGGGCGGGGAAGATTGGTGGGCTCTCGTCACCGATCGGCGACGGGTCTGATCTGAGTATTCAGGATGCGATTCTCATGGGTATTGGTCAGGGCCCGGTGACCTGGACACCGTTGCACGCTGCAGATGCATACGCGACGATCGCTCGTGCCGGGTACATGGTTCGGCCGTCACTGGTGGCGAGTGATCACACCTCGACCGAGTCCTTGGACCTCGGCCTGTCTCGACAGGCCGTGCGCGAAGCACTGGAAGGGTTGTCACTTTCCGTCAACTCGCAGAATGGGACCGGACATCATCTCAATTATGTGACAGCCGAAGGGTTGAGTCGCCGTGAACCGATTTTCAATGTGCCAGGTGTTGAAATTTGGGGCAAGACCGGGACAGCAACTGCTCCTGACTTACGCATTGACCCTGATGGTGATGGACCAATGCCAGCCGAGGTTGCGCGTTCTGGTGACCATTCCTGGTTTGTGGTTCTGGTCGGGCCCGATGGCCAGGGGCCTCGGTACGCGATTGCGGTCGTCATGGACTACGCCGGGAGCGGGGGGCGTGTATCCGGGCCGATCGTGAATCAGATCATCTGGGCGCTCAAAGCGGAAGGGTATCTGGAGTGATGCTTGATGCCAGCGAAAGTTTGGCAGCCGTCTCGCGGTTGATTCGCGGGAGTGCATCATCGCGCGACTCGATCCGTGACAGTGTGCGACTCATTAACGCTTCGTGGCTCTGTGTCGCGGCGGGCATCGGGCTTTCGCTCGTGGGTGTCTATGCCATCGATGTTGCCGAGAGCGTTAACGCAAGTGCCGATCTCACGAGCGTTGCCTGGAAGCAGGTGGTGTTCGCTATTGTGGGATTGTTGGCAGCGACCGTCATCGCGCTGCCGCACTATCGCGTGCTTCGGCTTCTTGCGATACCGATGATCATGGTGGCGCTCGGATTGCTCGTGTTCTTGTTGGTGCCCTTCGTTCCGTCGTCAATCGTGTCGCCGCGCAACGGCACGCGCGGGTGGATCAATCTGGGCGTGTCCGATTTTCAGCCCTCAGAGGTCACCAAAATTGCATATGTGTTTGTGGTTGCGAGTTACCTGCGTTTTCGTACGCAGCACAGGCGGTTCCGCGGGCTGATTGTGCCCGGTCTTCTGACGATTCCGCCGGTGGCATTGATCACGCTGCAACCCGATCTCGGCACTGCAGCCCTTTTTGTGCCTTCACTTTTCGGGATGTTGATCGCCGCGGGAGCACGGCTCAGACATTTGACAATCATCGTGCTGGCCGCAGCACTTGCGGCTCCAGCTGCATACCCGCTTCTACAACCTCACCAGAAAGTACGGATTGTCGGGTTGATCAAGCAGATCGAGGGCGATCGGTCGAGTGCTGCTGATATCAACTTTCAAAGTTATGCGGCGCAAACACTGATTGGTGCTGGGCAGCTACGCGGCGTTGATGACGGCACATCTCGCGCGCTTGTGTTGTACAACCGGTTGCCCGAACGCCACAATGACATGGTCTTTGCGGTGATCGTCAATCGCTTCGGCCTCATCGGGGCGTTGGTGGTTCTTGGGTTGTATCTGATGTGGATTGCCGGCGCTTTGTTGGTTGCAGGGTCATGCAAGGAGCCGTTCGGTCGACTTGTTGTGGTCGGCGTCGCGGGATTCATTGTGGCACAGGTCGTGGTCAATATCGGTATGAATGTCGGGTTGTTGCCCATCATCGGCATCACGCTGCCCTTTGTGAGTGCGGGTGGGTCGAGCATGTTGACGGTGTGGCTGATGACTGGTCTGGTCGTGAATGTTGCGATTCATCGTCCAAGGCCGCCCTACCGGCAATCGTTTGAATACGCTGATGATGATGAAGAACTCGCATACGCAACCAGACCATACGGACGAGTCGTCGGCTTCGGCGGGCGCGCACTCACGCGATGAGCTCGTCTTTCCCAGTGATTCAACCACTCTGGTGGCGCCAGCATCGTTCACGAGCCGGTGCGAGGCTTATGGAGTCGCATTCGATGAGGGCGAGCTCGAGCAACTTGGCAAGTACCTTGCTCTCTTGCTTGCGGCGAACACGCTTGTCAATCTGACCGCTGTACGCGACCCAGACGACGCCTGGGAGAAGCACATCTTTGATGCGCTCACACTTCTGCCAATTCTGGCGGAGTTGCCGACGGCTTCACGCGTGATCGATGTCGGTAGTGGTGGCGGTCTGCCGGGCGTGCCTCTGGCGATTGTCCGACCGGACTTGCAGTTTGTGTTGCTCGAACCGACCGGCAAGAAGGCTGCGTTTCTGAACCATGTCACGGAGCAACTCAGTCTCGTCAATGTCGAGGTCGTGCGCGACCGCGCAGAAATCATCGGCTCGGCAAGTGCTCCAGAGCCCGCCGAGCACCGAGATGGCTATGACGCCGTCGTTTCCCGGGCGGTTGGCAGGCTTCGCATGCTTGCGGAGTTGACCGTGCCTTTGGCAAATCAGGGGGGGCTGGTGGTGTTGGTGAAAGGGCAGCGAGCCGACGAAGAACTCGCCGAAGCCAGGCAGGCCTTGCACATGCTGTGCGTCAGTCACGCGGGAACGATTGAAACGCCAACCGGACGCATCGTCGTGTTGGAAAAGCGCAGGCCGACACCGGGCAAATATCCGCGCAGCGCAGCCGACATCAAACGCAAGCCGCTGGGTGCCTCGTGATTACGGACAGCCCGCTGCGAACGCCGACAAATACGCCGCCACATCGAAGAAGTCGAACAAGCCATCAGCGATGATGTCGGCCGACGGATCTTCAGCGGCGAAATCGGCAAGAAAATCGGTCACATCAAAGAAGTCGAGCACGCCATCATCGTTCCGATCCGCCGGGCACGGTGGCGTGCCTTTGATCGAGAAAACCATGTCAGTCTCGTCGAATCCCGTGTTGCTCTCAGCATCATGTGCGACGACACGAATGACCGCCTGGGTCGTCCCGATGTCAGGCACAGTCCAGTCGTAAGACCCGAATGCAGCAATGTGACCCATGGTGATGGTGCTGGGGAAAGTCGCTCCGCCATCGGTTGAGAGCAAAAGGTCAACAGTGGTCACGCCTTCATCGTCATCTGTCAGCCAGGAAAGTTCGACCTCTGCACCCGGTTCGAGGACCTCGCCGCTATTCAGCGCGGTCAGATAGATCGCGGGGTTCGTCCCCCCCGATGGCGCAGGGACATGCATCACGATACAGTGCAAAACACCCGCAAAGACAACCAGCGATTGTGCGTTGATCTGGCGGATGGTTTTATCCGGGTAGGCAGCCTGCCAGGTGGCGAGCGCCGTCGCATTATGAGTCGCGGCTGTCGAGTTGGTGTAACTGGGCAGCAGCACGAGGTCGTTGCAAATCACCGCATTGGTGAATGTATAGTGTGTGCCGCCCGATCGCACGGCGGGCACGCGATACACCGTAAAACCACGCGCTGCAAAATCGGCGGCAGCGTCGTTGCTCGTCATCGCCCACGATGCGGTCGGTTCGTTGACCCACTCTGAAATCATGATGGCGTTGTCGTCGAGCATAATCATCCACATGTCGATGTGCTGCGTCGAATCGACGAACGACGGATAGGGGGTGTAGATTGTCGTGTCGAGATTTTGATAGTCGCTCCAGTAGTCGATGATCTGTGACTCGGTCAGGCTCGGGTTCTCGTTGACGATCAGGCGTGTCGAGTGCCCGATGCCCGCCGGGTGACCAGATTCGAGGTGGTAGTTGCCGCCGCCGTGGATGAGCGGGATGGCGTATCGGTTCTCGCCGCGGAGCCCAGACCAGTGGCTCGGTACCGCATTGTCATTTGGTCTTGGTCGGTTGTAAGTGTGATCGACAACAGCGCGAACGCCGCCAGTGCCATCAGGTTGCGTTCCCAGATAGATATAGCGCGGGCCATAGTCGCGCATCCATATCGTGTCGGTCGATCTGACGACGAACTCGACATTGCTCATGTCGGCGCCCAGGGCTGCGACGGTATTCGAAGCACTGTTTCGTTCGTTGATCGAGTCGACATAGATGATGGCTTTGGCGTTGCCGATGGTGGTGATGTCTCGCGCCATCTGCGCCAGAATCGTGAGCCAACTGTTTTGACCTTCCCACGCCATCATGATGCCTTCGCACGGCTCATATTCACCCGGCGTGCGAACAAGGCCGGGCGGTGCGACACGCGACTGTTCAGCAACGAGTGGGTCACGCTCAATAATCGCCAATTCCTCAGTCGTGAGTGACCTTGGGACCGACGCACCTTCTGGATAGCGATCAAGCGAGGCTGCGCCCGCGTGTATTTGGGAAAATGCCAGTGGCCCGGTCAGACAGACAGTCGCCAATGCCGTGCTGCGACAAGACGATGTGAATCGAGACGATGCTGTGATGCCAGGTTGCCAAACGGCCATGGGATGTTCTCTCTCCAAAACTGGCACCAACGAATGTACCTGATGACCTGATGCCGTTCGCAACGAGTTGCAGTCCGGGTGCAGGAAGTGTGTGATTTCATCGCACCGTATCAGAAACTTGATTGTGGAGCGAGCATTTTGAAGAGATCGATCGAGGTCCGATCATTCGTCAACGCGTGTCAATCGTGCGTATTCAAGGATCAGCGTTTTTATGCCGACCTGCTTGAACTTAACCTGGGCGCGTGCGTTGACGCCGCTTTGGATACTCAGCACCGTGCCGACACCGAACTGTGGGTGACGAACGGTGCAACCAACGGGGAGCGAAGCAGCCGTCGAACCAGGGCGGACCCGTGAGACCGGCGTCGTTGTCGTCGATCGGTTGGTTTGGCGTTCGTCCCAGTTATCGCGGCCATAGTCATCCCCGCCCGCTTGATCAGAAAATGAGATCGCCCCTGAGCCGAGTTCATCAATGAACTGGCTCGGAATCATGCGTTCCGTGATACCTCGGATCGTGCGATAGCGAGCACTGGTCATGACGAGATCTCGCATCGCGCGGGTGATACCAACGAACGCGAGTCGGCGTTCTTCTTCAAGGTCGGCCTGCGAATCGGCAGCCCGGCTATGTGGCAGCATCCCTTGTTCGAGCCCGATCATTGCAACCGCAGGAAACTCAAGCCCCTTGGCAGCGTGGAGAGTCATCAGCGTCACCGCGCCGTTGTCAGGATCGACAGTATCGGCATCCGCTACGAGCGCGACAGATTCAAGATACGCTCGGAGCATCGCAAGGAGCGGCGGCGGGGGCGGTTCGTCGGCAGAAGTGCCGTCTTCAATGTCAAATGGTGAGTCATCGAGATCGAAGTCAGGCAAGTCGGCAGCTGGGTCAGCAGTGACATCAAACTCGTCTTCAAAGTCTTTGGCGCTTGACACGAGTTCTGCCAGGTTGTCGAGCCGTTCGGCATCGCTCGCCAGGCCGCTGGTGGCGGCGCGGGCATCGAAGTGGCGTTCAAGGCCAGATTCACGCACGACTCGTTCTACCAGCTCGTGGAGTGATGTCGGGACTGATGCCCCGAGGAATGTCCCGGCGCCAGTCCACTGGCTCATCATCGCCGTGAACTTCTGGATGGCGCTGATCGCCCTGGCGCTGAGCCCGCCCACATCATTGATATTGCACATCACCTCGTACACCGGGCATCGCCTGCTCGCCGCCTCGTCTGCGACACGGATGAGTGTCGTCTTGCCGATGCCGCGCGTCGGCATGTTGATGATGCGGCCGAGCGAAACATCGTCAGCCTGGTTGGCAACAACGCGGAGATAGGCCAGAGCGTGCTTGACTTCTTCACGCTCGTAAAACGCAGTACCCCGGGCGATGGTGTACGGGATGGTGTTGCTGCGCAGCGCGTCTTCGATGACACGCGAGAGAGCGTTGGTTCGGTAAAACACAGCCATATCGCGCCACGGAATGCCATCTTCAGCGTGCTTCTGGAACCAATCGGCGACGAGTTCGGCTTCGTGTCTCTCGTCTCGGCATAAAACGACCTCCGGCTTGCGTCCGCCCGGTCGCTTCGTGAAGAGTGGCTTGTCCTTGCGGCTCGTGTTCTTTTTGATGAGAATGTCGGCTGCATGAAGAATGGGTTCAGTCGAACGAAAATTCTCCCCCAGCGCGATGACCTTTGCTTTCGGATATCGATCTTCAAACTCAAGAATGTTCGAGATATCCGCCCCGCGCCACGAGTAGATCGCTTGGTCAGGATCGCCGACAACACAGATGTTTGGACCAACCCCCCCAGGCTCGCCCTCGCCCGCAAGCAGGCTGGCGATGAGAAACTGGGCATGATTGGTATCCTGATATTCGTCGATCATCAGGTATTGCCATCGTTCCTGGCAATGACGACGCACCTCAGCGTTGTCCCGAAGGAGCTTGGCGGTCATGAGCAGAAGATCGTCAAAATCGATGGCGTTCGCCCGGCGAAGCGATTGCTCGTACCCCGCATAGATTCGCGCAACCTGCTTGGTCGCAAAATCCATTGCATGAGCAGCGAACGCATCCGCATCCATGAGATCGTTCTTCGCTTTGGAGATCGAGGCTTTGACCGAGCCGGGTGGCCAATTCTTGGTACTCAGGTCAAGACTTTTCAGGACTCGCTTGACCGTGGCTGTTTGATCGGCGCTGTCGTAGATGGTGTAGTCCGGCTTGAGCCCGGCAATGCCGGAGACCTCGGCAAATCGCCGCAGAAGACGAGCGGACAGCGCGTGGAAAGTCATCACCGTCAACCCGCGCACGCGGCGTTCGTCGCCGCCATCACCAACAAGGATCGACTCGACACGCTCGCGCATTTCGCCCGCGGCTTTGTTGGTGAAAGTGAGCGCACAGATTGACCAAGGCGGGACACCCATCCCGACCAAGTGCGCTATGCGACGCGTGATCACCCGCGTCTTGCCCGAGCCCGCTGCGGCAAGGACCAGAAGCGGACCTTCGGTGTGTGTGACAGCTTCACGCTGCGGGTCGGTGAGATCTGCATGGATATCTGTCACGCGCAATATCGTCCGTTCTCAGTTCTCACGAATCACGCTCCGGCTCACTGTGATCAGGGTCATCAGAATGTTGATCCTCTTGCGATTGACTATGTTCGTTTTCAATGGCGTCGGCCATTGGTTGCGTGACTTCGGGCATAACGAGTTTATTCTGGTGCGGCGTGGTCGCTGAGCGCGTGATGAGCGCGACTTCATCAGGCAGTAAATCGACAACACGCGCGATGACATCGCCCTGGACTTTTCGGCTGAAGAGGGAACGACCACTCTTGCCCATGATGAGCGTTTCGCAGCCATAGGTGACGGTGTGATCAACAATCTCTTCACCGATGTCACCCGGAGCAACAACATAGATCGGGACATAAGGTACGCCATTTGTTTGTGCGAGGAGCCCAACCGACCCGAGCGCTTCCTGCGCGTCGGTGTCCTGGTCGATGGTGGGTAACGCGTTGGTGCGCAGATCGAGCACGCGAATGGTGCGCACGAACATCACGAACAGCGTGGCATTGCGCCGACGGGCGAGGTCGACAGCGAACTCGGCCTGGTTGCGGCCGCGTGCGGCAAGCATGATCTTCGGCTTGCTCGGGTCGATCTGCACCTGGCCCTCTTGGGCGCGAACCTCAGCGAGCCAACCGGTGATGGGCTCGGGAATGGGCTCCGGCGAACCGCTCTTGGCGACCTTGGCAACCTGTCGTGATGAAAGGACGATCGCCACGAGCGCACCGCTGAAAATCGTCGAGATCGGTTGCGTCACGCCGATCGTGATCGTGATCGAAAGCAGGAACAAGCCGAGCGCCCACATGCCCAAACGCGACTTCGGTCCGATGTCCAGTTTGCCGTTATATGCACACGACAGCACGCTCACGGTGATTGCGCCGCACACGCCGAGAACATACAACTTCGCGAGTACCGTCACATCGCGTTCGACAAATATGACGGCGAGCGGCACGGCGACGCTGACGATGAGCCCGACCCAGGGCACGCCAGAGTAGTTCAACTTGGTGAGGGGCTTGGGAAGTTCACTGTCTTGAGCCATTGAGAACAGCACGGACACCATCGCCATGACTGCAGTATTTGTGGCGCTCAGCAGCAGCAGGCCGAATGTGATGCCGGCTATCTGCCCGAAGATCGAACCAAATCGAGCGCCAAAGAGGTGAGTCCCGCTTTCGCTGGCGATGACACGCATGGACGCGTTGGTGTAGGTTTCCACTTCTTCTTCGTGATGCCTGTAGGCTTCGTACGCGTGCGCAGCAGTGGCAGGGAGTGTCTCAACGGTGGCCGCATCGATCGTGATTGACTGACTGGCGTTGTATTGAGCGCTGATCTCGGGTGGGAGTGTTTCGATGAGGGCTGCTCGTGATTCGTAGAGGCGAATCTCATCCGGTGCGTGAATCTCTGAGAGCGGCGTACCAGCAGATGTATAACTCAACCCGGCCAGCACAAGCCCGAAAACGAGATTGAGCGCAACAACTTCGATAGCGACCGGCCAGATCGTGCGTTTGACCTCCCGTTCGATAGGGTGCTTCATCAGGCCGGTCATATTGGCAACCGCTTCAACGCCTGCCAGAGCCAGACAGATTTTGGTGAAATTCACCCAGGCATCACCAGCAGGCGTTGTCGTGAAATACTCAAAAGAAATCGTCTCGATGCCCCTCCAGAGAAATGGAAGGGACAGGACGGCCATGATCCCCGAAACACCCAGTGCGACCAGCGCGATAATCATTGCAAATCGACCGGCAGATTGGGCGCCGAGCCAGTTGACCATGCCGATCCCGGCAAGCGTGATGACGGAAAGGGGGAGGGTCCAACTTGAAGGCACGCCAAAGTAATGGAACGCCTCAACGACACTGATGGCTGCGGTCATGATGTACCCGCTGAGGAGCAGCGTGGAACCAACAACCGACAGTGTCGGGTTGAGTTGACGGGCAGCGGTGTAGACTCCGCCGCCATCCGGGAAACACCGACAGATATGTGTGTACGCCCAGCTGACGGCCAGCATGAGCAGTCCGATCGCAGCCAGGTACAGAATTGACGCGTGGGCAGTGTAGAGGAACGCGAGTCCAAGGACATAGAGCCTGCTGGTGCCCCAGTCGCCATAGAGAAGCGGACCGGCATGGATCCACTTCAATGAACGAGGTCGACTATCGGTAACGAGCATGAACGGGCCTCGGGCTCATCGGTGAAAGCGAGGAGTATAACCGCTTCGGTCGCGGTACTCGATGATCGATTGTGAGCCAGGCAATCTGATGAGACGAGTCTGATGACTCGTTCATGGGGTTGCTACGATGGGTAGAGCATCCGAAATGAGTCGGGATGTGCATGAAAGGTTCGTGAACGGTGTTCACCAAGCCGATGTTTGACAGATGAGCGTATACGCCATATTTTCCTTGCTGCGTGTTCGATCGAATGAACGATGACTGACCCACTGCCAGAACCTGATCCGAACAAGACCGCACCGATTGGTGAAGCGGAGGACACCGCTCCCATTTCGTCGAGCGATTCTGACACGCTCAGCGTCGAAGCGTCAGAAGAGGCGATCCAGAAAGCGGCGGCGAGCAATACCAATATCGACACGATCGTCGGTCGGCTTGTCGTTGAGCAGGGTTTGGCCACGCCGGAAGAAGTGCAGCACTGTGTGACCGAAGCCAAAGCCGGTTCGCAGGCCGGTGACACGAATCCGGGCAACTCGCTCGCCCAGATGCTTGTCAACCACGATTACATTACCAAGCGGCAGCTCGCGCGATTGCGTGAACGGATCGAAGCCGAGCGCAGCGGGCAGGCGATCCCCGGTTATCGCATCCTCGGCAAACTTGGCGCTGGCGCGATGGCGAAGGTGTACAAAGCCAAGCAGTTGAGCCTCGATCGTGAAGTGGCGATCAAGGTCTTGCCCAAGCAACACTCAAGCAACCCGCAGTTTATTGAGCGGTTTTATGCCGAAGGCCGTGCCGCCGCCCAGTTGAACAGTCCGAACATCGTGCAGGCGATCGATGTGGGTCGCGCAGGCGATGTGTACTACTTTGTTATGGAATATGTCGAAGGGCGCACCGTCCACGACGACATTCTCCGTCACAAGCGTTACCCCGAAGACGAAGCGATCGATGTCATTACCAAGGTAGCCGAAGCGCTTGAACACGCTCATGAACGCGGGTTGATCCACCGCGATATCAAGCCCAAGAACATCATGATCTCGAAGGACGGGCTGGTCAAGGTCGCGGACATGGGGTTGGCGCGCGCCATCAGTGATGTCGAGGCTGCCGAAGCCGAAAAGGGCAAAGCATTCGGGACGCCATACTACATCAGCCCGGAGCAGATCCGAGGCGAGGTGAATGTCGGGCCCCCAGCGGATATCTATTCGCTCGGCGCGACGATGTATCACATGGTCACCGGGACGGTTCCTTTCGATGGCAAGAACCCGTCCGCTGTCATGCACAAACATCTGAAGTCCGAGTTGGTCCCGCCAGACCATGTCAACGCCAAGTTGCAGGCAGGGGTCAGCGAGGTCATCGAGATGATGATGGCCAAGAAAGCTCGGCAACGGTATCAGAATTGCACAGACCTCTTGGTTGATCTGCGAGCGGTTGCCAAGGGTGAACTGCCTCCGATTGCTCATGTCGAGGTACTGCCACAAGACGATCTGGCGAAGTTGGCCGAAGCTGAAGCCACAGCCGAGGGCTCAGTGCCCGAGGACGCATCAACCCCGCCACCCGGTCCGACGATCGGTGACCTCGTGTCGGAACCGCTCTTCCTCATCCTCATCGCGCTGTTTTTGCTGAGTGCAGCGTTTAATCTCGTCCAGTTGCTCATGGGTCTGTAACAGACTCGCCGGTAGTGGCCCCCATTCCAGAAAATAACCGATGGGTCAGTCATGTGCGGGCTTGTTGGCATGGCGACGCGTTATGGGGACGCTCCTGCAGCGTCGATCAATGTGCTGCACAGCATGCGCGACCGATTGGCTCACCGAGGACCCGATGCCGTTGGAAGTCTTGTGCATGCGAACATTGCATTTGCGCACACGCGTCTGGCTGTGATCGACCTCTCAGCAGGTGGGCAGCAACCAATGCGAACGGACGATGCTCGCCACACACTTGTGTACAACGGCGAACTTTACAACGATGCCGAGTTGCGCGCACCGCTCAATCGTTCGGGATTGCAATTCAAATCTGCTTGCGATACGGAGACGATTCTTCAACTGTTGGCGACGAGGGGGCTCGAATCACTCGCACACCTGCGAGGGATGTTTGCGCTGGCGTGGCACGACGCACGCGAACAGACGCTGGTCCTATCGCGCGATCCGTTTGGCATGAAGCCACTCTACTACTGGACGGGTACCATCGACGGCAACCCACATGTCATATTCGCGAGTGAAGTGCAGGTGATCCTCGCCCACCCAAGCGTGTCACAAGAGCCCGACCTCGCCGCAATCAGCGGATACTTCACCACAATTCGAACAGTGCAAGGCGATCGCACGCTTTTTGAAGGCGTTCACGCCGTTCAGCCGGGTGAGAGTATCGTGTTTGATTTACGCAGCCCATCGCTGCAGAAAAAGGCGCATCGCCAGCCAACGGGCTCGTGTGTGACCCAAGCAATGTCTGATGAAGCGGCGAGCAGCACAATTGCGGCGGTGCTGCAAGACTCAATCACCAGACACTTGCGTGCAGATGTCCCGATGTGTTCGCTTTTGAGTGGTGGGCTTGACAGCACCATCATCGCATCTGTTGCAGGGGGGCAAAGCGATGGGCTGCGGACATACTGCGCCGGGTGCGCAAATGAAACGGGGGATGATGATGTCGCCGTCGCAGACAAGATTGCAAAAGAACTCTGTACGACGCACACGACAGTTCCGATTGGTCAGGACTTGTTTCTTTCGAGGTGGGCAGAGATGGTTGGTCGTCTCGGTGTGCCGCTCTCGACCCCAAATGAGGTCGCGATCAATCAGGTTGCTCGACAGTTACGCGCCGACGGCATGACAGTCGCGCTGTCCGGTGAAGGTGCGGATGAGCTCTTCGCGGGCTATGGCGGGCCCTTGACGCTGACGCGGCAGTTCCTGATGACAAACCCACAAGCGAGTGTGCGCGATCGGGCCGTGTTCGAACTGGAGGTAAACAGTTGGGTGGCGCCTTCTATGAAGACTGACCTGTTCGAGTCGTCCGAGCTGGCCGCGATTGACGGCGATGAACCACTCGTCGCGTGGCAGGAACAGGAGTTGCAGCTTTGTGACGATCGAGCCAATCAGCGCGGCGATACTGAGCATTTGGATCAGCAGCTCGTCGGACACTTATTGCTGCAACGGCGCGTCAATCTCGTCGGGTTGTTGGGTCGGCTGGACACTGCGACCATGCTTGAGTCTGTCGAGGGACGCACGCCATTTGCCGATGCCGAGGTTGCCCGTGTCGCTGAACAAATGTCACTACGCCAGATGATCCGATGGGGGGACAGTGGTCAACCGGTCGATACGAAAGCCTCGCTTCGTGCTGCGTTTTCTGGCTCGATTCCATCCGAAGCCGTGTCGCGTCCCAAGGCAAGTTTTCCGCTGCCCTTCATCGATTGGCTTGATTCAGCCCGCGGCGTACTAGATTCGAGCGAGTTGCTTCGGTCACTCTTCGTGCCGGGTGTCGTGGATCTCGTGGAGGAGCAACCCGGCGCGTTGTGGCGATTGGTGTGGCCGATGATGAACATTGCGCTGTGGGAGAACGCCGTGTGGGGGAAGAAAAAATGCCCGGGCATGACGCCCGGGCATTCGTGGAGTCAGGTTTGATTGTCAGTCGTTTTAGCGACGACGACGGGTTGCGACGAGTCCGCCAAGACCGATGAGAGCAACGGTGCTGGGTGCGGGAACGATCGCGAGGCCGACCGTACCGCCGTCACCTGCGAGTGTATCGAGGAGGACCACTTCAAGATTGAAGAGACCCGTGGTTGTGTCGATGGTCCCGAGGACGAAACGGTCATTGGTTAGATCTTCGAGTGCTGCCCAATATTCACCATCCCACCATTCGCCGCCCTGATTGCGGAAGTCGAAACCGACACCGGTCCCGATCATTGATGTTGAGCCATCAGACAGGTCGAGTGTGTACAGAGCGTTGTTGACCGGTCCGGTGATGTAGAAGGTGTCTGATGCAGCGTCATACGCGGAGCCACCAGTTGCTTCACCCGGATCGATGTTGGCAACGAAAGTATTGTTGAACGAGTTGTCCACGGTAAAAATTTGCTCATCGTGAATGCCATACATGGTCCCGTTGACTTCGGTGAGCGTGGGGAATCGATGGACTTCTGATTCACCGATCGTGGTCAGCGTGGGTGTGCCGCTGAACCCGTTGTCGAGGCGATAGGCATCGAAGTTGAAAGGCGGGTCGCCCGGGTTATTCTGTGCATTACTGACCCCGATCACGCCTTGGCTGGTGGACGAGAGCGAGTGCACGGTTCCGTTCATGGTGAACTGTGAAACCGAGCCGGCCTGGTAGCGGAACATCTGATCGCCGCGCATGGCGAAGAATGTGTGATTGGCAAGAGCGGGTGTTGCAACCATCGCGGTCAGCACTGATCCAAGAATAAGTTGACGCATGTGATTCTCCTCTGTATCTATCTCAACATCTCTGTGGTGCAGGTTTGCTTTCTCAGTAATACCGAGCGCCCTGCGAACGCTCGCTAAGTCCATACTCCGAACACGGACGCATGTATTGTACCACACGATTGGCAAGGTCCGTAAGAAATCCGGCGATTTCCTCTGTCTCTTCGCTTGCCAAGCGTAAAGAGATTTCGGCGATCACGGGATTTCTGACGGATTTTTCTCGGATGGGGCCCAAAGTTGCACCGCCTCCTATACTCACGACCCAACTGATATCACCCAAACACTGATTCAAGGAGATCATCCATGCAACGGGCCAAACTCAGCATCATCGGTGCCGGCAATGTCGGAGCAACATGCGCCCACTGGGCTGCGATCAAAGAACTCGGCGACATCGTTGTTGTCGATATCCCCGAAAAAGAGGGGTTCTCGCAAGGAAAAATGATCGACCTGGCCTGCTGTGGCCCGATCGAAGGGTTCGACGCGCAACTCATTGGGACAGCCGACTACAAAGATATCGCGGGCTCTGATGTTGTGATTATCACGGCAGGTCTCCCTCGCAAGCCCGGCATGAGCCGTGATGACCTCATCGAGACCAATGTCAAGATCGTCCGATCGGTGAGCGAGAAAGTCGCTGAGAATGCTCCCGAAGCGTGCGTGATCGTGGTGTCCAATCCGTTGGACGCGATGGTGTACACCGCATGGAAGGCAACCGGGTTCCCGACCGCCCGAATCATGGGGCAGGCGGGGTCTTTGGATGTTGCTCGTTTCCGCACCTTCATCGCCTGGGAAATCGGGTGTTCGATCGAGGATGTCCAAGCCCTGCTGCTCGGTGGGCACGGTGACGACATGGTCCCCCTGCCTCGACTGACGAGTGTTCATGGCATCCCGGTCAGTGAACTGCTGCCTCAAGAAAAGATCGATGCCTGTGTTCAGCGGGCCAAGGTTGGTGGCGGCGAGATCGTGAAACTGATGGGGACCAGTGCGTACTACGCGCCCGCATCAGGATCGGTCCAGATGGCTGAAGCAATCATCAAGGACAAAAAGCGGATCATCCCGTCGGCAGCCTATTGCGACGGCCAGTTCGGCGCGAAGGGTCTGTTCGTCGGCGTCCCGGCGATGCTTGGCGCTCAAGGCGTTGAGAAGATCGTCGAGTTCAAACTCGAAGCCGACGAACAGAAGTTGTTCGATGAATCATCATCCCATGTACGAGATCTGGTGAAGATTGTGACCGACAAGTTCCCGGATCTCGCCTGACCGCCTTGTGCTACTCTTATTGAACGGCTCCTTCGGGGGTCGTTTTTTTTTTGATGGTGCTGAGAGAATCGGCTCCTTTGCGCAGAGACATGGTGGAAGACAACAACGCAAGACACAACAACACACCACGAACGCTCAACAGCAAAGGAGACAAAACCTGACCACAAGAACCTGACTTGCTTCTCTCTCTCTCTCTCTCTCTCTCTCTCTCTCTCTCCTTTTCGCTTTTCTCTCTTCTCTCTTCTCTCTTCTCTCTTCTCTCTTCTCTCTTCTCTCTTCTCCTTTTCTTCTCTCACTTCTCTCTCTACTTTCTTCTATTCCTTCAATAGTGACGACGACACGCGGTATGAGACCGCGTGTCGTTGTTTTTGTCCATTTGATCGCCTTCAGAAAAATCTGATGTCTGCTGAGAGATTGGAGCGCGCAGCGCAGAGACATGTTGACTCGGCGTCGATGCAGTTGTGTGCTGCACGCCAAACTCTGGAACTCGACCACAAGGAAATCACATGTCTACCAAACGCTCCATCTGTCTTCTTGCAATTTTCACCGTTGCCGGCTTTGCCAGTGCGAATCCGGTCAATGGGATTTACTTTGACACCCCCGGGTGCGACACGAATGGCAATCGCCAGGCCCGTGAGGAACTGGGCACGATCATTTTTCCATCTGACGAACTGATCAGTTCGTCGTCGAGTCAAACGACGCTCGCGTCGTGTGCAACAGACAACCCCGGCATGCCGAACTACCTCGTTTCGATCACGAATCTGAGCGGCCAGGAATGGGTTGACCTGTTCTATGTCGCGGATGTCGGTACGGGAATCAGCAACTTTGATGGTGAAGCGGCATCGGCTGCGGCTCCGGGGATGTTTGAAGAAGCATTCCGTATCGACTCGGTTGGCGTCAATCGCCCGCTTGTTTTCGAGAGTATGACTTTCGATGGCGTGTTCGAGGTGGGTGAAACATGGCAGTTCATTCTTCAGGATTTCACCAGTGCTTTCGGCGGCGCGCCAGATGACTTCAGTTCACTTGATTTCGCAGGTGCGTCGACGGGTATTCCCGGTGTGACAGACTCAACGGGCAGTATCGTCCAGTTTCTTGTTCCCGCACCTGGTTCGATGAGTCTGCTCGCGATGGGGGGGCTTTTGGCTGTACGCCGTCGTCGTTAAACGGAACATCGCCGATACGCGATCTGCCTGATCGAGGCTCTCTCTCTCTCTCTCTCTCTCTCTCTCTCTCTCTCTCTCTCTCTCTCTCTCTCTTTCTTTCCATTCATCCCGGCAACACGCGACGATTCCGTCGCGTGTTGTTGTTTGTCATGTCAACATGACGCAAACAATTTGAAGAGCAACTGAGAGAAATCGATCTGTCGCGCAGAAGCCTTGTGAACGCCCCAGGCACTTTGCCAATCGGCGTGCAATCAACACCACTTCTTTGAGGAGATTCGACTATGAACACTTGTAAAACAGCCTTGTTCGCGTTAGCCGCTCTGAACGGAGCAGCATTGGCCAATCCCGTCAATGGTTCGTACAGCGATTTGCCCAACTGTGACAATCACGGTCCGCTCGTTGCGGTCGAAGAACTCGGCACCGGGCCCCTTTTTCCTTCCGACGAACTGATCAGCGCCGTGTCGACCTTCGTGAACACGACGGTCTGTCCGTTGACGGACGATCCGAGCATGCCCAATGTGCTCGTCGAAATACGCAATCTTTCAGGGCGAGCATGGACTGACTTGTACTATGTCGCCGATCCAGGCACCACATTCTCGAACTATGACGGCATCGGCGTGTCTGCGACAGTACCCGGCGTTTCCGGGCTTGCTGTTCGACTCGATGAGATGGGAGGCAACAAGCCTCTCGTATTTGAGAGCATGGTCGGTGACGGCATCTTTGCAGTCGGCGAGACTTGGCGATTCGTCTTGCAGGATTGGTCCGATGCAGCCGGGCTCTCAGCGGACATGATGGGGTCGCTCGACTTTGCTGGCGCTTCATTCGGCGACTTCGACTCAACTGGAAGCATCGTCCAGTTCTTACAAGTTCCTGCCCCCAGCGCAGCGATGTTGTTCGGCATTGGCAGTTTGACAGTCGTTCGCCGTCGTCGATGAGCAACAGCGATCTCAGTGCTCCTTCTTCTTCAGACCTACCTGGATCATGGTTCTGCTACGCATGCCTATCCACTTCTCTTCATCACTGTTCGCGACGCGCAAGTGCTCATGATGGTTTCTTCGAAATCCAACGCATCGACGACCTGACCTCACCTACTTGCCATCTGCACTTTCACGACCGGCCGCACGGAGCATGCGGCCGGTCGTTGTTTGTGGCGCTGCATGGCACAACTCGATAGACTGCGTCCATGGGATTGATTCCACATGTTGTGCCGGGCACATGGCCCGCGGTTTCATCGACGCGGTTGGCATCGTCGATGGTGCGGCCGAGCCTCGATGGCTTCGAAATCGGACTGCTTGGAATGCCCGACGACCTGGGTGTTTCCATGAACAACGGGCGCACCGGAGCCGCAGACGGGCCGACCGCTTTTCGTCAAGCGCTCTCACGGTACGGTGCGCTCCATGTGTCGGGTCTCGATTGGCCGACCATCGCCGACATCGGTGATATCGTGCCGGGTGCATCGCTCACCGAAACGCATGATCGTGTGACGCAGGCTGTGTCAGAACTCCTTCATCGAGGCATCTTTCCTATTGGTATCGGAGGCGGCCATGATCTGACATTTCCATTCGTACGGGCTGTCACGCAGCGATTTCCGTCAATGGTGGGGGTGTATCTGGACGCTCATCTCGATGTGCGAGATGAGGAGGGGTCGGGCATGCCTTTTCGACGGTTGATCGAACAGTGCGGCGTTCGCGAACTGCATGTGCATGGGCTCGATCCCTATTCGAACACCGACGAGCACAAGAGGTGGTTTGAAGGGCACGGCGGGCGGGTGGATCAGTTTTCCCCGCTCGATCCGTGGCCGCAGGGCGACCTGTTCGTGAGTGTCGACCTCGATGTCCTGGATCAGGCGTTTGCACCCGGCGTTAGTGCTCCCAACCCGTGCGGCTGGTCGCCAGCGGAGGCGGATGCCTGGGCGAGGGCAGCAGGCGCGTGCTCGCGCGTCCGATGTTTTGATCTCATGGAACTCAACCCAAAGTATGATGAAGACGACCGAACCGCCCGGCTTGCCGTTCGCTTGTTTCTCTCGTTTCTACGCGGGTTCGTGGAGCGCGGGTCATGAAGAACGCGACACTCTTTCAGAATGCTCGCGTCTTGACTCTCGGATCAGGGCCAGGTCCGAGGCGCGGGACGGACGCACAGACAATTGAGGCAGACGAAGCGACCGATGTGCTGGTCGCGGAGGGACGGGTCGAGGCAGTGGGTCGTTCATTGGCATCGCCGCGTGGTTGCTCGGAGATCGCGTGTGACGGCCGGGTGTTGATGCCGTCTTTCGTCGATTGCCATACGCATTTGTGTTGGGCGGGTGATCGACTCGATGAATGGGCAATGCGATTGTCAGGCGCGTCGTATCTGGAGTTGCTCGAAGCCGGCGGCGGCATCATGTCAACCGTGCGGGCTGTGCGCTCGGCAACGGAGACCGAACTGACCTCGCTTTTGCTTGACCGCTTGAGCCGCGTGCTTGAAGAAGGAACTACTGCGATTGAAATCAAGAGCGGTTATGGACTTGATACCGCGAACGAACTGAAAATGCTGCGTGCGATTGCCGAGGCTTCTCGCGTGTGGCCAGGGCATGTTTCGATGACTGCGTGCATTGGTCATGCTCTTGACCCGGCACAGTCTGATATGGTGGCAACGACGATCGGGGAGACGCTCGACGCGGTGCACGCCGAGTTTCCGGAGGCTGTGCTTGACGCGTACTGCGAAAGGGGAGCATGGTCACTCGATGACAGTCTCCGTTTATTCGATCGGGCGATGGCACTCGGGCATCGTTGCCGAGTCCATGCTGATCAGTTCAATGCGCTTGGGATGACCCCGGCAGCGGTCGAACGGGCATTTGTCAGTGTTGACCATCTCGAAGCGAGCACGCCCGAACAACTCAAGCAACTTGCACAGTCGGCGACCATGGGGGTCATGCTGCCCTGTAGCGGGTTTCATGTTGATGATCGCTACGGCGATGGCAGGGCGTTCATGGATGCCGGAGGGGCACTGGCGATTGCGACCAACTCGAATCCGGGTTCGGCGCCTTGTTGGTCGATGCCGATGGCGATTGGACTGGGTGTGCGCAAGTGTGGGCTGACAACAGCAGAAGCGATTTACGCTTCTACGGTCAATGGTGCTGCGCTGCTGGGTCTCGAAGATTGCGGCCGAATCGAACCCGGTCTACGCGCTGATCTTGTATTACTTCATGTTCGTGACGAGCGCGAACTGGCCCATTCATTTGGTGGCCGAATGGTCGATCGTGTGATGGTTGGCGGGAAGTTGGTGTGATCACCCGCCGGGCGTGGTGGCAGCTTGAAAGACCGCTCGTTGATCGTCGGTCAGAGCTTCGTCGAAATGCGTGAGGATGTGTGTCGCAAGCGTCGCTCGAACGCGCGGATTCGTCGCTTGCTCAAACGATTGCGCCCAGGCGACGAAATCGACAGCCGCCGGTTCGATCTGATCAAGCAAATCGTGTTTTGCGAGCACCGTGAGGACATCCGGTACGATTGAGCGTTCGAGCCGAAGAGATTCGATCAGCACTGGTATACCAGCAGGCGTTCGAGCAAGTGCCTCAGCCGCTGCCAGACGAACCCGTGGTGTTTCATGAAGGAGGAGTGCAGCAATCTCTTCACGATCAGTGGCGATGCCTGTTTGTGCGACCAGCATCAGTCGTGTCGTACTGGCATCCGGTTGAATAGGTGTGAGAACCGCACGAATCCGTTCACGCGCGTCGTCACTGAGGATGAGGCCGGCTTCATATAGGGCGACGCCGGTTTGACACGCTGACTCTGCGGTGGATGGTGTCCCAATCCATCGAAGCATCGGTTCGACCAGTTCCGGGTTGGGCCAACGGGCAGCGGCGAGGAGCAGTGCGTCTGCCGCTGCGGCATCTTCTTCATTCACCAATGCCCGGGTCACCACTTCGGCGGCTCCGCCGGGGGCGAGTCGACTGACGAGGCGTGCGGCACTGGCGCGCGTCGTCGCCGACGAATGTTCGACGAGCACAACTGCAGCATCAGCGACCGACGAATCGAGTGTCGCGTTGGCCGCCAGTTCTCGATCGGCGAGTTCGAAACCGAGTGATCGCAGCCCTTGTTGATCGGAGGTCATGAGTTCGATGAGTAGAGCCGGCCGGGCGGTGTCTTGCGTGACCAGATACAAACGACGAAACGCATCGGCCAAAGTACGCTCGGCTTTGTGTAAGCGTGTCTCGATCGTGGTCAATCGTCTGATTGCCGTTGAGAGAAGTTCTTCCTGCCATTCAGATTCGGTCAGGTCAACATGAGTCTGTGACCACGAACTCCAGTTTGCGAGATGTGGTCCGAGGTCTGCGCGGCCGGTGAGTAAAACAAGCGCATCGAACGCAGGTTGACGAGTTGCTTCGTATTGGAGTTCACCGATCAGCGTTTGGACCGACGCTTGCGTCCGTTCTTGAGCAACAACCGCAATCAATCGCTGTCGATCGTCAGGGCCGACGGAAGCCGGTGTCGTTTCTGTAAGCACACTCGACGAACGGGCGGCGTTCTGCGACGCAGCATCAATCACCGCTGCGCGAATGAGCGGTTCGAGCAGATAAGCATTCATGTCATCCCAGTTGAGGTTGTAGGAATCGAGTAGTGATGCTGCGGCAGCCTTGCGCTGCTCAGAGTCTGTCTCTGGCGATCTGAGTGTTTGAAAGAGGATGCCGCCTGGTTGGTTGATCACTTCGGCCTGTGGCTGCGGTGTCTGTTCTGGTGATTTGGTCAGTTCAGGCTGATAATTGATACCGGTTAGATGAGGCCGAGTCTCTGGTGCAACGGATTGTTCGTATGTCGTCATGCCTGGCCGCTCGGTGCATCCCATCAAGAGCATGACACAAGGGAGCAGGTGTGAATGAAGTTGAGCGAGTGGCATATGCACAGTTGTATATTAGGGCTTACCAACCTGAAATGTTCACGGTATTTCCCGATCTGCGATGGGGATCGTGTGCAAACGCATCTTGGTCTTGGTAGAATCGGCCCGAACAACCGTGCACCGAACCGCGTTCGAGAACGCTACGGATGGAGTCTTGCGTGGATGACACGGGAGCACGGTGATTGGCGTTGGTGGTATTCCTGATCGTTCAAGGTTGAACCATTCGGGATGACGAGGAAACAGTCGATGATTTCACAAGACCCGTTGCGGGTGGTTGGACCTTATCAACTTGTGCGCCCGCTTGAGTCTTCGCCTTTCGGCGAGCGTTGGCTTGCGCAGCACGAAGAGAATCATGATGACTGGGTGATCCACGCATTTGCACCTCATCTTGATAAAGGACTTCGAGTCCTGCTTCTTTCATGGATTGAGACACTCGAGTCATTTTCTCACGCGCATTTGCCGTCCATTCGGCGCGTGATCGACCCGGCAGCGTTCGAGGGCGAGCGTTGCATTTGGGCTGCGGAGCCGTATCTCGGCAACGAAGACGGGCTGCTAACGATTGATCGATTGGTCAAGTTGAAGGGTGGGCGGATGTCGCCTGCAGAGACTGAACGAGTCTTGCTTCACGCGTTGGATGCCATTCGTTGCGCGCATGAGCGAGGTTTGTGTAACGGACCGCTGATGGGTTCAGATCTGTTTGTGGACAGGCACGGCAGCATCACGATTGAGCTATATGGGCTTCAGCGTCGCCTCGACGGGCTGCTGGAAGTTGATCCGGAAGTGGTTCTCGATGAAATTCGATCGGTCGCGATGATCGGTTATTGGGTGCTGACCGGGCTGGAAGCGGAAGAGCCTCGCATTCGCGCCAGCCGGCTGGTTCGGCGGCTCGATCGCGCGTGGGATGAGTGGTTTGAAGTTGCACTCGACCCTGCCGGGGGTTTCTCGACAGCGTCCGATGCACTGGCGGCCCTCCCTTCGCTAGGCGGCCGACCCGAGATTGAGTCGAAAGCCGGGACTGCCCGCGTGGTGCTTGATCGATTGCGTTCGGCGTGGTCTGGCACCGCAGAAACGCCGAAAGAGTGAAGAATTGACCTCAGATCGATCAGATAGTGTCCGGCTTCGTGTATTGATGCCAATTGAGAATCTGGATACGATACCGGTATCGGGGGCCGATTGGTTTCCGAGTCTGGAGTGGCCGTGAACGACTGGGTCGACGCGGAAGAGCATGTTGAACGGGCACACGAGGCCTACGAAGCCGGTCGGTGGGATGAAGCCGAGACCGAGTTGCGTCGTGCGCTGTCGCTGAACCCACACCAGGCGGAATGGCAATTCAATCTTGGTCTCACACTCGAAGCCGCAGAGCGTCACGATGCTGCAGCGACGGCGTTTCGCGCAAGTTTCGAGTTGCGTGATCGTCAGGACGCATCGTCTGCGACCGCGGTTGCGATCAATTTGATTCGAGCCGAAAAAGCGAGCCAGGCAATCGAATGGCTCGAGATCGCCGAACGACTCGAACCCAACTCGGCATCTCCCTTTGTGCACAAGATCGATGCATATTCGGAACTCGGCGATCATGAGTCGGCGGAGTTGGCGTATTACCTCGGCCAACAGGCTGATCCTGAGAATCCGGATCTGTATTCAGCGATGGCCGATGCGTTACTGGATCGGAAAGATTTCGATCGTGCGATCTGGTGTCTGCGCGAGACCGCTCGAATCTCGCCGGAGATGGCGCGGGTCAACGCGAGGCTCGCTCAGGCGTACGCAGCGACCGGCCGTCAGGAACGGGCGCGTCAGTTGTATCACCGCGAGTTGCGATTGGATCCGGGCGATATTGACACGCTTCTCGATCTGGGCGACTTGCTGGTCGAGATGAACAGATTTGTCGAGGCTGGTGAAAAGTATCGCCGCATTCTTGAACTCGAGCCCGATCACCCTGACGCACACTTTGCGCTTGGTGAGTTGGCTGATCGGTTGGAACGGTACGACGAAGCCACGGTGCAGTTTGATGTTGTGCTTCGTCTGGACCCGAACCATCCGGATGCGCGCCGTCGATTGGCCGGGCTGTTGCTGGCTGATGGCAAAGAGGATTCAACGCGACGGGCGAGAGAGTTGCTGACCGGGGAACTGGCGTGTATCGGGCTCGAATCGAACCGTGATGCGGAAGTGCTGGAAGAGTTGGGTCAACTGCTTCTCGATGCCGATATGGCTGCAGAGGGTGTGCGCGTCTTTGAGCGTGTGCTCGTTCTTCGACCAAAGGACCACATCGCAGAACACAACTTGAGTGTTGCTTTTCTTGAGTTGGGTGATTTTGATCGGGGGACCGACCGCGCCAAGGCTGCGTTGAGGCTCAATCCGCGATTTGTTCCGGCGATGCACAATCTGGCGCTGGCGCATCTGCGCCGAAAAGAGTGGATCCGCGCCCGATATTGGGCGCGCCAAGCGGCACGAGTTGACCCTGACGATGTAGCACTGCGTCGGCTTCGTCTGGTGCTTCGCCTGCACAGCGTCGGCATGATGCTTCGGTGGGTCGGGCTCGGTGCCGTGCGCACAGTTCAGCGATGCTGGACGAACACGCTGGGCCGTCCGACGCGTAAAACAATTTGATTCAACTTCGTTTCTCGTCGTCTGCTGTGGCGAATGTGCCTCGTGCATGATCCTTGTACACACCTGGGAATCGGAGCGCCCGGCCGTGCACGACGCAGTACACGCCCGGCGCAAGCACTCCGGTAGCAAAGATTGCTTCGTTGAGGTTTTGAAGCGCATCCGAGCGTTTCATCTCATAAGGCCTCATTGCGCCGGTCAAAATGATGGGGACGCGTGGCGTCGAGATATTCTGTTCGAGCAGGTCGCCGGTGACGGCGAGTGTGTCCGTCCCGTGCAAGATGACGATGCCATCACAGTCGGGTTGGTCAAGAACGGTGATGACGGTGTGGGCGATGCGTTGCCGATCTTGGTCTGTGAGATCGAGGCTGTCTTTAGAAAGCAGTTGGACGGTGTTGATCGTTGTATCGACAATTTTGAGTCTTCGGAGCATGCGTGGAACGATCGATCGAGCGTTTGAGAGGGTGCCCGCACGTTCGTCATAAGTCTTTTCGATGGTTCCGCCGGTTGAGATCAGGGTGATGTGGCGCATGGACGATACCTTAGCCGATCAGAGCACCGGGGTATGGTGAGTGGCGTACCCTGTGATTCCCGGACCTGACGGAGTACCAGACCGATGACGCAGTTGACACCAGCCCAGGCGTTTCACGAAGCTCAACGACTCTTACGCATGGGCGAATACCCGCGAGCGGGGAGCCTGACGCAACAGTTGGTGCAGAACCTTCCCGATGAACCCGCGATCCGAGGCTTGCACGGAGCGGCACTCGCTCGACTCGGCCGATCGGCTGCCGGGATCGTCCTGATGAAGCAGGCGCTCGAAAAGTCAGAAGATGATCGCGTTCGTCAGTTTCTCGCGATCGAGACCTCGTCGGCCCTGCGCCGTTTGCACAGGGGAGAAGAGGCGCTGGACATGGCCGAGACAGCCATCGGTTGTGGCGCCGAGAACGAAGATGCACAGGCCGTCAAAGCAGAAGCGTTGATCGACCTCGGTCGTCTGGATGAAGCGAAACAACTGATCGAGTCTTGGGACGGCGATGATGCGGTCGGGCTTGCGATTGCCTGGGGGCGTGCGTGTTTGCTTGGTGACGATGCTGCATCTGGTGTGGAGCGCGTATCCAAGGCTTCCAAACGCATCGGGACGAGTGCAGTTGATCTCACCAGGCTCTTGCGCGTGCTCGGTCAACTGTGTGAGCGCACCGGAGCGACTGATCAAGCATTTGATGCATGGCGTCGTGCGGCCAAACTGACCAAAGGTGAGTTTGACGCGGCTGGTCATCACAAGGTCGTCGAGGGATTGATAGAGCAATACACCCCATCTGCGTTGGGCAAGATCAGCCGGGCGGCCGGTCATGGTGAACGAAATGTGTTTCTGATTGGTCCTCCCGGGAGTGGGCACGAACTGGTCGAGGGCATCATCGCGAGCCATTCAACCGGGTTTGGCTGTGGCGAAATCGGGGCATTGGCAACCGTGTGCCGCGGGAAACTCGGTGCAGAGACCACATCGTTCCGCAGAGTCGTGACCCATCCGACCAGACTGCGCGGCAAGCAATTGACTGAGGCTGCAACTGCGTATTCGGAAGAGATCAACAAGCTCTGCCCTGACGGCACGACGCATGTTGCCGATGCCCAGCCAATGAATGTTTACCACGCAGGTCTTCTGCCATTGATGATGCCTGATGCCCGGATTGTCTTGTGCACGCGTGAACCGATCGAGGCTGCAATGTCAACTTTTGCCGCGGTGACCGGAGCGACCTTTGCACGCGATCTGGAAGACCTCGGGTCATACACGCGCGATGTCGTGGCGCTGTGCGAGCACTGGTCCGCGTTGCTTGTGTCGGTTGGCGCGCAGGTTCACACGCTGCGGTTCGAAGATTTGACCGCGAATACCGAACCGACTGTGCGGCACCTCTTGGAGTTTCTCGGGCTTGGTTTTGAGGAAGCCTGCCTCACACCGGAGACGAGCGCTTTACGCTTGCTTGAGCCGAGCGATGAAGCGAGATTACCAATGTCATCACAGATCACGCAACGCGGCTCAACATATGCCGAGCGTACGAAGGCGCTGCGAAACGGGCTTGGGATCTAAGTCGAAATCTGGTTAGATACCGGCGCTGCGTGACTGTTGTGCGAGACGCAGTTTTGTTCGTGCTCGATTGCGATCGCGGGCAATGTTATCTGCCTGAGCGAGTGCATCCGAGGCATTGACATCTGCCTGACGAGCCATGGCTTCTGCGAGTTCGGCCTTGGCTTCAGATTCTTCCAGCGACTCGACTGGGATCGCGGTCTCTGCGAGGATGCTGAGGCCCTCCTCACTCATCTTGGCGAAGCCGCCATCGATGTAGTACGAACGAGAGCCGCCCTTCGACTCGGCGGTGTCGGGGAAATCGAGGCGGAGTTCGCCGATGCCAAGGCGTGCCACGAGCGGCGACCCGCCGTGCATAACCCCGAACAGCCCGTCCCAACCGGGGATGGATGCGTAGGTCACGGCTTCGTCGAGCAGTGCCTTGGTGGGAGTGACAACTTGGCATTTGATGGTCTTGTCGGCCACGCGTGATCTCCTGCAGTCAGTAGGGGAGGATCATAGCGTCCCCTTCGTCGATCGTCCGGTTCGGATACGCTCCGATTGTGAAGCGGTTGCCCGGATTGATGCTGATTGGGTTGGTGGTGCTTGCCATCCTCGTGTGCTGGTGGCGATTGAGCGTCGGTCCGTCGCTTGGTCTCGGTCCGGTTCGGGATCAGATCATCGCCATCCGCTGGCAAAAATGCATGTCCGGGGTCGTTGTTGGTGCTTCGCTCGGGGTCGCTGGTGTGCTTCTGCAGGGGTTACTTCGCAACTCATTGGCATCGCCGGACATCATGGGGTTGTCGTCTGGAGCCGGGCTCGCGGTGATCCTGACAGCGTATTTGTTTCAACTCTCGGGTGGTTCGGCTTCGACAGGCGGCGACCCGATGCCGCCAGCAATGGTTGGGTCTTTTGCAGCGCTCGTGGTTGTCTACTTGTTGAGTCAGCGCGGCGGGCTGATCGATCCTGTGTCGATGGTGCTGGTCGGTGTGATCGTGAGTATCACTGCCGCTGCGGGGACGATGGTGGTGCAGCAGTTGATGCCTGATCGTGGGCTCTATTCCGGGCGTTGGCTTTTAGGTGGTTTGGATGACGAGGTGTCGCTGGTCCGGTTGATCATTGCGGGGTGCTTGTGTTGTCTGGTTACTGTCATCGCGACGGCGAAGGCACGCGTTCTGGATGCATCAATGATGAGTGCGGACGAAGCGCGCAGTGTGGGCGTGCGGCTTGGTGCGGTGCGAATGGGTCAGTTTGTGGGCTCCGGGTTGCTCACGGGGGCTGCCGTTGCGATTGCCGGTCCGATCGGGTTTATCGGGCTCGTCGCACCGCATGTCGCTCGGGGATTGGTCGGACCGGGTCACCTCTGGAGTGTTCCCGCGTCAGCGTTCATCGGCGCGACGCTCGTGGTTGGCGCAGATTCGTCTGTCCGTGCGATTGACCTGGCATCCGGTCGATTGCCTCTGGGCGTACTGACAGCCCTGCTTGGAGGACCGGTGTTCCTCGGGATGCTGCTTCACCAGAAGCGGCGGGGGGGTTACTTGCGATAGGTGATGCGACCCTTGCTCAGGTCGTAGGGGCTCAACTCGACTGTGACGGTGTCACCCGGGAGGATGCGGATGCGAAACTTCCGCATTTTTCCAGAGAGATACGCCAAGATCTCGGTCTTGTTGTCGTCGGGGAGTTGAACCTTGAACATCGTGTTGGGCAGAGCCTCGACCACGATAGCATCAAGCGCGATTTTGTCGTCCTGTTTGGCCATTCGGGTCAATCGTAGCCCTGACAAGCCCTGCAGGTGGCGGTTCGGAAATTTCGGGCTTCAACCGATCGGTGTCGGGGCATACCCTTGAGACCCATTCCACCGCCGGAATGGTGTGAAGGGAGTCTTGATTCATGTCCAACAATGACTATGTGGAATTGGCTGCCGATACCAATCAGGCGATCGGTATCGCGCGATTTGCGATTGACTTTCTATCAGACGAACCTGGCAAGGCCGGCGAACCTGACGATTCGGTGCTCGAACGAACCAGGATGTTCCATACCGATGCGGTGCTGTGCGGGCTTTCGGCGCTGGCGCTGGGCACGAATGCACCTTCGGTGCTCAGGCGTGAAGCCTTGCGGTACGCACTCGGGGAGGACGCGACCCCGATTGGGCGGGCGGCGCACGCTGGCGCGACCGTTTTTGGATCAGATGTAGCCGTGCATCCTGAAAAGGCGATTCTCGCGAACAGTGCTGCAGTTCGAGAATGGGACTCGAACGGTACGAATTTCGGGTTCAACCCCCGCCTTGGGCACACCGCTGGTGAGTTTGGGCACAACGACTTCTACCCGGTGTGTGTTGCGGCTGCTCAACTCGCGGGTTTGAATGGAGCCGACGCGCTGCGGGCGATGGTTTGTCTTGATGAAATTCGAGGGCGACTGTCGGAGGTATTCAGCCTCAAGACCTACAAAGTTGACCATGTCGTCCATGGCGCGATCGCTTCTGCAGCCGTGTTTGGAGCGATCCTCGGCGCGACGCAGGAAAAGATCGAAAGCGCCATTGGTATGACGGTGGCGCATTACATTCCGTTCCGTGCGATTCGAGCGGGCAAGCAGTTGAGCGACTCGAAAGGCTCAAGTGCCGCGATCAGTACCGAAGTGGCGATTATGGCTGTACGCCGGTCGATGGATGGGTTCCTCGGCCCGCGCGACATTTTCCGCAATCCCGAAGCGATTTTCAGGATCTTTGAAGGTCCGGGGCAGATGTTTACTGCCGTCAAGAAGCCGCCGAGCAATACGGAGAATGCCGATGCGAGCCCGTTTAACCTTGTCCTGACACGAGCCGGCAACGATTTCGCGGTCATGGGCATGCACTTTAAACTCGGGTTGTATGAACACCAGTCTGCGGGTGCGATTCAAGCGATGATGAACCTCGTCTCCAAAACGCCGAGTCTCTTGAGCGATGTTGATGGTGGGCAGATCAAGAAAATCCGCATCGTCGCGTACGAACCAGCATTTGGCATCATCGGCGATCCGGCGAAGCGCGATCCGAAGACGCGTCAGTCGGCGGACCACTCAATGGTGTACATCGTGGCGACGCTCTTGCGCAAGGCACTCGAGAAGAAAACCTCTGGCTGGACCGAACTCATGCTCGAACCGGATGACTACGGACCCGAAGCGATCGCGAATGCGCGTACCCGCAGTCTGATGGAGAAGATCGAGTTTGCGCACGGCGGACCAGATTACGACGCGCGCTATCCAGATGGCATTCCAACGAGTGTGATCATCGAAGATGCGAACGGAGGTTTGCACGACTCCGGACTGGTGATGTATCCGGGGGGGCACGCACGCAATACTGATGCACCTCTCAAGGATATTTTGGACCATAAGTTTGCGCTCCTGGGCGCGCTTGCGTTTGATAATCCGAAGCCGATCATCGATCGGTTTGAGAACCTGCCATCACTCACTGCGGACGAAATTCGCACACTGCATGATTTCGAGTTGCAGACACGGAGCGGGTACGAGTGAGCGATTTTTGAAGAAGTTCTGAATTGGAAAAGGCTCCACCCGTCGGTGGAGCCTTTTCACTTATAACGGCCGACGATCGCGATCAGATCATCAGGCGCGGCGACGACGCCCAGCCAGGCCGAATGCCGCCAGCAGCGTCGCGCCCGCCGCCGGCGCGGGAACGCTTGTCGTGAAGTTCGAGCCATCGAGCCAACCTTGCTGTCCGCCCCATTCCGTGAGGAATCCGTTGGCGTCGTAGGTGCTGTTCAAGTTCTTTACAGGGTGGAACCAGATACCCATGAGTGAACCAAACTCGACCCCGGTCCATTCGCTCGGACCGTTCGGACCGGGATTGGCGGGAATGTGGTTGTTGATCGCGGTCGCGTCCAGCGTGAGGCTGAAGGTCCGCTTGCCGTCGTGATCGGACGCCGTGGCCGAGATCATCGCAGCGTCGATGGCATTCAGGCTCGTGGCAATCTGGTCAGGTGCCTGCACACCACTGGCGGGTGAACCGTCGTAGTAGCTGGTCTGCGTGTTGAGGCCGTTGTATGCGACAGCATTCAACTTGACCTGATTCATGTTGGTCGCGTCGAAGTACAGCAATGCCAATTCGCCAGCGTGCCCCTTGGGGTTGGCGCCAGGTGAAACGGCGAGGGTATAGCCTTCGGTGATCTGATCGGCGAAAGTCACATTGAAGACGAATCGGTCAGAGTTGGTGTGGAATCGCATCTCGACAGATTCCAAAATGCCGGCGTTGTTGTTGACACCGGTGTCACCGGGTTGCCAGTCCCAAGAATACACATCGGCTGATGCACCACAGGCAGCGATCAGCACAGCAGCAACAGCAGTTGTCTTTTTCATGGTTTCTCTCCTGGGTCGTTGTGTCTGTTTGCAATCGAGCGTGTTGCTCGACACCTGCAACATGCCACACGAATGAGGCTGCGACCACGACGAAAACAGAGCGCGTGCGGAGTCTGGGTAAGCTCTGCGTCGTGTGCTTGGCAGTGCGTCGTAAAAAGAGTTATGGGGCGCTGCGTGGGTGGGGGCGATCGAAGTTATCAGCCGCGCAAGATCCGATAGCCAATACCGCACGCCAGTACACCAAAGGGAAGCCCGGCCAAGATCAACCATGCCATGCGAGTCCGCTGGACGGGCGTCAATTGTGCCACGGTTGGTGACGAAGCGGTCGAGGCGCCTCGGGCGATCATGTCATCTTGCCCGGCGAGCCAGAAGACACTCGCGTCGATGAGTTCGAGGTTGCCCGGGTGCAGTGGAACGAGTCGCCCGTCGAGTTGAGCGCGTTCCTGTGCGACCCGGTCGAGAGCCCATGCATTCGATCCGATGCAGAGCAAGCGTTGTCGGCCGGTACCACGCGGGTTTGCTCGTTCGGCAGCCTGAGCAACGATGTAGTCGTCCCTTCGAACATCGCGTGCCGGGTCAAACTGCGCGCTGACGGGCGTGGTGTTGGTTGCGGCTTCTTGCCACAAACCGATCCACTGTGACTCAAGCCACCGATCGGTACCACCAGCGATCTGAAGGACCGGGTAAGTCTCAACACCTGGTGTCTGCGGGGCATCGATGACGATTGGCCAAAGGATGCGGGCCGAAAGACCAGTGAGCGCGTCTGCCAGCGGTTGTGCGCCACCAGGACCGACGGCGTCCGCAGCCGTTCGTGTTCGGCGTGAGCCATTGCCGTCAAGTTGGCTCAAGACCAGCGGGGAGCCTGTGAGCGGCGTAATCCCGAACGGCCTGACGGCAGCCGCGATCGGATCGACATCGCCAAAGGTTGGAAAGACGGACGGGTTGATGTTGAGAGCAATGTTCGCGCCCTCATCGATTAGTTTGGTCAGCGCTGCACCGAGCGTCGAGGCGCGGCGAGCGCCCGCAAGTGCTTCGTCACCTCGTACACTTGCGGCTGCGCTATTTGGCGCGATGGCAAAATACACCACCGGTCGTTGGCCTGATGGATCGATCGGTTCGAGCGCGGGATGCTGAGGCGACGAGATCAAGGGCCATTCAACGACATCAATGCCGCGCAGTTGGTTGCGTTCGATGAACTGCTCGAAAGCGGGCGTGGTTTTGACAAATGGCTCAACCTCCGCGTGAAGCATGACCAATATGGGCTTGTCGTGGGCAGAGACGGAAGCGAGAGCGATCGTCAGCATGTCTTCAGCCTGCCGGGCGGCTTCAGCGGGAGGCTGTGCGGTGGTCGCAATGGACGGGATGATCGATTCGCGATCAATGCCCGTGAGTTCTGATTCCGTGGGACCTATGACCAGGCAGGCTTCACCGGTCGCCAGTGCTGTTTCGATGCGAAAAACTGAAGGACGACGGAATCGAACAAGCGCGTCGATGGTGATACGCAGGGTGTCAAGTGAGCCGTTGATGGATCTGCTGATAGTCGTCGCCGGTACACGAAGCGACTCTGGCATGGCATCTGTCACACCAAAGCGGGCAAGTTGCGCTTCGACTGGTGTGAGCTGCGTGACAATCTTGTTGAGTTCAGGAACGACTCGATCGCGCAATGTCGCGGTGTCGGTGGTGGATCTCGTGTCTTCGGTCAACGCACTTGAAACCGCGGCGTTGACCTGATCGAGCTGGTCAGCGAGCAGGTTGGAAAGTGTGCTTCGTTGACTCATGAAACTGCGGATGTCCTGGCTATCCGATCGATTGTTTGGAACGGCCTGGCCGAGTTGGGCAATGTCATCAGCCGCGGATCGCAGCGCGTTTGAAATCGCACTCCATTGCTGCAAAGCGGTTGTGAACTCGCTGACTTGCTGATCGATGAGCGGCTTCTCGCGTGCGTGCAGACTTTCAATCAAGGCATCAAACTGAGTGCGTCCTGCTGCCGAATTGACATCGATGACGCGTGACTCGATCGCACTCGATTCATCAGCCATCTGATTGACGAGATCGACCACGGCATCGAAACACCGTTGATCGACACCCGTGCGATCAACAGCAAGAATGATTTGATATCCTGGTGCGAGGCGTTCGAGCAGTTGTGTTGTGCGCGGGCTGAGGTTATGAGTGCCGGTGAATGTGAGGTCAAACCGCGTGTTTGCGTTGGTGGCTGCCAGATTGGCCATGATCACCGCGAGTAATGTCGCGCCCATAACGATGAGTGTGGACATCCACGCGCGAAGATGTCTGCTATTGCGACGCATCATCGCCACCTCCGCATGGAAACAACCCCGGCTGAGGCGGCTGAAAACAGGCCAATGCCTGAGAGAAAGAACACGAGGTGCGAAGTGTCGAGAATGCCGATCGAGAAATCTCTGATTCGGCGATCGATCGATAAATTGAGTAACGCGTTATCGATCGGGGGTGGGGCGATGGCTGCCAGTTGGGTGGACGCGAGTGAAATGAGGACGAGAAACATCAGCGAGACCAGAAATGCGAGCGTCTGGCTTGATGTGCATGCCGAAGCGAGCTGCCCGATCGACAGATATAGCAGACCCACGAGGGCGAGACCGAGATAGCCCGTTATCATCGGACCGGGGTCAGGGTTCGGGTCGCTGTACCAAAAGAGTACAGCGGGATACATGAGTGTGGGCAAAAGCAAAACGATCAAGAAGCCCGCCGCACCGAGCAGTTTGCCGACCACCAGCGCCCAGGGGCTGAGCGCCGTCGTGCTGAGCAATTCGATCGTTCCCGCTCGGTATTCCTCTGCGAACAGTCGCATCGAGACAGCCGGTGCGATCGGAATGAGAAGCATGGCCGATGCACCGAAAAAGTAGCGCAGGGTGGCGACATCGCCCGGCACCAGCGTGTTCATGATGAAGACCAGCCCGGTGAGAAAGAGATAGAGCGCAATAACAATCCAGCCGACCGGCGTACGAAACATCGACCCGAGTTCTCGGCGTGCCACCGCGAAGATGCGCGTCATGTGGTGACCTCGCCGGCTGTTACTGCGTCCATGCGATGGACGAAGACATCTTCAAGGGTCGGCTGCATCGCGGTAAGCGAGCGTATCTGCACACCGGCTCTGTAAAGTGCATCGGTGACACGATCGTGGGCATCGCCCGACGCTTCGGCATCGAGTCGATTCCAGTTCTCGGGAAGTGAGGATGTTTGCACGGACTGGATGCCGGCGACCTGCCGAATCATGCCGGGCACGGTGTCAGGATCATTCTTCGGGCGATACTCGAGGTGAATCCTGGTTGGAAGTTTGGCTGCAAGTTCGGCCGGCGAACCGTCAGCGCGGATTGTGCCTCCGACGATCATGAGCACCCGGTCACAGGTGCGTTCGATCTCGGGCAGAATGTGACTCGACACCAGCATCGAGCGGGACTGGGCGAGATCCTTGATGAGATTGCGAGCATCTCGGATTTGCGCTGGATCGAGGCCGTTGGTGGGTTCATCGAGAACGAGCACTTTCGGATCGTGCACGATCGAGGCCGCGAGACCGACCCGCTGACGGTACCCCTTGCTCAGGGCTCCGATCCGTTTTCGTGACATGGTCGGTTCGAGTCTGCACTGTTCAGCGGCTCGGTGAGCAGCTTGCTTCGCGTCTCGACGGCTGGCGCCCTGCAATCGTCCGCGGTAGATGAGGTAGTCGATCGCACGCATCTCGGGATAGCAAGGCGAGGACTCGGGTAGATATCCAATGAGCTGCCTGGCCGCAGCCGGTTGATCAATCGTGTCGTGGCCCGCGATGGTGACGCTTCCATGATCGGGCGCGAGGAATCCGGTGACCATTCTGATGGTCGTACTCTTGCCCGCTCCGTTTGGCCCTAGCAGTCCGGCAATCTGACCCGGTTCAAGCGCGAACGAGACATCATGAACCGCTTGTGTTCGGCCGAAGTACTTTGAGATTGAGCGTGCGACGATCATGGGCGATATGAGGATATCGGGCTCGTGGGTCGCAATCGTACAACCTGAAGTGGGAATCGAATGGGCAGATCGTGTTGAAGGCGATAGACTGAATGAGGTTCGTTCAGGCCGAGAGATCGACGGGGTTATGTCGAAAAGCCGCGCCAGGGTGTTTGTCGAGGGTCTTTCCGAGGCTGAAAAGCTGGAGTTGGATTCCGCGCTTCCAGATCGGTACGCGGTCGAGTCACTCCCGGTGGAGTCACCTATCGAACGGGTCGCCAACGCATTGGTCGAAGGAATCGTGCTCGCCTCGGATGGTGGCCGCGTTATCTGGTCGAACGACTTTTTCAACGCACTCGACGAAGGGACGCAGTCTCGGATCGCTGATGTGTGCTCCGAATCTGCAGCGTGGTTTCGTAGTCGCGTATCTGAAGAAAAGGTTGCGCTGCGTGAGTTGGTGTGCCGGTTTGATGTTGCATCGTCTGACGGCTCCAAGATTTTTGAGATCTATGTGACCCCTGCAGAACGCCGGGAGGACGAATCGAGCATCTGCACAGCCGAGAGCACGGTTCAGGTCGCTGGCGTTGTTCGCGATGTCACCCAGGAGCGTCGTCGTCAGCAAAAGATGGAAGCGATTGACCGCGCCGGTTATGAACTGGTGCGACTCGATGCGGATGCCATTCGTGGCATGAACATGATGGAGCGATTGGGTCTGATCGAGAAAAAAATCGTGCGCGACATGCACGACTTGTTGAACTACGACCACTTCGCCATTTTTCTGATTGATGAACGCACAAAGGCGTTGTCGTTGGTTATGTCGATCGGGCTTCCGAGTGAAATCCAACATCTGACGCTGATTCCAGAGGCTGCTGGAAGCGGGATCAGCGGGTATGTGGCCGCGACCGGTCAAAGTTACATCTGCTCAGACGCGCAGACGGATGATCTATTTTTACCAGGTCTCGCCGGTGCGCGCAGTTCGCTGACCGTGCCGTTGTTGTTACACGATCAGGTGATCGGCATCATCGACATCGAGTCGCAAAACCCGCATGGGTTTGACGAAGAGGATCGGAGATTTGTAGAGATCTTCGCTCGGCATGTTGCCCTTGCATTGCACATGCTTGACTTGTTGGTCGTTGAACGATGTTCAACGAATGAGAATGTCACCGTGCGTGTTGAGGGCGAGTTGAATGAACCGCTTGACGACATTCTGCATGAAATTGACTGGCTACGAGAATCCTCGCCGCAAAATTCGGCTGAAGCGTCATCACACATTGATCGAATTCGGGCCGATGTTGAAGCGATCAGGCAACGGGTGAAGGAGGTCGCCTCCGGGCCGCAGACACTGCTCGGTGTCGAGCGTGCAATGGCGGATCGAGGCGAAGAACCCCTGCTGATCGGGAAGCGGATCCTCGTCGCCGATGACCACTTGAAGATTCGCAAAGTTATTGCAGATGTGTTGCGCAGCAAGGGCTGTGAGATGACAGTGGTCGGCTGCGGCGAGGATGCGATCCAAGCGATCCAATCGGAGAACACTGCTGGACAGAATCAACCATTCGACCTTGTGATCAGCGATATCCAGATGCCGGATCGCAACGGGTACGAGGTGTTCTCAGCGGCGAAAGAGTCGTGTGACGCGACACCCGTGATCTTGATGACAGGGTTTGGGTACGACCCGCATCACTCGATCGTGCGTGCAAGTCAGGAAGGCCTCGGAGCCGTGATCTTCAAGCCGTTTGAGATCGAAGTGCTGCTCGAACAGATCCGCAACGCGCTGAGTCCAGAATCGGACAGTGCTTGATTCTGTTTATGCTGCACAGTGTGGTCATTTGTGGCTTCTTGTCGCAATGAGTGTTCGAGGCAACCCGTCGATGTCATTGACGATTTCGACAGACGAAAGCAAGCGTTCGTCGTGTGCGAGTTCTCGCACTGCATCAGCGGTCGATGCCGCGATCTCGATCAGGAGAAGTCCATCCGGGCGCAGTAGTGGCGGGCCTTGCGTGATGAGTTGCCGAACCGCATCGAGCCCGTCGACACCGCCACGCAGTGCGATCTCGGGTTCGTGGCCACGGACATTGCGTCCCATCTGTGTGTCCCATTCAACATCCGGAATGTACGGCGGATTGCTGACGAGATACGAAAGTGCACCGCGCTGACCACAGGCCGCATGTTCGAGGATGGGTGCGAGAACATCGCCCTGCCGGAAGTCGATGCGATCGTCGACTTCATGGCGCTCGGCGTTGCTTCGGGCAACAGCGAGCGCGTCCGCTGAAACATCTGTACAAACGACGCGAGCGTGGGCGAGATGCTTCGCCAGCGCAATCCCGATGCAACCTGAGCCCGTACCGATATCGGCGATGAGAACGGACTCGCCAGCCGACCCTCCGAACCCGGGACGCGAACGCGCGTGTTGCAGGACGCTCTCGACGATTGTTTCGGTGCAAGGCCTCGGGATGAGCACTCGAGCATCAACCGTGAACTGCAGACCGAAGAACCAGCCTTCACCGATGAGATACTGAATCGGTTCGTGACGAAGTGCTCGGCTGACAAGGTCACGCAGCGCGGCTCGTTCGATTGGTGTGGCGGGTCGATCAGCATCGGTGTACAGGCGCAACCGGTCGCAGCCGATGACATGTGCGAGCAACATCTCGGCGCTGAGTCGAGGCGATTCGACCTCGTTCGAGGTGAACGCTTCGTTCATCCATCCGAGTAGTTTTCGCGTGGTCCAGACATCAGATTGAGACGAAGGCGTGGGCACGGGTGCCAGTGTACACGATTGGCATCACTCTTCGTCGTCTTGCTCAAAGATCTCGCCCTCGCGGTCGGGCTCGGTCGAGTCAGGTTTGACTTCTTTATAGACGGAGCCTTCGACAAAGCCCTGCAGTTTACGAGCTCGGACCGGATGCTGGAGTTTGCGGATGGCTTTTGCTTCGACCTGGCGGACGCGTTCGCGCGTGACCTTGAAGATTCGGCCGACCTCTTCGAGGGTGTAGGTGTACCCGTCGCCGATGCCGTAGCGCAGTTTGATGATTTCGCGTTCGCGGTAGGTCAGTGTTTTGAGGACACCATCGATCCGGGACCGGAGCATTTCGTTGGCTGCGACCTCTGAAGGTGCTTCTTGCTTACCGTCTTCGATGAAGTCACCGAAGTAACTGTCTTCGCTTTCGCCCACCGGCCGATCGAGGCTGACTGGGTGCCGGCTGATGCCCATGATGCGCCGACACTCTTTGGGCGGAATACCGGCTTGTTCGGCGAGTTCTTCGATGGTTGGTTCGACACCGGTTGCCTGCAGGATCGACTTCTGGATGCCCCGCAACTTGGTCATCGTCTCGATCATGTGGACCGGGATGCGGATGGTGCGAGCGTGGTCCGCGATCGCGCGCGTGATTGCCTGGCGAATCCACCAGGTGGCATAAGTGCTGAACTTGTATCCGCGCTTATATTCGTACTTGTCAACCGCGCGCATCAGACCGGTATTGCCTTCCTGGATGACATCCAGGAAACTGAGCCCGCGATTGCGATACTTTTTCGCGATCGATACGACGAGCCGCAGGTTGCCACCCGAGAGATCGCGTTTGGCCTGTTCGTATTCCCAGAACACAGTCGAGATGGACTTGAGTCGTTTGGACAATGCATCCGCATCTTCGAGGACGAGCTCTCGGAGCCCGTCCAGTTCTTCGCGCATGACGGCGAGGTCTTCCGGGTCGTCGCCTCGAACTTGCCGCTTGGATGCCCCATCGATCTGGCGTGACAGTGCATCCATCTTGAGCGAAATGGACCTCAGTTTGCGCATGAGAGGCACAATGCGACCAGTGCGAAGGCAGAGTTCCTCGGTCAGTGCTGCCATACGCCGGCGGCGTGCTGCCACATTCGCCCGAAGTGTCATCAGTCGTGTTTTACTGTTGGTCTGCGAGCGTGCTTCCCAGTCGGCACGATTGCGTTCGAGCGTTTTTTCGATGGTGGGGAGGTTGGCCGGGATGCGCGCTGCGAGTGTGTCCTTGTGATCTTCTTCAGCCGTCGAAATGCGCATCGTGCGGTCGAACGGCAGATCGCCGGTATCAACTTGCCGGAGAATTTTTACCGCCTCGGCGACGATGTAGTCACACTCAAGGCATCGCCGACGGAAGATCATACGCGTCGTTTCGATCTTCTTGGCAAGACGGATCTCTTCTTCGCGCGTAAGCAATGGGATGGCGCCCATCTGCGTCAAATACATGCGCACCGGGTCGTCGATTCTGCGTGACGCACCGTCTTCCTGAACCGCAGCGTCGATATCACGAGCCAAGGTTTCGTCATCGAGTGCAGCAGCTTCGGCAACATCGCGCTCGGCCTGGGTTGGTGCGTGGTGATTGGCGTTGATACGCACTTGCAGCGCAGTCGCATCGCCTTCGCGTTCCCCACCCGCGACACTCATGGCGCGGAATCGTTTGGCAATGTCGGCTGCGATGCCCGTCCGCGTGTCCTTGTCGCCTGACGACTTGTTGGCGCGATAGACGCGCGCCCGGAATTCGAGTTCATCGATGAGTTCAATGCCGTATTCGTCGAGGCGTGCCAGCATTTCGTCGATCGCGGTGGTCGCCACCATTTCATCAGGGAGTGTGTTGTTGAGTTCCTCGTAACTCAGCCAGGCTCGTTCTCGACCGAGATCGAGCAGCGCTTCGAGAGCCGGGTGCATGTCCTGCGGTTCGTTGGTTCCTGATGATCGCTTTGATGCCATGCGTCGATGCCCCGGGAGAGTGCTTTGGTACATTGGACGGTATGTCGGTCGAGGTCACTGGGGCGGGCGAGGTCGCCACGGATTGCCTTGAAAATTCGATCCCAGTCGTTTTCGTGCCGCCCGCTCGCGTTCGAGCCGAGCCAGTGGATCGGTATCAGTGTCAGACTGCGCCCGCTCGATCGTGGTGGCGATGCGGATCAGACAATCCTGCAGCAGAACGCTGACACGCGATGGGTCGCGATCGGTTTGTTGCTCGGCTGCACTTGAAAGAGCGACAGCAGCGGCTTGCACGGGCGGCCTGTGATCGGCAGCGAGGACTGTTTCAAGCCTTGGGTCGGTGCCGCTTCTGACGAGACCGAGGACACAATCGGCAACCGCTTGTGCGTTGGCATCGTCAAATCGCAACCTGGTTGGCAGCAACCCAATGGCTTCGGCGTGTGTTCGCCATAGTTTGGGTTCGATCAACAAGCAGCCGATGATGGCTTCGGGGGCTGAGAGTGATCGCCCGGCAATCACAGGCCTGGCGGCTGGAGCCTGTTCGTCGCGGCTGCTTCGAGCGTTTCGATCGGCAGCTGCGAATCCTGCCGACCGCAACGCATGTGCGATGACGGTTTCATCAAGACCGGTGAGTTCGATCAAACGGCGCGTGATCAGCCCGCGAGCGGTGGGTTCGAGGCGGGTCAGCCCGAGTCTGGCGAGGGTTCCAATTTCTTCGGTGAGCGCCTTGTTGAGTGCTGCCGGGCCGAGGTGGCTCCACTCGCTTTTGATTCGACGGAACCGAAAATCGAGTAGTTCGACACCGGCCTCGATGGAGGCGCGGAGAGTGTCTGCACCATCTGGTCGGGCGAGCAGTTCATCCGGATCATTCGCATCTGTCACGCTGGCGAGTGTTGCGATTTTGACATCGACGGGTTCGGTGAAGAAAACCTCGACCGCGCGGTCGGCGGCTCGCTGCCCTGCGTTGTCGCCATCGAAAAGAAGAACAACGGTGTCGCACAGCCTGCGGAGCGTGCGCGCATGACCGGCGGTCAGCGCTGTACCAAGCGTGGCGACGACATTCGTGAATCCCGCTTGATGGCAAGCGATGACATCGGTGTAGCCTTCGACGACCACAGCCACGCGTTCGCGCTGGATCGACCGTGATGCCTGACGAATGCCATAGAGTGCGTTCGACTTGTGGAACAACGGCGACTCAGGGCTATTGAGATACTTGGGCTCGTCTTCGTCATTGATGCGACGGGCGCCAAATGCGATAACGCGTCCGGTCTGATCGTGAATCGGAAAAATGAGTCGATTGCGGAACGCGTCGTAGGTTCGATCGTCACGCGTTTTGACCAGACCTGCTCCGATCAACAGGCGTCGATCGAATCTGGCATCGTCGGCTTTGAGCAGAAGTCCGTCGTATCGATCGGGTGCGGCTCCGATTTCGAACGCAGCCACCATCTCGTCCGAGATGCCACGATTGGAGATGATGTCGCGAGATGCTTTGCCATGCTCAGGATGAGCGAGGATGGCCTGAAAGAAGCGATGCGCGAAATCGTTGGCTTCACCGACTGAATCTCGAGTTGGTTCACCTTCGGCTATGGGTCGCTTCGGAGCGGACCGCGGCGTGAGTTCGATGCCGGCTCGGGACGCAAGATACTCGAGCGCTGGTCGAAACTCCATGCGGTGGAATTTTTGAACGAACGACAGCACATCGCCTCCCGTGCCGCACGCATGGCAGAAGAAAATCTGCTTGTGCGGGACAACCGACATGGACGGCTTGTGGTCGTCGTGGAAGGGGCAGATCGCCACAAACTCGCGACCCTTGGGTCGCAGGGAGACCAACTCACCAACCACATCAACGATGTCGGATGCGTTCTTCACGCGTTGAGCATCGTCGTCAAAGTGATTGGCAGCCATGTGATGATCCTATGAGTGCGTTTCCGCCCGAGACCTCGGTGTCGAGTTGCTCGAACCGGGTCGATCGGGTATCACACGGTATGCGGCGAATGGTGATCAACTATCGTGGGCGTGTGCAAGGGGTCGGTTTTCGGGCTTCCGTGCGGTCGATTGCCCGCGAAATGCCTGTGACAGGGTGGGTTCGCAACGAACATGACGGGTCGGTACGCGTGGAAGTCCAAGGCTCAGAGACAGCGATCGAGGCGTTCCGTTCGGCGGTTCAAACCCAACGGGGAGCGTTTATCTCGTCTACAGATGCGATGGAATTCGGCGTTGTTGAGGGCGAAGAAGGATTTGAGATCAAGCGGTGGTGATTGCTAGGCGCCGATTCATTCGGCCGAGGGAGATGAGCATGCTGATTCTGTTCGACATAGACATGACACTGCTCTCAACGAGTGGAGCCGGGATGAAATCGCTCGAAGATGCGGGGCGCGATTTGTTCGGGGCTGCATTTGATGCGACGCGGACTGACTATGGCGGGCGGTTAGACCCGTTGATTATCCATGACCTGCTGGTCCACAACCGAATCGATCCAACGATCGACCATGTCGCACAGATGCGTGCTGGGTATCGAGATCATCTGGCCGACAGGTTGGGTCGGGAACCGGCGATTGCGCTCGAAGGTGCTCTCGAACTGGTGAAGGCGGTCGGCAATCGTGATGGAATCACCACCGGACTTCTGACCGGAAACTTTGAAGAGACCGGCGCACTGAAACTGGAATCGGCAGGGTTCAGCCTTGCGTCATTTGCACTCAATGTCTGGGGCGATGATTCGCCGCATGTGCCGCCCGCGCGCGACCATCTGCCGTTGGTTGCGATCGATCGGTTTGCGCAGGAGATCGGTGGCACGATCGAGCCTGAGCGAGTGGTTGTCATCGGCGACACGATTCACGATGTTGGATGTGCACTCGCCAATGGATGCCGCGTACTTGGTGTTGCGACCGGGCACGCGACAGGTCAGGACCTCGAGCGTGCGGGTGCGCACCGTGTTGTCGCGGATCTTTCGCAGACTGACTCCATTGTTGATTGGATCATGTCATGAATGAACCACACCTGGTTTCACCGAACGCGAAGCGCATCGAAACACTTGATGTGATTCGCGGTTTTGCGCTGCTCGGGATCCTGGGTCCGAACATCCTGAGTTTCGCGTGGCCGGAACCGGCCATGTTTGATCCTCGGGTCATCACCACAAGTATGGATCTCCTCGGAACAGGACCTGCGAACGAGCGCGTGAACGAGATCGGTCACCTGATCGTGCAGACATTTTTCTTCGGCAAGATGATGTTCTTGTTTGCGTTGCTTTTCGGTGCTGGAACGGTGCTTTTTTCGCGCAAATTCGATGACGATGAGACGCCGCTACGAACTGGTGCCGGTCTCTGGTATCGGCGCATGGCGTGGCTTGCACTGTTTGGCTTCATTCACGGCATTTTTCTGTGGTTCGGCGACATTCTGCTGTACTACGCCCTGACCGGCATGACGGTACTGTGGTGGGTGCGAAGGTGGAAGCCAAAGACACTGCTCATGGTGAGCGTGTGTGGCTATGTGGTTGGCTCAGCATTCATGTTTGGTTTCACCTTGTTGGGTGCATGGGCGCATCACAATGGTAAAACTGATCTCTTTCGCAATATTGCACACTCGATCGATGCCCACCGCGGCGGGTATGCGGATGTGTTCATGGGGCGCTTGCCCACGATTCTGTTCATGTACATTCTGTTCATATTTTTCTTCTGGCCGATTCTGTCGATCATGATCGGTGGCATGGCGCTCGTTCGCAACGGGTATCTGACAGGCGAAAGAACGAACCGGTTCTATGGCACAGTCGCTGCTGTCGCTTTGCCGGTCGGGCTCGTGCTCACAACCGCAACCATCTGGCTGACGAAACAGTGGAACGATCAGATCCCGGGTTTCTTGTTCCAGGGGATGGGGCAGTTCGTTGGTGTAGGGACTGCGATCGGCTATGCCACGATCCTGATCTTGTTGGTCAAGAACGGGCGGCTGCGATGGCTGACCCATGCACTCGGAGCGGTCGGGCGGATGGCGCTGACGAACTACTTCCTCCACACGCTCATTTGCACGACCTTGTTTTATGGGTATGGGTTCGGGTTGTTCGCACGGTTCGAGTATCTCGGCCTCGGGTTGATCCTGCTTGGTATCTGGAGTTTCAACATCGTCTTCAGTTTGTTCTGGAGCCGATTCTTCCGGTTCGGCCCGGCGGAATGGGTGTGGCGCTGTTTGACCTACTGGCGGCTGTTCCCGATCGCACATCAGCAAGCATCAATTGACGGCTGAGTCGCTCGATGACTGCACCTAGAGTGTCTGACTCAGGAGGGTCTGCGAATGGCGGTCTCGTACCGGGCCTTGTGTTCGGACTTCTATGTCAATCAGAAGTTAAGCGTGAAACTGGATCTTCCGGGGACGCGTGAGACGGTGCTTGATCTGTTCGAGCGGGTCCGCAAGACACATCCGAACATGCAATCTTTTCGGCGGTATGAAGACGAGTTGGCGCTTGAGTCTGAAGCGGGGAAGTCGCCGCAGCAGTGGCTTGCGATTCGTTCGTCGACGATTCGTTCTGGTGTGGTGAACCCGGAATCGTTTGAGGATGCGTACGGGCTTCATCGGTGTGTTCTCGAAGTTGCGCCGTATTTTTTGAGTATTTCACCGTTGGATCTTGAGTATCTGGAGTTGTTGTTCGGCTTTGATCTCGTGGCAACTGGTGCGCATGATGCCATTGTGGCGGCGGCGCTTTTGGGAGATTCACCGTTGTCGGCGTTGCTTGATATCGATCAGGGCAGCCCGATCGATTTTCAGCCTGTCTTTGGACTCCGCATCGGAGAAGCGAGCGACGGGTTACAGGCCCACTTTGAAGTGAAGACGCGGCAAGGATCGAACGGCACCCCGGCAGGGCCAATCAGCGTGTATCTCACGGTGCGCAAGACTGATCCTGGCGTGACGCTGGAAGAGTTGCCGGCCGAGCTTGATCGACTGGCTGAGCACGGCGAGCAGTTGGTTCATTCGACTTTGGTTCCGTCATTTCTGTCACCGGTGCGTGACGCCATTGCGGCATCAGGAGGGTAATGGGTTGATCGGCCTGATCGTACTCGGACAAGACAAGCAGGATCTGAATGCGATGTTTGTCAACCTTGGCATCGTCGTCGGGCTGGTCCTTGTGGCCGGTGTTGTGATGCTCATTGTGCGGAAGCGAATATTTGCAGCCGGGTTGGACGACGAGACTGGTGGATCGATGTTTGAAGATCTTCGACGCATGCGTGATGCGGGCGAGATTTCGATTGAGGAGTATGAGTATCTGCGTAAGTGCATCGTGGCGAAGGTCTCTGGGCATGAGCCTCCGCCTCGCCCTGTTGGACTGGTCGATTCGTCCGGTGAGATGCGTGCACAACCGGGGTATGACCTGGCTGGTGATCCGATTCCGCCTGAGATTCTCGAAGCGAATCGGCGACGAGAACAGGAAGGCGATGAGGGCTGATTTTATCGGTCTTCGCATGAAAACATGCTGAACAACGCAGGCTCGATTTGAGATTCAGAGCCGGTCGGTCGATAGTCCTAAGCACGCGTTGTCTTTATTATTCGTTCCGAGAGAGTTTGAGGAAACCAATGACAGCACACGGACAGATTCAAGCGTCCTCCAACAAGCCCAAGTCACCACGCGGTTCTTCGGGCGGTGGGAGTGGCGCATCAAGCTCTGGCGGAGGCGGCGGGATGTCAAGCGGAGACGGTGGTGATGGTGGATTCAAAGGACGCCGCGTCACGACCTGTTCATTCTGCGGCAAGACCAGCCGTGAAGTTGGGCCGATGGTCGAAGGACCAAACGAGGTGTACATCTGCTCGGCATGTGTCGAGTTGTGTCAAAACATCTTCCGTCAGGAACGGCGTCGTGTGAATACAACCGGCGGAACGCTGAGCGATATTCCGGCACCGCGAGAAATCAATGAATTCTTGAACCAGTATGTCATTGGTCAGCATCAAGCCAAGCGAGCGCTCTCGGTTGCAGTCCACACGCACTACAAGCGGTTGCTGCACGCGGAGAGTGAAACATCTGGTGATATCGAACTCGACAAGTCGAACATTCTGATGATCGGTCCGACCGGTTCGGGCAAGACGCTGCTCGCGCGGACAATGGCGCGGATGCTCAAGGTTCCATTTGCCATTGGTGATGCGACCACGCTCACTGAGGCCGGGTATGTTGGTGAGGATGTTGAAAATCTTCTTCTCAAACTGCTGCAGGCGGCAGATTTTGATGTCGAAGCAGCCCAGCGCGGCATTATCTACATTGACGAAGTGGACAAAGTCGGCAAGACTTCAAGCAATGTTTCGATTACGCGCGATGTCTCGGGCGAAGGCGTGCAGCAGTCGCTTCTGAAAATGCTCGAAGGAACAGTTGCCAATGTGCCGCCGCAGGGCGGGCGCAAGCACCCCGAGCAGCAGTACATTCAGTTTGATACGCGGCATGTGCTGTTCATCTGTGGCGGCACATTCGTGAACATTGAAGACACGATCCGCCGACGCATCGGCAAGAGTCGAATTGGATTCTCTGCCGGTGAGCAGACCGCGAGTACTGGTCCGATCGATCGTCAGAAGGAGCGGGCCGATCTGCTCGCGCAGGTGACGAACGAAGATGTCGTCAGTTATGGCATGATTCCCGAACTCGTTGGTCGTTTGCCGGTCATCACGCCGCTGATGCCGTTGTCGAACGACGCGTTGGTGCAGATTCTGACCGAGCCGAAAAATGCCCTGATGCGTCAGTATCAGCATCTGTTCTCTCTCGAAGGTGCGAAACTGACTTTCACCGACGACGCGATGGAGACGATCGCCAAGCGAGCGTCGAAGCGAGCAACTGGCGCTCGTGCACTTCGCGCGGTGATGGAAGAAGTCATGCTGGACCTGATGTATGAACTGCCTGATCAGGACAACGAAGGCGCTGAGTATGTCATCGATGCGAACTCGCTTGAGAACCCGAGATCACTCAAGGAACTTCGTGTGCAGCGGACCAAGTCAGCCTGATCGGTTCATGAATACACAATTTTGAAATGGCACGGGTTTGACCCGTGCCATTTTTCGTTGGTGGTTGGATTGGCGGTCGATGGGGGTTCGGGGATATGGAATCAACTCTCTTTGTGGAGTTCGCTGACACCCCAGACTGTCTGGCTGTTGGTCTTCACCGGTACGACGAGGTGCAGATGCAGGTCCGCGTTGAGGCACGGCTCAAGTGCTGCAAATCGGTCGCTGACGAGGTGCCCAACGGGCGTGCCCGCGTCAGATCGAATCCGCTCGTCGAGCGTCACGAGTACGGGCAGGTGTCGGGCGGCAAACGCGCGAGCTCGTGTCAAAGCGGCCAGGGGTTCGGGCTGCGCCTGCATGTCGTCGGTCGTGTGAACGGAGGCGAAGGCGTGCATGCGGCCAGCGGCATCGACGGCGAGCACCACATGGGGCGCCTCCGGACAACGCACCTGCAAGATCGCCATGTCAGAGGTGAGGACGCTGCACAATGACCTGCTGGGTGGTTCAACGGCGCAGCTGGTGTTCTTCGCCGGTTCGTTTGATTGCGGCTGTGGCTGCGGCTGAAGATCCTCAGGTGCTGCAGAAGTCACTGTCTCGACCTGCGGGCGTGCTTCATTTTGCTTGGCATGGTCGTCTTCAATCAACGCGTCGTTCGGCAGAGACGGCTGAAACTCGGGGTTCAAAGCGCGTCGTGCTTCGCTTGGCAGTTGGTTGTGCGTCTCGATGGCGTCGTCCTGGTCGGTCAAGTGAGCCATGTCGTCTTCTGAATCATTTGTTCGATGCGGCGGCACAATGACCTGCGAATCGAGCTGGACCTGGAGGAATCGGGCTGCCGTTTCGACGAGTCGGCCGAGCGGTTGATGAGCCTGTTGCTCGTCATCGGCGATCAAGGCGACGCGGACCCGCTCAAGCATGTCCGGGCTGAAGGTTGCGATCGATTTGATTTGCCGATACGCCGCGACGACATCTGATTCGACCGGCGTCGTCAATACGACAATCGCATCAGGCGGATCGTTGAGACCCTCCAGCCCGTCGATGAGCAAACCAATCTCGTGATGTGGCGGCAAACTGACATTCACTTCGTCTGCAGCATCGGCGACCTGGCGCATGGCGGCGGCGACGCTTGCGCGCCGGCTGTTGAACCGATGTCCGCGACCGATCAACTGCGCAGACCAGCCAGTTCCAGCGTGTTTGACACATCCGATGCTTCGAATGGGTTCAACGCTGGCAGCGTGACAGAATGTTTCGAAATAATCTTCTGCGTCTGCCAGGTGTGAACAGACAACGAGTTGAAGAATACGCGGCGGCGTTGTGGAACCCGGAGACGAATCGTCAGCCAGGTCTGATTCCATCGGATCGATCTCGAACACTTTTTTCGTAGGTTCACCCAGGAACACATCTGCCAAAGCGTCGCATTCTTCGGGATCGACATCCCCAAGTCTGGACAGTGCTGAGAATTCTGTGTCGAAGCCGTTCGGTTCCATCTTGCTTCGCCCTGTAGTTTGTGATGAATGCTCCATCGACGGGTCGAGGTATTGTCCGCGATCTTGGGCACAAAAGCAACTATCTATACCGCATCTAGTGGAATTGGGGTTCCGGTGTGGCTCTTCAGTCATTTTTCCTGTCCGCCTGGTGGCAAATGAGGCATTCCGCTCGTTCAGGAGTGGTTCAGCACGATCTGTCTATTTGTTCCGTTCACGGGCCCGAGCCGTGCCGAAGGGCTCAAGTCCTTGAACATCGATCCTGTCTGGCGCCTGATCAACAATGGAAATTCAAGATGCTGCGCAAGAAAACACGGGCAGATCGCCCGTGTGTTGTTGTTGCGATTGGTGGTGTTGAGGCTCAGGCGCCGTGGCTCATTTCACCGCTGTGACGGTGAGTGCCGTTGACGATCGCTGACGGAGGTGCATCGATGGGTGCTTCCTGCAGGGGCTCTGCGATGTCGATCACGGTGGGGGACCGTTTTTCCACCATCATGTCGATCGCGGAATGGAGATCACCGAGTTCGAGTGCTTCTGCTTCGTCGGGCTCGAGTGAGCGATCGATCCCGGCGTGTTGGATCATCCATTCGCCGAGGCTCTGGTAGTCGGCGGCACCGAAGGAATCGGGCGCGTATTCATCGATGGGCTGACCGAATGACACGGCTTCCTTGAGCAGCGTATCAAAGCGGATCGTCATTGGGATGACATTGGCCGGGAAGCGGCGTTTGAGTTCATCGAGCAGATCGCGAGCAAGCGTGCTGTTCGGATCGTGCAGCGTCGGGAGCAGCCTCGTTCTGACGCGCATACCAAGTCGACGGGCGAGCGAACGGACCGTGGCGACCTGGCGCGAAGCCCCTTGCAGGCTGAAGTAACTGGTTTCGACGGGGACGATGATTTCTTTGGCGGCTGCCAGAGCGTTGTAGGTCAAGAGACCGATCGACGGGGGGCAATCGATGAGGCAGACATCATACGGGACGCGGGCGGCATCGGACACGCGCTCGATCGCTCTTTGAAGCCGACGTTCTTTGTTTGGGAGTTCCTGCAGGCCTCCGGTGGGGGCTTCGAGGCCTGCCAGTTTCATGCGGCTCGGAGCGAGATCGAGATTTCTACCGACGCGCCAGAGAAGCCTATTGGTATCCAACGCCTTCTCTTCTGCGGCGAGCATGGCATCACCGATATCGAGTTCGATGCGGGATTCGGGGACCGCCAGACCTGCGGCGCAATGCCCCTGCGGGTCGAGATCGACAAGCAGAGTCCGGAAGTTGCGCTTGGCAAAGATGGAGGCGAGGCTAATCGCGGTCGTGGTCTTGCCACAGCCGCCTTTTTGATTGATGATTGCGATGACCCGCACAGCGGAACCCCTTTTTTACCCGAGCGGACACATCGGGGCCAAATGGATGTGATGACACACAACTCAAGGGTTATCGGGTTCGGCGTTCGCAGGGCTTGAATAAGGGATCAAATCTCGCTTCGGATGGCATCAAGGCCCTTTTTGACCGCATTTAGGGGGGGTGTAAGCACCGTCTTGGCACTTCCAGGGCCAACCGGAAGGACGAAACGCATGGAACCGCCGAGCGCTTTCTTATCGTGGGCCATTCGGTCCACAATCGATTCGTTGGACGGCAAACCCGAGATTTGCGTGGGTAGTCCACTCTCCTGGATGGTGCGTAAGGTCTGATCGAACAATGCGTTATCCACGAGATCGAGAGAACGAGCGGTCGATACGGCGGCGACGAGCCCGAGCGCAACCGCTTCCCCGTGGAGCAACGGAGCGTTCGAGGACTCATCATCCGGCGAGAGGGTCGGGATCGTTTCGATCGCATGCGCGAAAGTATGTCCGAGATTGAGAAGTGCCCGCCCCCCTGTTTTGGCGGTTTCGCGTTCGTCAGTCGCAACGACGGCGGCCTTCACGCGGACATTGCGTTCGATCAACTCCGCCAGCGCGCGTGTGTTCCGGTTCAGGATCGCAGCGAGGTTGATTCGCGTCCAATCACCGAGTTGCGGGTCGGTCGATCCTGAGATCATCGCGTGTTTGATGCACTCGCCAAGCCCAGATCGGAACTGCCGATCGTCGAGTGAATCAAGCGTGTCAATCGATGCGAGGACGCATTCGGGTTGATGGAAGTTGCCGACAAAGTTTTTCAGCAACATGCTCTGAGCGACCAGATTGATGCCGGTTTTGCCGCCGACGGACGCATCGACCATGGCGAGCAGGGTTGTCGGGCACTGGATGACACGGACGCCGCGACGATGAGTGGCCGCCACAAAACCGACAAGGTCGCCGGTGATGCCTCCTCCAAGCGCGACCAGACAGTCGCCCCGGTCGATACCTTGTGATGCCGCCGCAGCGTGCAATTTTTCGAAAGCTGCGATCGATTTGTTTTCCTCGGTCGCATGACAACTCGCAATGAAGACTTCATTGCATGCGCTCGCGAGGCTTGCCCTCGCTGTGTCGACGGTCGACGCGGGCAGGCTGTCGTCTGCGACGAGCAGGACCCGAGTCGGCGGTGATGGTTGCATCCTTGCGATGGCATCACCCAGTGCGCCAAGCAGGCTGGAACCGATCATGACAGGGTAATTCTTGGATCCTGCCTGAATGTCGACGATGCTTGTTGTCACGCGGTGGGCTCCGCCGAACCGGGGGTATGTGTCCGCTGCGATTCCCAGTCGAGTCGCGGTGCATCGCCCCAGAGCATTTCGAGGTCGTAATGAGCGCGTGCGTTCGGTTCGAACAGGTGAACGACGACATCGACGAAATCGGCGAGCAGCCAGAGCGATCGTTCGTCGCGGTCTTGGCCGTGGCGTGTGAATCCCTGTTCGGTGCCGAGGTCTTCAATATGGTCGAGGGCCGATGCCATTTGCCGTTGCGAGGTGCCGGTGCCGATGACGATGTAATCGGTCACCTGGCTCAGAACGCGTACATCAAGGAGAATGATGTCCTCGCACTTGTCGTCGCGCAGCATTTGGGCGGCTTCGAGTGCAAAGCGGAGGGCAGCCTTTTCGCCGCCAGCAGATCGGTCAGGAAATGTTTCATTCGATGGTGTTTCGGTCATTGGTCAAGGCTAGGACCGGCGGACGCGGGCGGCTTGCGATCTTGTGTTCGTTCATACAGGAACCTGGATGGTCTTGACGCATAAAGTCGAGCGATTTCAGGCAGATCCAGGGTATGGGGTGACTGATCAAGGTTGTCGGTTTGGCAGAGGAGCATCCAACCGCCTCGAGCGATGCATCGCCAGACTTCGCGAATTTCTTGTGCAGCAATCAACGGCGAGCATCGCACGATCGCAGCATCGAAGGCATGGTCGAGTTCGCCGTACAGAGACTCGATGCCACCCAGTTCAATCGCCAGATGGTTGAATTGGTATCGACGCCGGGCAAATCTGATGGATTCACGGTCTGATCCGAGTGCGATAACGCCTCCCGACGGGCCGACCGCACGGGCGAGTGCCGCCGAGCCGCCCCCCGTCCCCGCGCCGACTTCGAGTACACGCATACCAGGGCGAATTCGGTCGAGCACCGATGAGTCGTGTTGCAGATCTGGATCGGGCATTAAATCCGTGTAAACTCGCTTCGAGGTTGCCCGTATTCGCATACGGCTGCCTCCATCGGCAAAGCGAACTAAATATTCCTTCTTGCCCGTGCCTCTGGGTGACAGTGCTCGCGAGAGCGGTGTTGGGTCGCGTTCGGTGTAGCGAACGCCATCAACCTCGATAACCTGAGGGAGTCCAAGTCGTTTTCGAAACTCGCGGACGAACTTTTGAATCGTCTGTTTTCGATGTTGTCGTTGCAGCGATCGTCTACGCTGACCGGCGTCTTCGACCAGGGCGGTTCGACGGGAGGGGTTCTTCTGCTCGAAAGCACTCACGGACCAACCTCTGTTGACCACAACGGAAGGTCTTCATTTTCTTGCGCAACTGGAGTGATCGGCGATGATCTCGATGGTTGAATCCACACCCAGTTTGTGGGTTCATGTTGTGTCGACAGCGTGACGGAGTACGGCGCATTTTGATGGAGGTCTTGGACGAGCGCCGGGTCATTGCACTGCTGACTGAGATGTAGGCAGATCAGATCGGATCGTGGCGCGGCTTTTTGAGCCAGCTCAAAACACTGCTGATTGCTGAGATGCCCCGAACCACCCATGATTCGGCGTTTGAGAAAAGCAGGCCTGTCGGAGTTTTGCTGCAGGTTTGTGCAATAGTTCGATTCGATCGCAAGTGTGTCAGCGTCGTGGATATGCCGAGCCAGCGTTTGACTTGGTCGTCCAACATCAGTTGCATAACACAACACAGCGTGCTGATCAGTCCGTTCATCTGCAATTGAGATCCTGAATACAGCGACACCGAGTGAATCGTGTTCGAGCAAGACAGGATCGATACTGATCCGATTGCCGATCTCAAAAGCCGATCGGAATGGTCGTGTGTGTTTGTGCGCCAACCCAAGCCGCTCTGCTCGGCCGCGGTGAGAAGCGTGGATGTAGAACGGTGCCCGCAGTGATTTTGACTTGGCCCAGCCAAGGTGGGCGTGATCGGTGTCGAGGTGGGTGAGGACGACAGCGTCAATCTCCCAGAGGCCAATGTCATAGTCGGCTAGAAGGCGTTGCGTTCGCCTGGGGCTTAAGCCAGCATCGATAAGCACAATGCGGCGCGTCCCCCCGTCTGGAACGACGAGGACTGAGCAATTGCCGCGTGAGCCGCTGGCGAGAACACAAAGACCACCGACCGCACCGTCGGGCAGGTTAAGTGGGTGCCGGTTTGTGACTGGTGCGCTCGTCATTTTGGGCTATGCGTGTGAGATCGCCTGTCCGCGACCGAGGAGCCCGTGGCAAATGGGTCGTTTTGCGTTGCGAATAAACTCTGCAACTTCGGCGACCGGTGCGCAGTCTTGGCCGATGTCATCGAGAATTGCGAGCATCTCTGTCCGTTGTAGCGTGTTTCGGAATACCTTGCGAAACGCCAGTCGGGTGCCGGTGATCTCATCGTTTGAAAAACCGTTCCGACGCATGCCTATGACATTGACGGAGGAAACTTCGTTGCGGCGTGCCATCAGTGAGAACGGGGGGACATCGCAAGTGGCAGCCAGTCCACCGGACAGAAACGCGAATCGACCGACGCGCACGAACTGATGAATCGCGGTGTGACCACCCAGTGTGACGCGATCGCCCACGATGCAATGCCCACCAAGGCTCGTGTTGTTCACAAGCACGACATCGTTCCCCATCTGGACATCATGACCGGCATGGGCATTGACCATCATGAAAACACGGTCGCCGATCGTTGTTGGATCGGTCGGGTGCGTTGCAGCGTGAACGGTGACATGCTCGCGGATGGTGCAGTTCGCACCAACGACCACGCCCGGGGTGGGGTCGCCGAGTTTGAACTTGACATCTTGCGGCGGGAACCCGATGCATGCGAAGGGATACACGGTGGTCCCCGGCCCGACGGTGAGTGGTCCGTTCAGGTAGACATCACCGATAAGCCGAACACCGTCACCGAGCCGAACGCGGCCGGAGACGGTACATCGTGGGCCGATTTCGATGCCTTCGCCCAATTCGACCTCAGGGCCCACGGTTGAAGATGGATGAATCTGTGGCATAGTTGAATCGTACGCTTACTCGTCGGTTGTGGAGGCCTCTGCGCGAGTGACGATCGCCCCGACCAGGGAAGGGTCCATGTTACCGCCACTGATGATGATGCCGATTCTCTGGTCGTCGAGAATGTGACTCTGGGCAAGTTTGAAAAGGCCCGCAAGCCCAAGGGCTCCGCTGGGCTCGACGACGAGTTTAAGCCTCTCCCAGGCAAATAGGGTCGCTCGGGCTATCTCGGTCTCTGAAACAGTGTGCATCGCAGCGACATGTTCCGTGATCACGGCGAATGTGTACTTGCCGAGTGAGGGCGTGCGGGCACCGTCAGCAATCGTTGGTGGTTGATAGACGCGGTGCAGATGACCTGTTTCAAATGATCGGGTGGCGTCGTCAGCGCACTTGGGCTCAACACCCATGACTTGGCAGCCCGGTGCCACGCTCGCCGCCGTAACCGCTGATCCCGAAAGCAGACCGCCTCCACCGCACGGCACCAGTAGAAAGTCGAGCGAGCCCGTCTCGGCGAAGAGTTCGAGTGCAGCGGTGCCCTGCCCGGCAATGACATGCGGGTGGTCATACGGCGGAATGACCACGAGACCCTCATGGGCTGCGATTTCGTGGCCAAGTGTCTCGCGGACTGTAGTGGACGGGTCGTACAAGACGACTCGGCTTCCGGTCTTGGCTCTTGCGAGGTAGTGGCTGGTGGCTTGTCGTTTGATTGCTGGCGCATTGTTCGGCATGACAATGACAGCCTGCCGACCAAGTTCGGCAGCCGCAAGCGCGACCGCTTGCGCGTGGTTCCCCGATGAATAGGTCAGCACGCCAACCTCGGGTTCCAGTTGAGCGAGCGCGTTGTATGCGCCACGAAACTTGAATGCCCCCACCCGTTGAAAATTCTCACACTTGACGAACACCTCCGCGCCGACGCGGTCGTCGAGCGTGCGCGAAGTGATGACCGGCGTGCGATGTGCGTGCTCCTGCAAACAGGTCGCAGCACGACGAACATCCTCGATTTGAATCTGCGGCAACAGCGATCGGTCCGGCTCGACCCTTGGTACCACGGGAACTGCGTTGGATTTCGGATCGGTCATGATTGCGAACTTGGTGCGGATGAGGCGGTCGTCGAACGATGCTGCAGGCGGGGCAACCATGTCGCGCCGAACAAAGCGCCAAGTGTGAGAACGATTGTTGGCCCGGGCTGTGTGTCGAGTTCGAAAGCGAGGATCAGCCCGATGATGGCGCAGGCGACCGACGAGAGAACCGAAATACACAGTACAGGACGCAATTGCTGCGACAATCGTAATGCAATAGCGCCAGGGAGCACGAGAACCGCTGTCGCGAGGACAACGCCGGCAAGCTTCATCGTGACCACGACGACCAAGGCGAGGAGAGCCAGCACAACCATTCGTTCGCGGGTGACCTGAACACCAAATGCCGGTGCAGCCGCTTCGTCAAACATCCAGAAAAGCACACGGTGGCGACGCATCCAAAGCGTCGCAATGACAATTGCCAATGCGCAGAGCGCCAAGATCAGATCAAAAGTGTCGATCTGCGTGACTGATCCGAACAGAATCGATTCGAGTGACTGCGGCGGGGGTGCACTGCTCTGGGCTGCGATTGACTCGGCGAGGCTGTAGAGTAGAAACCCGGTCGCCATCGCCACGCTGAGTACAATGCCGATAGCGGTGTCTGATCGAGCTGACAATCGTCCGCTGAGAAGTGCAATGCCAAAGGCTGCGAGCAATGAAAATGCGAGGACAATGGTCGCAGTCGCCAGTTCGCCCAGAAGCGAACCGGAGGTGAACCCGACGACAAGAGCAATGCCGACACCACCAAACGCGGAATGGCTCACGCCTTGGCCGATAAAACTCAGGCGCTTGACGACAACGATCCAGCTCATCGAGCCGCCGAGGATGGCGATAACGAGTGTGGTCAGCAAGACCGGCCAGAAGAAAGAGGCGAGGGCGGGGTCAGTCAGGTATTCAATGGTCCGCACAGCACCCTCCGCAGTTGTGGTCTGGTGGTGTGCTGTCGTCCGCCGGGATGATGCCTGAGACATCATGCCTGAAGACCTGTTCAAGGATGCTGGTGGTCAGACCGGATGCCGAGCCGTGAAAATGCATGGTGCGTGCAAGGCAGGCGATACGCGTTGAACCGGTCACGATTGTCCGCAGTTCATGGCTGACAATGACGAGTGTGAGGTTGAGCGATTCATGGAGCGAGTTGAGAAGACTGGCGAACTGCTGCTGGCCGCGAATGTCAATTCCCACGGTGGGTTCGTCAAGGATCAGGATCTTCGGGCGCCTCGCGAGCGCACGGGCAATCATGACGCGTTGAAGTTGACCGCCCGAGAGCGCACAGATCGGCTTGTCGGCCAGTGAACTCAGTTCGAACAGATCGAGCATTGAACGCAGGTGTTGATCGTCTTCAGGCGTTGGTTGACCCGCCACTTTGATGGGCATGGCGATCACTTGTCGCACGGAAAGTGGGGCGCTCAACTCGGCTTCGATTTTCTGTGGAAGGTATCCGATCAGCCCTTCGCGCCTTGCGTACTGCGGCGGCTTGCCGAAAATCAGAATCTGACCACGCGAGACTGGAAGTAATCCGAGCAGAAGTTTGAGAAGCGTTGATTTGCCCCCGCCGTTTGGTCCAAGGACACCGAGTTTTTCGCGAGGCTCGACTGAGAACGAAATGTCATCCAGCACATCGTCGGTTGCCTTGTCGTAGCGAAACCTGAGGTGGTCGACCTGGATGGCGGGGTGGGGGTGCATGACTGGCTGATCGTCTCGGTTGAACAAGTCTGTTATGGCTGACCAGACGGGCGAGCGGGTGGTTCCACCAGCGATAGTACACGAACGAGTTCGTCCAGATTAGCCATCATCATGGCATCCCAGTCGCCCGAGCCCAGCGGATCAAGTGTTCCGATTGGCAGGTCGGCCCGATCGGCGACAGCGTCGATCAGTTTGCTGTTATTCTGAGGCTCATTAAACACGGCTGCGATTTGATTCTCTTGTGTGCGTTTGACGGCTTGGGCAAGTTGGGCGGGTGATGGAGCGGCATGCGGACTGTTGAAACTCAAGGCGTATTCGGTCAGGCCGTAATGATTCAGCAATCGACTGAACGCCGGGTGCGGCGTGAGGATGGACCAACCTTCAAACGGTGCGAGACGACTTTGGTAGGTGGCATGTATCGCATCGATCACGGCGAGTCGATGCTCAGTCCGTCGTGCAATTTCCTCCGCGAGAGTTTGATCACCTCGTTCCATGGCAAGAGTTTGAAGCGCAACGCCAACCTGTTCGGTGAACGAACGAGCAAGGACTGGGTCGAGCCAGAGGTGGGGGTCAACGCTGCCGTGGTCATGGTCATGGCTGTGGTCATGGTCATGGTTATGGTCGTGACCCGATTCCTGTGATTTGATGCCGACAATGTCTGCAAAGATCAGAATTTGCTGGCCCTGAGTCGGTTTGTCTCTGACCGCACGGGTCAAAGCGGTATCAATGCCCAGGCCGACACCAACAATGACATCGGCACGGCGCAGCTGTGCGATCTCGGAAGCGGACGGGCGATGACCATGCACCGATTCGCCAGCACCGATGACAACGCTGACTTCGACTGTCGACGCGAGTAGCGGCTCGATGAGCCCTTGAATCGGAGCAATCGTGGTCGAAACGCGTTCGAACTTGCGAGATGGACTTTGGTCGCCCGGCTTTTTGCAGCCGATGCACGAACAGGCAACCACACAAAGCATGAAGATCGCAAGCGGCGAGCAGTATTGCAAATGAGAACTCATGTGCAATAGTACGGCGAGTCCGACGAGATCGCAACTGAGAAGGATGATGGGAAACGGGTCGTTTCGAGAGGGCGATCTGGAGAGGCTGGGCCTACACTTGCGGTCGAAGAACGGGGCGGTAGCTCAGTTGGTAGAGCGCATCGTTCGCAATGATGAGGTCGAGAGTTCGAATCTCTTCCGCTCCACTTTTGAAATCGCCGTTGGCTTGAGGTCTACGGCGTTTTCTCTTTTCAGAGATGATGCTGGGTCACAAAAGGACAGCCCCCGTGACATGCACGGGGGCTGCGGAGTGGTTAAGAGAGATCGTCGAAGGTGCGAATTAGCGACGACGACGGGCGGTGGCGAGACCACCAAGGCCGAGCAACGCGAGGGCGCCCGGGGCCGGAACGACGGTCATGTCGAAGGTCAGCGTGCTGCCTTCGAGCCAGTGGCCGTCGATCGCGTCGGCGACATCGTCAAACGACTCGAAGAATTCCATGCGGAGGACACCACTGGCCATCACGAGATCCGGGATGCCGGCGTCGCCGAGGTCAACGATGCCAGCTGATGCGTTGGATTCGGTACCGGGAGCGCCGGTGCCACTCGTGGTCAGGTACAGGGCGGGTGCTCCGCCTGCTTCGGCGAATGAAACGACCTGCTCGCTGAGCCATGAAGCACCGATCGTGGTCTGGGTGACATCCCAGCCAATGCCGTGCATCGTGGCGGCGCCACCCAAGTTGAGGTCAAGGATCAGGTTGTCCGAGTCGCCTTCGAGGTCCCAGAAATCGATATCTGAGTTGAAGGTGACGGTGACGATGACATTGCCTGAACCGCGGGTCTGGGTGACCGTGGCGAAGTCAAGCATGTTCATTGCGGTACCGTTTGAACCACCGTTGCCGTTTCCGGCGGTCAGGGGCTCAGCGGTGGCGACTGCAGCAAGGCCTGCAACTGCGATAAGTGCGATCTTCTTCATTTCTCTATCTCCAAAAAAGTGAACCGAATAACAAATGAGACAACCGGTACGCCGCGTCCGGTAAACTCGACACGCCAGTGAGAGTGAGTGAGACCCCCTCAGACTTGCCGTGCGTTCTCGAAACAATCGTTCCAGTCCATTCAAATGAACGAACCGAGAGCAAAATCTCGTTCACGCACCTCATATGTACCTCAGAGTTGGGGGGTTGCCACCCGGTTCGGCGATCCTGTGTGAATCTTCAAACTTTCTAGTTCTCGGACCCAGCGGCCAGTTGTGGCCAGGTATGGCTCTCGGGAGCCAGAAAAAAAGGCCGGGCAGAAGGTGTGTGACGCCCAGAAATAAAGGTGTTTATGACATTTCTGTGGAATCTTGTTTCGTATTGGCCAGGTGCGAACAGGTACTATCTGGGCTTCGTGATAGGCATCAAATGCTGTGTTCGATCGCGTCGAAGACGCTGATATGACGAGTTATCAGGCGATCATCGATGAGCAACCGAAACAGGTGGGGTTTTTACCATCGATCATTTTCATCGGTAGGCTGCAAAGGCCACGCCGGAGCATCGATCCCGTTGACTTTCATGCCGCCATGGATCGCCGACCGGACGCGGTCAAGAAACTCGCACGGGAACGGAAGCGTGGGTGTGCTCAGTTCATCCAGCCTCGTGTTGTGCTCGGGTTTCAATCTGATATTGGCGGCACCGAGATTGTCAAGGAGGTGCCCCATCTTGCGAGCACCGATAATGGTGCTGGTGACACCGGGTCGATCATGGACCCAGCGCAGCGCAACCTGGGCCGGTGAGCCATCCACCTCGCGAGCGATCTCGTGGAGTGCATCGATCAGGTCGTAGGAGCGATCGTTGAGGTACTGGCTCTCGGGCAGGACGCGGGTGTCGCCCTTCGGGAACTCGCCGCGGCGGAACTTGCCGGAGAGCACGCCGCCTCGGAGCGGGCTCCAGGGGGTCACACCCAAGCCCATGGCTTTGGCCATCGGGATCAGTTCGCCCTCGACGGTGCGTTGCAGGAGTGAGTATTCGATCTGCAACCCGACGAAGGGTGTCCAGTTTTTGAAAATCGCTTCGTACTGAGCCTGGGCGCACACCCACGCCGGGTAGTCAGACAGCCCGACATAGCGCACCTTGCCTTGCTTGACGAGGAAGTCCATCGCTTCGACGGTTTCGTGGATGGGTGTTTGCTCGTCGTGGAAATGAGCCCAATAGAGGTCGATGTAATCGGTCTGCAGGCGACGAAGGGAGTGTTCGCACGCATCGATGATGCTCTTGCGGCCGCCGCCACCGCCGTTGGGATCGCCAGCGTACATGTTGCCCATGAATTTGGTCGCGATGACGACGCGGTCGCGTTTTCCTTTGCCAGGGCCAGTCGCGAAGTAATCGCCCATGATTTTTTCGGAGTGGCCTTTGTTGTAGATGTTGGCTGAGTCGATGAAGTTACCCCCCCGGTCGAGGTAGGCGGAAAGGAGTTCAAACGATTCTTCCGGCCCGACGCCGAGGTTCCACTCCGTGCCAAAGGTCATGGCTCCGAGGCAGAACGGGCTGACGCGTAGGCCGCTGCGGCCGAGGGTGCGGTAGTCGGTGAGGGACATGGGGGCTCCTGAGCTGTCGGTTTGAAAGACCGTTGCGTCGAAACGGATTGATGTCGGTACTGTAGACTGAAGTGGGGTGCGAATGGCTCGGACGGTTCACTTCAAAAAGCGGCTCGAAGACGACCGAGGTGTTCGGCACAAGCCGAAGCCGTTGCGATCGGCGGGTTCGATGGTGCCGTCGATTCGACGAATGCTTCGGTTCGACATGACTCACACGAGCGGCACGCCCCAGCAACGCAGCGCTCGGTTTGCTCGGTGGATACTGTGGCAAGATACTCAGTCGCCACGCGCGAACTTTACGAGAATCGCGGTCATGATCATCGCGGGCTTGTGTATGGGGTTCATGAGCAACATCGAAATCTTGTGGGGCAGTTGGCGAGACGCGCTTGTGTTTCCTGTCCTCGCCAGCTTTTTCGCATGCCCGTCGTACTTTCTGCTATTTTACTATGCGGGCTTGATGATGATCCGTCAGAAACGGAAGGAGATACTCGTTCTTCCGAATACATGTGTGGCTTGCATCTTTGACATGTCAGGACTAGCGGCTGAGCATGATGGCTGCACGGTCTGCCCCGAGTGCGGAGCCGCCTGGCGATTTCCGATTCGTGGGCCTTGGGCGAAAGACGGTTGAGATAGACTTGTCTCAATGCCATGCCCAAATGCAGTTACATATTGAATCGGGTCACAGACGATCGAGGCGAACGCCACACGATGCGACCGCTGCAGTTCGATGATCAGCATTCAGATTGGTCTGAGTCGAAAGCGACTGAACTGTCAGAACATCCACTGAAACCTCATCAACAGAGCACACAGCGGGCTCGCCAAGTCCTGCAGCACAAACCGATTACAATTGTCGTCGTTTCGGTCATTGTGCTTGTGCCCGTGGCGTGGGTGTTCTGGGTGCTGATCAGTCAAGGTGACACGAAACAGGCGGCTGTGTGGGGTTGCATACCAATTGTGATGACCGGATTGTTTGAGATAAACCGTCGCTCGGTGAAGTACGCTCGTGTGTTGGTCCGCTCGTTGCCGCCGGGGTGCTTGGCGTGTACATATGACCTGTCCGGAATCGTGGCGGCGGACGATGGCTGCACGGTGTGCCCGGAGTGCGGTGCGGCGTGGCGGTTTCCGATGTTTCCGGAAAAGCGTGCGTGCCGGTTGTGAGTGACTGGGGGAGGACCTGTGTCACAACCGACGGTCGAAGGGGTGATTGGCGATCATGGAAACCGATTCATCAACGGGACAGCGATCGGGCCGCAGGCCTGCGCTGAAGCACTTGGCGATCTTAGATGATGCTGGGACGCAGCATCGGGTAGAAATGCAGTCTGTGCTTGCCGGGGCCGATGAGCACACTCGATTTGTGTATTCGTTGGCGACAAGGGTGATGAAGAGCCCGAGGCCCTTGCTCGGCATTCTGGTGTGTTGCTTGATCGGACCGCTCGCCATTGTGTCCACGATTTGGTTGAGTCGTGTATTCAGCGGAACCGTTTTTGGATCGGTGATGCAGTCGCCGTGGGCGATGTCAGTGGTCTTCTTTCTGTTCTTCCCGACATGGATCATTGGAGAGCGCATTGCGATGCGAAATCGCCTGTACCGTGGCGGGCCTGAGTTCAGTAGAGTGTTCTTGGTAAACGGGATCTGTCCTGTGTGCGTGTATCCACTTCAGGGGAGCCGGCAGGAAGAGGATGGATTTGTGCGATGCGCCGAGTGCGGGTCGGCCTGGGCGTGCGATCGAGTTGAGACAACGCGTTTGCTAGGGCCGAAGCATGCGGTGCAACGCCGGATGGCCGACCGGATTGGGTTCACGCAACAAGCGAGATGGTCCGAGAGGCAGATCCGCGATGCGCGGGGGACGCGGCACGCGCTTCTTGACAAGCAATATGGCAAAGCGATCGACTTGGCTGATCACTATGAGCACCATGCTCGGCTTGTTGAAGCCCGCGAGGTGCTTCGGGCGCGTCATCCAATGCGTCGGGCACTCGGATATGGATTTGGTGTGTTTTTTGCATTGATGATCGTCATATTTATGTTAACTTCAATCATTGGTAACTGGCCGCCGGCCTCGGTGATGCAGGCTGTTCGATTGATCTGGCCGTTGTGCTTGTTGTGGAGCATGGTGTTCATGATGTCCTTGCTCGCAAACCGACAAGGGCACAGCGCAAACAAACCGGTGGCCGTCAGTGAGATGCTCAAGCGAGACTTGTGTCCGGCGTGCGGCGGAAACCTGAGAGGTCTCGAGCGGGCGGAAGATGGAACCCGCGAATGCCCCAGGTGCGTAGCGTCTTGGAAGTTTCGTTGATTGGACTCAGTCCACCCGCTCGCGCAGTTCTCGCAGAAGATCAAACGCCTGCAGGGGGGACAGCGTTTCGATCTTGATCTCACGCAGCTGATCGATCGCCGGGTGAGGCTGCGGCTCGGCGAAGAGGCCCATCTGATTGGTGCTGCGGACGGGGCGAGTCGGTCGCGTCACTCGTTCGGCGGGTTGGTCGGGGCCGGGGGGCGCGTATTCGGCTGACAATGTTTCCAAGATGTCCTTGGCCCGGCGGGTGACCGTGTTTGGTACACCTGCGAGGCGAGCGACATGGATGCCGTAGGACTGGTCGGTGCGACCGGGACGGATCTCATGCAGGAAGACGATCTCTTCTTGCCCCGACTCGGTTTCCCATTCGCGGACAGCAACATGCAGGTTTCGGACCTGACCGGGGAGACGCTCTTCGAGGTCGGTGAGTTCGTGGTAGTGGGTGGCGAAGAGCGTTCGCACTTGCCGCTCGGCGAGGTGTTCGGTGATGGCCCACGCGAGGCTGAGCCCGTCGAAGGTGCTGGTGCCCCGACCGATTTCGTCAAGAATCACGAGGCTTTTCGCGGTCGCGTTGTTGAGGATATTGGCGGTCTCGGTCATCTCGACCATGAAGGTGGACTGACCACGATGGAGAGCGTCGTCGGAACCGACGCGGGTGAAGATGCGGTCGGTGATGCCGATGCAGGCTGCGTCAGCGGGGATGAAACTGCCAATCTGTGCGAGCAAGACAAGCAACGCGGTCTGACGGATGAAGGTGCTCTTGCCCGCCATGTTCGGGCCGGTGATCAGGGCGAGGGGGGCTTCGTCATTGGTGGCGAGTGTCGTGGTATTGGGGATGAACCTGCCTTCGAGCGTTTCGTCAAGAACCGGATGGCGGCCGGACCGGATATCGACCGTTGAGTCGGTGGTGATGTCAGGCCGAACCCAGTTGCTGATGCGGGCTTTTTCAGCGAGTGCAAGCAGCGTGTCGAGTTGTGCGACGGTATCGGCGAAACGGCCCAGAGCACGCACCTGCTTTGCTGCTGCGTTGCAAAGGTCGGTGAAAATGACGCGTTCTCGTTCGATGGCTCGGGCTTCGGCTGTCGTCACCTTGTCTTCAAAGGTCTTGAGTTCGGGTGTGATGTATCGCTCGGCGTTTTTGAGTGTTTGTTTGCGGGTGAGGCGGTCGGGGGCGCGTTTGGCCTGGGCTGCGGGCAGTTCGATGTAGTAGCCGAACACTTTGTTAAAACCGACTTTGAGGCTTGGCAGGTCAAACTCTTCAATGAGATCAGCCTGATACTTCGCCAGCCAGTCACCAGCGTCGCGTTGGAGCGTTCGGGCTTCATCGAGTTCCGCGTCAAACCCATCGCGGATAAGCCCGCCCTCACGCATATGAGCAGGGGGGGCTTCGACGCAGGCTTTTGCAATGTGCTGTGCGAGCGGGGTGAGGTCTGCGTGTAGCGTGTCGAACGCGCTGTGGAGCGATGCAAGGGCGGGCGTGCCTTCGGTGGCATCGAGCAGTGCATCGGTATGGTTGACGGACTGACCAAGGGCGCCCAGATCGCGCGGCGTGGCGCGGCCGAGTGCGATTCGGCCTGCAATGCGGGCGACATCCTGAATGCCGCTGAGCGCTTCACTGGTCTGTTCGCGCAGGCGGTCATCCTGAACGAATGCCGCGACAGCCGACTGGCGGGCGTTGATCAGATCGAGATCGGTCGATGGCGCGGTGAGCCAGTCTCGGATCAGCCTTTTGCCCATGGGTGTTCTGAACAGGGCCCGCGTTGTGTTCGCCGGCCGAAGGAAAACACCCAGGAGCGACCCTTCAAGTTGACCGGATCGGAGCGTGTGCTCGATCTCAAGTGACCGCAGACTGACCGCGTCGATACTGCACGCTTGATCAGTCGCAAGGCGCATCGGCGGACGGAGATGGGCAAGCGAACGGCGTTGAGTTTGAAACTCTGAACCGGCGCTGGCATCGGTGGGCTCTCGGTCAACCGCCTGGGTCTCAGCAAGATAGCGGAGCACGACGCCGATGGCCGGGATCGTCGGGTCGTCATCAGACAGACCGAATCCTTCGGTTGTTGCGACACCAAACTGCGTGTGGATTGCTTCGAGGGCTTCATCACGCCGGAAATGCCACGCGGGACGAGCGGTGGGTGATGCGTCAAGACGCTCGGTGACCTCGGCGACACGGGCCGGCGTGCGGCCGTCGGCGGTCTCGGCGTAAAGGAGTTCACCGATACCAAACCGAGCGAGCGCATCGGCGGGTGACTGCTCACGCGCGACTTCGAGGACTGTGAATGCGCCTGTTGAAAGGTCAACCACCGCAGCGGCAGTTGATGTTTCGCCAAAAAAGATCGCAGCGAGTTGAGTCGTCGCTTCATCGGCGACGAGCGACTCGTCGACGAGTGTGCCTGGTGTGACAACTTGACCAATGCCACGGCGGACAATGCCTTTGGCCTGCGCTGGGTCTTCGAGTTGTTCAGCGACCGCGACCCGAAACCCCTGCTCGACTGCCCTTTTGAGGTAGGTGGCAAGTTGGTGGTGGGGTACACCGGCCATGGGCACCCCAACGGGTCGTTCGGTGAGTGTCAGCCCGAGGGCTTGACTCATGGCGATGGCATCGTCGAAGAAAAGTTCATAGAAATCGCCCATGCGCATAAAGAGGATGCACCCGGGTTGCTGGGCTTTGAGTTCGCGGTGCTGGCGCATCGCCGGGGTATCGGGTTTGGAATCCGGGCTTTTGGAAGGCACGGAGCAAGCGTAGGGAGGCAGGGTTGGTTTTGGGACAGCGCTGGTTTCGCGATGCGGGTTGAATGCGGTATGCTCCGCATGTGAAGGTCACACTTATTAAATCGAGTCGATCGGTCCGGCCATGGGTTTGGGTGATGGCATGTTTCACTCTGGCGCTTTGTGCTGTGGGCGTGCGACCTGACGAGTCTGTACCGGATGCCGTGTTCACGGATACGGTTGATTTTGGAACGCAGGTCCGCCCGATCCTGGTGCGAAGTTGCCTGGCTTGTCATGGGTTTGATCCGAGTACCCGCGAAGCCGATCTTCGGCTCGACACCTTTGAAGGTGCAACGGCCGATCGGCGTCGTGGCAACGCGATCGTGCCGGGGGCCCCTGAGAAGAGTGTGTTGATCGAGCGTGTGACTTCGACGGACCATGACGAGCGGATGCCGCTCGAAGCAGAGCCACTTTCAAAAGCGGATATCGCGATTCTCAGACAGTGGATTGCGGAAGGTGCGCAGTACGAACAGCACTGGTCGCTCGAGCCCGTCGGTGAACCCGCCGTGCCGGAAGTCGAAGATGCAACTTGGAAAGACCATGCGATCGATGCGTTTGTGCGCGCGCGACTGGATGCGGTTGATCTTGTTCCTGCAGGGGAGGCGGATCGACGAACGCTGATTCGTCGTCTGTCTTTTGATCTGACCGGGTTGCCGCCAACGCCGGAGGAGGTTCGTGCGTTTGAGCAGGATGATTCGCCGGAAGCTTATGCAGACCTGGTGGATCGATTGTTGGCATCACCCGCGTTTGGTGAGCGCTGGGCGAGGCACTGGCTTGATCTGGTGCGCTACGCGGAGACCTATGCGCACGAGTTCGACTATCCGATCCGTCATGCGTTCGAGTATCGTGACTATGTGATTCGTGCGCTCAACGCGGATGTGCCGTATGACCAGATTGTGACCGAGCATATTGCGGGTGATTTGCTAGCAAACCCGCGCATGAACCCTGACGAACGATTCAATGAGTCGATCATCGGAACCGGTTTCTGGTGGATGAGTGAGGGGACGCATGCGCCGGTCGATGTGAGGCTCGATGAAGCGTTGCGCATTGACAATCAGATTGATGTGTTTTCCAAGGCATTTCTCGCCACGACCGTGAGTTGCGCGCGGTGTCATGATCATAAGTTTGATCCGATATTGACCAAGGAGTACTACGGGCTGGCGGGATTTCTGCAGAGTTCTCGGCGGCAGGAGGCTTATCTGGATCCGGGGGGGCGCATCGAAGCCGCAATTGCGGCGCTGTCGGATCACCAGATGCATGATTGGCTCAGATTACACCAAGCGTCTGAACAGCTACCCGTCGACTTTGATCCAGCGTCGCATTTAGCCTTGGGCGCAGCGGAAGTGATGTTTGGCGAGCCCGGTGTGGATGAGGTTGTCGATCGTCCTCTTGAACGGCCGTTCGAGGATTTTGATGGCGACTCCTATGACGGTTGGACGGTTGTCGGCGATGCTTTTGCTGAAGGGCCGACGAAATCGGGAGAGGGTCGACTGGCTGCGGGCGGGACAGCGGTCGGGCATGGTTTCGCCGATTCACATGTACGGACTGAATCGGGTTCGAGCCCGGATACGGATGCGAAGACTGGCAAACTTGTCAGCGCGTCATTTGTGATTCGACGCGGGTTTCTGCATTTTCTCATCGGCGGCGGGCATCACCCCGGCAAGACTGGCCTGCGGGTTCTTGTCGATGGCAAGGTGGTCGGCGAAGCGACTGGCTCCAATACGCTGAATTTGGTGCCAGGTTCGATCGATCTGTCTGCCTATCGAGGGCAGGATGCGGTGATCGAGATTTTTGATGACGCGACAGGCGGGTGGGGGAATATTCGCGTCGACGAACTGGTGTTCTCCAACGCTGCAGTGCGCGGGCAACATGCGCAGCGGAGTGTGGCGGCGGTGGCTGCGGAACGAAACCTCGATCCCGAAGCACTCGGGTCATGGGTTGAGGCGTTCATGGCTTTTGATGATGGGCGCCATGACGATGTGCTGGCGGCATTCAGTCGGCTCGCGAGCCAGGTCGGGGGTGATGCCGAGGCAGTCGTTGGGCATCTGTTGGAACAGCCAGATAGACCGAACACTGGGTACAGGTCGTTTGAGCGATTCGATCAAACTGACGGGCAGCACGAATGGTTTGCCTCCGGGTGGGGGTTCACTCAGGTTGCGACACCGATGGGGATGCCGATCTGGCATGATGGTCAGCGATCATGGGCGACGACTTCGATGGCATGGTCAGGAAGCCTTTCTGATCGCTTGATGGGGACGCTGCGATCGCCGACATTCGAGATCGTTGAGCCGTTCATCATGACGCGCGCCAAAGGGCGCGGCACGCTTCGCGTGATTGTCGATGGCTACACGATGGACGAATACAACGCGTTGTTGTTCGGCGGGATGAAACAGGATGTCGAGTCGGACGATTGGCGCTGGATTGTGCACGATGTGCGCAAGTTTGTGGGACATCGCGCTCATTACGAGATCATTGACGATCGGTTGGACGGGTCGATCGCGGTTGATGACATCGTGTTTGGTCAGAGCAACGCAACGCCCGATGATGAAGGTGTAGCGAGGTTGATACGGCGTCGGTATGGGGGGGAAGCATCGCTGGCCGATGTTGCCCAGGTTTTTAGCGTCGATGCCACATTGCAAAAAGTTGGTGTCGCTGTTGATCGTCTTGATGTGCACTGTTTGAACAGCCTGTCTGAACACCAGCTGCTTGGCAGTTCCGAGGCATCGGACCCTGCTGTCGTGGCTGCGTATGAGCGTATCGAGAACGACATACCCGAGCCGAGACGAGTGACTGCGATTGAGGATGGTTCGCCCGAGGATGAACGCGTGTTCATACGAGGGAATCACCTGCAACTGGGCGAGGTGGCTCCGCGTGGGTTCCTGGGCGTGTTGTGCGACGATGCGTCAATCGACGGTTCGAGTGGCAGCGGACGGCTGCAGCTGGCAGAACGCGTGCTGGATGAATCGAATCCGATGACGACGCGAGTGATTGTCAATCGGGTGTGGCACCACTTGTTTGGTCGCGGGCTCGTCGAGTCGACCGATGATTTCGGCTTGCTTGGATCAACACCAACGCACCCGGAACTGCTCGACCATCTTGCGTCGCGATTTCGTGATGAGATGGGATGGTCCATCAAATCGTTGATTCGTGCGATTGTGTTGACGAAGACCTATCGCATGGCGAGTGGGTCTCTGGAAGGTCGAGCGGCGGAGGTTGACCCGCTGAATCAGATGCTATCGGTGCGAACGGTGCGTCGGCTTGAGGGAGAGACAATTCGAGATGCGGTGTTGGCTGTTTCAGGACGACTTGATGAGACGATGTATGGTCGAAGCGTGCCGGTTCATTTGACAGATTTTATGACTGGACGCGGGAGGCCTGGCAAGAGTGGGCCGATCGATGGTGATGGTCGAAGGAGCGTGTATCTGGAAGTGCGACGGAATTTTCTGGAACCAATGATGCAGGCGTTTGACGCACCGAACCCGCACTCGGCGATGGGCAAGCGGTCACGGTCGAATGTGCCTGCACAGTCGCTCATCCTGATGAACAGCCCGTTCATGATCGGACAGGCAGAGGTCTTGGCGGATCGACTATTGCATGAATCGGAGTCGACAAGGGAACGCGTTGATCTGCTGTATTGGTTGGCATTGAGCCGGTCTCCTCGTGAAGAAGAGCGATCGAGCGCGATTCGTTTTCTCGATGATCAGGCTGCGTCGCATCGCGCGTTGCTTCAGGATGATGTCGAGGCTGTCGAGCGGCAGGTGTGGGTTGATTTGTGTCATGTGGTGCTGAATCTCAAAGAGTTCATTTTTGTGGAGTAGGGGTACGCATGGCGCACTGCGGACGATTTCAGGCAACGCCGATGACCAGACGGGACATGCTTCGGCATGGTGTCACCGGGTTTGGTGCGATGGCGCTTGCAGCGATGGTGGGGGATTGCGCCTTTGCACGGGCGATTCCGGGCTTGTCAGGGTCGGAGTTGGCAGGCGTTGGTGCGGGTCAGATCGGTGCGACGCTGCCTCATCATGCGGCACGGGCAAAGAGCATTATCTTTTTGTACATGGACGGCGGCCCGTCGCAGGTTGATACCTTTGATCCGAAGCCGCGGCTGACCGTGGAGAACGGCAAGCCCTTCGGGATGAAGATGGAGGCGACACAGTTTGACAACAACGGCAACACGCTGGGGTCGCCTTGGAAGTTCCGTCGGTATGGGCAGAGCGGGCTTGCGATCAGTGATCTGTTTCCGCATGTTGGGACTTGTGCGGATGAGTTGTGCGTGGTTCGTTCGATGACATCGCCGTTCAGTGAGCACACAAATGCGAACTATTTTCTGCACACCGGGCTGGGTCTGTCCGGCAGGCCGAGTATGGGTGCGTGGATGAGTTATGGGTTGGGCAGTGTCGCGCAGAATTTGCCTGCTTTTGTCGTTCTCAATGGTGGCTTGATTCCGCCGGGGGGGCTTGCGTGTTTTGGTTCGGGGTTTTTGTCGGCGACGCATCAGGGGTCGATCTTCAAGCCGAGCGGTGAAGCGGTGGCGAATATTCGACCGACCGAGCCTGACCCGTCGTTGCAGCGCGACAAACTGGATCTGATCGGCCAGTTGGACCGTCAGTTCGCCGAGCGACTCGGAAGGAACGATGCGGTCGAATCGGCGATTGCCAACTATGAAACCGCATACCGCATGCAGTCCGCGGTGCCCGAACTGATGGATATCTCGAACGAGACAGAAGAAACAAAATCGCTGTACGGTCTTGATGCCGAGTTTGAGGGAACACGGACCTACGCGATGCAGTGCCTTGTGGCAAGGCGGCTTGTCGAGCGAGGCGTGCGATTTATCGAACTGACCTGCCCGGCGGTCAATGGAAATGATCGATGGGACCAGCACTCGAATCTGCTCAAGTCGCATGAATCGAATGCGCTTGCGGTTGATCAACCGATTGCAGGACTGCTCAAGGACCTGCGTCGGCGCGGGCTGATGGAGGACACGCTGGTGGTTTGGGGAGCGGAGTTTGGACGCACGCCGTTTGCCCAAGGAAGTAATGGGCGAGACCACAACCCGTTTGGCTACACCATGTGGCTAGCGGGTGCTGGCGTTCGCGGCGGAACAACTTATGGTGCGACCGACGAGTATGGGTATCACGCGGTTGAAAACCCAGTCGAGGTGCACGATTTGCATGCCACGATGTTGCATGTGCTCGGCATCGACCACACACGGCTGACCGTGCCCTTTGGTGGACGCGAAATGCGATTGACCGATGTGCACGGCAAAGTGATTCATGACATCCTGACTTGACTCACTTGCAAGATTGCTGAAGGCAGCATGAATTCAGGTTTCGCTTGCCCAGACGCACCTCGTTTTGCTATGGTGGAAAGCGTGAGGGGAGATGGAGAGATCGGGATCACACAACAAGTTGTGACCTGGACATGGTGCTCACGAGGGTGGGCGTTGTGGTGGAACGGCTGTTCGTCTGGGTGAAAACGGGCGACCGGTCGTCTTGATAACCGATCAATTTGGCAATCTTGACTCTGTAGAAGAGTGAGACATGGAGACTGGAAGATGCGTCAAACTGGACTAAAAACCGCTGTCTGCACGCTTGTAAGTGCATTTGTCATGGTTGCACACGCTCAAGATGGGGGTGCAACGCAAGCGCTCGATCCGGATTGGGTCAAGTCGTTCGACTGGCGTCTTATCGGGCCTGCGAATATGAGCGGGCGCATCGTCGATATTGAAGTCTATCAGGCCAACCCAAAGATTTACTATGTCGGGTCGGCATCGGGCGGGTTGCTCAAGACGACCAACAATGGCGACACCTATGAGCATCTCTTTGATCACGAGTCGTCTGTTTCGATCGGCGACATTGCGGTCTCGGCGACTGACCCAGATCTCGTCTGGATCGGAACAGGTGAACACAACCCACGCAACAGCGTGTCGTGGGGTGACGGTGTCTACAAGTCAACAGATGGCGGAGCGTCGTGGAAGCACATGGGGCTCAAGGACACCTTTCAGGTCGGCAAGGTCCTGATTCATCCTGAAGACGACGACACGGTCTATGTTGGCGCGCTCGGTCGGCTGTGGGGACCGAACGATGATCGCGGCGTGTATCGCACCACCGATGGCGGGGAGTCATGGGACAAAGTGCTCTTTATCGATGACAAGACCGGCATCATCGACATGATGTTTCATCCTGAGGACCCGGATGTGATTCTTGCAGCTGCTTGGGAGCGCGAACGCGATGCGTTTGACACCAACGACCCGGCGAAGCGATGGGGACCTGGTAGCGGGCTCTATCGCACCGAAGATGGCGGGGATACCTGGACGGAGATCACGAAAGGCTTGCCGAGTGTTGACATGGGTCGCATGGGCATGGACTGGTCGGGGACAGATGCCGACACGGTGTACATGCTTGTCGATTCGGTGCGGATTGGTGAAGGTATTGCGAAGCCCGGTTTTTTGGGGATGTCGGGAGAAAACGCGGATGTTGGTGCACGGCTCACGCAGATCACCAAAGACGGCCCGGCGGAGAAGGCAGGCCTGAAGGTGGGGGATATCGTCATTCAGGTCGATGGCGAGCCGGTGCTGTCGTATGACGATTTCCTAGGTGAGATTCGGATTCGCGAAGCCGGCACAGATGTGACCATGCAGGTGGCGCGATCGGGCGAGGTCGTGGATATCGATGTCACACTCGCCGAACACCCGGATCCATCCAGCAAACCGTTTGAACAGGATCTTGGCGGCCAGCGCGACAGCATTCAGGATCAGCAGGGTGAAGACGGGTATGAAACGGGTGGGCTTTTCAAGTCGACCGACGCGGGCAAGTCATGGGAGCGCATCAACTCGATCAACCCGCGCCCGATGTATTACTCGAAGTTCCGTGTCGATCCGAGTGATGACCACTACATGTGGGTTCTTGGCACGGCGCTCTCAAAGTCGTCAGATGGTGGCAAGACCTGGACCCGCGATGGCGCGCCCGGCATTGTGCATGTCGATCACCACACAATGTGGATCGATCCGAATGACGGCGAACACATGATTCTTGGGAACGATGGCGGCGTGTATGTCACGCATGACCGCGGCAACACTTTCATTCACCATGACAAATTTGCAATTGCGCAGTTTTATCATATTGCGGTTGACAATCAGCCTCTCTACATGGTGTACGGCGGCCTGCAGGACAACGGTTCGTGGGGCGGGCCGAATCGCAGCCGAACCGGTGACGGAACTTACAACACAGACTGGTTCCGAATCGGTGGGGGCGATGGATTCATCTGTGCGATCGATCCGGATGACCCTGCCCAGCTGTACTACGAGAGCCAGAATGGCGGCATGGGGCGCGTGCACCTGACCACAGGCGAACGCGGTTGGATTCGGCCTCGCGCTCCGCGCGGGACGGAGTATCGGTGGAACTGGAAGACGCCGTTCATGTTGAGCCATCACAACCCGAAGATCTATTACACCGCAGGAAACTATGTGTTCCGTTCATACGACAAGGGCAACGACATCAAGCGTATCAGCCCGCAGGTCGTACGCACGCGGCGAGGCAGTTCTACAGCGTTTGATGAGTCGCCGATCAACCCTGATTTGCTCATGGTCGGTTCTGATGATGGCGCACTGTGGGTCTCGCGCGATGGTGGGGGCGAGTGGGAGAACATCATGTTCCCCTATGACGAAACAGCGTACACAGACGAATCAACTGAATCGTCGGATTCGTCCGCAGATCGTCCGGCTCGCGCCGCGAATCGCGCCGGTTCTGGTCGAGGAGCGCCGACCTTCGCGTTCTTCCTCGAACGATTTGATGCGGACGAGGACGGGCTCTTGCAAACTTCGGAGATACCGGAACGGATGCGTCCCTATGGCAAGATGTTTGATGCCGACGACAATGGGTCCATTAATGAGGAAGAGATGACGCAGTTGCGAGAGTTTGTGGCTGCACTTCCGGGTGATGCTGGTGGTCGCGGCTCTGCTGAAGAATCTGCCGAGGTGACATCGTCCGCATCCGCACGGGCACCGCGAACATGGGCGGCCGCTTCGACAACAAGCGATTCGAGCGACGAAGACTCGTCTGCGCCTGCTGGTCCTGATCATCCATTGAATGGTGAGTGGATCTGCAACTTGGGTGGTGAAATGGCTGGATCGGGACAGCCGCCGTTCACGCTGATCATCACCAAACTTGACGACGAGCAATTCTCGGTCGAGATAGCTGCAACCGTGCTCAATGACACGACCAAGAGTTCAGAATTTGATGAAGATACTGGAGAACTATCGTTCAGTTTCACCGGCCCGCAGGGCAAGTTCGACTTTAAGGCAAAACTCGACGACGGCAGACTGGTCGGCAATCTCGGATCCGAAGCCATGGGCTTTGAAGCACCGTTCAACGGCGAACGCGAAGTTGTCGCGGAAGCAAGCGACGAACCGGAAGGGCCCGGCCTTGAGGGCATGGTCCCCGGTCCACGGCGAGTGCAGTCGATCGAGTGGTCGAAGTTTGAGCGCGAGCGCGTGTACATCGTGCTCGATGGTCATTACTACGACGACGATGAGCCGTATGTGTTCGTGTCAGAAGATGCGGGCAAGACCTGGAGTTCACTTCGTGGGAACTTGCCGACGGGTTGCTCGCGGGTCCTTCGCGAAGACATGGTCAACCGCAATGTGTTGTACCTGGGCACTGAGTTTGGGCTGTGGGTTTCGGTCGATCGTGGAGCGAGTTGGACGAAGTTCCACAACGACCTGCCGACGGTTTCTATTCATGAAGTTGCGCAGCACGAATCGAACGGTGAGATTGTTGTCGGGACGCATGGCCGCGGAGCCTGGGCGATTGATGTCACGCCGCTCCAGCAGATGAATGCTGCAGCACGCAACGCGGGTGTTCATCTGTACACACCAAACACGGTTGTGCAGTGGCGGTTTGCCCCCGAACGCGGTCGAGGAGCCCATGGCTGGTTCACCGGCGAAAACCCCTCGCGCAGCGCATCGATCTATTACTCACTCGGCGAGAACGCGAGTGATTTGAAGATCGAGGTCTTCGATATTGCAGGTCGGTTGGTTCGCACGCTCGACATTCCGGATGGAGGCACGCAAGCCGGGTTGCACAAGATCGATTGGGATCTTCGCCGTGCCCCCCCAGCCAACTCACAGCGCCAACGATTCCGTCGCGGGGCGATGGTCGGTGCGGGCTCGTATCGACTTGTCCTGACCTCAGGCGATGTGATTGTCTCGCGTGTCTTCGATGTCGTGAACGATCCGACAGAGCCCGATGTGGATTTTGACTTTGACGGCTTCTTCGAAGGTCTGGAGGTCGAAGATGAGGGTGTTCTGGATCACGAAGAAGCAGGTGTCTTCGACTAGAAACTTTGTCGCACAACTTTGAGTTTCTTCCAGCCGGGCCAAGCGCCCGGCTTTTTCTTGCGCCTTGAACGGCTCCTGATAGTGAACAAAAAACCCCGTATCTGGTTCAGAAGTCCATTTTGACACTTTATTACAAGGTGATGTCCCATCATGGATTGATTCCCGCTTTGTCTCCTGGATCAGATCAGCATCGGTGCTGTCCGAGATCCTTGCACATACCAAACAAAGGAATCAAATCATGAAAAAGAACACTCGAATCGCATTCGCAAGCCTGATCGCTCTCGGCGCCGGAACGACCCGGTCGGTCGCGGACAATTTCACCTGGGCCAACAACATAGGAGCATGGGAGACGCCAAACCTATGGACCGGTCCCATCGGAGCCTATCCAGATTCAGTGCTGGACACGGCGACCGTGACGGGGCTGGCCTCGGAAGTCTATCTGAACGCGAACCTCTCGGTGGGCGCGATGAACATAGTCGGGGGTGCTTCTGTCTTTCCCGGTGATTATTCGATCTTTGTCTCTGGCGATGTCAACTTGAACGGAGCCGGAAGTCGCATCGTTGTTCGTGACTCGCCATCACCTCGAGACTTCGATGTGGACACGCTCGATATTGATCATGCTTTTTTTATCATGGCTGGCGGATTGGCGCAAATTGACACCGAGTTGGTTGTACAGGACGGCGAAATACTTGGCGGCGGCGTTATTGAGATGAACAGCACGACTGGCGATCTGGAGATCGTCGGTCATGGTGTCATCTGGGCGGACGGGCCTGAGTCCTATGGCGGTTCACTTACCCTGCGAAGAACAAACAGCAGTACCTCTCGTTTCAATTGGTCCTCGCCAAACGCCGTCATTGTTGCCTCCAACGGAAATTCTCTCATCAATGAACTTCCTTATACCGGTGCACTCGGCGGCGCCATCTCGATACATGCGAACGGCGGAGAATCGAGTTTTATCAGTCAGAGTGGTTTTGTCGCGGAATCACTATCGAACATTGCGCTGACTGGAGATGGGTCTCAATCGAAAGCGCGGCTTGAGGCTCCGGTCGTCGATAGTTACGGCACCATTCAAATATGGAGTCACACCGCGATCGACGCACCGATCACGGTCTTGCGCGGCGAGATCAACATGGCCGGTGATTCCCGGCTTGCTATGCCCGCCAGCTTGCTGATTCTCGACTCCGCGGACTTCACTGCATCAGGCGAAGGCTCGATCATCGATCTGATGAGTCAACCTGAAAGTACATTGAATGTCACGGGCGGGACGACCACGATCAATCTCGGGCCGGGCAGTCATCTGGATCTTGATGGTGCCGGTGACAAGACGGTGAACATTGCTCACGACTCGACGCTGTCGCTCATCGTTGAAACGCTCGATCTTGGCTCGTCGCCAAGCTTTGGAGGCACACTCAATATCGATGGCGTGCTCCATGTCGAACAGATTGGTACCGGTACGCGATGGGCGAGCGATGGCGAGATCGTCCTGGACGGGGGAACGCTTTCCGGTCGGCGTCTTGACAATGATGGGATCATTCGAGGCAATGGCTATATCGACTCGTTTGTATCGAACAGGGGCGAGATGATCGCTGAAGGCGGGACGCTCGAGGTACGGCTTGTGGACCTGGATGGGGATGACACGGTCGAGGATGGAGTCTTGCGCGTCCAAGAAGGTGACTTGGTCATGACGAATCTGAGCGATGGTGCCTTTCATTCCTTTTCGGGATCGGCATTCGTCGGCAATGGTTTCGGCATCCGCGAGGTGCTGCAGATGGACCTCGAACTCATTGTCGTCGAGGACAATGGAGCGAGAGGATCGCTGCATTTGAACTCTGGATTTGTGGTGCTTGATGACTTTAGTCAAAACGGCGATCTGGTTGTCGAAGGAACATCGATGCTACGGACCACGGGCAATGATCCGGAAGATCGCATCGAGTTCACGAGTTCTGGTGTCAACACGATCAACGGCACACTCGAAGTCGATGGCGACACATGGATTGTGCCAGGAGCATCCTTTGTCGGTGAGGGCACGATTGACGCTGTGTCGACCGTGGAACGGACCGTCTTCCAGGAAGACTCGGACCTGAGTGATGTCGGCTTCCGCAGTGCGGGCGAAGTCAACATTGCGAGTTGGATGCAGGATGGTGTTGCGACGATGGGGTCTTTGACTTTGGAAAGCACTGCTGACTTGTACATTCACATGAGTGACATCCTCGATGTGATCACGACTGAGCACTATGTCGTGCATGACGAGGCGACGCTCGACGGGACGCTGATGCTTGATTGGGTTGGCGGCGAGCCAGCCCCCGTAGGTGAAACGGTCACCATCATCGAGGCTGGAAGCATTGTTGGTGCTTTTCAAGAGGTGGACGACAGCGGGCTCGGGTTTAATCGGCGTGCGTTCGTGATCTATGACAACGATTCTGTCGAAGTGTTCGTGACTTGCGGAGCGGATGTCAATGCGGATGGTGTTGTTGATTTCTTTGATGTGCTCGCGTTCTTAAGCCAGTTCGAGAGTGATGATCCTGCAGCCGATGTGAACGAAGACGCTGTGCTCGACTTCTTTGATGTGCAGATGTTCCTCGCGTTGTACGACCTTGGATGTGGATGAGGTATTGAACACCGCGGGCGTGTTCGCTCACACGGTTTGACGCGCTGGGCAGGATCTCTCTGATCCTGCTCAGCGTTTCGTGCGATGGATCAAGTTTCTTGCGATGCTACGGGCTCGAGACGAAAACTGACGATTGAGGAGTCTTTCATGACAGCGGTTTTGCATCACCGGGTTCTGCGATTGCACGACCCTCGGTCCCGTTGGGACAATAGCTCGTCGTCTGGTATACTCGCAAAACCACGCTGTTATCGCCGAGTGAACGCGAACGCGGTGGGCGGGAGCAGATCGACAATGTCCAATGATCAGGACACCTCAAAACCTGAGTCAACGCCCGCGACCGATCGTGGCGATCTCACGCTGTTGATCGAAGATGCCCAGGCCGGTCATGCCAAAGCGCAGGAGCAGTTGCTCAGTGAGGTGTATCGAGAATTGCGTGTGATCGCGGCTTCATACATGCGCAATGAGCGAGCAGGTCACACATTGGGTGCGACCGCACTCGTCAACGAGTCATATCTCAAACTGTTTAGCGGCGAACTCCATCACACGACCATGAACTATGCCCACCGCCATGCGTTCTTCAAAGCGGCATCGGTGGCGATGCGGCGTATATTGATCGACCACGCTCGCGCGAAGGCTGCGGCGAAACGATCGCCGCGCGCGGGGGCGAAGATCATTAGCGCCGATGTCGAGATTGCATCGCAAGATGCCGATCCACACGACTTGCTGGCGCTTGATGACGCGCTCAAGTTGCTTGAGCGCGAGGATGAACGGTCTGCGGCGGTCGTGCAGTTGCGGTTCTTTGCAGGGCGTCAACTCGCCGAGATCGCAGCAATGCTCGGCGTGTCTGAACGAACGATCAAACGCGACTGGGAGTTTGCGCGCGCTCGGCTGCAGCAGTTGCTTGATGCATCGACCATGCGAGATGAGCGTTCACCATGACCAACTCCACCAACGCACAGCACGATCTTGGAGCAATCAAAGCGCTGTTCTATGAAGTGCTCGAGTTGCGGTCGCAGGATCTCGACGAGCGTGTGGATCGGTTACTCGGTGATTCGACACCGCAGTTGCGCGATGCGGTCGAGCAACTGATTGAAGCCCATGATCGTGCAGCGGGTGTCTTGCTCGATGACACTGTTCATGATGACCTTTCGACAGCTTACCTCGAAGCCGGTTCGATCGAAATGATGCCTCGCATCGTCGGTTACGAGATTGGTGAAGAAATCGGGCGCGGCGGGTTCGGGATTGTGTATCGCGCGATGCAGCGAACGCCGATCGAGCGAGCTGTTGCGGTCAAGGCATTGCGGCGTGAACTGGTCAGCGAAGACGCGATCATGCGTTTTCGCGCCGAATCAGCGCTTCTGGCGCGGATGAGCCATGAATCGATTGCCAAGGTCTATGACGCCGGGCTGACGGAACAGGGACAGCCATTTGTTGCGATGGAACTCCTGGAAGGTGATTCACTTGTTCACGCGTGTGAATCGCACAATCTTGATGTCAATCGGCGCGTAGCAATCATGGCCGATGTGTGTGACGCAGTTCACCACGCGCATCAGCGTGCGGTCATTCACCGCGATCTCAAGCCAGCCAATGTGCTCGTCGAGAAACACGGTGCGGTGCTTCGGCCTCGGGTGATTGACTTTGGCATCGCCAAACTGCTTGATGCCGATCCTGCCAGCCCGCATACGCAAGCGAGTGTGCGACTCGGCACGCCGCGGTACATGAGCCCCGAGCAACGCGCGGGTGGAGAAACTGCGGATACGCGGATCGATGTCTATGCACTTGGTGCCATGCTGTGTGAACTTCTCGCGGGCGATGTGCCTACGGGGTCTGCGTCGCAATCAGCGACCACCCCGAGCGATGGGTCCACATCTCGAATCACCCGGCCGAGTCGCATCGCGACTGAGCAGACCACAAGTACCCGGATCCATCCGAAAGCGCTGCGCGGCGATCTTGATCGCATCGTGCTCAAAGCCTGTGCGACCGATCCGGAGCTGCGCTATCCGTCGGCGATGGCAATGGGCGACGATCTTCGTCATTTCCTGGCGGGTCGACCGATCAGTGCAGCCCCCCCAAGTGTTTCGTATGTTGCGCGGAAGTTTGTGCGGCGGCACAGAGCGTCGGTGTCGCTGGCCGGGATCTTGGGGATCGCACTTGTCGCGGCGTTGGTCATTGCCGGGACGAAATGGCATGAAGCCAATCAGCAGCGCGATCGGGCTATCGCCAGTACTGATCGTGTTGCATTCATCGGCGATTTTCTACTCGACATGCTTCTGCTGACGGCGGATGCCAATGTGCGTGGGGCTTCGCCGGGTTTGACAGAGGGGACCATGCAGGCAATCGCCGACCGCGCAGCCGAGGGGCTCGAAGAAGACCCCGAGCACATGATTGACATGTTGGCGGGGATCGGTTGGTTTCAGACCCATGCAGGCGAGACCCAGGCAGGAGTCGCTTCGATCAAAAAGGCTCTTGCGTACGCTGTCAAGCACTACGGCGTGCCGAGTGCTGAGGTTGTTGAACTGCGGGTTCGGCTGCACGATGTTTTGTGGGGACACGGGCTCGAGGGTTGGAAAGATCAGATCCGACTTGCCGATCAAGAAGCCGCAGCACTCTATACCGAAGAGGATCCGAAGCGACTGCGCGTTGTGCAGCGGGCTGATGGTTCAATGGCGAACCAGAGGCGGATCCTCGGACTCTACGAGCGGCTGCCGGGCGTCGACCCTGCCGACCACTGTCAGTTGCTGTTTGCCTATAGCATGAATTTGCGATTCGGTCCCACACCCGAGAAGCAACTCGAAACGACTGCACGGCTGTACGAGATTGCAAAAGCGTATTACCCCCCGGACAACACCATGGTGATTGATGCCATGGTGTTATATGGCGAAGCACAGACAGTCTACCAGCCGAATGAAGCAATGGTGGATCTGCTCCTTGATGCGTATGAACGATCCAGTCGCGTGCTCGGGCACGATCATTTCACGACCGAGTCTGTACGACGAACGCTTGCGCGGGCGTACGGTGTCGTCGGCCGACCGCAAGAGGGCATCCCGTACGCGATTGCTGATGTCGAATCTGTTGCTGGCGAATACGGTACCGATTCGATTCAATCTGGAAACGCGCTCTATGAACTTGGCAGGTTGTATCTGGTCGCTGAGCAGTTTTCTGATGCGAGCGAAGTACTCGAACGAGCATTGGAGGTGCGGCGTTCAAACTGGTCGGTTGGGCACTTTCAGATCACGACGGTGCAGGTGTATCTGGCACAGGCGCTGTTGGCGATTGATGAAGATGAGGCTGCCGACGCGCACGCTCTCGAAGCGATCCCATATCTCGACAAGAGGCAACATGCCCGGACTTATGCGGTCGCGATGAACATACAGACGGCGGTGCGAGAGCGGGCTGGTGATGCAGCCGGTGCTGAAGAGCTCAGGCGCGAAGCACGCACGCATCTGGAGCAGTTCGGCTTTGAAGCAGACGAACTCGAAGCGATGATTGTGATCAATGGAGATTAGAACACATGGTGTGCGAACCTCGTTGAACGCCCAATTTTGGTGCTTCTCTCAGGGTGTGACTTCTTTCTGAACCGGCAGTTCAATCTCAAGCGTCGCCGTCGCGGCGGTCAGGTGATCGTGGCGTTCGAGCAATGACGCGTCGATGGCGGAGGGGGTACGCGTTGCGTATCCAGTGAACACCGTCTGGCCGTTGGCGGTGACGGTGAACGGGCGGTCGAGATTGATCAGTTCATCGCGGAGACGCAGCGTGATTTTCGTGACATCATCGGAACGCACCTCGATGTGTTGCTCGGTGTCGGTGATGCTCACGATGGCTTCGATGGTGGTGCGGGCCTTGGGGTTATCCACGCCGAGCCAGTAGAAGCGTGAATGCGTCACATCGTCCTGATGCCAGACGAGACGATGTGGCCAGGGCGTGCGGGTGTGTGATGCCATCCATGGTAGGATTTCGGCGTCGCGCCGCTGCATCCAGTGCCCAAGTCCCTCATAAATGATGACTTGGTGGGGGTATCCATCCGGATCGGCGGTCTGCAGCGCGTCCAGTTGCTCGCCCCAGTCGGCAGCGATGGCGTTGCGTTTGTAGGCTGCATCATCGCCTCCCATGAGCAAGGCGAAGGGGAGGTTGCGCAGCCCGAGCGGCGTGGTCTCGTTGGGGTGCCCGGCCATCATGGCGGCGGCTGCAAAGCGATCGGCCATGCGTGGCGCAAGTTGATAGACCCCGTCCCCCCCGGCGGAGTAACCCATGAGATACACCCGGTTGGGGTCGACGCCGCGCGTGGCGACATAGGTTTCGATCAGGCGATCGAAGAGTGGGTCGATGTGGCCCTGATGCCACAGATTCCAGGTGTTGGTCGGTGCACGCGGGGCAATGTAGATACCCTCGGCTGGTTCATAGAGTCCAATCTGGTTTTGCCATTGCTGGTCGTTGACGGTGGCCGGTGCCCCGCCGCCGCCATGCATCGAGATCCATAGGCTGCGCTCGCCTTCGGGTGCGTCGCCAAAGGTTCGTTCCTTGATGCGAAGCGGGTGATCTGGGTGATCGGGGTGGACGAAGGCCATACCTTCGACCTCTTTGGCGCGTGCGGTCGCGATCGTCGTGTTTCGCTCGGCCCACCGCTTGGCGAGCAGCGTCTCGGCATCGCTCCGTGTCAGCCCGAGCTCGTTGAAGAATAGATCGACGGTACTGCTTGAACCTGCTGGGATGGACGCCAGCCGGACGGTGTCGTTGTGGATGACACGCAGTCGCGTGCCGATCGGGCTGTCACCGTCGATCGTCAACGCGGGCATGTCATTGAGGTCGGCCCGGTCGTATCTGGTGGTGACGGTTTCGATCGTTGCGCCGTCACAGTCGAGTCGTTCGACCGTGGCTTGCAGCCTCTCGCCGCCGCGAGTGTCCCACACGCGCACGAAGACGGTGGGGGGGCTATCCGCATCGTCTGCCTGCTTGGGCAGGTAGCGCTGCGTCACATCAACGGCCGGTACGGATTTGTCCTGGCGATCCCACACCATCGGGAAGTGCGCGTTGGTGGCTTGCCACGAAGTCGCCCAGACGGCGTATTCCTCGGAGCCCGGCACGGCCTTCGATGCAGACCCATTGAACCAGCCTCGGTTGAGCCCGTTCTTGTCGTATTCATCGGCACCGGTGAAGTGCCAGCCGCCATCCCAGATCTCGACCCAGGTGTGGTTGCCGCGGTTGTCGCTCCAGTTGGCGACGCCTGCAATACGGGCCGGGATGCCGACCGATCGGCAGGCGTTGACGAGGATGATTGAAAGCCCGGTGCAGGTGGCGCGTCCTTGGGCGATCGATTCACTGATGCACTGATTTGGTTTCTTGCGGCCCGTGTTATAGTGGACATTGATCTCGTGAAAGAGTTCGCGGTTGATCGCCTGGGCTGCTTCGGTCGCGGTGGTGGCCTCGGCCACGATCTGACTGCAGCGTTTGTAGAAGTCCGGCCGCCACGATTCACGAGTCTCATCGAGCGAGGCGTAGGGCAGACAATCGTTGAAGAACATGTCTTCAGACAGGCTGGCTGCCCATGGGAAGGTCTCGCGAGCTTTGAGGGCGTAGGCAAGGTTGTCGCGCAGGATGGCGGGGTCGATGTCAGCATCGCGTTTCGGGCGATGGGTAGCGAGGAACGCTGCGGCTCTTGCACCCAGTTCGCCATGCTCGGCTTCGGCGTATGCAGCGAAGTCGGCCCAAGGGTCGGCGTGGAAACGGGTGGTGGTTTCCGGGGCCGAAGCGGGCGCCGGGATCGGCGTCAGGGCTGCCTGCATCCGGGCGGCTGCTACCGGAGCGAGCGCGAGGATGAGGCAGAGGACGGCAGCGGTGGTGATCGGCATCGAACGAGTTGAATGGTGGATCATGGCCACAGGATATCAGACTTGCAGCATCGTGTGACGGATTGTCGTGGCGAGTCTTTCTGGCCATCGCGACTGAGGATGGATCCTTGGCGTAGCCGAATGGTTCCAGAAAAAAGGCGTTCCTGATTATTGGGTTGCAAGTTTCTCAATCACGGCCTCCATTTGAGACAGACGACGCTGCAGTTCTGCGATCTCGGTATCGCGTTGGGCGATCTGCTCATCTTTTTCAGTCCGCAGGGCGTTGACCGCCTCGATCAGCAAAGGTGTTAGTTTCGAGTAATCCATGCCGTCGGCGTCGATCCCGTTTTCTTCATAAACCACGATTTCGGGCAAGATTCTGCCGACTTCTTCGGCGATGCATCCGATGTCGCGTTGTCCGCCATGGGCTTCATCCCAGGTGAAGTACACACCTCTGAGTTGGCCCAATTTCTCGAGCGGGCTGTCTATGTTGACGATGCTGTTCTTCCAGCGCCGCGACGAAGTCGAGCCGTAGTTGACTCCAGGTCCGACTGCGTCAAAGTCGTATCCTCCGCCAGCCCCGGACCCTTCGACACCGACATGACCAAGGCCGCGTACCCCGGCCCCACCGGATCCAAACGCGTCGGATCGACCGAGAACGCCATAGCCGTTTGCGGTATTAGTGTTGTAACCCATAACGGCTGTGCCGCTCGGGCTGGTGACCAGCCCTCTGACACCAACTGTGTTCCCGTTCAGGCTTCCATTCTGGCCTTGCACACCGGTTCCTGCGTTGCTGATCGAGTAGAACCGGCCGCCGAAACTCGCGCCGGTCGATTGGCTGTCTGTTCCAAAGACTCCTGAGCCGGATGAACTCGCCGTCGAGCCGCGAACACCGAATCCCGAGCCGCTCGTTGCGGAGTTGTACCCATAGATACCTGCGCCGCTAGCGCTGGCTGCAACTCCATAGACACCTCTCGTATTACCTGAACTGGCGACTGCGTTTCCATAGACACCCGTCCCTGAAGTGCTGTTGCTCTGACCCGTGACACCATAGTTCGCCCCCGAATTGGCGAATCCAACTCCGGTCACACCGCTACCGGTCGTGCTGTCACTGCGACCTTCGACACCAATTGTGGCGCCCGTCGGCTGGATGACGAGCCCATACACGCCGCGACCGGAGGTGCTCAGGCTCTGACCGAACACGCCGTAATTGAAACCGGTTGCTGAGGCTGACAGACCTTGTATGCCGTACCCTGAGGTGCTCGTGCTAACGCCAAGAACCCCGGATGTAGTTCCGGAGCTTGCAGTCACGGAGCCAACGACCCCGATTCCGCTTGTGCTTGCCACGCTGCCGTAGACCCCTCGCGTCGCGCCGCTTGTTGCTGTATTTTCACCGTAGATGCCATATCCACTCGTGCTGTCACTCGTGCCGAACACGCCATAGGTCGTGCCAGAGTTTGCCGACGCTTCCCCATAAACACCGCGGCCTGATGTACTCAGGCTGAGTCCATAGATACCTGAGGTGGTTCCGGTTGTCGCATTCGCCCGGCCGAAAACGCCGCCGCCGGCTACGCTCGTGCCGTTGAACGAGCCTCCGAATGAAAACCCGGTGGTGCCGTTCGCGTCTCCTCGGACGCCGGCACCGAAGGGACTATTGGTCGTCCCCCACACACCGTGTATGGTGCCCGTGGAACCTGATGCGAACCCGGTGACGCCATGACTGTTCGTACTTGTGAAGGTGCCTCCAGCCCCAGTTGTGCCGAGTCCCTGGATACCGATGAGACCCTGGGCGATGATGCCCGGGCCCGCCGTGCCTTCGCCGTAGACACCAGCCCCCCCGGTACTGTTGGCTTTGCCGTACACGCCGTACGACGCGCCAAACCCGGCATCGGTCGCATAGCCGTACACCCCGCGACCGATGCGACCATTACTCACACCATACACACCCGATCCATTGCCGAGCGGATTTTGGGCGATGCCGTAGACCCCTCGACCGCTAATGCTGCGTGCGGTGCCATGGACGGCATAGGTGTACCCGGTCGGTGCGGTGTTGAACGCACTGATCGTGCGTGTGCCATCGCTGCGGACATCGAGTTGCCCGGCCGCGTTGTTTGAGCCGATGCCGACCGGACCGCTGTTGTATCGAATGAAGTTTCCGACGGCACTCCATTGAGCATGTGCGGCTCCAGCGAGAGTCACCAGGGCGGCAAAGAGAACAGATTTTGCTATGGACATTGATAACTCTCCGATTATTGATCGCGGACAAGCGATCGCTACTGAACACAGAACCGCACATGCTGGATAAATGAGCGTCGAAACAGCCCATGTGCGCCGATACCTGCTGGATGGGCTGTGTGCGAGTTTGCACGAACCGATTGACGAGAATGTATCTGATTTCGTTTCACGAATCAAGGACAAACGGGCGAATCAGAACATCGGCGCGTGCGGAATCATCGGGCCCGGCCGGCGTCGCTGTACCTGCGAGGAGCAGGGTGGCATGGTCATGGCGCCGGAAGGCCATGATCGAAATCCAATGACGGTCCGACATGGCCATGAAGACGCGGCCATGGAGGATTTCGCGCGTAGCGCGTGCTAACTTGCGTTAAGTGTGTGCGCATGCCATGCTTGCCTCTCGGTCTGGCAGGACCACAAGGAGGCAAGCATGGACGAGTGCGTTTGGAAGGTGATGCG
>JAUIES010000008.1 GCA_030429705.1 Phycisphaerae bacterium | reverse complement strand
CGCATCACCTTCCAAACGCACTCGTCCATGCTTGCCTCCTTGTGGTCCTGCCAGACCGAGAGGCAAGCATGGCATGCGCACACACTTAACGCAAGTTAGCACGCGCTACGCGCGAAATCCTCCATGGTCATGGCTCTGCACGGGCCATGATCGAATTTCAAAAACGCTCCGTCATGGCCATGAAAACATGACCATGGCAGCCGGCTCAGTCAAAAACAGGCCCGCATCCATTGGACGCGGGCCTTCAAGCTCCCCGAGGCGAACGGTTTCAACCTCGATCGGGCGCAGTAGCTTGAACTACGAATTCTGTAGTTTCAAGGCTGGCTGGTTAACGGGAATTGAAGTGTCCGTGCCCAATCGCGCCACTGCTCATTGCCTCGCAATGCAACGAGTTCGAGGTAGCGTGCGGTGTGTGCGTCGGTTCGATTGTTGCGGAGTTGGCATCGCGCAAGCGCCTGGACGGTGGGCAGGTGCTCGGGATAGACCTCAAGTGCTGCGTGGTAGCCTGCGATTGCTTCGTCAATTTGGCCCGCGCGTTCGAGGGTGATGGCCATGTTCAGTCGCGGGTCGGGGTGGCCTGGGAGCAGCTTGCGCGCCCATTCAAACTCGCCTGCGGCTTCGTAGAGTTTGCCTTGTTTGAGGTAGAGTGCGCCCAAATTATTGTGAGCGGGGCCATGGTAGAGATCGGCAGTGAGTGCATCGCGGAGGAGTGTTTCGGCCTTCGCTGGATCTTCATTGATTATGGCCGCGGCTTCGCGTGTGAGTTGTTGCGCCTTTAGGGGGTCGCGCGCAAACTCAGCGGTAGCGGTATAGGGGTTCGTAGAGCGGTTTTGGCTGCACGCGCCAAGGGCGAATGACATCACTGACAAGCTCAGCACTGTAAAGACGACGAGAGCAGGTCGACCCATCATGGTGATTCTCCTCGCACGCGGATCGACTCGATGGTCACAATGACCCGCAGCGGCAGGTCGCCCCCCCGGTCAGTAGTCGCCCGACGATTCGGCGTGATATCGATCGAGGCAGCAGTCCAACTGGGTTCTTCGGCCCGCCATGTAGCCAGGAATCGACCGAACTGCGCGAGCGTGATCGGTGAGAGCGTGAGCGTGGCACCTGTGCGGACGACGGTGACGCTTGACTGTGTGTTGATGACACGCTCGGATTCAGGCGAGAGCCCTTCGAGCACCGCGTGCGGCAGGCCGCTCTGGGCCACTGCACCGGCGACCCGCGTGGCCAGCGTGGTCCGGTCGGCAGCGTTGTCTGGTCTCACCAGATCTGGCGTGGATTCGATCTGCGCAATCTTTGTGGCTGCATTGATGTACGCTGACTGCTCCGTCGTTGAGCGAGTGCGGCTGGCATTGAAGCCGCTCAGTGACCAGCCGATCATTCCGGCACAGAGCACCACAGTCCCGACCCACAGTGCCGCAAGCGAGAATCTCATGGTTGGACCTCCGAGAGTTGAAGGAAAAGACGTGTGAGGCCTCGAGTGCTCGAGATGCGAGGTTCTTCGAGTTGCCAGCCAGAGGGCGGCGTAAATGCACTCAGGAAGAGCGAAGGGTCCGAGCTCATTGATAAGGAAGCCAGCATCTTGCCATCGGTCACTGACATGGACTCGACGGTCAAGTCAGATGACGGCGGCCAGGCGTTGAGCAGGGCAGCGAGGTGGTTGCTCGCGTCAAACTGTGCTGTCGGTTCAATGGCAAGTTCATCAAGTGCGTTGGCTCGTTCGACGAGACTGTCGAGTGAGTCAGGTTCGATATAAGCGGCTGCGAAGAGGCCTGCACGTGCTTCAGACAGTGCATCAGCAAAGCGTTCGTGATGGCTGACGCGCCGTTGCAGGCCGATGATGACCAGTCCTGTGCACAAGATACAGGTCGCAGCCAAAGTGAGATGGCGATGCAGCCGTCTTCGACGCGTGGCGACCGGCTCAAATGGCCCAGTCATCAGTTCCAGTTGCGACACATCGACATCGAGGGCGGGCGGCGCACTCGACGGCTTCACCGAGACGACATCTTCATCGAGTGCTGCGAGCATCTCTCGGCCAGCCGCACAGACAATGAGTGAGCCGTGTACGTCGGGCGCGGCCACGATGTGGAGCGTTTCGACATCGACGGGGAAGTCATCAGCCACATCAGCGACCAGCCCGGGGGGGAGCACGCCACGGCGGGCGTATGCGGTATGTTCAATCACAGACCAATAGAATTGCTTTGGCGGCCAGACCAGGTGTGGTGATATAGTTTTCGGAGAGAATGCATTCATGGCTCACCTCGGGCCAGTTCAATGGTGCGTAGCCCAGTCGTCTCGCGGACGACGACTGTGACGCCTTCGATGGACTCGACCGACCGATCGGCTGAGAGCGATTCGCCGGGAGCGACCTCGATGATCACATCGCGTACCGGGTCGTAGAAGACCGCTGTCGGCTGACCAGCCATGTCGATGATCGCGATGAGCTCGAGTTCAAAGGGCGGCACAATGCGAGGCGTCTCGACTATCACAGTCTCCGGCTCTGGCTCAGGTGGGGGGGTATACCAGATCGGCGTCGAAAAGGCTGCCTGATCAAAGGTAAGCTGTATCGGTGTATCAGAGACAGGACGACTCGCCAGGACGACCGGCACTTGTCTATTCTCCATCGGCCAGAATGCCCAGATAGCACCGGAGCCTATGACGAGCAAGCTTACAATCCACCGAAAAGTGTGTTGTCCCGAACCGCTCGTCATGTCTGCAGTTCCTCGACGGCATCAATGACGCGTGTGAGTTCCTCGATCGTGGTCTGCCCGGACTCGACGAGGTCCATACCCATCTGACGCAGCGTCGCCATGCCGCGCGATCGAGCCTCGTTCGAGATTGCCACCGCCGAAGCGCGCTCACCGATCATCTCACGCAGTCGGCCATCAATCACGAGCAGCTCAAAGACCCCCACTCGGCCGAAGAAACCGGTGTCCATACAGGCTTTGCACCCTTGTCCCTCACAATCCACATGGGTCCGACGCACGAGCCGTTGGGCCAGTACCGCACTGAGTGACGACGACACCAGGAATGGCTCGACGCCGAGGTCGAGTAGCCGTGCGACCGCGCTTGCCGAATCGCTGGTATGCAATGTCGACAAGACGAGATGACCGGTCAAACTCGCTTGCACCGCAATCCGAGCGGTTTCTTCGTCACGGATTTCGCCGACCATGATGACATCGGGGTCTTGCCGCAGGATGTGACGAAGCCCGGTTGCAAAAGTCACATTTTTCTTCACATCGACCTGTGTCTGACTGATGGCCAATCCCGTGCTCGATAGGTCATATTCCACCGGGTCTTCGACGGTCACGATGTTGAGTTCGCAGCCACGCACCGAGCCGCCCGCGTTGGTTGCACTGACCCACGCCAGACTTGCGTAGAGCGTGGTCGTCTTGCCGCTGCCGGTTGGACCGGTCGAGAGCACGATGCCGCTGGTGCGCGAAATCTGCTTCAGATAGTCTTGCTCAAGTGCCGGCGGCATCCCGAGCGCTGCA
>JAUIES010000007.1 GCA_030429705.1 Phycisphaerae bacterium | reverse complement strand
TTGGACCGGTCGAGAGCACGATGCCGCTGGTGCGCGAAATCTGCTTCAGATAGTCTTGCTCAAGTGCCGGCGGCATCCCGAGCGCTGCAAAACTTGATAAATGCGGCGATCGCGAAGGATCAAGCAGACGCAGGACGACGCGCTCGCCATAGACACTCGGCAAAGTACTGATACGCAGATCCGCTTGCCGGCCGCTGTTCTTGTCGGTTTGCTCGCCAGATCTGCTCCCGATCAAGACCGAAGCGCGACCGTCTTGCGGGCTGCGGCGCTCGGCGACATCCAGCCCCCCCATGACCTTGATGCGACCCGTGACGCTGCCTGCAACCGAAGCCGGGAGTTCACGCATGGTGTGCAATGAGCCGTTGAGGCGGTAGCGCACGAGGGTCTTGTCACGCAGCGGCTGAAGATGCACATCACTCGCCCCGCACGAAAGAGCTTCAAAGAGCACGAGGTCGACCAGACGGACGGCTGGCGCTTTGCCGTGTGTGCTCAGCAAGTCACGCTCAGTCTCGCGCACGGCAGCTTGCAAATCACCCTCCACATCATCCGAAGCTTCGACCACGATCGACGGCTCTTCCGTGTGGTCGTTGTCTCGCTGCAAATAGGCCCGGTCGATAGCGGTGGCGATCTCTTCGGCGTTGCCTTCATTGACTTGGACCGGTCGCCCAAGTCGCACACCGACATTGAATATCACATGTGATGTGGTGTGTGAGGCCACCGCGAGACGCTCGATACCATCGTGAAAGCCCATGCTCAAAATCAGGTGCCGACGCGCGAAGTCGTGAGATAGAAGCGAGAGAAACGCGTCACTTGGCGTGCTCTCAGTCACACTTCGGCTGTCAGGCTTCGACGGCGATAGGGCGGGCAGCGCACTCACCGGATGATCCTCGGCTCGACCGTCGGCCAACCCGTGTCGATGTCACTCTCATCGGCGAGTTGATCGCTGAGGTACTTGAGGTCGTCAAAGCCATCGGACCGCAGCACATTCGCCCGGATAAACACATAGAAACGCGTGCGCGTATTCGACGCCGACCGTGACTTGAAAAACTCGCCCAGTATCGGGATCTTCGCAATAATCGGGACCTGGTTCGTCGACTTGCCCTCGGTCGTAAACTCAAAACCGCCCACCGCGACCGTGTATCCGTCCGGGATCGAAGCCGTACTCGACACCACATTCTGCTGACGACTCGGCGGCAGCGACGGGTCCGCAGATTCGCCGACGAAGGCACTGAGCGTCACGTCGTATTCGAGCACCAAATGATCGCCCGATGCGATCTGCGGCGTGATCGAAATCTGCGTGCCCGCACTCTCAGAGCCACCAAACGAAGTCGTCGCCACCGTGTCCGAAGCATTGGTAGACAGGTAGGGTTCGTTGATGGTGGAGTTGAAGGTGGCCGCGATGTTGTTGGTCGCCAGCACGCGCGGCATGCTCAGCGTTCGGCCTTCGTTGATGGTTTCGAGGGCACGCACGACCACACCAAAGTCGCCCGGGTCAAGCACGACCGCTGTCCCGCCGACCCCAGCCAGACCAGATGTCCCAATGCCGTCTGCTATCCCCCCCAATCCAAAGAGTGACGCCAGGCGCACCAGCGTCCCACCCTTCGTCACGATCTGCTCGAGCTGAATGGCCAGGTCGCGCGTTTCGGCGTCGGTCAGCCCGACCATCAAGACTTCGATCATCACCTGCGGCTGCCGTACATCGATGGTTGCAAGTAACGCTTCGATCTGATCGAGCATCTGCGGCGAACCCACAGCGATCAGCGTGTTCGTCCCGACATCAGCCGTCATCGTGAAGTCATTGGTGCCGGTGCCGGTACTGAACGCGTTGCGTGGCGCGTCGTTAATGCGAGGCAAAATCGGGGACTCGCCGGTTGGAGTGCGACCCAACCTATCTGGACGCGGCATGTCTGCGTTCGGCGATGACGCTTCGATCAATCCATCATCGACATTCGCCTCCAGGACACCCGCCGAGATCAATCCCTGCAAGACCGACATCACCTCATCAACAGCCCGGTTTTTCATGGTCCATGACCGCATCGGACGGCGTGACTCAAGCGGAGCCTCCGACAGCCGATGCATGAGGGCCTCAATCGCTTCGTGCTGACTCGTGGTCCCCGTCACGATCAGGCTACCGGTTAATGTATCGCTGACAATCTTCCAGCGATCGTCTTCACCCGAAGGTGCGATCGTCGATTCGATCAGCGTCCGCACCTGCTCAAGCCCGAAGTGACTCGGGGTGTAACTCTCGGTCGTCACCGGTTCTCGTTTGTCGAGTTGAGCGATCAGAGTCCACCAGGCGGGCAGGTCACGCTCCGGCGCAATCACCAGCACAGAAATTCCATCAGGGGCCCGCACGAGTTTGCCGGGCAATTTGCGCCCCGACACCAACTCTCTGCTGGCCTGCATCTGTTCCACCAACGCCATCAAAGACTCCACGCCGATGTGACGGATCGCAATCTCTTCGACCGTAGTCTCGGTGTTCGGAGCGTCGAGTTCGATCAGAAACCGGTCAATCAGATCATGCTGCTCAGCGGTCGCGGAGATCAGCAACTGGTCACTTTCACCGATGCGTGTAACCTTCCCCGTCTTGCCCATCAGCGGCTTCAAGGCATCGACAATCGCAGCAGTATCACCATACTCGATCACGACGATCACGGTGCGAAATCCAGCGGGGACCTCGGCCCCCCCAAATTGAACTGCCGAATCTCCATCATCGGAAGGCTCAACCCGAGCTGTTTCAGCAGCCTCCGCCAGCGTGACGACACTCACCGTCGCATCGCCCGCGCGCCGCACCGTCGTCATGCCGCGTGAAGACAGCAGCCGATTCGTCAACGACCACAGTTCCCCATCCGTCACGCCCCCGCCGAGCCGTAGCGTCACACTCCCTTTGAGTTTCGATGCGTCGTACTCAATGTTGAGATCAAGACGCTCAGCAGCAAGGTCCACCACGCGGGCAAGTTCAAGTTGGCCGGAAAGGATCGTGAGCGGTTGAGTCTGTGCGAACGCATGTCTTGTCATCAAGCACGCAATGAAAGCGACAATCAATGTCTGCATCTGAACGCACTTCGCGGGATGCAAGACTTTGCATAGACGATCACCACAAAACCACAGAATTCCCCAAGGAATTCGGCCGTCACACCCAGATCTGTGTGTCATGTCACTGGTGCGATTCATAGCAATCCCCCAATGCGGGCAGGCCCAATTGAATTTTGTGGTTGTTCCAAAGAATTGCAGACCTGCACATGGGCATTCGATGTATACATGAGTATTGGGAGTTGCGATGGGAATGGGTACCGTCGGCTACATCGAGTTGGAACAGGCAACGGAGCTCGCTTCGACGCTGTCGTGCTCGACGCGCTTGTCCATCTTGATTCAACTGCGAGATCGACCATCAACAGTGCGCGAGGTATGTGCCGCTCTTGGCCTAAGCCAATCGCTCGTGAGCCATCATCTCGCTGGGCTTCGAGCCATTGGTGCAGCCAAATCTGTTCGCCGAAAGCAGTCGATGG
>JAUIES010000006.1 GCA_030429705.1 Phycisphaerae bacterium | reverse complement strand
GTGTTGCTCGATTCTTGCGTGCAACCTTGAGAAGGCACTTGTTCAATGTCCACTTCTCTGCTGGATCAACTCACTGCAGTCGCCCATCAATGCTGGTGTCGCCGGATGCGCGATGCTGGCTGGAAGCCTGGGCGGAAGTTTGATCCAGATCTCCGGACGCATGATGCCATCAGGTCATTTGAGAAACTCAGTCCGATCGACCAACGGCACGCACGGACGGCGACCGAGGCGTCGGGAGCGATCGCGTTGCTTGGCCGGAGCATCGACTATCCACGCGGCCACCGCCAAACAACCCAACTTCAGGACCTTGTCATCGGTCAGCATGTCAAACTCGTTCGCGCCGACTCGGTCGAGGGACTCAACATTCAGCTTCAAGATGTGGGTTGGGTACTGCATTTGTCACGCGATGAGGATGAGAAGATCGTTCAAGCTATTGTGGCATGGCCGAGCGGTGAACGCACAACTCATGTGCTCGGAGACGATGATCTCTTGGCAGTCAACGGTTCTTGAGTGCAACTTTCAGACTTTGAAGTTTCAGCACAAATCGAGAGTGATACCTCAGTCCGACCATCTGCGCCATAGAGCGTTACTTCGAGGTCGCCATCGCGTTGCTCGATGTGGACGGTCGGGCCGAGTCGGTACACCATCGACTGCTTTCGGCGAACAGATTTGGCTGCACCAATGGCTCGAAGCCCAGCGAGATGATGGCTCACGAGCGATTGGCTTAGGCCAAGAGCGGCACATACCTCGCGCACTGTTGACGGTCGATCTCGCAGTTGAATCAATATGGACAAGCGTGTCGAGCACGACAGCGTCGAAGCGAGCTCCGTTGCCTGTTCCAACTGGATGTAGCCGACGGTACCCATTCCCATCGCAACTCCCAATACTCATGTATACATCGAATGCCTATGTGCAGGTCTGCAATTCTTTGGAACAACCACAAAATTCAATTGGGCCTGCCCGCATTGGGGGATTGCTATGAATCGCACCAACGACACGGCACACAGATCTGGGTGTATTGGACTAATTCCTCAGGGAATTTTGTGGATTTGTGGTGATCGTCTATGCAAAGCCTTGCATCCTGCGAAGCGCGTTCAGATGCAGACATTGATTGTCGTTTCCATTGCGTGCTTGATGACAAGACATGCATTCGCACAGACTCAACCTCTGACGACTCTTTCCGGTCAGTTAGAGCTTGCCCGCGTGGTGGACCTTGCTGCTGAGCGTCTTGATCTCAACATTGAGTACGACGCTTCGAAGCTCAAAGGGAGTGTGACGCTACGGCTCGGCGGGGGCGTGACGGATGGGGAGCTGTGGTCACTGACGAATCGGCTGTTGTCTTCACGCGGCATGACGACGGTGCGGCGAGCTGGCGATGCGACGGTGAGTGTCGTCACGCTGGCTGAGGCTGCAGACGCGGCTCGGGTTGAGCCTTCCGATGATGGAGATTCGGGAATTCAATTTGGGGGGGCCGAGGTCCCCGCCGGATTTCGCACCGTGATCGTCGTGATCGAGCATGGTGATACTGCTGCGATTGTCGATGCCTTGAAGCCACTGATGGGCAAGACGGGGAAGGTTACGCGCATCGGTGAAAGTGACCAGTTGCTGATCTCCGCGACCGCTGAGCAGCATGATCTGATTGACCGGTTTCTGATCGAACTCGACGCTCCGAACACCGAGACTACGGTCGAAGAGATTGCGATCCGTCACATCGGCGTGGAGTCTTTGATGGCGTTGGTTGAACAGATGCAGGCCAGCAGAGAGTTGGTGTCGGGGCGCAAATTGCCCGGCAAACTCGTGCGGGCCCCGGATGGAATTTCTGTGCTGGTGATTGCGCCGGAGCGTGACCTGCCCGCCTGGCGGACTCTGATCGCTCAACTCGACAAACGAGAACCGGTGACGACCGAGAGTTACACTCCGAGTCACTTTGGGCTTGAGCAGGTGCGCTCTTTGATCGAATCGACGATCGCGCCGACGGACGAAGACGAACGCTGGAAGATTGTGAGCGACACGCTGACCGGCAGCCTGATCGTGACCGCGACGATGAGTCAGCACGAGGCGATTGCGTCGCTCATGCAGCGGCTTTCTGAAGCGCCGCTTGAGTCGCGCCGTCCGATGCGGTCGTGGACGATGAAGAACCGGGCTGTTGACGAAGTGATGTCAGTGCTGCAAGGTCTGATCACAGCGGGCGTGCTGGAGGCGGCAACGGATGATGGGTTGCTCGAAGCGTCATCGATCGACGCTGACAATCTGCGCTCGAGTGCGATTGGTCGCACACCGACTGGCGAGTCGCCGCTGTTGCCTCGCACCACCACCACACCGCGTGATGCTCTCAATAGAGGTGCAGGAGCCAGTGATTTCACCATGACCGCTGATGTCGGGACGAACACGCTGATCGCTGTGGGTTCGCCGCAGATGCTCGATCAGATCGAAGCGTTACTTGCAACCATCGATGTACGGCAGCCGCAGGTGATGATCGAGGTCTTGATGGTCGGCCTGACCGATGCTGAGACACGAGACCTCGCCATCCAACTCGAACAGATCGTCACCAAGGGCGGGACGCTGGTGCGCCTGGCGTCACTCTTTGGTCTGGGCGGGATCGCTGACGGCATCGGGACATCTGGTCTCGCTGGCGCTGGCGGGACTGCAGTGGTGCTTGACCCGGGCGACTTTGGTGTGGTCGTGCGTGCTCTCGAGACCATCAATGAAGGCCGGACACTGAGCATGCCTCGGGTGCTCGCGACCAACAACATCGCGGCGACTTTCAACTCGACCATCAACGAACCCTATCTCTCGACCAATGCGTCGGACACCGTGGCCACGACTTCGTTTGGTGGCTCTGAGAGTGCGGGTACGCAGATCTCGATCACGCCTCAGATCGCGTCGGGTGATCATCTGGTGCTTGAATACGATGTGACGCTCAGCGCCTTCGTCGGTGAGTCTGCGGACCCGTCACTGCCGCCATCGCGACAACAGAATGTGGTGTCGAGTACAGCGTCCATCCCGGACGGGTACACGGTCGCGGTGGGTGGTTTTGAGTTTACGACTGAAGGCAAGTCGACGAACCAAGTCCCGATCATTGCGAAGATCCCGATACTGGGCGAGTTTTTCAAGTCACGGTCGGCGTCGAATACGCGCACGCGTTTCTATGTGTTTATCCGGGCCAATGTGCTGCGGTCCGATGGCTTTGATGACCTCAAGTACCTCAGCGATCAACTCGCCGAAGAAAGTGACATTGATACCGGTTGGCCGACCGTCGAGCCGAGGATCATCCGGTGAGTGCGCTGCGCGCCCGATCGCTATCGAAGCCTGACAGCCAAAGTGTGACTGAGAGCACGCCAAGTGATGCGTTTCTCTCGCTTCTATCTCACGACTTCGCGCGTCGTCATCTGGTCCTGAGCACGGGCTACCGCGACGGCATCGAGCATCTGGCTGTCGCCTCACACACCAAACCTCATGTCATCTTCAATGTCGGTGTGCGTCTCGGTCGACCGGTCCAGGTCAGTGAAGGCAATGCTGAAGAGATTGCGACCGCCATCGACCGGGCCTATGTGCAGCGAGAAAACGACCACACAGAAGAAGCATCGATCGTGGTCCAAGCATCGGATGATGTGGAGGGTGATTTACAAGCTGCCGTGCGCGATACTGAGCGTGACTTACTGAGCACACACGGCAAAGCGCCAGCCGTCCGTTTGGTCGACCTCGTGCTCTTTGAAGCTCTTTCGTGCGGGGCGAGTGATGTGCATCTTCAGCCGCTGCGCGACAAAACCCTGGTGCGATACCGTCTCAACGGCTCTTTGCACACCATGCGCGAACTCCCGGCTTCCGTTGCAGGCAGCGTCACGGGCCGCATCAAAGTCATGGGGGGGCTGGATGTCGCCGAGCGCCGCAGCCCGCAAGACGGTCGCGCTTCGGTCTTGATCGGGAGCAGATCTGGCGAGCAAACTGACAAGAACAGCGGCCGGCAAGCGGATCTGCGTATCAGTACTTTGCCGAGTGTCTATGGCGAGCGAGTCGTCTTGCGGCTGCTTGATCCTTCGCGATCGCCGCATTTATCAAGTTTTGCAGCGCTCGGGATGCCGCCGGCACTTGAGCAAGACTATCTGAAGCAGATTTCGCGCACCAGCGGCATCGTGCTCTCGACCGGTCCAA